>JAGYIO010000001.1 GCA_018402585.1 Chthoniobacterales bacterium
CCGTCCGCTCCGTCCGCACTCGATCCCCCGCAAGCACCCCGCTCGTCCGCTCCGTTTGCACTCGATCCTGACCGCCCGCTCTTGCTCAGACGCGGACACGCAGCGAAAAGTTGCCTAGCACCGTAATGGTGCCATATTGGTACCAAGATGAATATCACCCTGAAGGACGTGCCACAGGATCTGCACAAGCGGCTACGCGAGATTGCCGATCAGAGCGGCCGGAGCCTCAACAAGCTCATTCTCTACAAGCTGGAGCAGTCTGTCCGTCCCCAGAAGATCGATCGACACGGCCTTCTAAGCAGGATCAAGCGAAGGAGAGCAGGCATATCCGCATGGCTTGAGGACGACTCCCTCCGCGCAGCGATGCAAGAAGGCCGGCGATGATCGTCGTAGATGCCAACGTGATTGCTTACCTGCTCATGCGCGGGAAGCGGTCCGAGGCGATGGATCGACTCCAGAATTTCGACTCCGAGTGGGTTGCTCCGCGGTTATGGCTCGATGAATTCCTCAACGTCCTTTGCACTTACCAGCGTAATGGCGGGATTGGCTCCGACCAAGCTGTCGAGCTCTTGGACGACGCATTGGCGTTAATGGAAGGCAACGCCTACGAAGTGCCACCGGAACGTGTTTTGACCGTTGCTCGAGCTACTGGATGCAGCGGCTACGACAGCCAATATATCGCGTTGGCGGAAGATCTTGGCCTGCGGTTATACACGTGCGATCAACGCATTTTGCAGAAGTGCCCCGCTGTGGCCATCGAGCCCGCGTAATGTCAGACATGGCACCATAGCACCCCTCTCCCGGCAGCCGATTTCGTGCATTTTCCGCTACGAACTCCTGGTCGTACGCTCCACCCGCCCCGCACCACGCACCGCTTTTGCCTCGTGTCCAAGCGACCTCGCCGCCTCGCTCCGGCTTCGTGCGCCTACTCACCGGACGCCAAGGCCCCGCGCGGTCCAAAAACCGTCCACACCGACACAGAAGCAGCGCGCAACCGGGCGACGCACGCTTGCCACGGCCCATCGGCCAGTCACAAGATGCGCCATGCCGACCGACCTTCAGTACGAGGGACTGCAGGCAAAAATACCTTCCCCCATAGACGACCGCCACGCCGCCCGTGGCGGCTCAGTCCAACTGGAGTGTATCCGCCGCGCCGGCGGAACAACCCCGCTCCCGCAGACCACGCCTCATCCCCGCCGCCACGGCGGATACATTCCTTAACGTTCGATCAGACGAAAATGAATTCAGTCAGAAAGATCCTTCTGGTTCCGATCTTCATATCGGTGGCTGTTCTGGCCGTCTGCGCGTATCTCGGGCCAAGGGCGCTGTTCCTTGATTACCCAGCTCCCTACAGCAAGAAAGCTGTCGAGTGGCACGCTGCCGCAATGAAATCGAATGACCCAGAGATCCTAAGAGACCACGCAGACAAATTATGGGGCGCCTTGAATGACTCTGACAAGATTGTCGGCACGTTTGTCAAAGCCAACAACTCTGGATTGGTTGCCGCAAGCTTCGCATCTTTTGCAGTATTGGTGTTTGGCATTGCCGCATTCATCAAAGCGAAAGGAAAAGATCGAGCCATGCCGTCCAGCAAATCGAGTCAAGGACTCGACTGCTGACGGCGAACGGTCGGAAGGCAAACCCCGCCCTCATCTCTCTTTTGCATCGCCCCCCAAGCCCCCACCCGTTAACAAGCTGACGTGCGCCCACTTCTCCTGACCCTCGCGACCTCATGCCTCTTCGCCGCGGCCACGATCGCAGCCGATGCGCCCAGCCAGACTGTCTTGCTCAGCCCACCCCAACCCGATGGACCGGTCGTGGTCCGGGTCGGCTTTCAACTGCTCGACATCAATTCGATCGACGAGCAGACCGAGTCATTCGAATTCAGCGGGGTGCTCACCGTCCAATGGGTCGACGAACGGCAGGCGTTTGACCCCGCGTTCGAAGGGGTCAGCGAAAAATTTTACCAGGGCAACTTCCAATTCAACGAAATCTCTCCCTCGTGGTATCCGGAGATCTCCCTGCTTAATGTGGCCGGTATGTTCGAAAAGGGCGAACCGCTCTTCCGCGTGCGGCCGGATGGCACCTGCACCTTGGTCTCCTCGGTCAATGCCAGCGCCAAGACATTGCTCAAGCTGAGGCATTATCCCTTCGACCGGCATGCTCTGCGTATTGTCTTCGGCATCCCCGGTTACACCGACTCCGAGTTGCTGGTGGAACCGCTGCCCCTGCCGGAATCCTCGCCCGGTGAAATCCACCTGCCGCAGTGGAGTCTGCTCGACGTCCGCACAACCCCCGCAAGCATCCTGCCCACCAATCCCGGCAGCAACCAGCCAACCTCGACGCTCCTCATCGAATTGGACGTCAAACGTAACCCCATGTTTGTCCTCCGCCTTGTCGTCGGACCGCTCTTTCTTGTCGTGGTCCTGTCCTGGTCTGTTTTCTGGATGGATCGCGCCTCGGTGGGCGACCGCATGAGCGTCTCCTTCGTCGGCCTTCTCACCGCGGTGGCTTACCAGATCATCCTCGGGGACATCCTCCCGCACATCGCCTACCTCACCCCGGTCAATGTCTTCGTCAATCTCAGCTTCATCCTCATGTGCGCCAGCATCGTGGTGAACCTGATCGTGGGAGAATTGAACCGCAGCGGGCGGGGGGCAAAAGCAGACAGGTTGGACAACCGTTGCAAAGTGGCGTTCCCCGTTGTCTATCTCTTACTCATCGTCATGATGTCGGTAGCTTTCTCGCTGCGTTTTTGAACATTCCATGGCGCCGGCCGGCCAGCCTGGTTGGTCAGCCCATCCATACCCCCGCCACTGTTCCGTTGGCACCGCGATCCACATCCCCTTCAGTCACCCGCCTTTTTCCAGAACATCGCCTTGAGCGGATGCTCGTCGAGCACATTGCCCTCGATGCCACCGAGCTTCTTCGAGTCGTAAAGCTGGATGCCGACATAGAAATAAAGCGGACAAACCGGCATCTCCTCGCAGACCAGCAACTTTTCTGCTTCGCGCAGAATCTCATACCGCGCCGGCCGGTCCGTCTCGGCGGCCGCGGCGGCGATCAGTTGGTCGTAGCGCGGATCGCTCCAGCCCGTGCGATTGTTGCCCCCGCCCGTCACGAACATGTCGAGAAAGGTGTTCGGGTCCGGATAATCCCCCACCCAGCTCGAGCGGGCGATGTCATAGTCGAGGCGGCTCATTGAGTTGAGGTAGACCTTCCATTCCTGCCGCAGCAGCTGCACGTTCACCCCGAGTAATTGCCGCCACATGCTCTGCAACTCCACGGCGATGGCCTCATTCAGCTCCCCCTCGCTGTAAAGATAGTTGACCATGGGAAATCCCTCGCCCCCGGGAAACCCCGCTTCGGCCAGCAACTGCCGCGCCTTCTCCACATCACGCCCCCCGCACTCACCGAAAGGCTCGTAACCGCCCGCACCCGGAGGCACGAAGCTGTCGGCCGCCAACTCGCCGGCCCGCGTGATCCGGTCGACAATGGACTGCTTGTCGATGACCATGCTGAAGGCCCGCCGGACCCGCGGGTCGGTGAACGGCCCCTTGGTGCAATTGAAACGCAGAAAATAGGTCCCAAGGAATGGCGCGGCATGGAAATCATCGCGCTTCTTGATTTCCCCGAGCAGCGCCGGCGGCACCAAACCCTTGTCCATCATCAGGTCGGCCTGACCTGAGGAGTAAAGGTTGAAGGCCGTATTCGCTTTGCTCACCGGCAGCACGTCAATCGTCTCCATCGCCACGGCATTCGCATTCCAGTAATGCGGATTTTTCCGCAAGCGGATCCGGTCGTTGAGCCGCCAGGACTCAAGGACGTAGGCGCCATTACTGACCAGCCGCCCCGGCTTGATCCAATCGTCCCCATGCTCGCGGATCACATGCAACGGCACCGGCAACAAGGTGACGAACGCGCACAAATCCGCGAAGAATGGCGTCGGGTTTTCCAATTCAACGCGCAGCGTCTGCTCATCCGGCGCAGACACCCCGACTTGCGAAAAGTCCGCTGACTTTCCCTCATTGAAAGCCCGCGCATTTTTAATGTAGTGCAACTGGTAGGCGTATTCCGAGGCCGTGGCCGGATCCAGCGTCCGCCGCCACGACTCGACAAAGTCCCGCGCGGTCAGCGGCGTTCCATCGCTCCAGGTCAATCCCTCCCGCAGCGAGAAGGTATAAATCCTGCCGTCCTCCGACACCGTCCAACTTTCCGCCATCCCAGGCTGCGGCTGCCCGCTCTGATCAAAGGTGAGCAATCCCTCAAAGAGCGCATTGGCCACCCGCCCCTCCGGTTGTCCGGTGATCAACGCTGGATCCAGCGTCTCCGGCTCCGCCCCATTGAGAAAAACCAAATCCGCCCGCGGTTGCGGCGAGCAACCGGAAGACAAGATCAGCACTGCTAAAACCAGATAAAGCACCACCCATCAATGGACGGATCGTCGCTTGCTGACAATCCCCTGCTTCATCGCCTATCCTCCCATGATGCCGTCGTCTGCCGTCCGTTTCACCGGACTCACCGCCCTCTTGGCCGTCCTGCTCGCCTTGGCCGCCTACTTTGCCGCGCTCAAGAGCGACCATGCCGCCACCAATGGCGACGAATTGCTCTACGCCCAGATGACCTACGCCACGGCGGAAAGCGGACACTGGCTGCCGCTGCAAACCCTGATCGAGCGCCACCGCAACACCAAGCCACCCGGACTTTTCTGGCAAGGGCTGGTCAGCACGAACTGGGCCCAGAGTTGGAGCCTCTGGAACCTCCGCTGGCCCAACGTGCTCTACACCCTCGCCACCGCCCTGATGGTCTTTCTGCTCGCCCGCCGCCTCTCCACCTCGGCCTCGACCGGACTCCTCGCCGCCCTGCTCTACCTCGCCTTCTTCGGCACCTACCGCTACGGCCGCGTCTTTCTCACCTCCGCGCCGGAGACCTTTTGGCTTTTTCTCCCGATCTTTGTTCTGCTCGTCGGATCACGCGAGGGGCAGCGCGATAAACTTTGCTGGCCCGCCGCCCTCGCCTTCGGCCTCTTCGTCGGCGCCGCTCTCCTTTACAAATCCTTCGCCCTCGTCCTCCCCGCCGCCGTTGCCTTGGCCTGGTGGACTCTTCATGAGCACAGCTACCAACTGGGCCCGTGGCTCCGCCGCGAAGTGCCGAAGATCGCCGCGATGTCCTTCGTCGCCCTCGGTGTCTTCAGCCTCTGGTATTGGCTCGATCCGCAACGGCACCTCATCCTGCAGGACTTCGTGCTCAAGGAAAATGTCGGCAAGTTCGATACCGGCGGAGGCAACTACTTCGTCAATCTCCTCTGGGGCGAATCCAGCATCTGGCGGAATGTTATTTCTTACCCGTTCAACGCCGGACTCCTCGCCCCGGCTCTCGTCGCGCTCTTCGTCATCACTTGGTTGCGACGGCGCGCATTGAGCAATGACGAAAAGCTCCTCTGGATCTGGATCATCACCGTCTTCGCCGTCTTCACCCTGCCCAACCAACGCGACGAACGTTATCTCCTGCCCGGCATGCCCGCGCTGGCCGTCCTCCTTGCCCTGCACTGGACCCGAATTCCGCGCTGGATTCTCGGCATCACATTGCTCGCCGTCGCCGTGATCTCTCTCGGCCTGGGGCTGGGAGCCGTCCTGCTGACCAATGACGCCGGGCTCGGCCCCCTCTATCCTTGGTTCTACTGGCCTTTCATCGCAGCGGTCATTGCCTTCGCTGCCGTCGGCCTGTGGCGCCAAGACCTCACCCGCTCATTGGCCGCGCCAGCCGTGCTGCTCCTCTACCTCGCTTACGCGGCGTTCCTCATCCCGTTTGACGGCCCCCGCGGAGAATTCGACCGCGCCACGGCGGACTTTGCCCGCCACAAATCCATCGCTGCCCCGATTAATTTCAACGCGCGCGAGGAAATCTACCGCTTCATGCTGCCCGAGGCCGACTTGGCGCCCTACCACGTCAACGACTTCGCGCTCGACCGCCTCAAGGCGGAGAACAACCTCTTCATCATCACCTTGCCACTCCAGGATCTGAGCGTGGAAAATTCGCCCGATCTCCGCATCGTCGGAACGCGCCTCCAACTCATCGACCGCTTCAACAACAAAGAGACCATCGACCTGCTCACCGGCCACGTCTCCCGGAACCTCTTCAAAAAAGATCTTCTCGTCGAAGTGATCCCGCCCGCGCCATGACGAAACATTCGCATCACCTCCTCGGCTGGCTCGCCCTCGCCCTCGGGGTCTTTGTCTACCTGCACAATCTTGGCAGTGAGCACGCCGCGACCAATCCGGACGAACACCTCTACTGGCAAATCACCCGCATGACTGCCGAGGGCGGCGAATGGCTCCCGCTGAAAAATCTCCAAGAGGGCGAGCGCAATACCAAGCCACCCGCACTTTTCTGGCAAGGCGTCGTCATGACCGACTGGGGCCAGCACTGGGAACTCTGGCGTCTCCGCCTCCCGGTCGCGCTTTACAGCCTGGCCACCGCGGCCCTTGTTCTCCTCCTGACCCGCCGGCTTTCCGGCAACCTCGGCACCGGACTTCTCGCCGCGGTCGTCTTTCTCGCCTTCTTCAGCACCTACCGCTACGGACGCGTTGTTCTGACCTCCGCCCCGGAAACCTTCTGGTTTTTCCTGCCCTTCTTCGTCCTTCTGTATTGGCGACCGCGCGCGGGCGGACTCACCTGGCTTCTCGCCCTCGCCTTCGGTCTCATGGTCGGCGTCGGTCTGCTCTACAAATCTTTCGCGCTGGTCATTCCATTCTCTGCCGGCCTCGCTTGGTGGACGCTGCACCAACGCGGCTACCGCTTCGCCGCATGGCTGCGCGCCGAAGCCCCGAAAATCACCCTGCTTGGGGTTGTCGCCCTCGCTGTCTTCAGCCTCTGGTTCTGGCTCGACCCGAATCCCCACCTCATCCTGCAAGACTTCGTGCTGAAGGAAAACGCGGGCAAATTTGATCCGAAACGGGGCAACTACTTCCTCAATCTCGTCGCGGGCAATTACAGCATCTGGCGCATCCTCTTCGGCTATCCCTTCAATGCCGGACTCCTCGCCCTCGCCCTTGTCGCCCTCTTTGTCGTCGCGTTCCGCGGACGCCGCACCTTGGCCGAAACAGACAAGCTGCTCTGGATTTGGGTGCTGACCCAGATGATCGTCTTCGCCTTGCCCCAACAGCGCGATGAACGCTACCTCCTCCCGGCCATGCCCGCTCTGGCCGTGCTCCTGGCCTTGCACTGGGAAAAAATCCCCCGCTGGACCTTGGCGGTCACCCTCGTGGCTGTCGCGGCCATCACCGCAGTCTTGCTCCTCGGCGGCCTGATCCTGACCGGCGAACTGGCCGAAGGTTCGATCTACCCTTGGTATTTCGCCCCAGCGCTCGCCGCCATCGCCGGCCTCGCTCTTGTCGGCTGCTTCCGCCGCGACTGGACCAAAGCGCTCGCTGCGCCGGCCATTCTGTTGCTTTACCTGGCTTACGCTCTCTTCTCTATCCCCTTCGACGGGCCGCGCGGCACCTACTCGCGCGAGGCCATTGACGCCGTTCGCGGACGCACCGTGATTCTGCCCACCGTCTACGGCGCCCACGATGAAGTCTACCGCTTCATGCTGCCGGGTGCGGACATTCAGACCATCCGCGTCGAACCGCCCGCCAAACTCGAGGATCTCCGCAAAGAGCATTCGCTCTTCATCCTCGGCGTCCCCGCTTCGAACACCGCGATCGCCCAGTTCCCCGGCGTCCGTATCCTCGGTTCTCGCCTCAGCCTGGTCGACCGCTTCACCGGGAAGCAATCGAAAGACATGCTCCGCGGCAATATTACCGGCCAACTTTTTCAGCAGGACCTTCTCCTCGAAATCACCGACCCGACGACCGCTCCGAGGTAGGGACCCGCGGGCGGCCCGTCCGCCGGCGCCATACCATCCAAAGGATCATGACTAACGAGATCGCGCCGTAAACCGGATCGAGCAGGTAGTCCCAAAAATTGTCCGATTCCTGGAAGCCGGCGGCGTAGCCGAGCATCGCTAGGAAAACAACGTAACCGAAACGGTTGCCCCGCCAGATCAGCAGGGCGGCAGCGAAACCCGCGCCACCGAAAAGCCAGACCGATTGCCCCCAAAACAGCCACGGCCAGCCGAGCGCATAGCTGTCGAAGTTGCGCGGCCCCAAGCCGAGTGCGCTCGGGTAAAGCAGAACGCTCGCCACCGCACCGAAGATCCAAGCCGCCCGCCAGTCGCGCGGACGAAAAATGCCCGAGGCAAACGCGCGATCAAAGACGGCGACAATGAGAAGACCCACCATGATCACGCTGAAGTTCGCACTGAGGCTCGCACTCCAGAACGGGACCGGGTGTCCGAACCAGGGAAACCAAACCGCCGCAGCCGAGACCACCGCAGCCAAGGCCAGCCCAGCCACTCCGGGCAATCCGCTCATGCGCTGGCTGAACCAAAGCAGGAGGAGAAAAGGGACCAAAGTGGTCCAAATGATCACGGTTTCTTTCATCGCACCGCCTCCGCTTGTTCATCCACCCAAGCCTCGTTGAATTCGGCAAAGAGGATTTGCCTCTGCCGCGCGGAATAGACCATGCGGATCATCCCCTCGGCCGTGCGCATCAGATAGGGATAAGAAAACTCGCTGCCGGCCTCTTCCTCCAACGTGGCGATTGTCCGCCAATTGCGGCCTTCGTCCTCCGAAAGGGCGAGGCGCAAATTCTCCCGCTTGCCGGGGGAGAGATCGTTGAAGGCCATCAAGATGACGCCATCCGACAAACGGATTGCGCACAAACCCGAATCACGGTTGGGCAATTCGGTCACCGCCGGCTTGGTCCAGGTGCGCCCCGCATCATCCGACCACGAGGCCGACATCCACCGGGCAGGGCGGAAATCGCGGAAGAAGGAAACCGCGCGGTCCACCGCCAGCGGCACGAGCGCAGATTGCAAGACGTAGACACCACCCTCGACCCGGGAGACTGCGGCCGAGTAGTCCTCCCCGCGCGGTTGCAGCCACAAGGTTTCGGGGAATTTGCCGAGAAACTCCTCGTAGATCGGCACAGCCCAACCGCCACCGCGGAGCAACGCCGGCGGATTTGCGGGAAGAGCGCTCAAATTGGCCAGAGGGTTCATGGTCAGACTGCGCGGCGCATCCCAAGTGCGGCCGCCGTCTCGGGACCAAGTCAGATTCATCGAACTCCCCGACCAGCGCCCGGCCGCAATGTCAACAAAGAGCAGACCGAGACGATCGCTGCCGTCGGCCAGCAAGAGGGGATTCCCGAGCGAGATCACGTTGCGCCGCAGATCACGTTCAACCCGTTCGCGCGTCATCACCGCCACCGGCTCCGACCACCCACCGTCCGCCCCGCGGCTCGACAAATAAATGGCCACGTCTGACGCCCCCTCGCCGCTCCCGGCATACCAAACCGCAAGCAGCGTCCCGTCGGGCAGCTCAGCCAAGGTGGCCGCATGCGACTTCGCGTGCATGCTCCCGCGATTGACCTGCGCCGTCCGGAAAAAAGGCTTGGTGGCAACGGCGGCCTGTCCGCCTGTGGGCGGATCCCCGGCGCGAGGCGATCCACTCTCCATCAAAAATCCGGGAAAAGATTTGGCCCCCTCTTCCCGGGCCAGCCACCACGGCGCAAGTCCGGCCAACAACGCCGCCACCGCCAGCCAAACACGCCAGATTCTTGCGCCTTTCATACAATTTCGACCGGACACTCCGGCAGCGCCTTGAGAAACGCCCGTCCGTAGTTTTTCGTCACCACCCGGTTGTCCAGCAGCACGATGATTCCTTCATCCGAAGCGGTGCGGATGAGCCGGCCGACCCCCTGACGCAGCTTCAAAATGGCTTCAGGCAGCGAGTATTCGGAAAACGGGTCGCCGCCTCGCGCCTCGATCTGTTCCAGACGGGCCTCGACCAGCGGATGATCCGGCACCGCAAAGGGCAACCGCGTGATGATCACGTTGCGCAAGGCTTCGCCCGGCACATCGACCCCGCTCCAAAAACTGTCCAACCCGAAGAGCACCGAATTGGCCTCGCCCCGGAAGTCCTCGACCATCTTGTGCCGCGAGCGGTCCGCCCCCTGCACGAGCAAAGGCCAACCTTTGTCCGCGAAAAAACCCTCCATCCTCGCGGCCAGACTCCGCATCAGCCGCGCATTGGTAAAAAGGACGAAGGCGTGGCCTTGCGTTTCGGTGGTGAAATGACGGATCCATTTTTCCAATTCCGCTTCGTAGTCCGCGGCCCGCGGATCCGGCATTTTTTTTACCACGTAAATTTTCATCTGCCGCGCGTAATCAAACGGGCTTCCGATCTGCACCGCCTCGGCCTCCTCGGCGCCGACCCGCTCGCGGAAGTAGAGCAAATCCGGCCGCCCGACCGACAGCGTCGCGCTGGTCAGCACCGCGGTGGTCTCATCGCGAAAAAGCAACTGGCGCAATTCCCCCGCCAGGTCGACCGGGGTGACATGTGCCGTGGTGAATTGATCGCGGCGCCCCGTGACCGACGCCCAATAAACACTGTCCTCGGCCTGCTGGTCGGCAAAGACGGGCAAGCCGTCGAGAAAAGCCTGCAAGCGCAGGGACGCTTCCCCCGCCTCGGAGCGCATTTCTTCCGTGGCATCCGACGAGGCGTCTTTGATCACCTGCCGCAATTCCTGTAGACGAGGCATGAGATCCATCGGCAGCTCCAACGGACCGCGCACCCGCACCTCTTTCCCCTTGCTGAAATTGCACTTGTTGGTCAAGGCCGTGAAAAAGCGTTCCCCTTCGTCGATCGCCGCAGCCACCACCGCCGCACCGGGCTTGGATTTCAGGGCCACGAGCAGACCTTTTTTTGTCCGCGGATTCCACATTCTCTGCAGCAGGTAACGCAGTTCGTATTGCGAGAGGCGGATTCCGAGGTGCTTTGCCGCCACGTTCTCAATGGTGTGAGCCTCGTCGATGACCAGAAAGTCGTTCGGGTAAAGATAGCCCGGGCCTTCCTCCGACTGTGGGTCGCGCCCTCCCAGCATGATGAAAAGGAGACTGTGGTTGAGCACGACAAGGTTCGCCGCGTCCACCCGGCGGCGGGCCTGCTGGTAAAAACAGCGCGGACCGTCCCCGCCGCCGCAGGATCGCTGGGTGCAGATCCCCGCCTCACTGCAGACCAGATTCCAGACCGCCGGATCGGGCAGCGGATCAAGGTCGGCCAGGGATCCGTCGCGCGTGCGGTGGCTCCAATCCAAGATGCGCTCCAACTCCACCGCCTCGGTCGTGGTGAAAAGCTCCGCCCGGTTTTCCAGCGCTTTGTGCAGGCGGCGCGGACACAAATAGTTCTGCCGCCCCTTGAGCAGGGCCGCATCAAACTCCACCGGCAACAACTTCGCGACCAGCGGGAGGTCTTTGTAGAGCAACTGCTCTTGCAAGTTGATCGTGTGGGTCGAGACAATCGCTTTGCGTCCGCCTTCCATCGCGGCCAGCACCGACGGAACAAGGTAGGCCAGCGACTTGCCCGTGCCGGTTCCCGCCTCGGCGACCAGATGACCTCCCCGCGCCAACGTTTCCGCCACGCGCTGCGCCATGAGCAATTGCTGCGGACGGAATTCGTAATTGTTGGCTGCCGAGAGCAAGCCACCCGGCGCAAAGACGTCGTCCATCCGCGCCGTGGGCCCCGCTTTGGCCCCGCCTTCCGGGACAAGCGAGATCATGACTTGTCCCCTTCCGGCTTAAACGGATTGCTGCCGGACGGCTGCCGCCGGATAATCCTCGGACAAAGCGTTCCATCCGGGGCGCCCGCTATGCAAATCCTCGACCGATACATCCTCATTCGCGTGCTCCAGCCCTTCCTTTACTGCGTGTTGGGGTTTGTCTCCATCTGGCTGGTCTTCGACCTGAGCGAGAATGCACCGACTTTCCTCGAGAACAAAGCCCCGCTTTCGCGTGTCGCGGAATTTTACCTCCTCCGGGTCCCGGAAATCATCCTCCTGAGCCTCCCGGTCGGCCTGCTCCTCGCCATTCTATACACCTTCACCCAAATGTCGCGGCGCAACGAACTCATCTCCATCCTCTGTGCGGGGCGCAGCGTTCTCCGGCTTCTCGCTCCCCTCCTCATCCTCGGTCTGCTCCTCACCGCCTTCGCCACGGCCCTCAATTACTCCGCCGCCCCTCACGCCGGTGCGGTCAAGAAGGACATCCTGCAAGAAGTCTCCAGCGGCCAGGACCTCGAGCGCCAAGCGATCAAAGGCCACCTTTTCCGAAACCGCGAAGACCGCCGCTTCTGGCATATCGGTCGCCTCAACCCTTCGCTCGAACGCCTTGGCTCGGTCATGATACTGCAGGAAGACGAATCCGGGGGTCTGCAGCGGAACTACTACGCGGAGCAAGCGGCCTACGACCACGCCTCCAAAACATGGCGGCTTGAAAAAGGCAAAGTGGTCGACTTTAGCCCGCAGGGCGATGTGAAGGAACAACGCTGGTT
Organism: Chthoniobacterales bacterium; assembly: GCA_018402585.1. Lineage (GTDB taxonomy): Bacteria > Verrucomicrobiota > Verrucomicrobiia > Chthoniobacterales > JACTMZ01 > JACTMZ01. Next base: position 12,435 of record JAGYIO010000001.1, read on the forward strand.
CGAAGTCCTCCGCCTGCGCAATTTTTCCGAAACCCCGTGGCGGATCAGCAGCTCAGTGCTCGACGCCAATTTCCTCTCCGTGCCCGAATTGCGCGAATACCTAACCAACAATTCCCATTTCACCCCGGCGCGACTCGCCCCTTACCGCACCCAACTGGCCTACCGCTGGGCCTTGCCTTGGGGCTGCTTCCTCGCTGTTCTCCTCGCCGCACCCCTCGGCATCATCTACTCGCGACGAGGCCTGCTCGGCGGCATCACCATCGCTATCCTGCTTTTCTTTTTTCTCATCCTGACCAGCAGCGTCTTTCTCGCCTTGGGCAAAGGTCACCGCATTGATGCTCCGCTCGCCGCGTGGGGACCCATGGCTCTTTTTGGGGCCATCGGCCTCTTCATGCTCTGGATGCGCTCGACCAACCGCGAGATACCCAGCATTCTCTCCTGAAGTGCCATGAACCAAGACTGGGAAATCCGCAAACGCTCCGAATCCTGCACCGCCACGCAGCATCCTTTCCAAGCGGATGAATTATTCTACACCGCACTTTATCGCGAGGCGGACAATTTCCGCCGGGACGACGTCTGCGCAGCGGCCTGGGCCGCCCGGCCTGCGGAACCGGCGCCGTTCTCCTTCTGGAAAACCAAGTTCGAGGTCCCGCCGCCACTTCCACCCGAACCGCTCGGCAAGCAGGACGCGGAAGGTCTTCTCCGGAAACTGATCAAGGAAAATTCTGACGCGACCAAAAATGCGCGCTACATTTTAGCTCTCATGCTCGAACGTAAACGCATCCTCAAGCCAATGGAGAGCAGCGATCCGGACATCATGGTCTACGAACGCGCCGGTACAGGCGAAACCTTCCTCATCCCCAACCCCCGCCTCAGCCTGGCCCAAGTCCCCGAAGTCCAGGCGGAGGTGACCGCGCTTCTCGGACACCAACTCGGCGCTGCGGCCTGACCCAGCAAGCGGCGCCGCCCCCGGCACCGGCCCATTTCCATGGAACACGCCACCGCACAACCCGGCTTCACTCCTCGCGCCGAGCGCCCCGTCCTCTTTCTCGCGCCCATGGCCGGCGTGACCAACTCGGTCTTCCGCCGCATTTGCAAAGCGCGCGGCGCCGACGTGCTGACCACCGAATTCGTCTCGGCCGAGGGCATCCTACACCGCAACGAGCGCACCGAGCAGTTTGTCGACTTCACCCCGGAAGAACATCCCCTCGGCGTCCAACTCTTCGGCGGTGAAGCGGAACAACTCGCCCGCGGGGCCACGTCGGTCGTCGATTGGAAACAACCCGACTTCATCGACCTCAATTTCGGCTGTCCGGTCAACAAAGTGGTTTGCAAAAACGGCGGGTCCTCCCTCCTCCGCGACGGCACCCTCCTCGCCGCCATCGCCTCCGCCGTCGTTCGTGCCGTCTCCCCGCTGCCCGTCACGGCGAAAATCCGCACCGGTTGGGACGAGCAGTCGGTCAATGCGGCGGACAATGCACGCCGCCTCGAAGATGCCGGCATCTGCCGTCTCACCGTGCACGGCCGCACCCGCGCCCAAGGCTACTCCGGACAAGCCGACTGGGACGTCATCGCCACGGTGGCGGATGCGGTGCGCATGCCCGTGGTCGGCAACGGCGACATCGACTCCGCCGCCGCGGCCGTGCAGCGCTGGCACCGCGCCGCGGTTTCCGGCCTCATGATCGGCCGTGCCGCCATGACCAGCCCGTGGATCTTCCAGGAAATCGCCGCCGCTTTCCGGGGCGAGGATGCACCACCGGAGCCGACACTCTCCGACCGTTGGGACCTTATCGAGGATCATTGCCGGCAGGAGTTGGCGCGTTGGCGCAAAACGGACCGAGCCATGCACGCCATGCGCTCCCGCCTCATGGCTTACTCGCGCGGACTCCACTCCAGCCGCGAGTTGCGCCGCCGCTTCGGGGCCGTGGAGACCCTTGAGGGACTTGCCGGAATCCGCGCTTGGCACGAAGATGCGGTGCATGAATCCAGCGAGTCCGCCGCTCCCCATGAAATTCCTCCGCATCTGGCCCACCTGTAGCGGCGCCGGCCGTTGGCTCCTTTTTCTCACTCTCCTTCTCCCCGCCTGCCCCGAGGCGAAACCGCCCGTTTCCGCCCCCGACCTCGCCGCCCAACGCGAGACCATGGTGCGGGAACAAATCTTGGACCGCGGCATCACCGATCCCGCCACTCTCGAGGCCATGCGCACCGTGCCGCGCCACGATTTTCTCCCGCTTCGTCTGCGTAGCGAGGCTTACATGGACTACCCTCTGCCTATCGGCCACGGCCAAACCATCTCCCAACCCTACATCGTCGCCTTCATGACCGAAGCCATCCGCCCGCAACCCGGCGAAAAGATTTTGGAGATCGGCGCCGGCTCTGGCTACCAAGCCGCCATCCTCGCCGCCATGGGCGCGGAAGTTTATACTGTAGAAATCGTCGAACCCCTCGCCGCAATGGCGCGGCAAAATCTCGAGCGGCTCGGCTTTGACAAAGCCAAAGTCCTCCACGCCGACGGCTACCGTGGTTGGCCCGAGCACGCGCCCTACGACGCCATCGTTGTCACCTGCGCCCCCGACAAAATTCCGCCCGACCTCGTCGCCCAACTCCGCGACGGCGGACGCATGATCATCCCCGTCGGCAGCGGCCTGAACCAAGACCTCGTCCTCCTCCGCAAAAAGGGCGACCAAATCGAAAAACAATCCGTCCTCCCTGTCCGCTTCGTCCCCATGACCGGCGAAGCGCAAAGCCAACAACCGTAATCCCGTAGCGTCGCCAGCCTGTCCGCCGTGTGCGGATCCCCGGCGACGGCCGCTTTACGCCTCCTCGTCCGCGCAACGAGCCCCGCGGCGTGACGAAATCACCCCGCAAAAGCAAACCCCGGCATCCCTTTCACCCCGACCCTCGCCGCAAAAAGATTTCCCGCCTCCGCCTCCGGCGACGGCTCCGCATCCTCGCGCCCCTTTTGGGCCGTGGTGAAATAAAGCAGGTCCAAGTCCGGTCCGCCGAAAGAAGGACAGGTCACATTCGCCGCCGGACATTCCACCTTGGCCACTATTTCCCCTGTCGCCGGATTCCACCGCGCCACGCCGTGCCCCCCCCACAAGGCCGTCCACAAAAACCCCTCAGCATCGACCGCCAGGCCATCCGGCCGTCCCATCGCTTTGTCCACTTCGACCACCACACGACGATTGCAAATGTCCCCGCTCATCGCCTCATAATCGAAAGCAAACACGCAGGAAGTCTTCGTATCCGTCCAGTAAAACGTCTTCTCGTCCGGCGACCAACCCAGCCCGTTCGAATTCCCCACGTGGTCGATCAATTTCGCCCAAGTCAAATCCGGCTCAATCCGCCAGAGCGCCGCTTTTTGCTCGGACCCATCATAAGCAATCGTCCCCGCAAACAACCGCCCGCGCGGATCCGGCTTGCCGTCGTTGAAACGATTCCCCGCCACCTGCGCTTCCGGGTCGCACAACAGCACAAATTTCCCACTCTCGAAATCCATCCGCGCGATCCCGTCGCGCGTCCCCAACACCAAGCCCCCCCGCGTCGCCGGTTGGACCAGCGAGACATGGCACGGCGTCTTGCGCATCTCGTCCTTCCCGGTGGCCGGATCGAACCGGTGCACCTCGCACCGCAAAATATCCACCCAATAAAGCCTTTGCTCCGCCGCGAACCAGCACGCACCCTCGCCCAATATGGCCCGCGCCGCGAGCACGCACTCCGCTACGAATTCCTTCACGATGCCCCCCCGCAAACCGTCCGATACAACTCCGCCGTTTTCCGCGCGATCGCCTTCCAACTGAAACTCTCCTCCACCCGCCGCCGCGCCTCCCGCGCCATGTGACTTCGCCGGACCTCGTCGCGCATCAACTCGTTGATCGCCTCGGCCAGATTGTAAGCAAAACTGTCCGGGCTGACCGGCCCAAACGGCGCCTCCTTGCTCTGCTCGACCGGCACGAGCAGCCCCGTCTCACCAGGCACCACCACCTCGGGAATCCCGCCCACCGCACTGGCCACCACCGGTGTCCCGCAAGCCATCGCTTCGAGATTGATGATCCCGAAGGGCTCGTAAATCGACGGACAGACAAAAACCTCCGCGCCCGAATACAGCGCAATGATCTCACTTTTCGGCAACATCTCCTCGATCCAGACCACGCCCGGACGCTCCTGCTGCGCGGCTTGCACCGCTGACTTCATTTCCGCCGCGATCTCCGGCGTATCCGGCGTACCGGCGCAGAGCACGACTTGGAACCCCGGGTCCAAATGCCGCAACGCTCTGACCAGATGAATAATCCCCTTCTGCCGCGTGATCCGCCCGACAAACAAAATATACGGCCGCGCCGGGTCGATCCCGTGGCGCCGCAACACTTCGTCGTCCCGCCGCTCCACGTATTCCTCGAGGTCGATGCCGTTGTGAATGACGTGCACCCGCGCCGGATCGAGGCGAAACAATCGCAGCAGGTCGGCCTTGGTCGATTCGCTCACCGCGATGACCGCATCAGCCATCTCGATCGCCGTCTTTTCCACCCAGACCGAAAAATCATACCCGCCCCCGAGCTGCTCGCGCTTCCACGGACGCAGCGGCTCGAGCGAGTGGACGGTCAGTACCAGCGGTAAACCGTAATTCAGTTTCGTCAGTATGCCGCCGAGGTGGGTGTACCAAGTATGCACGTGCACGAGGTCCGCATCCGTTCCCGCCGCGGCCATGGCATTGTCGCATTGCGTAGCGGCGAAAACAGCGCGCAGCGCCGGCGGACACCCGAAAGCCGATTCGTCGACCCTGAATCCGCGCACCGTCAAATCCCCCTCGCTCGACGTCTGCCCCCCAAAACACCTCACCTCGACAGCCATGAACCGCGCCAGCTCGCCGGCCAAATACTCCACGTGGACACCCGCGCCACCGTAAACCTGCGGCGGGTACTCATTGGTCAGCAACAGCGCTTTCACAAAAATACCTTATGCCACCCCGCCCGCCGCTGAAATTTCAAATTTCAAATCCCCTCACCCCCTCCATACCACCCGGGCCTCCTTCCCCCCGAAAACTGAATTGTGAAAACTCTCCCCTCCCTCGCCCCCCTCTGTTTAGCATCCCCCCCATGACCCACCTTGAGGCCTGCGTTGCGCTGAACATGATCCCGCAGATGGGACCCGTGCGCTTACGCCGTCTGCTCGACGCTTTCGGCTCCGCCGAAAAAATTCTCCTCGCGCGTCACGACCAGCTCGCCACCATCGACGGCATCACCCACCCGCTGGCCGAAAACATCACGCGCTGGCAGGACCACGCCGACCCGACCGCCGAACTGAAAAAAGCCGCCGACCTCGGCGCCCGGGTCATCACCGCGCAAGACGACGAATATCCTTCCGCCCTCCGCGAGATCCACGACCCGCCCATCGTGCTCTACGTGCGCGGCGCAATCACCGAGCGGGACCGTCACGCCGTTGCCGTGGTCGGTTCGCGCAAAGCCACGCACTACGCCACGGAGTGCGCGAAGAAACTCTCTTTCCAGATCGCCTACGCCGGACTGACCATTGTCAGCGGGCTCGCCCGCGGCATCGACACCGCCGCGCACCAAGGAGCACTGGCCGCCAAAGGCCGCACCATCGCGGTCATCGGCTCCGGCCTGGGCTGCCTCTACCCGCCGGAAAATGCCGAACTGGCCGAGCGCATTACCGCTTCCGGCGCTGTCATTTCGGAGTTCCCCATCGATACCGCCCCCGACCGCCAGACCTTTCCCATCCGCAACCGCGTAGTTACCGGCTGCTCCTTCGGAGTGCTTGTCGTCGAGGCCGGGGCGAACAGCGGAGCTTTGATCAGCGCCAACATGGCCGCCGAGCAGGGGCGCACGCTTTACGCCGTGCCCGGGCGCATCGACCAGCCGGCCGGTCTCGGCTCCAACCGCCTGATCCAACAGGGCGCCAAGCTGGTCATTACCGTGGCCGACATCCTCGACGACCTCCCGCTCGTCTTCCGGGAAAGCCCCGAGCTACCCGCCGCAGTCGCACCGGCCGAACTCACCCCCGATCAGCAGAAAGTCCTCGACTCGCTGGGAAGCGAGGAAGCCTCTCTCGATTCTGTTATCACGACAAGCGGGTTGACAGCAGCCGCCGTGTCTTCCACGTTGCTCGGCCTTGAGATCCGGAGGTTGGTCAAACAACTGCCGGGCAAACGCTTCGTTAAACTCGTCTGAAGATGTCCAAAATCCTCGTTATTGCCGAAAAACCCAGTGTCGCGGGCGACCTCGCCCGCGCCCTCGGGAAATTCAAAAAAGAAAAAGGCTTCTACGAAGGCGACACCATGGTCATTTCCCACACCGTGGGCCACCTCCTCGAAATCCAAGAGCCCGACAGCTTCAAAGTCGTCCGCGGCAAATGGTCGCTCGAAAATCTCCCTGTCCTCCCCACCCACTTCGACCTAATCCCCCGCGAAAAAGCCCAGGACCAACTCCGCATCCTGAAAAAACTCCTCGCCCGCAAAGACGTCAGCGAGATCATCAATGCCTGCGACGCCGGGCGCGAAGGCGAACTCATCTTCCGCTACGTCGCCCAGCATTTCAAAAATCAGAAGCCGGTCAAACGCCTCTGGCTCCAGTCCATGACCGCCGATGCCATTCGCGACGGCTTCGCCACCCTCCGTGACGACGCCGAAATGATCCCGCTGGGCGAAGCCGCCACCTGCCGCTCCGAAAGCGACTGGCTGGTCGGCATCAATGGCTCCCGCGCCATGACCGCCTTCTACAAGGAACTCCTCGGCGGCTTCCAAGTCACCCCGGTCGGACGCGTCCAGACCCCGACCCTCGCCATCCTCGTCGAGCGCGAAGAAAATATCCGCAACTTCAAAGCCCGCCCCTACTTCGAAATCCACGGCACCTTCGCCGTGGCCGCTGGCACCTACCCCGGCAAATGGTTTGATCAGGGTTTCAAAAAGTCCGACGACGAGGAGGCCAAAGCCGAGCGCCTCTGGGACCGCGCCAAAGCCGATGAAATCCAAACCAAGTGCCAAAGCAAAACCGGCACGGTGCACGAAGAACGCAAACCGACCACCCAAGCCCCTCCCCTCCTCTACGATCTCACCACCCTGCAGCGCGAAGCCAACGGACGCTTCGGCTTCAGCGCCAAACGCACCCTGCAACTCGCCCAGGCCCTCTACGAACGCCACAAAGTCCTCACCTATCCCCGCACGGACTCGCGCTACCTGCCGTCCGACAACCTCCCCATCGCGAAAAAAGTCCTCGCCGGCCTCGACGCACCCCTCGCCACCCACGCCCGCAAGGCCCTGGCCAACGACTGGGTCAAACCGACCCCGCGCATCTTCAACAACGCCAAGGTCAGCGACCACCACGCCATCATCCCGACCGGCGCCAGCCCGGACAAACTCGACGAATACGAAATGAAGCTCTACGACCTCGTGGCGCGCCGCTTCATCGCCGTCTTCTACCCGCCGGCCAAATTCGAGGTGACCAAACGCATCACCACAATCGAAGGTGAAAAATTCAAGACCGACGGGAAAATTCTCCGCGAACCAGGCTGGCTCGAAGTCTACGGCAAGCTCGCCGCCGGCGCGGACGACGACTCGCTCGTCCCCGTCAAAGAAGGGGAACCGGCCGCGGCCGAGTCCATCGAGGTCAAGGAACTCGAGACCAAACCACCCGCCCGCTACAACGAAGCCACCCTCCTCTCCGCCATGGAAGGCGCCGGCAAGCTCATCGAGGACGAGGAACTGCGCGAAGCGATGAGCCAACGCGGACTCGGCACGCCCGCCACCCGCGCCGCCATCATCGAAGGACTCCTCACCCAGGAATACATCCGCCGCGAAGGCCGCGAACTCGCCGCCTCGGCCAAAGGCATGAAACTCATCACCGCCCTGCGCGAAATCAAAATCGACGCCCTCAGCTCACCCGAACTGACCGGCGAGTGGGAACACAAGTTGAAGGAGATGGAAGCCGGGCGCTTCAAGCGCGACGTTTTCATGGCGGAAATCCGCACCCTCGTGGCCAACGTGATCGCCAAAATCAAAGACGCCTCCGGCCAGGTCAGCAGCGAAACCATGCGCGGCAACTTCCACGACCTCGCCACCAAGTGCCCGAGGTGCGGCAGCACCGCCGGCTTCAAGGAATCCTTCAAGGCCTACGACTGCAACAATCAGGAGTGCAAACTCGTGGTCTGGAAAACGGTGAGCAGCCGAGAACTCGAACCCGAGGAAGTCCGCGCCCTGCTCGAAACCGGGAACATCGGACCGATCAAAGGCTTCAAAAGCAAAATGGGCCGCCCTTTCGAAGCCAAACTCGCCCTGAGCGAAGGCACCGAATGGAAAACCACCTTCGACTTCGGTGACGGCGGTCTCCGCAGCAACGAACCCTTCAACAAAGAAGCCGCCATTCTCATCGCCGAGGTCTGCCCGGTCTGCGAAAAAGGTGGGATCTATGAGGCTGGCATCGCCTACGCCTGCGAGCACGGGCTCGGACCCGAGAAAAAGTGCGCTTTCCGCATGGGCAAGATGATCCTCCAACGCGAGATTAGCCCGGACGACGTCCGCAAAATCTGCAGCGAAGGAAAAACCAATCTCCTGCCGAAGTTCATTTCGAAAAAAGGCCGCCCCTTCAACGCCTTCCTCGTCCTCGACAAAAAGTCGGGTAAAGTCGGCTTCGAGTTCGAAGAACGCAAACCCAAGGCGCCGAAAAAAGCCGCGGCCAAAGCCGCCGCCTAATCCCCCCGGGAGGGCCCGCTGGTCCAGCGGGTCGCCACCACCCGCTTCATTTTTTGCCCAATCCCCCCCAAGGCCCGGGAAAAATAAGCTCCAAGATTGGGTTCTGCAAAGACACGCCGAATCCCGACAACTGCCCTTCACTTGGAAGTAAGAGGCGGCGAGTCGTAAAACCCCACCTGCACCAACTATCCTCTATGATCACAAGCGGCTTCATGAGCATTTCAAGGTGGGGAAGGTTTCGGAGGAGACTGATTTATTCGTCGTTCATCGTCGGCGCCGGAAAGCTCTTTCTCTCTCGAAAAAGACAAAGCCCAACCAAATACCAGCGCCAACCGCCCTGAGCGCGTTGTGCCTGCGCCCTCTTGGACGAAAGCAGCATTCGTTGGCGGATTTGGTGAAGCGGATCACGCCAGCCACTCCTTACGATTCCCTTTCGACTGGCCGCGCCGTGGGCCTGGAGGCGCCGTGTCGGGCTATGTTCCTCGCCGCAGCGATATCGTTTGGTTGAGTTTTGAGCCGCAGGCCGGAGACGTGCAGGCCGGTCGCCGTCCGGCCTTTGAGCCGGTCGGTCGTTCTCACCCCGCAGTCCGAACCTGCCAAATCTACTCCCCCAGCCCCCGCGCCTCGGCCCCAATCTCACCCTCATCCGCCGAAAACAAAATCCGCATCGGCGCGCAGCAGACCTCGCAGTCGTAATCCCACTCGCAGGGAACTTCCGAAAAATCCGGCGCCGGCACCGCAAACACCTCGAAGCAAGTCGGGCACACCACCTCGGCAGAACCACTCATCGCCCGCCTCCGAGGTAGGGACGAGCGGCCCGCTCGTCCGCCCACCGCAAAAGATCCCTCATCATTCCGTCCCCGGGGCCTTGCCGAACAACGTCTCGTAAAACAAGGGATACACCGCTGTGTTGTCGAACGCCCCCCGCACTTTTTCCGCGTTCAACCCCGCGGCCCGCACCACGATTCCCCCGCTGGTGTCGAGCAACGAGCCCCACCCCACGACAAAGTCATGCCTCCGCCCGGCCCGGTCCGGCGCGCTGGTGAAAGGTTTGGCCACCCCGCCCGTCGGTGTCTGTTCCGCCCCGTCGACCGGCGCCCCATTGATGTCGCGCCCGGTGCGCAACATCTCCTCCTCAAAGCGCGCCCCGCGCAATCCGATCACATCCGGATTCCCACCACTGCTGTCCGAGGCGTAAAGCAAAAGGGTCTCGGGATGGGAGGCCATGAAATCGAGCGCGACTCCCAAGCCCTCGTCGGCCCGCCGCAACGCTTCCAGCGTGCCCCTCGCGTTGTTGCAGTTGCCGAAGTTGTCCGTGCCCTCCTCTTCAACCACGAGAAGAAACTGCCGCCCACCCAGAAAACGCAACGCCGCCGAGGTCATTTCCGCCACAGTCGGCGCTGCCGGGTCATAGGGTTCCAGGTTTTTCTCCGCCAGCACCTCCTCGGGTTCGTCATTATAGGTGTCTTCGGCCGCGAAGATCCCCAGCACCCTCGCGGTCCCGTCCGGCAACGCGGCCAGCTCCTCGCGCGTGAAGACCACGCGGTAACCCGCCGCTGCCGCCTCCGCGACCAAGTTACGCCCGTCCGTCCGGCGCCCCGGGCGTCCGTGACGTCCCATCATTCCATCCGGCAAAAAATCGATCTCCCCACCACCGAGCATCACCTCGACCCCCGAACCAACCAAGCGGGAGATGATGTCCTCCACGTCGCTCCGCGCCGCGGCACTGACCGCGAAGACGGCCGTGCCAGGTTCCGCCGCGTGACCGCTATTGATCAGACCGGTGGCGATCCCCCGCGCCTGCGCCTCCTGCATGATGCTGCGGCGCTGACCCGAGGGGGCCAAGGGCGGCAAGCCTTCCGCGTCCGTCCCGAAAGCCCGGTGCAGCGCCTTCACCCCGTAAGCATGCATCGTTGCCCCCGCATTGGAGGACGGGGTCAACACATCCTCGGCGTGGCCGCGATACACCGCCATGTGCGGCAAACGGTCCCAGTTGATCTCCCCATCCGGCCCGTCCAAGAGCATCCGCGCCATCTGCCAGTGCGCGATTCCCGTCCCGTCGACATGATAAAAGATCACGCTCCCCGTCTTCGCCTCCGAAACCGCCGGACGCGGCGCCCCGCACCCCGCGAGAGAGCAACCCGCGACCACCGCGCCAAAAACTCGCCAGAGGTCACACCTCACTGGTCACTTCCTCTCATCACTCTCCAATGTCCTCGTGCCAAAGTGCCGGCTCCGCCGCGATGAAATCTGCCATCAGCCTGATGCAGTCCGCGTCTTGCCGGATTTCCACCTCGACCCCTTGGGAACGGACATATTCCTCCGGACCTTGAAATGTTTTGTTCTCCCCGATGACCACCTTCGGGATCCCGTAAAGGAGAATGGCCCCGCTGCACATCGGACAAGGCGACAGAGTCGAGTAAATGGTGGAACGGCGGTAGGTCGAGGCCGGCAAGCGACCGGCATTTTCCAAGCAGTTCATTTCCGCATGGTGGATAACACTGCCCTCCTGCACCCGGCGATTGTGGCCCCGGCCGATGATTTTCCCATCCAGAACCAGCACCGAGCCGATCGGAATCCCGCCTTCAGCGCGCCCCTGACGCGCCTCCTCCCACGCGGCCAACATGAAAGGGTCCGGAGATGCCATAACCGCCGCAACATACAGATCCGCGGCCCCCGGTGGCAAGGGCGATTGGCCGCAGGCTCGACACCCGGCCTGCCGCACGCTGTCATTTTGGTCCATGAAAAGCATGACCGGTTTCGGACGCGGAGAGTGCCTCAGCCGCGGCACCCGCTATGCGGTGGAGATCGGCACGGTCAATCGCCGCAACGCGGAACTCGTCTTCAACCTGCCGCGCGAACTTGCCGTGCAGGAAAACATTCTGCGCGAAATCATCGCCCCGTCCGTGGCCCGCGGCCGCGCCACGGTGACCGCCTCCGTTTCTTCCGGACAAGAATCCCGCCCGCTCCTCGAACCGGCCCTCTTCCGGCGTCTGTACCGTGAAATCTCCGCGGTCCAAAGCGACCTCAAGATACCCGGCGTGCCGACCCTCTCCGATCTCGTGCGTCTTTACGCGAGCACCCCGCGCGAGACGTCTTCCGTGCCGCAGGCCGACTCCCTGGCCCTGGCCAAAGCAGCCCGGTTGGCCGTCCGCTCGCTTGAGGCGATGCGCGCCAAGGAAGGTGCCCACTTGGCGCGTGAATTGCGGCGACTCCTGGCCAGCTTCGCCGCTGAGATCAACGCCATCCGTAAGTTGGCACCTGCGGTCACGGCCAAGCATCGCGAAGCAATGCGCGCCCGACTGGAGGCACTCGACCCTGCGTTCGCGGCCGATGACGGACGTTTGGCCCGCGAACTGGCGCTCTTCGCCGACCGTTCCGATATCACCGAAGAACTCAGCCGCCTCGAAAGCCACCTCAAACAATTCTCCACCGGCCTCGGGGCCAAAGAGGCCAACGGCCGCACCTTGGACTTCCTCGCCCAGGAAATGTTCCGCGAAGGCAACACCATCGGGGCGAAAGCAAATTCCGCCGAAGTGACCCGCCGGGTGATCAAGGCCAAAACGGAACTGGAGCGCCTCCGCGAGCAAGTGCAGAATGTCGAATAAATGATCCGCCGCCTCTCTCAACCCTCAACGCTCAACCCTCAACTTCTCTCTTGAAGCGCCTCGGCATCCTCTTCGTCATCTCCGCTCCATCCGGCGCCGGAAAATCGACGATTTGCAGTTCGCTCCGGCAGACGCCGGATACAGTCTACGCGGTCTCCTGCACCACGCGGACCCCCCGTGCCGGGGAAAGCGACGGCGAGGACTACCACTTCATGGACGCCGCCGACTTCGAACGCCAGATTGCCGCCGGCGGTTTCCTCGAATACGCCAAAGTTCACGACCATTACTACGGCACGATCCGCCAGACCATTGTCGATACCTTGCGCGAAGGCACCGATGTGCTCGTTGACATCGACGTGCAAGGTGCGGAGACCATTCGCCAGAGCACAGATCCTTTCATCCGCGACTCCCTGGTCGACATTTTCATCATGCCCCCCAGCTTGGAAGAGTTGCGGCACCGCCTCGAGAAGCGCGGCACGGAGTCTGCCGGGCAGATCGACTTTCGCCTGACCAATGCCGCGACCGAGATGAAATGCTGGCGGGAATACCAATACACCATCATCAGCGGATCGATGGAAGAGGATCTGACCAAATTCCGCGCCATCACCCGCGCCGAGCGCTACCTCAGCCGGCGCATCATTTCGCTGGAGAGCTGACATGTCCGGTCCGAAAACCCTTGTCCTCGGCGTGACCGGCTCGATTGCGGCCTACAAATCCGCCGACCTCGCCAGCCTGCTCGTCAAGCAAGGCCATGATGTCCACGTCATCATGAGCGATTCCGCCCAACGCTTCATCACACCACTCACCATGCAAACCCTGAGCAAAAATCCGGTCATGACCGCGGTTTTCGCCGATCAGGATGGCTGGTGCCCCGGCCACGTCGAACTTGCCGATCGCGCCGACCTGCTGCTCATCGCCCCCGCCTCGGCCGCCGCGCTGGCCCGCCTCGCCTCCGGCCTCGCCGAGGATGCCTTGACTTGCGTGGCTTTGGCCGCCCGCGCCCCGTTGCTCATCGCGCCGGCCATGAACGGCAAGATGTGGTCGCACCCCGCAACCGTGCAAAACACGGAGGTGCTGCGTGCACGCGGCGCGACTTTCATCGGACCCGATGCAGGTCTGCTCGCCTGCGGATACGAAGGTGCCGGGCGTCTTTGGCCCGTTGAGGAAATCGCCGCGCAAGCGGACGAAATGTTGCGGCGCGATTAACGCTACAGCAAGCACGATGGAATATGCTGCGCCTCGCGGGCGCAGCAATGAGCGGATCTTCGGCAAAAGTATTTGCAAAGTTTTTTCAAAAAACCGTTGACGACTGTGCCGCGCAGTTCTACCAACGGCGTTGTGAGTTGCATTATAAGCACACTCCTAAACCGCTACTGCGGATTGAAAGGGGGGATTTTGGATGCCCGCTAAAAAGAAAAAAGCTGCCAAGAAAAAAGTTGCGAAGCGCAAGCCCGCCAAGAAAACGGCTGCTAAGAAAACAGCAAAGAAAAAAGCCGCTAAACGCCGTCGCTAAATCTTAGTGGTTTAACGAAGTTGCACGGGAGGGGATTTCGATCCCCTCCCGATTTTCTTGTCCGTCGCACACGCCACATCTGCTAAGACATCATCATACATGTCCGAATTCCTCGCCACGGCCGTCGATGCCGCACTCCTCGCCGGCAAACTGCTCAGCGAAAACTTCGAAAAGCCGCTCGAGGTCGATGCCATGCACGCCCACGACATCAAACTCGAACTCGACCGCCGAACCCAACGCCTCATCGAGGACCACATCCTGGCCCGGCATCCGGGCCATGCCATCCTGGGTGAAGAGGGGAATACACAGGGGACCAGCGACTGCGAGTGGATTATCGACCCCTTGGATGGCACCGTGAACTACTTCTACGGCATCCCGCATTTCGCCACGACCATCGCGGTGCGCCGCCACAACGAAATCCTTGCCGGTGTCATCCATGATCCGATGCGCGACGAAACATGGACGGTCGAAGCCGGTGGGCCCGCGCTGCTCAACGGACGAAAAATCGAGGTCAGCACCCGCACCGACCTGCAGGAATGCATCATCTCCATGGGTGTCTCGAAAACCATCGACAGCATCAACAGCACGCTGCCCGCCTTCAACCGCGCCATTAGCCAGGTGAAAAAAATGCGCATGCTCGGCAGCGCCGCACTCGACATTGCTTATGTCGCCACCGGCCGCCTCGACGCTTACCTCGAGGGGACGATCAGCTTGTGGGACATCGCCGCCGGCCTCCTTCTTGTTCCCGCCGCCGGCGGCACGGTCGACCTCCACCCCCACCCCGACAACCCCAACAAATTCCGCATCACCGCCACCAGCGGCCGCGCCGACTTCACCTCCTTGGTTGCCGCCTGACCAAACACTGCACACTGAACACTTCCCCATGATCACCACCGGCCTCGGTTACGACATCCACCGCTTTAACGAAGGTCGCCCCCTCGTTCTCGGCGGCGTCGTCATCCCGCACCATCGCGGGTTGCAAGGTCACTCCGACGCCGATGTTTTGACCCACGCCATCGCCGACGCTCTTTTCGGCGCCATCGGGGAGCGCGACATCGGCCACCATTTTCCGGATACCGATGAATCCATCCGCGGCATCTGCAGTTTGCATATCCTCTCCCGTGCCCGCGAACTCGTCACCGCCCGCCATGCCACGATCAACAACATCGACGCCACCCTCATCGCCGAAGAACCCAAAATCGGCCCGCACTTTGAGGCCATCCGCCAAAGCCTCGCCTTGACCCTCGTCCTCCCCGTCGAGCGCATCGGCCTCAAAGCAACCACCAACGAAGGCCTCGGCTCGATCGGCCGTGGCGAAGGCATCGCGGCGATGGCCATCGCCACCGTCGAATTGCCGTCATGAAAGCATAAGTAGAAGCGTCGTCCTCTTCCCCTCATCTTTCAACCCTCAACCCGCAACTCCCTTGCTCCACTTCCACAATACGCTGACCAGATCAGCCGAGCCCTTCGTCCCGCTCGACCCGGAGGGCAAGAAGGTCAAGGTCTACACCTGCGGCCCCACGGTCTACAACCACGCCCACATCGGCAATTTCCGCGCTTACCTCTTTGAGGATCTTCTCCAGCGTCACCTCGAATACCGCGGGTTCCAGGTCGAGCGCGTCATGAACCTGACCGACGTGGACGACAAAACCATCCGCGGCGCCCGGGAGAAAGGCGTTCCCTTGGCCGAGTTCACCCAACCCTTCAAAAACGCCTTTTTCGAGGACCTGACCACCCTACGGATCAAACCGGCCGACGCTTTCCCCGCGGCGACCGAACCCCTGCACATTGCGCGTATGATCGCCATGATCGCGCAACTCATCGCCACTGGGCACGCCTACCAGGCGGACGACCAGTCGGTCTACTTCCGCATCGCCAGTTTTCCCCGCTACGGGAAACTCGCCCATCTCAACCTGGATGAACTCCGCCCCTCGGGCCGCGTCAGCTCCGATGAATACGAAAAGGAAAGCATCGGCGACTTCGCCCTCTGGAAAGCGCACGATGTGGCCGACGGCGAGGTGAAGTGGGACAGCCCGTGGGGTCCGGGCCGTCCCGGCTGGCACATCGAATGCAGTGCCATGGCCACCGGAATGCTTGGCGACCGGCTCGATATCCATTGCGGAGGGGTGGACAACATCTTCCCCCACCACGAGGCGGAAATCGCCCAGACCGAATGCTGCACGGGCGAAAAATTCGTCAATTTGTGGATGCATTGCGCCCACCTCATGGTCGACGGACGGAAGATGGCCAAGTCGTTTGGCAACTTTTACACCCTGCGTGACCTGCTCGACAAAGGTTGGACCGGACGCGAAGTGCGCTACGTCCTGCTCTCCGCCCACTACCGCCTCCCCCTCAACTTCACCTTTGAAGGCTTGGCCGGCGCCCGCAGCGCCCTGCAGCGCCTCGACGCATGGCAGCAACGCCTTGCCGATCTCGCCGGCACCGCCCAAGCCAGCACCCCGCCTCCCGCTGCCGCGGAAGATAAGTTCGCCGCCGCCCTCGATGACGATCTCAACATCTCGGCCGCACTCGGTGCCCTCTTCGATCTGGTCCGTGAGACCAACCGCGCCATGGACCGAAATGAACTCTCCCCCAAACAAGCCCGCGGACTCCTCGATTACTGGGCCCGCCTCAACACCGTCCTCCGTCTCGAACCCGAGGCCGCCGCCATCCCACCCGAAATCACCGCCCTCCTCGCGGAACGCACCGCCGCCCGCACCGCCAAAGACTGGGCCAAGAGCGACATCCTGCGGGAGGCATTGCTCCAACACGGCTGGTTAGTCAAAGACACCAAAGAAGGCACCAAAGTCAGCTGTACCAAAGGATGAGGGCAATTGAGGGTTTAGAGTTGAGGGCCAAGGGCGGAAACAACACGATCAAATAACTCGTCACACGTCACTTGTCACTTATCCCATGACTTTCCCTCCCACCGACTACCTCGACCTCGAGCACACCGACCACTGGTCCTTGTTTGAGAAGGTGACTAATGTCTGGGAAGCGCTCCCTCTCATCGCCTCCTATCTTCAGTTCCGGCTGAAGCCGGCCATCCACGGCAAACAAATCGGCCGCCCCTTCATCAGCAATGCGGTCTACATCGGTCACGGCACCACGATCGAACAAGGCGCCATGGTCAAAGGCCCGGCTTGGATCGGCGACCGCTGCCAGATCCGCGCCGGTTGCTACATCCGCGAAAATGTCATGGTGGGCAACGATGCCGTCCTCGGCAATTCCTGCGAACTGAAAAACTGCATCGTCTTCGACGCCGCGCAGATTCCGCACTTCAACTACGTGGGTGATTCCATCCTCGGCTACCGAGCGCATCTCGGCGCCGGGGTCATTCTTTCCAACGTCCGCCTCGACCACGGTGAAATTACAGTCCGCGGCCCCGACTCAGCAATTCCCACCGGCCTGAAAAAATTCGGCGCCATCGTGGGTGATTGCGCCGAAATCGGCTGCCATGCCATGATCAGTCCCGGAGCTTTGCTCGGACGCGAGTCCGTCATCCACCCGGGGGTCCACTGGAAAGGTCTGCTTCCCGCCCGGACCATGGCCAAACTCCGTCAGGAGATCGTGACCGCCCCGCGCTCCTGATCACCCGCCCCGAACCTTGCGAAACTCTTCCCTCTCACCCTTTCTCCCGGCCACCCTTCTGTTCGCAGTCCTGGTAACCCTTCTGATTACGGCCCCGCTGCCGGTCTCAGGCCAAAGCAGACCGGACACAACGGTGATCAGCGACCCCACCCCACCCGCAGCGGTCCAACCCTTCCTCGACCGCAAAGTCGGATCGTCCTGGGAAAAGTTCAGCCGGTGGATGGGACGGATGAAAAGTGAACACTTCAGCGCCTACCTCACCACTTTTATTGCTCTCGTGGCCGGCGGAACCGGTCTTTTCTTCGCTGCCGCCGCTTACCGGTTGAGCGATCCCATGTCTCCTTACCGGCTGATCAAGCGCCGCACGCTCCAACTCGCCATGGCCATCGGGGGCTCGCTCGGGATTCTGGTCGCCGTCATGCAGGTTCCCCCCAACGCCCCGGGCAGAGTCTCCCTGCTGCTCCTCGCCATCGGCGTCGGCGCGGCAAGTTCGCTCACGGGTTCATGGATCGCTTTTCAAGCCATGCGCTTCCTGAGCAATCGTTCCGCCCGCCGGGATGGTCGACGCCTGACCGAGCGCATGCGGCAAGCTTAAAAAGCGAGGGGCCCGCCCCAATTCCACGCCTCAACTTGGTTCCTTCACCTCGTCACGGCGCGGGTCACCGCAGAAGCGATTTGCTCGGCAGCCTCCGGCCGCAAGGCCGCAGCGTAGTGACCAAACTCCACGGCGTAGTTCGGATTATCCCAAGCCATCCGCGAGACCGTCGCCACCAGTTCATGATCCCCATCCCGCGAAGCCTCCCTCAGTTGCCAGAGTTGTTCGGAGTTCAAGCTGGCATAACTCTCCCGCGCGTCTTCGCCCTGCGGGCCTCCCCCGACGTCCATGCCCACGCACCCGCCCAGCAAAAGGGCGGCCCAGAAAATACTTCTTCCCCTCAGCCCACAGCCTTTTCGTGTGCCGGTTTTCATCCCATTCGTCACGAGCCAGACATCGCGGGCCACTGCTAAGTCCCCACGGCAATCGGTGCGCGCACCCGGTTGCCCCACTCGGTCCACGACCCATCATAATTCCGCACCTTTTCGTAGCCCAGCAAATAGGTCAGCACGAACCAGGTGTGGCTTGATCGTTCCCCGATGCGGCAATAGGCCACAATGTCGGCACCCGGCGCCAACCCGCAGCCCTGCGTGTAAATTTTTTCCAGGTCCGCCCGCGACTTGAACGTCCCGTCGTCGTTCGCCGCCATCTTCCACGGCACGCTCTTGGCTCCCGGCACATGGCCGCCGCGGAGCACACCCTCCTGCGGATATTCCGGCATGTGCGTGATCTCCCCTCTAAACTCACCCGGCGAGCGCACATCAATCAAAGGCAAGCCCTGCTCGCTCTGCTTTTTCGCCTCCTCGTAAAACGCCCGGATCTCCCCGTCCCGCCGCCTGGACGGCACCGCATAATCCACCGTCGCGTAATCAGGTTTCTCCCGGGTCAACGGACGCCCCTCCGCCACCCACTTGTCGCGCCCGCCATTCATGATCTTCACGTTCTCATGACCAAACAAGCGGAAGACCCACAACGCATAGCAAGCCCACCAGTTCGACTTGTCCCCGTAGAACACGCACAGGGTCTCCGCACCGATCCCGTTCCTCGCGCACACCGCCGCAAATTCCGCCGGCGCAATGTAATCCCGCACCGTTTGGTCTTGCAGATCGGTCCGCCAATCAATATGCACCGCCCCCGGCAAATGACCCATGTCGTAAAGCAACACATCCTCATTGCTCTCGATGATCCGCACCGCAGGATCATCCAAGTGTTCGGCCACCCATGCGGTAGAGACCAAGGCTTCGGGGTGGGCGTAATTTTGTTGGCTCATCTCTGGTAACTTAACGAATACAAACAACACAATGGGCGCCCCCCCACCCCGCGACAAGAAAAACGACCACTAAGGTAGATCGCGAGGTCCCGGACGCGCGACCCTCAGCCACCAAACGCGCCGGGACGGCACGATCCAACCCCCCCCCCTCCCCGAGCAAGAAAACACTGCCCGCTAAAGGGTGTTCGATACCAGTCTTGACGCCGTCTCGTTTCGTCCATCGGGATTTGGACTACGTGGCATCGGCATCCTGCCGATGATGTCCCGTCATCACGGACAAGATCCCCGTGCCACTTCTCGGCAAAACCGATGTAGCGCCTCGTGAAAAGCCTCGCCGAACACGCTTTAATACCCACGTCCTTTTGCTTTTCGACTCGAGTGGTAGGGTTAGGCCTTTGCCTAGGGGCCATCTTCACTGCGTTCCGGTTGGATCGGCCCTGTCGAAGCCCAGAGAATGTTCGCGGGCGGGACGGAGGTCCGGACCCTACCCACGGGGCCGAAGGACACAGTCCCCAGGCGATGGGCCCTTGGTCTATCGGAGCGGCGACGTCCCCGAAGCCGGTCGTTTTCCCATCCGCAGCACCCAAAAGGTGGGATTGGCCGCCTCCGGCGACCCGTCTTCGGCTCGAACTACGGAAGTTGATTCCGGCCCCGCGGCCTCCACCCCGATGGGGCCGACCTCTGGTCGGTCTGTGCCGCAACGCGGCGCTCTCATCCCACCGGAAAGCTTCCAGCCGGCTTCGCCGGAAATCGGAGGGGGTGGGATTGGTCGCCTCCGGCGACCTGTCTTCGGCTCGAACTGCGTTCTCATCCCACCGGAAGGCTTCAAGTCGGCTTCGCCGAATGGCGGAGGGGGTGGGATTCGAACCCACGGAGACTTGCGCCTCTCCGGTTTTCAAGACCGGTGCAATAGACCGCTCTACCACCCCTCCTGAGAAAGGCAAATTAACGCGCCGACCCAACGCTGGCAAGCGGACGCCCTCAGTCTTTGCTCAAATCCCCCGAGGCATCGATCAACCATTGCCCCTCATCGCGCACCAGATCGACCTTCACTTCCATGGGAGCTTCCGGACGCTCAACCCCGATCAGCACGACGCGCGCGCGCTCCCCTTCAACCTTGCTGCCCTTTACGCGAAAACGATCGGGGGAATCCTGCCCGCCGATCACCGCGTCCGCCCCGTAGCCAGGTCCCGGATTCTCTTCCTGGGCCTGGCGGTAAAGTTTCTCCAAAGCCCGCTTGAAGCGTTCCGTCACCACCGGGCTGCCTTGCAGGAAAGTCATCGTGTCGCCGCCCGGTTGCTGAAAGACCGCCACATAACCATTGAAAAACTCCAAGGCCACCTGCCCGGGCTCCGCTGCCACAGCCTCCCGCCCGTGCGCCGGCCCACCCGGCAACGAACTGGCGGACAACAAAACCGCCGCAACAAAAGAAAAACGCCGCAGGCTCATCACCCCTCCAGAGAAAGTTTCAGCGACATGGTGTACGGTCCGACCCGGTGCGGGATCTCAGTTTCAGTCGTCGGCATTCCCTAACACGCTCGTTGAAAATCGGCGCGGTCCAGTCCGCCGAAATCACGAACCGTGATTTTTTCCCCCGTGCGGCGCTGCCTCTCCTCCACCGTGCGGGGAAACTGAGCCGCACCGAAGAACCATTGTCTGGGCCAAAACGTTGCACGGATCCAAAACTGGAAAGCCGCAGCCCCGGAGGCAAGGCAATTCCGCGGGCCGCGACCTCCACTCGTAAATTAGCCGAACCGACAGCTACCGGCAAGCGGCGGAACGTGCGCACTCCTCAAGCGTTGCTAATCGCACAAATTGTTTTCGCTCAACGTTTTGTCGCTCATTCGCAAAAGATATTTTGCGCGCAGATTAGAGGACGCAATCAAGAGTACCACCCCCGCAGGTGAGATTTTCGCAGCCCACAATTCCCGTGCGCTTCACCCTTAGCCGTAACCATGCAAAACATTCTGCCACTTCTGGCACGGCAACAGAGTCGCGTCTGGGCGAGAGTTGACTAACTATTTGGTGAGCGAGTTGGCACGTGGCCAAGGGGGCACGGGCGTCCCGCCCGTCACGACCCGACAACACGGCCGGGACGGCCGTGCCCCCTGGACAGACCGAGCCCAGCCGCGCTTTTATTGCGTCTTCAACTGCATGGATACGGCTTAGAGCAAACAACGTAAAGACCCAGACCGGCGGAGAAGGGTTAAGCACCAGTTTTTCCCCGAAAAGGGATCACTGGGCGGCTGGCCCGTTCTTGCCGCCAACAGGTTTTTTCTCTCGCTCCCCCGGGCGGGGATACATTATGAATTCGAAGGTCTGCCAAGCATCAGCTCGCGACCACCCAGAATGAGCAACGTCACCACTCGAGCGCGGCTGGATCAGCCTGCGATGGGTTGCATGGTTTGGTTGCCGTGGATGGCGCAGTTCAAGAATATTGCTGAGTCCGGCCCTCTGGTCTGACCGAGGGCGGTAGCTTGTCCCCCACAAGTCTGATGAAGCCGACGCATAAAAACAGGGCCCTTGGTGGCTCAGCACTGGCACAACGGCCTCGAACGAGTCAATTGTGGCCGGTCGCCTTACTGCCGGTTTTTTTGACCTTGGCTGGCTGCACTTTTCTCCCCAGTTCAGGACCTTCAGGTTTTCGCATTAAAGCCGAGGCAGGGCAGATAAAAGGCCTGCCCACTTACGAGCTACTGCAAGTTGACCAATCGACAGTCAACATTCTCAAGCAATTCAACCCTTCTCCGCCCTATATTTCCGCCGAAGGGGAAAAGAAAGCAGCCGCCTCTCTGACCCGAGGCATCGAAGCGCTCGGGCAAGGAAGCGCCCAAGCCATTCAACCAGGGGATGTTGTTCACGTAGCAATCTTCGAAAGTGGGGGCGGCCTCTTCACCCCTCTGACCCCGGAGGGGCAAAGCAGCGGAAGTCCAGTCACCTCCCTTCCCGCACAAAAAGTTGCTCAACAGGGCGATATCACCGTGCCCTACGCCGGACGCGTCCGTGCGCTCGGGCGTTTGCCAAGCGACCTCGAGTCCGAAATCACCAGAATGCTCAGCGGAAAAACAGTTGACCCCCAAGTCATCGTCACCGTGGCCAAGCGCGAAGGTGGAGACTTGGTCAGCGTCGGGGGAGACGTTAAGTCTCCTGCGCAAGTTCCGGTCAGCCTTGCCGGGACTCGACTGGTCGACGCGATTACCACGGCCGGCGGTAGCACGGCACGTCCTCACCAAGCTATGGTCGCGGTAACCCGGAATGGGGTCACCCGTTCTGACTCCCTCCAGGAAGTTTACAACGCGCAGGCAAAAAATATTCTTCTACAGCCTGGCGACACCGTCCTTCTGAGCAATCGGCCCCTCAGTTATCTCGTCTTCGGCGTGGGTGGGAGAATAGGCAATCAGCCGATTGAAATCGAGGATTTGAGCTTGGCTCAAGCTATCGCGCTTTCAGGCGGTCCGGATGACAACAGAGCCAATCCCTCCACGGTGTTTGTCTTTCGCAAAGAGTCGCGCCGCTTCCTCGAAGCCGCAGGGAAGACTAGCCTCCCACCCGGCGGCCTCCTCCCCGTGATTTACCAGCTGCAGCTGCAGGAACCGCAGGGCTTTTTCTTTGCCAACAATTTCATGATTCGGGACGAAGACATCCTCTACTACGGCGCCGCTGGCAGTGTGGGCGTGCTTAAGTTTATGAGTTTGCTCAATGCCTTCTTTGCCCCTGCCCGCTCTGGCTTGAGCCTGACCAGTCCGGCCTCGGGATTCTGAAGCTTTTCAAGCTGCCCCATGACCACCCAGCGCCCCGCCACAGCGTTGTCGGCTGAACTGCCGGAGGACTCCCTTCGGCATGCCTTACGGGAGCAGGTTTGCGTGGTCTGGGCCCTGATGATGCGTGAGGTAATGACACGCTTCGGGCGGCACAAGCTGGGCTACTTCTGGGTCTTTTTGGAGCCAGCCATCCACATTGGAGTCTGGTTCGTGATACGCCTTGTCATCCGCGATGGGGGTGGTGCCGCTGACATGTCTCCCTGGCTGTTCCTCGGAACCGGGGTCATGCCACTCGTGATCTTCATGCAGATGAACAGCTACGTGGGGGGCGCAATTTCCGCCAATGGAGCTCTGCTTGCCTTTCCTCCCGTCAAAACACTCGACACGATTGCCGCGCGCTTTTTGTTGGAATCCGGCACGTTGATCGTGGTGGCGGTCACGCTCTTCACTGCCATGGTGGCTTGGGGAGTTGCCACGTGGCCTGACAGTCTTGGAACTCTTGCCTTGGCCGGGGGGGGCATGGCGCTCCTGGGACTCGGCTTCGGCATGTGCAAAGCGATCGCCACCGCTTTCTTCCCGATTGCAGGCAACCTCAATATCATCATAGTCCGCGCCCTTTACCTAACGAGTGGCATTTTTTTTGACCCCGAAAAGCTCCCCCCGGATGTACAATACTGGCTTTCCTTCAATCCCTGCCTGCATGGAGTGCAATTATTTCGTCACGGCTACTCCGAACTCTACATCACCAATTTAGCAGATCCATGGTATCTGTTTTCCTGGGCCCTAAGCCTTGTGGCGCTCGGACTCCTCGCGGAACGCCTGACCAGACACCGTATGAAAGACCTCCCATGATCCAACTGGAGCGTGTGACCAAGACTTACCGTATCGAAGGCGGGCTTAAGCTCGTCCTCGATGATATCGATTTTGTCTTCCCGACGGGACTTAGCGTCGGAATTTTGGGAATGAACGGGGCCGGCAAATCCACGTTGCTGCGTCTACTTGCCGGCGCGGACCAGCCCACCTCGGGCCGTGTTGTCCGCAACCGTCGCATTTCCTGGCCGGTCTCGCTCGGCGGTTTCAACGGCTCCTTGACGGGCGAAGAAAACGTGCGCTTTGTCAGCCGCCTCTACGGCGTCGACCACCACCAAGTTATGCGCTACGTGGCCTCGTTTACGGAACTAGGAGACGACCTTTACCAACCAACACGCACCTACTCAGCTGGAATGCGTGGCCGACTTTCCTTCGCCCTGAGCCTCGCCCTTGAGTTTGATACTTACATAGTCGACGAGGGTCACGCGACCGGAGATGCAAGATTTGCCAAGCGGTTCAATCAGGAGTGGCGCCAGCGATTGCAAACCGCCAATATTATCATGGTGTCACACCGGATCAGCACCATCCATGACCACTGCACTCACGCGGCCATCCTTCATCAAGGCAGACTTAGTCCCTTGATGACGATCGACCAAGCAGCCCCAATTTACGCGTGTCTGCTGGGTATTTGATATGGACGACCACCCGTCATCTCCCACCCCGCCTGAAAGCGCAAAAAGAATCGGGACTCCTGATCTGCCTCTGGCGCGCGCCGCCCTCCAGGGCCGCCGGCGCCGTGCGGCTGCCCAGTTAGCCTCCGCGCAGCCAGAACTAAAAGTCCGGGTTGAAGAAATTTTCCCCCCGATTGCAGGCCAACCGCAGCGGCCCTCAGCACCGCGGCGCACGCGGAATCTGCTTTTCTCGGCGCTTTTGTTCATGGCTCTACCGGTCACTCTCGCCGTGGTTTACTTTGGTTTCGCGGCCAGCGACCAATACTACACCACGGCCGACTATGCCGTTCGCTTCTCCCAGGGGGCCGCGGCTGCTCCCTCTGCCGCGGGGGGCGGTGGATTAGGAGGCATGCTGGGCGGGGGAGGAGCCGCTGCCGCTCTGTCCGACATGTTTATTTTGCGGGACTACATCCTGAGCCATCAGATCCTCGCCGACCTTGAACCCGATATCGATATTCGGGCCATTTACTCCGACCCGCAAGCGGACCGCCTCGCGCGGCTAAATCCAGAAGTAAGCAATGAGGATCTGCTCGACTACTGGAGAGGCATGATCAGTGTGCGTTGCGACATGACCACGGGTATCAGCCATCTCGGTGTACGCGCCTTTACCGCGAAGGAAGCCAAACAAGTTGCCGACAACCTACTTCGGCTCAGCGAGGCTCTGGTCAATCGTTTGTCCGACCGGGCACAGGATGACCGGCTTGGACTGGCTCGGCGAGATGTGGAAGAAGCCAACAAAAAAGTGGTCAAGGCACTTGACGGGCTTCACGCATACCAGGAGCAGGCAGGTCAAGTGAGCCCTGAGGGCTTTGTCCAAGCGCGCAGCGAACTCGAAGCGGGCATCGAGCAGGAAGTTTCACGATACGAGGCCCAAATCGAGAGACTTCGGCGCGACCTGCCAGACGATGCGCCGGGGATCAGGCAACTCCGTCAGCGCCTCGAGATTGCCCGCAGTCAACTCGCTGCCGAACGTCAACGTTCCACCTCTTCCCCTTCAGATCAGGGGGCTTCGGCGTCGGAAATTTTCACCGAATTCTCCAAGCTCAAGCTCGAGAGCGAGTTTGCCGCCAAGGCTTACGACTCGGCCTTGGCTTCACTCGAGCAGGCGCGACTCGAGGCGGCTAAGCAGGACAGGTACCTGGAGGCCTTTGTGCGCCCCCAATTGCCGGATGCTCCCGAATATCCCCGCCGCGCTCTCAATATCGCTCTTGTCGCTATCGGTTCCTTTCTTGTCTGGTCGATCGGCGGCCTTATGGTTGCGGCAATACGCGAGCACCTTTAGGACAATTCCATTCCCGTCCGCCACGGCACCCGGCAAAACCGTGAACCGCTTTTTGATCACATCCTCTCTGGCGCCGCTTTTGCTCGCCCAGGGCCCCGCGACCGCGAGGGGACGTCTGCGGAAGTGGTGGCTACTTTGCGCTTCATTACTTGTCCGCCGGTCCGGACTTTTCGACCGCGCTTATTATGAGCGGCAAAACCAGGACGTTGCCGAAAGCGGCATGGATCCCCTGGGGCACTATCTGGCCTACGGTGACCGTGAAGGGCGCCAACCCATGCCTTGGTTTGATCCGGAGCACTATCGGCGTTCGTTACCCGCGCCGATTTCCCCCAAATACAACAGCCTTCTGCACTACTTGCTCATCGGGCGATTCCTCCAACCCGAGGTCAGTCCGAATTTCGACACCCGGCACTTCTACCAGAATCATCGTGATGTCCGGCTTAAACGGCAGGAGTCATTGCTTTGGTTTCGCCAACGAGGTAACCCTGCCGTATCCCACTACTCCCCTTTCGCCTTGGCGGCCGGAGCCCACTTACCGGAGGAACCATCACGCGAAGATTGGACCAGGCTGCCCGAAAGGCAAGGAGCCGCACCCTTGGTCGACATCATTGTGCCCGTCTTCCGGGGCCGCGCCGAGACCTTGCGCTGCCTGTACTCCGTACTTAGCTCCGAACAACAAACGCCTTTCCGGCTCATCGTGGTCAATGACCGCAGCCCCGAGAAAGAACTGGCCGCTGAACTAGGCCGATTGGCTGAGCGGGGTCTATTCGATCTGGTGGAAAACGCAACGAACAAAGGTTTTGTCTTTTCCGTCAATCAAGCTCTTTTGCTCCACCCCGATCGAGACGTTGTCGTGCTCAATGCAGACACCGAACCGCACAATGACTGGCTCGACCGTCTGCGAGCGACCGCCCACCGGCATCCGCGGGTCGCCACGGTGACGCCTCTTTCGAACAATGCGACCATTGCCAGCTACCCGCGGTTTGATTGCGACAATCCCGGGCCGCTTGAACTGGATCCAAAAGAATTTGACCGGCTGGCGGCGGAGACAAACCGCGGAGTCTGTCTTCAGGCACCAACTGGGGTCGGCTTCTGTCTTTACATTCGCCGCCTCGCTCTTCAGGAAATCGGGCCGTTTGATGAGGCAAGTTTCGGGAAAGGATACGGAGAGGAAAACGACTTTTGCCGGCGGGCGGCCGGATTAAGCTGGGAAAACCGGATCGCCGCGGACGTTTACGTCTGGCACTGGGGCGCGCGTTCGTTTTTGGGTGAAAAAAGCAAGCATGTTTCCCGCGCAATACAAGTCATGGAGCAGCGGCACCCGGGCTATCGGCGGTTGGTCGAGGAGTTCGTTTCGGCCGACGGGCTGGCACCGTATCGCGCCAGACTCGATCGAGCCCGCCTGCTGCGCCGCCGATCTTCTGCCGAGAACGTTCTCTTCGTGACCCACACCCGGGGGGGCGGGGCGGCTAAACAAGTGGAGTCGGAGATGCGGAAGCTGAGCAACCGGGGAGTTGGCTGCTTCTTACTGCAGCCGGAAAAAGAAAGATTCGGACGCCTTGGCGCCCCGGGGTTGCCGAGGCTACCCAACCTTCCACCTCTGGATCTTACTTCTGCCGACCAGCTCGAAGACTTGCTTGGCTGGCTGGGCATCAGCGAGATTCAGATCCACCAGCTGGTCGACTTCCCGCGGGCCATCACGGGTGGTGACCACGACGCGGCACGGACGATCGCGGGCGCGGCACGTCGTCGCGGGATTCCGTTCGACTTTTATCTTCACGATTATCAACACATTTGCCCTCGGATCAATCTTGTTGGGCCGAGTTCAGTTTACTGCGGTGAGCCGGACGAGCGCACTTGCCAGCGCTGCCTCAAAGTCCGGGTCCGCGGTATCGAAAATCCGCAGATAGCCGATATTCATGCCTGGAGAGTGGGTCAGGCTTCTTTACTGGCGCGGGCACGGCGGGTCATTGTCCCCGACCAGGATGTCCTGCATCGTCTCTCCCTTTACTATCCACATGCCAGTTACTTAGTCCGACCGCACGAAGACCCGGCGGCATTCCCTCCATCCTCTGCACCACGCTCCGGCCGCTCTGGCCCTCTTCGTGTCGTGGTACCCGGTGCTATCAGCATCATCAAAGGTTTCAATGTGATCCTTGCAACAGCCAAGGCGGCAAAACACTTGCGTTTGCCACTCGAATTTTTCGTCATGGGTTACACCTGTCGGGACAAAGACCTGCTCAAGCTTGGCGTGAAAATTACGGGCCGCTATCGCGACGAAGAAGCGGCGGAGACTTTGCGTGAAGTCAATGCGGACATCGCCTGGATCCCCTCCGTTTGGCCCGAAACCTACTGCTATGCCATGTCAATCCCTCTGCGGGCCGGCCTTCCGGTCGCCTCCTTTAATTTGGGTGCGCAAGCCGCGCGCCTGCGGCGCCATGGGGGTGATCATCTTCTTCTTCCGCCCCGGCTAGCGAACCAACCGCGGAAACTCGCCGCCGCACTTGAGACATTTGCCGCGGCGCAAAGAGCAACGGTGCAACGGAAAGCCGCCTGACCCGCAACCACTTTCGAATGAGGAAACTTCTCACCAAGTTACACGATGCTGGGTTACTCAAGGAGGAGGTCCAAGGCAGCCTGAGTAGACTCCTCATCGAATCTTGGGCGCCGTAAAACATTCTTCAAGCTTGAGGGCGACCGTGACTTCGGGTCTCCTGCGTAGCTCACCCGCCTCCGGCGACACAGTTGGGTGCGCCCTGAAAAAGTGACCACATTATCAGGTTTGCAACCCACCCGGATGCGAGGATGCATTCGTGGCGTGGCGACTTGAACAAAACGCGTGATTTTGTAACCTGAATCCACGCTCGCAGCGAATTTATCGGAGGTTAAGCAACAGTTTTTCTGTAAAAGTGGAATTGGGTGATGTGATTGGTTGTTATGGTTGAGGATTATTTGAGCAGTTCTGGGCTGAGGTAAGCGGTGGAAGTTTCCCAGGCTTCGGAGATTTCCATGAGGATGGCGGAGACCAAGCGCAGGCAACTTTCGGGGTTGGGAAAGATGGCCGCGACGCGGGTGCGGCGGCGGATCTGCTTGTTGAGAGCCTCGCAGAGGTTGGAGGTGCGCAGGCGTTTGCGGATGGGCTCGGGGAAGGCGAAGACGGTGAAGCCCTCCGGCAGGTTGTTCTCCATCCAAGCGGCGAGTTGGGGTGCGCTGGCGGAATATTTTTCGATCATGGCGGCCAGCTTGGTCTGGGCGGTGGCGAGATCCTCGGCCTTGAAGATAGAGCGGAGGTCAGCGGCGACGGCTTCCTTCATGCTTTGTTTGGGCACGTAGGCTTGGGCGTTTTGCTGGAGGTGGAACTGGCAACGGTTCCAGGGCACGCCGTGGTAGACGGCGGCGGCGGCGGCCTTGAGGCCTTCATGGGCGTCGCTGGTGATCGAGGAGCAGGTGTGCAGGCCGCGCGCTTTGAGCGAGGAGAGGAACTCACGCCAGTGGACCTCGGCCTCGGAAAGAGAGACGGAGAGGCCGAGGATCATGCGCCGGCCGTCCTGGCGGCGGATGCCGATGGCGATGAGCACGGCACAGGAGCGCACGACACCGTTGACGCGCACCTTTTCGTAGCGGGCATCGAGGATGAGATGGCTGATGGGCGGGATGGGTCGTTGGCGCCAAGGTTCGAGCATGGCATCCATCTCGGCGGCGGCGCGGCTGACTTGGGTGGAGGTAATTTCCAGCCCGCAGAGCTCCTGGAGGATCTTGGTCACTCTGCGGGTGGAACCGGAGCGGGAGCGGAGATGGCCTGCCGCAGGCAGCCCCGCAGGGGTGAGCAAAGCGAAGCAAACGCCTTGAAGATACATCTCGGCGATGGCCACGATCAGAGCGCGCTCGCTGCGTTGGCCGCGTTGGAGGGCGCTGGGATAGAAAGGCTGATCGCTGTCGCGGACTTGGGGCACGTGCAGCTCGAGGGTGCCGAGTCGGGAGTCGAGCGAGCGCTTTTTGAAGCCATTGGCGTGGCCGTTGCGGGTAGGGACGCGCTCGTAGGGAGCGGCGCCCAGGTGTCGATGGCGTTCGATGAGCATGGCGTGGTTGATCAGGAGCGAGACAGCCTCAGGAAGGCCGTCAAGGCCTCCGGTGAGGATGGTGTTGAGAACTTCATCGGGCAGGCTAATTTGGTTTTGTTCGGTCATGGGTGTGTTGGGTTTTGTTTGGGTTAAAACCAAATCAAACCACCCGTGGCCGGACTTTGTCACGACCCCTACAAAAAGGGCCAAGACGCACTCCGGGTGTTCCTCCGGCTCCGCTTCGCTGCGCCTCCGGAACACCCGGAGTGCGTCAGTCAGGCAGAACCACTTTTACAGACAGATTGTTGCACTACCTTTATCGGACGTTTTGATATCACGTTTGGAGCTAAATAGTGTCGCCAAAACAATGAAGAAACCGGTAAGCAAACTGCGGTGCGTTATCCGCACGGGCATGACGGCGCAGCCAAGAGCTTTTGACGCAGCTTGGTTTGCTAATCGTCCCGGTGTGAAAGTTTTGCTTAGGAGACTGCGCGGGAGAGATGCAGCTAAGCTCCAAGCCCGGATGGACCCAGCGCCCAGAACGGCAAAACCACCAGCCCGAGCGACCGGCTATCTTGAGGGGTTCGACCAAGCAGGAAACATTTACGGATGGCTTGACCGTACAACGCGGCATGCGGAAGAGTTTTCCGTTGTTTGCGGCGACGAACGGTTGCGAGTGCACCCTGAAATCACGCGTCAAGACCTGGCGGATGCAGGTTTCCCTTCCGGACGCGGGTTCATTGTAGAATTTCGCAAAGTACTGCCGCTATTGCGTCCGTTCTTTTCAGGGTGTGCCTTGAGGGTTGAAGGAATCTCTGGCTCGCTTCTCGGTCAGCCCCTGGAATGGACGGTCCTTCAACCCGGACGCCGCAATGAATTACTATGGAATTGGCTCGCGAGATTCTTTGCTCTGACCTTAGAAAGCAGTGCCTTTGATCTGGAGCCCCTGGAGCTTTTCGACGCGGAGTTTTCCAAGCTTGAACAAGAGGGGCTTGCCGGCCTGCAAGATGAGACGGGAGCCATGCGTTGCGTGCAACTCATGCAGGACTTGTGTGGCCAACAAGTCGGCAGGCAGGCAGAATTCCGGTCCAACCTTGCCAAGCTCTGTCAACTCAGCTCGCAATTGGCCCGATCGCACCCCTTGTGGACAAACTTGGTGGCCGGCTTTCAAGCGGCAATGGTTGCCGAAGATTTCCTCGACACCGTGCGACGCGTCTGGAGGCAGCAAGCACTGCTGGAGGTCGAGGACGAAAAACCCATCACACCGCGCGCGCCCTTCCAGGAGTTGTTTCTCGCCCCGGTGCTCCACCCCGGTCGCCTACACTTTGTACCTTGGGAAGGCTGGGTTCGGAATAGCTTGCTCAGCACCATTGAACTGGCCGCCAATCTCCCAGCCGAGAGAAGCGTAAACGAAGATCTGGCCGCCAAACTCTCGGAGGTCGAGGCTATTGTCTCCCTTCTCTACAGGGACGAGGAAATTACGGGCAGGCTCCAGCGGTTGCGGCGGCAACTGGGGATTTACAGTGGCCAACCCTCGGCACACGCTCGACGAGAAGTGCTAGCCCTGAGGAAACAGCGCAAATTTCTGCAGGCTTTGTCCATTGAGAGCCAAATTCCGAGCGAAGAGTCGATTTCCAGTGCAGTGAACGCCTTTGCGTCGCAACTTGGTGCGGCGCGCGAACTCAGGCAGACCTTACCAGCTGCGGTCATCCGCGTTTGGAAGGGTCGCCTCGGCCCCGGCGTGGAACAGGCGGCGACGAACCCAGTATTTCTCGCGGCATTGCACGATTACCTTGAATTTGCGGGCCGAGTTCTGATGAATCCGGCCACAACGGCAGGGCAACCAGTCGGCCAAGCGCGGCAGATGCGCCTCGATATCATTGGATCCATCAACGAGTTACTCTCGTTGGAACCGATCCGCCCTTTAGACCGCGGGTCGAAAGCCGCAGGCGAACCGCTCAATATCCTACTCGTTGGTTCGCGGGACCTGCCCCAAGTCCATCTCTACCGACAAGAACAGAAAGTGGCGGCTTTGCGCAACCTCTCCACCCGCACAAGGCCGATAAACGTCGAGTGGGCCGATACTTGGGAAAAGATCAACGATCCCAAGCTGACCCGTTGTTTGGTCGGATGCGACATTCTCGTGGTCTGTCGGCTGCCGGCAACTCTTTCAGTTTTGCGACTCATCCACGCTGCTCGTCGAGCCGGTGTAAAGGTGATCTACGAAATCGACGATTTGATCTTTGACCACGAGAATTTTCCGCCGGCCTACGAGACCTACTCCCGAAGTATTACCCAGCGCGAACACCGTCAGCTCGCTGAGGATACCCCGCTCTGGCTCGAGGCCATGCGACTGGCGGATGAAATCATTGTTTCCACTACCACTCTTGCCGAGCGGGTCAGAGCTCTGCTTGGGATGGGCCAAGTAGTGCGCATTGAACCCAATTGCCAACCGCAACTTTTACGCGATTGCGGCTTGCCCGAACGCCGGCAAAAGGATGCCGTCCACCTCGTCTACGGTACTGGCACGAAAGCTCACAAGCAGATCATCGAAGAATGGATCCTGCCGGTACTCCAAACTTTGTTGGAAAAACACCCGTTGCTAGCAGTCACGCTGGTGGGACGGATCGAAGGATTGCCTCAAACTCTGGCGGCCCATCCACGCGTTACGATTTCTCCCTTCGTTGACTACGAGAGCTATCTCCACACTTTGGCCGCCGCGGACCTAAGTTTGGCCGCGATCGAATCCAGTCCGGCCACGGATGCCAAGAGCGGACTCAAATGGATGGAGGCTGCCGTCCTTGGCGCTGCTTCAGTTGTTAGCCCCTCCGCTACCTACCGCGAAATCCTGCAGGACGGGGTCGATGCGCTCTTCGCAGCGACCAAGGAAGAGTGGGAGACACAACTTGGACGCCTCATTGGCGATGCCGGTCTGCGCGCGCGTATCGCAGCCAACGCGCGTCACGTAGCCATGACTCACTTCTCGCCGTCAACCCCGAGGGACGTTTGGGGAAAAATTCTCGAGGCACAGCCCGATATTGCGGTCCAAGATGCACGGCCACTTAAGTTGCTGGTTGTGAACCTGTACTTTGCACCTCAGGCCTCAGGTGGCGCAACGCGCGTGGTGGAAGACCAGATACGGGACCTGCAAAATAAATACCCAGGTCGGTACGAGATCACCGTTTTATGCAGCGATCGTTTTGGTCACGACGGAGGCGTAGAAATCTATCACCGACCAGGTGTGCGCGTGGTACGCTTGAAAGCCCCGAGCAGAGGTTGGGACGTCTACCAAGACAACGACATAAAAAGATTTGTGCAGGATTGGTTTTCGAAAGAAAGATTTGACCTTGTTCATGCCCATGCATTGCAAGTGTTGACCGCAAGTGTACTCGAGGCCGCCGACATCGCTGGCATTCCCTATATCGTCAGTCTTCACGATGCGTGGTGGCTGTCGCAACATCAGTTTCTGACTTCACCGGGGGGGAAGTCTATCGATCCCACTGACTGGATGGAGGAAACCGGCTACAAATCTTCCGCGGCTCAACCCGCGATCGAGTCTCACCGTCACCGAGCGAGGCTGGAGAGCATACTCGGACCTCTGCACCAAAATGCCCAGGCACAGTCCGAGGCATCTCGAAAAGGAGATTTCAGCGGTTTAAAGCGACTGCAGCTGAAACGTCGCGCTCTCGACCGGCAACTCGAGGGGCTCATCCCCAAAACCACAACACGCATCGATGTTTACTCCGCTTACGTGCGCCGGCATGACCTGCTCCGTATCTTGCGGCGTGCGGCGGCACGCTTGGCCGTGTCGCCCTCCTTTGCCCGCATCTACAGCGAAGCAAACGTGGCAAAGGTAGGTATTCTCGAAAACGGCTGGCAAGTTTACCCCCCGACCCGAGAGCGCACAACGGATAGCGCACTCGAGTGCGCTTTCATCGGTGGATGGAGTCTACACAAGGGAGCGGGCGTGCTCCTTGAGGCTTGCCGCCTGATCCAAAGCGCGGGGCCGATCCGCCTGCGCATCGTCGACTATTCGCTCTCCAACCAGGAATACCATGATGTGCGCTGGGGCGAAGTCGACGTGCGGTTCATTGCACCACTGCCGCTGGCCGAGATGCAGGAGTTCTACCAATCGATCGATGTGCTCATCGCCCCTTCCATCTGGCCGGAAAGCTTCGGATTGGTGACGCGGGAAGCCCTGTCGGCCGGAGTGTGGG
The DNA here is from genome assembly GCA_018402585.1 of Chthoniobacterales bacterium. Classification (GTDB taxonomy): domain Bacteria; phylum Verrucomicrobiota; class Verrucomicrobiia; order Chthoniobacterales; family JACTMZ01; genus JACTMZ01. The sequence continues at coordinate 46,578 of JAGYIO010000001.1, forward strand.
TGATTGCCGCAGAGTCGGGAGCATTAGCCGAGCCGGTGCAAGATGGATTCAACGGCAATGTCGTGTCCCCACGGGACGAGCGGGCCTTGGCCAAGGCTATCCAGTTCCTCGCCAGCGCGGCAGGACGCAGGGACCTAAGAAGGTGGCGGGAACGCACGCTAGCCGGCAAAGGACTCACCGCCCCGCCGGAAAACGGGAAGACCTTACATCGTATTTACGCCATGGCCGCTGCAGCATCATGAGCCACCGCTTCGTTATCGGTATCGGCTCGCAGCGGGCCGCCTCGACTCTCCTCCACCGGTTAATCGGAGAAAGCACCGATGTCTTCATGCATCCGGTCAAGGAATTGCATTACTTTGACACACTATTCGGCATCCGCTCCCAAGAAGCCCTCAATGCTTACGGTCTCCGTCAGCTTGGCTGGGAGGTGGATCGCATTATTTCCGCCAGCAATCTCAATTTTATCAGCCGGTGCTACAAATGCCGCCTCCGCACAACCAAAATTCTCGCCACTCAAAAAGTCGAAGAAATCGGCTACCTCGACCTCTATCGTCCCTTCCTTAAGGCACGGCCCGTACTGGGTGAAGTCACCCCGGAATATATGCTGTTCGACGAAGAACAGGTCGCCCGCATGCGAGCCGTGGTGGGAGGGGACGCTGCGATCATCCTTGTGTGCCGCAATCCGGTGAAAAGACTGCTTTCCGCGGCCAAACTTTACAACGACTACAACAAGCTTCGCATGAACCCCACTCAGTTAAACGACTGGCTGCAACGCATGATCGAACAAAACTCCTCGTGGATCCAAGTCCAAGACCGCTACAACGACTACGAGCGTGCTATACGAGTGTATAGTTCTGCTTATCCCCACTTCCTCGCCTTGACCTACGAGGCTCTCATCAATAACCCCGGCGAATCGGCCACGCGCATCGCTGAGGTATGCAGAACGACCGTCGACCATCATAAATTCCGCGAAGGTCTAGCCACCGTGTGGAACAGCTTGGGCGACGAGAATACCCCGGATACTGCCGTCACGGAATCACTCTCGCAGCGTTACAACAACCAGAGGGAGTTTCTCCGGCAACATTTCGGCGCAATGGCCGCAACCTAGTTTCCCCGCCTGCCATGATCGAAAAGCTTTTTCTTTCCGTAGGCGCCATGAAGGCAGGTACTACTTGGCTTTATGATAAGCTGAAGCAGCATCCCGATATCCACTTCTCCCCCCAAAAAGAAGTCCACTTTCTGTCTCACTACTACGGGCACACGAACAGCCTGCTTCCCGTCAAGCGGCAAAGACGCGCGCGCATCGCGATGCAAGCCATCCGGGCTAAAAAAGAAGACCAGAACGATCTTCTTCGCCTCCGCCGGTGGTATGCAAACTATAAAAGTCAACCAGTCGACTACGTATGGTTTGAGTGCCTGATGGAAGCCGACAAAGCTGGAGCCAAATACCTGGCGGATTTTTCCAACCTAAACTGCTTTCTCACCCCGAAGGACTGGGCTGATATAAGACAAAACCACGTGAGGCACCTGAGAGTCGTCTACATCATGCGGGACCCGGTCGAGCGCACCTGGTCCCACTTCAAGTATCATCTGCGATTCAGCAAGCATCCTGCAGCCAAACAGCCAGACCAAGATTTTACCCTTTTCAAGGACACTGTGGGCAAAGACTGGTTCTGGCGAAATGCCTGCTATGCGGAAACGGTGTCGGCCCTTACAAGTGGTCTTGCGTCGGATCAGCTTAAGATCGCTTATTTCGAGGATATGATTTCCGAGCCAGAGCAATTTCTTCGCGAAATCGAGGCTTTTATTGGCTTACCGCAAGGTCAATACAATAGCGACCTGCGCACGCCGAGGAATCGAAGCATCGCCACAGTCCTGCCACAGCCATGGCGCTCGTATCTAAACGAACTTTTCGAGCACGAATTTCGCCGACTCGCCATAGCCGGTCTTGGCCATGAGACCTGGATTACGTCCCCATGAACTGCCCCCTGCATCGAAAACTTCTTTTATTCCAGTTCGGACCTGTCCACGAAGAGCTTGCTCCGCTTTTTATCAGCGCAAGCGCTGGTGCAAACTGTTCTATTACGGCGAGCCTTCATGTCGGCTCCAAGCTTAAAAAAGGAGACGTTTTCTCCGGCCTTGCCGAAAAGGACCTTGAAAATCACCGAGTGGTTTACAGGTGCCCCGACCTAACAATAGATCAGCTCGTCGACCACATTCTCCAAATCGCGGGTGAGGCTGACATTCAGCATGTGCTGTTCCTGACACTGCAAGACCCTTGGACCGTGTCTTTGGCACGCAAAGTGGCTGCAGCGGGTCTTCGCGTTTTTGGGGTCATTCACAATGTGAGCAAGTTGCTAGAGAACCAGGAGGTTCACCATTTCTGGCTGCAATGCCAAGAACCTCCATTAGTTCTCTCAAAGCATGTAGCGGGGGCAGTCGCAAAAGCACTGAACTGCGATCGTGAGTCTCTACCCATTCTGTCTTCGGTTTTCTTGCCGTCCGAACATGTCTTGCGCCAATACCAATTTTTGGACAATGCACAGATTAATATTGGCATTACCGGGGGCATTAACTATGCGAGCAGAACATATCCTTTGCTAATCGAAACAGTCCTGGTTCTTCATGAACGGAATGCGCCCCTAGCTTGCCGTTTAATCTTTCAAATTCTAGGCGGTGGCAAGGATTTCACGAGGCTCAGTCAGGACATCTCCGAGGCGGGCTTGGAGAAACACTTCTGCTTGGCACAGAGCAAGCAAGGGACAACAGCAATTCCCTATGCGGACTACTTCCAGCGCCTGGCCATGTGCGACTACGTCCTTTGCATGGATGCTCCGCATTACCTTTCCCGCAAAATTACCTCGGCCGTTCCGACCGCCATCTCCTTTGGCAAACCACTGATTTGTTCCGAGGCATTGAGCGCCACATATGAAGTCGAGAGTATGAGCATTTCTAGCGGTAACCTTTGCAGTGCCTTAGCGCGAACTGCTCGGCACAGCGACCATGCTCGGTATTCGTCGTCAGCCGAATCAATCCGTCGCGAGGCCGTACAACAGAACGAACGCCTAATCATGGCTCTGCTATCACACCGACCGCCGGAAAATAAATAAGCGTATTGCTTCGTCAACGTTGTGTCGGTTTCACCCGCGCACCGACAGCCACCTAGGTGTAACAATATTCCTTTCTTAGTTCCCCTGATTAATGCGTAATCACTCTTGTCCATTTCGCCCTCTCTACTGTGAGGAGCTCAGATTTATCGCAGCGAGCGCTCTTTATCGTCCTAAGCAAGTCATTGAACTGGCCACGGATTAATTACGCATTTGATTTCTTCGATGTTCCGCCACTTAACCCCGACGCATCAAATCAAACAAAAAGCCTTTTTGGCTGCTCGGCGGGCAAGTCTCCGCGCGGCAACTCGCATCTCCACAGAAGTGCCAAACTTATAGCCGCGACCACGAACGAATCTGCAACCTCGCGAACCAGCAATATCGTGCATTGCAATTATTGTTTATGTCTGACACTTTACCAGTAAATATAACGAATTTATGAAGGAGATATTGTCAACATTTTCCTTTAACGGTCATCATTTTACTTTTGTCATTGAAAGGGAGTGTGACGCGATCCAAAAGTGCCTCCTCAACGGCAACTTTTTCGAGCATAAGGAATTGCTTGATCACGCGCGGCATATGCCAGAGAACCCTGTCATTCTGGACATAGGCGCCAACGTTGGGAATCACACAATTTTCTACGCCAAATGCATTCCGCGTTCTCACGTGATCCCGTTTGAATGCTACCCTGAAGCCCTGCGCCTTTTGCGCAGAAACATAAGTCTCAACGAATGCCTCAATGTAGACACAAACTTCCTAGGCCTGGCATGCTCGGACCAAGTTGGAACCGCCAAGATGGTGCGTGGAGGTCCGAACAATTTAGGACACTCGCGATTAGTGGAAGAGAAGTCTGAGACAACAAAACCAACGAAGAAACCGCTTGCATCAATCTCGGTCGAGACTTTGAAATGCGATGACTGCCTAGCCGCCCTTAAATCCATACCATCTTTTATCAAGATTGATGTTGAGGGACACGAGATGGAGGTCTTGGCGGGCTTGGAGCGGACAATAATTGAACACCGGCCGATTTTGTTTGTCGAGGTGTCCTTAAACAGTGAGGTCGCTTTTGCCGATTGGATCCGCCGTACGGGCTACGTCGTCTGCTATCGGGACAAGCGTTACGCCAAGGCGTCAAACTACCTCGTAAGAGCGCTTTGAATGCCATGTCTCTGGATTTTCTGGCTTTTGCGGAAAAGCTGGTTCCGTACTCACACAGCCAGCGTCTGCAAGACGTTTTCTCGCTGTGGTGCAAAGGATTAGACAAAATTGGTTACTTCGTGGAATTCGGAGCTCTCAGCGGGATCCTAGCTTCAAACACTTACCTGCTCGAGCAGTTGGGCTGGGAAGGTCTTGTTGCCGAACCCCACCCTGCGTATCGGAATACTCTTAAAAGGAACAGGAAGTGTCAGATTAGCACCGACTGCGTTTGGACGCATGACAATGACATCGTGGAGTTTCTTGCCGTCAAAGGCAAACCCGCCCTATCGGGCATCTCTTTGGTTGATTACGATGACATTCAAAATAAGCGCGGAGCCCGCAAAGAAGGCAAAACCCACGCTTTAGTGACAGTCACACTGAATTCCCTCTTGGAGAAGCACAAAGCGCCGAAATTTATTGATTTCCTTTCAATAGACACCGAAGGCTCGGAGCTTAGTATATTGCAGTCATTTGACTTTAGTCGGTTCACTTTCGGCTGCATTTGCGTGGAGCATGGATACTCGTCCCACCGCCAACCGCTACTTGAGCTACTTACCATGAAAGGCTACTTGAGAATCTTTCCAGAACTAAGCGGACATGACGACTGGTATTTGCACTCAGGACTGTCTGCGGCATCGGATTCACCAGCGCGGGATTTTTCCCTCTTCTCTGGAGGCTTCGGTTCGCTTCCATTAGCACCCAACCTCGGATCACGTCTCCGTGTCCTGCGCGCTTGCTATGAAAATTTAGGCGCTTTGGAATCAGCTTTTCGCATGACAGAAGAAATTGTGCTATTTGAATCAGCAACTCCGCGTGACGTTGACCTCCTCAAGCAGCTGGAGGAAAAGACCAAATGACTAGCGACCTATTATTTCTGCGTATTGCCAATCCAAAAGCAAGTTTTTGGCTGGTTGATGATTCATGCTTTGGAGGACACAGCGTTTAATTGAGCGCGAGGAGTCGCAAGAAAGCAGCTTATGCATATCGAACCGCTCCGCACTCCGCGCGAGCACAATGTTCAGGTTTCAGTTTTGCCGTCGCCCCGCAGATGCCGGGGCCTCACGCTGCGATCCGCCTTTCCTTCTTTACGGCGGGACAAGCCGTCTGCGACTCCGGCTCAGCCCTCCGCCTTCTCCCTTTTTCTCCCTCCGCCTGAACACTGAATTACTCAACACCAAACACCGCAGCCTCCGGCTGCTCCTCACACGCCAATGGCAGTTCCCCCTGCCCGCCAGTTTAGATCTGATCGGATGAAGACCTGCTACCTGCATATTGGCATGAACAAGGCGGGATCAACATCGATCCAGCACTGCTTCCGCGATTATCGTGACGAGAGGGTTCAATACCTGTCACTTGCGCACCTCGCCCCGCCTTATCTGGACAATGGTAATCACTCCCACCATTTGGAGATGATGTTCCGGCGGGACGTGCCAGCCCACTTCTTCAGTTCGCCGGATGCGGCCAGGCAAAAAGTCGAACGAATGCGTTTGCGCAGGGACTTCGGTCGGGCCGTCGCGGAGGCCAAGCAGTCCGTGGTCATCTCCGGCGAGGTCATGTTTGAATGGGACAACCTTTCGACCAAAAGGAAGCTAGCCGATTATCTGGGCACACGCTTCGACCATGTGCGAGGCCTCATCTATGTCAGGGAGCCGGTCGGATACATGGCAAGCCTCATCCAACAGGCTATCCAAACACGCGCTCCCGCGATAGGCAAAAAATTCGGGGTGTTTTATCCGCACTATTATCAACGATTGAAGTCATGGGCGACGGCTTTGGGGAAAGACAACTTCGAATTCATCCCGTTCGACCTCGTCGCGAAATCCCCTAACGGCCTTCTCTTGGACTTTGCGGCGCGCACGGGTATGGATCCCCGCTGGGTGCAGGAACAGAAGCGTGTGAACAATCCCCTGAACACCTCACTTTCAGCTGAGGCGGTAGCCGTTTTGCTGCGCTACCGTTTGACCAAAGGCCCCCGCGCGCCGCACGGAAGGGAATGCGCCACCGATGGGAAAATCGTCTCTGCACTCATGTCTTTCGGTCAAAACCGACTTTCTCTCGGGGGAAGATGGATTCAAAAAATCTTGAGGCTACAACGGCACGACCTCCGCTGGATCCAACGGAAGCTCGGACAACCCTTTCCGTTGCACGAGCCAGCCGCCAGGGCCGAAATTACTTTTTCGACTTGGAGCGATTTTTCCAACTACGGCGAGTCCCTCGGCCCCGCCCTCGTGTCATGGCAGACCCGCGCTTTTCCCGAAATCCCCATCAGAGAAGGAAAGCCCGAGGAAATGCTTTCGCACCTCTACGATAACCTCTTGAACTTTCCCTTCCGCTGATTAAGTAGAAGTGTCCATGCGGGTCCAAACCTTGATCAAACAATGCCCCCCGGACATTCGCCGGGTCCTTGTTCTCTCTCCGGGCCTTTCCCCGACGCTAGACTATTACCTTCCATATGTTACGACCCGAGCTGGCGATGCGCCTATCGAAGTTTGCGACTCCTCTCTGCCATGCGCCGCACCGCCAACCTTGGAGGCTGGCACTTGGGCCGTTATTTTCCGACACGCGCACCGTTCATGGCTCGATGCTCTCCTCAGAAAATCCGGCCAATTGGCCCGCGTTACGTGGTTCATCGACGATGACATTCCCGCGATCTGGAGGGAGCAAACACTGCCGCGCCTCTATGCTTGTCGGACCTTCCTCAATTACCTCCGGATCAAAGGACGCTTGGAACGCCTGATCACAGACTTCGCCTTTTCCACGCCTGAACTCGCAGCCCGTCACGCGTCACCCGACTCCGAGGTCTGGCCGCCACGCAAAATTGCCGTCCCCCTGGTGAAAACTCGGCCGCTTTATTTTTACCACGGCACCGCCGCACACCGCGCCGAGCTTGCTTGGCTGGCTCCCATCGTAGCCGAAGTGCAGCGGCAGTTTCCGGAGGCATGGTTTGAGGTGTTCACGGACCGCAGGGCACGCGAACTCTTCCGTGGCATCCCCCGCGTGCGGTGCATCTATCCCATGTCTTGGCCGGACTACCTCTCCTACACCGCAACCTTTCGCGCCGACGTTGGCCTCGCCCCACTGCTCGACACGTCATTCAACCAGGCCCGGGCACCGGTGAAGTTTTTCGATATCACCCGCACAGGCGCTGCAGGCATATACTCCACAGGACCGGTCTACAACAGTATTGTCAAAAATGGCGTCAACGGCTTCCTGGTGCCCAATGAGCCTAAGCGCTGGGTCGAGGCGATTATCCGATTGCTGCAATCCCCCGCAGAACGACTCAGACTTGCCACCCAAGCAAACCGTGATTGCGGGACAGCGGCTGAAAAATGAACCGCAGCACTAGCGTCTTGCCGGAACGTTTATTGCTTGGCTCACCGGGTGCGGTTCGCCGGCGCGGACATTCCCGAGGCTTGGGGCAACTATTGGCGCCGTCCCGCCTTACGGCCGACCCAAGTGAGGCACAAGCCGTCATCGCTTGGGGTCTCAAACCCAGTTCCGAGCAGGCGGCCAGGGCGGCAGCCCGACACGGGCTGCCGCTCTGGCGGGTAGAAGACGCCTTTCTCCGCTCCGTCTGCCCGCGGCAGTCAGACCCTGCCCTTGGGATAATTTTTGACGACCTCGGCATCTACTATGACGCTGACCGTGAATCGCGGCTGGAGCGGCTGATTCGCCAAACTTCGGGCAGCGCGGACTATGAAAAACGGGGCGCCAATCTGGTCCGTCTATGGCGGAGGCACCGGGTTTCCAAATACAACCACGCTAGGGAGTTTTCTGGCCCGCTCCCGGAGAACTACGTTCTGGTCGTCGATCAGACACTGGGAGATCTTTCCATCCGTCACGGCCGTGGGGACCCATCTGTTTTCCACCGTATGCTTGAAGCTGCGCTCAAGGAGAATCCGGACGACCACATTGTGCTCAAAGTCCACCCTTGGGCGGCCAGAGGGACTAAGCCGGGACACTTCAGCCTAAAAATGGTCGCCCGGGAACGGCGTATACGCCTCATCGCGGAGGATACTCATTTGGTGCGCTGTATCGAGCAGGCCAAGAAAGTTTATACTGTCACTTCGCAAGCGGGCTTCGAGGCTCTTCTATGGGGCAAAGCCGTTCGTACCTTCGGCATGCCTTTTTATGCAGGTTGGGGATTGACCGAAGACGCGATTGCTGCTCCCAGCCGGAGACGGCGTTGCCCCCTTGGAGGATTGGTGCAAGCAGCTCTGGTCGATTATGCGCGCTATGTGCACCCCGAAACCGGCCAGCAGTGCGAGCCGGAAGAGATCATCGAGTACCTCGGCGTTCAGCGGGAGATTATGGAGCGATACCCGGCGTATCTGGCTGCGCCCAGCTTGTCTCTCGCCAAGCGTGCCGCCGTAAAACGCTTTTTTCCTTACAGCCAGGTCAACTTCAAAAAAGGCGCACTCCATGCAAAAAATACCGAAGCGGTCTTGGTTTGGGGGAGATCGCGCTCGCCCCACCATAGCTGCGGTAAACCCGTCATCCGACTGGAAGACGGCTTTGTTCGCTCCGCGGGCTTGGGGTCCATTTTCACACCCGCTGCATCGTGGGTAGCGGATAGAACGGGAATCTACTTTGATGCTTCTCGGCCTTCCGACCTCGAGAGCATCCTCCAGACGGCAGTTTTCACCCCGGAGTTGCGGTCCAGGGCCAGGTCTTTAATCGAAGCGATAATCAGCGCTAGATTGACCAAGTATAATGTCGGCTCGGACGGCTGGACTATACCGGACGGCGCCGGACGAGTTGTCCTTGTGCCCGGCCAAGTGGAGGACGATGCCTCTGTGATTTGGGGATCTCCCCAGATCAGAACGAACATTGCGCTGCTCCGAGCCGTACGCGAGCGAAACCCAGATGCCTTCCTACTCTACAAGCCTCACCCGGATGTCACCGCTGGCTCACGCTATGGAGGGAATGGTACATGGTTAGACTGGGCCGACAGCATAGCAGACCGCTGGGTGTCGTTAGATTCTTTGTTCCCGATGGTGCACGAGGTTCACACCATGACTTCCCTCGCTGGGTTTGAAGCATTGTTGCGGGGCAAGCCCGTTACCGTCCACGGCATGCCTTTTTATGCCGGTTGGGGTTTGACAAATGATATATTTCCCGCGCCTGACAGGCGAGCCCGGTTATTGAGCCTTGAGGAGGTGGTCGCCGGGGCTCTCATCCTTTATCCGCTTTATCTCAGCGCAGCGACAGGCCGCCCGACAACGCCTGAACGGGTCGTGCAGGAAATGGCGGAAGGACTTCGTCTCGGAGCGGCGGGCATATTAGAAGCCCTGCTCGCACAATTCAAAAAAACCACCACCCGTTGGTCCGGTTCTTCTCGGAAGAGAAGATCGGGATCACTGCCTGCGAGGAATTTGTCGAGCTGACGCCCGTGTTTCGAGCAGACTAACAATCGCAGGGACGGCAAGACTGATGCCTTCGTCCGAGTAATAAGAGCCCCGGACCAGACAGCGACTGAACAAAACGTCGCAGAAGTCACGGTGCAAGCCCGGGTCCGGTGGCGTGGGATTGCGCCAAAACTCGTCAAGCGATACTTCGGAAGTTAGTCCCGGGACATTGTAAATGGCGCGCCCGAGCGCTTTGACCGGGCATCCATGATGAAAAGCCGAGGTCCCCACCGTGCTGTTTATCGTGACCAGGCCGTGGGCTTTTGAAAGGAGGGTGGGCAGGTGACCACCATCAACAAACAGCACACGGTTCGCGATGCGGTGGTGGGCGGCAAGACGGGCGGTCTGGCGGCCACGGGGCACCAAATCGTTATCGAGAGGGTGGCATTTGACCACTAAGTTCATCTCCGCTGGGGCGCAACGGGCAAAAGAGGCAAACACTTCTGTCAAGAATTCCCCGATATCGAAAAAGTCCGAATGTTTCACAATTTGCGCATCGCTATCGAGTTGTAGCGGCACAAGAAAAAAGGGCTTTCCCGAAGCAAGAAAACCTTGGAGAAGCCTGAGATGCCGCGGCCTCTCACCGAATGCGTGTCGTCGGACAACGCGCCGGGACCAACCAAACAGTTCACGCATCGGATGGTAAGGGCGATGTGAGCGGTAATACGGGTGCAACCAAGGCAAAGTCAGATTGGCGGCATGGTTCGCTATATCCCAGATTGCACGCTTAAAAAAAGAAATGCGCACTGGATCAATGGTGCGGCAAGGCGCTTGGCCGGAGGACGCCGCGGCCGCCAAAGCCTCAGCAGATCTGGGCAGCCATGAGTTGGCGTTGGCACCTCCAAAGTCCAATGACAAACAGTCTGGCCGCAGATAGCCCTCCTCGAAAACGTGGACGCGCAGCCCTTGATTGAGCGCCTCCTGGCATGCCAGATGATGCATGGGCCGTACGTCGGAAAAAAATAGAAGGTCTGTCACGTTTTCGACCGCGAGCAGCTCCCGCAGGAAAGCGGGCCACTCATCGTAGCGTCCGCCGTAATTGACCGCGCCGGGCCGTCTCCAGAACAAACGGTCGCCTGCACACAAGTTAACGCGTACGCAGCGGTGACCTCGGCCTTCCAGTTCGCCAGCGAGTCGCGCAAACAGAGGCGATGCAACTCCCTGCAAAAAAAGAAAGGTCAGACTGGATTCTAACGGTGGATTGTTCTGCTTTGGGTCAGTGCGCATGGGAAGCTCTTTGGATGCGCGGCCATATTTCCAATAATCGCAAGAAGGACATTTGGAAGTTGGTGGGCACAGAGGGTTATTGGCCCAGTGGCCAGCGGTCTTCTCGGCTCGTTGGTAGTAATCAGGTAATCAGTGTGGGGCGTGCGCGTTTGAGCAACGTCGTAAGCAAAGATGGGCGCGTGGTCTCCATACCAACATAAAACGAATGGTCTGTCGAGGCGAGCGCTGAGATCCACCAACCCGCCGAGCATCTCGCTACTATTGCCAAGATGCTGCAGGTAGACGTCCCTTTGCGACTGGCCAGCGTCCAACCGGCCGGGAAGCCACGGACCGTGATTTTCCATGGTCACGGCGAAGACAAAGCGTGGTTCCTTGCTTTCTGTAAAGAGGCGTGCCAGGTAATCGGCCAATGCGGCATCGGACACGTGCGGTCCGCAGCGCGGTGAGTTGCGGAATTTCTCGGCGCCGTGCAGCCGGTCAAAACCCAAGGCGGGCATCACCCTGTCGCGGCGAAAAAAGCGCAGGTCGTGCGGATGAACAAAGTCTGTTGCCCATCCCGCCTCTTTGAGTGTTCGGGGAAGTGAAGGGTAATCCCGCCGCTCGGCGCGGGCGTAGGGATTATAGCAGTCGCAACCCAGCGCTGCGGGGGAAATGCCGCTCAGGAAACCGAACTCAGTTCGCATGGTATAAGCTCCGCCGCAGGGTACATCGAGCGACCCATGAGCCGACGCACCGGATTTTGCCGTTTCGAAATCCGGCAAACTTCGCGTGCCGGCAAAAATCCGTCTTGGGTCGAGGAAAGATTCGCATTGGACGGCAAGAACGTGCGGAAGCCGCGTCAATTCAGTGGGCAACCGGGCAATTTTAAGGGTGGGCTCGGGAACCGCTGGTTCGTTGATCCATCGGCAGTAGTGGGCGAGCATGGGAACGAAAATGCCCCATTTGCTTGTTGCAACTTGGGGACGGAGTTCACCAGCGGGCTCGCTTAAAAGCATCCGGATTTTTTCCGCAAAACTGCCGTAACGCGGTACGAGCCCGAGCAGGAGTGGTCCAGCCAGCAAAACACCCCGAAACAGTGGGTGGAGCGGGGGAGTGAGGGGGGCCTCCATCCTCACCAAGAAGAAGAGCAGGGCACTGAAGACGAGGAAAATAACGACCACGGCGACTGCGTTACGGGGCGCGAGTAAGAGTTGCCCGTAATAGAGTTTGGGGTGCCGAAGGATCTGACCAACGAACTGCAGATCGAGAAACACAAGCGGTTCGCCGAGCAGGTGCTGCTTAACCCGACCCGAGGCCACAAAAACCCCGACCGTAGCGAGGGCAAGCACCAAGGCGATTATCGGGCGATTTGTTGCCGCACACCAAAAACCGTAAATCACGACCAGAACGAAAAGACGGAAGAAAAGAATAATCGGCTGATCCCAACTCTTGCGGTCTATGCGCGTGACAGACAACTTTTCAAGCGCGGAGCCAGTAAGAAGGAAAGCTAAGAAAGACAGCAAAAGACTCATGAAGATTTGGCCAAGCAATACCAACATGTCCTAAAGGATGCCGGGGAAACGAAGCAATTTGGGTGTCATTCGACATTCTTTTGTTCCGAGAACACTGCCTCTTGGCTGCTTCGGCGGAAATATACCCCGAAAAGATCCACCACTGAGAATAGGATTCTGCATCTCAGCAGTTGGATTAAAGCTATAAGGTTAAGGCGTGGGCTCCCCGTCTTGCGCCCAGCGCGCCCTCGCATGAATATTCAAGCGACCTCCCTAACGGCAGAACCGATGGCCACGGCTTTGAAGTCCACTCTGGAGATCATCGAGCCGAAGGTCGGAGGGTGAGCGCGGTTGTCGTGCTCTCTTCGGACCACTTTCCGCGCAAGAGGAGTCTGACCTCCCTGCGTTCTCATCCTTATCGTCCCGTTGACCACTGCAAAAAGAAAACGCCGCCCCCTCAAGGGCGGCGTTTTAGCTCAGAGTGTGTCGGATAAATCACTCCACGGCTTTTTGCAGGTCCTCGCCAGCCGTTTCGACTGCATCGCCCGTGGCTTTGGCGGCATCTTTGCTGCCATCCCACATGCCTTCGGTCACGTCCCTTACGCCCGCGGCGGTGTCCTGCACGGCGCCAAAGGTTCCCTCGGCCAGTGATTGGGCACCTTCGCCGACCGCTCTGGTTGCCTCCGCAGTGCCTTCGGCCACAGACTGCACACCCTCGCCGACCGCTTCACCGGTCGCCTTGGTCGCATCCCATGTGCCCTCAGCCACGGCCGCAGCGCCTTCGGCGGTGGCCTCGACAGCGTCACCGGTTTTCTCGACGCCCTCTTGGACGTCTTGCTTGGTTTGATCACAAGCGGCCAGACCGAACGCGGTCGCCGCCACAACAAGGAAGTATGGTTTCATAACAAACCCAAACGTGAAGAGCCCCAGCGCTCGGCGCAAACACATTTTCAAAAAATCGCGGGACCAGACCGCGCAATCCAGAGGTTATCGGCCTACAATCTTGACAGCCCCTGCCCACACTGCTTGTTTTGCCCTGTCATCACGGCCAAATCCTGAGTAGCTCAGTGGTAGAGCGGTCGGCTGTTAACCGATTGGTCGTAGGTTCAAATCCTACCTCAGGAGCCACTTTCCCCCCATGTTTTGGGTTTGCGTTTTGCAGAATCCCGCGGGGAAATCCTACGTCGGCCAGACGGACAACGTGCCGGCGCGCCTCGCCAACCACAACCGCTCGGACAAAATCTGCGGAAAGTTCACCCGCAAAAACGGCCCGTGGACCCTCGCCTGGAGCGAACTCCGCCCGAACCGGACATCAGCCATGGCCCGGGAACGTGGGATCAAGCGCTGGAAGTCTGCCCAGACCATCCCACTCCAATTGCTCGGACCTCCCTACTAACTCGCGTTACGGCGGGCCCCGTATGGCGAGTCGACTTTTGGTTTGGGCAGGGGGCACGGGCGTCCCGCCCGTCACGATCCAAACCCATCGGCAGGATGCCGATGCCACACCCCAATGATTTGGGTTGCGGGCGTCCCGCCCGGGTGGTCTTTCGGAAAACGGGCGAGACGCCCGTTCCCCCTGGGCTTTGCCGCCCCAGTTACTCCCCAACCACGCCCGCCAATGCGCGGGTTCAGGGACTCCCGACTAACTCGCGTTACGGCGGGGCCCGCATGGCGAGTCGACTTCTGGTTTGGGCAGGGGGCACGGGCGTCCCGCCCGTCACGATCCAAACCCATCGGCAGGATGCCGATGCCACACCCCAATGATTTGGGTTGCGGGCGTCCCGCCCGGGTGGTCTTTCGGAAAACGGGCGAGACGCCCGTTCCCCCTGGGCTTTGCCGCCCCAGTTACTCCCCAACCACACCCGCCAATGCGCGGGTTCAGGGACTCCCGACTAACTCAATGAGAGTTACTCTCTCGAAAGGGAATAAAGACAGGCCACAGCCGAGCGCAGCGAGACAGACAGCTCGGAGAGCTGAGCGAAGCGGTCAAATGGAAGAAGATGAAAGAGGATAAGCGGGGCGCGCTGACACGCGCCCCGCTCATGGCATCTCTCCGAGGACTGTGTTTGCGCCGTGTCAGCGGCGCAAACACCATCTTCTGCCATCTTCTTCCATTTGCCTATGGGCCGTCTCGCAGACTCGGCTGTGGCTTTCTTGCCTCTGCCTGCCCAAGCTCACCGCTCAGCGCCTTTTCTAGGTTAACGAGCCCCCTTACTCCCCGCCATTAGCCCCGTTTTGCAGGGTCTTGCCGAAAGCTTCGCCGGCTTTGCGAAAGGCTTCGCCCACATTGGCCGCAGCCTCCTTGGCCTTGAGCAGGCTGGCGGTCATGCGGGCGGCGGCATATTGCGCCTGAAGCGCATCTCGCTCTTGGCCCATACTGGTCGCCTCTGCGGTCTGGCCGGCCGCACGTGCTTTGGTGATCTGGCCGTCTAGCCGGGCAAAACCTTCATCGATTTTTGCCGCGGCGGCGTCCGTTGGGGACGTGGCGTAGGCCGAGACCTCTTTCCGCAGGGATTGCAGCGTGTCTTGCGCTGAATCGCAGCCAGGCGCGGAAAAAAGAAGGCCGGCCAAGAAGGCGGCGGCAATAGCGGGCTGAGTTCTCATGAGTTCATGCGGCGGTAGCGCGCGATCAGAGCGTTCGTCGAGCTGTCGTGCTGGAGGTCGGGAGCATCCTGGCTTTCCAGCTCGGGAATAATGCGCTGGGCGAGCACTTTGCCCAGTTCGACGCCCCATTGGTCGAAGGAATTGATGTCCCAAATAACCCCCTGGGTGAAGACACTGTGCTCGTAGAGGGCGACCAGCTTGCCGAGCGTCTGCGGATCAATCACTTCGGCCAGGATGGTATTCGATGGACGGTTCCCTTCGAAAACACGGTGCGGCACGAGTTCGGCGCGGGTCCCTTCGGCCTCAACCTGCTCCGCCGTCTTGCCGAAGGCCAAGGCCTCCGCTTGGGCAAACATGTTGGCCAGGAGAATGTCATGGTGGCGGCCGATCGGGTTGAGCGTCTTGGCGAAACCGATGAAGTCGCACGGGATCAAGTGCGTGCCCTGATGGATGAGCTGGTAGAAAGAATGCTGACCGTTCGTTCCCGGTTCACCCCAGTAAATCGCGCCGGTGTTGTAGTCGACGTGACGTCCGTCGAGCGTGACACTCTTGCCGTTGCTTTCCATGGTCAGTTGCTGGAGGTAGGCGGGAAAGCGCTTCAAATACTGCTCGTAAGGCAAGACCGCCGCGGTCTGCGCCTCGAAGAAATCGCCATACCAGACGGCAAGAAGACCCATGAGCACCGGCAGGTTTTCCCCCAACGGCGCGGTGCGGAAGTGTTCGTCCATCTCGTGGAAACCGGCAAGCAGGGCGCGGAAATTATCCGGACCGATGGCCACCATGGTGGAAAGCCCGATCGCCGAATCCATCGAGTAACGGCCTCCCACCCAGTCCCAGAAACCGAACATATTTGCCGGGTCGATGCCGAACTCGCGGACTTTCTCCGCATTGGTCGAAACCGCGACAAAATGCTTGGCCACGCAACTCTCGTCGCCACCCAGGCCGCGTAGCACCCAATCGCGCGCGGTCTGCGCATTGGTCATGGTCTCAAGGGTGGTGAAGGTCTTCGAGGAAATGACAAACAGCGTCTCGGCCGGATCAAGGCCGCAGACCGCCTCGGCAAAGTCGTCGCTGTCCACGTTCGAGACGAATTGGCAATGCAGGGCGCGGTCGCTGAAAAATTTCAGCGCTTCATAAGCCATGACCGGCCCGAGGTCGGACCCGCCGATCCCAACATTGATCACGTTGCGGATTTTCCGGCCGGTTTGCCCGCGCCAAGCGCCGGAGCGCACGCGGTCGGCGAAAGCACCCATCTTGTCCAGGACCTCATGCACGGCCGGAACCACGTCCTCGCCCTCGACCATGATCTTTTCCCCGCGCGGCGCCCGCAGGGCGGTGTGCAGCACAGCGCGGTCTTCCGTGGTGTTGATCTTCTCCCCGCGGAACATCGCCTCGATCCGTCCCCCCAAGCCGCGCTCCGCGGCCAGGGCCAAGAGCAATTCGAGCGTGCGGCCGGTCACCCGGTTCTTCGAATAGTCGAGATAAAGCCCGCAGGCCTCGACCGTGAGGCTCGTCCCGCGCCGGGAGTCGGCGGCGAAAAGTTCGCGCAGATGAAGGCCGGCCAATTCGCCGTGGTGGGCCTGCAGTTCTTTCCAGACAGGCGAGTGGGTCAGGGCTTGGGTACTCATGGCTAATCGCCAAGGAACCAGAAGTTGAGCGGTAGGTGAAACCCGAAATTGGGTCGGTTTGGTCTTGCGCACGACGACAAAGCAGCCAAGGTGGAACTGATGAAATCAGCCCTGCCCTTTGCCCTCGCCGCCGCGCTTCTTGCCGGTTGCGCCGCCATCGAACGCGCCGATCACAACGCCACCGAGCAAATGCTCACCGCCGGCGGTTTCAAGGTCCTCCCGGCGAACACTCCGGACCGCCAAGCCAAGATGGCCGAACTCAAACCCTACACCATCGCCCGGCAGATCAAAGGCGATAAGGTCTTCTACATTTATCCCGACGATCAAAACAACTTCGTACTGGTCGGAGACCAAGCCGCCTACAGCAAATACCAAGCGCTCTTGGTCCAAGAGCAGATCTCCAACCAAAATTTGATGGCCGCCCAGATGGAAACCATGCCCGGCATGTGGGGCGGCTGGGGCTCTTACGGCTACTAAAAACAAGCCACTTGATTTCCCGCGGGCCCGCTTGCCACAAGCGGGCCCGTCTTTTTTCCCTGCTGCCGCGCCGCCGCCCCGCCAACATTTGCCATCCGATGAGCCACGCTCTTCCGCACGACTTCGACCGCCGCGCCGCTGTCTACGAGGAACATGCGCCCGTGCAACGCGAAGCGGCGGCCTGGCTGGCCGAATGGCTGCCGCAAAAAATCGAAAGCCCGGCCCTTGAAGTCGGCGCCGGCACCGGGCTCTTCACCCGCCACTTGGTCGGCCCCACCGACCAGCTTTGGGCGACCGACCTAGCTCCGCGCATGGTCCGAATCGGCCAGGACACCCTGCCGCAAGCCCAGTGGTCTGTCGCCGATGCCCTCCATCCGCCCACCGGCCACGCCTACCGGTCGATTTTCAGCTGCAGCCTCCTGCAATGGCTCCCCGATCCCGCCGCTGCGCTCCGCGCCTGGCATCGCGCGGCCGCACCCGGAGCGCGCTTCCTTGGCGGATGGTTTGTTCGCGGCACGCTGGCCGAATTTTTCCACGTCTGCCCGGAGGCCGCGCCCTTTGCCTGGCGCGACCCCGCGGAGTGGCGCGGGATCCTGCAAGAGGCCGGTTGGGCCACCCAACGCAGCGAGGGCCGCACCTACAGCAAGCAACACCCAGAGGCCACCGCCATGCTCCGCGCCGTGCATAATGCCGGCGCCGTCATCCCGCGCCGCCTCGGCCCCGGACGCCTCCGGCAGGCCTTGCGTCAATACGACCGGGAAAACCGCGGAGAAAATGGCGTGACGGCCTATTTCAAATTCCTCCGCTTGGAGGCCATCCGATCATGAACTCCGCGGAACCGGCCCGGCTCATCCTGGCCAACTTCCGTCGTCATTTCGGCCGCGATCTGGTTGCCGGGCCGGACGCCGTACAGAACCTCCTCGAGTCTCCGCGTGCCGTGCTCTCGGCCCTTGGTCCGCCTGGCTCCGATCATCTTTTCAATTACGCCAACCGCACGGCTTTGACCCTCTTCGAATACCAGTGGGCTGAACTGATCGGCCAACCCTCGAGCACCAGCGCCGAGCCGGTGCACCGCGATGAGCGGAGGCGCTTGCTCGACGAAGTCAGCCGGCAGGGCTTCATCGAAAACTATTCGGGGATCCGCCGGAGCAAAAACGGCCGCCGTTTCCGGATCAACCACGCCACGGTCTTCAATCTACTTGATCCGGACGGACAATACGTCGGCCAGGCGGCGACTTTCGAGGACTGGACCCCGCTTTAAAGCGGCCCCGGCAGCCGACGGTCAGCCCAGCCGCCGCAGTCTCCAATTGAGCCAAATCGTCGAGACTCCGGCCGAGATGAAGGAAACCGAGAGCGCCGCACCGAGCAACCACGCGGCCGCGGAACCGTCTTTGTGCATCCACGCGATCCACGCGGTAATCAGGAGGAGGATGCCGGTGAGGAAGGTGCCGATCCAAGCGATGAATGGACGGCTCCGCACTGCGACGCCGATCCGGGCAAACCCGAACACGGCCAAGACAATGGCCAGCACCCCGTTGCTGTTGGTCAGCAAAAAGTGGTCGCCGATCCAGACCGCCACCCCGCCCGCCATGGAAAGCAAACCGAAGAAAACAGTGGAAAGAAAGGTCCCCCAAGCGCGCGACGAAAAGGCGTAAATCAGATCCGAAGCACCGATCGCGAAAAGCAAGAGCGCCACAAGTTTCACGTAGTGAAGGCCGGTGATGAGCGGTGCCCCCAAGCCAAGCAGGCCGACCATCACCGCAATCATTCCGAAATACCAGGCAGCCGGGACAGTGGGCGCGACCTCCTTGTAAAGCGCAGCGTAGGACTCGTGCCCGGCCGGTGGCGGCAGATCCTGCTCTTTTTCCACTTGCTCGGTCTTGACCCGCACGCGGTTGGCCCAGTCCTGGCACTGGTTGCTGAAAAGCGAATAGTAAGCGCCATCCTCGACCTCCCCGAGCGCCTCGCAGGCCGCCTGCGCGTTGAAACGCGGCTCCACGAACCAGTAACCCTGCGCCGTGATGTCCTCCGGCCGGCGCATCACCTTCCCCAGGTCGCGCTCATGAAACCGCATGCCATCGTCCCCGTAGCCGATCTCGTCGACCACCTCACCGGCCTTCATGAAAAAAAGTTGGTCGTGGCGCAACTGCAGGTGCAAAAGCGCACCGAGCTTGTTGTTCACCAGGGGATACAGAAACGAGAGCTTGTCCAGATTACGCTGGGCAAACTGCGCATAATCCGCCCCGGCGCACTCCGGCCTGACCGCTGCTTCGACCTTTCCCATCGCCGCGGAGCATCACCCTCCGCCGCTGCGAATTCAAGTCCGCTGACGCTTGCCGGCCCTCAGCCCGCGCGCTAAGGTAAGGTTCCGCTCATGGGCAAAACCTTATTCGACAAAGTCTGGGCCGCGCACACCGTGCGTGTGCTGCCCAATGGGATGACCCAACTCCTCATCGGGACGCACCTCATCCACGAGGTGACCAGCCCGCAGGCTTTCGGCATGCTCCGCGATCTCAAGTTGCCGGTGCTTTACCCGCAGCGCACCTTTGCCACGGTCGACCACATCGTCCCCACGGACGAACGCGAGGAACCTTTTTCCGATTCCCTGGCCGACGCCATGATCAAGGAACTGCGCCGGAATTGCGCCGGGGCCGGGATCAAGTTTTTTGATCTCGCCAGCGGAAAACAAGGCATCGTGCACATCGTCGGCCCCGAGCAGGGCATCACCCAACCGGGCACGACCATCGCCTGCGGCGACTCGCACACCTCGACGCACGGCGCCTTCGGAGCCATCGCCTTCGGCATCGGCACCAGCCAGGTCCGCGACGTACTCGCCACCCAAACCATGGCCCTGCAGAAGCCGAAAGTGCGCCGTATCGAGGTCAATGGCCGACTCGCCCCCGGGGTCTACGCCAAGGACGTTATTCTCCACATTATCCGGAAACTCGGGGTGAATGGAGGCCTCGGTTACGCTTACGAGTACGCCGGCTCGACCTTTGATCGTTTTACGCAGGAAGAACGCATGACGGTCTGCAATATGTCGATCGAAGGCGGGGCGCGGGTCGGATACGTCAATCCGGACCAAACCACCTTCGATTACCTGCGCGGCCGTCCCTACGCTCCTTCGCAGGCCGACTACGACGCGGCGGTGACCCGGTGGAAATCCTTCGCCAGCGACCCCGACGCAAAATACGACGACATCGTCATTTACGACGCGGCAGAGATCGGTCCGACCGTCACCTGGGGCATCAATCCCGGCCAGGCGATCTTTATCGACGAGACTATTCCCACTCCGGAAGAACTGCCGGAAAAAGACCGCTCCACGGCCGAAGAGGCCTACGCGCACATGAAACTGAGGCCCGGCCAACCGATCAAAGGGACCAAAGTCGACGTCGCTTTCCTCGGTTCTTGCACCAACGCCCGGATCAGCGACCTGCAGGAAGTGGCCAAGTACTTGCAGGGCAAAAGAATCAAAACCGGAGTCAAAGGTATCGTCGTTCCCGGTTCGCAAGGCGTCGCCGCCATTGCCGAGTCCATGGGCTTGGCCGACATCTTCCGCCTAGCCGGCTTCGAGTGGCGCGGGGCCGGTTGTTCCATGTGCCTCGGTATGAACCCGGACAAGCTGATCGGCGACCAACTCTGCGCCAGCTCAAGCAACCGCAACTTCAAGGGCCGCCAAGGCAGCCCGACCGGACGCACCGTCCTGATG
This sequence comes from Chthoniobacterales bacterium, assembly GCA_018402585.1. Lineage (GTDB taxonomy): Bacteria > Verrucomicrobiota > Verrucomicrobiia > Chthoniobacterales > JACTMZ01 > JACTMZ01. Next base: position 67,425 of record JAGYIO010000001.1, read on the forward strand.
AGCCCGCTCATGGTCGCCGCCGCCGCCGTGACCGGCGAAATCAGCGACGCCCGCGAAGTCTTCGGCCTCAGCTGAAATTCTTCCGTCACTCAGCCCACCGAAAACTGAACACTGAAAACTTTCATGTCTTTAGCCAAGATCTCCCAAATCGCCGGTCGCGGCGTCTCCGTCCCCGGTGATGATGTCGACACCGACCGCGTCATCCCCGCCCGTTACATGAAGTGCGTCACCTTCGACGGCCTCGGCGAGTATGCCTTCTACGACGAGCGCTTTGGCCCGAACGGCCAGCCCAAGCCCCACCCGCTGAACGAACCCAAATACGCCGGCGCCACCATTCTTCTGGCCGGGCGCAATTTCGGCTGCGGCAGCTCGCGTGAACACGCCCCGCAAGCCCTCTACCGCCACGGCTTTCGGGCCGTCCTGGCCGAAAGCTTCGCCGAAATTTTCTTCGGCAACTCGATCACCCTCGGCATGCCCTGCCTGGTCATGGAGGGACGCGACATCCGCGCCCTCGCCGCCCTGCTTGCGGAAGCCCCGCAGACCGAGCTCAACATCGACATCCCCAACAGCCAAGTGTCCATCGCCGACGTCAGTTTCCCGGCCAAACTCCCCGACCACGCCAAAGAGGCCCTGCTCGACGGCAAGTGGGACGCCATCGCCGACCTCCTCGAAGGCCTCGACGCGGTCAAATCCACCGCCGCCCGTCTGCCCTACATCCAAGCAGCCTAGCCAGCGGCACTCTCCCTCTCTCCTCGGTGGGGTCCGCCGGCCCAGCGGACCGCTGTCGACATCCTGCGCACTTCTCCTTCCCCCCCCGCGCGCTCTTTCCTACCCTCCACGCGTGCTCAAGCTGATCATCCGACGTCTGCCCGCGCTTTTTTTTGTCCTCTTTTGCGTCATCACCCTGACCTTTTTTCTGGTCCGCCTTGCCCCCGGAGGTCCCTTCGACCGCGAGCGCAAAATTCCCCCGGCGATCGAGGCCCAGCTTCTCGCCAAATACCAACTCGACGGCCCGCTCTGGTCCCAATTCACCGGCTACCTGGCGGACGTGGTCCGCGGTGACCTCCGCCTCTCGACCAAATACCGCAACCGCAGCGTCAACGAGATCCTCGCCCAAACCCTGCCAGTCACCTTCGCGCTGGGCGGACTCTCTTTCCTGCTCGCCACCGCTGGCGGCGTCTGGCTCGGCACCTTCGCCGCGGTGCGCCGCGACTCCGCGGCCGACCGCCTCACCATGGCTGCGGCGCTCCTCGGACTTTCCATCCCCATGTTCGTGGTCGGTCCCATCCTCGTCCTGGTTTTCGGTCTTTGGCTTAAGTGGCTCCCGGTCGGCGGCTGGGGCTCGCCCGCGCAACTCATCCTCCCCGCGATCACCCTCGCCATTCCTTTCGCCGCGGTCATCGCCCGTCTCATGCGCACCAGCCTGCTCGAAGTACTCAACCAAGATTTCGTCCGCACCGCCCGCGCCAAAGGCCTCCCCGATCGCACTGTGGTCTATAAGCACGCCCTCCGCGTGGCCATCCTGCCCGTCGTAACCTACCTCGGCCCGCTCGCCGCCCATCTCCTCACCGGCTCGATCGTGGTCGAAACCGTCTTCAACATCCCCGGCGCGGGCGGATTCTTCGTCAATTCCATCCTCAACCGCGACGGCTTCCTCCTTGGTGGTGTCGTGATTGTCTACTGCGCCCTCTTGATCGTCTTCAACCTGCTGGTCGATGCCAGCTACGCGCTGCTCGACCGGCGCATCCGCGTGGATGCTTGAGCCCGGCACCACCGCCCGTATCCTCCGTCGGCCTGCCGCGCGGATTTCTCTCGGCATCCTCATTGTTGTGGCCGCCGCCGCCGCCATCGGCCCCGAACTTTTCCCCCTCAGCTACCGGGAACCCGGACCCCTGCAATACGCCCCGCCCTCCTGGCAACATCCGTTCGGCACCGATCTGAACGGCCGCGACGTCCTCTACCGCGTCCTGCTCGGTGCGCGCATTTCGCTCATCGTCGGACTGGCCGGCGCCGCGGTCAGCCTCTTCCTCGGTTCGGCCTACGGACTGATCGCCGGTTACGCCGGGGGCAAAATCGACAATGCCATGATGCGCCTGGTCGACATCATTTATTCCGTCCCCCGCCTCATCTTCATCCTCATTTTCATCAATGCCTTCGACGGACACGTCCGCGACTTCGCCGCGCGCCTCGATTGGCAATGGCTGATCAGCTACTCGCGCATTGTTATTCTCATCATCACCCTCGGCCTGATCGAATGGCTCACCATGGCGCGCATCGTGCGCGGGCAGGTCCTCGCGCTCAAAGAACGCTCTTTCATCCATGCGGCCCAGTCGCTTGGTCAATCCCACCTCAAAATCATCACCCGGCATCTTCTCCCCAATATTCTCCCCATCATCATCGTCTATCTCACCCTGACCGTTCCCGCCGTGATTCTCGACGAATCCTTCCTCAGCTTCCTTGGCCTCGGCATCCAGCCCCCCCAAGCCAGCTGGGGATCGCTCCTTGCCGAGGGGGCGCAATCGATCAACCCGCTAAAAAGCTACTGGTGGCTCCTCTTCTTCCCCGCCGCCACCATGTCGGCCACCCTGCTCGCCTTGAACTACCTCGGCGATCGCCTGCGCGACACGCTCGATCCGCGGCGGTAGGCAGTGACCACCGACCGCGAAGAGCAGAGTACCGCTCCCGCCATGACCAGCAGCCACCATACCGAGGGCTCGGGCACTACGGCATAGGTGAGGTAGACGTCCGGGCCGACGGAGGCCAAATCGAAAGACCCCCGCTCACGGAGCAAAGAAAAGAGCTCACCCTGCGAATCCACCCAATCATCAATCGTGATTTGCAGATTGGAGAGGCTGGTGGTTGTCCCGGTCACCCGATAAATCAGCCATCCCGCCTCGCCCGACCGGTCGGAATTCCAGAACGGATCAGACCAAAGCACCTCGCTCTCCGGGAGATTGAAGACCAGTTGGAAGGATGTCCTTCCCTCAAAGGCCAGGTTTCCTCCCACCGCGACGCTGTCAAAATTCATCCCGGCACCGTTTGCCGTGTTCTCCACCAGTTCCCAGACCAAACCGGCGCTGCTTCCGTAGCTCACATCTCCGGTGAAAGTTTGTAATCCCGGGGAATGCCCGGGGCGATGGGTTCCGAAAATCGTGGCCGAACTGAGGATCCCGGCTCCAGACAACGTGGCGCCGGCCAGCACGGTAGTGCGGAGACTCAGGGAAAGATCCCCGTCGACCACCAACTCGCCCTGGGAGACGAGGGTTTCCCCGGCGAAGCGGTGAATACCCTCCCCACCAATGACCAGCTTGCTCGATTGACTGGACTGCGTGATGCCGCGGACCTCGGCACCCAAGTTTCCCGCGATAAGCACTTCGCCAAGGCCCGACCCCGCATTGGTCATGAAGCCGTCCACCGCAAACTCCCCGCCGATCGTGATCGAGCCCGAGGAGTTTGCCTGCCAAGTGGTGTCCGCCTTCCCCCGCACCGCGCCCTCCACAACCAAGGCGTGGGCAGACGCATTCCGCCAGCTCTGGTCACCGGAAAGCAGCAAAGCAACCGTAGGCCCGAGGCGGGTCTCCGCCCCCATGGACTCCGCAGCAGTCAGCCCTCCGTTGCGCAGATTGATCGAGGCACCCTCGGGGCCGCTGAGGGACGTCGGCCCATTGAAGGTCATGGCACGCGCCAATTGCGCGCCCTCCACGGTCACGGTTACCGCGGGATTGGTTCCGGCGCCCCAAACAAGCTGGTCCAAGAGGGTGCTGACCGCCTTGGTTTGGCCTTCGCCTCCGTCCGCCTCGGAGGACCAATTTGCGGCCAACCCGTTCCATACTTGGTTGGTTCCCGTCGGGTTCCAATAATTGGTCGCATAAGAAGAAACCAGCCAAGCCAAACCGTAGGACTCGGAAATTAGGCCGGGCGACGTGTCGAAGACCATTTGGTCGAAATGGACGCGCAACCCGTAAGACTTGCCGCCGCTCAGCTCCAAGCGGAGAAACTCGGAATTACTGTAAACCGTAGCCGAGCGGCCCAAGAGCGTGGAAGTCTCGCCCCCGCCAAACTCATATACCTCGAGATTAAGATCGGCGAAACTCAGATTACGACCAAGATCATCATCCATGTCGAAAGAACGGCCGGCAAACCAGTTAAGCGAGACGGTCAGCTCGACCGGTTGGGTAAAAATATCGCCGAAGGTATATTCGTTAACGCCCCCCAAGGTCAGCGTGCCGAAATCCCATCCTTTGCGGTCGATGACGCCTCCGCTCGTCCCGGCAACATCGCGCGTGCCGGAAAAGTAGGCCTCGCCCGAACGGACCATATCCATCGCCCCTGCCCCCGTGGCCCGATCCAGGGCCATGGTCGTAACCATTTCCCCGCCAGGGCCCATGGCTTGCCCGTTATCCCAACCGTAGGTTTCCAAGGCCCCGGCCATGAGCACCGACTTGGCCACCCGTGTATCTTGGGCAAAGACGAGGCCACCCAGACCAAGGACCGGGTCACGGTTGGCCACGTCCTTAAGGATGGCCAGACCACCCGCGACGAGCGGGGAGGCAAAACTCGTTCCTCCCACGTTGATGAAATATAAATCATCCGGAGGAGGATCTTGCACTAACCCGGGCAAGGCGGCGGCCAGTCCGCCCTGATTGCCTAGGTAGGCGGCAAGGAAGAGATCATCACCCGGAGCCGCCAGATCGACCGCGACACGTGCCTGGAGGATGGTTATTCCAGTCTGCGGATTATAAAAATCGGCCAAGCCGCGGGAACTGAAGGCTGCCGGTTCAAGGAAAGTCTTTCCGCTCAGCGCGCCGACCGTGATCAAATTGAAGCCGGACCCAGGCCAGCCGGCCGGCTGGTTCGTGGCATTTCCGGCCGAAGCAACCAGTGCGGAGAAGGGGTTCTGCGCCGCCAGACCATCCAAGGCCACCACCTCCGCATTCGTGGCGGAAGGACCATAGCCGCTCCAACTGCTGTTGATCACGTCTGCCCGCGGCACGCCATCCCCAGTCATGAATGCCCGGTAAGGGGTGAGCACCGAACGGTAAGTGGTCTCGAAAGCGCCCAGAACGTCCGGGGAAAACTCGGTGGCTACCGAGCCGGACAAGACGGCGGCCTCGGGCGCCATCCCGAGACCGACCAAGGAGTAGTTGGTGCCATCGAAGCCGCTGCCCGCGAGCACATTCGCCACCATCGTGGCGTGCCAATCGAGTTCATTCAGCGCAGAGGAATTCGGGTAAATGGTAAAACCACTGGTTGCCTCCGGGGGGCGCGCAAAGACACTGTGCCCGGACCAGACATGCCCCGCCTCGATGTTACCGACCACCGTACTCGAACCGAGGAACCCCGCCTCGGCAAATGGCCGCCAGCCCACTCGGTCATTGACCAGAACAACCCACTGCGCCGCACCGCCAACAATCGGCGCGGCAAAAATGTCGGTCTCCTCTCCGCGGGCACAGTCACCGCCACAGAGCACAGCTAACCCCAAGCAGAGCAAAGCGGTCCGCAGGAAGGTCAGGAGGAGATTCACGGCCGACTCACTTGAAGCCAGGCTGGAGGGACCGTCAAGCACCCCGAGGCCCTAAACTAGGCCGGCCAGTTCTGTTTTTGAGGTCCCCCAGCCGGTCGCGTAGGCCACGGCAATCTCGGCCCCAACCTTCGCATTATTTTTGACCAAGGCGATGTTCGCCCTCAGGGAACGCCCTTGGGTCTTTGTGGTGATTTCAGCCAGCAAGAAAGGGGTGACCTCTTTGCCGCAAATCCCCCGACGGCCTGCTTCGGCCAAAGCCGCCGCAATGACCGGCTCGATCTCGGAGGCCGGGATCTCCTCCGCCTCCGGAATCGGATTCGCCACGATGACCGCCCCGGGCAAACCCAGCTCCCATTTCGCGCGCGCAATCCCCGCCACCTCCTCCGCCGACTCCGCGCGCATCGGCACTTTCAACCCGCTCGAGCGCGAATAAAACGCCGGAAAATCCCCCGTCCGGTAACCAATGACCGGGACCCCATCCGTCTCGAGCCTCTCGAGCGTCAGCGGCAAATCCAAGATCGCCTTCGCGCCCGCCGTGACCAGCACGACATTGCTGCGCGTCATCTCGGTCAAATCCGCCGAGACATCAAAAGTCTCCCCCGCCCCGCGATGCACCCCGCCCATGCCGCCCGTGGCAAAAACCGGAATCCCCGCCATGGCCGCAATCCGCATGGTGGCCGCCACCGTCGTTGCGCCAGCCAAGCCCCGTCCCACCACAAACGGCAAGTCCCGCACCGAAACCTTCATGATCTCCGGCCCCGACTGGCCGAACATCTTGATCTCCTCCGCCGACAAACCGGCTTTCAACTTGCCCCCGATCACCGCGATGGTGGCCGGCACCGCCCCATGCGCCCTCACCACCTCCTCGACCGCCAAAGCCGTCTCCACATTCGCCGGATAAGCCATCCCATGCGCGATGATCGTGGATTCGAGCGCCACGACAGGCCGGCCCGCCGAAAGGGCGACGGAAACTTCGGGCGAGAGAATAACTTTCATCCTGATTCCTAATCTGGCGGCGCGTCCCCGCCGCCGGTTGGAGGATTCGATTCGTCACCGGGGACGGCGACGCTACGAGGAGACTCCGCGCCGAGCGCACCGCCCCCGCGATGTCGTCCGCTTGCAACCACCCGGAAACAATGACCACCCGCCGCGCGCCCGCGTCCCGCACCTCCGCCAAATTCCCCAGCTTGATCCCCCCGATGCAAAAAACCGGAAGACAGACCAGTGCCTGAACCTCCGCCATGTCGCCGAGCCCGATGGCCGGACGCCCCGGCTTGGTCGGCGTGGCAAAGAGCGGTCCGAACCCGAGATAATCCGCCCCCTCCTCCGCCGCTGCCCGCGCTTGCATCATGCTGTGGGTCGATTTCCCGATGAGAACCGGACGCCCCGCGGCCGCCCGTGCTTCGGCCACGGTCAGATCATCCTGCCCGACGTGGGCCCCCTCGGCGGGAACGTCGCGGAGCAGTTCCGGATGATCATTGAGGATAAGGGGAACACCGCGTGGCGCGGTCAGGGCGTGAATTTGCTCGGCCAAAGCCGCGACAAGAGATTTGTCCATTTGCTTGGCCCGGATTTGCAGGAGATCGACGCCTCCTTCGAGGAGCTTTTCCGCGGCGAGGGGAGCAGTGTGAGCCGAGAGATAACCGAGGTCGACGATCCCGTAGAGGCGGGCGGCCGCCAGCGTATTCACTTTTTCGGCGGGACGCTGCGCTCCGCGAGCAGACGCTCAAGGAAGCCGGTGTCGTATTTGCCGGCGATGAAATCTTTGTTCTGCATGATTTCAAGCTGCAACGGAATGGTCGTCTTGATGCCGGTGATCATGTATTCGCCGAGGGCGCGGCGCATCCGCGCGATGGCCTGCTCGCGCGTCGAGGCGTGCACGATGAGCTTGGCAATCATCGAATCGTAATTCGGCGGGATGGGGTAGCCGGCATAAGCATGCGAGTCGATGCGCACCCCGCGTCCGCCCGGCGCGTAGTAAAGGTCGATCGTGCCCGGGCTGGGCAGGAAATTGTTTTCCGGATCCTCGGCGTTGATCCGGCACTCGATGGAATGGTGCCGCGGGACAGCGTTGAGCACGTGGTGGGAGAGCGGTTGCCCCGAGGCAATCTGGAGCTGCTGCTTGACCAAGTCGCAGCCGTAGACCTCCTCTGTGATGGGATGCTCGACCTGGATGCGGGTGTTCATCTCCATGAAATAAAAGTTGCCGGCGTCGTCGACCAGGAACTCGATGGTCCCCGCGTTTTCATAGTTGACCGCCTTGGCCAGGGCGACCGAAGCCTCGCCCATGCGCTGGCGCAACTCGTCGGTCATGACGGGCGAGGGACACTCCTCGATGATCTTCTGGTTGCGACGCTGCAGGGAACAATCGCGCTCCCCGAGGTGAACCACATTGCCCTGGCTGTCGGCCATGAGTTGGAACTCGATGTGGTGCGGATTCTGCACGAATTTCTCGAGATAGACCGCGGCATTGCCAAAAGCTTTCTCCGCCTCGGTGCGCGCGCTGTGGAAGCCTCTAATTAAGGTAACTTCGTCCTGCGCGACCCGCATGCCGCGTCCGCCGCCCCCCGCCACCGCCTTGACCATCACGGGGAAACCGATCTTGCGGGCAACACGCAGCGCCTCGCCTTCCGTCTCCACGATGCCGTCGCTGCCGGGCGTGACCGGCACGCCGGCCTTGATCGCCTGTTGACGCGCCATGTTTTTGTCGCCCATCAAGCGGATGGCTTCGGGTGATGGTCCGACGAATTTGATATTGCAGCTGCGGCAAACCTCGGCAAAGTGCGCGTTCTCGGCGAGGAATCCGTAGCCCGGATGAATGGCATCCGCATCGGCAATCTCCGCCGCACTGATGATCCGGTCGATCTTGAGATAGCTTTGTGAACTGGGGGCCGGACCGACGCAAATCGCCTCGTCGGCCAGCTGGACGTGGAGCGACTGGACGTCGGTCTCGGAGTAGACCGCAATGCTGCGGATCCCGAGCTCCTTGCAGGCGCGGATGATGCGCAGGGCGATCTCGCCGCGGTTGGCGATGAGCAGTCGTTTGATCATGACGAGGCGATCTGTTCCGCCGGACGGCGCTTACTTGAGGCGGAACAGCGCTTGGCCGAACTGCACCGGTTGACCGTTCTCCGCCGCCACTTCGGTCACCGTGCCGGCCTGCTCGGCTTTGATTTCATTCATCACCTTCATCGCCTCGATGATGCAGACCACGGTGTCCGGCGTGACCTGCTGGCCGACCGTGACAAAGACCGGCGACTCGGGGGAAGCGGAGGTGTAAAAGGTGCCGACCATCGGCGAGGCAATCTCTTTGCCCGCGACGACGGGCGTGGCTGCCGCGGGCGCGGCCTCAAGGGGCCTCGACACCGCAGCAGCCGGCGCGGCCGGTGGCGCAGAGGCCATGGGCAGCCCGTAACCAGTTTCTTTTGCGAGGGAGAGGCGGAAACCGTCTTTCTCCATCTCGAAGGCCGTCAGGCCGTTTTTCTGCATCAAATCGATGAGGGCTTTGATTTCTTTCAGATCCACATTGAGCTCCTTTTTTGTTTTCAGCGGAGCGAGAGAATGGGTGCCGCCACGGGGCTAGTCAAGGCCGCGGCGCAGCCGGTTGCTGCTGGCTCAAACAGTGCACCGAGCCGAGGCCGATGATCAGATCGGCGCACTCGACGGGCACGACTTTGCGTCCGGGAAAAAGGGACCCGAGCAGAGCCGCGGCCTCGCTGTCGCGCGGGTCGTCGAAGGCCGGCAGGAGCACCCCGCCGTTGACGAGGAGAAAGTTGGCATAGCTGCAGGGCAGACGGTGCCCCTCCCACTCGCGCCGGCGCCCGGGCATGGGCAAAGTGACGATCTCCAGCCGGTCACCGTCCTCATCACGCAGACCGCGCAAGGCCTCCAGATTGTCGGCCAGGATTGCCTGATTCGGGTCATCAGCATTTTCCTCGATAACCGTCACCACCCGCGACTTTCCGACAAACCGCGTCAGATCATCGATGTGCCCGTCCGTGTCGTCCCCCTCGATCCCGTCGCCCAGCCAGAGCACATTGCGCACCCCGAGCCACTGCTCCAAGTTGCGGACAATCTGTTCCTCGGTCATTTCTGGATTTCGATTCGGACTCAAGAGGCAACTCCGGGTGGTGAGCAGCGAACCGGTACCATTGACCTCGATGGAACCTCCCTCGAGCACAAGCGGGCAGACCAAATGACGCAGGCCAAGGTGCCGGGCCACGGCTTCAGGCACGCGCCGGTCGAGGTCCCAGCGCGGCAGCTTCCGGCCCCACGCGTTGAATTCAAAATCGGCCACCGCCACCTCACCGGTCCGGTCGTTGACCAGGAAGATGGGACCGTGATCCCGGCACCACGGCTCGTCGGAGTCGATCGGGAAAAATTGCACATTGTCGCACTTGCCAATCTGGCGCCGCGCCTCGGCCTCTTCCGCGGCATTCCGCACATTGACCCGCACCGGTTCGAATTCGGCCGCCGCGCGAACCAGCGCTCCGAAGGCCTGCGGAATGCGAGCGTAAGCCCCGGGAAAACTTTCCGTGTCGGGATGCGGCCAGGAGAACCAGACGGCATCGTGGGGCTCCCATTCCGCCGGCATGCGAAACCCGAGGTCTGCAGGTGTTTCCATGGTCATATTTCCAACCACAAAGTGCGAAAAAGCAAGTCGTGGAAGCGCCGTGCCGCCGGATCGTTTGGTGCGTTTTGACCCCGTGAACATCGCTTCCCACCGAGGGTCAAGGGCGCAAACTGGTCGATTCGCCGAGTTTATTACCCCCTTCGTCGACTCGGGGTAGAAGTCCGTCCGGTCCGCCTCCTTTTTGCCGCATGATGCAAAAATTCCCGCCCTCCCACGTCATGGCGCTTGCCCTCACCCTCGGCTTGCTTCCCTTCGGCCAGCCATCCGCCTGGGGCCACGGCTCGATGGCCAGCCCGATCAGCCGCTCGTATGCGGGGTTTCTCGAAAATCCGGAAACCCCCCAATCCGGTGGTGTGCGGGCCGCCATCGCGCTCGGCGGCAGCCAACCCTTTTATGACTGGCACGAGGTCGCGCGAAATATCCCCGGCTACCACTGGCAAGCTGCCGTGCCTGATGGCCAACTCCCCGGGGGAGGTCGCGACAAATACCGTGGCCTCAACCTTGCGCGCACCGACTGGCCCGCTACGCGCGTCAGCCCGGGAACATTCAATTGCGTCTTTTACGCTCCCACCCCCCACGAACCGAGCTTCTTCCGCGCCTACCTCACACGCCCAGGCTACGACCCGACCCAACCCCTCACTTGGGCCGATCTCGAACCTTTGGCGGGTGCCGAGAACGCTCGCCTCGTCGGTTCGAACTACCTTTTCGGCGTCGATTTTCCCCCGCGCGCCGGGCGCCACATCCTCTACGTGGTCTGGCAGCGGATCGACCCCGCGGCGGAGGTCTTCTTCTCGACCAGCGATCTTGACTTCGGTGGCTCCAGCTACTCTCCCACCCCCACTCCTGCCCCGACGCCCGCGCCCACGCCCCCACCGACACCCCCGCCGGTGCCTCATCCCGCCCCGAATCCGACCGATGGGTTCGTTCAAGTGCCTTTCAACTACAGTCTTCAATCTCCCTACAATCTGCCAGTCAGCGATCGTTACTCATTGGTCAACGGAGTTCACCAGTTTGAGGTCTACGGCACAGATCAACCATTCGAGCCGGGAAGCACAACCAAGCCCCGCACCGAAATGAGGATCCTCAATGATTACACCACTGGTGTCTGGCAATTCGAAGGTAACCTTTACATCCCCGCGGGGACCACAGACGTGGCCGTTATGCAGGTATTCGGTGGAACCACTGCCTCCACGGCTTCCCAACTGCGCGTCTACAATGGATCGCTGTATCGCTACACCACGCCCATTCTGAGCAACGTTTACGATCGGTGGATCCGGGTGAATGTTATTCACGATACCGAAGCCCGCAGCGTTTCGATTTATCTCGACGGGGTTTTTGTCCGGTCCGATCCCGATCGCGGCGCGGCCACCCACTACTTCAAGTGCGGCGTCTATGGGCAAGGCAACCTGAGCGGCTTGGCCCAAGCAGAGTGGAGCAATATCAAGCTTTGGCAACCGACTGCAGGTCCCGCGCCAACGCCCAGACCGAGCCCGACGCCCGCTCCTCTTCCCGAATGCCCGAAAACCGGGGACACCTGCCACTGCGGCACCACGAACGGCGCACCGGTGGTCGGAGCCGACAACACCATCCTCGAGACCGCCGAAGCTATTGTCCGATTTTGCGTGACCAACGACTGGGGTTCGGGATTCCAAGGAGACTTCACGATTGTCAACAAGACCGATCGGGTGTTGCCGGCCTGGACCTTGGAGTTCGACCTCGACCGCACCCTCGACTCGATTTACAGCGCACGCATCGTGGGGCAAAGCGGCAACCGCTACACGCTCGATGGAGCACCTTTCTCCTGGAACAATTCCCTCCCGGCCCGCAGCGCGGTGAAGTTTGGCTTCGTCGGCTCACCCGGCAGTCTCAAACTTCAACCGGCCAACGTCAGCCTAACCCACTCTGGTGGCACCACGCCGGCGCCCACGCCCGTCCCAAGACCGGTGCCCACCCCGGTGCCCACGCTGAGCTCCGCGGCCTCCGGTGGCTACTTAGTGGTGACGTGGCTGGAGCACAGCGATCTGATTTACAACGTGCAGAGCACGGGGGACCTGGCCACATCGTTCGCCAACGACGGCACGGTCAGCGTAGTCGAGGGACCGGTCTTGCCGACTCCGCCCGCCGGCTATACGCGCAAGCAGTTCAGCGTGCCGGCCAGCGGTCGCAAATTCTTTCGCGTCACGACGGAGGTGCCCACGTCTGGGCCAACCCCGACCGTGCGCCAACTTTCGGTCGCCGACCTCACGGTGGACAAACCAGCCAGCGCCAGCACCACGGTCCAAGTTACCATAACCTTGAACTCGGCCACGATAAGTCCCGTCTCGGTCACCTACGCCACACGCGACCTTACGGCGCGGGCCGACACCCATTACCAAGCCGTGGCCGGCACGCTGACCTTCGCCCCCGGCGAGACGCAGAAAAACGTCCCCCTTACCATCCTGGCGGACCTCGCCGTCGAAGGATACGAAACTTTTGCTTTTGACCTGCTCACCGCCAGCAACGCCAGCCTGGCCAAAGCAACCGCGATCATCGGCCTCCGCGACCGGCAGAGCCCGGCCGCAAAGTTCAATTACGGCGAGGTGCTGCAAAAATCACTCTACTTTTACGAGGCCCAGCGCTCCGGCCGACTTCCGGCCAACTTCCGGGTCAAATGGCGTGGCGACTCCGGTTTGCGGGACGGTGCCGAGGTCGGCCTCGACTTGACTGGTGGCTACCACGATGCGGGAGACCATGTGAAGTTCGGCCTGCCTTTCGCCGCCACGCTCACCCTCATGTCATGGGGCGGGATCGAATACGCCAACGGCTATACCACCACCGGACAGCGCCCGTTTCTGCTCGACGCAGTGCGCTGGGGCACCGATTGGCTGCTCAAAGCCAGCCCGCAGCCCAATGTCCTTTATGGCCAAGTCGGAAATGGTGGCGCCGACCACGCGTTCTGGGGTCCGCCGGAAAACATGACCATGGCTCGGCCGTCTTACCGGCTCGATGCGACCAATCCCGGGTCTGAAGTCGCGGGCGAGGCTGCCGCTGCCTTGGCTGCCGCGCACATCCTCCTCAAAAACGATGACCCCGCCTACGCCGCACAACTCCTCGCACGAGCACGCAGCCTCTTTGCCTTCGCCGATACCTATCGCGGAAGCTACGTGGATTCCATTCCTGACGCCCGGAACTACTACAACTCCTTCTCCGGCTACTTTGATGAACTTATCTGGGCCGCCGCATGGCTCCACCGTGCCACCGGGGAGGCGACCTACTTGGCCAAGGCGGAAACGCTCTTCGCCGAGAAGTTCGCCAACGCCGCCGCGCGCTGGACCCACTCATGGGACGACAAATCTTACGGCGCCGCCGTGCTCTTGGCCCAACTTACCGGCAAGCAGGTTTACCAAAGCTTTGTCCAGCGCTGGCTCGACTACTGGACCGTCGGGTTGAACGGAGCACGCATCGCTTACACGCCCGGAGGCCTTGCCTGGCTCGACCAGTGGGGCTCCCTGCGCTATGCCGCCAACACCGCCTTCCTCGCCGGGATTTATGCCGACCGCGTAGCCGATAACGGCACGCGCTACCGCGACTTTGCCAAGTCACAGATTGATTACATGCTCGGCGCCAATCCGCAAAGCCGCAGCTATGTCGTCGGCTTTGGCAACAATTCACCACGAAATCCCCATCACCGCGCGGCCCACGGCTCGACGTCCAACAACATTAACCTGCCGGGGGAGAACCGATTTGTTCTCTACGGCGCTCTGGTTGGCGGCCCGAATGCGGCCAGCGACAATGCTTACCGTGACGACCGGACCGATTACATCAGCAACGAAGTCGCCCTCGACTACAACGCCGCCTTCACTGGTGCCATCGCCCGGATGGCCTCCGAGTTCGGTGGCTCGCCCATCCCGAATTTCGCTCCAACCAACTAGGAACATCACCCGCGCCAGCGGTTTAAAAGGCGCTTCTGCTCTGCCCCGTGGGCTGAGGGCAGAAGCGCAGCCCAAGACAACCGAGAAAGCGGGCCTTCAAGGCCTCTCCTTCCTCGCTCTGGCCCTCGGTCCAAGCAATCAGTAGTCTTGCCTGTGATGCCCAAGGTGTTTCTCAAAACTTACGGATGCCAGATGAACGAGCGCGATTCCGAACAAGTCGCGCAGATGCTCGTCGCCCGCGGCTATGAAATGACCGCTCAAGCCGAGGAAGCCGACGTCGTCCTGCTCAACACCTGCAGCGTGCGCGATATGGCCGAAAAAAAAGCCCTCGGCAAAATGGGCCTGCTCGGACGCCTCCAAAAAAAGCGCCCGCACACCGTTTACGGATTGCTCGGCTGCATGGCCCAGAGCCGCGGCGCCTCCCTCCTCGCCGAAGTGCCCCACCTCGACCTGGTCGTCGGCACCCAAAAATTCCACAAAGTGGCCGACCACGTCGACGCCATCCTGCGCCGCAAAATGGCCCACGACCCGGCGATGGACGACCTCCGCCTCTCCGTCGTCGACACCGACGAGGAAGCCGGCTCGCAGGAAACCATCCGCGACCACGTTACCGCCCCGGCCAGCGCCTTCGTCTCCATCATGCAGGGCTGCAACATGCGCTGCACCTTCTGCATCGTGCCCGATACCCGCGGGGCCGAACGCAGCCGCCGCATTGGCAGCATCGTCGGCGAAGTGCGCGAACTCGTCGCGCGGGGTTGCCGGGAAGTCACCCTCCTCGGACAAATCGTCAATCTCTACGGACGCCACGAGTTTCCCAAACTCGACGGACGCAGCCCGTTCGTGCAACTCCTCGAAGCCGTGCATGAAGTCGAAGGGCTCGAGCGCCTCCGTTTCACCTCCCCCCACCCCATCGGCTTCCGCGAGGACCTCGTCGACTGCTTCGGCCGCCTCCCCAAGCTGGCCGAACACGTCCATCTTCCCCTGCAATCCGGCTCCGACCGCCTGCTCAAAGCCATGCACCGCGGCTACACCGCGGAAAAATTCCGCACCCTCGTGCAAAAGCTGCGCGCCAACTGCCCGGACATCGCCATCACCACCGACATCATCGTCGGCTTCCCCGGCGAAACCGAAGAAGACTATGCCGCCACCCGCGCCCTAACCGACGAACTCTCCTTCGACAACGCCTTCGTCTTCCGCTACTCCCCGCGCAAAGACACCCCCGCCGCCACCCTGGAGGCGCAACTGCCCGAAGCAGTGAAAGAGGACCGCAACCACGACCTCCTCTCCGTGGTCAACCGCCACGCCCAGCAAAAATTACAAAATCTCGTCGGCCGCTCCGTCGAAGTCCTCTGCACCGGCCCCAGCCGCCACAACGACACCCGCCTCGCCGGCCGCACCCGAGGCAACAAGATCACGGTCTTCGAAGGCCCCGCCGGTCTGGCCGGTCAGCTGGTCGACCTCGACATCACCGAAACCGCCGGCTTCACCCTCTACGGCGCCAATCCCCGCGTCTCCGCGGTGAACTCTCATAGCGGATGGTGATTTCTCTAGCCGCGGCACAGACTGGAGCGTCGACCCCAAGCGACGACCACTTTTCCCAGACTACTCTAAGCGACCGGCACCGAAGCCGGCGAGTGCGGTGCGAGAGGAGAGAGATCCAAAGTCTTGAGCAACTCGAGGTCCTCGTTCGACTCCGGATTCGGCGTGGTCAAAAGTTTGTCCCCGTAAAAAATCGAATTCGCCCCGGCGAACAAACACATCGCCTGCCCCTCCTTGCTCAGCGACGCGCGCCCGGCCGAGAGCCGGATCTTGGACATCGGGAGCAAAATCCGCGCCGTGGCGATCATCCGCACCAGTTCGAAAATCTTCACCGGTTCGGCCTCCTCCAGCGGCGTGCCTTCGACCGCCACCAGACAATTGATCGGCACGCTCTCCGGCGGCGGATCGAAATTGGCCAGCACTTCCAGCATGCGCAGTCGGTCGTCCACCGTCTCGCCCAGACCGAGGATGCCACCGCAGCAGACGGACATCCCCGCACGCTGCACGGCACCAATCGTGTTCAGCCGGTCCTCGAAGGTGTGGGTGCTGACAATCTTCGGATAATATTCCGGCGAAGTATCGATGTTGTGGTTGTAAGCCGTGACCCCCGCTTCCTTCAATTTCTTGGCCTCGGCGTCATTGAGTTGGCCGAGCGTGACGCAGACTTCCATGCCGAGCTTGCTGACCTCGCGGATCGTCTCGAGCACCGACTCGAAACGCCGGTCACCATCCCGCACACCCTTCCACGCGGCGCCCATGCAAAAACGGGTCGAGCCGTTCGCCTTGGCGGCCTGCGCATGCGGCAGGATTTCTTCGGTGCTCATCAGTGGTTGCGCTTTGAGACCCGTGTTGTGGTGCGCGCTCTGCGAACAGTAGCCGCAATCCTCGCTGCAGGCCCCGGTCTTGATGCTCAGCAAGGTGCAGAGCTGCACTTCTTGGCCCGGCCAATGATTCTGGTGCACCCGCCGCGCGTCCTCGATGAGGTCGAAAAATGGACGATGGTAGATTTCCCGCAGTTGCTCGAAGGTTACTTGCACTGGGCGGCAGGGTAAATCCGCCGACCCGCAAGTCAAACGCATTGCACGCCCTGCGCCCGCAGCACGGCCAGACATTCCGCATGCGCGTCAGGCCGGTAAAGAAACGCCCGCAAACCCGCCGCCTCCGCCGCCTCCACGTTGGCCGTCAAATCGTCGAGATAGACCGTCGCTTCCGGACGCACCCCGAATTGACGGATGGCCAGCTCGAAAATCCCGCGTTCCGGTTTCAGCATTTTCGCCCGGTAGGAAAACACCCCGTCGGCAAACTTTTGGAAAAGAGCATACTCCCGCTCCAGATATTCGTGGTGCAGGCCATTCGTGTTCGAGAGCAGATAAAGCGGATACGCGCCATGCAACTTTTCGACCAGATCCCACATCGGCGGATTCGGCTCGAAGATTTCCTGCCAGATCCGGGTCAGCTCCTCCCTCCCACCCTCCGGCGACCAGAAGTCGCGCCAGCAGCCAAGGAAGCGCTCGCCCGAAATTTCGCCCCGCTCGTAGGGAACGGCCAGCTTCCGCACCGCCTCTAAAGTTTGCTCATCGGCGCCGCCGGAAACCAAGGCGGCTTGAATGCGCTTCTGGTCAAAGGTGACCAGCACATTGCCGATGTCGAAAATGAACGCTTCCACTTTCACGCCGCGAAATGATCGTAACCCCGCACCGCACCCAGTCCCTCGGCCACTCCCCGCCCCGCCAACCGGCCGATCCGCGTCAAGCGCACGCGCGGGAATTTCTTTTTCCACGCCGCCTCGAGTCGCGCCGCCGCGCGCGGCGCCACGGCAAAAAGCAACTCGAAGTCCTCCCCGTCGCCCAACGCCTGCCGCACCGGAACTCCGCGCCGCCGCGGGACACTCGACGGATCCACCACGAAGCCGGTCCCGCTCGCCGCTGCCAGGCGCGGCAGGTCGGCGGCCAGACCATCACTCAAATCCAGCATGGCCCGCGGACGGAAATGGGCCACCAACCACCGTGCTTCCTCCACCCGCGGACGAAAGCGCAAATGCCAGCCGGAAGCCAGCGAACCGCCCAGCGTCCCGGTGACAAAAAGCAAGTCACCGGCGCGACCGCCGGCGCGGCGCACCATATCCTTGGCTCGCACTTCGCCGGTCAGGGTCACGCTGATCACGGCCGGTCCGTCGGTGCCGGCCAACTCGCCACCGACCAGATCAAAGCCATATTCGCGCGCCGCCTTTTCCAGGCCGCGGTAAAGATCGTCAATCCAGCGCCCGGTTTGCCCCCGCCGCAAGACGCACGTCACCAACGCAAAACGCGGCACCCCGCCGCAGGCCGCCAGGTCGCTCACCGCGCGGCAGGCCGCTTTCCAGCCGACCGCCCGCGCCGACTCCCGCGGGAGAAAATGCCGTCCCTCGACCACGCAATCCGTCTTGAGCAAAGTGAGAAAACCGCGCCGCCCGCCGCGCACCGCGGCGCAATCATCGCCGATCCCCGTTTGCACCGCGGCGGACGGACGGCGCAGCAAACGCTGAAGGCGCGCCACGACGGCATCTTCTACGACGGATTTGCTCACAGGAAAAACATGATGGCCGTGACCGACACCGCGTTGAAAACCGCATGCATGATCATCGGCACCAACAAGCTGCCGGACTTCTCGTAGGCCAGCCCGAGGCACGCCGCGAGGGTGAACAAAGCCGGCAACGACCCGGCATGACCGTGCAACGCGGCGAAAAGCAGACTG
Source organism: Chthoniobacterales bacterium (assembly GCA_018402585.1). Taxonomy (GTDB): domain Bacteria; phylum Verrucomicrobiota; class Verrucomicrobiia; order Chthoniobacterales; family JACTMZ01; genus JACTMZ01. Next base: position 85,765 of record JAGYIO010000001.1, read on the forward strand.
GTCAGTCCCAGCGAGAAGAGCGGACCGACGTAACGCTTGCCCACCGGATAAAGATAGCCGCGGAAAATCACCTCCTCGGCCACCGGCGCGACAATGATGGCCATGACCATCACCGCGATCCGGTCGCGCGGCGATTCGGCCTCCTGCAAGAATTTCACCACGTCCTGCGCGCTCACCTCACCGCCGGACGCGCTGTAAACCATGGCCTGCACCAGCATGAGCACCGGATAAGCCGCGGCCAGCGCGAGCAAAGCCCGGCCAAGCAGCGGGAAAAACTTTTCCCCGCCCATCCCGAAAACTTCAACCGGCGAGACCTTGCGGTAAATGAGCAGGCCGAGCAGAAAAAGCACGATCGCCCCGTAAACCGCCGCGCCGCTCAGCACATGGCCGAATTCCACCGCGCGCTCGCCTTCCTGGGTCAGCGCATCATGTCCGAGCAAGACAAACCAAGCCGCCAAGACCAGCGCGACCAGACCGTCCAACCCGCTGACCCAACGGTCTTCGACCCGCCCGCCGTGCTCGACCAGCACCCGCCGCGCCAGCGGCAGATAGTAGCGCAACCCCGCCGCGGTCAGCACGACCAGCACCACGAAAGCCGCCCAGAACGCCACGCCGTTCACCACGCGTAAAATTCCGGCAACAGGTAAGCGCGCCCCGGTTGCAGGCGGAAGTTCGGACCCGGTGCCAACTGCACCTCCACTTTCGACTGCGCCCCCGCGCCGAGTAGCCGCAGCAACCGCTGGAAGTTCAGCCCCGATTGGTAGCGGATCACCCCGGCCTCGGGCGCGTCGGCCAGCACCCGGGCTTTGTCATAGGCATCCTCGATGTAACCCAGCTGATCGACCAGCCCCGCCTCCTTGGCATCTTTGCCCGTCAGGATGCGCCCGTCGGCGAAAGTGTCGCGCAGTTTGTCCGCATCCTGGCCGCGCGCCAAAGCCACGATGCCGAGGAAGCGCTCGTAGACCTGCTTGACCATGCCCTCGACATAAGCGCTCTCTTCGGGCGTCATCGGACGCGAACCGCTCAGCATATCTTTGAATTTGCCGCTTTTGAAAACCACCGCGTCCAGCCCGACCTTGTCGAAAAGCCCTTCGTAATTGAGCGACTGGATGATCACGCCGATGCTCCCGGTGAAGGTTGTCTCGTTGGCCACAATCCAGTCGGCCGCGCAGGCGACGTAATACGCGCCCGACGCGCCGAGCGAACTCATCGCCACCACGACCGGCTTCTTTTTCTGCACCTTGGCCACTTCGTGGTAAATGATGTCGGACGCCGTGACCTCGCCGCCAGGCGAGTCGACCGCCAGCACGATGGCTTTGACCTCGTCGTCATCCAGCGCGTTCTGCAGCGCGCCCTTGATCTCATCCACCATCGACGTGCCCCACTCGGTCGTGTCGTCAGTGTAGATCACGCCCTGCACGGGAATGACCGCAATCTTGCCGCCCCCCGCCTGACCGTCCTCCACCACCACCTCGGAAAGCGCGGGCGCCCGGAAGCTCCGCATGGCCAAACCCTCCGCTTCGGTCGCCCCGACAAGCGCGAACAGCACAAGGTTGAAAAAGAGGCTGGCGCACAAAGCGAGAAAAACCGCCAGCAAGGCACATCCGGATTTCTTCATGGCCCCAACATTGCCGAGCCCCGCCCCCAAGACAAGCCGCCGCGCGGCGTTTCCCGTTGGACAACGACCGCACCCCCGTGCCATCTTCCCGATTCTATTGCTCACGTGGCGGAACTGGCAGACGCGTGCGTCTCAGAAGCGCATGGGGTGACCCGTGGAGGTTCGAGTCCTCTCGTGAGCATATCTTCCGATGCAAAACCCCGCCCAGGTCCGCGGCATTTTCAGTCGCATCGCCCCACGCTACGACCTGGCCAACCATCTGCTCTCCGGCGGCCTCGACTTCCTCTGGCGCGCCCGCGCCGTGCGTCTTGTCGCGCCGTGGCGACCCCGCACCATCCTCGACCTCGCCACGGGCAGCGGTGACCTCGCCCTCGCCCTGCAAAAAAAACTCCCTCAGGCTCGCATTGTCGGCGCCGACTTCTGCCTCCCCATGCTGCAAGTCGCCGCCGGCAAAGGCCTCCACCCGCTCGTCGCCGCCGACGGCACCCGCCTCCCCTTTGCCGACGCCTCCTTCGAGGCCGTGACCGTCGCCTTCGGCCTGCGCAACATGGAGTCCTGGCCCGGTGCCCTGCGCGAAATGTCCCGCGTCCTCCACCCCGGCGGACACCTCCTCCTCCTCGACTTCTCCCTCCCGCGTCCCCCGCTCGACAAAATCTACCGCCTCTACCTCCACCGCATCCTCCCCCTCATCGCCGGTCTCCTCACCAACCACCGCGCCGGCTACGAATACCTCGGCGCATCCATCGAAACCTTCCCCTCCGGCCAAGCCATGCTCGACCTCCTCTCCTCCCAAGGCTTCTCCGCCCCCCAAGCCTACGCCCTCGCCGCCGGCATCGTCACCATCTACACCGCCGAAAAGCCATGAGTCCCATCACCTTCACCCCCCTCTACCAAGAACGTCTCTGGGGCGGCCGCACTTTCTCTTCCCAACTCTCCCGCGCCCTCCCCGGCCACCAACCCATCGGCGAAGCTTGGGAAATCGTCGACCGCCCCGAAGCCCAAAGCGTCATCGCCACCGGCCCCCACCGCGGACGCACCCTCCACCATCTCTGGACCCACCACCGCGCCGAAATCTTCGGCCCCCGCCACGCGTCCGCCGGCCCACGCTTCCCGCTGCTCGGCAAACTCCTCGACGCCCGCGACCGCCTCTCGGTGCAAGTCCACCCGCCCGCCGACCTCGCCCCGCAACTCGGCGGCGAGCCCAAGACCGAAATGTGGTATTTCCTGGCCTGCGATCCCGGCAGCCGCATCTACGCCGGACTCGCCCCCGGCACGACCCGCGCATCGTTCGAGGAAAAACTCCGCCACGGCACGATCGAAGAATGCCTCCACGTCCTCCCCACCCGCGAGGGGGACAGCATCTTCATCCCCAGCGGACGCCTCCACGCCATCGGCGAAGGCAACCTCATCGTCGAAATCCAGCAGAACAGCGACACCACCTACCGCGTCTTCGACTGGAACCGCACCGGTCTCGACGGCCAACCCCGCGCCCTCCACCTCGAAGAATCTCTCCTCTCCACCGACTTCCACGACTTTGCCCCGCCCCTCGCCCACCTCGAGTCGGGCCTCCTCGCCGCCTGCAATCACTTCCGCGTGGAGAAAAAAATCCTCACCTCCCGGCAAGATCTCCGCCCCCCCGGCGACTTCGCCCTCATCACCGTGGTTGGCGGACGCGCCACCTGCGCCGAACAAACCTTCCAACCGGGCGACTTTTTCCTCCTCCCCGCAACCGACGCTCCCCCCGTCGCCGCTTCTGCTCGCGAGTGCACCGTCCTCGTCACCACCCTCCCCCACTTGTAGCGGCGGTCACCGACCGCCGCTGCAACCTCACTCAAGTTTCAAGTTTCATCCCTCCGCCCTCTCTTTTTCCCCCTTCCCGCAGCCGCGCGAGCAACCCCCCGTGCCGCCGCCGCGTGTCGTTCTGCCGCACCGCCGTGGCCAACGCCTTCCGCTGACCCGCCACCACCACGAGCCGCTTGCCCCGGGTGATCGCGGTGTAAAGCAGGTTGCGCTGCAAGAGGAGGAAATGCTGCATGGCCAGCGGGATCACCACCGCGGGAAATTCCGACCCCTGGCTCTTGTGGATGCTGATCGCATAGGCCGGCTCCACCTCGTCGAGTTCGTTGAACTCGTAAACCGCCCGCCGCCCGTCGAACTCGATCGCCACCTGACGCTCCTCCACATCGATCGCCATGATCCTCCCGATGTCGCCATTGAAGACATCTTTGTCATAGTTGTTCCGCGTCTGCAGGACCTTGTCCCCCACCCGGAACTTCGTGCCGAACCGCTCCACTTCCGCCCGGTCCGCCCGCGGCGGGTTGAGCGCCGCCTGCAGCGACGCGTTTAGTTCCCGGATCCCCAGACTCCCCCGGTGCATCGGCACCAGCACCTGGATGTCGCGCAGCGGATCCAGCCCGACCCGCCGCGGAATTTCCTCCTTGACCAACCGCAAGACCAGCTTGGCAATCTCCTCCGGTTCCTCGCGGTGCAGGAAGGCAAAGTCCGTATTCTTCTCCCCCGCCTCCTCCGGCACCCGCCCGTGCCGCACGTCGTGTGCCGCCCGCACGATGCGGCTGGCCTCGGCCTGACGGAAAATTTCCGTCAACCGCACCGACCGCACCGCGCCGCTGGCCAGCAGGTCGGACAAAATCGCCCCCGGCCCCACGCTCGGCAACTGGTCCGGATCGCCCACCAGCACGAGCGACCCGTGCGGCGGCAGCGCGCGGCACAAAGCCGCCATGAGCGGCACATCGACCATGGAAAATTCGTCGACCACCACGAGGTCCGTATCGAGCGGATGCTGCTTGCCGCGCTTGAATCCGCCGGACGGCAACACTTCCAGCAACCGGTGGATGGTCTGCGCCGCGCAGCCCGTCGATTCCCCCATCCGCTTGGCCGCCCGTCCGGTCGGTGCGCAGAGCAGGAACCGCACCTTCTTGGCCGCGAGAATTTTCAAAAGGCTGTCGAGCAACGTCGTCTTGCCCACGCCCGGACCACCCGTCACCACCACCAACCGCACCCCCAGCACGGTGCGCAGGGCTTCCATCTGACTCGGTGAAAGCGTCTTGCCCGTCTTCTCCTCCACCCACCCGAGCGCTTTGTCGAACTCGATGCCCGGATAATTCGCCGGCTGTGCCGCCAACCGCGTCAGCGTCTCGGCGATCGTCGACTCCGCCGCCCGCAAGGCCGGCAGAAACACCATGGTCTCACTCCCGATCTCCTCGATCGTCAATTGTCCGTCCGCCACCTCGCGTTCCAGCGCCCCGGACACCACCGCTTCATCGACCCCCAGCAACTCCGCCGCCGCCGCGAGCAACATGGCCCGCGGCAACGCCGTGTGTCCCTCGCCCGTGGCCTCGGAAAGCACATGCTGCAAACCGCCCCGCGCCCGCAAAATCGAATCATGACCGAACCCGAGTTTCTGCCCGACCGCATCGGCCGTTTTGAAACCGATGCCCGGAATATCCCGCGCCAGCAGATACGGATTGGCCCGCACCCGCGCGATCGCCTCCTCGCCGTAAAGTTTGAAAACCCGCAACGCTCGGCTCGTGCTGATCCCGTGGCTGTGCAGGAAGACCATGATGTCGCGCACCACGCGCTGCTCGGCCCACGCCCCCTTGATCTGCTGACGCCGCCCCTCGCCGATCCCCTCCACCTCCTGCAGCCGCGCCGACGCACTCTCGATCACGTCGAAAATTTTCTCCCCGAACTTCGCCACCATCTTCTTCGCGTAAACCGGACCAATCCCGCGGATCAATCCGCTGCCGAGATATTTTTCGATGCCTTCGAGCGAGGTCGGCGCCTGACACCGGATATTCGTCGCGCGCAATTGCATCCCGTGCTCGCGATTGCGTTCCCACCGCCCCTCCGCCGTGATCCACTCGCCGGGCGACACCGCGGCCACCACCCCGACCACCGCCACCAAATCCCGCCGCCCCTTAACCTTCACCTTGAGCACGGCAAAACCCGTGTCCTCGTTGTGGAACGTAACCCGTTCGACCAACCCGGAAAGCCCGTCGGCCGGTGCCGTTTGCTCAGAAGCCATCGCCCCCATCCTGCCCGTCGCCCCCGCCCGCCGCAAGCGGACGGCTTTTGCTTGCCAACCACCCGCCGTGGCGGCTAATTTACTCGGCTCTTCAATGAAAGCCGGTATCCATCCTGAATACGCCGAAACGACGATCACCTGCACCTGCGGGGCCGTTTACCACACCCGCTCGACCCGCCGGAACATCAAGATCGGCATCTGCGCGGCCTGCCACCCTTTCTTCACCGGCGAACAGAAGTTCATCGACACCGCCGGACGCGTCGAGAAATTCACCCGCCGCTACGGCACGGTCAAATCCACCCGCGCCCCAAAAGCTTAGTTGCTTTGCTCCCCATCCGGTGATCACGCCGCCCCGCGGCCGGTCGCCGTTTTTCTTTTCATGGATCTCGCGCCGCTCCTTGCCAAAAAACGTGAGCGCCTCGCCGAGTTGGACCAACTCGTCTCCTCCGACGACTTCTTCGCCGACCCCGCCAAGGCGCGCGACGTGATGCGCGAACAAGCCCGGCTCAAAGAACTCGCCGCCGCCCAAGACGAAGTGCAAAGCCTGCGCACCCGGCTGAACGAAAACAGCGAACTCGCCAGCAGTCCCGATCCCGAGATGGCCGAACTCGCCGCGGCCGAAATCCCGCAGCTCAAAGCACGCCTCGCCGTCCTCGACCGCGACATCCAATTCGCCCTCCTCCCGCCCGACGATGCCGAAGACCGCAACGCCATGGTGGAAATACGCGCCGGCACCGGCGGTGACGAAGCCGCCCTTTTCGCCGCCGACCTTTACCGCATGTATCAGCGCTACACCGAAGCGCAGGGCCTCAGCCTCGAGTCCGTCGACTCCAGCCCGTCCGGCCTCGGCGGTTTCAAAGAAATCATCTTCAAAGTCACCGGCCACGCCGTCTTCCGCCGCCTGCGCTACGAAAGCGGCGTCCACCGCGTGCAACGCGTCCCCGCCACCGAGGCCCAGGGCCGCATCCACACCTCCACCGCCACCGTCGCCGTCCTCCCCGAAGCGCAGGAAGTCGACCTCGAACTCCGCCCGCAGGACCTCCGCATCGAAGTCTGCCGCTCCGGCGGACCCGGCGGACAAGGGGTCAACACCACCGACTCCGCCGTCCAGATCCTCCACCTCCCGACCGGAAAAATCGTCCGCTGCCAAGACGGACGCTCGCAGCAGAAAAACAAAGCCGCCGCTTTGGAAATCCTCCGCACCCGCCTCCTCGAGGACAAACGCAACGAGGAAGAAGCCAAATACTCGGCCCACCGCCGCAGTCTCATCGGTCGGGCTGGACGCGAGGAAAAAATCCGCACCTACAATTTCCCGCAGAACCGCATCACCGACCACCGCATCGGCCTCACCCTTTACAATCTCGACCGCGTGATCGCAGGCGACCTCGACGAAATGGTCTCCTCCCTCCAACAACGCGACATGGAAGACCGCCTCACCGAAGCCGGCCTTGCCTAAAAAGTGATCACCTCATCCCGCCGATTGCAGGGGGCACGGGCAGCCTGCCCGCCCGTGTGCGGGTCTCGCCCGTCACGACCCCATCAACACCCCCCTGTAGCGTCGCCGTCCCCGGCGACGATCCCCGGCGGGGCCCGCCGGCCCCAGCGGGCCGCTGCCTTTCCCTCGCATGCCTGAAACCCTCCCACTCTTGGAAGTCCTCCGCGCCACCGAGCGCTACCTCTCCGACCGCGGGGTGGACAGCCCGCGCCTCAACGCCGAGCACCTCCTCGCCCACGCCCTCGGCCTCAAGCGCATGGAACTCTATCTGCAGTTCGACCGCCCGCTGACCGAACCCGAGCGCGCCCCGCTGCGCGAGATGGTCAAACGCCGCGGCGCCCGCGAGCCACTGCAACACATCCTCGGCACCGCCGAATTCCACGGACGCTCTTTCCTCTCTGACCCACGCGCCCTCGTCCCCCGCCCCGAAACCGAACAACTGGTCGAACTCGCCCTCGAACTTGTCAAGGCGCACGCGTCACCCGCGATCCTCGACCTCGGCACCGGCAGCGGTGTCATAGTACTCACCGTCGCTCTCGAACTTCCGTCCGCCACCCTCCACGCCACCGACCTCTCGCCCGACGCCCTCGCCCTCGCCGCCGACAACGCCGCCCGCCACCAACTCACCGGCCGCATCCGCTTCACCCAGACCGACCTCCTCCCGCCGGACGAGACCAAGTTCGACCTCATCCTGGCCAACCTCCCCTACATTCCAACCGCCGAAATTGCCACCCTCTCCCCGGAAGTCCGCCACGACCCCGCCACCGCGCTCGACGGGGGCGCCGACGGGCTCGACCTCATCCGCCGCCTCATCGCCGAAGCTCCCGCACGCCTCGCCCCCGGCGGTGCCCTCCTCCTCGAAATCGGCGCCGGCCAAGCCGATGCCGTCAACGCCCTGCTCTCCGCACTCAAATATCGGGACATTTCCCTCCGTCCGGATTATCAAAACATCCTGCGTTTTGCGGTTGGTTTTCATGGATAAAATTCTCGTTCACGGCGGAGGCAAACTGAGCGGCACGGTGCGCATCAGCGGATCGAAAAATTCCGCCCTGCCCATCCTCGCCGCCGCACTCCTCACCAAGGAACGCTGCGTCATCCGCGGCGTCCCCGACCTCAGCGACATCCACTACATGCTGACCATCCTCAGCTCGCTCGGTTGCGAAGTGGAACGCGCCAGCGGCACGGTCAGCATCAAAGCCGAAAAAATCCGGACCGAAGCCCCCTACGAACTCGTCCGCAAAATGCGCGCCTCCGTCTGCGTGCTCGGCCCGCTCCTCGGCCGCGAACACGAAGCCTGCGTCTCCCTGCCCGGCGGTTGCGTCATCGGCGACCGCCCCATCGACCTCCACCTCCGCGGTTTCGCAGCCCTCGGTGCCGCCGTCCGCGTCCAAGGCGGCAACGTCAAACTTTTCGCCTCCGCCCTCCGCGGCAACACGGTCAACATGCGCGGCACCCACGGCACCACCGTGCTCGGCACCGACAATGTCATCATGGCCGCCGTCCTCGCCGACGGCATCACCGAAATCCGCGACGCCGCCGAGGAACCCGAAGTCGTCGACCTGGCCAACTTCCTCAATTCCATGGGCGCCAAAATCACCGGCGCCGGCACCAGCCACCTCACCATCGAAGGGGTCAAAGAACTCCACGGCACCGACTACACCGTCATCCCCGACCGCATCGAAGCCGGCACCATGCTCGTGGCCGGCGCCATCGCCGGGGGAAAGCTCACCGTCGATCACGTCCGCCCCGATCACCTCGCCGCCATCATCGGGCCGCTCCGGGATTCCGGCTTCCACCTCGAAACCTCCGCCCGCTCGGTCACGATCAGCCCGAACGGCGCGACCAAACCGCTCCATCTCGAAACCAGCCCCTACCCCGGTTTCCCCACCGACATGCAGGCCCAGATGTGCGCCCTCCTCGTCCGCGCCCCCGGCGTCAGCGTCGTCACCGACCGCGTCTTCCCCCAGCGCTTCATGCACGTGGCTGAACTCACCCGCATGGGCGCGCAAATCAAACTCTCCCAACCCACCGCCGTGATCACCGGCAACGGCCACCTCAGCGGCGCCCCCGTCATGGCCAGCGACCTCCGCGCCTCCGCCGCCCTCCTCCTCGCCGGCCTCCAGGCCGAAGGTGTCACCGAGATCAACCGCGTCTACCACATCGACCGCGGCTACGAACACATCGACGAAAAACTCAACGACCTCGGCGCCCATATTGAACGCGTCCAAGCGTGAACGGTCAGAGCATGCGTTGCCACCCATGACCACTCATGCATCTCCGCAGGTAGGGACGAGCGGACCGCTCGTCCGCCTCGTTTCATCCGGGCACGCGAGCCGCGTGCCCCTACCTTGACCGCCATGAACCCTCCTTCCCGCGACTTCCGCTCCCACACCCCCGGCTACTGGCCCGAGGCCACCGCCGACGAATGGAACGACTGGCGCTGGCAACTCCGCCACCGTATCACCACCCTGGCCAAAGCCGAAGAACACCTCCGTCTCACCCCGACCGAACGCGAAGGCCTCCTCCTCACCGCGCACAAACTCGCCTTCGCCATCACCCCGCACTACTTCAACCTGATCGAGGCGGACAACCCCGACTGCCCGATCCGCCGCCAAGTCATCCCGCTGGCCGGCGAAGCCGTCATCACCCCCGGCGAAATGGCCGACCCTTGCGGCGAAGACGGACACATGCCCGTGCCCGGCTTGGTTCACCGCTATCCCGACCGCGTCCTCTTCCTCGTCACCGACCGCTGCGCCAGCTACTGCCGCTACTGCACGCGCAGTCGCGTGGTCAGCGGCGTCGGCGAACAGGAACTCGAGACCGATTTCGAAGAAATCTACGCCTACCTCGCCCGGCACACCGAAGTCCGCGACGTTCTCCTCTCCGGCGGCGACGCCCTTCTGCTCTCCGACAACAAACTCCGCGCCATCCTCACCCGCCTCCGCGCCATCCCGCACATCGAGTTCCTCCGCATCGGCTCCCGCGTCCCCATCTTTCTCCCGCAGCGCATCACCCCCGAACTTTGCGCCATGCTCAAAGAGTTCCATCCGCTCTGGATGAGCGTGCACGTCAATCACCCGCGCGAACTCACGACCGAAGTGCGCGACGCGCTCGGACGCCTCGCCGATGCCGGCATCCCGCTCGGCAACCAAAGCGTGCTCCTCGCCGGCGTGAATGACAACCCGGACACCATGCGCGCCCTCATCCACAAACTCCTCCGCTGCCGCGTCCGCCCTTACTACCTCTACCAGTGCGACCTCATCCACGGGTCCGCCCACCTCCGCACCAGCGTGGCCAAAGGCCTCGAGATCATCGAAGCCCTGCGCGGACACACCACCGGCTACGCCGTCCCGCAATACGTCATCGACGCCCCCGGCGGCGGCGGCAAAGTCCCGGTCAGCCCCGGCTACGTCGTCTACCACGACAAAGAAAAAGTCGTCCTGCGCAACTACGAAGGCCGCATTTTCGAATACCCCGAAAAACCCGGCGCCCCCTCCACCCTCGTCCGCCCCGAAACCATCCTCGACTACTAAACCGCCACTATGCGCCACCGCACCCCAGGGGGCACGGGCGTCCCGCCCGTCACGACCAACCATCACAGGCGGAACGCCTGTGCACCGAGTTCCCCCCGGTAGGGCGCGGCGTCCCCAACGCGCCGGGAACCTTGCCAGACATCCTGCCCACCACCTCCTAACCCCATGGCCACGATCATCATCCGCCCCCGCGCCCGCCTTTTCCACGGACACGATTGGGTCCACGACAACGAAGTCCTCAAGGTCACGGGCCAACCCGAGGACGGCGCCGTGGTCGGCCTGAAAGACCAACGCGACCGCTTCCTCGGCAGCGCGATCTACAACAGCCACTCGAAAATCCCCGCCCGCCGCTTCTCGCGGCAGCGCCAAGACCTCGACCCCGACTTCTTCCGCCGCCGCCTGACCATGGCGAGCGAATACCGCGACAAACTCGGACTCGACCCCCGCGCCCGCCGCGAAGTCTGGAGCGAAAGCGACGGACTCCCCGGGCTCATCCTCGACCGCTACGGCGACTGCGTCGTCCTGCAAACCCTGACCCTCGCCATGGACCAGCGCAAAGACCTCATCGCCGACGCCGTGGCAGAAATCCTCCAACCCGCTTGTCTCCTCGAACGCAACGACGCCCCCGTGCGCCAAGCCGAAGGCCTCGAACTCCACGTCGGCCTCCTCCGCGGCACCGCCCCCGCCCCCTTCGAAGTCACCCTGGCCGGCCTGAAGTTCGGCCTTGATCTCCCCGGCGGACAAAAAACCGGCCTCTACCTCGACCAAGCCGACAACTACGCCCTCGTCGCGCAACAGGCCAAAGGCAAACGCGTTCTCGACTGCTTCAGCAACCAAGGCGGCTTTGCCTTGGCCTGCGCCCTGGCCGGCGCGAGCGAAGTCACCGCCCTCGACATCTCCGCCGAAGCCTGCGCCGCCATCGAGTCCAACGCCCGACGCAACAATCTTTCCGTAGGTAGGGACGAGCGGCCCGCTCGTCCGCTCGAAAACGAGACGGACGGTCGCCACGGCGACCGTCCCCACCTCCATGTTATCGAAACCAACGTCTTCGACTGGCTCAAAGCCGCGACAACCCGCGGCGACAAATACGATCTCATCATCCTCGACCCCCCGAGTTTCACCCGCGACCGCGCCCGCCTGAACGACGCCCTGCGCGGCTACAAAGAAATCCACCTCCGCGCGGCCCAACTCCTCGACAACGGCGGCCTGCTCGCCACCTTCTGCTGCAGCCACCACGTGAGCGACGCCATGTTCCTCGAGGTCATCCGCGAGGCCATGGTCGACGCCAAAAAAACCGCCCGCCTCCGCGCCAGCTACACCCAACGCCCCGACCACCCCATCATCCTCGGCCTCCCCGAGTCTGGCTACCTCAAGGGGCATCTCTTCGAACTGGTGCCGGGGCGCTGACCAATTTTTTCTCGCCAGCGCGGGCGCGAAAAATCTACCTTCGGGTTGGAAACCGACTTATGGCTGAAGACCGATCAACCCGCGACGATTTCCTCGAGCTTGAGGAAGAGAAAACAACTTCCGCCTCCTCGGTTGAGCAACTCGACGACCAAGTGGCCCAAGCCCAAGACCGCTTGCAGGCCCTCCGACGACAAGCCGAACAACTCGAACGCGAGAAAGCGAAACTTGAGGAGCTGAGCCGCCGTCAAGATCAATTCGACCGGGGACGCTCCGAGATGGTCGACAAATTCACCTCATCCCTCGTGCACGTCCAGCGGCAGACCGACCAGACGCTGAAACGTCTCGAAGTCTTGAAAAATGTGCAGGAAAATTTCACCGCTCTCCTGCAGGAACTCGAAGCAATCCATCCGAATGACTGGGCCGCGGCCGAATTGAACAAGGAACTCGCCCAAGCGCTCGGCGCGGTGGAGGATGCACGTTCGGTTTACACCAAGGCTCAGGCTCAGGTCGGGGCGGAGGAAGACATCTCCGCGGCCAGCCCCTTTGAAAGCGGCGATGGTGGCGGGCACAGCTTCGGTTATTGGCTGATGGCCGGCTTTGCCTTCACCCTGCCGCTCTTTGCGCTCGGCCTGCTCGGCTTGCTCCTTTGGTTCATCCAACTCGGCTCGGCGAACTAACGCAGCCATGGAGCGCCGTCCCTCCAACCCCCTCTCCGCGCAAGCCCAACTTCTGCAGGAGCAATACGAACAAACTCTGCGCGAGTTGGCCGAGGCGGAAAAAGCCCTGCGTCGGAAGCCCAAAGGTGCCGCTCCGGCCAAGCCCGCCCCGGAACGCAAAGTGCGCCTGAACAACCTAGCCGCCGCGATCAGCCTGCCCCGTCCGCAGGATCACACCTTCCGGGGCGGTACACCGCGGGCGCCGCGGCGCAACACCCGTCGACGCAAGACCGATGCACGTCTCGCCCAGGTAAAATTCCTGCTCCTCTGCCTGCTCCTTGCCGGTTTGTTTATCTTTGTCTGGAAGCATTTGCCGGGCTGATGCCGTCAACCCCGGCTTGTTCTTGGCCTCGGGCTCCTCTCCCGCCCGCTCGCCCAGGCGGCAGAGGGGAAGATGCGGCCCAGACTGGTCAGCGGAAGAGATTTCCAGGGTGGGGAATCGAGTTCACTGCGCGACAAACAAAGCCGATTTCATCGACTCCAACTTGAAGGCCGCGCGACCTTCTTTCACTTCAATGACCTGCCCGGAGAGGGCGTCTTCGTAAAAGCCGTCCGCCATTTCCGGTCCAGGCTGGAGCACAAATTCGGTCAGGCTGTCCCCGCGGTTCCAGACTGCGAGGACCGTGTCTCCCAAATGCGCCCGGACGAAGGCGTAGCGGTCGCCTGCGGCCACCAACAAGCGGCGGCTTCCATAGCGCAGGGCGGGGTGCTCCTGACGCACCGCCGCCGCTTTGCTGAAATGCTCGCGCACGGAATTTTCCTCGGCGGACAATTTTTCGTCCCACCGCATCATACGACGGTTGTCCGGATCGCCTGCGCCGCTCATGCCGATCTCATCGCCGTAGTAGATCATCGGTACCCCGTCGATGGTTAAGATAAAGGTCAGTCCGAGCTTGAGCTTCTCGTAGGCCAACGGATTGTCCACCTCGGGCGGCTTGGCCCAGCCGACTTCTTCTTCGTCACTGATCTCCGGGTCAGGCAGGTCACCATCGGCATAGGCCATGAAGCGGGCCTTGTCGTGGTTGCCGAGCAGCGGAGACATCAGGGTCTCTTTTCCGTAGATGGCTTCGGAAGCGGACAACGAGCGCTCCAATTCTTCCATCCCCGCATCCTGCTTGGCGAAGACCTCGATGATTGTGTCGTAGAGCGGAAAATCAAATTGTCCGTCCAGCATATTGGGCCCGACGAAACTCATGATCCCCTCGCGGTCCATAAAAGTTTCACCCACACTGTAGAGCGGCACCTTCCGGCCGGGATCGACCGCGCTGCGCAGGGCGGTGCGGTAGCGCCACCAGAAAGAAGGTTGGATGTGCTTCACCGCGTCGAGACGGTAACCGTCGAGCTTGAAGCGGACGGCGAAATCGATGGCGTTGCTGATCAGGAATTTTACCGCTTGCGGGTTGTCGAAATTGAAGCCGGGCAACCACTCCTCGAACCATGTGGTGAATTGCTGGTCGTCCCAACGGCGCAAGTTTTTCGATCCGTCCGGTAATTCCAGCGAACCAAACAGTTCGGGCTGTTCCTTCCAAAGCGGATGGTCGGTGTGGACATGCTTGAGCACGAGGTCGGCGATGATGAACATCTCATTTTCGTGCGCCACGGAGATCATTTCAGTCAGGGCGCTTTCCCCGCCGAAACGCGGCTCGACCTCGGTATGCGAGACGGGCCAGTAGCCATGATAACCCGTATAGAAACGGTACGGCTCGAGGTACTCCTGCCAGGCGCCGTCGGGATTGCGGTTGAGGGGTGCGAGCCAGAGGATATTGATCCCGAGTTTAGCGAAGTAACCTTCGTCGATCTTTTGGCGGATACCTTGGAAATCTCCGCCTTGGTAGTTGGCTGGGGGCAGGATTCGTTCATCGTCGACCGGCCGGTCGTTGCTCTCGTCACCATTGGCGAAGCGGTCGGTAAAGGCGTAGTAAATGATGCCGTCCTGCCACTGGAACGTTTCGGAAACTTTGACCGGGGCTCGCGCGGCATTGCTTACGTTGCCTTTGGCGTCGGCGACCACCACGCGGACCCACGCTCCCGCCGGCCAATCACCGGTCGCCACCGTCACGGTGTCATCTGTCCGTTCGTGCGCTGCGATCCGGCTCGTTCCGTCGGGCATCTGCACCACCGAGGAAATTTGGGTGATGTCCGAGCCACCGGAGACCAGACGAAAAACCGCTTGGCCCTCGCCGGTAGCGGAGGCATAGACCACGGGTGGCCGTCCCCGGTCGGTCACGCCGACCCTCGCCACGGAATTCTCATGGCCCGTGCCATCATCGAGTTTTTCCGGGTTGGCCGGGTCGAGTGCCCACTGGCCGTCGATCACCAACTTGTAAGCATGCGGGCCGGGAGGCAGAGGCACGAACAGCTCGTAATCTCCCTCGCCGGTGGGCTGGAGCGGGTGCGACTCGGGATTCCAGCCGTTGAACTGTCCCGCCACGTTGATTTTTTCGACGTCCGGCCGGTTGGCACGGTAGCTAAAGGTGTAACCATCGGCCGGCTGCACTCCGACCAAAAGCACACCCTGAAGGACGGGCTCCTCCCCGGACTCACCGTCCACGACCGATTTCGCGGTGTCCTTGCGGCCAAGATGGCCGCCCGGGGTGGGGCTACGCTCGACGACCCGGAGGGGAATTTCGACCAACCCGGACACGTTTTTACCCACCTCGACCGACAGCCGGAAGGTGACTTTGTTGAAGCGCACAGTGAAGCGGTCCGGATCCGGATCGGGCAAGACCAATTCTTCGCCCACCCCCGCTTTGGCAAAGTAAAAGCGGTGCATGTCGAGCAGAAGTTGTCCGCCCGCCGTAACCGGTTGCATCGGCATCCAGCCGAGAAAACTGCGCAATGGCCCCGGCGCGTTGTCCTGCGCGGGAGCCAAGGATACGGAGGCAACGAGGGTCGCGGCGGCAAGAAACCGGAGGGCAGCATGGGTCTTCATGGCAAGGGTCGGCCGATTGGGTCCGCGCTCGGGGGGGTAGCCCGCCCGGCACCGGCCCGCAATTCGTAATAGGCTGCAGCCATGGGTTGAAGCTCTTTAATCAACAGGCCCGGTTGCACCATCTGAGCCGGGGTGGTGGTAATCTCAGCCACCTCGCCCGGGACATCCCCGAGGAGGTCCCGGGCCACCACCGGCACGGTCTTGGAGCCCGCCAGGGTGTCCCAACCAAGAAAACGCATCGCTCGGCGCGGAAATATGATGCGAACATCGCGCAAGGTGTCCCGCGGATGAAGGTTAACCACCACGAGCATGCGCTGTCCACTGGCTTGATCATAGCGGAGGTAGCTGTAAAGCCAGTGCCCACTCACTCCGTTTTCGGGCCGCCCGTAGGCGGGATTTTCGAGGTTCTCCGGGTTCAAGGGATAAAAAGCGCCGTCGCGGAAGGCTGGTTGGTCGAGGGCGGAAAGAAGCCGCCGGTAAAAATCGCGCAGGGATCTCTGCTCGCTCGAAAGGCCTCCACCATCAAACTTGCCGCCATTGACCCACTTCACGAATTCCGGCATCGACCAATAATCGTAAATGGTGGTGCGAGCGTCCTCGCGCCCGAAACCTTCCGCCCCCGCCCCCGGTTCGCCCACCTCCTGGCCATGGTAGAGCATGACCGGACCGCGCGAAAGACCGAAGAGCAAAGCGGAGACTGGACGCCCCACATTCATGCCGGAGCCACCCCATTGCGACGCCGCCGCCAGACGCACCTCGTCATGGTTCTCCGCGTAGCGGAGCGCGTTATCAAAGAAAAACTGACCGGGGTGACCGGCATCAAGGTCGTTGGCCGTACCCTCGCCATCGTAGATATTCTTCAAGGCGTCATAGCTGATATCGTCGTAAACCGAATCAAACCCTGCGGCGAGCAACTCGGGCATGACCGCACCTTCCGTCACTGCAATGACCGAGGGATCGCCACCCGGCACCCGGGCCGGATCCGTGTCGTAGGCTTCGGCCATCCAATAGGCCTCCGGTTGCCGCAAATGTGAGCGACCAATCAGCCAGCGCCAAAATTCGGGGGGCACGAGGTGCGCCATGTCCGCGCGAAAACCATCGACCCCCAACTCCTGCCAGTAGGCGATGATCTCATCCATCCTCTTCCAGGTATCGGGCACCGCCAGATCAGGCTTGGCTCCGTGCGGATACAACCGCGTGGACTTTTTCGGATCAGTAAAGTCATAGCCATAGTTGAGTTTTACGGTCTCATACCAGGTATCCGCCGAGGGACTCCAGCTGATCACATTGTTGCCGGTGACCCGGCCGAACTCCTTTTCCCCATCGAACAATCCATCTCCCCCGCCCACGGCCTGCACGGTCGGACTGGTGGCCCGGCCATCACCATCCACCGTCGGCAATCGCAGCGGCGGCCCGTCACCCTCGGCCTCTATCCCTTCCGCAAGGTAGAAAAAATTGTTTTTCGGATCGAAAAACTTCGCGCGGTTATCCTTGGCCCCAAAGGAGAATTCGGGCCGGACCGTCGAAGCATAGCTGCGGGCCACGTGGTTCGGGACGAAATCGATCAGAATTTTCAATCCACTGGCATGGGCTCGGGCGACCAGCGCCTTGAACTCTTCCATCCTTTCTTCCGGATGGTCTGCGTAATCGGGTGAAACGTCGAAATAATCACGGATGGCATACGGGCTGCCAGCCACACCCTTGAGCAGATCGGGGTCATCGGCCGGCTCGCCGATGTTTCCATGGTCGGTCGCGGTGGCTTGCTGGAGGGCGCCGGTCACCCAAATATGGGTGAAACCCATGATCTTGAGTTCCGCCAGCGCTCTCTCGTTGAGGTCGCTGAACTTGCCGCTGCCATTCTCCGCAAGTGTGCCGTTCGGCTTGCGCGTCTCATTCGTGTTGCCAAAAAGCCGGGGCAGAAGCTGGTAAATACGTACCTTGGGATGAGCCGGTGCGGTACGTCCCGCGCGGCGGAAACTTGTGCCCGCGTTGCCCGTCTCGGCCCCCAGGTAGTGGCGCATTGTCTGCACCCCGGTGCCCGAAGACGCGGTCGCGTCAATCGCCCCGTAGAGTCGACCCCAGCCTTCATTCACCGCCAGGTCTTTGAGGTAAATCGCCATGTCCATCAGCGGCACTCGCCCGGTCAATTTGCCGGGAACCCGGAGCAACACCTGCGCCGGTTCGGATGACACGGTGAAGGCGTCGCCAGCCGCCTCGAGCGGACCCCATTGCGTCTCCTCCCAACGCTGCACATAGTTTTCTTGTCGATCACCACGACGGTTGGCGACCAAAAGGAGGTCCGCGGAAAAGGGCAGCCAAACCGCTGATCCGGTTTTCTCCCTCGTCCCGGGCAACAGCGGGGACCCCGCGCCGGGCTTCGTTCCCAAAGCGACAAAAAGCGCCTGGTCGGGACGGTCCACACCCGCCCCGAGGACCAGAATATCCCATCCGGTCGCCGTCTTGGTCACGCGGTAACGCACCTCGTCCGCACCGGCCGCATCGTAACGGCCGCCTTCGGCGAGCACCGGACTGGAAAGGAGCATGAGGGCAGACAAAAAACGAAACATCAGCAGCATATCTGAAACGTGCATCCCAGCCGTGTCAAGGAACCGCCCCCGCGGTGAGCATCTGTCCTTGCACCGTGCGGCAAGATGTCCTCTCCTCGCTGGTGTCTCACCCACCGTGAAAGCCGAGCGCCCTGCCACCACTCCTCAGACACCCGGTCAGGCCCACCAAGGCCCGCTGCTCTCTCAACTGGCCTCCTACCTTTTCCTCACCCTTACCGTTCTCTTGGCCGCGGTCCCGCTCTGGGAAATCTCGGTGCGCGCCCTGCATCCCTCCGGCCCGGCCGGCGCAGCCGGCCTCGGCAACTTCTCCCGCTTGCTCGCCTCTTCGGATTTCCTCCGCTGGCTGGGCAACTCACTTTTCGTCGCCCTGGCCGTCACAGTAGTCGGCGTCATTCTCGCGGCCACCGCCGGCTATGCTCTATCGCGGTTCCATTTTCTTGGACGGCTGGCCGTCCTCCAGAGTCTTCTCGTCACCCAAATCTTTCCCGCCACCCTGCTCCTGCTGCCCATCTTCCTTATCCTCGTGCAACTCAAGCTGATCAATACCTTCATCGGACTCATCCTGGTTTACCTTGTCACCGTTTTGCCATTTGGCATCTGGCAGATGAAGACGTTTTATCACACTATTCCGGAAACGATCGAAGAAGCTGCGGCGATGGACGGCTGCACTCCAGCCCAGACCTTCCGGTGGGTCGTGCTGCCCATTTCCGCCCAAGGCTTGGCTGTGACCGCGTTATTTTCCTTTGCCGCCGCGTGGAACGAATACGTCGTGGCGGTAATCCTCATGCCGGACTCCTCAATGTTCACCCTGCCGGTCGGACTGCGCCTGCTGCACAACGGGAACATGGCGGGCGAGACGGGTCTCTTTGCCGCAGGCGCGCTCCTTGTCACCCTGCCGGTCCTCGTTCTTTACTATTTCCTCAGCCGCTTTTTGGCCGCGCGCGTCGAGGACATTTCGCTGCGCGCTTAAAACCCGCTGCGTGCAGTTCAATCACCGCGATAAATGCACCGCGAGGTCGGCGTCTCGTGAATGGCGATCTCGCTGAGATGCGGCAACTGCGGTTTGAGTTCCCGCCAGAGCCAGCCGGCCAACTGTTCGAACGTCGGATTTTCCAGGCCGGGGATATCGTTGAGATAACGGTGGTCGAGCCGCGCGATGAGGGGTTTGACCGCCTTGCTGATTTCCGCATGGTCCATCAGCCAGCCCGACTCCGCGCCGACGGAGCCTGCTGCCGAGACCTCCACTTGGTAGCTGTGGCCGTGCATCCGGGCGCATTGGTGGTCGCGCGGTACGTTGGGCAGGGTGTGCGCGGCCTCGAAGTGGAAAATTTTGGTCAGCGTGATCTTCATCGCCCTTCTTCTACCCCGCCGCCCGCCCCGCGGCAAACGGTCAAACGCCCCGCGCCTTGGGCTCCCAGATGAACTTGTGCATCTGCAACTGGAAGCGCGCCGGCGAATGATCCTCCAGCATCCAGGCGACGATGTCACTGGGGGCAATTCTCCCGAAGACCGGACTGAGCAGGACCGCCCGGACTTTTCCGGCCAGGCTGTGCTCCTCGATCATGCCCCGCGCCCACTCGTAGTCCTCCCGCGACCCGAGCACGAACTTCACCTCGTCGCGCTCCGTGAGCTGCGCGATATTGGCGTAAAGATTGCGCGCGCATTCCCCGCTTGAAGGTGTTTTCAGGTCCATGATGCGGTGGACCCGCGGGTCAACCGCCGAAATATCGTGCGCTCCCGAAGTCTCCAACAACACGGTGAAACCCGCCGCGCAGAGCATGGCCAAGAGCGGCTCACAGGCCGGCTGCAGGAGCGGTTCACCCCCGGTTACCTCGACGAGCGGACACCCGAAGACCCGGACGGCGGCCACAATCTCCCCGAGCGGCATTTTTTTCCCCACATAAAAGGCATACTCGGTATCACAGTAGGTGCAGCGCAGGTCGCAAAAGGTCAGGCGGACAAAAACGCAAGGCAGCCCGGCCCAGGTGCTCTCGCCCTGCACCGACTGGTAGATTTCGTTCACCGTGAGTTTCATGGCCGCGGACAGCGTAACCGCCACCACCCGCCCGGCCAACCGGACAATTCACTTTTGCCCCCCAGCCTGAATCAGGGTAAGCTTCGCTTTCATGAAGCACCCGGAGGACCGTGCAACCACCTTGCTCGACACCCAAAGCGAGTCCGACCACCGGCGCATTGTGATCGACCGGGTCGGAGTGAAGAACCTCCGATTTCCCATCCAAGTCGCGGTGGGCCCCGGCGACCCGCAAAGCACCATCGCCATGGTGCAACTCACCGTCGAGCTGCCCCAGGAATTCAAAGGCACTCACATGAGCCGCTTTCTCGAGGTTCTCCAGGCCCATGGTCCCGTACTGCACCCCGAGGACATCGAAAAGCTCTTGCGCTCGCTCATCGACCGGCTGCAGAGCAAGCGGGCCCATCTCGAGTTCGAGTTTCCCTTTTTCCTCGAGAAAAAAGCTCCCGTGACCGGCGCACCCGGTCTGGTCGACTACACGGCACGCTTCACCGCGACGGCCGATCGGGAGGGCCACGACCTGCTCACGACCGTGGTGGCCAATGTCACCACCTTGTGTCCCTGCTCCAAAGCAATCAGTGAGAGCGGCGCACACAATCAACGGGGACAAGTCACCCTCCGCTTGCGCTGCGCAGCCCGGTTGCCCCTGCCCGAAATGGTCTCCCTCATCGAACGCTCGGCCAGCAGCGAGTTGTACAGCGTATTAAAACGCCCGGACGAAAAAGCAGTGACCGAACGCGCCTATGCCAATCCGGTTTTTGTCGAAGACCTGGTGCGCAATATCGCCTCCCAAGTCAACGCCGATCCCCGCATCACCTGGTGGCAGGTCGAAGCGGAGAATTTCGAGAGCATCCACAACCACAACGCTTACGCCATGGTCGAAAAATATTCATGAAAGCGTGCCTCCTGCTCGTGCTCCTCCTCTTCCTCGCCGGTTGCGCCACCTCGACCCGCGAGGTCCGCCGCGCCAGCGCGGCAACCTCACCCGTGGCCGCTGCCCCGAGCCATGCGCCGATCTGGCCGGCCAACGCCCCCAGCCTTACCGCGCAGTCGGCCATCTTGATCGATGCCCGCAGCGGAAAGGTCCTTTTCCAAAAAAATGCCGATGCCCGCCGGGTGCCGGCCAGTACCCAGAAACTACTCACCGCCTTGCTGGTCAGCCGTCGCGGTAACCTCGATACGCTGGTCACCGTTGCGCCCGAAGACACGCGCGTCGAGCCGACCCGTTTGGGTCTCCGTCCCGGCGAGCGCCACGCGCGGCGCGACTTGCTTCAATCCATCATGGTGAAAAGTTCGAATGACGCCTGTGCCGCCCTGGCCCGGGACCACAGCGGCACCGAAGCCGCTTTCACCAGCCAGATGAACCGTGCTGCGTGGTCGCTTGGGGCGCGGAATTCCTATTTCGCCAACAGCCACGGCCTGCCGGCCAGCCAATTTTCCACCGCCCGAGACATCGCGCGTATCGCCTTCCTCACCTACCGCGATCCCACCCTGCGCCACATGATGCAGCAGCGCACCGTCTTCTTCCGGCACAACACCGGGCAGGTCACCCGGCTCGAGACGACCAACAAACTGCTCGCACGCTCGTCCGCTTACAACGGGATGAAAACAGGTTATACCCATGCCGCCGGCCGTTGCCTTGTCTCGAGCGGACGCTTCAACGGCCGGGAGGTCATTCTGGTGCAACTCGGGAGCAAAACGAGATACATCTTTGACGACGCCGAGCGGCTTATGGCCTGGTCGGGCCGCAGCGGATCCGGCGGCGGGTCTTCCTCCGGAACATTTTGAGGCAGAAGGCCGCTCCCTTAGTGGCGGATCTCTACAACTTCGAGACCACAAATTCCGCAGTCTGGCGCGCCGCTGCGGGATGGCTGACCTTGAGCAAATTTTCCCGCCAGCGCGCCCACTCGGACCCGCCATTTTCGAGCAGTGCACGCTGCACCGTGCCGATGATTTTTTCCGGACTGGTCGCCAGCGCACCCGCGCCGATCTCGGCCAGGAGGGTCACATTGCCTTCCTCCTGCCCCGCGACAACGTGGCTGATGATCATGGGGCGAGCGATGGCCAGGGTCTCTTGCACGATGGCTCCGCCGGCCTTGCCGATGAAAAGATGGCTTTCGGCCAACAACTCCGGCATGCGCTCGGTCCAGCCCAGGAGGCTGAAGGCGCCAACCGGCAAATCGAGCCGTTTCAAAAATCCGTGCAGATGCTTGTGCCGCCCGGTCACCACGGTCAACTCGACACCCGGCAACGCGGTCAGCCCCCGCACCACCCCCGAGACCGTGCGGCGGGAACCGGAGGGCAAATAAAGTATTTTCCAAGGTGGCCCCGGCGGCAGCGGGCGACGGGCCAACGCTTCGAAGCGCGGACTGACCGGAAAGCCGAGCACGACAATTTTCTCCGGCGGTGTCCCGCCTTGCCTCATAGCCTCGCGCGTCGGCTCATTGGCCACCAGGACCCAGTCGGCCGGGGCGAGGTTCCAGACACGGTTGATCACGATGGAATCGGTCACCACCATGAAATGCGGGCAAGCCAGCACCTCGCCGCTCTCCATCAGCTCGCTGAGCAAATAGCTGTAAACCGGATAAGTCGTGATGACCGCCGCCGGTTTTTTCTCGCGCAGCAAATCCCGCAGGGCTGCTTTCAGGTTACCCAAAGTCGGCAAAGTCCAATCGAAGACCGGAGTCTTGTCATAGAGCCAGAAAAAAGCTTTCCAGGTCACCGGTACGCGCTGGATGGAAAAATTGTAGGCCACTTGCAGGATCTTCGAGGCGCGCGGGTTGACCTCGACATAGGGGTCGCGGACCTCGGTGTGGTAACCGCCGTTGGGATCAAAGGCGTCGCGCACGTTGCGGGCGGCCGAATTGTGACCGTCACCAAAACCGGTGGTGAGAATGAGGATTTTTGGGTGAATCATGGAGATTACATTTGGCGAAGGGATTCCTTGGCCCGGCTTTGGGCGCCCGCATCATCGCGGCTGCGCTGGGGCAGGCTGATTGCCCTCTGCAACTCCCGACGCGCCTCATTCTTGCGCCCGACCCTAAGATAGGCCCACCCGAGTTCGGCGTGAAAAAGAGCGTTGCCGGGCTCCAATTCCACCGCCTTCTGCAGACAGCGGATGGCCTCCTCGTTGCTGGCCGGCGGCATTTTCCCGTAGATCGCTTCGGCTAAAACCCGCAGCAGGGTATTGAGGTTGGCGATCTCGTAGTTCCACCGCCCGAGAACGTGCCACCCGAGAGCATAGCGGGGATTAAGTCTGACCGCTTCGTCCGACTCGGACTTGACCACCCGCGAAAGTTCCAGGCGCCGGCGTGCCTCACTGTAAAAAGCCAGGCGGCCTGCCGCGATCGCCAGCGTGACCCGGGTCGCTGGATCCCGGGGCGCCAAGTCCTTTGCTTTCCGCGCCGTCTCAAAGCCGAGGGTGGCCAAGCGCAACCTTGCCGCGCGCGAAGGGGCGTCCAAGACCATCTCGACATATTGTTTGGCGATCTTGCGCTGCAACGCCGCATCACCCGGACGCTGGCCGGCCGCTTTTTGGTAAGCAGCCAGCGCCTCGGCCGACTTGAACTGGCGGTCCAGGCTGTCGCCTTGCTCGATCCACTCCGCAGCACCGTAGACGCTCGAGACCCCGGCCCAGACCAGAGCGGCACAAAGTGTCGTCCTCACTTGGTGAAAAGATAATGCGAGACAATCCATTCTTCGCCGTAGCGGTAACCCCAAAGTCCCGCGCAGGCCATGAAAAACACCCGCCAATAGACCCGCCATTTGGTCACATTCTCCGGCCCATAAGTCGCCGCAAGGATCGGGGTGATCTCCGCTGCGTGGCGATCCATATTCCTCAGCCAGGCCTCGGACGTCCGCGCGTAATGCGTGCCGTTCACACACCAGTGATCCCGCAATTTCAGGTCATCCTGGAAATAGGTCAGCAAATCATCCGACGGCATGGTCCCGCCCTCGAAAAAATACCGCGTGATCCAGTCGCTCGGATCCGTGCCCCTAAAGTGATAGGCCAGCGTGCGGTGGGTGAAAATGTGCACGAAGAGGAGCCCGCCGGGCTTCATCCATGACGCCACCTTGCGCAGGAGCAGTTCGTAATTTTTCATGTGCTCGAACATCTCGACCGAGACCACACGGTCGAACTCCCCTTGTCGCAAATCCAGCTCCGCCACATTCGCGGTCTGGATTTCCAGATTGCCCAAATCCCGCCGCGCCGCCTCGGCCATGATGTATTCCCTCTGGGTCCTCGAGTTCGACACCCCGAGGATCCGCGAATGCGGATACTTCTCCGCCATCCACAAGGTCAAAGATCCCCAGCCGCAACCCAGCTCCAGGACCCGCTGGCCGTCCTCCAACTTCGCCCGCTCGCAGCTCAGAGCCAACATCGCCTCCTCCGATTCCGCAAAGCTGGTATGCCGGCCGGACCAAAGCCCGCTGCTGTATTTCAGACGCGGACCGAGCACATATTTGAAAAATTCCGTCGGCACCTCGTAGTGCTGCTCGTTCGCTTCCTGCGTCTTCACCGCGACAGGCAGGGTCTTCAGCTCGCGCACGAAATCTAGCAACGCCTTCTGCTGCGCCTCGACCCCGCCGCGGTTCTCCTCCTTCAGCTTGCGCGCCAACAACTGATGAATCCCCGCACGGATGAGAAAATCCGGCAGCAACCCTTTTTCCAAAATGCGGTCGAGAACACTCATGGCGTCATTCTTGTTCCGTCGGCGGGGACGCCGACGCTACAAAATGTAGCGGCGCCGTCCCCGGCGTCGAAACGAATGGGAACACCGCCCCAGTTACTCCCCAACCACACCCGCCGCGCGAGTCGACTTCTGGTTTGGGCAGGGGGCACGGGCGTCCCGCCCGTCACGATCCAAACCCATCGGCAGGATGCCGATGCCACACCCCAATGATTTGGGTCACGGGCGTCCCGCCCGCATGGTCTTTCGGAAAACGGGCGAACCGGAGTCCCGCCAAAGCGGGACGTAGATAGCCCATAGGCAAACGCCCGTTCCCCCTGGGCTTTGCCGCCCCAGTTACTCCCAGCACACACCCGCCAACGCGCGGGTTTAGGGCCTAAGGGCCGTCTCGCAGACTCGGCTCCGGCGCCGGCCGTTGTATCTTCAGCCCCCATTATCCCCTCCGCACAAACCACGGAAAAAAGGCATTCGTGGTCCGCTGATACTCCCGGTAATCCTCGCCCCGCGACCGCACGGCGTGCTCCTCGGTCGCTTTGATCCCCGTCACTTTGGTCAAAAACAAATACATCAAGGCGGGAGCATAAACCGCGATCCACCCACCCGGCGAGCCCAGCGCGTAGGTAAAATACGCGACCCAAACTAGCCACTCGCAAAAGTAGTTGGGATGACGCGAATACTTCCACCACCCGAGCCGGCAGGTTTTCCCCTTGTTGGCCGGATCCGACCGGAACCGGTTCAGCTGCGCATCGGAGGCCGCTTCCCCCAGTATGGCCAGCAACCAGAGCCCCGCCCCGGCATACTCGAAGAAACCCAAGCCCGGCGCACCATTAAGGAAGACCAAGACGAAGGGGACGCTCAATAAGGCAATAAGCACCCCCTGAGCCTCAAAAAACCCGAAAAACATGGCCCACGTGTGCTTCGGAAACTGCTGCCGCAGCGCCGCGTAGCGCCCGTCCTCTTCCGGGTGATGCCGGGCCACCCGGATCCACAAATAGGTCCCCAGCCGCGCCGCCCAAATGGTCACCATCAAGACAAGGAGGAAGCTGCGTGTGGTATCCCCTGCCCCCAGCACAGCCCCGGCCAAGACCACCGGGATGAAGCCGTAGGACCAAAAAATATCCACGATTCCCGCATTGTTCAGCACGCGGGCCATGACCCACACGCCGGCCATCATGATCAGCGGAATGGCCAGCGCGAAAGCCATCAACCGCCAGAACTCCGCCCACTCCGGCATCATGAGCACCCCCGATTCAGGCCGGTCGAAAGATCGAGCGTCTCATTGTCCGCCCGGGTATAAATGGCTTGCACCACACTGATATGACGCGTGGCAAACGCCGCTTCACAATAGGCCAGGTAGTAATCCCACTTGCGCAGGAACGTCTCGTCAAACCCCTGCCCCCGCACCGCGGCGAGCACGCGGTGGAAATTCTCCCGCCAGACCTGCAACGTCCGCGCGTAATACGGTCCCATGTCGTCCAAATCGTGGAGGAACAAATCCCCCGTGCGATTCAGCGCCGTATTGACCCGCCCGATGCTGTTGAGCAGCGAGCCTGGAAAAACATGCCGCTGGATGAAATCCACCCCGCGCCGCAGCACCTCGTATTGGGCATCCGGACACGTGATGTATTGCAACCCGAGCAGACCCTTGCGCTGGAGCAAGCGGTGGCACTGCGCGAAATACCCGTCGAGGTATTTGTCCCCCACCGCCTCAAGCATTTCGATCGACGCAATCTTGTCGAACTGCCCGGTCAGCTCCCGGTAGTCGGTCAGTCGCAGATTGATCTGGTCGTTCAACCCCGCCGCCGCGATCCGACGCGCCGTCTCGTCAAACTGTGCCTGCGAGATTGTCACCGTGGTGACCCGGCATCCAAACTTTTGCGCCGCGTGCATAGAAAACCCGCCCCACCCGCTCCCGATCTCCAGCACCTGATCCGACGGCTGCAACCGCAACTTGCGGCAGAGCACATCGTATTTGCGCACCTGCGCCTGCTCCAGCGTCGCGCCCGGCTGATCCCAATAGGCGGCCGAATACGTCATGGTCGGATCCAACCACAGCGCGAAGAACTCATTGCTCAGATCGTAGTGCTCTTGGATGTTCCGCCGACTGTTCCACCGGCTGTTCGGCCGCAGCTGGTGCGCCACCTTGTGCGCGAAATTCATCAGCCCGATCCGCAGGTCCGTCCGCCCCGATCCCTCCAGCACCGTCGACTCGTCGGCATTGTGGATAAACCAGGCAATCACCCCGACCAAATCCTCCGTCTCCCACCACCCGTCCGTATACGCCTCCCCAAACCCGACCGGCCCGTAAAGCACGCAGGTCCGGAAAAATGCCACGTCCTTGACCCGAATCTCCGCCCGCGGCTCCTCCCCCAACCCGCCGAAGCTTTTTTCTGATCCGTCTGGCAAAACAAGGCGCAGCCGCCCCCGTTGCATGCGGGACAAAGCAGAAAAAAGAATCGGGGTGTAATTCATATTCGCGAGAGAGAATTTAAAGGCTCGCGTCCGTCCGCCTGAATGGCAAGCCAGCGACGCGGGCGCCCGCTTGCCGCAGACTTGCTAATGCGGCGTGTCTCCGTCTCAGGTTCCATAGTGTCATGAAAAGAGGTTCTTCGCGTGATTTGCTGTGAAAGCTTGCTGGGTTGGGCCGGTTGGTGGTTAAGAGGCTGGGTGAAGAACAGCGAATTTTACGAGCAGGTTCTGGGGCTGCAATGGCCTTGGAAGGTTGAGCAAGTGGAACTGGATCGAGCAGCCCAGCGGGTGGTGGTGCACGTGGGGGTGGAACCGGGGACGAAGTGGGGTGATCCGGCGACGCAAGGGCCGGCGCATGTGCACCAGTGGAGGCAACGCCGGTGGCGGCATTTGGACACCTGCCAGTTTGAGACGGTGATCAGCGCGCGGGTTCCCAGCGTGAAGTATGCCGACGGGCGGGTTGAGGAGGTGGCGGTGCCGTGGGCCGAGCGTTACCAGCGGGTGACGAGGCTGATGGCGCAGGCGGTGGTGGTGTGGTTGCAGGCCTGCGGCAGCGTGAGCCAGGTGGCCAAGGTCATGCGGCTGAATTGGCACACGGTCAACGCGATCATGAAGAGCTCCGTAGACAGGGGCTTGGAGCGGCGGAAGCGCGAGCCGATCGCCTACTTGGGCTTGGACGAACCGCAGCGCAGTGGAGATAGCCTGCCGAAGGCAGCTCTTAAGAGCGAGGCCAAGCCGAGGCAAAAGAGTTTTCGGCGCGGGCATGTTTACGCCACCATGCTTAATGATCTCGAAGGTGGCCGGGTCTGGGACTTGGTGGAAGGTCGCAAGGAGAAACAGGCGCGGGAGCTGCTGCAAAGGCTCGATGCCACGCAGCAGGCGGGGGTCAAAGCCGTGGCCATGGACATCTGGAGCCCCTACCGCAACGCCGTGCAGGGAGTGCTGCCGAAGGCAGACATCGTCCATGATAAGTTCCATCTCTGCGCTTATCTCAACAAAGCGGTCGACACCGTGCGCAAGGCCGAGCATCGAGAGTTGGCCTCCTCGGGCCGACAAACCCTCAAGGGCAGCAAATACCTTTGGCTGCGGAACTTTCCCGATCTCCGCTTGCAGCCCTCTTTCCGGCAACTCTACCACCTGAACCTTCGCACCAGCCGAGCTTGGCGGCTGAAAGAAACCTTCGGGGCCTTTTGGCAGTATTGCTACGAAGGGGCCGCACGGAAATTTTTCGCTGACTGGCTGGCCCAAGTCACCCGCAGCGCGCTGACGCCGATGAAGAAGGTGGCCGAGATGTTCGTCCGCCACCTGCCAGGCCTGCTCAACTACCTCAAACACCGCATGACCAACGCGGCCTCCGAGGGCATCAACTCACAAGTGGCCCGCATCATCGCCAACGCCCGCGGCCTCGCCTGCTTTGAAAACCTCCGCACCCGTGTTCTCTTCTTCCTCGGTAAACTCGACCTCTCCCCCGCCTGATACAAATCACAGCAGATTATGCGGAGAACCGTTTTTTTAAACAGAAGGTGGCGAAGGGGGAAGTCATTGAGCTCTTCGAGTTGTCCAACGGGTGGGTCGTCTGTTCACCGAGTTGCTCGGCCACAGCACGTTGGAAGCTGATTCCACGGAGAACTTCCCACATTGATATGTGTAAGTAATGGATTCTGAAGACCGACCGCATCCTCTCAGCCGCCAGGCAACCAATCCAAGCAAAGCTACTTCGGCAAGGACTTGTGCGGACGTAAAACACCACGCTGCTCTTCGGTACGCGTCTCTTTCCGGAAAAACGGCACACGCTTGAGCCAGAGGCGCAGCGCCTGCCAGTGGATCAACCCGATGACCTTGAGGGTGATAAAGGGAAACCTGGCCGTGAAACTGAGGAGGTTACCGAAGGTCATTTCCTTGCGCCGGCCGGTCAGCGTGCTGATCAGCACTTTGCCCTCCGCATCGTAGTCATCAATGAAGACGCGCAGCTTTTCGTCCGGCAGGTGAAAGCGGAAGTGGAAGTCGAGATCCACCGGACTGAACGGCGACACATAGTAGTCCTTCGGCACCCGCACCTCGAAGTCGCACTGACCATCCGGGGTGCGCGGCACCAGATACGGCTTCAATTCGCGGAACGTGTTGCCCACCTGCACGACAGACCCATGCGGGGTGCCGTCAGCCCTGAAGCAGAAATAAATGGTGATGGGATTGAAGGTGTAACCAAGCATCCGCGGGAAACAGAGCATGCGGATCGAGCCGCCCTCCTCCAGCGGGCACCCCGCGCGCCCGAGGAACTCGCGCACGTTGTCCGCGATCGGACGCTCCCCGGGGCCGTATTGCAGATGGTCGCGGTCACGCAGGCTGTAAATGTTCGGACGATTGACCCCGAAAATTTTCAGCTTCCGTGCCACGACGTCCAACTCGGCGAGATCGAGGTAGAAATAAAAAACGCGGTAAAGAAATTCATGCTGCTTGGGCCGCAGGCGCCGGTGGAAGACGTCGCACTCGTAGAAGCAAGAGTTCATGGCCGATGAAGAAAACCTCTCAAGCGTTGCCAACCCAGGGGGCATGGGCGTCCCGCCCGTGAACTCATGACACCACGGGCGGGACGCCCGTGCCCCCTGACCAGAGCCCATGCCAGCGCCCTGCTCATGACATATCTCACCGCCAAGGATCCTCCCCGCACACCGCGTGCGCGCATTGCACGGCCGAGGCGAAGGCATCTTCATGGAAGCCGTAGCGGAAATAACTGCCGCTGAAAAAGACCCGCTGGCCGCTCGACTCGGCATTGATCGAGGGCAGATGATGCTGCGCGGCCAGCGCGCCGCGGTCGAAGACCGGGTGCGTGTATTCGGTCTTCCAGAGCACGGTGGCCGGGTCGATGCGGTCGGCGTAGTTGAGGCTGACAAAATAGTTGCGGAGTTCTGAGACTCCCTGGAGGCGGTTCATGTAGTAATGCGTCGATGGACGCTCCCCCTCCGCACTCGGCTCCATGCGGTAATTCCACGCCGCCCAAGCCAGATTGCGCTGCGGCATGACCGAGGCGTCGGTGTGCAACACGGTCTGGTTGGACTGATAACGGAAGGCGGAGAGCAACTTCTCCTGCAATGGACTGGGCTGCGCCAGCATGGCGAGGGACTCGTCGGCATGCGCGGCCATGATGACACGATCGAAGGAGTGAGCTTGGCCGTCCTTGGTCCGCACCGTGACTCCGTGATTCCCCGCCTCGACGCCGGCCACCGGCACGGAGGCCCGTGCGCCGGGCAGATCGGCCACCATGCGTTTCACGTATTCGCGCGATCCGCCGTCCACCGTGAACCACGGATGATGCGTGCCAACCCCGAGGAATCCGTGGTTGTGGAAAAAGCGGATCAGCGTGGCCGCCGGAAAATCCAGCGCGCCGCCCGGGGTGATACTCCAGATCGAAGCGCTCATCGGCACGAGGTAAAGACGCAGAAAATCATCGCCCAGGCGGTGGCGGCGCACGAATTCATCGAGCGACATCGACTCGAGCTCCTTGTCGCCCAAGGCCGCGTTGGCCACGCGGAAAAAACGCATGATCTGGGCGAGCAACTGGAGGAAGCGCGGTCGCACCAAGTTCCGCCGTTGGGCAAAAACGCGGTTCAAGCCCATCCCGTTGTACTCCAGATCGAACCCCTCGTGGCGCACGCTGAAGCTCATCTCGGTCGGCTTGATCGGCACCTGCAACTCTTCGAACAAGCGCAGCAGATACGGATAGGTCACCTTGTTGAAGACCATGAACCCGGTGTCGATCGGCACCCGCCGCCCGTCTTCGTCCACCTCGACGGTGTTCGAATGACCGCCGATGTGCCCCTCCCGCTCGAAGACCGTGACGTCGTAGCGCCGCCGAAGCAACCATGCCGCGCCCAGTCCGGCGATGCCGCCGCCGATGACGGCCAAACGTGTTCTGTTCATCCTCCCTCCGGCTGGAGCGACGGTCTCTGCCCGTCAGAAGAAGGAAAAAAGCACCGACGGTCATTAACCGTCCCGACAAACCAAGACAAACTCACGCCGAGGCCCGCCCGCCGATCTGGTCCTCCTCGCGGTAAGCCGAATCGGGCACCGCGCGCAGATTTTTGATCATTCCGAGCCATGAGAGCACCTTGAGCGTGTAGTAAGTCGGATCGAACTCCCACCAGTAGAAACCCTGCCGCGTGGCGGCCTGATAACGATGGTGGTTGTTGTGCCACCCCTCGCCCAGCGTGATGAAGGCGAGAATCATGCTGTTCCGGCTGTCATCTCTCGTCTCATAACGCTTCCGGCCCAGGACATGGGCCAGCGAATTGATGCACGAGGTGCCGTGAAAAAGGAAAGTGGTGCTGATGAAGAATCCCCAGATCAACATCTGCAGCGGCGAGGTGCCGAGCACCGGGAAAAAGGCCTGCAGGAGCCAGCCCCAACCGAGCATGACGACGGCGAGAAAAATGGGACCGATAAGGTCGAAGCGGTTGAGGAAAACCAGCTCGGGAAACTTGGCCAGGTCTTTGATCCGCGAATAGTCGGTCGGGAAATTGCAACTGCTCGTAATCCAACCAATGTGCGACCAAAGGAACCCCTGCACGCCGGGCGAATGGAAATCCTCTTCCTCGTCCGAGTGCTTGTGATGATGACGATGCACCCAGGCCCACCAGAGCGGACCGCGTTGCGTGCAGGTCAGACCAAGAAACGCGACAATGAATTGTCCGGCCCGCGAAATCTGGAACGTTTTGTGGCTGAAATAGCGGTGGTAAAAGCCGGTGACGAGAAACATGCGGGCAAAGTAAAGAAATACCGCGGTGGCCAGCGCGACCCAACTCCATCCCGTCCAGATGACCCCGAGGCAACCAAGGTGCAGAATGATGAAGGGCACAAGGCGCCGCCACTCCATGCGCTCGGGCTGGTTGCGGATCACCTGGGCATCACCCTCGAAATAATCGCTGTCGAGGCAGTTGATCAAGCGGCGGAGCGGAGAGGTGATTTGGGCGGGCATAATTTTATTCTGGGCTCAACCCTAGCTGCCCGAGGAGCCGCTGCAAGTCGTCGTTGCCGTAATACTCGAGGAGAATCCGCCCTTTCTCCTCGCCATGCTGCACTTCCACGCGGGTTGAAAAATGCTCTTGCAGGCGGTTTTCCAAATGCTGAAGGGCCGCGGAGTTCGCACGCTTTTGCCGGGTGCGTCCTTTCCGGACCACGCCATCTTGGGTCAGGGTGGTGTTCACCAAGTCCTCGGTGGCGCGCACCGAGAGATGTTTCCGCATGACTTGCCCCGCCACCATGCGCTGTTCCTCGGTCGTGCGCAGGCCGAGCAGGGCCTTGGCATGTCCGACCGTGAGGCGCGCCTGCACGAGATGGGTTTGTAATTCGCCATCCAATTCAAGCAGGCGCATGGTGTTGGCCACCGCGGCGCGGCTCTTGCCGACTTTTTTGGCCATCTCGTCCTGGCGCAATTTGAATTCCTCGGCCAGGCGCTTGTAGGCCTGCGCTTCCTCGATCGGGTTGAGGTCCTCGCGTTGCAGGTTTTCGACCAGCGCGAATTCGAGCACTTCGAGGTCGGTGGCCTCGCGAACGATGACCGGAACCTCTGTGCGCCCGGCCTGCCCGGCAGCGCGCCAGCGGCGCTCGCCGGCAATGAGTTCGAAGAGACCGTTGACCCGGCGCACGATGAGCGGCTGGATAATGCCATTCTCGCGGATCGAGGCCACCAGTTCAGCCAGATGGTCCGTCGAAAACGTGGTGCGAGGTTGCCACGGACTGGGCACGACCGAGGTCAGCGGGACGGAATGAACACGTTCGCCCGCCGCTTCTGCCGCGGCAACCGCCTCGGCGGCTGTCTTGGCCGGAGCAATCAGTGCGCCGAGTCCTCGTCCAAGTGCTGGTTTCGCCATGAATCTGCATCTTAACGGGGGGAGCTGCCCGATGGGAAGCGTCCGCGTGGGCCCAAGACCCCACTGGCCGCCGAGCGGGTTGTGCGTCTATAAGAAAGCCATGGCGCATCTTTTCAACCGACTCTCGCTTTGGCTCGACCCGACGCCGCGCGGCGGACCCGCCCAGATGGCCTGCGACGAGGTGCTCTTGGCCCACGCCCAAAACCCGGTGCTCCGGGTCTTCCGCTGGAGCGAATCGTGGGTCAGCATCGGCTTTTTCGTCCCGTGGGCGGAGGCCGAGGCAACCCGTCCCGGCTGGCCGGTTTGCCGCCGTTGGACCGGCGGCGGCGTTGTGCTGCACGACGGCGACTTCACCTTTTCGCTGATCGCCCCGCGCTCCGAGTCCTGGTCGGTGCTGCGGCCTGCTGAAAGCTACCGCGTGCTGCACCTCGCGCTCGCGTCGGCCCTCCATGCAGCCGGATGCGAGGCGGCTCTTTTCGAGGGCGCGGCCCAGGGTGCTGCGGCCTGCTTTGCCGGACCCGTCCGTTACGATCTGGTCGACGGAAATCGCAAGGTCGCGGGAGGAGCGCAGCGGCGCACAAAGCGCGGACTCCTCCACCAAGGATCAGTCCGGCAGTCAGGCCTTGAGGCCGACTTCGGTCAACGCCTGGCCTCCACCCTGGCATGGCAAACCGAGGCGTGGAAGCCTCCAGAGAATTTCGAGGCAGAGACCACTGACCTGCGAACATCCAAATACGGACGGGACGGGTTCCTCCGGAAGGATCGGCCTTGAGCAATATCTTGCCCTGCGGCCTTTTGCCTGGAGATTCGTCCGCGCTATGGTGCGCCCAAGCGCAAACCCCACTATGAAAAAAACGGTCAAGTCCGCGCTCAAAAGCGCGAAAACGAAAGGCAAAAAAGCGCCGGCTGGCAGCCAAGCCGCCACCGGGGACGGAGAATCCGCGAAGACAGGCAAAAGACTCCGCCAAGCCGCCGTCCGAAAGCCGGCCAAGCGGGCTCGCGTCAAAAAAAGGGTCAGCATGGACCTTGATCACTTGGGTGACCTTCCCCGCAGCTACGGTGAAGAGCGCATTTTCGTCGTTGCGCAGGAACCGCACTGGCTTTTTTGTTATTGGGATGACGCCTTGACCGCTGGGGTCAAGGAGACCATCTACCTGCGCCACGCTCGGACCGGAGCGGATGACCCGGAAGCCGAGGTGCCCGTGCCGGCCGAAACCAACACGTGGTATCTCGCGGTCCAGCAAGCCGACGCGGGATATTTGGTCGAACTTGGCTTTTACCGCGGCACCCGGTGGCAAACACTTGTCCGCAGCGGCACGGTGCTCACCCCGCGTGACACCGTCGCGGGATTCGGCCAGCCCGTTTTCGCCAACCTCCCCTTACAGGCCACCCGTCAACCACTCGGGGAGATAATCCGCAGAGCAAGGCGCGGGGACGAAAGCCGGAACGACACCCTGGCCCGCTTCGAAGGGCGCGGAGAGCTGCCGGTCGATCGACTGAGCCCCGCGCAACGCACCGCTCTCGAACGTCTCCTCGACACCCAAACCGGCCCGCTCACCTCCGGCGCATTGGCCGGCTCCCCGGGATCCAGCGGCGCGGGTCTTTTCTCCGGCGCATGGTAGGAAATCGCGCCGGGCAGCTGGTCATCCGCCGCGCTCTCGAACCGGGGGACCATGAGCAGCGGGGCAGCAAGGCGGTCCGGGGGCCGCGAATTCTTCCTGCCCCTCAATGCCGAGGTCATTTTTTACGCTGGCACCCGGCCAGGCGCCAAAGTGACGGTCGACGGCAAAGAAATCCTGATCCGTCCCGACGGAACTCTCCCTGACCACTTCGTCCTGCCCGAGGGGGAATTTGCCGTTCCCATTGTGGCCACCTCACCCGACGGCGCGGAGACCCGGCGCGGGGTGCTCCACTTTGAACGCGCGACGATGCGCGAGGGAGAGGTTGGCTCGACCGCAGAGCCGCCGCTCGGTGTCCCCATGGGGCGTCAGTATCCCTGAAAGGAGGGCCGAGACCGGGATTCCCGTCCGCCACGGCGCGGGTTAGTCTGCGTCCGTGCCCGCACCCGACGACTCTCTCGCGCCGGCTTATCTCGATTACCTGCGCGCTGAACGCAACGCCTCGCCGCGCACCGTGAGCAACTACGATCGCGCCTTGACCGCCGCGGCGGGATTCCTCGGTGCAAAGTCCTGGCCCGAGGCCACGGCCGATGATTTCCGCGCTTACCTCTTCGCCCTGATGAAGCGCGACCGCGCTCGTGCCACGATCCGTCTCGACTTTGCCGCACTGCGCAGCTTTTACCGCTTTCTTTGCGAGCGGAAAGGTCTCGCCGCCAACCCGTTGATGGCGGTCTCCCTGCCCAAACCCGAGAAACGTCTTCCGGTCGTCCTCACCACCACGCAGATCGACTCATTGCTCCGGGCCCCACGGGAAGCGAAGTGCGAAAAACAGGCACCGGATTGGCTGTCCTGGCGCGATACGGCCATTCTTGAGTTGTTTTATTCGAGCGGACTGCGCCTCGCCGAATTGGCAGGACTCGCGGTGCATGATATCAATCCTGAAGACGGATCGGTCCGGGTTCTCGGCAAAGGATCCAAGGAACGCATCGTACCCGTGGGCCAGCCGGCTCTCGAAGCCATCCAACATTACCGCCTGCGAGCCAAGGTGCAGTCCGGACCTCTCTTCCTGAGCAAGCTGCGTCAACGGCTTGGTCCCACCTCAATCTGGTCGCTGGTCAAAAAATACCTCCGACTCGCGCAGATCCCGGTTCCGGCTAGCCCGCACAAACTCCGCCACAGTTTCGCCACCCACCTCCTTGATGCCGGCGCCGACCTCCGCAGCGTGCAAAGTATGCTCGGGCACGCCAGTCTCTCGACGACCCAAATTTACACGCACGTGACGACCGAAAGACTGAAGAAGGCTTACGACCAGGCGCACCCGCGGGCCTAAAAGCAGGCGAAACCCACCGAGTGCGCGGTCCACGAAACAGTGCGCAACCAGTTGCCGTTGACCAAAACCCGGACCGATTCCGGACGCGTCCCCTCGCGGGGCAACCGCCCGTGCAACGGCACCGGCCAGCAGGCAGTCGACAACGAAATGACCAACAACAAACCCATCATGGTCCGCCAAGTCCAAAGGGGGCCGGGCGGGCGAAGGCCAACAAGACCGCGGTGGGCAATTCGAGGACCATGAACGGTCCGACCACCGCGCCGATCGAGCGGCAATGATGCCGGTGAAAATCACTGAATTCCGCCGCGCCGACCCGGACAAAGGCCGGTTATTGCGCAAAATAGACCAGCCAGATAAGGCCGGTCAGGCCAAAGGTTGCCGCCGCTTGGAGGACCTGTGCCCCGACCAGCCATTCGGGCGCGCCACTCATGCGGGCGACGGCCTCAGTTCACCACGCGCACCGGCGTACCCCGTGAAACGTTGGCGAAGAAAATTTGCGCCATCCGCTCGGGCATGCGCACGCAACCATGCGAGGCGGCAAAGCCCGGGAGAAACCCGGCATGCAAGCCGTAGCCGCCGTGGAAACGTAAAAAATAGGGCATGGGTGCCCCGCGGAAACTGGTGCCCGGCGGCTTGGCATCGCGCTTCACCCCGACATTGGCCACCATGACATTGCCGTCTTGATCGACGTAGTCCCCGTAAAGATTCGACACGTGGTCTTTGCTTTTCTGGATGATTTTGTATTGACCGGACGGAGTGCGGTAACCTTCGCGGCCGGAGGAGATCATGGAGACCCCGACGAGACGCCCGTCCTTGTAAAAGAACGCTTTCTGCTCGCCCAGGTTGATGGTGATCGAAGAGGTTCCGGGCACGCCGTCCCCGTCCCAGTAGGACACGGTGTCCTGGATGCCGACGCCCGATGATTTGGCCACCACGCCACCTCCGGACGTAAGATAGGTCGTGGTGGAACTGGTCAAACGCCGGTCGTGCGATGCGCACCCGGCCAGGGCCGCAAAAATCAGACACCAGCCGAGTCGCAGAGGGGCACTCATCGTAAGGTCCCCACAGAAGCGCCTGTTCGGCTTCCGGTCAAACCCAAAGCGTGGCGCATCAGTCGGGAGCCAAGCAGATCGTCGACACGGTCGCGGGATAACCGGGCAGAGAGGCCTCAACCGCGTAAATTCCGCCCGCCACCATCTCACGGGTCGGCACCTCGGCCTCGTATTCGAGCCGCTCACCGGGATTGACGACCACCGACGAGGCCTCTGGGGCGAAGTTGCGGTCCTCCGACCAAAGAAAAATCCTCCGACCACCCGGGCTTCGCAAAGCAACTTCCAAGTGTTGCCCGGTCGGAAAATCAAGGCGCAGCTGACGCCGCGAGGTATTGACCAGGGAGAAAACGACCCGGACAACGCGGTGCTGGGACAACTTGAATTCGCCGGGCTCGGCCCGCAGGCTGGCTTGCAGGGCCGGGCCCGCCACCGTGGCGCCCCCCGTGCTTTCCCCTTCGAGCGGCGCGCAGGCTGTCACCGTCGCGGCAAAAATGATGGCAAGCCCGGCCCTTCGCATGAAAACACAATTTAAGCGCGCCGCACGTGCGGTTGCAATTCCCCGCGCACCCCGTTTACCTGTTCGTATGCCCCGCCCCTTTCTTCTCCTCTGCGCCGCTGCCCTGCTCAGCACCGGCGGAGCGAAAAAGCCGGTCGTCGAATTGCGCATCCACGGCGAAGGTATCGCCGCTGAAGCCCCGACCTTCGCCTTTCCCGCCACCTTGCTCAGCGGCCGGGAAACCTTTCTCTCCCGCATGCCCCTGATCACCCAGCGCGAAATCCACTCCGTTTTTCCCTTCGCGGCCGCGGACGGCTCAGAGGGGGTCTACCTCAAACTCGACAATCATGGTTCCGGCCTGCTCAAACAACACACCATGGAACGGAGCGGCCGCCTGCTCGCCGTTTTTTTCAACGGCCGCCAAGTGAGCAATCTGGTCGTCGACCGGCCCGTCAACGATGGCATTATCAGTATCCCGCGCGGACTCGACAGCACCGAGGTGGAGTTGCTCACCGCGGCTTACCCGGTCATCGGCCAAAGCGGCAAAAAGCGATGATCAAAGCTTTCGCCGCCTTGCTCCCCTTTTTTTTCCTGCTCGCCATCACGCCGGCGAGATCCTTTTCCCCCGTCTTGCCCACGGACAACGATGCGCTCTTCCGCGGAAAACCGGAAGAGTTTTACATGTATACGGACCGCAATTTCGAGGGCGTGAAGAGCCGGCCATGGCAAGGGGGCAGCTACGGTTTCACCCGCAATCAGCAGCGCGTCGAGGGGAAAATTCTCCTGACCAAATTCCACGAAGGTATTGATGTGAGCCCCCTCCGCCGCGACGCCTCCGGTCGACCACTCGAC
This sequence comes from Chthoniobacterales bacterium, assembly GCA_018402585.1. Classification (GTDB taxonomy): domain Bacteria; phylum Verrucomicrobiota; class Verrucomicrobiia; order Chthoniobacterales; family JACTMZ01; genus JACTMZ01. The sequence goes on from JAGYIO010000001.1 coordinate 124,486, forward strand.
GAAATTCGCGCCATCGAGGGAGGACGCGTGGTCCACGTGAGCAACGATGCCAAAGATTCGAATTACGGAAAACTCATCGTGATCGAACACCAAGTCGAGGGCACCCCCGTCTTCAGCCTGTATGCCCACCTGGCCACGATCGAAGTACTTCGCGGGCAGGACATCGCGCGAGGTGACCGCATCGGCCTGCTCGGCTCGACCGGCACCGGCCTCAACCAGCGCCGCGCCCACCTGCACCTCGAAGTTGCCCTCCTCTGGCACGACCAATTCGCCAGCTGGCACCCGGCCAATTTTCCCGCGCCGAACAAACACGGACTCTACAACGGGATCAATCTGATCGGCCTCGACATCGCGGAATTCTACCTCCAGCAACGCAAAAACCCGAATTTAACCCTTCCCCAATTCATCAGGCAGGAAGACCCTTTCTTCCGCGTCCGTATTCCGGCATCGCCGCACTTCCAACTCCCCCGCCGCTATCCTTGGCTGGTCAAAGGCAATCCTGCCGGCGTGCGCTCGTGGCTGGTTTCATTCACCGCACCCGGGTTTCCCGTCCGGATCGAGCCCTCGTCCGAGCCCGCCTCCGCCCCGCGCGTCGAATGGGTCGCCCCGGTAAAATTCCCTTACGCCAAATTGACCCGCCGACTGATCGATGGCTCGCGCCAGCAACCGCGCCTCGGGGAGAGCGGCGAAAAACTCCTCGGCCTCCTCACTTGGGATCCGGACTTCCGGCCGTCGCCGGACGCGCAACGCGGCTTGTCAGAAGACGCCGCCCAGCTTAGGTTTGGGCCAGCCAATGAGTGACCGCAGCCCTTACGCTTACGATTCCAAAATTGAAGGCAATATCATTTTCACCCAACTTGACACCGCGATCAATTGGATGCGCAGCAACTCGCTTTGGCCCATGCCCATGGGCCTGGCCTGCTGCGCGATCGAACTCATGGCCGCGGGTGCCGCGCGTTTCGACATCGCCCGCTTTGGTGCCGAGGTGATGCGTTTTTCCCCCCGCCAAGCCGATGTCATGATTGTCGCCGGCACCGTGACTTACAAAATGGCCCTCGCGGTCAAACGGATTTACGACCAGATGGCCGAGCCAAAATGGGTCATTGCCATGGGAGCCTGCGCGTCCTCCGGCGGCATGTATCGCAGCTACGCCGTTCTTCAGGGCATCGACCACCTCATTCCGGTCGACGTCTACGTGTCCGGATGCCCCCCCCGCCCCGAGGCCCTGCTCGACGGCCTGATGCGCCTGCAGAAAAAAATCATGGGGGAACATTCTTTCCTCGAGCAGAAAAAAGAGCTGCTCGCCTCAATCTGAATGAAGCTGCCCGAGGTTGCCGCAGCCCTGGCCTCGCGTTTCGGTGCAGGCCTGACCGGTCGCGTCGATTTCCGCGGCGAGACCACCCTGCTGCTCCAGCCTGAAGCCCTCCGCCCGGTCTGCGAGTTTTGCCGCGACGAACTCGGGTTCGATTTCTTGCTCGATATTTCGAGCATCGACCATTTTGAACACGAGCCGCGCTACGAAGTGGTTTACGAACTCTATTCGTTGCAGAACGGCCTCCACCTTCGCCTCAAGACTACCGCCCCCGAAGACGAACCCGAAGTCCCCACGGTCTGCGACCTCTGGCCGACCGCCAACTGGCACGAGCGCGAAGTGTGGGACATGATGGGCATCCGCTTTGCCCGGCACCCCGACCTCCGGCGCATCATCATGTGGGAGGGTTATCCTTACCATCCCCTGCGCAAAGATTTCCCGCTCGAAGGCAAATTCAGCGACGTGCCTGACGTTGCCTTCACCGAACCCGCCCCGCTGGCCGGCGGCCCGTTCGTCACCGCCCCCAGCGAAGGCACCACCGAAGTCCGTGAGCCGCGCGCCCGTCGCGCCGGCGATCTCCCGCCCGAGCAGGCCTTCACCGCGGAACCTTGATCTCCAAGCCGGAACACCTCGCGGACTTCACCACCCGCCTCGACACGCACAAGGTGATCGGACTCGATACCGAGGCCGACAGTCTGCACAGCTACCACGAAAAGGTCTGTCTCGTGCAGGTCTGCTCGCCCGATGGTTACTTCCTGGTCGACCCGCTCGCCGAAGGGCTCGACCTCTCCGCCTTTTACGCGTCTCTCACCCCGCACACCGTGATCATTCACGGGGCGGATTACGATCTGCGTCTGCTCGGACGCCACCCGTCCTTCGAGGCCAGCGACATTTTCGACACCTCCATTGCCGCGCGTTTCCTCGGCCTCGAACAAATCGGCTACGCCGCCCTCGTGCAGAAATTTTTTGAAGTCACCCTCTGCAAAGCTTCGCAGCGCGCCGACTGGGGGCGCCGGCCGCTCCCGCCGCGCATGGAAGAATACGCGCTCAACGACGTCCGCTACCTCCTTCCCCTCGCCGAAATCCTTGAAAAACAACTCAAGGAACTCGGCCGCTGGGCATGGTACGGCCAGTCCCGCGACGCCATGGTGCAAAGCGCCCGCCAGCCCCGCGAACGCGATTTGGAAAAGGCCTGGCGGGTCAACGGAAGCAGCAAGTTGCCGCCCCGCGAAGCCGCCGTGCTCCGCGCCCTGTGGCACTGGAGGGACGCTGAAGCCAGCGCCTGGGACCGTCCGACCTTCCACGTTATTTCCAACGAGCGCATGATCGAGGCGGCCTGCGCGGCAGTGGCCGGGCACATCTACGAGGTTCATCGCATGCCGCCTCCGCGCTACGCCCGGATGAAAGAAGCGCTCCGGGCCGCGCTTGAACTGCCCGAGAGCCAATGGCCGGTCTTTGAACGCGAGCGCAAACCCCGTCCGAGCGGGGCGGCCTGCCGCCTCTTCGAACACCTCCGGGAAAAGCGCGATGCGGTGGCCCGGGAACTGGCCATTGACCCCTCGCTCATCGCCTCCCGCCTCACCCTGATGTCCGTCGCCCAAGAAGAGAGCAGCCGCCTCCTCCCCTGGCAACGCGACCTGCTCCAGCCCGGCGAAGCCGTCCTCCCGTAGGGACGGATGGCCCCAGCCGTCCGCCAGCCATGAGCCCGACCGCCCGCGAAACCATCCGGCAAGCCCTGGCCGAAGATCTCGGTCCCGGCGACATCACCTCCGAGTGCTTCATCCCCGCCGGGCACCGTTCCACCGCCCGCCTGATCGCCAAGGAGCCTGCGACGCTGGCCGGCACCGCCGCCGCTCTTGAAGTCTTCCGCCAAGTCGATCCCGCCCTCGAAATCACCCTCGAGAATAACGACGGCGACCAAATCACCCCCGGTAGCCTTATCCTCACCGCCAGCGGTTCGACCCGCGCCCTCCTTTCGGCCGAACGCACCGCGCTGAACTTTCTCCAGCGCCTCAGCGGCATCGCCACCCTGACCCGCCACTTTGTTGGAGCGGTGGACGGCAGCAAAGCCCTCATCCTCGACACCCGCAAAACCACCCCCGGACTCCGCGAATTCGAACGCCTCGCGGTCCGCGCCGGCGGCGGCACCAACCACCGCTTCGGCCTCTTTGACCGCGTGCTGGCCAAGGACAACCATCTTGCCATCACCGGGGACGCCAGCGGATTGCAACGCGCCATCGACCAGGCCAAAAAACGCGCCCCCCGCATCCTCATCGAAATCGAAGCCGACACTCTGGACCAAGTCCGCCTCCTCTGCGGCCTGCGCGATATCGACCTCATCCTCCTCGATAACATGTCGAACGACCAACTGCGCGCAGCCGTCCAAATCCGCGGCGACCGCGAAATTCGTCTCGAAGCCAGCGGCGGTGTGAACCTCGACACCGTCGCGGCCATCGCGGCGACCGGCATCGACCAAATCTCGGTCGGCGCCCTCACCCATTCCGCCCGGGCGATCGACCTCTCGCTCGAAATCGCCTGAGCCATCGCTCCGTGGTGGATCGCGATGTCCCCATCGCGATAACCCAACCGGAGATCGCGCCGGGACGGCGCGATCCACCCGACCGCCATCCATTGGCTCTCCCCAGCTTGCCTAAAGTTCGCAACCTGCTTAAGTCTCTCTTCAAGCGCATGCACCCGCAAAAAGCAGCTCTGGTCCGCCTGCTCGCCGACGACGACGAACAAACTGTGCGGCTGGTCAAAGCACAACTCGCGCAGGAAGGCGCCGGCCAGCTCGATGACCTGCGCGACCTCGCCGGTTGCGACCATCCCGTCGCCGCGCTTCACGCGCGCGACGTTCTCCACGAAGTGATACAGAACGAGGCGCTCGAGCGCTTCGAAAACCTCTGCCGCTCCTTTAACGACAGTTCCGATCTGGAGGAAGCCTGCTGGCTTTTGGGAGCCGCCATGCTCCGCGGCTTCGAACCAGCCCCTTACCGGCAACGCCTCGCCACTTGGGGCGCCGAACTGGGCCGCCGACTTCGCCGCGCTTCGGCCAGCCGGCAACGGGTGGCCATCATGGCAGACTTTCTCGCCGGCGAACTCGTCTTCGCCGGCAATACCGACGACTACTACAACGATCGTAATTCCCTCCTGCCCTGCGTGCTCGATTCGCGCAAAGGCATTCCGATCAGCCTCACTTTGATCTACATGCTCGTCGGCCATCACGCCGGCACGCCGGTCGAAGGGGTTAACCTGCCCGGGCACTTCCTCGCCCGCTACGACGATATTCTCTTCGACCCGTTCCACCAGGGAAAAATCCTGACCCGGCGGGACTGCGAGGAAATCCTCCGCCGCCAGAATCAGCGACTGGAAGACTGGCATCTTGCGCCAGCTTCGCCGCGCCAAATGCTGGCCCGTATCCTGGCCAACCTGCTCTACGTTTACCACCGCCAAGGCGACAGCGCCCGCTACGCGCGGCTCAAACGCTGGAGCCACCTGCTCGTCCGCGGCTGATGCAGGCCGAAGTGATCAATACGGGATCCGAACTCCTCCTCGGTCTCGTGACCAACACCCACCTCGCTTATCTGGCCGGCGAACTCACCCCTTGCGGCGTCAGCATCGCCCGCCAAGTCTGCGTGCCCGATGGCCCGCCCATCCGCCAAGCTCTCGAGACCGCCCTCCAGCGCGCCGATCTTGTCTTGACCACCGGAGGCCTCGGGCCGACCAGCGACGACCTCACGCGCGAAGCTGCGGCCGAATTGCTCGGACTTCCGCTCATCCCTGATGAAGAAATTCTCTCCGGCATCCGCGAACGGTTTGCCCGCCGCGGGCTTCCCCTGGCCGACCGCATTGCGCGCCAAGCCATGGTTCCGGCCGGCACCGCAGTCCTGCCCAATCCGCAGGGGACCGCGCCGGGACTTTACTTCCCCCCCTCGGTGCTGGGCGGACACCGCGCGCGCCATCTTTTCCTGCTGCCCGGACCTCCGCGCGAATTGCGGCCCATGTTTGCCGATCACGTCCTGCCCAAATTACGTGCCGTCCTGCCCCCTTCATCTTTGCGCGAACGCCGCATCTACCGTCTGAGCGGTATTGGCGAAAGCCAGGTCGAAGAACGCATCGGCCGGCAACTCGAAGAGCGCGGTGACCTTGAGGTCGGTTATTGCGCGCGCCCCTCCGAAGTGGACTTCCGCCTGATCGGACCGCCCGCCATCCTCGCCGAGACCGAGGTGGCCATCCGCGCGGAACTCGGTGATTGGATCTATTCGGACGGCGACCCCCTCGAGTCGGTGGTCGTCCGTCTGCTGGGCGAAAAGAAACAAACCGTGGCCACGGCCGAATCATGCACCGGTGGTTCCTTGGCCGCGCGCATCACCAATGTGCCGGGTGCCTCGGAGGTCTTTCTCGCTGGTTACGTGACTTATGCCAACCAAGCCAAGGAAAGGACCCTCGGTCTTCCCGCCGGTCTGCTCGCCACCCACGGCGCGGTGAGCGAACCCGTCGCGGCGGCCATGGCCGAAGGCGCTCGCCGCGTCTCCGGCGCGCGCTATGCCCTCTCCACGACCGGTATTGCCGGACCCGGCGGCGGAACAGAAAGCAAACCGGCCGGCATGGTTTACCTCGCACTGGCCTCCGAGGGCCATCCCACCGTGGTCCGCCGCTGTTACTTCCCCCTCGACCGCATCACTTTCAAGCACATGACAACCAGCGCCGCCCTCGACCTGCTGCGCCGGCGGATCCTCGAGCTGCCGCTCGAACTCGGCGGCGGGTCCGCTTCGCCCCGCTTGGGCTGAGTCGGTCGCGGTGTGCTTGTCACCCCGGCGGCGGGTCCGGAGGTCCCGACGCACCGCGAGCGGGAGGAGCGCATTCCGCTTACTGCTTCCGAAACTCCAAAGCGCCCTTCGCCACGTCCCCGACAATTAAATCCCCTTCGCCAAACTGCCCGTCCAGAATGGCCACGCTGAGCGGGTTGAGGATTTGCTGTTGGATGACGCGCTTGAGCGGCCGCGCCCCATAGGCCGGATCATATCCCTCTTTGGCGAGGAACTTCTTTGCCTTCTCGGTCAGGGTCATCTCGATCTTCTGTTGGTCGAGGCGCTTGAGCAAACGCTTGAGCTGGATGTCGACAATGCGGGTAATTTCTTTATCGGTCAGGCGATCGAAAATGATCGTTTCGTCGATGCGGTTGATGAATTCCGGACGGAAGTGCCCGCGCAAGGCCTCCATGACCCGCCGGTTGCGTTCCTCGACCGCCAGGTCCTCCATGATGAACTGACTGCCGATATTGGAAGTCATGATGATGACCGTGTTTTTAAAGTCCACCGTGCGTCCCTGTCCGTCCGTGATCCGTCCGTCATCGAGCACTTGCAGGAGGGCATTGAAAACATCGCCGTGCGCTTTCTCCACCTCGTCAAAGAGCACCACGGAATAGGGATGACGCCGCACCGCTTCAGTCAGCTGCCCGCCCTCGTCATAGCCGACATAGCCCGGAGGTGCGCCGATCAGCCGCGCCACGGTGTGCTTTTCCATGTATTCGCTCATGTCAAGCCGCACGATGGCGTTCTCGTCGTCAAAAAGGAATTCGGCCAGCGCCTTGCACAATTCGGTTTTGCCCACGCCGGTCGGGCCGAGGAAGATGAATGATCCGATCGGCCGGTTTTCGTCCTGCAGCCCGGCCCGGGCGCGCCGCACGGCATTGGCCACCGACCTGATGGCCTGGCCCTGCCCGACCACGCGCTCCATGAGGCGTTCCTCCATTCTGACCAACTTCTGCCGCTCGCCTTCCTGCAGGCGCGTGACTGGAATGCCGGTCCAAGTCGCAACAACTTTGGCCACATCGTCCTCCGTCACTTCTTCGCGCAGGAGCTGTCCGCCCCCCTCCTCGGCCAGCTTTGTGTTGTGCGCCTCCAGCTTGGCGGTGACTTCGGGGATCCTCCCGTATTGGATTTCGCTCGCTTTGGCGAAGTCGCCCTGACGCTGGGCCAGTTCGAGTTCGTTCTTCAGTTCCTCGACCTGCTCGGCCAGTTTGCGGGATTCGGAAACCTGCTTTTTTTCGTTCTGCCACTGGGCCTTGAGCTTTGAGCCTTGCTCCTTGAGGTCGGCCAGCTCCTTTTCCAGCTTGGCCAGGCGCTCTTTACTCGCGGTGTCCTTTTCTTTGTTCAGGGCGGTGCGCTCCATTTCGCCCTGCATGATCTCCCGCTCGAGCTTGTCCAATTCGGTCGGCATGGATTCAAGTTCGATCTTCAAGCGCGAAGCCGCCTCGTCGATCAGGTCGACCGCCTTGTCCGGCAAAAACCGGTCGCTGATGTAGCGGTCGCTCAACACCGCCGCACCGACCAGCGCACTGTCCTGGATCCGCACGCCGTGGTGCACCTCATAGCGTTCTTTCAGCCCGCGCAGAATGGCAATGGTGTCCTCCACGCTGGGCTCTTTGACCATGACCGGTTGGAAGCGCCGCTCGAGCGCGGCGTCCTTCTCGATGTATTTGCGGTATTCGTCCAGGGTGGTCGCGCCGATGGTCCGCAATTCACCGCGGGCCAACTGCGGCTTGAGCATATTCGAGGCATCGGCCGACCCCTCGGCGGCGCCAGCCCCGACGATGGTGTGCAATTCGTCGATGAACAGAATGATCTGTCCCTCGCTTGAGGTGACCTCTTTGAGGAATGCTTTCAGCCGCTCCTCGAATTCGCCGCGGAATTTCGCCCCGGCAATCATCGCGCCGATATCCATGGCGACCAGCTTCTTGTTCTTGAGCGATTCGGGAACATCCCCGCTGACAATGCGGCGGGCCAAGCCTTCGACGATGGCCGTCTTGCCCACCCCGGGTTCGCCGATAAGCACGGGATTGTTTTTCGTCCGGCGCGAAAGAACCTGCATGGTCCGGCGGATCTCCTCGTCGCGGCCGATGACCGGGTCGATCTTGCCCCGCTGGGCCAGCTCGGTCAGATCGCGGCCGTATTTCTCCAGCGTCTGGTATTTCTCCTCCGGATTCTGGTCGGTGACCCGCTGCGAGCCGCGCACCTCGACCAGTGCCTTCATCAACTTGTCGTGCGTCGCACCATCCTGCCGAAGCAATTTGGCCGCGGCATCCGAACCCTGCGCCAAGGCCAGCAGGTAGTGCTCGGCGCTGAGATACTCGTCCTTCAGCTTCGCCATGATTCCTTCGGCCGCTTCAAGGGTCTGACGCAAATCCTTCCCGAGTTGCGGCTGGGACGCGCTGCCGGAAACTTTCGGACCTCGGTCGAGTTCGGCCTGGAGCTGCTCAGGCAACCGCGCGGTGGAAACGCCGACTTTTTGCAGTAACGGGACGGCCACCCCATCGGCCTGGTCAAGCAGGGCGAGCAAAAACTGCTCGTTGCCGATTTCCTGCTGGTGCAGCTTGCTGGTGAGGTCGGCAGCGGCACTGAGCGCCTCCTGCATCTTCTGGGTGAAACGGTCCGGTCTCATAGGACCGAAAAACTACCACTACTTTAGCCGGATACGCAGGCGAATAAATGCGGGAATATCAAGGTCCTGGCCATCCACCATGGTGGGGTCAAGATCCTTGAACCGCCCGCGGATCGCCTGATCCAAGGGCAACTCCTCCTGAGTCTGCCCGCTCTCGTTTTTCTTTCCTTTGATCTTGGTTCGCTTGCCTCCGGATTCGCCCGGCTTTTCGCTCTCGGCGCATTCCGCGATCTCCGGCAGAGGCTCAACCAAGGCCTCGCACTCATCCTCGTCCTCCAGCAGGACCGGGGGCAAACCCGAACGCGTGCAGCCCAAGACGGTCACCCCGAGGTGCCCGGCGGCCGCAGGATCATGCGCCACCCCGACATGCACCAGCGTGGCGGGTCCAAAATGGGCGGAAAGGCGGAGGAGCACCGATTGTAATTCGGACAAGGTGAGCAGATGGTCGCCGGTCACATGAATGAGCACCTCCCCGGGTTCAGCTAAAAGCTTCCCTTCCTCGAGGAGCGGAGAGCGCAGCGCTTCGGCCACGGCGAGCCGTGCCCGATCGGGTCCGGACGCCGCACCATAGCCAAAATGAGCCCGGGCATCCGCTCCTGCAAACATCTGGAGTAATTCGTCGAGTCCGACCGGCAGGACGGCAGGCAGGCCGGCTATTTGCGCGATGGCCCGCACGGCGAGGGAAAGAACGCCCGTCGCCGCAGCAAAAGCTTGGGTCACCGGTGCCTCCGCCCCGACGACTTCAACCATGCGGTCATTTTCAAAACAGAGGACGGCAAGACAGTTCCGTCCGAGCCGCGCCAGCGATTCCTCGGCCAGTTCCCGTTTGCGCGAACCCTCGGCGGCAAACGGCAAAGTGACCAACGCAATGACCAGCGCACCGGATTTCCTGGCTTGCTCGGCCACCACGGGGGCAGCTCCGGAGCCGGTCCCGCCGCCCAGCCCGGCACACAGAAGCACAACCTCGGCCCCTTTGCTCTCAGCCCGTAAACTGGTGAGACTCTCGCTGGCCGAAGCACGGCCGCGCGCCGCATCACCACCCGCCCCGAGGCCTTTGGCAACGTCAGGACCAATTTGCATTTTGCGGGCCGCCGGCGAGGCCGCCACTGCTTTGGCATCGGTGTGCACCGCCACGAGGTCAACCGGCGCTCCTGGTTCGTGGACGAGACGGGCGAGGACGGCTAGGCCGGCGTTGCCCAGGCCGATCACCTTGAGAGCGGAAATGGGAGTGGCCGGAGTGGCAAAGCGTTCGTTGGGGCCAACCGTAATCATAGTCCGGGAATGATCCGTCCGATTTTGCTGCGCAGCCGGTCGAAAACGGAAATTTCCGCCAGCGCTTCTTGCGTGGCCTGCGCATAAAGGACCAGCCCGACCGCAGTGCTCCAGCGTGGACTTTCACAAATCGCGGTCGGGCCCATGAGGGGCCGGGGGCTGGCCACGCGGGCCGGCAGGCCGAAGACGTCCGAGGCCAGAAGAGCGATGCCCTTGAGTTCCGCCGTGCCCCCGGTCAAAACCACGCCACCTCCGATGAATTGCGCTTGCCGGTCAAAATGGACCCGTCGTTTGATCAATGCGAATACCTCGCGCACCCGGGCCTCGCTCACCTTGTTCAAGCTGGAGCGCTCGATTTCCCCGCCGGCATAAGTCGGATCTTCGATCCGCACCGTGCCGCGCGCCGCAGTGGCTCCCGGTGACACATCGGCATCCTCGGTCTTCAGCTTGTCAGCCCACTTGGTCGGAACCCGTAGCCCGATCGAGATGTCATTGGTCACGTGGTCCCCGCCCACCGCGAGCACGCCACTTTGCCGGACGGACCCCTCGCGGAAGAGAATGAAGTCTGTGGTGCCGCCGCCGATGTCGATGACCAGGACGCCGCTTTCACGGTCGCTCTGGTCGAGGACGGCATGCGCCGAGGCCACCGCGCTCATCACGACATTGGTCACCCGGAGATTGGCCTCGCGGATGCAGCGCAAACTGTTTTGGATGCGCGTTTTCGTGCCATGCACAATGTGGAATTCGGCTTCGAGCTTGCGGCCGATCATCCCGAGCGGACTGGAGACGCCCTCCTGTCCATCCACGTAGTAATGCTGGTTGATGGTGTGCAGGAAGACATTTCCCGCGGGAATACTCACGTCGAGTGCGCTTTGCTCGACCTCCTGGATATCCTCCTCTTCGATTTCATCGCGATCATCCGCGATCGGAATGCCGCCGCGATTGTTCAGACTTTCAAGGTGAGCGCCGGTAACCGAAGCAACCACCCCGGCAATCTCACGATCAGCTTTTTCTTCCGCTTCGGAGACCGCCTCGTTCAGGCAGAGGGTGATTTTTCCAATGTCGACGATTTCGCCTTTGCGCACACCTCGGGAGAGAGCTTCGCCGGTGCCGATGATGCGCAAGAGCCCGTCGCTCCGCGTCTCGGCAATCACCGCGGCAACCTTGGTCGTTCCGATTTCTAAACCGACATGAAGATGGGAGCGGGCCATGGCGGGTCAGCGTTTTTTTGCTTTGCTCAGCGTGGGGGCCGGTTCGGCCGGCGGGGTTTCCCCCGCGAAAGTCACCGGGGTGTTGCGGGTGGGTATAAGATTGACCGTGGCGATCTGGCGCGAAGTCTGGCCGACGTGGAGCAAAATGAGTTGCAGGCGGTCAAGTTGGGCCGAAAGGTCCTCGGGCCCGAAAGTGAGACGGGTCTGGGGGTCATTCCATGCTGTGATGGACCAACCCTTGCTGACCTCCGCGGCGCGCAACTTCACCTCGGGGTTGCTGCGCTCGGCAGCGCGACGGAGCAACTCGAGGGCGGCGAGCAATTCGGGCATTGCGATTTTGTCGCCCAGGCGCCACTGCTCCGTGGGCACCCCGTAGACCACCGGGAGCCGGGTATACGAAGCCTCGAAACCGTGGGGTTTGATCATCACCCCGGTTGCATCGACCAAACAGGCCGTTTGCATGGTCGAGGGATCGGCTCCTGTGTCGGCGGGCGCCACCCAGGCCACGGGCCGGCGTGCCTCGATCGAAATGGACACTGTATCGGGCAAGATGCGCTCGACCCGCGCGGACTGGATTTCCGGAATGGAAGTGAGGGCGCCTTGGGCGGACTCAAGATTGAGCGAGAAAATATTGAGGCCTTCGTGGATACCTGTCGTGGCCAGCGCCTCCTCGCGAGACATCACCCCGTCGGTGTTCACCTCGACGACCCGCACTTCATAATTTTTGTTTTTGGTGAAGAAATTTTCGATGAACAAATGTACCCCGAACCACGCCACGACGAGCAACCCGGTAAGAAACAACGCTTCGCAGGTGTAAAGCAGGACCTTCTGGTTGCGGCGACGACGCTCGGTCTCCGCCGTGGCGGTCACTTCCAACAAATGCTCGCGGCGGCGGCGCGGAGGACGGCGGCGGCGCGGTTTTTTGCTCGAGAAAAGACTCATGGATATTTGGTCACGTGGAGTTGCAGGGAGAGCCGGGCGATTTCCTCGCACAGCGCGAGAAAACTGATGCCGGCCACCGCTGCCGCCTTGGGCAGGAGGCTGGTTTCGGTCATGCCGGGAATCGTATTGGCCTCGAGGACAAACGGCCTGCCGTCGGCCCGCAAGAGAATGTCGACCCGCGAATAAACTTTCAACCCGAGCGCCCGATGCGCGGCCAACGCGGTCTCCTGCATGAGACGAGTCGTTCTTTCATCGAGTGGCGCGGGGCAGAAATACTCGGAGGCACCCTTGGTGTATTTGTGCGCGTAGTCATAAAATCCTTCGTGCGGCCGGATCTCCACCACCGCCGTGGCTTGGTCACCCACCACGCCGACGGTCAATTCACGCCCTTCAACCAGTTCTTCGATCAAAATTTCCCGGTCCAAGGCCGCACAGTCCGCCAATGCTCCCTCCAACTGCGCCGGTTCACGCACGAGGTAAACCCCGACACTCGAACCCTCGCGGGGCGCCTTGACCACGATCGGCAAGGGTAGGGTCGGCCGCTGGCCGGCGGCCAACACTTCCCAGCGCGGAGTGGAAACACCAGCTTGCACAAAGAGTTTTTTGCTCTCCAACTTATCAAAAGCGACCCGACTGGCTGTCTCGCCCTCGCCCGTGTAGGGGATTCCCCGGTGGTCGAGAAGGGCTTGGATCTGCCCGTCTTCCCCAAAGGTGCCATGCAGCATCAAAACGCAAAGACCAGTATCCTCCGGCAAGGTGAACTCCGGCCCGCGCACATCCACCTCGCTGACCCGGTAGCCGTCCTCGCGCAACGCGTGGGCCACCGCCCCGCCGGAGCGCAGGGAAACCTCCCGCTCCGAACCGGGGCCGCCCATGAGGACGGCAAGATGCAAGGCTCGCAAATCGGTCGTACTCATGACGCTTCCTCCCCGATGATTTGCACCTCGGTCTCGAGGCGCACCCCCTGCTTCTTCAAAACCTCGGCACGCACTTGTTCGGCCAGGGCAAGCACCTCGGAAGCCGTGGCGCCCCCTTCGTTGAGAATAAAATTGGCATGGACCTCGGAGACCCGGGCCGCGCCAACCCGCGCTTCTTTGAGACCGGCAGCCTCGATCAACTGGCCGGCTTTGCCGCCCGGCGGGTTACGGAAGATGCAACCGGCACTCGCCCCGACCGGTTGCGCGGATTTGCGCTTCGTTGCATAATCCCGCGTCCGGCGCTCGACTTCCTCCGGCTTTGCCGGCTCGCCGCGGAAAACCGCGGACAGCGCATAATTGGTCCGCAGAACCGGAACATTGCGGTAATGCACTTCAAGGTCACGGGGTGATTTTTCAAAAATATTGCCCTCGTGGTCGGCATAGCGCAATCGTTCGACCTGGTCGAAAGCCTCGACTCCCATCGCCCCCGCATTCATGCGCAGGCAGCCGCCCACATCACCCGGAATCCCTTCCATCCACTCAAAACCAGCGAGGCCGGCCGTGACCGCCGCACCGCTCAGCGCCTTGAGCCGCACGCCGACCCCGGCCCGGACCAGCGGGCCCTCGAGCGAGAATTCACCAAAAATGCCGTGGCGCAGACGGACAACCACCCCGCGCAGACCACCATCCCGCACAATGAGATTGGATCCGCGGCCGATGACCAGGAAAGGAAGTCCGGCTTCGTGGGACGTCCGCACCAAATCACAAAAACCCTCCTCCGTTTCGGGCTCAAGCCAGAATTGGGCCGGTCCGCCCACCCGCATCGTGGTGTGCTTGGCCAGGGGTTCGTAGAGACGCGCCAACCCCGGACCCATCACCCTGCGCAAATGATCCAAAGTCTGCAGATCCTTGGCCAGCACCGCACCTTGTTCGTGAATATTGCCCGCACCGAGCGTGACCAGCAAATCACCCGGAGCAAGGAGCCGTCCGGCCTCCCGCCCGGCCGCCTCCCGCCCCGCGAGATAAATGGCGTGGGCGCAGCCGGCCGCACTGGCTGCGTCGGCAATCAACTGGCCGCTTACCCCGGGAATCGGATCCTCGCCGGCCGGATAAACTTCGGTCACGACCACCGCATCAGCCAGAGCCAAGGCGCGCCCGAACTCCTCCTTCAGCGCCTGGGTCCGCGTGTAGCGGTGCGGTTGGAAAAGCAGAAGCACCCGGCCGCGGCCCGCCTCCCGCGCGGTGCGGATCACCGCGGCGACCTCCGTCGGATGATGCCCGTAGTCGTCGACGAGCAAATGAAGCTCCGAGGAATGCAGCACTTCAAAACGCCGGCGCGCGCCCCGGAAACTTTCCAACGCGGCCGCACACTTACCCACGTCGAGGCCCAACTCGGCGGCGACGGCCAACACCGCGGTCGCGTTGACCACGTTATGCTCGCCCGGAACATTGAGGGTGACCCGCGCCAGCTCTTGGCCATCACGACGGAAAGAAAAAACCGAGGCAAAGCCCCCGGGCCGGATATCGGTGCAGGAATAAGTGCCGGTCTTTCCGTAGGAAACAGCCCCGGTGCGCCCCGCACAAAGCCGCACCGCCCCGACATCGTCGCCGCAATAGAAAATTTTTCCCGTCGTCTGGTCGAGCAACTGGCCGAATGCCGCGTCGATTGCCGCCAAATCGGCATAGTGGTCAAGGTGCTCGGGTTCAAGGTTGAGCACGATGGTATGTTCCGGATGGTAAAGAACGATTGTGCCGTCACTCTCGTCACCTTCAGCCACGAAAAATTCTCCTCCGTCATCCCACCGTGCATTCGTGCCAAGGATCGGGATTTCCGCGCCGACATAGTGCGAAGGATGCGCGCCCGCGGCGCGCAAGGCATGCGCCGTCATGGCCGAAACGGTTGTCTTACCATGCATCCCCGCGACGAGAATTCCTTTTTTTCCGCGCATGAGGGCAGCCAGCGCCTCCGCGCGCCGGACGAGGGGCAGGCCGAGGCGCCGCGCCGCATCGAAGGCGGCATTACCTTCGCGGATGGCCGAGGAGTAAACAACCAGCTGAGCCTCGATCACATCATCGGCCCGCTGCGGAGTGTGGAAATCCAGACCGAGGGACTGCAGTCGTTTGACTTCCACCGTACCCACCTTGTCCGACCCGCTGACCCGGTGACCGAGGGCGAGGAGCAGCGCGGCAATTCCGCTCATGCCCGAACCGGCTACCCCGATGAGGTGGACCCGGCGCGGGGCGCCATGAAGCAAATCGGCCAGTTCTTTTCTCATCATGACTTTACTCCGGTCAAAACTGCGGCCACCCGCACCGCCGCATCCCGCGGGGCCAGCGCCTTGGCTGCCGTGGCCATGGTGGCCAAAGTCTCCGGTGATTCCAGCAAAGAGATCAAGAGGCGGGACAGGCTTTCACCCGTTGCCGCCTGCTCAACGAGTAGCTTCGCTGCCCCCGCCCCGGTGAAAATTTCCGCGTTCAGCCTCTGGTGGTCCTCGGCCGCATAGGGATAAGGCACCAGCACCGAGGGCAAACCAAACCAGGACAACTCTCCGAGGCTGGCCGCGCCCGAGCGGGAGAGAACGAGGTCGCCAGCCGGATAAACTTCCTCCATCCGCTCGCAAAACGGCAGCACCACGGCCGGCACTCCCGACGCGGCGTAAGCAGACTGCACCGTCTCGACCTCGCGTTCTCCGGCCAAATGCACCACCTGCAATTCGGCGGCGGACAAATATGGCGCAGCCTGGGTCATGAGCGCATTGATTCCGGCTGCACCCTGACTCCCACCCATCACGAGAAGCGTCTTCCGCTCCGCCGCCAAGCCGAGCAACTGCCGCGCTTCGGCGCACGAGAGCGCGTTATCGGTCAATTCCCGGCGGATCGGCGTTCCGGTGACCTGCGTTGTGCTCCTCGCGAAATAACGCGCACAGTCTTCAAAACCGAGCAAAACGGAGCGGCAAAAGCGCGCGGCCAGACGGTTCGCTTTGCCCGGAATGGCGTTCGATTCGTGCAAAAAAGCCGGTATGCCGCGCATCCGTGCCGCGATGAGCGGGGCGATGCTGGTGAAGCCTCCCATCCCCAAGACCGCATCGGGGCGATCCGCGGCATAGGACGCGCCACAGCTCTGGAAACTGGAACGCAGGCGGCGGAGGAACGTGAGCATGGCCGGAGAGAAAATCGCGGGCAGGCCGGTCGAGGGAAGTTTCTGACTCGGCAGATCCGGATAAGCCCGCAGGGCGCGGGCATCGACTTCCTTCTCCGAAACAAAGAGCAAAACCTCGTGACCTTGCCCGCGCAGCACTTCCGCCACCGCCAAACCCGGAAAAAGATGCCCCCCGGTTCCCCCGCATGCGATGGCAAATTTCATGATCAGAAGCGGACGGCCAGGCTGGTCACCGGGACGGCGCGCGCGCGGCGTTTCGGCTCGCGGCGTCCTTGGCGGTGGATGTTGATCAGGATGCCGATGAGCGCCATCGACACGGCGAGATTGCTGCCTCCATAGCTGATGAAGGGCAAAGGCATTCCCTTGTTTGGCAGGAGCGAGGTGGTCACCCCGATATTTACCACCGCCTGCAGCGTGATCATGATGGTGATCCCGAAGCCGAGAAGCATGCCAAAGCGGTCTTTGGCATTCATGGCAATAAGCACCCCGGCCAAAAGGATGAGGAGAAAGCAAAAAACGGTCAGCAGGGTGAAACGCAATCCGAGTTCCTCCCCGATCATGGGAAATATAAAATCGGTGTGCGCATACGGCAGGTAGAGCATTTTCTGCCGCCCGTTGCCCAGCCCCAGTCCATCGACACCCCCGGCCCCGAAAGCGAGGAGCGCTTGCCACTGCTGTAATCCCTCGCCCAATTTGTATTTTTCCGGATCGAGAAATGCGATGATCCGCCCCATCCGCTCGTCGATCTGAGAAGCGGCCAGGGACAAGAGGACGACCCCCGTGCCAACCAAAGGCAGCAGCCAGCGCAAACCGACCCCGGCGACGAAGGCCACGGCGAGCGCCGTGGTCCCGATCAGCGCCGTGGCCCCGAGGTCCACCTCGACCACAATGAGGGCCATGATGACACCCGCCGCGGCAAGCGGCAGGGCAAAGCCACGCCAGAATTCCCCGGCCTGTTCCTCGTGACGCGCATACCACGAGGCGAGGAAGAAGAGCACGGCGATCTTACCCAATTCGCTGGGCTGAAAACTGGCGAATCCCAGATTGAGCCAACGCCATGCTCCGTTCACCTTCATGCCGATCGGTGGCACGAAGCAGAGGATAAGCATGACCACCGCCAATCCGTAGACCCACGGCCACCAACGCGCCCAGACGCGGTAATCGACCAGGGCGGCGGCCACCAAGGCCGATCCGCCCATGACCAGCCACAAAAGTTGGCGTTTGACGAAAAAATACATGTCGCCCCGGCTGTCCTGGGCAAAAGCTCCCGTGCTAAAAAGCATGACGATCCCGATGACGAGCAGACTCCCCATGGAAAGGATCAGGATGTAGCCCGTGCGGCAGCGCATGAACCGGTCCTCAATTCGCTTTGACCGGAATCTTGAGGATCTGGTCAATCTGCAATTTGGTCGGGTCCTCGATACGGTTGAGTTGGAGTAAGGCTTGGGAGGTCACACCGAGTTTCTTCGCGATTTTAGAGGGATTATCGCCCTTCACCACTTTGTAAGTGCCGGCGGTGGCCGCGGTGGGCGCCGCTTTGCTTACTCCGGCGGCTTTGGGCGGCGAGGTCTGGGTCACGGCCGGTGCCACCGCAGCAGGAACCGCGACCGGAGCGACTGGTATCGTCGTCGCGACTAAGGCCGCCGTCGATACGACCGGCGCTTCGGAACCGACCATGGGCAGAGGTTCGTCCGCATCACCCGGTTGGCGTTGCGGAGCGGCGGGCGCGGCCGGCGCGGCCGCAAGCGTCGAGGAGGCCATCCCCGTAGCCTTGGCGATCCGGCCGGAGAGGTTGGCCATCAAGTCGGGGTTCTTGTTCACCTTGATGTGGTTGAAGGCGTAGATACCGCCCACCGCGACAACGTGCAATATGAGCACGACGATGAAGGCGTGGGAGAGCTTCATGTTGGGTTCCGCCTCTTCATACTCTTCTTCGCCGCCGCGCATGGCGCGGGCCGAGGCCCGCACCACTTTGCGGCCGCGGGACTTGGCCGTCAGTTTGCTGAACAATGGGATTTTCATGATATGGGATTGGTTGGTTGGATCATTTGGGTCAGTTGTTTAAAAAGATTCCCGCGCTCCTCGTAGCTGCGGAACATGTCGAAGGAGGAGGTGCCGGGGGAGAAAAGAACCGTGTCCCCCGGACAGGCCAAAGAGTGCGCTTGGGCCACCGCCTCATCGAGGGAATCGGCCGGATGGCAGGAGGTGGCTTGCGCCCAATCCCGGGCAATGGACTCGCGCATTTCACCGATAAGGACGGCATCGCGGACCCGCTCCTTGACGAGATCCGCCACCGGCGCGAAGCCGAAGCCCTTGTTTTTGCCGCCGGCGATCAGGACCACCCGGCCGCTCTGGCTGCGCAAGGCTTGGGCGAGAGCATCAAGGTTGGTCGACTTCGAGTCGTTGATCCAGGTCACGCCGCCGGTCTCGCGGATGAACTCGCAACGGTGCGCTGGGGGCGCGTAAGCACGCGCGGCGGGAAGCATCGCCGCCATCCCGGCCCCGAGGCAAAGACCCGCGCCCAAGGCAGCCATGAGATTCTCCGCGTTGTGCGGTCCGCGCAAACCGGTTTCGCCCATGGCCAGGACCGGCACATCTTGATGCACAATCATCTCCCCGGGACCCAGGGTGAAATCCGCTTCGATCCCGGGAACGGCACTGAAGGTCACCCGCCGGGCGCGCAGGGCCGGCAACTCCGCGCGTGCATTGACCACCGCGAAGTCATCCCCGGTCTGACGGTCGAAAATGCGCAGTTTCGCCGCGCGGTAGGAGGTCACGTCCGGGTAGCGATCCAGATGGTTTGCGCTGAAGTTGGTCCAGACCGCTACCCGGGGACGGAAAACGTCCGTTGTTTCCAACTGAAAAGAGCTGATTTCCACCACTGCGGCATCAAGCGAACCGCTCCGCGCGGCCACTTCGCTGAAAGGCAGTCCGATATTGCCGCAGGCCTCGGCTTTGATCCCGGCCGCAGCGAGCAGCGCGGCAAGCAGACCGGTCGTGGTCGTCTTGCCGTTCGTGCCGGTCACGGCCACGACGGGGCAGAGGCAACTGCGGAAAGCCAGTTCGATTTCCCCGAGGAGAGGAATGCCGGCCTCGACCGGGCGGCGCGCGAGCGGCATCACGGGATCGATCCCGGGGCTGAGCACCGCGAAGTCAAACTCCTGCACGCAGCGCAACGCGTCGTTCCCCAAAAAGACGCGGGCGCCACGCGAGGAAAGTGTTTCGGCCGCCTCGTGCCGCGAAGCGGGCTCTCCGGAGTCGAGCACGGTGACCGCGGCACCGCTCGCCAGGAGGAGGCGTGCGGCCGCTGCACCGCTCCGGCCGAGACCGAGCACGGCGACGTGTTTTCCGGTGTAGTCCATGGCGATCAGCGCAATTTCAAAGTGGCCAGCCCGAGGAGGGCGAAAATGACCGAGAGGATCCAGAAGCGCACAATGACGGTGCTTTCCTTCCAGCCGCTCAGTTCGAAATGATGATGCAAGGGGGACATCTTGAAGATGCGCTTGCCGGTGGTCTTGAAACTCGCGACTTGCAGGATGACCGAGCCCGCCTCGAGCACGAAGACGCCGCCGATCAGGGCGAGGAGCAACTCCTGCTTGGCCGAAATAGCCACCACACCGAGCAAACCGCCGATGGCAAGCGAGCCAGTATCACCCATGAAGACGCGCGCCGGATGGCAATTCCACCAGAGGAACCCGAGCGCTGCACCGACCAAGGCAAGACAGACCACGGCCAATTCTCCGGAGAACTGGACGAACGGAATCTGCAGGTATTGCGCCATCTTGATGTTACCCGCGGCATAGGTCAGCACGGCAAAACCGAACGCCACTGTGGCCGTGCAGCCGGCCGCCAGACCATCAAGACCGTCGGTCAGATTGACCGCGTTGGATGACCCGACGATGACCAGAAGATAAAGGACAAAGGTAAAAATCCCGAGATTCTGGATGATGGGTTCCTTGTAAAACGGCACGTAGAGCTGCGTGGCCTGCGCACTGAGTGCGGGGTCCCAGACAAAGAAGACGGTGATCAGCCCGGCGAGGAGGGATTGCAGGGCGAATTTCAGCCGGCTGCTGATGCCGTCCGAAGACTTCTTCGTCACCTTGAGGTAATCGTCGACGAAGCCGAGCGCCCCGAGATAGACGACGGAAAAAATGGCGAGCCAGACCAGCGGATTGGTCGGGCGGGCCCAGAGCAGGACGGAAACAAGGAGGGCACCGAGCAGGAGGACACCGCCCATCGTCGGGGTCCCTGCTTTGCTGCCGTGCAATTCGTGCAAGCGGTGCACTTCGTCCTGGGAGCGGATCGGCTGGCCGAGCTTGAGCGAAATGAGGTGACGGATCACCCAGTTGCCGAAAATCAAACTGAGCACGAATGCGCTGACCCCGGCCGCCACGGCGCGAAAGGTGATGTATTGGAAAACGTTGAACGCCTTGAAAACCTCGGTGTCGAGGTTCTGGCCGTATTCGGAAAACAGGTGGAGGTAGTAAAGCATCAGGCGAAATCCTCCAGGACGCGTTCCATCCGGGCGGCACGGCTTCCTTTGATCACCACCGCATCACCCGGCCGGGCCAGTTCGCGTAAAAGATTCGCCGCTTCATTTGTATCTGCGGCCCGCCGCACATCCTTGGTCCCTGTTTTCTCCGCTTCCTCGGCCATCGGTGCCGTCTCCGCACCAACCGCGATGAGCACATCCATCGTCACGCCCGCGGTGCGGCCGACGCGGCGGTATCCCTCCTCGGCGTAAGTGCCAAGTTCACCCATCGGCCCGAGCACGGCAAAGCGGCGCCCCGCACCGGGCAAGCCGCGCAGGGCGTGCAGCGCGGCGTCCATCGAGTCCGGATTTGCGTTGTAGCTGTCGTCGAGAACAGTCACCCCACGGATATCGAGACAGGCCAAACGGCGCGCGGACAACTTGGTCGCAGCCAAGCCCGAGGCGCATTCACGCAGGGAGAGTCCGAGTTCGAGTCCGGCCGAGACGGCGAGCAAGGCATTACGCACCATATGTTCGCCGGTCACCGGCAAATGCGCGGCTACGCGTTCCCGACCGGAGACGAGATCGAAATCGAGGCCGCAGGCGGACGGTCGCAAGTTCTCGGCCTGCAGACCCTCCGGCCCTCCGGCCAGCACGACGCGCGCCTTGGTTCGGGCCGCGAGTGCAGAGGTGAAGTCGTCAGCCACCGGCAAAATCAGCACCGCACCAGCCGGAAGCACCTCGCCAAGCATGCCTTTTTCCTGCGCGATCGCCAGGCGTGAGCCGAGGAACTCAATGTGGGCCACCCCGATGTTGGTGATCAAAGCGATGGCCGGACCGGCCAGGTTGGCCAGGAGCTCAATCTCGCCCGCGCGATTCATGCCGATTTCCCAGACGCAGACCTCGTCCTGCGTGGTGGCCGAGAGGATGGTGAGGGGCAGGCCGATGTGATTGTTCAGATTGCCCTCGGTTTTGTTCACGGCAAAGCGCGTGGCGGCCACCGCAGCGGTAAAATCTTTGGTGCTGGTTTTGCCGTTACTCCCGGTCAGGCAAATCACGCGCGCTTTCAACCGTCCGCGATGCCAAGCGGCCAACTGCTGCAAAGCGCGCAGGGTGTCGTCCACCCGGATCAAAGGAAAGGTGGCAGGCAGGCCGAAAACCTTGCGCGATACCACCGCACCCGAGGCACCGGAGGCCGCCGCGGCAGCCACAAAGTCGTGGCCGTCGAAATTTTCCCCACCCAACGCCCAATACAGATCCCCGGACTGCAGGGTCCGGGTGTCCTTGCCGATCGCCGTCACCGTGGTCCTCCCGTCGCCGCAGAGGAGAACACCGCCGCAGGCGGCGGCCAGAGTATGGAGAGTCGTCGCGTCCATGCTCAGACCGCCCTGCCCCGGATCGCGGCCGAAGCCTCGGCCAGGTCATCGAAGGGGATTTTACGATCCGCAAATTCCTGGTAATTCTCGTGGCCTTTGCCCGCGATGAGCACGATGTCTCCCGGGCCGGCCATGGCCACGGCGCGGCGGATAGCGGCCCGCCGGTCGGCGATTGTCTCGTGATTTTTCCCACGCAAAGCGGAGGTGATCTCGCGGCAGATCTCCTCGGGGTCCTCACGGCGCGGATTGTCCGAAGTGACGATGCACCAATCGGAAGATTCTTCGGCCGCGCGACCCATCGGTGCGCGCTTGGCCCGGTCACGATCCCCGCCGCAGCCGAAGACGGTAAGGAGACGCGCCGGTTCGAGGGTCCGCAACGTGCGAAGAACATTTTCCAGCGCGTCCGGCGTGTGCGCGTAATCGACGAAGACCCGGAAAAGTTTCGTCCCGGGCACCAGCTCCAAGCGCCCGGGAACTTGCGGCGCATCCTTGAGCGCGTCGACCGACTTGCGCACGTCGTGGCCGAGGGCTTGCATCGCGGCCAGAGCGGCGAGCGCATTGTAGACGTTGAAGGGACCGTAGAGCGGAAGGCGCACGAGAAAACTGCGGCCTCCGGCGTGCAGTGAAAATTGCGTGCCCTGCAGGTCGGTCCGCAAATCGGCCGCACGGAACATGGCATTGGACGATTGGCCGAAGGTCAGGGTCTTGACCCGCTGGCCGCAAAGATCGAGGAGCCTGCGGCCGTAGCGATCGTCGATATTGATCACCGCTGTGCCCCGCTTGTGCGGTTGGGCGGCGAGCTGCTCAAAGAGACGCTGCTTAGCCGCGAAATAGGCCTCCATCGTCCGGTGATAATCGAGATGGTCTTGGGTCAGGTTGGTGAAAATCGCCGCATCAAACTCGACATTCCGCACCCGGTCCTGCTCGAGGGCATGGCTCGAGGTTTCCATCACGGCCGCGCGGCAATTGACCTCGCGCATCTCGCGGAGAAGGCGCTGCACCTCGTCCGCTTCCGGCGTGGTCCGGGCGGCGGGCAGCTCACGGGGCCCGACCACGTAACGCACCGTGCTGATCAGTCCGCAGGGGCGCTCGGCGACATCGAGCAGGTGCTTGAGGAGGAAAGAAACTGTGGTCTTGCCGTTGGTCCCGGTAATCGCGGCGGTCTGCAACTGGAGGGAAGGATGACCGTAAAAGACGGCTGCCGCCGCCGAGAGCGCGCGGCGCGGGTCCTCGACACGGATCATGGTGGCCCGGGGCGCCTCAAGGTCGGCCGAGGTGATGACGGCCGCCGCACCTCTTTCCACCGCCTCGAGGATAAAGTTCCCGCCACCACCTGCGGCCTCACCAGTGCGGCCCGGCGTCACGCTGGGCAAGGCAACAAAGAGAGAGCCCGGGGTGGCCTGGCGGGAATCGTGCGTGAGGGCGGTGATTTCGCGGTCGGTCGGACCCTTCACCGTGACCGGAGCGGAGGGCAGGGCGGAAATGATTTTGGCCAGTTGCATGCAACCTCAATTCATGTCATTGCCGAAGGGCACGAGGGCGATGGTTGCACCCGGGGTGGGCGATTCGGGCACCAGTTCCAGGTGGCGGGCCATGGCCTCGCCGATGCGCGCGAAGATCGGCGCGGCCACCGTGCCGCCGTAATTGCGTCCCCCGGGCGTGCGGGCGTCATCGACCAGGACGATGCCCGCCACTTCAGGATTGTCGGCCGGAAAATAACCGGCAAAGGAGACCACATATTTGCCCGCAGCGTATCCGCCCCTCGGATCCACCCGCTGCGCCGTGCCGGTCTTGCCGGCCACCGCGAAACCCGGAATGGAAGCAAGACGCGCGGTGCCGCGCTCACCGACCACCTCGACCAGGGATGCGCCCACTTTGGCCGCGGTATCTTCCGAGACAACGCGGCGGAGGATTTCGGGGGAAAAGGCCACGACCTCGCGGCCCTCGTCGTCCTGCACCGAGCGCACGATTTGCGGCAACATCATATTCCCGCCATTGGCAATGACCGACATCGCCATGGCAAGCTGCAGCGGCGTGACGGCAATCTCATGGCCCATGGGCACCCGGGTGATGGACAAGCCCGTCCAACTGTGGCGCGGGCGGACCAAGCCGGGGATCTCGCCGGGCAGCCCCAGCCCGGTGCGCTCGCCGAAGCCGAAACGGCGGATGTATTCGTAAAAGGTGTCGGCTCCGAGGTGCAGGGCAATTTTGGCACAGCCGATGTTGGAGGATTTGACCATGATGTCGTGCACGCTCATCGAGCCGTAGCCGTGAACGTCCCGGAGGATTCTTCCGGCATAGGCGAAACTTCCATTCTCGCAGTGGAACATGCTCTCGGGCGTCACCGCTTTTTGCTCGAGTGCAGCAGCAATCACCACGATCTTGAAAGTCGAGCCGGGCTCGACCATGTCGATGATCGCGCGGTTTTTCGTCGTCTCAATGGCCGCCTGGCCCGGCTCATTCGGGTTGAAAGCCGGCCGCGTGGCCATGGCGAGGATTTCCCCGGTGCGGGGACGCACGAAGACCGCGGTCATCATCTGGGGATTGAGCTGGCGGTAGGCGGCATCAAGTTCGCGCTCCACGATGTCTTGCAAGGCCATGTCGACCGTCAACTTGACCGTCATGCCGTGCTTGGCCGGACGCTCGTGTCCGCGATAAGCCACAATTTCGCGTCCGGTCCGGTCACGCTCGGTGTAGATGAAGCCATCCTCGCCACGCAGATAGGGCTCCATCATCATCTCGACGCCCTGGATGCCGCGTCCCTCGTGGTTGAGAAAGCCAAGAGCATGCCCGAGCCGTTCCTCATTGGGGTAGAATCGTTGCGGTTCGGGTTCGCAGATCACGCCGCGCAGCCGCGCACCGGCCAATTCCTCCTTGAGCTGGGCCACGCGCATGGCGTCCACCCCGCGCTGCACGACGATGTAGGCCCGATCCGAAGCGATCCGGGCCGCGACTTTTTCGGGCGGTAATTCCAGGTGGCGCGCGATGATCCCGGCCAATGACTTGCGGTCGGATTTCAGCTCGGCGAGCAGCTTGCCGTCGACCGCCACCGAGTAGATGGGAACATTGACCGCGAGCGGCGCGCCGTGACAATCGGTGATCCGTCCGCGCTCAGCCGCGACAACTTTTTTTTTCGCGGTTTTTTCCGCGGCCAGGCCGCCGTATTCGCGGTGCTTGCCAACCTGCAGATGGACAAGCCGCGCCGAATAGACACTTAAGACAACGGCCAGCACGATGCAGACTAGGCCGGCGCGGCGATGCGCACTCCCGCTCACGGCAGCACCTCCCCGCTGGCGTCACGCACAACTGGTTGGGCGGCCAGCGCGGTGGTTTGCACCCGGAGGCGGTTGAGGTGGCTGTCCTGCACCTCGATCATGCGGATAAAGCCCTCGTCGCGGCGACGCTCGAGCTCCGGCCGCGAGGTCAAGCGCATGACTTCGTTGCCGGCCACTTGCAATTTCTCGTCCAGCGAGGCCAAGCCCATCTCCAGTTCGCGGCAACGGTCGCCATCCGCCTTCAGCTTGTGCTTCATGTGCACGTAGCAGAGACCGAGGAGACCGACAAAAACGACGAGTACCAGCCAGCGCATGAGCGGGCCGAGCGGCAGGGCACTGTCCGCACTTTCGAATCTCATGCCGCCACCTCCCTCGTCCCGGGCCGGATTTCCACCGAACGCAAACGGGCCGAACGCGCCCGTGGGTTGCGCTCCGTTTCGCCGGGCACCGCGGAGAGCGGCTTGCGGGTCAGGTCCTGGAAACGCCATCCGGGATTGGGTCGCGGGGCAGGCCATTCCGGGCGGTCGAGCCACTGTTCGCTGCCGGCGCGAAAGAAAGTCTTCACCGCGCGGTCTTCCAGGGAGTGGAAGGTTATGATAACAAAACGCGCGCCGGCTTTGAGCAATGGCGGGATGGCGACCAGAGCCCGCCGCAGCGATCCGAGTTCATCGTTTACCGCGATCCGGAGGGCCTGGAAAACGCGCGTGGCCGGATGGACCCGGCCACGGCGCCCGAGTACTTTTTCGATCAGGGCGGCCAGCTGAGCGGTGCGCGTGAAGGGTAGACGTTCGCGCTCCGCCACCATGGCCCGCGCCACGCGCCGGGCCTGCGGTTCCTCCCCGTATTCACGGAAGAGCCGCACCAGCTCCGCTTCATCGGCGGAATTAACCAGCAGGGCCACCGGTTCGCCGCCCCTCGAGTCCATGCGCATATCCAGCGGCCCATCATGACGGAAGCTAAACCCGCGGTCGGGTGTGTCGAGTTGGTGCGAGGAGACACCGAGGTCGAGCAGGGCACCGTCGAAGGGTGCGGCGGCCAGGACCCCGGGCACGTCCGGAGCATCGGCGAAGTTGGCTTGCACCGTGGTGAAGCGGTCTCCGAAGGACGCCAGGCGCCGGGCCGCGTGCTCGAGCGACTCACCGTCGCGGTCGAGGCCGACCACCCGCGCGCCGGCCGCGAGCAGCGCCTCGGCATGACCGCCTCCACCCAAAGTGCCGTCGAGAAAGATGCGACCAGGAGCTGGACGGAGCAAGGCCACCACCTCGTCGCGCAGCACCGGCTGATGCCAGCTCGTCGCGTCAAGGTTTGCGCGGGGCGCTCTTTTTGCGGAAGCCGAATTGCTCATAAAATGTGCGGACACGGAGATGAAGGCAGACCCAGCCTTCGGCCCGGCCTCCCGCGTCTTTTTTCGCGGAAAAACCGAAGGTAAATTTGCGGCTGGGCTTGCTCATTCTCGGAAAATTGTCTCTGGTTTCGGGAGGGGTGAATCGCGCTACAAACCGACTTCTCCCGCCACCCGGCGAAAGACCTCGTCTTCTTCGGCCGTGGCGGCCGCCCAACGTGCAGAGTTCCAAATTTCCACCCGGCTGTGGCTGCCGACCAGCACGACCTCGCCGTCCAAGCTGAGGCGCCGGCAACATTCTTCGGGCAAAAGCACACGCCCCTGTTTGTCGACCGCGACAAGCTGGGCCAGAGCGTAAAACCGGCGGATGAATTTGCGCCGGTCAGCCGGGGCGATCGAAGGATTGGCTTCGACGTCCGACTTGACCCGGTCAAACTCCGGCGGCGGCAGAATCATGAGGAAGTTCCCCGCGGGATCCGGAACAGCGAAAAACTCCTCCCCATCCCCACCACGCCAGCGTGACGGAATCGTGACACGATGCTTCGCATCGAGCGCATGGCGGAATTCGCCGGCGTAAACCATCGAAGCTGAAGAGGACTTGGGCATGAGAAGGGTCACGGTGCCATTCAGCACCACTTTGACCCACTTTAGACCACTTGAGCACCAGGAGGGTCAACGCTTTTCAGCAAAAATTCTGAAAAAAATTCCGACCGCCTTTTTTACCGGTATTTTGCCGGATAATTGATATCTTTATCTTATCGCTGGGCGGCGGGCGGAACCCGACCCCGGGGTGCCATGGGGATCGATGCAACCGTCGCGAAGCATGCGCAAAGCTGGATTGCTTATAACACACTTTACCATGCTCCTCCGCCCCGCTGGCCGCCGCCGTCGCACTTGTGCTTGAGCCGCGCAGGCAAGTCCGCCACCTTGCCGGCGAGCACGAGCTATGCAATTCATCGAATCCGTTTTCGGCCGGCTGCGCCGTCATCCCAAGCGCATCGTCTTCCCGGAGGGCGAAAATCCGCGCGCCATCGCCGCCGGGCGTCATTTTTACGAGTTGGGCCTCGGTGTGCCCATTCTGCTCGGACGTCGTGCCGTGATTGAGGCGGTTGCGCAGCGCGAGAAGATACCCTGGGACCATTTGGGGGTGATCAATCCCGCATTATCCGCCGATCTGCCAGATTTCTGCCGCTTTCTTGAGACACTCGACCGGTACAAGAAGCTCGGGCCCTCCGATGCCCGCGAGTTACTCCTCAATCCCAACTACTACGCGGCCATGATGGTGCAATACGGCCGGGCGGACGGCGTGGTCGGCGGCGTGGATTCCCCGACCAGCGCGCTCCTCCGCCCCCTGCTCCGCGTGGTCAAACCCTCGGGCCCGCACCATCTGGTCAGCAGCTGCCTGGTGGCCGACACCGGCCGGCCCGACATCGGTCACCATGGCGTGCTGGTTCTGGCCGACTGCGGCGTGGTTCCCCAGCCGGATGTCGCTCAGTTGGCCACCATTTCTCTGCAGGCCGCGCACCTTTGCCTTCAGCTCACCGGGGAAACTCCGCGCGTCGCCCTGCTCAGTTTTTCGACCAAAGGCAGCGCCGTGACCGCAGGGAGCGAAAAAATTGCCGCGGCCGCCGCCCTCGCGCGGCAACAAGCGCAGGCCCGCCACCTCGCAATCGAAATTGACGGTGAACTCGAGGCCGACGCCGCCCTTCTGCCCGGGGCGGCGCGGAGAAAATCCGTTTCCGGCACCGTGGCCGGACGGGCCAATGTTCTCATCTTTCCCGACCTCCACAGCGGCCACATTGCCGGCAAGCTGACCACCATCCTCGGCCGGAGCGCTTACGGACAAATTCTCACCGGTTTGACCAAACCGGCGGCCGATGTCTCGCGGGCCGACTCGCCTGAAACCATTGCCGCCGTCGCCGCCATCGTCGGCCTCCAAGCCATCGAAATGCGCCGCCTGCAGGAAATGGCAGAGGAAGAAAAAAAGAATTTCTCACCGAGCGTCAAAGAACCTTACCCAGAACTTCCATAATCCAATGCTTGGCGGGCTCTTGCTCCCGGCCCGCTTCGGAGTCCACCGGTGCATTTTCCGGCAGCGCGAAGAGCACGAAGGTTTCCTCCACCCCGCGCGGGGGGAGGAGAGCCCGCCAACCGCGCAGACCCGGCCAAGCAGGCGCCGGATCGGGCCACTCGCGCGGACGCGAAAGAAAACTTTCCTCCGGCTGACCGGCCGAACGGGCATCTTCGCCCGCCGCCGCCCACCTTTCGAGCTGCACCCAGCCGGCCGGCTCGTATTCGAGGCCGAATGGCGGCATCTCTTCAGCGAGCGGCGCGGGCAAAAGCCGCCGCCAACCGGACAGGCCCGGGAACCTGGGACGGACCAGACGTCCGATTCCTTCCAGTGGTTGGTAATCGAAGGCACTCCCCGCGAGTTCCACCGCAGCCGCTGCCCGGTATTGCGCGAGCCGCTTCGGACTCCTGCCCTCCTTGCTCAAATTGACGAATTCCGCAATGCCCGCGGCCACCGCCTTGGCCAGACGCTCCCGCCACGCCACAGTATGAAGGAGCCGTGCATCGCGCGGATTCGACATGAATCCGCCCTCGATCAAGACACCGGGCACCGCGGATCCGCGCAGCACGGCAAAACGCGCCCGCTTCACCCCGCGATCGAACATTGGCACAAGGCCCAACTTGGCATGCTGGATCGAAGTGGCCAGCACGTGACTCGCGTGGTCGCTCTTGTGCCCTCGTTCGGCCGAAAAACTGCGGCGCGTCAGGTAGGTATCGTGGCTGTTTGGTGCACCGCGCGGCGTCAGCGTGAAAACCTCGAAGCCCGTGGCCAAGGAATGGCGCGTCGCGGCGGCATTGAAATGCACACTGACAAAAACCGCCCCGTCCCCGATTTGGTTGCCCACCCTGGGCCGGGCCTCCAGCGGGATGAACTGGTCGCGACTGCGCGTGATCACCACCCGCAAACCCGCCGCCCGCAAATGCGTGCGGATACGCCGGCAGAGATCGAGGTTGTAATTTTTTTCCGAGCCCCAGCGATTGACCGCACCGCGGTCATGACCACCGTGCCCCGGATCTAGGACCACGGTATGCACCGGTTTGAGGCCGGGAATCTTTTCCGGACGCATCAGCGGATCGATCGTTTTGGCCAGATCCATGCGCGAGACGTGGAATTGCCCGCCGAAATAGAGCACGGGAAAAGAGAGCCAGTGCTTCACCCCGTCGATCCGCGCCTCGCGCGAGTTTTTTCCGAACTCGAGGCACCGCTGCTCCGAGCTGAGCGTCACCCCGCGGTCGCCCCGCGTGGTCAGGCCCATCTGGTAAAACGAGGCCAGCTGCGGGACCGGAAGGTAATCCCGTCCGGCCAGACGCTTGACCTGCCAAGTGGCCGCCCAACTAAACGCCGCCGCCCCGAGCAGAAGTAGACCCGCCACGATGGGAGCCCGCCAACCTCTGGAAAATCGTGCGCCCATCTAACAAGACCGGCCAGTTGCCGCCCAGGGAGAAGACCGGAGAAAGCTGTCCCTTTTGCGCATAAGTACGCGAACCTAACGCAACCTGAACCCCGCAACAACCCCCTCAATCACCATCTTCCTCTTCCTCCGGCGCGGCCAGTCGCCGGTAGTCCTCAATCACCTTGGTCGCGGTGTGGCCGAGCAAGGCGGCCACTCCGACCGTGAGAACCAAGCCCCCACCCCAGAGCGCGTACTCCATCGGGCCCGGCTCGGATTCGCCACGCAAAATACGGATCCCCAACTGCCCGAGGGTTCCCAGATAACAATAAAGAAAAACTCCCGGCAGCCGACCCAGCGCAACCCACTTGAGACACTCCCAGAACCGCACTCTGGTGATGCCGTAGAGGTAATTGAACAAACTGGTGGGAAAGAGCGGGTTCAATTGACTGTAAAAAATGATCCGCGGCCCGTGCTTGCCGATCGCCCCGTCCAGCGCGGCCCAACGCGGGTCGCGCAACATGCGCTGGCGTACGAATTTGCGTCCCAGCTTGTCGCCGACCAAAAAGGCTACGGCCGCCCCGAGCAGGTTACCGACCAGCACCAGCAACGTTCCCCACCACAGTCCGAAGAAAAATCCGCCCCCCAAGCTCAAAATTCCGCCCGGCAACAAAAGCACCGTGGCAGCCATGACCAGTAAGGGATAGATCATAATGCTCAGCGTCCCCCATCGCCTCACCACGTTTTCGGTTTCCTCCACCGCACCGAGAAAGGGGGCCGATCGCGCCACGTAGATCAAAGCGCCGACCACGAGCAACGCCACCACAGCCTGCAGAACCGTTGCCTTGGCTGCCGACTTCATCGCGACTCCGGCCCTCCCCGCCGCACCGCCCGCAAGGCGAGGAAGAACATGACCAAGGCAAAAGCCAAGGTCACCGCCATGGCCGGGCCGAACGACGGCACCAAGCCGAGATCGGCCCCGTCACCGTAGAAGGCCCGCCGCACGCTCGCCGTGATGTAGGCCAGCGGATTCAGCGCGGCCGCCCACTCCGTCCAGAGGCCGGCCCGGGCCGGAAAAAATGCCCCCGAAAGCAGCCAGAGCGGAATGAGCACCAAGTTCATCATGACGTGGAAGCCCTGCGTCGATTCGAGCGGCCAGGCGATGACAAATCCCAGAGCGGTCAGCGCGAAGCCCCCGAGCAAAAGCGCGGCGAGCAAGCGCAGGACCACCGCCCCGTCGAGGGGTAAGCCCGCCCAGGGGGCGGCCAGACAAAAAAGCGCGGCCTGCGCCGCCGCGAGTGTCATGCCCCCGAGGCACTTGCCAAAAACGATCGAGGCACGGGAGACCGGCGCGACCAACACGCCCTGCAGGAAACCATCGCGCCGGTCCTCGATGACCGAGACAGTGGAAAAGATCGCGGTAAAAAGAAGGATGAGCACCACCGTGCCGGGAAAGAAATAACGCATGAACCCTCCCTCGACTTCGGCCCCGCGGAAACTTTCCCCCAAACCGGATCCGATAAGCAGCCAGAAAATCAACGGTGTAGCGAGCGCACCAACGATCCGGCTGCGCTGGCGGACAAAACGCGTCATCTCGCGCTGCCACAAAGCGAGGGTCGGCCGGAAAAACAATCCACGCTTCCCGCTCATGCTTCCCCCTCGCCACGCAAAGGTTCACCGGTCAGCTCGAGGAAGACGTCCTCGAGGGTCGGACGCCCCACCGTCACGGAATCGGCCGCCCTGCCCAGCGCGCTGACCAAGCGCCCGGCCGCATCCCCTCCGGACGGCACTTCCACCCGGAGGCGCTCCCCACGCACCGACATGGGCCAGCCGAACATTTCCCGGACCCGCGCGGCCAGCGCCTCGGGCTTCCGCCCCGAGACCACCACCACATCCGTGCCCAACCGCCCGCGCAATTCGGCCGGAGTTTGGCACGCCACGAGGCGCCCGCGGTGCAAGATGGCCACCCGGTCGCAGCGCTCCGCCTCCTCGAGCAGATGGGTGGTCATTACCACCGTCACCTCCGACTCGTGCCGCACCCTCTCCAAGGTGGCCCGCAGTCCCTCGCGGGCCGCGGGGTCGAGGCCGGTCGAGGGTTCATCGAGCAGCAGCACGCGCGGACGCGGCAGGAGACATTTGGCGATTTCCACCCGGCGCTGCAAACCGCCGGACAAACTCTGCACCCGATCAGTCAACCGCTCGGACAAGCCCAAGGCCCCCGCCGCCGCACGCAAGCGCACGGCCAAATCCGCGCCGCGCAACCCGTAAAGATTTCCGGCACAACGCAGGTTTTCCTCCACGGTCAATTGCGGGTCGAGTGCGGGGGATTGAAAAACCACCCCGATCTGATGGCGTACCGCCATCGCTTCCCCCGCCACATCGCAGCCACCGATCCGTGCCCTTCCCGCACTCGGGGCCAGGAGGGTGGAAAGGATGCGGAACAAAGTTGTCTTTCCGCTGCCATTGGGCCCGAGCAAAGCGAACATTTCCCCCGCCCGGATGGACAAGGTCACCCCGGAAAGGGCGGTGCGCGGACCGAAATTTCGGCCCAGATCGTTGGTCTCAACCGCGGCACTCATTCCGGTTCCGCCACCACCCCGGGAACGGGTTCCGGCGGCGCAAACGTAACCACACTCACTTCCTGCGCCGGCTTCGCCCCCCGCAAAAGTGCCACCCCGTATCCCCCGGCCAGGACCAGCACGCAGAGCAGCAACCAGCCAACCGAAGACCCCTGATGGCGGCAGTCCGCTTCCGATCGATCGCTCATGCCCCCCAGCATCCGGCGCACCTCCGCGCCTTGGCAAAGCAATTTTCCTTGGGGTCGAAGGGCGGGCCGAGCACTATTTGCTTATTCGACCCATGCAACCCGACCGGCCCATCACCGACCTCATCGCGGAAAACCGCCCGCTTCTTTCCGTGGAATTCTTTCCACCAAAGGATGAAGAGGGCGGTGAACAACTCCTCCGCACGGCCGAAGCCCTGCGTCCCTACCGTCCGGACTTTGTTTCCATCACCTACGGCGCCGGCGGGACAACGCGTGAGCGCACCTTCAAATACGCCAAAATTCTGCGTGACGACTTCGGCTGGCTCGTCTTGCCGCACCTCACCTGCGTCGGATCGACCAAAGCCGAACTCCTCGACATCGTCGCCGGATATCATGCCGACGGCCTGCGCAACATCATGGCCCTGCGCGGCGACCCGCCCAAGGGAGAAACCGAATTCGCGCCCTGCCCGGACGGCCTCCGCTACGCCAGCGACCTCATTGCGTTGATCCACGAAAGTTTCCCCGACATCTGCCTCGGGGCCGGGGCCTACCCGGAAAAACACCCCGAAGCCGCGTCGATGGAAGAGGACCTGCGTCATTTGAAGATCAAAGCGGACGCCGGTGCCTCCTTCCTCACCACGCAACTTTTCTTCGACAACGAGAAATATTTCGAATTCCTCAAGGCCTGCCGTGCTTACAGCATCGATCTGCCCGTGCTGCCGGGGCTGCTTCCCCCGCTTTCCCTGGCCCAAGTGCAGCGCTTCGGTCCGATGTGCGGCTCGTCCTTACCCACCGCCCTACTCGAGCAATTGCAAGTGGTTGACGACAATCCGCGCGCAGCCGAAGCGGTCGGCGTGACCTGGGCCTACCATCAAATCCGCGAACTCCTCCGCCACGGTTCTCCCGGCGTGCACCTTTACATCCTCAACCGCTCCGCGTCCGCCATCACCTTGGCCCGCTCGCTCGAGCGCGCGGCCGCCTGACTTTCGTCGTGCCCGAAACCGCCTGCGAGAACCCGCTCCGTTTCCACCTGGTCAACCGCCCGGTCCCGGATCCTTGCATCATCGTCATCTTCGGCGCGACCGGCGACCTTACGCGGCGCAAACTCATCCCCGCGCTCTACAATTTGGCGGCGGACGGCAACCTGCCCTCCTCGCTCGCCGTGGTCTGCTTCGCCCGTCGCGAGAAAACGAGCGAAAGCTTCCGCGCGGAACTCGGCGAGGCGGCGCGGAAGTATTCACGCCGCCCGCTCAATGACGAACTCTGGACCCGTTTTGCGGCCAATATATTCTACCATCGGAGCAGTTTTGACCAACCCGCGGGTTACACCTCGCTCGGGGACGAACTCGATGCGATCGACCAACGTCTCGGCACCCGCGGCAACCGCCTTTACTACCTTGCCTCCTCGCCCACCGAATTCGACCTCATCCTGGAAAACCTGAGCGCAAGCGGACTGAGCTCGGCCAAACCCGGCACTTGGTCCCGCCTCATTGTGGAGAAACCTTTCGGCACCGACCTTCCCAGCGCGCACCGTCTCAATGACGCCGTAGCTGCTGCTTTTCCCGAGCGCGACACCTTCCGCATCGACCATTACCTCGGCAAGGAAACCGCGCAGAACATCCTGGTTCTGCGCTTCGCCAACACCGTCTTCGAAGCCCTCTGGAACCGCCGCTACGTGGACAATGTGCAGATCACGGCGAGCGAACCGCTCGGGGTCGAATCACGGGCCGGTTACTACGAGAACTCCGGAGCCCTGCGCGACATGGTGCAAAACCACCTTTTGCAACTGCTCTGCCTCACCGCGATGGAACCGCCCATCGACCTCGGCGCGGACGCCGTGCGCAACGAGAAGGTCAAAGTCATGCAGGCCCTCCGCCCGCTGAACGGCGCCGCTGTGGCCGAAAATGTGGTTCGCGCGCAATACACCGCAGGATTCATCAACGGCCAGGAAGTCCCGGGCTACCGCCACGAACCGGGTGTCGCGCCGGAATCCATGGTCGAAACCTACGTCGCCCTCCGCCTGCACATCGACAATTGGCGCTGGGCCGGCGTGCCTTTTTTCATGCGTGTGGGCAAGCGTCTGCCCAAGTCCGGGACCGAAATCGCCATCCAATTCCGCGGCACCCCGCCCGTGCTTTTCAACCGCGAGAGCAAACTGCAGGACCCCAATGTCCTCGTCATCCGCATCCAACCCGACGAAGGCATCTCCTTCCGCATGGCCGCCAAAATGCCCGGAGCCATGCTCCAAATCGAACCGGTCAAAATGGACTTCCACTACGGCACGTCTTTCGGCAAAGCCACCCCCGAGGCCTACGAGCGACTGCTCCTCGACGCGATGAGCGGCGATGCCACCCTCTTCGCCCGCCGCGACGAAGTGGAACACGCCTGGGCCTTCATCGACCAGATCCGCGAGGCCTGGCAGGACGACTCGGCGCCACGCCTCGACTTCTACCCCGCCGGGTCCTGGGGCCCGCGGCAGGCCGACGAACTCCTCGCGCCGGACCATGCCGTCTGGCGGCGTCTATGACAGTCTCCCCCGGCCTCGCGGTCGAAGTCGGCGACATCGACCGCCAACTCGGTCTCCTTTGGTCGCAATCCGACGCGGGCAAGGTCCGCGCCTCGCTGGTCAATCTGGTCATCTACAGCGAGGCCCCCGACGCTATGGCGGCCAACACGCCTCTGCTCTTCGCGATCGCCGCCGACCACGCCTTCCGCGCCCTCCTTGTGCAGGCGCAACCGGAAGCGAAAAAGTCGGCCGTCCGCGCTTGGATCACCGCGCATTGCCATCTGCGCGAGACGGGTAAAAAGGAAATCTGCTCGGAGCAGATCACCTTCCAACTCGACGGCCCCGCGGTAGGCCGCCTTCCCAGCATTGTCTTTTCCCATCTCGACACCGACCTGCCGCTTTATCTTTGGTGGCAGGGAGACCTCCACCCTGACCCCGACCCCCAATTGTGGCGCTGGGTCGACCGCCTGATCGTGGACAGCAATTCGTGGTCCGATCCCGCCGGCCAATTCCGTATCCTCCGGGAAATCCAATCCCTCGGCCGCACCCGTTCCGCTCTGGCCGATCTCAACTGGACCAGACTTTTTCATTTGCGTTATGCCGTAGCCCAGATTTTCGATTTGCCCGCCGCGCTCGAGCGCCTTGACCGCATCGATCGGGTCGAAATTGTCCACGCTCCCGGTTACCGTCTCACCGCTCTGCAACTCCTCGGCTGGTTGGCCAGTCGCCTCGGGTCGATTTTAGACCACGACGACCGGGCGCCCGTCTTCCGCCGGCCAGATGGGGGCACCGTGACCTTCCGACTCAAGGTGAATCAGGACGCCAAGGCCTGTGTGGAATCCATTGACATCGGCCTCGGCGACGCCACCGCGTCCGTGCGCCGCAAGATCAGCGGCGATTATTACCTCGGCACGTTCACTGCCCCGCACCAGGCACCATTCGCCCAGATGCTGCCGGCTGAACGCGACAAAACCTCCGACATCCTGCTCTCCGAATTGAGTCGCATCAGCCGCCATCCCCTCTTTTGGC
Source organism: Chthoniobacterales bacterium (assembly GCA_018402585.1). GTDB lineage: Bacteria > Verrucomicrobiota > Verrucomicrobiia > Chthoniobacterales > JACTMZ01 > JACTMZ01. The sequence continues at coordinate 160,967 of JAGYIO010000001.1, forward strand.
CGTCCATCCGCGCCATCGAGCCGCTTTTGTCCCGCCCCTGACCGCGACCACGCTTGTCAGGACGCCGTCACAACGGCAGAGTTCCTCCCTTTATGCGTAAAAAGATCATTGCGGCGAATTGGAAAATGAACATGACCTCCGCCGAGGGCGCCTCGTTCATCGAGGACCTCAGGCTGGAATTGAAAAACTTCGACGGCGCGGAAATCGTCATCGTCCCGTCCTTCACCGCCCTCCCCCGGCTTTCCGAGATCATTTCCGAGCTTCCCGGCATCACCCTCGGCGCACAAAATATGTGGCATGAGTCGTCCGGTGCCTTCACCGGCGAAGTCAGCGCCGGTATGCTCCGCGAATTTTTCACCCGCTATGTCGTCCTCGGGCACAGCGAGCGCAGGATCATCTTCGGCGAGACCGACGAACTGGTCAATCAAAAGGTCAAAGCCGCCCACGCGGCCAGCCTCCGCCCCATCCTTTGCGTCGGCGAAACCCTCGAAGAGCGCGACGCCGGCCGCCATCACGAGGTTCTGGCCAAGCAACTCCGCGGCAGCCTGGCCGGACTCGACGCCGAACAGATGCTCGACACGGTCATTGCTTATGAACCCGTCTGGGCCATCGGCACCGGCCGCACCGCCACGCCCGAGCAAGCCCAGGAAGCCCACGCCTTTATCCGCCAGACCCTGTCCGAAATGTTCGATCCCGCCACCGCGGCCAAAGTCCGCATCCAATACGGCGGGAGCGTGAAACCGGACAACGCCAAAGAACTCCTCCACCAGCCCGACATCGACGGCGCCCTGGTCGGTGGCGCCAGCCTCGACCCCCGCAGCTTCGCCAAAATCGTCCAAGCCGCCGCCCGCAAGTAGTCGCTGAAGCCGCCCCCGTAGGATCCGCTCGCCCGGCGGACCGCATCTTTCGCGTCCGCAGGAGGCGGCCCGCCTTTCACTCAGATCTCAAACTCAAACCTCCGCCCTCTCCTCAATTCCTCCCCGACCCCGCGTCCGCCGACTGCCCCGGCTCAATCGCTTCAAGAAACAAATTCTCCAACGTGGTTTGCGGCCGTCCGCTTGAGACAATTTTGAGCCCGAGCTTTTCCGCGGCTTCTTGCAGCGCGGCCAACTTTTCCGGCGAAACCTGCTCGAGGACGACTTCCGTGCGGTCGCGCACCGCGAGGAGATCTTCCACCCGTCCTTCGCGCACCAACTGGCCGCGGGCCAGAATCCCCACCCGATCGCAAATCTCCTGCACTTGCGAAAGAAGATGCGAGCAAAGCAGGATGGTCTTGCCCCGGGCCTTGAGCTCTAAGATCAAATCGCGGATCTCGCGCGACCCGACCGGATCAACCCCGGCGGTCGGCTCATCGAGCACGAGCAATCCCGGGTCCTGAACCAGCGCTTGAGCCAGGCCTACGCGTTGCAGCATCCCCTTCGAATAAGCACCCACCCGACGATCCGCGGCTTCGGTCAGGCCGACCAATTCGAGCAACTCCTTGACCCGCGCCTCCAAAACCGTCCCGCTCATCCCGCTCAGCTTCCCGAAAAACCGCACGGTCTCCGCCCCGCTGAGGAATTTGTAAAAGTAGGGGTTTTCCGGGACAAACCCCACGTCCTTCCGGCTGCGCACCCAAGCGCTGTCCTCGCCGAAGACTTTGGTCTGCCCCCGGGTCGGCGAAACCAGTCCGAGCAGAATTTTCAGCGTCGTGCTTTTTCCCGATCCATTCGGTCCGAGCAAACCGTAAACCTCCCCCGGCTCGACCTTGATCGAAAGATCCCGCACCGCCACGATCCGCTCCCGGCGCAGAGGAATTTTGAAGACCTTGGTCAGGTGTTCGATTTCAACCGGCGCGGCACTCATAAGACGAACAAACCATAAACCCGTCCGGCCCATTTTCCCAAGCCCCCATTTTCCGCGCCGAGGAGCCAGAAAAATACACTCCACCCCGAACCTTCTCCCATCATCCACCCTTCACTCAGCTTTGGTCGCTGCGGCGACCTATCTCCGGCCTGCGGCCTCCGGTTCAGGTCTCAGCCCCTCATCCCTCCGCTCCCCCCGTCTCCTCCCTCCGCGGTTCCCTCCCGAGTAACTCGAGTTATGGAGGGGGAGCCAGCTTGTGGTTCGGGCAGGGGGCACGGGCGTCCCGCCCGTCACGACCCAAGCCCATCGGCAGGATGCCGATGCCACACCCCAATGATTTGGGTCACGGGCGTCCCGCCCGCATGGTCTTTCGGAAAACGGGCGAGACGCCCGTTCCCCCTGGGCTTTGCCGCCCCAGTTACTCCCCAACCACGCCCGCCAATGCGCGGGTTCAGGGACTCCCGACTAACTCAATGAGAGTTACTCTCTCGAAAGGGAATAAAGACAGGCCACAGCCGAGCCGAGCGAGACAGACAGCTCGGAGAGCTGAGCGAAGCGGTCAAATGGAAGAAGATGAAAGAGGATAAGCGGGGCGCGCTGACACGCGCCCCGCTCATGGCATCTCTCCGAGGACTGTGTTTGCGCCGTGTCAGCGGCGCGAACACCATCTTCTGGCATCCTCTTCCATTTGCCTGTGGGCCGTCTCGCAGACTCGGCTGTGGCTTTCTGACTTCTGGCCTGCCCAAGCTCGCCGTCGACGCCGGCCCCAGTTACTCCCCAACCACGCCCGCCAATGCGCGGGTTCAGGGACTAAAAACGGATTTCAAATCCGCGCAAGCCCGCCGGTTTGCCGATCTCGCCAACTTCTTCCCTCCCCACATGCCCGGCCAACTCACTCTCCCGCACCCCCCGCAAAAATCCGTCCACCTCCTCCTCATCCCCCGAGGCGACCAATTCAACCCGCCCGTCCGGAAGATTCCGCACATATCCCGCCACCTCATACCCCGCCGCGACCCGCCGCGCCGTGTAACGAAAGCCCACGCCCTGGACGCGGCCCTCGTAAAAAACCTGCACTGTTTTCCCCATCGCTCAACCCCGCACCTGCCCGGCGCCGGTCACGAGATACTTGTAGGTCGTCAATTCCTCCAACCCCATCGGCCCCCGCGCATGCAATTTGTCCGTGCTGATCCCAATTTCCGCGCCAAAGCCAAATTCCCCGCCATCGCTGAAACGCGTGGAAACATTCCAAAAGACCGCCGCCGAATCGACCGCGGCCAGAAATTTCCGCGCCGCCGCCTCATCGGTCGTCACGATGGAATCGCTGTGATGCGAACCGTAATGCTCAATGTGGTCGATCGCCGCCTCGAGGGAATCCACCACGCGAATGCTCAGGATCAGATCGAGGTACTCCGTCGTCCAATCCTCCTCCGTCGCCGCTTTGATCCCCGCCCCGAGCACTTCAACAGTGCGCCGGTCGCCCCGCAACTCGACCCCTTGGTCCCGCAGCGCCCGGGCCACGGAAGGTAAAAATTTCTCCGCCACCTCACGATGGACCAGCAACGTCTCCATCGCGTTGCACACCCCCGGACGCTGGCACTTGGCATTGACCGAAATGCGCTCGGCCATGGCCAGGTCGGCACTCTTGTCCACGTAGACATGACACACCCCGTGGTAATGCTTGATCACCGGCATGCGCGCGTGCTCGACGACCGCTTCGATCAGCGCGTGACCGCCCCGCGGCACGATCACATCAAGGTAGCGGTCCATCTGGGCCAACAACCGCACCCCCTCGCGATCGGTGAAAGGCACCAATTGAATGACCTCCGCCGGCAATCCCGCCTTGACCGCCCCCGCGGAAAGGGCCCGCGCGATTGCCGTATTGGAATGAATCGCCTCCTTGCCACCGCGCAGGATGCACGCATTGCCCGACTTCAAACAAAGCACCGCCGCATCGGCCGTCACGTTCGGCCGCGACTCGTAAATAATCCCGACCACCCCGATCGGCACCCGGATCTTGGTGATGGTTATCCCGTTCGGACGCGTCCATTCGCGGATGATATCCCCGCACGGATCGGGCAGGGACGCCACCTGGCGCACGCCTTCCGCCATGGCCCGGACGCGCGCGGCATCCAGCTTGAGACGATCCACCGCCGCCGCATTGAGACCATAGCCCGGCGCCGCCGCAAGATCCCGGCCGTTGGCGGCGAGGACATCCTCCCCGGAAGCCTCCAAGGCATCGGCCATGGCCAGGAGCGCCGCATTTTTTTGATCCTTCGAAGACAAGGCCAAGACCCGCGCCGCAGCACGCGCCTGTTGACCGAGTTGCTCAATCTGTTGCCCCAAGTCCGCCATAATCTGGCAATATCCGCCTCGCCCCGCCGCGGGTCCAAGCTAAATTAGTCCAATGATGGCCTCCGACGACCTTTTCGCCGCCCAGGAGCCCTCCACCGCGGCGGCCCACGCCCCGCTGGCCGAGCGGATGCGGCCGCGATCCTTGGACGAATACGCCGGACAGGAACACATTCTCGGGCCGGGCAAACTTCTCCGTCGCGCCATCGAAGCCGACCGATTTTCCTCCGTCGTCCTCTACGGTCCACCCGGCACGGGCAAGACCAGCCTGGCCGAGATCATTGCCCGCACCACCGAGGCCCGTTTCGAACGCCTCAGCGGCGTGGAGAGCACGGTGGCCGAAATGCGCAAGGTCATGGCCGCCGCCGCCCTGCGCCTCACCCGCGACGGCACCCGCACCGTCCTCTTCATCGACGAAATCCACCGCTTCAACAAAGCCCAACAGGATGTCCTCCTTCCCGACGTGGAGCGCGGCACGGTGCGACTGATCGGGGCGACGACCTTAAATCCGTTTTTCTACGTCAACAGCCCGCTCCTCTCCCGCTCGCTCGTCTTCGAGCTTCGTCCGCTCTCGCCGGCAAATCTGCGCGCGCTCCTGGACCGTGCTTTGACCGATGTGGAACGCGGTCTGGGCGCCAAGAGGATCGGCCTTGATGAAGAGGCTGCCGCGCACCTGGCCGAGATCTGCGACGGCGACGCCCGCCGCTGCCTCAACGCCCTCGAGTTGGCCGCGCTGACCACCGAACCTTCGGCGGATGGCGCCATCCGCCTGACCCGCGCCGTCATCGAGGAAAGCATCCAACGCAAAGCCGTGGTCTACGATGCCAAGGATGATGCGCACTACGATACGATCAGCGCCTTCATCAAAAGCATCCGCGGCAGCGATCCCGATGCCGCGCTCTATTGGTTGGCCAAAATGCTCCACGCCGGGGAAGACATCCGCTTCATCGCCCGGCGCCTCGTTATTGCCGCCAGCGAGGACATCGGCCTGGCTGACTCCCGCGCGCTCCTCCTCGCCGTCGCCGCCCAGCAGGCCTGCGAATTCCTCGGCTTGCCCGAGGCGCAGATCCCGTTGGCCCACGCCACGGTTTATCTGGCCATCGCGCCGAAGAGCAACACGGCCTACGCCGGACTCCGGGCCGCGCAATCCGATCTGCAAAAAGGCCGCACCCTCGCCGTCCCCGAGCATCTGCGCGACAAGCACCCCAAAAGCGCCGGTCAGACCGATCCAGCCCCTTCTGACCAATACGCCCACGACTTCCCCGACGCCTACGTCCCGCAGGCCTACCTGCCTGAGGGCCGCGTCTTCTACGAGCCCTCCGACCGCGGCGAAGAAAAACGCATCGCCGAACGCTTGGCGCACTGGCGCACGCTCTTTACCCCAGCGCCGGAAGCATAGGGCAGGCTTTCCATCGCGGCCCATCCTGATAGGTTTGCGCTGCCATGTTTGCCCGTCCTCCTCGCGCCGCGCTCCACGCCTTGGCTGCCCTCGCCATGGTCTTCTTCTCCACGGGTTGCACCATCGTCGGCTTGCAAGTGCAAAATTTATCGGCCCGGCAAGGCGAGGCGCGGAATTTGGCGGCGCGCAACGGAGACGACCGCGCCGCCGTGCTCCTCAAACAGGCGGTTGGGCGCGGTGTGGGCGAGACGGAGAAAATTTCAGACCTCGTCGAGGCCATACGCCTGACCAACACCGCACGGCCCGGCAGCGCGCAGCACCAGATCAATCAAACGGCGACCGAGACCCTGGTTTCCGCGCTGCAGGCCCGCCAATTCGCGCCGGTCACCTTGCGGGACGGCCAAACATTGAGCGTGGCCGGCACTTCGGGTCGGACCATGGACCCGCGCAGCGCGGACGAACTCGTTCCGGCCTCCGCTTTGCGTATCGAAAGGCTTCGCGTTCGCACCACCCAAGAGGGCGCGGGCGCGCCCTACGTGGTGCGCTATGTGCCGTCCTCGCCGCACCTGAGCGGACAACCCGGGATCCCTCCGCAGGCCGGAATGACCGAAGCCGTCACCGCCGTCTTGCGTTCCGAGCGCGGTCAACCACAGCTCGTTTTTTATCGCACGAGCAAGGACGACGATGTGGTCATGAACGGACGTCGCGCCAAGCTCGCCGCCGATTTCACCGCGCCGCTCGCCTACATGCTCTCCAAGGGCCGCAACCGCAGCATGGATATCCGTTCGCTCATCCGCACCGATCTGACCATGGACCAGGCCGGCCTTTACCAGTTTTCCCCCTATGATCCCGACAAAATCCCCGTGGTCTTTGTCCACGGTCTCATGTCCCGTCCCGAAACCTGGGTGCCGGCGGTCAACGAGTTGCTGGCCGACGAAAAGATCCGCGAGCGCTATCAGTTTTGGTTTTTCCTCTACCCGACCCGCCTGCCCGTCTGGGCCACGGCGGCGAAGTTGCGCGAAGAGATGGACCGCTTTCGCACCGCGCTCGATCCGCGCCGGGCCAACCCGAACCTCGACCGCATAGTGTTAGTCGGACACAGCATGGGCGGGCTGGTCTCCGGGCTGCAAATCCGCACCGGCGGGAAGCATCTCTGGCAGCAGTTCATGAACACGCCACCGGAAAAACTCGACCTCACTCCGCAGACCAGAGAGCGCCTGCTCAGGATCATCAACTTCGGCCCGCGCAACGACGTGGGCCGGGTGGTTTTCTTCGCCACTCCGCACCGCGGGAGCGAACTGGCGGTGAAGCCCTTCGCCGAATTTTTCGCCCGCCTCGTGCGCCTTCCCTTCACCATCGCCCAGCGCGATATGATCACTATCCGCCAGGCCCTGCGCGAAGATTTGCGCGAGTTGTTTGTCGCCCCCGCCAACAGCATCGTTTTCCTGCGGGCCAGGTCGCCCCTCCTGAAGGCCATCCTCAATCTCCCGATGAAACCCACCGTGCCCTACCACTCCATCATCGGGGACCGGGGCCAGGGCGACGCGCCGGACAGCTCCGACGGCGTCGTGCCTTATTGGAGTTCCCATCTGAGCAAAGCGCGCTCGGAAAAAGTCGTCCCATCCGGCCACCGCGCCCACGCAAATCCTCAAGGCATCGCGGAACTGGCCAGGATTCTCCGCGCGCACTGAGCGGGAACCAGGCACTCTAAATCCCTCCGGTGGGGCCTACCCTTTGGTCTTAAAGCTTTCTGGTTCGCGGACGGCGCCACCAGATATTTGTCGTTCGTTCAGAGAAGACTTGGGCTTGCGCTGCGTCAGGGCAAAGCAGGGCTTTTTCAAGCCTCAGAAGAAATTACCATCTTTTTCGGGCGCACCAGCGAATTGTTATTCGACTCAACAGGGCAGATTCAAGATTCTCGCTGCAACACGCCCCAAGCATTCAAAGAAATTACTATGTTTTCTGTTCAATTCCTTGACCAAAAATCCGCCCCAGCCAGCTTTGCTCCCTCTCCCGACCGCTCGCTCGGCGCGGAGTTTTCCCTCGCTGACGATGAATTTGATATCCAGTTTGACGTTCCTCAGGTTCAGCGTCTTCGCTTCACGCAGGATTTGATGGAAAATGATTTCGCGGTGCTCGCCGCGCTGCTCGAACCCTCCGGACCGGACCCGGCCAAGGTGCAAATTTGGGCGGACCAAGCGCTTTCAGCCTCGCAAGGCGCGAGATTGGAGGAATTGCGCGGCCGCCTCAGCGGGGAAGCGCGGATCAGGGCGGTCGATCCGATCCACTATCTGACCGGCGGCGAGAGCTGCAAGCGGGACCCGCGGCTGATCGAAGCCGTTTTAGCCGCTTTCAACCAAGCCAATCTTGACCGTCGCAGCTACGTTCTAGTCATCGGCGGCGGGGCGGTGCTCGATGCGGTGGGTTACGCCGCGGCCACCGCTCATCGTGGCATCCGCCTCATCCGGATTCCCACCACCACCCTGGCCCAAGGGGATTCCGGTGTCGGGGTAAAAAACGCCATCAACTACTTCGGTAAGAAGAACTGGCTGGGCACCTTCGCCACCCCCTGGGCGGTGATCAATGACACGAAAATTCTCGAAACTTTGCCCGATCGCGACTTCCGCTGCGGGTTCAGCGAAGCGGTCAAGGTCAGCCTGCTCAAGTCTGCCCCGCAGTTTGAGATCTTGGTGGCCAATGCCGCGCAAATTCGCGAACGCGACCCCGAGGCGACGCAACAAGCGCTGAAGCACTCCATCCTGCTCCATCTGCAACATATCACGCGCGGCGGAGACCCCTTTGAAGCCGAAATGGCCCGACCGCTCGATTTCGGCCACTGGAGCGCGCACAAACTGGAGCCCATGTCCGGCTACACGCTGCGTCACGGCGAGGCCGTCTCAATCGGGGTGGCCCTCGACTGTCTTTACAGCTCGCGGGTTTACCAGCTTTCCCGCGAGGACGCCCACCGGGTGGTCGCTTGCCTCGCGGAGATGGGCTTGCCCACCTCGCACCAGCTGCTCGCGGAGAAAAAAGCGCTCTTCGACGGCCTCGAAGAATTCCGCCAACACCTCGGGGGCGAACTGACCATTACGATGATCGACCAACCCGGCTCGCCGGTCGATGTGCACGAAATCGACCAGGCTGCCATGTGTTCCGCGATCGACGAACTGATCGAAATTTCCCGCGGGGCAAAGGCTATCGGACGCGAGGTGGCATGACCGATGCTCGGCAAGCCCACGGGTTTGCTCCCGAGATCCGCAGGCAACTCGAATTCCTGCGGGAGCTTAATGATCTCAAGCGGTTGTCTTCGCCCAATCTCGGACCCAACTCTTTGGCCACTTGGGTTTTCCGCCGGGCCAGCTCGGCCATCTCGGCGGGAGAGCCCCTGCACGCCGACCTCTGGTGTGCGAGGACCGTGGGTGCGGCCCGCCTTGGCGCCATCACCCCGGAAATTCTGCGGGAGAGCGGGCTTGATCAGCCGGCCTGCCTCGAGATCTGGCAACGATCGATCGTGGTCCACGAGAACCTTACGGAGCCGATGCGCGACTCGCTGACCGCGGCCTGTGCTGCACTCAACCAATGCTCTTTGCCTGCTCCAGCCATCGAGGCCGATTGGGTCAACCGCTTGGCCCTGGCGCCACGAGCCGGGGCGACCTGCCCGGGCCAGCCGCGCCTCGCCTTGGAACCGGCCGAAAGCCATGGCGATCATTCACTCATGGTCGCAGTTTATGCCTACCTGCTGGCCGATTTATTCGGGGCGGACCGGGAGGACGCTTGGCTCATTGCCTTATGTCACCATTTTCACAATGCCTACCTTCCCGATGCGGGATTTACCGGGGAGATGATGCTGGGAAAACATTTGGGCCAAGTACTTGAGACCTTGCGGGCGCGCGTCATTACCAGCTTGCCGGATTGTTACCAGGCACGCGTCACTGAGCTATTCTGCGAAATCGAGGAGGCCACCACGCCACTGGCCATGACCTTTCATGCCGCCGATACGATCGACCGGGTCTTGCAGATGGAGCATTACGAGCGGGTGACTCAATTCCGGGTCCGCCACGCTCTGGTCGATCTCAACTTGGTGCACGAGGGGCCAGCGCAGGCCTTTCAGTTTGCTTTGCTCAAATCCATCGGCCTTTTTCCCGAGCCGCGGCCATGAGCACCCCTTGGTTCCACTTGCTCGATCCGTTTTCCCGCAAACCACTTCACTTCACCCCGCTGGGTGATACCCCGGGCTTTGGCTCCTGGGCCGACGAGGAAGCAACCCACCGATGGCCGATGGCCCTGGGTATTTCTTTTTTGCGGGCGGACCGCGTTGCCCTCGCGGAGGCGGTGGTCGAACTTCTCCGTGCTGACAAGCCGGTCGAGGCCGTGGGGCGACTCTTGCAGGACACGGACGACTTTGCCCCCCGCATTCCCGAACTGGGCGCATGCGAGGATCTGGCCGCACGGTTGCTCGCCCCGGACGATGAGCTTTCGGCTCGGGAGATGATGGAGGCGCTGCAATTCGGTCCGGTTGCCGATTACTTTGCCTTGCGTGGTTCCGCCCCGACCTTTTTCTCCGGGCTGGGCTTGTTGAAACTCGGGGCATGGGCGGACCGACCGCTGGTCGAAGTCGGGTGCGGGGCCGGTCATTTTTTGCACTGGCTGCAAACCCGCGGGGTCGAGGCCGTGGGCACGGATTCCGTTTTTAGCAAACTCTGCCTGGCCCACCGGTTTCTCCAAGTGCCGGCCGACCACTTGCTTTGTGCCGTCGCCGGGAAGGAAGCCCCGCTCCCTCTGGTCTGCGCGGGACCAGTCAGTATTTTTTGCCATGACGCTTTTTATTTTTTCGAGGACAAGTCGCGTTGCCTCGAGGATTTTCGACGACTGGCCGGGGCCAAGGGCTCCATTTTAGTCGGTCACGCGCACCTCGCCACGGCGGACCACGGCAAGGTGTCCGGCTTTCCCTTGCCGCGTGAGGAGTATGCACAACTCGCTGCCGCTGGGGCCCACTGGTTTGATGATGCGGCGCTCGTCGCCGTGGGGGCCGGAACCGGTCCGCTCGACCGGGAGATTCCTCCTTCGGCCGAGGCTCTCTCTTTTCTCGAAGGGACCTTGGCCGAGGACGGAACCGACTGGTGGAGCGGTGCGGACCAGCTTTTGCACGCACCGATGGGTCTGACCTGGTCGCCCGCGGAAGGCCGCACGCAGATGGATTGGCCGAGCGAGGGGTTCGCCCGGGAATACCGGTCGGCCGACTACTTGGTCTCGGCGAGTAATCCGTTCGAACATCTGCCGGCCCGCGGGAATCCCGACCCGGCGATGCTCCACCCGGGCTTGGCCATTCCCACCCGCTTTCAGGCCCTCGGTATCCAGCCGCTGCGCTGGGGGATCATCGGCGGGGGCTGGATTGCCACGGATTATTTCGCCCCGGCCTTCGCCTACACTCCGCAAGCCAAGCTGGTCGGCTTGGCTGACTTGCATCCGGAGCGGCGCGAAGCTCAGGCCGCGGTCCACGGGCTGCGCACCTTCGCCGACTGGCGCGAAATGCTCGCCGCTTGCCCGTTGGACGCCGTCTATATCGCCACGCCGAATGATGCGCATGCCGAGATTTTCGAGGGAGCCGCCGCCGCGGGCCTGCAGGTGCTCTGCGAGAAACCCCTCGCGACGAACCAGCCTGACCTGGAGCGGATGCGCCACTGCTCCCGCCAAGCACCCGACTTTTTCCAAACCGCCTACGACCAAAGGTATCACCCTGCGCATCTCCAGCTCGCCCGGCGGATCGCCGAAGGTGCCTTGGGCACCGTGACCCAGATCCGCGTGCATTATGCCTGCTGGGTCGACGGAGATTGGCGCAAAGCGGAGGCGACGGAAAACTGGCGTATTGATCGACTTCGGGCAGGCGGCGGGGCCGGCTTCGATCTGTTGCCGCATTGCCTCGATTTGGTTTCGGTGCTCGTCGCGGACTCCATTGTGGAGGCCCACTTGAGTTACCAAAGCAAGGTGCACGACTACGCCGTGACCCAAACGATTGATGACGGCGCTCTCCTTACGCTGAAAACCCGGAGCTCGATTTTGGCCAGCATCCACGTCGGATACCATTGTCCGGAGGATCAACCGAGGAGGCGCCTTGAGATCATGGGCACCCGCGGACGGGTTGAGGCGCTCGATACCATGGGACAAGACCCGGGAGGTGAGCTTGTTTGGCAGCTCCCGACCGGCATAACCCGCGAAAAGTTTCCCCCCGGTGCGGAGGCCGGTCCGTTCGTGCGGCAACTTGATGCGGTCTCACGGATGTGGCTGCGGGGAGATGAGCCGCCATTTTCCTTCGAGCGTGACCTTGCCTTGGCTGAGCTGCTCATTCGCTGCGACGCGCAGGCCAGAGCAAACCCCGTCCCAACCCACCAACCAGCATGAGAATTTGTTTTCTTTCGCGCCGCTACTTTCCCGCGATCAGCGGGATGAGCGTCTATGCGCAAAACTACTTGCAAGAACTGGTGCGGCTCGGCCACGACGTAGTCATGGTCTCCCAATACCGCGATGATGAGGCAGGAACGAAAATCTACGGCGGAGGTCCGCCCCCGTCCATTGAAGGTGTTGTCGTGCTTGGCTTGGCCGCCCACGGCGAGCAGCAGGTGAACGCGGGACAATTGGCCGACTTCGAGTCAGACCTCAACACCATGGTGGAGACCGCCTTGGCGCAGCACCGCAGCAAACCCTTCGACCTCGTCCACGCGCAATACGGATACCCGAACGGACTGGCCGCCTTGGAAATCTCACGGCGAACCGGAATACCCAACGTGGTGAGCATTCAGGGCGGGGACGGCCACTGGGTGGGCCTCTGTTGCGAAACGCATCGTCGGGCGATCAACGCGGTATTCAACCACGCCAACGAGTTGATCATCGGCAGCCCGTCATTTGCCGCCGAGGTGCAGGAAAACCATGGCACCGCACCAGAACGTTTCACGATCATACCCGGGGCCATCAATGCGGATCATTTCCGCCCGCGGGACGACCGGCCCCTCGGAGAAATCGGCGCGCCTCCGACCCTGCTCTACCACGGCCGGGTGGACCGCCGCAAAGGTGTCCTCGAATTGATCGAAGCGGTCAAACTACTGCGCTCCAAGGGTCGAATTTTTCGCCTCATAATCAGCGGCATCGGACCGGACCTTGTGCCGGCCCAAGAACTCAGCGCGGCCAACTCGCTCACGGACGTCATCGAATTTTCCGGCTACGTCCCCTACGCCGAGGTGCCGGAGGTTTACCGCTCGGCCGATCTTTTTCTCTCCCCGACTTGGTCCGAAGGCTTTTCCAATACCATTCTTGAGGCCATGGCCAGTGGCCTCCCCATCGTGGCCGCACGCGCCATCGGGGTGGTTGATTGCCTCACAGACCGGGAGAACGCTCTTTTCCACGAGGTCCATGACGTGACGGGCCTGACCCGGCAGATCGAGACCTTGTTCGATGATGCTCCGCTCCGCCGCCGACTGGCCATAAATGCCCTGCAGGAAATCCAGACCAAGTATCGTTGGCCGGTCATCGCCGGACAGATCATGGACCGCCTTGAACATGTCCGCTCGCAGGCGCCCGACAATCGTTGGACCGCAAATTACGATCCTGCCTCGTCACGGGCCGAGGCGGACCCGACCTGCCGCTTCCGGCAATCTCCGCACCTGCTATGAAGACGATCTTAACCCTCTCCCCCCATCTCGATGATGCGGCATTTTCGGTCGGACCTCTGCTCGCTCAGTGGGCCACCGAATTGCGAGTTGTGGTCGCCACGGTCTTCACCAAATCGGTGGCCCAGCCGGAAAAGTTTGCCCTGGCCTGTCAGTTGGACAAGGGGTTGCCGGCCACCGCCGATTATATGAAAATCCGGCGGAGCGAGGACCTGGCCTGGGCGGAAAAAATCGGTGCCGTCGTCACGCACGGCCCGTTCGCCGAGGCTCCCCATCGCGGTTACCACTCGGTTCAAGAATTGTTCGGCCCGATCCTTTCAACGGACGCGATCGGCCCAAGTTTGCTCGCCTGGTGGCAAACCCTGAGGGCCTCCTTCGCGCCGGATCTGGTTCTCGCGCCGCTCGGCCTCGGGGGTCACGTCGACCACCAGTGGGTGCGGCAAGTTGCCTCGGCGGCGACCTTCGACCCGGCGCCGCTGGTTTACTTCCAAGACCAGCCCTACGCAGCGAAAGCAAAGGATGCGGTGCCCGGATCCTTTCGGGAGAAGAACGAGTTACTGGTTGGATGGACCGTGCCGCTTAGAGCGGACTCGCGGACCCGCGCACTGCAGGCCGTCGAAGCTTATCCATCCCAAATCCCCTTCCAGTTCGGTGGCGCGGAGCAGATGAAAGACCTGCTCGGCTCCGCGTGGGGGGAAAATATTTCCCTTTTTCACCGTGAGGAGGCTTCGGCCTCGATTCAAGCACTGCGGCAAACCACCCTCCCCTGAACATGCCCGGCCTCATCCCATTCCTGCCTTCGCTCCAACTGCCGGCCTACGTCTGCCGAAATTGCGGTTTCTGGCAACGGCATTTCGCCAGGCCTTCAGACTGCCCGCTGTGCCAGGATGCCCGGCACGTCCTGCCCCCGCACGGCTGGAGTTTTTACAATCTCGAAGAGGCCAAGCAGGCCTTCCCCCTGCATTGGGAGGAGATGCTGCCGGGACTTTGGCGATTCTGGAACGACCCGGTGGATGGCATCGGGAGCCACTCTTACCTGATTCAAAATAACTCCGGAAACCTGATCTTCGAAGGAGCCACGGTCTATTCCTCAGCGGCTCTCGAGTTCATCGACACCTTGGGAGGGGTTCATTTTGCCGCGGCCTCCCACCCCCACACCTACGGTGCACTCTGGCAACTGCAGGACCATTTCGAGGCCAAGATTGCCCTGCATCCTGCCGACCTGGCTTGGACCAGCGCGCTGCGGGTGACCCATCCGTTTGATCAAGAGTTGCTGCTTTCCCCGCAACTCCGTTTGCTGCATGCGGGGGTCCACTTTGCCGGACAAGCCTTTCTGCACGACGCTTACCACGGGGTGCTTTTCTGCGGCGACGCCTTGAAATTCGACCTCGACCGGCAATCCGCTTGCCGGGCAGTCGGCATCTCGGCGCACAAGTCCTTTGTGCGCGGTGTGCCGCTGACCCCGGGAGAAGCGAAGAGTTACCGGGAAGTTTTTCGCCGGTTGCCTTTTGAAAAAACTTACAGCCCGTTTGAGCAAGCCCATAACGTGAACTCCCTTCTGGTCGACCGTTTTCTGGCCCGCGTTATAGCCGAATACCCGCAGCCGGAATTCGTCGGAATTGATTCGCTCGACGTCACCCCTTTGCCCCGATAAATCCCCCCCAAGCCTATGTTCCGGAGTGCATCAATAAGCGGCCAGACCATGACTCGGGTCAGCGGACCGACCCGCGGATCCGAAGTGACCACCCTGCCGGAAGATTGGCCGGCCTCCTTCCCCCTGAACGATCGGTCGCGTTATTTGGTCTACCAAAGTGGACGAGCCCGCCAGTTCGGGGCGGTCGTTTACCGCTTCACCGATTCCGAAGCACGCTTTGTCTTGCGGGGGGATCTTGTCTCCGGCGACGAGCTGACGGCCTGCTTGGAAGCCAGCGAGGAACTGGCCCGGCAACTTGCCTGTCGCGCCTTGGTCACGCAGGAAAAAATCCGTCCCGACTGGCTCGAGGCGGCCGATATTTTTGCGCGCCGGGGTTTCGCGCCGCTCGATGAATCATGGATTTTCGCCTGCCCCTTTGAGTCCTTTGCCAAACGTTCGCATCGCCTCATGCAAATTCTGGTCCGTCATGGGGCCATCCCCGACGAGGCGAGGGTTACCAATCTTGACCAAGGCAGGTCGCCAGCCCGGGGCATTCTCGAAGCGGCGCTCTTGATGGACGGGTTTGATTTTGACCATCGCCTCGCAGCCAATGCTTTCCGGCCGATTTCCGCCGAACACAGCCAGCTCGTGTGGGTCGGGGAAGAGCTCGCCGGGATTATTCTGGTCGCGCCAACCGCCGACGATGGCACCTACGAAATCCCGGTGCGATACGTCGCCGCCAACTACCGCCAGACCTGGGTCAATGCCGTGCTCGTCCACTCCTGCGTCCAACGCGGGGAAATGATGGGGGCCACCACGATTCGTTTTAGCGCCAATGCCCAGACCCACCACGAGACGATGCGCCTCGCGGAGCAGGCCGGGTGCGTGCGCGTGGCCACCTCTCACCGCTATGGAAAAGAACTCTCCTGAACTCACCCCGGCCGCGATGAGCCCCGGATCTGCAGAGCTGAACCGGGCGAGCGAAATTTATGGCCAGTATCTGGCCGGGACCGAATTGTTCATCTTTGACATTTCGGGTCTTGATCGGATCGGCGTCCCGATTCAGGTTGCCGCGCTCCGGAGCGACGATGGGTTTTCCAACGATGGTTTTGGCTACGGGGGCAGCTCGGCCGAGGCACTTGTCGGGGCGCTCGGCGAAATGTCCGAAACTTACCACCTGCATCAGGCGCTGAAACGCGCTCCGGCCTGTGAGGCCGTATGCTACAGGGCCATGGCCGACCGTTTCGGCGTGGACCGGGTCATCGATCCTCTCACCCTCTGCCTCTCGGCAGGTTATCCTTACGACGAGCAATTACCGCTGCGCTGGGTGGCCGTGACGCGGTGGGACGACGGCGCCCGTTGTTGGGCCCCGCGCGAAATAATCGCCCCCGGCGCCGCCAGTTATGGCCTCCCATCAACCCAGGTCGAATGGTCAGGCAACCAGTTGCCGGCCCAATTATTTCCCCCCATCACCTGCGGTTTGGGGGCGGGACTTTCGCTCGAGCAGGCCCTGGCCCACGGGGTGCTCGAACTTTTGCAACGCGATGGCAATTGCACGGCTTTCCGCGCCATGGATCAAGGGATCGACCTGGAACTCGACACGATCGAGAGCGCGGAAATCCGAGCGACGATCCACCATCTGGCCAGCCTCGGTCTTCGCGTCCGACCAAAGCTCGCTTCGACCGAATTCGGACTGGTCAACCTGTACGTCTGCGCGGAGCAAATCGAGGGGCACCCCGCGCGTGAGTCCTTCCCGCTCCTCGCCACGGCCTGTGGCGAAGCGGTGCATCCGAACCGCGAACGGGCACTGCGCAAGGCGCTCCAGGAATTCCTCGCTTCGCGCTGCCGGAAGATGTTCATGCACGGGCCCCTGGAAAATATCCGGAAACTTGCCCCGCCGCGCTACATCGAGACCACGCTCGACCCAAGCCAGCCAGCCGGAGAAGAACCCAAAGCGCTCCGCGAAATGGCCGGCTGGGTCAAAATGAGCCAGGAGGAACTCGTCGCACGACTTGCCCAGACCGCCTTTTCCTCGCGGACCAAGGTCGCTTTTTCCTCGCTGCCGAGCACGGCTGACCAATTGGTGGCCGATCCGGTCGACCGGATGAATGACGTCACCCGGCGCTTGAAAGCGGAGAATATTTCCATCTTTTATTTCGACGCTTCACCGGACGGAACCAACGGGCCGCAGGTAATCAAAGCTTTCGCCCCCGGGCTGGAGGGGGAAACGCTAAGTTACTGGCGGATCGGGGCGCGGGGGGCCAAGCGATTGCTGACGCGAGGATCCCCTTTGGTCACCCAGGGCCCACCGAGGCCGCAGGATCTACCCGTTCTCCTCACTCCCGCCGCCCGGGAAACCCTCGGTGGCCCGGTCTATTTCCGGGTTGCCGAGTGGGAGACCCTTTTGCACGGGCATTACCCACTTTATCGCGAGCCAGCCAGCCATACGGTGCAGAAATACCTCACGGGTGATGGAGCCTGAGCTCAGCGGTTCCAAACCAGCCACGAGCGCCCTCCGCCTCCCGGCCCGCCAAGGCGGGGCAGAGCTCTTGGCCCGCGCGCTCGGGCTCCGCGCCGCAGAGGACTATTACCGCACGCTGCCCACTTCTCAGGGGTTGGCCGCTTGTGCGGACCGGGTGCTTTCCGATCAAGGGATTGATCTCGCCACGGTCCATGCCGCCGCCCGCTGCCTTCCGGAGCGGGGAGCTCTGCTCGTGACCTCAAATCATCCCACCGGAATCCTCGACGGTGTCCTGCTTCTTTCCGCCCTGCTCAGCCGGCGCCCCGACGTCCGCATGGTGGCCAATGAGGCCCTATGCTGTATTCCCGTCCTGGCCGACCAAGTGATTCCGATCGAAAAAACCGCGCACAAGGACGGCCGGGAAAGCAACGCCTTGTGGGCGGTTCACCGGTCGTGGAAAAGGATGGAGTGCGTCATCGCCTTTCCGGCCGGCACGGTGGCGCACTGGCAGTGGCGGACCATGCGTCTTGGCGAGGCTCCTTGGACGGACGGAATCCAGCGCTTCGCCGCCAAGCTTGGCCTCCCGGAATACCGGGCCACCCTTTCGCTGAAAAACCCGGGTTGGTTTCATGGCTGCAGCGCCGTCTCCCGGAAAGCCCGCACCGCCCTTCTGCTTCGCGCCTTTTTCGCCGGCGCGGGAAAACATCCAGCACACCCCGTGGTTTTTGACCGGCTCGAGCGCTGAAAGATCAGCCCGTAACCATCGGTAGGAGACCGCCCGCGGGGGGCACCTTCGCCGCCCTGCCGACCAGCATCACGCCACTCGGCCAGCGCGGCCGCTAATTTTTCCGATTGCCTCGCCTCGAGCTCCGCGGGCCTGGCAGAAGGGGGCGAAGGCATTCTCGCCGGCGGAGCAGGCCCTTGTTCCTACCGCCCGGCCACCGGCACCGTGGTCGAAATCTGCTTTTGCAGCGTCTGCGAAGGAGACTCCCCGAACATTTCGCGGTAACGCACCGCGAAGCGCCCCAACTCGGTGAAGCCCAACCCGGTGGCGATCTCCGTGACTTTCCGCTCCCGCCCGTCTGCCCCCAGCAGCGTGCTGCGGGCTTCATTGAGCCGGCGCCGCAGAAAAAAGGCATGCGGAGTTACCCCGGTGACAGTTTTGAACGCGTGCTGCAACGTGCTTGGGCTGACCCTCAACACGGAGCAGAGGTGTGCCATGCGCAGCAGTCCATGCTTCGCGTCGGCCAGGTCCACCGCGCGCCGCACCAAAACAGCGGCCGGCGGACGGCCAGGGGGAACATTTTGCCTCTCGAGAATGGCCAGCGCCTGACCGTAAACCCAGTCCTCGAAATCCCGAGCGCTGACCCGCAACTGACCGGCGGCCGCGGCCTGCAAATAATCGGCCATGCCCAAACCAAAAGCAGCGACCGCCTCAGGCCGCGCGACGAGCGGCATGGACGATCGGCCGGGGCGAATGGCGCATTGCACCTCCGGCGGCAGACCTGCCTCGTCAGCCAGCGAGGCCAAGCGTGCCTGATCGAGCAGAACGACAAATTGCTTCAGCCCGTTCGGTGCGTAGACATCCATTTCCTCGCCGGTCAGAGCCGAAGCCAGACGGCATTGGTCCATTTCCTCGCCGGAAAACTTGAGACCGTGCGTTGTCTCCGGGATGGCAACGCCAAAACGGTTGTGCAACAACTCGCCACGCAACTGGGTGCGTATCGGGTAATGCTCGCGGTAAAGGAACGTGTTGCCCGCCGCAATAAAGTCGATCTGGCAATGACAGGGGCCGGGCTCGAGCTGCACGGCATGGAGATCGAAGAAGTTCCGCACCGCGCCGCTCATATCCTCGATCGCGTCACGGCGGATGACGCCGCTTAACACCTGCTCGACTGGCTTCAGTGACGGTTGATCCGACATAGCATGAAACAATACTCACACCCCACGGCCTGCCCAAATCAAGTCCCAGGGTCGGCTGATTTACTTTTTTACGCATTTTGCATAGCAGCATCATCCTTGCAACCTCACTATTCCGATTCCCCCCTACTGTGATGGGGGAAAAGCTTCCACCTTTCCAAAAAACCATTCCGACTATGCCTAAAAAAATCCACCTCCTCTCGGCCACCCTCGCTGCCATTACCGGCCTGCTGGCCCCCTCCCTCCTCGCCGAAACAGCCGCCAAGAAACCGAATATCCTCATCATCTGGGGTGACGACATCGGGCAGTTCAACATCAGCGCCTACAATCTGGGCATGATGGGTTACCGGACACCAAACATCGACAGCATCGCCAAACAAGGCGCGCTCTTCACCGACTGGTATGGCCAGCAATCCTGCACCGCGGGCCGCGCCGCCTTCATCACCGGACAATCCCCCATTCGCACCGGCCTGACCAAGGTCGGACTGCCCGGCACGCCGGAAGGCATGAAAAAAGAGGACCCGACCATCGCCACCCTGCTCAAAGCACAGGGCTATGTCACTGGTCAGTTCGGCAAGAATCACCTTGGTGACAGCGACGACATGCTGCCGACCAACCACGGCTTCGACGAATTCTTCGGCAACCTTTACCACCTCAACGCCGAAGAGGAGCCCGAGCACCCTGACTACCCGCAAAACCCCGAGTTCAAAAAAAAATGGGGGCCACGCGGCGTCATCCACAGTTTCGCCGGCGGCAAAATCGAGGACACCGGCCCGCTGACCCGCCAGCGCATGGAGACCATCGACGAGGAGGTCAACGCCAAGGCCCTCGACTTCATGGAGCGGGTGGCCAAGGACGACAAACCCTTCTTCCTCTGGTGGAACTCGACCCGCATGCACATCTTCACCCACTTGAAGGTAGAATCGGACGGCAAGACCGGCCTCGGCATCTACGCCGACGGCATGGTCGAGCATGACGGACACGTCGGTCTGGTTCTGGCCAAACTCAAGGAACTCGGCCTCGAGGAAAATACCATCGTGATGTATTCGACCGACAACGGCGCCGAAGCTTTCACCTGGCCCGACGGAGGCACCACCATGTTCCGCGGGGAGAAAAACACCCAGTGGGAAGGCGGCTACCGTGTCCCCGCCATGATCCGCTGGCCCGGCACCATCCAGCCCGGCACGGTGATCAACGAGATCACCGCCCACGAAGATATGTTGCCCACTCTCGTCGCGGCCGCCGGCAACCCTGACGCCAAAGAGCAGCTCCTCAAAGGGGCCAAGTTGGGCGACCGCAATTACAAGGTCCACCTCGACGGCTACAATCTGCTGCCCTCCCTCAAAGACGGCGCCGCCTGGCCGCGCCGCGAGTTCATCTACTGGACCGATGACGGCAGCGTCGCTGCCTTGCGCTATGACAACTGGAAGATCACCTTCCTCGAGCAGAAGGCGCATGGGCTGCACGTCTGGCAACAGCCCTTTGTCGAACTGCGCGCCCCCATTCTGAACAACCTCCGCATGGATCCGTTCGAGCTGGCCCAAGACATCGGCATGGACTACGGCCGCTGGTATCTCGAGCACATGTTCGTCATCGCCCCCGCCACCGCCTACGTCGGCCAATGGCTGCAGAGCTTCAAAGATTATCCGCCCCGCCAGAAACCCGGCAGCTTCAATCTCGACCGCGTGATGGAAGCCGTGACCAGCGTTCAGCAATAAATCCAGACGGCCTGAGCCGATTGCCGTTGGTTACGGGAGGGCCCGCTGGCCTCAGCGGGCCGCTGCCAATCAGCCGCTGGGCCACGCTCATTGCCGGTTACCGCACGCCCGGTTGCAACTACGACCAGGCTAACTTTGAATACAACGTCAACACCCATGGCCCCCTCCTCGGTTTCGAAATCAGTTTTTAATCGCGCGCTCACCGTCCTCCTTCTCGCCGCAGCGTCCGGCCTCGCCGCCCCGGGTGACCCAGTCATCAAAGTCCCGCCACCCCTTGCCTCCTGGCATGACACGGCGGCGAAACAAGCGGTCGTTGATTTTGTCACCCGCGTGACGGACGAGGCATCGCCGGACTTTGTGCCGCCCGCCGAGCGCATCGCGGTCTTTGACAACGACGGCACCCTCTGGCCGGAAAATCCCATGCCGTTCCAATTGGCCTTCGCGCTGGACGAACTCAAACGCCGACTACCCGAGGAACCGGAGTGGAAAGACGACCCCGCCGTCCAAGCCGCCCTCGCCGGCAACCTTCCCGCCTTGCTCGCCGACCACTACAAGGGCCTCTTCCGGATCATCGAACTGACCGGCTCCGGCCTGACCACGGTCGAGTTCGCCGACCGCGTGCGCGCGTGGTTCGCCACCGCGAAGCACCCGCACTTCGACCGACCCTACGACCAGCTCGCCTACCAACCCATGCTCGAACTGCTGGCCTACCTGCGCGCGAACGGCTTCAAAACCTTCCTCGTCTCCGGCGGCGGCGCGGACTTCATGCGCGTCTTCAGCGAGCGGATTTACGGCGTGCCGCCCGAACAAGTCATCGGCTCGAACGCCCGCACGGTCTACGAACTGCGCGAGGATGGCCCGGTGCTGCTCAAAACGATGGACGCCCTCTTCATCGACGACAAGGCCGGCAAACCCGTCGCCATCCATCAATTCATCGGCCGCCGCCCGATCGCCTGCTTCGGCAACAGCGATGGCGACCAGGAAATGCTCGAATACACCACGATCGACAATCCGCGTCACTCGTTCGGTCTCCTTGTCCACCACACCGACACCGAGCGTGAATACGCCTACGACGCGAAGCCGAAAAGCAGCGGTAAGCTGGTCAAAGCGCTGGCCGATGCGCCGCAACGCGGCTGGATTGTGGTCGACATGGAGAAAGACTGGGCGGAAGTTTTTGCAGATTGAAGTTCGCTCCCGCAGTCAACCCCGAGGTGGATCGCGATGTCCCCATCGCGATGACGCCTGCACCCGCCCCCCGGCGGCAGCTCTCACCACGAGCCTTCGCGCTCCTCGCTCTGACCCTCGCCGCCTGCAGGCCGACCGCCATTCCACCGGGCATGGTTCTCATCCCCGGAGGCGAGTTCACCATGGGGAGCGAGGCCGACTACGCTTTCCCCAACGAAAGTCCCCCGCACCGTGTCACCGTTTCCCCGTTTTTTCTCGATGTGAACCCGGTGACCAATGACGACTTTGCCCGCTTCATTAAATCGACCGGCTACCTCACGGTGGCCGAACGCCCGATCGATTGGGAGGAAATGAAAAAACAGCTCCCCCCCGGCACACCAAAACCACCCGACGAAGTGCTCGCTCCCGGTTCGCTCGTTTTCCGTCCGACCGAGGGCCCGGTCGATTTTCGCGACATATCGCAATGGTGGATTTGGACCACCGGCGCGTCATGGCGCCACCCCGAGGGTCCGGCGAGCAATTTGGAAGGACGCGGCAACCATCCCGTGGTCCACGTTGCTTGGGAGGACGCGCAGGCTTACGCCGACTGGGCCGGCCAGCGCCTGCCGACCGAGGCGGAATGGGAATTCGCCGCGCGCGGCGGACTCGACCAAGCCCGCTACGCGTGGGGCGATGAGGAGAACCCGGACGGACGATTCATGGTCAACCGCTGGACCGGCACATTCCCCGACCGCAACGACCGCGCTGACGGCTTTGCCGGCACATCACCCGTCGGATCCTTCCCGCCCAACGGATACGGCCTTCATGATATGGGCGGCAACGTGTGGAATTGGTGTAGTGACCTTTACCGCGCCGATACCTTCGCCACGCGGGCCGACGACCAGCAAGCCTGCTGCGATCCGGGCGGACCGCTCGACTCCAAGCGCGAAACCCCGGTCCCCGGCGACCCCTCACCGCCGCTCGTTCCCGGTGCGGAACGCCGCGTGACCAAAGGCGGATCCTTCCTCTGTCATCCAGCCTACTGCGAAAGCTACCGCCCGACGGCCCGACGCGGAACTCCGCCGGACACCGGCAGCAGCCACGTCGGATTTCGCTCTGCGCTGGATGCTGTGGCACCGTGAAGCGCTGCTGCGGACCGGATCCAGCCGACGTGGATTTGTTCGGTGCGGCAGGAATAGTGGTGGGCGCGGCCAGCGGCGCGGATTTCGTCGATGAATGGGGCAAAGCGCGGCGGCAGCTCACCGCGGTCGGACTTGCCTTGATGCCGGGCACGGAGGAACTCTTCGTCGAGCGGCGGCCGCCGCTCCGGGAGGCTGTGCGGCGGCGAGCGGTTGGCGCACTTTCCAAACAGCCGATCACGGGGCGGGGTAGCGGGGATTGGTGCAGGAGTTTGAGCGCCGCCTCGGCCTGCTCGATCTGCCAACCGGCTTTGCCTTGGTCGGCCAGATGCTGCAAAAAGGCCTCGACCTCGGATTCCCCTGCGTCCACGAATTTGCGAGGCGAGAGATACTCCCCTCAAGGCGTGACCTAACTGGTCCAAAATGGAATCAATGGTTCCTGCACGCCCTTTTTCTCGGGCCACGTCCCCGAACTGCTCGCAAAAACTCGAGTGGGCCATAGCGGATGGAATAATCCAACAACTGCCCCTCACTTAAAAGTAATATGCGACCAGTCGTAAAACCCAATATTAACGAACTGTCGTATACTATACGTTCGATCAAGACATGGTTTACCTACAAGTCCTAGGCTTTTTGGTCTTGGTGTATAGCGGTGGCTTTGTCCTGCCGTTTGTCTACTGCCGTGTCCGAAGGCGCATGCCCTGGCATCAGTGCATTGTGCCTGCTGTTCTGGGGTTTGTTTTGTTTCTCCTTCTGGCGACTAGCGTTGCGGATCTCGGCTACGAGAAGTTCCGTGGAATACCAGTTGCTGCAACAGTGGCGCTTATCAGCTTAATTGCGGTGCCATATCTTTTGTCTTTCTGGCTTATCTTTCAGCAGCGCCGCTGCGTTGGGAAACATGGAACTCGATCAAATACTTAATCTGGCCGAAGCAGTCCTTTGGTTTGCTATTGCCCTCATTTTGTTTCTGAGAGCAAAACGCTCCGTGCCGAACCGAATGCTAATGCGTATTTCCGCAGCAGCATTCTTCGTTTTTGGACTTTCGGATCTCGTCGAGATGGTTACTCGCGCATGGTATCAGCCGTTGGGGCTTTTTCTGCTCAAAGCGGTCTGTGTCATGACACTGATCGGATGTCTCGTTGCCTATCGTCGCACTCGTGTTTCCCCAAACAGATCGAACCACACGCTACACCAGACGCCTGCAGGCGCTGGTGACCTGAAGCGTTCGATCAGATGAAAATGAATACAGTCAGAAAGATCCTTCTGGTCCCGATCTTCATATCGGTGGCTGTTCTGGCTGTCTGCGCGTATCTCGGACCAAGGGCGCTGTCCCTTGATTACCCAGCTCCCTACAGCAAGAAAGCTGTCGAATGGCACGCTGCCGCAATGAAATCGAATGACCCAGAAATTCTTCGAGACCACGCAGACAAATTGTGGGGCGCCCTCAATGACTCGGACAAGATTGTCGGCACCTTTGTCAAAGCCAACAGCTCTGGATTGGTTGCCGCAAGCTCCGCATCTTTTGCGGTGTTGGTGTTTGGCATTGCCGCATTCATCAAAGCGAAAGGGAATGATCGAACCATGCCGTCCAGCAAATCGAGCCAAGGACTCGACTGCTGACGGCGAACGTTGGCATTATCGCATGAGGACGGTCGGTAACACATTGCTCCTCGTGACGGTCCTGCTTGCCTTGGCGCCGGTCATGATCGTCGGCCGTGGCTCACAACCATCCACGCAAATCTACCAAGACGCCAAGGGCAGCTGGATGCCCGCGGCGTATGCCTACGCCAACCCACGTGCTCTCTTAATCGCGGCAGGCTTTACCGGACTCGCTGGGGCTGGTTTTATCGTCGCATCTTCGCTGGTGGAGCGGCGCCGTCGAGCGGGCCGCCCGGGAAAACCGGCTCAAGACTGAACAGCATTGCTCCGGCCCCGAAGTGCAGTATGCTAAAACCATGATCGCTCAGTCTGAAATACGGCAGATGTCTTTTCCTGAAAAGGTGGCCTTGCTCGAGACGGTCTGGTCCGAGATCGCTGCAGACCCCGGCCAAGTCGAAGTGCCGCAATGGCACAAAGACATCTTGGACGAGCGTGACCTTGCTCTAAATGAGGGGCGAGCAACGGTCCTCGATTGGGACGAAGCTAAAAGGCAAATCGAGCAGGCCACTCGATGAGGTTGCAAATCCTTGATTCGGCGCGCGACGACCTGATCGACGGATTTTACTTCTACGAAAAGCAAGAGCCCGGGTTGGGCGCTTACTTTCTGACAAGCCTTTACGCCGACATGGAGGCCTTGAAGATATTGTTTGGGATTCATCCGCAGGCGTATCGCGGTTTTCACCGGTCGCTTTCGAACAGATTTCCCTTCGCCATCTACTACACCTACGACCCAGAGGCCGTTATGATTCGCGCTGTGGTGGATTGCCGCCGCAAGCCGTCTTGGATTCGGCGGCACATTGAAAATGCCTAACAAGCCAGGCTAGCCAACCTCGCTGCGCTCGGCGGCTGTCCTCCAGCGTTCGCAGACAAATATGCACTTTGGCATGGATGCCTTTTAGGCATACATTGCGAGGGTGGTTTTTGACTGGGGTCCAGAGAAGAATGAAAAAATCAAGAGGGAGCGGGGGATCTCTTTTGAGGAAATCGCTCTGCTGCTTGCTGCCGGGAGTGTCTGGGCAGTCACAAAACACTGGAATACGGAAAAATATCCCAACCAAAGGATTTTTCTCATTCCCATCGATGGTCGCATTATCGCGGTTCCCTTTGTCCGGGATAAGGACCGATTTTTTCTCAAGACCCCTTTCCCCTCAAGAAAGATGACAAAACTCTACAACGAGGAGCAAAAATGAAACCAACCACTGAGGCAGAAGAAAAAGAAATCGCAGACGCCCTTGAGCGCGGAGTTATCGAGTTTGAGAAACCCTCTCGTAAACTCCTCTCCGATTTGAAGAGGGCTTCGGAGAATACATTCAAGAAAGACAGAAGAATCAACGTGCGCCTGAGCAGTCATGATTTGCTTGGCATCCAGAGAAAGGCCCTCAAAAAAGGTCTTCCCTACCAAGCGCTGATTTCCGGTTTGATCCACCAGTATGTTGAGGGAGAACTCTTGGAAAAATCATAATGCGAACAAACCGATGGACCCGACTGCCATGCCTGAAGTGGCACTTTTGGCACGTCGCCTGCGGGGCAGGCTTTGGTGCTAAAAGCGAATAGCCGCAGGTCATCGCGGACGTTCGGCAGAAAACTGCGGCTTGACGCTGTCGCGAGTATGATATATCGTCATACCCACTATGAGCGTTGCTAAAATCGCGATCACCATGGAAGTGGGGTTGGTCGAGCAAGTCGATCGGCTCGTGCGGGAGCATGTTTATCCCAACCGGAGCCGGGCGATTCAGGACGCCGTGGCCGACCGGTTGCGGCGCATGGATCGAGGGCGGTTGGCTCGCGAGTGCGCCAAGCTTGACCCCAAGTTCGAGCAGGCTCTTGCCGAAGAGGGGATGGGTTCGGAGATCGCGCAATGGCCCGAATATTGAGGGGCGACATTGTCTGGACCGACCTCGAGCCGACGCGCGGCAACGAGCAAGCCGGACAGCGTCCGGTCTTGATCCTGAGCGAAGATGTTTTCAACGACCGGTCGGGAACGGTCATTGCCATCGCTTTGACCAGCCAGCCGCAAAAAGCCAGTTTTCCTCTCACCTTGGAATTGCTCGAGACGAAACTGCCGAAGCGATCTTGGGCCAAGATCAGCCAGGTCCGGACGCTTTCCGTGCAGCGCCTTAAAAAGAAGATCGGCAAAGCCTCAGCGGGGGAGATGGACCAGATTGTCGAAGGTTTGAACGAACTTATCGGCGGGACAGGCTGAGCCTTGGAGGTACTCGCTGTAGTGCCATGAGCCTGCCTTATTCCGGAACTGCAAGCAGGATTGTGAGCATACTTGTTCTCCTCGTGCCCCTATCCTTGGGAGTTATCCGAGGCATATTTCCGCAGTCAGGCTGGGTAATTCTTTTTGCTGCCGTGTCGGGGCTAGCTGCGTGGTGCAGTCTTCACTTTGCGATTCTCATCAACGTCTGGAGCCAAACCTTGTCTGGCATGAATGGTGCGGGTGGACTGGGGAGTAACGGTGCGGCCAACCCCTTTGCATCGTTTTTTAGATGGCTTCCGGGAGTCGCGCTCTTCTTCGTGAGCCTATTCGTGACATTCGCGTTGTTCAGATGGCTTCCCAATAAACTGAAAGAAGCGAACAGGCCGTGGGATGCAACCGGCAGCACCACTCGTTGAACTTGGGCTTCTACACCGCCGGTGCATCCGCCTGCCGGAAGCAGATTTTCAGAAGGTCAAGAGCGCGTTCGAATGGCTATTTGACATCGACGCCAAAAAATAATGCGAACCGGGCGATCCAGCTGATCCCCATCCCTTCGTCACTTCTCTCACACGTCCTGCTTGCACATGCTGTGCGCCAGCAGCGATTGCGTATCGGTCATCGCGGACGTGAGCAAAAAAACACTGGCGTGATCGCGAGTGCTACTATAGTGTCACTCCATGCGAACCGAACTCGTAACAACGCTCAAGCGCAAGGCGACCGACATCATATCCCAGCTGGCCGGTGACCAGGAGCCCGTGCTGATCACGCAGCATGGACTCCCTGCTGCCTATCTCATCGATGTGCAGATGTATGAGGGCATGCAGAGCAGATTGACGCTCTTGGAGGGTATCGCTCGCGGTGAGAA
Organism: Chthoniobacterales bacterium; assembly: GCA_018402585.1. Lineage (GTDB taxonomy): Bacteria > Verrucomicrobiota > Verrucomicrobiia > Chthoniobacterales > JACTMZ01 > JACTMZ01. The sequence continues at coordinate 188,983 of JAGYIO010000001.1, forward strand.
AGCCATTCTCGAGAAGCGCGTTCTTTCCCACAGGGAGGCAAAGCAGAGGATGGCACGATGGCTCGCATAATCTGGACTGAACCCGCCCTCCAAGATCTTGACGAGGTCGCAGACTACATTTCACTCGATAAGCCGGCAGCTGCCAGCCGATTTGTTCAGCGAGTATTTGAGCGAATCGAACAACTTGCGAGCCAGCCAAAGAGTGGGTCAGTGCCCGCCGAACTCAAAGGCACACAGTATCGCCAGCTTGTCATTCCGCCCGTTCGTATCTTCTATCGCGCAAAGAATGAGGTTGTTTACATCGTCTACGTCATGCGGGGTGAAAGGCTTTTTCGGAATGACGACTTGCTTGAAAGAGATATGGGCTAACGGGCCGATGGGCTGAATCACCATGCCTGCGGAGCTGGCTCGGATGCCGAAAGCAAGTGGTGATCCGTCATCGGGGGCGTTCTGCAGTTGGCAGATATATCACTTGACGCGACGGACGTTATAACGCACGCTTTCCGTATGCAGACGGTCACAGCGACAACGGCACGATCCATGATCTACAAGCTTCTTGATGATGCTTCGGATTCTCACGAGCCGATTCAGATCACAGGCAAGCGCTCCAATGCTGTTCTCGTTGCTGAGGACGACTGGCGGGCCATTCAGGAAAGTCTGTATCTGGTCTCGATTCCGGGCATGAGGGAATCCATTCGTGCCGGACTCGCCGCCCCAGTTGCGGCATGTGCCAAAAAACTTGATTGGTGAAATACCTTCTTGTCTTTACCAAGCAAGCGCAAAAGGACGCCAAGAAACTTGCCAGCGCTGGGCTGAAGCCGAAGGCGCAATCCTTATTGGATATTCTGGCCAACGATCCTTTCCAGAATCCTCCCCCCTACGAGAAGCTCATCGGCGATCTTGCCGGTGCCTACTCCCGAAGAATCAATATTCAGCACAGACTTGTCTACCAAGTGCTCAAGACGGAGCGAGTAGTGAAGGTGCTGCGATTGTGGACCCATTACCAATAGGAAACGCGAACAGAGCGATGGGCCGAATCACCATGCCTTCGGGACTTTCGGCATACCTCCTGCTGATTCCGCTTCGCGGGCAGGAGCCGTGCCAAAAGCACGTGATGATCGGTCATCTTGGACCTTCGCACATCGAGGATGCGACCAGAGATTCTCTTGGTCATAACGATGCAGTTGAAGACGTGCCCCGGACGCGGCTAGGCTCGGTTTGTCCAGAGGGGTCGCGCGAAAGGGTTATGGCGCCAGCGGACCTTAACGAGATAGGACGGTGTTCCAGCGCTGCTACCTCGCCCGCTCCGGGTTGAGCGATTTTAGCTCCGGCGGGACAAAGATGCCGTCTTTGCGGATCAGTTTTCCGTCGAACCAAACTTCCCCGCCCCCGTAGTCGGCGCGCTGGATGCAGACCATGTCCCAATGGACTTGGCTGCGGTTGCCGTTGCCGCCGACTTCATAGGCTTGGCCCGGGGTGAAGTGGAAGGACCCGGCAATCTTCTCGTCGAAGAGAATGTCGCGGATGGGATGAAGAATGTGCGGATTAAACCCGAGCGAGAACTCGCCGATGAAACGGGCGCCGGCATCGGCATCGAGAATGGCATTCAGCTTCGACGTATTCCGGCCGGCCGCGCCACCGTTGATCCGACCCTGCTTGAATTCGAGGGCGATATCCTCGAAGGCGGTGCCGTGGTAGATGGTGGGAACATTGAAGCGGACCCTGCCTTCGACGCTGCGTTTGACCGGCGCGGTGAAAACTTCCCCGTCGGGAATGTTCCGGTCGCCGCCGCAAATGACCGAACCGATATCTTTGATGCTGAAACGCAGGTCGGTGTCCGGCCCTTTGATCTCCACTCTGTCGGTCGCGTCCATCAGCGCCTTGAGCACTTCCATGCCTTTGCGCAATTTTCCGTAGTCCAGCGTGCAGACCCGGAAGTAATAGTCCTCGAAAGCCTCCGTGCTCATCTGCGCCTGCTGCGCCATGGAGGGTGAAGGCCATCGCAACACGACCCAGCGGGTCTTGTTGATGCGGTGATTCATGACCGGACGCATCGTCGCGGCGATCATCTTGAGTTTGTCCGCCGGCACGTCGCTCATTTCGGTCGCGTTGTCGCTGCCGCGAATCGCGATGTAAGCGTCCATCTTCTTCATCCGCGCCATCTCGACCTCGGCCGACAGACCGATCTGCGGGCCCGTTGCCCCGATGGCCATTTCGCGGGAAACGCGGCTGTGCTGGAGCTGGGTGAACGGGAGGGCCTTGGCTTTGCGCACCGCGCGGATCAGGGCGATGACCATGGCATCGGGCACATCGGAGACATCGATGAGCACTTTGTCTCCAGGCTGGAGAGCGGTGGAATGTTTGGTCAAAACCTCGGCCAGCCGATCGTAACGCGCGTCTGTCATCAGGACTTTATGCCCGACCGCAGCGCTCGGGGCAACGCGGGAAGCAAGGGCCGGGAGTCAGCGGACCGCTTGGAGCGAGGACAAGGCGATCCGAAAAAGCTGGCCGTCTTCGTTGGCAATGACCAGCGCATCATTGCCTTCCCAGGCCGCCGCCTCGGCCTGCCAGGCGAAAATCGGGGTCCGGCGGACGCTCCCGTTCTTGGTGAAAATACTGCCCGAGGCCCGGTCGTAGGGGAAAACCCAGAGGGCGGTGTAAGTAAGGACGGCGACCAGCTTGCCGTCCGGCGAGGTATCGGCCGCCGTGACCATTCCGCCGATGTCAAACGAGCCAACCAGCCGCAACGGATTGGAGCGGGTGGTGGATTCACCGTCCAACCGGTAAAGGCGCGTGCGGTTGTCACTGCGGTGTTTGGTCAGGAAGTAGATCTGGCCGCCGGCGGAGAAAACCGCCTCGCAATCGTAGTCCGGGGAATCGCCCTTCTGGTCTTCATAGTGGACGCGCAAGGTCCGGGTTGGCCGGACCGAGACAGCACCCGGCTTGGGTTCGTTCACAAAATGAAGCATGAGCTGCTTGCGGCGGCCGCGATTGTTGCCCACATCGGCGATGATGAGACTTCCGCGGTCATCCAGCGCGATGTCCTCCCAATCGTTGTTCTTGCAACCCTCGATGCGCACCGCACCCGTCCAACCGCGGGCCAGCTTGCCGTTGGCCGTGACCGGGACGATGGAAGCACCGCTGCCGCCATCCCCATGGGCCCAAAACACGCCATTGTATCGCAGGCTGTGGACCAGCCCGGAACACTCGGTGACGAGGGCCGGACTGATCTGGCCGTCGGGCTTGAGGAAGCGCAGCGCGCTGAACGGGAATTGCGCGGAAACCGGCAAGGTGAGCAACAGCTGGAGGGCGAGCGTCCCCGCGAGCCGCCGGGAAAGAACCTTCCCCCACCTCACAGCAACCGGGAAGGGCGGCCTGGCAAAAGCGGGATCGCTCATCAATACGACTTGGCGAAAACCACCCGGCGGGCACTCGGTTGGCCGCTGAAAGGACACACTCCCGGCTCCGCCGCCCCGTCGCGCGGGATGCAGCGCATGGTCACCTTGAGTTCCTCTTTGATTTTTTCCTCCGTCTCGCGCCTGCCGTCCCAGTGGGCCAGGGCAAAGCCGCCATGGATTTCCGGCTGTTCCGCGTTGGCCGGGGTGAAAAAGGCGCGGAATTCCTCCGCCGAATCAATCACCCGGGTGTGCTCGTCGCGGAACTTCGTCGCGCGCTCGAGCAATGCCGCCTGCATCGCTTCCAGGGTGGCCCCGACCCCCGCGACAAATTCAGCCATGGCCGGAAATTCTTTTTCTTTCGGTCCGCGGTCGCGGCGACTGACCGCCACACTCCCTTTTTCCAAATCGCGCGGCCCGATCTCGACCCGCAGGGGCACCCCCTTTTTGATCCATTCCCAATTCTTCACCCCGCCGCCGGCGTCGCGGCGGTCGATCTCGACGCGGACCGGTTCGCCGAACGCGGTCTGCGCCCGGAGTTGCGCGGCCAGTTTTTCCGCGGCTTCCAACACGGCGGCGCGGGACTCCTCCTTGGCCAAGATGGGCAAAACAACAATCTGTGAAGGCGCCATGCGCGGCGGCAGGACGAGCCCGTCGTCATCCGAGTGGGCCATGATGAGCGTGCCAATCAGCCGCGTGCTCACCCCCCAGCTCGTGGTCCAGGCCAACTGACGGCTCCCGTCGCGCGCCGCGAACTCGATGCCGGAAGCTCGGGAGAAATTTTGTCCGAGAAAATGCGAGGTGCCCGCTTGGATCGCCTTGCGGTCCTGGACCATGGCCTCGATGCACAGCGTGCTGACCGCCCCGGGGAAGCGCTCGCTCTCCGACTTCTCGCCGGTGAAGACCGGCAGGGCCAAATGTTCGCGGGCGAATTTTTCGTAAACCCCGAGCATGGTCTCCGTCTCGACCACCGCTTCCTCGCTTGTCTCGTGGGCCGTGTGTCCCTCCTGCCAAAGAAATTCGGCCGTGCGGAGGAAAAGGCGGGGACGCATTTCCCAGCGGACCACGTTGGCCCATTGGTTGATGAGCAGCGGGAGATCGCGGTAGCTCTGCACCCAGCGGGCGTAAGCCGCGCCGATGATCGTCTCGGAGGTCGGGCGGACGATAAGCGGCTCGTTCAACTCGCCGGCCGGGACCAGCTTGCCGTCTTTCTCCTCGAGCCGGTGATGGGTGACGACCGCGCACTCCTTGGCGAAGCCCTCGACGTGCTTGGCCTCTTTCTCGAGAAAGCTGAGCGGGATGAAGAGCGGGAAGTAGGCATTGACGTGACCCGTGGCCTTGAACATCACATCAAGCTGACGCTGCATGTTTTCCCAGATCCCCCAGCCCCACGGCTTGATGATCATGCAGCCGCGCACGTCGGAATTTTCCGCCAAATCGGCCGCTTTGATCACCTGTTGATACCACTCGGGAAAATTGTCAGCACGGGTCGGGGTGATGGCGGTCTGCATGGAGAAGTTGAGGGTTGAGGGATGAGAGTTGAGGGACGAAGAGCGGAGCTTATCCGTGAGACTGGGAAAGGTCACGCGCCCAGCGGCCTTCAGACATCGCCGCGCAGGCTGTGGAGAAATTTTTTGAAATAGGCGACCCCCTGCTCGAGGGCCTCCACCTCGATGAATTCGTCTTCGGTGTGTGCTTGGGCGATAGAGCCTGGACCGACGGCCACCGCGGGGATGCCCTGCGCGGAGAAGATGGCGGCATCGCAGAACCACGCCGCGCCGGCGGGGCGTCCGCCGATTTCGACCAGCTTGGCCACCAAGGGGTGTGACGGATCGGTATCCAGCGCCTCGGAGCCCATGATTTGCTCCACCTGCAGGCCCGGACAGGCCCCGCGCATGATCTCAAAAACGTCGCGTGCTTCGCCGTTTTTCCATTGCGCAGGCAGCAGGCGCAGGTCGATCACGGCCTCGGCGTGGTCGGGTACGATGTTGAATTTTGTGCCACCGCGGATCGTCCCAATGCTGAAAGTAGGATGGCCGAGCACCGGGTCCTCCATGCCGGCAAAATAAGCGGTCAGCGCCGTCTCCAACGAGAGCAACCCGGCGGCCAGCTTGGTGATGGCATTTTCGCCGCGTTCCGGGCACGAACTGTGGGCGGAGCGTCCGGTGGCGACCACCCGTGCCGTCACATCGACTTTGTGTTTGAAGACCACATCCAAGCCGGTCGGCTCGCCGACCACCACAAAAGCGAATTTCTCGCGCGCGGCTAGCGCTTTGGCGCCGTCCTGTCCGGCCTCCTCCCCCATCAGTCCGGCAAACCAGACCTCGTGAGTGAGATGCGGCAGCAGGTCACGGCATTCGTGCAGAGCCCAGAGCATCGAGGCCATCGGACCCTTCGTGTCACTCGCCCCGCGGCCGTAAAGCCTGCCCTCGCGGATCTCGCCACCGAACGGATCGATGGTCATTCCGGCCACGCTGACCGTATCCGTATGCGGGGCGAAGAGGAGGCGCGGTTTCCCTGCGGCGGCGGCAAATCGGGCCACGACATTGGGACGGCCGGGATGAACCTCGTGCAGTGCCGTCTCAGCGCCGTCTGCCCGGAGGAAATCGGCAACGAACTCCGCACAAGCCTGCTCGCCGGTGCGATCGGTGCCGGGGTCGCCGTCGGGATTGACGCTGGCAATGCGCACCAGCGCCTGCGCCAACTCGACCACACTGCCGGGCGACGCGCTCATCGGGTTCCGGTGAACTTTGAGAAAACCAACCGCGCCAGCGAGCGCGACCCGCGGTCGAAAAGAAACCGCGCCTGCTCGCCGCCGGGCCATTCAAGGACGAGAACATCGGCCAAAAATTTCTGCTCGAGCCGGGCGATGGGCGAACCGGGGTGCAGGGCTCGGGCCCGGTTCGAGTGACGAGGGACAAAATAAAGCATCTGGGCCGGACCGGCGGCCGCGACCAGCCAGCCGAAGCGATTCGGCGGGTAGCCCGGGCCGGATCCGCTGATGCAAGGCACGGACCATTCGACGCTCCACTCCGCCCCCGCATGCTCGGCAACCGCGGCGCGGGCGGCCGAGGGCAAATCGTCGGGCAATTCCGCCACCTCCTCATCGACTGGGGAAAGGCGCAGCTTGCGACCGCAGAGCCAGAGCTTGACCCACGTGGACCGCAGCATGCGCGGCACAAAATACCAAATGGCGGCCAGCGCGATGACCGCGATGACCAGCGCAACAATCGGGTAAGTGAAAATGAGACCCAGCCCGAGAACCACCGTGGCATCTTCCGCCACGCTGAGCGCGATATTGGAAATCGGCTCGGGCGAGGCATTGGCCTGGAGGCGGACCGTCGACTTGAGCGCGTGCGTGGTGAAACCGAGCCACGCGGCAAGCAGGCCGACAATCACATTGAAGACCGGATTACTCTCACCGAGCACCATCACGGCCAGCAACGCAGCACCCACCGGACGGATCGCAGTGTGCACCGCGTCCCAAGCCGAATCGACCCACGGTACTTTGTCCGCCGTGAACTCCATGGCAAAGAGGATCCCGGAAGCCGCCAAGACCCAAGGATCGGCCAGCACTTCCAGCCGCTGGTATTCCGCCGCGAGCGAAATCCAATCGAAGCGGACGGCCAGACCGGTGAGAAAAACGGTCAGGTAGAGATTCAGCCCGGACAAGGTGGCCAGGCCGACCGCGACACCGAGAAGTTGGAGAATTTCCATGAGCAGACCTCACGATACCCAGCCGGCCAAGGGAATCCAGAAAGCAAAAACCCCTCCGACCGCAGCCGGAGGGGTTTTGTGGATTAAGTTAACGCAAACTAACTTAGAAGGAGAAGTTGGCGCTGACGCCAGCCCAGAAGGTGTTGATGGCGGTGGCTCCAGTGCCAGTGCCAGCACCAGCAGCGAGCTGCTGCCACTGGTAGGAATAGGCGATGTAGGGCGAGATGCCGAACCAGCTGGTGAACTGGATGGGCAGAGCAACCCCGGTTTGCCAGTTGTTGCCGCCGTTGAAGCGGGTGGCGCCGAAATTGTTGTTGTTGAAGCCGAAGTTGACGCCGAATTGCGTGTAAGGCTCAAGGGCCACGGCGCCATCATAGGCAACCGGCACATTCACGTCCAAGCCGAGGATCCAGTAGGAAGAACCGCCATTGACGATACCACCGGAAGTTCCGAGCTCGGGACCAACGTTGTAGTAGTAGGTCGTGTTTGGCGTGACCGTGACCGGCCCGAGCGCGATGTCATAGGCAGCACCGAAAAAGATCTCGTTCTGCGCCTGCGAGGTCGTGGGATACCAATAATAGATCCATCCCGCGGTCAGGGCGAGGTTTCCGAAGGTGTGCGTGTACTCGGCAAAGACATCCAACTCGCCATAGCGCGCTTGGGTGTTGGCACCGTTGTAATAAGATCCGACACCATACCAGACACCGGCCACGAAGGTTCCGTTCTCCCACGGGCTGATCCCGACATCGGCACCGAGCCAGTAGAGACCGTTTCCGTTGCCAAGGACGTTGACGCCACGGAACATGTAGAGACTGTCCCAACCGGTCGAGGCGTTGACCGACCACCATTTTTCGTCTTCTTCAACCACGACGATTTCTTTACCGCTCTTATAGTCGGTGACCGTAACCGTCTCTGTCTGGGACGTGGTGCGTCCGGCACTGATCGCCCCGGAGCGGGCCATGCTCATGGCCTGAGCTCCAGCCGAGGTACCGGTTTCAGATTGGGCCTGCGCCAGCGGAACCGCGAGCAACACGCCTGCCAATAATGCGACGATTTTTTTCATGATGTTTTTTTGGTTTGTTTTGTTTGTGGGACCGCTCCAGGAGCGAACGGGTGTTGTGAACAAGGAAGTAGAAGCAAAATCCGTGCCATGCGGCAATAGTTTTTTTCGCTCTCTGTTCAAGGGGCTCAAGCAGGCCCGGCAGTGGTCAATTTCCGCCACCCGACCATTTTTGCGCAGCAGTTGCGACTCCCCCTTCCTCCCCCAAGGTAGGGCGCGGCAGCCTGTCCGCCGTGTGCGGATCCTCGACGCGCCGGGATCCTTTCCGCGGCATGGGCACCCTGGGCCGGGTCGATCGCAAACCCATCGGCAGGATGCCGATGCCACTTTTTCCGGGGTGAGCGGCAGGTCCAGCCGGAACGCAGTGGAGATGGCTCATAGTTCCTGAACCCGCGCGTTGGCGGGTGTGTGCTGGGAGAAACTGGGGCCGGCGTCGACTGCGAGCTTGGGTAGGCAGAGGCAAGAAAGCCACAGCCGAGTCTGCGAGACGGCCCGTAGGCAAATAGAAGAAGATGGCAGAAGATGGTGTTTGCGCCGCTGACACGGCGCAAACACAGTCCTCGGAGAGATGCCATGAGCGGGGCGCGTGTCAGCGCGCCCCGCTTATCCTCTTTCATCTTCTTCCATTTGACCGCTTCGCTCAGCTCTCCGAGCTGTCTGTCTCGCTGCGCTCGGCTGTGGCCTGTCTTTATTCCCTTTCGAGAGAGTAACTCTCATTGAGTTAGTCGGGAGTCCCTGAACCCGCGCATTGGCGGGTGTGGTTGGGGAGTAACTGGGGCGGCAAAGCCCAGGGGGAACGGGCGTCTCGCCCGTTTTCCGAAAGACCACCCGGGCGGGACGCCCGCAACCCAAATCATTGGGGTGTGGCATCGGCATCCTGCCGATGGGTTTGGATCGTGACGGGCGGGACGCCCGTGCCCCCTGCCCGAACCACAAGCTGGCTCCCCCTCCATAACTCGAGTTACTGGGGAGTCCCTGAACCCGCGCATTGGCGGGCGTGGTTGGGGAGTAACTGGGGCCGGCGTCGACGGCGAGCTTGGGCAGGCCAGAAGTCAGAAAGCCACAGCCGAGTCTGCGAGACGGCCCACAGGCAAATGGAAGAGGATGCCAGAAGATGGTGTTCGCGCCGCTGACACGGCGCAAACACAGTCCTCGGAGAGATGCCATGAGCGGGGCGCGTGTCAGCGCGCCCCGCTTATCCTCTTTCATCTTCTTCCATTTGACCGCTTCGCTCAGCTCTCCGAGCTGTCTGTCTCGCTCGGCTCGGCTGTGGCCTGTCTTTATTCCCTTTCGAGAGAGTAACTCTCATTGAGTTAGTCGGGAGTCCCTGAACCCGCGCATTGGCGGGCGTGGTTGGGGAGTAACTGGGGCGGCAAAGCCCAGGGGGAACGGGCGTCTCGCCCGTTTTCCGAAAGACCACCCGGGCGGGACGCCCGCAACCCAAATCATTGGGGTGTGGCATCGGCATCCTGCCGATGGGTTTGGATCGTGACGGGCGGGACGCCCGTGCCCCCTGCCCGAACCACAAGCTGGCTCCCCCTCCATAACTCGAGTTACTCGGGAGGCAAAGGCCCTACCCTACCGACCGGGAACCACGAGGATTAGCCGGCGGCGGCGGTGGTTTGTTCTTTGACCAACAGAATGATGTCGTTCGGGTGGATAAGGCACCAGACCTGTTCCCCTTCATGGAAATCGAGCCCAGTTTCCCCCGCGTTGGCCAGGAGGGCGCTGAGTTCAAGGCCGCCCTCGGTCACGATGGTCATTTCGTCGACCGCCCCTTTGAACACTTCGCTGCTTACGCGGCTGGAAAAGATATTCTCTCCCGCCGCGGGGCGGTCGCGCAAGAGACGGATCTTCTCGGGACGCACCGAGACGAGCATTTTGCTGCCGGGTCGGACGCCTTCGCCCTCTTTGATCCAAAGTTCCAAACCACCTTCGAGGCGGCAATAAATGAGCCCGTCTTTGCGCTCCAGCACCTCGGCTTCGACAATGTTGGTTTCGCCGATGAAGCTGGCTACGAATTCGGTGCGCGGGTGGTGGTAGATTTCCGCGGCCGTGCCGATTTGCTCGACCTTGCCTTTGTTCATCACCGCGATGCGGTCGGACATACTCAAGGCCTCCTCCTGGTCGTGGGTGACAAAGATAAAGGTGATCCCGAGGCGTTTCTGCAGGTTTTTCAGCTCGGTGCGCATCTGGGTGCGCAACTTGGCATCGAGGGCGGAGAGCGGCTCGTCGAGGAGAAGAACCTTCGGTTCGCAAACGATGGCCCGGGCCAGGGCGACACGCTGGCGCTGTCCGCCGGACAACTGCGCCGGCTTGCGGTCCTCCATGCCTTGCAGGGAGGTCATGCCCACCGCCCACTCGGTCTTTTCGCGAATGGCCTCAGCCGGCATATTTTTCATGCGCAGGCCGAAGGCGATGTTCTCGCTCACCGTGAGGTGGGGAAAAAGAGCGTAGCTTTGGAAGACCTGATTGACGTTCCGCTTGTAAGGCGGGTCCGAGGAGACGTCCTGTCCGGCAATGAGGATCTGCCCGCTGGTCGGTTGCTCGAAGCCGCTGATCAGGCGGAGGCAGGTCGTCTTGCCGCAGCCGGACGGACCGAGAAAAGTCATGAATTCGCCTTCGGCAATCTCGAGGCTGACGCGGTCGAGGGCGATAAAATCATCGAACCTTTTGCTCACATCGCGGACTTCGACCATGGGATTCATGGGGTCAGATATTTTTGAACCAGCCAATGCGGCCGGGTGCGAGGTTGATGTTGATCTGTTTGACCTCGGTGTAGGCCTCCAGGCCGTAGGTGCCGAGTTCGCGGCCGATGCCGCTCTCTTTGTAACCACCCCACGGCGCCTCGTTGAAGGTCGGATGATATGTGTTGATCCACGTGATGCCGGCGCGTAGCCGTTTGATCACTCGAAGGGCCTTGGCACCATCGGAGGTGAAAACCGCACCGGCCAGCCCGTAAACCGTGTCATTGGCTTTGGTGATCGCCTCCTCCTCGGTGTCGAACAATTCGACCACCAGGACCGGACCAAAAATTTCCTCTTTGAGGATGCGGGCCGTGGGCGGCACGTCGGTGAAGACGGTCGGCTCGACGAAGTTACCCTTGGCCAACGCGCCCTTTTCCAGGCGGTGCCCGCCGCAGAGCAGTGTGGCCCCCTCGTCGAGTCCGGACTGGATGTAGCCGAGCACTTTTTCCATGTGGGCTGGCGAAATGAGCGGACCCATCTCGGTATCCGCCTCGGCCCCGGGGCCAACCACGATTTTCCGGCAGGCCTCGCCCAGACGCGGGAGGAATTGGCCGGCGATCTTGCGCTCGAGCAGCAGGCGGGAACCCGCGCTGCACACCTCGCCCTGTCCCGCGAAGATGCCGAACATGGCGAACTCGAGCGCTGCCTCGAAATCCGCATCGGCAAAAACAATATTCGGACTCTTGCCGCCGAGTTCGAGCGTCACCTTCTTCAGGTTGCCGGTGGCCGCCGACATGATCTTGCGCCCCGTGACCCCGCCGCCGGTGAAGGCGACTTTGTCCACGCGGTCGCTGGCCGCCAGCGTTGCGCCAACCGGATCACCGGGGCCGAGTACCAAATTGGCCGCGCCCGGCGGGAAGCCCGCCTCGACGATCAGCTCGAACAAGCGCACGGCTGAGACCGGGGTCATTTCCGCCGGCTTGAGAATGCAGGTATTGCCCGCCGCGAGACCCGGCGCGAGCTTCCACGCCGCCATGAGCAGCGGATAATTCCACGGGATGATCTGCGCGCAGACCCCGATCGGTTCCCGCACGGTCAGGCAAACCATGTTCGGATCGCTGACGCTGTAGGTCTGCCCCTGCGGCTTGCTGGCCAGACCGGCATAATAGCGGAAGCAGCCGGCGGCGTCGGCCGCATCGTAGCTCGACTCGCGCCACGGTTTCCCGTTGTTCTCCGTGTCGAGCCGGGCCAATTCCTCGGCCTGTTTTTCCACCAAGTTGGCCAGGGCGAAAAGCTTCTCCGCGCGCTCGGGTCCCGTGCTTCGGCCCCACGGACCTTGATCGAAAGCCGCGCGCGCTGCTGTGATCGCATCCTCGGCATCGGCCGCCCCGCTGTCGGTTGCCTTGGCGATGACCTGGTTGTTCGCGGGATTGAGAATCTCGCGAGTGGCCCCGCTGCGGGCCGCGACCCATTGGCCGTTGATCTGGTTGAGGAGGGTTTTCATGGGAGCAAGTTAAGGCGGATCAGCGGGGTTTCCACAATGCCGCGTTGAGGCAGGCCCACAGGTGCATGACCCAGCCCAAGGTTCCGAAGCTGACGAACCAGAGTACGGCTGCGCCGAAAAAAAAGAAAAATGCGGCGAGGAATCTCCCTTGGACCAATTGACCGAGACCGGGAACCAACAGACTGACCAAGGCGGCAATGACATTTCCGGCCGATCCTTTTCCCGCGCTCATCGGCTCCACTAAAGGCCTGAGTCGACCTCTTGTCTATCCCGCAAACGGCCGCTCCCGGGCAAAAAATTCCACCACCTCGGGGTAGAGGAGATTTTCCGCTTGGCGCACGCGGTCACGCAACACCTCGGCCGTATCGTCCGGCCAGATATCGACTTCGGCCTGCGCAATGATCCCGGCGCACCCGCCATCGGGACCGACCCGGTAAACTGTGCAGCCCGTGACCGCATCGCCGGCGGCCAGCGCGTCCTCCCAGGCTCGCGGACCCGGATAACGGGGCAGGAGCGAGGGGTGGATGCCGAGTATCCGGTCCGGAAAGGCCCCGAGCAAATCCTGGCCCGGGGTACGACCGAAGTTGAGGAGGAGTACAAGTTCGACCTGCTGGTGCTGCAAGGCGTTGACGATGTTGTGCTCGCTGGCCGGTTCGAGGACACCTGGCACTTCCCCCGGGTAGACGTACTTGGTCTGGACGCGGTGGGACCGGCCGATCTGCAAAATGCCGGCCTCGCGCAGGTCGGAAACCACCACTTTGATTTCTGCGGGCAACAGCCGGTCATGGATGGCGCGGAAGATCACGTCGAGGTTTGACCCCGAGCCCGAGCCGAGGATGCCGATGCGCAATTTATCGCCTGCGCTCAACTTCCGCCCAACCTTTCCAAGACCGCCGTGGTGGATCGCCCGGGCAGCAAAGGCAGGATCCGGATTTCCGCCCCGGCTTTGGCCAAGGCCGCTTGTTCACCGAGATGAAGCGACTCCGGCCTGTAGTCGCCACCCTTGGCATAAACCTGCGGCCGCACCGTGTTCAGGACATCCGTGGCCCGTTTGCCGTCGAAGATGACCACGTAGTCGACGCAGCCCAAGGCCGCGAGCACCTCCGCACGGTCCGCCTCCACGTTGACCGGACGTCCTTCGCCCTTCAACTCACGCACGGAACGGTCGCTATTCAGGCCGACGGCCAAGGCATCCCCGAGACCGCGCGCCTGCTGCAGATAACGTACATGACCCGCGTGGAGCAGGTCGAAGCACCCGTTGGTGAAAACCAAGCGCTGACCCGCGGCCGCCATTTGGTCGCGGACTTGCCCCAAGGTGCTCGCGTCGACCACTCGTCCTGCATGCATGAATCCGAAAATCGCACCCCGCGCACGGTTGCGCAATACCGCGCAACGGCGTTAGCTTTAATTCATGCGCCTGGCGCGAATTGTCGACGAAGCGGGAAAAGTCCACCATGGCCGGCCCACGGATGAACCTACAACCTTCGAGCTCCTGCAGGGTTCTTGGGAAAAGGGGTTCCTCCCCACCGGCCAAACCGTCGAGGGAAGGCTCCTCGCACCCATCGTGCCCGCGGCGGTTTATGCCATTGGCCTGAACTATCACGATCACGCGGTCGAGACCGGCGCCCCGATCCCGGACTATCCGGTGCTCTTTATGAAAAATATCCGGGCGGTTACGGGTCCGGGCGAACCGATCCGCCTGCCGCGGCGCCTGCGCAGCGACGAGGTGGACAGCGAGGCGGAGTTGGCTCTGGTTCTTTCCCGGGATTGCCTGAACGCCACCCGCGCCACGGCCTTTGACCACCTGGCCGGCTTCACCTGCGCCAATGACGTGAGCGCGCGCGACTGGCAATTGCGCCGCTCCGGCCGTCAGTGGTGCCGGGCCAAATCATTCGACACCTTCTGTCCGCTCGGGCCGTGGATCGTGACCCCCGATGAATTGCCCGATCCTTTGCACCTCGAGATTACCGGCCGCCGCAACGGCGAGATCATGCAGCAAAGCAACACCTCGCGCATGATTTTTGACCTGCCGTCGATACTCGAATTCCTCAGTGCGGACACCACCCTTCCGGCCGGCAGCGTGATCCTGACCGGCACGCCACACGGCGTCGGGATGGCGCGGCAACCGCCCGTCTGGCTGCAGCCTGGCGATACGGTGTCGGTCAAAATCGAAGGCATCGGCACGCTGACCAACCCCGTGGTCGAGGCGGCCTGACCAACCATGCAAGGCCCTGTTCCCCGAACGAGCAAGGCGCAGACACCCCAGCCACCCTGCTTGGTTGCCCGGCTGGCTGCTTTGCTCCGCGAGGAACCGCGTCTGGAGGCCGTGGCCTTCAACCCCGCGACCCACCGGCTTTCCATTGCCACCCTCGGCCGTGACCAAGACGGGCGTTTGGCGCAAGGCGTCACCGATGCGCTGCGGGAGAAATTTCCGCCGTGTCCGCACGCGGGAGAAAATCCCTGCACGGCCTGCAAGGTAGGCCGCGAGGAACAACCTGGAGGTTCCCGCCTCCTTCTTTCGGAAAAATTCGGTACAACCTTGCTGCACAAAGCAACCTGCGTCACCGCCCTCTCGCTTTGGCAATGGGTCAAACTCGTCTGGCCCGCCTACGCCCCGCGCCAAAAGGGCACCCTCGAGGAGCACGGCGAAACGGAATGGAAACCCATGGCCGCCTTGGCCGCGGGCTGTGCGGTTTTCGGGCTGGCCGGTTGGGCCCTTGACCTCGCGCACGCTTCCCCTTGGGCCCCGCTGGCTTCGTATCTTGTCGCGTACCTTTGCGGCGGCTGGGATGCGGCCCGCGATGCGTGGGACCGGCTCAAGTCGGGACAACTCGATATCCACTTTCTTATGCTCGCCGTGGCGGCAGGCGCCGCCCTCATCGGCGCCTGGCGGGAAGGGGCGCTTCTGCTCTTTCTTTTTTCCGCCTCCGGCGCGATGGAGCACTATGCCATGGGGCGCACCCGCCGCGAAATCGGCGCGCTGCTGCGCGGCGCCCCGAAGATTGCGCTGGTCATCGACCAAGGCGCGGAACGCGAGGTGCCCGTCGAGGACCTCGAAGCCGGCCTGATCGTGCGCGTGCTGGCCGGAGGACAAATTCCGGTCGACATGACCATCACGCGCGGACATTCCGAATGCGACGAGTCGAACCTGACCGGCGAATCCGTCCCCGTACCCAAAGCGCCCGGCGAAACTGCTTTGGCCGGCACCATCAATCTGAGCGGTCTGCTTGAAGGACCCGTCCTCCGGCCCGCGGCGGAAAGCTCCCTCCAGAAGATCATCCGGCTCATCCGCGAGGCCCAGGCCCTGCGCGCCCCGTCGCAAACTTTCACCGACCGCTTCGGCACGACCTACACCTGGATCATCCTCACCTCCTGCACCGTGATGTTTTTCGTCTGGTGGTTGCTCTTCGGCCTGCCGCCTTTTGCCGGGTCGGGCGAAACGCGCAGTGCTTTCTACCGGGCCATGACCCTCCTCGTGGTTGCCTCTCCGTGCGCGTTGGTCCTCTCCGTTCCCTCGGGCATCCTCGCGGCGATTGCGGCCGGCGCGCGGCGGGGTATTCTCTTCCGGGGCGGTGCGCCGATCGAAAACCTCGCCTTGGTCAACGTGGTCGCCCTCGACAAAACCGGGACCCTGACCTCCGGACAGCTCGCCTTAGCCGGCCTCGAGATGGTGCGCGGGGACGAGACCGCCCTGCTCGCCGCCGCCCACGCCCTGGCCCGGCACTCGGCCCATCCCCTCTCCCGCGCCATCCGCCGGGTGGCCCTGCAGCGGGGGATACCGGAGCGCGAAGTCGAACGCCATGAGACCCTGCCGGGCCGCGGGGTGCGCGCTTGGATCGGCGGCCAGCCCTTCGTCCTCGGCAGCCGCAACTTCGTGGCCGGCGAACGAAAGCTCAGCCTGCCCGAAGCGCCCCACGCTTCGGCGGCCGCAGAAGTCTGGGTGGCGGGCGAGGATACGCTGGGCTGTCTCCGTTTTTTCGACGAGGTGCGACCAGAAAGCAGCACACTGCTGGCCGAATTACGGGCCCGCGGTATTCGCACCGTGATGTTGACCGGGGACCGGGAAGGGCCGGCCACCGCCATGGGCCGGGCGGCCGGGGTGGAGGAGGTGCGGGCGGGACTGCTGCCCGAAGACAAAGTGGCGGCCATTGAGGAACTCAAAGCCGGCGGGAAAAATCACGTGGCCATGATTGGCGACGGGGTCAATGACGCTCCCTGCCTCGCGGCGGCCGATATCGGAGTGGCCATGGGCGCACGCGGATCCGATGCCGCCCTCGAACAGGCGGAAGTCATTTTGATGAATGACCGACTGGAAAATTTCATCCTCGCCCTCAATTTGAGCAGCGATACCCGCCGCGTCATCCGCCAGAACATGCTCGTGGCCCTCGGCACGGTCAGCCTCATGGTGGTAGCCACTTTCCTCTATCCCCTCCCCCTCGCCCTCGGGGTTGCCGCGCACGAGGGCAGCACGGTGCTCGTGGTCCTGAACAGCTTGCGCCTGCTCTTGATGCGCCGCGCCTGACAAGCGGGCGACACCTGGTTAGCTTGGTGGACTCATGTCTTGGCGGATCCTCACGCACCACACGTTGAAGACCCTTCTGCGCGCCACGCAGGTCTTTTTTCTGCTTGTCGTGCCGGGCACCATGGTCCTCCTCCATTTCAGCGGACTTCCCCGCGCCTTGCATCCCCTGCTTCTCGACGCGGCAGCGCGGGCCGGGCTCGAATTACAATTCGACCGCATGCGGCTCAGCCCAATTGAGGGGCTCGTGCTCGACAAAGTGAGTTTGCGCTCCAAAACGCTGCCCGACAAACCCGAAGTCGCGGTGGACCGCGCGGCCGTCTCTCTTGACTGGCGGCAGCTGATCCGCGGACAAGTTGAACTGAACGCCCTCGACCTGTACGGCGCGCAACTTTTCCTCCCCTTGTCCGGCTCGGCAGGCGTGGCCCAAATATTGCGACTGACCAAGGCGCGGGCCCGGCTGATGCTGGCCGACGGCGTGGTCAGTGTACCCCTGGCACGCTTCAACCTGCAGGGGATTGATGTAGTAGCGAGCGGACAAATCGTGTTGGACGGCCCGGTGGGCGATGACACGCCCCTGGTTATTCCTGCGGAGTTGGCCCGCATCCTCGAGCTCATCGAGACCTTGGATTTCGGGAATACCCCCCCAAAACTGCAACTGGAGTTCACTGCCCGTGCCGGCCAACCCGAATCGCTGCAATTCCCGCTCATCCGTCTCTCGGCCACCGCAGCGAGTTACGGCGCGGTCCGGTTGCGCCATATCCTTTTCGATGCCACCTACCTGGGCCGCGTCCTCTCCGTGCAGCGCCTCACCGCACGCGACCGCACACGCGGCAGCTTCGAACTCTCCGGCCAATGGAACATGGCAACGGGGCAGGCCCAGGCCGACTGGAGCTCCGGACTCGACCCTTCGCCATGGCTCGCGGAATGGCGTCCCGGTGGAGCATGGGGCGACTTGTCCTTCCAAAGCCCGCCGACCGTGCAAGGCAACCTCGAAATCGAGCCGGGCGAACTGCGCCGGGTGCGGGTGCTGGGCACGGCCGTGGCCGGTGCCTTTTCCTTCCGCGGCGTGCCGTTCGACCATTTGACCGGCGGGTTCGCTTGGCGCGAGGGCGACCTCTACGTCAGCGATGCCCTCATCGGCTTGGGCGGGGGGCAAATCCGCAGCGACCTCATGCTCCGCCCCGGCGAGGTGCGCTTGCGGGTTGATTGCCAGGCGGACCCGCTTCCGCTTGCCGCATTTTTGAACGAGCGCGACCGGGAGGGCGTGGCCAAGTTGAATCTGAAATTGACCGACCGTCCGTCCATTCGCTTTGAGGCCCGTGGGCCCAAACTTGATATCGCGCAAATCACCGCCAGCGGAAAAATGGAACTTGGGCGAACTTCAATCCACGACTCGGCGATGGATGAGGCCTCGGCGGATCTCTCCTTTGCCGACCGCGCCCTCACCTTGAGCGAGATCCGGGTCAAACGTCCCGAGGGCTCCGGTTCCGGCGCCTTCACCTATGACTTCGAACGCCGGCAGGTGCGACTCGAGGGGATCCGCAGCACGATGAATCTTTTCAACGTACTGCAATGGGCCGATCCGAAAATCGCCCCCGAAACCAAACCTTACCGCTTCAAAGCACCGCCCGAAGTGACGGTTGGCGGCGTCATCGGCCTCGAAGACCCCACCCTCACGCGACTCTGGGCGAATTTTACCGCCCCCCAAGGCCTCGACTACGACCTGCTCGACCGTACCCTGAATTTTGGCGCGACGAGCGGATCCCTCGAATTCACCGGCCGGAAGATCAAGCTCGATGTGCCCTCGGCCCGGCTCTTCGGCGGCACGGTGCAAATCGCGGCCGACATCACCACGGACCAGCCGGCCTCCCCGCAGCAACTCGACGTGGAACTCAATTCCGTCGACTTCGAAACCCTGACCCGGCTTTATTTCGACTACAAAGGTTCGAAGGGTGTGGTCAGCGGGCGCTACAAATTCAGTTTTGTGCCCGAATCCCCGAAACTAATGCAAGGCCAAGGCAATCTGCTGGTTGAAAATGGCGACGTCTTCGCCATCCCGGTCCTTGGTCCGCTCTCCGCGGTCCTCGGGAGCATCGTGCCGGGCACCGGTTACCAGACGGCGCGCCAGGCGACCTGCGACTTCCGGGTGGCCAACGGTGAAATCCGCACCGACAACCTCGACGTCACCGGCCAAGGCTTCAGCATGATCGGCCAGGGTTCGCTCTTTTACCTGCGCGATGTCATGGATTTTTCGGTGCGGATCAACGCGCAGGGCGTGCCTGGACTCTTGCTCTACCCGGTGAGCAAGCTGCTCCAGTATGTCTCGGACGGAAAGCTCTCCGATCCGCAGTGGCGGCCCAAGGCCCTGCCCAAGGGACCATCCAAACCGCCAGAACCTGCCAGGAAAAAGGACGAAGACCGGGGCCGGTCCGCTACTTGAGGAGCAGGACGGAGCGGGCCCGTTTGATCGCGCGCGTGATGCGGCGGTGCAAGTGGGCCGGCACGCCGGTGAGCCGGCGTGGAAGAATCTTGCCCGTTTCGGTTATGAAGCGGCGCAGCAGTTCGGGATTTTTGTAATCGATGGCCTCGGCCGGGAGGTCGATGCGGCGGCGGGGCATCGGGCGGTTGGCCCGGCGCATGGCCGCGCGGCGTTTGGGTGTCTTGGGTTGCATGTCGGATTATTTGGTCTCGCGGTGCAGCGTATGACGGCGCAAATGCGGGTTGTATTTCTTTTTTTCGAGGCGGTTCGGCGTGCGCGGGCTCTTTTTGTTGCGCTTGCTCATGTAGCGCGAAACAGGCTTTCCTTCGGCCCTGGCCTCCGTGCATTCGAGGATGATGATTTCCTGTGGCATGATTTTGCTTACTCCTTGCTTTCGGCCGGTGTTTCTTCCTCGGCCTCTTCGCCCTCCTCGTCGGTCGAATCAAAGAGACGCGCAACGGGTTGACGGAAACGGTTATGGCGGTTTTTCCGCTCGATTTCGTTTTGGCACTCCACGGTGAAGCGCGCGAAGGGCCGGGCCTCGAGGCGGGCTTTAGGAATGGCTTTGCCGCTCATTTCGCAAGTACCGTATTCGCCCTTGACTACCCGCTTCAGGGCCTCGTCGATCTCGAAGAGCGCATCCTGCTCCTGCGAGAGAAGATTGAGCGCGAAATCGCGGTCGTAGGAGTCACTCCCGGCGTCAGCTTGGTGCAACCCGTGGGCCGAAGTCTCGTGGGAATCGTGCCCCGTGCGCAAATTGTCGCGGGCCACGCCGGTCATGGAATCAAGCAGGGTGTCTTTCAAGGCCAGCAGCCGCAAATGCTGCTTTTTCAACCACGGGTTGAGGCGGCGCTCCTTGGAGACCGGTTGTCCGAAGGCCAGCATGTCACGCGTTCCGACCAGCGGCGCCTTGGTCGCCGGACCTTTGCGCATCGACACATGGGGGACATATTTGGCTGCCTTTTTTACCGCGGGTTTGGCCGCTTTTTTGGGCGCAGGCTTGGCGGGAACGGGCTTTTTCTTCACCGGAACGGGCTTTTTCTTCGGGGGTGCGGATTTTTTCTTGGCAGGCACGGGCTTGTTTTTTTTTGCCGGTTTTTTAACCGGCTTAGCGGGAGGTTTTTTCTTTTTTGCGGCGGCCATGGCTTAAATATGATGGTTTGAAAGGGGCGGGACAGTAACGAGCGACGCAGGGGTGGTGCAAGGCTTTTCGCTTTGGTCATTTGGTCAGGAACCGGGCAAGGGCACCGGACGGTCCCCCACCTTGTCGGTCGCGGCCTCGTCTGGTCCCTGCTCCTCGCCCGCCTTGAAGGGGCGTCCGCCGGAAACCTTGACCGTTCCTCCTGCTTCCTTCACCAGTCTGGGACGGGAACCAGCCTCGCTCAAGGCCTGCTGGGCGAGCACTTCGCCATTCAGCCCGAGATGCGTGTAAAGGAACTGCTTGGGCAGCGTGTTCTGCAGGATGTGGATCTGGTTGTCCAAGTCGAGCAGGACCTCGGGGCGGCCAAAGGTGAGGAATTGTCCGAGTTGGTGCGTGGCGTAGACGCGTCCCTGCTCGCGATTTTCAATGCGGACGTAAAGTCGCGTGCTGCGGGAAAGTTTGTGCGAAAGCAGCGTGATGGTGCGCAGGTCGGGTTCGCCACCTGTCCCCGGCACCCCAACCACCTCCTGCCAAATCGGCCGGCCATCTGTGATCTCCACGGCCAAGGAAGGAGAGCTGAAATACCGCCCGAAGGCCGCCACATAAATCGTGGCTTTGACCCGGTAGAGCCCGAATTCATGCAGCGGGAAAAGCGGCGTGAGATTGACCGAGCGGGTCAACTTCTCGCCGGGCCCGACCGCGGCGGCGGCGAGGGCGTAGTCGGCATTGATCGGCGGAACGAGGCGCCCGTCGGCCGATTCGATATTGAAACCGAACCAGCGATGGTGGTCGGAGTTTTGCAGCAGGAGCGGACGGCCGCTCAGATTGTTGATCGTCACCGTGGCGATGAGTGGTTCGTACATCACGTAAAGCTTCCGCTTGAAGGCGATGTCGACCCTGACCTGCGCTGCAGCCTCCTCGGCCGCTCCGGCCAACAAGAGCAGGCCGGCGACGAGGGCTAAACCGGCTGGAAAACGGCGGATCATTGCGGTGGGGTGTCGGTCACGGTTCGAAAGCCGAGTGTATCCTGCGCTTGCAGAGGGTCCAGCACGGTAAGGCGCCGGGTGAGGTGGTGTTCGGGATTCCCCCAATTGCCTCCGCGGATGACCGGAACCTCTCCGCCCATCCCCTCCCCGTGTGGTGCCATGCTGGCCGTCCATTCGGAAACATTGCCGGCCATACCGCGCACCCCATAGGGGCCGACGTCGCCCGGCGGCAAATTGACCGGGGACCAACGCTTGTATCCGTCGAGCCCACCGCCCTTTTCGGGGTTGGGGTCGAAATCGTGACCGCTGCTCACCCGCATCGGGTCCTCCTCGTTGCCCCACGGATACTTGCGACCGTCGGTCCCGCGCGCCGCTTTTTCCCACTCCTGCTCGGTCGGCAGCCTCCGTCCTTTCCACTTGGCATAAGCGTAAGCGTCATACCAATCCACGTTGAAAACCGGTGAGTCGACGTTGAGTGCGGCGCCCTTGTACTGCCTCCAGCGCACCGCTCGCGTGTAGAAACCCGGCATGGGCGGCTCAAGTTGCTTGTTCTCCGCCCAATCCAAAGGCGTATGATCTTTGCCTTGCGGCATGTCGGGATGTGCGAGTTTTGCCGCCTCACCCGGATTTGCGGCCAAGTGGTCGAGAAATTCTTTGTAATCCGCGATGCTCACCTCGTGCTCGTCGATCCAAAATGCGGGGAGACTGACCTTCTCGCCATCGCCGTAAACAAATTCGCCGGCCGGAATTTCGATCAAGCGCGCCGCGATTGTGCGCCTGCCTCCGCCCAGGAATTGCCAGAGGGCCACGGACCCGACGGCCAGGAGCAGGAAAGAAAGCGCGGCCGTGACGAGCAGACGCTTCTTTTGCTCCTGCCTTGACTGCTCCAACCGGTGCTTGGATTTGGCCGTGCGCGCGGTGAGCCGTTCCGCATCCTTCGGCACCACGGCCGGCTTGGCCGCGGCCACCAAGGGCAGGGCCGCCGCCCATCCCATCTCCGCGTTGGCGGCCAAGGTGGCCGCCGCTCCCGCCGCCGGACCGTTCGCGGCGGCCAAGGCCGCCAAAGTCACAGCCATGGCCCGCACCTCGGCCGGCTCCTTGATCTCCTGCCGCGAGCTTTGCGCAACATTGGCCAGGCGGGGCCGCAGGGCCGCATCAAGCACAAGGTCGGAGGGCGTGATGGCCCGCCGGGCCAAGCCCTGCTCTTGAAAATATGCGGACACCTCCGCCGCCGTGCGCAGCGCGTTGAGCAGGACCCCGTCGTCCAGAATCTGTGCCGCCTCGGTATACGCGGCAAGCGTGTGGCCCGGCACTAGGTCCGAGGCGTAAAAGCTCTGCCCGTTGACCTCTCCCGCTTCGTGCACCGCAAGCAGATACGGGTGGGTGGCCCCGGCTTTGGCCCGCGCATCTGCCAGAAATTCAGCGACCACCCCCGGCGGCAGTTCGGGATTGTTGAGCAGTAAGTGGAGAACGACATGGCGCGACATGCTCTGCTGCCAGGCAAGGTATTGGCAAACCGCGCCCTCCCGCCCGACAAACTCCTGGAGATAATAGGACCCGAAGGTCGAGCCAAGAGCCGGGGCGCCCGGGACGTCGGTCCCCGCTAAGGCGGTCAGACCCACCGCCGCCGACAGCTCTTTCAGCGTGACCGGTTTGCTCAAGACCGTTGCCCCGGCTAATTGTCCGGCATAAGCGGAAAGATCGTAGCCGCTGAGAAAAACCACGCGCATGGCCGGGAACTCGGTGGCCAGCATTGCGTGCAGGCGCAGACCGTCCATCGGCTCCATCACCACCTCGGTGACCAAGACATCGGGTCCGCCCCAAGCTCGCGCCTCCTTCAAGGCCTCGCCTCCGACCGCCGCAACGCGCACCTCGCAAGGACCCGCCGCCTCGAGCAACGCCTTCCAAGCCTCAAGCACATGAGCCTCGTCGTCGACGAGAAGGATCTTCATCGCGGCGCAACACCGTCGCCCGCCCCGCCGAAATCAGACAACTCGCTCAGCGGTGGAGGGAACAATTCCTGGAGGTCGACCGGGTCGGCCCGCGTCTCCTGCAACTGCCCGCGGTAGTAGATGTTCACCATGTAACCATAGTACTGCGGGGCCGGACCACCATCCGCACCGATGCGCGGCACCTCGTATTTGACTTCAAGAATTTCGATGCCCTCGTCCCGCCAATCCACCGGCGTGGTGAACCACATCGACTGCACGCGGCTCGTGGTCGGCACAACTTCGCCATCGGCCATTTCGTAAAAAGTCACGTTGATGCGCACATCGCGTCCGTCGATCGTCTCACCCGGACGCGCCTTGACCGCCAAACGCAAATCCTTCGTCGCCCGGTCGGCCGCTTCCTTGACCGTGAGATCGACCACTCCGAGGGTGGAACCCGGTTGCAAGCCGACCTGATCGCGCAATGCGCTGCCGCCGGAGCTCTCCGCCTCCGGACGCAAGAGGCGGAGGCGGATCTCCGCCACCTCAAGAAATCGTCCCGCATCCGGCCCGAGATCGAGCACGCTTTTCCAAGCCTCTTGGGCCAATTCGATTGAACCGAGCTTTTCGTGCAGACTGGCCAAACGCGCCAGCACCTCCGGGTTCCGCGGCTGCAGCGTGGCCGCCTCCTCCAAAGGAATTAAGGCGGCATCCGGCGACGGCCCCGCCTCGAGCGTGGCCACCTCGCGCAGCAATTCCTCCAGACGCACCTGCTGGGCCGCCAGATCTTCACTTTCGGTGGCCGGAAGAGGGGTTGTGGCAGGCTCGGCCGGCGCAAGGGACGGCACCGTCTCAGCCCCCGCCGCCTCCGGACGGGCCGAAGCGAAACTCGGACCGAAATAAACCAGAATGGCGACCAATTGCACCACGGCCGCCGCACCGAGCAGGCTGGCCGCCACCACAAATGTCGTGCCCACGGGGGATTTCATACGGGCCAAGAGCATGCCGATTGGCCACCCTGCAAGTCAACGACTGTCAGACGCCGCACCTCAGGGACCCACCACCGCGAACGAACGGGCCGGGCCGCGAGACAACAAAACAATGGCCCGCTCGCCCGGGGTCAACGCCGCAACCGCTGCCGTAAAGTCGTTCTCCGTGGTCACCGCCGTGTCGTTGACCTGCTCGATCGCGTCGCCTGGCTGCAGCACACCCTTGGCCGGTGACTCCGGCAAGACCGACTGCACGACCACTCCTTCCAAATTCTCGGGTAAATTGAAACGCCGGATGAGGGCCGGCGTCACCCCCGCCACGGCCACCCCGGCCAGCGCGCTCTGCCCGGCCACGCCAGGCGGCTGCACGGGAGTTCGTTGCGGCACCACGCGACCAGACGGTGGCGCCGGCAGTGCCCTGCGTCCCGCACGCGGTTCCTCGGCCAGACGGACTTGCAAGGCAACTTTTTTACCGTCCCGCAGCAACTCGACTTCCAACGGTTCGTCGATCTTCGATTGCGCCACCCGGCGACGCAATTCGCCGATGTCGCGGATCTCGCGACCGTTAAATTTGAGGATGAGGTCGCCCGGACGGAGCCCTGCCTTGGAGGCCGGGGAATCCGGGCCCACCGCGTCAACCAAAGCGCCGCGCGCATCGGCCAGGCCGAGGCGCGAGGCCGAAACGTCGTCCAGCGGGCGCAGGACCACGCCGAGGACGGGACGCGCCGCGCCGCCCGGACGCAGGATATCGTCCACCACCCGCCGGACTGCATTCGAGGGGATGGCAAAACCGATGCCTTGGCTGCCTCCGGATTGTGAAAAAATGAAGTTGTTGATGCCGACAATCTCCCCGCGAATGTTCACCAAGGGACCGCCGGAATTGCCCGGATTGATCGGCGCATCGGTCTGGAAAAATTCTTTGTCTGTCTCGCTGGCAAAGAGCCGCTCACGGGCGCTGATGATGCCTTGGGTGATGGTCTCCTGCAGGCCGAAGGGATTTCCCACCGCAAAAACCAACTGCCCCGCACGCACCTCCTCCGAATCGGCGAAAGCCAGCGGCCGCAAATCCTCCGCCTCAATCTTCAACACCGCGATGTCGAGCGTCTCGTCAAAGCCGAGTAACTCGGTGGCCAGCCGCCGTCCGTCGCTTAGGGTGGCCACCACCTTGCTCGCCCCTTCGATCACATGGAGGTTGGTCACCACATGACCCTCCTGGGAAATGATCGCCCCCGAGCCCTGCGGAAAGGTCTCCGGCGGCATCTGGCGACGCATGCCGAACAACTGACGCAAAAATTCCTCGCGCGGGTCCGCCGTGCCGCCGCGCCGCGCCGTGATACTGACCACGGATGGAATGACCGCCTCGGCCAGCCGCCCGAACTCCGCGTCCAAGGCGGCCAACCCGGGCAAAGCACCCGCACCGAGCGCCGGCTGCACACTGGGCAAGGCATGCGGGGCCGCGGGGGCCGCGGCCGGACCCGCCAGGTCGAACTGTCCGCTCTTCCAAGCATACAGCCCGGCCAAGGCCAAAGTAATGACCAGCACAAAGAGAAGAAATTGGAGGAAACTTTTCACCTGAAACCGCATCCTGCCTCAAGCCGCGCCGCGGCGCAACGCGTCCGCGTGCACCCAGTCCCAAAGACCGTCGACCGAGGCCTGCACCCGCCCGCGCGCCGCGACCACTTCCGCCGCCGTCATTTTCCGCCCCGGGGGTTTCTCCAGGCCGAAAATGTAGTATTTGATCTTCGGCTCGGTGCCGCTCGGACGCACCGCACAGCGCCTGCCGTCGGCCAGCGTGAAAATGATCATCCCCTCGGCCGGGATGCGCTCGCCCTCCGCATCGTAAATCGTATCGACCGCGAAATTTTCCATTTTCACCACGGCCGCACCGTCCATCTCTGCCGGCGGGTGGTCGGCATAGGACGCGGCCAACTTCGCGATTTGCGCCGCGCCCTCCGCCCCTTCAAAAACGAGCGACTCGCCGCGCTCGAGGTAAACGCCGAGCGTGGCAAAAATTTCCTCCAGATACTCCAGCGCAGTCATCCCGCGGGAGCGCGCATAGGCCACCACCTCGGCAAAACCGGCCACTGCCGCATTGGCATCCTTATCGCGCACGAAATCCGAAAGCGTGTAGCCGTAACTCTCTTCACCGCCCATCACCATGAGCGAGGAATGCGCGAGCCGCAGTTGTCGCGTTTCCAGCTCGGAAAGGCGCCGGTAATTTTGGCGCAGCCCCTCGGGGATCGCCTCCTCGTATTGACGCAGCTTGGCCGCATTGTATTTGAAGCCGGTCAAAGTCTCCACACAGCGCAAACCGAAATGCTCCGCCACCGCCTTTTGCAGGTCGGTTGTCACGAAAGTCTTGATGATCACCCCGCGCGACTTGTTCGCCTCGTTGAGGATGCCTGACTCGAACATCCGCGAGGCACGATAATAGGCCAGCATCGACCCGATCTGGTTGCCGCTCAGCAGCTCCATCCGCCCCGCGCGGTTGCGCACCGCCACGCCCATGCGGTCGTCGTCAGGGTCGGTGGCCATGACCAAATCCGCCCCGATTTTCTCGGCCAGTTCCAGTGCCATGGTCAAGGCCTCGGCGTATTCCGGATTGGGCGACTTGACCGTGGGAAAACGGCTGTCCGGCACAATCTGCTCCGGCACTGCGGTCGCGTCGAAACCAAGACGCTGGAGCAATGGCATGATAATCGCTGCCCCCACGCCGTGCAGGGGCGAGTAGACAATTTTGAGCCCCTTCTCCCGCGCCACCACCTCCGGATCGAGCACCACGCGCTCCAAGCGGTCGAGATAAGCCTCGTCCATTTCCGCACCGAGGGTCACGCGCCGGCCCTGTTCGCCCGGCGGCAGCGGTTCGTAATGCGGGCTCTGCACCGCGTTGACCATGGCAATGATTCCCGCCGCGTGTGGTTCCACCACCTGCCCGCCGTCCTGGAAATAAACTTTGTATCCGTTATAAGCCGACGGGTTGTGGCTCGCCGTAAGGTTGATCCCCGCCGTCGCGCCGGTCTGCCGCACGGCAAAACTCAGCTCGGGCGTGGGCCGCGGCTCGGCGAAAACCAAAGCATCACAGCCCAGTTCCGTAATCACCTTGGCGGCCAGATCGGCGAATTCGCGGGAAAAGTAGCGCGTGTCGTAGCTGATGCAGATCCGCGGCCGGTGCGGCAACTTTTCTTGCTTGGCCCACGCTTTGACGTAAGCGACCAACCCTTGGGTCGCCCGGCTCACATTGCGGTCATTCATCGCATTGGTCCCGGTGCAGGGAAATTGCGGACGGTCCATGGCCTGCGGTCTGCCCCGCTCGGCGGCGGTCACCACCCCGCCGATCGTCTTGCCCCGCAACCCGCCAGTCCCGAAAGCCAGGGTTTGGAAAAAACGATTGTTCAGCTCCTCCCAATTCCCCGCGGCCGCCAATTCCAGAATACTCGACCGCTCGTAATCCTCGGGATGGGCGGCGAGCAGGGACTCGATATTATCTCGCGAGGAAACGAGCAACCCGTGCCGCAGACCCTCTTGCCACAAAGCCGGCAGGTTTTCCATAGATGGCAAAGATAGGGGAAGCGCCCGGCCTCTGGAAAGTCCCGCCGTTGCGGCCAGACCGCCATCCGACTACAGTTTTGGGATGGGACCGGCCGCCTGGAGTGTGAAAAACCGCGTTGCGGTCAATATTTTCACCCTCGTGATCATCTTGGCCGGCTACTACGCGGCCTTCAACGAGCTGCAGCGCGACCTCTTCCCCGACGTCACGACGAACTTCATCCTCGTCACCACCCTCGACGCCACCACCGCCGCCCCCGAGGACATCGAACGCACCATCACCGTTCCCCTCGAGGAGGAACTGGCCAACGTCAAAGGCCTCGCCAAGATCCGTTCGATTTCGCAGGACAACTTCTCGAACATCTTCATCGAGGTCGACCCCGCCATCGCGGAAATCCAACCCGTCCTCAACGACGTGCGCCAAGCCATCGACAAAGCCCGCGCCAAACTCCCCCGCTCCGCCGAGCCCCCCGTGGTCGAGGAATTCGACATCCCCTTGCCGCTCGTCACTTTCACCGTGTCCTACCCGCCGGGTTTCGACCTGCGTAAAATCCGTCCCGTCCTCGACGATATCGAGCGTAAGCTGAAACTCATCCCCGGCGTCTCCAAAGTTCTGGTCGACGGCCTCGAGCGCCGCGAAGTCTGGGTCGAGATCGACCCCTACCGCCTCCGCCTCGCCGGCCTTTCGGTCACCGAGGTGATGGACGCCGTCACCGCGAAAAATATCAATGTGGTCGGCGGACGGCTCGACGCCGCCGGCGGACAACGCGTGGTCCGCCTCCTCGGCGAAATCACCTCCGCGGACCAACTCGAAGACCTGCCCGTCGGTCCGGCCAGCGATGGCCGCACGGTCAAAATCCGGGACATCGCCAGCGTCAAAGAAACCTCCGAGAAGCCGCAGTCCTACGGCCGCGTCAATCTCCGCCCTGCCGTCACCTTCACCCTGGTGAAAAAGCGCGGCACCGACGTGATCAATACGGTGCGCCAAGCCCGCCAGATCTTTGCGGCCGAAGCCGCCGCCCTCCCACCCTCGGTCGAAACACAGGTTATCGGCGACACCACCAAATACATCAACACCCGCATCGAAACGGTGGCCAAAAACGGTATCCAATCCCTCATCCTCGTCACCGCCATCCTCCTTCTCTTTCTCGATTGGCGCGTCGCCTTGATGGTCACCTTCGGTATCCCGTTTTCTTTCGCCGGCACCTTTCTCGTCCTCTACCTCGGCGGGTTTTCCATCAACATGCTCTCCCTCTTCGGCATGATCATGGCCCTCGGTATGGTCGTCGATGACGCCGTGGTCACCGCGGAAAATATTTTCCGCCATTACAGCGCGGGCCAGTCGTCGGCCGCGGCCGCCGTGCGCGGCGCGCGTGAAGTCATGTGGCCCGTCTTCGGCAGCGTCAGCACCACCGTGGCCGCCTTCCTCCCGCTCATCTGGGGCGAAGGCATCATCGGCAAATTCCTCGCCATCGTGCCGGTCGTTGTCATTTCCACGCTCTGCTTTTCCCTCGTCCAGGCCTTTCTCGTCCTGCCTTCGCACATGTCCGATTTCCTCCGCCCCGTGCGCTCCGCGGCCGACCGCCGCGCCGCGATGGCCAAAGATCCCGCGCGCGGACTCCGCCGCCTCCGCCGCGAAGCCGGACTTTCCTACGAGGAGTTGCGCGAGGCCGTCGACCGCGCCGTCTCCCGCGTCATCGAAATCTACGCGCACCTGCTCAATCTCGCCCTCCGCGCCCGCTATGCCGTGGTCGCGGTTTTCCTCACCGCCCTGCTTTTTGTCGGCGGCCTCGTCTCCGCCGGCGTCGTGCCCTTCCGCCTCTTCGCCACCGACTTTGCCGACGCGATCAACGTGAAGCTTGAACTCCCCGCCGATTACAC
This sequence comes from Chthoniobacterales bacterium, assembly GCA_018402585.1. Classification (GTDB taxonomy): domain Bacteria; phylum Verrucomicrobiota; class Verrucomicrobiia; order Chthoniobacterales; family JACTMZ01; genus JACTMZ01. Next base: position 218,818 of record JAGYIO010000001.1, read on the forward strand.
CCTCGACCAGACCGCCGACGTCGCCGCCCGCGTCGAGCAAGCCATCGTCGACACCCTGCCCGAGACCGACCTGGTCGCCGTCCTCACCCGCATCGGCGTCGTCTTCGACTCGGACAACGAGTTCCTCGAATACGGGACCAATCTCGTCACCATCGCCGTCGATATCGACGAGCAAAACCCCGCCTGCCGCAAACCCTCTGTCATCGAGCGCGACCTGCGCAACCTGCTCGTCGATTTCCCCGAACTGGTCACCGGCATCGCCAAAAAAGAGGAAGGTGGACCCCCCGTCGGCCGCGCCCTCAACATCGAAATCCGCGGCAACGATCTGGCCGAACTCAAAACCGCCGCCGCCGACATCGAGGCACGGCTCCGTGCCGTGCCCGGACTCCTCAACACCGGCAACGACTTCCCGCGCGGCAAAACCGAATTCCGACTCCGCCTCGACGAAGACCGCGCCTCCCGTGCCGGTCTCGACGCCACCCAAGTCGGCCGCACCCTCCTCGGCGCCTTCCGCGGACTCGAGGCCTCGCGGCTCCGCTGGGGCAATGACGAAGTCATTGTCCGGGTCAAAATCGATGAGCGCTTCAGTCAGGACCCGGACCTCGTCGGCAACCTTCTGGTCAAAGGCCCGCGCGGGGCGGTCGACGTCTCCAGCCTCGCCACCATGGAGAAAGTGACCGGCGTGGCCCGCATCAAACGCACCAACCAGGAACGGGTCATCACCATCTCGGCCGACATCGACCCGCGCGAAACCACCTCGAATGAAGCCAACCGCGCCTTCAGTTCGTGGATCCCCGAACTCCTCGCCGCCTACCCCGGCGTTGGCATCCAACTGACCGGCGAAAGTGAGGACACCGAGCGCAGCCTCGCCGCCATGAAATTCGCCGCCCTTGTCGCCGTTTTCCTCATCTACGCGCTGCTCGCCACGATCACCAACTCCTTCCTTCAGCCGTTTGTTATCATGGCCGTCATCCCCTTCGGCATCGTCGGCGTCGTGCTCGGCCTGCTTTTCACCGGCCAATCCATGGGCCTGATGTCCATCATGGGCACCATCGCACTGGCCGGCATCGTGGTGAACAACTCCGTCGTCTTCGTCGACTTCATCAACCGCTTCCGCGCCGGCCACGCCGGCGGCCACGGCCGCGTCTTCACCGGCGACGAATCCGCCGCACCCCGCCCCGCACATGGCGGAAAGTGGATCCGCTGGCGCTCCATCATCGAGAGCGGTTGCACGCGCTTCCGCCCGATTTTCCTCACCACCGCCACCACCGTGGCCGGACTTTTCAACCTCGCCTTCCTCAGCACCGGCCAAGAGCAGTTTCTCGCGCCCATGGCCCAAGCCATCATCTGGGGCCTCTCCTTCGCCACCCTCATCACCCTCGTTCTTATCCCCGTCCTCTACGCCATCCTCGACGACCTCCACCTCGCCCTGGACCGACGCCCCCGAAATTCCGCCGCCCCCACCCGCCAAGCGGACTTTCCCTCGCCCGCCTGATCATCTAGGATTGCCGCGATGAAGTTTTCCTCCCGCGCGTTCCTCTTCGCCCTCCTCCTCGGCCCCGCTGCCGCCTTTGCCCAGGACGGACCGCCACAGGCCCTCGAAGCGGCCAATAATCTCTACAACGCCGGCGACTACCCCGCCGCCGTCGAAGCTTACGAGGGTGTCCTCCGCGACTACCCCACCTCGCCCGTTGTCCCCAACGCCCAGGTCCAACTTGCCTTCTCCTACTACCTGACCGGCGAAAATCAAAAGAGCCTCGAGACCCTGAAAAAGTTTTCCGACGGCCCGCCCGCCCCCGCCGAACTGGCCGAACTCGCCACCTTTCTCGCACCGCAGGCCCTCTCTGCGCTCGCCGCCGCCCTCAAGCCCGAGGACCCCGCGCGCAAAACCAACTACGTGGAAGCGATCAAACAGTTCGCCGCCTTCGCCCAGAAATACCCGCAATCTGCCGAGGTCGAATTCGCCAACTACGGCAGCGCGATCGCCTCGTTCCAAGTCGGCGATTTCGCCGCGGCCCAGGCCATGCTCGAGACCAACCTCCGCCGCTTCCCCACCAGCCCCGGCATCCTCGACAGCCAGAACCTCCTCGCCCTCATCTTCGCCACCGAAGGCAGCAAACTGCTCGGCGCGGAAGGCGCCGACCAAGAGGCTGCTTTCGCCCTCTACACCAAGTCCGCCGGACTCCTCCGCGAGATCATCGAGAAAAAAACCGACCTCGCCCTGGTCAATGCCGCCCAATTCCAACTCGGCGAAATCCTGCTCAACGAAGCCGCCTTCTCGCCCGAGGACCGCAAACCCGTCCTGCTCGAGCAAGCCCGCAACGCCTTCCGCGGCGTCCTTCCCCAGGACACCATCATCGCCCTCCAGCAGAAAAAGATCGACGGCATCCCCGCCCTGCGCCGCGCCGCCCTCGCCGCGCGCGACAACGCTGCCCTGCGCCGCATCGACCGTCAGGCCGAGCGGGACCGCCGCAAACTCGCCGAACTCCAATCGCGCCCCGACCAGACCGTCACCGCCTTGCAAAAAATCGGCGAGAGCTACTTCCAAGCCGGAGAATACGACGAATCGCGCGTCGTCCTCGCCCATATCGAACCGCTCCTCGCCGACGACGAAGACAAAAAGCGCAACCTCTACTTTCTCGCCATGACCTACGCGGTGCAAAACGCCGCCGATCCCGCCGTCGCGCGCTATGACGCCTTCCAGCGCGCACACCAAGGCGACCCCATCGCGGCCAACCTCCCCGTAGCCGTCGGCAATCTTTTCCTCACCCACCCCGACCCCGCCGTCCGCAATCCGGAGAAAGCTGCGCAATATTTCAAAGAAGCCGCCGAGATCTACCCGAAGAGCCCGTTCCTCGGGTTGTCCATCGTCAACGAAGCCACCGCCCGCGCCCAGCAGGGCGATTTCGACGGCGCGCTCAAAACCTACCGCGACTTCCTCGCCACCAACCCGCCGGCCGAAGTCGGTGCCGTGGCCCAACTCGGCATCGGGAATGTCTGCAAAGAACAGGGCAAATGGGATGACGCCATTACCGCCTATAAAGAACTCGTCACGAAATTCCCCCAAGCCAGGCAGGTCGAGGAAGCCGAATTCTGGGTTGCGGTCGGCACCCAGCAGAAGGGCGACCACGAGGGCTCCCTCCCGCTCATCGCCGCTTTCGTCACGAAATACCCGCAAACCCCGCTCACCCCCAGTGCGCTGTATTCCGCCGCCGCGGCCAAGCTGGCTCTCGGCCGCAATGACGAAGCCGTCGCCACCATGGCCGCCATCGCGGAAAACTTCCCCCAAAGCCAGCCCGCCCCGTTCACCTACTTCCAGCGCGCCCAGCTGGCCGGCGCCGCGCAGGAATCCGACGAAGTGGTGCGTCTCATGACCGAGTTCGCGGAAAAATATCCCGCCGATGACAAAGTCTTCTTCGCCTTCGACAGCATCGGACAGACCGAAACCAACCGCGGCAACCTCGGAGCCGCCGTCGCCGCTTACCAGGGCTTCATTGGAAAATATTCCGCCGACCCGAAGGCCCCCGAAGCCCTCCTGAAAATCGCCGACCTCCACCGCGCCGCCGCGGAACGGAACGGACGCTACGGCGCCCTCACTCCCGAGGAGCAGGAAAAGTGGAAAGTTGCCCTGGCCGCCTCCATCACCGCCGGCGAGAAAATGACCGCGACTTACCCGGACAGCGCCCAGCTCGGTCTCGGACTCCGCTCCCTCCTCACCTCGAAAAAACTCGAACTCGCCGCCGAACTCATCGATGCCGCCGCCCTCGAAAAATATTTCGCCGACCTCGCCGCCTCCGCCCCCGACGGCGCCAAGAGCAAAATCCTCTTCACCCGCGCCGCCTTCATCAGCGAGAAAGACCCCGCCCGCGCCCTCGAGGAAATGAACCAAGCCTACGACGCCGCGCTCGTCTACGCGCCATCCGACCTCGACCTCTACGGCCTCGCCCTCCTCGGAAGCGGCCAAGCGGACCAAGCCAAAGCCGTCTTCGAAAAAATCGCCGCCGATTACCCAAACCCCGCCGGACAGGAACCCGCCGCCGCGCCACCCGCCATCCAAGAAGCCCAAGCCATTTCCCTCTTCGGCCTCGGCCGCGTCGCGCAGGAACAAAAAGACGTCACCGGCGCCGGCGCCCTCTTCGAAAAATTAAAGTCCCTCTACCCGTGGTCCCCTAAAGTCCTCGAAGCCAACTACGGCATCGCCGCCTCCCTGAAGGAACAAGGCAAAGGCGACGAAGCCGTCGCCCTGCTTACGCAGATCATCCGCGCCCCCAACGCCCCCACCGACCTCCGCGCCAACGCCATGCTCCTCGGCGGCTACATCCAGAAAGACAAGGGCGAACGCGACGCCGCCATCGACTACTTCATCAAAATCTCCGCGTTCTACGAAGGCGTTCCCACGGCCGCCGCCGCCGGCTTGTGGGAAGGCGGACAACTCCTCGAGCTGCAAGTCACCGAGCTGCAAACCAGCGATCCCGAAAAAGCCAACAAGCAAAAAGCCCAAGTCCTCCGCGCCTACAAGGAGCTGACCGAAAAATTCCCCGACTCCGAATTCGCCCCCAAAGCCCAAGAGCGCCTCAACGCTCTCGGCCCGCAGTGAGCAAAAAGCCCCCAGGTAGGGACGAGCGGCCTCTCCGAGCCGTAGTCTCTACCAGCCGGAGCGCCGCTCGTCCGCTCGGCAAACCAGGGGGCACGGGCGTCCCGCCCGTCACGACCAAATCCCGCGCAGCGGTCATCCTAAAACTCCTCCGCCAGACCTACCCCGACGCCCACTGCGAACTCAACCACGACGGCCCCTTCCAACTCCTCATCGCCACCATCCTGTCCGCACAATGCACCGACGTGCGCGTCAACCTGGTGACGCCCGCCCTCTTCCAAAAATTCCCTGACCCCAAAAGCATGGCCGCCGCGCGCCAGGAAGACCTCGAAGGCCTCATCCGCTCCACCGGCTTCTTCCACAACAAAGCGAAAAATATCCGCGGTGCCGCCCAAGCCCTCGTCGACCACTACAAAGGCGAAGTCCCCCGCGAACTCGAGCCCCTCACCCATCTTCCCGGGGTCGGACGCAAAACCGCCAACGTCGTGCTCGGTAACGCCTACGGCATCGAGTCCGGCGTGGTGGTCGACACCCACGTCGCCCGCCTGAGCCAGCGCCTCGGCCTGACCAAACACACCGACCCGGTCAAAATCGAAAAAGACCTCATCAAACAAATCCCCCAAGACACCTGGACCCTCTGGAGCCACCTCCTCATCTGGCACGGCCGCCGCCGCTGCATGGCCCGCAACCCCGATTGTCCCAACTGCGAACTCCAAAGCCTCTGCCCCTCCGCCGGCAAACTCTGAACTCTAGCGTCGCCCGGGACGGCGGCGCCACATCCCCAGACACCATCCGCGTGACATTTCGCCTGAAAACTGAAAACTACCAACCGAACACACCAAAGCAATGAAACCTCTGCTCTCCCTTCTCCTCCTTTTACCCCTCACCACCTTCGCCTCCCTCGAAGACCTCGTCGGCCCCGACCTGATCAACGCCCAAGGCGAAAAAGTCGAACTCTCCTCGCTCGAAGGCAAAGTTATCGGCCTCTACTTCTCCGCCGAGTGGTGCGGCCCCTGCCGCGCCTTCACCCCCAGCCTGGTCAAACTCCGCGACCGCAAAAACGATGAATTCGAAGTCATCTTTGTGAGCAGCGACCGCAGCGCTGAGGACCAGGCGGAATACATGAAGGATTATGACATGGAATTTCCCGCCATCCCCTTCGACTCGGAAAAGCGCCGCGCGCTCGGCCAGCAATTCGGCATCTCTGGTATCCCCTCCCTCGTCATCGTCGACGACCAAGGTAACTTGATCACCAAAGACGGCCGCTCGGAGATGAGCGGCTCCGACTCGGACACCCGCAAAGCCCTCCGCGAATGGCGCCGCACCGCCGGCAAAAAGAGCGGCGACTGATCAGCCGGCACCCACCAAAACGGCGTCAAGCCGCCGCACTCCAAAACACCCCCACCGCAAAATTTTGGAGTGCGGTGACAAAGTCACCGCTTTCCACGCCGCGAAAACGCACGACTTTCCCGACAGGTAGGGCGCGGCGTCCCCGACGCGCCGAGATCCTTCCGCCGCGGCCGTCACCGCCGCCAGAGCACGCCGAGCGAAGCCAACGACGCCCCCAACATCAGCGTGATCAACGAGGCCGCAAAAACCTTCGGCTCCCCGGCAGACACCGCCATCCACCCCACGATCGACCGCCAGGCAAACGCCGCGACCAACACCAAGGTGCTCACCCAAGCCGCCACCCGCGCCCACCCAAACCCCCGCAACATCAACACCCCCCAAAAGGCCGAAAGCCCCCCGAACATCCCGCCCGAAAGCAACGCCGTCTTCGCCCCCGCCGGATTCGACCAAAACCCCGCTGCGCCGCAAAGCAGGAGAAAAATCCCAAACCCGACAAACCAACGTCCGCAAAATTTCATAAGTCCCATTATTGACGCAGCACGAACGCGCACAAGTTGGATCGCACAGCCCCAGCCACTCCCTCGTTCCCTTGACTCCCTTGCTCCCGCTCATCTCGCCTGCGGTGGCCTGTGGCCATCTGCCCCGAGAGCCCGTGCGCTCCGGTGCTCGTTACCTTCTGTTCAAAAATTCCTCAGCCCAACTTTTCCGCCACGCCTGCCGCCGGGCAAGAGGCAGTTAGGCAGTTAAGGACTTGATCGCGAAAATTTTTACGTCATCGGCTTGCCTCACCCTTGGGGTGACGGAGCGGAAATGGGCAAACCTTTGATTTTCAGTCCCTCATTTGCCTCCGGCTGTCTACGCTTCGCTGCGGCTTTCAACCATAGACCCTCAACTTCCTCTCTAGGATTAGACGTCCAGCCATTCCGGCGCAATGCGGCAGCGGTCAGGCCAAATGAAAAATCTCGCGCAGCGGAGCGCTAACCGGGCTGTTGTCCGGATTCGTCGGCATGATTTCGACGTTCTGCTTCCACCACTTCTGACAGATCTCGGTCGAGGCGATGGACGCCCATTGCTCTTCGTTTTCGATTTCGGCGTAACCGAATAGTTGGCGCGTTTCGGGATGCAGGAAGATCGAGTAGTTCGAGACGCCGTGGTCTTTGAGGACCTTCTCCAACTCCGGCCAGATCGGATTGTGGCGCTTTTCGTATTCCTCCTCGGCGCCGGGGTTGACCGACATGACGAAGGCTTGGCGGATTTTCATGGGTAGCAGCTTCACTGACGTGGCTTTTCGGGAGGAAGCGTGACCCACTTGGGCCTCAGGGACGGCCTGGCGGCCGGGATAATGTCACGGCAGGGCGACAAAGCCGTCGCGGAATACAGGTTTCGCGGATAATAACAACGTCCCCTTGCTCCTGGCCTTTTCAGATCGCTAAGTAGGAGTGATTGGCCCAACCCGCAGTGTTTTTTTGTGCCTGCGGCGAATAGACGCCATATTCACCGCATATTTTGCGGAGATTATGCTTTATGCTCACCAAAGGTCGGCGTGGCTGAAGGCGATTCGGCGTGAAGATTGCTCACCGCGGTCGCCGCGATTCATCAGATGGTAAGTCGCCCCCTCGTATTCCGTGCGCAGTTGACGGGCCGTAAATGAAATTTGCAATGAAGGGAAAGAGCGTCAATACGCGGGACTGAACCCTTTTTCTCGCAGCACGGCAAGGCTGCTCACTTCTTCCTGAATCTCGACAGGGCTCGGGTTGTGCCGTAGACTCATAATGTGAAGTTTGAAGACTGGCCTGAGGAGTGGCAGGAGTGGGCGAGACTCACTCCCATCAAGCGCTTTCGGGAAAGTGAAAAGATCTTCGCCCAATACTTAGCCATGGGAGGCACCCTTGATCCCGACCCCGATCCGACAAGTCCTTTCTACGATGCAGAAACATCAGGTGCAGGCCCTGCTTATGGGGGGCCAGGCCTGCGTGTTCTACGGCGCGGCGCAATTTAGCAAGGACATCGACTTCCTTCTGCTGGCCGACAAGACGAATTTCGCCGGCCTTCAATCCGCACTCAACGAACTGGGCGCACACCGGATCGCCGTACCCAAGTTCGACCCCGCCGCCTTGGCGCGGGGGCATGCGGTTCACTTCCGTTGTCAATCAGGAGATGCCAAGGGCCTGCGCATTGATGTGATGACCCACCTGCGGGATTTTCCGCCCTTCGAGGCTCTTTGGAGCCGCCGAGCCACCGTTGTCGACGAGGACGGAACGGAGGTCTCCCTGTTGTCAGTCGAAGATCTGGTCAAGGCCAAGAAAACCCAGCGTGACAGGGATTGGCCGATGATCAGCGCTTTGGTCGAAGGGCACTATAAGGCAACGGGAAATTCGCCCAACCCGGATAGAATCACGTTCTGGCTGACTGAGACCAGAACGCCCGAGAGGCTTCTCGATCTCGTCTCCCGCTTCACCGATGAATCGCACGCGTTGCTTCCCCGGCGTCCGCTCCTTGGTCTGGCCATTGCTGGCGACCTGCCGCGGTTGCGCGAGGCCCTCGACGCGGAGGTGCGGGCCGAGCAAGACAAAGACCGCACTTATTGGGAGCCGCTCAAGCGCGAGATGGAGGGCTTCCGTCGCGCGGAGCGCGAGGGGGAGGGACAAACCGGAGAGCGGAGACCGGAAAGTGAAAAGTCTTGATGCCTCTCGGCCTTAAGCTAGGGGGGTCAGTCCCGCGTCTCAGCGCCATTTTTCCTCCGCTTGGTCAGGGCCGTCCACAGTCGCGTGTTTAGAGTCAGATCTTGAGTTTTGACATTTCTCGCGTCGAGCGCCCGCCAATCGATATTGGCCCCCTCTCCAATTCCACGGCCAACCACCCGGAGACCCGCCCCGCCAAGACCTCGCCGTCCACTGCAACGCGAAGCACAGAGCAAAGACGCAACGCGTGATCAAGCCGTTGGCCACGGCACGGTGCGGGGATCGTCAGTCCGAGTGGGGCAGAATTGACGTGTTTTCGAGGCAACACCACGCCCCGCCAGAGATCGGTTGACCAGTGATAGCATCATCTGATACTATCATGAAGTTGAAACCGCCGTTTTCCATTACCGGTGAAATTCTTGATCGGATCGCCAAGATCGAGCGCTTGATCGGGCGGGTTGACAGCCTGGATCAACCCAGACCGCAGCCCCACCTCAGGAAATCGAACCGGGTCCGCACTGTGCAAGGCAGTCTCGCCATCGAGGGGAACACCTTGAGTCTGGATCAAGTCACCGCCCTGCTCGAAGGCCGGAGGGTGATCGGCCAGAAAAACGAGATCAAAGAAGTCCTCAACGCCGTCGAAGTCTACCGGCGGATGCACGAATTCAAGCCCTCGTCTTGCCGGTCCCTGCTCAAGGCGCACCGCATCATGATGGACGGTCTGTTGCCTTCGGCGGGCCGATGGCGCACGGGCCATGTCGGCATCATCCAAGGCTCGAAAGTCTCCCACGTCGCGCCGCCGGCGGACCGCGTGCCGCACCTGATGGAAAACCTTTTCGGTTTTCTGCGCACGGCCACCAGCCACCCCCTGATCAAGAGCGCCGTCTGCCATTACGAGCTGGAATTCATCCATCCCTTTGCCGACGGCAACGGCCGGATCGGGCGGTTTTGGCACAGCTTGCTGCTCACGCATTACCATCCGATCTTCGAGTTCACTCCGGTCGAATCACTGATCAAAGAACATCAGCGCCGATACTATAAGGTGCTCGGCACTTCGGACCGCGCAGGCCATTCGACGGCCTTCGTCGACTTTTCGCTGGAGATGGTTCATCAGGCGCTCGACGACTTGGTTAAGGCCATCCGCCCGGAACGCTCCACCATGCAAACCCGGTTGGAACGGGCCAAGGTCGATTTCGGCGAGGCGCGATTCTCGCGCAAAGACTACATGAAACTTCACAAAACGGTCTCCACCGCCACCGCCAGCCGCGATTTAAAGGCCGGCGTGAATGCCGGAACGTTGTCACGGCAGGGCGACAAAGCCGCGGCGGTTTACCGGTTTCACGGATAAAGCAAAAAGCATTGTCCTCACTGGCGCTCCCCGCAGCGAAGCTCAGTCCAAATGGAAAACCTCGCGCAGCGGAGTGCTGACCGGAGTGTTGTCGGGATGGTAAGCCATGACATCGCTCATGTGCTTCCACCATCTTTGACAGGCTTCGGTCGAGGCGATGGACGCCCATTGTTCCTCGCTTTCGATTTCGGCGTAGCCGAAAAGCTGGCGCGTCTCGGGGTGCAGGAAGAGCGAGTAGTTCAAGACGCCGTGGTCTTTGAGGACCTTCTCCAACTCGGGCCAGATCGGATTGTGACGCTTTTCGTATTCGTCCTCGGCGCCGGCGTGGACCGACATGACGAAGGCTTTGCGGGGTTTCATGAGGTCAATGGTTGAGTTTTTCTCTGTAAAGCAGCGGAGGCGTCGAATGCCGGCGCACTTTGTTCCGTCGTTCCGAAATGATTAAATGGAGTCCGCAGTATTGGGTCAAACGCGTCCTGCGCCAACGGCTGTGCCGTTGTGTGCGGCGGCTGATCACCCGTCTTGGTCCATTCAACGGGCGATCTCATCCATCGTTTTGCGCCCACAGTTACGCTCTCCGGCGAGACGTTCGAGCACGTTGGCTTGGCGGGGCTTGCTCGCGGGTGCGGATGCCGTCGCGGCCCAAGACATTGACGGCGCGGGCGGACAAGGAGTTGAGCTCCATGGCGTCGCGCAGGGACTTAAACGAACGGCGATGGCGCAGAGGCCTTGCCGCTCTTGAGGGACGCCACGGAGCTTTCGAGCGTCTTGCGCGTCCGCGCGGGGATTTTGTCCGGGGCCACCAGCACCCGCGGCTCCAGCAAAAAACTGCCGTTGGAGAGAGCCATCACATGGAAATACTTGGTTCTGGCTCCACGCAGACTGATGCGGCTCTTGGCGTCCGCGGCGACGTCGTAGTTCCGGACAACCGTGACGCGCTTCTTACCTTTCGTTGGTTCGACGACCTTGACCATAAGAACAAGATGGTGGGAATTCCCACTGGGGTCAACATCAACTTTTACCGAGAGCGGACCGCCCCTGCGCACCAAATTCACCCCTGCCACAACCCTGACCATCCGCCTGCGACGCGAATCAGGGAGCAAAAACACCGACGCGTGATCAAGCCCGCAGCAGCAGATCCACTCTTTGGCGAACCGGGCATGGCGATTCCGATCAGATTTTCAACCAGCGTTTGACCGCGGCCTGCGCCCCGTCAACCACGCCAGCATCAAATTTGCCGGGAGCTTTGCGGACAAATTCGGTGAACTTCACCGGCTGGAGGCTCTGCGCGTTGAGGTAGCTTTGTTCCCGCAACCACGGCACGCGGGGCAGGGTGACCTCGTAAGGCGTGCCCTCGAATTGGGTGGTGATCAAAACCACGCTGGCCAAGGCCAGCCGGGCGTCGGTTCGGGCGGCCAACACGAGCGCATAGCGCGGTTTGCCAACGAAGCCCAGGTCCACAAACCAGACTTCGCCGGATTGCGGAAGAGTGTTCATGGTCAGAACTCGTCGGCCAGCGCGTTGCGCCGGGCGGCCGGGCTCAGCACCTCATCTTCCGGGCTACCAGCCTGGAGCGGGAACGGTATGGCCCGACGCTTGATAATCTGGGTGTAAAAAAGTTCCAACGCGGCCCGGGGCTTCAATCCGATTTCTTTCAAGACGGCTTCGGCTTGGCGTTTCAGGTCGGGATCAATCCGGCTTTTGACGACTGCGCTCGTGGACCCATTGTGACCCGTTCGTAGCCCATTGTCAAATGGATGGCATGACTCCGCCAGACATGACTGAGGGAAAACGCGGGAAATCCGGACCCGACAGCTCCCCGCTCGCTACCCCGGTGACCAACACACGCCCCACCGGCCATGACCCAGCACGTCCACCTGCGACGCGAATCAGGGAGCAAAGACAGCGCGGAATGAAAGTCGATCGAGGGGCTTGGGTGGTCGGCACCCTTCACCTCACCCGAGCTTTTGCGCAAGGAGATCACCAACCATCACCGGATTCGCCTTCCCTTTGGAAAGTTTCATCACCTGCCCTTTGAGGAAATTAAGCGCGGCCTCTTTGCCTGCCTTGTAGTCGGCCACGGACTGCGGGTTCGCCGCGAGCACCTCGTCGCACAGGCCACCAATCGCCCCGGCATCGCTCTCTTGCTTGAGCCCCTTCTCCTCCACGATCACCGCCGCATCGCGTCCGGTGACGAACATCTCGGCAAAGACTTCCTTCGCCTGCTTGCCGTTGATCTGCCCGCCGGCCACCAACCCAACCAAGCCGTCCAACTGCGCGGGCTTGATCGGGCAAGCCGCGATCGCTTGGCCTGCGGAGGAAAGCGCGCTTTGTAAATCGTTGAGGATCCAATTGGCAATCTGCTTGCCGCGCGAGGAACCGGTGGCGGCCTGCTCGAAGTAGCGACCCAACTCGAGGTTGTCGGCCAGCACGGCGGCGTCGTATTCGCTCACTCCGAAATCTTTTTCGTAGCGGGCACGTTTCTCGGCCGGCAACTCGGGCAGCAGTTCCTTCGCGGCGGCGAGGAGTTGCTCTGTTTTCACCGGCATCAGATCCGGATCGGGGAAGTAACGGTAATCATGGGCGGACTCTTTGATCCGCATGAGCTGCGTCTCACCCAGGTCGTCATCCCAGCGCCGGGTCTCTTGCTGCAGCGAGCCACCCCCGCGCAGGACCTCGCTCTGACGATCGATCTCGTAGGCCAGGGCGCGGCGCACCCCGCTGATCGTGTTCAAATTCTTCAGCTCGATCTTGGTGCCCCACTTTTCCGTGCCGGCGGGACGCACGGACACGTTGACGTCACAACGCATCTGGCCCTTTTCCATATCCGCATCCGAAACACCCGCGTATTCCAGATGCTGTTTGAGCGAGGTCAGATAAGCGAAGGCTTCCTCGGGATTGGCAATCTCCGCCTCGGAAACAATTTCCATGAGCGGTGTGCCCGCGCGGTTGAAATCGATGCCGGAAGAATTTTCCAAGTGGAAACTTTTGGCCACGTCCTCCTCGAGATGGATGCGGGTCAGACAGACCACTTTGTCCTGCGTCGCAATGCTCTTCTGCGCGTCTTTCGGGTAGGCCAGATCGGGCAAGGGCACACCGCCGCCCAAGCAGAGCGGCATGTCGTATTGCGAGATCTGGTAGTTCTTCGGCATGTCCGGGTAGTAGTAGCTTTTGCGGTCGAACTTGCAGACTGCGGCAATTTGGCAATCGAGCATGAGACCGGTCAGGATGGTCAGCTTGAGTGCCTCTTCGTTCATGGCCGGCAAGGCCCCAGGCAGCCCGAGACAAGTCGGACAAGTATGGGTGTTCGGTGTGGCGCCGTATTCGACCGGGCAGGCGCAGAACATTTTGCTCCGCGTTTTCAGCTGCACGTGGACCTCGAGTCCGATGGTGGCGATGTAGTCCTGACTCATGGCGTGGGAACCGGCGAAGGTGCCGATTCTTGCAGGGCGTAGTCGAGAGCTTTTTCCAGATCGAAGCCGGTGAAAAACTGCTGCACCGTCGGATCGGACGCCACTTCGGCGAGCTTGGGGCTGGTCAGCAACGACAAGTAGTTCCCCTCCGACGCCGCCCCGGCCACCGCCGGATCGGTGAACAACTCCATGATCTTCGGTTGCGTGAGGAGTTGCTGGGTCTGCGGGTAGGCAAAAAACCGTGCCGTGGCCTCCGGCGATTGCGTCACGCGCAGGAGTTTGGTGACCAGCCCGTAGATATTGGCCGGCACAATATCGACTTTGTCGACCAGACCGCCGGTCGCTCCCTCCTCAAGAGATTCCTTGATCGCGACCAACTGCGCGTCACCCGGAGCCGTTTGCCGCGCCTCGGCCACCGCACCCAGCGTGCGGAAGATGGAAATGCCACCCCACAAGACGAGCAGTCCGAAGATCAGCCCGAAGAGTCCCCCACCCGCCCCGTAAAAAAGCCGCACGATCCCCGCGCTTTGCTGCGATGTCTTTTTGAAGAGCAACGACGAAAGCACCACCGCGGCGAGGTAAAACGCCAGGCCCGCCGCGAGACCGAAAAGGAGCCGTCCGCCGGGATACGGCAGCGGCACAATGCGGTCCGAAATCATTCCGGTCATCCAGGCAAAGATCAACCCGATACCGCCCGCGACGAGCAGGGCAAAGACACTCACTCCATGCCGCACCACCCCGCGCCGCCAACCGCGCCAGATTTCGAAAAGCAAATAAAGCCCGGCCGCGAGCCAGAGCCAAGAGGAGGAGAGTTGCATAGACGATTTTTTCCAGGGCTACTCACTCCAATTCTCCGTCCGAAGATCAGGCACACGCAGGAATTCGCGGACGTTGTTGGTAACCAGCGTCAATTCCCGCTGCAGCGCGTGCGCGGCGAGAAGAAGATCGTAACTGCCGATCGGGGTTCCGGCCCGCTGAAGATGTGTTCTGATTTCGCCGTAAACCACCGACGCGGCCGCGGGAAAATCCAGAATCTCGAGCGGACCGAGAAACTCGGTCAAGGCACGTTGGTTCTTCTCGGGTTGGGAACTGTTGGAGACACCGAATTGCAACTCGCAGACGGTGATGGCGGAAACGCCGACATCACCCACGCGAAGCCGCTTGAAGCGAAGCATCACCTGCTCAGGGGAACGCTTGATGATGTAGATACAGGTGTTGGTATCGAGCAGATATCGCATCAGCCGAAACTTTCGCGCTCGGATTGGGAACCCTGCTCGCGCTCGACCATGAAATCGTCGGTGAAAAGCTTGGTCGCCGCAAACATGGTCGCCCACGGATCCTGTCTCGGCACCAAGACGACGCAGTTGCCGAGATGCTGGATAAAAACCGAATCACCCTTGAAGCGGAACTCCTTGGGCAGCCGGACCGCTTGGCTCTGTCCGTTCTTGAAAAGCTTGGCTGTTTTCACCTGTTAAGCAGTCTATACCTTTGAATATAGACGTCAAGGACGCTGACCCTGAACCGAGGAGCCCGGGTCAAACGGCCCGCTGAGCCCGCTGCCGCAGCGCGTGATCAGCCAGCACGAGCCAGACCATCGCTTCCACGATGGGCACGGCACGGGGGATGACGCAGGGATCGTGGCGTCCGCGGGCGGCCAACTCCGTGTTTTCGCCGGAGGCGGTGACCGTCTGCTGCGCGCTGGCAATGGTGGCCGTCGGTTTGAAGGCCACGCGGAAGGTGATGTCTTCGCCATTGCTGATCCCGCCTTGGATCCCGCCCGACCGGTTGGTCACCGTGCGGGTGCGTCCCTCGCGCATTTCAAAGGCGTCGTTGTGCTCGAGTCCGGTCAGTTTGCTTCCCTCGAAACCCGAGCCGATTTCAAATCCTTTGGTCGCAGGCAGGCTAAGCATGGCTTTGGCCAGATCGGCCTCCAGTTTGTCGAAGACCGGATCGCCGAGGCCCGGCGGGCATTGGCGCACCAGGCATTCGATGAGCCCGCCGACCGAATCGCCCTTCGATCGCGCTTCTTTGATCCGCGTGATCATCTTTTCCGCCGCCGCGACATCCGGACAACGGACCGCATTGGCTTCGATCGCTTCGGCGGTGACGCTGGCGGGATCGACTGGCGATTCGATCTGATGCACCCGGCTGACCCAGGCCAGCACCTCGATGCCGGGATGGAGCGCGTCGAGCACCTTGCGGGCCACCACACCGGCGGCAACCCGCCCGATGGTTTCCCGGGCCGAGGCGCGTCCCCCGCCCTGCCAATTGCGGATGCCGTATTTGGCCTCGTAGGTGAAATCGGCATGCGACGGACGGAAGGCCGTCTCCATTTCGGTGTAGGCCTCCGGTCGCGCGTCCTCGTTGCGGACCAGAATGGCGATCGGGGTGCCAAGGGTTTTGCCTTGGAAAACGCCGGACAAAATCTCGCAACGGTCGGCCTCTTTGCGCGGGGTGACGATGTCGCTTTGCCCCGGGCGCCGGCGATCGAGTTCTTTTTGGATGTCGGCTTCAGTCAGAGCGAGCTGCGGCAGGCAGCCGTCGATGACCACCCCGACCCCGCCGCCATGGGATTCACCCCACGTGGCGATACGGAAAAGTTGGCCGGTGCTGCTGGACATAAGAAGAGTCTAACGAAAAGGCAGGGCCACGGATAGCAGAGGATTAAAGAGGATATTTTTTGCGCCGGTGACACCGGCGCAAAAAGGCCCGTCCAAGCTGTTTATCTTCTTCATCCGTGGCGGGATTTATCTTCAGGGGAGACGGGGAAACTTCGAGAAGTCGGGTTTCCGCTTTTCGATGAAGGCCTGCTTCCCTTCCTTGGCTTCTTCGCTCAGGTAGTAAAGCAAGGTGGCATTGCCGGCCATATCGAGCAGACCGATTTGCCCGTCGCAGTCGGCATTGAGCGCCGCCTTCAGACACCGCAAAGCCATGGGCGAAAGTTCGAGGATTTCGCGACACCACTTGAGGGTTTCCTCCTCCAACTGCGCGAGCGGGACGACCGTATTGACCAAGCCCATGTCGAGGGCCTGTTGCGCGTCGTATTGACGGCAGAGAAACCAGATCTCGCGCGCTTTTTTTTGTCCGACAATGCGCGAGAGATAGCTCGAGCCGAGCCCGCCGTCGAAGGACCCGACGCGCGGACCGGTCTGACCGAAGCGCGCGTTGTCCGCCGCGATGGTCAGGTCGCAGACCACGTGAAGAACGTGTCCACCGCCGATAGCGTAACCCGCCACCATGGCGATAACCGGCTTGGGCAGGCTGCGGATTTGTTTTTGCACATCGAGGATATTGAGCCGCGGGACGCCATCCTGCCCGACATAGCCGCCATCCCCGCGCACTTTTTGGTCTCCGCCGGAGCAAAAGGCCTGGTCGCCTTCCCCGGTAAGAATCACCACGCCGATCGACCCATCGTCACGGCAGTGATCGAAGGCATCTTTCATTTCTTCGACCGTCTGCGGACGGAACGCGTTGCGGACCTCGGGGCGGTTGATCGTGATCTTGGCGATCCCGTCCTCCGTCTTTTCGAACTTCAGATCCGTGTAATCCTTGATCTTCTGCCAGACCGTTTTTGCCATGGGGGAAGGAAAGCAGATTGTGGAAGGTTTCGAAAGTAGAAGCGGTTCGAGTAATTTTGTCGCCGCGGCAGGCCGGGCTGGTTCCGAACCTTACCGGAGCAAGCGGTGGAACCCCGCTTTTTCGAAGTGCTCGTCGTGGGTCAGCGCCTCACGGCACTTCAGTTCGCGCATGACGATAAAACTTGTCACGTCGGTGAAGGAATATCCTTGGTCGCGGTGTTGGAGAAAGTAAGCGGAGGCCTCCTGAAAACGGGCCGGACCGACCGAGGCCACCGTCAAGGCCTGCGAAGCGGAAAGCATGGCGAAAAATCCGTCCAGCGCCACGGTCGCACCCCGCACCAGAAGCAGGGTGGCCGTTTCATCCACCACGTAGTCGGTGGTGACGAGGGACGCTTTGGCGCGTCCGAGCCCGGCCATGATGGCGGCAGCCTTTTTGTGCCAGGCATCCCGCCGGTCAAAGAGGCTATACCAACCCATCGTATCGACAAAAACCGGCTTCACCCGCGGTAGATGAGTTCGTCCGCTCGCCGGGCATCAAGCCCGCCACCCAAATCTTCCGCGGCTTCCGCCAGGCAATAGACCGGGTCTTGGGAGGTGACACCTTGCTTCGACGCCGGTGGGAACAACTCGCCCACGGGGTGGTTACGGTAAGTGATGCGGAAACATTCACCGCGAGCCAAGCGGCGGACCAAGCCTTTGGCGTTGCGACGGATTTCGAGCATGGAGATGGTTTCCATGTGAATAGAAGTGCCACTTCTAGTGGCACTTGTCAAACGACGGGGACATCGCTGCCACTTTTCAGAAGCCGGCGGCACGCAGGAGCAATTCCACGAAGCGGATGGCTTCGCTGGCGAAGATGGCGGCGTGGGCGAGGAGTTCGCGGGCGAAGCTGCGGAAGCTGACGTAGGGGGTGGCGAGAATGAGGAGCAGCGACAACACGAGCAGGTTCATCAGATAGATGATCGTGAGGGAGAAGAAGGTGCCGCCGTAGGCGAGGTCGGTCTGGCCGCGGGGGATCATGGAGAGAGTGAAGGTGGCGTGGAAGGCCCAGGTGAAACCGAGCAAGCCGTAAAGAATCCCGGTGGCCAACTCGGCATGGGGCTGGAGGTCGTAGAGCAGGGAGACCAATCCGTAGAGGAGAATGACGCCGACGCTGTAGATGGGGACGAAATACGGGGCGAGCGCGATCCACGTGTTGATCTTGGACGACACGATGTAGCCCCCGTCGCGGCCGACGCTGAAGTCGGAAACGCGCCCGCCCATCAGTCTCACCATGAGGGCGTGGGTCAATTCGTGACCGTAGACGTAGACGATGAGCGGCTTGGGGAACCCGAAGTAAGCAATGAGCCAGCAGACCAGCCCGAGGGAAAAGAACCAGAACTCGGCGGTGGCCCAGAAGTGGGGACGTCCGGAAGCCTGTGAAGTGAAGGCATCGAGAAGCGCGCTGAAAAACGCGGCGGTCAGAATATAGCAGAGCGGGAGGAGAAAAAGCCCGACGACAAATTTCACCCAGCGCACCGGCACGACGAGCGTGGCTTCGGCCGGGGCGGCGAACGAGGTGTTGAGACGCTGGCCCTTCGCGGCAACTTTGCGGCGGCGGTCGCGCTTGGCCATCGGGCGGGGCGGCGTCAGGCGCGGCCCATGTAGGCGCCGTTGCGCGTGTCGATTTTGATCATCTCGCCTTCCTTGATGAAGAGCGGGACATTGACGATGAGGCCGGACTCGAGGGTGGCCGGCTTTTGCACATTGCTCGCGGTGTCGCCGCGGAGGCCTTCGGCGGACTCGATGACTTTCATGATGACCGAAGCGGGCACCTCGACTTCGACCGCTTTGCCTTCGGCGTAGAGAACTTCGACTCGGAGATTTTCGACCAGATAATTTTTGGCTCCGGCGAGGAGGGCTTCGTCCAATTCCACGGTCTCGTAGGACTCGGGGTCCATGAAGTGGTAGCCCTGATGATCCTTGTAGCTGAACTCGAGCGGACGGCGCTGGAGGTCGACGAGTTCGACTTTCTCGGTCGAACTGAAGCGGACATCGCTCGACTTGCCGGTCTTGATGCTGCGGATGATGGCCTGGACGAAGGCGCGGAGGTTGCCGGGGGTGCGGTGGGTGACTTCGAGCACAACATACGTGTCGGTGTTGTATTTGATGGCCATTCCTTTGCGGAGGTCGTTGGCGGCGGGCATAAAATTTTCGGGATAAGGTTGCGGGGCCGCAGGTCAGACGCCTTGGAGGCGCGAGAGGTCCTGCGAATCGATGATGCCGACCGGGCGGTTGTCTTCGTCCACCACGATCAAATCATCGATGCGATGGGTCTTTAGCACGTGCAGCGCCTCGGCGGCAAGCTTGTCGCCGCGAACCGTGATGGGGTTTTGCGTCATGAATTGACCGACCGGCAGGGCCCCCAGATCGGCATGCGCTTGGTAATGTCGCGCCAGATCGCCGTGGGTGAAGACGCCGCACAATTTGCCATCGGCATCGACGATGGCCGCGGCGCCGGTGCGGCATTGGGTCATTTTTTTCAGCACCTCGAGCACGGTGGCATCGGGGCCGGCCACCGCAAGCTGGGTCGCTTTGCGCATGATCTGGTTGACCCGGGTGAGCAGGACGCGGCCGAGACTTCCCCCCGGATGGAAGCGGGCAAAGTCGTCCTGCTGGAACCCGCGCGCCTCGAGCAGAACCATGGCCAAGGCATCACCAAGCGCGAGCATGGCCGTGGTGCTGGAGGTCGGGGCCAGATTGAGCGGGCAGGCTTCCTGGCTCACCGCGACATCGAGGACGATGTCGGCGGCTTGGCCGAGGGTGGAGTCGGGGCGGCCGGTCACGGCGATGAGTTTCACCTCAAAGCGGGCCAGCGGTGGGAGGATATTGAGGAGTTCCGCTGTCTCCCCGCCGTAGCTGAAGGTGAGGATGACGTCGCCATCGGAGACCAGTCCGAGGTCACCGTGGAGGGCGTTGAGCGAGTTGAGGACGACCGCAGTGGCCCCCGTGCTGGTCAGGGTGGCGGCAATTTTGTCGCCGATGTGGCCGGATTTGCCCACCCCGCAGACCACGATCTTGCCGCGTTGGTCGACGCACGCCTTGAGGGTCTCGATCGCGCGGCTGAAAGCATCGCCGTCGAGATTCTCGGCCAGGCGGCGCAATTCATCCGCCTCGATGCCGATGACACGGCGTGCTTTGGAGAGATGATCCATGAATAGGGAATGATTCCGCCGAAGGGGCAACCAAGGCGAGAGTGATTTTCGGGGTTGCCGGGCGGCGGGCGGCGGCCTAAAGGTTCCGTATGCGCAAATCTCTCCTTATGTTGGCCGCCGTGGTCACGGGAAGCACCTGCCTCGCGCAGGATTTTGTCGCCCCGCGCCAACCGACGCGCAAGGTCGAGGAACCGGCACCGCGCGCTGTTTCGCCGCTCGATCCGGATTCGACGGTCGAGGGCATTGTGGCCGCCGCGTTCCAAATGAAGGAGCCGTGGCAGTTGATCAATCCGGCCGCCGCCAAGGGTTACGGCGACGGGCGTTATCTCACCTCGTGGGATCCGAATGACGAGGGCAAGCCGAAGGGCTTCATTATTTTCGGGCTGCGTTTTTGGTGAGGGGAAGGCAGGGGCCCGCTGTCTCGCGGGCCCGATTGATAAACGGCGGACGAGCAAGCCGCTCGTCCCTACCTTTCGCGCTGCAGCAAATCTGCTGCTAAAGCGCGGAGAGTTTCACCGCGCGGGCCGAAGGACTGGAGTGAGGCGATGGCTTCGGATGTCCACCCCTCGGCGAGGGCAGAGGACTTTTCCAATCCGAAGAATGCCGGAAAGGTTATTTTGCCGGCGGCGGCATCTTTGCCGGCCGTCTTGCCCAGTTTTTGGGCGCTTTGCGTGGCGTCGAGGATGTCGTCCTGGATTTGAAAGGCGAGGCCCAGGGCGAAGCCGAAGCGGTCGAGGGCCGCAACTTGTGCTTTGGTTCCGCCGGCGCACATCGCCCCCAGCTTGAGCGAGGCACGCAGAAGCAGGCCGGTTTTCGCGGCGTGGATGAAATAAAGCGCGGGCTCGGAGGGCTGGAGTCCTTCCGCTTCCAAGTCGGCGACTTGTCCGGCGATGAGTCCGCGGGATCCGGCGGCGCGGGCCAACTCGATGACGAGATCGGACCCGTGGTAAAGGGCGCGCGGCTGGGCGGCGGCGAGCACGGCGAAGGCTGCGGTCAGCAAGGCGTCGCCGGCCAAGACCGCAATCCCCTCCCCGAACATTTTGTGCGAGGTCGGTTTGCCGCGACGAAGATC
Organism: Chthoniobacterales bacterium; assembly: GCA_018402585.1. Classification (GTDB taxonomy): domain Bacteria; phylum Verrucomicrobiota; class Verrucomicrobiia; order Chthoniobacterales; family JACTMZ01; genus JACTMZ01. The sequence continues at coordinate 240,048 of JAGYIO010000001.1, forward strand.
GTCGTTGTCCATGCACGGGAGATCGTCGTGGATGAGGGAATAAGCGTGGATCATTTCCACGGCGCACGCCGCAGGAAGCGCACTGCGGGCGGTGCCGCCGCAGGCCTCGGACGCGGCGCAGCAAAGCAACGGGCGCAGACGTTTACCGCCGGAGAGCAGACTGTAACGCAGGGCGCGGTGGATCGTGGCGGGCTTGGTGGCGGCGGCGGGGACGGCGGTGCGGAGGGATTTTTCGACCAGGGTGCGGGTGCGCTTGAGCCAGGCAGTTAAAGTAGAAGCGGCGTCCCGCCGCTTGTCGTTTTTGGTTAAGCGGCGGGACGCCGCTGCTACTTTCCTTTTCATCGGGTGCGTTTGGCTGCCAAGACGGGGATAATTTTTTTCAGCGGGAGGCAATTGACCACGTCATTTTGGGTCAGCCAGCCCTTGCGGGCGGTGCCGATGCCGAAGTAGAGATTTTGCAGCCCTTCGGTGGCGTGGGCGTCGGGATTGATCACACATTGGACACCTTTTTCCTTGGCCAACCTCCACCAACGCCAATCCAGGTCGAGGCGGTGCGGATCGGCGTTGAGTTCGAGGAAGGTGCCGGTGGCGGCGGCCGCGTCGAGGACGGCGGGGACATTGACCGCGTAGGATTCGCGCTTGAGCAGGATGCGTCCGGTCAGGTGGCCGAGCATGGTCACGTGGGGATTTTCCATCGCGCGGATGAGGCGCTTGGTCATTTCGGCTTCGCCGAGGGTGAAGGAGGAATGGACGCTGGCCACTACGTAATCAAGTTGGGCGAGGACGGAGTCGGGGAAATCGAGCGAGCCGTCCTTGAGGATATCGCACTCGGTGCCGCTGAAGAGCCGGAACCCGTCGAAGTCTTTGTTCAGCGCGGCGATTTCGGCGATCTGCTTTTCGAGGCGGGCGGCGTCGAGGCCGTTGGCTTGGACGGAGGCTTTGCTGTGGTCGGCGATGCCGAGGTATTCGAGGCCGATTTCCTGCGCGGCGGCGGCCATTTCGGCCAGCGCGGCGCGACCGTCGCTGGCCCGGGTGTGGTTGTGAAAGGTGCCTTTGAGTTGCTCAAGCTTGATCAGATCCGGCAACTTGTGTCCGGACGCCGCCTCGAACTCGCCACGGTTCTCGCGCAATTCGGGCTCGATGTAATCGAAACCGAACAACTCGTAGATCTCACGTTCGTCATGGATTTCGGGAATTTCCGGGGCGTCCTTCTTGACCGGAGCGAGGCGGTATTCATTGAGCGTCCAACCGCGGTCCTGGGCGAGGCCGCGGAGCACGATGTTGTGCTCCTTGCTGCCGGTGAAATACATGAGAGCGAAAGGGTATTCCTCATCAGTCACAACGCGCAGGTCGGCCTGGAGCCCGTTCTTGAGCATGACGCTCGATTTGGTCTCGCCCGCCGCGAGGATGCTTTCGACCAGCGGGTGTTCGCGGAAGGCACTGGAGATGGCGGCGGGGTTTTTGGTCGAGACGATGATGTCGATATCGTGGACGGTTTCATTGCGGCGGCGGGTGCTGCCGCCGGCGGAGAGGCGGATGGTGTCCGGGTGCGCCCGCAGGTCGTCGAGCAAGGTGGACGAGGCGTGGGCGGCGACGGAGGCGAGGTGGCGTCCGGCCCCCTGCTTGAGCATCCCGAGGCCATGGAGGATTTTCTCCTGGGTCTTGGCCCCGAAGCCATCAAGGCCGGCGACTTGGTTGTCCTGACAGGCTTTTTCCAAATCGGCGAGCGAGGCAACTTGGAGTTTCTCGTAGAGGGCTTTGATTTTTTTCGGGCCGAGGCCGGGAACGTCGAAAAGTTCGAACAATTTCGGCGGGAACTGCGCGACCAGTTCGTCGTAGTAGGGAAGCTTTCCGGTGGTGACGAGGGTGCCGATTTTTTCGCGGAGGGCGTCACCAATACCCGGGATGCCTTTCAATTTATCTTCGCGGACGAGCGTGCCGAGGTCGTCTTCGAGCATTTCGAGAGCGCGGGCGCCGTTGTGGTAGGCGCGGATCTTGAACGGATTTTCGCCTTGGAGCTCGAGCAAAAGGGCGATGCGCTCAAGGACGTCGATGACTTGGTCGCGGGTGACAGAAGGCATGGCGGGATTGTAGCCGCAGCCGGCCGGCTGCGCAGGGAAAAAACGGAAGAATGTCCCCGCCGCCGACAAGTGCAAAAAGTGGCATCGGCATCCTGCCGATGATCTCCGCTTTCACGGGCAGGATGCCCGTGCCACCCACACCGCTGCGTTTTATCGTCGCGGAGACGGCCTGGGTGATAGGTTTTCCGTCGGCCGGGAGACCACCCGCCGGCGAAGAAAAGCGGCCAAAGTTACCGCCACGGCCGAGAGAACCATCAAGGCCGAGGTGGACGGCTCGGGCACAACTTGTGCATACCCTTCCGGACCGAAAGTGGCGTCTTCACCGTTGAACTGATAGCTGCGCAGGACCATCTGGCCGGTGGCGGCGTCGCCCGTGACCAGGCCGGTGAAAGTGACCAAGTTCGTCTGACTGGAATCGGTGAGTGCGTTGAAGAGGACATTACCTTCCGGCGTGATCGAGCCGAGTTGGGTGAATGACTCGCCGGGCGTGCCGGCCGGACCGCTTCCGGAGCCCCAAAAATACCCGTTGCGGTAGTCGGTGATGGCGAAGTTCCCCACACCGCCGGGGCCGAAGAGTTCTTCGCTTTGCAGATTCCATGTGGTGCCCAAGGTCCACGCCCACTCGGTCGAGATGATGTCGTCGTTGGGGCGCGGATCCGGAGGCGTGAAGGTGTCGGGATCGTAGGGCATCATGTAGGCCCAGTGGGTTGAGATCGGGCTGCCGGGCTCGCCGGTCACCATCTGCATTTGCATCGCCGTAACTTCACCAACCTCGCGGAACTGCCCGATACCGATGATCGTGCTACCTCCGGAATCCGAGGTGAACCTCATCCGGATTTGGCCCTCCACAGTGGCGAGACCGAGGATGGAGGAGGTGCTGCTGAAAGAAAATTCGGGGTTTGCGTAGAACGTCGCCCGAGCCGAACCGGTGAATCGCCCGTCCAGCGCGGAACCTAAGCTCCACAACGTCTGGTCCCAGAGGACGATCGGAGCCGGCGTGACAAAGTTTGTCCCGCTGGTCGACATGTAGGATAGGAGATTTTCCTGCGGCACGTACCAATGGGAGTTGGCCAAGAGCGAATCCCAACGTTGCGCTGCTTCCGCACGGAAACCGGCCGTCATCAAAAAGATGGCCGGCAACATCCAGAGGTTGGTGCAGGCTCTCATGAGATCACGGCACGTAGGTGGCGACACGGTTGCGCCAGCCGGGGAGCCAGCGTTTTTCGCCACGGGCGGGGGGCGAGAGTTCGACGCGGCGGGTCAGGACGCGATCGGCGCTTTTCGAGAACGCGGCAGTCGGGGAACCGCTGTCGGACATGCCGGCCAGCACTTGGGAGAGTCCCCAGCCTTCGCCTTGGTAACGCTCGGTCGGCGAGGTCCCCTCGCCTTTGAAGTTCACGTAGTCCATCAGCGGATAAAGCCCGCCGGGAGCGTTGGCCACGCGATAAAAGTTGCCGCTGATTTTTTCGCGCTCGGACGCCGGCGCGGCGGCGAGCATTTGCGGCAGGGCCGACTCGAGGCGCAGGGCGGCGAAGCGGGCCTGTGGTCCCACGGTCGAGGCGAGGAGCGCGCGGAGTTCCTCCAGCCGCGGCGAGCGGAAGTCGGCCCTGAACGCGGCGCGGTCAGGCCAGGGGCAAGCTTTGGCCGCGGCGAGCCAGCCGGGGAGTTTGACCCCTTGGGCTTGAAGGTAATCCTTGAGGGCGGGGAAGCTTTCTTTGAAAGGACCGCGCTGGCCCTGCGGATACCAGATGAAGTGGCCTATGCCGAGGGACGGGAAGTCTTCGCCTTGGTTCCACGCGGTGAGGCCGTCGCGGGTGCCGGCGCATTCGTTGCGCCAGATTTTTTGACCGATGCGGTCGGCTTCGGCGTCGGAGATCTTGATCCCGCTGGCCGCGGCAGCACTTCCCGCGGCCAGCGCCCAGAGCAGGGTGGCGGCGAGGAGGCGCGGGATCACGACCAAGAGCGGGCCTCAGGCCCCGACGCGCATGGGCATGAGCACGTAGACGAAAGGGGCGTTGATTTTGAGCACGCCGGGACTGATGTCGTCGATCAGCTCGAAATGGATTTCGTCTTCGCTCAGGTAGCGTAGCGGGGCCATGAGGAATTCGGGGTTGAAGGCGATCGAGATGTCCTTGCCCTTGTAGCTCACGGCCATTTCCTCGCGGGCCTCGCCGACTTCAGGGGTGTTCGAGGAGATCTCGATTTTGCCCTTGGTGAAATTGAGGCGGACGGAGGCGGTTTTTTCCGTATTGAGCAGCGAAACACGGCGGACGGCGTTGAGCAGGGTTTCGCGCTCCACGGTGACGCGCTCGTTGACTTTGGTCGGGATGACTTGGACGTAATTCGGGTAGTTGCCTTCGACCAGTTTGGAAATGAGCGTGGTCGGACCGCAGTCGAACTGGACCATGTTTTGCGAAAGGCGGACGTTGACCTCGCCGTCTTCCTTCAGGGCGCGCAGTAATTCGGTGACTGCTTTGGTACGGACGATGAATTCGCGTTCCTGGCTGGGCGAGATCTCCAAGTCGTTCACTTCGGCCAGGGCAAGGCGGCGTCCGTCGGTCGCCACCAAGGTAAGTTTGTCGCCTTTGAAGGAGAAAAAGATGCCGTTGAGGACGTAGCGGGTCTCGTCGAGCGAGATGGCGTAATGCGTTTTGCGCAACCCGTCTTTCAGGTCGGAGGCCTTGAGCTTGAATTCGACCGCCCCTTCGAAGGCGGGCAGGCCGGGGAATTCGGCTTCGGGCATGCCGAAAATTTTGTAAACCCCGGCGCCACTTTTTAGAGTAGCCATGCTTTTGCCGTCCACCTCGACCTCAATCTCGGTCTTGGGCAGATCCTTGACCAAGGTGCTCAAGCGCCGGGCCGGCAGGGTGGTCGCTCCCGATTTGCCGACTTTGGCTTCGGCCTTGGTGCGGACCGTGAAGTCGAGGTCGGTGGCGGTGAGAATGAGTTCACCGTCGGAGGCTTGGAGAAGGACGTTGGTCAGAATGGGCAGCGTGCTGCGCGAGTTGACCGCGCTGACCGCGTTTTGCAACCCTTCGGCGAAGGCCTCCTGCGAGATGGTGAATTTCATGTTAGCACGGGTAGATGGCCGGATGGAAGGTAGCCGGAAATGATTTATGTCCGAAAATAAACCGCGGCTGTCAAAGCCTTCTTCACCTTTGCAGGGCGGTTTCGAGGAAACGGACAATCTGGCGCAGGCTTTCCTCGCTCTCTATGCGCCCCTGCACCGTCTTGCAGGCGTGGATCACGGTGCCATGGTCCCGGCCGCCAAAAGCTTCGCCGATATCCTGCAAAGAGGACTTGGTCAGACGGCGTGAGATAAACATGGCCACCTGCCGCGGGAAGGCAATGTTGGCCGGCCGGCGTTTGCTCGTCATGTCGGCCAGGCGGATATCATAGTGCTCGGCAACCTTGCGCTGGACTTGGTCGATGGAGACCGCACGGCGGGCTTCCTCCTGCAGAATATCGCGCAGGACGTGCTCGATCGCCTCATCGGTGAGGGGACGACCGCTGAGGGAGGAGAAAGAGGCCACGCGGAGCAATGCGCCTTCAAGCCGCCGGACGTTCGATTTGATGCGGTGAGCGAGGAATTCCAGGACGTGGGCGGGGAGGGTAACCTCCAGGCCGTCGGCCTTCTTGCGCAGGATGGCGAGGCGGGTCTCCATGTCCGGCGGTTGCAGTTCGGCGGTGAGACCCCACTCGAAGCGCGAGACGAGGCGCTGTTCGAGTTGAGAGATTTCGCTCGGCGGCTGGTCGCTGGAGAGAACGATCTGTTTGCGGCCTTCAAAAAGCGAATTGAAGGTGTGGAAGAATTCCTCCTGCGAGCGCTCCTTGCCGGCCAGGAACTGGATGTCGTCGATGAGCAGGATGTCGGCTTGGCGGTAGCGGCGCCGGAATTTGACCAGGGAATTGGTCTGAATGGCATTAATGAACTCGTTGGTGAAAGTTTCGCTGCGCACGTAAGCCACCTTGGTCCCGCGGCGCAAGGCGGCCAAATGATGGCCGATGGCTTGTAGAAGGTGGGTCTTGCCCAGACCGACCCCGCCGTGGATGAAGAGCGGATTGTAGGTGCGGGCCGGGGATTTGGCCACGGCCAAGGAAGCGGCGTGCGCGAATTCACTGTTGGCCCCGACCACAAACGTATCAAACACGTAATGATGGTTGAGCCCCTTGGCCCCGGCTATTCCGGCTGCTTCCGCCGGCTCCTCGGGCGGGTTCGTCTCCGCGGGAATAACCGTTTCATTGACGTGTCCGTTCTCGACCCGGAACATCACCCTTCGTTTGGCTCCAAAAACGGTCATCAGCGAGGCCTGCAACTGCGCGCCATAATTGCTCTCGATCCAAACTTGGTAAATGCTGTTCGGGCTGACCAGGGTAATGTCGCGGGCATCGGCATCGGCCAAACGCAGGGTGGAAAACCACCGGTCGTAAACTCCCTCCCCCAATTCCGCCTTCAAGGCCGATGAAACCTGCGTCCAGAGCGCTTCAAGACCCGGGTCGGACGCCGAGTTATTCACCGCAGCGGGCGGGGCCGCGGAGATGGATGCGGACAGAGAACGGGCGGAGCCGACCAGGGCGGATGGGCGGCTGCGGGATTTGTGGTGCGCGGGAGTCGGGCGGGGCATAAAGTTATGCTGTTAAGTCCGGTTGGCGGAGGCTGCGCCCCCGGCCGGAATCTGAGGTTGAGAAAGAGGCTACCGGCTGAAGTGAAAACCACACTTGGTCGGGCGAGCGGAGCCGGAGACCCAAAACCATGGCACACCTATTCACAAGTTGCTCACAGGCTTTTCCACTCTCTCTCGGCGACACATGCGCAGCGTATCGATCGAGAAATTCGCGCTCAAGACTTTTACCGCGCGGCAAAACTTTTTCTGAAAATTACTTGACCAAGCTACCTCGCAAGCCCGGCTGGTTGTCTCCGGCCGAGCAGAATACCGCTGGCCAGCGTGAGCAAACAGGTGATCGGATAGAGCCAGGCAAAATTGATCTTCGGACGCCAGGCCGCTGCTTCTTCCGTCGTGATCGCGCCCAGCGCGGCGAGAATGTTGTAGAGATCCGGACGCGCCCAGAGCACGAGCAGAATGGAGACGGCCGTGCCGATAATGATGCCGCGGATATCGCGCCGCAACGGGCTCAGCGCGAGGAGAAAGGCGGCCAACATCGGCCCGTAAGTGTAAGCGACCATGCCGAAGGCGAGCGAAAGCAGATTGATCTGCCCGCGCACGGCCTGCAATCCGATGGCGACAAGAATGAGCGCGATCCCCCACCCGACCACGGCGAAGCGCGATTGCTTGAGGAGGCGCTTTTGGTCGGCGGACTCGAGACCGTCCTTGCCATACCATAAAGCCATCGAGGTCTGCGACAAGGCGGCCAAGGCCGAATCCAAACTCGAGATCGCGGCCGCAAACGCCCCCGCGAGAATGAGCCCGCTCAAACCCGGCGGGATGACCGTAGTAATCCACACGGGGAAAACCGAATCGGTGTCCTTGGCAAAAAGCGCGGCTTCCCCGGGGGTCGGCGGACGCTGCTGGTAGTAGACAAAAAGCGCCGCGCCGACCGCGAGCATGAGCACGGTGACCAGAAGAGAGATGCTGCTCGCGATAATTGCCTTGGAGGCATCCGCCGCACTACGACAGCAGAACATGCGCTGTGCGTTGAGTTGGTCGGTGCCGAAGGCGGCCACATTCTGGAAGGGCATGGCAAGCAAGCCGACCCACAAAGTGAACTGCACATCGGGATTGGTCGAAAAGTCGAGCAGGCGCAACTTGCCGGCCGCGCCCGCCTCGGCGACGAACGCCGCGAAACCGCCATCGATGCCCGCCATGAGCAGGACGAAGGCGAGTGACCCGCCGCCAATGAAGACAAAGAACTGGATCACGTCGGTCCAGATCACCGTAGCCATCCCCCCCATGAGGGTCCACCCGATGGCGAAGACCCCGATGATCACGATGCACCATTCGAAGGCCAGGCCAGTGACGGTCCACAAAATGAGCGCCGTGACGAGCAAGCGCACGCTTTGCCCGAGGATCGACCCGACGAAAAAGAGCGACGTGGTGAAGACCCGCGCCCCCGCCCCGAGACGCGCCTGCATGTAGTCGTAAGGACTGAAGATGCCGCGCTGGTAGAAGACTTTGACAAACCAGATGCCCACGATGAACCGCGCCATAACCGAACCGATCCCCCACTGGAGGTAGGTAAAATCACCGCCTGCGGCGAAAACTATGCCTGGCACGCCGACGAAGGTGATCGCGCTGATTTCCGTGGCAACGATCGAACCGGTCACCGCCGGCCAAGGCAGGGAACGGCCGGCCAGGAAAAAATCCTGCATGGTCGACTGCTTGCCGCGCAAGGCGTGACCGATCCAGGTGGTGAGCAGCAGGTAGACCGCCAGCACGACCCAGTCGATCCAGAGGAAATGGGTATGGACACTTTCCATGCCGCGCGCTTTAGACGAGGTCTTTAACCATTACCTTGGACTGCCGTCCGCCGTCCTCGTATTCCTTCCGACGCACCGCGGGCATGATGTCCGGTGAGGACTCGCGGAAGCCACCTTTGATTTGCAAGTATTTGTAAGCCTGTGTGCTGAGGGCGAACAATTGCCGGAGGCTTTTTTCCCTCGCGAGGTTGTCGACGAAAGCCATCAGCTTCTTTCCGTGCCCCTCGTTCTCGTGCTCCTTCTGCACATAAAGGCAGGCAAGTTCGCCGCAACCCTCCGGCGCGTAAACGTGCAACGCAACGCACCCCATCACCTTGCCGTCAATTTCCAGCACCCAAAAATCCTGCATTTGTTCGAGGACATCGGCCCGTGTCCGCCGCACAAGTTCTTCGCTCTCCATCGACTGCCGGATGAGCGACATGACCGCACGCACGTCCTTTTTGAAAATTTTCCGGATTTGCTGGTATTCGTTCGAGTAGATCATCGTCCCGATCCCCTCGTTGCTAAACACCTCGTCGAGCAAGGCTTCGTCGACCGTGCCATCTAAAATGTGAATCCGCGACACGCCCTGCCGGCAGGCCTTGGCACCGTAGTCGACCTTCGAGTAAAGATTCGGCGCCTCGCCATTTTTCCGTTTCTTCAACAAGTCCTCGGCCTCTGCGATACCCAACTGCCGCGGCAATGACCCGCCGCCGGGTAATTTGGTGTCCGCCGACAAATAGACCACTTTGGCGGCATGCAAAGCCTCGGCCAGTTCCGCCGCCGCATGGTCCGAGTTGACCCGGTAAGTGTGTCCCTCCCCGTCGAAGCCGAGCGGCGGCACCACGGGAATGATCCCTTCGTGCAGTAGGGTGTGCAGACACTTGACGTCGACCCGCTCGATCCGTCCGGTCTGGCCCTGGTCGATACCGCCGAGAATGCCGGCCGGGTGGGCAATGACCGCGTTGGCGTAAGCGGCCCGCAAATCGACCGAAGCCAAACCCTCGAGGATTTCGTGCGTCAAGCGGGTGGCTGCCCCGATGCTCAACTCAAGCGTGGCCTCGTCCGTGATGCCGGTGCCGTCCGTGTTGCTCGCTTTGGTCCCGGCGCGTTGGGCCGCCTCCTGCACTTGATGGCTCGCGCCGTGCACAAGCACGACCCGGATGCTCAGCGAACGCAGCACGGCGAGATCGAGCAGAATGTTGGCAAAGTTGGATGAAGCAGCAATTTCCCCGTCGACCGAAACCACGAAGATTTTTTCGCGAAAACGCGGGATGTATTGCAGGATTTCCCTCAGATCGGAGACATTCACGGGTCGAGCATTAGGGCATTCCCCGGGGAAAGATCAACGCGGAAACCCGTTCATGTATCCGCCAAAGCCCGGTCCGATCCGAACCAAGAGTCGAGAATACCGGGCCACGGCCAGCCACCGGGAAGATCTTTACATCCAAGCCGACTCCTGCCAGTGTGCGCGCCGCATGTCGGTTCTGATCCCCATCCTCATGACCTTCCACCTTTTGGTCTGCGTCCTCATGGTCGGAGCAGTGCTCATGCAGCGCCCGAAAAATGAAGGGCTCGGCGCCGCCTTCGGGGGGGGAATGACGGATAACATCTTTGGTGCGCAAACCACGCATGTGCTCCAAAAATTCACGGTTTGGCTCGGTATTGTCTTCTTCGCCCTCACCCTCGTCCTGGCGGTCATCTATGCCAAGCGCGGCACCGGCGAAACGAGCATCCAGAAAGAACTCCTCGGTCAGCCCGTGCCCCAAGCGGTCACCCCCGCCGCCCCGGCAACCTCCGCCACCGGCGCTGCTCCGGCCGTGGTGACCACCGAACCGGTCTCGATCGAAGAAGTGGTGACTGAGGCGAGTGAAGCGCCCGCGGCCGCGCCGGCCGGCAACTGACGACCAAGCGCAAGCCATGCGCATCCTCGGCACGCTGGCGGAACTGGCCGCCTTTCGGGCTCTCGCCCCCTCGCCCATCGTCCTCGTTCCGACCATGGGCGCACTGCACGAGGGCCACGCCGCCTTGATCGCGGCCGCCCGCCACCAAGCCGGCCAAAACGGAACCGTGCTGGTCAGCATCTTTGTCAACCCGACCCAATTCGCCCCGCAGGAAGATCTAGCCGACTACCCGCGGCCGTTCGAGGCCGACCTGAGTCTCTGCGCCGCGCACCAGGTAGACGCCGTCTTCACGCCCTCCGTGCCGGAAATGTATCCGCCCGGCAACTCGACTTTCGTCGAGGAAACCAGACTCTCACGGGGTCTGTGCGGAGCCCGGCGCCCCGGCCACTTTCGCGGCGTCTGCACCGTGGTGGCCAAACTTTTCCTCCTGACCCGGCCGGACGCCGCCATCTTCGGGGAGAAAGATTTTCAGCAACTGGCCATCATTCGCCGCATGACCCGCGACCTCTTCCCCGGCCTCGAAATCATCGGCCATCCCACGGTGCGCGAGGCGGACGGCCTGGCCATCAGCTCACGCAACCGCTACCTGGCACCGGAGGAGCGTCGGCGTGCCACCATTTTCTCGGCCGCGCTTCGCGCCGCGGCAGAAGAGGCTTCGCCGCACCAAGTGGTTGCCAAAGCCACCGCGCTGATCACCCAAGGGACGGGGTCCGCGCCGGAGTATGTCGAGGTCGTCGACGCCGAAACGCTCGAGTCCCTCGAAACGCTCGACTCTGCCGCCGTGCTTGCCGCCGCGGTGAAAATCGGCGAAACACGCCTCATCGATAACGTGCGCCTCGCGGCGCGGCATGCAAAAATTTGACCATATCGTCCTCGGCTCCGGCATCGCCGGTCTGACCTATGCCCTCAAAGCCGCCATCCACGGCACGGTGGCCGTGGTGACCAAGCGGGCCAAGGCCACGACCAATACGGCTTGGGCCCAAGGTGGCGTGGCCTGCGTGACCAGTCCGGAGGATTCCTTCGCGCTGCACATCAAAGACACCCTTGAGGCCGGCGCGGGCCTGTGTCACGAGGATATCGTCAACCTCGTGGTCCGGGAAGGTCCCGACCGCATCAAGGAGTTGATCGCGCTCGGCATGACCTTCGACCGGCGCGAAAAACCCGAGGGCGGCACCGAACTCGACCTCGGGCGCGAAGGCGGGCACTCCAAGCGCCGCATCTTGCACGCGCACGATTTCACCGGCCTGGAAATCGAGAAAACCCTGGTGGCCGCGATCGAAAGCCATCCCGCCATCACCATCTTCGAGGACCACATGGCCATCGACTTGATCACCACGGGCAAGCTCGGGTACGCCACCGAGGACCGCGTGGTCGGGGTCTACGTGCTTGCCGAAAAATCCGGCGAGGTTCTCACCCTACGCAGCGATCGCGTCGTCCTCGCCACCGGAGGCTGCGGCAAAGTCTACCTTTACACCACCAATCCGGCCATCGCCTCCGGCGACGGGGTGGCCATGGCCTGGCGGGCGGGCGCGACGGTGAGTAACATGGAATTTATCCAGTTCCACCCGACCTGCCTCTTCCACCCAGAGGCCAAATCTTTCCTCATCAGCGAAGCCGTGCGCGGTGAAGGCGGCCGCCTGGTCGACCAGGAGGGCACGGCCTTCATGCCGCGTTACCACGTGTTGAAAGACCTCGCCCCGCGCGACATCGTGGCCCGGGCCATCGACGCCGAAATGAAGCGCACGGGCGCCCAGTGCGTCTACCTCGATATCACGCACCAACCGCGCGAATTTCTCCAAGAGCGCTTCCCCAAAATCTACGAAACCTGCGCCGACCTCGGGATCGACATCGCCAAGCAACCCATTCCCGTGGTGCCCGCTGCCCATTACCAATGCGGCGGGGTCAAGACCAATGACCAGGGCGAGACCACCCTGCGCGGACTCTTCGCCATCGGCGAGGTGGCCTGCACCGGGCTGCACGGGGCCAACCGCCTGGCCAGCAATTCACTCCTTGAAGCCCTCGTCTTTGCCCAACGCGCCTTTCTCAAAGCGACGAAAAACCACCGCCAGACCGACGACCTCCAACTCCCCGAGTGGCGCCCCGGCAGCGTGATCGACGTGGACGAACTGGTCGTGATCTACCACAACTGGGACGAAATCCGCCGCCTGATGTGGGACTACGTCGGCATTGTCCGCACCGACAAGCGCCTGCAACGCGCCGCCACCCGGTTGCGCAATCTGCAGAAAGAGGTCCAGGAATTCTACTGGAACTTCAAGGTGACCACCGACCTCCTCGAGTTGCGCAACCTCGTTACGGTCGCCGCCCTGATCGTCGACTGCGCCCTCAGCCGCAAGGAAAGCCGCGGCCTGCACTACACACTCGACCACCCCGAAACCGGCGACCTCTTCATCCGCGACACCGTAATGCGCCGGGCCTGACCAGTGGTCCGGCGCAGTCGCCAAAGGGTCTTTACGCTGTTCGGGCCGGGCTGTTTCGGGTAGAAGCTGCGGTCGCTGTTTGGCTCCCGATGTCCCTGCACCGCTCCATTTTACTCCTCACTGTTTTCTCTCTGGCGGCAGGGCTATGCCCTGCGCTGGCCGAAGAGGGCCAACCCGTATCCGAGAATGCCGCCTCGGAACTAGAAATGGAGACACCGCGGTTCCGCATGAGCTATCCGGTTCGCGACTCCACCTCGGGCCAAAGCTTCACCGAGCAAGCACCTTCCACCTCGAAGCTGTTCGAGACCACCCTGGGCGAGGCTGGCAGCCCCGACTTGGCTTTGCCCGAACTGGGGGAATCAGCCTTTGGCCTTGAGGAACCGCCCCCGGCTTCCTCCCCGTCCGAGCCTCAAGTCATCACGGAGGCGGAGGCCGAGGCCGCTTTCGAAACAGTGGGCACGGCCGGGAGCGAAATTGAGGAGGTGGATGCCGGCGGGCGGTTCGCATCCGGCGGGATCGAATTCCGCTACAGCTTCACCGTGGTTCAGGGCTACAACAGCAACGTGACCTACGCGACGGATAACGTGGTCGAAAGCCTTTACACCGATATCGGGGGCGGTGTCGATCTGGTCATCGGCGGCTCGCGCCTCGACCTGATCTTCGGTTTCGACCTGGGAGCCGCTTACTATTACAACAACAGCGAGCTACAGAACGACGGTATCTATCCCAATGGAGCACTCAACCTCGACATCGACTACGCGGTCACGGAGCGACTCGACCTCTCCTTCAACAGCAACACGATCCTTTCCTCGCAACCGAGCTTCACCATTGTCGGGGCCGCGGACACCTTCTTCGGGAACTATGTGATCAGCAACAACTCCTTCGCTGCTAGCTACCGCTGGCTGCCCAAGCTTGAGACCATCACGGGTTTTGAGACGCTGATCTTTTATTACACCGAGCCCTTGGGCGACGACTTCAGCCGGGTCGATCAGACCTTCGACCAGCAGTTTTTGTATCTCTGGAAGCCGTCCACTTCGGTGGTCTACGAATACCGGTTTAACACCCGCACCTTTTGGGAGGTCGAGAATTATGACAGTGTCGGCAATTTTCTCCTCCTCGGCTTCAACCACACTCTCAACCCGCGGTCGGTGCTCAACTTCCGCGCCGGCGCCGAACAGCGGGTCAGCCAGGTGCCGGTCACGGGAGGAACCTCCACTTATCTCGGTCCGTTCGGCCAGCTGGAGCTGAATTATTCCCTGCGCCCCCAAACCGTCCTGGCCTTCAATGCCCGCTATGGCACCACCGCGGCCAGCCAGGCGGGATACACCCAGGACCAGCAGTTCCTCGGCGGCCTCAGCTTACGCCACGCCTTCGGGCGCCGGCTCAACGGCAGCCTCTTCTTCAACTACCAGAACAATTTTTACGACCAGCCCGACGGCGTGGTCCCCGATTACACCACGGAAGTCTTCAACACGGGCCTGAATTTGACCTTCGCCATCAACCAGGTCTGGTCAGTCAATCTCGGCGGCAGCCTCACTGGCCTTTACTCCTCCAACGAAAACCTGCGGGGCAACTACAACCAGAACGTGTTTTTCCTCGGCACGGTCTTCAGCTTCTGACCGCCGCTCGCCTGTCAACCCGCCGCGCGCCGCAGATCGGCCGTGACGTCCTGGAACATTTGCCCGAGCCCCTCGCTCCAAGCATCCAGCGCGGCGGCCGGGGAAACGGTTTTCATCGGGACAGATCGGCGGGAGGTCTGCTCGAAAATCTCCCTGCGCCCACCCGTGCCGCGCTCGATCAGCACCAGCACCATGGCCGCCATGGCACTCGGACGCGACTCGTCACGGTAGTCGGCCTCGAGTTCGACCAAACGCGGTTGCTTTACCGCCACCGCCGTTCATGAGAGGCAACGCCCCTTTCCTCAAGACAGCGACGAGCGGCCTCGCTCCGTCCGCCCCCCAATCATCGGCTGACTGTCCATGCCACGCCCTTCACTCAAACTCCCACCCAAGTCTCCGCTCTCCGCTTTCCCCCCTTTCACCGCCACTCGTGCTTCGGATACCGCCGTGCGTATTCCGGACGGATCTGCGGGTAGGTGTTTTTCCAAAAGCTGCCCAGGTCGTCGGTCACTTGGATCGGACGTTGGTTCGGGGCGAGAATTTCCACCCGCACCCGTTGACCTCCGCCCGCCACGGTGAGCGGGGCTTCCACCCCGTAGAGATCCTGCACGCGCGCCGCCATGACCGGTGCTTGCCCGGCCGCGTAGACCAGACGCGCCTGGCGGCCACCGGGGAGTTTGATTTTCTCCGGAGCGTAAGCGTCGAGCGCGGCGAGTTGCCCGGCGGAGAGCCAGCCCCGCAGCACCGGCCAGGGATCTTTGTCCTTCAACGCCCGGTAGTTCGTCACCCCCTGCGCCAACTGCTCGCAAAGAAAACGCCTTTCCTCCTCCCCGATGCGCGGTAATTCCAATTCCGGCCTCCACTCGGCGAGGCAGTTCAGCCGCGCGATCCATTGCTCGACCGCCTCATTCCAGAGCGGGAGCGACAAATCTCCCGCCACCACCTTGTCGGCAAAAATCTTCGCCGCCGCCGCCGGGTCAGGCTCGCCGCCCGGACCGGAGCGCAGCACGAGATCGCGGAAACGCGTGACACGCCGTGCGGTCACCCCGCGGGTGATGGGATCAAACATCGTCGCGACCTCGTCCGAAAATTCCGCCGGAAACATTTCCTGCAGCCATTCCTCGCGCACGGGTGAGGCCAGGGTGAGCAAGGTCTGCACGTCGCCCTCCCTTCCCCCGATCTCGGTGATTTCGCCGGCGACCAAAAGTTCGTTGGTCACCACGCTCTCCCGCGCCAGCGTCCCGCGCCGCGCGTGAACCAGATCACAACGCAGGGTCCCCCGATCGAGACGCTTGGCCAGGTGATCGGGAAAAGCGGCCAGCATGCATTTTTCCATCGAATGCTCCGGCGGCGGAGTGTCCGAGACGTTTAATCCCTCGGCGCGGGCAATATCCTCGAATTTTTCGGCCAGCTGCGCGGCCTGCCGCGCCGATTGCATGTGGATGCCGAGCGCACGGCCCCGCGCCGGATCAAAGCCGGACTTACGGGCGACCGAAAAGGCACGCAGTTGGACCAAAACATCGGAATCCGCCCCGTCCCGGAGCATTTCGTCACGACGCTTGTCCATCTCGCGCGAAGTGCTTTTGACCAGCAACCCGCGTCCTTGGGTCAGGGAGGCCAACCAGCAGGCGGCTTTGACACAACCCAGCCTCTCCGCCTCGAGAAGCAGACGCGCGTAACGCGGATGCACCGGAAAGGCGATCATGCGACGTCCGAGGTCCGTGATTTGTCCTCCATGGTCGAGCGCCCCGAGGTCACCGAGCAATTCCACCGCCCGCGCCAAAGCCCGCGGTTCGGGCGGTTCGAGCCAGCGGAATCGGGTCAAATCCCCGACCCCCGCAGCTTTGAGCGAAAGCACCGCCTCGGCCAGATCCAGCCGCTTCACTTCGGGCAACTCGCTCTCCGCCCGTTGTTCGTGGTCCTTCATCATCCAGAGCCGCAGACAACACCCTGGCGCGGTGCGCCCCGCCCGCCCGGCGCGCTGGTCGGCGGATGCGCGGCTGATTTTTTCGACCAGCAAGGTATTGATCCCCCGCCGCGCATCATGACACGCCATGCGGGCCAAGCCGCTGTCGACCACCAGCGTCACGCCCTCGATGGTCAGCGATGTCTCGGCCACATTGGTCGAGACGATGATCTTGCGTCCGCCGCCCGGCGCCACCGCCCCATCCTGCTCGCTCGGCGGCATTTCGCCGTGCAGGGCGAAGACCGCGAAGTCGTGCAGCGCGGAGGTCGCCCGGATCTCCGCGATGGTCCGCTGGATTTCGTAAGCCCCCGGCATAAAAACCAGGGCGTGGCCGGAGGCCGGGGCATGCGCCGCGAGAGCCTCCGCGGCCAGTTCCCACGGCGGCGTGTCGCCGGGCGAACGCTCAGCATGGCGGATTTCGACCGGAAAGGTCCGCCCCGCCGATTCGAGCACCTCGCAGGGCGCCAAATATTTTTCCAGGGCACCGACTTCCAAGGTGGCCGACATGACGACGAGCTTGAGCTCGGGCCGCGCGGACTCCTGCAAATCCAGCGCGCGGGCCAGAGTGATGTCGCCGTAAAGGTGCCGCTCGTGGAATTCGTCGAAGACCACAGCCGACACCCCGCGCAACTCTGGGTCGCTGATCATGCGACGGAGAAGAATGCCTTCCGTTATGTAAAGGATGCGCGTTTGGGCGGAGCTTTTGCCCTCCATGCGCACTTGATAGCCGACCGTCTGGCCGAGGGCCTCCCCCCGCTCGTGGGCCACGCGCGCGGCGAGCATCCGTGCCGCCATGCGGCGCGGTTGCAAGACGATAATCTGTCCGGCACCGGACAACACCCGGTCGAGCAGCATCTGCGGCACCTGGGTTGATTTGCCCGAGCCGGTCGGGGCACGCAGAATCAACCGCGCTTGCGCCTTCGCCGCCTCGACGATGCGGTCCTCAATCTCGTAAATGGGCAGTTGTCGCGGATTCACCGCGCCAATCTGCCCGCACGGAAGAGATGGGGCAATGCAGACGAATTTGCCATCTTCAGCCGCGACGGCTAAACTGATGGCATGCAAGTCGACATGAAGAAAGCGAAAGCCCATCTTTCCGCCCTGCTAAAACGGGTCGAGCGCGGCGGCACGGTGATCGTCGCCCGGCGCGGTCTCCCTGTTGCCCTCTTGGCTCCTTTGACCAAGGCGCACCAGCGCACCCGCATCGGCGGTCTCTCCGGGCGTCCTTACCGCATGGGCAGCAGCTTCGATGGCAAGGCCTTGAGCAAGCATTTTGCCGAAATGTTCGGCGTGGCGCGCGGTTGATAGTCGGCGATGTCCACCGTCCGCCAAGCTTTGCAATCTGCGCTCGATGAAAACGGCGGGACGATTCCGTTCGATACCTTCATGGGAATCGCCCTGCACCATCCGCAGGATGGCTATTACCCGCGGAATGTCCGGACGATCGGGAGTCGCGGGGATTTTACCACGGTTCCGCAACTGACCCCGTCATTGGGCGAAGCGATTGGACAATGGTTGCGTGAGGAGGCCGGGCGGCGCGGTTGGAAGCGGTTGAACGTGATCGAATGCGGTCCGGGTTCCGGCGCCTTGGCTTCGGCGGTGATAAAAAGCTTCGGATGGTTCGGGAAGCGGAAGGTCGATCTGCATTTGGTCGAGACGTCGGAGCCTCTGCGCGCAGAGCAGCAGAAAAGCGTGCGCGGCACCTGGCACACCACAATCGAAGAGGCGCTGGCCGCGTGCGAAGGCCACGCGCTGGTTTATCACAATGAGTTTTTTGATGCCTTTCCCTGCCGCGTATTTCGCAAAGAGGCCGAGGGCTGGAGCGAACTGCAGCTCAAAGTGATCGAGGGAAAACTGCAGGAAGTTTTCCTCCCGCCCGCGCGCCCCCTGCCCGCTTCAACCGTTTTTGCGCACGACTGGACCACCGGCCAAAGAGTGGAAGTCTTCGAGTCGGTCCGTAATTGGATGCGCGGCATGGCGGGGTCATGGAAGCAGGGAGCGATGCTCGTCGTGGACTACGGCGGCAGCGCTGATCAGATCTACCAGCGCCGCCCGGCCGGAACTCTGCGCGCTTACCGCGGACAACAACGCCTGGCCGGCGACGCGGTCTCCGAAATACCCGGACGCCAAGACATCACCGCCGATGTAAATTTCGACGATCTGGCCATGTGGGCGCGGGAGCTTGGATGGGACGCTGACCGAAGCCAATTGCTCGGCGCCATCGCTCCGCACGCACCCGGAGCAGAGGAGTTCCATTGCCTGGCTGTGGCCCAAGGTTGAGCAGACCACTTGACCTGGATCGTGCACCCGTGTATAATGCGTACATGAAGACGATAACACTGTCGGAAGAGGCCTATCAGCGGCTGAAATCCTGGAAAACGGATGCCTCGGAGTCCTTCTCCAAGGTGGTGTTGAAGACCGTGTCGAAGAGGGGTACGGCGGGGGACATGGACGAGGCTTTTGCTCAGCTACCCAAATTGACCGGCCGCCAAGCGGAGGCCATCGAAGCGGAAGCCGGATGGGCCAATGACTGGCGCAGCTCTCCCGATCCGTGGGCCAGGCCCTCGGTCAACGAAAGCGCCCCATGATCGCGGTCGACCGCCTCCTCGACACCAACTTCCTCATTTCGCGCTGGCGCGAGGGCCGGAATTCTCCGGCGGCCACATGGTTGCGCGACAACGCGGACCTCGCCGTCGGTCTGCCCTGGATCGTCAAAGGTGAATTCCTCCGCGGTGCGGCGGTGGCCGGCCATCAACCCGGCGCGGTACGCACCTTCCTCGACCGCTTTCCCGCGATCTGGCCGGACAACACCACGCTCGAAATCTACGCCTCGCAGTTCGCCCGTTTGCGCGCCGCCAACACTCTGCCCGGACCGCACGACTTGTGGATTGCGGCCACCGCGCTCCAATTCAACCTTCCCCTGGTCACACGCAACACCGCCCAGTTTGCCCGCATCGAAGGAATCCGTTTGGAGAGTTACTAGAGCGGTCCGGCGCCGCCGCTACTGGAAGGTAGGGACACGCGGCCCGCGTGTCCGCCCGATCCAAACGGACGAGCCGCCGCTCGTCCCTACCCCAAACCCTCAACCCTCAACTCTCAACCCTCAACTCCCCTCAAACCCCCTGCGCCGGCTCGCCCAACTCCCGCCGGATGAACGTCCGGTTGATCGCATTCAAGTAAGCGCGCGCGCTGGCCTCGATCACATCGGTGCTCGCACCTTTGCCGGTAATAAGGCGTCCGTCGCCGAAATCGATCTTCAGCGTCACTTCCCCCAAGGCATCGTGGCCCTGCGTGACGGCCTGCACGTTGTATTCAAGCAGATTGCCCGAGCGACCAACCACCGCATCGATGGCACGCATGGCCGCATCGACGGCGCCGTTGCCGTCGGCATTGCCTTCGCTGCTTTCCTGGTCGCGGCTGAGCACCACGCCGGCCCGCGGCGGTTGGCCGGTGGCGACTGAAACATCCAATTTCTGGAGCTGCCAGCCCTCGTCCTGCGGCATCATCGAATCATCGACCAAGGCCGACAAATCGTCGTCATAGACGAATTTCTTTTTGTCCCCAATTTCCTTGAAGCGGACAAAAACCGCGCCGATTTCCGCCTCGCTCAGCTTGAAGCCGAGATGCTCGAGGCGCACGGCCATGGCGTGGCGTCCACTGTGCTTGGTCAGGGGCAACTCGGTGCCGCCCCAGCCGACTTCGACCGGGTCCATAATCTCGTAGGTCTCGCGCATCTTGAGCATGCCGTCCTGGTGGATCCCCGAACTATGGGCGAAGGCGTTCTCGCCCACGATGGCCTTGCTGCGCTGCACGTGCAGTCCGCTCATCCGGCT
The DNA here is from genome assembly GCA_018402585.1 of Chthoniobacterales bacterium. Lineage (GTDB taxonomy): Bacteria > Verrucomicrobiota > Verrucomicrobiia > Chthoniobacterales > JACTMZ01 > JACTMZ01. Next base: position 260,304 of record JAGYIO010000001.1, read on the forward strand.
GACAATGCGCGAGGTTTTCAAAATTTCTTTGGTGTGCACGTCGGTGTGCAGCTTGCCGAAAACATCGGCCCGCGTTTTCATGGCCATAACCACTTCCTCCAGTGCGACATTGCCGGCCCGCTCGCCGATCCCGTTGATCGTGCCCTCGATCTGACGCGCCCCGTTCTGCACCGCGGCCAGCGAGTTGGCCACGGCCAGACCAAGGTCGTTGTGGCAGTGCACGCTGATGATGGCGTCGTCGATATTGCGCACATTGTCCTTCAGGTATTTGATCAACGCGCCGAATTGCTCCGGCACGGCAAAGCCCACGGTGTCCGGGATATTGACGGTGGTCGCGCCCGCGGCAATGACCGTTTCAACAACCTGGGCGAGAAATTCCGGCTCGGTCCGCGAGGCATCCTCGGGCGAGAACTCGACATCTTTGTTGTGCGACTTGGCCAGCCTCACCCCCTCGGCGGCGAGACGCAGGATTTCCTCGTGCGCCTTCCTCAATTTGTGCTCGCGGTGGATTTTCGAAGTGGCGAGGAAAACATGGATACGTCCGCGTTCCCCGGCCGGCTTGACCGCCGCGGCGGCCGCTTCGATGTCCTTGGTCACGCAACGGGCCAGTCCGGCGATGATCGGTCCCCTCACCTCGGTGGCGATGCGCTGCACCGCCTCGAAGTCACCCTCGCTGGTCACGGGGAAACCCGCCTCGATGACATCGACATTGAGCCGCTCGAGTTGACGGGCGACCTCCATCTTTTCACGCAAATTCATCGAAGCGCCAGGGCATTGCTCCCCGTCGCGCAGCGTGGTGTCGAAAATGATGACTTTGTCGGACATCGGAAAAAGAACTCTACCACACTGCTTTCTGGAGGGCGAGCGTCCCCGCGAGCCGCATCTGTCCCCGCGGCGGCCGCAGCCGAGGCTTGGCGAGACAGCCCCTCGGCAAAGTGGCGCGGCTACACCAAGCGGCTACGACTTTTCCGAAACTACTCTGGTAATACCAATCCTCAAAAAGACCCGGGCTCACGAATGACGATCGTCGGGTAGGGACACGCGGCCCGCGTGTCCGCCCGATCCAAACGGACGAGCGGGCCGCTCGTCCCCACCTTAAGAGGCAAAGTCCACAACCTTTTCGGAGTTGGTATAACGCGTCGCCAAGCGATACTCGGCGGCGCACTTAGGCGTCCGACCACGCTGACCAATCAAACCACCAAGTATCCATGCCAATTCAGTCGAAAACGGAACCCGCAAAAATTGCCGCCAGTGAATGGCTCACTCCGGGGCGGGCGCTGCGCGGTCTGCTTGAAGGAAAGACTTTGCATACCGGCGTTACGCTGATTCGTTACGTTACCGACGTGATCGGCGAGGGCCCGACCCTCCACGTTCATCCATACGACGAAATTTTCACAATTACCGAGGGCCGTGCTCGATTCACGGTCGGCGAGAGCACAATCGATGCTGAAGCCGGAGACGTGGTCTTGGGTCCAGCGAACATCCCGCACGGCTATCAGAATCTGGGGCCGGGACGGCTTGATACGTTGGATATCCATCTCAGTCCCGAGTGGATTCAGTTCAATCTGGCCGGAGCGTGGGATAAGGCGAGCGTTCTCATTTCCGCGGAGTCAAAAGTTTAAAGTGGCGCGAAGGCGTCCAAATAGATTCGACCGCGACGCTTAACCAGGGCGGCGCAATCGATGGTCATCCTGACGCGTGCAGCTACCGGCGGCGGTTCGGCCTGCTCATCCACACCACGATGGAGAGCGAGCTTTGGAACGTCCTGGTGCAAAACCGCGAGACCGGATTCACAGCCCCGGTCCTGCCCGCCGGCCGCCTCTTACGGGAGTTTTGATTTCTCTCCGGGAGAAACCTCCGGCAATATAGACCGGTATGAAAAACACCCTCCTCACCGCGGCAATCGCGGCGGCACTCGCCACCACCGCACCCCAATCACCGGCCGCCGACAGCCCGGCCGACCAGCTCGCCACCGTCACCACCGCGATGAATTCCCTCCCGGACGTCATCTTCTACAAGGACATGGACGGCGTGTACCGCGGCGGCAATACGGCGTGGGCCTCCTTGGTCGGGCGCCCGTTCGCCGAGCTGGTCGGAAAAACGGACGCTGAGATCTTCCCGGCCGAACTCGCCGAGGCCTACCGCGCCGATGACCAGAAGACCATTGACGGCGGAAAGCCGCGGCAATTCCAGGAATGGCTCGTCTACCCCGACGGCCGCAAAGTTTACGCCGACACCTTGAAGGCGCCCTGGATCGGCGAGGACGGCAAGGTCTTGGGCGTGGTCGGGATCTGCCGCGAGGTGGCGGCACCCGCCGGGGAAAAACCCGCGCTGGAAAAGTAGGAAACCCTCTTGAGCCGAAGCAGTTCAGAAGCTTTTGACCACGGATGGCACGGATGACACGAATAAAAGAGAAGGCGGCAGGAAGAGAGCTAGGCCACATCGCTTCACCATTTGGTAAACTCGCGCCTCGCAGCCACAACTCCGCCGACCTTTCTGGCAACCATCGGTGAAATCAGTGTAATCCGTGGTTCGATTGCTTAGGTCCGGCTACGTCCCGAAATTTTATGAACATCGCCACCGAAAAAGCCGGCGACAAGCTCACGGTTAAACTCGACGGACGCCTCGACGCCGTCACAGCCCCGCCGCTCGATGCCAAGCTCGCCTTGGACGGCGTGCGCGAACTCATCCTCGACTTCGCAAAATGCCATTACATTTCCAGCGCCGGGATCCGCAGCATACTCAAAGCGCACCAGGCCATGGCCAGAGCGCAGGGCAAGATGGTGGTGACCAATGTCTCGCCCCACGTGCGCGAGGTTTTCGATCTCACCGGCTTGTCCGACATGATCACCATCGGGAAAAAGACGCGTGAGATTTCGTTCGAGGGCTTGGAGTTTCTTTCGGCCGGGGTCTGCGGCGAGTGCTACCGGATCGACCATGAGACCGTGGTTAAACTCTACCACGAAGGCGTTGAACCCGGCGTGGCCGAGCGGGAGAAGCAATACTCCAAGGCGGCGTTCGTCATGGGCGTTCCCACCGCCATTTCCTACGACGTCGTCTCCTGCGGCACGCGCTCGGGAGTGGTTTACGAACTGCTCGACGCGCAACTCTTCAGCGCGGTGATCCGCGAGGACGCCGCCAATCTGGACCGCTACGCGAAGATGTTGTCCGACACGGCCAAGACCCTGCACGCGGCCAAGGGTGACAAAAACGTCCTGCCGGACCTGAAGGACCGCTTGCGCGGCTACATCCGCGACGTCGGTTACCTGTTCACGCCCGAGGAGAGCGAATACCTCATGGAGAAGCTCGAGGCCATGCCCGACGCGGACACCTGCGTCCATTTCGACCTGCACTCAAGCAACATCATGATGCAGAACGGCGAGCTGGTCATCATCGACATGGGAGACTTCTCCACGGGCAGCTACCTCTTTGATCTCGGTCTGATCTACATGATCTACGGCGTGCCCGAACTGGGGCTCAGCATGCTCGCCACGAAAATCCCGACCGAGCACGGCCTGGAATTCTGGAACCACTTCGAGCAGCACTACTTCGCCGGCATGAGCGCCGAAGAACGCGCGTTCTTCGACGAGAACAAATACTTCCTCGCCTCGCTGCGCCTCATCTACTCAGTCACCTTCCTCACGCACCTTCGCGGTGTTCTCGAAAACTGGATTAAGGACATCCTGCTCCCGAAGATCATGGCCACGCGCCGCGCGGCCTGATCAGGAGCCCCGTTGCCGAGATGAAGACCAGTTCCGCCAAGGCTCCGCGCCCCGCGCCCGTGGCGATTCTGGTCAACGGACCGAGTTCCTCCGGAAAATCGACCCTTTGCCGCGCCTTGCAGGACCGTCTTGCCGATTTGGCCGATGGCAATCCCGACGCCGCCTTCGCCCGCGTCGCTTTCGACGATGTCGGTGGCTTGATGTCGAACAAACTTTATCCGGTCAGCTTCGTGCAACTGCAAGGTGGCGACCTGACCCGTCTGGTTTCCCGCGCACCGCACGACGGACGCGCCGCATGGGAATACACCGATGAAAGCCATGTGTCCGGCCCGCACGGCGGAAGTCCGCGGCTGAGACTGGTCCTCAATCCGCACGGCCGCAAATTGCTGGCCGGAATCCACCGGAGTTGGGGCCAACATCTCGCGCTCGGCACGAATCTCGTCATCGACCACTTCCTGCAGGACGAAGAATGGAAAGACGAAGTTCTCGGCATTCTCCGCGATTCCGGCGCCCGCATTTTCTTCGTCGGCGTTTTCTGCTCCGTGACGGAATTGGAGCGGCGAGAGGCCATCCGTGGCGATGGCGCTTTCGAAGGGCGGCCCCTCGGCCTCGCCCGCCGCAGCGACGAACTGTGTCACGCACACGATCTCGACTACGACGTCACCGTGCGCACCGAGGAGCAGACCACGGCCGAATCGGTCGAGACGATCATCGCCACCATGCGCGAGGCCGGATGATAAGCGCCTCGACGGGATGATGACCGGTAAAAATCCCGGCCCCGCCTTCGCGTTGCTCCGGCCGGGCTTTCCTGACACCATGCCGTCACGGCGTGGACCAAACAGCGGTTCCCTCCCCCTCGCCGGCACAACTCTCCATGCGCATCGCCATCTCCGGTTCCCATTCGCTCGGCAAATCGACCGTGGTCAACGACTGGGTCGCCTCCCGCGCCGGCTACACGCGCGAGGAGGAGCCCTACCGGGCCCTAAGTCTGCACGGACCCTACAAAATCCTTTTCCGCGATGCCTCGACGCGCCTGCACAATGGGATCCAGCTCTACTACAACATCAGCCGGCTCCACCGCTACGCTTCGAGTTCGGAAGACGTCATCTTCGACCGCGCGCCGGTCGATTATCTCGCCTATTCGCAATACACCGCGGACTGCGGCACGACCGACATCGATGATGCCTTCGTGCAATCGATGGTTCCCGCCGTGCGCGAGTCCCTCGATCACCTCGATATCCTCGCCTTCGTGCCTTGCTCGGAACAGTGGCCGGTGGCCATGGAGGAGGACGGCATCCGTCCGGTCGACCACGCCTACCGCGACGCGGTCGACGCCATTTTCAAGCAGATCTACCGCGAGGGCCGGTTTGGCGTGATGCCCGGACAAAACGCGCCCCGCCTGATCGAGCTTTGCGGTTCGCGCGAGCAGCGGCTGGAGCAGCTGGCCTCGGCCATCGCGGACCTCGGCGCGGCCTGAGGCGTAGCGATGCAGTCAAAGGCAAAAAGTAAAAGTGGCGTCACCGCCGCTTCCACTCTTCTGATCCGCCAATTCCAGCGTCAAAACTCGCCTCCATCCCGCCGCTCTGCTAAACAACCGGAATGGCATGCTGCCGGACCGACCATGACGCCCCGCAAATGATTTCCCGCCTGCTCCGAATCTTCCGTGGCTTTACCCATCCGCCGGTCTGGGTTGCCGGGTTGATTTTTCTGGTCGCCTCCCTGGGTGGGGCGCGCGCCATTGACGCCGGGATGCCGAATCCACCGGCCTCGCCGACCGTGGTCAAAGTGGGGGTCTTCCTCGCCGATATCCTCGATCTGGACGAAGTGAATGAAACTTTCCAAATCGAACTCGTCACGGTGGCGGAGTGGGAGGACCCGCGGCTGGCCTTCGACCCGGCGGCGGAAGGAACGGAGATGAAACTTTTCCAGGGACAATTCCAATTCAACGAAGTCTTCGCCGGTTGGTGGCCGCAATTGGTGATCATCAACGAAATCGGTGCGGGCGACATCAGCGCCATCCAGATCGAGGTTCGGCCGGACGGGCATGTCCGTTTCTTGGAGGCGCGCAACGTCACGCTGGAGACCCCCATGAAACTGCAACCATTCCCCTTCGACACGCAAACGCTGGAGGCCCGGATGGTGGCGTTCGGCACCGACAGCCGGGAGGTGCTCCTGGAGGTGAACGAACAAATGATGGGCGCCACCGAAGAACACGTCATGGAAAACGGCCGGGTCAATATCGCGCAATGGCGCCTGCTCAACCTCGACATGGTCTCCGGGCTGTCGAGCCAACGCTACTACGGCGAAGCGAGGCCGGTCTCCGAGCTTCTTTTCACCATCACCCTGCAGCGCGAGTCGGCGAGCGTTGTTTGGAAGGTCATCCTGCCGCTGATCATCCTCGTTCTGCTCATGTGGGCCATTTTCTGGATGGAGGTGGACAACCTCTCGGACCGCCTCAATGTCGCCTTCATCGGCATCCTGACCATCGTCGCCTACCAGTTTCTCATCGAGGGTTCCATGCCGCGCATTTCCTACTTCACCTTTACCGACACGGTCCTGCTCTATTCCTTCTTGGTGATGTGCCTCTCCGTGCTCGAGAGTCTCGTCCTGACCACCATGTGCAAGGCGGGGCACAAAGCCGCGGCGGTGCGGGTGGACCATGTGGCCCGGTGGGCCTTCCCCCTCGTTTACTTCGCCGGCCTCGCGGTGAGTTACCTCTACTACGTGAGCCGTTATTAGCGCAGTTTCGGTCCACGCCGTATACCAACGTCTCCTGGCCCGCAGACTAGGGGCGCGGGCCGCACTGACCTCCGGCGGCACTTACTCCGGAGCCGTGGTCAGTGCCTGCCCTCGGCGTCCGCCTTCGGGCCGTAGAGTCGGATGAAGCTCTCGAATTCCGGGGCAGTCAGCCCGACCGCCAACGCCGTGGGATCTCGATGCGCGAATACCTCACCAAGAAATCGCGCCATCTCGTCCGCCTCAGCCTTGGTGAAGAGATGGTAAGTGATCGGCGTGCTCGTCATCGTGTTATTCATCCCGGTGTTCCCTTGTTCGTGCGGCGTGAAGGCGCGGCAGCGTCTGCCGGGAGAGATCACGGGTGATAGGATCCAGGGCCGTCGTCAATAGTGTTGCGGACGCCTGGCCTCCTGCTCGGAGAGGCCGCTCATCCCGAGGAAGGAGAGATAGCGCATCCGGGGCAACCTGCCCTCGCCTTCTCCTCCGCAAAGGGTCAAAGCCCCAAAGCTCAAAGGGTAACTTTCCGGCGCCGCCAGAGCAGCCACCCCGCTCCGGCCACGGCCAGCAGCGCGTAGGTCGATGGCTCGGGGACGGTGGCAACACGGAATCCCACGTAGCCGTCCTCGACCGTGGGGTCAACGCCGTTGCGGTGGGAAGACGGAAGGAAGGTCGCGTTGAAGTTCCAAGAGCCCCCGCGGGTGACCCGGTTGGAACCGGTCACCGCGTCATTCCATTCGATCACGTTGCCGCCTTGGTCGAAGGTGGCATAAGCACTGTCGCTCGCGCTGAAGGCGCCGGCATCGGTCAGGTAATTCTGCGTGCCGGAGTAGGTCGACGACTGCGTGACGGAATAAACTCCATTGTTGTAGTTGGCCTGATTGGCCGCCCCGCCGACCGCGTTGCCCGGGGCACTGTCGCTCTGGGTCGGATAATCCCAGTAACCGGCATTGGTGCCGCCACCCTTGTAGTAGGCGGCCTTATACCACTCGTCCTCGCTGGGCATCCACCAAGTCGCCCCGGCGTTCTTGGTGAAGCTGACCCCGCTGGTCGCCCCGTTGAGGGTGTAAGCACCCGTCTCCGTGCTTGCCCCATTGGTCGCGCCATTGTTCATCCAGTTGGCAAAACGGGCCGCATCAAACCAACTCACATAAGTAATTGGCCGGGTGCCACTGCCCGACACCGAATAAGAATAACTCCCACTGCTTCCGGTCCGCGTAATTCCAGCAATGTTCAGACTCGTCGCCATACCCGAGTTGTAAAGCGAGTAAGTGTCTGTCGCCGCCACGGCATTGAGAAAGGTGGTGTATTGCCCGATGGTCACCTCGTATTTGCCGAGGGCGAAGACATCGGCCACCGCACCGTAGGTGGTGGTGTCGGCCGCGTTGCCCGCATCGCCCACCGTGACCGTGTCGATCGTGAGCAGCGCCGCCTGGAGGTTGAAGTTAAGGGTCAAGGCGGCGAGCGCCAAGAGCAGGCTGGTTTTTTTCATGATCTGGTTTTCTTGATACGGCCCACCCTCACGGTGTGGCTCCGTGCTCCGGGGATGATCAAAGGGACCGTCATCGCGGGTGTCAGCTATTCCACCATCGTCATTGCCAAGATGCCAACCTTCACATTGTTCGGGAGGGTGATGGAAGCGAGCGTCTTGCCCGCCGGGATCTGGTAGGCGTAGCCGTAGACGTAGTTCCACTTGGAACGGACATTGCCGACCTCGTTCACCCACTTGGACTGCGTCTGGATGATTGTCTCGCCCGCGTAGAGTTCGACAGCCCCTGTACCATTCGACAAAATCCAGGAGTTGAACGACTGTGTCCACGTGGCCGTCGAGCCGTCGGTGAAGGTCAGCGTGAACTGCTGGTTAGGCTGGTTGCCAGAGCCCGAGGCGCCGGCGAGATAGAGCCAGCTGTAGTCGCCCTGCGGCAGATCGATCGTCTGCCCCTTGGCTTGGACGAAGTTGTTCTCCCCGTCCCTGGAGTTTGGCACCGGTCCGAACTGGAAGGTCGTCCCGCTCCAAATGATCGTCGACCCGAGTTCCCCAGAGTAATAGTAATGGCCTTCCGGAGTCTCGTTGACCATGCCCCCAAAGCCCTGATTATTATCCGTTTGATGTTCCCCGTTGGCGATGCCCCACCAGTTGTAGGCGCCCGAGAGGTCGACCGGGGTTGAGTTCGACATCTGGAGGTCGAGGAGGCGAACGTTCGGGTTCTCAGGCAGCGTGACGCTGGCCAGCGTCTTGCCGGCCGGGATCGCGTAGCTGTAACCGTAGATGTAGTTGGTGAACTGATCCGTGCCGCCCGACGCCGTGTTGCGGTAGGACTGCGTGGAGACGGTCGCCTCGTGGCCGTAGTTCTGCGGGCTACCCCAGTCGCTGAACGACTGCGTCCAGACCACGCTCGAGCCGTCGGTGAAGGTCAGCGTGATTTGCTGGTTCTGCTGGGACCCGTTGACCGCCGCGCCGGCCAGATTCAGCGTGTTGTAGTCGCCTTGCGGCACCCCGATCGTCTGCCCGGCGGCCCAGGTGAAGTTCGGCTGATTGGGGCTGCCCAGGTCGAAGGTCACCCCATTCCAGGCCAGCGTGCTGCCGACCCGCATCCCGCCCAACATTGCTGTGTTACCACTTGGAAGTGTGACCGAAAACGCATCGGCGTCCCCCATCGCCTCCCACGAGTAAGCGTAGCCATCGCTATCAAACCCACCGCCGAAGAATGGCGTGCCGTCGGTGGCCAGCCCGATAGCATACGGTTGCTGCGGAATTGTGTTTCCCAATATCGTCATCCCCAAGATGCCAACATTCTGGTTGTTCGGGAGTGTGATGGAAGCGAGCGTCTTGCCCGCCGGGACCTGGTAGGCGTAGCCGTAGACATAGTTGGCCTGGGGATGGACGTTGCCGACCTGGTTCACCCAATTGGGCTGCTGCTGGATGATCACCTCGCCTGCGTAGTTCTGCGGCCCAGTCCAGTCGCTGAACGATTGCGTCCACGTGGCCGTCGAGCCATCGGTGAAGGTCAGCGTGATCGGCTGGTTCTGCTGGTTGCCATTGGCCGCGGCGCCGGCGAGGTAGAGCCAGCCGTAGTCGCCCTGCGGCAGATCGATCGACTGCCCCTTGGCCTGGACGAAGTTGTTCTGCCCGTTGCTGGAGTTTGGCACCGGTCCGAACTGGAAGGTCGCCCCGCTCCAGGTGATCGTCGACTGGAGATTCCCGGAGTAGTAGTAATAGCCGCCGCCATCGAAGCCCTGATGGTTGGCCACTTGATGTGCCCCGTTGGCGATGCCCCACGAGGTGTAGGCGCCCGAGAGGTTCACCGACGTGGCCGCCGACATCTCGATGTCGAGCAGGCGAACGTTCGGGTTCTGGGGCAGCGTGATGCTGGCCAGCGTCTTGCCAACTGGGATCGTGTAGCTGTAACCGTAGATGTGGTTGGTGGTCTGATCCGTGCCGCCTGACGCGGTGTCGCGGTAGGACTGCGTGGAGACGATCGCTTCGTGGCCGTAGTTCTGCGGGCTGCACCAGTCGCTGAACGACTGCGTCCAGACCACGCTCGAGCCGTCGGTGAAGGTCAGCGTGATTTGCTGGTTCTGCTGGGACCCGTTGACCGCGGCACCGGCGAGGTTCAGCGTGTTGAAATCGCCCTGTGCGACATCGATCGTCTGCCCGGCGGCCCAGGTGACGTTTGGTTGATTGGGGCCGGCAAGGTCGAAGGTCACCCCATTCCAGGCCAGCGTGCTGCCGACCCGCATCCCACCCGACGCAGCGCTCCCCATCGCCTCCCAGGAGTAAGCATTGCCGTCGCCATCAAAGCCACCGCCGGGAAATGGCGTGCCGTCAATGGCCAAACCGGAGGCCGTGTATGGTTGCGGCGGAATCGTGTTTCCGGCGGCATCGATTTGATGGCTGACCGTAGCGCCCGCCCCCGCAAAGTTCGCAGCCGTGACGGTGAAATAGGTCGTGCCACTACCAAGGGTGAGCCCGTCGAACACGACCGACGTCGAGCTCGTTGTGATGGTCTGGAAAGAATCGCCCTGCGCTACCGTCGCGGTGTAGGAAACCGCCGGAGAGCCACCGTCCGCCGGCGGCGGCTGCCAGGCCAGGGTCATTTGCCCGGCAGCAGGGCCGAAGACAGCGGCCAGATTGGTTGGCCCGCTCTGGGGAGGAACCACAATTTGCTGGACAGTGAAGTCATTGACGTTCGCCACCCAGATCGACCCGTCCAGGCCCGTGGTGAGGGGGATAGGGCCGTTGCCAACACCAATTGCCGGCTGGGCTATCCAAGCCCCGTTGGTGCTCACAATCTGCTGGACGGTGGCGCTGTCGGAGTTCGCCACCCAGATCGACCCATCCAAGCCAGTGGTGAGGCGCTTGGGGCCTTGGCCGACACCTATCATTGGTTGGAGCGTCCAGACACCGCCGTCGTTCACAATCTGCTGCACGGCTTGGCCGGCGTTTCCCGGAATCGCCACCCAAATCGACCCATCCAAGCCAGCCGTGAGGCCGTGGGCTGACCCGCCTTCATACCCCTGTGTGGTGCTACCAGAAAGGGTCTCAATCGCCGGTTGGACCTCCCAGACGCCGTTGTTTTCCACGACCTGCACGACGGAGATACCGGTCGTCACCCAGATCGAACCGTCGAGGGCCGTGGTCAAGCTCCTGGGCTCGGGAATCAATCCGACCCCAACGGTAATGGCTGGCTGGGCCGTCCAGATGCCGCTTTCGTTCACGATCTGCTGGACGGTGCCTTTCTGATTTGGTCCTACCGCCATGAAGTTTGCCACCCAGATCGATCCGTCCCGCCCGGTGGTGAGAGCTACGGGAAATCCGACGAGACCAATCGCTGGCTGGGCCGTCCAAACTCCGTTCACATTCACGATCTGCTGGATGGTCTCGCTGCCGAGGTTCGCCACCCAGATCGACCCGTCCAGGCCCGTGGTGAGGGCGGCTGGCGCTACGCCGACACCAATCGCTGGCTGGGCCGCCGTCCAGACGCCGTTGTTGTTCACGATCTGCTGCACAGCGCCGGGCAGCATGTCCTCGACGAGCCCTGTGTCGATGCCGTCAATAAAGCCGCTGTCTTGCGTCACCCAGACCGACCCGTCCAGGCCCGTGGTGAGCGCACTGGGACCGAGAGGAAACAGAAACGGCGCTTGCCCGAAGCTGGTTTGGGCCGCGATGCCCGTCCCTGCCGCATTCGAGGCCGTGACCGAAAACGCAAAGGAATTCGCCGGCGAAAGCCCCGTGTAGGTGACCGATGGATTTGTGGTGACCTGCGTCTGGGTCGACGACCCGGTGCCCCCCATCGTCGTCATCGTGACGGTGTAGCTGGTGGCAGCGCCCGTAGCCGGGGCCTCCCAGGAGACGGTGAGTTCGCCCACGCCAGTCGTTGTCGCAGCAAGCTCTTGCACAGCTGCCGGGGCCTGTGGGGGGACGGACGTGACGGGCCTCAATCGGTAGAATCCTTTCGTCGCATTGACCAACGCGTGCTGAAAACTGCCATCGGTATTCCCTTGGGAAAGGGCAATCCAACTCGACGGGTCCGTCAGATCCGTGCTGTGCTCGACGTCCACCGCACCCGTAAGTGTCTTGTCCCACGAGATGACGACGTCGCCGTTGGTCAGCTGAAGAGAGACGCCTGGTGACGAAGACGTCGGAAAATACCAATCCGCGCGGACCTCACTCCCCGTGGGCAAGGTCAGAAGGAGAGCGGCGGCAAGAGAAAGGAGTGTATGACGTTTCAAAGATGTGTTTTTCTAAGCCGCGACCGCGACGAATTGTATTCAACCAACGTCTCATTAGAGCAGAGATGCGGGCGTCTTTTACAACAAACTCTAAAAAAACTATGCAGCCCGGCCGCGAAGTCAAATTGAACCTCGAAAAATCCAACGAAATGATCACTGGCCCGGGTGGCGACGCGGACAGCCTGGTCTAAAATTTGCTGTCGGCGCGGTGACCTCCGCTACCTCCTTGGCGGTCCACGCGATGGAAAACCGCGCCACCCTCTGCACCCACGACAGCGACTTCGCGAGTTTCCCCGGCTTCGATTGGAAAAATCCTCTGCAGGCCGAATGAGCGCGGCCCCGCGCGGTCCGGGGCAACCTGCCCTCGCCTTCTCCTTCGCAAAGGGTCAAAGCCCCAAAGTTCAAAGGGAAACTTTCCGGCGCCGCCAGAGCAGCCACCCCGCTCCGGCCATGGCCAGCAGCGCGTAGGTCGATGGCTCGGGGACGGTGGCGAGACGAAAACCGATGAAGCTGTTCTCGTCCGACGGGGCGGCCGTGGTCCTGAAGGAGGACGACAAGAAGAACGCGTCGAAGAGCCAGTTGCCGCCCCGAAGCCCACGAGACGAGCCGGCAGCACCCGTGAGATCGTTCCATTCATGTAAGTTGCCGCTCATGTCAAAGGCACCGTAGGCACTCGCTCCGCCATTTGCGCCCACCGTCGTCACGTTGCCGTCTTGGCTATTCCAATCGGCTCCCTTGTTGTAGTTCGCGAAATTGCCCGTGTTCCCGGCCGAGCCGATTCCGGTCGCTTCCCGCCGTCACCGTTCTCGGAGCCGTGTCGCTCTGTGTGGCGTAGTCCCAGTAGCCCGCGTTCGTGCCGCCGCCCTTGTAGTACGCCGCCTTGTACCACTGATCTTCCGTCGGCAGAAAATATAACGCTCCCGGGTTCACGGCCACGGCATTGCCGGTCGTCGCCCCGTTGAGCGTGTACGCCCCCGTCTCCGTGTCTCCCGAGCCCTGACCGTTCTGGAGCCAGTTGGCCACCCGCGCCGCGTCGAACCAACTCACGTAGTTCACCGGCTTGTCGCCCATGTTCGCCTTGACTGCGTAGGTATACGACCCCGACGAACCGCTTCGCGTGATGCCGCCACGGGCGTTGCTGCCCATGGCCCCGCTGTAGAGCGAGTAGGGGTCGGTCGCCGCCACGGCGTTCAGGAAGGCCGCATACTGCGAGTTTTGGAACTCAAACTTCATGATCTGGAACGAGTCGGCCACGGCACCGTATCCGGTGGTATCAGCCGCATTCCCCGGATCACCCACCGTCACCCAGTCGATGGTGATCAGCGCCGCCTGCACGGTGCCGGCAGAGGAGAGAAGGCCCGCCGCGATAAGCATCGCGAGAAAGCCGGTGAGGAATGAGGATGTTTTTTTCATGGTTCGGATGTTTTGGCCGTGGGGTTCGCCGACAAAACTGCAGTGTCACCAATAAGAAAGGCTCACGGCCGTGGAACCTGAAAAAGTGATAACTGGGGCGTTCTATCCCCGCCCCGGAAATTGACAAGAGCAAATTACGGGAAAAATCAGCCTCGCTTGGAGAGTGCGATCAAGGAAGACCCCTAGGTTTGCCAACACTTGAATTGATGCTACTTATTTCAAAGTGCGCATCCTTCTGGGCGATGCGAACAAGCAGAGCCTGAGGGACCGCGGACTCCACAAAATCTACCACCCATGAAATACAACGTGAAAAAATCCCTGCGCGTGCCGCTCGACGCCGACGAACGGAAAATCGAAGACGCCCTGCCCGCGACCCCCGCCCGCGCCAAAGCCAAGCAACTCGCCGCCATCCGTAAGGCCGCCGGCGAGACACTGCTCTCGATGCGCGGCGGCCGACGCTCGGGCGCCGGCCGCAAGCCGCGTCCCCACGTGCGGACAACTCTGCTTCTGGCGCCCGAGGTGCGCGACAAGCTCGAGCGCCTCGCCGACCGCCATGGCAACATGAGCCTTGCCGCGGAAGCCGCCATTCGCCACGCGAAGGTGGCCTGATACCAATCGCCCGAAGCTTTCGGACTGTTGTCTTCCAATCGGTAAGGTTGGCTGGCCTCAGCCGAGCGGAGCGAACCGAGGCTTGGCGAACCGGAGGCGAAGCCGGAGATAGCCCACGGCAAATAGGTCGCCGTGGCGATCAACTGATACCGAGGCTTGGCGAACCGGAGGCGAAGCCGGAGATAGCCCACGGCAAATAGGTCGCCGTGGCGATCAACTGATACCGTAACGCAGTGGAGATAGGTCGCCGCGGCGACCAAACAGCCGCCGACAAAAAGGCGAGCCACAGATTAAAGAGGATTAACACGGATGACAGAACCAGATTGTTTTTTGCCGTGTGACCCCGGCAAAAAACAGACGTCCGTAAAAGGCATTGCGATCGAAGCCGGTCTTCGAGGCCATTGATTTTGCCCGATGTCAGTCGGGCAAAATCTTATCCTGCCTTTTATCTTCTTCTATTTGCCTGCGGCTGTCTCGCAGACTCGGCTGTGGCTAAGTGCCTTTCCTCTTTTCGGATCGAGCTGTCCCCCCCTCAAGGACTTCCGAAATCACGCCTTGCCGGCCAGGCGGTCGCGCAGCGGGGCGCGCAGGCCGAGGATGCTTTTGGCGTCCTTGATCAACCGGTGGCGGAGGGGCCAGAGCATCAGGGCGAGCAGGCCGAGCGCGGCGACGTAGGTCGAGGGTTCGGGGATGGCGGTGATGGTGAAGGTACTCGCCGTGCGGACCGCCGTGTTGTCTTCGGGCGGCCTTGACGAATGATGCCAAAAGGCACACATTGTGTGCGTGCGGTTGGCATTCGATCCGGACAAGGAGGCGTCCAACCTCACCAAGCACGGCATCGACTTTTCCGCCGTGCGGAAAGTTTTCCAGGACGCGCAGCGCATGATTGTCCCGAACGATACACACAGCTCCGACGAACCGCGGTCCTATGCCGTCAGCCATGATGGCCATGGCGTGCTCAACGTGCGGTTCACCTTGCGAGGCGATGCCATTCGTGTGATCGGCGCCGGATATTGGCGCAAACAGAAGAAAGCCTATGAAGACCAAAAAAAAGAAAACGAGCTACGCTGAGGAACCGGTCGGTCAATGTTGGCGCTTTGACCAAAGCAAAGAGCTCACCCGCGCGCAACAGCGCGCCTTGGGCCTGCCTTCGCCGACAACCGCGGCGAAAATGACCATCACCCGCAAGCCGGCCCGCCCGGCGCGAATCAACATCCGCACCACGCACGAAACCATCGCCGGTTTACGTGCCCGGGCCGAGGAAGCCGGACTTCCTTACCAGACGCTCGCCGCCAGTGTGCTGCACATGGTGGCCAAGGGAGACATCAAGCTCGCGCTCGCCGCGCGATAACGCATCAGCGAAAACATTCGTGAATCCAGCAATCATCAACATCACGAGTGCCGAGAATGTGGGTGGTTATGGCCTGCGTTTGCAGTTCGACGACGCCTCCGAGCAAATCGTCGACTTCGGGCCGTTCCTGCGTGATGCCCAGCATCCTGACACCCGGGCTTTTCTCGATCAGGAAAAATTCTTCGCCTACCGCCTCGAAGACGGAAATCTGACCTGGGGCGACTACGATCTATGCTTCCCCGTCACCGATCTGCACACCAACGCACTTTGGTCCCCGTCGCGAAGGGCAGCGGCCTAGTTGCTGGTGAGCGGCGATGGAAAAAACAGGAAAATTTCGCACGTTTGCGCCAGCGCATGAAGGCGGCGCCACCGGCAAGCATCACCCGCCGCCCGGCCGCGGCAGGTAGGCTTGGAGGTGCGGGAGGAGTTGCTTCACGGCATCCAATGGATCGGATCTCTGGCCGGTCCCTCCTTCAAGCAGCCGCTGCACCGCTTGCTGGAGGGTTTCGACGCGGCAGACCTCTACAGCGCCCGGGCCCGAACCTGATCTGGTCGAACTTTTCGCCGGCCGCGAAAACTTGTGCGCGCCTTATGGGCGCCGGCGGCGCAGGACGAAGCCAACCAAGCCGGCAGTCGAGATGGCGAGTAGCGCGTAGGTGCTCGGTTCGGGGACGGTCATGGCCACGGCGACCGTGAGGTAGGCGCCCGCCAGTCCGTAGTCGCTCCCGACACCGCCTGAGAGACCGCCCCAAACATTGGTTCCTTGATATTGGCTGTAGGCCAACTCCAGAGTGTTGTAGACAACCGCCGAGTTCGTGGGATCGGGGATCTCAACCTCCCAGATTCTACCCGTGGTGAACTTGGCGCCCCCGATCGGATACGGATCCGTGCCTCGCGTGGGATCCAAGGGATCCACGAAATGAAGCTGGGCATTCTCGTCGAAATCAATGCGACCATTCCCATTCGAGTCGATCCAATCGAACCCTCCGAGCGAAACGGCATGCCCCGCTTTGAGGCTCGTATAGGTCAATCCGAGAACGGTGCCGCTGCCGGAGGTCAGCGAGTCGTAGAGGAATCGCCAAGTGGGGAGGTTGTCGGCGATGGTGGCAGGGCGGAGCTCGGGAGCGGGCGGGTTCAGAGGACTATCCCAGGCAGCACTCGGGATCATTCCAGAGAAATGCACATTAGTGAAACCCAAGTCCTGCACGACGTATTTGTTCAGCCCGAAGTGCAGACGGTTGTAGGGGGTTCCTAAAGTCGGCGAGGTGTTCATGTATCCGGGCGCACTGAGCGTGGTGTCTACGTCGATCCAATTCGTATACGTCGTGCCGGTCAGATTCGTCCCGAAGTAGTCGGGCGCGGCCTTCTGCAGATACGTCATCACGTTGACGCTGGAGGTGGGGACACAGGCATTATGGCCTACGAAGTTGAAATTCGGTGTGTTGAGGCTGAATTGATCCAGCCATCCGAAAGAGGAGACATCGAGGATCGAAGTGTAGTTCGTCTGGGCCCTGGCTGGAGTGGACAAGAGCAGGAGTAAGAGAACCCCGGACAGAAGGCGAAGGTCGTGTCTGGCAAGCATGCGGGGTGGAATATCGTGCCTGGCGGATGAATGTCAAGTCGTCCGCCGGCGGAATAGCTCGTGCCCGAACCTGATCTGGTCGCACTTTTCGCCGGACGCCAAAACTTCGCGCGCCTTATGGGCGCCGGCGGCGCAGGACGAAGCCAACCAAGCCGGCAGTCGAGATGGCGAGTAGCGCATAGGTGCTCGGTTCGGGGACGGTCATGGCCACGGCGGCCGTGAGGTAGGCGCCCGCCCAGCCGCCGCGCCCGCCACCGCCTGAGAGACCGCCCCAGAGATTCGTCCCAACATACGGCTCATACGCCAACACCAGCGTGTTGTAGACAACCGCCGAGTTCGTGGGATCGGGGACCTCCGCCTCCCAGATTCTGCCCGAGGTGAATTGGGCACCTCCGCTGGGATCCGTGCCTCGCGTGGGGTCCGAGGGATCCACGAAATAGAGCTGGGCATTCTCGTCAAAATCAACGCGACCATTTCCATTCAGGTCAGTCCAATCGAAACCCCCGAGCGAGACGGCATGCCCAGCGCTGGAGTCTATCCAACGCATCGTGAGAACGGTGCCGCTTCCGGAGGTCAGCGAGTCGTAGAGGAATTGCCAAGTGGGGAGGCTGTCGGCGATGGTGGCAGGGCGGGGCTCGGGAGCGGGATTGGCCTGATTTTCCCAGGGACTCGGGATCATTCCCGAGAACTGCACCTCGGTGAAACCCTTGTTCTGCACGACGTATTTGTTCAGCCCGAAGTGCAGGTGGTTATTTAAGGTTCCAATAGTTTGGGTAGTGTTCATGTAATCGGGTGAAATAAGCGTGGCATCCACACCGATCCAATCCGCATACGTCGAGCCGGTCAGGTTCGTCCCGAAGTAACCGGGAGCGATGTTCTGCAGATACGTCATCGTGTTGACACTGGAGGTGGGGACACAGGCATCATGGCCGATGAAGTTGAAATCCGGCGTGTTGAGGCTGTATTGATCCAGCCATCCATAAGAGCTGACATCTTGGATCGCCGTGTAGGTGGTCTGAGCCTTGGACGGCGGGGCCAAGAGCACGAGGGTAAGGATGCCGAACAAGAGACGGCAAACGCGTTGGTTGGCTGAGGTCAAAGGATAAAATTTAGCACCTGTTCGAGGAGTGTCAACGTGCTGCCGGTCCGAGCGGGATCAATTGGGGCCATGCCGTGCCGACCTTCTGCACCGCACCCCGGCGGGCTTCACGTCCGATCCCTACCCAAAGAGGCAAAGTCTACGTGCTTGGCGGAGTAGCTATGACAAACCTCTGCCGCGTAACCATCCCCCAATAAGAATCGTCATACCGGTCCTCTTGGAACTCCATCGGCGGGAAGGCACCGATGGTCTTGCGCCAGAATTCGGCCGCATACTCCGCGCCGGCGATTTGTTTGATTTCCCATTTCCCGGGCATGGCCCGCCAGACCGCATGGGCAAATTTCTGTCCCCATGCTTGTTTGCGGAAAGAAGGAACGACGTAGAATTCGGCCACCTCGAATGATCCGCCGTCCTTGAGGCGGACCGCGATGAGTCCCGCCGGCACTCCCGCAACCGACAGGACGAATCCCCGGACGTCGTTCCCCATCTTCGTATCAAGCTCGAAGACCCCTTGCGCATCGGGCTCTTTCCCGGTGGTGGCCAAGAACTCCGCCTCATAGCCCTGTGCGAGATTGTTATAAACATCCCGGTTGGCGGCGCCGACCGGGATGACCTCCATGGTTGGCGGCTTGGTTTCGCTCATGAGTCCCTCGGCTTCTTCTTTCGGTCCAAGATCAGTGGGCGTGACCTCCACTGGCTTGGTGCGAGTTGAAGGCGGTCAGCAGGACGATGCCAGTCACGGCCATGGCCATGCCGGCCAATTCCACCGCCGAGAGTTGTCGAAGTTCCCCGCGGAAGAAGATGCCGACGAGGATCGGACCGATGACCACCAGTGTGTTGGTCAGGCTGGAGGCCTTGGCCAGGCCGAAGTGCGAACCGACATAACCGAACGCCAGAAAGACGAAAGGGGCGATGCCGATGACGGCCACCAGCACCCACATCTTTTTTTGTTCCCACCACACGGTGCCGAGGGTGTCCGCCAGGGTGCTGAGGGCGGCGCAAAGTAAAACCATCAACCACGGGGAGAAGAGCAAACTTTTCATGTTCCGCAGCCTACAGGCCCAAATCGGAAACTGGAAACCTGAACCGGCGGCCGGTCTCGCCTTCAAGGAATCGCTGCGCCGCTTGCTGGAGGGTTTCGACGCGGCAGACCTCTACAGCGCCCGTGCCCGAACCTGATCTGGTCGAACTTTTCACCGGCCGGATCGGAAACCTTCGCCCGTTTGCGCCAGCGCATGAAGGCGGCGCCGCCGGCAAGCATCACCCGCCGCCCGGCCGCGGCAGGTAGGCTTGGAGTTGCGGGAGGAGTTTTTTCACGATGGAGCCGTCTTTGGTGATGAGCGAATGGACGCGGCCGCTGAGGCGCCCGCGGTCTTCTTCGGTCAGGTCTTTCGCCGTGACGACGATCACCGGGGTATGGACGTAGCGCGGATCGCGGCGGAAGTGGTCGAGGAATTCAAAGCCGTCCATCCGCGGCATCATGAGGTCGAGGAGGACGAGCGACGGTACGGTCTCGCGCACCGCCTCGAGCGCGGCCACGCCGTCGCCGGCGAGAAGGACTTTCCAACCCTGCTTGACCATGGTGCGTTGGAGTTGGTCGCGCGAAGCTTCGTCGTCTTCAACGACGAGCACGGTGCGGGCCTGCGCACCGAGATCGAGACGTTCGAGGGTACCGCGCAACCGCGTCCAATCAACCGGCTTGGCCAGGTAATCGAAGACCCCGAGGGCAACGCCCATTTCGCGGCTGTCGGTGATGGTGACGAGAATGATCGGGATGTGCGCGGTGGCGGGATCGGCTTTGAGCGCGTTGATGACCGACCAGCCGTCCATGCCGGGCATCATCACATCGGTCGTGATGGCCACGGGATGCTTCGTCTTGGCCAACTCGAGACCGTCGCGGCCGTTGCTCGCGGTGTGCACGTCGAAACCTTCCTTGGTCAGGAAACGGCTCATCAGGTCGAGCACGGTGGGATCGTCGTCGATCACCACGACGGAGGGACGTGCGGATGTTCCGGTCGTGCCGGCCGGCGCGGCCGCGGCGGGTGCGGCCGGCAGTTCCTCCTGCGGGGCCGCGGCCGGCAAGGCAACGGTGAAGGTCGAGCCTTCGCCCGGAACGCTCTGCACGGTGATGTCGCCGCCGAGCAGCCGGCAAAAATCGCGGCTGATGGCCAAGCCGAGCCCCGTGCCGCCGAATTTGCGCGTGGTCGAAGCGTCGGCTTGGCTGAAGGCCTGGAAGAGGCGGCCCATCTGCTCGGGTGTCATGCCGATGCCGCTGTCGCTCACCGCGAAGCGCAGCCAATCGGCGCCGTTTTCCACGCTGCGC
Source organism: Chthoniobacterales bacterium (assembly GCA_018402585.1). Classification (GTDB taxonomy): domain Bacteria; phylum Verrucomicrobiota; class Verrucomicrobiia; order Chthoniobacterales; family JACTMZ01; genus JACTMZ01. Next base: position 280,869 of record JAGYIO010000001.1, read on the forward strand.
GTGACAACGAGCCGGAGCTTTCCTTTCTCGGTGAACTTGCTCGCGTTGCTCAGGAGGTTGAAGAGCATCTGCCGGATCTTGGTCAGATCGCTGTGCATCGTGCCGGAGTCGGCAGGAAGTTCGACTTCGAGGTGGTTGTCGTTTTTTTTGACCAGCGGGAGCACGGTCGATTCCACCTCGCGCACCATGGTGGCCACCTCAATTGTCTCGCAATAGACGGTCATCTTGCCGGCCTCGATCTTCGAAAGGTCGAGCACGTCGTTGATCAAGCCGAGGAGGTGCTTGCCCGCGCTGTGGATTTTTTTCAGGTCAGGGATGAATTCGTCCTGCCCGAGATCCTGCATCTCCTCGGTGAGCATTTCGCTGTAGCCGATGATGGCGTTCATCGGGGTGCGCAGTTCGTGGCTCATATTGGCCAAAAAAGAGCTCTTCGTGCGGTTGGCTTCCTCGGCCTGGTCCCGGGCCTCGGCCAGCTCCGCGGTGCGCAGGCGCACTTTTTCGTCCATTGTCTCGATCATCTCGCGCAGCTGGCCGGTCATGTGGTTGAAGTCGCCGGCCAGCTCGCCGATCTCGTTGTTGCTACGTACCTCGGCCCGGCGGTGCAGGTTGCCCGAAGCGACTTGGTGGGCCGCTGCGGTCAGTTCCTCGATGGGACGGGAGAAAGAGCGCGCCACCAGCCAGGCGGCCAGTGCGGCAAGGAGGCCGCTGACCAAGGCGATGCCCACGGACAATTGACGCAAAAGCGAGACCGGGGCAAAGGCTTCCTCGTCGTCGATTTTCACCACCACGCCCCAGCGCAGGGCGGGCAGGTATTGCCAAACGGCGAGCACGGACTTGCCGCGGTAATCGGTATCCGGCCCGAAGCCGGGCAACCCCTTCATGCTCTCGCGCAAGGCGGCGGAAGGTCCCTCGGCCGGCACGCGCAGACGGAAAGCCGCTTGCGGGTCATGGCGGGTCGGGGCCACAGCCATCAGCCCGCCCGCACTTTCGGCCACGACAACCATCTCACCCGTCGCGCCGAGACCGGAGGTGTCGCTGATCACGCGGTTGATCTCCGCCGCACCAATCTGCAACACGGCGAGCCCGCGATACTTCCCGCCGGCCAGCACGGGCACGGCAATAAAAGTGGCGGGCAACCCGTCGGGTGCGTAGAAATCGAAATCCGATTGCTCGAGCCCGAGGGTGAAACGGGCGGACTGCGCGGTGCGGCCCAACGTGGTGCCGGCCACGGGGGACTCGTCGATCTTCACGCCGAAATCGGGTCCGCGCGTGGTGGAAAAAACCACGCGGCCCTCCGGATCGATGAGGTAGATGTCGTCGGTGCCGATCGATTCCGCGGCGCGGCGCAGGAACGGGGCGAAGCGCGCGGCGGCCGCAGCGTGGAGGTTTTCCTCGAGCACCCCATTCTTCCAGGCGGCGGAAAATGCGCCGATGGCCTCGGCCGTGCCAGGGTTCACCGCGAGGACAAGCAAGTCGCGTTCCTGCCCCCGCAAAAACGTTTCGACCTGCCGGCCGAGATTGTTGGCCATGGCCCGGAGGTTGTTCTCGATCTGGTCGGTCAGAAGTTGCCGCGCAGTGCGCGTGGTAAGAAAAGCCGCGGCGATGAGCGGCACCAGGGTCAGAAGCAAAAACCAGACGAGCAATTGCCTCGCGATGCGGGAGCGGCGGGATTTTTTCATGGCACGGGCACATCCTCTTCGCGCGGGCTGACCCATTTTCCACCCCACGAGGCGGAGAGATCTTTCTGCCAGCTCTCCCAGTCGGCACGCGTGCGGAAGAGCGGGAAGGGCATGGGGCGCACCGGTTTGTCCGAGGACCACACGATGTCAAACTGCCCGTCGGGGCGGATGCGGCCGAGGCGCGCGTATTTCCAGGCGTGGTGGGTGGGGCCGTCAATGTAAGCGAGGCCGCCCGGCGCGCGCATGCCCTGACCGCCGATTTTGGCCAGCACGGCGGCGGGTTCGGCCGAATCGGCGGCGCGCACGGCCTGCGCCCAGAGCATGACGCCGAAGTAAGCCGCCTCGAGCGGATCGGAGACCACGCGGTCCGCGCCGAAACGTGCGCGGAATTTCTCCAGAAAGGTGCGGTTCTCCGGCGTGTCGACGCTCTGGAAATAATTCCACGCGGCATAATTCCCCGCCATGGCCTCGGCCCCGAGTTCGGGCAATTCGGTTTCGCTGATGCTGAACGAAATGACGGGCAGACGATCCGGCGTGAAGCCCGCTTCGCGCAGGGCACGGAAGAAGGCGACATTGGAATCGCCGTTGATCGTGTTGAGGATCACCTCGGGTTTGGACTCGACGATAGCCTCGATCATCGGGGCGACATTTTTCCCGCCGAGCGGGAGATACAATTCGCCGACCACCTCGCCGCCCAGCGCGGCGACCTGGTCGCGGATGATTTCGTTGGCCGTGCGCGGGAAAACGTAATCCGACCCGACAAGGAGAACACGCGGTCCGAAGTTGGCCAGGGCATAGCTCACCGCCGGCATGACCTGCTGATTCGGCGTGGCGCCGGTGTAAACGATGTTGGGGGATTGCTCGAGACCCTCGTATTGCACCGGATAAAAAAGCAGGTGGTGGTGTTTCTCGAAGACCGGACCCGCCGCCTTGCGGCTCGAAGAGGTCCAACACCCGAAGACCACACTGACCTTCTCCTCGGTGATCAACCGCTCGGCCTCGACCGCGAAGTTGCCGGAGTCGGAAGTGCCGTCGGCAATGACCGGCTCGACCATCCGCCCGAGGAGTCCGCCTTGGGCGTTGATCTCCTCGATGGCCAACAGGGTGGCATCGACCACCGGCCGCGCGCTGATCGCCAAAGTCCCGGTCAGAGAATGCAAAATGCCCACCCGAATCGGCGACTCCTCGGGCCGCGAGCAGGAAGCCAGCGTCGCCGCGGTGAGGAGGCAGACCAGCAGGCGCGGGAGGGATGATTTGATCTGGCGAAACATCGGCGGACGGGCTTAATAACGGATCGAAGGAGAATAGTGGCAGTGGATAGCACTCCTAGCCAGACGCTTTGCGCGGCTCAAAACAAACAACACCCCTGGAGGGCGAGCAGCCTGTCCGCCGCGGCGGATCCCCGCGAGCCGCGCCAACTCCCGCGGCGGCCGGGGCCGGCCGCCCTCCACCGGAACGGCAACGCCTAATGCACGACCGGCCAGCATCCGCGCAAGCTCGGATGATGCACGCGCAGCGTGGGGTCGCGCCGGATCCAACCGGGCTCGCCCTTGGCATCGACAAAAGCCACACCGATCGGCATGTAGGGTTGTTCGTCGGCCAGCGCGGTCATTTCTTCCCGCGCCTGATCGCTCGCCGCGATCCATTCCTGCTTGAGCACGACGGGATCGAGCTGGCGGGCTTTGATTTTGTCCAGATCGACGGGATCGATGCGCGCAAATCGCATAACCATCTGAAAGAGTGACAATGGATTGAAACCCGGGTCTTTGCCGCAGGATGCCCAGATGATGGCCTCGAGCGGATAAATCCTGCTGAGTTCGACGATATCGACATAGTCGCGCGTCTCGATGCGGGAGGCCAAAGCTAGCGCTTTGTTCGTCGCCATGTCGAACAAGTGGAGACGCCAGCCGAGATGGTCATCCTGGACGATGGGAAAAAACCTGAATGCCGAGTCATGGGCCCAATCGACATCGACGCAGCCATCAACCTTGCTCACGCGTGCCTTGCGGAAAGAAACGGGCTTGGACCACTCGCCGTCGCGTTCAAGTTTGCGAACATCAAAGCCGGCATTCTCGAGGACACGCACATCGCGTTCGCTGGCCTCCACGAGATCCTCCACCGAGTCGTGGAAAATATCGAAGTCGCGGGAAAAACGGGCCGAGTCATCCGACGCATTGAGCACAAGACCACCGGCCATGTGGCTGGCCTCATGGCGTTCAGCCGCCAGCACGGACATCACTTCTTTTTGGAACGGAGTTAAAGGCATCGGCGCAACTCCTTGGCCGCGTCCCACGCGGATTTGTCTCCGTAATTGCGAAGATTGCGGATCACGGCCTCCACATCGTCGCGAAAACAAAGGGAGGGTTCCTCTTTCCAGAACCAAAAACACCCGGGAAACTTGCGCACGAAATCCATGGCCCGCCGGGCCACTTCGGGCGCAACCGGGATGCGGGCCGGATATCCGGCGGCTGGTTCCTCGACTTTCACGATGTGGGGAGAATAAACCACATCCCCCGTGGAGGGCGAGCAGCCTGTCCGCCGTGTGCGGACCCCCGCCGCTTTTACTTTTCCGCACAGCCGGGGCTCACGCCCGTGACCAGCGCGACTTGGCCAGCCGACCTCTTCATGCCTAATGGCCGGCTGCTTTGCCCGCGCGGCCAATTTTGGCCAAGACATCCCCGACCAGCACGGCAGGATGCTTGCCCCAGCCCAAAGGCCGCGCGAATCCCCTCGACCGGAAAAATTCCTCTGCCGCTTCGCCGCGGGTTTCGTTGGGGCCAGGGGTGGAGTTGGTCATGAAATTCGCCGTTCCAGCAGCAGCCTCAAAGACCAAAATATAGCCACTGGAAACAGACAAGAAAAGCGTAGCGCAAAACACAACGGCCACGGACAGAGATTGGTTCATCGTTTTGCAAGGATGCAGAGAGGGCGAAGACTTGAAACCTAAGTGAAATGCGGCGATCGAAGGTCGACGGCAGTCCCACCCCCTTCGTTCACTTCGTGACCTTTTGCTCAAAAAATTCCGGCCATTCCCGCTCCGTGACCTTCGTGTCTTGGTGAGAGAAATCTGCGGCTCCTCGCCTTGCCCGGAGGATAGAGAAAAAGCGCCCTCAGGCCGGCACGCCGAAAAGACCCGCAGCTCTTACCCGATCTCGGCGAACACCGCGCCACCCAGAAGACGTGATCCTTCGTAAAGGGCGCAGATCTGACCGGGCGCGAGGGCACGTTGCGGCGCGGCGAAAACGATCTCCGCCGTGCCGTCGTCGCGGCGGGTTAAATCGATGGCGACACGGGGGGCGCGGTAACGCGGACGCGCTTCGATGCGGGCTTGCGCGGGCAACTCGGGGCCGGCCGCGCTTAAATTGCTGAGGATGGCGCGGCTGGCATAGAGGCCCTCGGTGTCTGGTCGGTCGTAGCCGATGATGAGTTCGTTCGTCGCGGTGCGTTTCTCGATTACGACATAGGCCGTCTCCGGCTCGGCCGAGGGCACGCAAATGCCGCGGCGTTGTCCCAACGTGTAATTGTGCAGTCCGCGGTGCTGCCCGAGGACGCGGCCGGCCAGATCGACGATCGGACCGGGATTTTCCGGCAGGTATTCTTTCAAGAAGTCCTGCATGCGCACCTTGCCGATGAAGCAGATGCCTTGGCTGTCTTTTTTTCCCGCGGTAACCAAGCCGGCCGCCTCGGCCTTGGCCCGCACTTCGCTTTTGAGCAGATCACCGACCGGAAACCAGGCGCGCGTGATCTGCTCCGGACGGAGCATGGCGAGAAAATACGATTGGTCTTTGCCGGGATCGGCACCTTCGTAGATGCAGCGTGCAGCATCCGGGCCCCCGGCGATGCGCGCGTAATGTCCGGTGCCCATGCCGTCGAAGCCTTCCCGCCGCGCGAGGTCCAAGAAGACGCCGAACTTTATCTCACGGTTGCAATAGACATCCGGGTTCGGCGTGACGCCTTCGGCGTAGCCTTTGAGCAAATAATCCACCACGCGCTCGCGGTAATCCTCGATAAGGTTGACCACGCGGAACGGGATTCCGAGTTTTTCCGCCACGGAGCGTGCGTCGGCCACGTCCTTTTCCCACGGGCACTGACCGAGCGGATCCCACTCGGCCATCCAGTTCTTCATGTAGGCGCCCTCGACCTCGTGGCCTTGCTCGCGAAGCAAAAGCGCGGCCACCGAGCTGTCCACCCCGCCGGACATCGCGACAAGAATCCGGGCCATGAGGCAATCAGCGTGCGGCGCGCACCGCGGCGGCGACCGCTTTGACGCGATCGAGGTCGACGGGAGCGGTCCAATGGCCGTCCTTCTTCAACGCGGATCCGACAATGACCGCATCGGCATGCTGCAACATAGCCGCGGCGTTTTCCGCGGTGACCCCGGAGCCGACAATAACGGGCAGCTTGGTCGCGCCGCGCGCGGACGAAAGATCGGCCGTCGATGTTTCACGTCCGGTCGCTTCGCCGGTGACGATGACCGCGTCCGCCCCGAAAAATTCCGCGGCCTTGACCGTTTCGGCGAGACTGACATCGGCCGTCATGGCGTGCGCGGCATGCTTCTTTTTCAGATCGGCCCACACCGGGATGTGCTCCGCGCCGATTTGCTTGCGGTAGCGCAACAAAGGACCCGCGCAGGCATCCATCCATCCCTCGTCGGCCACGTGACCGAAGACAAAGCACTCGGCGCGGACGAAATCCATCCCCGCCGCCAAGGCGACGGCAAGCGCGGCCTCATTGGCGCCAGCCAGCACCTGCACGCCGCAGGGCAGATCGGTGGCCTCATTGATCGCACGGCAAACAGCCGTCATGGAGGCGACGACTTCGGGCCCGACCTCGCGTTTGAGGTAGGGAATGTCGTGCATGTTCTCCACGAGGATGGCATCGCACCCGCCCTCGGCCAGCGCCCACACTTCCTGCACAGCGGCGCGAACCAATTCGTCGACCGTTTGCGACGCGCGCGGCGTGCCGGGCAAGGCGCCGACATGAACCATGCCGATGAGGGCTTTGGGTGGGAGTGCGACGGATATCATAAGATGGTGGTGCTTTTATTCCGGCGGTTGTCGTCCCTCGGCCGCAAATAACTCGCGCAGGAAATAAAGATCTCCTTGGTCCTTGGGACGGAGTGAGCGGCTTTTCATGCGCCAAAGCAGGTCGGGATTGGCAAAAGGGATTTTCACCCCGTCGAATTCGCGCAAATGGATAAAGCCTTTGGCTTCTTCATAACTGATGCCGCTCGCTTTGGCCATCAGATCGACGAGAACCTCATCGGCAACACGAACCACGGTGAACTTCGCCACATCACCCGCATCAAGTTCCCTCGCGGCGCCATCCGGAAGCGTGGCCAGGGCAGCAAACACCTTCGTTTCATTTTCCGGCGCCGGATCAACAAGCAGGTCGATATCCATCGTGGTGCGCGAATAACCGGCCTGCCTGATGGCAAAACCTCCGACAACGATATACCGAGCCCCGCGAGCGTTGAGCTCACGGCAGATATGGACGACGTCTTCGACGGAGGGTTCGCGGGAGACTAGTCCCTCCGGCGCCCCGTCGTCATGGCTTTCATCATCCACTGGTCAGCCTCCTCGAAAGTCTTGAACCGATACACACCTTTGGGAAAGTGCGGAAAAAAGCCCGCTTTCTGCATCTCTCGCTTCCGGGCCCGATCGCCCGGGGCGACCAACAGGGGGTCACCGGGTTGCCGCCGCCCCACGGTCTTGCCGATCTTCTCGTCGATGTTGACCACCGGGTGCATGGCTTTAGCCTAGGCTCGGGCCTTCGCGCTGGCAACCCCGCGACCGGCGGAAAGGGCGGCCGAAGCTTCGTGCGCCTGGCTACCCTCTGGGCAGACTTCTCCGTCGCCCCCAAGCATAGACCGCTCCTGCTCCCAACAAGACCAGAGCGTAAGTGGAGGGTTCGGGGACCACAGAGGCAACAAACCCGTTGGAATAATTGTTGTAGGTTCCGGCGATTTGGCCTTGGTCGTTGATCTGCCAGAGAAATGTCCCCGTCTCTCCGGGAACCACCGGGGAAAGTCCGGGATCATCGGGATAATCAACGGTGAGGTAAGTCGAGCCGTCGTAAACAAAGCCGTGACCAATGTTGTCGGAATCCTCGTAGAATCCGGCGATGTCACCGAAATTATTGATCGAAAGCGGCCAAGTGCCCGCAGCGCCCGGAAAATTGACCTCGACCGGCGTGCTGGCCAATCCTGTCGGAAGCAAGAAGCCGAAACTGCCACCCTGGGCGTCGAAATAGTTGCCGACGATCGCCCCCGAGTCGTTGATCCCGAGCAGTCCCGTCGAGACCGAACCGGGATAGACGTAGGACGTGTAGACCCCGGCGACGAGTTCAAATCCGCTGAACGGCACGAACGAGGCATCGGAAGAGGTGACGCCCACGATCCGGCCTGTATTGTTGATGCCGTAGGCGGCGGTCTCCGTCACGCCGGTGCCGGGAAAATCGGGCAAGAAGGTGATGTTGCTACCGTCGTAGGTGAAGGAATGAATCGTGTTGCCGACCGCCTCGTAGGTCCCCAGGGCAAGACCCGCCCCGTTGATCGCTCCGAGGCTCGTGCTCAACGCCGACGGCACAGCCACGCTGGTGTAAGCCCCTTCGGCATAGACAAATCCGGTGACCAAGCCCGTGCCTGGGTCGAGGTAGTTGCCGGTGACCACCCCGGTGTTGTTGATTCCGAAAGCGGAGGTGGTATTGCCGGAGTTGGGATAGTCGATCGGCGAAAATGAATATTGGGCGAAGGCCGGGGTCAGCGCGGTCAACAAAAAGGCGGCAAGCTGGGCGGCGACAAGGTGGGATGTTTTCATGGTTTTTTATGGTTACAGATGTGGATTAGGCTGATGCGACTAAATGTCGGGGGCGGAGAAGGAGACGACCAACGGACTGGGAGTGCGATGACAAGAGGTGTGTGTTGGTGGCCTCCGCCAAATCAGCGGAATCCGCACGGGAAATGAAGCGCCGCAGCACGGGGATCAATCTTTGGCCGGCCGCGGCTTACTTGGCGGGGAGATCAAAATTCGCCTGCGAGGTCATGAACCAGCGCCCACCACGATGGATGAAGGACGCCAGATACGGCGCGGGGGTGCCCTTATACCGGCTGCCCTTGATGGTGTAGTCGGCGGCGGCCATATACCGGACAACGAGGGACGACTCGTGGCGGGTGATTTTCATCGAGCCGAGCTTGAAAGCGTCGAGCTCGATTTGGCCATTACCGACCTTGACCAAGAATTCCGCTCTGTCCATGAAGCTGCCGTCGGCCCTGGCCACCTGCCAACTGGGATCAAGGCTGGCCTCCAGCCCCTTGGTATCGGCATCTTTGACCTGATTCCAGAAGGTCATGAGCAACTCCTTGGCCTGCGGGCCGGGTCTTTTGCCGGCCGCCGCGCCGTCGCTGGCCGGAGAGTTTGCGCTGCCGGCGATCAGCGCGAAGAGTGCTGCGAGGCAAAAGATCCGCGGCATGCGGAGACTGACGGAAAATGGCTTTTGCTTCCGGGCGGCGGCGGCGAGTTGACCTTGAGGACTTGTTTGCATCGTTGGCCAACTTGGCAGCCCGGTCTTCCAAAGGCAAGCGCCCGCCATTACGGGCTTGGAAACCGTCCAAAACCTCGGCTCCGGCCGCCGCACCTTTCCACTCAGCCCGCCAGTTTCCGCCTTCCGCCCTCCCTTCCCAAACTTCCCCCTTGCCCCGGACCGCTTTCCCGCTAATATCCTAATTTCGCATTTATGACCAAGGAAGCCGTGAGCAGCGTGGCGCTGCATGATCAAGACACCGGGAGCGCGGACGTGCAAGTCGCGCGCCTCACCCAGCGCATCAACCATTTGACCGAGCACCTGAAGGGAAACGCCAAGGACCATTCGTCCCGCCGCGGCCTCCTCAAAATGGTGGCCCGCCGCCGCAGTTTGCTCGACTACCTGAAGGACACGGCCGTCGAGCGTTACACCAAGCTCCTCGAGAGCCTTAATCTTCGCAAATAAACCAGGCCGCCGCGCTCGCGGCGGTTCTTTTGCCAGCCATCAGAACGCACGTCCCCGTCCTTCAGACCCCAGCCTGGGCTCCAGGTCTCCCTTGTGGAGCCTTGCATCCTGTGCTTTGGGATGAAACGGGGCCGGTGTTCACCAACCAACAACCGTAAATACACCCTATGTCACACACCATCATCTCGGGCCCCGTCGGCCACAACGAGATCACCATCGAAACCGGCAAAATCGCCAAACTTGCCGACGGCGCCGTCACGGTGCGCTGCGGCGACACCATCGTCCTCGTCACCGCCGTCTCCGCGACCAAACTGCGCGAAGGGCAGGACTTCTTCCCGCTAACCGTCGACTACAAGGAAAAGGCGGCCGCAGCCGGGCAATTCCCCGGCGGCTATTTCAAACGCGAGGGTCGCCCGACCGAGAAAGAAATCCTCACCGCGCGGATGACCGACCGGCCACTGCGCCCGCTCTTCCCGAAGGACTACTTCTTCGAGACGCAGATCATCACCATCATGCTCAGCGCCGACGGCGAGAACGACCCCGACATGCTCAGCATCAACGGCGCCTCCGCCGCGCTGACCGTTTCGGACATTCCGTTTGACGGCCCGATCGGCGCCGTCCGCATCGGCCGGGTCAATGGCGAATTCGTCATCAATCCGACCCACGCCCAGCGTGAACAGAGCGACCTCGACCTGGTTTACGTCGGCAAAGAAAACGAAGTCATCATGATCGAAGGCGCCTGTGACGAACTGCCCGAAGCCGATTTCAAAGCCGCCCTCGATTTCGCCCAGGAACCGGTGCGCAAACTCATTGCCATGCAACGCGAGTTGGCCGCCAAATCCGGCAAGCCCAAGCGCGACTACCCGCCGCTTGCAGTGGACAACGGCATGCTCGAAATCGCCTACGCCGTGGCCGGCGACCGCATCGAAGCCGCCCTCTACACGTCGGGCAAAGTCGCCCGTTCCAAAGCGGTCGGCGCCCTGCGCGGCGAAGTCGAAGCCGCGATCAAGGCGAAATTCCCCGAGGCAACCCCTTTCGCCATCGGCCAAGCCTTCGACTACCTGCAGAAAAAAGCCTTCCGCATCAGCATCCTTGATCGCAAGGAACGCTGCGACGGACGCGGTCTGCACGACCTGCGCCAACTCGAAGCCGAAGTCGGCATGCTGCCCCGCGCCCACGGGTCCGCCCTCTTCCAGCGCGGTGAGACCCAGGCCATGGCCCTCGCGACCCTCGCCCCGGCCGACGAGGCGCAAAACCTCGACACCTACGCCGGCGGCGAAGCGACCAAGCGCTTCATTCTGCACTACAACTTCCCGCCCTTCAGCGTCGGTGAAGCCGGCCGCTTCGGCGGTATGAACCGCCGCGAAATCGGCCACGGCGCCCTCGCCGAGCGCTCCGTGCGGCCGGTCATCCCGCCGGAAAACGAATTCCCCTACGCCATCCGCATCACCAGCGAAGTGATGGAATCCAACGGTTCCACTTCGATGGCCAGCGTCTGCTCCGGCGTGCTCGCCCTCATGGACGCCGGTGTGCCGATCAAGCGCCCGGTGGCCGGCATTTCCGTCGGTCTGGTCAGCGAACACGACGAAAGCGGCGCAATGAAGCGTTACACCACGCTGACCGACATCCTCGGCTCCGAGGATCACTTCGGCGACATGGACTTCAAACTCTGCGGCACCTCACAAGGCGTCACCGGCTTCCAACTCGACCTCAAGTTGCCCGGTCTGCCCCTCGACATCCTCAAGCAGGCGATCGACGAGGCAACCGAGGCCCGCGGCAAAATCCTCGAGGTCATGAATGCGGCCCTCGCTTCACACCGCACGGAAATGAGCCCCTATGCCCCGCGCATCGAAACGGTGAAGATCCCGGCCGACAAAATCGGCCTCCTCATCGGCCCCGGCGGCAAAACGATCAAGGGAATCGTCGCGGAGACCGGCGCAGAGATCAACATCGAGGACGACGGTTCGGTCCACATCTACTCGAGCAATGGCGACAGCCTGCGCCGGGCCAAGGAAATCATCACCGGCATGATCAAGGAGATCGAAGTCGGCGAAATGTATCAAGGCACGGTGGTCACGATCAAAGAGTTCGGCTGCTTCGTTGAAGTCATGCCCGGTAAGGACGGCCTCGTCCACATTTCCGAACTGGCCGACTTCCGCGTGAACAAAGTGGATGACGTGGTCAAGGTCGGCGACCAAATCTGGGTCAAATGCCTCGGGGTCGACGACCGCGGCAAAGTCAAACTCAGCCGCCGCGCCGCGATGAAAGAGCGCGACCAAGAAGCCGTTCCGGCCGACGCGTAACGCCAAAATGTAGCGGCGCCGGTCATTCATTCAGCAAGGGCGTCCCGCAAGGGACGCCCTTTTTGCTTTCTTCCGCACGCCTGTTCGGGCATTGCTGCAGGGTCTCCCCCGGACGCCCTCGCCATGCCCGATCCGAACCAAGCGCCGGACAAGCCGAAGCACGCCCTCGAAACTGAAGTCATCTGGGCGGTGATCGGACTGTATCTCTTCATCGCCGGCGTTTTGCTCCTCATCCATCACCTGCAGCCCGAAGGACAAGAGACCCAAACCTCCTCGCCATCCCCCAGCCACGCGGCCCGCTACGGCCTGCCCGGCGGCGAACCGCACAGCGTGCGCCCCGAAACCGCGCCCCAACCCGTACCATGATCACCGCGTTTTTTAAGGACGGCGAGACCTTCCGTTTTGTCCGCGAAGTGCAGACCGTCGAAGGACTCAAAGACGCGGTCTGGATCGACGTGCTCCGCCCCACCCCGGAGGAAAAAGACATCCTGCGCGGTGCCCTCAACATCGAACTCACCCTGCAGCATCCGACCATTTACCACGAAGACGACACACTCTTTATGACCATGGGCCTGGTCAGTAAGGACGAGGAAAACGAAACGCGGGTCAACAAACTCACCTTTATCCTCCACGAGGACTGTGTGGTCACCCTGCACGAGATCGAGCTGATGCCCGTGGCCATCTTCGCCCAGCGCATCCGCCGCAAAGCGCACCTCTACGACAACCCGCAAAAAATCCTCTGGGGCCTCCTCTTCGCTCTGAGCGAGACCGTGGCCGACCGGGTCGAAGCCGTCGGCACCGACCTTGAGCAGTTGTCCAAGACCATTGCCGAAATGCCGACCGAACTCGGCACCGGTAAAACCGGCACCATGACCGAGATCAGCGAGTTGCTCGCCGAACTCTCGCGCTACGAAGACTTCATCTCGCAGAGTGGCGAGAGCGTGCTGCAACTGGCGCGCGTGGTCCGCTACTTCAACGCCGAAGTCGACGGCTTCACCGACGCCGAGTTGCAGGCCCGGGTCAACGAATTGGCCGCGGACGTTGCCGGGATCAAAGACCATCTCGCTTTCGAGCACGACAAAGTCCGCTACCTGCAGCAGGCCTCCATGGGCATCCTGAACATGCAGCAGAACCAGATCGTCAAAGTATTCACCATCCTCACCGCCGTTTTCCTCCCGCCCACTCTGGTCGGCACCATGTATGGGATGAACTTCGCCTACATGCCCGAGCTGTCTTGGAAGTGGGGCTTTCCCGTGACGATTCTTTTGACCTTCCTCTCCGCCATCCTTCCCCTCGTCTACATCAAAAAGAAGCGCTGGCTGCGCTGACCCGCACCCATGGGAACGAAGCCAAGCGACTCGCGAGGACGTTCGCCCTCCAGCGCATTTCTCATGGGAGGGCGGCCGTCCTCGGCCGCCGCCCACCGCCCGCACTGAAACGCATGCCCCGCGAAAAGAAACAACGCATCGCGACCGAAGCGGCGCCCGCCGCGTTCGCCAGTCCCTTCGCGACCCTCGACCTCCCGGGCCGCGAGCTTCCCCCAGAAGGTAGGGACCCGCGGCCCGCGGGTCCGCCTCAAGACCAACGGCCGAGCGAGCCGCTCGGCCCTACCTTCCAAGAACGCCTCCTCCTCCGCCGCTCCACCGCCCACCGCGGCGGCAAAACCGTCCTCGTCCTCGAAGGCTTCTCCCCCGCCTGGTCTGAGGCAAAGTTGGAATCGCTCCTCCACGATCTGAAAACCTCCCTCGGCTGCGGCGGCCAAATCGAAAGCCGCACCCTCGCGCTCCAAGGCGAACTTACCGACCGCCTCATCCCCCTCCTCAAATCCCGCGGCTTCGCCGTGAAGCGCGGTTGGTAGAATGTCGCGTCGAGAGCTTGTCCGCCCGCGTGCGGATCCCCGGCGACATTCACTCGCGCGTTTTCGATCCTCGTCTTCACGCTCTCTCGTTTGTTCCATCGGGGTTTTGACTACGTGGCATCGGCATCTTGCCGATGATGTCCAGTCATCACGGGCAAGATGCCTGCCACTTTTCGGCAAAACTGATGCAAGGCCTGTCAAGAGCTTCGCCGAAAACGCTCTAGCGCCAACGCCCGGCGGCGGAGCCGAGTCTGCGAGACGGCCCTTGGGCAAACCCGCCGCGACATATGTCTCCACTCCGCATTCTTCACGTCCTCTGCGGTTTAAAAAACACCTCCGCCTGCTCGCCAGACGTGAGGACGGGGCGCACCTTCATCTTTTCCGAAAAGGTGGATCGCGATGTCCCTATCGCGATTACCTACTGAACCATCGCGCCGGGACGGCGCGATCCATCTTCCAAGTGCTCAGCGCTCTCCGCGCCCGCTGCGCTTGCAAAAAAATCCGCCGCCAGTCACGACGACTTGGCCAAACACTTCGTCCCCCACCCGCAAGGCCCGTAGCAGTCCGGCTTGGAGAAGCTGTGCATCTGCGGGGCTGGCGGCACGTCGCCCGGCTCGAGCTTCACACTCTTCAGCGTGTCCTCCAGACGGTTGAGCGTCTCGTCGAGCAGTTCCTGCGGCACATTGAGCGCCGGCTCGATCCGGATACTCTCCGCACTGATCAAGGTCCCCGCGGTCAAGACGCGGCGATGGAACATGCCCTGCGCGACCTTGTAGCCGACAGATGAAGAGGGGAACTTCAGGCCAATGAGCAGACCCTGCCCCGTGACCTCTTTCAAAACATCCGGGTAGCGCGCCTTCAACTCGTTTAGCTTGGCCATCATGTAGTGACCCTTGCGCGCGGCCTGCCCCGGGGTGTCTTCCTCGAGCATGACTTCGATCGCGGCCAGCGCCGCCGCACAGGCCAGCGGGTTACCGCCCGTTGTCGTGGTGTGCATGAAGGGATTCGGCTCCATCACGCTCCAAATTTTCGCGCTGGAGAAAAAGCCGCTGCAAGCCACCACGCCGCCGCCCAAGGCTTTGCCGAAACACATGATGTCTGGCGTGATACCCGAGTGATCGACGCCGAAAAGTTTGCCCGTGCGGCCGAAACCGGTCTGCACCTCGTCGGCGATGAGCAGAACTTCGTAATGGTCACAGATCGCGCGGAGGCGCGGCAGGAAGTCCGGTGGCGGCACAATGGCCCCCGCTTCGCCCTGCACCGGTTCGATGATCACCGCAGCCATGCTGTCACCCACCATGTGGGCTGCTTCGAGCTCCTTCTCCACCGCGCAGGCGCAGCCGTAGGGGACAAAGCGCACGCCTTCGAGCAGGGGGAGGAGCGGCTGGCGGAAGACCGCTTTGCCGGTCACGGACAATGACCCGAGCGTCTTCCCGTGGAAACCTTTCTGCATCGAAATGATGCCCTTCTTACCGGTGTAGAGCTTGGCCAGTTTCAATGCGCCTTCGATCGCTTCCGTCCCGCTGTTGGCGAAGAAACCTTTTTGAATCTCACCCGGAGTGATATGGGCGATGACCCGGCCGAGTTGCGCCCGGAGCGGATCGAGCATCTCCTGCGAGTATTGCGGTGAGCGGTCGAGTTGCGCTTTGACCGCGGCGATGATTTTCGGATGACGCAGCCCGTAGCTGTAGAGCCCGAAGCCGCCAAGCATGTCGATGAACTCACGCCCGAGGGCGTCACGGATCAGCGAGCCCTCGCCCTCCCACTCGGTGAAGGCGAACTCACCGCCGAGGGTGGCCGACTTGCGGTGCTCGAGGAACCCGGCATTGATGTGCTGGGCGAAATTTTCCACCGTCTGCTCGGCAATCCGCTGCCGCGCCTCAAGCGCGATTTCCTGGTCCGGCTTCTTGACCAGATCGAGCATCCACCGCGCTTCCTCCAAAGCATATTCGTGGTCGCGCAAATGCGGGGACTCCACCTGCTTGGAGGAAATATCAGCCGCTGTCGCGGCGCGGGAAGGAGGTGTTTCCGACAAGGACATGATGGATCAATAAACAACGGCCCGCGCAGTCCCGCAAGGCGATTCCCGACTGGTCAGAGGACGGATTCCCCGGCCTCCACTGATTGAGGACAACGTTTGGCGTGCACACTGACCACCCGGCGCCCGTCGGTCTGGCTCACCGTGAACTCGTATCCGTCGATGCGTACGGTTTCGCCTTTCTTCGGCAAATGGCCGAGTTCGTGGGTCAAATACCCGCCGATCGTGCTCACCTCGGTGCTCTCGACTTCGACCCCGATCATTTCCCCGAGATCGTGCAAGGCCACGCCGCCCTCAAGGACGAATTCGTCCTCTCCAACTTTGCGGTATTCCTCCTCGTCGGTGTCAAACTCATCTTGGATTTCGCCGACCAGTTCGGCCAGCACGTTGTCCAGCGTGACCACCCCGACCGCGCCGCCGTATTCATCGACCACCACGGCCAAATGCGCACCCTTGCCGAGAAACAGTTTGAGCAAGCGCTCGAGCGGCATCAATTCCGGCACGTGCAGGAGATCACGCTGGATCGAAGCAAGGTCGCTCCTGTCCGCCTGGACCAAGGCCAACAAATCTTTGATGTGAACCAAACCTGTGCTCTCATCAAAGCGCCCGCGGCAGAGCGGAAAACGCGTATGTCGCGATTCGAGGGCGGTGCCGATGTTGTCGTCGAAACTTTCCTCCAAATCGAGAAAGACCACCTCGCCACGCGGGGTCATGATATCGCGCACCACGCGTTTGCGCAGGTCGAGTGCATTGATCAGGATTTCCCGACCCAGCGTACTCACTGTTCCGCCATTGCCTTCCGCCGTGTTGCGCAAAAGCGAGCGTAGTTCGTCCTCCGTATCCTCACCGGGTAACCGCGGGTCGGGCGGGGTGCGCAGAACAGTCCGCAGGATCCAGCCGGAGACAAAGTCGACCACCCGAACCAGCGGGCGCAGCATGAAGTGGAACAGGCGCATCGGCCCCGCCGTCCAGAGCATGATTTCCCGCGCACGGCGGATGGCCAGCAGCTTCGGCACCTGTTCGCCCAAGACAACATGGAGGAAGGAGAGCAAGGAAAAAACCACCACGAAGGCGATGACCGCCACCGCGGTCTCGTTGCCGATGCCGGCCCAGCGCAGCCACGGCTCAAGGAGGCGCGCGACGAACGGCGCCCCGACCCAACCCAGCCCGAGGCTGGTCAAGGTGATGCCCAGCTGCGCCGCCGACAAGTAAGGTTGCGTATTCTGAAGCATCTTGCGCACCCGCGCACCATTGCGCCGTCCGCCGAAATCATCCTCCTCGTCGCCACCACCGGCGCGCAATTTCACCATGGCGAACTCGGCCGCGACGAAGAAGCCGTTGAGCAGAAGGAGCGCCATTACGGCAAGCAAAGGCAGGCCGGCACCATCAGCCGCTTCCGGTAAAGCGGCAGCTAGGCTTTGGAATGGGGGAAGAGACATTATCTGATCAATCGCGCTTTGGAAAAAAAGGCCGGAGCATCGGCTCCGGAGCGCGATCGATGTGATCGGCGGCACCGGGCGGCGCCGCGTGGGGCACCTGCTACCAGCTTGCTTTTGTTATGCCCGGGATCAACCCCGCGCAGGCCAGTTCACGAAAGGTCAAGCGCGACATCTGGAACTCGCGGATGAAAGCACGCTTGCGGCCCGAGACACGGCAACGATTCGAGAGGCGCACCGGGCTGGCATTGCGGGGCAATTGGGCCAAAGCGAGGTAGTCACCCTTCTTTTTCAGATCGGCGCGCAATTCGGCGTGTTTGGCCACCGTTTTGCGTTTGCGCTTTTCGCGCTCTGTCCATGCTTTTTTTGCCATATCGTCCGGAAATTAGTACGAAATAATGCCTCGGTTGCCGCCCGGGGGCAAGTTCTAAATCAAAGCTGCCCAGAAAAATTCCTCTGTCCGAGTGAAATATTTGACACCCCTGGGCGAACCGATAATTATTCAAAGCCGACCGCGGAGAAAACCTCGAGCCGACCCGCCAGCAGTTGCAGCACCCACCATGAACGAGCCTAAAAAAGAAACAGTCCGCATTGTCCTTCCGCCCCTTCGCGACGGCAACCCCGGCGCTGCCAACCCCCGCGAAGCAGCCATGATCAATCTACCGCCCAAACCCCTCCCCACCGCGGCCGGTGCTCCAGCCACCATGCCCGCTCCGCCCCAAGCTGGTGTTCCCTTCGCCCCTTCGACCTTCCCCGCCATGCCGCGGCCACCCGGCGCCCCCGCGGCATCGTCCACGCCGCCCATGCCCCCCAGACCAATGGGCAGCGCACCTCCGGCCGTGCCCAAACCACCGGGCCTCGCCGCCGCGCCGCCTGCACCGAGACCGATGGCAGTCGCACCCGTCGCCGCCCCGCGGCCACCAAGTGCCGGAAATGCCGGCGCACCCACCATGGCACCGAGGCCCCCCATGCCACCCGCACCCCTTGGCGCGCCTGCTGCAAAACCTGCCGCACCATCCGGCTTTCCGGCCACGGCATCTTCGCCTGCACCAGTCTCTGCCTTCCCCAAACCACCGGCTCCGGGTGGATTCCCCCTCCCGCCCAAACCCACCGCACCCTCGCTCTTGGGTGGCGCGGTGCCACCCATCCCGGTCTCCGCTCTGCCCAGGCCTGCCATGGCTGCACCTGCGGCAATCAAGCCCGCCTCTCCCGCCGAGTTGAAAAAAGGCACTGCGAAAATCGCCACCGGCCCCACACCCCGCCCCGCCCCGCAAGCCACGGTGAAGATTGCCCCGGCCAGCGCTGCGGCTACGCCCGCCCCCGCAGTCAAGACTGCCGCGCCGGATGATGTTGCCTCGGTCGACCCCACCCCCGATGCGCTCACCGGCACCCTCGCTCTTGCCGCAACCCTTGTCGCCCTAGCCGCCCTCGGCATCCAGATCTGGATGTACCTTTAAAAAACCACCATCCAAAAAACCAGACAAACCATGGCCAGCACCAACGTCCTGCAACTCAACGACAGCAATTTCGACAGCGAAATCAACAAAGGCGCCCTCCCCGTCCTGGTCGATTTCTGGGCTCCTTGGTGCGGACCCTGCCGCATGATTGCCCCCGTGCTCGAGAAAATTGCCGATGCCATGGCCGGCAAAGCGGTGGTCGCCAAGGTGAACGTTGACGAAGCCCCTGGAGTGGCCAGCCGCTTCGGCGTCTCCTCGATCCCGACCCTCCTTTTCTTCAAAAATGGCGAGGTGAACGGCCAGGTCGTCGGGTTGCAAAGCGAAGCCGATCTGACCGCAAGGCTCCATGCCTTGATCTAGTTGATAGCCGTAGCGAAGCAGAGACGGCCGCAGGCAATTGAGCGATGAGCGTTGAGGGAAAATCCAGCCCTCCAAGCTCCGATCTCTCAACCCTCAACTTTCAACCTTCAACTTCCCGCGCGCTCCCCAAGGCACTCGCCCAAGAAACATCTTTCCTCGCGCGCGAGAAAAACCTCTACCTCGGCACCTCCTCGTGGAAATACGAGGGCTGGCTCGGGCAAATCTACGAGGCAGAGCGCTACCTCACGCGCGGTAAACTCTCCACCCGCCGCTTCGAGACCGAGTGCCTCGAGGAATACGCCGGCACCTTTCCGACCGTCTGCGTCGACGCCGGCTACTACCGGTTCCCCTCCGAAAAGTATCTAGCCGGACTCTGCGCGCAGGTCCCCGACCACTTCCGTCTGAGTTACAAAGTGACCGACGAAATCACGGTGAAAAAATTTCCCCGGCTCGACCGCTTCGGCCGCCGGGCCGGAGCGGAGAACGAAAACTTCCTCCAGGCCGGACTTTTCCGCGACGCCTTCCTCGGACCGCTCTCACCCCACCGCGCGAAAACCGGCGTGCTCATCTTCGAGTTCTCCGCGTTTTATCCGACCCACTTCGCCCGCCTCCGCGATTTTATTGCCGCGCTTGATCTCTTCCTCGGGCAGCTCCCCGCCGACTGGCAATACGGCGTTGAGGTGCGCAACGCCAAACTGCTCCGCACGGAATACTTCGACGTCCTCCGCGCGCACCAGGTGGCCCACGTCTTCAACAGTTGGACGAAAATGCCGCCAGTCGAAGAACAAATGGCCATGCCGGGCGCTTTCACGGCCGACTTCTACGCCGCCCGCTTCCTCCTCCGCCCCGGCCGCGCCTACCAGCAAGCCGTCGCAAACTTCCAACCCTACGCCGAGACCAAAGAGACCAACAAAGAAGCCCGCGCCGCACTCCGCTCCCTCATCCAACGCAGCATCGCCCATCCCACCGCGCGCCCCTCCTACGCCTTCGTCAACAACCGCCTCGAAGGCAACTCCCCCAACACCCTCGCCGCCGCCCTGAATCTCTGAGGTAAATCCTCCGAGGTGGATCGCGCCGTCCCGGCGCGATTTTCCAGTCCGCAAATCGCGCTCGGAGAGCGCGATCCACCTTTTGTAGCGTCGCCGTCCCCGGCGACGACCGTTAGAACGTTTTCAATTCAACTCATTACAGTTCCTGTAGCCGCGGCACTCTGTGCCGCTCTGGGCTTACAGATGTGCGGCACAGAGTGCCGCGGCTACAATTCAATCGAATTCGCTCTAATCCCCGGTAGGGCCCGCTGGCCTCAGCGGGCCGCCGCCTTCTCCCTCGCCAGCAAAAACCGCAACGCCACCGGCAACCTCTTCGCCCATGCCTTCTCGTTGTGCTCGTCGCCTTCTCCTGGATTCCACAAAAAATCTTTCCCCTCAACGTATCCCTGCCCCAGCAGTGCCTCACGCACCGCGAGCGCATCCTGCCAATAGTCGCCGGTCAGATTCCCTTTTTCCCCGGTCCCCATGTCCATGTAGATGCGCAGATTGTCTTTCTTCGTTCCCTCCATCACCGACTTCATGAAATTCGGACTCGTCCAAAACGCCGGGGAGAAAACGCCCACGGCGCCGAATGCATCCGTATTCAGTCCAAGCCAGAGCGAAACGAGTCCGCCCATCGACGATCCGGCCACCGCGGTGCATTCTTTTTCCGGAAGCGTGCGGTATTTCGCATCGATCGCCGGCTTCACTTTTTCCAGAAGGAACTTTGCATAGCGGTCACAAATCCCGTTGCCGCGCGGCGGGTCGCGCGGGTTCGCATCGGACGGCGGTTGGTATTCGGTCATGCGCGCCTTGCCGCCATTGGCTTCGTTGTTCGGCACGGCCACGATGATCGCCTCGCGCATCCGCCCCGCCGCGATCTCCGTTGCCGCTGCATCCTCCGCAAACCAACACCCGAACGACCCACCCGGACGGAACACATTCTGCCCATCATGAAAATAAACCACCGGATACCGCCGCTCCCCCTCGTTATAGCCCGCCGGCAGCCAAACCCGCACCTCACGCGAAGGAATGAGAGCATCATCCGACTCCACCATCACCGTCTCGATCCGCCCATCCGCCCAAGCATTCACCACCACCAGCATCAAGACCTGTAGCGTCGCCGTCCCCGGCGACGGCCGTTTCCTTCCGATCTTCATCCACCCCTCTGTGCCCTCCGCGCCCTCTGCGGTCAATCTCCCGAAGCAAAAACACCCGCTCCATGTGGCGCGGGTGTCAAGGCAAGCTGATCGACCTCTGATCACAAGACTTCCTGCCCAATGCCGCGCGCGCACTAGGGCGGCTCCGGCGACGGCTTTCGGAACCCTACTGGCCGCCGCCGACGCCTCTGTCTTATTCGACCCGTCGGGATTTCTCCCGTCGGCTCGGGATGGCGGGCTGGTCCCCGAGACGGCGCTGCTGCGGAAGCTTTGTCCCACCCCCGCCGATCGGGCCGTGTGGACCGGCATCATGTTTTCAGGGGCCTGGCAACGCGGAACCCAATGTTGTTGTTCTCGTTCGTGGGGTCGTTGTTGTTGCGGTTGGAAGACTGCAGGTTGTTGTCGTTGTTGTTCCAAGAGCCCCCGCGGAGGCCCCGGGAGGAACCGGCAGTTTTGCCGCCCGCCACCCTTGGAAGTTATTCAAGCGGCAAACAACTGCCGGCGCAAGCGCCAGCTTTGGGCATGCGCGGCATGGCCGATCCACGCCTGCACCGTCGCCCGCACATCCGAGGCCATGCACTCGCCCCGCTGCCATTGCCATCTGCGGTGGCGGAATTTTCGCTCAAACCGCCGCACGCTCGCCCGGCGAATGCGAATCCTCCCGTCCGAGCGGACGACAAACCCGCAGAAATCCACGCCCTGCCCGGAGTGGCACAGGCGGTATTTGTCGGGATGGATCTCCAGGCGCAGCCCGCGCAAATAATCCCGCGCCGCCTCGCCCCACGCCCGCACGGTCCTGCGATCCGGTCCGAAAATCAGAAAGTCGTCCACATAACGCACGTAACCTTTCACCCGGAGTTCCTGCTTCACAAAGTGGTCAAATCCGTCGAGGTGGATGTTGGCAAAGAATTGGCTGGTCAGGTTGCCGATCGGCAGGCCGCAGCCCGTGTCGCGGACATCGAAGAGCGATTCTCCATAGACCCGCCGCGTGCTGTCGGCGTGGCTGGCCAGGATGGTGCCGACCAGACCGAGCACGGCGGGATCGGCAATCGCCCGACCGATCCGCTGCAGGAGGATGGCGTGATCGATGCTCGGAAAATACCGGCGGATATCGCACTTCATCGCACAGGGGAAACGGCGCGCGTATTCCGCCGCCCGGCGCATCCCCGCATGCGTGCCCTTGCCCGGCCGGCAGGCAAAGCTGTCCTCGATGAACCGCGGCTCGAAGATCGGTTGGAGCACCCGCACCAGCGCATGGTGCACCACCCGGTCCCGGAATGGTGCCGCCGCCACCACCCGCTCCTTGGGCTCGTAGATTTTGAAATAGGTGTAGGCACCGGGACGGTATTCGCCACTCACCAACTCATCGTGCAGCCGCCACACCTCCGTCTCCCAGCGAGCAAAGAACCTCGCCGCCGAACTCCGGCCCCGCTTGCCCCGCATGGACTCCCTCGCCGCAGCCATCAGGTTTTCCGAGGCGACGACCTGCTCCCAGAGATGGCGGCGGGTTTTCATGGCGCCTTTGTCTTTGCTTCCGCCTTCCACCAGCCGCCGACCATTTTGCCGCACTCGGTGAGGCAGCGGGCACTGTGCGCGAATTGCGCGGACGAGAGCAGGTTGCGGTCCTTGCACATCCGCACCGTCCAGCGCACCACCTCCATTTTCCGGTTCGCCGTGGCCAGCAGGGCGCGCTTCTCCCGGCTGTAGGCGGCCTCGACCAGCAACTCGAGCACCTCCATCACCTGCTGGCTCAACCGCTGGCCGAGCACGTATCGTTGGTTCTTGGGAAAACTCTCCACCCGCTCCAGCACCCACTTGGCGTAATCATACCACTTGACCAGAACCACCGGCGCTTCGGGCTTGGTCGATGCGGCCATCAAATCCAGAGGAAAATTTTCTCCGCCGCTTCGCGGCGATGACCTGCGTCCTCTCAGGCTTACCCGCCCTTGGTCATGCCCTCACTTTCCCAGCAAAGGGTAAAAGGACCAAAGATCACAGGGTAGCCCTCCGCCGCTTCCAGAAATACAACGCTCCAGCTCCCATCAACACCAACACCGCTGTGGAGGGCTCGGGGACGCTGGCAACGCGGAACCCAATGAAGGCGCTCCCGTCCGAGGGGACGAGGCTGAAGCGGAAGGAAGACTGCAGGATGAAGTCGGAGTTGGCCCAAGAGCCCCCGCGGAGGCCCCGGGAGGAACCGATCACCCCATCGTTCCACTCCCACACGTTGCCACCTTGATCGAAGGTGTCATAAGCACTGGCGCTGTTGCTGAAGGTACCGGCAGCGGTCAAATAGTTTAGCGTGCTGTCGAGAGTGTTTGACTGCGTGACGGAATAAACGCCGTTGTTGTAGTTGGCCTGATTGGTCGCCCCGCCGATGAGGTTGCCCGGCGTACTGTCGCTCTGGGTCGGATAATCCCAGTAGCCGGCATTGGTGCCGCCACCCATGGAGTAAGCGGCCTTATACCATTCATCTTCGCTGGGAATCCACCAATCCGCCCCGGGGTTTTTCGTGATGATCCCCGTCGTCGCCCCGTTCAGCGTGTAAGCCCCCGTCTCCGTGCTCGCCCCGACGGTCGCACCATTGTTCATCCAATTGGCAAAACGGGCCGCGTCGAACCAACTCACGTAAGAAATGGGGCGGTTGCCGCTGCCGAGCGCCGAGTAGGAAAAACTCCCACTGCTCCCCGCTTGGGTGATTCCCGCCATGTTCAGATTCGTTGCCATGTTCGGGTTGTAGAGCGAGTAGGTGTCCGTCGCGGCCACGGCATTGAGAAACGTGGTGTATTGCCCGATGGTCACCTCATACTTCCCAAGGTTGAACTCGTAGCCAACCGCGCCGTAGCCGGTGGTGTCGGCCGCATTGCCCGCATCGCCCACCGTCACCGTCTCAATGTTGACCAGCGCCTGGGCTTGGAGGTTGAAGACGAGGGTGAA
This sequence comes from Chthoniobacterales bacterium, assembly GCA_018402585.1. Lineage (GTDB taxonomy): Bacteria > Verrucomicrobiota > Verrucomicrobiia > Chthoniobacterales > JACTMZ01 > JACTMZ01. Next base: position 305,111 of record JAGYIO010000001.1, read on the forward strand.
CGCGGCAAACAACACCGCGAGGAGGAGTGTGCATTTTTTCATGGTTGTGGGGTGGATTGGCCGTGGGGTTCACTGCGGAAACTACAGCGTCACCAAAAAGAAAGACTCACGGCCGTGGAACCTGAAAAAGTAGCAACAGCTGAAAAATACGGCCCCAGCACTCGCGTGTAAACGAAAAGTTAAGAATTGTGGTATTATTACACAAAGTCGCGAACTGCGCATGATCCTTTATTCCAAAACCCTGCAACCAACGGGCTCCTGAGAGACCGGAGGCCGGCGATCCGCACCAACGAGGCTTAATTCGGAATATTTGTCATGACACCCATTCTGTGGTCTCGACTCTCCAGATGAGCGCCGCCGAAGTCATGAATCTCGCCAAGCAGCTCCCCGAGAGGGAGGTGCTCGACCTGGCGCGCCTGCTCGACACCTGGACTGCCACGATGGTTGATCAAAAATTCGAAGCTGCCGTCAAATCCGGCGCTTTCGACCAAATGGCGGCCGATGCCCTGCAAGAGTTGGAGGCCGGGAAGACCATTCCTCTCGATGAAGTCCTCCACGACCCGCGCCTTTCGTAAGGAGCTTTCCGAGTTGCCGTCGTCCGTTCGCAAGCAAGCCAGGAAGCAATTTCGCTTGTGGCTCGGGAATCCACAGCACCCTTCGGTGCATGACAAACCCGTCGGACAATATTGGTCGGCGCGGGTAAACGCGACGGCAACCAAACCTGCACCTTGCGCGCCGGAATCGCTTCGTCACCGGACTCGACGAAGATCATCTCGATGCGGCCGTGGGCCAAAACGCTGGCCGCCGTCGCGATTGTCAGAGCTGCAGCAATAATCCTTCGCGCATCTCCTCTGTGCCCTCCGCGCCCTCCGCGGTCAATCACTTCACCGCAAAAGATTGACCTTCCTTTCCCATCCACGTGCCATCACGGGCGATGAATCCATGGATCCTCGCCGCCAGACCCCGCACACTCGGCGCCGCCGTCGTTCCCGTGCTGGCCGGTGCCGCGCTGGCCTTTGGCGCAGGGAGCTTCGATCCCCTCGCCACGCTGCTGATCGTCATCTGCGCGGTCCTCATGCAAATCGCCACGAATTATTTCAACGATGCCATTGACCACGCCAAGGGCGCAGACACCGCGGAGCGTCTCGGCCCAACCCGTGTGACCAGCTCGGGACTGCTCGCACCGCGCACCGTGATGCGCGGCGGCGGCGTCTGCCTCGCGGTCGCCGTGGTGCTCTCCATCCCGCTCGTCCTGCACGGCGGATGGCCGATCCTTGTCATCGGCGTCCTCTCACTCTTCTTCGCTTACGCCTACACCGGCGGACCCTTCCCGCTGGCCTATCTCGGGCTCGGGGAAATCTTCGTCGTGCTTTTCTTCGGCCTCATCGCGGTGGCCGGAACATTTTATCTGAACACGCTTGCATGGTCAGCCGAGGCCTTGCTCGCCGGACTGCAAATCGGCCTCCACTCCAGCGTGCTGCTGGCGGTGAATAATCTGCGCGACATCGAGTCCGACCGCGCGGCGAACAAACGCACGCTGGCGGCTCGGTTCGGTCTGACTTTTGCCCGGCGGGAAAATGCCGCCCTGATCATGACACCTTTCATTTTCGGCATCGCATGGTTACCGCTCGGATACCTCTGGGCCTTCCTCCTTCCCGTTATGACACTCCCCCTCGCCTGGTGGCTGGCCCGCGCCTGCCTCGCCGCCTCGCCCGATCGTAGCGTCAACCAACTCCTGGCCCAAGCCGCCGCATTGCACGCCGCCTTCGGACTCCTCCTCGCCCTCGCCTTCTTGTTGCCGTGAAAATTCGCACCCACAATTACGAACTCCGCCCCGGACCCGACCCCGCCCGCGCCGCCCGCGAACCCCGCCACGGCGCGCTGCTCCAAGTCAGCTTCGACGACACCACCCTCGGCTATGCCGATCTCCACCCGTGGGAGCCATTCGGCCACGCCCCACTTGCCGAACAACTCACTTCGTTGACCACCGAACACCCCACACCCCTCGCCGCCATCGCCCTCCGCCACGCCCGCACCGACGCCGCCGCCCGCCGTGCGGGTGTCTCGCTTTTCGACGCACTCCCCGAAGTCCGCAGCCACGCCCTCTTCACCGATTGGACCGCCGCGCCGCGCCGTGCCTTCGAACAATGCGTCGCCGAAGGCTACGCCGCCGCCAAACTCAAGATCGGACATGATCCCGAACGCGAATCCGCCGCGCTCAACGCCCTCGCCGATCTGCCGCTCCGCTGGCGCCTCGATGCCAATGCTAGTTTAACGACCGGCGGCGGGGAATCGATCGACACCTTCCTCACCAACCTCCATCCCAACCTTCGCCGCAACCTCGAATTCCTCGAAGACCCCACACCATACAATGACTCCGCATGGTCCAATCTGGCCGAGCGCGAAAATATTCCCCTCGCGCTCGACTGGGAATTGCCAGACACACCGCCACCCTGGCCCGGCGCGCGGATCGTCGTTCTAAAACCCGCATCGCAAAATGCCTTCCCCCTCGCCCTGACTGCGGCGCAGGCCGGCTTGGCAATCGTGGTCACCCACAGCATGGACCATCCCCTCGGCCAAGCCGTCGCCCTCTGGACCGCCATGAGGCTGCGCCAACGCCACGGGGGTCTGGTCCGCCACGGCGGCCTCCAAGCGATCGGCCTTTACCAGCCGGACGAATTCAGCGCCCAAATCAAATCAAACGGCCCCGTCACCGCGCCCCCACCCGGCACGGGCTTCGGGTTCGACAACCTGCTGACCCAACTTCCTTGGCAGCCGCCCCCATGAACAAGCAAGCACCCGCACGTCCTGTCTGGTGGCTCATCTGGGCAACCATCACCGCAGCTTTTTTTATCGCCATCGGCATTTTCGAAACCGCCGCCACCCCAACCGGCACGCCGCCCTGGATCGCCCTCGTTGCCCTACCGCCCCTCGTCGCCTCCGCGGTCATCCGCTTCGGTCTGCTCCCCCGTGTCACCGCACCGCCGAAAAAATTCGTCTTCTTCCTCCTCGGCCTCGCCCTTGCGGAATCCGGCGGCTTCCTCGCCCTTATCCTCGGCTCACCATGGAAAACACCCTTGGCTGCAGCCGCCATCGTCCTCATTATTGTCCATATCCCGGCCTTCATCCGGCGCGACTAAGCGCAAAACCGCATCCGTTATGACCTGTTCCCCTCAAACCCTCCTTGCTCTCCTCACCGTTCTCGGCGTACTCCCCATCATGGCCGCCGGACCCGAAAAAGTCCTCTTCGACTTCGCCGACCCCGCGGCGATGCGCGGATGGCGGGTCCAGGATGACGGAGTCATGGGCGGACTCTCCAAAAGCAAAATAGCCCTCGACCCCGCCGGCTACGCCGTCTTCAGCGGCAAAGTGTCCCTCGAAAACAACGGCGGATTTTCCTCCGTGCAAAATAACTTCGACCCGATCGACGTCGCGCCCTACCGCACCGCGGTCATCCGGTTGAAGGGCGACGGCAAAAATTACCGCTTCCTGGTCGAAGCGGAAAAAAATGCCCGCCATTACTACTCCGCGGAATTCCCCACGACCGGCGCTTGGGAAGAAATCAAAATCCCCCTCCGCACCATGGTTCCCGTCCGCCGCGGCGACCGCCTCGACTTGCCCGATTACCCCGGCGAAACCCTCTCCCAAGCCCGCTTCATGATCGCCAACGGACGGGCCGAATCCTTCCAACTCGAAATCGCGAGCATCGCCCTCGAGTAAGCCGCAACTATCCCCTTTGGAGGGCGAGCGTCCCCGCCGCCGTCCTTCATCTGGCCTGGTTATCCCTGCCCATGACGATCCCGACATCATCGGCAGGATGCCGATGCCACTTCCTCGGGCCACTTCCATGCCTCTGCGCCCCTTGCGGTTCACCAAAAAACATCCACCCCCGGATACCGTGCGAAACACGAGTCCCCGCCAACAATCGTCAGTCTTTCCGTCAAAGCCTGCACCACCAACATCCGATCGAACGGATCCCGATGCACAAACGGCAAATCGACCAACCGGCGCGTGTGACGCCACTCCACCGGCAACGACTCCGCCACCCCGCGCCCGATCCACTCCTCGCGCAGACTCTCCACGCCGCCAAGCAGCTCCAATTTCTTAAGCGACAACTTCACGCAGATCTCCCACCACGTCGCCTCGCTGATGAACAATTCATTCCCCTCGTCCGCGAGCGCATGACGCACCTTCTCCGGCAAACGCGGATCCCCCGCGCGATGCCAAATCAAAGGCTGCGCATCAACCAGCAGCCTCATTCCATGTAGTCCCGCATGTCGTCTAGTGGCGCATCAAAATCCGGCGCCAGGTAGGGCACCGTCCCCGCACCATAACCAAACGGCAACCGCACCTTCGCCCGCTCCCCGCCAATCGGCCGCAACTCCGCAACCGGCACCCCCCGCCGCGTGATCCGATAAACCGCCCCCTCCCGCTCCACCTTCGCAACAATTTCCGAAAAATGCGTCTTCGCCTCAAACAACCCCGCTTCCTGAACCTTCATACCTACTAGTTTTCATACTAGTTTAATTAGGTCAACCCATTTTGACACAAATTCACCCCCAAGCTCACACATGGACTTTCTGCAGAAAGTCCATGTGTGAGCTCAACAGGCAGTCTGCCACGCAGGGCGAGCGTTCCCGCAAGCCTCTTGGCAACCACACGGCGGTCACTCGCCAGCGCTTCCCCGTGGCATGGGCATCCTTGCCCATGAAGACCCCCCAAGACCATCGGCAGGATGCCGATGCCACTTTTCTCTCCCTCCACACCAACAGCCTCTTATACCAACGTCCTTTTGTTTTTCGACTATTACTCGAGTGGTAGGGCTGGGCCTCCGGACCAGCCGTGTCGAATCCCAAAGAAGGTTGGCGGTCGGCCCGGAGGTCCGACCCTACCCCGGGGCCGAAGGACAAAATCTGAAAGCGATGGGCCCTTGGTATTAGCCGTAACGATGCAGAGGCTGTCGTGTTTTCTCTGCACTGGCCGAGGTAAACGCTTGTTCAGGGCGAATCAACTTTTGGTGAACAATGTCGCGCCTGACCAAGGGGCACGGGCAGCCTGCCCGCCGTGCGCGGGTCCCGCCCGTCACGACCTGACAACACAGCCGGGGACGGCTGTGCCCCCTGGAAAACCGAGCCATGCCGTGTTTTTATTGCTCCTCCGACTGCATCGATGCGGCTTAGTTCCCTTCGTTACCTTCTGTTCAAAAACTCCTAGAGCAACGCCACCGGATCCACATCCACGGCGACATGCACATCCTTCGGCAGCTTGATCGCCCCCAAACTCTCCTTGATCGCCTTGGTCAGGGCCCGGATCTGCTTCCCCCGCGCCACGACCTGATACCGGTACATCCCGCGAACCCGCGCCAAGGGGGCTGGCGCAGCCGGACTGACCATCACGGTGTGCGGCACGGCCGCGGTTAGTTTCTGGGCCAAGGTGCGCGCCGCGAACTCCGCTTTTTGCGCGGTATCCGCCCGCGCGGTGAGCAGAACCAGATGCGAATAGGGGGGGTGCCCGAAATTGTGCCGCATCTCCAGTTCGTGCGCGGCAAAGCCGTCGAAGTCATGCGACTTGGCAAACTGGAGTGACGGATGCGCCGGGGAAAAAGTCTGCACGATCACCTCGCCCTCCGCATCCCCGCGACCCGCGCGCCCCGCAACCTGCACGAGGAGCTGGAACGTCCGCTCCCCCGCGCGGAAGTCCGGCAGATGCAACGCCGAATCCGCACTGATGATCCCGACCAAAGTAACCCCCGGAAAATGCAGTCCCTTGGCGATCATCTGCGTGCCGACCAGGATGTCGATTTTCCGGCTGCGGAACGCCCCGAGCGTTTCGTGGTACGCGCCCTTGCGCGTCATGGTGTCCGAATCCATCCGCGCCACCCGGGCCGAGGGAAACATCTTCTTTACCACCGCCTCGACCTTTTCCGTGCCGACGCCGCTGAAAGCAATTTGCGGGTCGTGGCAATCCGGACACCGCCGCGGTGGCTTTTGCGCGTAACCGCAGACATGACAACGCGCCAGGTCCACCTTTTTGTGCAAGGCGAGCGAGACGCTGCAGTGCGGACACTCCACGTTCTTCCCGCAGGACTTGCAGGCCAGCACGGTGAAAAATCCGCGGCGGTTGAGAAAAAGAATGGTCTGCTCCCCCTTGGCCAAGCGCGACTCAATGGCCAGTCCCAGCTTCGGCGAAATAAACTGGTCATTGCGCTCACCGTCCTTACTCCGCAAACGCATGTCGACCACCCGAAAGACCGGGAGCACGCAGCCGTCATGACGGTGACTCAGCTCGAGCAAAGCGTATTTCCCCTTCCGGCAATTCTCGAAACTTTCGAGTGACGGGGTGGCCGATCCGAGCAGCACCGCGCACGGCTCCATCTTCCCGCGCACCACGGCGAGATCGCGCGCCTGGTAACGCGGTCCCTCGTCCTGCTTGTAGGAATTGTCATGCTCCTCGTCGATCACGATGAGCCCGAGATTTTCCAAGGGCGCGAAAACCGCCCCGCGCGCGCCGATAACAATGCGCGCCTGACCACTCCGCACCCGGTGCCATTCGTCGTGACGTTCCCCCTCGCTCAAATGGCTGTGCAGCACCGCGACCGCAATCCCTTGCGGCGTAAAGCGCGAGGAGAAGCGCTCGACGGTCTGCGGGGTCAGGGCAATTTCCGGGACCAGCACAAGTGCCGTTTTTCCCGCTTGGAGCACCTCGTCGATGGCGCGGAGGTAAACCTCCGTCTTCCCGCTGCCCGTAATCCCTTTCAAAACGATCGGCTGGTGCGCGGCCGGATCATGCAAGGCCGGACGTATCCCTTCCAAGGCGTGCTCCTGCTCGGCACTCAAGACCGGCGGCTGCGAGGCCACAAATTCCTCCGATCCGAGCGGGGCGCGCCGCACTTCCTCCGCTCTGACCTCGACCAACCCGCGCCGCACGAGCGTTTTCACCGCAGCATCGGAAGCACCGGTCTCGGCCATGAGTCGCGCCACAGCCACCGGACCGTTGATTTGCAAATGTTCGAGAACCGCCGCTTGGCGCGGGGCCTTGGTCCGCAGGGCCGCGATCTCCTCCGCACTGAGCGGCTTGGCCAAGGAAGCAAACTTGCGCTTGAGCGGCGCATGCCCCGTCTCCCGCACCGCGCGCGGCAAAACGCAGCGCAAGGCATCCTGTTCGTCGCACCCGTAATACTCCGCCATCCACTTCGCCAGTTTCAGCAGCACCGGCGTGATCTGCGGACGTTCGTCCATCACCGCCGCGAGCGGACGCACTCCCGGGGCCGAGGTCGTTGCCGCCACCGCCACCACCGTCCCGATGACTTGCCGGTTGCGCAGTGGCACGCGCACCCGCGAACCCGCCGCCACCCGCCCGTCCCAACCCGCCGGAATCTCATAGTCGAGGGTCTTCCCCGTCGAGCGGTCGAGGATCACCTGGGCAAAGCGCGGCATGGCGGGAGCTTATCCGGTCCGACGAGGGCCTCAATCAGCCTTTGCAGGGCGCCCATCCCCGGCCGCCGCGGCAGAGGATGCGGCTCGCGGGGACGCTCGCCCTCCAAGAAAAAGGCCCTCTGCGGTCTCCCGAAAAACCAATTATGAAGATCGGAATCCCGACTCGCCGACCGGGCCAAGAATCAAGCTCCCTTCGGAACTTCGATGCCCAACCGGCGGCAAATTGACTTGGTGGTAAATCGCTTCACCTCCTTATGCCGCGGGACAGCTTGCATCTCCCCCGTCGCCAGATTCCGCCAGATCGAATGCGAACCCCCTTCGCGCACCAAGTCACAACCGTATGAACGGAGATGCGCCAGCAGCGCCTCCCGCTTCACGCCGCCACCACTTGAAGCAGGTCTCCCTTGGAGAGCAACCTCTCGGCTTCGTCCCGGCGAAACTGCAGAACTTCTTTCACCGCATCCTTCAAATTCGCGATGCATTCCTCGCGGGTCTCACCTTGGCCGTTGGCCTCGGGAAACTCCACACAGGTCGCAGCAAAGCCCGTTTCGCCGTCGAGCGCGCAATCATGCAGCACGGCTGTAATATCCATAGCTGGATAATTATGGCGCCCGGACAACGTGTCAAACGCGCGCACGCCTCAATCAGGCATTGGAGGGCGGCCGTCCCCGGCCGCCGCGGGATAGGATGCGGCTCGCGGGGACGCTCGCCCTCCAAGAAAACACGCTTTGTCGTTTCCCTATTTTCCGACCACCGAGACAACAATCTCCCGCTGGTGCGGCGCGTGACGGTGTTCGAGAAGGAAGATGCCCTGCCACGTGCCGAGGGCCATGCGGCCACCAGTTACGGGAATGGTCTCGCTCGTGCGGGTCACCGTCATGCGCAGGTGACTGGCCGTGTCGTCGGGACCTTCCATGGTGTGCACGTGCCATGCTTCGCCGTCCGGGGCAATCCGGTCGAGAAACTCATGCAAATCCTCCCGCGCCGAAGGATCGGCGTTTTCGAAAATGACGAGGCTCGCACTTGTATGCCGGACAAACACCATGACCATGCCCTCTTTCAGTCCGGACGCATGAAGCATGCGCGTCACTTCGTTGGTGATTTCGTAACTTCCCCGCCCGCGGGTGCGGACTTCGAAACTCTCGGTCTTGGCGATCATTGGTCAGAACTCTCAACCCTCATCCCTCAACTCTCAACTCCGTAGAGAGCTTGCACGAGGCGGGCCGGGCGCGACTCGCGCAGCACGCCATTTTCCATCCGGTTCATGACGTAGGCAAAGCCGATCCTGTTTTCCGGGTCGGCGAAGGCGAGGCTTCCGCCCGCTCCCGGATGCCCGAAGGCCGTAAGAGACGGACCGAGCGTGGAGCGCACTTTGGCGCCCGCGGCGTCGAGCGGGTCCATCATAAAGCCGGCCGAAAAGGCGGTCGGTTGTTGGAGCACGAGGTCACGTCCGTTGCTCGCACGTTGGGTCAGCGCCTCGTGCCACGGACCGTGGAAAAATTCCCCCGCCGCCAGACGGTCGTAAAACCGGGCCAAAGACCGCGCATTGCCGATCCCGCCGAAAGAAGGAATCGAGGCGCGCCAGACTTCCGGCCGGTTTGTGGCGGCCGCGCCGACCACCCCCGACGGCTGGGCGAACGATCGCGCGGTGAGCGACGCCCGGTCAGCCAAAGCATTTTCAAACGGTCCCGGTTCTGTCAAATCTTCGACCCGCGCCGCGTGCATCCGCGCCACATGGCCATCCAACTCCGCCGGTAACCCAATCCAGAACTGCAGCGCCAGCGGATCCCCGAAGGCTTTGCGCCAATACGCGCCGAGCGACAGCCCCGCGGTGCGCCGTACGAGAGCATCGAGCAAATAACCGAAGGTTCGCGGCGCGTAACCGTGCGCGGTGCCCGGCGCCCAATTCGGCACCTGCGCGGCCAGCGCGGCCGCCACCCCTTCCAAGTCAAAAACCTCCAAGCCGCCCTGCTCGAGCACGGCCAAACCGGCCCGGTGGGCGAGCAGGTCGGAGATCGTCACCTTGCTTTTTCCGGCCGCCCCAAATTCCGGCCAGACCTCGGCCACGGGGCCCCCGAGAGGGACCTTGGCTTCCTGCAAGGCATGCAGGGCACAAGCCGCCGCCGGACCTTTGGTCGCCGACCAGCAGAAAACAATCGTGTCCTCGGTCCATGGTGATGTCTGCGCCGCATCGCGCCACCCGCCGCCGAAGCGCAACAACTCGTGGCCGTCCTGCCAGACACAGACCTCGGCACCCAGCTCTTCCCCCCGGGCGAAATGATCCTCGAAGGCCGCCCGCACCCGCGCGGAGGCGGCCCCGTCGATGGGCTTCATACCAACTTGCCGATAACGTCTTCCAAATCAGGATCGTAACGCGCGATTTCCCGGAATTTATCGTCCAGATTGAAGCTCATCTGCAGATAGCTCTGCGCCTCCTCCGGATTGCCCAAGACCGCGTGGTAGCAGCCGAGATTGTAAAAATAGACCGGCTCACGGAGCAGCGAGGCCGGGCCCTCCTGCAACAAAGCCATCGCCTCGGCGGTGCGGCCGAGTTCATGCAGGCAGAAGGCGCCGTGGATGTAGCCGAGGGGCAGGTCCGGACGGTCGGTGCGCAAAGTCTGGCAGGCGGTCAGCGCCTCCGGCCACCGCCGCGCGCGCATGAAAATATAAACCCTCAACTGGGCCACACCCTCGTGGCCACGTTCCTCCGCCGGCACCCGCTCCAATTCGGCAAGCGCCTCGTCCGCCATGCCCAACTCGAGATATCCTTGGGCGGCATTGATGTAATGTTGCAGGGCGATGAGCGTAGCTAAGGCGAAAGGCGGCGGCCGCGCAACCGTTTCGCCGCCTCGCCGCCGAGGGAATCCCTGATTTGCAGGGCCAACTTGGGGCCGATTCCCGGGACCGCGGCGATGTCCTCGACCGTGACACGGCGCAAGCGCTCGACCGAACCGAAAGCGCGCAACAGCGCCTGCTTGCGCGATTTGTTCACGCCCTCGACATCATCCAGACGGCTCTCGGAGACCCGGCGCTTCATCAACAGTTGGTGGTATCCGTTGGCCACCCGGTGGGCCTCGTCCCGGATGCGCTGGAGCAATTTCAATCCCCCGCTCTCGTGCGACAGACGCAAAGGCTGCGGGTCGTTCGGGAAATAAATTTCTTCCCGCTCCTTGGCCAGTCCGATCACCGGCTGCCCGCGCAGCCCGAGCCGGCGCAACTCGTTGACCGCGCTGGACAATTGCCCGCGGCCACCATCGACCACCACGAGATCCGGAATACGGTCCGCCGCGGGCATAAGCAGCCGAGCGACCGCCTCACCGGCCTCCTCCTGGCTAAATTCGGCGGCCTCCGGATGCACTTCGCGCGCCACAGCCAGCAGCCGCGCATAACGCCGGCGCACCACCTCGGCCATACTCGCAAAGTCATCCTGTCCCTCCACCGACTTGATCCGGTAACGCCGGTAGCTGCTCCGGTCCGGCACACCGTCCTTGAAGCGGACCATCGAAGCCACCACATGCGTATTCGTGATATTGGAAATGTCGAAGCACTCCATGAGGACGGGCGGGCGCGGCAAGCCGAGGGCCTCCCCGAGTTCGTTCAGGTCGGCTAGCGGGTTGACCGCGCGGGGCAAAGCATCCCCGCGCAGAAAACGCCGCGACTTCGCCGAGGTGCGCCGCAGCGCGGTGACCAGATCACGCAGCGCCGCTGCCTTTTCAAAATCGTGCCGGGCGGCCGCGGCCTGCATTTCCTGCTCCAACTCTTCGGGCACGTCTTTGCTCCGGCCCTCCAGAAATTTACAGGCCTCAAGCACCCGCGCACCGTAGTCCGCCTCGCTGATCTTGCCAGCGCATGGTGCAGAGCAATTTTTGATGATGTCGTCGTGGCAGTGAAGGTAGTCTTTCTCGGTCGGCACGCGCGGACGGCAGGAACGCAAGCCGTATTTGCGTTTGAGAATCTCGAGGGTGGCGCGCAGTGCCCCCGAATGCGCGTAGGGTCCGTAGTAGCGCGCGCCATCGTTCTTCTTCAGCCGCACAAGGGAAAATTTGGGAAAGGGATCGTCCAGGTTGACTTTGATCGAGAGGAAATTTTTGTCGTCGCGGAATGATATGTTGTACTTCGGCCGGTATTCCTTGATCAGCCGACCCTCGAGCAAGACCGCCTCGGCGTCGGAACGGACCACGTGCAAGGTGAAATCCCAGACCGAGTCGAGCAAGGCCCGAGTCTTCAGGTCGGCCATCCGTGAGCGCGCCGGGGTGAAATAGTTTGCCAGCCGCTTGCGCAAATCGCGCGCCTTGCCCACATAAATGACCCGGTTGAGCCGGTCCCGCATGAGGTAAACCCCCGGCTTGTGCGGCACCTCGTGCAACCGGGCGCGGAGATCAGGCTTGTCGGGGGCTGCAGGCATCTCCGGTCCAATATAGCCGCTCCAGCCGCCCCCGCCATCCTTGCATCGGACAAACAGACCGCTAATCTTTGCGCTGTGAGACCGCTCCCGGTTGCCTCTGCCATCTTGCTTACGGTTACCAGCGCCCGAGCGCAGGAGGTTATACCGCCCGTCCGCGCAGAGATCAATTTGTGGCAGGTCATGCTTTCCGGCGGCCCCGTCATGATCCCTTTGGGCATCCTTTCGGTCATCGCCGTAATGCTCATTCTGGTCTACCTTTTCACCATGCGGCGCGGCGCAATCGTGACCAAGCGCTACATGACCACCGCGGACGCCCTCCTGCGCAAAGGGGATTACCTCGGGCTTCTCGCCATTTCCAGCCGCCATCGCGAAGCCGTGGCGCGCATCATGCAACGCACGCTCGATTTTGTCACCCAACACCCGGAAGCCACCCTGGCCGACGCCCGCGAAATCGCCGAAACCGAAGGAACCCGCCAAGCCGCCGCCCTCAACCAGCGCATCACTTACCTGGCCGATATCGGCACCATCGCCCCGATGGTCGGACTATTCGGGACCGTGCTCGGCATGATCAAGTCGTTTAGCGTGGTGGCCAGCGACATCGTGGCCTCGCGGCCCATCATGCTGGCCGAGGGCGTCTCGGAGGCCTTGGTCACCACGGCAACCGGTCTGGTCATCGGCATCCCGGCCATGGCCGCCTATTCTTTTTTCCGCGGACGCGCCCAATCGCTCATCGCAGAGCTCGAGGCGGCTTCGACCCAGTTGATGGCCCTGATGTCCGTGGCCTTCACCCGGAAATAAACTGCGCACCCTCTCATTTTTTGCTGCCATCCGGCCCGGCCGGGGCTATCAATCCACAGTGCGTTGGAACCCACTTATTATTCTCCTGTGCGCCGGCCTGACCGCCTGCGCCACACCGGAAAATCGCCGCGAACTTTTCGGCCCGTGGTATCCCTACAAGCCGATCCCCTTCAAACCGCCGGAGCGGGATGTGAATGACCGCGTGATCCAACCTGTCGTGGCCCCGAGCGAGAACATCGTGCATTACGGCCCCGACCAGAAGGAACTCATCCTCGGCACTTGGGGGATGGCCGGGCACCGACCGAGCATGCAATACCCCAGCACTCCCTGGAGCACGGAAGAGCGCATCATCCGCCGCTACAACGGCAAGGGTTTGCAGGCGCAGGAAATCGCAGCCCGCGAGCGCGCCCGAACCTACGCGGCCGGTTCATCTGCGGTCAGATAAGCGACCAGCGCGGCCAGCGCCCGCCCGCGGTGGCTGCAGGCGTGTTTCTCGCGCGGAGTGTACTCCGCGAAGGTCCGGCGGCTTCCCTCGGGGACGAATAAAGAATCGTAACCGAATCCACCCGCACCCCGCTCCGCTGGCGCGATGAAACCTTCCACCGCGCCGGAGAAGGTCCGGACCACCTCCCCCTTCCTCGCCAAGGCCAGCAGGCAACGGAAACGCCCGCGCCGCTCGCGACCGCGCACCTCGCCCAGTTTTTCGCGCAACAGCGCACGATTGGCCGCCATGTCGGCGTCTTCGCCCGCGAACCGCGCCGAGCGCACGCCCGGTGCCCCACCCAGCGCATCGACCTCAAGCCCCGAGTCATCCGCCAGCACCCACCCATCGTAGTGCGGCGACGCCGCCAGTGCCTTCAGCTTCGCGTTCTCCTCGAACGTCTCTCCCGTCTCCGCCACCTCCGCCAGATCCGGCCGCGCCGTGAGATCCTCGACCTCCCATCCGGCACCCAGAATCTCCCGCACCTCGCGCGTTTTGCCGGCATTGCGCGTGGCGAGGAGCAGGCGTTGTTTTGACACCTCGTTCATTCCCGCCAAAATGCGCGCTTCTCCAGTCCCATGTCGAGCCAACGCAAACAATACCCCTTCCCGCAATTCGAGCCCAAGTGGCAGCAACGCTGGACCGAAACCGCGGCCTTCCGCACGCCGAACCCGGGTGAGATGGACTTCGATCCGGCCAAACCAAAATACTACGTTCTCGACATGTTCCCCTACCCGAGCGGCGAAGGACTCCACGTCGGCCATCCGGAGGGTTACACCGCGACGGATATCCTCGCGCGCTGGCACCGCATGCGCGGCTTCAACGTTCTCCACCCCATGGGCTGGGACGCCTTCGGTCTGCCCGCCGAGCAATACGCGGTTAAAACCGGACAGCACCCCGCGGTGACCACGGCCAAGAATGTGGCGCGCTTCCGCCAGCAGCTCGACCGGATCGGCTTCAGCTACGATTGGTCGCGCGAGGTCAACACCACGGATCCGGACTACGTCCGCTGGACCCAGTGGATTTTCCTGCAGATCTACAACTCGTGGTTCAACCCCGCGACCAACCGGGCTGAGCCGATTTCGACCTACGAGGGCGCCGACCCGGACAGCGTCCGCCTCGCCTACGTCGCCGAAATGCCGGTCAACTGGTGCCCGGAACTCGGCACCGTCCTGGCCAACGAAGAAGTGGTCGACGGCAAAAGCGAGGTCGGCGGCTTTCCGGTCGAACGCCGCCCCATGCGCCAGTGGGTTCTGCGCATCACCGCTTTCGCCGAACGCTTGCTCACCGGTCTGGAGACCCTCGACTGGCCGGAATCAATCAAACTCCTGCAAAAAAACTGGATCGGACGCAGCGAAGGTGCCTTGGTTGATTTCGTCCTCGAGTCCGGCGAAAAGCTCACCGTCTACACCACCCGCCCCGACACCCTCTTCGGCGCCACCTATCTGGTGCTCGCCCCGGAGCATCCGCTCGTCGCGACCATCACGACTGAGGACCAACGTCCCGCGGTCGACGCCTACATCACAGCCGCCGCGACAAAATCCGAACGCGACCGCCAAGACGCGTCGAAGGAAAAATCCGGTGTCTTCACCGGCGCGTATGCCCTCAATCCGGTGAACAACGAACGCATCCCGGTCTGGATCGCCGACTACGTCCTCACCGGCTACGGGACCGGCGCCATCATGGCCGTCCCCGCCCACGACGAACGCGACCACGAGTTCGCCCAAAAATTCCACCTCCCCATCATCGAGGTGGTGCAGTCCCAGACAGGGGGCACGGGCGTCCCGCCCGTCACGACCAGTTCCACACCCTTCTTCGAACCTCTCCAACAAATCACCGAGCACGAGCGCAACCTCCCGCACTGGCAACAAGGCGCCAAATACTACTTTGTCACCTGGCGTCTCGCCGACAGTCTGCCCGCCGAAGTCATCCACCACTGGCAACTCGAGGCCCAAGCATGGCGTGCCGCCCGCCAGCAACCTCTCGGCGAGGCCGACCTTGCCGAATACCACCGCCTCTTCTCCGACCGCATCGAGACCGAACTCGACGCAGGCCGCGGCGCATGCATCCTGCGCGACCCCGCGCTCGCTTCCCTCGTCGCGGAAGCTCTCCACCACTTCGACGGCGAGCGCTACGATGTTGTCTCATTCGTCATCATGCCGAACCATGTGCACGTTCTTTTCCGCATGGGCGATGCCGAGGATCTGGCCAAGGTCGTCCACAGCTGGAAAAGCTTCACCGCCCGCGAGATCAACAAGGCACGCGGCACCAACGGACCAGTTTGGCAGGACGAGTATTTCGATCGCATCGTCCGTGACGAGAGTCACCTCCATCAACTGGTCGGCTACATCGAACGCAACCCCGAGAAGGCAGGGCTGAAGGATGCCATACGATACACGGCCGAGACGGCCGTGCCCCCTGCCCAGACCGGAACGGCCGCTCCCCCCCCAGGGGGCACGGGCGTCCCGCCCGTCACGACCCGCTCCACACCCTTCTCCCCCTTCACGGGTGAAGGCACCGCGATCAACTCCGGCCTCCTCGAGGGACTCCCCACCGCCGTGGCGAAAAACAAAATCACCGCGTGGCTCGCCGAACACCAACTCGGTCGCGCCACCGTGCAATTCAAATTGCGCGACTGGCTTTTTTCGCGGCAACGCTACTGGGGCGAACCTTTCCCCGTCATCTGGGAAAACGGACGCCACCGCGCCCTCGACGCCTCCGAACTTCCCGTCCGCTTGCCGGAGCTGGCCGACTTCAAGCCGACCGGCACGGCGGAGCCTCCGCTGGCCAAGGCCACGGACTGGGTCCGCTACTCCGCGACCGCCACCCGCGAGCTGAACACCATGCCGCAATGGGCCGGGTCTTGCTGGTATTACCTGCGCTACTGCGACCCGCGGAACGGCGAGCGCTTCATCAGCGAAGAAGCCGCACGTTATTGGCTCGGCGAGGGCAAAGAAAAACCCGGCGGCGTCGACCTCTACGTCGGCGGCACGGAACACGCCGTGCTCCATCTCCTCTACTCGCGCTTCTGGCACCTCGTGCTGCACGATCTCGGACACCTCCCCACGCCCGAACCGTTCCAGCGACTCGTCAACCAGGGCATCATCCTCGGCATAGATGGACAAAAAATGTCGAAGAGCCGCGGCAACGTGGTCAATCCGGACGAAGTGATCGACGCTTACGGCGCTGACGCCTTCCGGCTCTACGAAATGTTCATGGGCCCGCTCGAGCAAATGAAGCCGTGGAGCATGAAGGGGGTCGAAGGCGTCTACCGCTTCCTCGCCCGCGCCTGGCGCCTGGTCATGAGCGAAGACCAGGAGGGCCACTGGCAGCTCTCGGCCAAAGTAGCCGAGGTCGAACCGACCGCGGCCCAACTCCGCGTCCTCCACGCCACGATCAAAAAAGTCAGCGCCGACCTCAGCACGCTCTCCTTCAACACCGCCATCTCGCAGATGATGGTCTGCGTCAACGAACTCACTGCCGCGCAAAAATGCCCGGTTTCCGCCCTGCGCACCTTGCTGCTTCTCCTCAGCCCCTTCGCCCCGCACATGGCGGAGGAACTTTGGGAGCAGCTCGGTCGAAAATTCCCCGGCTTCGCCGGCGCCGCGCAGACCCAAGTCTGGCCGACTCACGACGAATTGCTCCTGGTCGAAAACGAGGTGGAAATCGTCCTGCAAATCAACGGCAAGGTCCGCGACAAACTCGTCATGACCAAAGACGCCACCCGCGAGCAACTCGAGGCCGCGGCCCGCGCCCGCGAAAAATTTACCGCCCAGCTGGCCGGCAAAGAAATTGTCAAAGTCATCGCCGTCCCCGGCAAGCTGGTCAATTTCGTCGTCCGGGGCTGAACCGCGCTTGCAACTGGCGGGATCGGAGCACTAGGTTGCGGTCGAGATCCCCCTCGCATGAAGAACCCTCTGGCCGGTCTTGTCGTTGTCATTTTCGCCACTGCGGCCCATGCCATGGAGGACCGCTTTTGGGATTACTACACCCCTTATCCGAGCAATTACATCGGCTCCTCCCAATGGTGGGCAGGTGATGCCGCCAGCGGTGACTGGTGGGGTACCCGCAACTGGCTGGATGAGGACCGCGGCGTGGAATTCTCTTTCACCTATGTCAACAACTTGGCCGGCAATCCCAGCGGCGGGTTGAGTCAGGGTTTCACCTACACGGACAACATCGCCTTCGGCACGAAGCTCGATTTGGAAAAACTCATCGGCTGGCGCGGCGGCACTTTCACCATCGCGGCGACCGACCGCAACGGCAACAGCCTATCCCGCGACTACATCGGCAACCAATTCACCGTGCAACAGGTCTACGGCGGACAGACCGTCATTCTCACCGACCTCCACCTCACCCAGAAGTTTTGGAACGAAAAAGCGGAGGTCAAGGCCGGACGCTTTTCCTCCGGTGACGACTTTGCCAGCTCCCCTCTCTACTGGCTCTACATGAACAATGGCATCGACGGCAACCCGCAGGCCTTGCCGGTCAATGCCTCCTTCTCCGCCTACCCATGGGCCAGTTGGGCCGCCCGCCTGCGCGTCGATCCTTGTCCGGAATGGAACGTCATGGCCGGTATCTACCAGGTCTCGAACAAAACCTTCAACCGCGAACTCCACGGGGTGAATTTTTCCTTCGAAGAAAGTGACGGCGTCATGATCCTCGGACAAATCGGCTGGACCCCGGAATTTTTCAAACGTCCCGTGACCCGCGCTGCGGCGGACTCCGCCTCCACCGCCAAAGCCGCCATCGCGCCGGGGGACGGCCGGGTCGTCTTCGACCATGACGCGGAGAACGCGACCGTGGACTCCAGCATGCGCGGCTTGCCCGGGCACTATTGGTTCGGCGGTTACTACTCGTCCTGGTCCTACCCGCAATTCGGAACCGCCGACACCGCGGCGAATGCCTACGGCTTCTACTGGCACGCGGACCAGATGGTTTTTCAGGAAGATCCGGGCAGCAGTCAGGGACTCACGCTCTGGACCGCCTTCGTGCTCTCACCGCAGGAAAACACCGCCAAGCTTCCCTTCCAATGGAACTGCGGCGCTGCCTACCAAGGGCTGCTGCCGCAACGCGACCAAGATACCACCATGTTCGGTCTGGCTTACGGGAATTTCAGCGCTGACTACGGCAACGCCGGAGACGCCTTCAACGGCGATCCCGTCAGCTACGAGATGGCCCTCGAGTGGGGCCACCGGGTGCAGCTTTCGAACTTCCTCTACATTCAGCCGAACCTCCAATACATCGTACAGCCCGGCGGCACCGGCTCCATCCCCGATGCCCTCGTCCTCGGCATGCAGATCGGCGTGACCTTCTAATACCAACGTCCTTTTGCTTTTCGACTCCCGAGTAACTCGCGTTACGGCGGACCCGCCGGGCGAGTCGACTTCTGGTTTGGGCAGGGGGCACGGGCGTCCCGCCCGTCACGATCCAAACCCATCGGCAGGATGCCGATGCCACACCCCAATGACTTGAGTCACGGGCGTCCCGCCCGCAGGGTCTTTCGAAAAACGGGCGAGACGCCCGTTCCCCTTGGGCTTTGCCGCCCCAGTTACTCCCAGCACACACCCGCCAACGCGCGGGTTTAAGGACTATGGATCGAGTGGTAGGGCTGGGCCTCCGGACCGGCCGTGTCGAATCCCAGAGAAGGTTCGCGGTCGGCCCGGAGGTCCGACCCTACCCCGGGGCCGAAGGACAAAGTCCAAATGTAATGGGCCCTTGGTCTAAGCCGCCCAAGACCAAACCTCCCCAAGGGAAACGGGCGTCTCGCCCGTTTTTCGTTACGACATCCCGGGCGGGACATCGCCCGTGCTCAAAAAAACGTAGCATGGGCATCCTTGCCCATGACGACCCAACCCCATCGGCAAGATGCCGATGCCACCTTCTCTCCCACCACCTCAACTCACCCCCCGTAACGCCCTGTCTCGCGCATCGCCCGCTTGATGCGTCCGAGCTTTTCCGGCCAGTGCTCGCTCCATTCGCTGATCGGCACCGGAAATCGCTCGGTCCAATTCTGGTCGCCGATCGCCCCGGGCACATTGAAACGCTCGGACGTGCCGAACAAATCCGTGATCAGGTTGACTGCCAACCACGAGTTGCTCGCGAACAAACCGCGGAGCAAACCCTCGTGGATCTCGTCACTCCACGGCGCCGGAAGCGTGACATGCATCTCGGCAAAACGGCAGATCGCCTCCATCTGCCACGCCGCCCGGCCCGCCCGTTCCTCGTCGCCAGACTGCGAGTCCGCATACCACGCGTCCCAGTAAGCGTGCAGTGCCGGATGGTCATGCGTGGCATAGGTGGCGAGAGAAAGACGCTCGTATTCGCGCCCCGGGGTCGGCCAGCCGTCCGGCGCGATTTCCCAGAGTGGGATCTTGAAGCCGGGAATTTCCTGCGCCCGGAGCACCGGACGCACATAGGGCGACATCTCGCCGAGGTCTTCGGCGATGAGACGGTGCTGCCCCGTTTCCTCCACGATCATACGGAACAAACGATCGCCCTGCCCGCGATTCGTCTCACGGCTCTCCCCCGACGAATCATCGCCCGGCACAAATCCTGGCAAAACCCCGCCGGTCCGCGCCTTGGCCTCGTCCTCGCTCAAGGGCAAAAATTCTGTGTTGCGCTGCGGAGGCCAGGGGAAACTGTAAATGCGGAAGAACCCCAGCGCGTGATCAACACGCAAGAAATGGAAAATTTCCATCGTGGTGCGCAGGCGCTGACGCCACCAGGCATAATCGTCTTTCGCCATCTCCTCCCAGTGGTAAAGCGGGAAGCCCCAATTTTGACCCCACTTGGCGGTAAAAGGATCGGCCGCGAAAACCTTCTCCGGCGGCGCACCCGCCCAACGCGTCAGGTCGAAAATCTCGGGCTGGGCAAAGACATCCGCACTGAAAACACTCACCCCCACCGGAACATCGCCGACCAGTGCCACGTTCCGCCTGTCGCCGTAAGTTTTCAGCTCGGACCATTGGCCGTAAGCCACCCACTGCACAAACGAAAAGAAAGCACGCAAAGCGCGGACCTTCCGCTTGTCTGCCGGTGAGGCGGAGGCCAGCCACTTCTTCGCCGCAGCATATGTCCGCTGCTTCTTCGGCCAGAGATCGGTGTTCTCATTCTCCCCATGCCAGCGGACCAACGCGCGGAAGAGGGTGTAAGGCTCCAGCCACGCGGCATTCTCCTTGACCCAGGCGGCAAACTTCTTGGCCCGCCGTGTTTTCTCCCTGATCTGCTTGATCTTGAAATTTTTCCACGAGGTCTCGAGCAATTCGCCCTTTAAGGCCCGCACCCCGCGGTAATTCACCTTACCCTCGCGCAGCGCCGCCACATCATGTTTGGCGCAGATTTTTTTGTAATCCGCCACCGGCAAGTCCTTCAGCAGCTTAGGATTGGTCGCAATCGTGGTCGGATCCAGCGCGAGCGAACTGATCGTGTTATAAGGACTGTTGTCGCCCCCCGTTTCGTTGATCGGCAGCACCTGCACCAAGCCGAAGCCGTGCTCCGAGGCCCAATCGACCATCTCCTTCAGCGACTCCGTGTCCCCGATGCCGAGGTCGTTTTCGCTCCGCAGGGCAAAAAGAGGGGCGAGCAGGCCGGACAACTTTTGCTTGGGGGATAGTTTCATGAGCAAGCCCCCATATTTTGCCTGGCGCCCAGGCTGTCCGGAAGTGCAAATCGCGCGGCCTTAAACAAAATTTGGTGTCTGCCTATTACTTCCTGCTTGTTCAACTTGCGGAACGGGTTTAAAGGCACTAAGAGTCTGCAAACCATTCATCTGCACCACATTTTATCTCTATGGCAAATCTCACCAAGCGCGACATGGTCGTCAAAATCTCGGACGAAGTCGGGGTCACCCAGCAAGAGACCTTCGCCGTGATCCAGAAAACCCTCGAGCAGATCACCGACAGCCTGGCGGCCGGCGACAACGTCGAGCTGAGAAATTTCGGGGTCTTTGAAGTGCGCTTGACCAAATCCCGCGTCGGCCGCAACCCGAACAAACCCGAAACCGACGTCGTCATCCCCGCCCGGGCCACGGTCAAGTTCAAGCCCGGCAAAATCATGCGCCAGCGGGTCCTCCTCCGCACCGCAGAACTGAGCAAACCAAAAGGCGCCTAACGGGCTCCGGCGACCCTATTTGCCCCAAGTAAGGGTTGGCTCGGCCACCAGATGTGGGCGGTTTGTCTTCCTGCCGCGACGAAATTTTTCATTTGGCGCGTTGCCTAAGGCACACTTTCGGCTATTTTGTGCGGTCCTCTGGCGGAGACCCGACCCGTCGACCAACCATCCGGCATGTCCAACCGCCAGCGCCCCGCGACCCAGCACCAAGTCCTCCGCATCCGCGGTGCGCGCCAAAACAATCTCCGCGGCATCGACCTCGATCTCCCCCGCGGCCTCCTCCACGTCATCACCGGCCCGAGCGGTTCGGGTAAGTCTTCCCTCGCCTTCGACACCATTTATGCCGAAGGCCAGCGGCGCTACATCGAGACCTTCTCCCCCTACACGCGTCAATTCTTCGACCGCATGGACAAACCACGCGTCGACTCGATCGAAGGTATCCCGCCCGCCATCGCCATCGAACAAGCGAACGGCGTCAAAAACACCCGCTCGACCGTTGGCACCATCACGGAAATCAACGACTACCTCAAACTCCTCTTTCCCCGCCTCGCCGTCGCCGCGTGTCCGCAATGCTCCAAGCCGATCCAACCCGAAACCGCCCGCAGCATCGTCCGCGAGGCCATGCGGCGCTTCGCCGGACGCACCGTCCTCGTCACCTTCCCGGTCGGCACCGGGGACCTCGAAAAGCGCTCACCCGCCCAATTTTTCGAGTTTCTGCAGCAACAAGGTTACCTCCGCGTCTGGCTCGAGAAAAAAATCCTCCGCGTCGACGAGACCCCACCCAAAAAACTTCCGCCCGTCCTCCACGTCATTCAGGACCGCCTCGCCGCCTCGGATGAAACTCGCCTGACCGAAGCAATTGAAACCGCCTTGCGTTTGGGCAAAGGACGTATCCTTCTGGTCGACGCCGAAACCCACGAAAGCCACCCGTTCTCCACCGGTTGGCACTGCGCCTGGTGCGACCTCGACATCCGTCCGCCCACCCCCGGACTCTTCAGCTTCAACCACCCGCTCGGCGCCTGCCCGGAATGCCGCGGCTTCGGGCGGGTCATCGGCCTCGACTGGCAACGCGTCATCCCCGACCGCTCGCGCACCCTGGCCGAAGGCGTGGTCCGCCCGTTCCAAAGTGGCATGTCCCAAGAATGCCAAGCCGACCTTCTCCGCCACGCGCGTAAACGCGATCTCGACCTGCACTGCCCGTTCGAAGACCTGCCGCAGTCCGATCAGGACTGGGTCATCAAGGGCGAACGCCGCCCCGGTGAGGCCTTGTCGGAAGTCTGGGACAACGACCGTTGGTATGGCGTGCAGGGTTACTTTAATTGGCTCGAGACGAAAACCTACAAGATGCACGTCCGCGTGCTCTTGAGCCGCTACCGCAGTTACAACGAATGTCCGAAATGCCACGGCGGACGCTTCCAACCCGAGACCCTCAACTACCGGCTGGCCAGCGCGCAGGATGAAGCCCTCACCCTCCCCGAGATGGCCCACCGCCCGATCAGCCGCCTGCGCGAATTTCTGGTCGGCCTGCAAATTCCCCAGGGCGACCACACCACGCAACTCCTCCTCGACCAAGTCACCTCGCGCCTCTCCTACCTTGAGGAAGTCGGCCTTGGTTACCTCACCCTCGACCGCCCGACCCGCACCCTCTCCGGCGGCGAAGTCCAGCGCGTCAACCTCACCACCTGCCTCGGCGCCTCGCTGGTCAACACGCTCTTCGTCATGGACGAACCCAGCGTCGGCCTCCACCCGCGCGATCTCGGACAACTCCTCAGCATCATGCGCCGCCTGCGCGACAACGGGAACACCCTCCTTGTCGTCGAACACGAGGAAGCCGTGATCCGCGCCGCCGATTGGCTGACCGACATCGGTCCCGGCCGCGGCGAAACCGGCGGACAACTCATGTTCAGCGGTCCGCCCGCCCAAATCGCCGCGCAAAAAGATTCCCTCACCGCCGATTACCTCCTCGGCCGCCGCTCCATCCCCATCCCGGCCAAACGCCGCAAAACGAAAAAATTCCTCAAGCTCCGCGGGGCCTCGCTCCACAACATCGAAAAACTCGACGCCGACTTTCCCCTTGGCGTCTTCACTTGCGTGACCGGGGTCTCCGGCTCCGGAAAATCGACCCTGGTCCACGGCCTCCTCCACCGCAACCTCCTCCGCGAACGGGGCGAACCGGTCGAGGAAGACGCCGGCACGATCAAGAAACTGACCGGCATCGAACACGTCGGTGAAGTCGTCATGATCGACCAGTCCCCGCCCGGCAAATCCTCCCGCTCGACCCCCGTGGTCTACCTCGGAGCATGGGACCACATCCGCGACCTCTTCGCCCAAACCCCCGCCGCCAAGGGCGCCGGCCTCGGCCCCTCCACCTTCAGCTTCAACTCGAACAGCGGACGCTGCGAACGCTGCGCCGGTCTCGGCTACGAACGCATCGAGATGCAATTCCTCAGCGACGTCTCCCTCGTCTGCAGCTCCTGCGGCGGCAAACGCTTCCAGCCCCACGTGCTCCGCGTCCACCTGGACGGACAATCCGTCCACGACGTCCTCGAAATGACCGTCACCCAGGCCATCACCTTCTTCAAAGATTTCCCCAAGCACCAAAAAATCACCGTGCCGCTGCAAACCCTCGAGGACGTCGGACTCGGTTACCTCCGGCTCGGGCAACCGACCAGCTTCCTCTCCGGCGGAGAATCCCAGCGCCTCAAACTTGCCGCCCGCCTCGCCGACACCGAAGCCGAGGCCTCGCTCCTCCTCTTCGACGAGCCGACCACCGGACTGCACTTCGACGATATCGCCCGGCTCCTCGGCGTCTTTCACCGTTTGGTCGAAGCCGGACACACCATCATCGTCATCGAACACAATGTGGAAGTGATCAAGTCGGCCGACCACGTGATCGACATCGGCCCCGAGGCCGGGGCCGAGGGCGGCAAGATTGTCGCCGCGGGCACGCCGGAAGAAGTCGGGCAAAGCCAAGAGTCCCGCAGCGCCCCCTTTCTCAAAGCGGCCCTCGAAGAGCCAAACCACGAAGCCACCCTCCTCGCCGCCGAGCCCCTGGCCCCGCCCGTGGCCGCGAACCACAACCGCATCCGCATCACCGGGGCCCGCGAGCACAACCTGAAAAATATTTCCCTCGAAATTCCCCGCGACGAATTCGTGGTCGTGACCGGCCTGAGCGGTTCGGGCAAATCTTCCCTCGCCTTCGACATTCTCTTTGCCGAAGGCCAGCGCCGCTTCCTCGACTGCATGTCGACCTACGCCCGCCAGTTCGTCGAGCAGATGGAAAAGCCGGACGTCGATCATATCGACGGGCTCCCCCCGGCCGTGGCCATCGAGCAACGCATCTCGCGCGGAGGCGGCAAATCCACCGTGGCCACCATTACCGAAGTCTACCACTTCCTCCGCCTCCTCTACGCCAAGCTCGGCACCCAATACTGCCCGGCCTGCCAAGTCCCCGTCGCCACCACCACCCTCGCCGAGGTGGCCGATAAGGTCCGCACCGCCTCGCAAGCCGGACCCGTCCAAGTCTTCGCCCCGTTGGTCAAATCGCGCAAAGGCTACCACAAGGAAGTCGCCGAGTGGGCCGTGCGGCATGACTTCACCACCCTGCTGGTCGACGGGAAGCTGATCAAGGCGGACAAATTCCCTGAACTCTCCCGCTACCGCGAACACTCGATCGATGTCCTCGTCGGCCAAATTAGCAAAGCCTCCGAGGAAGACTCCCTCGCCCTGGCCCGCCGCGCCCTCGAAATCGGCAAGCATACCGCCCGCCTGGTCCGCGGCACGGAGAGCGAACTGCTCAGCACCGAAATGGCCTGCCCCTCCTGCGCCCGCGCCTTCGAACCGCTCGACCCGCGCATGTTCTCCTTCAACTCCCCCCACGGCTGGTGCCAGACCTGCCGCGGGTTCGGCCTGGTCTATGACAATGCAGTCAAGACCGACCAGGCCCGCACCCAACTCGAAGCCGATCTGCAGGAGGAACAGGCCCGGGAGGAAGCGGAGAAGGATGTGGCCCGCCCCTGCCCGGATTGCGAGGGACTACGGCTCAATATCGTGGCCCGCAACGTCCGCGTCGACCAGCGTCCCATCGCCGACTTCACCCGCGCCAGCGCCCGCGATGCGGCCGAAATACTCGACACCCTCGTTTTCCGCAAACACCACGACCCTCTGGCCGCCGACATCCTCCCCGAGATCCGGCAACGCCTCGGCTTCATGCAACGGGTCGGACTCGACTACCTTACCCTCGACCGGCCCGCCACCACGCTCTCCGGCGGCGAAGCCCAGCGCATCCGCCTCGCCGCCCAACTCGGATCGAACCTCCGCGGCGTCCTCTACGTTCTCGACGAGCCGACCATCGGACTGCACGAACGCGACAACCGCAACCTGCTCGACGCCCTCGAGGAACTGGTCAAACAGGGCAATTCCCTGCTCGTGGTCGAACACGACGAGGAAACCATGCGCCGCGCCACCCGGATCATCGACCTCGGGCCCGGGGCCGGCCGGCGCGGCGGCGAAGTGATCGCCTCCGGAACCCTCGAGGAAATCCGCGCCTCGAAAGACTCCGTGACCGGACGGTTCCTGGCCAACCCGCCCCAACGCCCGTCGCGCGGCAGCCGCCGTTCCCTCAAGGACAAAGATCTGCACTGGCTCGAATTGAAAGGCGCCTCCCTGCACAACCTGCAGAATATCGACGCCCGGATCCCGCTCGGACGCCTCACCGTAGCCTGCGGCATTTCCGGGTCGGGCAAATCATCACTCTTGCGCGGCACGCTTGTCCCGGCCTTGAAGGACGCTATGACCCGCCGCGGACGCAAACCTTCCCGCAAAGCGGTCCCGCCCCCCTATGACAAATTGCTCGGGGCCGAGCACATCGCCGGCGTCCACATGGTCGATCAATCGCCCATCGGCAAAACCTCCCGATCCACCCCCGCGACCTACATCAAAGTCTTCGACGAAATCCGCCAACTCTTCGCCGGACTCCCCACCTCCCGCATGCGCGGCTACACTGCCAGCCGGTTTTCCTTCAACACCGACGGTGGACGCTGCGAGACCTGCCTCGGCCAGGGCGCGATCAAACTCGAGATGAGTTTCCTCCCCTCCAGCTGGCTCCCCTGCAGCGAGTGCAATGGCAGCCGCTACAACCACCAGACCCTCGACATCACCTACAATGGCAAGACCATCGCCGATGTCATGCGCATGACCGCGGCCGAGGCCGCCGAATTTTTCGATGCCCATCCGAAAATCCGCCACGCCCTCCGTCTCCTCGTCGAAACCGGCCTCGGCTACCTCACCCTCGGCCAGCCCAGCCCCACCCTCTCCGGAGGCGAAGCCCAACGGATCAAACTGGTGACCGAACTCTCCCGCACCGGGGCGACCAAAGGCCGCCGCTTGCGCGAAGACCAACGAGGCAACTTCTATCTCCTCGAAGAACCGACCATCGGACTCCACATGGCCGACGTCGAACAACTCATCGGCATCCTCCACCGCCTGACCGACGAGGGCCACACCGTCGTGGTCATCGAGCATAACCTCAGCGTCATCGCCGAAGCCGACTACGTGATCGAGATCGGACCCGAAGCCGGGGCCCAAGGCGGACAACTCGTCGCCGCCGGCCCGCCCGAAGAGGTCGCCCAAGTCCAAGGAAGCCCCACCGCCCCCTTCCTCAAACCCCTTCTGAACTTGTAGCGGCGGTCTCTGACCGCCGGGACCCCTCAGTCTTCGTTCCCTTCGCTACCTTCTGTTCAAAACCTCCCCGCCCTTGCCCGCGGCTGTTTCCCATTGTATAGACAATAGTCATGTCTGCTACCTACAATATGCGCGAGGCCCAAGCGAGCTTGCCCAAACTCTGCCGCTCCGGACGCCGTTTCGTCATCTCCAACCGCAACCGCCCCGTGGTGGTCGCCCTCCCGGTCGATGATTTCGAGGCCCTGATGGAGACCCTTGATGTCTTGGGCGACCCCGCCGCGATGAAGGCCGTCCAATCCGCGCGCGCCGGCAAAACCAAATATCGATCGCTTAATTTGGCCGATGAAAATTTCGGCCTCTGACCAAGTAGCCACCTGGCTCACCGCCTTGCCGCCCCAGACCAAGAAGCGCGTCCGCACGGCTCTGCGCAGCTTGGCCCGGGGACGGGGCGACATCAAAGGACTGCAGGGTGACCTCGAAGGTTTTAGCCGCCTGCGCATCGGCGGCATCCGCGTTCTCTTCCGTCAAACCTCCACCCGTGAATTCCGCCTCGAATACGCCAACACCCGCGACGTGGTTTACGAGATGTTCCGGCAGTTCCTCGCCGCACAGGATGATTGAAAAAACACCTCGTTCCCTTCGTTACCTTCTGTTCAAAACCTCCCCCGCCCTTGCCCGCACCGCGCATCCCGCTTAAACCCTTCCCGTGCTGAATTACATCTGGCTCGCTCTCGTCCTCGGCGCCGTGCTCCTCGGCGGGCTGACCGGACAACTCCCTGCGGTGACCGAAGCCGCCTTCGAGTCGGCCAAGACCGCGGTCATGACCATCGCCCTGCCGCTCGCCGGCGTCATGGCCCTCTGGCTCGGCATCATGCGCCTGGCCGACAAATCCGGACTCATGCACGCCCTGGCCCGCGCCCTGCGCCCGCTCATGACCCGCCTTTTCCCCGAGGTCCCCGCCGAACACCCCGCAATGGGGTCGATGATCATGAACATGTCGGCCAACATGCTCGGCCTGGCCAATGCCGCCACCCCACTCGGGCTCCGGGCCATGCAGGACTTGGAAAAACTCAACCCGCGCCCCGGCACCGCAACCAACGCGATGTGCACCTTCCTCGCACTCAACACCAGCTCCGTCCAGCTCATCCCGGCCAGCGCCGTCGCCATCCTCGCCGCCGCCGGCTCCGTCCAACCCACCGCCATCATCGGCACCGCACTGGTCGCCACCCTCTGCTCGACCATCGCCGGACTCACCGCGGTCAAGACCCTGGAAAAACTTCCCTTCTACCAACTCCCCCCGATCACGGCCGAGGACGAGAAAGTAAAAAAGACCGAAGTAGCCGCGTCCCCCGAACCGGTCACCGCCGCACCGCCAGCCCCCCTCGCCCTCTGGTCGCGCCTCGTTCTCGCCGCCTTCGGCCTCTTCTTCTTATTCCTCCTCTGGCGCACCGCCGGTCAAGGCTATGACGGCGACCGTGGTTGGTTCGCGTCTTATGTCACCGCCATTTCCCTCCTCGCCATACCTTTTCTCCTCTCGTTTTTTCCTCTCTATGCCGTGCTCCGCCGGGTTCCGGTCTACGAAGAATTTGTCGAAGGCGCCAAGGAAGGTATCCAAGTCGCCCTGCGCATCATCCCGTTCCTCGTCGCCATCCTCGTGGCCATCGGGATGTTCCGCGGTGCCGGTGGCATCGACCTGATCAGCCGCGCGCTCGATCCGGTTTTCCAAGTGGTCGGCTTCCCCACTGAACTCCTCCCCATGGCCCTCATGCGTCCACTGAGCGGCAGTGGGAGTCTCGGCATCTTTTCCGAACTCGTCGCCACCCACGGCCCGGACAG
The DNA here is from genome assembly GCA_018402585.1 of Chthoniobacterales bacterium. Classification (GTDB taxonomy): domain Bacteria; phylum Verrucomicrobiota; class Verrucomicrobiia; order Chthoniobacterales; family JACTMZ01; genus JACTMZ01. The sequence goes on from JAGYIO010000001.1 coordinate 333,861, forward strand.
TCTCCTTGCCCGCATGGCCGGCACCATCATGGGGAGCACGGAGACAACTTTCTACGTTCTGGCCGTCTATTTCGGCTCCGTCGCCATCCGCCGCACCCGCCACGCCGTCCCCGCCGGCCTCATCGCCGACTTCACTGGTCTTGTCGCCGCCATCGCCATCTGCCGCCTCGTCTTCGCCTGACCAACCGCAGGGGGCACGGGCGTCCCGCCCGCCACGTCCAACACCTCCACCCCAAAATCCGTGCCATCCGTGCCATCCGTGGTTCAAAAAAACTCCAATCCCCATCCCGAGCCCCGCTACCTCTGCCAACGCTGCGGCAACTGCTGCCGCTGGCCCGGCTTCGTCCGCCTCGACGACAACGAAATCAACGCCATCGCCGCCTTCCTCCAACTCACCCCCGCCGAATTCATCGCGCAACACACCCAACTCCGCCCCAGCCGCTCGGGTCTCATGCTGCAATCGAACCCCGACGGCTCCTGCATCTTCCTCCAGGGCGTCAACACCTGCACCATCCAGCCGGTCAAACCCCAGCAATGCCGCGACTTTCCCAACAAATGGCGCTTCGACGGCTGGCGGGAGCAGTGCGAGGCCATTGAGGTTTCCTAACCTGGAGGGCGGCCGTCCCCGGCCGCCGTCAGCGTCTTGACAACGACGCTATTACGGCGTGACAAAGTCTTATGACAACGCTGAGCCCGACCAAAGCCCGCGCCAACCTGACCTCATGGCTCAAAGCGGCTGCCGAGGGAGAGGATGTGGGGATCCTTTATGGCGAACATGTCATCGCCCTGCGCCCCGTCACGGTGGAGTCGTCCGACTACGCCCTCCGCGAATATGGGGCGACCGCGGACGACTTGCGCCGGGCTGCAGCCAAAGCTCATGACGAGATTGAAAAAGACCGCAAGGGCGGGCATGGAAAGACACAATCCAACAACCGTCGCCGGGGACGGCGACGCTACAAAATGTAGCGGCGGCGTCCCCGCCGCCGGTCGTTCCTCCGCGCTCTCTGTGCCCCTTACGGTTTCCGCAAATCACCCCTCTACAACAACCGATCTCCGCCCGCGCTCGCCGGCACGAACGCTTCAAACTTCCCCGCCAGCTCATCGAGCTTGGCCGAGTAATACGCCGTGTTCTCGTCGCGGTTTTTCGGATCCCATTCCTTGACCAGCTTGGCGCTCTCGTAAGCTTTCACCGTCTTCCTCGTCCCGGTGATGTAATACGTGACCCGATCCCCCGCCTGCATCTTGCGTCCGCTCTTCAAAGCCAACTCAAAGGCCGCCGAGCGATTGCGCGACGAAGCGGCAATCTTCTTCTGGTAAGCTTCGAGCGAATCCTGCAACGCCTCGGTCTTGGCAAACATCTCCGGCTCCCACGTCCGTTCCCTTAGCGCCTTGGCGAACTCCGCGTGCATCGACGGGATCACCTCCGGCTTCCCTTCGAGCAAGGCCCGCACCGCCCGCTCGATGAAAACCCGCTGGAATTTTTCCAGTCCGCGCGACTTCAAGGCCGCACCTTTGATCGACAACTTTCCGTCCTCCGCCAAGAGTGCGTAATTCTTCGCCTTGTAGCTGAACATCGCGGTGTAGCGCGCATCGAATTCCACCTCGATCCCCTCCGGCAGGGTGGCGGCCAGCTCCCGGTAGAGCCCGTCCCAACTGGCCTCCTTCGGCGGGAGGAAATAAATGCCGTCCGTGTCGATTTCGATCACCTCCGCCCCGCGCTGACCCAACCAATCCACCATCCCGCGCAAAAGTTCGCGCCCTTTGGCCGTGACCGCGGCTGCCGCCTCGAAATCGGCGAAGTTTCCCTGCGCAAATCCGAGATACCCGTAAAAGCTGTTGATCAGGATTTTGAAAGTCCCCTGCAGCGCGTCGAGATGCGCTCTTTGTGCACCCGTGGCCGAACGCATGGCTGACTTCGCTTCCAGCCGAAACTTCCGCAGCCGCCCCAGCATGTCGCCGAAAACGCCCAGCGTGTCGGACTCCGGGAAAATCCCGAAGGCCAACATGACCGAGGGATAGAGCGACGCGATGTCGCAGTGCCACACGCCGCGCGCCACTCCGGTAAAAAAGATGTCCGTGTATCCACCCTCGAACCGCTGCACCTCGGACAGGGCCGGCACCGCTTGCCCCTGGCGCAAGTATTCCCGCAGAAACAGGCTGTTGATCTTCGTCGCGTTCCCGCGAATGACCACATCCTGATAGTTGTAGGGAAAAATCGTCGCTTGCCTGAACCATGCCGGACTCAAGGCGGCGGAAAGTCCGCGCGTCTCGCGCACGTCTTGCAGGGCATATTTCTCGAATGTCTCCCGGTCCGTGGCGTGTGCTCCGGTGATTTCCCGAGCGCCGAGTTCCACCCGGTCCTCCTCGGCCACGCTGAAATGCCGCGCCGCCGCCTTGAGCCCTAAGCTCTCCATCTCCCGCGCACCCACATCGTGGAACTGCACCAGAAACAACGTGTCCACCACATGCCGCCCGTGGATCTCGAACTTCCTGTATTGAATGAGCCGCTCGGCGATCTGCAAACGCGACGGATGCGACCGCAGTGCGCTCCCGTCGCGGCCTAAGTCCAATTTGACCTTCAGTTTCCGCGCCCGCGCCTCGAGGTAAGGCAGGTCGAACCGGAAAATATTGTGCCCCTCGAGCACGTCCGGGTCACGTGCCCGGACCAGTGCGACAAACTTTTCCAGCGCCGCTTTTTCCTGCGCTTCATCCGCGGGGTCATCGACCACGAGGATTTCCTCCCAGCCCGAACTGTCGCTCAGCGCGATGGCCAAAAGCGGATCACGCGCCGCCTCCGACATGGCCCCATCAAGCCCGGTGTGGGTTTCGATATCGACCTGCATCCGCCGCAGATCTTCGAAGGCCATCCCTTTGAACAAGGTGCGTCCGCTCGCCAGTAAGTATTGGTGTGCCAGATCGGTGAGCGCAAAGAGTTCACGCTTGTAAGTCGTCTTGGCCTTGGAGAAGGCCGTCACATGGTCAAAGGAGACGGCAAACTTGAAGGCCCCTGCTCCCTGCAATTCCTGCAACTCCCCCGGCACCGGCTCCATGGCCCAGGCAAAAGGCCGATGCACCACCTCCTCAACCACCGTCCTCTCGCCCTCCCGCCGGTAAATCTGCACCTGGTCCGGCGCGACAAATTCGACGGCGACGATACCCGCAGTCGGATCCGCGCCAAAAAGCACGAGGTCATGCTCAATCCCAGTCACGACGCCACCTTAACCAAATCATCTAGCGGACGCCAGCCGAGCAAAGCGAAACGGGCGGCCACACAGCAAAGCCAACTGATCTGGCCGTCGCTGCCCTACTTTCCTTGTCTCCCCAGTCCCGGCGAAGGGACTTGCCATTCCTCCGTGAGGCGAAGCTTCCGCACCACCAACTCGTCGATCTCGAGACGCCGTATCCGCGCGCGGCCCACAGCCAAAGTGCCGATCGCCAAGGCGCCGACCGCCACCGCCCCCACGGCCACGGCACCGATCGCCAACGCGCCAAGAATTTGCCCAACGTTTAGGCGCGCCAAGCCGGGACCGGACAGACCACGACGTGCACCGCGCCAATAAAGCGCTTTGACCAAATCATTAAGACGACAACCCACAAGCCAGAATTATGCCCGAAGACTCCTGACTCATCAATCGGGCATTAGGGGGGATTTTCGATCTACAGCCTGAGACGTCATCGCCGATTTGATCGGCGCGGCGGGTTGGGTTGTGGCCTTGGCATCCTGCCGATGCCGTCTGGTTATCAGGGGCAAGATGCCGTGCTACTTTCCGGCAAAGCTGCCGCACCGCACGCGAAAAGCTTCCATGAAACCGCGGTAGCCGGAATGAGGCCGAAGAATTTAACCACCGATACCACCGGGAGCACGGCTGCCAACGCAGACGGGAAAGAAAAGCGTCCGCACAGCCGCCTTGATGATGAGATTACTCATTGGCATTCCACCCAACGTCCGCGCTGACCTACGGCCACTGGCTTTTGGCCTGCCACCTGCTCGAGGTATTTCTCCCCGCAGATCACACAGCCTGCGCAGTGCGCTCTTCTTTGATGCGCTCGCTGAGCCACACCTTGATGATGGACTGACGGGTGACACCGATGAGATCCGCTTGGCGATCCAGTTGTTGAATCATCCAGATCGGCAAATCAACGTTAACGCGCTTTTGATCGAGGTTGGGCCGCCGCAGCGTTGTCATGTCGAGGTAAGGAAGAATGTCCTCCTTGCCCTCGTCGAAAATCTTATCCAGTTCTTCTGCTTTCATCATATATTTCCTCCTCGGCGGGTCTCGCCCGCCGCACTGAAATCAAGCGGACCTTCGAAGACCGCTCGGTGAAGAAGGCGATCCATATCTTGTCCCGGCGACAGGCGATGAGTGCTTCGCGCGGCTCTGAGTCGCTGCGCGCATCGATCATCGCGGCATGTTTGTCGTTCCATAACTCCTGTGCCTTTTTGAAATCGATTTTGTGCTTCCGGAGGTTTGCCTCGCTCTTGGCGGGGTCAAACTGGAATTCCATAATTGGAGATTATCTATACCTTAATGGACGTCAAGCTGCAACTCGGTGGTGGAGCCAACCGATTCGGCTCAGGCACGTTGTAAAACAACCGCTATGTCCGAAACCCTCCGCCTCATAACGTCCGCCATGAGTGATACCAATGTCCCCTTGGTCGCGGACCATCGGCTCGGGCAGGGGGCACGGGCGTCCCGCCCGTCTCGATCAGAAAGCACGGGCGAGACGCCCGTGCCCCCTGTTTCGCAGAAGTCCAAAAGCTACGGGACGCCGGTATAACGCGCGGTAGCGGGCCGGCAGCACATCGACCACCCCGTCCGCCAAGCGCGGGCCCAAGACGAAACGCTGATTCTTCGGAAATCCATCCACACGATCCAGCACCCACTTCGTGTAGTCATACCAGGTGGCCAGCGCTTTCGGTAGTTCCTCGCGGGACACGGCAAATGCTCAAAAAAATTTCGACCGCTCCGCGGCTTCCTGTGGCCGGGACGGCTGCACGCCGCCCCGGCTCAAAGAGGAAAAGGGCAAAGGGCCAAAGATCAAAGGGAACCCTTCCGGCGCTTCCAAAGATACAACGCTCCTGCTCCCATCAACACCAGCACGTAGGTCGAGGGTTCAGGGACACTCGCGACACGAAAACCGATGTTGGCGTTCTCGATCGTCGGGAAGTCGACGTTCCGGAGCGAGGAGCGCAAGTTGAGCTCGGTGGGGAACCAGTCGCCACCGCGGATCGCGCGAGTCTCGGACGACAAGCTGTTTGACCCGTCAAAAGCACTTTCATTCCACTCCCACACATTGCCGCCTTGGCCCATCGTTCCATACGGGCTCAAAGCGCCGGCAACATCCACTCCCGCAGGCCCCTGCTCGAACGGTTGATCGTAAACCGCCGTGCCCGCGTTGGTCCCGCTGGCCACCGCCGTTGGGACACTGCTGCTCGCCGTGGGATAAAGGAAATAGTTCGACCCGCCCGGATTGTAATACGCTGCCTTATACCACTCGTTCTCGCTGGGCAGAAAATAAAAGGCGTCCTTGTTCCGGTAGAGATTGGTTCCGCCCGCTGTCCAAGCCTGCTCGCTGCTCCACAGCGCCATGCTCCAGCTTCCGTTGCTGAAGGTCAGATCATAGGCTGCCGTCTTCGCCGAGTTCGTGTTGAGGAAATTGACAAACGCCGCCGCCTCATACCACGAGATATTAGCCGCTGGTTGGTTTCCCGTCCACGGCCCCGCCGTGACATTCGACATCCCGCTGGCCGTCGCCTTGGTGATGGCATCCTGGGTGATTTCATATTTGCCCACGCGGTATTCGTAGGGTACGGCTCCGTAGCCCGTCGTATCGGCCACATTGCCCGCATTGCCGATGTTAGCGAAATCAATCGTGAACTCATTGCCGCTCGTGCCGAACGTGTCGGCCTGCGCGGCGGGTTGGATGTTGAGGGTGAATGCGGTCAACAGCACCGCCGCAAGACGGGTAGATTTTTTCATGGTTCGAGTTTGTTTGTGGGTGAGGCCGTGGGGTTCGCCAACAAGACTACGGCGTTACCAGGATTGCAGGCTCACGGCCGTGGAGCCTGAAAAAGTGGCAACAAATCAAATCGCCAATTACCGACTTGAGAAAGCGCAAGCAGAAAATCCGGTGCTTAGGAGCCACTATCGATAAGCGCATGGCGGCAGGACTCACTTTCCACCCGCTCATCGCCCTACCCACTCTGATGTTCCTCTGGCGATGTGGAATTGCCCGACGGCGTCGCCCTCAAATACGGCGGACGCGCCCGCGAATGGGGCTGGCCATACGTGTTCCCCGCGCCCGGATTTTCCGTCGACCCGCGGACCGTGCAAGAACTGCTCGGACACTCCGACGTCAGCACCACCATGATTTATTGACTCGGGCCGCGCCGCGGCCTCTTGCCCTGCGGGTCCCGCAGGCGCGGGATCTGCCCCGAGCCCTCCCCGGGCTCCGGTGCTCGCAGGTCCTCAACCGCCCCGGCCTGGCCGTGCGCAGTCCGTTGGACCGGTAGAGCTGCTTACCGAGCTTGGTCAAACTCCAGGGCAGTCGCGGAACCTGAGATTCGAAGCACCCCGCTTATGCCCTCGACACAGCTCGCGGTCTTGCGTCCGAGCAGATGCCCGGTGAAAAGTCCCGTCCCCGAGTCCTCCCCGCTACATCCCATCGAGCGGCAATAAAAACCGCACAGCCTCGGGTTTCAGACCCAACTCTTTACCTCTCACCTCACCACCCGCTTGAACACCGCCACATCCTTCCGCGTAAATCCCACCAACTCCCAACCCTCCGCCCCCCGCACATTCAGCATCTGCTCGAGATTCCGGTTTTTCATCCCCGCGCTCAGCACCAAGTATTCCCACTTCGGCGTCCGCGCCTCGGCCAGGGAAGACAGACCGAGAAAAACCCCCGCCGCCAAAGCGACGACCATCATTCGCGACTTGCCCAGCGCAATCATCATGCCCTCAAACTGACCCCGCCCCACCCCCGGAAGCGAGCCCGAAATCACCTACCGGCCAAGACCAGCCGTTCTCCCCTACGCGTGGACCGTTGGATCCGGGAGCACCGCTCGCCGCGGACGCATCACCGCCCAAGCCAGCAAGAAAAGCAGGGCCCCGACCACCACCATAGCTCCGGCCGGAGAGCAGTTGAGCCAAACGGAGACCTGATAGCCCAGCAGACTGCTCAGCGCCGCATGCAAAAAGACCAAGACGAACCGAACCGGCAAACGATCCGACAACTGCGCGGCAAACATCGGCGGCACGACCAGCATGGCCACGGCGAGAATCGCCCCCACCGCTTCAAAGACGGAGACGATGACGATCGAAAGCACCGCCATCAGACCGTAGTGCCAGATCCCGGTGCGGAGGCCGAGCGATCTGGCCAGCGCCGGATCAAACGACGTGACCAACAACTCCTTGTAAAACACCGCGACGAGCACGAGCAGTCCGACCAGCACCCCGGCAATGCGCACCACCGGAGCCGGGCCGAGCGTGAGTCCGAAAATCTCCACCGCCGGATCGAGCGGGACGAAAGCAATCTCCCCGTAAAGCACGCATTCGGCATCCAGGTGCACCGGGCCCTTCATCTCGGCCAGACTGAGCAGAACCACCCCGGCGGCGAACAAGGTGGTGAACGCGATGCAGATGGCCGCATCGGTTTTGACCCGGGATTGACGATGGATAAATTCGATGATCCCCACGGTGAGCAAGCCGGTGGCCACCGCCGCGACAAACATCACTGTGGTGCCTCCCGAGCGGAAGATCATGAAGGCCACGACCAAGCCGAACAAAATGCTGTGGCTGATCGCGTCGCCGACCAGCGCCATGCGACGCAGCAGCAGGTAAGTCCCGACCAGCCCGCAGGTCGCCGCCACGAAAAAACCCATAACCACAATCCAGAAGGAGACCATGAAGTCCTCCGTCCACGGTTGCACCATGACCCTCTGCCATTCGAAAGCCGGCACAAACCCGGTCATGGCGCCCCGCCTTTCCCCCCAAAGCCCGCCACCCGTGCGGTCGGCGGCGGTCCGCCCGCCAAATCGGCCAAACCCGGGATCAATTTCCCGTGCGGATCACGCCGCGCAAAATTCAACCGCCGCTCCAAGCGACGCACCGTTTCGTCCCCCAACACATGCTCGATAACCTCGGCATCCTCGTGCACGTGATCCGGAGCCAGCTGCGCGGCATTGGTCAGATAAAGCTCCCACAGCCGGTGATTACGCACGATCTCGCACGCTCTCTGCCGCCCTTCGGGCGTGAAGGCGACCCGTCCGTCCGCCTCCGTGGCCAGTCCCGCCCGTTGCAACTCACCAATCTCCCGCCCCGCTCCCGCCGCCGTCTCGTGCCGACGCGCCGCCACCCCGTCGACCGCCACCACCTCCTCGCGGAAACCGCCGTCCTCCATCACGTGGTAAATCGCCTTGAGGGTGTTCTCCCGACGAATCCGCGCGGCCCGCGACCGTCGCCGCCACAACCGCCCGACGATCCCGTGACGCGGAGCAAAAAGCAGCGCGAGCACGAACAAGGCCGCCGCGGCCAGGACCATGAACGGCCCGGTCGGCAAGCTGCGCCCGGTGAAAGAAAAGAAAGCCCCCGCCGCCCCGGCCAGCATGCCGAACCCCGCCGACCAAGCCAGCATGGCGCCCATCCGATCGGTCAGCAGGAAGGCGGCCGCCGCCGGAATGATCAGCATGGCCGAGACCAAAACCACGCCGACCGCCTGCAGAGCCGAGACGATCGCGAAGGCGAGCAGCAGCATGAGGCTGTAGTGATACAACTTCACCGGCCACCCGAGCGACCGCGCGAATCCCTCGTCGAAACTGGTCAGCACATACTCTTTGTAAAAAAGCCCCACCGCCCCCAAAGCCAGCACGGTCACTCCGGCCAGCAACCACACATCTTCCGGACCGAGCGCCGCCGCCTGGCCGAACATGAAGCCGTCCAACCCGCTCTTCGCCCCGCCCGGCAAATTCTGGATCATGGTGAAGAGCACGATGCCCACCCCGAAAAACGAGGAGAGGACAAAGCCCAGCGCCGCGTCCTCCCGGTGTTTCGTCGTGGCCCGGATCCATTGCACCACGACCGCACCCAACAAACCGGCCCCGACCGCACCGGCAAAAATCGCCGCCGGATTCTTGGTCATCCCCCACAAAAACCCGAGGGCCACCCCGGGCAAGACGGCATGCGAAAGCGCATCACCCATCAAAGCCAGCTTGCGCACCACGAGGAACGCGCCCATCAACCCGCAACACAGCCCGAGCAACATCGATCCGCCCAGCGCATAGCGCACCGACGGATCCTGCAGGCTGAAAAATCGCGCGGCCTGCGCACCGAAATCCCACTCCACCATTTCCCCGATGCGCGCCGCCTCGGCCGGCGCGGCGGCCAGCAGCACCAGTCCCGCCGCGAGCCAACCCGTCCTCATCACGGCTCCTCCCCGAGCGACTGGACCACGTCGGACAAAATGGTCAGCCGCCCCCCGTAAGTTTTCTGCAGCAGCTCCGGAGTGAACACTTCCGCCGTCGGCCCCGCCGCCACCAAGCGCATGTTGAGCAGGACCAGACGATCGAAGTAATCCCGCGCCGTCGACAAATCATGGTGCACCACCACCACCGTCTTGCCCCGCGCCTTCATCTCGCGCAGCAAATTAATGATCGCCGCTTCCGTCGCCGCATCCACCCCGGCAAAGGGCTCATCCATGAAATACAGATCGCTTTCCTGGGCCAATGCTCGCGCCAGGAAGACCCTCTGACGCTGGCCGCCGGACAAATTGCCGATCTGCCGCTTGGCCAGCGGCAGCATCTGCACCTGGTCGAGGCAAGCCCGCGCAATCTCCCGGTCCGCCCGGCCCGGACGCCGCCCCGGCGGCAGGTGTCCGTAGCGGCCCATCAGGACGACATCCATCACGTTGACCGGAAAATCCCAGTCCACCGACTCCCGCTGGGGAACGTAACCCGTGCGCCGCGCGTTTTGGGCCAGCGTCCCGCCGAAGATTTTGACCCAACCTGCCGACAAGGGAAGCAGACCCAGCACCGCCTTAAGCAAGGTCGACTTGCCCGCCCCATTCGGGCCGATGATCCCGGTCAGACTCCCCGCCGGCACGGTCAGATCGACCCCGTAAAGCACCGGGCGCCGGTCGTAAGCCACCGTCAAATCATGCACCTCCAAGGGCGGGGCCGTGGTGGAAAAATCTTTCATCATGATGTAGCAGATGCTACATTACACCCTCATATCTACGCCGGCCCGACCCGGTGTGTCAAACCTCCATTCCCCGCCGTCATGCCCGCCCGCACCCGCGACACCGCCGCCATCCAACGCCACACCCGCCGCGCCCATGCCCAAGAGCGCGCCCAAGACTACGTCGAGGCCATCGCCGACCTCATGGCCGAGCAAGGCGAGGCCCGGGCCACGGAGATCGCCCGTTCGCTCGGCGTGACCCACGTCACCGTCATCCGCACCGTCCAGCGCCTTCAGCGGGAGGGACTGGTCAAAACCCTGCCTTACCGCTCCATCTTCCTCACCCCCGCCGGCCGCGCCCTCGCCGCGCGGGCCAAAGAACGCCACCAGACAGTCGTCGCTTTCCTCGAGGCGCTCGGAGTGCCCGTCACGGCCGCCCGCGCCGACGCCGAAGGCATCGAACACCACGTCAGCCCCGCCACACTCGCCGCAATGAACAAATTCCTCGCCGCGCAACGTCCGCGCCGCCGGACCGGAAAATAAAACACGCGACCGGCTAATACTCACCGGACCCACTCAGGCCCGCCACGATGGTGGCGAGGTTGTAACGCATCATCCCGTCGTAAGTGCCGACATCGTAACCATCCTCCATTTGACCCGGCTCGCCCAAGGCATCGGAAAAAAGCTCTCCCCCGATCCGCACCCCCGCATCTTGGGCCACGCGCTGCAAACCGGCTGGGTTGACGCTGGTTTCCACGAAAATAGCCGGCACTTTTTGCTCGCGCAGAAAGTCAACCAGTCCGGCCATATCGGACAAACTCGTTTCGCTCACCGTGGAGATCCCCTGGAGCGCGATGACCCGGAAACCGTAAGCCCGGCCGAAGTAATTGAAGGCATCGTGACTCGTCACGAGGATGCGTTGCTTCTCCGGCACCTTGGCCGCTTGCTCGCGGCACCAGGCATCCAGCGAGCGCAACCTGGCGGCCAACTTCTCCCCGTTCGCCCGATAGACCGGCGCACCCTCGGGATCCGCCTCCGACAAACCGGTCACCACCGCAGGCACCGCCTCGGCCCAGAGCGAGGCGTCGAGCCAAATATGCGGATCAGAAAATCCCGCGGAATCCTCCGGAGAAAGCAAGCGACTCTCCGGCACCGACTCGCTCACTGCAAAGACTTTGACCCCCTGCCGGCCCAGCCGGGTGAACAAATCCCCGAGCCGGCCCTCCAAATTCAAACCGTTGTAGAAAATTGCGTCCGCCTTGGCCAAGCGCGAGGCGTCCGCCGCGGTCGGCTTGTAAAGATGCGGGTCGACCCCGGGGCCCATCAGTTGCTGCACTTCGACCCGCTCCCCGCCCGTCTGCCGGACCAGATCGGCCACCATCCCGGTGGTGGCGACAACTTTTAGTTCGGCGGCCGGCAAGCCAACCCCGCCCAGCAGCAAACACCCGGTGATAGAAAGATATTTTTTCATAAATGTAGCTTTAGCTACAATCTGCAATAACGGCTACGGACGGTTCTGTCAAAAGATTTCCAAGTCGGGCGGCTCCCCCTCCCCACTAACTCAAGTTATGGCGGACCCGCCAGCCTGTGGTTCGGGCAGGGGGCACGGGCGTCCCGCCCGTCACGATCCAAACCCATCGGCAGGATGCCGATGCCACACCCCAATGATTTGGGTCACGGGCGTCCCGCCCGCATGGTCTTTTGGAAAACGGGCGAGACGCCCGTTCCCCCTGGGCTTTGCCGCCCCGGTTACTTCCCAAACCACACCCGCCGCGCGCGGGTTCAGGGGCTCCCGACCAAGTCCATCGACCCGCCCGTCATCCGCACCGGCACCCCGCGCTCCGCGAGAAACGCTTTTACCTCCCCAACCGTGTATTCTCCGAAATGGAAAATGCTTGCGGCCAGCACCGCATCCGCCCCCGCCTCCTGCAACACCTCGGCCATGTGCTCCAATTTCCCCGCCCCGCCACTGGCAATGACCGGAATGCTCACCGCCTCACTCACCGCCCGGACCAACTCCAGGTCGTAACCTTCTTTCGTCCCATCCGCATTCATACTCGTGAGCAAAATCTCCCCCGCCCCGAGTTCCTCCACCCGCCGCGCCCACGCCACCGCTTCCAAGTCCGTCGGATTCCGCCCGCCATGCGTGTAAACCGTCCATCCGCCTTCCGGACGCCGGCGCGCGTCGATCGCCACCACAATGCACTGCGATCCGAATCGCTCCGCGCCCTCGCGCACCAGTTCTGGACGCTGGAGGGCCGAGGTGTTGATGCTCACCTTGTCCGCCCCCGCCCGTAACATCACCTTCATGTCCTCGACCGAGCGGATCCCGCCCCCCACAGTCAAGGGCATGAAGCACTCCGAGGCTGTCCGCTCCACGACGTCCACCATGGTCGCGCGGGCCTCGGAAGAGGCCGTGATGTCGAGAAAGACCAACTCATCCGCCCCCTGCGCATCATAAGCCTTGGCGCACTCCACCGGATCCCCGGCGTCGCGCAGGTCGAGAAACTTTGTCCCCTTGACCACGCGCCCGCCAGTCACGTCGAGGCACGGGATAATGCGTTTGGTCAGCATCTCTCGAGAATGCCCGCCGGCAGCCCTCAGCGCAATCCGCCGTATTTCCTTTGCCTGCGCACTCCTGTTTTTTAGCTTCCATCGATGCGAGTGTTTTTTTGCGCGGCCCTCTTGACCACCGCCGTGGTCTTGCTCACCGGTTGCGCCAGCACAAGCGGTGTCGGGCGCTTCAGCACCGTGGTTCTCGATGCGGGCCACGGCGGCATCGACCGGGGAGCCAAGGGGGTGGATAATTCCAGCGAAAAAATCTACGCCCTTGATACGGCCAAGCGGGTGGAACGGGGGCTCAAGCGGGCCGGCTACCGCGTGGTCATGACCCGGAAACGAGACAACTTCATCACCCTGCCCTCACGCGTGGCGGTTTCCAACCGCCGGCGCAGCGCCGTTTTTGTCAGCATCCACTACAATTGGGCGCGTAACTCAGGGGCCAGTGGTACCGAGACTTTCTACTCCAATTCGAAATCCTACCCACTAGCCGCCAACATTCAGCGGGAGTTGGCCCGTTTCACCAACAACCGCGGGGTAAAGCGCTCCCGCTTCCACGTCCTGCGCAACAACGCCCGACCCGCGGCCCTCGTAGAGTGCGGCTTCCTCTCCAATGCCGGCGACGCACGCAAAGCCCGCTCCGCCTCCTACCGCCAGCGGGTGGCCAACGCCATCGTGCGCGGCATCGTGAAGTCGTCAAGGTAAGGCCGGGTGCCCCGAGCGCCCAAGCAACACCCCGACGCTCCCCCGCGATGTGATCGTCGTCTTCGTCTCCGCCCCTCAAAACTTCCTTCCCTTATGTAAAAAAAACTCTGCTCATGTCTGCTCCGCGAGCACTCTACCTTGGGGAGAGAAATTTCCGTTGCCCGCACTCCGCGCCTCGAACTGAGCAATCTCTCACGGAGACACGAAGAGCACGGGACTAAAAAATCACCGGAAACCCACTCTGCGACCTCTATGCCCTCTGCGCTTTTCCAAAGAATCGCGCTCGAAGTACACGATCCACCGGGGCCTCCCCCTTCGTTGCCTTCGTTACCTTTTGTTAAAAAAACTCCGGTCTTCAAACCGAGCGTCGACGGCGCTTCACCCCGAGCATAGCCAAGTTGCGCTTCAGCCCGGCTTCCAATCCGGCCGCTTCCTCATCACTCATGTTCGCCGCGTTGGCCAGCGCGGTCTGGGCCCGCTCGATCGCCTTGGCCACCGCATCCTCATCGATCTCGCTCTCGCGCGCCACCATATCGGTCAGGATGGAAATGCGGCCGGGCGTGATCTGGGCGAAGCCCTCGCCCACCGCGGCGTAGGTCGTCTTGCCGTCGTTGATCACGGCCAACTCGCCAGGCTCGAGCATGGTCATGAGCGGCTCGTGCTGCGGGAGCACACCGATTTCCCCGGTCGTGGTCGGGATGACAACTTGGTCGACCTGCGCCGCAGTGCTGACCCCGGCGGGCGAGACGATTTCAAACTGGATTTTGGCGGCCACGCTTTAGCGGGTAACGGTGTCGAGGCTGCCCTTCATGTAGAAGTTCTGCTCCGGCACGTCGTCGTATTTGCCCTCAAGGATTTCCTTGAAGCCGCGGACCGTGTCCTCCGTCTTGACGTATTCGCCCTTCGTGCCGGTGAAGATCTCCGCCACGTGGAACGGCTGGCTGAGGAAACGCTGGATTTTGCGGGCGCGGTAAACGGTCTGTTTGTCGTCCGGACTGAGTTCATCCATGCCGAGAATGGCAATGATGTCCTGCAAATCCTTATACCGCTGGAGCACACGCTGCACGCCGCGGGCCACTTCGTAGTGCTCCTGGCCCACGATCTCAGGCGCGAGCGCCTTCGAGGTCGAGGCCAACGGATCGACCGCCGGGTAAATGCCCAACTCGGCGATGGAACGCTCGAGCACGATGGTCGAGTCAAGGTGCGCGAAGGTCGTGGCCGGCGCGGGGTCGGTCAAATCGTCGGCCGGCACATACACGGCCTGGAGCGAAGTGATCGAGCCTTTCTTCGTCGAGGTGATGCGCTCCTGCAGGTTGCCCATCTCGGCGGCCAAGGTCGGTTGGTAGCCCACGGCGGACGGCGTGCGCCCGAGCAAGGCCGACACTTCCGATCCGGCTTGCGAGAAACGGAAGATGTTGTCGATGAAGAGCAGGACGTCCTGGTTTTTCTCGTCGCGGAAGTACTCGGCCATGGCCAGCGCGGTGAGCGCGACACGGAGACGCGCGCCCGGAGGCTCGTTCATCTGGCCGTAAACCAGCGCGACCTTCGATTTGGCCATGTCCTTCTTGTCAATAATGCCCGCTTCGCACATTTCGTTGAATAGGTCGTTGCCCTCGCGCGTGCGTTCGCCGACCCCGGCAAACACGGAGTAACCGCCGTGGCCTTTGGCGATGTTGTTGATCAACTCCATGATGACCACGGTCTTGCCCACGCCGGCGCCGCCGAAGGCGCCACTCTTGCCGCCCTTGGTGAAGGGACAGATCAAGTCGATGACCTTGATCCCCGTCTCGAGGATCTGGGCCTGGGTGTCCTGCTCGACGAGCAAGGGCGCGCCGCGGTGAATGGGATACCGCTTCTCGGTCACGACCGGACCGGCTTCGTCCACCGGGTCACCGGTCACATTGAAAATACGCCCGAGCACCGCTTCGCCCACCGGGACGGAGATCGGGGCGCCGGTGCCGGTGACCTCGCCGCCGCGGCGGAGCCCCTCGGTGCTGGACATGGCCACGGCACGAACCCAGCCCTCGCCCAATTCCTGTTGGACTTCGAGGACGAGTTTGGATTTTTCCCCGTTGACCTCGACCGTGGTTTCCAGGGCGTCGTATATTTTCGGGAGTTGGGCTGCGCTGAAATCGACGTCCACCACGGGGCCGATGATT
Source organism: Chthoniobacterales bacterium (assembly GCA_018402585.1). GTDB lineage: Bacteria > Verrucomicrobiota > Verrucomicrobiia > Chthoniobacterales > JACTMZ01 > JACTMZ01. The sequence goes on from JAGYIO010000001.1 coordinate 349,459, forward strand.
TGCACGATTTTTCCGGTGTTGCTCATATCTTTGCTTGGTTAGCCCATGGCGATCTGGGCCGAGGAAATCTCGAGGATTTCCGTGGTGATCGCGGCCTGGCGTATTTTGTTGTATTCAAGGGTAAGGTCTTTGATCAGCGACTTGGCATTGTCGGTGGCATTCTTCATCGCCACCATGCGCGCGCTCTGCTCGGAAGCGCGGGCGTTGAGGATCATGGCATACAGCTCGTTGCCGATGTAAAAAGGGAGCAACGCGTTGAGCACTTCCTGGGGGGAAGGTTCGAATTTGAAGGCCGACATGGCTTCTTCCACCGCGGAATCGGTCTCCTCCGCATGCTTGCCGCCCATCTCGAAGGAGGCAATGGGGAGCAGTTCGTGCGCCGAAGGCACCTGGATGAGTGTGTTGATGAAATCGGTGTAGAGCACGACGGTCCGGTCGCACTCGCCGGCCAGGAATTTTTCGATGATGAATTGCGAGACGGGTTTGACCTCGCCGTATTCCGGCGTGTCGCGCATCGGGAAGTCGGCCAGCAGCGGACGCTTGGTCCGGGCCAGGAAATCGACCGCCTTTTTGCCCGAGGCAATGAAGCTGGTCGTGGCGGAGTCGAATCGCTGGATCTCGCGAAAAAGGTTTGTGTTCAGTCCGCCGCAAAGGCCTTTGTCCGTCGCGACGACATAGACCAGCGTGTGATGGACCGGGCGGGCCTGGAGGAGCGGATGGAGTTCGTCCTCGCTGTGCTTGCTCAGGGAAACCAGCACGCGGTTGAGCATCCGGGCATAGGGCCGGGCATCCAAGGCGCGCTGCTGCGCCTTGCGCATTTTCGCCGCGGCGATCATTTGCATCGCCTTGGTGATTTGCGCCGTGTTGCGGACCGATTTGATCCGGCGGCGGATGTCCCGTGTGCTCGGCATGGGTCTTTATTTGTAAAATTGGGCGAACTCGTCCAAGGCAGCCTTCAATTCAACGCCCAGCGCGTCGTCGATCGCTTTCTTCGTGCGGATGCTTTCGAGGAGCGACGCTTTGCGCGTCTCGAGGAATTCCTGCAGCTTGGCTTGGAAGTCTTTGATTTTCTCGACCTCCACTTTGTCCATGTAGCCCTGCTGCATGGCATAAAGCACCGCCGCCTGCATTTCGACCGGCAGCGGCTGGTATTGCTGCTGCTTGAAAAGTTCGACGATGCGCCGTCCGCGCTCAAGGAGGCCTTTGGTTTTGTCGTCCAAGTCGGAACCGAATTGGGCGAAGGCCGCCATTTCACGGAACTGGGCCAGCTCGCCCTTGATCTTGCCGGCCACCTGCTTGATCGCCTTGATCTGCGCGGCGGAACCGACGCGGCTGACCGACAGACCCACGTTGATCGCCGGACGAATGCCTTGGTAAAACAAGTCACCCTCGAGGTAGATCTGGCCGTCGGTGATGGAAATGACGTTGGTCGGAATGTAGGCCGAGACGTCACCGGCCTGCGTTTCGATGATGGGCAATGCGGTGAGTGATCCCCCGCCCGCCTCTTCACTCAAACGCGCGCTGCGCTCGAGCAAACGGGAGTGGAGGTAGAAGACGTCGCCCGGATAAGCTTCGCGGCCGGACGGCCGCTTGAGCAGCAGGGACACCTGGCGGTAGGCCACGGCCTGCTTCGACAGGTCGTCGAAAACGATGAGCGCATCCATGCCATTGTCCATGAACCACTCGCCGATCGCCGCTCCGGCGAAGGGCGCGAGGTATTGGCTGGCCGCGTCGTCCGAGGCCGAAGCCACCACCACGATGGTGTAAGGCATGGCGCCTTCTTTCTCCAAGGTGGCGATGACCCGCGCCACGTTGGCGTTCTTTTGGCCGATGGCCACATAGATCGAATAAAGCGGACGGAAATCTTTGTCGCCCGAGGCTTCGCCCTGCTTGTTCAGGCGGGCCTGGCTGATGATCGAGTCGATCGCCACCGTGGTCTTGCCGGTGGCGCGGTCGCCGATGATCAGCTCACGTTGTCCGCGGCCGATCGGAATCATCGCGTCGATCGCCATGATGCCGGTCTGCACCGGTTGGGTCACGGGGCGGCGCTTGATGATGCCGGGGGCGATTTTTTCCAGCGGATAGTAGGTGGTCGCCTCGATCGGCCCCTTGCCGTCGATCGGTTCGCCGAGCGTGTTGACCACGCGGCCGAGGAGCGCTTTGCCCACCGGGATGGAAAGGAGACGTCCGGTTGTCTTGACCTCGTCGCCTTCTTTGATGTTTCCGTAGCTGCCGAGGAGAACGACACCGACTTCGTTTTCCTCGAGGTTGAGGGCGAGGCCGAAGACGCCGCCGGGGAATTCCACCATTTCGTTGAGCATGACATTGCTCAACCCCTCGACGCGGGCGATGCCGTCGCCGACTTCGCGGACTTTGCCGGTGTTGGTGTGCGCGGCGCCGGCTTGCAGGCCTTTGATCTTGGATTCGATTTCTTCAACGAGTGTGCTCATGGGCTTGGTTTTTTAAAGGGGGTTCAAACGGGTAAGGCTGCGAGACGGGCGCGGACACTGCCGTCCCACACGTCACTCCCGACGCGCACGCGCAGACCGCCGATCAGATCGGGACGCACCGCGGTTGCAAAGGTTAGGTCGTCGCCGTGGGTCCGGGTGATTTCAGCACGGACTTCCTGCATGGCGGCTTCGGAGAGGGGCGTGGCGCTTTCGATCACCGCGTGGCGGCGCTCCAGCTCGAGGCGCACCAAACGGGAAAAAACCTGCAGGATTCCCAGGTATCCGCGCGGTTGGTCTCTCGCCACCACTTCGGTCACGGCCCGGACCCGCACCGCGTCGAGCCGTCCGCCGGTCAGACAACCACGGAAGAGCGAACGGGCCGTTTTGCGGGCCTCGCGGGGAGATCTCATCGGCGTGGAGAGAAAAAGCACGGGCATCCTGCCCGTGATGTCAGGAGGTGACGGGCGGGACGCCCGTGCCCCTTGGTCAGAAGTGCTGTTGCCGGCTTCTTCACGCTGCGATCTCCTTGATCGTTTCGTCGTTGAGGCGTTTCTGGTCGTCAGCGGTGAGGATTTTGCCGGTCACTTTCGAGGTCGTGGCGGCGACCAGGCCGACCATGGCGTTCTTCACTTCGGCCTCCATCTTGCGGCGGTCCTGTTCGATCGATTCGTGGGCTTTGCGGATCACGCCCTCGGCCTCGCCGATGGCCTCCTGCACGCGTTTTTCGCGCACCGCTTCGGCGCTGGCCCGGGCCTCGTCGATCAGGGCTTTGGCTTCCACGTCAGCTTTGCCGAGGATTTCCTTGTAGCGCGCGTCGGCGTCGGCCAGTTGCTGCTTGATTTTCTCGGCGTTTTCCTGCGCCTCGGCAATGCGGCGGCGGCGCTCGGCCAGCACGTTGACGATCGGACCGAAGGCGTATTTGTTCAGCACCCAGTAGACGATAATAAAGATGATCGTCTGGGCGATGAACTTCGGCCAGGTGACGCCGAACTGGCTGAAAAGTTGTTGGACGATTTCCATGGTGGGCACGGAGGCAGGCCGTCCCGCGAACGGGACGGCCCGGTGAGTTTTAGCGTCCGCCGAACGCGAGGATCAGGGCGTAAATGGCGATGGCTTCAGCCAGCGCCATACCGATGATACCGAGGGTCAGGACCTTGCCGAAAGCGCCAGGGTTGCGTCCGACCGCTTCCACGGCCTTGGCGCCGACCATGCCGATGCCGATGGCGGCCCCGGCGCCGGCGATGGCGAGGGTGAAACTTCCGGAGATCCCCGCGGTGGCCGCGGCTTCTGCGATGATAGGTGTGATCATGTTATGTCTTCTGTTGTTGTTGGTTCACGCCGCCCACGCTCTGGGCATGGTCCCGGCGGGAAAGTTTTAGTGCGCGTCCTCCTCGTCGTGGGTGGTCGACAAGGTGATGTAGACCGCGCAAAGCAGGGTGAAAACCATGGCTTGGAGCAGTCCGATCAGCAATTCGAGGAAGTAAAAAGGAAGGGGGAGAATAACACTCGAGAGGTAAGCGATAAAATCCGGCAAGCCGAGTTGTTTGCCGAGGGTCAGCATGGTGACCAGGAGGTTCTCCCCGGCAAAGACATTGCCGAAAAGACGCAGCGACAGGGAAACCGGACGAAAAGCGATGGAGACGACCTCGATCACGCCGACCATGAAAAAAATCGGCATGAGCACGATGGCCATAAAGCCCTTCAGCCCGCCCTTCACCCCGAACATGTGCTTGAGGAAACCGCCCACCCCCATTTCGCCGATCGACCAGTAGAGCCAGAGCGCCATGAAGACGAGGGCCATGGCCAAAGTCATGTTCAGATCAGCCGTGGTCGGACGCAGGATGGGCACTTTGAGATTGTCCGCACTGATGCTGTGCCAGGCCCCGACTTGCGCAGAATCGGCCGCGAAACCAATCGAACCGACGCCAGGCAGCAGCGCGAACCAGTTGGAGACGAGGATAAAAATAAACAGGGTAGCAAGCAGTGAGAAAACCTTGCTCACCATGTGCGGTCCGACAATTTCCTCCACCGTGTCGTAAAGCGTCTCCACGATCGCCTCGAAGCGATTCTGCGCACCGTCCGGCACAAGTTTGACCTTTTTTGTCGCCCGCCGGGCAAACAAGAGCACAATCCCCATGACCAACAACGAGACAAAAATCGAATTGGTCAGCCAATCGGCTTCCAAGAAAAACTTGTCGGCATAAAGCGGGATGGCGGCGGCAATCGGGAAAGAAAAGCTCATCGGAGATAAAAAAGCCGCAAGCGCGAACTCGCGGCCGAACGCTTCTTATAAGCCTGTCTAATAGTCCGACTCAAGAGCGAATTAAGCCTGCGAACCGCACAAAAACCGTGGCCAGCCCCATGGTAGGGCCCGCTGGCCCAGCGGGCCGCTTGCTCTTAGCCGTAACGAGGCAAAACATTCTGCCTTTTCCGGCGCTGCCACAGAGGCGCGTGTGGGCGGGAGTTGACTAACTATTTGGTGAGCGAGTTGGCGCGTGGCCAAGGGGCACGGGCAGCCTGCCCGCCGTGCGCGGGTCCCGCCCGTCACGATCAGACAACACGGCCGGGACGGCCATGCCCCCTGGAAAAACCAAGCCAAGCCGTGCTTTTATTGCCTCTTCAACTGCATGGATACGGCTTAGCTCGGATTCAGAAATGCAGCGGTCCGCTGGGCCGGCGGACCCTACCGACTGGAGGATTGGCGCTGCGCCCCGCAGAACCGGCTCACCCCCAGCCCGACCAAAAGGATGACCAACGTCCCGACCACCACGGTCATGAAGCTGTGGAACGGGCTTTGCAATTCCTCCGGCCACAACTTCGACCCCGGCGTGAGGGTCATCCAGAGGATAACCAGGACCCCGGCGAGCACCGCAGTGATCGCCGCCGGATTCCCCGCCCGCCGCGAGATCAGCCCGAGCAAAAACAGCCCCAGCATCCCGCCGGCAAAAATCCCGGAAAGCGTCCACCAGGCATCAAGCGCCGCTTTGACCCCGATCATGGCCAGCGCCACGCCCGTGCCCAGCGCGCCCCAGACCAGCGACGCCCCGTGCAGCACGCGCATCGACTCGCGCTCACCGGCCTCCGGCCGGAAAAACCTTTGATACCAGTCGGTCAACAAAAGTGTGGCCGAAGAATTCAGGCTGGTCGAAACCGTGCTCATCGCCGCGGAAAAAATCGCCGCGAGGAGCAGTCCCTTGGCCCCGGGTGGCAACTGGGTGAGGATGAAATAGGGAAGGATGCGATCCGCCTGATCCGCCCCCTGCAATGCGGCGGGCAAAAGGTCCGGCTGTGTTCCGTAGAAAACAAAGAGCCCCGTGCCGATGAGGAAAAAAACGGCGGAGACCGGAAGGTAAAGCATCCCGCCGACCCACAAGCTGCGCCGCGCCGCGGTTTCCGACCGCGCCGCCACATAGCGCTGCACGTAATTCTGGTCGATGCCGAAATTTTGCAGGTTGATCACGATCCCGTAGGCCAGGACGACCCAGAAGGTCGATTCGCCCAAGGACGCCCCGAAGCTGCCGAGCGAAAATTTGTCGTGGGCCACCGCATAGTCCCAACCGGCGACCGCACCGTCCGGCAAACCGGCAACGAGAAGCAGGAGACACAAAAGCGCGCCGGCCATGAGAATGATGGCCTGCACCGCGTCGCTCCACATCACGGCGACAATCCCCCCGAGCATGGTGTAAAGAATGACCGATATCCCCGTGAGCAGGATGATCCAGTGCATCTCCCAGCCGAGCAGCAGGTGCATGGGCAGAGCCATCAAAAACATGACCGATCCCATCCGCGCCAACTGCGTGAGCAGATAGCAGACCCCCGCATAGACCCGGGCCCACGGGCCGAACCGCGTCTCGAGATGGCTGTAAGCCGAGACCGCGCCGGTTGCGCGGTAATAGGGCACGAACCAGCGCGCCGCGATCCAGAGCGCGAGGGGCAGGGACAGACTGAAGACGAAAGCATTCCAATTCCCGGCAAAGGCCCGCCCCGGCAAGGCGAGAAAGCTGATGCTGCTCAAATAGGTGGCGAGGATAGACAGCCCGACGACCCAACCCGGCATCGCGCCGTCCGCCTTGGTGAACCCCGCCGCGGTCGAACTCCGCCCCGAGCGGTAAAAATAAACCCCCACCCCGAGCATGGCGGCAAAATAAACGCCGAGCACCAGCCAGTCGCTGAACGGCAAGGCGACCACTGCCGCTCCTTCACCTTTCATCATCCGCAAACCTCCGCGTTTTAGCCGCAGCTCGAAAAATTCTCTCAACCCTCATCTCTCATCCCTCAACCTTCCTAATACAGCTCCACCGGCGAGCGCTTCCCGTCTTCCTCGCTTTTCTCGCGTGCTTTTTCCTCGCCCAGCGTGGCCACCCGCAAAGCCCAGATCTCCCGATTGATCGCTTCGAACGCCGCAGGCGAAAAATCCATGGGCGGTGCCATCTTCTTTTTGAAAGCCGCCACCCGTCCGAGCGAAGTGGCCAGCAGGTCCGCTGGCTGCTTCCCCAGCACGGCCCGCGCCTGTTCGAGCACCTCCACCCGGTGACAAATCATAAGCAAGTCATTCCCCGCGGCCAAGCCGAGGGCCAGCATCTCCTCGAAGAGTGTCGTGTTGAGGATCGCCCCCATGTCCAAGTCGTCGGTCATGACCAATCCGTCGAATCCCATTTCCTCCCGGAGCAGACCGTTGATCATGACCGGCGAGAGCGAGGCCGGGCGCCTCTCCGGATCCAACGAGCCATAGTGAATGTGACCGATCATCATGCTGTCGACCAGCGGCGCGAAATGACGGAAGACCGCCAGCTCGTTCGCCTCCATCTCGGTCCGCGCACGCTCGATAACCGGGAAGGAATGGTGCGGATCCTCCACCGCCGCGGCGTAGCCCGGAAAATGCTTGCCGCAACTGAGGATCCCGCCGGCCCGCAGCGCCGTGTTGAATGCCCCGGCCAGCGCGATAACTTGCTCGACCGTTTTTCCATAGCAACGCCCGCGCAGCGAGTTGTCCGCCTCGTCGTCGAAGGAAAGATCGAGCACCGGACAAAGATCGAGATTGAACCCGAACAGCCGCAGGAGTTTCGCGGTCAGCTCCCCGTGCCGCCGCACCAGTTCCGGATTCCCCCGCTCGCGCAATTGCTGCGCATTGGGCGGCTCCTCGCCGATCAAACGCAAGCGCGAGACGCGGCCGCCTTCCTGATCGATGGTCACGACCGGTTCGACCGCCGAAAGGTCGCGCAGATCCTCGATCAACTTCCGCACCTGTTCGGGCGACTCGATATTGCGCCCAAAAAGAATAAACCCGCCCGGCTGGATCCGCCGGAACATAGCTGCCGTCTCCGCCTCCAGTGCCGTCCCGGGCACCCCGACCAGAAGCAACTGACCGACCTCGTTCGACATGCGCGTTGAAAAACCAGATCCGTCTCCAAGTGTCGAGTAGAAGAAAACCTGGGAGGGCGGCCGTCCCCGGCCGCCGCGGCTCGCGGGGACGCTCGTCCTCCACAGCGCGATTTATTCCCCCGCAAAGCGCTGCCGCGGTTTGGTCGACAACCATCCCCCAATCGCGGCAAGGAAGACTTGTCCGTAATCGGACAACTTCCGCTCCCCCACCCCCGGCACCTGCAGCATGGCCATCTCGTCCCGCGGATACTCCCGCGCCATGTGCCGCAGCGTCGCATCGGAAAAGACCACATAGGGCGGCACATTGCGCCCCCGGGCCAACTCGGCCCGCAATTTGCGCAGCACCTCAAAGAGCCCCTCGTCGCAGGCCACCTCGCCGGACCGCGCCCGGCGCTTCTTCGGCCCCGCCGCATCCTGCACCGGCCGGACCATCGGACGGGTCAAAGCGACCTTTTCCCGCGCCCGCAGCACCTCGACCCCGCGCTCGGTCACGCTGACTGTGGCAAATTTGTCCTCCGAGGCCTCGAGCAATCCGAGCCGGAGTAATTGGCGTCCGAGATCGACCCAATAAGCCCGCGGATGCTCGCTTCCCACGCCATAAGTGCTGACCGTCTCATGCCCCCAGCGCAGGATCTTTTCCGATTTGCCGCCGGTCAGCACCTCGACTGCATGCTGCAGCCCCGTGCTGAACCCGCTTTTCTGCCGCAACCGCAGCACGCAGCTGAGCAACTTTTGCACATCCGTGGTCGCATCCCATTTTTCCCGCGGGGCCAGACACTGGTCGCACGCGCCGCAATTTTCCTCCGTCCATTCCTCCCCGAAATATCCGAGCAAGGAAACCCGCCGGCAGCGCTCGTCCTCCGCAAAATGGGTCATCTTCTCCAACTGGATCCGCGCCTCCCGCCGGGCCTGCAAGTCGGTGATCTCCTCAAAAAACCTCAGATACTTCACCACGTCGCCCCGCGAGTAGAGGAGCAGACAGTCGGAGGGCAACCCGTCGCGCCCCGCGCGTCCGGTTTCCTGGTAGTAGCTTTCGACGTTCTTCGGCAGGTCGGCATGGATCACGTAGCGCACGTTCGGTTTGTTGATCCCCATGCCGAAGGCGATGGTGGCGCAAATGACCTGCAGGTCGTCGCGGAGGAACTTTTCCTGGTTGCGCGCCCGTTCCTCCGCCTCGAGCCCCGCGTGGTAAGGCGCCGCCTTGATCCCCGCCTGGCAGAGCGCCGCGGCGAGCGACTCCGCCGCCCGCCGCGACTGCGCGTAAACAATCCCCGCCTCATCGGAACGCTCCCGCACGAATTGCACCACCTGCGCCGCAGCCTTGGCCTTCGGGATGACACGGTAATTCAGATTCGGACGATTGAAGCTCGCGAGAAAAATCTCCGGCTCCCGCAATTCGAGCTGCTTGCGGATATCTTCCCGCACCCGCGGGGTGGCCGTGGCGGTCAGGGCGAGGAGCGGGAGTCCGGGGAAACTTTCGCGCACCTCGCGCAAGCGCCGGTATTCCGGACGGAAGTCGTGACCCCACTCGCTGATGCAATGCGCCTCATCGACCGCGAGGGCCTTCATCCCCCACTCCGCCAGCTTGGGCAAAAAATCCGGCAGCATGAGCCGCTCCGGCGCGAGATAAAGGAGCCGGTATTCGCCGGCATACAACTTGGCGAAACGCTTGCGGGCCTCGGCCGAATCGAGGGTCGAATTCAAAAAGGTCGCGGCCACCCCGCTGGCCGTCAGTTGGTCGACCTGATCTTTCATCAAGGCAATGAGCGGAGAAACCACCACGGTCAAACCGTCCCGCACCAAAGCCGGCAACTGGTAGCACAGGCTCTTCCCCGCCCCCGTGGGCAAAATGGCCAAGGTGTCGCGCCCGGCGAGGAAGGACTCCGCGATCTCCCGCTGGTGCGGACGAAAGGTGTCGTAGCCGAAGACTTCTTTCAGCTTTTGTTCCAGCGCGGGCATAAAGGGAGAGCATCTTCGCGGCGCGCCTTTACGTCGAGGTTGGAGCGGCGGCCCACAACCACCCAAGGTGGGGCCGGGGCCTCTGGACCCGGCGGGCGGTGGCCTGCACCCGGCGCGTCGGGGACGCCGCGCCCTGCCTGGGACGAGACCGCGACGACAACCTCTCGACTCCGCAAACAAAAAGACGGCAAAAATCTCTCCACCTCCCTAAGCTTACGAGATGCGCCTCGGCATTTTCGGCGGGAGCTTCGATCCGGTCCACCACGGACACCTCATCCTGGCCCGCGCCGCCCTCGAAGAACTCGGCCTCGACCGCATTATTTTTATCCCGGCCCAGCAATCGCCGCACAAAACAGACACCAAACCCGCCAGCGCGCAGGACCGCCTGGCCATGATCCAGCTCGCCCTGGCGGGCGAAAACGGATTCGAAACCGCCGACCTCGAATTGCACCGCCCGCCGCCCAGCTTCATGGTGGACACCTTGCGCGAGCTGCAAACCTCCCATCCGCACGACGAATTCGTCCTCCTCATCGGCGCCGACCAAGTTCCGAAGTTCGACACCTGGCGTGAACCGGACGAGATCCGCCGCCTTGCCCAGCTTGCCGTCCTCGACCGCGCCGGCCACGAAACTACGCACGATTGGCCCGTGGTCCGCCGCCTCATCGACCTTTCTTCCACCGACCTCCGAGCCCGCGTCGCCGCCGGCCGGAGCATCCGTTATTTGACCCCGGACGCGGTCTGCGATTACATCGGGCTGAAAGGTCTTTACCGCCCCGCGTGACATCCAACTCCGAATCCATCGCCCTCGCCGCCGCCCACGCTGCGGCGGGGAAAAAAGCCGTAGACCTCCGCATCCTTGATCTGCGCCAGCTCTCGAGCTTCGCCGACTACTTTGTCATCTGCACCGGCACGAGCGAACCGCACCTTAAAGCCATCGGCTCCGAGATCCGGGAAAAACTCCGCGACGACCTCAGCCTCAGCGCCCACTCGGACGGCTCCCCGGCCAGCCAGTGGATCGTCCTCGATTACCACGGCGTCCTGGTCCACATCTTCCAAGCCGAAAAACGCGACTTCTACGATCTGGAATCCCTCTGGCGCGACGCGCCCGTGGTGCCGTTCGAGGATGTGCCACCGCCGCGCTGAGCGGTGGTTGGCCGAAAAAGCCCGCCAGGCGCAAAACAGGCCACCAAAAAAAAGCCGCCTCCGATCTGAGGGCGCTCCGGCAGCGCAAGGCAGAGCAGGAACGGCGCCGGCCAAAGCGTGACGGGCCGCGCCAAAGCTGCACCGGCCAGGACCGCGGTCGCCGTCAGTCGCTACCCGTGCCGCCCAGCTCGATTTTGAAGACAGCCGGCCCCTCGCCGTGCTCCCAGAATCCAGCCACCTCCGGCCCGTAGGCACCCGGGAGCTGCGAAGGGCTCGCGCGGTCGAAGTCGGCCCTGAGGGTGAAGGTGCGGGTGTCGATCCCCTCGTAACCGTAGGGCTGGCCGCTGACCGGATCGGTTTTGTTGTCGATGAAGGTTCCCGGATTTCGGTCGCACTCCTCAAGCGAGGCCGGCAGGCGCTTCTGCTCCCGGTAAAACGCATCCACCTTGGCGTAAATCGACCGCAAATCCTGCACGCGCTGTTCATCAAGCGCCCGCGCCCGCGCCTCAAGCGGCCCGCCGGCCAACCAGACGGCCGCCACTACCACCACGGCGACCAAAGCGCACAAGGCAGACCGGACCAAGGCCGGCGCGGCCCGCGCACCCTCGCGCAGTCCACCCAGCAACGACCAGATCACTCCACCGGCCAGGGCGGCCACCACCGCGGCTTTGCCGACAAAGCGCAAGGTGAGTTCACCGCCGAGAAACTGCACGACCAGCGCCACGCCATCACCGAGCAAGATGAGCGAGGCGATGAGCAGCGCGAGATAGGAGAGCCAGCGCCGCACGGGGTCCAGCCTGCGGGCGGGATTGGCCACCAAGTCGGCACGCACGCGCCGGGCGACCAAGGCAAACAAGGGGAAAGCCACGACGAGCGAGGCTACGCCGAAACGCAACGAATCCGTCACCGCGGAAGCCGCCTCCCCCGGCACGGGGAAAAGGATGTTGATGAAATCGAAGAGCAAAGAACCGAGCGCGATGACCCAAACCCCGAGCGCGAAAAACATGAGCAAATGCAGGAATGCTTCCCGCGGGCTACCCGAGGCCTGACAACGCGGCACCGGCAACGGCAAGCCCGCATCGACGAAGGAATCCAGCCCCTCCTCGATTTCCTTGGCCGGCCATCCGGCCTGTCGCAGGCCCCGCGAGACTTCGTCCCGTCCGACTCCGCGGACCAGCGCATCCCGCACAAATTGCTTGAGGCTTGAAGCATCCACCCGCACATTGAAAAAGCTCTGCTTCCCCGCGGCAACAGGAAAAAGCGCCGGCCCTTGCCCCCCACCGACTTGCCCCCGGCGGGCTGCGGTGGTCAGAAAAATCCGGGCCGGCAGGAGCCAGCCACGAAAAATGCGAGCAGACCGAGGAAAGGCAGGGCCAGGCTGGCATACCACCACAAGCTACGTCCCGCCGGAAAGGCGGCGATCCAAAGACCAGCGATCGCGACGAGGCAGAGCAAGGGAAACGAGAAAATCGCTCCGACCAGAGCCCAAGTGGCGAGCTGCTCTTCCGTGCCCGGAGGATCAAAGAAAAAGGGGGCCATGCAGACCAGCACCAGCGAAGAGGCGGCGGCCACCAGCAGCACCAAAGTGAAAAAAATGGCCGCCACAACGCGCATTCGCATGGTCGTAAAGATGCCCGGCCCGGCCCTCAAAACAAGGCCCGATTATTTGCCGAAGCAAACGAAGATGGACAGCGGAGCTCTTCCAACCTATCGAAGCGGAATTATGAAAGCATACCTCATCTTGGCCTTCATCGTGGTTGCGGGCGGTTCGGTCGGCGATTTGCCGGCCCAGACCCAATCCGCAATGAACGCAGAAACGGCCTCGGAGTTTCGCGCGGCCGACGAGGCCCTGAACACGGTCTACCGGCAGATTCTTGAGGCATACGCCGAGGACCAAGTGTTCCTCGCCAACCTGCGGGAAGCGCAACGTGCTTGGATCGCCTTCCGCGACGCGCAGCTCAAAATGAAATACCCCGACCGCGAGCCGGGCTACTACGGCAGCATTCAGCCGGTTTGCGAGGCAAACTACCTCGCCGCACTGACCCAGGAACGGACGAAAGCGTTGCAAGTCTGGCTCGACGGGGCGGTCGAAGGCGACACCTGTGCCGGCTCGGTGAAAACCAATCCATGAAGCTGCGCGGCGGAGCTCGACCAAGCCGGCCGCGCAATTTTGCGCAGGACCAACCGGCCAGCTTCGGAAAAGCGATGAAGACGCGCCGGGTTTTGTTTGCCCTGACCGCTGCCACGTTGCTTGCCGGTTGCCGCGGGCAACCAGTTCCGCCAGAAAAGGCCGCTTTCGTCGGTGAATGGCAAGCAGAGACCATGTATTTGCTCATCACCCAGGATGGTTCCGTGCTCTACCGTCGCCTCAAGGCGGGCGCAACCAGCTCCCTCGAGGGTCCGTTCAAAGGTTTTGTCGGCGACAAATTCCGGGCCGGTATCGGTCCGATCGGCCGGACTTTCACCGTGACAAAACCTCCCCACCGCGCCGGCGGGCAATGGAAAATGGTCGTGGACGGTGTCGAGTTGACCAGGACCCGTGGATAAAGTGTCCGGCCCTGCTCGACCACCCCGGGTATCCCGGGGAACCGCACCTTTTCCTCAATCTTTCCCCAGGTCCGTCTGGCCCTTTCGAGCCGGCAGAATCATCCCCGCAAAAAAGCTTGCGACCGTCGACAGATTCGGAAAAATTCGCGCATCGTGAAATCCGCCCTGCCCTCCCTCCTCATTATCGCCCTCTGGGCCCTCGCCGGGCCGGTCACCGCCCGGGCCCAAACGCAAACTCTCCATTACCCGACGGAAGACGAATCGATGTTCACCATCAAGGCGCCCGGCGACTGGGAGGTCACCGGGATCGACGAGGTGGGGGATTTCGGCTCCCTCGAAAGCGAAAATGGCTCCATCCTGCAATTCCGCGCCATCGAGTGCGAAAACGAGAAAGAGCTCGAAGCCGAAATCGAGGCCATCACGGAATCGACCGTCGAGTTTCTCGAGGAGAACTACACCGACATCGAACTGGGCGACGTGCAAGAGTTCGAGATCGAGGGCCTGCCCGCTTTCCAGCTTGGGGGAGACGGCAAGGACACGGATGGCGACGATGTCAAATTCGTCTCGGCCATCATCATTCTCGGCCCGACCACCATCGCTGAAATCTGGGCCGCGGCCTATGCCGAAGATTTTCGTTCGGCCGAAGCCACCTTGCGCTCTTTCAAGCCGGCGGCTCCGGTCGCCGCAGAATAATCAACGCCCGCCGACGTCGCTGCTGATCGGCAGGATGCCCAGATTGCGGGCCGCCGCGACATCGATCAACCTGTAGTCCAAATTCTCGTCGAATTTCTCCGCAGCCTCAAGCAAAGCTTGGGTGCCCGCGTCGATCGCGGCCTCAAAGGTCGCCCACGACTCTTCGTTGCGCTTTTCCTCGGGGTCGAATTTAAGGAATGACTGCAGCCGCTTGGCATCGACTTTAGCGAGATCCGCCGAACCCATCATGGTCGTCTCCAGACCAACCATGGTCTCGTCGTCGAGCGAGAAGGCGAGGAACATGTGCCCGGGCACCGTCACGAGGTGCGGATCCAGCCCGATCTTCCGCAGCACCGCGGCAAGCAGCACGGAACCGTCCACGCAATTGGCCTGGGCGGCTTTGACCGATTCATCGAAGAGGCGCACGTGTTGGCTGCCGACCGATCCGGATTCAGCCGCCGTGGTGGTCACATCACTGTAACGGAGCCCCTTGCGTTGCATCACATTCCAGATGGCGAAAACCTGCATGAGCACTTGCTCCGGATCACGGCTCTGGAAACCGTCGAAGGAAGCGACAATATCCGTGTCGAGCGCCTCCTTCAGCGTCTGGTCGACCCACGGGTGATTCTCGTTCACATAAGCGGCGAACAACCAGGAGAAGTCCGAGTAATCGTCCTCGTCGTCCGATTCGACCACGACGAAAAGACAGTCGTTTACCGTGCGCAGCGTGGCCGTGACCGTCTTTTCGCCGAGACTCTCGCCGTCGACTTTCAACTCCATGATGACGTCAATCGGCACCGTCTGGCGCACCGTGGCCAGCTTGTCATATTTCCAGGCAATCTTGGGGTAGATGGTCAGCGTGTCGTCGCTCCCGGCCGTTCCCGTGGCACGACTCGCGCGCATCAGGTCGTTTTCACGGATCTCCAGCGTGACCTTGCTGCCCTCCGGAATTCCCTCGATGGCGGTGCCGACGTTGCCCTGCAGGTCGCCGATATGATTGCCCTCCCAGGTCGGAAAAATCTCGTCCTCCGGCTTGACCGTGGCCGTTCCAATGATCAGCGAAGGAAAAATTTGGCTGTCCGGGTAAATCTCCGGCTCCCACTCGACCTCGGCGAGCGCCGAGACCGCACCGGCGATCGAGAAAACAGTGAGCGCGATAAACGTTTTCATGCCGCCTGCTTTTTTTTGCCGAAGGCGCGGAAACCGAAGACCGCAGCCGCCACGGCCAGAACGAGCAGAGCCATGCCGAGCAACGGACGAAAAACCACCCAGGCAATGGCGATCACGGTGAGGGCGAGGGCCAGGGCGAGAAGGAAAGCGATCAGGCCGGTGGCAGCCCCGACCAGATTGCCGAAGAGAGGCACAATGTCGGCCAGCACCGCGAGCGGGGCGAAGATCAGACCGAATCCGATCCAGATAAGAATGAAACCTCCGAGACGCACCAACCAGGTGATCAGGGTGTTGGTCGCGATGGCGTCCTCGAACATCTGCTGCGCCGGCACCTTGCCCGAAACGATCATCGCGATGGCGCCGCCCGCCTTGGTCTGGTAGTCGGCGAACGAATCCCCGTTCTGCGCCGCGACAAGGCTGACCGGACCGGGTTCGACCACGGAGAACTTGAGGCGCGCGTCGCCGACCTGCGGTTCTGCCGGATTGGCCCCGAGATAAATGCCACCCTTGGCGGGCCGGGCATCCTCGGGCCAGGCCGCACCCTCGGGCCGCCCGCGCACCGGCAAGTCTTGGAAGTCGGAAAGCTGACTGATGAGATCCGGCGAAAGGAAAAACGCGCCGACCGCCACTTCCTCCGCGTCCCACGTCATACTCTCGTAAGGAAACTCGGAGGGGTTTTCGTGTCCCTCCGGATTCTGAAAATTCGCAGAGTCGACCGGCCAACTGCTCCACTCTTTGCTGTAGCTGTAGGTGGTCACAGTTTCTTCGCCGCCCCCGAGCTTTTTGCGTGTCTCGCTGCTTTGCTTTTCCTTCCACTGATACATCTCCACCTCCCGGCGCAGGCGGAGGCCATGGGCCGAGATGCTGAATTCTTCATCGGCCAGAACTTCCTCCGTGGCGGCCTCGGCCGAAAGGTGCACGAGTTTGCCCTCGTTCGCGGCGTCCACCTGCTCGGCGCTCACGTTGAGGACCAATCCCTGACCCTCCTTGAGCGTCTGGTAGGTTTTAACCGCACGACCTTCGTTCCAAAAAAGCAGGCCGATGCCGATGACAAGAAGGACGAGCCCGGCAATGATGCCGGTAAAAGCTTTGCCGAGGCGGCTGAACCAGTTGGAACTGCTGGTGACTTGGAAGGTGTCGGGCAAATTATTAAAGTGCTGCGACTAGGGATATAGTTTTCGTGCGCCCCACCGTGCAAGCGCAAAACCCATAACCGCCGTGGTGGCGATGTCCGGCTTTACTGGACGCGAAACCCGTCTCCTTGGCCGGCAATACCCTCACCCTCGGGTCAGCGCGTTCTCACCAAACACAGTCTTCGATCAGTTCAGCGCGGACTCGATCGCTTCAGCGAGGGGCACAACTCCGGCGTCTTCATTGTTGGCGAGGACGATGACCGTCACGCCACTGCTCAGGTTCCGCTGGTAGTAGGTTGCTGTTCCCATCCAGCTTCCGGTGTGGGTGGCATATTTTTCCCCATCGGCCTGCCCGATTGTCCAACCGAAGCCGTAACCATTCCCCTCTTCATCTCTGATCGGCTGGCCATTGTCGAAGGTGCCATTGGCAAACAATTCATCCGTGACCTCCTCGGGCCAGAGCGCGGGCCGGGCGAGCGCGTGTTCATACCGCGCAAGATCCCGCAGACTGGTGAAAACATTGCCGTCTCCTTCCGTGACCGTCGGGTCATCGCTGGGCTCGAACTTCCCGCCCCCACCCTTGTAGCCGGAGACAACGCGGTCCGGGTGGGCGGGCCTTACCAGCCCGGTGCTCTCTATGCCAAGCTTGTCCCAGAGGCGAGCGTGCAACACCCCGGACAACGTGTCGGACTTGTCTGCCGCGGCGACCAAGCTGCCGAGCGCGACGTAGCCGCTATTGGAGTAATCGAATTTCTCGCCGGCGGCATGATCCTGCCTTTGTTTGGCCAGCCATTCCAGCACCTGCGCATTGGTCGTTTGCGCTCCGTAATCGAAACTTTCATCGCCCGAGAGATAGTCGGTCAACCCGCTGAGATGATGCACCAGATCGCCCACCGTCACCGCGCGTCCCTCAAATTCAGTTTGGGCAAAGACCGGCAGCAACTTGGAGATTGGCGTCTTCTCGCCATAAAGGCCGTCCTTGATTTGCAGCATCGCGACCAGTGCCGTCATCTGCTTCGAGAGGGAGGCAAGGTCGAACAAGCTGTCGGCATCCACTTTTTGGCCCGATGCGAGGTCGGCCACCCCGTAACCCTTCATATGGAGCACTTCACCGCCTTTCATGACCAGAACTCCCAACCCGGGCGTCTCATCACCAATGTAGGGGGCGACAACTTCATCGACCGATTGGAGTTCAGGGTCTTGGGCCAAGACCAACGCGGGCCAAAGAACTGGAGTGGCGAGAAGCGCAGGGATAATTTTCCGCAAGAACCGAGCCGGGGCAGCCGCAGGTTGCGGTTCGCTCGAGGAGAATGGGCAATGCAGGGAACTTTTCACAATTCGGGTGTGGGGTGATCGAGACCGTGGGTTCCCAAATCAGGCTGTCTCATCTCCCAGATGAGATGCTCACCACTTTGCAACCGGAAAACAAGCAAGGCGCTGCCACAACGCTTTTCTCCCACGCCGACGGCGACGGATGATTAGGGTCAGGAGCGAGCCCTCTCATAAAGAAGCCAGAGCTGATGTCGCAGCAGACCAATTGCTTCCGTGCCGTGGCCGGAAACGTCTAAAAATGCGGGTTCTCGGCCCCGCAACTGACCACCGAAATCTCCATATCCTTGAAGCCGACCTTCTCGAGTAAGCGGGTCAACTTCACCCCAGAAAACCCGAACCAAAGGTGCACATAAAAAGCACTTTTTTGCTGGAGCAACCCGAAATTTGAGTGCGTTGAATGCTCCGTTTAGTCTTAGCCGTAACCATGCAAAACATTCTGCCATTTCTGGCACGGCCACAGAGTCGCGTCTGGGCGAGAGTTGACTAACTATTTGGTGAGCGAGTTGGCACGTGGCCAAGGGGGCACGGGCGTCCCGCCCGTCACGACCCGACAACACGGCCGGGACGGCCGTGCCCCCTGGACAGACCGAGCCCAGCCGCGCTTTTATTGCGTCTTCAACTGCATGGATACGGCTTAGGCAAAAACTAAACTACCAGGCCTGAGCACTCTCAGACTGCCGCCGCGCCCGACATCTCGCGCGCGATGAAGATCATGAGCAGGCACGAGGCGCTGTTAAGAAAAAGATAGAGCAGGAACTGCAGCTCGGTGGGCAACGCATAGAGCGCGATCAAGGCCGGCACCCAAAAAAACAGGTTCGGTAGGTAGAGCGGAATCAACCGCTGGAGAAAGACGGAGGGGGTCAACGCGGCCCAAGTTCTCCCCCAACGGTAGCTCTTCTCTTGCCAAGCGAACCAGACCACGACGAGCGGCAGGGCAAAAAGCGGCGCGAAGACGAGCTGGTCGACCAAAATTTTCAAGGCCACCGCCGTGACCACGCCAAAGCCGTCAAACCACCCGCCCTGCGCGCGGTAGAATTCATTCACGGCCAAACCGAGAATCGCCATCAATCCGGACAAATGGAGCCAGTCGCGCCAGGTCGGCGCGGGCCGGCCGGGCAGACGCAACCAAGCCTTGAGTAGTTCGGGCAAGACCGCGCCGCTGAAAATGTTGGCCGCAACGACAAAGAGGAGGCCGCCCGCCGATTTCCACTGCAACAACCAGTGGGCCACGTCGCGCACCGCTCCGCCCGCATAATAACCCGCCGCGAGGAGGCCGGCGAAAATTTGCAGCGCGAGAAAGGCCGGCCAATACAACTTCAAGGCCATCCCGGCCGGCGCGAGGCTCGTGGCCCAAAAACCCCGGCTTCTGCTCATTTGTGCGCCGTGGCCAGCACCGTCTGGAAATGCGGGGCCTTGGCCTCGCGACTCACGACCGAAACCTCGACATCCTTGAAGCCGGCCTTCTCGATCAGCCGGACCAACTCCACTTCGGAAAACCCGAGCCAGACGTGCGCGTAAAGGGTGCGCGCCTGCTCAAAGGAGTGGCTCAAAAGATCCAGCACCATGAGCCGTCCGCCCGGTTTGAGGATCTTGTGCGCCGCGGCCAGGGCTTTGCCCGGACTCGCCGCGTGGTGCAGCGCCTGGCTGAAGAGCGCCAGATCCACCGCACCCGCCTTGATCGGCGGATCGTCAATCTCACCCAGCCGGTATTCCAAATTTTTCAGCCCGTGCTCGGTGGCCAGCTTGGACCCGAATGCGACCATGGCCGGCGCGTTGTCCACCGCAATGACCTTCTTGGCCGTCCGGGCCAGCAGTTGCGAAAGCGTTCCCTCGCCCGCCCCGAGATCCGCGATGACCATGGGCGGGAGCAGCCGGAGCAAACCGTGCGAGAGCGCCCGCCAGGACCGCCCCGGCACATAAGTGCGCCCGAACTTGCCGGCCAACTGGTTGAAGTATTCCCCCGCCTTGTCCTGCCGCTGACGCAGCACCAGCTTCACCGCCGCGTCGTCCTGCGCCGCCTCAGGCAATTCCTCGCCGCCGCTTTCGATCAATTCGGCAATGGCCGACGGCACCGCGCCCCCGCGGGCGTAATAAATGTTCTTGCCCGCCCGCCGGTCGGCCACCAGCCCCTCGGCTTTCAGTTGGGCCAGATGGGCGCTGGTCCGCGATTGCCCCATCCCGAGAATCTGCTGTAACTCGGCCACAGTAAGCCCTTCCTGTCCGAGCAGACGGAGAATGCGCAGCCGCGTGGGGTCGGAAAGGAGCTTGAGAATTTTCAAAGTGCCGGGCATATTTTTGATAGACGCATCAAAATATCATGATATGATGATGGGTCACGAGCAAAAGCGGTGCCAGCCGGCGGCCTTTCCTTCTTTTCCGACCTTTCAGTTCCCATGACCTCTGACTACATTTTTTCCTCCGAGTCGGTCGGCGAAGGCCACCCGGACAAAGTTTGCGACACTATCTCCGATGCGGTGCTCGATGCGTGTTTGGCCCAAGACAAAAAAAGCCGCGTGGCCTGCGAAACGCTGGTCAAGAGCAACCTCGTGGTGCTGGCCGGTGAAATCACCACGGACGCCAAATTTGATTTCGAAAAGATCGTGCGCCGAGCCATCGGGGAAATCGGTTACCTCAACGACGACGACGTTTTCCACGCCGACAAGGTGATCATCACCAAAGCGATCACCCGGCAGAGCCAAAACATCGCGCAGGGCGTCGACGCGAAGAAAGCCAAAGGCAAAAAAACCTCCGAGCAAGGCGCCGGCGACCAAGGGCTGATGTTCGGCTACGCCTGCAACGAGACGCCGGAGCTGATGCCCGCGCCGATTATGTTCGCCCACCGCCTCGGCCGCGAACTGACCAAGATCCGCAAGAGCGGTAAAGCGCCCTGGCTCCGCCCCGACGCCAAGACGCAAGTCTCCGTGCGCTACGTCGACGGCAAGCCGAAGGAAATCACCGCCGTGGTTGTCTCCACGCAGCACGCAGACGGCGTTTCCCACCACACGATCGAGAAATTCCTCATCAACCACCTGATCAAGAAAGTGCTCCCGGCCAGACTACTGACCCAGAACACCGAGTATCTGGTCAATCCCACGGGCAAATTCGTGATTGGCGGACCGCAGGGCGACGCCGGCCTGACCGGACGCAAAATCATCGTCGACACCTACGGTGGCATGGGCCGTCACGGCGGCGGCGCTTTCAGCGGCAAGGACCCGAGCAAAGTCGACCGCAGCGCCGCCTACATGGGGCGCTGGGTGGCGAAGAATATCGTGGCCGCCGGCCTGGCCGACCGGGCCGAAATCCAATTCGCCTACGCCATCGGTTATCCCAAGCCGGTCTCGGTCACGATCGACACCTTCGGCACGAACAAAGTGAGCGAGCGCAAACTTCAGAAAGCCGTCCTCGACACCTTCAGTTTCAAGCCGGCCGACATCGTCAGACAACTCAACCTCCTGCGCCCCATCTACAGCAAGACGACCAACTACGGTCACTTCGGCCACAAGTCCGGCCTGAAGTGGGCCCCGTGGGAGGACACCGGCAAAGCCAAAGAACTCCGCCGACGCGCCGGGCTAAAATAAGTTTTAGGTTTGTAAGTTTTAAGTTTTAAGAACATGGCCTACCAGAGTTTCGAGGATCTTGAAGTTTGGCAACGCGGCTGCCGGTTGGCGGTCGACGTATTCAAAGCTTTTGATCGCTGCAAGTCTGCCGGCCTCAAGTCTCAGGTCGAGCGCTCTGCTCTGTCTATTCCTTCCAACATTGCCGAAGGCGCGGAACGCGGAGGCGCGAAGGAGTTCGGGCAATTCCTCAAGATCGCCAAAGGCTCTTCCGGCGAATTGCGCACCCAGCTCTACATCGCCGGACGCCTCAACTATCTGGCGTCCACCCAAGTCCGCAGTCTCGTAAATGAAGCGCGTGAAGTCTCCGCCATGACCGAAGGCCTCCGCAAATCCATCATCCGCAAAAACCCCGTTAAATAACACCCAACTTACAAACTTAATTCTTAAAAACTTAAAACTACACCCTTTCCACAACCAACCATCAAATCAAAGAAAACCATGAGCACCACCACCCTTAAACCCACCAACGTCGCGCACTCCAAAGTTGCCGACCTCAGCCTGGCCGAATTCGGCCGCAAAGAAATCGATCTGGCCGAAACAGAAATGCCCGGCTTGATGGCCCTGCGTAAAAAATACGGCAAAACCAAGCCTCTGGCCGGTGCTCGCATCGCCGGATGCCTGCACATGACCATCCAGACGGCCGTGTTGATCGAAACCCTGGTTGAACTGGGCGCCGAAGTCACCTGGTCGAGCTGCAACATTTTTAGCACCCAAGACCACGCTGCCGCAGCCATTGCCGCCGCGGGCATTCCGGTTTACGCCTGGAAAGGCGAAACCGAAGAGGAGTTCCAATGGTGCATCGAGCAAACCATCCACTTCCCTTCCGGCAAGCCCCTCAACATGATTCTGGACGATGGCGGTGACCTCACCGACATGGTGCACAAGAAGTATCCCGAACTGCTCGCCGGGATCAAGGGCATCAGCGAAGAAACCACAGCCGGCGTCCACCGCCTGCAGCAATTGGTCGAAACCGGCCAACTCAAAGTCCCCGCGATCAACGTCAACGACTCGGCCACCAAGAGCAAATTCGACAACCTCTACGGCTGCCGCGAATCCCTGGCCGACGGCATCAAGCGCGCCACCGACGTCATGCTGGCCGGCAAGGTCGCCGTGGTTTGCGGATACGGGGACGTGGGCAAAGGCTGCGCGCACTCGCTGCAACGCTATGGCTGCCGCGTTATTGTCACCGAGATCGATCCGATCAACGCCTTGCAGGCCGCGATGGAAGGTTTTGAAGTGACCACGATGGAAGCCGCGGCCAAAGAGGGCAATCTGTTCGTCGCCGCCACCGGCAACCGCGACATCATCCTCGGCCAGCACATGCTCGAGATGGCTGAAGATGCCATTCTTTGCAACATCGGGCACTTCGACACCGAGATCGACATCGCCTGGCTGGAAAATGAAGTTGCTGCCGGCCGGGTGACCAAGGACGAAATCAAGCCCGCGGAGATTGGTGCGGTTGAACGCTACACCTTCAAAGCCTCTGGCCGCTCGGTCATCATTCTGGCCAAGGGCCGCTTGGTCAACCTGGGCTGTGCCACCGGTCACCCCAGCTTCGTCATGAGCACCTCGTTCACCAACCAAGTGCTCGCCCAGCTCGAGCTGTGGGAGCGGGGAGAACAGTATGACGTCAATATCCACCTGATGCCCAAGATCCTCGACGAGGAAGTGGCTCGTCTGCACCTTGACAAGCTCGGGGTGAAACTGACGGTTCTAACCAAAGATCAGGCAGATTACATGCACGTGCCGGTCGAAGGTCCCTACAAGCCGAACCACTACCGCTACTAACACGCGATCGCTCGGCGATCGCGTGAGTTGGCAGTGTTCAGTTGCTAGTTTACAGGCCAATCAAGACAAAAGGCCGTCCCGCGAGGGGCGGCTTTTTTCTTTTCCCAGGTAGGGACGACCTGCTTTGTGGTGAACAGTTTCGCGCGTGACCAAGGGGGCACGGGCGTCTCGCCCGTCACGACCCGACAACACGGGCGAGACGCCCGTGCCCCCTGGACAAACCGAGCCCAGCCGCGCTTTGTTTGCACTTCCTTCTGCACAACCCCGGCTCAGCGTGAGCCAGGCCGACGACCTACTCCTCGTGGCATGGGCATCCCTGCCCATGAAGACACAGAATTCATCGGCAGGCCTCCTGCTCGTAGAGCTTACGGCTCGGAGAGATGCCGATGCCCCTTCCCCGCACCGCTCACCACCCCTACCGCGTAAACACCGCCTCGATCTGGCCATGCGGCTCGTCCGTCGCCGTGAACACCACATTCGGATTATCCAAGCCGAAAGGCTGCAGATTGATCAAATTGCAATGCTTGTTCGGCAAAGCCATCGATATCTCGTCGATTTCCGGCACCGCGGCAAAGGCCGCCTCGGCCATTTCCGCCATGGTCGTTTGCACCGAGGGACTGAAGTTGTCGCAGAACGGCCGCAGCATCGCCTCACGGATCTTTTCATTGGCCGCACGAAAACTCGCCGGATGTTTCGTCCAGTGCCAACCCGCCGTGACCGAGCTGGCGAAGATGCGGTCCTTTGTCTCGGGCAGCGTGGTGAACTCACACTTCGGGTAGTCGGAAAACCCGCTTTCTGTCGACTTGAGGATGAGCCAGTCGGTCACCCCGGACGAAAGTTCCTCGTCCCCCGCCTTGACCACCGCCTTGACCCAAGGCACCGGCGAACCCGGCGCGGTAAAGCTGTGGTTATGGTCACCGAGGCGTTCCCAGACGCGCTGGCGGATCTCAATGTGGGCGCGCTGCACCTGCTCGTAGCGCTGCACAAAATGACGCCCCAAATGCAGGGCAAACATTTCCATCTCCTCGGTCAGGTGGTCGCGCGCCAGAAC
This sequence comes from Chthoniobacterales bacterium, assembly GCA_018402585.1. GTDB lineage: Bacteria > Verrucomicrobiota > Verrucomicrobiia > Chthoniobacterales > JACTMZ01 > JACTMZ01. The sequence goes on from JAGYIO010000001.1 coordinate 373,724, forward strand.
ATTAACCGTGTTCTTCACCGTGTCGGTCAGCACGAGCTTGCTGTTGTCGCCCTTGGTGTAGGACGTCTCGAAGTCGCCTTCGAGCAGAGCTTGCACCTCGGCTTCGATCACGGTGTGACGAGCGCCCTCGCGCAGAATTTTGACCACGCGAACGCGGGCCTTGCCGTAGCGGTGGGAGGACAACTTCATCAGATCCACCAAGCTACAAAATCCCTGCCGCTCTCCAAACACATTTCCTCGGGCCGAAAAGCCTGATAAGCAATTTCTCGAAATGTCCTCCCCCACCGGCAACAAATCCATGGACTACCGCCGCTGCGGGCGCAGCGGCCTCAAGCTGCCCGCGCTTTCTCTCGGACTCTGGCACAACTTCGGCAACCACGACGATTTGGCCAAGGCCCGCGAGATGATTGTGCGCTCCTTCCAGGCCGGCATCACGCACTTTGACCTGGCCAACAATTACGGTCCGCCGCCGGGCAGCGCCGAGGAAGCCTTCGGACGTTTCCTCCGCGCAGACCTCGCCGCCCACCGCGACGAGTTGATCCTCTCGACCAAGGCCGGCTACCGCATGTGGCCCGGCCCCTACGGCGAATGGGGCTCGCGCAAACACCTCCTCGCCAGTCTGGACCAAAGCCTGCAGCGCATGGGTCTCGACTACGTGGATATTTTCTACAGCCATCGTCCCGATCCCGCGACGCCGCTCGAAGAAACGGTCGGCGCCCTGGTCAGCGCCGTCCGTTCCGGCAAAGCCCTCTACGTCGGCATCTCCAGCTACGACGCAGACCTCACCCGCCGCGCCGCCGATCTCCTGCGTGCCGAGCGCATCCACCTGCTCATTCACCAACCGGTCTTCAATCTCTTCGACCGTTGGGTGGAACACGGATTGTCCGATGTCCTGCAACACGAAGGTATCGGCTGCATTCCTTTCAGCCCCCTCGCCCAGGGACTCCTGGCCGGACGCTACAACAACGGCATCGATCCGGAATCACGCGCCGGCAAACCCGACGGCTTCCTCCGCCCCGCGCACCTCACCGAGGAAAAACTCCGCCGTGTCCGCGCCTTGGCCGAGATCGCCCAATCGCGCGGCCAATCCCTGGCCCAAATGTCCATCGCCTGGCTCCTCGCCAAGCCGTTCATCACCAGCGTCCTTCTCGGCGCCAGCCGCTGGAGCCAAATCGAAGACAACCTCGGCGCCCTGCAAAACATCACCTTCAGCCCCGAAGAACTCGCCGCGATCGACCACGCCTGCAACTTGTAGCGGCGGTCAGCCGAGGCTTGGCTAACCGTGGCATGGGCATCCTTGCCAATGATCCACCAAAGCCCATCGGCAGGATGCCGATGCCACCTCCCCGACCGTCACCGCTCAAGAACAAGGATTAATCCTCCTAGACTACCAGGCACGGTTGCGCGGTTACACGACCGGGTCAAAGACAGCCAAAGGTGGATCGTGCCGTCCCTGGCGCGATCAGTCCCTCCAAAATCGCGATGGGGACATCGCGATCCACCTCATCCGTCCGTGTGCGCCATAAGCTCCACGGTCACACCAGTCCCCAAAACATTCCGACTTCCGCAGTCCTGGATAGGGCCCGCTGGCCTCAGCGGGCCGCTGCATAAACAACCGACGCCAGAGACATGCCGCTACAACTTGAAAAATTCGCACGCCGTCCGCTCGGTGTCAGCCGCCACTTTCTCGAGGACTTCCCCGCGCAGTTCCGCTATCTTCTCCGCCGTCAATCGCACATGCGCCGGCTCACAGGTCTTTCCTCGAAAGGGCACCGGCGCGAGATACGGGCAATCGGTTTCCACCATGTAGCCATCGGGCGCGACCGCTTGGACGGTTTCTTGCACCAGCGCAGCGTTTTTGAAAGTGACGATCCCGGTGAAGGAAACCAGATGGCCCATCGTGGCGATTTCGGCGGCCGCTTCGGGGGATCCGCCGAAGCAGTGGAAGACGCCGCGCAGCTTGCCGGTATAGGGACGCAAGATGTCGAGCGTGTCCTCCCACGCTGCGCGTTGATGGATGACCACATTGCGTCCGAGTTCGACCGCGAGATCAAGCTGCACCCTAAAGGCTTCGGCCTGAGCGGCCTTCATCGCGCCGTCAGCAATGTCGGCCTGCATCCCTTCCGCCGTTCCGGCTTGCAGGGCGGTGAAGACGCTTTCTTCTTTGCGTCCGGCCAACCCGCGGCTGGGCAAATGGTGGTAGTCCAGACCGGTCTCGCCGAGGGCCACGACTTTGGGGTGACGGGCCAGTGCGGGAAGTTCCTCCAGAAATTCCATCGCCCCGGGGTCGAGGACGTTGCTGGGATGGAGTCCGATCACGGCGAAGACGTTGTCGTATTTTTCCGCAATGGCGACCGATTTACGACAACTCTCACGGTCGATGCCGAGGGTGATGATGCGGTGCACGCCGGCTTCGCGGGCGCGGGCAATGACGGCGTCGAGTTGTCCGTCGAACTCGGGAAAGTCGAGGTGGGCGTGGGTGTCAGTCAGCATGCGGATTGGTCTTTTCTCGGTGCAGGTCTAACCGGAGCCGAGATTTTTCACCACCGATTACGCGGATCGTTTGGTGTTGTCTCGGAATAAAAACGGGCGGGACGCCCGTTCCCCTTGATTCAGTTGTGGCATCGGCATCTTGCCGATGTTGTCTGGTCGTCATTGACCATAAACGCTTGCCTTGGCCAGGGGGCATGGGCGTCCCGCCCGTGTTGTCCCATCGAAAAACGGGCGGGACGCCCATAAGCATATACCTAAGAGCTTTTCTTTCTGATTTCAGCGTTGCAGGCTTTATGGATGAGCGATTCACAAGCCGTTTACGCAGGGCAGTGGGAAATACTTCGCCGGTTTCTTCCGGAGGACCTGGACAACAGTGCACGAGCCGCCGGGGCCATGCGTCGCAAGCGCGGGCGGGTCCAACATGGCGAGGATCTCTTGCGGCTTTTGCTCATGCATATTGCCGGAGGGCTTTCCCTGGAACAAACGGTGGCGCGGGCCGAAGCCCAAGGATTGCCCAAACTCAATGCCATGGCCTTGCACAAGAGGCTCTGTACCTCACACCGCTGGCTTGCTGCGCTGACCGGGCATCTCTTGGAGGGGATTCGACCACTGCTGCGGGAGGCTGGGGATTGCTGGAGCTTCGGGCGCAGCGTTCGCATTCTGGATGCGACCGACATTCAGGAGCCGGGATCGACGGGCGTCGATTGGCGTATTCACTACAGCCTGCGGTTGCCGGAGATGTGCTGCGATTTTTCGAACTAACCGACAAGCGCGGTGGGGAGAGTTTGCGGCGCTTGCCGGTCCAGCCCGGCGACCTGGTGCTGGTGGACCGTGGCTACAACGATCGCCAAGCCGTCGGGCGGATCATGGATGCGGGGGCCGACGTCATCCTGCGTTACCACAGCACGAGTTTTCCGCTGCTCAGCGCCGCGGGCAAAACCTTCGATTTACTCAAGCGGCTGCGGGCCTTACCGCTGGGAAAGATCGGGCATTGGCCGGTGTCGTTCCTGGCCGGAAACAAAAGGATGCAGGCCAGGGTCTGTGCGCTGCGCAAAACTCCGGAGCAGGCGGAGCGGACGCGGCGCAAGATCAAAGCCAAGATGAGGGAGCGGTTCGAGCAGGTGAAACCATCGACGCTGGAATATGCGGAGTTCATCGTCGTGATCTGCACGGTGCCGGCGGGAGAAATGAGTGCGCGGGTGGCGCTGGAGTTTTATCGGGCACGGTGGCAAGTGGAGTTGGCTTTCAAAAGGCTCAAAAGCCTACTCATGCTGGGGCAGTTGCCGAAAAAGAAGCAGGACTCTGCCCAAGCTTGGATGCAGGGCAAGATCCTCACGGCGTTGCTGTTGGAGCGGTTGATGTGCGAGGAGCGTTTTTTCCCCATGGGGTTATCGACTGTGAAGATTTGCGGCAGTGGACACTCTTTAAAGAAGTGCGTGATGCGGTGGTCAGTGTTCTGGCCATGCCTCTGCGGCTTGATGAGCTCGGAAAGTTGCGCAGAAGTCACCGCGCATTCCGTGAAGACCGCCCGCGCCGCCGAAGACCCGTTCCCCTTGATTCAGTTGTGGCATCGGCATCTTGCCGATGTTGTCTGGCCGTCATTGGCAGGATGCCAATGCCACACTACCAGCGGACTACGGATGACGCCCAGGTCAACCCGCCGCCGAAGACCACCATGAGGATGTGATCGCCGCGTTTGATCCGGCCGCTGCGCTGGGCTTCGTCGAGGGCGATGGCCACGGCGGCGGCGGAGGTGTTGCCGTAGGATTCGAGATTGACGAAGAAACGTTCCATCGGGAGGTCCAATTTGCCGGCGATGGTTTCGATGATGCGGAGGTTGGCCTGGTGCGGGATGAAGCACTCGATGTCGTCCGAGGTGAGACCGGCCCGGGCGATCGCTTCTTTCGCGGCGGAAATCATGGTCTGAACGGCGTGGCGGTAGACTTCGCGGCCGGACATTTTCATCGTGTTGGCTTTCGACCCGATATTCTCGGCGGTGAGCGGATGGCGGGATCCGCCGCCCGGCACATGGAGGATTGCGTCGAGGTTCCCGTTGCTCCCGGAGTAGGCGGAAAGGATTTCCCCGGTCCCCTCTCCGGCCGGCGTGAGGACGGCGGCGCCGGCCCCGTCACCAAAGAGAACGCAGGTGTTGCGGTCGGTCCAATCGATGATCGCGCTGAGTTTGTCCGCCCCGATGACCAGCGCTTTCTCGGCCGAACCGGTGGCGATAAATTGGCGGGCCAGCTCCAGGCCGTAAAGGAAGCCGGAGCAGGCGGCCGAAACGTCAAGGCAGGTGGCCTTGGGGGCGCCGAGGGCCTTTTGCACAAAGCAGGCGGTGGCGGGAAAGGCCATGTCCGGGGTGACAGTAGCCACAATGATGAGGTCGAGGTCTTCGGCTTTGATCCCGGCATTTTCCAAGGCGTCGCGGCCGGCCTTGATCGCCAGATCGCTGGTCGCCTCGTCCGGGCCGGCAATGCGGCGCTCTTTGATTCCAGTGCGCTCGACGATCCATTCGTCGGTGGTCTCGACCATGCGTTGCAGGTCGGCATTGGTCAGGACTTTTTCCGGGAGGTATTTGCCGGTGCCGGCGATGGCGACGGGGCGGATAAGTTTGGCGCTCATCAGCGGGCGTAGAAGGCGGCGAGCTCTTCGACAATGTGGGGATTGATCCGGGTCTTGATCGATTCGAGGGCGACGCGGATGGCATTCTTGATCGCTTTCGGGCTGCTTGAGCCGTGGGCAATGATGCAAATGCCGTCAACCCCAAGCAGCGGACTGCCCCCGTATTCCTCATAGTTGGTGCGCTTCTTCAATTTGCGGAAGGCGCCCTGCATGAGGTAGGCGCCGGCCATGCGGACCGGGGAGCGCTTGATTTCGTTTTTCAGCCAGCGGAAAACGGCCTCGGCGGTGGCTTCGCAGGATTTGAGGACGACATTGCCGGTGAAACCGTCGCAGAGGACGACTTCGACCGGATTCTGGAAGAGGTCATGGCCCTCGATATTGCCGCGGAAGTTGAGTCCGCTCGCCCGGAGGAGTTTGAAAATTTCTTTGGTGAACTCACTGCCTTTGGCGTCTTCGCCGCCGATCGACATCAGTCCGATCGCCGGGTTTTTGTAGCCGAGGACGTAGCGCGAGAAGACGGCGCCCATAATGGCGTATTGCAGCATGTGGTCGGGCCGGGCGTCGGTGTTCGCTCCGGCATCGATGAGGACGCAAAGATTCGTTTCGGTCGGCAGGAGGGCGGCAATACCCGGGCGGTCGACACCTTCGAGATTGCGCAACTTGATCGTGGTCGCGGCCACCGCGGCCCCGGTGTGGCCGGCGCTGACCACGGCATCCGCCTGTCCGTGTTTGACCAGGTCGACCGAGCGGGAAATGGAGGAGTCCTTTTTGCGGCGGAAGCCATCGACCGCGCTTTCGCACATCTCGACCACCTGCGTGGCGTGGACAATTTCCACGCGCGGGTCGCGGCAGCCGTGCTTGTCGAGTTCGGCGCGGATTCGCCCTTCGTCCCCGACCAGAAAAAGTCTTTCCAAATGAGGAAACTCGCGGAGGGCTAGGACGGCACCGGCCACGCAGGCCTGCGGCGCGTGGTCGCCGCCCATTGCATCGAGCGCAACCTTCATTGGCGCGGGGACGCGGGATTAAGCCGCTCCCACCGAAAGAACTTGGCGTCCTTTGTAGTAACCGCAGGACGGGCAGGCGGTATGGGAAGGCACTTTGACCCCGCATTGGGCGCAGGTGCCGAGTTCGCTGGCGTGCCAGCGGTTGGCCGCCTTGCGGGTGCGCAGGCGCATTTTGGAGACTTTGCGTTTCGGGACGGGCATAAGAAATCAGCGTTTGGTTTTGAGCTTTTCGAGTTTGTCCCAAGCAGACGGCACGTTTTTCGGCTCAGCGCCCCCGGAAGTCTCGGGAGCATGGTAGGGACACCGACGGTTTTGGATTCGATCACACCGTGGATGGTTTGGCAAAGCCAATAAAAGCTCCTCCCGGACGGCGGGGGTCAGATCGACCAGTTCCCGGCCATCCAACTGGACCTGAGCGGCAAAAGGCTCGACCGCGGCCTGGAAAACAAAGGGCTGCAGGCAGGCGACACAGGTCATTTCGACCGGCACAGCCACCCGGCCGGTGGCAAAGACCCCGCCGCCCGAAAGGCCGACCTCCAGCTTATAGTGAACCGGGCCGGCCGGCTGGGCGCCGATGGCCTCGAGATCGAGAAAACCGGGCGGTTCGTCCCCTTCGAGGCGCATCCCCTCCGAGGGGAGCTGGTTGAGGTGAATTCCGATCATGGCAAGGACGCGCCTCCGTGGAATTTGCCCCGCAGGGCCGCCGCAACCGGCGGGGTGACCACGCCCGAGACGTCACCACCGAGACGGGCGACCTCTTTGACGATGCGGCTGCTGATGTAGCTGTAATCCTCCTTGGGCATGAGAAAGATGGTTTCCACCCCGGGCGCAAGACGACGATTCATGAGGGCCATTTGGAACTCGAACTCGAAGTCGGAGACAGCGCGCAGTCCGCGCACAATGACCTGGGCTTTTTCAGTGGCCACGAAATCCACGAGTAGGCCATCAAGCTGTTTGACTTGCAGCCGCGGCTCATCGGGCAAGGAGGCCCGGATGAGGGCCAGGCGTTCGTCGATCGAAAAAAGCGGACCCTTTCCCTCGCTCGAAGCGGCCGCCACGACGACCTCATCGAACAAACGCAGGGCGCGCTTGATTACGTCGACATGGCCGAGGGTGACCGGGTCGAAACTACCGGGATAAAGAGCGCGGGTCATGATCGGAAGGTATCCGCATTCCGTGGCGACGGCTACCTACTGGTAGTAAGAACCGAATTCGTTGCCCATTACATCGGGCGAGACAATCTGTCCGCGGCCTTCGGCCCCCTGTTCGAGATTTTGCAACGCGCTGCTGCCGGCTCCGCTGAAGGTTCCGCAACCGCAGAGACCAAAGGCACCGACCAGACCAAGGAAGAGAATGATACGCAACATGGCTTAAATCTTAAGAGCAAGCGGCGCACCGCGTCGACCCCAATCAGGCCATGCTGGCGCGCGCGATTTCCTCCTCCTTGGCCTCGCCACAAAGACGATCAGCGAGGGCCACTCCAAATTCGAGCGCCGTGCCGGCCCGGCGCGAGGTGATGATGAGACCGCCCTCCTGGACCCGCTCCCCGGTTTGCGCACCGGGAAGTTCCCCCGCGACGGGAAAAGCAGGGGTCGTGCGGCCGGGCGTCCAGCCTGAGACAACGGCTTGACCGCCGTGCCGCTCGGGATAAAGAGCAAATCGCACCCGGCACTCTCAACCCCCTGCAAAGTCACCTCCCCTTGCTGGACCAGGCCATGATGCCCAGTCACGGCGAGCCCATCCTGCCAGCCGGCGAGTAGCTCTTCAACTCCGGCCCGACGACGGAGGTCAACCGGGGCAACCATCCGCAAATCAACTACGCCGTCGGCCATGAGCACAGCACGCGCTTTTTCATAGACAGAGAACGGAGCCTACGGGACTCGAATGGCAACTGGAATCAGCAAAACTTGCGGAGTCTTGCTCAATCATAACAGCTTGTGACGATACCGTGTCGTCGCGTAATTGCAAGTTTTCGCGCGTTTTACCGAGCTGGCTTATGAAATCCGTCTGAACTTTCCGCATCGTCTATTCCGCAGGCGATGCGTCGTAATCGCAACCGGCAGATTGACCCAAAACACGACGGTCATCCATGTGCGCGAAGCCTGCCAATCGTGCCGCCATCCAGGCAGGGTTCATTGCGCGATTCGCATGTCTCCAACCGGGTCAGAGCAACCGTTGGTTGACAATGACGCCACATAATATGCCACCATCTCAGCAAATCCTCTCCTCGTCCGAGCCTCCCCATCCAATCCTCGTGAAACTTGCAACCACTCCCCTCGTCCTTGATCGTGACATCAGCGTGACTACGCTTGGTCTTCGCTTCCAACGCCATCCTGATTTCGAGGATTGGAGCGCCCTCGGAATTCAAATGGCCCGGGCCCTGCGCTGCATGGAGTTCGTCATCGGCGATTGGTTGGTTTACGGCGACGAGAATTTCCGTCGCAAGGGCCCGGGCAGGCCGACCAACTGCAACTACGAGGAAGCGATCAGGACTACCGGTCTGGACGTCGCCATTCTGCGCGACTATGCCTATGTCAGTCGCCACGTGCATATGTCGCGTCGCACCGATAAATTGTCATGGACCCATCACCGACTGGTCGCCAAGTTGTCTCCTGACAAACAGCGGCACTGGCTTGAATTGGCGGCCAGCCATCCGGAGCGCATCAGCGTCAAGCGTCTGCGGAAATCGATCAATGCAGACCGTCTGGTCTCGATCGAAGAACTTACCACTCCCCCCAGAGATCGAGTCATTATCACACACATCCCGCCGATCAATCGCCTCGGCCAATGGTGGAAATCGTGCGGTGGACGCGATTGGCTGCGGTCGCAGTCAAACGCTGAACTTCACGCCATGCTGCTCGATTTCAAGCCCATCGTAGACATCGTCAAAGCCCTCAAGTCCGAGTTCGAGATGCGTCCCGAAGGCCACTAGTAGCCCTGCCATTCTACTCGAACGCGTCAGGGCTGGAGGATGGCGCACACCACGCATACCCACGAAAGTCCCGGCACTCCTCAATCCACGCCATAACGTGGTCGGGCTTGAACCGCACGCTCGGCCCGAGCCTGATCGCCGGCAGGCCAAGATCTCGGCGAAGCCGGCAAACATGCCGCGTCGAACACCGCAGAAACCTCGCCACGTCCTGCACCGTCCAAAGCGTATCTACTTGCCGCTCCTGTCCGCTGCTGTCGCTCCAGTTCATTCCCTGTCGCGACCTGTCAACCGCTGTCATCTCCTTTCCCAAATTATACACTCGGATGGTGGGCATAAACGGGCTTTGGGAGGCCTCGTCAGCAGCCGCTATTTTGAGCGTAGGAGCCTCGTTATCAGCGTTTTGCTACTGCGCGGTATGGGTGGGTTGCCGGAGCAAAAAGTGTAAAGCTGAAAAATGTTTCCTCATGGGATTTTACTGGGGGACTCCCTACCCTTGGACGTGAACAATTCGCTTAATAGATTTCCTATGCCATGAGGCTGAGGCATTTCCCCACTAATAAGGCGAAAGGTTGGTTGTTAGTTTCATTTATGTCGTCGAACGACGACACTGGCTTAAAGATCGGCTAAGCTTGGAGGTGTTGCTTTTCTTAGGACATTACACTATATCGTTATAGTTTACGGAACAGTTCTCCATGAAGATGAACACCATTTCTCCGCTGCACAAGCTGCAGAAGCTCACTTCGAAGCGCCCGCTTATCCGAGTGTCGGACGCCGCTGCGGCTGGTATTCCGCGGATCACTCTGTCCCGCCTGGCCAAATCCGGGATGATCCGCCGCGCAGGAAGGGGACTTTACAGCACAGCAAAAACCGGGACCTACGACCAACCCGACATCGTCGAAGCATCTCTCCTCGTGCCCAAGGGCGTGATTGTGCTGCTGAGTGCACTGAACTTTCACGGCATAGGAACGCACCCGGCGTGGGAGGTATGGATGCAACTTCCCGCCAACTATCCGACGCCGAAAGTCACCCACCCCCCGCTGCGCATCGTCCGCAGCCGGATGCCCGAGGCTTTCACCGAGGGCGTGGAAACACACATCGTGGCCGGTTACCCGGTGAAGATCACTAGCCTCGATCGGACAATTGTCGACTGCTTCAAACACCGCAACCTAGTGACTCTGGAGCTTTGTCTGGAGGCCCTGCGGGAGCGAATGAAAATGCCACGGCGCAGCCTGCAGGATGTGCACCGCTATGCCGCGATGATGGGTGTCTCCCGGATCATGCAGCCATACCTCGAGGCGCTCTCATGAAGAATGTCGCGGCATCGGTTCGGGATCGTTTGGCTAATCAAGCGCGGTCCAGCGGCGTGCCACTGACGGCTCTCATGGAGCGCTTCGTGATTGGCCGCTTGTTGTGGCGCGTCAGTCGGTCAGCCGACCATCGGAAGTTTGTCCTGAAAGGCGCACAGCTGTTTTCGCTTTGGACAAACACCATGCATCGTCCAACGCGCGATCTGGATTTGCTGAGCTTCGGAGACAGTTCACCGGAGAACGTGCAGGCCTACTTTGCCGGTTTGCTAGCTGGACCCGCCGATCCTCCGGATGGATTGATCTGGGGCACCGTGCATGCCTCGCCGATCCGGGAGGATCAAAATTACGGAGGCGTGCGCATCACGGTCAAAGTGACTCTCGCCGGTGCCATCATTCCCGCACAGATCGACGTCGGTTTCGGCGATGCCATCACACCGGCGCCCGTGGAGATGAACTGGCAGGAACTGCTGGGTTTCCCCGAGGCCAGACTGCTGGCTTATCCGCCGGAAACAGTCATCGCGGAAAAGCTCCACGCCGCAGTCGAACTGGGCTTGGCCAATAGCCGGATGAAAGACTTCTACGATCTCTACTGGCTCTGCCGGAATATGGAATTCAGTTCAGCGGTTCTGAGCAGTGCCGTGCGCGCCACTTTCCAGCGACGCGAAGCGGCCTTGCCGGAAGATGTTCCAGCGGCTTTGACGCAGGAGTTTGCGCAAGACCCGACCAAAGTCACCCAGTGGAGCGCTTTCCTGCGGAAAAACCGGCTCCAAGCGCCGGGATTGCCGGAAGTCGTTTCGCACTTGCGCGATTTTCTGAGCCCCGTTCTCGCTTCTCGTGAGGATGCAAAAGACATGATCTGGAAGCCGCCGCTCAGATGGAAAGCCGATGCTGAGAGGTGACAGATTTTCCGGACGGGCACGGTGCATTGCCATTGGTTGTGGGTGGCAGTGCGGAGCTTTGGCAGACAAGGTCCGGAAGTCATGCCATCTATCGGTGGCGCGGCGTCACTTGGGCAGCTCGGCTGTTTTGGAGACTTGGTAACACTTAGCAACATTTGGTCCGCCTACGAATTTCCCGAGTGGACTCAAGGTCAATTTGCTTTTTGCTTCATTCGAAAGAGCGCGAAGCGCAGCATGCGGAAAGTTCCTCGTTATCTTCTCAGCGTGACGCGAACTTGTAGACGACGCGGTTGGTGTAGACTTCGCAGGATTGGAGGCTGCTCGTGGGAAAATTCGAGTGGTTCGGAGCGTCGGGGAAGTTTTGTGGTTCGAGGCAGAGCCCAGCGCGCGGGCCGTGGGGAGTGCCCGTGCGACCGATGGCGGAGCCGTCGAGGTATTTGCCGTCGTAGAATTGGATGCCTGGCTGGTTCGTCGAGATTTCCAGCACGCGGCCGCTGACGGGATCCGACAGGCGGGCGGCTAAAGTGAGGTCGTCTTCGCCCGGTTGGCGATTCAGGACCCAGCAGTGGTCGTAGTCACAACTGCCCTCTCCACCAACCGCGCGCGGTTGACGGAAGTCCATCGACGTTCCAGCCACGGTGCAGATTTCGCCAGTGGGGATCAGTCCTTCGGTCACCGGCAGGTAAGCATCGGCGAAGAGCTGAAGGTTGTGCTGGTCGACCGTCGCCGTGCTGCTGCCGGAGAGATTCCAGTAAGGATGGTGCACCAAATTGACGATCGTGGGTGCGTCGGTGGTGGCTTCGGCTGTCCATGTGAGCCCCCTACCCGGTCCGACCTCGTAGGTGACATCGACCGTAAGGTTGCCCGGATAACCTTCCTCCCCATCTGCGGAGCGGTAACGAAAACGCACAGCGTTGGCTCGCGCATCTTCGACAGTCCAAAGTTGGCGGTGAAAACCGTTTTGTCCCCCGTGCAGATGGCACGGAATGCCGCCCGGCGCGTTGTTCTTGTTCAGCTGGTAGTCGCGTTCGTCGAGGGAGAATCGTCCGCCTGCAATCCGGTTGGCAAAACGGCCGGCGGTCGCTCCGAAGTAAGAACCGGCATGGCGCAGATAGTCTTCCGCACGGGGCAAACCCAACACCACCTCACCCATGTCGCCGTTGCGGTCCGGCACTTGCAGTGAGACCAAGGTCGCCCCGAGATTGGTGACCCTGGCTTGGATTCCCGAGGGATGTGCGATGGTTATAAGTGAGACCAAGTCCGCTTCTGCCGTGGTGCCGAAGTCAGTAACCGCTGCCGTCTGGCTGCCGAGACTTTTCGAGGATGGGCCGGACATGGAGAGCCTGATTATGCCTCGCGCCGCATAATTTCTGCGGGAGCGCGGCCGGCGCGGAGGAGTTCTACCATCCTCTGCATGGCGGGGGCCGAGTGATTGAAGAAACGTTTGTAGGCACGGCACAGGTAGTTGAGGCCGGGTTCGCCGTCCGGCGTGCGGATGAAGCGGTGCTTGGGGCATTCGCCGTGGCAGAGATGGCGGACTTCGCACTCGCGGCAGTAGCGCGGCAGCGTATCGGCCTTGGCCTCGCCGAAAGCGTGCTGGAACTCGGAGGACACCATTTCACCAAGCGAACGGTTGAGGATGTTACCCAGTTTGTAGTGGGGATAGACGTAGTGATCGCAGGAATAAACATCCCCGTTGTGCTCCATAGCCAGGGCCGTGCCGCACTTTTCGCTGAAGACGCACAAGCCGCCAGCGTGCGCCCCACCCATCCAGTTGCCGAGAGTGACATCGAAAATCTGCACGAAGGTCTTGCCCACGTCACGTTTGACCCATTCGTCGAAAATCGTGCTGAGAAATTCGCCGTATTGTTTCGGCTCGACGCTCCAATCCGTGACCGGCATGCGGCGGTGGTCCTCCTCGTCCACGCGCGGCGGCAGGGCCAAGTCCAAGCCTAGCTTGGTCGCTTCCGCGTCCGGCAGACGCTCGACCAGCGGGATGAATTGCAGGAAGCCCGAGCCGATGTCGCGCAGGAAGCGGTAGACCTCCAGCGGATGACGCGCGTTGGCGCGGTTGACCACGGTGAGCGTGTTGAATTCGACGTTGTGCTTTTTCAGCAGGCGCAGGCCGCGGAGAACCTCGTCGTAGGTATCATCCCCCTTTTTGTCCACCCGGTAGGTGTTATGCAGCCGCGCCGGACCGTCGATGCTCAGGCCGACGAGAAACTTCTCCGCGCGGAGGAATTCGCACCACTCATCATCGAGCAACGTGCCATTGGTCTGGATGGCATTGGCGATGCGCTTGCCTCCGGCATGCTTCCGCTGCAGGGCGACGACTTTGCGGAAGAATTTCACCCCGAGCAGCGTCGGTTCCCCGCCCTGCCAGGCGAAGGAGACCTCCGGCACGTTCTGCCCTTCGATGTATTGCCGCACATAGGTCTCGAGGACCTCGTCGGACATTTTGAAATTCTCGTTGGACGGGAACAGCTTCTCCTTCTCGAGATAGAAGCAGTATTGGCAGTCGAGGTTGCAGATCGGCCCGATCGGCTTGGTCATGACGTGGAAGGCCCGCAGCGGACTCGCCATGGGTTGCTGCGCCGCTGTCATCGGACCGTTCAAGCCCCGCCCGCACCGGTGACCAAGGTTTGCGGGGTCTTTCCCCATGCCCGGTTGACACCTTCACCGATCGACTTCACGAAGCCCTCGTCCGTACCGCGGCGCACCATGGCCAGGACCGCGCCCCCGAAGCCGCCGCCGGTCAGACGCGCGCCGAGGCAACCGGGGATGGTCCGCGCTTCAGCTGCCAGAAAATCCAATTCCTCGCTGGAGTTTTCGAAAAGTGTCCGGGAACTCTCGTGCGATTCGTTCATGAGTTGCCCGACCTTGGTCAGATCGCCCGCACGGAGCGCATCGACTGCCGTCACCACGCGCGCATTTTCGCCGACGACGTGCATCGCCCGCCGCCAGGGTGCACCCTGCAGGTGGCCACTACGCTCCTCTTCATCAATCAGCTGCGGCGTGGCCTCGCGCAGCTTCCCGACTCCGAGGATCCGCGCCGCCTCCTCGCATTCGGCGCGGCGTTGGTTGTAGGCGCCATCGGAGAGCGCATGCTTGACCCCGCTTTGCACAATGACAAAGCGCGCTTCCGGCGGCACCGGGACACGTTCCACTTCGAGCGAGCGGCAATCGAAAAACACCGCATGATCCCGCGCTGCGAAGAGCGACGTCACCTGATCGAGCAACCCGCAGCGCACCCCGGCAAACTTGTGCTCCGCCTCCTGCCCGATTTTCGCCAGCTCCATGTCATCGAAATCCGTGCCCCACGCCTGCTGCAGCGCCCGCGCGGTGGCGCATTCCAACGCCGCGCTGCTGCTCAACCCCGCCCCCATCGGCACCGTGCTGCGGATCGCAAGATTCAGTCCCTGCGCCTTCGCCCCGCGCGCCAGAAATCCCGCCGCAACGCCGAGGACGTAATTCGCCCACGCCCCCTGCCCGACCGGACGCAACGCATCCAGCCCGCACGCCATTTCCTCCCCCAGATGCTCCGCGCGCAAAACCAACTGCCCGTCCGGCGCCGGCTGCACGGTCACCGTCGCCCCGACTTCCAACCCCACGCCCAGCACCAGCCCGTCGTTGTAGTCGGTATGATTCCCGAGCCACTCGGCCCGGCCGGGTGCGTAGCCGATCGATTGATTCTGCGCGTGCACGCCTGAGAACTAACCGAAGCACGGGGCTTTTGACAGCCTGCTTGCTCCGCGCCCGTCATCCGCGCAGCAGCGGCAAATCACCGAAACTCCGCCCGAGAACCGGGGCGGATGGTGTTTTGAGCCATTGATCCAAGAGCGTGGCGTAGACGCTGCGGAAGTCGGTGTGGTGCACGAGGTCGCCGCGGTGGAGTTTGGTCAGGCTGGGATGCTGGCCGAGGAGTCCGCCTTTGAGCGCACCGCCAAACAGGAAAAGCGGGGCGGCCGCGCCGTGGTCGGTGCCGTTGCTGGCGTTCTGCGCCACGCGGCGGCCGAATTCGCTGAAGGTGAGCAGCATGACGCGGTCGAAATTGCCCTGCGTCTTCATGTCGCGGCAGAAGGCGCCGACCGCTTGGTCGAAGACGGCCAACTGTCGTTCGTGCGCGCCGGCTTGGTTGGCATGCGTGTCGAAACCACCAAGCGACACATAGTAGACCCGCGAGGTCATGCCCCCGCCGATCAGCTGCGCCACCAAGCGCAGGCGCCGTCCGAGATCCGTTGTGGGATACTCTTCCCCCTAATGCGCTTGGCGGAGAATGTCCTGCACTTGGGCCGAGGAGGCCACCGCATCGAGCGCGGTGCGCTGGAGAAAATCGGCGACATTCACGTCCGGATCGGACGCGCCGAAAAGCATGTCGATCGATCCACCGGCCGGCGTGCCCGCGTCGTCGTCCGGTTCCATCGGTGCGGGGTCCATGCCACTTTGGAACTGGTAGTCCTGCGGCGCTCCGATCGCGATCGACTGGCCAGATTCCGACCGCAGGGCCTGCGGCACCTGATCTCCGATAGCGATGCCCGCCCCGGCATCTTCGCCGGAACAGGCCGCATCGCAATAACGCCCGAGCCAGCCGTAAGCTTCGTTTTTGTCGGCATCGCTCGCCGTTTGCCAGATCTCGGTGGCGCGGAAGTGCGAGCGGTTCGGATTCGGATAACCGACGCCCTGCACGATCGAGGCCTGACCCTCCCCGAGCAAGGACGCGAGATTTTTCAGCGACGGATGCAACCCGCAGTAGTCGTCGAGGCGGTGGACTTTGGCCGCGGGAATGGCCAGACCCGGGCGTGCTTTGTAATACGCGTCGTCCGTGTAGGGGATCACGGTGTTGAGTCCGTCGTTGCCGCCGGCGAGTTGCATGACGACCAAGATGGTATTGTCCTTGCCGGTGGTCGGGGTGAAAGCCGACGCGGCTACGCCGTCGAGGGCGGCGAAGGTGCGGTTGACGAAGGACGGCACGGTCGGGGCGATGGCGCCGCCGAGGATGACGGTGCGGAGAAATTTGCGGCGGGTGAAGAACGGGTCGGTCATGGTTTCAGCACAGGTTGTATTCGGGGCAGCCGAGCAGGACGGTCGATGCTTCGCGCACGGTTTCGTCGCTGCAGGGAAAATCACCTTGCTCCAGCACCGCCTCCAAGCGTTGGCGCGTGGCTGGTGCAGGCGGCACGGCGAGAAACACCTTCTCCAGTTGCCGGCCCAGCGCGACCAGGTCGAAGCGCATCTCGGGCGGCGCAGAGGATAGATCCTGACTTCAGACGATCCGTGGCCTACGACGTGAACGCGATGCATATGGCATCGCGGTGGTGTCAACGGTTGGTATGAAATTTTGCATGAAACCAAACCGCCATTTCCGCCACAACTACCTGCCCTCGCGTGACATGCGATGGCGGAGCCTACGGGACTCGAACCCGCAACCTCTGCCGTGACAGGGCAGCGCTCTAACCAATTGAGCTAAGGCTCCTCACCGAACATCCAAATAAAGCGCAGCCCGCCCCTTGGCGAAAGCTCTTTTTGCGGAGACGGAAATCGCGTGCGTTCACGGCAAAGCGCTTTTAATCTGCAGGGTCTTATGAGTCATGCCTTGCTGGCCGCCACGGCGGCCGATCTGCTTTCGTCCCGCGCGGACACCCTGCCGAAGTCCCCCAGCTTGGTGGGCCTCGACGGGTTTGTGGATACCATCGTGCACGTGGTCGCGACCCGCGAGAGTGCGGAGAAATACACGCGACTCTCGAGCATGGCGGAGTTCGGGCAAAAAATCAGCGGCGCCGCCGGACTGAGCGCGAACTTCGAGATGGTCCCACAAATGGTCAAACTCGGCGGCAACGGCCCGATCATGGCCGATGCCCTCCAGGCTTACGGTTCGCCAGTGACCTATGTCGGCCTGCTCGGCGCGCCGAATATCCATCCGGTCTTCGCCGATTTTGCGGCGCGGGCCGAAGTGATTTCGCTGGCTGAACCGGGTTACACGGATGCGATCGAGTTTGACGATGGCAAGCTGATGTTCGGCAAGCACCTCAGCCTGCGCGAAGTGAATTGGGAAAATCTGCTGGAGCACATCCCGCTCGAGCGTTTGCTGAAAATTTTCAACGACTCCGCCCTCATCGCGCTGGTCAATTGGACGATGCTCACCGGCATGACGCGGATTTTCGAGGAGTTGCTGAAAAAGGTCATGCCGCTGGTGACCGAACCGCGCTGGATCTTTTTCGATCTGGCCGACCCGGCCAAACGCAGGGGCGAGGACATCAGCAAAGCTATCGACCTCATAGCGCGATTCCAGCAGCAGGCCAAAGTCATCCTCGGCCTCAACCTGCAGGAAGGACGCCAGATCGGCGAGGTAATCGGCTTACCCGCTTGCAAGGAGAGGCCCGAGGCGGTGGCGGCGCACGCGGCCCTGATCCGCGAGAAACTCGGCGTCGAGACCGTGGTCATCCACCCGGTAACCTTCGCCGCGGCGGCCGACGCCAAGGGCACGGCGGCGGTGCAGGGTCCGTTTATCGACAAACCGAAAATCACGACCGGGGCGGGCGACCATTTCAATGCCGGCTTTTGCATCGCCCGCATGCTCGGGGCGCCGCTCGACGTGAGCCTGCAGATCGGCGTGGGCACCTCGGGGTTCTACGTCCGCACAGCCAAGAGCCCGACGGTCGAGGACATGGTGAGTTTCCTGCGCACGCTCTGAGCTTGCTAACGCATGAGTCCGGACACCATGACCTTTTCAACACACGTTCCGCTCAAGAGGCACAGGCGTCCCGCCTGTGTTGTCCGGTCATGACGGGCGGCCGCCCGTGCCCCCTGCCCCGATCATGACCGCGCGCCCACGCTCGCACGTTCTGTTTGCCGCCGCGCAACGCCGCATCCCCGGCGGGGTCAACTCGCCGGTCCGCGCATTCCGCGGGGTGGGCGGAGAACCCTTTTTCGTCGAGCGGGCGGAGGGCTCGCGACTGCACGATGTCGATGGCCATGAATACATCGACTACGTGGGCACCTGGGGTCCGGCCATTCTCGGCCACGCGCCGCGCATCGTGCTCGACGCGGTGCGCGAGGCGGCCGGGCGAGGGTTGAGCTACGGCCTGCCCCACCCGCTCGAGGTCGAGATGGCCGAATTGATCACCGCAGGTCTGCCCTCGGTGGAAAAAGTCCGCATGGTGAACAGCGGGACGGAGGCAACAATGTCCTGTCTGCGCTTGGCCCGAGGATTCACCGGACGGGACAAAATCGTCAAATTCGAAGGCTGCTACCATGGTCATGTTGATTCCTTGCTCGTACGGGCCGGCAGCGGCGCCCTCACCCTCGGACAGCCGGATAGCGCGGGAGTGCCGCGGGCCTTGGCCGAACTGACCCTCACCCTGCCATTCAACGACGCGGCGGCACTGGAGGCCATTTTCGCCCGCGAGGGAACGGACATCGCCAGCGTGATTGTCGAACCCGTGCCGGCCAATGCGGGGTTGATTCATCCGCGGCCGGGATTTTTGCAGAGGCTGCGCGAACTATGCACAGCGCACGGGGCTCTTCTCATTTTCGATGAAGTGATGACCGGATTCCGCGTGGCCCGCGGTGGAGTACAGGAATTGTGCGGGGTCGGGCCGGACCTCACCGCGCTGGGCAAAGTGATCGGCGGCGGTTTGCCGGTCGGGGCCTTCGGCGGGCGGGCCGACGTCATGGACCACCTCGCCCCGGATGGCCCGGTTTACCAGGCGGGCACGCTGGCGGGAAATCCCCTCGCCTTGGCGGCCGGATTGGCCCAGCTGCGGGAGTTGGAGCGGACGGATGGCTGGAGCCGGCTGGAGCAGCTCGGCGCCGCGCTGCAATCGGGACTCGAGGCGCCGATCCGCGCCGCGGGTTATCCGGTCACTTTGCAACGCCTCGGGAGCATGTTTTGCCTCTTCTTCACCGCAGGCCCGGTGAACAATTTGCACGAGGCGAAAAAATCGGACACCGCAAAATTTGCGAAATTTTTCCATTACTGTCTGGACCATGGTGTGTATTTTCCCCCCTCGCAGTTCGAGACAGGATTTATCAGCACGGCGCACACGGACGAGGATATCGTCCGCACGGTCGCGGTGATAACCCGGGCACTGCACCACGCCGCATGACCACCGCACCGGAACCAGACGATCGCGCCGTTGAATTGGATTTGCTCGCCCGGATCACCAACCGGGAACGGGTGGCTTTCGAGCAGCTCTACACTCGTTATTCGAACATCCTTTACGCTACGGCAATGAAATTTCTCAAAGAGGACGCCGACGCCCAGGATGTGGTCCAGGATGTCTTCATCCAGATCTGGGACAAGGCGAGGCTTTACGACCCGGCCAAGGGCAAACCGCTCACTTGGGCGCTCACCCTGACCCGCAATCGTTCGATCGACCGCATCCGGGCCATCCAGCGCCGGAGCCGCCTGCGCGACGATTTTGAGAAAGAGACGGTGGCCGATGAATCCGCGGGGATCAGGGAGGCGTTATCTGGAGTAGATGCGAGCGAAAAGAGCCAAATTTTGCGCGATGGGGTTGGAAAGCTCTCTCCGGAACAGCGGCAAGTCATTGATTTGGCGTTTTTCGGCGGTCTTACCCAAAGCGAGATTGCTGACCGGCTGGGCGAACCGCTGGGCACGATCAAGGCCCGTGCCCGTCGCGGCCTCATGAAATTGAAGGAAATTCTCGGAGAAAAACCATGAACCAGGATCAGATTGAAGAATTAGCGGCCCTTGACGCGCTGGGCGCGCTGGACGGCGGCGACCTCGCCCTTTGGGAAAAAGAAAGCAAAGACAATCCAGTGGTCCTGCTGCTGCGGGATGAGTTTTCCGCGGCAGTGGCACAACTCGCGTTGCTTGCCCCGGCGGCAACCGCGCCATCCATTTTGCGGCAACGCATCATGGAGAAGACTTTCGGGGGGTCCACTGCCCGCTCCTCCGAAAAACAAGCTGGTCGACACTTCGGGTATGCAGCCTGGGCCGCCGCTGCCGCCGTCATTTTTCTGGTTTTGGTCGGAGCCCTGGCCACCACCGAACAGAAAGCGTCGATCGTGGTGCGCGATGCGCGGGTCAACCCGCAAAATTTGCAGATCACCTTGCAAGGCTACGGTGACTACGCCGGAGCCAAGGCCCATGTGCTCTGGGACAGTGGTCAACGCGGGTGGTACGTGCAAGCAGGCGGACTGCCCAGCCTGCCGGCCACCCACGCTTATCGTGTCTGGGCCGTGGATGCTGAAGGGGCAGTGCATGATTGTGGGGCTCTGGCCTTGCGCGAAGGGGGTTTGGCCCGGACGTTTGTGCAACCAGGAGAGACGATGAGTTCCATGCAGGGTTTTGCCGTGACTATTGAGCCGGTAGGGAGTACCTCCCCCGTCCCCACTTCACCCGCTGTGCTGACCAGCGCATTGCAGGGCTAAAAAACTAGGAGGTGGGGCGAGTCGGGATGCCGCCCTCGCGAGCGGTTCAGAACTCCACTGCGGCGGAAGGGGCCGACCTCGTCTGGTCTTGTCCCCTTACCTCCGCGCGCCGATCCGGTCCGCAGCGCTCCAACTTAAAATGCGAGCACCAGCACGATCAGGGCGAGGATGGCAAAAGCGATGCCTGCGCCGATCGGCTGGGCCAAGGCGGACCAAGCTCCCTGGCTTGTTTCGCACCAGCTGGCCAAGCAAAGCCATCCCGCCGGAATGAGCAGAAACCAAAGGCCTTGGTTCGCCATGAAAGTAGCGACGGTGTCCGACCAAGTCACCGGCGGCGAGGCCGCCGAGCCCGCATTGACCAAGATCCGCGCCGCCATGGTGGCCAGGGCGAGCATGATGAATTGGGCCAGCGCGATGGCAAGGTTCATGAATAACTCGAACCCTGACCTGCGGCCCGGACCTGGTCAATGCCCTGATCCGCTCGACAAGGGCCTTCCCTTGGCTTAGCTGACACGGCGTGAGTTTCACCGCACCCGTGAGGGTCAAAGCCAAATTCTTCCGCGAAGGCGACCGTAAATTTTTCGTCAAAGGTACGACTTATGGTCCGTTCGCCCCCGACGCCGCGGGCGAGCACTTCGGGGCGCCGGAGAAAGCCAAGGCCGACCTCGCCATGATGCACGAGGCCGGGCTCAATCTGGTGCGCGTCTATTACCTGCCGCCACGCTGGTTCCTCGACGCCTGCGCGGAGTACGAGATTCGTTGCCTGGTCAGTATTCCCTGGGCCGAGCACATTGAATTCCTCAACCAGAGGAAAACGCGCCGCGAGATCGAGAAAGCGGTGGTCGATGCGGTCACAACAAACCGCGGGCATCCCGCCGTGTTCGGCTATCTCGTGGGCAACGAAATCCCCAGCCACATGGTGCGTTGGCTCGGTCCGGGCCGCGTGACCGAGTTCGTCGAGCATCTCATCTTCCTGGCCAAGCGCGTCGATCCCGAGGTGCTTTATTCTTACGCCAGCTTTCCCCCGACCGAATACCTGCTGCCGCAGAACGCCGATTTTTTAACCTTCAACGTTTACCTCCACCGTCAGGAGGACTTCGATCGCTACCTCGCGCGCCTGCAAAACCTCGCGGAGGACCGTCCGCTCATGCTCGGGGAATTCGGCATGGACACCATCCGCCACAGCGAAGACGAGCAGGCGGAAATGATCTCCTGGCACATCGAGAGCGTGGTGCGGGGCGGGTTGGCCGGAACGATCATTTACGCGTGGACCGACGAATGGTTCCGCGGCGGCCAGGAAATTACCGATTGGGCTTTCGGTCTGGTCACGCGCGGGCGGAAACCGAAGAAAGCCTACGCCCGAGTCAAAGCCCTCTTCGCCGGGGACAAACCGCTGGCCGAGCGCGTGCCCTTGGAAAAATACCCGCGCGTCTCCGTGGTGGTCTGCTCCTACAATGGGGGCAAGACCCTCGGCGGTTGTCTCGCAGCGCTCGACCAGATCGACTATCCGGACTACGAGATCGTCCTGGTCGACGATGGATCGGCCGACGACACCCCGGAGGTCGTGGCGGCCTGGGAGAAGAGGCGCGAGGCGCGGCGCATCGCGGGAGCCAAGCTACCCGGCTTCCTGAATATCCGGCAAAAAAACATGGGCCTGAGCTACGCGCGCAACGCGGGCGCCTGCGCGTCGACCGGCGAGGTCATTGCCTACACAGACAGCGACTGCATGGCCGACCCCGATTGGCTCTACTACTTGATGGGCACCCTGATCTCGGGTCACTACGCCGGGGTGGGCGGACCTAATATTTCTCCTCCCGCCCAGGATTGGATCCAGGCCTGCGTGGCGGCGGCTCCGGGCGGACCAAGCCACGTGCTGCTCACCGACGTGGTGGCCGAACATATTCCGGGTTGCAACATGGCCTTCCACCGGTGGGCTTTCGACGCGGTCGGCGGCTTCGACCCCGATTATCGCAAGGCGGGGGACGACGTGGATTTTTGCTGGCGGCTCCAGCAAAGCGGGCAAGTCATCGCATTCAGTCCGGCCGCCATTGTCTGGCACTACCGCCGTTTCACCCTCGGCGCCTTCCGCAAGCAGCAGGAAGGTTACGGCGAGGCGGAGTCGATGCTCCGCTTCAAGCACCTTATCTTTTTCGGCCCGACCGGGACGGCGAAGTGGAAAGGTCAGATCTACGGGGCCCCGCGCTTTACCTGGCTGATCAACCGTCCCCTCATCTACCACGGCGTTTTTGGCGAAGGCCTCTTCCAAAGCATTTATCCCACCCCGCGCTCCGAGGTGGCGAACTACCTGGCCAGCCTCGAGTGGGTTTTGCTCACCGTCATGGTCTTCATTCTTTCCATCGGGTTTCCCGACCTGCGCATCGTGCCTTACCTCATGTTCGGAGGAACTTTTTTGGTCGCTCTTTCCTACATGCTGCAGGCCCGCCTCGAGCCGCAATTCGACTCGGTGCGGGCGCGCCTGCTTGTCGCCTTCCTCGCCTTCAGCCAACCGCTGGTCCGCGGCTGGAGCCGCTACTTCACCTGGCTGAAATACAAACGCACACCGGAACGCGTCATCCGCACACCCGAGCAGGAGATCGCCTCGCGCCGCGATAGAGGGAGCACGACCCGTTTTGAATTTTGGAACGAGGAAGGGCACGGCCGCGAGTGCTTGCTCGCCGAAACCACACGCTTGCTCGAGGACGAGGGCTGGAGTTACTCGCTCGATACGGGGTGGAACAACTGGGATGTGCAGATTTACGGGAGCTTCTGGTGGCTGGTCCGCTTGCGCACCGTGACCGAATACCATGGCGGACCGAAGTGCCTCACCCGCGGCAGCCTCCGCTTGAGAGCGGGCGGAGCGAACTTTCTGGCCAACTTCCTCTTTCTTTCCGTGCTGGCCTACCAGCAATTCCTCGGCCCCGGCATCCCGTGGTGGTCCGGCGCGGCCTACGGCCTCTTTGTGCTCTTTCTCCTCGTCCGGGCCCGGCGGCTCAAGCGCCGGGTGGCCGATTTA
The DNA here is from genome assembly GCA_018402585.1 of Chthoniobacterales bacterium. GTDB lineage: Bacteria > Verrucomicrobiota > Verrucomicrobiia > Chthoniobacterales > JACTMZ01 > JACTMZ01. The sequence continues at coordinate 397,390 of JAGYIO010000001.1, forward strand.
CTCGCGGTGGCCGCGCGTCACGCCGGACTGCAGCCCGTGAAGGCCCAAAACGGGGCGTGAGTGCGTCGCTCTCCGAATACGATTTCGCGTTGCCCCGCGAGTTGGTCGCGCTGCGCCCCTTGCCGGACCGCGCCGCCTCGCGGATGATGGTGGTGGACCGCGCCGCGCACACCGTGACCCACCGGGCCTTCCGTGACCTGCCGGAGTTTGTCCTTCCGGGGGACAGGCTTGTGCTCAACAACTCGCGGGTCATTCCGGCCCGACTGGTCACTGCTGACGGCCGCATTGAGTTGCTGCTTTTCGATCAGCTGGGACCGGCCCGTTGGCGGGCCTTTTCCCGACCGGGCAAACGGACGCGAACCGGCGACCACTTCGCCATCGCCGGGACGACCGCAGAGATCGAATCGGTCGATGAAGCGGACGGCACGCGCATCGTGCAGTTCGAGAACGAGCCGGAGCTGGAAAAGCTCGGACACCTGCCGATTCCTCCCTACCTCGGCCGCGAAGCTGATGCGCAAGACCGCGTGCGTTACCAAACAGTTTACGCACGGGAACCCGGTTCGGTCGCGGCACCCACGGCCGGATTGCATTTCACCCCGGAAATCCTGGCCAAGCTGCCGCACACCTTTGTCACTTTGCACGTCGGGCCGGGAACTTTCCTGCCGGTCCGCGGGGACAACCTCGAGACGCATCGCATGCACGGCGAGAACTACGTCGTCTCGCCAGAAGGTGCGGCGGAGATCAACCGCGCCGCGCGGGTCATCGCGGTGGGCACGACCAGCTTGCGCGTCCTCGAGTCCTTGCCGCCCGGACCGGTGCAACCGGGCAAGGGTCGCACCGAGATTTTTATCCAGCCCGGATTCCCATTTGTCCGCACCAATGCCCTCCTGACCAATTTCCATCTGCCCAAATCGACGCTCTTTGTTCTGGTCTGCGCCTTGGCCGGCCAGGAGCTGATGAGCCGGGCTTACGCCGAGGCGGTGCGTGAAAAATACAGGTTTTTCAGCTATGGCGACTGCATGTTGATTCTCTGAGCCGTATCCATGCAGTTGAAGACGCAATAAAAGCGCGGCTTGGCTCGGTTTGTCCAGGGGGCACGGCCGTCCCGGCCGTGTTGTCGGGTCGTGACGGGCGGGACGCCCGTGCCCCCTTGGCCACGTGCCAACTCGCTCACCAAATAGTTAGTCAACTCTCGCCCAGACGCGCCTCTGTGGCCGTGCCGGAAATGGAGGAATGTTTTGCATGGTTACGGCTGAGGAGTCTCGTCAAGGCCGGGCCGGGGAGGTAAAAAAGAGGGCATGAGTATGATCAAAGCCTACGCCGCCACCTCACCCGGCGCCGCCCTCGAGTCCGGCCAAGCACGTTACCGTATCTTTCTGAAAAACGATTTCTGATGAACAAGAAACTCTTCATCCTCGGTCTCGCGCCCGCTTTGCTGGCCGGATGCATCTCGCCGCAAGGCGAATTGGCTTCACTCGCCGAGCAGCGGCTCGGCATGTCCCGCGACATTGCGTGGGCCAAACACTCCGCCGATCTGCCGGTTTACGATCCGCAACGCGAGACCGCCATCCTGCAAACCATGATGGCTGCGGGCCGGCAGCAAGGACTGGCTCCGGACACCGTCCGGCGCTTCTTCGCCGCCGAGATGGAGGCCTCCCGCCGGATTCAATGGGCCTGGATCGAGGCTTGGCGAGAGGAACTTGCCCCACCCCCGGAGCGCCCGGCGGACGACCTCGGCGCTTCCCTCCGTCCGCAACTCGACGAGATCAATCAAGGACAAATTCGCGCCTTGGCCGGTGGAGCGAGCCCCCTGAGCGTCGATCAGCTGTCGGAAATCGGCGCGCGCTTCTTGCCGAAAAACTGACGCAGGAGCGCGGCGGACTCCTCCCCGAGGACGTCGCTGGTGACCTCGCACCGGTGGTTGAGCGTCTCGCTTTGCAAAAGATTGATCCAGCCCCCGGCCGCCCCCCCTTTTGGATCGGGGCAACCGAAGACCACCCGGCGGAGGCGCGCAAGCACGATGGCACCGGCGCACATCGGGCAGGGCTCCTTGGTCACGTAGAGGTCACATTCGTTCAGCCGCCAATCGCCCACCGCCGCCTCGGCCTGAGTGATGGCCAACATTTCGGCATGGGCCGTGGCATCCTTCAACAGCTCGACCTGATTCCAGGCCCGGCCGATGACCGCGCCGTTCCGCACGATGACCGCGCCAACCGGAACCTCGTCAGCCGCCGCCGCTTTCTGCGCACAACGCAGCGCGGACTGCATGTAGAAGACATCCGGCTGCCAGTCGAAACCTTGGATTTCCTCCGCGCTCATCGTAGCTTTCCCTCATGAAGGTTCTCGTGGCCCCATCCATCTTGGCCTGTAACTTCGCCCGGCTCGGCGACGAGGTGGCCGACGTGACCCGCGCCGGCGCCGACTGGATCCACTGCGATGTGATGGACGGTCATTTTGTGGACAACATCTCGTTCGGCTCGGCCTTTGTCGAGGCGGCGTCGCGGCACACCGACCGGCCGCTCGACGTTCATCTCATGATCACCAATCCGGATCGCTACCTTGACCGCTACCTTCCGGTGGCCCACTCGGTGAACATCCATCTCGAGGCCGAGGCCGATGTGCCCGAGACGCTGGCCCGGATCCGCACCGCGGGCAAAAAGGCCGGGCTGGCTCTCAATCCTCACAGCCCGATTGACTCGATCGAGCCCTATCTCAAACAATTTGACCTCCTGCTCATCATGACGGTCGAACCGGGCTTCGGCGGCCAGCCATTTCTGGAAGACATGCTCCCGAAAATTCGTGCGGCCGCGGAGCTCCGGAAAAAGAGCCACCTCGATTTCCGCATCACGGTGGACGGCGGGATCAATATTGCGACCGCCCGCCAGTGCCGCGAGGCCGGAGCCGATGTACTGGTGGCCGGGACATCCGTTTTTCGGTCCAAGGATCGCGCGGCGGAGATCGCTGCGCTGCGCTAAGCAGTGACCTGACCTTGTCGCGACGGACGCAGATTTTATTGGGACGAAGGCCAGGGCCGGGCCGATCCCTCCAGCCGGGCCAAAACCTCGGCGGCCAGAAAAAGCGAGCCGGTGACCAGCATCGGAGCACGGTCCGACCGCTCCCCGGCCAAGACCTCCCCAATGGTCGAGGTATACACGGCGGGGAACCCGGCCGCTTGAGCGGCCGGACGTAATGCCTCGACCGAGGCACCGCGCACACCGGCGACCGGCACCAACCAGACTTGGTCGGCGATAGAGCGCAGCAGCTGCAACAACGCGGTAGAGTCCTTGTCGCGCAGCGCGCCGAAAATGAGACGTGCCTTCGTCGGGCCGAAGACCTCGCGCCAAGTGGCGACGAGAACCGCGACCGCTTCCGGATTGTGCGCACCATCGAGCACAAGGTGCGCCCCCACCCGCTGGAACCGCGCCGGCCAAGCAAGATCCCGCAAACCCGCCTGCTCGGCGCTTTTCTCCACGACCAGGCCGGCGGCCCGCAGAGCGGCGCAGGCCAAAGCCGCGTTCCAGCGTTGGTAGGATCCGGTCAAACCAAGCGGACCGTCGGTCCAAGGCTGTGTGACAAAAGATATCGCTGTCCCGGTCGCGGCCGCCATGGCCTCAAGGACCTCCGCGGCGGCAGTCTCCTGCGGAGCCGAGACCACAGGGGCGCGGGCTTTGATGATGCCCGCTTTCTCCCCCGCGATCTCCGCGAGGGTGCTGCCAAGCCACATTTGGTGATCCAGGCCGATCGGGGTGATGACCGAAACTACTGGCGTAACCACATTGGTCGCGTCAATGCGCCCGCCCAGGCCCGTCTCCCAGACCACGAATTCGACCGCTTCCCGGGCGAACCACCAGGCAGCCAAGACGGTGGCCAATTCAAAAAAAGTCGGGTCTTGCTCCCAACCGTCCGCCACGTCGCGGAGCAAAGTGAGCCCTTCCGCGACGGAAGATTCCGGGATCATCTGCCCGTTGACCCGGAAGCGCTCGCGGAAGTCGAGAAGATGCGGGGAGGTGTAGAGTGCGCTGCGGTGGCCGGCCGCGCGCAGGATGGAGTCCATCATGACAGAGGTGCTGCCTTTGCCATTCGTGCCGGCCACGTGGAGAAAACGCAACTTGTCCTGCGGCCGGCCGCAGGCTTCGAGCAAGCGCTGAGTATTTTCCAACCCAAGCTTGATGCCGAAGGTTTGCCTCCCGAAGAGCCATGCGAGCGCGTCGCGGTAGTTCACTTCTTGCGACCGAAGAAATCGAGCAGTTGGGAGAGCGTTTCAGGCAGACGATGCCGCGCGACAATCATGTCAACCAAGCCGTGATCCTGCAGGAACTCGGCGGTCTGGAAGCCCTTGGGTAATTCCTGGTGCGTGGTCTCGCGAATGACCCGCGGCCCGGCGAAGCCGATCATGCATTTCGGCTCGGCCATGATGATGTCCCCGAGCGAGGCGTAGCTGGCCATGACGCCGGCCGTGGTGGGATTGGTCAGCACGGAAAGATAAGGCAACTTGGCCGCGGCGTGCCGCGCCAGCGCTCCGCTCGTCTTCGCCATTTGCATCAGGCTGAGCATGCCCTCATACATCCGCGCGCCGCCGGAGGCCGAAATGATGATCACGGGCCAGCGGTTTTTCGTGGCCCGCTCGATCGTCCGGGTGATCTTCTCGCCCACTACCGAACCCATGGTGGCGGCGATAAAATTGAAATCCATCACGGCGAGGCCGACCGGGCGCCCCCCGATCTTGGCGTCTCCGGTGATGACCGCATCGTTAAGTCCGGTTTTTTTCCGGTAGGTCTCAAGGCGGTCTTGGTAAGTGGCCACACCGCGGAACTTGAGGGAGTCGATCGAAAGCATCCCGGCATCGTGTTCCTGGAACGAGCCCTCGTCGGCCAGACTCGCAATCCGCTCCATCGCCCCGAGCGTCATGTGATGCTGGCAACGGGGACAGACTTGGAGATTCTGCTGCAGTTCGGCCTGGGTGATGACCTCCCCGCAGGACGGGCACTTGGTCCAGAGGCCTTCCGGCACGTTGCTCTTGATTTTCGACCGGAGCTGGAGGACCGGTTTTTGGAAGATTCCCATCGCTTCTACCTATCCACGGGCAACCGTGATGACAACCACCGAGGAAGCCCCCGCTTCGCGCAGGACCCTCGCGCAGGCGTCGGCGGTCGAACCGGTGGTCAGGACGTCGTCGACCAAGACAAGGTCACGTCCGGCCACCTCCGCACCGCGCCGGAGGGCAAAAGCGCCCTCAAGGTTGGCAAACCTTTCGTCGCGCTGAAAATCGGTCTGGGTCAAAGTGTAACGGGTCCGCTGCAGGCAATCATCGACCGGCAGACCGAGACGTGACCCGGCCAGTCTGGCCAGCACTTCTGCTTGGTTGAATTCACGCTCCCGCTGCCGCGTTGGATGGAGCGGGACGGGCACGAGGGCCGAGAGCATCCTTCCGTGCAGGCGCGGGTCCCGGAAGCTCTCACTGAGCATGCGGGCCAGCAAGGGGCGGAGGTGTGTGCGGCGGTTGTATTTGAACTGGTGGATGAGGTCCCGGACCACCCCGCGGCTGCGGTAAGCGGCGGTGGCGAAATCAAAACCCATCTCGCGGTCGCCGCAGTTCATGCAACGGAAGTCCGCCGTGATCGCACCGCTGTAGGGCTGGCCGCAGACCGCGCACCGCGATCCACCCAATCGCTGGCGAGCCCGCCGGCAACCGCGGCAGAGTCCTGCCGCCCTCGAAGCCACCACCTGGCCACAGACCGCGCAATGCGGAGGGTAGACCAGGGCGGAGGCCGCTTCAGTGCAAGCACGAAACCACCGGGCGGAAAACATGGCGAAGATAAAATTTGACCAGCAAACCGGTGAAGAGCAACGCGGCCAGCGGCACAAGGCCGGTGGGGACCGCACCGCTGACCAGATTTGGTCCGACCCAGGGTAACCATCCGGAGGGACCGGTCGCGGTGGTCTGCAGGTAAAGGTTTGAGCTTTGCTGCGCGAAGACCCATCCGGCATGCAAGCCGATGGGCAGCCAGAGCGAGCGGGTCGCCACTGCGGCCGAACCCAGAATCCACCCGGCCGCAAAAAGACTGGCCGCCCCGAAAAATAAAATCCCGGGGGTCGGCAGCCCCTGGGCAAAACTCAGTGCCTCGGCAAAACCCGACGACCAATGCACCGCGTCAGCGGCAATGGCTGATTTGGCCGGCTTGATAAAATGAACAAGAACAAACAAGACGGTGGTCCAAGCGATAGCCGCCGCGCGCGGCAGCGACCAAAGACAAATGCCGAGCACCACCCCACGAAAAACGATCTCCTCCAGAACGGAAACCACTACAGCCGTTGGCGCGATGCGCAGGAGTCCCGAGGCAAGAGCCCCCGGACGTACTTCGGACCACCCGGCGATCAGACCAAGCAGTGTCACCACCGCAACCAGAGCGACAGAGAGAGCCAGGCCGGCCGCAAGATCGGAAAGCGATCTCGGGTTCCGGCTGAGGTGCAGATCTGAGGGGCGCCGCAGACCGATCCAGCGCAAAGCCGGAAGAAGCAAGACCAAGGCGCTGACCTGCAGACAGCGCGAAAGAACGCGATGAAAAGGAAACTTTGCCAGCCAATCCGTGATCCCGCCCGCTTCGAGCGCTTGCCCGGCCCAGAAAACCGGAGGCGCGAGGAGACATCCGGCCAGAAAAACGACGGCCAGATAAGCAAGAATTTTCGCAAAGGCAGGGAATTCGCGGCGGTTCGACATCGGCGAAGGGCAAGGCAACGGAAATACCTCCGGCAGGCAAGCCTATTAGGCCCGCACCTCTTGGAAAGGACGCCGGAAGACCGCGGCAGGGTCGAGCAGACTGCCGTTGCTGCATTCCTGCCCTGGCGGGGTTCGTCAGTCGGACCTCCGCGGCCCCCGGCGCCGCGAAAACTCTACCCGCCCTCGAGTCGGGAGACAACCCGCTCGGTGAGCAAAAAGACCCCGAAACAAAAAAGATGGCCGGACAAAAATTCTTGTCTGGGTCTTTCCCGGCGCCTATAGAAAGTTCCCGCCTCACCCCCCTTTTCAGTCTCCATGACCAAGCCCCTCCTCTTTACCTGCATCTTGTTGTCCCTTGGGGCGGTAGTATTCGGATTGCTCAACCGCGGCACTCTCGCGACTACCCGCTTGGATTTGGCAAGCGCCCAAGGGGAAAGTGCCTCGACCAGCGCGCAACTCCAGACCGCCCAAGGAGAACTGGAAAAGAAAAAAGAGGAAGTGACACAATTTGGCAGCCAAAAAGACCAGCTGACCGCGGAACTGGGCGAAGTCCGCGGGCAGTTGGAGAAAAGCCAGGAAGAACTAGTCACCACCCGGAAACAGGCCGAGGACTTAGGATCAGACGGCCGAGCCAAAGACGCCAAAATCGGAGAGTTGGAGACCAGGTTGGCCGAAGAAGAGCAGCAAGCGCCGGCCGAGGTCGCCGGCAATGCGGTGGGCACGGATGACACTGCCGCGCGCCTGCTTGAGTTGGAAACCCTCAATCGGCAATTAGAGGACCAAAACAGCGGCCTGAGCACGCAAGTGGCGGAGCTCAGACGCAAGGATGAGGGCCGGCAAAATTCGCAGATGCGGCAAGGCCTCTCCGGAACCATCCTTGCCGTAAACCAAGCCTGGAATTTCGTTGTCCTCAGCCTCGGTGACCGCCAAGGCGTGGTCTCCAATGCCGAAATGCTGGTGCAGCGCAACGGTCAATATTTGGGGAAAATCCGTGTTTCCTCCGTCGAGCCCTCCACTTCCATCGCAGACATTCTCGTTCGCACCGTTCCGCGTGGCCTCTCGGTCATGCCCGGCGACCGGGTGATTTATCAAGCCCAGCGTGATTGACCGCGGATGAGACGCTTTATTCTCGCTGCCCTCCTAGCCGCGTGCTGCCTCGCGGTTCCTGCCGGTTGCTCGAGTAGGGATGACGCTGCCGCCACCCGCCCCGGAGTGAGCACCATCCCGTGGAACCGTCCGGCCAATTGGGAAGGCGGAGGCGTGCTCGGCGGTCAAATGTCCGCCATGCGCGGATACTGAACTCAACCGGTGGCCGCGGCCCTGTTTCAACGCGCGCTCGTCATTCGCGGCGGCGCCCTCGGAGATTTTCTCCTCACCCTGCCGGTGCTCAACGCCCTGCGTGAGGCCGCCCCCGGTTCGCGACTCGAGGTGCTCGCTTATCCCGCGATGGCCAACCTCGCGAAAATTTCCGGTTTGGTCGATGCCGTCCGCTCGATTGAATACGGGCCCTTGGCCGGCTTCTTCACCCGGGGGACCATACTCGACCCCGGCCTGCGTGGATTTTTCGGCTCGTTCGACCTCATCCTGAGCTACCTTTACGACCCGGATGGCATCTTCGCCGAAAATCTGCATAATGCCGGGGCCGCCCGGATCATTCCCGGCCCGCATCGTCCGGGCGAATCGTCACACGCTATCGACCAACTCGCCGCGCCGCTCAGCGCACTCGGCCTTCCTCTGGCCGGGCGGGCCACCCGCCTCGCCCTCACCCCGGCCAACCACGGGGCCCCGACCATGGCCTTGCACCCCGGTTCGGGGAGCGCGGCGAAGAACTGGCCGGTGGAGAAATGGCGGCAGTTGGCCGGACAAATCCTTGCCGCCAATCCCGAGGTGCATCTGGCCATCATTGGGGGCGAAGCCGACGCCGCGGCGGTGGGCGCACTGCACGGGTTGGACGAGTCGCGGGTTGCCTTTTGGGAGAACCTCCCGCTGCCCGAATTGGCCGCCCGGCTGGCCGGAACCCAACTCTACCTCGGCCACGACACGGGGGTCAGCCACCTCGCCGCCGCAGCAGGCGTGCCCAGCCTGCTCCTCTTCGGGCCGACCGATCCCGGTGTTTGGGCCCCGCCCCACGAGCAAGTCCGCGTTTTGCGTGCTCCGGAGGGAAACCTCCCCGGTTTGCCGGTCGCCACGGTTTTTAGCGCGCTGAGCCGGTTTCGCGCCGGTCCCCGGCTTGCCACCGGCCCCGGGGCGCCGGAGAATCCCGCATCATGAAAAGTCTCCTCGGCTCCGTCCTGCTGCTCGTTGCCTCCTGCCTCCCGGCCGCCCTGGCCGACGAAAACACGGCGTGGGAAAACCTGCAAGACGAAGCAGCCCGGCTCACGGAAAACCTGCCCGAAGACGACCAGGAAGCCGGGAGCAAACTGCTTGCCGCGCGTCTCGGCGAGCAATTTGGACACTTCCAACAATTCCTCCAGGATTACCCCCAAAGTCCGAACCGCTGGGAAGCGCGGATGGCCGTCATGCAAATCGCCAATTCGCTCGCCATGGTGCAGGAACGCGAGCCGGATATGACTGGTCAATCGGCAGAGCTCGCTTCGATTGCCGAGGACCAAGAGGCCCCGGAGAACGTGCGGGCCGATGCCGGTCTGGTCCTTTTGCAGCTCGCCTCCATGGACTTCGACCGCCAGCGCTCCGAACAATCGGCCCAAGCACTTTCCCAGGCGATTGAAAAATTCATTGCGACCCATCCCGCAGACGCCCGCCTGCCCGTCCTGCGCATGACCAAAGCCCAGGCCCTCGAAATTTACGATCCCGACCGCGCACGGGCCATTTTCACCGATCTGACCAAGGACGATGATCCCGAGCTCTCCGGCGCGGCCAAAGCCGCTCTCGAAATGATGGTCCTGCGGGACAAGCCCGTGGATCTGACCTTCACGGCCGCCGATGGCTCGCCCTTCGACCTGGCTGACCTGCGCGGTAAGGTCGTGCTCCTCGACTTTTGGGCCACGTGGTGTCCACCCTGTGTCGAGGAAGTTCCCGAACTGGTCGCCACCTATGAAAAATTCCGCGGGCAAGGCTTGGCAATCGTCGGTATCTCCCTCGACGAAAACAAAGCTGCGCTCGAAAAATTTACCGCGGAGAACAAGATGACCTGGCCGCAGTTTTTCGACGGCCGGGGCTGGGAAAATGAGCTGGCCAAGCGCTTCGGCATCCAGACCGTGCCGACCATGTGGCTCCTCGACCGCGAGGGAAAACTGGTTGATGCCTCGCCGCGCGGACGTCTTGAAGAGGCGGTCAGCGCCGCGCTGGCCGCCAAAGACTAGAGCGCTTGGCGCGGGGCTTCTTTTTTGCCCTTCCGGGCAGCCTGGCGCACGCGCCAGCGCAGGGGAGCTTTCACGATGTAGCCGGCACAACTCTTCGCGCCGCAGCGGCAAGGATGCTCGTGGTAGTGCTCGTAATCGTAGTAGTAATCGTAACTTAGCTCATCGCCCGGCCGGATTTCGCGGAGAGCCACCACCCAGACCCGACCGCGCACCACCTGCGACTCGCAGTTGGGTTCACAAGAGTGGTTGATGTAGCGCGCCGTGTTCCAGCGCACACTGCCGTCAATATCGACCTTGCTGTTCAGCTCAAAAATGTAAATGGAACCGTCCGCCCCCCGCCCGGCCCTCTCCTGTCGCGCCAACTCCCGGCGCCACCCCTCGGCCTTGGTCATCCGCTCGCCAATGTATTCGATGACGCGGGTTCCCTTGGGAATGGTCTTCTTGGCAAACATCCCGCGGCCGTGGATTTGCGATCCCCGTACCCCAGCCCATTCGCTGCGGGTCGGCGGCGGTTTTTTCTGGGCGGTTTTTTTTCGCATGGTTGGATGGAGTTTCTAGCAGAAGCGATCCCGCCGACCAAGCAGCATCAAAGACCTCGTCACTGCCCCGCGCCGAGCCCAAGATGAGGCCATGCTGGAGTCCCCTGATGTCATCGTCCTCGGGGCCGGCGCCGCCGGATTATTTTGCGCCCTGACCGCCGCGCAAAACGGACGTCGTGTTCTCGTGCTCGAACACAGCGACCGGCCCGGCAAAAAAATCGCCATCTCCGGCGGCGGGCGCTGCAATTTCACCAACCTGCGGGCCGGCCCGGACCACTATCTCTCCTCCAACCCGGAATTTTGCCGCTCCGCCCTGGCCCGCTACACCCCGGCCGATTTTCTCGCCCTGCTCGAACGGCATGGGATTCGCTGGCATGAGAAGAAGCTCGGGCAACTTTTTTGCAACACGAGTTCACGCGAGATCATCGCGCTCTTGCTCGAGGAGTGTGCCCGGGCCGGGGCGGAAATCCTTTGCGGGGCCCGCGTCGTCGAGGTGCAGAAACCCGACCGCTTCCAAGTGCGCACCGAAAGCACCACCTTGACCTGCGCGGCGCTTGTGGTGGCGACCGGAGGCCTTTCCTTTCCCAAACTCGGAGCGAGCGACCTCGGCTACCGTCTGGCCAAACAATTCGGCCTGAAACTGACCGAAATTCGCCCCGGCCTCGTACCTCTCGCCTTCGGGGACGCCGACAAGAACGAACTTGGCCCGCTCAGCGGCGTCGCCCTGCCCGTCCGGGTGCGGCACAAGAAAGCGGTCTTCGAAGAAGCCATGCTGATCACCCATCGCGGACTGAGCGGACCCGCCGTCTTGCAAATCTCGAACTACTGGCGCGAAGGCGAAAGCCTGGCTTTCGATCTCCTGCCCTCCGGCGGTGACCTTCCTGTCCCGGGCCGGGGCACCGCGATCGCCCAATTGTCGGCCGTCTGGCCCAAGCGATTCGCCGAGGCATGGTGTGGGCGTCATACCCCGGCTAAACCCGTGGCCCAGTGGACCGCCGCGGAGCGGCTCGAGGTAAAAGACCTCATCCACCATTGGCCGGTCGAATTCCCCGGCACCGAGGGCTATCCCAAAGCAGAAGTCACCCTCGGAGGGGTGGACACGCGTGAACTTTCTTCCAAAACGATGGAAGCCCGCGCCGTGCCGGGCCTTTTTTTCATCGGCGAGGTGGTCGACGTGACCGGCTGGCTCGGCGGCTACAACTTCCAATGGGCTTGGGCCAGCGCCCACGCCGCCGGACAAGCGGTCTGACCGGCCTTTTGGCCGGAGATCTCATCCCAAGGTCCTTTTGCTTTTCGACTTTTCATCGAGGGGTAGGGCTGGGCCTTTGCCGAGGGGCCATCTTCACTGCGTTCCGGTTGGACCGGCCGGGTCGAAGCCCCGAGAAGGTTCGCGGTCGGCCCGGAGGTCCGACCCTCCCCCGGGGCCGAAGGATAAAATCCCAAGGCGATGGCCCTTGGGATCAGGGCTTTTCTTTTTCCTCGGCCGCGCGGAGGACGTTCAGCATCGCCCCCGCCTGCCGTGACCCAGCCAAACGGGTGGCGAGTTCCGCCGAACGGCGAGCCCGCTCTGGCTCCCTTTGCATGGCGTAATGGCGGGCCAGACTCTCATACCCGCGGGCATGGTCCGGATCCCGGCCGATGCAACGGAGATGGGCCGCGAGGGCTTCGATGCGCAATTTGTTCACCTGTGATTGCAACTCTTCGACTTCCACCGGATTCCCGCTGGTCTCCGCGACAGTTTCCGTGGCGAAGGCGGCTGTGTCCAAGGTCCGACCGAGTTCATACCAGGCAAAAACGTCATCGGGACGTGCCTGCACCGCCCCGCGGTAAGAGTCGGCCGCCTGGAGCAAGCCGTTCACCGCTTCACGCGGGTTCGACTCAGCGAGTGCAGAAGCTTTTTGCCGCGTGGCCAAAGCCGACAGCCAGAGCAGCCGGGGATGACGGGGGGAAGTAGCCAGTCCTCCGGTCGCCGAAGCCGCCACGATATCCACCCTGAGGGGAACGAGGGCATTTTCCGCGGCCAGCACTTGGCGCTCGGCCGGGGCGTCGCGCCAGATCCAGACCGCGAGGACAACCCCGGGCAGGAGGGGCAAAATGCCGAGCGGCTGCAACCATCGCGGCATCGGCCGCGCAAAATCAGCCGGTCCAGGCCGTGCCGCCGCCAACCACCCTGCGCACAGTGCGGTGAGCATCGCCACGACCGGAAGGTGCAGGCTGTAGTCAAAGACCACGTGCGTGCCGATGGCGGTGAAGGCAGCCAAGGAACCCGTGGCCAGCCCCAACTCCATACTCTGCGGCAAGAGCCCGTCGGCCGGCGTCGCCCGCGCCAAGCGGAGCAGATTGCGCCAGCCCGCGGCAAAGTGGAGAAAGAAAAAGCCCGCCCCAAGGACCAAGCCGACCCATCCGTATTCAATGAGCAATTGCAACCAATCGCTGTGGGCATGAATGGGGTCCGCGGTAAAGCCCGCCCCGCGGTAACGACGGGCCAGATCCTCGAAGGTGTTCGCTCCCGCGCCGAAAACCGGATCAAGCGAGAGCATGGGCGGCACCGTGATGCTCCAGAGGTCCTGCCGGTATTTGTCCACCGCGAGCTCTTCCAGGCGGAACCAGACGGCCAGGCTCTCGTAGCCGGTGGCCACCCCAAGACCCAAGGCCAGGCCGACCAGGCCGAGAGCCCCCACAGCGAGAAGCAGCCGGTGTTTCAAGACACCACGCTGGACGACAAAGAAGCTAGCCAGGGCAAAAACGATCACCCCGGCCGGCAAGGCCAAATAAGCCGAGCGAGAGAGGCAGATGATCATGCCGACAAAGCCGGCGGCGGCGGCCCAAAGCAGGAGCAACTTGACCCAGACCGCACAACGTCCCCAAACAAGCAGTCCCAGCGCAAGGAATGTGGTGACCTCCAGGACGCCAGACAGCGCGGTGCGGGCATGAAGTGTCCCGGTGATCAGTCCGAGATTGGCCACGGCCAGCTTGCCGTCCGGCAAGCGTAACTGCCGGGCCAGATCCGCCATCGGATGGAAAGGCATGACCGCGGCGAATTGGGCCACGGCCAAGAGCACCTGGGCGGTGGAAAGGGCGAGAAGCACGCCAAGCAAGAGCCAGCGCGGCCCCGCCCCGCGCAAGTGCCAAGCCACGGTAAGATAAACGCAAAGGGCCCCAAGGAGCAGCCAGGAGTCCTCCCGGGCGGCGTAGGCATCCAGGCTGGTCGATTGGCGCCAAAATAAATAACCGGCAAAGGCCAGCGCCAAACCTGAACACCAGGCGCCAGGGGTATCAGAAATCTTCCAGCCGCGCAGAGAGGCCAGGATGGCGGCCGCGGCCAGAAAAAAGTAACCGGGCAAAGCAAGCCAAGGATACCACCACCCCCCGAGCAGGATTTGAGTCAAGCCTAGACCAGCGGCGAGGAAGATGGCAACCGACCAAGTGGTAATACTCGCGAACACTGGCCTGAAAACTACTGAAGAGAACCTTAAAACTCAACCGGCAAGGAAGCCCGGTTCCAAGAAGAATTTCTAGCCGGCGCATCGAGCAAAGTCGGCACCGGCAGGACAGCGCACAAGAGCAAAGTTCCAGCTTCCAGGAAAAGACGAGAACTCCGCAGGAGTCAAATTACCCGCGACGAATTTCTCCAGCGTAAGGCCTAAATCCCCCTCGTGGGGAACAGCGCCAGCTTGTCTCAGCCACCCCGCCCAAGCACACCGAACAGACCAAATTTATGGACAATACTGATTTATCCACATTGCTTGTCCCTAGAAACTTCGACCAAGCAGTCCAGAATAGAGTAGTCTGAAATCCGTATGGCCATCCGAAAAATTGCCCTCATTTTCCCTGGTCAAGGGGCACAGGCCGTGGGGATGGGGCAGGAGCTGGCGGCCTCTTTCCCCGTCGCTGCGGATCTCTTCCGCCAGGCCGATGAAATCCTCGGCTGGCCGTTGAGCAAGATCTGCTGGGAGGGCCCCGAGGAAGAACTGACCAAGACTTCGGTTTGCCAGCCCGCACTTTACGTCCACGGCCTGGCCGCTCTCGCCGTGGTCAGGGAGAAACTGGGAGATTTTCCGGTGGCTGGAGGCGCCGGACTTTCCCTCGGCGAATTCACGGCCCATGCCGCCGCCGGCACTTTCGATTTCGTGACCGGGCTGCGTTTGGTGGCCCAGCGCGGACAATTCATGCAGGAAGCCTGCGAGGCGACCGAGGGGGGCATGGCCGCCCTGATTGGGGCGGAGGAAAATGTGGTGCGTGACCTCGCCGCGGCCACCGATCTCGACGTGGCCAACCTTAACTCCCCCGGGCAAATCGTCATTTCCGGCGAGACCGGCAGGATTGCCCTCGCGGTCGGCCTAGCCAAAGATTACGGCATCCGCAAGGCGGTGGAACTCAAGGTAGCCGGCGCCTTCCACTCCCGGTTGATGCAACCGGCTTACGAGCGTCTCGGCGTAGTGCTCGAGCAAACCCCGCTGCACGAACCGCGCTTTCCCGTGGTCTGCAATGTCGAGGCCAAGCCGGTGCACGCGGCGGGCGACATCCGGCGCTCGCTCGCCGAACAAGTGACCGGCAGCGTGCGTTGGGCGGACAGCATGACGTGCCTGCTCGACGAGTTGGGCTGCGCTACTTTTCTCGAGCTCGGTCCCGGCACAACACTGGCCGGTATCTTGGGGCGGATTCGCAAGGGGACATCTGTCCATTCCCTCGGCGCTCCGGCCGATCTTGACCGTCTCGTCCTCTGATTGCCTCAGCGCATCCGCGCCTTTAGAGTGATGCCATGTTCCTGGCCGACGAAATCAAGCGCCTGAAAAGCGAGCGCAATGCCGTTATCCTCGCGCACAACTATCAGGACGCCGAAATTCAGGAGTTGGCGGACCACGTGGGCGACTCGCTCGGCCTGGCCTACCAAGCGGCCGAGACGCAGGCCGACGTCATCGCTTTTTGCGGCGTCCACTTCATGGGCGAAACGGCGAAAATCGTGAATCCCGGCAAGGTCGTGGTTCTGCCCGACCTCAAGGCCGGCTGTTCGCTCAGCGATTCCTGCCCGCCCGAGAAACTGGCCGCTTACCTTGAGGAGCACGCCGCGAAAAATTACTACGTGGTCGCGTACATCAACTGCTCGGCCGGGGTCAAAGCGCTCTCCGATGTGATCTGCACCAGCGGCAATGCGGTCAAGATTGTCCAAAGCGTCCCGCCCGACCGCAACATCCTTTTCGTGCCCGACGAAAACCTCGGGTCCTGGGTCTCCGAGCAGACCGGACGTCCCATGATCTTGTGGAAGGGTAACTGCTACGTGCACGTCGAGTTCACCCGCCAGAGCATCGAACGCATCCGCTCCGAATACCCCGCCGCCCCCGTGGTGGCCCATCCCGAATGCACCCACGCGGTGCGCCTGCTGGCCGACGAAGTTTGCTCGACCGAAAAAATGGTCAGCTACTGCAAAAACTCGCCGTCCGCGGCCTTCATCATCGTCACCGAATCCGGCATGCTTCACCGGCTGCGGCGCGAGATCCCGGCAAAAACCTTCATCCCCGGTCCGACCGACCATTGCGCTTGCGCAGACTGCCGCTACATGAAGATGAACACCCTGGAAAAACTGCGCGACTGCCTGCGCGACCTCACGCCGCAGATCATCATCCCCGAGGATTTGCGTGCCCGCGCCGAATCCCCCATCCGCCGCATGCTCGAGTTGAGCCGGTAGCACCACCGGTAGGGCGCGGCGTCCCCGACGCGCCGGGCGCATACCGCCACCCGCCACCCGCGGCGGGTTCGGAGGACCCGCCCCACCTTGGGGAATTACTGCGGCCAGCGGTGCGGCCAGTCCGTCCACGCTTCGCACAAACCGGCGCGGACCGGGTTCATGCGGACGTAATGCGCCTTCTGGTCAAAACTTTCCTCGGCCCGTAGTGGCTGCTTGAAGAAGTCTGTTTGCCAGCGGAAACCCGACTCTTTCGCGGTGAAGCTTTTTCACGCGCTCACCGTTGTGCGCAGACCCGGAGTAGCCGGAAATGCAGCCAGAAGATGCAAATGATCGGGCATGACGGCAACCAGGTGCAAAAACCAGCGCGGGATTTGATCGTAAAAAAGCGCCGACTCAACCAGCCGGCCGGCCGGTTCCATCAAGACCGATTCGCCTCGCTCACGCGCACAAATGGTCAAAAAATAGAACTCTCCATCCGGAACCCACGACGGAATATCGTGGGGCAACCGGCGACGGGTCGGACGTGATCCGGACATCGTCCCGCAATCTTGCGACAAGTTTACAACATCCGAAAGCCCGATCACGGTCGCGGCGGGTCCGGAGGCCCCGCCCCACCAACGCCAGGTAGGGCGCGGCGTCCCCGACGCGCCGGGTGCCTACCGCCACCCGCAGCGGGGCCCCACCAAAAAAAAGACGCCCCCGCGGCCAAGAACCCCGATCAGAGCCCCAACCTCGGCAACCCGCCCAACCCGCCCAAGCCGCCGGTCACTTTCCCCATCGTATCGGCTTGCAGCTTACGCGCGGCTTCCTGGGCCTCTCGGACGCCGGAAAGCACGAGGTCCTCGAGCATTTCGACATCCTCGGGATCGACCACGTCCTTGGAAATTTTCACCGCGGTGATCTCACCCGATCCGTTCGCGGTGACCGTGACTTTGCCGCCCCCGGAGGATACCTTGAACTCCTGCAAGGCAAGGTCGGTTTGGGTTTGGGCCAGACGCTCCTGCATTTTTTGCGCCTCTTTGATCATTTTTTGCATGTTCATGATTTTTCCTCCGCTTCGAGCCTGGCCCCGAACAGCTCGATGGCCGCCTCGATGCCCGCATCGTTTTCAAAATTTTCCGCAATCGGCGCGGCGGAACCCGCGGACCCGGTCGGAGCGCTGACCGCACCGGTTGCTTCGGGGCGAAAGACCACGCCGCGCCCGGTCAACTCCTTCCACATTTGCTCGATGACTTGACCCTGCTCTCGAACCGGCGGGGTCTTCAACTGCTTTGCTTGATCGCCCGGGAAGACCACCCGCAGGACACCATTTTCCTCGGCGACCTCTTCCGCCTGGTCCAGCCAGGCACTGCGCAGCGGTTGTCGGGCCACGATGTCCCGCACGATGTTCCGCCAAGCGGTTGCCGGATCGAACGATTCAACGGCCAGCGCGGCCGCCGGCGATTTGGCGGCCACGGCCACGGCGGGTTGGGGAGCGGCGGCGCGGGGCGCAGGGCGCGGCGGGGCGGACGAAAGCGGGGCACCAGCGCTGCCCAGACCGGCCAAGACACCCAGCACCTCGTCGAGGTCCGCGGTGTGCAGGAGTTGAATCCCCTTGATGACGGCAATTTCGAGGGGGAGTTTTTTGTCCGTGCTGAAACGCAACCCGGCTTCCGCCGAGCAAAGAATCTCGAGCAACTCGGTGAGCTTGCGCGGGGTGAAACGTCCGCGCAAAGGCACCAGCAACTCACCGCGCCGGCCGGGCATTTCCTTGGCCGTGACCTCGCTGACCAACAAGTCGCGGGTCAGCGTAACCAAATCGGCCAAGAGCCGTCCGAGATCCTTGCCCGCCTCGCCCTGCGCGGCCACCAACTCGAGGGCTGCGGCGGCATCGCCCGCGAGAATATGCCCCCCGAGTGAGGCCACGTCCTCGGCCGAGGCAAAACCAAAAATGGAGAGCACGTCCGCTTCCGTCACCTTGTCCCCGCAGAAGGAAACCACCTGATCGAGCATCGACTCCGCATCCCGCATGCCGCCCTCGGAGGCGCGGGCAATGACCTCCGCCGCGGCAGGATCAAGCACCACATTTTCCTGCTTGGCGATGGAGAGCAAATGCTGCGCCGCCACTTCGTCGCGGATCGGTTGGAGGTCGAAACGCTGGCAGCGGCTGATGATCGTGGCGGGCAACTTGTGCGCCTCGGTCGTGGCAAAAAGAAATTTCACGTGCGGCGGCGGCTCCTCGAGGGTTTTGAGCAGCGCGTTGAAGGCCGGTCCGCTCAACATGTGCACCTCGTCGATCAGGTAGATGCGGAACTGGCCGCGCGTGGGGAGGAAGCGGACGTTTTCCCGCAACTCGCGCACCTGCTCGACCCCATTGTTGCTCGCCCCGTCGATCTCGAGCACATCAAGGCTGATACCGGCGGCAATTTCCCGGCACGGATCACATTGGCCGCAGGGAGTTTCGGTCGGCCCATTCACGCAATTAAGCGCTTTGGCCAGGATGCGCGCAGTCGAAGTCTTGCCCACCCCGCGCGGGCCGACAAAAAGGTAAGCGTGGGCCAAGCGCCCGCTCTTGATCGCGTTGCGCAGGGTGCGCACCACGGCGTCCTGACCCAAGACCTCCTCGAACAACTGCGGACGGTATTTGCGGGCGAAGACTTGGTAGCTCACGGGGCTGAGCTTAAACCAAGCCGTGTCGGGATGCGGAGAAATTAATGCCGGAAGTGGCGTTTCCCGGTCAGAACCATGGCCATATCGCGCTGGTCAGCGGCCTTGACCACCTCTTCGTCGCGCACCGAGCCACCCGGCTGCACGGCCGCCGTGGCGCCCGCTGCGCCGGCGGAAATGAGACCATCGGGAAAGGGGAAAAAAGCGTCGCTCGCCACCGCACTGCCCGCCAAGGACAAGCCCGCCTCGCCCGCTTTCCAGACCGCGATGCGCACCGCATCGACCCGCGACATCTGGCCGGCCCCGATGCCGAGCGTGCGGTCCGGGCCGGCAAAGACGATGGCGTTGGATTTGACGTGTTTGACCACTTTCCATCCGAAGGCCATGGCCCGCTCTTCCTCGGGCGTAGGGGCGCGACGGGTGGCCAACTTGGCCCCTGCGATCTCCTCAGTCCGAGCATCGTGGTCCTGCACGAGGAGACCACCGATGACCGAGCGCACGTCGCGCGATGCCGCCTCCGGCCAGCTCCGAAGTTTCATTAAGCGCAGGTTTTTCTTTTTTTGCAGGATGTCCAGCGTGGCGGGTGGAAAATCCGGCGCAATGATCACCTCGCTGAAAATCCCGGCAATGGCACCGGCCAGCGCTTCGGTCATCGGCCGGTTGGTCATGATAATCCCGCCAAACGGCGCCTGTTGATCGGTGGCGAAAGCTTTGTCCCAAGCAGCGAGCAGATCCTCGTCACTCCCCACCCCGCACGGGTTGGTGTGCTTGAGGATGGCCACCGTGGGCTCGCGGAATTCGGCCATGAGATCGACCGCCGCGGTGATATCGAGCAGGTTGTTGCAGGACAGCTCCTTCCCCTGGAGTTGCTCGAGATGTTCGGAAAAGCGGCCGTAGAGTTCGGCCCTTTGGTGCGGGTTTTCGCCGTAGCGCAGACTCGCCGCGTGGGGCAGCGCGCAAGTGAAAGACGATCCACGGGTCGCTGCATCACCCAGATAATCGGCAATCGACCGGTCGTAGTGCGCGGTGAGGTCGAAGACCTTGGCCGCGAGGCGCGCGCGCAAACCGGGTGACGTCGCCCCGTCGTGCGCCTTCATCTCGCGCAGGACCTCCGCATAGTCGGCCGGATCGGAGACCACGGTGACCGCCGCGTGGTTCTTCGCCGCGCTGCGCAGCATCGAGGGACCGCCGATGTCGATCTTCTCGATTGCCTCCTCACGCGTCACGCCATCACGGGCGACGGTCTGGGCGAAGGCGTAAAGATTGACCACCACCAAATCGATCGGCGCGATGCCTTGCGCCGCGGCCTGCGCCTCGTGGGCCGGAAGATCGCGGCGGAAGAGCAATCCGCCGTGGATCATCGGGTGCAGTGTTTTGACCCGGCCATCGAGCATTTCCGGAAAACCGGTATGCTCGGCTACGTCTTTCACCTTCAAGCCCGCTTCGCGCAGAGCCGCGGCGGTCCCACCGGTCGAAAGCATTTCCACTCCGGTGGCGGCCAGGCCGCGGGCGAACTCGACCAGGCCGGTTTTGTCGGTCACGGAAAGAAGGGCGCGGCGGATTTTCACAGAGCGAAAGAGTAGCAGGCCGATCCGGCCGGGCCAACCTTGACGCGCATTGACGTTGCGGGGCGAAGACCGCCATGCTGCCTGGTCATGACCGATCAGCCCCTTCCCGGATTCCACCTCGTGCGCCACCCCCTGGCCGACCTCAAGGTTTCCGCCCTTCGCGACAAGGACACGCCGCCGCCCGAATTCCGGCGCCTGCTCCAAGAACTCTCCCAACTGGTGGCTTACGAAGCATTACGAGATTTCGAAACCCAGCCAGTCACCGTGCAGACCCCGCTCGGGCCCGCGCCCGGCTTCCGCGCCGCGCGACCACTCGTCCTCGTCCCCGTCTTACGCGCCGGCCTCGCCATGTCCGACGGCATCCTGCGCCTGTTCCCTTCCGCCGCGGTCGGGCACATCGGCATGTTCCGCAACGAGGAAACCCTTGAGCCGGTCAGTTACTACTTCCGCCTTCCGCCCGGCGCCGGCCAGGCCCACGTCCTGCTCCTCGACCCGATGCTGGCCACCGGCAACAGCCTGACTGCCGCCGCCGACCGCCTGAAAAAAGAAGGGATCCCGAAAATGACCTGCGCTTGCATCGTTGCTTCCCGTCAAGGCGTGGAGCGCCTGCGGGGCGCGCATCCGGACATGACCATCTACGGCGCCGCACTGGACGAGGCGCTCGACGAACGTGGCTACATCACCCCCGGCTTGGGCGACGCGGGCGACCGCATCTTCGGGACGTAAAAGGGAATCTTTCAGCCGTCCGCCAAACTTAGAGCCGCGGTGCGCTGCGTAACTTGTCTTCCCAACGCGTCAGCAGGTGGATCACCATGTTGGTGCCGAATTTGTAGGTATCGAGGATACTCTCGATGGGAGGAGTGGGGTCGACGTTATGGATGTAGAGGCCGCTGTTCAGGTAGAGGTCCCAGTCCAGGGCGACCCGCTCCCCTCGCTCGTTGATGTCGTTGTTGATCTCCCAGTCCCGCGGCCCCTTCTGCTTGATGCCAAATTGCCACATGTCGCCATAATCGTTCGCGGTGTAAATAATGGCGATCTCGCCAAAGTAACGCATCACGTAGACCGGTTCCTCGTAATAATTCAGGCCCGGCGGCTGTTCCTTGATCTCGGGAAAATACGGCGCGGCGGAAAACATCCGGTCCCCGGAGGGCAAGGCCTCGAAATCCTTGTCCTTGTCCGGCATGACCCTTTTCATTTCCCGGCGGAAGGCCAAGTCGAAACGCGAACCGCGGCCCGGCACCGAACTGTCCCCCCAGATCGCCCCGCCCAGACGGATATACTTCTGCAAGTTTGCCACTTCCTTCTCGCTCAAAACAAAATCGCGTGACCCGGTGAAAAAGATGAACGGCGGCTTGGCCGCGAAGATGCGGTCGCTGTCCAAGGGCACCGGTTCCACTTTTTGGTAGTTGGTCTTGATCTTGTCCCGCGACTCCTTGCTCATGAACTCGAGCAGATTGGGCAAGGCACCCTGCGGAAGACCACCAGCCAGGCGGAAAACCGAATCCCAGTTGCCGCCGCCGTATTTGGCAATGAAAGCAGTGAAATCGAATTCCCGCTGGCGCGTCCCCGTGCCGCTCCCCGTGCCCTTGCCCCATCCTCCGGTGAATGCGCGGATCTGACCCGCCACGGCCGCACTCATACCGGCGGCGCCTGCCACGGAAGCCGGTGCGGTGGTCGCCGCTGCAGTTGTCGTGGTCGGCTTGACCAGGGCGGATGGCGTGATGATCGCGTCCAGGGAAAAGTTCAACGGATTCTGCCCCGTGGTGGTGATGGCCGCCACCGTCGTGTTTTGCACCGTCGGTGTGCTCACCGTGAAGGTGGTCTCCCGCGGTGGGGTCTGCGCCGCAGTGGGAGGAGCGACCACCTCTTCGCCGGCGGCGAGAAAACCACCCTCCCCACCCTCGAAATCAGGCGGCTCCTGCATGGCCTCAAAAAGCACGGTCCCGCCGAAAATCACGATGAGGAGCACGTGCAGCACGAACGAGATCGTGAAGAAACGTGAGTTGTTAAACTTCTCGATCAACCGGTCGAGCAGGGAGGTTCTTTCGGGGGCTTCCATGGGTCGCCCTGCAATATCCCCGGCCAGCCGGGGAAATCAACGCCGGACTGGACGCTTGGCGGAGCCTTGACGCTTTGCCAATCTCGCGTCTCGTGTCCGCGCATCCCATCCGCCCCTCCGCCGCCCAACGCGCTGCCGCCGTGGGCGGCGCCCTTTTGCTGCGACTCCTTTTTGCCACCCTCCGCCTGCGCGTGCACGATCCGCACGGCTTTCTCGCCGCCCCGCCCGGAACCCCGGTGATCTATGCCTTCTGGCACAATCGCATCCTCGCTATCACCGCCGCCTTCCGGCGGGTCTACCCAACCGGACGCCGTGGCCTACTCGTCCTGACCAGCCCGAGCAAAGATGGCATGTGGCTGGGGTTGGTCGCCGGACACCTCGGCATGGATTCGGTGCGCGGTTCAAGTTCCCGGCGCGGCGCCACCGCCATGCGTGAACTGCTCGAACGCGTGGCCGCAGGAAACGATATCGCCATCACTCCCGATGGCCCGCGCGGACCCCGCTACGCACTTGGCCCCGGCCTGACCTACCTCGCGCAAAAGGCCCAAGTGCCCATCCTCCCCTGCCACGCGGCATTCGGCCGCGCTTGGCGGCTGCACACTTGGGACGGCTTCACCATCCCGCAACCCTTCTCCCGCGTCGAGGTCACCCTCGGCCCCCTTTTCTCCGTGCCTCCGACCGAGAGCGAGGCCGCTTTTCTGGCCGAAAACCGGAAAATCGAATCGGTTTTGCGGGCCGAAGCCGATTAACTACGCCGCCGTGCCCACCATCATCGACGGAAAAACCATCGCGGCCCGCTGCAATGCGGCGACGGCGGACGAGATTGCCGCGCTCCGCGCCCGCGGCATCACCCCGGGTCTTGCCGTGGTCCTCCTCGGAGACCACCCCGCTTCGCGGGCCTACGTCCGGAGCAAGGACAAGACCTGCCGCGAACTCGGTATGTATTCGCGCAAAATCGAACTCCCCGTCTGCACCACGCAGGAGGAATTGATCCACCTCATCGCCGATCTCAATGCCGACCCGGCCATCCATGGCATCCTCGTCCAGTCCCCCGCCCCCGGGCAGATCGACGAAGCAGCCGTGGTCCGCGCCCTCGACCCGCGCAAAGACGTCGACGGGTTTCATCCGCTCAACGTGGCCGCCCTGGCCATGGAAGATCCGTGCGCCCTCGTCCCCTGCACGCCGCTCGGCTGCCTCGAATTGCTCCGCGCCTGCGAGATCCCGACCCGCGGAGCCCGCGCCGTGGTGGTCGGACGCAGCCTCATTGTGGGCAAACCCATGGCCCTGCTGCTCCTGGCCAAAGGCGCGGATGCCACGGTCACCGTGGCCCACTCGCGCACCGCGGATCTCGCCGCGGTTTGCCGCGAGGCGGACATCCTCATCGCCGCCCTCGGGCGTCCGAAATTTCTCGGTGCGGAGCATGTCCGCGAGGGTGCCGTGGTCATCGATGTGGGGATCAACCGCATCGACGATCCCGCCGATCCCCGAGGCTACCGCCTGGTCGGCGACGTGGATTTTGAGGCCGTGGCCCCGCAATGCCGCGCCATCACCCCCGTGCCCGGCGGCGTCGGACCAATGACCATCGCCATGCTCATGCGCAACACGGTGCGGGCCTGCCGCATGCTGACCGGCGAACCATAGCAAATTTTAGGCTGGCCAGCATGGCGCTGCGCGCGCATTGAAGGGGGCGTGGCGATGACGGGTGCACCCTCCTTGGTGCCTCTGGGACGGCGCTGGTCGCTGCCCCAAGGACCAGCATTCCAGCGCGCCTTCTTCGGCGGTTGGACCCTTGCTGTTTTCGCTTTTCTCTATCTCCCCATTGTCCTCCTCGTTGTTTATTCCTTCAACGACTCGCGGCTTAACCTCTATTGGGTCGGGTTCACGACCAAATGGTACGGGCTCCTCTTCGGCAATGAAGTCCTCCTCCGCGCCTTCCAAAACAGCCTGATCGTCGCCGCCGCCACCACCACCCTGGCCGTCATCATCGGCACCTCCGCCGCCTGGCTGCTCCACCGTTACCGCTTCCCCGCCCAGCAGACCCTCGGCCTGCTCATTTTCATTCCCATGGTTATGCCCGAAGTCCTCATGGGCGTCAGCCTGCTCGTCCTTTTCGTTTCCTGGGGCATCCCCCTCGGTTACGGAACCCTGATTATCGCGCACACCACCTTTTGTTTCCCCTTCGTGCTCGTCGGGGTGCAAGCGCGCTTGCAGGGCATCGACCCTTCCCTGGAAGAGGCCGCCATGGACCTCGGTGCCACCCCGCTCAAAGCCTTCTGGCTGGTCATCGTCCCCTACCTCATGCCCGCCATCGTGGCCGGGGCCCTCATGTCCTTCACTCTTTCGTTCGACGAATACATCGTGACCATTTTCACCAGCGGGGCGGATTCCCAGACCCTGCCGCTCAAGGTCTACGGTATGGTGCGGGTCGGGCTGAACCCGCAACTCAACGCCCTCAGCACGCTCTTCATCGCCGCGACCGCCCTGCTCGTCATCGCCAGCCAAATATTCACCCGTAGAAAAACCACATGACAAAACACAAAACCAAACTGTTCGCCGCGGCCTGCGCCGGAGCCCTGCTCCTCGCCGGTTGCGGGAAAAAAGACGAAACCCTCAAACTCTTCTCCTGGAGCGAATACGTGCCGCAGGCCGTGATCGACAAATTCACGGAGGAAACCGGCATCAAGGTCGCGGTGGAGAATTATTCCTCCAACGAGGAAATGCTGGCCAAACTCCTCGCCGGCGGCGGGGCCTATGACCTGATCCAGCCGAGCGAATACACCGTGCAGGCCATGATCAAAGAGGACCTCCTGCAGGAACTCGACCAGGAGAAAATCCCCAACCTGAAAAACCTCGCCCCCGAGTTCCGCAACATGCCGTTTGACCCGGACAACAAGTTCTCCGTCCCCTGGATGGCCGGCTTCGTCGGCGTCGTTTACAATGCCGAGGTCGTTCCCGGACCCATCGTCAGCTACAAGGACGTCTTCACCGACGAACACGCCGGCCGCATCGTCGTCCTCGACGACGCCCGCGAAATTGTCACCTGGGGCCTGGCCACCGCCGGCATCCCGATCAACGACGTGAGCGACGAAAACCTCGCCACCATCACCCCGCTCCTCAAGGACTGGCTGGGCAAAGTCAAAGTCTTCGACTCCGACAGCCCGAAGACCGCCATGAGCAACGGGGATACCGACATCGGCATCGTCTGGAGCGGCGAGGGCGCCCTGCTCTTCGCGGAGAACCCCAAATTCCAGTGGGTCATGCCGGTTGAAGGCGTCCACATGTTCGTCGACAACCTGGCCATTCCCAAGACCTCGCGGAACAAGGACAAAGCCGAGGCCTTCATCAACTTCATCCTGCGCCCGGATATCAGCAAAATGATTTCCGACGAATTCCCCTACTACAACCCGAACCTCGAGGCCCGCGCCCTGCTCAGCCCCGAGCAACTCAACAACCCGGCCAGCTATCCGCCGGGCTTCGACCTGACTTCGGCCCAGCTCTTCACCGACATCGGCGAGCAGGCCTCGAAAGTCGACGAACTGATCACCACGATCAAAGTCCAGTAACGTCCCATGGCCGTCACGGCCGCCACCGCAGTTCTGCCCACCGGCCCGTCGCTCCAGCGACGGGCCGGACTCGGGCCATGGTTCGCCGTCACCCCGATGCTCGGGTGGCTGGCGCTCTTTGTCATTGTCCCGACCCTCATGCTCGTCGTGGTCAGCTTCTGCGAGCGCGACGCCCTCGGACGCATCGTCTACTCCTTCACCTTCGAGAACTACACCCGCGCCTTCGACTGGAAGTGGCTGAAAATCCTCGGGGTCTCCGTCTGGTATGCCTTCCTCACCACCGTCATCTGTCTGGTGCTCGGCTACCCCGTGGCCTATTTCATCGGACGCTCCAGCGAGCGCGTACGCGGGCTCCTCATCATGCTGGTCATGATCCCCTTTTGGACCAGCTTCCTCATCCGCACCTACGCCTGGATTTCCATTCTTTCGCAGGAAGGCCTGCTCAACGCCCTCCTCATGACCCTCAAGATCACCAGCGCCCCCATCGGCTTCATGTATACGCCCTTCGCGGTCATTCTCGGGCTGGTCTACAACTTTCTTCCTTTCATGATTCTGCCCATTTACACCAGCGTGGAAAAACTCGACGGCTCCCTCATCGAGGCCGCCTACGACCTCGGCGCACGCCCGGCCCGCGTCTTCAGCCGGGTCGTCCTCCCCTTGACCCAACCCGGCATCGCCGCCGGCATCCTCCTCGTCTTCGTGCCCGCCATCGCCATGTTTGCCATCACCAACCTGATGGGCGGCGGGGCCAATCCCACCATTGGTGAAGTCATCCAGAACCAATTCACCCGGGCCCGCAACCAGCCCTTCGGCGCCGCCCTCGGCGTCCTCCTCCTCGCCATCTTCATCTTCAGCCTCTGGCTGAGCAGCAAATTCCGCCGCGGCCACGAGGCATGAATTTTTCCTCCCCCGGCCGACTCCTCTCCGGACCCAGCGGAATCAAGGAATTGATGGACGACCTCGGCCACGCCCTGGCCGATTCCGGACCATCCTGCCACATGCTCGGGGGCGGCAACCCTGCGCACATCCCCGCGGTCGAAGCCGTCTGGCAACAGGGCCTGCAAGCCATCGCCGCCGACCCCGCCGCCCTGCGTCGCGCCCTCGGTATCTACGACCCGCCCCGCGGCAACCCCGCTTTCCTCGAGACCCTCGCCCAACTTTTGCGCACTTCCTGCGGTTGGCCGGTCGGACCGGAAAACATCGCCGTCACCCCCGGCGGACAAACCGCCTTCTTCCTCCTCTTCAACCTCCTCGCCGGCCGCCGACCCGACGGGACCACCGGGCGCATCCTTTTCCCCCTCATGCCGGAATACATCGGCTACGCCAATCAAGGACTCGAACCCGGCCTCTTCGCCGCGCGCCGGCCCCGCATCACCCGCACGGGGCCGCACACCTTCAAATACCACGTCGACTTCGACGCCCTGAACCTCACCCCCGACATCGCCGCCCTCTGCCTTTCGCGTCCAACCAACCCCAGCGGCAACGTCATTCCCAATGCGGAACTCCGGCGCCTCGCCGACCTCGCCGCAGAGCACGACATCCCGCTCATCATCGACGACGCCTATGGGTACCCCTTTCCCGGGATCGTTTTCCACCACGCCACCCCGCTCTGGACCGACCAGACCGTCCACGTCCTCAGCCTCTCCAAACTCGGACTCCCCGGCACCCGCACCGCCTTTGTCGTTGCCCCTGCCCCCATCGCCGCCGCCCTCTCCTCCATGGTCGCCGTGACCGGCCTGGCCAACGGCAACCTCGGCCAAGCCCTCACCGGCCCGCTCCTGGCCGACGGCCAACTCCTCCGTCTTTGCCGCGAAGAAATCCGTCCCTTTTACGAGCGCAAACGCGACCTCGCCCTCGCGGCCGCCCAGGAATTTTTCCCCGCCGACGCCCCCTGGGCCTTCCACGCCAGCGAAGGCGCCCTCTTCCTCTGGCTCTGGCTGGAAAATGCCCGGAAATCCTCCCGCCAAATTTACGAAGACCTCAAAGCACGCGGCGTCATCGTCGTCCCCGGCGAATATTTCTTTTTCGGCGACGACACCGCCGACTGGCCCCACCGCCACGAATGCCTCCGCATCTCCTTCGCGATGGACGAAAAGGACGTCCGTACCGGCTTGAAAATCATCGGCCAAGAAATTGCCCGCGCCAGCTCCTGACCGCCCTCGGACTACCGCCGCAACTAGAAAAGGGAGCCGACGACGGGACTCGAACCCGTGACCTGCTGATTACGAATCAGCTGTTTAGTCGGGGATGAGGCTGCTTTAGCAGAAGAAAATAGGGAAGCGGGGAGTCAGTGCTACGCTTTTGATACGCCTTTGTGATTCTATTTTGCATCGAAAAATGCGGGCAAAAAGAGGGAGCCGTCGGCGGGAATCGAACCCGCGACCTACGGTTTACGAAACCGTTGCTCTGCCAGCTGAGCTACGACGGCGTTGAGCAGCGCATCAGGAAACTGCCATGCTGCTGCAGGCGTATCAAGGGCATTCGTCCAGGATATTCTCGTCTCCGCCGTCCTCGTAGTCGTCCTGAGCTGGTCGCCTTTCCCCGCGTCGGTCGGGCACCGACCAAGGAACCACCGAAACTCGTCGCCTGAGCGCAAAAAAAGACCGCTCACGAGCCCGCCGTCAGGCGGGCTTTTTTTGTGGCTGGGTTACGACCCCTCCCCCGCGCCCCGAGGCAGCCTCGGTGACCAAGGTGTCTGGGGTTGTCTAGGGTGTCGCGTGTGTGCACTGAGGATTGGCTGGGTCTCCGGGCATGGTGCCTCGCCGCTTTTTGCCCGGTGTGCGTTTTTGCTGTTGAGGCGCGGGGGAGATGGTCCAACGCTACCGTCCCTTGAGGTAGAAAAGCGAGGTCTTGGAATCTGCCGCCTGGAACACCTCGAAGGGTATCCAGAGAAGGCCGCTTTTTCCCTGCCAGGTGTTGCTTATGGCTATTTCTTCCGTGCGCTCGTTGTACCCGACCACGAGGCATGCGTGAACGCCTGTTCCCCCCGCGAGAGCCTTGGTCGTTTCTCCTCCGAGGCTCTTCTCCCGCTTTCGGTCAGGAGGACTGAGCTCTTCTCGGTTTCGGTCGAGTTTCCAGAACATATTGGTGAGGGCGGGAGTGCTGCGCTGGCACCACATGAGTGGCGTGCCCCTGTCGATGTGTTGGGCGATCTGGGGAATGCCCCTGATTGACACCTCTCCGACATTGATCCGGTGCCTCCTAGCCAAGCCTCTGGCTTTATCGATGAGCTTCCTCCACCCGCTTCCTATCTGGGTTTCTCCGCTTCCCACCGCCGCGCCAAGCTCGTACTGGTCGACGTCTACTGAGAGCAGTCTAAAAAGTCTTTCTAAGCTGGCTGCGCTGCAGTAGGGCTTATCTCCTTGGTGTACTTCGGGAATGCCGTCCACGAAAACATCACCATTGGCTTCCCGCTTTACTGAAGTGACCGGGTTGGGGGTCGTGGATTGTGCGTCGGGTGATTGCTCCTTTCCCTCGGTGATATCCAGCGCGGTGATTGTCCCTTTGGAGTGGATGAGCTCCACTCTGAAGCCATCACCTTGCCACCATTTTCGGGTCTCCCCTGTGTCGAGGTCCCGCCGGGCTCTCGCCCACCCTCCCGCGCCGTACAGGTCAGTAAGGATTCGTGATATCTCTTGGGCGTCACGGTCTATGCCCTTGACTGCGTCTTTCATCTGCTTGCCATAAGTCCTCTTGGCCTCAAATATATCGGTCGGCCTGTCCTCCGGGCTCTCGCCCTTGTAGATGCCCCACATATCATCGCCGCGATTCCCGAAGACGACTCGGATCCGTCGGGGCTTGCCATCTTCCAACCCCTCGGTCAGGAGAACCGCGCGCGGCTCAAGCCCGAGGATTCTGAACTCCGCCCCCTTCCATCTCTGTTCGGGGTAGACGATATGCCGCCTGCTTTGCCCGTCTTCCATTTCCTGGTGCATGCCGAGTTCCTCCGCAATCTGCCCCGCGTCGCACGCCCAGATACCGCCACCCGAGACCGCCTTCGAGAGAACACCCCAAGCATCTGAAGCTGACTGTTCGCCACCATCCTCCTCCCCCCAAGCGGTGCAGGAGAATACGAGAGCTGCGAAAAGTGCTGATTTCATGGTTGTGATCAGATCAAAATACTTGGCCTCGTCATCCGCTTCCCGCCCTCGAAAACACAGCTACTTCTCCATCGCTCATTTTCCGCAACTCCCCCCATCACGCCTGACGCGTGGGAAAGCACGGGAAGAAGAGAAAGAACGCAAATCAACAAGTGATGTTTTGTAAACATGGCAAGACTGAAAACTACCGATACTTTTGGTCGTTTCACACCGCAAAATGCACGGCTCTATCAAAAGTCCGTCAGTTGTCGCTCAGGCTTAACGCGTTGCTACCCATCTATGGTGGCTTGCCTTGGAGCATCCTCTCCCCGCTTGATCCGCCAAACTTCCATCTTCCGCCTTCCCAAAACAGACAACGAGTCGCCATGAACTCAATTGTCGCAACCACGCGACGCAAAGGCTGGTCACTGATTTCACTAGACAATGCCTGTTTGAGCTTATGGCGCAAGAGACACTCGTTCGCCTCATCCAGTTGCTCGATCGCACCACAGACAAAACTTTCCGCGTGACGGTGTACATTGCGCCAACTCAGCCACCATTCGACCGTCTCAGAGTCTGCTTCAAACCTTCCTTCAATTGCGTCGAAGCTTACACGCGAATCATCGTGGAGGAAATCGACCCAGTCCTCATCCGCAAAAGGCTCGGTCAACTCCACAACTTCGCCAGTGTCGGTGTTGTAGATGATGTTCATGGTTATCAGCTGAGAGAGTTGACTACCGCAGGCGGGACGGAATCGATATAGCGCCAACGCTGGGCAGGGCTTCTGCCGACAGCTTTGCCTCGCGTTGTCTGGATAGGCACCAACCGATGAGGCACCAGCCCATTGATGATAGGCTCCAGCTCGCTTCGCTCACCAACACCAGCGCGGGTCAAATCCCGAACAGATATCCCTGTGTTTCCCTGCTTCTGAGCGTAAGCACAAATAGAACGCTCAAGACGAGTCGGTCCGATGGGCTTATTTTTCTGATGCTCGCTCATTTTCAGACCAAACCAACAGACGATGCGACAAGCGCCACGCATTGTTTTCGCGGTGAGCTTTTGCTTAACCGCATCCAAACCATGCTCCATGACATGAAGCACCAGGGCGACACGACCTGCGCATTCAATCCACCTACCCATTTGGGTGCGTAAGACCTTGTTGCTCTCGTTGTCCCGGAAGCGATTGACCTCGTCCTGAAACTTCAGCCACTCGTTTTCCGATCCTTTGCTCATTTTGACCACCTCTGCCTCTGCGTTCAAAGCACCTGCCTTGAATAGTGTGCGCGTGAAATCATGCCATGGCTTCAGATCGGGTGGAGGCAAACGAAGCTTTCGCGCTCGTTGCGCTGAAGCCATCGAGCAAAGCAATTGCTTTGGTGAATTAACAAACGCATAGAGCAACCTTTGAACGAATCCACTAGTGCAAAGTGGTTCACGCTGGAACAGCTGTCCTTGATCTGATTGCAGAGCAATGCACAACGAGATGTGCATTGAAGGCACAAATCCGTCGTCTGTGCTTTTGCAATAGTTTTTACGAATGCGGGTCTTGGAATCCGTGTAGCGATTCCAGCCGGAAAGGAAGAAATCATCGTTGGCAGTTTTGCCGTAGCGTCCCATCATATTTGTCATCATCGTCCTTCCCTCGGATGCCACGACAGACAGGACGCGCTCTGCCTTTGCAGGCAAATGCCTGCGTTATCGCCTCAGGAGTGAAATCGTTCGCCAACCATACTGGTCGAATAGCGAGCTGTTCCTCCTCGAGGTCGGCAATCTGTTTTTGATTTTTTCTAGATCATCGAACATCTTGTCTCGCTCGAGTTGGCGTGCTTCCGCTTCCATCTTCTTTCTGCGAGCAACCAGATCCTTCATAAGGTTCGAGGATTCATTGCAATGCTCCTCCATGAGGTCTTCCAAGCCTTTGAACGGAATCGTGATTGTGGATTTACCACAAGAGGGATCGCCAACAATTGCCAGCCAGAGATTCGCAGTGCTGACGAAGCCTTCAGCGCCTCCGTTCTGCAGATTCAAGCCCTGCCCAATCGCCGTCGAACAGGCGCCGAGAAAGCCGATGGCAGGAATGGCTGGATCGACATTGCGGTAAACCGCGAGTCGCCTGCTTTGCTCCGCCACCCACTTTGGAAGGGCATCGGTCGGGAAATGCCTGCCAATGGCAAAGGCTGGGTTCTCTGGCTGAATGGCAGGGTTCGAGATCCCGCCATGATGATTGACGGCAACCTCTTGAGAGGTGCCGATGCAGTTATCCGCCGAGGCGGTATCGATAGATGTATTATACATACGACAACAAGATACCGAAAGATATTGTATCATGTTATGCGCGCTGGGACAGAGTCGCGCCGTTTCCGCAGTTTCCGCAGTTTCCGCAGTAAGGGGAGAGTCTCAGCAACATTATGATATGCGGATAAAGTATCATATTTATTTGAAAACTGCCTTAATATCCCTATGCCTGCGGAAACTGCGAAAACTGCAGGAATGCTGATCGGACAGAGAAAACGCCCACCCAATGAAGCTTCAGGTCTGCGGATTTTCGACCGACAACCCAGTCAAACCATCGTGCGCGAGTCGAAGACTCCGCAGATAAGTGCGCGGACGCTTCGAGAACCGCCTCCAGCACCGACTCGCGACCCGAAAAACGCACAGCTCCCGACGCAAAAGTCAGCACACCGCTACTCGCCTCCCCGTTGGCGATCAGGTCAGCACGCAAAAAGATGCTCCACGGGAACACAGAAACATCACCAGACGGCAGAATGACGCGGAGGGCACCAACCGCTTGCCCCGCAACTTCGATGCCTGCGCTCATATACCACCCCTCCTCACGGCTGAACACCGCCGTTCGGTGCGGGCGTGGCAAAGAGCGGGCATTGCGGGAGCGTTTTGAACATTAGGTCGGCGATGCCTTGCCCTGATGCTTCTGCCCACCGCGCCAGCGAAAACCGTGCGCCAACACGCGTCGTTTTTCGGAGAGTCGAACCGGCCACACGCATCACCCTTTGTGCCCAAGCGTGAAGCACATCCCGACGAACCGCCAGTCGGCGTTGCCGAGCCTCCTGGAAGGCGGAACGCCCCCGAGCCACATCAAGGGCGTTCGGGCGTTCGCCACCACACACAGACGAAATAAGCCGATCCGCATCGGGACAACAAACTGTGCAACTCTCGCGACCTCGACTGCACGAGACATAAGCGGTTTTCGCATCGAGCTTGCTACACGCGGTCACAACATGGCGAGCTGTGCGACCTTGTGCCCTGAAACTGGTCACCGCATACCCATGCGCTATGCGCTTGAAGTTCGTTGGGATGACCTTACCGCACCTAGTCCGAATCTCTCCTTGTGGTGAAACGGACTCGACCTCGAGAACCTCTCCGTTGACGAGCTTATGGCTGGCGAGATTCTGTTGGACTAGCACGGTATCGCCACGGGCAATCTCAACATTGCGCTTGTAACCGACATCGACGCAACCAACAGCCCGTTTTGGATCGAATGACTTGCCATTGCTTAGATGCACCTTGCAACCGTCGATAGCTACTACGCCAGCACTCTCCCCCGAGCTTAACGCGGATGAATCGCGTGTTCCCGTGACTTCCATGCCGACCCGGTAGTTCCCGGCTTTCCGACGCTGTGCATCTGTCCAAGCGAAGCTACGGACTGTGTCTCGTGCCATTCCCTCTGCGAGCTTCCCGTTTGCTCGAAGCTTCTTTCGTAGCTCATCAGTTAATGCGTCACACTCCGCCCAAGTTGGAGCAACCAGAATGCACTCGCGCAGATTTTCCCCGTCCGACGATTTCTCCCAAAGCCTCTCCACCGCATCATTCAGGTAGTCCCCGCCTGACGAGCGCACCCACCCCATCTCGTGAAGTTTTCTCAGTCCGTGCCCAGCCCCTCCCGATGCCATCAAAGCGACTGCCTCCCGATATTCCGCGACCTGCTGACGACGAATCTCGCAAATCTCGGTGCGTTGCAGGCTAGAGTGGCGTTCCAGCAATCGCAGAAAACTCTGCTGAACCTCGTGCTGTCGAGTATCACCGCAAAGAATTATGCGCTGATTGAGACGCTCTGCAGATTCCAATACAGCGCACCCTTGTCGGAGCGACTTCAACCCTGCTTCATCGATAACTATCGTTAGACCGTGCATTTCCTTCCTTCTCTTCGTCCCCAGCTTCGCAAGATAGGAACTGACGGTGGAAGCCTCGCAGCCAAGCTCAGCGCGGAGCTGTTGCACCGCGCCTGTGGTCGGAGCGAGATAAAGAACCTTCCTGACAGATGCTTCTAGCACGGTGTTCAAATGCTTCAGCGTGGTCGTCTTTCCCGTGCCCGCCACGCCCCTCAACGACACGCATCTATCTGGAGTTTCCGCAATAAATCGGACAGCTTCATTTTGTTCTGCGGAAAGATTCGCCGAGGCGACAAAGTGCGCCAGCTTGCCCAATCCCCCGCGCCCACGCTCGACCCTTGAGATTGCCTCGCGCTCCAGTGCAAGCATCTCGGGCGTGCTGAGCATAGCCAGCAATCCCTTTCCCTGCAGGGGCACAAGAAGCCCCTCCTGAGTCAGCTCATCGACAGCTCGGGAGACACCGACGGGGTCGACCTCACCCAGCCCCAGATTGAGTGCCTCGGCTTCTAGGGAGTGACGGTCAACGGTGCTATTCCAGTCGAGCAGGTGAGCCAGACCCTCGACAACCGCATCTTTGCAGGCTTCCGCGCAAGCCCCAGTAGGCGCGGGGGACGGGCGAGTCATCGCTCGCTCGCGCAGAGCAACTAACTGTTCCCGCTCGGGGGAGGATAGCTGAGCGAGTTGATTGCGCCTGACCTCGTCGGTTGAGATGTTGCGAAGCTTCGGACTGCGGGTGTCGACGGCTATGGCGTGCATCTCAGCCGCGGTTGGCTCACGACCATGCGCGAGCAGGAACTGAGCTGATGCCACCTCAATCTCCCTGCGACGCTTTGAATAACGGCGGAGGATATCGTCGGAGATCCCGCGAATCTCAAATCCCACCTTGCGCCCGCGCGCGTCCTGCTTGTCGCGGATCTCATACCCGAGACGACGAACCTCGCGAGCCATACTCGCCTGATACACCTTGCCCGCGTAACGGATTGCCCTGCACATGGCTTGCGGATCCAAGGCGTAGCGCTTTCCGTCCTTTCCGATGGTGACATTCGCCACGACAAAATGCGTATGAAGCTGGGGATCGGGGTCGTGACTGCGGGAGGCATCATGCATGAAGGCACCCGCGAGGATGTTCCCTGTCACCTCGCTTTCTTCAGACCACGCCGAAGACCCCTGCCTCACCCGCCGTGAGGCGAACTGCTGAAGAGCCAACTGGAACGCCTCACCGCTGAGCCGTTCATGGGCTTCGCGGAGCCGTTCATCCCCTAATGCAACAGCCATGACCGACACACTCTTCTCAGCACTACACTGACAATCGAAGAACCTGACATTTCCTCCCGCCCGCTGAGTCAACTTCTCTCGTCCATCGGGTGTAAGCCCCTGTCTCAGACGCTCGAAGATTTTGTCGGTGCCTCCAATCTCCGCGTCATCGATCCTCCACTCCTTTGCGAGATTTCCGACCCATCGACCAGTGACCCGCTCACCCTCACAGTAATAATCATTCTTGCAAAGATGATCGCCTAGGTAGGTCGAGCCATTTCGGATTTTGGCAATAGTAAACACACCATTCCAGTTAGCCGTACAGACCTCAGATTTCTAGGGGTCAACTCAGACAATTATTCTGGAGACGCAATACCCCTAACGCGGAATTGCGTTTGGAAATGCCCGTTGATCCGTTGACCCGCGACAGCATCAC
This sequence comes from Chthoniobacterales bacterium, assembly GCA_018402585.1. GTDB lineage: Bacteria > Verrucomicrobiota > Verrucomicrobiia > Chthoniobacterales > JACTMZ01 > JACTMZ01. The sequence goes on from JAGYIO010000001.1 coordinate 433,388, forward strand.
GGCTACTCGCAGTGTATGGAAAGATTACTCACCATCGACGACTCGCACGCAGACGATCCGCGTCAATACTTCCGCATATCTCAACATTCTCCCAATGACATCCGCGCTTTTGCAACGCAGAGGCGACTTCAGTTTTCTGCTACATTCAACGATGAAAGCCTATTCCGCGTCTTCAGCCTACGAGCAATGCTAGCTCTTGCCTCCTCAAATCTCGAGCCATCCACAACGCGAGAGCTACATCGCCTACTAACTCGACCGCTCAGTCTCTTCAGCCTCGTTTATCCAGATACCACGGCTTTTTCAGTCACATGGGAGGGTAAGATCATGCTGGCAATTGGGTTCGTTGCTGAGGCTTCACGCTCTCGCAACAAGAACGAGGCTTTCCGAAGCTTGGCAAACGCAAGAGCGGTTCTCCCGTTCGTTTCTACCGAGAGGGGACAGATGCTAATCGAAAAAATCACAAGCAACCGAGCCACCAACGGCGAGAACGACCAATCGAAACTATCCGTCAAAGCATATGGGTCATGCGCCAAGCCACTAAAACAAGGAGGAGCATTAAAACACCACTCACGGCTTTCATGCTCGGGTGGTCGAGGACACTGATTTCACATTCGACTTTTCTCTCTGCTTCTTCTCGAGATGGTTTGCGAAGGCTCTCTTGGGGGCTCTTTGTAGTATTTTGGTGGGGCTCAAGGCACTGCGTAGAAATCTGTTGATCGACGACGCGGGCACGCGGACGACTTTATGGTTTACGCGACGCACAGGGTACACACGCCCCTCCTTGACATAGCGGCTCATGGTTTGGCGTCTAACACCGACTAGCTCGGCGGCTTTGGTGATGCTGTAATGTTGCTCGACAGGACGGGAGAACGGGCTTCCTTTTTTATTCATTCTCAAAGATACCGGGCACATCGGTGATCTTGATGAAGCGGGCGAGTTAGCGCCCGCGACGCCCTCAGCCAGGCGATTAACTCGGAATGTCGGGCGGATTAACCCAACTCCTCGACCGCATCAATCGAGTGCAGGTCCTGCAGTAACGCGCTGTAAAACATATTCGTGACCGTTGGGTTCTTGTGCCCCAAAAACTCTTGGGCGTGGTACAGCCCGTACTTTGTGACCAGCACCGCACCAGCTTGCTTTCGTAGGTGGTGTAAAATCTTCCGAGGCGAGGGACGACCGTTCAGCTCTCGGTATTTCTTGTCTTCATCTGTCTCTAAGAAATCACGGAGGAACGCACCTGTGTGACGGTATACTATGTCGTAGCGTGATGTTTTGTTATCGCGTAACCGGTCCGCAATGATGAATGAGTCTGGCTTCGCGACCTTGTTGTAGAGTATATCTCTCAGTCGTTCGGAGACCGTGATGGTGCGAGGGTTGCCTCCTTTGACTGTGTTGATGTGGAGCCTCAAGCCCTTCGGTGTGTCTTTAAAATCGCGCCTGCGGGCGAAGAGTATTTCCTTCGCTCTCATGCCCAGAAAATATGCCATACTGATAACTTTCGCCATCTCACTGGCAAAAGGTTTGTCCGAGATAGCTAGGTCCTTGGTTGCCTCGAGGATTTTCCTAACCTCATCTTCGGTCATCGGGTCAAACTTTTCTATCGGCTTTGCTTGGAGCATCGGAGCCTTGAGGAAGGCGAGAAACTCGACAGGCATCCGAAATTTCTCCAGTGCGTATTGCGCCATCATTTGAACTGTGAACAGCGATACAGCCTGTCTCCAGGTGCTATTGATTGATCGCCCTGACCGACCACGCGCAATCTCGAACCTCTGAAACTTTTCAGCCACCCCGGGCTTGTTTGCAGTGCCAAGTTTTATGGCATCAAGCTTGATTGCCTTAATCTCCTCTTCAGTGACTAGGTGAGGCTTCTTGTCGAGCGAGTGTCTGAGCACCGAGCAGAGGCTGAGAAAATTGCTCCTAGCTGTGTCGTGAGACGCGCGGGTTAGCCCATTTTTAGCGCGTTCGATGTAGATGTCGTAGCAGTCCCCGACTGTTGGAAACTCTTGTCTTACGCGAACCGCCAACTCCCCGCGGTCAAGTTTTGCCTTCATTTCCGCTGCTAGCTTTTTTGCTTCGCGTCGGTCTCTCGTCTTGAGCGTTCGTAAAACGCCCTTCTTTCCGCGTTGCTCTCGGTAGTACCAAATCTCTCCCCGCTTAACTAGGTTCTCAGACATCCGTCAAAGATACTCAACTGATACGGCTTTTGTCACGCTTTTTGATACAGTTTACTGCATCGCATAACCCGACGAATCCGGACGAATCCGGACGAATTTCTGGATTCCAGTCAAGGTCCGTTAGTTCTGTAAGATCAAGGACTTTTGATGTAATTCAGTGAGAATCTAGCGGCTTGCATCATTTTCTGTCATGTTCAAAACATCAAATTACGAATCAGCTGCTCTACCAACTGAGCTACGTCGGCGCGAAAGGGCAAAAATATCGGTCTTCCTGCGTGCTTGGCAAGCCCTGCCTCTTGCCACCGACCCCCGGCCTCGGCATAGTAAAGGGTTCTTCATGGAAACCTTGCTCCGACTCTTGCAACAGGACGCCAACACGTCCCGCGAGGACCTCGCGCGCCTCCTCCATCTTTCGGTCGAAGAGACCAACACCCGCATCGCCGCCCTGGAGAAGGAAGGGGTCATCCGCGGCTACCAAGCCATCGTCGACCGCGAGCGCTTGGACAAGAACACGGTCACCGCCTTCATCGAAGTGCGCATCACACCGGAGCGCGGCGGCGGCTTCGACCGCATCGCCCAGCGCATTGCCAAATTCGACCAGGTCGTGAGCTGCTACCTGATCAGCGGCGGTTACGACCTCCTCGTCGTCGTGGAGGGCGGCAGCCTGCGCGAGGTGGCCAGTTTCGTCTCGGAAAAACTCAGCACCATCGAATCGGTCATCTCCACGGCAACGCACTTCCGTCTCAAAACCTACAAGGAAAACGGCGCGCTCCTCACCTCCGATCTTCCGGAGGACCGCTTGCCGGTCAGCCCGTAACACCCGCCGGGCATGGAAGACAAAATTGCCACGCACGTGCGGGACATCCCGCGTTCCGGGATCCGCGACTTCTTTGAAATCGTGCAGTCGATGCACGATGTCATTTCCCTCGGGATCGGCGAGCCGGATTTTGTCACCCCTTGGCACATCCGCGAAGCAGCCCTCTTTTCCCTCGAGAAAGGGCGCACCGGCTACACCTCGAATCTCGGCCTGCCCAAGTTACGCGAAGCCATTGCCGACTACGTGGCCCGCAAGTTCCACCTGCAATACCACGCGCCCTCCGAGGTGCTCGTCTCGGTCGGGGTTTCCGAGGCGATCGACCTGGCCATGCGGGCCCTCCTCAATCCGGGCGAGGAGGTCCTCTTCCACGAGCCCTGCTACGTGAGCTACGGCCCGAGTATCACCCTGGCCCACGGCAAGGCGGTCTCCATTCCAGTGCACGAGAAGGACAACTTTCAGCTCCGCGCCGACGAAATGGCCAAGCGCATCACGCCGAAAACCAAAGCGCTTCTGCTCAATTTCCCGACCAACCCGACCGGCGCGACCATGCCGCGGGAAGCGCTGGAGCCGATCGCCGCACTCTGCCTGAAGCACGATCTCATCGTTCTCTCGGACGAAATCTACGCCGAACTGACCTATGATGGCGCGGCACATGTCTCGATCGCCACGCTCCCCGGGATGCGCGAGCGGACCGTATTGCTGCACGGGCTCTCCAAAGGCTGGGCCATGACCGGGTTCCGCATCGGCTACGCCTGCGCCCCTGCGCCGCTCATCGAGGCGATGATGAAAATTCACCAATACGCCATCCTTTGCGCGCCGACCATGACGCAATATGCAGCGGTCGAGGCGCTCGAGAACGGCGACGCCGCCGTGGCGCAGATGCGCGGGCAATACGAACTCCGGCGCAACTACATTGTCTCCGCTTTCCACGAAATGGGTATCCCCTGCCCGACCCCGCGCGGCGCATTTTACGTCTTCGCCGACATCCGCTCGACCGGCCTGACCAGCCGGGAGTTTTCCCTCCGTCTGCTCGAGGATCATAAAGTCGCCGTGGTGCCCGGCACCGCGTTCGGGGCGGACGGCGAGGGTTTTGTCCGTTGCAGCTATGCGACCTCCTTGGCGCAAATCAAGATCGCCCTGCAGCGCATGGCAATCTTTGTCGCCGGGCTGCCGCGCCGAGCAAAACCGGGCGGCCGGCGCGGCGCGACGCCTTCTTTGTCGCTGCAAGTCCTTTGACCTTCTTCCGGCCGGGGCGTATGGAGTTAGGCATGAAGGGCAAATCGGAGTGGGCGAAAGCGGGTTCCTATCTGCGGCACGCCATGGCACTGCGCTGTCCGGTCTGCGGTCAAAGTCCGATGTTTCCCAGCGTGGCCCGCACGCGCACGCTGCACGATTGGTTCACTCCGCTCGACGGCTGCCCGCGCTGCGGCTACGCCTACGATCGCGAGCCGGGCTACTTCCTGCTTTCGATCTGGGCCATCAATTACGGATTCGCCGCGCTTTTCGGCTTGGTCCTCTACCTTTCCTTCGAATGGTTCTTCCACTGGCCTGTGTGGACCCTGATTGCTGCGGTGGTCATCCCGGTGGTGGTCTTCAATCTCCTCTTCGCCCGCCACTCCAAAGCCATCTTTGTCGCGTGGGACCACTTTTTCGACCCGCATGAAAGGGAGGGCGGGGACGACGGGGGCAACAAGCCGGCCGAATCACCCCGCATGCCCTCGCGCCCCCCGCGCCGTGCCCGTCTGCCGGTGGATGCCGGCGTTTAGACTCCAGCGGGCCGCGGCTTAGCCACGTTCCCTGCTTGTTCTCCTCCAGGCCCTGCTCCTCAGTTCCCCCGCTCCGGGCGCTCCTCGGCCTCCAGCGCCAGTGGAGCGGCGGGCGCGAAAAACCCGCCGCCGATCCATTTGCCGCGGCGCGCACCTGCGCCCGCTGGGCGGCGCACGGCACGCTCTGCGCCTGGTTTGGGCCGGCGGACCCGCCGGGCAGCAAACGGTCGTCTTGGTCCTCGGGGCCGGCGCGGCCGGCGCGGCCTCGCTACTCTGACCGCCGCACCGCCGCCTGATCCGGCAGAAGCGGCGCAGAGCGCGGGGCGGGAGCATCTTGCAGGGCGAGCAATTGACTCACCGTGGCAAAACCGAAGCCCTTGGCTTTAAGATCGCGGATCGTCCCCGGCATGGCCTCGATCGTGCCGGGGTGGATATCGTGCGCGAGGAGGATTCCGCCCGGTTTGGCTCCGTCGACCAAGCGCTGGCGCACCACTGCCGCGCCGGGACGCCGCCAATCGAGCGGGTCGACCGACCACATGATGACGTCGAACCCGTGGTTCTTGAACATACTCTGGCGCACCCGCTCGTTCACTGCGCCGTAGGGCGGGCGCATATTCGTCGGGGTGCGGCCGGTCACGCGCTGGATGACCTCCGTGGTGCTGGTGATTTCTTTCTCGAGGCGCGCGGCACTTATCGCCGTGAGGGTCGGATGGCTCCACGAGTGGTTGGCGATCTCATGACCCTCGGCCACGATGCGGCGCGCGATCTCGGGGTAGGTCTCCACGTTGCGGCCGATGACATAAAAAGTGGCGCGCACCCCTTCCTTCCGCAGGACGTCGAGCAGCTGCGGGGTCAATTGCGGGTGCGGCCCGTCATCGAAGGTCAGGGCGACAAACGGACGCGAAGTGTTGACCGCATTGTAGCTGGCCGGGGCGCGGCGCTTGCGGGGCGCGGTCAAAACCGGGCCGGCGGCACCGATGCTGATCGAGGGCTCGTGGGGGGCGGAGGCGGAGGAGGGGGCGGATTGATCCTGCGCGCAGGCGGTGACTAAACAGGCGGCAACGGCGGCAAGGGGTGCGGTGAACTTCATGGCTGGCCTGCGAGATACCATCGCAGGCACTAATCCGCCAGAAGGCCCTACTTGGCAAGCTTCGGCCGGTCGGACGTGCCGCGCAAAAGTTCCAAAAACCGCCGCAAGGCCGGCGAACCGGCGCGGTTGCGTTTCAGGACCACCCCGACCGGGCGCCACATATCCGGCGAGGCGATTTCGACCGGAATGAGCGAGCCCGCACGACGCTCATTGGCCAAGGCCGCCTCGGGCAGGATGGAAACCGCACCCTCAATCTCCACCGTGCGCTTGACCGTCTCGATGTTGTCGAACTCCCGCTCGGGACGCACGCTGGCGCCCGCGGCACGCAAGGCCCGGTCAAGGGCTTTGCGGGTCGGGAGGTCGGCCGCGAAGGCGATAAATTTTTCGGTGGCCAATTCGCTCAAAGGCACCCGCGTCCGTCGCGCCAGCCGGTGCGAGGGGGCGCAAACCAGGACCATGCGGTCGCGCCAGAGGACTTCGGATGCCAAACCGCGCCGGGGCGCAGGAAAGGCGACCAGCCCGGCCTCGGCCCGGCCGGAAAGCACCGCGGCGTAGACCTCGGCGGAGCGGAGGTAATCGGTCCGGATTTTCACCTGGGGATAAAGGCGGGTGAATTGACGGGTGAAGGGCGGCAGCTCGTGCAGTCCGACACTGAGCACCGCGGCCAGCGGCAAATCACCGGCGATCACCTCGTTCAGCTCGCGCAGCCGGGTTTTCAAACCGTCGACCACCCCGAGGATTTCGCGCGAGGCCCCGAGAAAGACCACCCCCTCCGCGGTGAGGGAAAAACTTTTTTTGCCGCGCTCGATCAAACGGACCCCGTGGCGCTTCTCCAAGGCCTTGACCTGTTGGCTTACCGCGCTCTGCGTGATGCTGTTGAGCCGCGCGGCCTGCGAAAAACTGGCAGTTTCGGCCAGATCGCGGAATACTTTGAAAAGCAGGAGCTGCACGGGACTATGAGACACTCTTATGCACTGTCGGCGCTGCATAAGCAAATCTAATGACCGAAATCGCCACCCATCTCGCCACCGCCCACCAGGAAATCGCCGCCGCCGCCCGGCGTGCCGGGCGCGCCCCGCAAAGCGTGCGCCTCGTCGCGGTCTCCAAAACGCAGCCCGCCGCAGCCATCGTGACCGCGGCGGCCACCGGCCAGCGAATCTTCGGCGAAAACCGGGTGCAGGAAGCGCGGGAAAAAATCCCGGCCTGCCCGCCGGAGCTTGAATGGCATCTCATCGGCCACTTGCAAAAAAACAAAGTGCGCCAAGCTCTTTCCCTCTTTTCCTTTTTCCACAGCATCGACAGCCAGGCCCTGGCCGGAGCGATCGACCGCATCGCGGGTGAAACCGGACAAAAAGTCGACGGCCTCCTCGAGGTCAATGTTTCCGGTGAAGAAACCAAGCACGGCTTCACCCCGGCCCAACTGCGCGAGGCCTTCCCCGCGCTGGCCGCCCTGCCGCACCTCCGGATCCGCGGGCTCATGACCATGGCGCCCTACAACGAAAACCCCGAGGCGGCCCGGCCCGTCTTCCGGGCCCTGCGCGCCTTGCGCGACGAATTGCAGTCCGCCCACGGCTCTGCCCTGCCCGAACTTTCCATGGGAATGAGCGGCGACTTCGCGCCCGCCATCGAGGAAGGGGCCACCCTCGTCCGGCTCGGCTCATCCATTTTCGGCCAACGCCCCCAAGCCAACGCCGAATGATGAGCGAAGAACGGAAAACTCACCGGCGCGCTACCTAGCCAAACTTCATCATTCTCCCTTTTTTTCCCCTTTCCCCATGACCCCGCAGATCCGCACCTTGCAAACCATCGGCCGCGAATTGGCCATCGCCTGGAGCGACGGGCACGAGACTTATCTCGCGTGGGAGGACGTGCGCAAAGCCTGCCCCTGCGCGGTCTGCTGCGGCGAGCCCGACGTCCTCGGCCGCGGCGACAAGCCCGAGACCAAGCACACCGCGGCCAGTTTCGAGTTGGATTCCTACGAGATGGTCGGCGGCTACGGCTGGAGGCCCAAGTGGGCCGACGGCCACGCCACCGGCATCTATTCCCTCGGCTACCTCCGCCGCTTGGACCCCACGGCGGCCTGAAAGTCCGTCCTTTGCTTTGACCCTGCCGCGCCGCGCGCTTTAATCACGAACCTTTTATGCCGACCAAGCCCACCATCATTTACACCAAGACCGACGAAGCCCCGTTGCTCGCCACCTATTCCTTCCTCCCGGTCATCCAAGCCTTCACCAAACCGGCGGGGATCGGGGTCGAACTTCGCGACATTTCCCTGGCCGGACGCCTCCTGGCCACTTTTGCCGACCTGCTGCCGGCCGGGCAAAAGAGGGCCGATGCCTTGACCGAACTGGGCGCTCTGACCCTCCAACCCGGCGCCAACCTGATCAAACTTCCCAACATCAGCGCCTCGGTGCCCCAGCTCAAAGCCGCAATCACCGAGTTGCAGTCGCAGGGGTTTGCCCTCCCCGACTACCCCGAAACACCCGCCACCGGCGCGGAGCAAGAAGCCAAGGCGCGCTATGACAAAGTGAAAGGCAGCGCGGTCAATCCTGTCCTGCGCGAAGGCAACTCCGACCGCCGGGCCCCCAAAGCAGTCAAAGCCTATGCCCGCAAGCATCCCCACCAGATGGGGGTATGGTCGCCGGATTCCCAAACCCGCGTGGCCAGCATGGAGGCGAACGACTTCTTTGCAAACGAGCAATCGGTCACGATCCGCACCGCCACCACGGCGACGATCGAATTCCTCCCCGCCTCCGGAGAACCTCCGGTTGTTTTGAAGAAAGGGATCAAGCTGGAGGATGGAGAGGTGTTGGATGCGACTTTCATGAGCACCAAAGCTCTGGTCGCATTTTTCGAAAAACAGATCGCCACCGCGGCCGAACTCGGCCTGCTTTTCTCCCTCCACCTCAAGGCCACCATGATGCAGGTCTCCGACCCTCTGCTCTTCGGGCATGCGGTCAAGGTTTTCCTCGGCGACTTCATCCCCCGGCACAGCGCCGTACTGGAAGCACTCGGTGTCGATTTCAACCACGGGCTGGGCGACCTCACGGCCAAAATGGGGCTGCTGCCCGCTGCGGAAAAAGCAGGACTCGAAGCCGCCTTGGCCGCGACGCTGGCCGCCCGTCCGGCGCTGGCCATGGTCAATTCGGACAAAGGGATCACCAACCTCCATGTGCCCAGCGATGTGATCGTCGATGCATCGATGCCGGCCATGATCCGCGAAGGCGGCAAGATGTGGAATACCCAGGGCGAGACCCAGGACACCCTGGCGGTCATTCCGGACAGTTCCTACGCCCCGGTTTACCAGGCGGTCATCGATTTCTGCCGCACCCATGGCGCACTCGATCCGGTCAAGATGGGTTCCGTGCCCAATGTCGGGCTCATGGCGCAAAAGGCGGAAGAATACGGTTCGCACGACAAGACCTTCGAAATCCCGAGCGATGGCACCATCCGCGTGACCGATGCCGCGGGCAACCTCCTCACCGCGCACCAGGTGGAGGCGGGCGACGTCTGGCGGGCCTGCCAAACCAAGGACCGGGCGGTCCGCGATTGGGTCAAGTTGGCGGTCAAACGCGCCCGCGCGAGCGGCGCACCCGCCATCTTCTGGCTGGAGCAACGCCGGGCCCACGATGCAGAACTCATCGCCAAGGTGCAGACCTATCTGCGGGAGGAGGATACCGCCGGACTTGATCTCCGCATCCTGCCGCCCGCCGCGGCCTGCCGCTTGAGCCTGGAACGTATCGCGGAGGGCAAGGACACCATTTCGGTGACCGGCAACGTCCTGCGCGACTACCTGACCGACCTTTTCCCCATCCTCGAAGTCGGCACCAGCGCGAAAATGCTCTCCATTGTCCCGCTGATGGGCGGTGGCGGGCTTTTCGAAACCGGGGCCGGCGGTTCCGCGCCGAAGCACGTGCAGCAATTCACCGCGGAGAACTACTTGCGCTGGGATTCGCTCGGCGAGTTCTTCGCGCTGGCCGCGTCCTTGGAGCACCTCGCCGAAGTGACCGGCAGCCAAGAGGCCAAAGTCCTCGCCGAGACCCTCGAGACCGCCACGGCGCAATTTCTCGAGGAAAACAAAAGCCCCGGACGCAAGCTCGGCACACTCGACAACCGCGGCAGCCATTTTTACCTCGCCCTCTTCTGGGCCCGGGCTCTGGCCGGGCAGACCGATGACCTCGCCCTGCAGAAGCATTTCCTCCCGCTGGCCGGGGAACTCGCGGCTGAGGAAAAGCAAATCACGGACGAGTTGGCCGCGGTGCAGGGCCAAGCCGTCGATCTCGGCGGTTACTTCCATCCGGACGAAAGCAAAGCCACCGCCGCGATGCGCCCGAGCGCCACCTTCAATCGGATCATCGACGCGGCGTGAAGCCCGGCTGGCCGCGCGGGCGGTTGTCTCCGCTGCCGGGAAACCGCCGGCCGCCAAGCTCACTCCACCGTCACGCTCTTGGCCAGATTGCGCGGCTGGTCCACGTCGCAACCGCGATTCAAGGCAATGTGGTAGGAGAGCAGTTGGAGAGGAATCACGGTCAGCACCGGCATGAGCCAATCCGGCGCGGCCGGGACCCACAAGGTGTCGTCGGTGATCTCCGCCAATTCGCGATGGCCCTCCGTGCCGACCCCGATGACCGGACCCTTGCGGGCGCGGACTTCCTGGATGTTGCTCGCGTTTTTTCCGAAGAGGGCATCGTCGGGCGCGATGAACACGGACGGCATATCGGGATTGATCAGCGCAATAACGCCGTGTTTCAGCTCCGCGCTCGGGTAACCCGAGGCGGACATATAGCTGATCTCCTTGAGTTTGAGCGCGGCCTCCATCGCGACCGGATATTGGAACTGGCGCCCCATGAAGAGCATGCCGTGGGCGTTCTCGTATTTTTCCGCGATCTCCGGCAGGCGCGGGTTCATCTCGAGCACCCGGGCCACTTTCTCCGGCAATTTTTCCATCTCCTCGATGATGCGGAGACCGTCCGAACTGGAGAGATTCCGGATGCGGCCCATGAGGAGCGACAAGAGGGTGAGGATCGTGACCTGCGAGGTGAACGACTTGGTCGCCGCCACCCCGATCTCCGGCCCGGCGTGCATGTAAACCCCGCCGTCGCTCTCGCGCGCGATGGTGCTGGCCACATTATTGCAAATGCCGAGGGTGCGGTGTCCCTTGCGCTGGCTCTCCCGCAACGCCGCCAGGGTATCGGCCGTCTCGCCGCTCTGGCTGATGACAAAGGACAAGGTGTATTTGTCCATCGGCATGTTGCGGTAACGGAACTCGCTGGCGATTTCCACCTCGGTGGGGAGGCAAGCCAGACTTTCCATCAGATACTCCCCGACCACCGCGGCATGGTAGGCCGTGCCGCAGCCGATGAGGACAATGCGTTCGACCTCGCGCAACTGCGCGGGGGTCATGTTGAGTCCACCCAGTTTGGCCGTGGCCTCCTCCGCCGAAAGGCGTCCGCGCATCGCGTCGCGCACTGATGAGGCCTGCTCGTAGATCTCCTTGAGCATGTAGTGCGCATAGTCGCCCTTGGAAACTTCCTCCGCCTCGAAATCAACCCTGCTGATCTCGTAATCCTGGCCATCGCCGGCCAGCGACTGGATTTGAAAATTGTCGGGGCGGAGCACGACAATTTCAAAATCCTTCAAATAGACCACGTCGCGCGTGTGGTTGACCAAGGCCAACGGGTCGCTGGCCAGGAAATTCTCGCCCTTGCCCACCCCGAGCACGAGCGGACTGCCCCGCCGCGCCCCGACAAGCAGATCCGGCACATCGCGGTGCATCAGGGCAATCCCGTAAGTCCCGTGCACCTCGCGCAAGGCCAGACGCACCGCCTCGACCAGATGATCGGCCGAGGGCTCACCGAGTTGGATCGCATATTTGCCGATAAGGTGGGCCAGCACCTCGGTGTCGGTTTCAGAAAGAAAGACGTGCCCCTCGCGCTCCAGTCCGGCGCGCAGTTTCAGGTAGTTTTCGATCACTCCATTGTGCACCAGCACGATACGGCCGCTCTGATCGGCATGCGGGTGGGCGTTCTCCCCGGTGACCGCACCATGCGTGGCCCAGCGCGTGTGGCTGATCCCGCGGTTGCCCTGCGCCGGTTCGTCGGCCACCAATTGCGCCAAATTCTGGATGCGGCCGACCGCTTTGCGGATCTGGAGCGTTCCATTGTTGCCCAAGGCCAGCCCCGCTGAGTCGTAACCCCGGTATTCCAAGCGGCGCAGCCCGTCCAAAAGAATGGGCGCTGCTTCAGCCGGGCCAACGTAACCGATAATACCGCACATGATTGCCCGATCACCATGCGTCATCGGCCCGCGGGTGGCAACTGCGGGAATCACCCCACCCGGGCGAAAGGCAAATCGCGGCGTGACATCCGCCCCTCTTTGCGCGAACCCATGAGGCGTGACCGCGGATCTAGATGCCCCCCGGGTCGGCGCCGCCCTGGCGCGGACCCTGGGCATTATTATGGGGGGCGGGGCGGGCCAGAGGCTTTTTCCGCTGACCAAAGACCGTTCCAAGCCGGCGGTTCCCCTCGGCGGCAAATACCGTCTGGTCGACATCCCGATCAGCAATTGCCTCAACTCGGGCATCCGCAGCATCTACGTGCTCACCCAGTTCAATACCGCCTCGCTCCACCAGCACATCAACGGCACCTATAAGTTCGACATCTTCAGCGCGGGCAGCTTTGTCGAGATCCTCGCCGCCCAACAAACCCCGACCGGCGCCGGCTGGTATCAAGGGACGGCCGATGCGGTGCGGCAAAACCTGAACTACTTCCTGGAGAAACCGTGGGACTATTACCTCGTCCTGAGCGGCGACCAGCTTTACCAGATGGATTTCCGCGAGCTGATCGAAAGCCACCTCGCCTCCGGGGCCGACCTGACCATCGCCACCTTGCCGGTCAACCGCCAAGACGCGACCGGATTCGGCATCATGCAAACCGACGAGGCGCGGCGCATCACGCGATTCGTGGAGAAACCGACCGAGCCCGCCCTGCTCGACGGCCTGCGCATTCCCGGCCCGCTCCTCGCCGAACTCGGCCTCGTGCCGGGCAGCGATTATTATCAGGCTTCCATGGGTATTTACCTGTTCAACCGCTCGGTCCTTGCCGCCTGCCTCGACAACAAGCTGGACGACTTCGGCAAAAACATCATCCCGGCTGCCATCTCGGACCGGCGTGTCCAAGCGCACATTTTCCAGGGTTACTGGGAAGATATCGGGACCATCCGCTCCTTTTTCGAAGCCAACCTCGCACTTTCCGAAGTCGAACCCTCCTTCAGCTTCTACCGGCACGACGCGGTCATTTATTCGCGGCCGCGATTTCTCCCCGCGAGCAAAATCAACAGCGCCACGATCCATCGCGCCGTGGTCTCCGACGGTTGCATCATCACCGAGGCCACCCTCGAACGCTGCGTGGTGGGGATCCGCAGCGTCATCGAGACCGGCGCCGTGCTGCGCAATGTGGTCATGATGGGCGCGGACTTCTACGAATCGCAGAGCTCCGCTCCCCCCGGCACACCCCCGATCGGCATCGGACGGAACACGACAATCACCGACGCCATCGTCGACAAGAACGCCCGCATCGGCGAAGGCGTGGTGATCAGGCCGGAGGGCAAACCTCCGGAATACAATGGCGACAACTACTACATCCGCGACGGCATCATCATCATTCCGAAAAATGCCGTCATCCCCGACGGCACCTCGATCTGATCCCACTCCCTCCATCCTCCCCTCCCCCATGTCCTCCTCCCCCCCACCCGCCGCGCCGGCGATTTCCGGCAAAACCAAACCAATTGTTTACTTTGTCGGCCTGACCGCCGCACTGGCCGGACTCCTCTTCGGTCTCGATGTCGGGGTCATTTCCGGCGCGAACGTATTTATCCAGAAAGATTTCGGGGTCGACGACCACACCGTGGAGAACATCGTCAGCTCCCTGCTCTGGGGTGCGGTTTTCGGCGTGCTGATCAGCGGATTTTTTTCCCTCCGCCTCGGTCGCCGCGGCACCATCCTGATCAGTGCCCTGGTCTTCGCCGTCGGCTCCATCCTCTGCTCCATGGCTCCTTCGGCCGGTGCGCTCATCGCCGCGCGCTTCTTCCTCGGTATCGCGGTGGGCATGGCCTCGTTTGTCGCCCCGCTTTACCTCTCGGAAATCGCCCCGCAAAACGTCCGCGGCGCGCTTATTGCCATGTATCAGCTGATGATCACCATCGGCATCGTGCTGGCCTTTCTCAGCGACACCTTTTTCTCCACCTACGCCAATCTCCAACCGCTGGCCGCCGAAATGAGCCAATCGCTCAGCACTCTGGCCGGCGGACGCGGACAAATGGTCATGCAGGCCTATTTCGCCATGCCTTGGCGATGGATGCTCGGGATCATCGCCGTGCCGGCCGTGCTCATGTTTCTCGGTATGCTTTTTCTCCCGGAAAGCCCGCGCTGGCTGGTCCTGAAAAAACGCGGCCCCCAAGCACTCCAAGTGCTCCGCCGTCTGGCCAACAGCGACGCGGAGGCGGAACGCGAATTCGCCGAGATCGAGTCGAGCCTCAGGATCAAACAAAAGGGCTTTTCCCTCTTCCGCGAGAACCGCAACTTCCGCCGCGCCGTTTTCCTCGGCGTCGGTTTGCAGGTCATCCAGCAATTTACCGGCATCAATGTGATCATGTATTACGCCCCCCGCATCCTGCAGGAAGCCGGCTTCAACACCACGGCCGAGCAGATGTGGGGCACGGTCCTGATCGGCACGATCAACGTGCTCGCCACCTTCATTGCCATCGCTTTTGTCGACCGGTTGGGACGCAAACCGATGATGTTCGCCGGGTTTCTTGTCATGGGCCTCGGCATGCTCTCGCTCGGCTCCCTCTTCCACTTGGGCCTCGGCGGCCACCCGGACGGAGGACTGACCATGAGCTACCTCGCCGTTGCTGCGCTCGTCGTCTTCATCATCGGCTTCGCCATGAGCGCCGGACCGATCATCTGGATCCTCTGCGCGGAAATTTTCCCGCTGGCCGGACGCGATTTCGGCATCACCTGCAGCACGGTGACCAATTGGACGGCCAATGCCCTTGTCGGCATGACCTTCCTCACCATGTTGAACAGCCTCGGCCCCGGGAACACCTTCCTGCTCTATGGAGCGCTCAATGCCGTCTTCATTGTCTTCTTCCTCGCTCTCGTGCCCGAGACCAAGGGCGTCTCCCTCGAGTCGATCGAGGAGAAGCTCCTCGCCGGCGCCCCGCTGAAAAATATCGGCCGCTGATCAAGCGAGCGACTTTGCCACCACGCAACTTCTTGGCCCGTGGCTTCCGCCGGCCCGGAGAGGGTCGCGCGGCTTGGCTTGACCCGGGTCAATCCTCGATCTTCACCGGCGTGTCCTGTTTGACGCGCTGAAATATGAGCGGCGCAATATAGGCCGGCAAGCGCACCGCGCGGTCCGCGGAAGGATAACCCGGCAAGCGTCCGGCATGCAGGGCCAGCCCGTCATCATCGAGGCGTAGAAAATACCGCACCGGCACCGGGCGGAAGGTGGTGCCGCTCGGGGCCGCGTCGATCCGGGTGCTCGCGCCATGACGGACCGCATTGCCCTCGCGATCGACAAAATCCCCGTACAAATTCGAGCTTTGCTCTGTGGCCTTCTCTTTCACGCTGAAGTCTCCGGTCGGGGTTTGGCCGCGACGCTTTCCCGTGGAGACCGGGGCATCGATCGCCACTTCCTCCTCCACGTAGAGATAAACCCGCTGCCGGCCGAGAGAGACCACGATCCGCGTGTTCTCCGGAGTCGCGCGGTCCAAGACGCGCGGTACGACCTTCGGGGGATCCTGCGCGACGATCAGCTCACCGGGACCCCGAATTCCCGCTTCGGATGCCTCCTCGGCCCATGCCGGCGCAACGGCCAAGACCGCGGCCCCCAGCGCAAACCTGAGCAGATTTCCCATCACCCGCAAAATAGGGTTCGCCTCGCCTTTTTCCAACCCATTTGCTTCTCTGGCCCGGTGAGTGTCCGCCTCTTCGCTTGCCTGGCGATTTTCTGCGCCGCGCAGCTTGCGGACAGCCCGGCGAAAAAACCGGAACGCGTTTCGCCCAAAGCCGTAAATGTCGAAGTCGAAGTCGCGCGGGGGGGGAGCGTGCGCATTCCCTTGCGCGGGTTCGAACGCAATCTCAACCCGCTGACCGCCCGACCGCTGACCCGGCCGCAGCACGGCCGACTCTCGCCAGTCGAACAAAACAAGGGCCCGGAGCGCCAAGGGCCCGCTTACCTCACCTACACCCACGGTGACGATGAAGATTCGGTCAGCGATACCTTCGCCTTCGAGGTCAAGGCCGGGATGACCGGACGAACCGGCCGCGGGCGCGTCATGATCAAGATCATCGACGCCAGCCCGGTGTTATCCATCACCCCGGAACTGCTTGATTTCGGACCGGCCGCACTGGGAGATCCCCCGACTCGGCGCGTGGTGGAGTTGGCCAACATCGGCGGCGGCGTTCTCACCGGGTTCCTCCGACCAACCGAACCGTTTGTGCTGCAGGACGAGGGGAGCTTTGTTCTGCGCCGCGGCGAGAAAACCCGCATCCCCCTGCTCTTTGCCCCGGAACGGGCCGGTGAATTCGTTTTCCGCCTCCAACCGGTCGCCGGCGACCCGGCCTTGCTCATCCTCAAAGGCCTGGCTCTTCCGCCGCTCGCGCTCGAGATTGCGGAGCAAACATTTTTACCCAACTTAGACCAGTCACGCAGCGCCCTCGTCGTGGTGAAAAACCAGTCGGCGCTGCCGCGCACCGTATCCATTGGCCTTCCGCCGGAGAGCCCGCTCGAAGCGGTGGCCGACTTTGCCCTTGAGCCGGGCGAAAGTGCAGAGGTCAACCTGCGCATCCCGGCTGAGCGCAAAGCATACCTGCCGCCCTTCGACGTCCGCTTCGAAAGTGCAGGGCAGGCCGAGTTGCGCGAATTCAGCGCTCCCGCCATCCCGGCCGCACTTGAGGTCAGTGCGGAGCTTGACTTCGGGGCAGTCAGACCCGGCTCCGTAGCCACCGCTACCCTGATTCTCGGCAATGCTGGCGGCACACCCGCTGAAGGCAAATTGCTTTTGCCCGCATCAATCAGTCCGGCCAACGGGGCCACAGCTTTCACTCTTTCCCCCGGAAAGAAACTGCCCATCCCACTGGAACTGCGCCTCAAGCCGGGCCAAGCCCTTCCCACTGAGATGTCCGTCACCCTGCTCGGAAAAGAAGTCGTCGTGAAGGTCACCGCGCGTCAAATCCGGCCCGCCCCTGCGCCGACCCCAACTCCTCCGCCGACCCCAATTCCTCCGCCTCCGGCCCCAGATTTTGTCCTCAACATCGACATCCGCTACGAAACAACCCCCGAAGGCCCGGCTCTCATTTGGGTCGAAAAACCGGGTTGGCTGGATTTCGTCCTCGAGCACCGCGCCGGAAGGACTAGCGCGTGGCAAAACTACCGCCGGCCCGAACCGCCAGGAGGATTGCTCGGGTGGCTGCAGGGCCTGGCCGACGGGATTCGCCAACGCCTCGATACGCCGATCGAAAGACCCGACCCCACGAAAGAGCTTTCCAACGACGCACCCACCGGCCGACAACTCATCGCAGAGTCCCCTCTCGGCACCGATGAATGGCGTCTCGTCGCCAGACCCGAGGGCGGCGCCGCGCGGCCCGCGTCCGTGCCGTTCCAGATCCGCGATCACCAACTCGTCGACCTCGCAGAGCAGCCTGCTCCTCGCCCAGCGCCCTCGGCCGCCGCGCCCCCGACCACCCGCAGAAATGGCCGAGAAACCGCCATGGCCTCCGCCGGCAGCAAACCCGAAGGGAACGGCGCCTTCTTGCAGATCGCCTTCGCGCCCGAGCTTGAGGTCCGCAGCTTCCGCCTCGAGCGCGGCGCGATGGTTGCCCCCCTTGAGCCGAAAACCGGCATGCCCGGCGCGCCCACATTTGAAATTCTCGACCCACCCGAAGCGACCGTGGAAATCCTCGGCCTCGCGGAGGCGGAATCCGCGGGACGCCAGCTGACGGTGTGTGCCGCCCGCATCGAGGGCCTGCCCGCCGGGACACGCACCTATTGGCGCGCCGTTCCGTCTGGACCATCGGGCGAGCTTGCGCCAACCAATGTGTTCCTGGTCGACACCCTCCCCCTGCCCCCTTTTCCCTGGCAAACCGTGGCGATCGGCGCGCTCTGCGCCCTGCTCGCCGGGGTGCTTTACCTCCGCTGGCGCCTCAACCGTCCTCCTTCCTGAGCGGCCCACTGCCCCCAATCTTGGTCATGACACTGCGCCCCGCCGGTTGCCTCGCTTCGGGCGGATGGCTCACCGCCTGCACCTCCCTTCCCCCTCCGCAGATCGGGGCCTCGGTCCATCTCGCGCGTCAGGCGGGGCCGTGGCACAAAATTGCCTTCCCCCCGCATTGGTGCCAAAGCGGCTCGGCCCAGACAAAATACCCCGGGGCCCGAGAGACGTATTCGTGGGGTCAACACTTGCGAGCGGGGCGGCCGCAAGAAGAGAAATCCCAAGGCCGCTTCTCCTCGTCAGGCGATGGCGACTACTCAATCCTCGCTTTTGATCCGGCCTGCCCCTCGGTCGGCGCCGGCCCGCCCAACCACAAATATTTCTCCATCCTCGCCCGCCAGAACCCCCCCGAACCCGGAATCCTCGAAGGCATCCGCTCCCGCTTTGCCGCCAAGCACCACGATGTTAGCCGCTTGCGCCCCACGCCCTCTTTGGCGCAGAATTGGAAGTAATGATCCCAGAAGACTCCCCTCAAAGCCCCCCTACCAGCCCCCCAGGTACACCCGGATCCCCATTACGACCGCCGGATTTTCTCTTGCCGAAGTCGGAGCGAAATACCGAGCGGTCTCGCGACTCCAAGGCCGACCTCTACGTTTCCTCGGGGGGTCAGACCTACGGCCCCTCCACTCCGCGGGAGGTGGTGGCCAGCGTGCGCACCGGATATTTCGACGCGGATGCGGCCTTTTGGGTCGAAAGCCGCCATGAGTGGAGACCTCTGGCCGAATTGGCCCAGCACGTGGAATTACCTCCGCCCAACCTGGAACCGGTCCACCTCGAACTGCCCCCGCGCGTCCCCCTGCACTCACCGCCAACCGAGGCCGTCACCCCGAAATGGCCCGGGGCGCGCCGCCGGTCATCTTCCCCTCCTGCTCTTGCTTCTTCCCCCTCCCCCTCTCCGCCCCGCGGCGAAAAGCGGCGGCGTGGGCGCAAAGGGCGCCAAGGAAAAACGGCAAAAGGGCGGCTGGTCGGGCGGCTCATCGTGTTCGGGGCCATCCTCTTCGCCATCCTGATCACCGCCGGGCTCCTCCTGCTCCTGAGCAGGGTTTAACCCTGGCTATCCCGCAATACCGGTGGCCCGGTGGAGCTCACGCCTCCCCGGCGGGGCCTCCTCCCCCTGCTTCGGCCCGGGAGGAGGAAGCCGCTGCATCCCTTGCTGCCGCGACCGTAAGACGCAGGGCCTGGAGCCGGATAAATCCCGTGGCGTCCGACTGGTTGTATGCCTGCGTCGGGTCGGCCTCCATCGTGGCAATCTGCGGATTGTAGAGGCTGCGCGGACTGCGCCGGCCCGCGGCGATAACATTGCCCTTGTAAAGTTTTACCCGCACTTCGCCGGTCACCTCCTGCTGCGTCTCCTCGACCAGCGCTTGCAGGGCACGGCGCTCGGGCGCGAACCAGAATCCATTGTAAACCAGTGTGCTGTACTGCGGGATGAGCGAGTCACGGAGGTGCATGGCCTCGCGGTCCATGGTCAGCGACTCCATCTGGCGGTGGGCAAAATGCAAGATCGCCCCGCCCGGCGTTTCATAGACCCCGCGGCTTTTCATCCCGACAAAACGGTTCTCCACCATGTCGACCCGCCCGATGCCGTGCTTGCCGCCCAGTTTGTTGAGCACCCGCATGACGAGGAGCGGACTCAACGTCTTCCCGTCTCCTTGGTGCCCGAGTTCCTGCCGCACCTGCGTGACCCCCGCGCCCTCCAATCCGGTGCAGTCGCCCTTGGTGAAATGCAAAATGAGCCGCTCCGCCTCGTCCGGCGCGTCTTCCGGCGCCGCGCTGAGACGGAACATGTCCTTGTTCTCCTCGTCGCTCGCGTCGAACCACGGATCCTCGAGGATTCCGCTCTCGTAGCTGATGTGGAGAAGATTGCGGTCCGTCGAATACGGCTTCTTCGCCGTGACCGGCACCGGGATGCGGTGCGCCTCGGCGTAGGCGATCATTTCGGCGCGGCCGGGGAATTTTTCCCGGAACCGCTCCTGCCGCCAGGGCGCGATCACGGCCAATTCCGGGGCCAAAGCCGCCGCGGCCAACTCGAAGCGCACCTGGTCATTCCCCTTGCCCGTCGCCCCGTGGGCCACCGCGGCCGCACCCTCGGACCGCGCGATTTCCACCATGCGCTTGGCGATGAGCGGCCGGGCAATGCTCGTGCCGAGAAAATACTGGCCCTCGTAGATCGCGGCGGCGCGGATCATGGGGAAAATAAAATCCCGGGCGAATTCCTCCTGCAGATCATCGACAAAACATTTCGCCGCCCCCGTGCTCAGCGCCTTGGCCTCGAGCCCGTCCAGTTCCTCCTCTTGCCCGATATTGGCGCAGAAGGCAATGACCTCCGCTCCGTAGGTTTCTTGCAGCCACTGCAGCAGCACCGAGGTGTCCAAGCCGCCCGAATAAGCACATACGATCTTCATCGGCCCGCTTTCCTACATCGGCCGCCCCCTTCTGGCAATGCCGCACGGGTCTTGCCGAAGACAAGCCCTGCTCCCACTATGTGGTCCTCGCTATGAAGGTCTCCAAACGCGGTGAATACGCCCTGCGCGCGCTGATTGATCTCGGCCTCGCGGCCGAACTCGGACGCCCCCTCCTCCGCGCCCAGGAAATTGTCGCGCGCGAAAATCTCCCCAAAGGGTTTCTCGACCAAATCCTCATGCAACTGCGCCAAGCCGGCCTCATCGGGACGAAGCGCGGCAAACACGGCGGGTATTATTTGAACAAGCCGATGGACAGCATCACCCTCGGCCAGATCGTCCGCCTGGTCGACGGCCCCCTCGCCCCCATCCGCTGCGTCAGCCAGAGCAAATACGAAAAATGCTCCTGCCCGGACGAAAACACCTGCGGCCTCCGCATGGTCATGCTCGAGGTGCGCAACTCGATCGCCGACCTCCTCGACCGCCACACCCTGGCCGACACCGTCCACGGCTCCCTCGCGAAAATGCGCGCCTGCGGCACAAAGCTCCCCTACGCCGCCGACGCGCCGTCCTGAATGCGCCATGGAGTGCGCCGGCTCGACGCCGCTTTCCCTCGGCGACACGTTTACCTTCAGTTCGGTTCGCGGTTACTTTCCTCTGTCGTCTAATCGTCACGTCGCGCACCAACCCGAAAACGCCTTTACCCGTATCGTCCGCTGGCAACCGCTGGCCCGTCGGAGCCTTGGGCCTCGGTCCACTTGAGGCAATCGACCCTTCGGCTGAAAAGCAGCTTCTGCCTGAGCGCGTTGCCAAAACCGTTCTCACTCTCCGGCCTCAACCCGTCACCCACTGCCACAACTGCTGCAGACCCGCCGCGCCCAGGATAAAAATCAGCGCCACGTAGCAAATCCCGACCAAGGCGAAAAAGTAGCCGATCAAGGTGCAGACGCCGTCACGCTCCATGATGCCGAGGGCCATGAAAATGACCGCCAACCCGGGAATGGTGTTGGTCAGCGGAAAAATGGGCGGGAAGGGCAGACTGAGCAGGACGCCGCCCACCATGATCATCAGCCCCATCAGGTTGATCATCCCCGGCCAGCGTTGCAGGAAGTGCATGCGCGGCCGGACCAGCTTTTCCACCTTGCGGTAGAACGCGGCGGCGAAACCAACGATCTTTTTCAACATCTCGTAGCTCACCTCGCGCCGCAGGATGAATTGGGGCATCCACAAGCTCTGACCCAGACCGAGCCGCAGCCCGCAGAGCGCGATGGCCAGGCCAAAGGGAATGGAGAGACCCGGCAAGGGCAGGGGAAAAAGAAAGGGTACGCAAAGCAGCACGATAAGGGTGGGCAGGCCCCGGAAGTGCAAATGCTCGACCACGGTCTGCAGCTTCATCGGCTGCCCCGGAGCGATCGCCAAGAGGCTTTCCAACTCCTCGCTCAGGCGCTGGGCCTGGAGGGGAGGATCGGTCTCGGTCGGCGGCGGGGAACTGCTCATCGCAGCCGCATTCTAACCTGCGCGGGGTCCGCGGCAAATTTTCAATCGCCGCCCGGCCCCGGACCCGATAACTTAACGGGTGCACCATGCATTCGGAATTATTGACCGCGATCGACGAAGGAAAACTGAGCAAACAGCAGGCGGAAATACTGGACCAACTCGCCCCCGGGGCTTTTGCCCTGCATAAAAGCTGGGGCTGCGCCCGGGTGGCCGGCACCGACTTTCTTATCGGGCAAATCGAGCTCGAATTTCTGGGCGGACGCAAACAATCCATGCAAATGGCCTTCGCCGCGACGTCCCTCACCCCCATCACGGAATCGCACGTCGAAGCCCAGCGCCTCTCCGACCACACCGCCGTGCAGAAAGCGGCTTTGCATAATCCGGTCGAGTTTGTTCATCGCGTGGTCTCCGACTTTCAGTCCCGTCTCACCGTCGATGCGCTCTCCGACTACCTCGCGGCCGTCCTCCCCGACAGCGTTTTTCCCAAACCGGCCCCGGGAGCTTTCAAACGTTGGTGGACTTCCCTGCGCGGCAAACTCAAAAACGACAGCCGTTTCATTGTGCCCCCGAAGAAGACGGAATTCGTCGTGGTGCGCGAACGTCCCACCGCGCCGCACCTTGACCTGGTCGAGGCCTTCGAGGTCGCCCGCCAACCGAAGGAGCAGGCTGCCGCAGCCGAAGCCCTCCTCAAAGGCTGGGAAACCTTCGAAGGCCAGCCCGACCAATTCCAGCGCATCCTCGGCCTCCTCGCCAAGGCGGCGGACGACCACCAGCGGCGCAATCCGGCCCACGCCATTCACCTCCTTTGCGTGCGCGACGAAATCCTCGAGCGCCGCAAGACCGCCTTGCCCGAAGGCGCCCTCACCCTTACCGCCTTCCTTTCCCATCCGCCCGCGCACCTCGCCGGGTTGCTTGCCCCGCTCCCCCCCGCCCGCATCCGCCACGCGCTCGAATCCGGCGTGGCCCTCGGCGGTACGGCCGGCGACCGCCTCCTGCTCGACGTTCTGCAGGAGGGCGAGAGCAAAGTGGTGGTCGAAGCCACCCGCCTGCTTCTCGAACAGGGCCACCTCGAACCGCTGCAGGAGTATCTGCGCCGGAGCATTTCCGAGCGCAACACCAACCCCGAACTTCTCGCCTGGTTCCTCTCCAAGCGCCCCGAAGGACTGGCCGCCCTCATCACCCCGGAAACCCTCGAGGCCGCCATCACCGTGGTGGAGCGCGAAGCGCTGAAGGACAGCAAACGCGCCACCCGCTTGCACAAAGTGCTTTCCGACGACAAGGCCCTCATCGCGATCGCCCTCGCCTCGGCCGACGGTGAAGCCACCCGTGACCTCGTCCGCAAGATCATGCGCACGGCCATTTTCGAGGAAATGGACAAACGCGCCCTCCTGGCCCGCGCGATCAAGGCCCGCCCCGAGTTGCAGGAATTGCTCGAAGTGAGCGAAGACAAGTCCGCCACCTCCGCCCCGGCCGCGAAAGTGCTCACCGTCTCCTGGGCCAGCCTCGCGCGGCGCAAGAAGGATTATGACGATCTGGTCAACACGCGCATCCCGGCCAACAGCCGCGACCTTCAAGTGGCCCGCGAACAAGGCGACTTGCGCGAGAATGCCGGATTCAAATTCGCCAAGGAACAGCAAGGCGTTCTCCTCCGCCAGAAAGCGGAGATCGAGCAGCAATTGGCCAACTGCCGCGGGACCAATTTCGAGAATCCCGAAACTTCGCGGGTCGGCCTCGGCACCACCGTGCACCTGCGCGACCAGGCCGCCGGCACGGAAGAACATCTCCACATCCTCGGGGCGTGGGACGGCGACTCGGTCAAGCAGGTCGTTTCCTACCTCGCCGCCGCGGCCACCGCGCTGATCGGCCACCAGGCCGGCGAGACCGTGCGCATGCCCTCGGAACACGGCGAACGCGAGATGACCATCGTCTCGATCGAGCCGTTTAAAAGCCTTGAAATTCTCTGATCAGCGGGAGAGTTTTTCCCGCGCAGGGCGCACCCGCCGACTTTTCCCATGTCATCCACGCTGATCAAAAAGGTCCGGGGCCGCGAAGTGATCGACTCGCGCGGCAATCCCACGGTCGAAGTCGAAATCACCCTGCAAGGCGGCGCCACCGGCCGCGCCATTGTCCCGAGCGGCGCCAGCACCGGCGAGCATGAGGCCTGGGAATTGCGGGACGGCGACGCCGCCCGCTACTTGGGCAAAGGGGTGCAAAAAGCCGTGGCCCACGTGAACAAAGCCATCGCCGCCACGATCATCGGCTTCGAAGCCACCGACCAGGTCGGGGTGGACCGCGCCATGCGCAGACTCGACGGCACGGCGAACAAGAAAAAGCTCGGCGCCAACGCCATCCTCGGTGCCTCCCTGGCCACCGCCCACGCCGCGGCGGCCCAACTCGGCCAACCCCTCTTCAAATACCTCGGCGGGCCCAACGCCAAAGTCCTCCCCGTGCCGATGATGAATATCGTCAACGGCGGCGCGCACTCCGATGCCCCGATCGACTTCCAGGAATTCATGGTCATGCCGCGCGGGCTCCCCACCTTCCGCGAAGCCCTGCGTTGCGGATGCGAAATTTTCCACGCCTTGAAGTCCGTGCTCAAGGGCCGCGGTCTCTCCACCAGCGTGGGGGACGAAGGCGGCTTCGCCCCGGATTTCGCTTCGGCCGAGGACGCCCTCGAGACCATTGCCGCCGCGGTGAAAAAGGCCGGCTACAAATTCGGCAAAGAAGTCTTCATCGCCCTCGATTGCGCCGCGAGCGAATTTTACGACCAGACGAAGAAGGCTTACCTCTTCAAAAAGTCCGATGGCAAGGTCCGCTCGGCCGACGAAATGGTCGCTTACTACCGGAAGCTCTGCGCGAAATACCCGATCATCTCGATCGAGGACGGCTTTGCCGAAAATGACTGGGCCGGCTGGAAAAAACTGACCGTTGCCCTCGGCGACCAGGTGCAATTGGTCGGCGACGATCTTTTCGTGACCAATGTCGACTTCCTGCGCAAAGGCATCAAGCAAGGCGTGGGCAATTCGATCCTCGTCAAGGTCAACCAGATCGGCTCGCTCACCGAGACGCTCGACGCGATCGAGCTGGCCCGCGAGAACCGCTACACCGCGGTGATCAGCCACCGCTCGGGCGAGACCGAAGATTCGACCATTGCCGACCTCGCCGTGGCGACCAACGCCGGACAAATCAAGACCGGATCCCTCTCCCGCACCGACCGCATGGCCAAATACAACCAGCTCCTCCGCATCGAGGAAATGCTCGGTCAGGACGCGGTCTATGGCGGGAAAATGAAGGCATGAACTTCGACCCGGACGACGATTTCGTGGTGAAGCGCCGGCGGCGCAATGAGCCGGATTTCTGGCACCGGCTCAATCGCGTCCTCCAATTCCTCGTCGTCATCGGCTTCCTCCTCACCGTCGGCGTGATCTTCTATCCCGTCTGGCAGCAGCAGAACGACATGCGTCGGCACGTCCTCACCTTGGAGCGCGAACAATCCGAGAAAACCGCCGTCCTGCAGAAAACCCAGCGCGAACTCGACCTCCTGCGCAACGACCAGGAATACCTCGAAACCATCGCCCGCGACCGCCTCAACCTGATGAAGCCGGGCGAAACCATCTTCCGGATCGAGCTGCCCCGCTCGTAAGGGGCCGGGACGAGCAACCCGCTCGTCCATCCCGGGGGATCGCGATTCCCCTCAGCCGTGGTGTTTTCAAGCTTCGGCCGAAGGAAACATCGTTTAAGGGCGGCCCACTTTCTAGTGAACAGTTTCGCCCGTGACCAAGGGGCACGGGCGTCTCGCCCGTCACGACCCGACCACACGGGCGAGACGCCCGTGCCCCCTGGACAAACCGAGCCCAGCCGCGTCCGAAGCGCTTCTTCATTGGCCTCATGACGGGCTCAGGACTCATCGCGCCAAACCGGAGCGAAGTGAAAATGGGCCCTTGGGCAAACGGCGCGATCCACCTTCTCCGCATTTATCCGTGCCATCCGCCTCATCCGTGGTTAAAAATTCCCCCGCGCTGCACCCATCATGTCCCTTCCCGACTTCGACAGTCTCGACACCTCCGGGCTCGCGTCACGCTTGACGCAGCTGCGGAGGTTTCTTTGACTACGACCAACTCACCTCCGAACTGGGCGCGGTGGAAAGCCGCATGTCCGAGCCCGGCTTCTGGGACAACAAGGAGAAAGCCCAGGCCGAGGTGGAAAAAGTTTCCCGCTTGCGCGGGCTGATCGAACCGTTCCGCAGGCTCGAAACCCGCACGGCCGATCTTGCCCTCCTCCACGAAATGGCCCTCGAAGAGGCGGCGGGCGAGGCCCGCAGCCAGGCCGAGCAGGAAGTGGTCAAAGAATGCCACGACCTCGAAAAAGCGCTCGATGCCTTTGAAGTCACCTGCCTGCTCGCCGGCGAGTTCGACCGCAATGCGGCCTACCTGACGATCCATTCCGGGGCCGGCGGGACCGAAGCCTGCGATTGGGCCGACCTGCTCATGCGCATGTATCAGCGTTGGATCGAGCGGCACGGCATGACGTCCGAAATCCTCGACATCCAACCCGGTGACGAGACCGGGATCAAATGGGTCACCCTGAAAGTCACCGGTGACTACGCTTACGGCTACCTGCAAACCGAACGCGGCGTGCACCGCCTGGTCCGGATCAGCCCGTTTGACAGCAACAAGCGCCGCCACACCTCCTTCGCGAGCATGGACGTGACTCCGGAAATCCCCGAGGACGCCCCGATCGAAGTCGACGATCGCGACCTTCGGGTCGACACCTACCGCAGCGGGGGCAAAGGCGGACAAAACGTGAACAAAGTGGAGACCGCCGTCCGCCTGACCCACCTGCCCTCCGGGATCGTGGTGGCCTGCCAAGCCGAGCGCAGCCAGCTGAAGAACCGGAACCTCGCGATGAAGCTGCTTAAGGCCAAGCTCTACCAGCGCGAGCAGGACAAAAAGCGGGCCGAAGTGGAGCGTCAATACAGCGAAAAAGGCGAGATTGGCTGGGGCAGCCAAATCCGCAGCTACGTCTTCCAGCCCTACCAAATGGTCAAAGACCTCCGCACCGGCGTGCAAACCAGCGATGTGCAGGGTGTGATGGATGGCGACCTCGACCCCTTCATCCACGGCAAACTCCGCGGCCTGACCTACAAAAAAGGCGCGGCCGAAGCCGACGATCTGTAAGACCAAGGTCCTTTTGCTTTGCGACTCCCGACTAACTCAAGTTATGGCGGACCCGCCAGCTGGTGGTTCGGGCAGGGGGGCACGGGCGTCCCGCCCGTCACGATCCAAGCCCATCGGCAGGATGCCGATGCCACACCCCAATGATTTGGGTTGCGGGCGTCCCGCCCGGGTGGTCTTTCGGAAAACGGGCGAACCGGAGTCCCGCCAAAGCGGGACGTAGATAGCCCATAGGCAAACGCCCGTTCCCCCTGGGCTTTGCCGCCCCAGTTACTCCCAGCACACACCCGCCAATGCGCGTCCCGCCCGTCGCGATGAAACAACCTCAAACAACACGGCCGGGACGGCCATGCCCCCTGGAAAAACCGAGCCAAGCCGTGCTTTTATTGCCTCTTCAACTGCATGGTTACGGCTTGGTTACCTTTTGTTCCAATCCCCTGCTCAACCCGGAAGACTCTTCAGCATTTCCAGATTGGTCGGATACTTCCGCACAAAGTGGAGCAAGCGCTCGATTGCTTCGATCGGTTTGTGTCCGGCCAGACCGCGGCGGATGACGTTGATCTTGTGCAGCTGCTCTTCGGGCAAAAGCAATTCCTCGCGGCGGGTGCCGGAGAGGAAAATATCGACCGCCGGATAAATGCGCTGGTCGCTGATCTTGCGGTCGAGGACGAGCTCCATATTGCCCGTGCCTTTGAATTCCTGGAAAATCAGTTCGTCCATCCGGCTGCCCGTTTCGATCAGCGCGGTGGCCATGATGGTGAGGGAACCGGCTTCCTCCGTGTTGCGGGCCGCAGCGAAGAGTTTGCGCGGAATTTCCAGCGCCCGCGAATCGACGCCGCCGCTCATGGTGCGCCCGCCGCCGCCCGTCGCGTTGTTGAAGGCGCGTCCGATGCGGGTGAGTGAGTCCATGAGCACAAAAACATCCTTGCCCATTTCCACCAGGCGCCTGGCGCGCTCGATGGCGAGAATCGCGATGCGGGTGTGGCTCTTGATGTCACTGTCATTCGAACTGGCCATCAGCTCGGCCTGCGGCACAGTGCGGCGGATTTCGGTCACTTCCTCCGGACGTTCATCGACCAGCAGGATGATCAGCTTCATCTCCGGATGGTTGCGCACCACGGCTTCGGCAATGTGCTGCAGCAGTGTGGTCTTGCCGGTGCGCGGGGGCGCGACGATGAGCCCGCGCTGGCCCTTGCCGATCGGGGTCATGAGATCCATGATCCGCGTGGTGAAGCGGGCCGGATCGGTCTCGAGATTGATCCGGGAATTCGGGTTGATCGTGGTCAGCTCCTCGAAGAACGGGATATTAGTGTATTTTGCCGGGTCCTCGCCCTCGATCTCGGTGCAGCGGAAGAGTTGCGGACCACGGCTCCCCTTGCGGATTTCGCCTTTGATCCAGACGCCGTCGCGCAGGTTGAAGGCGCGCACGATTTCGGGGGTGACGAAAATGTCGTTGTTCGACTGGGTGAAATTGCGCTTCGGGTTGCGGAGGAAACCGAATCCCTTGCCACTGACCTCGACAATGCCCTCGGCAAAGACCGGTTCGCCCGTCGGTTCATCCTCGAGAGGAACCCCGGCGTCGGACGGACCATCCTGACTGCCGCCGCGCGGGCCGCGCTCGTCGCGCGGACCACGCTCATCCCGCGGCCCACGGTCGTCCCGCTCGCCGCCGCCGCGAAAACGCCGGTCGCGTCCCCGGCGGAAAGTGCGTTGGCGGGTGCGGCGCGGGCCGGCCTCCCGTTGGGTTGCGCCGCCGTCTCGCTGTCCGTCGCCCTCGGGGGCGGGCAGCGCCGGATCGGGCCGGTGCGCGGGCAAAGCCGCTTCGCGTTCGTGAACCGGCAAAGCCGGGGGTTGAGGGGATTTGGTCTCTTCCATGGTATTATCGGGAAATCAAAGGCGGGCGGGTCGGCCTGGGAGCAGGCCGGCGGAGTAGATGAATTGGCAATGGACCTTGGTCACGTCTTAGTCATCGCGGGCCAACGCTTCCGCCCGGAGGGAAAATTTTTCCCGCTGGGCGTCGAGCCTGCCCTTGGTGCGCTAATCGTTGGATCACTTGTGGTGACCGGTTTTCGGATGGGTCCGAACCGAAATTCGAACCGAGTAAAAATACGTTATCGGGTTGCTCTGGGGGATTGTGCGCCATTCTTTGGCAACCACTTGCCGGAATCGCCTTGCGGGGAAGCGCGACGGAGGGCGCGGACAATCAGAACTGCCCCCATAGAACTATGCCCTCGCCTCGGTGTCAACCCCCCTCTGGGGGAAAATCCGAGCCAAGCTTTTTTTGCCCTGCGGTGGCTTGGCGCCGTTTTACCCCCCCGTCTTGGCCGACGCCCGTTTACGACCGTTCGCGTCGAGAATCTTTTTGCGCAGGCGCAGGCTCTTCGGCGTGACCTCGACGTATTCGTCGGGTGCGATGTATTCGATCGAGCGCTCGAGGGTCATTTGCACCGGCGGGGCCAGCTGGATGCCTTTGCCGTCGCCTTGGCTGCGCATATTGGTCAGCTTTTTCGCCTTGCACGGATTGACCGGCAGGTCATCCGGACGCGCGTTCTCGCCGACGATCATGCCCGCGTAGATTTCCTCCTGCGGACCGATGAAGAGGCGTCCGCGTTCCTGGATCGTATCGAGCGCGTAAGCCATGCTGATCCCGCCCTCCATGGAAATAAGCACGCCTTTGCCGCGGCTCGGGATCTCGCCTTTATGCGGACCGTATTCCTTGAAGAGATGGCTCATCGTGCCGAGGCCCTTGGTCACGTTGACCAGATCGGTCTCCAGCCCGATGATGCCGCGTGTCGGGATGGTGGCCTGCACAAGCACGCTGTGCGGATGGTGCTCCATGTTGGCGATGTCGGCTTTGCGCGTGGCGAGAGCTTGCAGGATGTCGCCGAGGTTCTCGGGCGGAACATCGACGTAGAGGGTCTCCATCGGCTCGAGCAGGGAACCATCCTCACCGCGCTGGAAAATCACTTCCGGACGCGAGA
Organism: Chthoniobacterales bacterium; assembly: GCA_018402585.1. Classification (GTDB taxonomy): domain Bacteria; phylum Verrucomicrobiota; class Verrucomicrobiia; order Chthoniobacterales; family JACTMZ01; genus JACTMZ01. The sequence continues at coordinate 463,562 of JAGYIO010000001.1, forward strand.
CGAGCAACTCGAAGCCTTCGCGGCGCATTTGCTCCACGAGGATGGCAATTTGCATCTCACCCCGCGCCTTGACCTCGAATTGTCCGGCCACCTCGGTCTCGGAGACTTGCAGCGAAACATTGGTGCGGGTCTCGCGGGTCAGGCGGTCCCGGATTTGGCGGGCGGTGAGCAGCTTGCCGTCACGTCCGGCCAGCGGCGAATCATTGACGCAAAGGCGCATGCTGATCGTGGGCGGATCAATCTGGATAAAGGGCAGGGAAGCGCGCTCCTCGTGGTCGACCAGGGTCTCGCCGATGAAGACGTCCTCGAAACCGGCCAGGCCGATGATGTCGCCTTCGGAGGCCGACGCGATCTTCACTTTCTCAAGGCCTTGGTGGCCGAAGATCGCGGTCACGTTGGCCCGCTCTTTGCGTCCGTCGGCATGGAGGCAGACGATGGATTGCCCGACCTTGACCGCACCGCTGATCACCCGCCCGTAGGCGATACGGCCGAGGTAATCGCTGTAGTCGAGGTTCGAAACGAGCATTTGGAAATAATCGAGGCCCGACTTTTTCGGCGCGGGAATGTGCCAGGCGATGGCTTCGTAGAGCGGGACCAGGGTGTCACTCGGATCGACCAGTTCGCGTTTGGCGAAGCCGGCCTTGGCACTGGCGTAAATGTGCGGGAAGTCGAGCTGCTCGTCGGTCGCATTCAATTCGAGGAAAAGCTCGAAGACCATATCGAGGACCTTGTGGGGACGGGCATTTTCACGGTCGATTTTGTTGATTACCACGACCGGCTTGAGGCCGTTTTCCATCGCCTTGCGCAGGACGAATTTGGTCTGGGCCTGCGGCCCCTCGTAGGCGTCGACCACGAGCAACACCCCGTCGACCATTTTCATGATGCGCTCGACCTCGCCGCCAAAGTCGGCGTGGCCCGGGGTGTCGACGATGTTGATGTGGTATTTGTCCCACTTGAGCGAAGCATTCTTCGCCCGGATCGTGATCCCCTTCTCCTTTTCGAGGTCCATCGAGTCCATGACCCGCTCCTCCAGCTTCTCGTGGGCTTGAAAGGTTCCCGACTGACGAAGCAGCTGGTCGACCAAGGTGGTTTTGCCGTGGTCGACGTGGGCGATGATAGCGATGTTGCGGATATTTTCCATACGGAGACCTGAAAAGGAGGGCGGACTATGCTGGCGGCGACGGGCGGTGTCAATGGTGCGGAGGTTCTTCCGGTCGCGTTGCCCTTGGCCGTTCGGGGGGGGCACGGCCGTCCCGGCCATTTGTCCGGCGCGCACCATGCGGGGCGGAATAAGTGGCACGGACAGCTTGCCCGTGGGGACCGGACCACCCTCGGCAGGATGCCGATGCCACGCGGCCGCGCCATGAGCTTTTCTAAGCCGTGTCCATTCAATTGAACCACGGATGACACGAATTTCACGGATGGGTTCAGAGAAATTTCAAGACAATCCCTGCCGGCGGATTACTCACCAAATGGTGAACTTTCTTTACGGTTTCCTGCCCCTCATCAAGGTGCTTGGCATCAGTGTCATCCGTGAAATCCGTGGTTAAAGGTTCTGCCTCGTTCCGGCTAAGCCGTATCCATGCAAAACATTCTGCCATTTCCGGCGCTGCCACAGAGGCGCGTCTGGGCGAGAGTTGACTAACTATTTGGTGAGCGAGTTGGCAGGTGGCCAAGGGGCACGGGCGTCCCGCCCGTCACGATCAAACAACCTCAAACAACACGGCCGAGACGGCCATGCCCCCTGGAAAAACCGAGCCAAGCCGCGCTTTTATTGTCTCTTCAACTGCATGGATACGGCTAAGCCGTAACCAGGCAAAACATTCTGCCATTTCTGGCACGGCAACAGAGTCGCGTCTGGGCGAGAGTTGACTAACTATTTGGTGAGCGAGGTGGCACGTCGCCAAGGGGGCACGGGCGTCCCGCCCGTCACGACCCGACAACACGGCCGGGACGGCCGTGCCCCCTGGACAAACCGAACCAAGCCGCGCTTTTATTGTCTCTTCAACTGCATGGATACGGCTAAGCCGTAACCATGCAAAACATTCTGCCACTTCTGGCACGGCAACAGAGGCGCGTCTGGGCGAGAGTTGACTAACTATTTGGTGAGCGAGGTGGCACGTCGCCAAGGGGGCACGGGCGTCCCGCCCGTCACGACCCGACAACACGGCCGGGACGGCCGTGCCCCCTGGACAAACCGAACCAAGCCGCGCTTTTATTGTCTCTTCAATTGCATGGATACGGCTAAGCCACGATTAAGGGCACGATCGAATCCGGCGCCTGGTGCATGATATGCATGACGCGGCGGAAGCCTTCGGGGTTCACCGTGAGACAGGAAAGCGAGTCCGGTCTACCGGGCCGGCCTTCCGGGTGGAGCAGGATGGCGTCCGCCTTGTAGCCGGGGCCCGGTTTACCCACTGGCTGGCCCGGGCCGGTGATCGCGGGGGTCTGGGCCGGCCAATTGGCCCCGCTCTGGCGCTTGGGCTGTAGAGTGTAGTGGCCCAGCGGGATGCCGCGCGATTGGCCGATAAACCCGTTTTCGTTGACCCGAAAATCCCCGAGGTAACCCTGCCGGCCGTATAGATACATTGTGCCGGGCGAACGCCGGTCCTTCGGATCATCACGCTCCACCACGACCCCAATCCAGCCGTCCTTCGCCCCTCTGGGTTTTTTCCCCGGATCCGGCAGCGGCCGGTAGTGCGGCTTTGGTCGCGGCAGCCGGCGCATAGGCAATTAAATCAGGGTCCGGTCACCCGCAAGCGCAGGAATTTTGCGGCCCCTTCGAGCGGCACGGATACTGCGCGGCGCTGGTGATTGAGCGGGTCGCCGAGACGCGCCGCAACATTGGCCGCTGGGACCGGGACCCAGCCAGCGGGCAAATCCGTCGAGACCTGCGGGATGACGGCCAGGGAAGATCCTCCGTCCGTCCGCTCCAGCCACTCAAGAACCAGGTGGTCGCTGCCGCCTGAGTTGGTTCTGACCAGGGTCTGCAGGGTCCGACCGTCCGCGGCGTCGGTCGGATTTCCCCCCAAGGCGTATTCCAAACGGTGGGAGAACCCGTCGCCGTCGGTGTCGTTGGCCCAGCGCGGGTCGTCGGCGCTGGCGGGCCAAGGCGCGGGAAGCCCGCGGGTTTCCCACCACTCGGCAGAGACCGGGAAGCTTTGCGCGGTGTAGACGCCATCGGTTTCGCGGAAAGCAAAGCGGTAACGGCCGGCCGCCAAAGTGGTGGCCAGATTATTCGTCCCGGTCGCGGCGGCGGTGCCGGCCGTGATGCCGGCGCCCGTGCCGTAATTGGCCCCTTCCCAGCCCGGTCCGCGGGCAAATTTAAAAGCGAGGGCTCCCGCGGTGAAATTCCCGGTCCACTCCCAGCGCTGGCGCTGATCGGACCAATTCATCCGGAGCGGTTCCTCATCCGGAGTCCAGTCGAGCGGCGCACGGCTCCCGACCAAAAACATGCGATCCGCGCGCCACGGATCACTCGAACGGCGGAACTCGGCCGCGTTGGAAATACCGTCGTGGTCTTCATCTGCCTCCGGATCACTCACCCCCACCATGGCTTCCCATCCGTCGGGCAACCCGTTGCCGTCGGCGTCGTCCAGCGCCGCCCCGGGTGCGGCGGGACTGCGGGCCAGAATGATCGCGCTGTGCGGGGCAATGGTCATGGTGGCCCGCGCTTGCCCGTTGCGGAGCGTGGCCGTCACCACACCGCCCGGCCCGGCATGGCCGAAGTCCGCACCATAAGCCGACCAATCCGTGTTCAGCCGGACATGCCAGGGGCCGGACGCCGGCAAAGGCACGCTGAAGTCGGTCCGCGTCTGCCCGGAGAAATTAAGGAAGACGACAACGTCCTGGGCGGCATCTCCGCCCGCCTGGCGCCAGTAGACGACCAGACCGAGATCCTCGTTCAGCCCGCCCGGTGCCGTGGAGAGGTCGGAATTCCGCAGGGCCGGGAGGTTTTCGCGCAAAAGGAGGAGGTCGCGATGGGCGCGGAAGATACGGTGTTGCCCGAATGCGGCGCGCCAGTCCAAGGGCACGCGGTCCGTGAACGTCCCGGTCGCGTGGAACTCCTGCCCCATCCAAAGCATCGGCGTTCCGGGAGCAGTCAGGGTAAGGACCGCATTAAGCAGGGTTTTCCGGCGCGCGGTTTTGCTCCCGGGAGAGAGCGGATCCATGCGGTTGGCCAAGCGGGTCTCATTGTTGAGGCTTCCCGACTTGTCGTGGTTGTCGGTGAAAATGACCCGGTAACCGGGGGGCTCGGACCAGCCGCTGACCTTGCCGAGGATCCGGCCGACGTCGGGCGACGCGGAGGCGATCTGCGGGGTGATTTCGTTGTGGAAACTGGTCTGCCAATGGCCGTCGAAGCTGTCGGCCGCGTCCTCGACCCGCAATTGGTCCAGGAACGAGCCTTCGGGATACCAGGCACCATCGGGACGGACGGTGAGCAGATCCGCATCTTCGGCAATGCTCCAGCGACCGGGATATTCCTGGTCGATCATCCGGTTGATCGCCATAAGCATGCTCTTCCCTTCCCGCCACACGGTGTCGGGGTTGGCGCCGCTTTGCTTGGTGTCATAGCCGAGAATATTCTGCGGCGAATCCCAGCGGAAACCATCAATCCGGTAGTCCTCGATGAGCGTCCTGATATTTTCCATGATAAAACGCCGCACCTCCTGCTTGGCGTAGTCGGGGCGATCGCCCCACGGGGTCCAGCGAAGGAGCGGATCGGCCGGGTAATAAAGGTTGTCCGGCCCGTCGAACTCCCAAAGCCCGTCGATCGGCGGGTTCCAGTGATTATGGACCACATCGAGCTGCACTTTCATGCCCCGCGCATGGGCGGCTTTGACCAAGCGCTTCAGGCCGTCCGGCCCGCCGTAAGCCGCCTCGATGGCGAAGAGATGCTCCGGGTTGTAGCCCCAGCTGTAGTCCTCCCCGAATTCGTGGACCGGCATGAGGGCGATGACGTTGACCCCCAGACGCTGCAAATAATCGAGGCGGGCCACGGCGTGGTCGAAGGTGGCCGGGCGGTTGTCGTCGGGATTGGGGTCGTAAAAACTTCCGACATGCAATTCATACATGACCTGCCGGTCCACCGGGATGCTCGGGCGGGGGCCGGTTCCCCAGTCGAAGACACTGTGGTCGTAGACTACGGAGTTGCCATTACGGACCCACACCGCCCGCGGGTCGTGCTTCCAGACGCCCGTCGTGTTGCCGGGCCAGCGAAGAAAGTATTTGTATTCTTGGTTCGGCCGCGCCTCGGCCACCGTGGCCGTCCAATAACCCGTGGCGCTCTCCTTGGTCATGGCCCTCTCGGTCCACCCGTTAAACTCTCCCCGCACCGCGACGCTGGTCGCGTTGGGTGCCCAGACCCGGAACGTCACGCCGGTCATCGTCTCGCCGCTGCGGTTGACCAGCGCACCGAGGGATTGTGCTTGAGCCTCGGCGGTCACCCCGACCGAGAGCAAACAAAACAAAAAGACGGTGCTGCGCATACGGCCTTGAAACTAAAGCGCAGCACCAAGAGGGTCAAACGAGTTGCCCCCCCGGGGCAAAGATTCACCAGAAACTCTGGGGCACCTCGATTTGGTCGCCGGGAAGCAAAACGATGTCGCGGGAGGGATCCTTGCGGATCGCCTTGATATCGGCAATTTGCACCCCGCCATCGCGGATCAGGCGGACCTTGCGCTGGTCGGCATATTCGGTGAAGCCGCCAGACGCGCTGATCGCGCCGAGCAGGGTGAGGTCCGGGGTGTATTCGACGCGCCGCGGTTGGCGGACGTCACCGCTCACGTTGACAAAGCGCAGGGTGTTGGGCACGGTTACCATGACCGATGGGTTGGTGTAAATCTGGCCAGCCCGATAGGCGGCTTCGATGGCGTGCTGCACGGCAGCCTGGCCCAGGCCGGCGGCGCGCACCTTGCCCACGTGGGGCAGGTTGACAAACCCCTCCCCGTCGACGGTGTAAGCGCCGGTGATCAATTGCGTCTCCTCCGCCGGAACGCCGCCGATGCGCAGTTCGATGGTGTCTCCCGTGCGGAAGGCCGCATCGGAAGCGCGGAGGGCGCCCGCCGCGAGGAGAGAAGCAAGGAGGCCGGCCGCGCAGAAGACCGGGAATGGGGAGGTCATTTTAGTAGTCATCTTCCAAGCCCACTTTGGCCGGACGCCGCGAGCGGGCCGCGCCTTTGGCCGGCTGGGCCGCGCTCCCGTTCACGCCCTCCTGAGCCTTCTGCGGGGTGTAGTAGTAATTATAGTAGTTGGTGTAGTATTCGTAATACTGGTCGTGGCGCACGTCCACGTTGTTCAGGACCACCCCGAGGATGTTGCCGCCGACATTGAGCACGGCTTGCTTGACCCGCCGGAGCATGGCCCGGGGAAAACGGCGGTGCTGCACGACAATAATGGTGAGGTCCAACGAGCGGACCAGCACCGAGGCGTCGCTCAGGCCGAGAATCGGGGGGGAGTCGAAGAAAACAATGTCATAGCGGTTCTTGACCTGCGCAACGAGATCAACCATGCGCTGGGAGTTGAGCACACCGACCGAATCGTAGGGCATCTTGCCGCTGGGCAGGAGCGAAAGGTTGGGCACGGAAGTGGGGTGGACCAGTTCCTCCAGATCGGCATCGGTGGTCAGGAAGTCGCTCAACCCCTTCTCGTTGTCCAATTCCAGCATGCGGTGCTGCGAGGGGCGGCGCATGTCGGCGTCGACGATGAGGGTATTGTAGCCGCCTTGGGCGAAGGTGCAGGCCAGGTTGTTCAGGGTGGTCGATTTGCCCTCGCCGGCTCCGCCGCTCACACAGGTCACCGTGTTGTGCTCGGCCGAAGGACGGTTGAATTCGAGATTTGTCCTCAAGATGCGGTAAGCCTCGATGTCCGCCACGGCTTCGGGGTGGGAATGGAGCAACTGGATGTTCTTCGGCACCACGGCCAGGACCGGAACTTGCAGGTAATTTTCCACATCCTCCATCGTTTTCACGCTGGTATCGAGATACTCGAGGAAGAAGGCCAGGCCCACGCCGACAATGAGGCCGACGGCCACGGCCAGCGCCATGTTGAGCAGGACCTTGGGTTTGGATGGACCGGCAGAAGGCTCCGCCTTTTCCCAAATGCGGGCCGGGCTCATCGGCATGCTGCGCTGCATCGTCTCGGTGGAGAGGCGCAATTCCGCGGCCTCGAGCACCCGCTTGGCTTGGATGTAATTGTTCTTGGCCCGCGCGTATTCCGATCCGCGGGTTTTCGAATCCCGCTGGTCCTCGCGGGCGGCCTCGAGTTCCTCTTCCATCTTGGCCATCGAACGCTCGGTAATTTCGAGGTTGGCCGCCAGGGTGCGGCGGATGCTGTTGACCTGATCGGAAAGTTGCTGCTCATAGGTCGCCTTCTTGGCGCCGAGGGAAAGGATGGTCGGGTGGCGGGGGCCGAGGCCGGATTGCAAGGCGCGGGCCAATTCGGAGCTGACCTCCTGGTATTGGGGAAGAATGGTGACCACCGTCTGGTCTTCAATTTGCAGGGTCGGGAGCGAGCGCATCAGCTCGTCGCCGGAAAGTTTTTCAATCTCGACATACTTGGTCCGGAGGTTGGAAGCCATCATCCGGGCCTCGCTGACCTGCGCCTCTTGCTGCTGCAAGACGGTCTCCTTGGACTGCATGGGATCCTCCAGACTGTCGGGCGCGAGATCCGTGATGCCCAACTCGGTGCGGATCCGCCCCATTTCTTCGTTGGCCTCTTGCACCTTGGCGCGCTGTTTGGCCACCTCGTCTTCCAACGTGGCGAGGGAACCGGAGAGGAGTTTTTGCTGATCTTCGATCCGCTTGCGCTGGTATTCCTGCGCGATGCTGTTGGCCAGATCCGACGCCTCCTGCGGATCCGTGCTCTCCACGCTGATTTGCAGGAGATTGGTGTTACGCACTTCGCGCACGTCGATCATGCTGCGCAGCTTGAAGTAAGCCTGCTCCCGGCTGCGGATGCCGAATTCCGCGCTCCACCGCTCGAGCAATTTCATCGAGTCGATCACCGGATAAAGCATCTCTTTGCGCTGGATGATCTGAAACTGCGTGGTGGCAAACCGCGGATCCATTCCCATGCCGCCTTGGAAGCCTTCGCTAAAAATGCGGATTTTCTGCTCGTTCTGCTCGACCTCAATGATCACGTTTGACTCATATTGGCGCGGCATGAAGTAGGTCGTGACGCCCGCGGTGACCACGACGAGAAGGAAGGCCAGAATAATGATCGGCAGCCGCAGCCTGATGACGCGCCAGTAATCGAGAAAGTGGAGCTTTGCTTCCTGTCCTGCGCCGGTCGCGCCATAGCCGTCCGCACCATAGCCGTTCGCGCCGTAGCCGTTCGCGCCATATCCGGTGCTGCCGTAGGGCCTGGAGTCGGGAGTGTTTTGGTCGGCCATGGGATGAGAAAGACCAAGAAACATAGCTTCGACTTGGCGGCCAGCGCAAGAGAAAGATTCGCACCGCACGCCCTCTCGAGCATCCGCTGAGCCTCAAGCACGACCGGGGCCCCCAAGGGAGAGCAAATCAAAACCCCAAGGTGGACCAAAAAAGAGCGCATCAAACGGATCTCCCCGGGGTTATAGCTGAGAATCCATGAGCCCGAACCGCCTCTTTCTTCCCGGCCTGCTCGCCATCCTCCTCCTTTTTTGGGCGGCTTGGCATCTTTATGCCGGCTGGGGCTTGGTCAGCTTGGACCTCCGCGACGCCCCGCTGGCCAAAGCGATTGCCGCCATCAGTCGACAGGGCGGTATCGAAATCGTTTCCAACCTCGATCCCGCGACCCCGGTGACGCTCAAGGTGAAACGCGTTCCGCCGGTCGAGGCCCTCGACATCCTAGCCATCCGCTCCGAGGCCTCCTGGCAATTGGCTTACTTGGGCGCGCCCGAGGCCGGAGCGATCAACGAGGTCCTGGCCGTCTTCCGCGCGGGCGGGGAAACAACCGGCTGGGCCTCCTTTGCAGCCGGCGGTTTTAGTCTCATCGCGCCGCAATCCGGCGCGGCTCTTGATTTGCGCGGCACACTTTGGACCCCTTCCGAGCCGGGGGGATTGCCCGCCTTGCTTAAAGAGGCGGCCGAGAAGACGGGGGTCTTCCTCGCTGCCCCGGCGGACTGGAAGCCGTCGGTCAGCGCGCCTCAAGCCGCCCCCATGGCGGTGGCCATGCCGCGCCTGTTCCGCAGCGCCGGCGGGGTGACCCGCGAAGTTTTTCTCCTGCGGGCCAGTCCCTCGCGCGACGACGAGATGGGTGGCGGACGCGGCGGCGCGTGGATCGGGAGCCGCCCCGGCGGGGAACAGCGCGGAGAGCGCGGAGGCGGTTGGCGGAACTCCCCGGGCGGCGAGCAGAACTTGGTGGCCCGTGCCGAGGCGCAGATCGCCCTGCTCCCGCAAAACGAACAGGAAAAAGCCCGCGAAGACGTCCGCTTGATGGGCGAATTCTGGCGCGGGATGCGCGACCTTCCCGAGCAGGAGCGCCGGGCCAAAGCCCAAGAATTTTTCAGCCGCCCGGAAGTGTCCGATCGGATGGACGAACGTCGTTTGGCCCGCGAGGCCAAGATGACGCCGCAGCAGCGCGTCGAACGCTCCAAGCGATACTTCGAGCGCAAACAGGCGGCCCAGGACGGGCCAAACCGCGGCTCGTGAAAGCCCCCGCCTTCACCCTGGTCGAATTGCTCGTCGCCCTGGCCATCCTCGCCATCCTCGCCGCCATCGCCACCCCGGCCCTCGGTTCGATGCTCGAACGCGGCCGCTCGGCCAAGTGCCTCGGCAATCTCCGCCAAATCGGGGTCGCCGTGCAGCAATACGTGAGCGACAACGACTACCGCTTCCCGCCGATTGAGACCGTACCGCCCTCGCTGGGCAACGCAGGGCGCTCCGCGCTGGAAACTCTCGAGCCCTATGGCGTGACCGAGAACACCCTCACTTGCCCGAGCGACGTGGCCGGTCCGGATACCGTGGCCCGATACGGTTCGAGCTACCACTTTTCCCCGGTCCTGCAGGATGAACTGGCCTCCCAGGTGAACATTTACGGACGGCGCGGTATTTTCCAAATTCCCAATGTCGGCCGCCTGACCGTCTGCACCGATTACCAGCCGGTGCACCCCAGTCCGGGACGGCTCGGCCTCAATGTGCTCAAAGCCGACGGCCGCGTCCTCCAGCGCTGAGCGGGGAGCCGGCAGTCGGATTCGAACCGACGACCGCCTGATTACAAATCAGGTGCTCTACCAGCTGAGCTATGCCGGCGAAAGGAGCAGTGAAAAACCACCCGGCCGCGAAGTCAAGGCGCGGGAAATTCGGCCACCACGCGGTAAAATCCCGAGGATGCCCCGGCGTGGCGGTGGACGAACGGGCCGGAAGTCAGGCCGGTGGCGGCCTCCACCCAGGTTCCGGATCCGAGGGACTCACGGTATTGCACCCGGTAGGAACGCCCGGGAACGGCGGCCCAATCGACCGTGGCTTGGTCCGGAGCCCGGCTCACCGCGGCGGTAAAGCGCGAACCGGGGTCGAGGGCATTGGTCCCCGCGATCTGCTCGTCCTCGTTACGCCTTCCGTCGCCGTCCTCATCTCCGGCCGCGGCAAGAACCCGGATGGAGGGCAGGGAAACCGCGGAACCGGACTTGTTTGCCGGGTCATGGGGATTGACCGCACGGACACTCACGCTCACTTCGTCACCGGGATCGACCGCCTCCACCATGTAGCTGGTATCGACCACCACGGCGGACGGACGCGCCGTCCCGTTGACCGTGACCGTGACTTCGTAGGCCGGAACGACACCGGCTGTATCGGCGGGCAGGGCCGCCCAGGAGAACGGAACACGGCGGCCGACCGCGAAAGCGGCGGCATTGGGACCTTGCAACCCAGTCGGCGCACCAACTGGCGGGGTGAGATCATAGAGCTGGAGAAACTTGGCCTCGTAGGGTGCGCTGGTCCAGGCGGCGTCTGATCTTGGCACCGGGTTGAGCGCGACGGCAATGCCGTCGGCTTCCAGCTGGGGCCGGGTCAAGCCCGCTCCCCAAAGCCACTGGTCGCGGCGCTGGCTTTGTTCATTGGCCCGGCCGGTGTAAGCCGCGATATTTTTCGCGTTGTAAAGTCGGCCGGCTTGCAGACCGAGGATGTCGGCCAGAGCCGCGGAGAGCCCGAAGGTGTTGGCCCGGGGGCTGTCGCGGTCCAGGCTGGTGAAGGCGAGCACCACGTCCTGCTGCGCGAGCGGGGTGTGGCCCGCGGTGTATTTGGCCACCGCGAAGATCTCCGGATCGGGGTTGTCGCTCCCCCGCGGGTTGAGGAACCAGCGGTTCGGACTGCGCAGCGCCGGACTGGAGGCGCGCGCGTGGCCGACCGCGGCATAGACCGGTTGCAAAAATTGGAGGCCGTAAGCATTGTTGTCATAGGCAGTCCACTGCGGTTGCAGCGAATTCCATTTTTTGAAGTGGGGAATGAATTTGCCGAAGTTCGACTCGTACCAATCGAAGCCGCCCTGCGGGAGGGCATCCTGGACCTTTTGCCCGGTGCCGATTTCCTGGCCATACATGATCATGGGCGCCCCGTCGGTCGCCGACACCGTGGCATAACGGATCAAGGCCTGCCACGCATCGCTGTAGGGCATCTCGTCATGCGAGGTGTTGTTGAGCAAGACCAGGCTCTGGCCGTAAGCCGCGCGGCGGCCCTCCATGATCGAGCGGTAAGCGGACGTGGTCGTGGCCTCCTGGAGGGGGAAGACGATATTCTCGTTGAGCACCGGAAAATGGCGGCTCGAGCGGTAAGTGACTTGCTCGCCGTCGAGACTTTCGGTCATGAAAACAAAGTTCCACTTCACCTCATGCGTGCGGTTGATGAGGTATTCCATGGCCTGGGGCGGAAGCCCTTGGCCGAAGTCCTTGCGCAGTCCGTCGATGCCCGCGTTGTCGAACGCGTCGCGGGCCGAGCCATCCGCGACCGTCGAGTTGTAACCGCGGTGGCCCGACTGGACGATCCAGTGGGGCAGCACCTCGCCGAAGTAGCGCCAGACCCCTCTTGTCGTGGCGGACATCCCGCCGAAGTCCATCCAGTCGCCCTCGCTCCGCGTGATGGCGCGACTGGCCTCGGCCTCCGGGTATCCGGTGACCAACGTCGCGTAGTTGCCGAAATAGACATCCCGGACGTCACTCCATTTGCCGAAGTCATTGCGGTCGGGCGCGGTGGCGATACGGGCCCCCGACCGGGCCGGCGCGCTGTAAGCGGCCGGGCCCTCCCCGCCATCGGTCGAAAAGAACCCGGCCACCCGGTGACGGATTTCGTCGCCGGGTTGCCAGCCGCCCGGATTTCCCGCGCCCCCGAAAATCGCCACACCCTGCTCGCCGAGCACCACATCCGGCGAGGTATGGTTGAAGGGGAAGTCGAGCATGAGCTGGATGCCGCCCTGATCCGCCGCCGCGGCAAAGTTCCGAAAGGCGGTCATGGCCGCCGCGTAATTCGCCGGGGCGGCGGCCGGATCGGCCAAGCTGCCATTGTAGCTGCGGGTGTAAAGCGGGTTGATCTCCCAGAAATTCCGGATCGCGTAGGGGCTGCCCGGGTCGTAAACCGACTGGGTCGCCGGGTCGGTTTGCCTGCCGTCCAAACCTTGCGGGTGGAAGGGCTGGAACCAGATCCAATTGACCCCGAGATCTTGGAGCCAAGTGAGATTGACCCGCGCGGCCGGGTCGTGAAGATCCTCGAAGGTGCCGCGGGCGGCAAAAGTTGCGGCGGTGGCATTGGCGTTGGGCACGTGGAGCTCGTAAACCCGCATATCTTGGGCACTGCGTGGTGCCACGACCACGGCATGGTCGCGAATCCCCGAGCTGCCCAGCCAGGTCCAGGGGTCGGTCGGGTTGGCCCGGTAGCGGGCCGTGACCCGGTAGGCCCCGGTCTTGAGCACGGGCAGATCGAGTTCATAGGTGCCGTCATAATCCGAGTCGGTCATGGCATAAGCTTGGAAATAAGCCCCGGTGTCGGCCGTGGTGGTCAGGTTGCCATCCGGCGGAAGAATGCCGTCCTCGATCCCGTCCTGGTTGAAGTCATCATTCGCCCGGTCGCGGTTGTTCAGGTTGGTGAAGACCTCGACCTCTGCGGTGCTCCCGGGGTTCACGCGCACCGACAAGGTGGGGAAAGTGAGGTCGTTGTTCTCGTCGAGGTAGAAGTTGGACTTCGAATAGTCGCCATTCGCTCCGTTCACCGTAAAGACCGGGCGGGGCGGGGCCACGCTGAAGGAAAACGGATTGGCCTGCGCCGCGGACTCGACGGTTCCCACCGTGTTGCCCGCAGAGACAAAGGTGGCAGAGCGGTTACTGAAGTCGGTCTTGAAGTAATACTGCACCACCGCCCCGACCGCGCCCGGCACGGTCAGCGCCGCCTGCCAGAATTGGTTGAGGCTTGGACCGTCGCCGACGTTGGAGTGGAAACCGAGACTGACCGGTTGCCAACTCCCCCCGTTGATCCGGTAAACGAGCCGCCCTCCCGTCTGGTTGGCCCCCTCCCCTTGGTCGGCCCCCTTCCAGACACCCTGGTAAAAGGTCACGCCCTGGCTGGCACCCGGGGTGGCCGGATCGCGCATCGTCCCGGGGATGCCCTCCTGCGTCGACGCCGGAAGGTGCCAGATATTGGCCGGCTGGGCGGCGGCGCTCAGGGGCAGCAGGGCCAGTAAGACAAAGGCCAGGCGGGCCGGAGAAAAGCGCTTCGCGGATGGCTGGCTAAGAGCGGGGTTCATGGGAGGAGGAAAGAAAATTGGCGGACTGCGACCATCAAGCCGGGCCCGCAAAATTTCTCACCATTCGGTTGGACCGGGCCCGGAGCAATGATGTTCAACCAAAAAGGCCGCAAATAAACGAAAAACCTTCATTTGACCTCCTGACCGGCAGCGGGGATGGTTCCTCTGCGATGAACCGTGCTGTCTCCCGCCTTCTTTTGCACGCCTTCGACGAAGCACGGGTGCGCACGGCCGCGGAAGAAATGCGGGCCGAATTGGGCGGGGCCCCGACCCTCGCCTTGGCTTTCCTCTCGGCCGGCTACGCCTCCCACCTGGCCGAATTCCAAGAGATCGTCGCGGTGCATGGCCATGTTCCCTTTCTCGCCGGCTGCACCGGTTCCGGTCTGATCGGCACCTCCTGCGAAGGCGAGACGAGCGAGGGCTTCTCCCTGCTTTTTCTTCATCTGCCGGAGGCAAAAGTCCGCGCCGTCCCGCTTTGCCAAGCGCAGGTCGAGACCTCGCAGGGCGACTCCTTTTGGGCGGAAGTGGCCGGCCGTCCGGCTCAAGCCTGGCTCTTGCTGGCTAATCCGTTCCGCTTCGACGCCGACACCTGGCTGCGCGAATGGAACCTCGCCTTCCCCGGCGCCCCCGTGCTCGGCGGCCTGGCCAGCGGACCCCGCGGGGACGAGGAGGTGACCGTCTTCGGTCCGGCCATCGGCGACACCTCCGACGCCCTCGCCCTCGCCCTGGACGGGGTGCGGATCGAAACGGTGGTCAGCCAAGGATGCCGTCCGATCGGCGAGGCCCTGCCGGTCACCCGGGCGGAAGAACATCTCCTCTACGAACTCGGCTCCCGCCCCGCTTATCAGGTGCTCGAGCAGGCTTTCAACACCCTGGCCGAGGCGGACAAACAACGCGCCCGCGGCAATCTTTTCGCCGGCTTGGTGGTCGACGAATACAAAGAGAAGTTCGCCCGCGGCGATTTTCTGGTCCGCAACATCCTCGGGGCCGATCCGGCCACCGGCGCGGTGGTGGTCGGCGCGCATCCGCGCACCGGGCAGACCTTGCAATACCAGTTGCGCGATGCGGCCAGTGCGGACGAAGAACTCAAAGCCCTCCTTGCCCCCCTCGCCCGGCGGGCCGAAAAACCGGTCGCCTCGCTTCTCTTCTGTTGCAACGGCCGGGGCAAAAATCTTTTCGGCAGCCCCGACCATGACGCCCGGGTCGTCGCGGAGACACTCGGACCCCTCCCCTCCGCCGGCTTCTTCTGCAACGGCGAAATCGGTCCGGTGGCCGGCCGCAATTTCCTCCACGCCTACACCGCGTCGATCGGATTGATCTACTGAGCCCGCGCTCGGGGGCACCGCTGCCTCCATCGCGCCACGGGACTTGTCCTCGCGGCCGGCGGACACCAGGTCCAACGCGCGGCCCGAGGCTTGAGGGCGGTCGGGGGTGGGAGTAGGTTTAGAAAATGAAGAAGAGACAGGCGGTTTGCGGGGCGGCTTTCTTCCTGGCCAACGTGGCGACCGGCCCAGCCCAGACCGATCCGGGCCTCTCGACCAAACCGGCGGGAGTGACCTTCTCCGGCGAACGCCTCGCCCCGGAAAAGGCACCCGTGGATTTGTCGCGGCCGGAGATGCAACAAACCGAGCGCTTGTCGACCCGCTTGGAATCCGAATATGCCGACGCCGCCACGCGCGGCGAAGCCTGGGCCCAGACGAAGTTGGGAAAAGCCTATGTGACAAACATGGAGAACCCGCAGCTTCAAGAGCAAGGAGTTGCGCTCTTGCGCCAGGCGGCGGAACAGGATGACGCGGAAGCGATCTATCTTCTGGCCACGCTCAGTGCGTTACCGGCATCGGCGTGGAGCAGTCCGACCTCAACGCTTTCGAGCAGATGAAACGCGCGGCCGAGTTGGGATTCGCCGAGGCGCAGTTCGAATTGGCCACGATGTATTTCGAAGGGCGCGGGACAGTGCGGAGCATGGGCGATCCGCGGAACTGTGGCTACGCAAAGCAGCCGGACGAAATCATGACCGAAGCAGCAGTTCATCCTAGGCCGCACCCTACTCATGTCAGCCGAGGCCGACCGCAAGGTTGAGGGTGAAAGCATATCTCGCAGCAACTGTCCGGCTCCGGGACATGCACCATGCAGCGATTTTTCTCGCCGACGCCTGTAGGCAATGGAAAATTCGGTCTGATCAAAGGATGAGTTCAAGGCTGAGTCGCATTGCTCAAGCCTTTTGCGGACGAGGGCAACGCTGACTGCCAATTTCTGCTCGCTGCACTCTATCGATTCGGCGAGTCTCTTCGTTGGCGAAGCGCGACCAAGCCTCTTCCGCTCATTGAAAAGCCGCGGATCAGGGGCCATCCTGACGCCTTGCTAATCCAGCAGGGGACTAAACCCTAGAGGAAACGAGCAAGATAGCTACCTGGAGGCCCGACGACGGCGTGAAAAGTGGGCGCCAAAGCCGAGAGCAGCTAACCCCAACAGCGTGTACGTTGATGGCTCGGGGACAACGCTGAGGTCGTTGAATGCCAAAATTTTGACCGTCGCCTTGAGTCTGGTCTGAAAAACCGGACGCCGGTCAAATCCGGAATGTCGACGCTGACCTGCGTTGAAATTGTCGCCTGATGCCGACCCAAAAGATGTAGGAATACGGAACTTCCACCATTGTAGGTGAAGGACAAAGCTGAGGCGAAGTATTGGCCAGCGTAGGCCTTGACCAGAGTCCCAAAGTCGCTTACCGCCGTCGTTGAGCTGCCAGCTATCGCCACCACCCACGAATTTGAGCGTCCAACGTAGCAGCTGAACCGCCACCAGAAACTGCAGGCCGAGTTGCCCACCCGTGTTGACTGTGGTGGTATTTCCAAGCGATACTGCCAAAGAATTGACCTGACTGTCAACCAAGCCCCCGGTGAACGGGCGATCTGCGCTGGCATAGCGGCATCAACGTCGCGCTTCCGGCGAATAATACCGAAAGTAGTGGTCGCCGACAGCTGTTCCCCGATGAAGTGAACCGGCAAGTTGCATCTCGCAGGTGTAGGGTCAGCGTCCAACAGCCAAAGCCAGTTCCACCGTTGTCGCCAGTTGCCCATCCGTCGCTGTATGCAGCATTCGATGCATTATCACTTGCAACACTGGCAGAGAGGCTAATCGAGGGGACCGCAGCAACCATCACAGCCGCCGCAGGAGGAGTTTTTTCATAAGGGGGGAATTAAGATGTTGGGGGAATTTGCAATGGCCGCAGCCTCAAAAAGACTGTGTCATTTATGAAATCTAGATACGCCCGATTTGCCGGAAGGTCAACGAAAATTTTTCAAGAATTTCGACCCCGGCTTTCAGGCGGGTTTCCCGGCCGGTGCGGTGCCGCGGAGAAAGGGTAGGGGCGCCGCCTGGAGGAGACCTGTTGCGGTCGGTCGACACCAGGTCCACCGCGCCGCCCAGAGCTGAGCCCGCCGCCCGTCTTGCCCTTCGCCAGCCCATCCCCGCGCCACGGGGCTTGTCCCCGTGGACGGGAGAGGCCAAGGTCCGCCCATGCGCACGAGACGCACGGACCTCGTCCACCGCATCGCGTATTCCTGGACCGGCTGGCCGCAGGACGAACCCTTTCCATCCGAGCCGAGCGACGACTTCCTCCCCACCCTCGACGCGGCCTGGGCCTCCGACCGCCTGCGCCGCCTGGCCCACCGCTGGCAACCGGATCTGGTCCAGTTCACCTTCGCAGCACCGGGCAATGCCTCCCCGGAATTCGTCGCAGCCCGCGCCAAGGGCCGCCTTGACCATGCCTTGCGCCGAGCCGGGTGGCGGCACGGCCTGCAGCGCAAAGTCGCGGTGCGTTCCCTCGGGGAAAACACCCTCGAGGTCGTGCTCCGCTACATCGCCACCCAATTGGATCGCGCGAACCTGGCCGATCCGCGCTACGCCCACTCGCTGGCCGAGGCGGCCTGGGAGGATGGGGCCGTCGATCTCGACGAGCCCTTGGCCAGCGGGCACGGCCGCTATTGGTACAATCTGCACCTCGTCGCGGTGACCGGCGGACGCTGGCGGATCGGGCGGGAGGATTTTCTCCCCAAGGTGACGGCGGCCGTGCGGTCTTGGAGCGCGGAGCTCTCGGCGGCGGGCGGTCCGGGGGAGGCGCGGCCGGGGGTGCATTCGCTCGCCGTGATGCCGGATCACGTGCATCTGGCGGTGCGGGGGCCGTCCGCGCAGTCGCCGGACGCGCTGGCCGGCGCACTGCGGGGGGCGCTCAATGGCGCGGCGGGGTGTCTGCTTTTCGACCCGCGGGTTTACGCGGGGACGTTTTCCTCCTATCCGCTCGCGCACCTGCGGCCGCGCTGAGCCGCCTGTTGCGGTCGGTGGACACAAGGTCCACCGCGCCGCCCGGAATCTCATCCCTCGCTTCCCCCAAGGTCCACCGCGCCGCCCGGAGTCTCATCCCTCGCTTCCCCCAAGGTCCACCGCGCCGCCCGGAATCTCATCCCTCGCTTCCCCCAAGGTCCACCGCGCCGCCCGGAATCTCATCCCTCGCTTCCCCCAAGGTCCACCGCGCCGCCAGATCCGCCGCGCCCCGTCCCCCCGCGCCACGGGGCTTGTCCCCGTGGACGGGAGAGGCAGGTCCGTCGGGCTACCGCCCGGCCTCGGCCCGCAGGCGGCGGTAGATCTCGGCGAACTGGCCGCTTTGCTTGATCCCGTCGTCGGCCAGGGCCAAGGCCTTCGGCTTCTGCCCGGTTTGCAGGTAGGACAAAATCAGCGCCTGATCGGTGGCGACGAGGTCTTCGGCCTGCATCTTAACCCGCGCAGCGAGGAGGTAGGGGATGGCCTCGGTCCATTCCTCGCGCAACTGATGCAAGCGCCCGAGGTAGCGCTCGGTCAGCCCGCTCTCGGAGTACCCGTGGGTGAGAAGGAATTGTCCTTGGGCGATGGCTTCGGCCGCCTCGGCCAAGGCTCCGGGGTCGAGCCTGCCGTCGATTTTCTGCCGGCAGGCCAGGGCGAAGTAAACGTATTCGAGCGACCACGAGGTGTAATCGGGGACTTGGCGCGCCGCGATTTGGTAGAACTTGAGCGCTTCTTCCGTCTTGCCCTCGCGCAGGAGGACGCGGGCCACCATGCCGGTGAGCGGACGGAGCCCGCCGGCGTGCGGACGCAAGGTCTGCCACTCGCGCGCCGCGGCGAGCACCCCGGGACTCATGCCTGCCTCTTCCTCACGGCACAACTGGGCAAAGACCTCGAAAGCCGGCGTGTTCGTTTTTTTCATAAACGGCACGCCGAAGAGGACGCGCAGGGTGTGGTTGACCCGGTAGTCGTCGTAGCGGTTGGTGCCGAGGGTTTCCGCGTAGGACTCGTCATCCTGCACGAGGGCGAGTTCGTCCGGGCCGAGTTGGAGGGGACCGGAAAGGTTGACCATGGCGCCGACCATGGCCCGGGCGGCGAGGGCCTGGCCGGAAAGCGAGAGATGCACGTGGTCGTCGAGCAATTCCCAGCCGGTGGCCCCGTCGGGGCTTTCCTGGCGGAAGATTTCCGCCACATCGCAAAGCACGGCGCCCTTGACCAGCGCGGTGTTGCGGATGGCCTGCTCGGTCCGGGAGATCGGGCGCCAGGGCATGGTGTCGAAGTCGCGGGCCTCGAGAAAGGCGGTGCGGGCCAGTTCCGGTTGGTCAGCGCGGGCCAGCACCTGGCCGAGGAGAAAGCGGGCCCGGGCGTGGCGCGGGGCGAGCTGCACGGCTTGGCGGAGGAGGTTGACCGCCCGGGAAAAGTCATCGGCCCCGGCCGCGTCGGCCGCCTCGCCCAGGAGGCGGCGCAACTCCCGCTGCTGCGTTTCATCAAGGCCGGCGGTGTCCTCCGCCCCGAGCGGCGCGAGACCCGACTCGTTGCTCGCCGTGGTGCAGACCATGGCCGGGACGCCCGTCGCTTTGACTTCATCGAGCATGGTGCCGAGGTTGGCCGCGAGATTGCGGGCCGCCGCCTCGCGCAACGGGGAGTCGGCCGCGATGACCGTCTGGCCGATCATTTCCTCCATCAGGCTCCGGTTTTCGTCCGCCCCCCGGTAAAGCCAGCTGTCCAGCACCTGAACGAGGGCCAGGCCCCGCGCGGCGCGCATCGCGCGCAAGGCCCAGGGCGGGAGGGAGCCGGCCGCATTGATCGAGGCCGTGCCGTAAGCGCCGAAGAATTCGTTGTTGCCGGTGTAGAAAATGAAGAGGTCGGGCGAGAAGCGGAGCGCATCGCGCACCTGATAGACGAGCGGGAAGCTGGCCACCGCGGTCGTGCCGAGGTTGATCACTTCGATGGTTTTCCCCGGCCAGGCATCGGAGAGCATGGCTTGGAGGAAGGAGGACATCGCGAGGTTGCGCGGTTGCGGGTAGCCCTTGGCGGCGGATTCGCCGACCAGGAAAATACGCACGGTATCTGCCGGCTTGGGCAGGAGAAAATTGGTTTGCTCGGCGTAGCCCGGGCGGGTCGGATTGGCGAAGAAGTAGGGCTTGGCCGCCGCCGGTTCGACCATGCAAAGGGTCGGGCCGGAGGGCAGTGTCCCGGCCTCACGGATCCACGCCGGGTAGCCGCCCCAGCCGAAGAGGCGCAGGATCAATTCCGCCGCGGCAAGAAAAAGGAAAGGCAGCGCGACGGTGATGAGAATGAAGAGCCGACGCCTGGCCGGCGAGAGCGGGAGGTGGGCGCTGGGGGTTTTCTTGGCCATGGGGTGGAGGGAACTCTAGGCCAGAAGGGCGCGGAGGCCAATGCTCCGGGGCGCGTTCTGGTCACTGGGGGATCTCATGGGCAGACGGCCCGGGACGCAGCCTCGGGCGGTCGGTGGAGACAAGGTCCACCGCGCCGCTCAAGCACCGCGCCGACCACAAACCACAGGGCCGACCCGAAGATCAAAAACCCCGGACCGGGAAGAATCCGGACCGGGGTTTTTGTGTGGGACTCGGGGGAAATTTATTTCCGCGCGCGGCGCCGGGCGGCATAACCCGCCAAGCCCAAGGCACCAAGGGTGAGCAGGGCGTAGGTGGTGGGTTCGGGGATGGTGGTGAAGCTATTGCTGCCAGCTGCAGTGAAGGCGTTGTAGCCCTGTGCAGGAGTTCCTGTAAAAGATGCACCAAAAGTTTCCGTTGAACGGAAAGCCGTCTCGCTGATGTATGAGGTGAAGAAAGAAAACGACTGACCGCTGTTTGCAGTCAACCCAATGTTACTGACGTTGAGACTGAAGTTATACGAGGTCTCCGATTGGGTTGCAGAAGCGGGCAACAAGTTGGCAGACACTTGGAAGGGGAAGTCTGCGGGATTACTGAGGCTCCAAAGGCCCGCAAAACCGTTGTTGAGAGCAAGTGCGTAATCAGCAGTAAATCCACTGGCGAAATTAAGCGTGGAGCGTTGTGAGGTGTTTGTATTAACCCCAGATATCGCTCGGCGAAGTCCGTCGGCATTGTCGGTAAAGCCCGAAGTCGAGGTAGCACCACCCGGGATTGAGTCAAAATAGATAACTATGGCATTGTTGAAATCAGAGCTGCCACGGGTGTAAGTGAAACTAAGGGCTCCAAGATTGTCATTAACGATTTGAAACGAACCAGTGCCAACAGCGCCGCCAAAGTCGGTATTGCCGTTTCCGGCGTAATTGTTGGTGACGAGCTGCGCGTTCGCTGAAGCCAGCGCGAGCGCCGCGGTGACAAAAGCTGAGAGGAGAATTCTTTTCATTTGCTGGGAGGCATTTTAGAGGTGAACAACTGAGGGAACAATTAAAATTTAAGGCCCGGGAATGAGCCGTCAAGAGATTTTTGTGGCAATTATGGGAATTTTTCGGGGTAAACAACCCACTCGGCCTGAGGGTTTTAGAATAGGCCTATCCCTCAGCATGGGCAGAATGTTTCTTACGACGCAGGCGGAACCAATTGTTCCAGGTTTTGCGCATGGTCTGTCGGGTGGAGAGGTATTGCTGCTCCAGCTCGGTGCCGCGCTGCATCGCGTCGAGCACGCCGCGCACGCTGAAGTCGTCCGTCTCGAGGATGGTGCAGGCCACCCCGACCGCCCCGGCATGGTGCGCATCGCTCCCGGCCGTCATGGGCAACCCACGGCGCAACGCGTAGTCGTAGGCCTTGCGGTTGTGCCGCTTCAAGGTCGTCGCGGCGTTGAAGACCTCAAGCCCGTCGAGCGGCAAGGCATCGAGCACCGACTCGCGGATGCCGGCCCGGAACAAGTCGTAAGGGTGCGGCGCCACGGCCATCCCGCCGGCGGCGTGGGCCAGACGGCAAACTTCGGCGGCCGGCATCCCTTTGAGGGAGGAAGGCAGGGTGCAGCCGAGGCAGAGCAAGTGACCGTCCGCCGTGGTCACCTCGATCCCGGGGATGACGAGGAATCCGTCGACCGGTTGACCATCGGCCTGCATCAGTCCGCGTTCCACGAGGTAACCGACCGCCTCGCACGTGTTGTGGTCGGTGATGGCCAAGCCGTGCAGCCCGGCCGCCCGGGCCGAGGCAACCAAGTCCTCCGGACGGCTCACGCCGTCCGCGGAGAAGAAGGAGTGGACGTGGAGGTCAATGCGAAGGGTCATGGGGCAGCGTTGTGCGCTGCCCAGTGTTCAGTTTTCAGTTTTCGGTGTCCAGTGGATCCGGCGACGAAGTCGCCGGAGTTTTCCGTGTTCAGTGATTCAGTGTTCAGTAACGGCGGGATTCCGGGGGAGCCCGTCCCCCCTGAGCCAAAGCGTCGTCCGTCCGCTGCTCTGCAAAAGACTGAACACTGAACCACTGAACACTGAACCACTGAACACTCCGCGCTGCGGCCCTCCGGCCGCGGCGCGGATCCGTTCTTGCCCCTCTGGCGCCCGCTGTTATGCAATCGCCATGCATGCAACTCCTCGGCATCGACATTGGCGGTTCGGGCATCAAAGGCGCTCCGGTCAATATTGCAGCAGGAAATCTCGCGGCCGAACGCCTGCGCCTCGCCACCCCCTCGCCCTCGGCTCCGGACGCCGTGGCCGGGGTCATCCGGCAGATCACGGAGAGCTTCAGCACCACGAGCGGGCCGATCGGCATCACTTTCCCGGGGGTGGTCAAACACGGACGCATCCTCACCGCGGCCAACATGGATCCCGCCTGGATCGGCTTTGATGCGGCCACCTTTTTCTCGGCCAAGCTCGGACGCCCCGCCTTGATGATCAACGATGCCGATGCCGCGGGCCGGGCCGAAATGCGTTTCGGCGCCGGGCGCGGGATCGGCGGCACCGTGGTCCTGCTCACCCTCGGCACCGGCGTCGGGAGTGCCGTTTTTCTCGATGGCAAGCTGGTGCCCAATACAGAATTCGGCCACACGGAAATCCGGGGCAAGGATGCCGAGGCCCGGGCCTCCGACCGGGTGCGCGAGGAGAAGGACCTCGCCTGGGAACAGTGGGGGGAACGGGTCGGCGAAGTCATCGCCCGCCTCGCCTTCCTGCTCAATCCCGACCTGGTCATCATCGGCGGCGGGGTCAGCCGCAAAGCGGATAAATTCCTTCCCATCGTCCAGGGCATGGTCAAGGTCCCGGTGGTGCCGGCCCAATTACAAAACCAAGCCGGCCTGGTCGGCGCAGCCCTCGTCGCCGCCGGTGGCGACGTTTCCTCTTGAACGCCGGCGCCCCGATCGAAGTGCCGGTCAACCTCCCGGGCCAGACCTGCCGCGTGCTGGTCGGTCCCGGACTCCTCGCCCGCACCGGCCAATTGGCCCGCGAGGGCGGACTGCACGGCCGCTGCGCCGTGATCACCGATGAAAATGTCGGCCCTCTCCATGCTGCCGGCGTGTTGCAATCCCTCGAGGCGGCCGGTTTTCCTGCCGTCCTTCTTCCCGTGCCCGCCGGCGAACGATCAAAGTGCCTCGCCGTGGCCGAAGACCTCTGCGACCGCCTGATCGAGGCCGGACTCGACCGCGGTTCCTTTGTCGTCGCCTTGGGCGGCGGGGTGATCGGCGACCTCGCGGGCTTCGTTGCCGCCATTTACCAGCGGGGTATCCCCTTGGTGCAAATCCCCACGACCATCGTGGCCCAGGTCGACAGCTCGATCGGGGGCAAAACCGGGGTCAATGCCCGGGCCGGGAAAAATCTGATCGGCGCGTTCCACCAACCGCGCCTCGTCCTGGCCGACACCGACACGCTGGGCACCCTGCCCGACCGCGAATACCGCGAGGGCTTTGCCGAGGTGATCAAACACGGGGCCATCCGCGACGCCGCCCTGCTCGACGAACTCGACCCCGCCACCCCGCGCGAAAATCTCGCCCCGCTCATCGCCCGCAACATGACGATCAAAGCCGCCATCGTGGCGGCGGACGAATACGAACAAAGCGGCCAACGCGCCCTGCTCAACTTCGGCCACACCATCGCCCACGCGATCGAAAATGTGGCCGGCTACGGACGCTTCCTGCACGGCGAAGCGGTCAGCCTCGGGCTGGCCGCCGCGCTGGAAATTTCCCTGCGCAAATACGGCCTCGCCACCGCGGAGGCCGATCGCCTCCGCGCAAAGTTGTCCGCCTTCGGCCTGCCCCTCACCCTGCCCGACGATCTGACCACCGACGCGCTCCTTGCCGCGGCAGGCCGCGACAAGAAATTCAGCACTGGCCGGATCCGCTATGTCGTCTGTCCGCGCCTCGGCGCAGCCTTCGTCGCGGAGGATGTGAGCGAAGACGATCTCCGCGCCGCGATCGATTCGCTGCGCGCCTGAAGCGCGGAGTTGGCAGTGTTCCGTTTACAGTGTTCAGTTTGGCGCGGCGGTCTCTGACCGCCGAATGCCGTGCTGAAAACTGAATCACCGAAAACGGAAAACTCTGCGCCAACCGCGCAGAAAGCGCGCCATCTCTACATCCACATCCCGTTCTGCCTGCAGATTTGTCCTTACTGCAGCTTTTACAAGGACATCGCCGGTCCGGGGAAGGCCGATCCGCTGGTCGAGGCGGTCATTCGCGAGGCAGAACGGTTCGGCCGCGGGATCGCGCCGCGCACCATCTTCATCGGCGGGGGCACCCCGACCGCGCTGTCCGTCTCGCAATTGGAGCGGCTCTTCGCCGGTTTGCGCGAGCAAATGGATTTCGCCCGGGTCGAGGAATTCACCATCGAGATGAATCCGGCCACCGTGACGAAGCGCAAGGCGGACTTGCTCCGCCGCGCCGGGGTCAATCGCGTGAGCATGGGCCTGCAATCATGGGACCCAGGCCTGCTCAAATTGCTCGGACGTGTCCATGATGCCGAGCAGGTCCGGCGATCCTTCGCCCTCTTGCGCCGCGCCGGATTCGACAACCTTAACCTCGACCTGATCTACGGGATTCCGGGCCAGACCCTCGCGCAGTGGGAGGAGAGCATCCGGCAGACCGCCGCACTCCGGCCCGAGCACATCTCGGCCTATTGCCTGACCTACGAGGAGGACACCGAATTCTTCGAACGACTGGCGCGGGGCGAATTTGCCGAGGACCGGGACAGCGATGCCGGATTTTTCGAACGCGGCGTCGCGCTCCTCGGGGCGGCCGGCTACGGGCAATACGAAATCTCCAATTACGCGCAAGCCGGACGCCAGTGCCGTCACAACCTGGCCTACTGGGAAGGCGCGGACTACCTCGGTCTCGGCCCGAGCGCTTGGTCCACGATCGGCGAGCGCCGTTGGCAAAACGTGCCCGACACCGCGGCCTACGTCCGCGCCATCCAGGCGGGAGTGCGTCCGGTCCGTGACGAAGAAATCCTGCCCGCGGCCACGCGGGAAGCGGAGAAAATCGCCTTCGGTTTGCGCATGAATGCCGGGATCGACCCGGCACGGCTGGCCGAGCGGCGCGATCTGGTCGCCGGCTTGCGGGCCGAAGGATTGCTCGAGGACCACGGCCCGCGCGTCCGATTGACCGAACGCGGCCGCCTCCTGGCCGACGAAATCGCCTCCGAGTTGATCTGACGCCGGCACCCGGCGTTTTGGAGTGCGGCGGCAGAACCGCCGCTTTCTTCGGGTGGAAGCTCCGGATCTTGCCGCAGACCGCACCGCAGAGCGAACCTCCTCACGAAAAACGAAAAGCGCGGTCCAGCCGGCGCACTTCAAAAAACAGCCAACAAAAAGGGCGTCCCTCGCGGAACGCCCTTGGTGAATTGGTTTTGCCGGCCGGCTTAGTAGCCGCCGCGGTCGCTGCCGCGGTATCCACCGCCGCCGCCGCCGCCGCCACCACGATAGCCACCGCCACCGCCGCCGCTCCGGCCTCCGCCGCCGCCGCCGCGATAGCCACCACCGCCGCCGCCACCGCCGCCACCGCGATATCCGCCGCCGCCACCGCCGCCTTGCGGACGGTCTTCACGGGGACGCGCTTCGTTGACTTGGATCGAACGGCCGTCCATGTCCTGGCCATGGAATTTGCCGACCGCCGCGTTGGCTTCCTCGTCACTGGAAAAAGTGACAAAACCGAAACCGCGGGAGCGGCCGGTCTGACGATCGACGGCAATCATGACGTCGGTCACGGTGCCACATTGTCCGAAGGCGTCGCGCAGCGAGTCTTCGGTGGTGCTGAAGGGGAGATTCCCCACATAGAGTTTGTTACCCATACTATTATCTTTCTGTTGTGTGTTACTGCCAGGCTCCAAGCCATCCGGTGCCTGCGCAGGTTCCCACGAACGTAAACTCAACCCGGGGGTGCGCTTTCTGACCTGAACTTGTCGACTGTCAGCCAGAAGCATCTGATAAACTGTGCAAAGCGCAAGCGAAATCGGCTCAGCGGTCGGCCACCACCCGGAAGAAGCCCTGCTCATCGGGAGCCGCTCCCTCCGGCCGGGTCACGGGGAGGGTTTGCTCCGCGGTGCCGTCACCCGTGATCAAGCCGCCGGCTGGAATCCATTCCGGATCGGTCAGACGCGCTTTGTATTCCACCCGGTAGGGCACGCCCGGGACGGTCGGCAGCTCGAGGACGAAATCCGGTCCGGAGCGCCGCAAGGCGGACACCCGGAATTGACGGGCGGCATCGAGGCGGTCGAGGCGGTTGTCCCCCACGGTGTCGGCAATCGAGGCGAGGGGGAGGGCGAGAAATTCCTCGGGCTCCAGGTTGCCGTTCGGCGTGACGGCGGCCGGAGCTTGCGCCGCGAGCACCCCGTTGTCCGCGGTTTGGATGGCCGCGACCGCCAGGTAAATGGTGGCCGGCACCGCGCCGAAGGCCTCGGCCAGATCGATCACCCCCTCGAAAATGTTGCCGCTGCTGCTCGCCTTGGCGGTCGAAGAGGCCGGTGCTCCGGTCCAGCCCACGTAGCCGTTGGCACTTTCCATCGCGAGGTAGGGTTTGCTTGGCGCCATGGCAATCTGGCCCGCTTTGTTCCACGCTCCGGCCAGGGCCGCGGAAGCCGAAGCGAGAAGCTGATCGGTGACAAAGATGAAATGGTCGTTGCCCTGGGCCGGGGCGGCGAACCACGTGGCGACGTAAAGTTTCGTCCCGCGCACCGCCGCGTGGATTTTCATGCCCGGTGCGGTCAGCAGGTAGCCCGGACGGTTTTCCCCGGCCAGATTGAAGTCGGGCGGTTGCACCGGGCGCACCGGCGTGGTCGCCGAAACGGCCGCGGAGGGCGCGGAGTCGCCGGCCGAATTCACCGCGGCAACCGTGTAGTGGTAGGAGGTGGAGGGCTGCACCGTGGTGTCGGCATAGGACGCCGTGCGGCTGGTGCCGATCTGCGTGCCGCCGCGGCGGATGGTGTAGGAGGCCGCCCCGGAAACCGCGGTCCAAGCAAGGTCGACCCGGTTGGGCGCGGCGGCCGTGGCGCGGAGCCCGGCCGGTGCGGCGGGGGGTCCGGAGGGCGCTTCCGCGGTCACGCTCAGATTCCAGTTGCTCCCGCCATTGTTGTCCCAAGTGCCGGCGCCATTGTTGAACACCAGGGCGATCGTGGTGGCCTCGGCCGGCACCGGGTAGGCGAAGGTCCAGGCGGTGTCACTCTTCGTCATGGCCAGGCCGGGCAGTGCGGTCCAATTCCCCCCGTTGAAGCCGTGGTGAAGATTGACCGCGCTGGCCGCAGCCAGGTTCCGCCCGGCCGGTTGGTAGGTGACCGTGACGGTTTGGCCGGCCACCGGGGGATTCGGGTTGGTGGTCACAACCGTGCCGGATGGACCGCCACCCCCGCCGCCGTTGACCTGCCCGCTGAAGTCGTCGACCCAGACGTGCTGGATTTCCGATTGGGAAACGTTGCCCTTCGCATCGGTCGCCTCGATAAAATAGTCGAGCAGTTTGCTCCGGAATCCGGGCAGGTTGGCCTCGGTAATTTTGACAAAATAGTAATCCGCCACCGCCTCGGGTTGCACCGGCAGGAAGTAATCGATCTGGTTGTTGGCTGCCGCCGCGTTGAGCGCCTCGCGCGTCTTGGGCAATGCGCGCTTGGTCATCTCGAGCGTCACCCACGGCCCCACCTCGTCCCCGCCGGCGTAAGTTTCGTTCTGGTTGCTGGCCAGCGGGTTGATGCCGTCATGGTCGATGCGCACTTTCAACTTCACCTGGCCGGAGGGGATGCCACTGATGTCGTAAGCGTGCGTCCAGATATAAAATTCCGAATTCATCCGCTTGAGAAACGAGGTGTCGCCCCCGGGCACCTGGTTGAACCAGCCGAAGGTGTAGGCCCCCGGGTTGTAGGGGAAACGCTGCGGTTTGAGCACGGTGGGCGGGGTGCGGTCGTTGTTGCGGCGCGCCGTGGTCATCCACGGGGTCAATTTTTCCACCGCGCGCCGCGTGGCCAGCCCGGGCTTCATCTCGTCGTCATTGCCGAGCCCGCCATAGTAGTTGAAGCCGGAATCCAGGCCCTTGAGATAAATATGCCAGGCAAGCTCGACCTCGTGGGGATGGTTCCACCTCCCGTCCTCGTCGTAAGGCGCCTGGATTTTCCAGGCCTCGACCGAACCACCCTCGTCGCGCAGGATTTGCTCGGCCGTTTCGCACCAGTTGGCCCCGGCCATCAAGGGCGCGTAGCTGTAAAACTTGAGGGCGAAGCCCGGCGTTTCCAGGTCGATCTGGGTGCCGGGCACGGTGGTCACTCCCCGGTTGGCCACCGTGGCCACCGGCGGCTCGATCCACTTGAGGAAGGACGGGGACCCGTAGTCCATCTCGGGAAAAATCCAGGCGCCATCCTCGATGTGGACCACCGGAATGTTGTTCTCCCCGCCGGCCGCGCCGATCGCGGCATGGACAAAATCCTGCGGCGCGCTCAGCCGGTAACCGGCGGCGCCGGATTGGCCGAAAAATTGCGGGGTCGCCTCAAACCAGGAGCTGGATCCACCGCCCCATGCGTTGTCGCCGTCGGTCGAAGGCATGACCAGAACCGGCCGGCTGCGGTCTGTGGCGTGGGGCGCGATGAACTGCTCAATTTTGCCGATTCCCTCGCTGGCGTAGCCAAAGCGGTAGCTGAGCACGTCGTCGGACGGGACGGCATACATGGTGGTTTCCGCCCCGGTTTCCGGGTTAACGTATTTGACCCGGTGCAGTTGGTAAGCGTAGGGCGCGACATTCCAGGCCGCGTTGCCCGGATTCGGCTCGCCGTACCACCAGCCTTCAGTCGGGGAGGGGCCGAGCTGGTCCGCCCTGTTCGGCGGACTGGAGAAAATGTTGTAGCGGCCCTCGGGGTTGGCCACCGTGTTGTAGGTCGGGCAGGTCCGGCTGAGGTGGTGGCTGGCCACGATGACCCACTCGTAGCCTTCCTCGCGCAGCACCTCGATAAGGTGGCGCGAGTAGCCCATTTCGGTGGGGAAAAATCCTTTCGAATGGTCGCTCAAGTCGGCCTTGCCGCCCCACGCCTTCCACCAGGCCTGCTTGAAGATCTGCAGTTCCTTGCGGAAGACCGCTTTGGGCAGGAGCGGGGCCAGCGAGTGATGATAGGTGAAGCCGACGAGGTCCATACGGGGCGAACCGGACGGCGTTTTCCAGCCGCGCGCTTCCTTGTAGCCGTTGTTCCAGCCGCGGCCGTAGCCCAGCTGGCCGACCGAACCAAGTTGCCGCACGTTGTCGATGAGCGAACCGGAGTAGCTGAGGGCGAAACCGGCGGCGCGGTCCAGCCCGCTAAGCGAGTTCCGCGGGCCGCTTTGGTAGGAATTGACCCGGTCGTTGATGCTGAAAATCTCGGTCAGATTGTTTTCCGGATGCTGCGTGGGGCTGAGGCCGCCGTAATTTTGGCCCGGTTTGAGCACGATCGAGTCCCAGGCGAACTGGCCGCGCTGGGTCTCCGCGCCGTTGCTATTCCACTCCGGCCAGTAAAGCGGTTGGTGATTGTGCCAAAAGCGCGAGACGTAAACGTTGCTGTTGGCCAGAACGAGATTCGGCAAAAAAAACGTCGCGCAAAAGGCAACGCCGAGGAGTCGGGGGGACAGGGGCATGAGCTGAGAAGAAACCCGTACCAGGGGGGCTTATTCGATAGTTCGGCTTAACTGGAAATTGTTGAAGTAGAAGTCGTGCCTCCCGGCATGGCGGTTGAAAAAGGCCAGGCTCTGCACCGGCGTGCCCGCTTCGCCGCCGAATTTGCGGCCGGCGAGGAGGTTGACCGATTGGTCGCGCAGGTTGATCACCTCCAAATCATAGGTATCCGCATCGACCAAGGTCAGGGTGAGGGCCAGCGCCTCCTGCGTGATCGGGATCCCCGTGTCGAACTCCTGCTCGCGGTCCTTGATCAGGTAATTGGCCGCACCCTCGCGGGCAAAAAATCTCAGGCGCGCCCCGAGGTCGATCTCCCCGACCGACCCGTCGGCCTGGCCCGTGCGATAAGTCACCCCGACTTCGCCCGGGGCCGGATCATCCTGCTCGTCCTTTGGCTCGAAAGGCCCGTGCAGAATCTCGAAGGTGAAATTGTCGCCCGGTTCCAGCGGGATGGCGATCCCGCGGAAAGCCGCCGACTCCGCAAAGCTTTTTCCGTTGGCGAAAAGCGCAAAGACGCGGTCGGTAGTGATCGGCGCGACTTCCGGCTGCTCGGCCACCGTGCCCAGATAATGCCCGGCAAAACTCCCCTCGCCCTCCGCTTGGGAAACCATCTTCCAAGCGAAAAAACCGTTGTCCCCCCCCGATCCGACATTCCACCCGCCATGATACATGCCTTGATTGGCCTGGTCCTCCCCCACATTCAACTGGGTCAGCGCCTGAGCAGAAACGCAGGGGAAGAGGGCCAACGAAGCGGAAATCAACCGGCGCCAAAAGGGGGAAGTCATGGCAATTAAAAGAGAAAAGTTACCGCCCCGGCGACCTCCTGTCAAACGGCCGGAGCCGCCTTTCAATCCCCCGTCCCGTCTCCGAAGTGCTTGCGCGGCATCAGGTAGCGCGCCACATAATCCTTCACCGCCTCCGGCAATGCCGTGACTCCGCCCGCGTAACCGGTCGACTTCAGCTTGGTGATGTCCGCCTCGGTGAAATACTGGTATTGGCTGCGCAGCGCTTCGGGCATCTCGATAAATTCAATCCGCGCTTCCCTTCCCATCGCCTCGAAAATCGGGTGGACCAAGTCGAGCCAGGTGTGGGCCTGGCCGGATCCGAGGTTGAACAACCCGCCGGCCTTCCTTGTCGCGGCCAGATGCAGGGTCATGGCCACCGCGTCTTTGACGTAAAGAAAATCCCGCAGCTGCCCGCCGTCCGCGTAATCCGGATGGTAGCTCTTGAAAAGCTGCACCAGCCCCGTCTCCTCGATCTGCCGCCAGGCCTTGCTCACCACACTACGCATTTCGCCCTTGTGCTCCTCGTTCGGGCCGAAAACATTGAAATACTTCAACCCGACCATCCGGCGCAGATACCCCTCGCGCTGGGCGTGAAGATCGAAGAGTTGCTTTGAATACCCGTAGGCGTTGAGCGGGCGCCAGGCGGACAAATCATCGGACAAGTCATCCATCCCGGCCGAACCGTCGCCATAGGTCGCCGCGGAGGACGCATAGACAAAACGCGCCCCGCGCCCCAGGGCCCACTCGGCCAATTGACGCGTGCAGCCGAAATTGTTCCGCAGCAAATAGTCCGCATCCCGCTCCGTGGTCGAGGAGCACGCCCCGAGGTGGAAGACGTGGGTGAATTCCCCGAAGGCCCCCGCCTTCTCGGCCAAGCGGTCGTAAAATTCATCGGCCTCGACAAATTGCTCGAAGCGCAAAGGCGCAAGATTCCGCCACTTCTCATCGCTCTCCAGTTGGTCGACCACGACGACGCGATCCGTCCCGTGCCAACGGTTCAGCGCCCCGACGAGCACGCTGCCGATGAAGCCGGCCCCGCCGGTGACCAGAAAACGATCCTTGCCCGAGAACGGAGCCCGCGGCGCGCTCCCGCCTTTCGCCGACTTTTTTTTCGCCGCTGGTTTCGTCTTGCCCATACCCAAAGCAAAGTAATCACCGCGCCCCCCCGCGGGCAAATCCCTTCGCATTGCCACCCCGCCGCGCCGGCCGTAACCTTGCGCCTATGCTTTCACCCCGCTGGGAAACCCGGGATCCCGCGGATCCCCTCATCGCGCAGACCCTGGTCCGCGAACTCGGCATCTCCACCCTCCTCGCCTCGCTCCTCACCTCGCGCGAAATCACCGACCCGGGCGAGGCGGACCACTTCCTCCACCCCCGTCTGGCCTCGCTTCCCGACCCGCTGGACACTCCCGGACTGGAGGCCGCCGCCCGGCGCCTCGCCCTGGCCGTGGAACGCGGGGAGAATGTTGTTCTTTACGGCGACTATGACGTGGACGGCGTGACCTCCCTGGCCATCATGCACCGCTTTCTCGCCGCGCTCGGGCTCGAGGCCGGTTGGTTTCTCCCGCTGCGCGAATCCGAAGGCTACGGGCTGAGTCGCGACGGACTCGACCGCGTCTTCGCCGCCCGCCAACCCACCCTCCTCGTCGCCCTCGACTGCGGCACCGGGTCGCACGAAGAAGCCGCCTGGCTGGCCGCACGCGGGGTCGACCTGGTCATCATCGACCACCACGAACCGAAACACGGTGCGGCCCCCTGCACCGCGCTGGTCAACCCGAAGGCCCTCGGCGGCAACACCGACCTCTGCACCGCGGCGCTGGTCTTCAAGGTCTGCCACGGCATCCAGAAAGTCAGCGGACGGCGCGAACCCGACCTCCGCGACTTCCTCGACCTCGCCGCGATGGGCACGATTTGCGACCTCGCCCCGCTGCGCGGGGAAAACCGGGTCATCGTGCGTCACGGGCTGGCCCGGCTCAGCCAGACCAAGTGGGAAGGTCTCCGCGCGCTGATGGAAGTTTCTTCCGTCACACCGCCGGTCATCACCACGGCCGAAGTCGGGTTCCGCCTCGGCCCCCGCCTCAACGCAGCCGGACGTCTCCACACGGCCGAAGCCGCGCTCAAATTACTCCTGAGCGAAGATCCGGCCGAAGCGCGACGCCTCGCCCGCGAACTCGATGCCTGCAATCGCGAACGCCAGGACCTTGAACAAGACGTCCTGGCAGCCGCCCTGGCCGCTTTGGAAAAAGATTTCGACCCCGCCCGCGACTGCGCCATCGTGGTCGGGGGCGAAGGCTGGCACGCCGGCGTGGTCGGGATCGTCGCCTCCCGCCTCTGCCGCAAATACCACCGCCCGGCCATCGTGGTCGGCTTCGACCCAAGCGGCGAAGGCCACGGGAGCGGACGGAGCATCGACGCCCTCTCCCTGGTCGAGACCCTCGGCGACTGCGCCGACTTGCTCGGACCCTTCGGCGGGCACCACATGGCCGCCGGCCTGAGTATCACGCGGGAAAACTTTGCCCGCTTCCAGGAAAAATTCAGGGCGGCGGCCGGACGCCGGCTGCAACCGCAAGACCTCGTTCCCCGGATCAAGCTCGATGCCCGCATCGACCTGGCCGACCTGGAACACGCGCACCTTGAAGAGCTCTCTCTGCTCGAACCCTGCGGGATGGGCAACCCCGCACCACTCTTTTACGCCCGCGCCGTCGCCCCCGTGCACGGCCCCGACGTGCTCAAAGAAAAACACGTCCGCTTCCGGGTCCGCGGACGCGAAGAACTGCTCGCCGCCATCTATTTCAACGGCGCCCGCGACGACTTCCCCCGGGCCCCCTGGGACGTCGCCTTCAAACTGGTGCGCAACGAATACCGCCAGCGCATCAGCCTCCAGCTCGAAGTCCAGCACCTCCGCCCGACCGAAAAGGGCGAAGGCACCCCCGCCGCGGCTTTTTCCCGGACCGGCTAGGCCGCGAGCATCCCGACAGGCACCGTCCCTGCGGCGCGACTCGACCGAATGCCATTGCCAATCCGCGCGGGGAATGCTTTAACTTTTGCCTGGTTCTCCGGGGTCATAGCTCAGTTGGTAGAGCGCCTCAATGGCATTGAGGAGGTCTGGGGTTCGAATCCCCATGGCTCCACTTTCCGGTCAAGCCACCGGTGCCGCGGCCATTTTTTCCGCTTCCTTCAGGGCCATGCCGACGATCTGGTCCATGTTGTAGTAGCGGTAAGTGGCCAAGCGACCGATGAAGGAGACCGTGGGGTCCGCGGCCGCCCCGGGAGGACAAAGGTCGCGGAGGTGACGGGGAAAAGGGTCGGTCTCGGTCCGCGATTTGTATTTCTCGTAGAGGGCCGCGGAATCGGGGGCGGGAACCGGGTAGTAGGCTTCCTTGCCGGGACCGAAATCCTCCGGATATTCCCGGACAATGGTCGTATTGGCGCACTGTTGGCCAGTGGCATGTTTGATTTCGACAATGCGGGTGAACTTTTCCTCGTTGGGATAATTCACCTGCATCGCGGGCTGGAAGAAGCCCGCCGGGCTTTTGAAGGCTGAGGGCGGAGAGCCTGGACTCGAGTGCCGGGCGGCGAGCTGCCCGGGGGTGAAGGACTCGGGTTCGAAACGGAGTGAGCGATACGGAAGGTGCCCGTGGCAGTAATCGTAGTATTCGTCGATCGGGCCGGTGTAGACGAGATGCTTGCAGCGGACCTGCGGGAGGATGTCGCGGAATTCGGTGTTGAGCAGGATTTCCAACTTCTCTCCGCAAGCCGCGACCATCCGTTTGAACATCGCGGTGTAGCCGTCCTGGGGAATGGCCTGGAAGTCCTCGCGCAAGTAACGGTCGTCCCGGTTGGTGCGGATCGGGATGCGTCCGCAGACCGAGGCATCAAGCTCCTTGGGCTGGCGCCTCCATTGCTTGAGCGTGTAGCCCTTGAAAAATTTCTCGTAAAGTTCCCAGCCGACCTGGCTGACCACCACCTCTTCGGAGTTGGCCGGATTCTCGATGGGGACGCGGTGTTCGGCCATCCACTGCTCCATTTCCTCCGAGCTGGAGGGACGCCCGAGAAATTGCTCGAAGGTGTTCAGGTTGATCGGAAAATTCCAGTAGCGGCCGTCGGTGAAGGAAAGGATCTTGTAGTCGACCGGATGCCACGCGGTGAACTGGCTGAGGTAATCGACAATGCGCGGGGCATTGGTCCGGAAGTAATGCGGCCCGTAAGCGTGGACCAGAACCCCGGCTGCGTCATATTTGTCATAGGCATTGCCCCCGAGGTGGTCGCGCTTCTCGACCAAAAGACAGGTCTTTCCCTGCTCCGTGGTGAGACGTTCGGCCACGGTCAGGCCGGCAAACCCGGCACCGACGATGAGGCAGTCGACGTGGCGCATGGCTTGCCTCACGCCCCCCGCGATTTCCAAGCCTCGACGATTTGCTGGATGGTATCTTCGAGGGAGATGGTGATCTCCCATGCAGGGTAATCGCGGCGCATCTTGGCCAGGTTGCTCATGTAGCAGATGTGGTCGCCGATGCGATTTTCATCGAGGTAAGTGTGGACCTGTTTTTGGCCGGTGAATTTTTCGGTCAGGGCGAAAGCCTCGAGGATGGAGCACGAATTGTCGCGTCCGCCCCCAAGGTTGTAGACCGCGGCGGTTCGGGGGGCCTTGAGAAACTCCTCGATGAAACGGGCAACATCATGGCTGTGGATGTTGTCGCGGACCTGTTTGCCCTTGTAGCCGTAAACTTTGTATTCCCTCTCCTCGAGGTTGCATTTGACCAGGTAGCTGAGAAAACCATGCAACTCGACGCCGGCATGGTTCGGACCGGTCAGGCATCCGCCGCGCAGGCAGCAGGTGGGCAGGCCGAAGTAGCGGCCGTATTCCTGGACCATGAGGTCCGCCGCTGCTTTCGAGGCCCCGAAAAGGGAGTGCTTTGATTGGTCGATGGAAAAATCCTCCGCAATGCCATCAGCATAAGCAGGATCGTCATAGTCCCAGCGGGTTTCCAGTTCCTTCAGCTTGATCAAGTTCGGACCGTCCCCGTAGACCTTGTTGGTCGACATATGCACGAAAGGCGATTCCGGGCAGGCGCGGCGGACGGCTTCGAGCAGATTCAAGGTGCCGACCGCATTGGTCTCGAAGTCGTCGAACGGGATGGCCGCCGCGCGGTCGTGGCTGGGCTGTGCCGCGGTGTGGACCACGGCATCGGGCTTAAGTCCGGCTAGGAGGTCGAGCACTCCTTGGCGGTCGCGGATATCAAGCTCGTGGTGGTGGAAGCTTTTGATCAGCGCGGCAAGGCGTTCCTGGTTCCAGCGTGTGTCGCCCTGCGGCCCGAAAAACACCGCGCGCTGGTTGTTGTCGAGGCCGTGGATTTCCCAGCCGAGACCGGCAAAGTGCAGACACACTTCCGAGCCGATCAGGCCGGAGGATCCGGTGACGAGGAGTTTTTTCATGGGAAATGCGGACCAGACAGCTTGACCTGCCCCTTTCCCCGGATCAAGGCGGGGCGGCCGACCGGCGCTCTTTTGCTTCGCGGCGGACGGCCCCGGTCCTAGACTTGGCCGGCCATGACCTACTATTTGCTGAAACTTTTCCTCAGCGCCGGGCTCATCGTGGCGATCAGCGAAATTTCCAAACGCAGCGGCTACCTCGGGGGGCTCATCGCCTCGCTCCCGCTGATCTCCTTGCTCGCCATCGGGTGGCTATGGTTCGAGACGCATGACGCGGCGAAAATCGCGGATTTTTCCCGCAGTGTATTCTGGTTCGTCTTGCCCAGCCTGCTCTTCTTCGTTCTCTTGCCCTGGCTGCTCCCCAAGATGGGATTTTACCTTGCCCTGACCATGGCCTGCCTCGCCACGGCGGCCGGCTATGCGCTCATGGCGCTCGCCTTGGCCCGCACCGGGACCAATCTCTGAATGATGAGCCGCGCGTTCCGGATCTGGCCGGTCTTGCTCGCCACCGCGGTCACCGCCCAGGCGGATCCGCCCGTGCGCGTGATCAGTCTCGCCCCCAACCTCACGGACATCGTCCTGCATCTCGGCGCGGGCGAATCCCTCGCCGCGGTAACGCCGTTTTGCGCGGCCCCGGAAGATGTGCCGCGCGTGGCCGGCGGCCTGCAGCCCGAGGCCGAGACCATTCTCGCGATCGGGCCTGACCTTGTGCTGGCCTCTGTTCTCACTCCCGCCCCCACCCTGCGCCAACTCCACCATCTCGGCATCCGGACCGAAACCTTGGCCACGGGCTCGCTGGAACAAATCCGCACGGCAACGGCAAGACTGGCCGGAATTTTCGGGAAGAAAGCAACCCAAGATCCGCCTCCGGAGGGCCACGAAGTCACGCAGACCGCGGTCTTGCTCTTCGGGGCGGACACCGCCTACAGCGCGGGGAGCGGGACCCACGCGCACGAGATCCTCGAGGCCGCCGGTTTGCAAAACCTCGCGGCGGAGGCCTCCGGCCCCTGGCCGCAACTCGGCGAAGAGTTCCTTCTCGCCGCCGACCCGGACGTTATCATCGTGGCCGACTACGGGGCGGCGAAAAAGGAGGCGGTCATCGCGCTGCTCCGCGGGCATCCTCTGCGGAAGCATTGGAAAGCCGTGCGCGAGGGCCGGGTGGTGGTTTTTCCGGCCCGGGCTTTCAGTATCCCGGGTCCCGCGGCGCTCCAAGCCGGACAAACCTTGCGCGACGAGATGGAAAAGTTGTGAAGTCGGAGCCCGAGTTGCAGCTGGAGACACGCGGCCTCCGCGCCGGCTACCACGGATGCGAGGTGCTCCGCGGGATCGACCTCGAGGTCCGGCGCGGCGAAGTGCTTTCCCTGGCCGGACCGAACGGCAGCGGCAAAAGTACCCTGCTGCGCGCCGTGACCGGCCTCCTGCCCCTCCACGGGGGGGAAGTGCGCATCGACGGAATACCTCTGCAGGCTTTGTCCGCCAAAGAGCGCGCGCGGCGCTGCGCGGTGCAACCGCAGGTCGAGGCACCGCTGTTCGATTACACGGTGGGACAATTTATTCTGCTCGGACGCCATCCGCAGCGCCATCCGCTCGCCCTCGCCACGGCACGGGATCGCGATGCCGCTGCGCGCGCCATGGAGCAGACCGATCTGGCCAGCTTTGCCGGGCGCAGTATCCGTTCCCTGAGCAGCGGCGAGTGGCAACGCACTTTGTTGGCCCGGGCTTTGGCCCAGGAAGCGCCCTTGCTTCTGCTTGACGAACCGGCCGCGCACCTGGATGCGGGCCACCTTTTCGCCCTCCACACCCTGCTTCGTTCGCTCGCCCGGGAAAAAAATTGCGCGGTCCTCTGCATCTCGCACGATCTCAATCTGGCGGCGGAATTCAGCGACCGGATGCTCATCATGTCCCAGGGCCGGGTGCAGGCGACGGGAACACCGGAGGAAGTGATGACCGAGCCCAACCTGCGCGAGGTCTTCGCTTGCAAGGCACTCCGGGTCGGAACCAATCCCTTTACCGGACGTCCGGCCAGTTTCTTCGCCCCATGAACGCCTGGCTCCGACTTTTCCTTCTTGCCCTGGCCGCACTGGCCGTCTTTCTCGCCGCGCTTTGCCTCGGACCGACCTCCTTGCTCGACCTGCCGCGTTTCTTCGAACTGCTCCGGGACGGTCCGAGTACCCCCGAATTGGAGCGTGCCTCGTTGGTCTTCTGGGAGTTGCGTCTGCCCCGCGTGCTCCTCGCCGCCGCAGCCGGGGCCAATTTGGCCCTGGGCGGCCTGCTCCTGCAGGCCATCTTCCGCAATCCCTTGGCCGAGCCTTATCTGCTCGGGCTTTCCTCGGGTGGCGCTTTGGGCGCGGTGATCGCGCTGGCCGCCGGTGCGACCTCCGTCACCTGGCCCGCGCTGGCCGGCAGCCTGGCCCTCGCCGCCGTCGTGCTTCTTTTCTGCCGGCGGCGCATCGCCGCGGACCTCCCCTCGTTGCTGCTCGTTGGGGTGGCTTTGGGCGCCCTGGCGCAGGCCTTCACCACCGCGATCATCCTGCGCTTCGATCCCGGCGCCCTGCGCAGCATTCTCTTCTGGCTGATGGGCAGCTTTGCCGGACGCGGATGGTCCGAGGTGTGGATGCTCTGGCCTGCAGCCCTGGCCGGCGGCCTGGCCATCTGGCTGCTCCACCGGCCGCTCGATCTGCTCGCCCTCGGCGGCGAGAGCGCGCATCACCTCGGCGTGCGCGTCCCCCTCCTGCAGACCGCCGGCATCGCCTTGGCCGCGGTGCTCGCGGCGCTGACCGTCGCGGCCTGCGGCACGATCGGCTTTGTCGGGCTGATCGCTCCGCACTTGACCCGGAAGTTGGTCGGCGCGCCGCACGGCATCTCCGTGCCCGGGAGCATGCTGGTCGGTGCGGCTTTGACCGTGGGGGCCGACCTGGCCGCCCGGACGCTGCTGGCCGGGACCGAACTGCCCGTCGGGGTGGTGACCGGCGCACTCGGTTGCCTCTTTTTCCTCGCGCTGGTCGCGGGAAAAAAGTGAACCGGGATTAGGACCGGCGGCGGAGGGCGAAAAAAAGCAGCGCAACCGCCCCGCAGGCGACCAACGCCGAAGTGGCCGGCTCCGGCACCAAGGGGTAGCCGATCGCGGTATCGACCGCCGTCTTGTAGGATGCGACGTCGGCAAAGAAGGTTTTTTCCCCGAACTCGGCCTCGAGCCCGTTGGCCGAAACCGCCGCCACGATGCCGGCCAATCTTCCGTCGGTGGTGAAAAGGCCGCCGCCCGAATCGCCGAGTACGGCCTGCGCTTCGCTGGTCGTCAGCCAAGTATTGTCAGCCGGCGTGTCGAACTGCGTGACCAATACCGTGGTGGGATTCGTGCCGACATTGATCGTTGTCGTGGGCGAGGGCTGCCCAGCGGCATTGGCCCGCACCGTGACATTGGTCCCCCACCTTTGCACTTGGGGCGACGTGGTGGTGTAGCCGGTGCCGTTGGTCAGCGTGATGGCATCCGGCACGTTCGCATTGGTCGTGGCCGCCTGCACCCGATTGCGGCCGAAGCCGGCCATGATCACACTGCTTCCGATGGAGGGCGTGGAGGAGGCCAGATTGACCACGGGCAACGAGGGCATAATGCCGTCGACATTGGCCAGGGTGAGCAGCGCGAGGTCCGAGCCGCTGATCGCTTGGCGGGTCACGGAATAGGAAACGGCATTGATCAGCATGGTGTTGCTCAGGCTGATATGCATGGCCGAAAGGAGGTAGGCTCGCGGTCCGGAAGACGTGCTGGCCCACCCGAGATAGACCGAACCGGCGTCGCTGTAAGGCAGCACATTGTTATAGAAAGCCGTGTTGGTCAGACCCAATTGCGCGTTCAGCTGCGCGGAGGTCGTGTTGTTCGTCGTATTGCCGCCCCCATTGGCCCCCGCCACGACCACGGCGCTGGCAGCGCAAGACAGGAGAGCTAGGAAGACGATCGGCAGGCCGAGGCGGGGAACCATCATGGGACCAACATCTCCGCTTCAGCGCCGACTGCAAGCGAAACAAGCTTGTCGGCGGCGACCGGCAAGATGACCATCCGGAATCATGGTCAAGATCGATCTCCGCTACGCAGGGGGCCTGCGCTGCGCGGCCACGCACGGGCCGTCCGGACAAACCCTGCAGACCGATGCGCCGGTCGACAACCACGGCCGCGGCGAGTCCTTTTCCCCGACCGATCTTGTCGCCACCGCCTTGGGCGCATGCATGGCGACCATCATGGGCATCGCCGCTGAGCGGCATGAGATTGATCTGCGCGGGATGCAAATCGAAGTGCTCAAGGGAATGTCAGCGGATCTGCCG
This sequence comes from Chthoniobacterales bacterium, assembly GCA_018402585.1. Lineage (GTDB taxonomy): Bacteria > Verrucomicrobiota > Verrucomicrobiia > Chthoniobacterales > JACTMZ01 > JACTMZ01. The sequence goes on from JAGYIO010000001.1 coordinate 504,133, forward strand.
CGGCGCATTGCCCAGTTGACCACCACCATCCGGGTTCCCTTGGCCCCGGACCATCCCCAGCGCGCGCTGCTCGAAAATGCCGCGCTGACTTGCCCGGTGCATAAGAGTTTGAGCGCAGAGATCGAAAAACCGGTGGAGTTCGAGTGGGTCGGTTAGGAGCGCGCAGCGCTTTGGAGTGCGCCGGCTGGACGGCGCTTTTGCCTGCCCGCGAACGTGGATCTGCCCACGATGAAAAGCGGCGGCTGTGCCGCCGCACTGCAAAAGGGCTTGACGCGCGAGCGCCTGGTCGCGACACGGCTGCACTCATGAATTCGGGCGAGCCTGATACTGCATGGCCCCATGCGCCGGCCCGCCGTTTGGGTGAAGCGGGTGTCTATATGGTGACCGCCGGGACTTATCGCAAGATTCAGCACTTCAATACGCCGCAGCGCCTTGATGTCTTACAGCGCGGACTCCTTGCGGTTTGCCAAACAAACGGATGGCAACTCGAGGCGTGGGCGGTTTTTGCCAATCACTACCACTTCATCGGCATTTCACCTCGAGATCAAGACGACGCGTCTTCACTGACCCGGACGCTGGGCGGGTTGCATGCCCAAACCGCCGCTTGGGTCAATCGCTTGGACGGCACACCCGGACGGAAAGTCTGGCACAATTTCTTCGAGACGAAACTGACCCACGAAAAGTCGTATCTTGCACGCCTCGGCTACGTGCACCGGAATGCCGTGCGCCACGGATTGGTTCGGGTTGCAGCGGACTACCCTTGGTGCCCGGCAAACTGGTTTGAGCGCACCGCGACCAAAGCCCAAGTAGCGACCATTTACCGCTTCAAAACCGACCGGGTTAATCTGCCGGACGAATACGATGTGGCCATCGGGCAATAACTTTTTGGAGTGCGCCGGCTGGACGGCGCTTTTGCCGTCCCGCGAACGGGGATCTGCCCGCGATGAAAAGCGGCGGCTCTGCCGCCGCACTGCAAAAGCGCTTACGCGTTGCGGCCGCAGCAGGATTTGAACTTTTTGCCGCTGCCGCAGGGGCAAGGCTCGTTGCGGCCGACTTTCGGGGCTTCGCGCCGCACGGGTAATTCCAGCTTCATCTCGCCCTGCTCGGCCGCGGCGGAACGGGCGGGCGGACGCACCCCGGCCGACCCGTCGGGCGATTCGCCGCCGGAGAACTTTTGCTGCAGTTGCGAAAGGAAGGTTTCGAAAGAAGCGAGGTTTGTCGTGCTGCGGAAGAGGTTGGTCAGCATTTCGCCGCGGATCCGGTCCATCAATTCGACGAACATCTTGTAGGCTTCGCTCTTATACTCCACGAGGGGGTCTTTTTGTCCGTAAGCCCGGAGGTAAACACCCTCGCGGAGTCCGTCCATGGCATAAAGGTGCTCCTGCCAGAGGCGGTCGATCGCGTTGAGCAGAATGTAGCGCTCGAGCATCTTGAGCGCGTCGGCCTGTTCGTGTCCGGCTTTCAACTCGTAAGCCGCTTTGATTTTTCCGACGAGGAACTGTCCGTTCTCCTCCGCGCTGCGGGTCTCGAATTGCGCGGTTTCTTTTTTCAGCCCGAGGGGGAAAGTCTGGTTGACCCACTGCAGCAAGCCGTCGTGATCGGCCTCGCCTTCCTCCCCGGGGGCGAGAAGGTCCCCGACTTTTTTCGGCACCATTTCATCGATCACCTCGTAGACCATGGCCCGCGGGTTGTCGGTTTCGATCGCCTCGTTGCGGTAGCCGTAGACCACGGCCCGTTGCTGGTTCATCACGTCGTCGAACTCAAGGGTGCGCTTGCGGATGAGGTAATTGCGCTGCTCGACGCGTTTTTGCGCGGTTTCCACGCTCTTGTTCAGCCACGGATGTTCGAGTTCCTCGCCTTCCTCCATGCCGAAGCGTTCCATGATCTTGGTCATGCGGTCGGCTGCGCCGAAGTTGCGCATGAGGTCGTCCTCGAAGCTGACGAAAAATTGCGAACTGCCCGGGTCGCCCTGGCGGGCACAACGTCCGCGCAGCTGACGGTCGATGCGGCGCGATTCGTGGCGCTCGGTGCCGATGACGTGGAGCCCGCCGGCGCCTTGCACGCCGGAGCCCAGTTTGATGTCCGTGCCGCGACCCGCCATGTTGGTCGAAATGGTCACGGTGCCCGGTTGACCCGCCCGGGAAACGATCTCGGCCTCCTGCAGGTGGAATTTCGCGTTGAGGACATTGTGCGGGATTTTTTCCCGCTTGAGCATGCGGCTGAGCAGTTCGGAGGACTCGACGCTGGCCGTGCCGACCAGGACCGGTTGCTGTTCGGCGTGCCGCTTTCTGATCTGTTCGATCACCGCATTGTATTTCTCGCGGCGCGTTTTGTAGATGCGGTCGTTCGAATCCTGGCGGCCGACGACCCGGTTGGTCGGGATGACAATGACATCAAGCGCGTAGATGTCGTGGAATTCGTTGGCCTCCGTTTCGGCCGTGCCGGTCATGCCGCCGAGCTTCTCGTAGAGACGGAAGTAGTTCTGGATGGTGATGGTGGCCAGGGTCTGGGTCTCGCGGTCGATCTGCACACCCTCTTTGGCCTCGACCGCTTGGTGCAAACCGTCGCTCCAGCGGCGGCCGGGCATTTTACGGCCGGTGAACTGGTCGACGATGAGGACTTTGTTTTCCTCGACCACGTATTCGACGTCTTTTTCGTAAAGGCAGTAGGCCTTGAGCAGTTGGGTGATGTTGTGGATGCGCTCGGCCTGCGCGTCATAATGCTGCTGCTTGGTGGCCTTGGCTTCGCTCTTCTCCTGGTCGGAGAGAGAAGGATCAAGGTCGATGTCGGTGAACTCGTTGATCAGGTCGGGCAGGACGAAGGCGTCGGGATCATCCGGGTTCATGAAGGAACGCCCTTGTTCGGTCAGGTCCGCTTCATGCTGGCGCTCTTCAATCGTGTAGAAGAGTTCCTCTTTGAGCGCGACGAGCGCCTCTTTGTTCGTGTCCTGGTAGAAAGAAAGTTCCGCCTTGTCGACCAGCCTGCGCATTTCGGGCTCTTCCATGAAGCGGAGAAGTCCTTTGTTGCGCGGCTCGCCCAGTTTGGCTTTGAAAAGCGAGAGCCCGGCCGCCTCGGTGTTGCCCTTTTCGAGCAGCTCCTTGACCTCGGTGATGAGGCGGGTGCAGAGCATGGTCTGCTTGCGCACGAGCTGCTCGACCAGCGGCTTGAAGCGCTCGTATTGGTGGGTCGAAACGGTGGCCGGGCCGCTGATGATCAGCGGGGTGCGGGCTTCGTCGATCAGAATGGAATCCACTTCGTCGACAATGGCGAAGTAATGGCCCCGCTGGACCTGCTGTTCCTTGGAGGTGGCCATGCCATTGTCCCGCAGGTAATCGAAGCCGAACTCGCTGTTCGTCCCGTAAGTGATGTCGCAGGCGTATTGGGCGCGGCGCAATTCCGGGGGTTGGTCGTGCTGGATGACCCCGACGGTCAGGCCGAGGAAGCGGTAGATTTCCCCGACCCACTCGGCATCGCGACGGGCGAGGTAATCGTTCACCGTGATGAGGTGTGTGCCGCGGCCGGCCAGGGCATTGAGGTAAAGCGGCAGGGTGGCGACCAGTGTTTTACCTTCGCCGGTGGCCATTTCGGCGATGCGCCCGCTATGCAAGACCATGCCCCCGATGAGTTGCACGTCGAAATGGATCATCTGCCATTCGATCGGGTGGTCGACCACGCTGATCTGGCGTCCGCAGAGCCGGCGGGCCGTGTTTTTCACCACGGCAAAGGCTTCAGGCAGGATTTGATCGAGAGCCTTCTGCTGCTCCTCGTAGTCCTCGATCGCGGAGATCCGCGCCTTCCACTCGGCGGTCATGCCGCGGAGGTCGTCATCCGAGAGCGACTGGTATTGCTCCTCGAATTCGTTGATTTGGCGCACGATGGGCATCATCCGCTTGATTTCGCGCTGGTTTTTCGAGCCGACGATTTTCTTGATGATGAAATTGAGCATGACTGCGTCGGCCCCGGGGCGGATAAACATGGAAAATATCCGTCCGAACCCCTGTCGCAAAGGAAATTGGAGGTTGGGGACTTGCCCCTCATGCGGGGGGGCTTAAGTTGTTTTTGCCATGAAATTGTCTCTGCTCACCATCTTACTGGGCTCTTGGCCGCTCTGGGCGACGGCCGAGGAGACCAATGCGGCCTCCCAACCCGATGCAATGGCCGCCTTGACCGGAATAATCAAAGCGTTCCAAGGCGCCCTCTCGCCGGACGGGTCTGCCCCCGAGGAAACTGCGGATCCGCTGGCCGCCGCCGCACAATTCTTCCCAGCCTTCCAGGGTGGGACCAACCATCCGCTGGCCGCCCTGGGCGCCAAGCCGGCCGTTGATTTCCGCGAGATGCGCGCCCTGCTGCCCGAGGAGGCGGCCGGATTGCCCCGCAGCTCGGCGCGGGGCAAGAAGACTGGCGCTTTCGGGGCCAACGTTTCCGCAGCCACGGGCGACTACGGCGAGGCCGGCACCCCGCAACTGAAAATTCAGATCACCGATCTTGCGGATCTGGGGCCGCTCGCCGCGCTGGCCGATTTCGGTTGGACCTCGGCGGAAATCGAGAGTGAGGGCGACGACGGATACGAGCGGACCACGCAATACAAGGGACGCCGGGGAGTGGAGAAATACCGGACGATCGACCGCACCGGTTCGGTCAAGGTGATGGTGGCCGGGCGCTTCATGGTCGAGGTCAAGGGCGACAAGATCGACCCGGCCCAACTCCGCGCCGCGGCCGAGGCGATCGATTTCGACGCCCTCGAGCGTCTGGCCAACCGCCCGCTGGTTCCCTAGAGGCTCAGCGCCGGTGACGGGCGGCGAGCTCCTCCTGGCGGACTTCCGTGAGCAGCCAAGCCCACGGCCAGCGGCCGCTTTTTTGCCAGCGAAACTCGAACCTTCCCTGCGCCGCCCGCACCTCTGCGATCACGGCCTGGGCGATGGGCGAGCCGGAACCGAAAACCCCCAGCGGCCCGCTCGCCGTCCATCGACCGTCGCCTCCGGAAAACTGCCATGGTCCCGTCGCCGCGATTTGCAGGGCAAAAAAGTGACTGAACAACCATCTGGCCTCGTCGATCGAGGTCGCGCGGTCATGTCCCCACGCATCACGGTAATCGGGCGAGATCATCGTCCCGACCGCCACCCAATCACGGGCCGACGCGCGCTGGAGCAAATTCAGGGTGTGCAACTCCACCTGCTTGGCCGGCAGCCAAAGTTGGTAGAGCCAGAGCGCCGACAAGCCCACTGCCGCCATGACCGCGGTTTTGATCCATGACACCGGAACCTGCACTTGGGGCCTTTATACTCGTAGGGTGCACCGGGGGCAGAGCAGAAAAGAAAACCCTTGAGCAAGACAGGCCGGCAGCCTGCTCGGCAATCGTCTTGCACCGGGAGCGCGGACCAGTGATGCTTGGCTCCGACATGCCAAGTTCCCGCCGCCGGCCCGCTTCCAAAGATCGCCGGCCCGCCTCCCGCCCGAAAGCGGCCCCCGGCCCCCGCCGCTCCAAACCACAGACCGCGCGGAAAAAGCCGGCAAATACCGCACCAACCCCTGGTCCGGTTCTCACCCCGACCGGCCTTTCCGATCCGGAATTGTCCTCCCGGGTGCTCGACCTGGTGCGCAAGCGCCGCCAATCCCCGCCGTCCCTCCAAGAAATCGCCGAAGTGCTCCAAGCCCGCAGCAAGGAAGCGCCTTCCGTGGCTCGCGTTCTTCATGATTTGGAAATCGCGGGTGACATCGTGCGGGTGCGCTCGGACCGTTTCACCCTCCCGGAGGAAGCCGACCTCGTGGTCGGCTCGGTGCAAACCCATCGCGATGGGTCGGCCCACCTCCTGCGCGACAAACCGGGCGATCCGGAATTTTATCTTTCCCCGGAAAACACCGCGACCGCCCTGCCCGGCGACCGCGTGGTCGTCCGCCATCTGCGCGACCAGCCGCCGCACCGCGGATACCAACCCTGCGGCCGCGTCATCCGCATTCTCAAACGCGGCACCACCATGGCTGTCGGGACGCTCGAGAAATCGGACCGCTTCTGGCATGTCGTGCCCGACGACAAACATTTCGTCCACAACATCTACGTCCCCCAGCCCGCCGCCCCGCTGCGTCCGAACCAAGGCGACAAGGTGGTGGTCAAGCTCGGCGAATGGACTTCCCGGCATACCAATCCGGAAGGCGAAATTGTCGAGGTCCTCGGGCCGGCGGACAAACCCGGGATCGATATCGAATCGATCATCCGCAAGTTCGACCTGCCGACCAAGTTCCCCGAAAACGTCCTGGCCGCGGCGAAGTCGTTCCCCGACACCGTCCCGGAGTCCGCCGCGCGCGGGCGCGAGGATTGCCGCGGCACGCTGGTCGTGACGATCGATCCGGATGATGCGCGCGATTTCGACGATGCGATCCATGTCGAAAAAACCAAGGACGGCTGGAAGCTGACCGTCCACGTGGCCGACGTCTCGCACTATGTCATTCCGGCCACCCCGCTCGACCAGGAGGCCTACAAACGCGGGAACAGCGTTTATTTGCCCGACCGCGTCATCCCCATGCTGCCCGAAGCGCTGAGCAACGGGCTCTGCAGCCTGCGGCCGGACGAAGACCGTCTCACCTTCGCTGCCTTCCTGGAAATTTCGCCTGAGGGCAAAATCCGCAAGTCACGCTTCGCCAAGTGCATCATCCGCAGCGCGCGCCGCTTCACCTACAAGGAAGCCTTCGTCCGCCTGCAGGCCAAACCGGCCGACAAGTTCGACGCCATGTTGCACGAAGCGTGGGCCATGGCGTCCGTCTTGCGCAAAAAGCGCTTCGAGGAAGGCTCGCTCGACCTCGATTTTCCCGAGGTCAAGGTGTGGCTCGACGAACAGGGACACGCCACGCGCCTCGAGCGGATCGAGAACGACATTTCCCACCAGCTGATCGAGGAATGCATGCTCGCGGCCAACGAAGCCGTGGCCCGCTTCTTCCGCATGACCCCCGCGGCCGCCATCCACCGCGTGCACGAGAAGCCGGACGAAGCCAAGCTCAACGAATACCGCGAGCGCGTGCAAATGCACGGGCACAAGGTCGGCAACCTCTCGGTGCGCAAAGAGCTGACCCGTTTCCTCAAAATGCTGCGCGGCCAACCGGAAGAATACGCGCTGAAGACCGCGCTCTTGAAGAGCCTCAAGCGGGCCAGCTACTCGCCCGAACCGGCCGGGCATTACGGACTGGCCAAGAGCGACTACACTCATTTCACCAGTCCGATCCGCCGGTATGCCGACCTGATCGTCCACCGCGTCCTTTCCGACGTCTGCGGCTACGCCAAGCCGAAAGGCCGCATTCCCTTCGGCGATATCGCCCGCCATATTTCCACGACCGAGCGCAACGCGGCCGAAGCCGAGCGCGAGGCGGTGAGATTGAAGAAGTTCGAGTTCTTCCGTCAGCAACTGGCCAAGAAAACCGGCCAAACCTTCAAAGCCGTTGTCCTCGAAGTGCGCAACTTCGGCCTGTTCATCGAATTGCCCGACATCATGGCCGGCGGCCTCGTCCACGTCTCCGCTCTGGGCGACGACTTCTACACCTTCGATCAGGCCCGCCAACGCTTCATCGGCCGGAAGAAAAAGAAGGTCTACCAGGCCGGCGACAAACTCGAAGTGGTCGTGGCCCGCGTCGATCCCTTCAAGCAGCAGCTCGATTTCGCCCCAGCCTGACCCCAGACGGGTTTGAACAGAAGATCACGAGCACCGGAGCGCGCAGGCGCTCGGGGCAGATGGCCACAGGCCACCGCAGGCGAGATGAGCGGGAGCGAGGGAGTCAACGGAAAGAAGGTAAATCCCTGAAACACGTCCCTCTCTTCGTTAACTTTGTTACCTTTTGTTCAAAAAAACTCAGGCCATTCCCTCTCCGTGATCTTCTTGCCCTGGTGAGCGGAAGCGCATCGGGCGGCCGGCTTAGCCAAGCACCGCCACGCCGTATTTCTCGAACTGTTCGTCCGCCGTCACCACGGTCAGATCATGCAATTTTGCCGTCGCGATGATGAACCGGTCGCAGGGGTCGTCGTGGATTCGCGGCAGTTCGGCGGCGGCCATGCAGACATTTAAGTCGAGCGGCAGAATGGTGAGGCCGTGATGCTCCGCGACTTTCTCAAACCATGGCCGGGGCGGATGCGGCAGCTTCAACTTTCCTTTGGTCACTTTGATGGCGACTTCAAAACCGCTCATGGCCGAAAGATAAACCGCCGAGGCCTCGTTGATTTTCTTGAGGGCGAAACGGCTTAATTTTTTGTCCCCGCTGGCCAGCCAGAGCAAAGCGCAGGTATCCAGAATCATCTGGCCGCCTCCGGCCATTCACCAGCAGACAACGGTTCAACCGGGTCGTAGGCGATTTTAATTTTGCTCAACGCGGGATTTACCTTGATGCGATTCGGGTGCTTGTGCGGCACAAGGTCGGCCACGGGTGCACCGTTCCGGCAAATGACAAAGGACCCGCCGGAGTCCTCCACCGTGGCGAGCAAGCTGGAGAAATTAGTTTTCGCTTCGTGCACATTGACCGTCTTCATCTCGCAGAGATTAGTCCAGTTAGTCCAATCGCTCAAGGCCAAAATTGTCCGACCAACGCGCCGTCAGCGGCCCGCTCGACGAACTGAAGAACGGCCTCGCGAGCGACCGAGAGTCGGTGGCAGTCCCGCGCTCCCTTCGTTCCGTTGACTCCCTCGCTCCCTCTCGTCTCGCCTGCGGTGGCCTGTGGCCATGCCCGTGCGCTCCGGTGCTCGTTGCCTCGTGTGAAAAAACTCAGGCCATTTCCTCTCCGTGATCTCTGTGCCTTGGTGAGAGAAAAATCAGGTCCCTGCCTCCCGAGCCTTGGCCCGGAAAACTGAAACCTCTCACGGAGGCACAGAGAGCACGGAGGAAACGAAGAAGGAGAGATAGCGCATCCGGGGCAATCTGCCCTCGCCTTCTCTTTCGCAAAGGGTCAAAGCCCCAAAGTTCAAAAGGTAACTTTGCCGCGCCGGCGGCGGCGCAGGAGGTGCGCGCCGAAGGCAGCAAGCGCCAGCGCCAGCAGCGCGTAGGTCGAGGGTTCAGGCACGACGGCGATCGAGAATGCGTTATTCACAGCGGGGGAGTCCGTCCAACTGACACCGCTGTTCGACGACTGAATAAAGTGGATGTACTCGAAACCGTTGGCCGTCGTCGGCGCATTAGTACCTGAACCATTACTGCCCCATTTTATTGTGGAGGCATCGGAGCTGAGCACGAGGGCGTAAGCGGTGGAGGCTTCCATCGCTGTTCCTGCAATGGAGTTGAAGGAGTATAGCTCCTGCCTTGTCTGCATAGCCACCGGGGTCAGACCCGTGGTGGCGAGCAGCGTGCTGGGGGTGTTGTCCGAGACCGAATAGAGGGAAAGGGTCACGTTCTGAGTCATTGGGACTGAGGCAGATGTGGGATTCGGATTGAGGCCCACCGTCACCGTCGAAAGTAGGGTGGGCTGAGACCCCGTTGTGAAGACTACGGCTTTCCAGCCGGTGTCGGAAAGGGTGGAACCCCCGTCATTGCTATTGGGAAGGTTGCTGATCACGAGGAGCGCCTGCGCGGTGCCGGCAGAGGAGAGAAGGCCCGCCGCGATAAGCATCGCGAGAAAGCCGGTGAGGAATGAGGATGTTTTTTTCATGGTTCGAGTTATTGATGCCATGGGGTTCGCCGACAAAAATGCAGCATCACCAAGAAGAAAGGCTCACGGCCGTGGAACCTAAAAAAAAGAGAACTGAGGTGACTTATCCCTCCACCCCCGGATGTTGACAAGGGCAAATTACGAAAAAAATCAGCCTCATTGACAGGAAACGGGCGATATCAAGGGAGCCAGACGCGGTCGCTCTGAAAAAACAAAACACCCCGCGCGCGCCGACAGGTGGCTCACGCTGACCTGTCGCATCCGTTCAAAGTGACCACCCGAGGCCAAGACGCGACGGGCGAGGAGTGATCGCAACCACCAACGCGAATCAGATCACGTCCTCGACCTCGGTGTAGAGAAACGTCGCGCCGCCCGTGGCAAAGTTGGGGACGTCGTCGACCGCCGCTTGGCCTTCGGGCGAGGCCAGAAGGCGATCGAAGTCCGCCCGGCTCTCCATATACAAGTCCGCGACGTAATAGAATGGAGCAGGTTGGCCATCCGGCATGCCTTGCACTTTGCCGATGGTCCATTTTTTCAGGCCTTTCATGCGCCGCGCGATGGGGATGTGGGTTTCGCGATAATACTTGTCGAAGGCGGCCGGATCCTTCGGTTGTCCGTAGAGAACAAGGAGACGTGTCATGACCGGAAAACCTAGCCCGGAAATTTCAGGCATGGCAGGCATTTTCCGCCCGGAGGGCGGGGATCCGCCCACGGCGGAGAGGCTGCCGCTCCACGATGAGCTGGCGATACCTCCGTTGGTGAAGGTGAAGAAAGAAGAGTCGAGCTACAGCCGAGTCTTCGAGACGGACAGCTCGAAGAGCTGAGCGCAGCGTTCAAATTAACACGGCAAAGACCAGACAAAGGGCCAGCCATGAGGTTTGCCCATCCGTGTGCGTTGACCGCACTCGAGCCCGCGGATAAAGTATCACCGTGAGCACGGCAACACTCGAACTAGTGCGCCTCTGCGAGGCGCTGCCCGAGGCCAAACAGACCGAAGTCACCGACTTCGCGCGGTTTCTGCTCGAGCGCGAAGGCGATGCGAGGTGGGAAGCAATCGTGGCTGAGGGAGAGCCCCGGGCCAAGTTCGAGGCATTCCTGCGCGAGGCGGCCTCCGAGCCGGCCGAACCTCTCGACCCGAATCGGTTGTGAAATCCCTTGCCAGGCCCAGCTTCTGGCGAGCTTACGGCCCACTGGCGGAAAACACCAAACGCGACGCACGGCGCGCCTACGCGCTATTTGCGCAGGACCCCGGACATCCTTCACTTCGTTTCAAAAAACTATCCGGTTACCCCGATGTCTGGTCTGTCCGCGTTTCTGCGCAATACCGGGCCGTGGGGCAACGCAGCGGCGATGAAATCATTTGGGTCTGGATCGGTTCACACAACGACTTCGATAAGCTCTTCGGCTAGCATTGTCGCCGAGCATGATTGCGACCGGAGCGGGGCAAAACAAAACACCCGCCCAGCGGCCGCGGGATGGGTGTTTGTTGAAGTGAGCGGCGTCGTAACGCGGACAGGCCCGCGATTCCTCGGCGATGCGGCGGATGCACCGCTCGATGATCGCGGCTTTGTTCAGCAGGATGTCGTCAGGCGGCGTAGGCATGCAGAACCTCCCGGCGCGTTTCCTGCAGGGCTGCATACATTGAGAGCACCAGCATGGCAAAACGCGCCCGCGCCGAGGGGTCACGCTCGAAGAAGAGCCGGCCGCGGGTCACGGCTTCCTTCGCGTAGACAAGATTGGCGGTGGAAAGCAGACCGACATCCGCCTCGCGACCGGCCAACTCGCCGAGGTCCGCAGCGAGGGCCAGACGCTGTTTGGGCGTGATCACCTGTCCGCGGGCCGGAAGCAGGGCGATATCCACATCGCTGTCCTCACGCACACGACCTTCCACCGAAGAACCGAGCACATAAGCAGCAGCGACCGAAGCCTCCTGCGCGAGGCGGTGAGCGATTTGGTCCAAGACCCCTGGCGAGAGGTTTTCCCGTTTCATGATGGGAAAAACATACATGGCGGGATAGGCCGAAACAACCCGCCGAATGGTGATTATGGTCCGACGCTCCTTGGCTTCGCCTTTTCGCCTCGGGGCCATTTCCGGTCGCCACCACCCAAGCGGGGCGATTCTTGCCGCGTCGACCCGTTCAAGCAGCAACTGGACTCCGCCCCAGCCTGATCCCGGACGGGTTTGAACAGAAGAGAACGAGCACCGGAGCGCGCGGGCGCGCGGGGCAGATGGCCACAGGCCACCGCAGGCGAGATGAGCGGGAGCGAAGGAGTCAACCAAAACGAAGGCAAATCCCGGAAACCTGTTCCCCCCTTCGTTTCCTTGGTTACCTTTTGTAAAAAATTCCAAACCAGCACCTCGTGCCTGGCATATTCGGCTTGCCGCACCCGCGAGATTAAACAATCTTGTTAAACATGAGAACCATCGGCACAAGGGATCTCGCCCACCGGGCCAGCGAGGTGCGAAAAATTCTTTCTACCGGACAACCACTGCAATGGGCTTCCCGGGGAAAGCTCATTGCCCGGTTGGAGCCACCCGCCCGGCCGGGCCGCCAAGGACGCCCGGACTGGATTACGCGGGCCACGGAAGCTGGTGCGATCAATCGCAGCCCGCGGACGGTGGCGCAAACGGTCTACGAGGACCGCGGCTGAGCCGACGACCGTGGCCAAGGTCTATTTCGACACCGGTGCGCTGGTGAAACTTTACATCGTGGAGCCGGGCAGCACCTTCGTGCAGAACAAAGCCCGGCGGGCTGAGGTCATCCCAATCAATCCGCTGCAAGAAACCGAACTGCGCAACGCCATTCTGGCCGCAGGCGGACGCCGGAGCATCGCCCGCGAGGCCATGCGGCGCAGTCTGGACAATTTCGAGGAGGATCTGGCAACCGGGGTTTTCACCCGCGAGACACCCGAGTGGCCTTGGATCTACCGCCGGGCTGACCTGCTGGCCCGCCAATACACACCCCGCTTCCTCTGCCGCACGCTCGATATCCTCCACGTGGCCGCGGCCGAGCTGTGCGGTGCCGACCAAATCGTCACCGGCGACCAACGCCAGCAGAAATTGGCCAAGGCCATCGGGATGGCCGTAGTCAAAGTCCCCGCAGCCGGGCGCTGAACGCACCCCGCAACTCGAAGCTGGGACCACCAGAACCGCGCGCGCAGGGTGACTTGATCAAGCTCGAAGCCATCGTCGCCCGCATCGGTCCCTTCAAGCAGCAGTTGGATTTCGCCCCGGCCTGAGCCCGGACGGGTTTAAACAGAAGATCACGAGCACCGGAGCGCGCGGGCGCTCGGGGCAGATGGCCACAGGCCACCGCAGGCGAGATGAGCGGGAGCGAAGGAGTCAACAACAACGAAGGAAAATCCCGGAAGCGTGTCCCCCCTTCGTTACCTTTTGTTCAAAAAAACTCAGTCCATTTCACCTCCGTGAGCTCTGTGCCTTGGTGAGAGCAATGTCCGCTCCCTGCCGTCCGAGCCTTGGACCGGGAACAGGAAACCTCTCACGGAGACCCAAAGAGCACGGAGCCAGCGAAGAAGGACGGCGAGGATCCGCACACGGCGGATCCCCACTGTCGCATCCTTTTCTCCTTTGGTGCGCAGAGACGCTCACCAAACAGTTAGCCATCTCTCGCCCAGGTGCGCCTCTGTGGCAGCGTCGGAAAGGGCAGAATGTTTTGCACCGTTTCGGCTTAGGTGTGACGACATACCATACCCGAGACACGTCAAGCCGCTGTTGTTTTGGATTTCGGTCAAGCTTGCTCTACGAAGGGTGTTCGTATAGTTAGCTGGTATGACATCGAAGAAGCTGCCCGTGGAGCATGGTCGCAAGGGCGGACGCGCCCGCACCGCAGCCAAATCGCTGGCGGCCCGGCAAAACATTCTGCTGCGCTGGCATCGGCCCGGGAGAGATGGCGTGATTCCTCCGGCCGCTTTGATCGATGGTGCTTGGTATGTGGGCGAGGGTCGGTCGGCCTCCGTGGCTTACTGGGACGACACGCGCGAGACGTTCCACACGCTCTCGGCCAATTCGTGGTTCGATCCGGCCACCTACCCCGAGATCACCAAACGCACCGTGAGAATCAAACAGGAGCGTCACGTGGCGGCCGGAGGGACCTTTGCCCCGCGACAGATCCTGTCGGCCGCAGCATCCTGATGTCCCGATGAAAGACTTCGGAAGCCGGGCCGATGTGGAGCGCGCTTTGACTGAACTCGGACGCCAGATGGCGCTCCGCGATGCCGACCACATGGCGGTGGTTTGCTGCGGCGCTTCGGCGCTGTGCGTTCTCGGCCTGCTGGCGCGGCGCACGCTCGATATCGATGCCATCGGCCTGATCGGATCGAATGAAGAAATCAGTTCCATCGATGAGTTTTCACCCGAAGTGAACGACGCCATAGCCGCGGCCGGTTTATCGCTCGGACTGCTACCGGGTTGGTTCAACGGTGCCGCTTCGGCTGTCCTCGCTCGCGGGCTACCGGTCGGGGCTCTGGAGCGTTCTGCCGTCCAGGCCAAGGCTTTTGGACCATGCTTGACCGTGCACTTCATGGATCGCATCGATTTGATCGCTCTCAAGATGTATGCGGCGCTTGATCCCAAGGAGGGCCGCCGCCATGTCAAAGATCTCGTCGAAATCGGTCCGAGCCGAGAGGAGTTGCTTCACGGGATCCAGTGGATCGGCTCCCTGCCGTCCAGTCCCGCCTTCAAGCAGTCGCTTCACCGCTTGCTGGAGGGTTTCGACGCGGCAGACCTCTACAGCGCTTGATACCTCAGCAAGGAGCGCCGGAACAAAACACCCGTCGCGCGGCTGCGGGACGGGTGTTGATTGAGGTGAGAAGCGCTGAAAAATCAGGAAGCTTTGCCGCGCCGGCGGCGGCGGAGGGGCCACAGCCGAGCGGAGCGAACCGAGGCTTGGCGAGATAGGTCGCCGTGGCGATCAACTGATACCGAGGCTTGGCGAACCGGAGGCGAAGCCGGAGATAGCCCACGGCAAATAGGTCGCCGTGGCGATCAACTGATACCGAGGCTTGGCGAACCGGAGGCGAAGCCGGAGATAGCCCACGGCAAATAGGTCGCCGTGGCGATCAACTGATACCGAGGCTTGGCGAACCGGAGGCGAAGCCGGAGATAGCCCACGGCAAATAGGTCGCCGTGGCGATCAACTGATACCGTAACGCAGTGGAGATAGGTCGCCGCGGCGACCAAACAGCCGCCGACAAAAAGGCGAGCCACAGATTAAAGAGGATTAACACGGATGACAGAACCAGATTGTTTTTTGCCGTGTGACCCCGGCAAAAAACAGACGTCCGTAAAAGGCATTGCGATCGAAGCCGGTCTTCGAGGCCATTGATTTTGCCCGATGTCAGTCGGGCAAAATCTTATCCTGCCTTTTATCTTCTTCTATCCGTGGCTAAGTGCCTTTCCTCTTTTCGGATCGAGCTGTCCCCCCGCTCAAGGACTTCCGAAATCATGCCTTGCCACGCAACCGGCGGCGGAGGGGCCAGAGCATGAGGGCGAGCAGGGCGAGCGCGGCGACGTAGGTCGAGGGTTTGGGGATGGCGGTGATGGTCCGCGGTCGCCCGGCTAAGCCAATGCAGCAACGTGGTCGGTCTGGTAGTCTACAACCAGCGTTCCCGGCACATCCATGAACGAGGCGAGCGGATGATTCTCGTCCTCGCCCACCTCGTCGGTAATCTCATCCAAGAGGGCGACAAGACGTGTGTAATCCGCATCGGAGCGAGGCAAGCAAATGAGCGTGGGAAATGGGCGCCCAGTTCCGCGTGAGGGTTTCGAGTTGTGCCGCGCTCATACCCTCCAAGTTCCTTTGTCGTAATCACAATGCATCAAGATGTCCGGATGTAAACTTCCGCCGGTTGTAGTGGATGGCCGTGATCAGGCGGGCCTTGTTTCCCCCGATATTGAAAACGGTCAATTTCCGGAACCGGAGAAAAGAGATCAGCCTAAAACCGTAGTTGAAAGTTGAGTGATGAGAGCCGGAGCAAAGCGGAGACGGCCGGAGGCAATTGAGGGACTAAGCATGAGCAGTTTACGTCGTCGGCTCGCCCCATCCTTGGGGTGGCTGCGTCCGGACCAACAAGTCGTTGGCTTTCAACCTCTCAACCCTCAACCATAAACTCTCAACGCCTTTTCTAAGATCAGGTGTTGCCAAGGAAATCGTCGAGGACTCGACGAATCAGCGGTATCTTCTCGGTGGCTGCTTTCCAGACGAGAGCAACATCCACATGACCGTAGTCCTGAGCCACGATATTGCGCATGCGGCGCATTTGCCGGAAAGGTAGCGCGGGCAACTGAGCGCGCGTTGCTTCGGACAGGCGGGCCGTGGCTTCACCGATGATTTCAATACGTCTGATCACGGCATCCTGCTTCTCGGTGTCCTCGAAGAAGTCCTTGGAAGACACGCCGGCCATGGAGCTCTCAATCAGCGAACAGGCCTGACGGATATCGCGCAGGCGACCGAGTTGGTCCATCTCCATAGACCGTGACCGCTGTGGCCAGGATATGCTCGCGAGCCAAGGGATTCGACGAAGCCTCGAGCCGGTCGCGCAAGACAAAGTCAACCGGACGACCGAGCAACTCCTCGGCTTCACCGGCCATTTCAAAAAGGTCGTCGGCGAGCACGGTTGCCGGGTTCTCCAAAGTGGCCAACAAGTCGATATCGCTGTGTGCCTTCTGCTCTCCGCGCGAAAACGACCCGAAAACAGCCAGATGACGCAACCGATGCCTGCGGCAAAAGGGCGCAAGCTTGGGACGGATCTCGTCGAGAAAAGCCGTGTTGGCCGGAGAAGTCACAAGTTGATCCTTCCCCGACAGCACGCCGCACGCAAGCAGCAAGAGTGAGCGCAAGCGCGCGACCGGTCGCCGCGCCGGCCGACCGCAGCCTTTTTACACCAAACAAAACACCCTCCCCTCGCGGGACGGGTGTTGCTGGTGAGCGGCGATTGAAAAATCAGGAAACCTTGCCACCCAGGCGCCGGCGCAGGAGGTGCGCGCCGCAGCCCACAGCGGCGACGGCAAGCAGCGCGTAGGTCGAGGGTTCGGGGACGGGTTCCGGACCAGCGCTGATAGCAGTGGTCCGGCGCGGACAACCGGACCAAGGCCACCGAAGCACAGCTGGAACTAAGACACGGCAAACTCTGATCCAAGCACCTTCAGCCAAGTACTCATTCCCTGCAACACAGCCGATCGATCTGCTGCGCCCAAGCGGCCGACACGTCGCAAGATCAGCCTTTTGTCAACGGTGACGAGCTTGGTCAACCGGATCGTTGAGGGCTTGGGAAGTCCGACATCCGACCAGTTCGCAAGCAAAACGTCTCCGAAGTCCCTTGGCTGGCGAGTGGTAATCCTGGCCAAGAGAGCATCATTCTCATCGACGGCGAGCACCAAACCCGGGCGCTTCTTGCGTCCTTGTAGGTCAGAATAGGGAAACTCCACCGTCACCACGTCACCGACCTCACAAACTGTCATAGACATTGTCTTCGGGAGAGTCGTCGGTGAAAAATTTCTCGAGCCCGGCCCTTTGCCAATCGAGGTCTTCAGGAGTGCGACCGATGAGGTCTGGCAAATCGCGATAGACTTTGAGCCGCTGGGGCCACGGCAGTTGCTCGATGGCCTTCTCAATCTCTTGAACCGTACTCACGAAGAAAAGCTTAGTCCCGCCACCCGCCACCGGCAACCACGAGTTATCCTAGAAAGAGCGTTGAGAGCCGGAGTCCGCCGCGGCGGACGGAGACGAATCGCCACTGCGATCAACTGATACGGCTCGGAGAGCTCGCGCGCCCGCTGGGAAAGAGCGGACGAGCGAGCCGCTCGTCCCTACCTCAGCTGACAAAGTGTAAAATCTTTTGGGACATACTGTAAGATTGCTGCGACTGAAGTTCGGCGGCCGTCCCGCCCCCTTCGTTTCGTTTCTCCCCCACCAAGCCACACCCCTCAACTCAGGTCTCAGGGTTCATCCTTAATCCCTCTCTCCTCTCCCCCTTCGGACGGCCGGCTTAGCCAAGCACCGCCACGCCGTATTTCTCGAACTGTTCGTCCGCCGTCACCACGGTCAGATCATGCAATTTTGCCGTCGCGATGATGAACCGGTCGCAGGGGTCGTCGTGGATTCGCGGCAGTTCGGCGGCGGCCATGCAGACATTTAAGTCGAGCGGCAGAATGGTGAGGCCGTGATGCTCCGCGACTTTCTCAAACCATGGCCGGGGCGGATGCGGCAGCTTCAACTTTCCTTTGGTCACTTTGATGGCGACTTCAAAACCGCTCATGGCCGAAAGATAAACCGCCGAGGCCTCGTTGATTTTCTTGAGGGCGAAACGGCTTAATTTTTTGTCCCCGCTGGCCAGCCAGAGCAAAGCGCAGGTATCCAGAATCATCTGGCCTCCTCCGGCCATTCACCAGCAGACAACGGTTCAACCGGGTCGTAGGCGATTTTAATTTTGCTCAACGCGGGATTTACTTTGATGCGATTCGGGTGCTTGTGCGGCACAAGGTCGGCCACGGGTTCACCGTTCCGGCAAATGACAAAGGACCCACCGGAGTCCTCCACCGTGGCGAGCAAGCTGGAGAAATTAGTTTTCGCCTCGTGCACATTGACCGTCTTCATCTCGCAGAGATTAGTCCAGTTAGTCCAATCGCTCAAGGCCAACATTGTCCACTCAACGCGCCGTCAGCGGCCCGCTCGACGAAATGAAGAACGGCCTGGCGAGCGACCGAGGGTCGGCGAGGCTTCCAACTGACGCTGCCCAAACGGGTTTAAACAGAAGATAACGAGCACCGGAGCGGGCGGGCGCTCGGGGCAGATGGCCACAGGCCACCGCAGGCGAGATGAGCGGGAGCGAAGGAGTCAACAACAACGAAGGTAAATCCCGGAAACCTGAAACCTCTCACGGGGACACAAAGAGCACGGAGCCAGCGAAGAAGGCCTCCAAGGTGACAAAGGATGACTCTGCAGGATCAGGTTGACAAAGGTAGGGGTGGATTCATTTTAGTCGTATGAAAGTCGCCTCAAAATCGCCTTCGAATCGGCAGACTCTTACTCTGACCCGCAGCGCCTTTGGCATCTTGGACAGCTTGCGCGGCACCGTGCCGAAATCGGTCTTTGTCGAGGAGTTGCTGGCCAAGGAAAAGAAGCGCCGCGAGCGTGAGGCTTTCTACCGGACCGCGGTCGCGTCCTACACGCCCAGACGTGCGGTTGGAAACGCTCAAACTTAACGACCTCATCACCGAACGGCATGCGTATCGACGAACGCCGTCAGAAGCCCGCGGCGACGTTGATCGCCGCGGAATGAATCTGCCGTTGTATTCTTCCACCGCGGACATCTCCCGACCCAATCTCGTCGGTTTGCAGCATCCCGCCCTGTCCGCTTTGCCCACGCAACTGGTTTGTCCGCTCCGCGAAAATCTTTCGCTCACCCCGCTGCGCGTGAAGATCCGCTGGAGCGGTGACGACTATGTGGTGGCCTGCGATCTGCTGCGCCCGATCAACACCGCCGCGTTGAAACGCGTCGGTGAATTGGAAGGCGCCGCATCCACAGAAATCCTGCGCACCTTCCAGCTTTTGCTGACGAGTGAAGAGTGAAATCAGGCCGAGGTTCCAACAGAAGATAACGAAGGCGAATCCCCTAAGCTTGCCCCGCTCTTCGTTTCCTCTGTTGCTGCAGGCAACCCTCCTGCGCAAGCGTCGGCGCAGTGGTCCAGCCTTTTTGGAGTGCGGCGGCCTGCTACACCAACTCAGGAACGTGGTCGGTCTCGTAGCCTACAACCAGCGTTCCCAGCACATCCATGAACGAGGCGAGCGGATGATTCTCGTCCTCGCCCACCTCGTCGGTAATCTCATCCAAGAGGGCAACAAGACGTGTGTAATCCGCATCGGAGCGAGGCAAGCAAATGAGCGTGGAAATGGGCGCCCAGTTCCGCGTGAGGGTTTCGAGTTGTGCCGCGCTCATACCCTCCAAGTTCCTTTGTCGTAATCACTATGCGTCAAGATGTGCCGGATGTAAACTTTCCGCCGGTTGTAGTGGATGGCCAAAATACGTTTCATAAGCCTTGCATCCGCTTTCCGAGCACCCGTGCATGCCTTGCCGCATGAATCAAGGCAATGACCACAACAGTTTTTGTCTTTTCTTCGACTGAATACACGATCTTGTAGGGAAATTTTGCCGGATATCGCCAACGGATATTTCGGCGGGGATGTTTTTTACAACCGAGCAGGGGATTGACCGCCAAATCAGCCCACACATCCAGAACCTCACCGGCAAATCTCGTCCCGAGTCCTTGGAGCTTTTGCTCATACCATTCCCCGGCCTCCTCCAAATCGGAATAAAACTCGGGGAGAACGACAACTCTCCAATTCACGAGGAAAATCTCGCTCGAATCCTTACCGCCATGGTCTCCGCCGCAGCAGCCCTTGCCGTGTCTGCTTGATAAGCCGCCAACCGCTGCTCTACGAGCGCCAGTTCCGAGTCCGAGAGCACCTCATCATCCAGTTCCAAAACATTCCTCAACAATTCCTGCCTTTCCGCCGCAGTGAAACGCGGCAGCTCCTCAATCACCTGTGCGAAGCTCATGAACCAAATTTATCACTTCCCGGGTCAAAATCGATTTTTTTCTCCAATGGCATTCTCCGCGCGCGAACAGGTGGATCGCCCGCTCCGAGCGCGATTTTTCGGTCCGGAAATCACGGAGAGACCGTTAAGTTGACTCCCTCGCTCCCGCTCATCTCGCCTGCGGTGGCCTGTGGCCATCTGCCCCGAGCGCCTGCGCGCTCCGGTGCTCGTTACCTTGTGTGCAAAACACTCAGGCCATTCCCCCTCCGTGATCTTCGTGCCTTGGTGAGAGCAATGTCCGCCCCTTGCCTCCCGAGCCCCGGCCCGGGAACTTGAGAACTCTCACGGAGACACAAAGAGCACGGAGGAAGCGAGAAAGGACGGCGAGGCCACCAACTGACGCGCCCGGACGGGTTTAAACAGAAGATAACGAGCACCGGAGCGCGCGGGCGCTCGGGTGATCTGTGCAAAAACTCAGGCCGAGCGGCGACGACGTAGCATGTGCGCACCGAGGCCGACGGCCGCGATGGCAAGCAGCACATAGGTCGAGGGCTCCGGCACGGCCTCGACCCGGATGAGACCTCGCTCCGTGCCTTGGTAAAGCACGCCATCGGGACTGATCATGCTGACCATCTGCAGCGGGTTGTCGCCGGCTGAGGAGCCGTAGGGAGTGCTGCTGAGCAGTGCACCGGTATCCGGATCGATCGTGATCACGCTGTAAACGCCGGTGTTGGTGTCGACACTCATGGTGTAGATGAGGTTGTCCAAAACCGACAAGCGCGGCTCCGCAGCCGAGGTGATCATGCTGTTCGACCAGACGGTTTGGAGGCTGCCGTCGGCCAGCACATCCACGCGTTGCATACCGCCGACGAACGGCGCGGATGCGGGGTCGCTCGGACCGCTCTCCGCCGACGGCGGATACGGGTAGCCGTAGGTGCTCGGATAATAAATACTGTTGCCCACGGCGATCGCCGCATCCTCGTTGCCGCTATTCACGCCGGCGGTCAGGAAGGGCACCGAGCCGACCAAGGCGCCGGAACTTGTCTGGTAAACCAGGATGTTCTCTTGCGGTGCGGCGTTGTCGGTAATCGTCAGGTATTCATAGCCGGTGTCTGGTCCGAAAAAAGCCGGCGTGGCGCCCGTGCCCCAACTCAACTGCCCGGGCTTGCGGGCCGGACCTGCGTCATAGGTTTCACGCCAAAGTTGCTCCGGTGCGCTGGTCCCTGCATTGAACATGTAGAGAGCGGCGGTGGAGGCAACGGCCACACCGGCGGGCGAAGACGAAATGCTGTTGGCGACCTGCTCGCCGGCCGGCAGGGTGAAGTGTGCGGTCTGCGCGGTGGTAGGATCGTAATAGCCGACCACCGCCCCCGAACCGGCCGATGTTCCCTGGGCAGTGGCAAACCAGACCCTTCCTTGGTAGTCGGGAACAAGGCCGACGACATCGGGATAGCCGATTTGCACCGATGACTCGACGTTGAGCGACCAAGAACCGCCGACCGCCTGGGTGTGGGAAATTCGCTGGAGAAAGCCGTTGGCGTTGACCAGCACCAAGCGGTCGTTGTTGTCCAAGTAGGAATAAATCCCGCCGGCAAGTTCACTTGTGGTGGACCTGACGAGCTCCATCGGCGTGGCCAGCGACTCGAGCGTGGTCGGGTTGAGGAGGTAAACGTAGGGAGTCCGGTTTTCCAACCGGGTGGCGACCGACACGATCAGTCCGTCCGATCCCATGAGGATGGTCGGAAAGACAGCGCCGTAATTCGTATTGATGATCGAGACAGGCCCGGAGCCGGGTCCCGGATTCGTGGTGGCGTCGGACGACGCCGCGTTGGCGTGCATCGTGGCGGTGCCGGGTGGTCCCATGAAAGGGTTGGCCGGGGGAAAAGTTTGCGCCGTGGCATCGATGGCCAGAAGGAAAGCACAGACCCCGAGACATGGCCGCACGTGAGAAATCATGGCGAGACTCTCGCCTTGCCCTTCCCAAATTCAAGAGCAAATCCCGGACGCACGTTCCTACCTTCGTTTCGTTGACTCCCTCGCTCCTCTCGCGCTGCGGTTCCCCTTCCGTCATCTGAGCGAAAAACTCAGGGTTGGGCAAATCCGGCGAGCGCGGCTCTGGGCAGACCACCCTGTTTACAGGTTGCTGTCTTGACAGCAAATATTATGATGTTACCATATCACCATGCGAACAACAGTGACGATTGAGGCCGACACGGAGCACTTGCTTCGCCAAGAGGTGCAGCGCACGGGGCAATCTTTCAAGAAAGTGCTCAACCTGGCGGTGCGCCGGGCTCTGCTCGGCGGCGGCCGGCCGGAGTTCCGGGTGGAGCCTCTTTTCGGGGCTCCTTTTCCCGCCGAACTGCAAGGGCGGAGCATGAATCGCTTGGCCGATGCGCTGGATGACGAGGAGACCATGCACGAGCTGGCGCGATGATCCTGCCCGACCTGAATCTGCTGCTCTACGCTTATAATCCGTATTCGCGCGAACACGAATCCGCTCGCCGCTGGTGGGAATCAGCTTTGGCCGGCGGCGAGATCATCGGGCTGCCGCACGAGATCTCTCTCGGCTTCGTGCGCATCGCAACCCATCCCCGACTCGGACCGGCCATGGTATCGGTCGAAGCGGCCAAGCGCGTGGTGCTCACCTGGCTCAAGCAACCCGGCGTCCGTGTTCTTCTGCCGAAGGAAGATCATGCGGCCAAGGTTCTCGACCTGATGCAACGCGCCGGTGTCTCGGGCGCGCTGACCTCCGATGCCTCCTTGGCTGTCCACGCGATGGAAAACCGCGCCACCCTCTGCAGCAACGACAGTGACTTCGCGCGTTTCCCCGGCCTCGATTGGAAAAATCCTCTGCGCGCCGACTGAGTGCGGCCTCGCGCGCTCCGGTCATCCGGGCAAAAACTCAGGCCATTTCCTCTCTGTGATCTCTTTGCCTTGGTGAGAGAAATTTCTGCCCCTTGCCGCTCGAGCCTTGGATCGGGAAACTGACACCTCTCACGGAGACACGAAGCGCACGGAGGCAGCGAGGAAGGAGAGACGGCGCGCATCCAAGGCAACCTGCCCTTCCCAACTTCGTCACCCTCGTTGCGTTGACTCTCCGCTCCCGCTCATCTCGCCCGGTGGGCGGCGCTTGCCCGCTCAACGCGCAAAGAAGGCCATCGATGAGTTTTCACCCGAAGTGAACGACGCCATAGCCGCGGCCGGTTTATCGCTCGGACTGCTACCCGGTTGGTTCAACGGTGCCGCTTCGGCTGTCCTCGTTCGCGGGCTGCCCGTCTGAGCTCT
Organism: Chthoniobacterales bacterium; assembly: GCA_018402585.1. Taxonomy (GTDB): domain Bacteria; phylum Verrucomicrobiota; class Verrucomicrobiia; order Chthoniobacterales; family JACTMZ01; genus JACTMZ01. The sequence goes on from JAGYIO010000001.1 coordinate 527,590, forward strand.
GGAGCGTTCTGCCGTCCAGGCCAAGGATTTCGGCCCATGCTTGACCGTGTACTTCATGGATCGCATCGATTTGATCGCTCTCAAGATGTATGCGGCGCTTGATCCCAAGGAGGGCCGCCGCCATGTCAAAGATCTCGTCGAAATCGGTCCGATCCGAGAGGAGTTGCTTCACGGGATCCAGTGGATCGGATCTCTGCCGTCCAGTCCCGCATTCAAGCAGTCGCTTCACCGCTTGCTGGAGGGCTTCGACGCCGCAGACCTCTACACCGCTTGAGACCTCAGTAAGGAGCGCACGAACCAAAACCCCGGCCCTCGCGGGAGGGGTGTTGCTCGTGAGCGGCGATGGAAAAATCAGGAAATCTTCGCGCGTTTGCGCCAGCGCATGAAGGCGGCGGCGCCGCGCGCAGTCTGCCTTGCCCTGCGAGGACCTTCCTCTATTTGGATTCAGGAAAAAGAGACGCGTCAACCACGGACAAAACCTCGTCGAGGAGTTCCCTCGGAGCAGAGCCGATTTTCTTGGCTCGCCGCGCTCGGTAATCGATCGATTTCATCTGCTCGCACATGACGTATCCAGTCAGACCGCAATGGTCGGGCACCGGCACATGGAACGGCGTGTCACGTCTGGTGTTAGTGATCGGGCAGCAGACGGCAAGTCGAGTGGCGCGGTTGAACGGCTCGACGCTCACCACGATCGCGGGTCTCCTCCCCATCTGCTCGTGCCCGGCCTGCGGATCGAAAGTGAGCACGACCAAGTCCCCTTGGACCGGGACGTAAGCCGCCATTTACCAGACCTCCCGGCCCTGCGGTTGCCCCCAAGTAAACTCTCCTTTAAAAGCCCCAGCCGAACTCGCGTCGACCAAGTCTTTTATCCGGTGCCGACGGCGCACCGGTCGCTCGTCGTGAACCGGAACAATGGCAATGTGCGAGCGGTCTTCGGACAGCTCGATGGCCAGATCTGAACCGATCTCCAGGCCAAGCATCTCGACCATGTCTTTGGGAATGCGGACGCCTTGACTGTTCCCCCAACGCTGCAAAGTGGTGGTCATGGGTTAAGGATATCCATAGGGATATACGTCAGCAAGCGCTTTCCCCGAGGTGCCGAGATCTACTAAAACTCAGGCCATTTCCTCTCCGTGATCTCTGTGCCTTGGTGAGAGCAATATCCGCTCCCTGCCGTCCGAGCCTTAGACCGGGAACCTGTGAACTCTCACGGAGACACGAAGAGCACGGAGGCAGCGAGGAAGGACGGCGAGGCTTCCGGGGGGCCCAGTCCTCCCCCCTTTGTTTCCTTCGTTACCTTTTGTTCAAAAACTCAGGCCGAGCGGCGACGAAGCAGCACGTGCGCACCCAAGGCAGCAAGCGCCAAGGCCAGCAACGCGTAGGTCGAGGGCTCGGGAATGACGTTGACGACGAGGCTGCCTTCGCTGAAATAGGCCTGCTTGCCGCCAACGATCCCGACGGCATTTTGCGCACCGAGATTGGCGACCTGGGAAAAGTTGATCGGCGCGGTGCCGTCGATCAGGGTGTAGGCGCCGTTGGCCACGGTGCTGTCCAACCCGACAAGGTCGTCGATGCCGAAGTCGCCGAAAGTCACCGAGCCCCCGTTGACCGTCAGCGCGCCGGTCAGACTGAAAACAAATTGCGCACCGGCCGCCAGGGAAAGGCTGCCGCCGAGCGCGCCATCGCCGCCGATGGCGGCGCCGTTCAAGACGGAGACATCGCTCAGGCTGATTTCGCCTTCGACCAGGAGGGTGCCGGCTGCCACGGAGGTCGCGCCGGTGTAGCTATTGCTTCCCGAAAGGGTCGTCGTCCCGCTGCCGAGTTGGTTGACTGTGCCCGCCCCGGAGATGGCGGCGGAAATCGTCGTGGCATCGCTTTGGTTGAAATTGATCGTTCCGGTGCCGTCGCCGAAGGCGATGGTCGGGGCACTGATCGTGCCGGCCGCATCATTCGTGCCGAAGCGGCCGATGTTCAGCGTGCCGGAGGAACCGGCCTGCGCGGCCAGGTCGACCCTTGAGGCACTCACCTTGCCGCCCTCGGCCACGGTCAAGCTGTTGCTGCTGCCGAAGAAGCCGACTGAGAGCACGGCGCTGTTGGTCCAGAGCGAGCCCGCCCCGGTGACCAGCACGTTGTTACCGGTGGATTCTGATTCAGTTCCGATGAAACCCACCGCGGCCGCCACCGTGCCACCGTTGCTAATGACCAGGCTGTTGCCGCTGCCGTTGTTGCCGACGAAGAGAGAACCAACCACGCTCAAAGTGGAGGCCGTGCCCCCGGCATTGGTCCCGGTGACCAGCACGCTGTTGTTCGAGGCCGTGGCCTCGTCGCCGGCGTAAGCATTGGTTCCAACCGTAACCAAGCCACCGTTGGAGATGACCAAGCTGTTATCATGCCCGGCCAGTCCGAAGGTCAGGTTGCCGGAGTTGACCCAAGCGGAACCGGTATCGGTGACCAGCACGGAGTTGGAACTATCCAGAGGACTGGCCCCGTCATCAAAGCCATTCACGTTGTAAACCTTGCCGCCATCGGCGATGACCATGCGGTGGGAGGTGCCTGAGTAACCGACATAGAGATCGCCGCTGTTGGTCCAGACCGATCCGGTCCCGGTGACCAGCACGGAGTTGTTCGAGGAGGTCGCACCGTAGCCCACGTAGCCGAAATCGTTCGCCACCAGGCCGCCATCGGAGATAGTCAGACTGTTGCTGCTGCCGTAATCACCGACAACAAGGCCAAGGCTGTTTGACCAGACGGAGCCCTCGCCGGTGACCAGCACGCTGTTGTTGGAAGAGTGAACGGCCAGGCCGATTATACCAAAGCCATTCGCCACCGTGCCGCCGTTGGAAATGACCAGGCTGTTGCCGCTGCCGGCTTCGCCGACGTAGAGATCGTCGCTGTTGGTCCACACCGATCCGGTCCCGGTGACCAGCACGGCATTGTTGGAGGCAGTGGCTTCCAAGCCGATGGCAACCCGCAACCCGGCCGTCACCATGCCACCGTTGCTCATGACCAGGCTGTTGCCGCTTCCGCTGTTGCCGACGAGAAGAGTCTCGCTATTCGCCCAGACAGAATTCGTCCCGGTGACCAGCACGGTGTTGCCGGTAGAATTCAAGTCGGCTCCGATGGTTGCCGCCACGGCCGCCACCGTACCACCGCCGGAAATGACCAGGCTGTTGCCGCCGCCGGCGCCGCCGACCATGATGTCGCCGCTGTTGGTCAGCAACGTGCCAGCGTTGGCCACGCCGAGCGCATTGTTCGAGGCGTCGGCGGTGAAGCCGACAAAAGTGTTCGCGTAGGCGTTGGTCCCGTTGGTGAAGTCCAAGGTGTTGGCCGGCGTATTGGAGCCGACGTAGAGATCTGTCTGCCCGCGGGCGAGCGGGGTGAGGAGCGCACCAAGGCCAAGCGCGGCACAAAGGGCGGGCGTGTATTTCATGGATGTGGTTTCTCCGGCCGCGACCAACACCGACATTACGTAGTGTCGTCACAATTGGAGATCCGCGGCCGGCACACCAGAAACAATGACAACGATCCGTAGTCTCGGCGCCGAACGCCCCGGGGGCAAACGGTTTGTCCGCGTGGGGTGGACGAAGGTGATAATGGGTGCGCTATCGCTCGCGGCCCGCGGGGACAGTGAGCAAACTTTCACGCGTCTGCAGTGGTCCAGCCCTTTTGGAGTGCGGCGGCCTGACGCCGCTGTGGATCCGACGGCTCGGCTTGCGCTCGCAGGATAAAGAAAAAGCGCCGTCGCACAAGATGCTTATCGGGGTCGGAACGACTGGCCCGTCGCCCGCAGACCTCCCAAATCCACCGCTTGCCGGAGTGCTCCCTATGCATACAATTTGTATTTAATGAGGGTCACCAAACCAGACCGCATCCGTGAATACGCCAAACTCCATCCCCGTGCCAAAGCTTCGCTCGATGCTTGGCTCCAGTCGGCACTCGCGGCGTCGTGGCGCAGTCTCGCCGAGGTCCGCAAAACTTGGCGCAGCGCCGACCAAGTCAAAGTCGCCAGCGGCCGTATCGTTCTGGTCTTCAATATTGCGGGCCACTCCTTTCGCCTCATTGTGGCCGCCAACTCCAACCGACAACTCCTTTTCGTGCTCATGTTCATGACGCATGCCGAATACTCCAAGAATCGATCGAAGGAAAAACTATGAAGACCGCCAGCACCTGTGATTGCCGTCCCCACTTCAAAAGTCTTGCCGCGATTCCCTCCACCTACCACGCGCTTTGCACCAAACTCTGGCTACCGCGTCCCATCCATGACCGCAAAGCGGCCGCCGAGGCCACCGCGGTGGCCGACGCCCTGGCCGGCTTTCCCTTGAACAGGGAACAGGAAGACTACCTCGAAGCCGTTGCCCTCTTTCTGCGGGAATACGAGGGCGATTGTGCACCGCGGATCAGTGGACGCCAATTGCTCCGCCAACTCTGCGAAGAAAACGAACTGTCCGGCGCCGATTTATCCCGCATCCTCGGTGCCTCACGTCTGCTCGGGTCGATGCTTCTTCGAGGCGACCGCAACATTACGGCAGGGCACGCCCGCATTTTGGGCAAGCACTTCAAGCTCGATCCCGGCGCCTTCCTCTGAATTCGCTGCAGCGGCATTCGCGCGCCACCCACCGATGGATTCGTTGGCGGGGACGCCGGCGCTACAGCCAAATGTAGCGGCGCCGTCCCCGGCGCCGGAACGACTCCAAACACCACCTATCGGTGGTTGATATTTTCCGGTGCGGGTGGATCGCAAGGAACACATCGCGATTTTCATGACGGAATATCGCGCTCGGAGAGCGCGATCCACCATGGACGCGTTGCC
>JAGYIO010000010.1 GCA_018402585.1 Chthoniobacterales bacterium
GGCATCGGCGAAAAGCTTAAGGACGTGATGGCTGATGGTATCCGTGCTGCTGCCGTATAGATTCCAGTAAGGATGGTGCACCAAATTGACGATCGTAGGCGCATCGGCGGTGGCCTCGGCTGTCCATGTCAGCACCCTGCCCGGTCCGACTTGGTAGGTAACGGCAACCGAGAGATTCCCCGGATAACCTTCCTCCCCGCTGGCTGAGCGGTAGCGGAAACGAACGGCGTCCGGTTGCAAGGCTTCGACGGTCCAAACTTGGCGGTGAAAGCCGTGTTGTCCTCCGTGCAGATGGCACGGAATGCCGCCGGGCGCGTTGTTCGTGTTCAGCTGATAATCGCGTCCGTCGAGGGAGAATCGTCCGCCTGCAATCCGGTTGGCGAAGCGGCCGACCGTCGCTCCGAAGTAAGAACCGGCATGGCGCAGATAGTCTTCCGCTCGGGGCAAACCCAGCACCACCTCACCCATGCTACCGCTACGGTCCGGCACTTGCAGGGAGACCAAGGTCGCTCCGAGATTGGTGACACTGGCTTGGATTCCCGAGGGATGTGCGATGGTGAAGAAAGACACCCCCGCACCATCACCCATCGCCCCGAAATCTGTTTGCGTCATGGCCGCGGTGCATCCTTCACGCTCCGCCTGCGCCGGTGACCAAGGTCTGCGGAACTCCTCCCCGCGCCCGGTCGGTGCGCTCGCTGATCGCCTCTACGAAGTCGTCTTCCGTGCCGTGTTTGACCAAGGCCAGCACCGCGCCCCCGAATCCTCCGCCGGTCAGACGCGCGCCGAGGCAGCCAGGAATGGTCCGCGCTTCAGCCGCCAGAAAATCGAGTTCCTCGCAGGAATTTTCGAAGAGTGTCCGAGAACTTTCATGCGACTCATCCATGAGCTGCCCGACTTTGACCAGATCACCCACGCGGAGAGCCTCCACTGCCGTCGCAACGCGCGCATTTTCGCCGACCACGTGCCTCGATCGTCGCAAGGCCGCACCCTGTAATCGACCGCTACGCTCCGCTTCGTCGATCAGCCGCATCGTGGCCTCGCGCAACTTCCCGACCCCAAGGACCCGCGCCGCTTCCTCGCATTCGGCGCGGCGTTCGTTGTAAGCGCCGTCGGAGAGCGCATGCTTCACACCGCTTTGCACGATGACGAAGCGCGCTTCAGGCGGGACCGGAACACGTTCCACTTCGAGTGAGCGGCAATCGAAGAACACCGCATGGTCGCGTGTGGCGAACAGCGAGGTCACCTGATCAAGCAATCCGCAGCGCACTCCGGCGAACGTGTGCTCGGCCTCCTGCCCAATTTGCGCCAACTCCATGTCGTCGAAATTCGTGGCCCATGCCCTCTGCAAAGCCCGCGCTGTGGCGCATTCCAAAGCCGCGCTGCTGCTCAGCCCCGCCCCCATAGGCACCGTGCTGCGGATTTCAAGTTCCAACCCTTGGGCCTTCGCCGCGCGCGATAGAAATCCAGCCGCTACCCCGAGGACGTAATTCGCCCAAGACCCCACCTCGACCGGTGACAGGGCGTCCAATTCACAAGCGCACGTCTCATCCAAGTCCAAGGCCCGCAGCACCAGCTCCCGGTCACCCGCGGGCCGCGCCGTGACCGTCGCCCCGACTTGCAGCCCGATCCCCAGGACCAGTCCATCGTTGTAATCGGTGTGATTGCCCAGCCATTCGGCGCGGCCTGGTGCGTTGGCGACAATCATAAATGGCAATAAACATCATCGGTAGGCGAGCCGCACCGCGCCACCGAAAAATGGCGAGAGCCCGAATGTCAGGCAGCTTGGCTGGCTGTTGCGGCGGCATCAGCAGGACTAGCTTCCGAGTCTAGGGCCATCCATCGGGCGATCTCGTCCATCGTTTTGCGTCCGCAGTTGCGCCCGCGGGCGAGGCGTTCGAGCACGTTGGCTTGGCGGGTTTGCTCGCGCGTGCAGATACCGTGACGACCCAAGACATTGACGGCACTGGCGGACAATGAGCTAAGTTCCATGGCGTCGCGCAGGGATTTGAGCGATCGGCGATGGCGTGCACGGCCTCGTTCTACGAGAAAACACTTTCCGTGACGGCCAGTGCAAGGTCGTCAATTCCACCGGCGCCGGGTCGCAATCGGGGACGCACTGAATCCATCGTCCCGTTGAGACCAACCGCCTCATGCCTTTTCGACCTTCGATCGGGCGGCGGGCTTTCGGGACTGGCCGTGTCGAATTCGGGATGACGGCACCGGATATCTCGCGGCAAAGTAAAAAAGCGCCGGGCACCCCCGCGCCCGGCCCCACCCCAAAATCGCCGTGTTCCGCTCGACTTACGGAGCAATGGTGGCTTGCACGCGGTAGAACTCACGCGCTGCAACCGGCACGGTGAATTCCTTGCGCTCATAATCTGCCGGAATATTGATCCCCGACTGGTTGGCCGAGTTCGAAATGCTGACCGCCGAGTTGGTCCAAGGTCCGGTGGCAAGGTTGGTCGTGGCCTGCACTTGGTAGACCACGCCGCCGGGCGGATCCTTGCGCACCACGTAATTGAAGACGGTGTTGCTGCCTGCCGTGGTTGCGGTCAGCAGGGCCGGTGTGCCGACGGTCGGGTTGCCGTCAAAGGCGAATTCAAGGTCGTTGCTGAAACTGTCGCCATCGGGGTCGGCTGCGCCCGCGGTGTTGGTGAATCCGGGGACAGCGTTCGTCCAGTAGGAGACCCACAAGTCGTAATTGTTCACCGGGGCGCCGCCTAGCACGGAGAGGACGCCGGTGGACTGGGCGAAGACATAACTGACGCCGTTGGTCGTGTTGGTCCACAGGCCGCCCGCGCCATTGAATCCCGCGACGAGGAAATTCGTCCCGTAGGAATTGGTCAGCGTGTTGGCCACGATGGTCCAGATCGCGTTCGTGTTGGTGGAAGCGCCGGCAAGGTCGAAGGAAAACTGCCCTTCGAGCACCGTGGTCCCGGCGCCGACCAGGGCATTGTTGGTGCCGCTGCCGCCGATGACAAACCGCAGGGCGCCGTTGGTGGCCAGCCGGAGCGTGCCGGCGGAAACAGTCGTGTTGCCGGAGTAGGTGCCGGACCCTGCCACCTGCAACTCGCCGCTGCCCGTCTTGGTCAACCCGCGTGCTCCGCCCGTCTCACCCACCGCCCCCAAGGTCAGCTGTGTCGTGGCCCCGGCCCCGTTGTTGACCACCTCCAGCGTGGCGTTGTTACTCAGCGTCGTGTTGCCGAAGGTCACGTCCGCTGTCCCGTTAGTATTTAGCTCATTTGCCGTCACCGTCAATTTGCTGCTGCCGAGCTGCAAAGCTCCCATGACCTGGGACAGCCCGGCACCTTCCGCTCCCCGAGCCGAACGCACCATGCTCTCCCCAATCACCGTGGTGGTGGCGTTGTTGTTGGTGCGCGTGTTGTTGCTGAAAATCTCCAGCGTCCCGCCGTTGAGCGCCAGCGTGGCCCCGCCCAGCGCGTTCTCCACAGTCCTGACCTGCAGCACACCCTGTTGCACTTCAAGCGTGCCGAGCATGTTCGCGTTCGCCTGCTGCAGCACCAGGGTCCCCGCCCCCGTCTTGGTGATCTTGCGATCCGCCGCCATGGTCAAGGTGTCGACCTTGCCCGCGCGCGTTAGTGAGGAGCCGGCGGCAATGTTCCACTCCGCATCAGTGCCCACCGTGAGCGGGTTGTCCAAGCGGTGACCTCCACTAGTCACCGTGATGCCGCCTTTGAGGGTCATCATTGAGGCTGAAGTAGCGCTGAAAGTAAACGAGGGGTAGGTCACGTTGCCGGCAAAGGATAGGGAGAGCACGCCCACCGCTCGGTTCCAGGTGGCCGATGTCCGGGGCACACTGGTGCCGGGCGGCACGAGATTGGCGGCATCAAATACAAAATCGTAATCCGTGTCATTGGCTGGAGCCGCTCCGCCCAACCAATTATTGGCGCCACTGACATTGGCGCTGTTGGTTTGGTTGCCGATCCACGTGAGAGTGCTCTGGGCGCTGCCTATGGCCGCGAAAGCAAGAAACGCTGCCACGCAGGCCCACCCGGTTGAAAGGTGGAAAGAAGTGAACTTCACGCGGGGGGGAAACATGGACACAGTAAAATTTGAACCGATTCCGCCTTTCATCGCAAGCCACGCAAGCGTATAATATGTGCATAATTACGCCACCATGAAGAACCCTAGATCCTCGAGCCTTGTCGCCCTCCGATGAAGCGGGCGGACTCTACAAGTTCCGGTTGGAGGATCGGGTCTTCGACTCCGATGCGTTCGCGGAGTTGATGATCGGCTAGTGCGCGAAATACCCCGTCGTCTCCATCGAAGACCCCATGGCCGGCACCGACCGGACGGGCTGGCAACGCCTCTACCGGGCCCTCGGCGACAAAGTGCAACTCATCGGCGACGACCTCTTCACCACCAACCCTAACCGCATCCGCGAAGGCATCGCGGAAAGTCTGGCCAACGCCGTGCTGATCAAACTCAACCAGATCGGCACGGTCACCGAAAACATCAATGCCATCCGCTTGACCCAATCAGCCGGCTGGAACGCCGTGGTCAGCGCCCGCTCCGGCGAAACCGAAGACGCTTTCATCGCCCACCTCGCTGTCGCCACCGACGCCGGACAACTCAAAGTCGGTTCCTTCTCCCGCAGCGAGCGCATGGTCAAATGGAACGAGGTCCTCCGCATCGCCCGCACCTTGGGATCGGAGGCCCGATTCCCCGGAAGCCAAGTGCTGCCAACCAGACCAAAGGGGCCAAATGCATAATTTTGAACGTTCCCGCCGCCAACGTCTTTCTGCAAAAGGGACCCGGACCGTCGGGGCGGGTTCGCCAGGAACATCTTTCATGGCGCTGATGCTTCGGATGGTTTCGCTTCAAGTTCTCGGAGCGCCGCGGCATAGCGCCGCCCGATCTCTTCGGCTGTGGCCGAGTCGACGTGGAGTTTGTCGCCGATATGCCCCCGCAGATCGCGCGCATCGACACAGGCCGTGCGGGGACGGTGCCGGGGCAAGTCGAGCAAGGTCGCGTTGATCGCGGCCGAGAATCGCCCCGGCTCGCCCTCACGCATTTCTCCGATCGTGCAGGCGATGAACGGCAGGTTGGGGTCTCCGAGGTCGGCGCGCAGACGGTCCACCAAGCTGTGCAGGGCCCCGGCATACGCCTCGGCCAAGGCGGGGTCGGCGTCCGATTCGCCCTGCAACCAAAGCACGGCTCGCAAACGCGTGCGGCCGGCGGGTCCTGCTGCCAAGGCCAGTTTGGTGCGGCGAATCGCCTCTTGATAAAGCGGCCGCTGGCCCGACCAGAGACCGATTTTCGACCCTCCTTTGGCGGCGGGGATCAGACCGATGCGCGCCGTCGGGTCCGCTGCGAGCATGGCTTCGGCAAAGGCAAGTCCCGGACCGACCCCGGCATTGTCATAGCCCTCGAAGGTATCGGGATCACCGGTCAGGTGCAAAGGATGCCGCGCCACATACCATGAGTCGTTGCGCAAGTGCATCATCATGATAGCCGGATCATTCGCCGCCTGCCCGGGCATGAAGCCGCGGCCTTTCATGTTGGATTGTCCGATCAGCAGGTAGAGGTCGAGTCGTTCGCAGCCCTCGGGCAAAGACCCCGCCTCGGCGGCCACGAGCGGCGGCGAAGTCGGCGGAGAAGTCTGCACCGGAGCGCTTGGAGCGCACGGGACACCCAGCGCGAGGAACGGCAACCAAGCGAGGATTGGTCTCATGGGGCTATGCCGTTGATGGCGCCCAAGAAAGTGCCGGCCCAAGTGATCTCGTCCCACTGCGCCATGCCGGTGAGGCCAGCGCGTCCGAGGGCGAATTCCCGGAAGGAAAACTCGCCCTGCATCTGCGCCTGCGGGACCGAAGGTTCGTTCAGATCAGCGGGATTGAGGTAAACCCGGATGGTATCCAGACCGAGTGGATCCAGATCCAAACGCACGACCACGAGGTCGGTGCGCCCCGCAGCGGGGGACAGGCCGGTGGCCACATTCGTCGCGCCTGCAAGTATCCGGTAGTCGGCGTGGGCCGGACTGTGTTGCCAGGACCAGACCTCGGTCCCGTCTTTGACCAGAGAGAGGCGATCGGTGGAAGATCCCGGTTCGTCCGCCGGCCGGTAAAGAAACGCCAAGTAGACCGTACCCCGGTCGATATCCGTTCCATTGCCGGTGTGCGCGGCAAATATGGACGGGTCCAACCCGCGCAGGACGGCGATCGACGACGCGTCCGGTCCGAAAACAACCAATCCCGCACTCCGGCCGAGGCCGACTTTGAGCGGATGCCCGAGCCCCTCGGCCGATGCCATACTGCCCCCTTCGGCCATCACCGTGCGGAAATCGCCGCTGAAACCGCGACCACCCCCATCGTGAGACAGGTCAACGTGTTCCAAAAAGCTCTCATGGGCCAGCAGTGCCGACTCATCCGAGGAGAAAGCCACCCGCATGAAAACCGGCGCTTGACCGACAAGGAACTCCTCGCTGACCAGACGCTCCTCGCCGAACGGCCCCAATTCGCCGGCGGGTTGCCATTGCCGCAAATTGCCGGATTGCTCGAACCGCGCAATCCGCCCCGCGGGCACGGTGCCGGTAAGGGTAAAAGACGTTGCCGGACGACTGGCTTCGATCCGCCAGTCTTGCCAAGCATCGCCGAGCAGGAAATTCCGGAACACGTTGCGGTCCGCCACACGATCTGCAGGGGCGTAGCCATAGCGGTTCCAATGGAACCAGTCCGGCACACCGTCACCCGAGGAATCGCGGCTGATCCGATCCGGAACATCATTGCCCGAGGAATCGCGGGTACCCTCGACACTGTCCTCCAACCCATCCCCGTCGGAATCGCGATCCAGCATATCCGGTAGCCCGTCCCCATCATGGTCGGCGAAACCTTCCACCAAATCATGGATACCGTCGCGGTCGGCATCGCCGGCGGAGAGCGCGATGTAGCGGACCGCTACGCGTTGGCCGGTGACCGCCGGCAGGATCAGTTGCAGGCCGCGGATCCACTCCTCCGGCCGGTCGTTGGCGCCCTCCATCTCGAAAGCCAGAGTCTGCACGCCCGCGACGTTGGCTGCCGTGGTCATGCTTTGGCGGGACTCGCTGTAGCTTCCATCACCGGTTCTCCAGCGCAAGAGCGCCGGTCCTCCGGTTGGTAGACTCGCCACCACGACGACGCGCTGCAAGAGGCTGCCATGCATCCAAAGGTCATTGTTTTCAACTACGACATTCGGGACTGATGCCATGGCTGCGATCTCCCCGCCGATAATCTGCGGGTTGTCCGCACCGGCCGCGAAAGTCCAGCCTCCGTCGCCGAGTTGTCCACCGAAACGGTAGAGCGGACTGATCTGCACAGTGGTCTCGCGATTGCTGAAAGAGGCGATGGCAGATGTATTGCCGGAGGCAAAAGTGTTGGTGGCCGCGGATTCGGTAAAGAAAGCCGCCGCGGAGGCTTGCGGAAAGACGATCTGGTTGCCGCTGAAATCCACGCCGTCGGTCTTGGTGAATCGAACCGGGGCACTGCTGACCCCAGAGCGCCCGATGACCGAGTCGCGGATGATGGCGCTGTAGGACCCCGGGCGGTTGGCTATGGCCGAAAACTCAAACTGGAGGCTCGAATCAGGATTGACGGCTAAACCGCGCAAATAGCTTTGCTCATGGGGGGGTGGCCCCTCTGCACCTGCTGCAGCTGATTGAAGGAAGCGTGCGCCACCGTATTGGCGAATATCCTCGACCACCGCCGGCATGCGCAACAGAAGTCCCCGTTGGAAAAACGCCGGCATCTCGACGCGCCGGATCCGGGCCGGTTGCAACGGTTTGACCGCGAGGGTGTCGTTGATCAGCAAGTCCGTCGCAAAAGCCGGGGTTACCGTCACAGTGGCCCGCCGTCGATTGATCGGATCCACTGCGGTCACCGTGTGCTCGCCGAAAACACGATCGTCAGAACGGTAATGCAGCAACGTGTCGCCGACGCGAACATCGATGTTGTAATAGGTTATATCATTGTCCACGACGGTCACCCGGTCTTGAGCCACTATAGAGAGAACCTTGCAAGTCGGTTGCGATATCGCGATCGTGTCATCCATCCCGGCTTCGAGGCGGCTGTCCTCGATCACCGGGGGCACGCGGAAGTATTTGAGATGCAAGCCATCCTTGTTGCTGCCGATCAGCCGGTTGGTCCCGGGCTTGCGTAACAGCGCGAACCTCCGGATCGTCAGATGCTCGCTCGAGGTGGCCCGCACCGTCATGCCCGGCGAGGCATAAGAGGTGACCCCCTCCAAAGTGACATGGTCGCTGAAATTGATCAGAATAAGTCCGGCCGACGTGGCAATGAAACTTCCATCGGGGGCCGGGGCCTGCAGATCATTACCCGAGCCGGCCGTCTTGATGGTGACAAGGTCGCCGATCGTCGCGTTCTGCACGAGCGATGAGTTGCGGAAGGTGAGGCGATAAAGACGGTTCCCCATGTCGACCACCTCGCTCTTGCGGCTGAATACGCCACCCACGGGCTCCCTCGTCGTCTGACGGTAGAGCATGACATCGTTGGAAGTGTTGTCGATGAAAGTGCCGGTCTCAGGCAAAGGGTAGCCCGGATCGATCAGCACTTCCGCCTGCCTGGCGCCCACATCGATGCTCTGGATGCGACCTTGGGTGAAAGGGGGCGGATCCATATCCAGAGTGATGTTGCGCAGCACCACATTTTCGCAGCGGTAGAGAACCAGAGTGCGGTTGTCCGGATGATTGACGATGGTGGATCCATTGCCCTCGATGGTCAGGTTACTCGAGTGCTGGAAAACAATGGAACCATGGGCAAACGGCTCTTTCCCCATGCGGTAGGTGCGCCCGTAGCCGAAATTCAGCGTCGAGGGACCTGCGCTATTGGAGAGGGCGGCGGCCGCGGCGCGCAGCGCGGGCCCATCATCGTGAACGCCGTCCCCGATGGCTCCGAAGTCTTCGACGTGCAAGTTGTTCTGACTAAAAACAGTGGCCAGCATCGCAAATGATGCGCACAGCGCGGCGCCGAGCCGCCAAAGCACGCCCCGCCCCCGTGGGACGCGGAGCCCTGCACATGACCGGCAATCATCTGCAGCACTCATGTTCCGGAGGGCGCTCCTTCCTCTGCGGTAGCCGCAGGTGCGCGCGGCGCATCCTGGTTGTTGGCTGCAGCTGGTTTGAATTTACTCCACTCGCGATGGAGCACGGGCTGCGCCGTGTCGAGGAGTGGTTTGCGTTCGCCCGCCGGTGCCAGATCGACCTGCTCGGCCATTTCGAACCAGCGGGCGGACAGACGGTCGCGCAGTTCCGGCTTCTCGTCGGCGAGATCGCGCAATTCGGTGCGGTCCTCCGCCAGATTGTAGAGTTCCCAGGGATTGCCGCGGAAGCTGACCAATTTCCAGTCACCCTCCCGCAGAGCCCGGTCGCCGTGGAAGAGCCAGTAAAGCGTGCGCGGCTCGGGGGTCTTCCCGGCAAAGACCGGCAGCAGGGAGATCCCGGCCAGCGGGGCGAGTTCACGCCCGGGCCACGAGCGGGGAATCTCGACGCCGGCCGCTTCGGCCACGGTCGGCAGAATGTCGATCAAGTGCGCGGGCGCGGCGGCCACGGAGCCAGCGTCAGCGGCCAAGCCAAGCGGCCAGTGGATAATGGCCGGGGAAACGATCCCCCCTTCGAATTGGTTTTGCTTGTAGAGGCGGAACGGCGTGTTGCCCACCCAGGCCCAGCCGGTGCCGAGCGTCCAGTGGGCTCCGGACTCGAAGGGTGCGCCGTCTCTGCCCGTGTTTCGACGGTCAAACGGGCTCGAGCCATTGTCGGAAACGAAGATGACCAAGGTGTTTTCCAACTCACCGGCGGCGGCGATGTTGTCGAGAAGCCTTCCCGTCTCGCGATCCAACTGGTCAACCAACGCGGCGTAGGCGGTCATGCGCCGCGCCTCCCAATTGCGTTGCTCGTCAGTCAATGAATCCCACGGCGGAATGTGATCCGGCCGCGGGCAGGGCGTCACCTCGTCATCAAACAGGCCGAGCTTCGCCTGCTTGGCGATCCGTCGATTGCGGATCACGTCCCATCCGACGTCATAGCGGCCGAGATACTTGCGGTAATCCTGCTCCAGTGGCTGCAAAGGCGAGTGGGGAGCATTGAAGGCCACGTAGAGAAACCACGGTTTGTGCTCCTTGCGCGCCTCGGCGAGGAACTGCAAGGCGAAATCGACGTTGGCCTCCGTGAGATGAAAGTCCTGCTCGGGGACCTTCCATGGTTGCCCGTCGAGTTGGAAGGTGTCGTTGCCTTTGAAGTAGTCGGAATGCCCGCTGAGGTGCCCGAAGAATCGTCTGAAACCGAAGTCGGTGGGCTGTCCTTTGAGGTGCCATTTACCCACCATGGCCGTGAAGTGACCTCCGGAGGACAAAGTCTCCGCCACTGTCGCGGAGCGCTTCAGACTCATAAACCCGCCTTGGTAGGGATAACGTCCGGTGAGCAGAGAGACCCGCGAGGTCTGGCACTTGGCCGTATTGTAAAGTTGCGAGAAGCGCAGCCCCCGGGCCGCCAACCGGTCGAGATTCGGCGTCTCGATCTCCGCACCGAAGCAACCGAGGTCGGAAAAGCCGAGATCATCGGCCAGGATGACAAGTATATTGGGTTTGGTGGCAGACTCACCGGCGGAACAGAACACGCCCGGAATCAGCAGGGCGAAAACCGTGAGAAAAGTCAGTGGGGGAAGCTTCATCAATTATCGGGAGGCCGCTGCTTGTCCGATACGACACCGGCTGAAAGCTTGCAGCGTGCAGCATTCAGGCCGGATTTCCACTGCTACAGTTTAACCACAGAATCGCACCGAACAACGGGCCCTCTGCGTAAAAAATATGCACCTCTGCGTCACCGGGCACCGCGCAGGGAGTGCGCTCCGCCCCCCATCAACCCCTCCCGTCCCACAGCCAGGGCGGCGCACAGACGAACCAGACAATGGTGGCGCCGAGCAGCCAGGCTTGCAGGGGCGCCATGGACAGCGCGCCAGCGAGATAAAGAAAGGGCGCGACCAGCACGACCGCGAGCGCCAAGGCTGACAGGATTTTGAGGAGCGTTTTCATGGGGGTGCGGCCGCGGGGGCCGTCCATTTGCGGAAAAGAAGATAGAGCGCCGCGCAGGCGATCCACGCCGGCAGCGGGAAATACCATGTGGTCACCCCGTGCACCGTGATGAGCCACAGCGCGACGCCGACGGGCAGCAGCCACGCAAAGAGCACGGCCAGATTGTATTTCTCGCCGGTGCGCGCCGCGGGGAATTGCTCCACCCCGGCCGCCCGGGCCAGATACCAGTCGGCGAAAATAACCCCGCCGATCGGTGCAAGGATCGTGCCATAGAGCCCGACAAAACCGAGGAGCTTGAAGGCCAGCGCGGGAAACACCGCTGCTGCCGTCGCCACCGCCCCGGCCAGCAATGTCATACTCAGGCGGCTGGAACGCGGGAAGATTCCCTGGAAGGCCAGACCGGCACGGTAGATCGTCGGATTGGCCGTGGTCCACCCCGCGATGATCACGCAAATGATCCCCGCCACCCCGGTGACGTGATAAGCCATGGGTCCGGGTAGCGGCACCGCGCTCTGCGCGACCTTGATCTGCGCCGCAAGCATGAAAGCCGCGGCGATCCAGGCCATGTAGTGGCCGACATACATCCCACCCGCGGTCGCCCAGCCGTAGGACGCCTTCTTGGCATAGCGGAAAATGGAAAGGTCCGACATCCCGAGGTGCATGGCCGAGTTGCAGAACCACGCGAAGAGCACCACCGACCAGAACCCCATGGTCTGTTCGCCGCCGCCATTGCCTTGCGCGAAGTCGATCGATTCGGTCCACACCGCCTCCAGTCCGGCCCACGAGTCCACCCCGAGTTGCTTGAGTGCAACCACCCCGCAGGCAAAAAAGACCAGCACCATCCACGGCACGGCCACGTTGGCGAAACGGCTCACCGTGTCGTAGCCAAAACCTGCCACCACGGCGATGACCGCGCCGACGACGAGCACGGCCGCCACGAAAGTCAGGCTCTCCGGATAGATGGCGTCGAAGGACGGCATGGGCAGCCCGAAGGGCACACCCACCGCCGTGGCCGAGACGGTGATCATGGCCCCGGCGAGGAAACAAAAGAGGATGCCGTTGGCCAGATTGTAGACTTTGACCAACCCCGTGCCGGCGATCTTCTCCAGTTGGTAGTAAAGCGTCAGCCGCGCGTGCACCGCGATCGGCGCGCAGAGGTAGCGCCAGCTGAGCACGGCGAGGAAGTTGCCCAGCAGCAGGCCGAAGAAGATGTCGTTGAGACTGACCCCCGCCAGCAGGAAAAGCGGGCCGATCATGAACTCCGTGCCGGCCGCATGCTCGCCGGCATACATCCCCCAGAACGACTTTCCGCCCTTGAGTGCCCGCGGCGGCACCGGCTCGCGCTCGAATTCCTCGGCGACGTGCGGGCGGTGCGATGCGGCGGGGGATTCGCCTCCTGAGGGTGGGACCAGACTCATGAAAGAAGCTTGTTCTGCATACTATCCCCGCCGGGCAATAGCCATCCCGCGCTGCGTATCAAATATGCATAATTTGCCATGCGCTTCATGGGGCTGTCGCTGGTGTAGACAAACTGCCCCGGTAAATCCGGACGTCATCGAGCAAACCTTCGAAAAATCCCGCAGCTTCTCCCTCCAGTCCCCGCCCTGCACCGAAGCGGAAGCTCACCGTCGGGGATGATATAGCCGGCACGCCGGTTGCCTCTCCCTCCAGATAACCGTTGATGAAGAGCTTGAGCGCTCCGTCGGCCAACACCACCGCCACATGGTGCCAATAGTGGTCGTAGTAAAAAGGAACCCGGACGGTCCGCTCTTGCGCGCCGTCCCGTGCGGACGCCACCAGTTCCCGGCCTGAGCGGAAGAGACGGAGGCAGGGCGGGCCACCGTCCGCCCCCCACGCCTCGAAAAGCACCTCCTCGCCGCGAAGGTTCGAGCGGTCGGCGCGGAAATAAAGGCTGACCGAAAGCTCGCCGGGGGCTTCCTCCACTTCCGCATCGAACCAAGCACCGCCGGACCGCAAAACCAGAGCATCCCCCGAGGGTTCAGCCGGGGCCCAGCTTTGCTGGTCGGGGTGAAACTTTTGCCCGCTCAGCGACTGTCCGGCCACGCCCACGCCCCACGCCCATGTGCCTTGCAAGGACGCGACGGCGCTGCGGACGCGATCAGACTGGACGGAACCCCCGTCCTCAACCGCCTCCAGCGGATACCAAGCAAGCAAACCTTCCTGCGGCAGGCTGGTATGATCCAGCAAGCTGCCCGGCGGGTCGGTCACCGTCACGCCATCGACCGTGGTCCCGGGGCTCTCCCGCACGATGATCCGGCGGTCTGCGGGGATCCGCGCATCGCTGATGGTGTTGTCCGCCACCACCACGTTGCGGCTCCGGTCCACGTAGATGCCCGCTTCGCGCCCGGCGTCCGATCCCGGGGCGAAATCCCGCATCGTCCCCTCGGCGATGCGGTTGCCGGTGATGGAAACATTCAGCGCGTGGACATAGATCCCCTCGAAGCGCTGGTGTCCGGTGATGGTGTTGTCCTCGATGACCAACTCGGAGAACTGGTAGCCCTCGTATTGCGGCTCGACGATACCCTTGAACCGGATGCCGGCAAAAACCCCGGCATCGGGCGACCGCGTGTGGATGCCGCGGTCGCGGGGTGAGATGATCGTGTTACCGCGGACGATCAGACCATGCATGCCGCGGTATTCCGTGCTGGTGAGGAGCATTTCCCCGTCACCGAGCCGTTTGGTGGTGATGCCTTTACCACCGATTTGAATGCCACCGGTGCCGGAATGCCGAATGGTGTTGCCTTCGACGAGCACGCGCTCGCCGTGGACCCAGACCGCATTGCGTTGCGAAGCTTCCAGCGTGTTGTTGCGCAGCACGCCGTAGCCGTGGAGCAGATGATACATGTCGTCGCGCGTGCTCTGCATCGTGTTGCCCTCGACCCAGGTGTGCTGGGCGCCCAGCGTGCCGAATCCGCCCTTGGGGGCACAGAGCACGCGGCCTTCGCCGCGAAGGAATTGGTTGCCGATGACCCGGGCGCGGCGGCTGATGTTGCCGAAGCGGTTGCGCGCCGCGAGGAACGTGTTGTGGTTGAAGGTCACATCCTCCGCCAAGTCGTCCGAGAGAAACAGGTCGCCGCCACCTTGGCGGTAGCTCACGAAATAATCACCCTCGGCCACATCGCGGAGGTTGGAACGGCCGGTCGTGAAGCGGAACATATCGCCGCCGTCCTCGCGGGCGGTTTCCCACGACTCCTCGGTGTTGGCCCAGGTGGCGTCGATGATCCTCTGGTAGGTGCCGCGCTGGATGAAGAACCCTTTGGTTTCGCCCGCGACGGGTTCCAAGGATGCCGCGTAAGCGGGCAGAAGGGCCACCCGGAAGCTTCCGGTGCGGGGCGAAAGCTCGCGGACCTCGCCGGCCACGGTGGTCAAAGAGCATGGCGTAAAGTCCACCACGCAATTCCGGATCTGGATGCCACCGGGATTGGGCCCCTGCACCGAGAAGAAACTGGTGTCTCGTGTGCCGCGCGCGCGGATCACGAGTTTCGCCCCTTGGCCGTCAACCACCACTCCTCCGCCCCCGGCCGGCACCGTCAGCAACGCGGCATTTTCATCCGGTGCATCCAACCGATAATCGCCCGGCGTGAAGCGCACGAGGACACCGGGATTGTCCGCGGGTTTCTCCGCGGCCGCGGCGAGGGCATGTCCGAAAATCTCCCCGATCTGTTCCCAAGTGGCACCCGCCGGCACGGTCAGTGTTTCCTCCGCGGTGAATGACTTGATCTGCAACCGGCGCGGCAGACTCCATGATCCGGCGGGGCCCCCGGGTGGCACGTAGCGCACCCGCCACCGGTAATTGCCGGGAGCAAGCTCGCGGGCGGGCACGTAGAAGTTGATCAGCGCGGGAATGGTGTCCTCGTCAGCCAGATCGGCGAACCGGTCATCGCGGGCGATCTGGATTTCGTGATCGCCGGGAAACGGATACCGGGCGGTATCCTGCCACGAAAAATGCGGCAGCGCGCCGACCGAGATGGCGCCATCGGCGGGTTCCGCCAAAACGGGACCATCCGCCGGCGGAGGTGGCGGCGGCCGGGAAGCCGCGCCCCGGGTTTCGGCGGCCAGCACGGCTAGCAAGGCGAGCGCCGTGATGGCCGCAGCTTGCCGGACACGCCATGGCTTCCGCCGCATCATGGGTCCGGCAACTCCGGGTGGAAGGGTTTGTCCTTCGCCCACTGCTGCATCAACGCGATGTTCTCCTCCACTTGCCGGCGGCCAGCAGGATCGCCGCGCATTTTCCCCGCTTGGTGCCGCATTTCCATGGCATAGGTTTCGTCCGACTCCGGCGGGGGATCGGCCGTGCGGGCGGACCAATCGGCGAGGCGTTCCCTCATGGCGGATAGTTCGGCGGCGTGTTCGGGTTGGCCGGCGAGATTCTCGAGTTCGAAGGGATCTTTTTGCAAATCGTAAAGCTCCTCCGGAGAACGCGTCGGGGCGAAGAGGATCCGTTCCTGGACCACGTCGAGTTCGCCGGCCGCGTGCAAAGCGCGCAACCGCTGCAGGACCTCCTTGCTGTCCTTGTAATTGCTCGGCTGCAGCAGCGGGCGGTCCGGGTAGAAATTGCGGATGTATTTGTAACGTGCGGTCCGCACTGCACGCAGGCGGTCCACCGTCTCACCACAACGGTCGCGCGCGGCGAAAACTGCCTCCCGCGGACGGTAGTCCGCCGCCAAAATGTCGCGCGCCTGCATCCAATCGGGCACCGGCAAGCCGGCCAGCGCGAGCGAAGTGGCGGCGATATCGATATGCTCCACCGGGTCGTCGCGGACCACGCCTTGAGGAATGCCGGGGCCGCGGACGATCAGGGGAGTCCGGATTCCTTCGTCATAGACGAATTGTTTGCCCCGGGCGTGACTGAGACCGTTGTCCCCGAGAAAAAAAATGAAGGTGTCATCGAGCAGACCCTGCTTTTCAAGATCATCCATGATGCGCCCGACCTCGAGGTCGGTGACCCGCAAGGTATCGAGATACTGCACGTGGTCGCGCAGCAGCACCGCATCCCGCGGGTAATAAGGCGGCAGGCTGACGGTTTCCGGATCCAGCAGTTTGCCGAGAATCCGGCGCGCTTCGGTCTCGTGCCACCGCGGGTCGTCACGGTATTTCCCTCCCCACAGCTGCAACTGGCTGAAGAACGGCTGGCCCTGGCCCCGCCCCGACCAGTCCCCGCCCGGTTCGTCAAACATGGCGCGGTCCCAGGTAAAATTGTAATCCGTCTTGGCGGCCGACGCGGTGCGTCCCGGTGGGAAGTCCCCATTGCTCGTGAAATATCCATGACGCTGGAAAATGACCGGCAACGGTTCAACCCCCTCGGGCAGCGTGATCCGATTGGCCCCGCGTCCGCTTTGGTGGTCCTTGGCGCCGATGGTGGTCTGATACATACCGGTGATGAGGGCGGA
Source organism: Chthoniobacterales bacterium (assembly GCA_018402585.1). Lineage (GTDB taxonomy): Bacteria > Verrucomicrobiota > Verrucomicrobiia > Chthoniobacterales > JACTMZ01 > JACTMZ01. Next base: position 16,452 of record JAGYIO010000010.1, read on the forward strand.
CCGCGCGGCCGAGCAGACCGGAGCGGTCACGATGGCTTGGGTGAAAAGGATGCCTTCCGCCGCCAACCGGTCAATGTTCGGCGTCTCGATGGCTTTTTCCCCGAAGAGCGGCAACTCGACACCGATGTCATCGACGACGATCCACAGAATATTGGGACGGGGCTCGGTTTGTTCCCCGCCTGCCGCGAGACCCGTGGTGAGGCAACAGGCCGACAACTGCATCCACGGCGGGAAAAATGGCTTGGCGCGAGATGGTGTCCGACCGGTTTTCATAAATCCTGTGCCGCGTCGAGGAGCGTTCGTGTATAGAAGACCAAACGCACCGGACCGAGCAAGCCGGCCGGCAAGGGCTCTTTGGTGGTGGCCAGATGTGGCCAGCGCCAGGCGGCAAAGGCGACCCGCCGCGGTGACGGACGAGCCCCCCCGGAGGCCACCCATTCCGGCAGGGCGGCCAAACCCTCGCCTTTGGCCGTGGAACGCGTGTCGGTCGTCCACTCACTGTCATCCGGATGCTCGCGATCGCCGACCAGGCGGTTGACCCAGAGGTTGGCCACTTGCACTTCCAGCTCATTGCGTCCGGCGCGGAGCGCGTCAGTCACCTCCACATGGAAAGGCCGCTTCCACGCCGGGCCGAGATCGCGCCCGTTGAGCCGCACCGAGGCGATCACCTGCACGTCGCCGAGGTCGAGGGATGCCGACCAATCCCGGCCTTCCGGCAAAGCCGGCACGTCGAACGAAGTCCGGTAGACGGCGGTGCCGGAGAAAAACCGGACACCCGGATTTTCATGCGTGGTCAGGCACACCAGTTTGTCCAAGGTGATTTCCTCCGGCGCTCCCCGCTGCGGCGGAAAACTCACCGTCCACGGGCCGCTGATTTCGAGCGCTTGCGGCACCTCCGCCACCTCGATCTCCTGCTCTGCCCCGTCGCTCCACGCGAGGGAAAACCGCCCGGATTGTGCTGACTCAAGGACCGTGCTACCCCCGACTCGCCGGATACTCGCGCCGTCCTGCTCCGCTTCGAAAGCGGCGACCGAGCGGCCCGCGACAGGACGACGGAAAACGACGAAAACGGAACCCGCCGGATCCAGATCCAGCGTGACGGCGGTGCGGCCGTCCGCGGTCTCGCGAAACACCGCTGCGTCCTCGATCCGTCCGGAATCCGCATGCCACAACTCCGGTTGGCGTCCGGCGACGCGAAACACCGCCTCGATCGTCTTCGGTTGGTTGTGCTGGTTGCTGACAAAATACAGGTCTAGGTCCCCGTCGCGGCGATGGATGTATTCAATGCCCGAGCCGCCATATTGCGTAGGGCCGGAGAGGTCTTGACCCGGGGCCTCGAAGCGGAAGTCGGGCAAAAGTTGCAGTCGTTCCGCGACTTGATCGAGATCCTCGCCCCAGAACACGCGGCCCTGACCGTAGGCATGCGAGGTGACAGATTGGCCGTCGGCATCCCCCCAGACCTCGTCGGCCAAACGCGCGAACTCGGCCCGCGCCGCTTCCCCGCCCGAAAGTCCCGGTGGTGGTCCCGGCTTCGGCCCGGCCACCTGCGCCCCCCGGCTCACGAGATCCGCGATTTTGCGCATGGCGGGCAGCCGCCAGCGTGAATCCGGCGGCAAAACCAGCACGCGGTAACTCATCCCGGAGGGCAGGACGAGGCGTCCATCGCGCACCTCCAAATCCATGAGCGCCCCGGGATCTCCGAAATCGAAGTCATAGCCGTCCGGCGGGTGCGGGACCAGGTCCGCCCGGATCTTGGCCTGCCGGGGCGCGTCCTCGCCGGTGAAATAGAGGAAATCGGCGACGAATTCCCCCTGCCGCAGCAGGTGCTGGCAGCGGCTCACATACTCGAAGTAACCGGAGGCGAAGGGCCACCAGGTATTGCGGCGGTCGATCCTCGAGCCGTAGGAACCCAGCCCGAGCCCGGGTGGCGCGTCATAGGGATCATGGGCGAAAGTGTGGAAGCTGAAACGGTTGACCCCTTGGCAGAAAAAGTAGTCGCTCTGCGCTTTCATGCTGGCCGGATGTTCCTCAAAGATGCGCTCGGGGTCGCCGGTGAAGGCCTCCGCATCCACGATCTCGCGCCCGCGCGTGTGGGCCGCGGAGGACGCCAGTTTGCCGGTCGCGGTGTGGTAGGGCCGCTCGCGGAAGGCCCACCATTCGCACATCGGGACGTCGGGGATGGCCGCCATCGAAAAATCATCACTGTTGCCGAAATGCCCGTAGGGCTGGAACTTGAATTCCATGTTGTGTTCCCGGCACAGCTCGGCAAAGCGCCCGTAGTAATTCCGCGCCACGGCATCACTCAGCGTTTTGCGGAAGTCCCACAAAAAGCCCTCGGTTTCCTCGACACTGCCGATCACCTGCCCGGTCAAAGCCGGGAGGAACGGATGCATGTCATAGCCATGATCCTCGAAAAAGACCTCCGGCAGATTCGCGCTCCAGTTCTGATGGCCGACCTCGAAGCTGTCGATGTGGACGCGGCGGAACACACGTCCGGTCCGTTCACCCGCCATTTCGACCATCTTGGCGATCGAGTTGTCCCAATGAAAGTCGACGGCGGAGGCTGCGTGCTTGTCGATCTCCAGTCCCGTCCCCTCCACCGGGGCCGGATGGTTCTGCCGACCGGTCGGCTGGTAGCCGATGCGAACAATTGTCCATTCGCCGGGCGGCACTTCCCAGCGCAAGCGTCCGTCCGCCTCAAGCCGCTCGGTCAAATCGATGACGCCGTCCTCCGGAAAAACGACGCCCTCCGGTGGCTCGCGTCCATCCGGTTGCCAGTCCGACTTGAATTTGGCAAAGCCCGCCTTCTCGCGCCACCTTTCCAAGTGCCACGGTTTTTCGCGACCTCCGCCGACTCGCGAGGGAAAGGCCACCACTTTGAGATCGTGGTAGTGGCCCCGCACCTGCTCGCGGGGCACGTAGTAGCGCTTGTTGATCTCCGGATCGCGCTTCATGTCGCGTTCGATGCCCAGAGCGGGCTCGGGTGTTTCGAGAACCTGATCAAAGGACGCGGGACCCGTGACCTGCCGCTCCGTCCAGACGACCTCCTGCATGGCGCGCTCAGGGGTGACCCACGGACCTCCCGACGAAGACCATCCCGCGCAATTGTGCGCCGCCATTTCCAAGCCGAGCCGCTCGGCCTCGTCAATGGTGTGTCCGAATAACTCCCACCACTCGGGGCTCATGTAAACGACCGGACCGGGCGGAATACCCTCGGAGGTGTTCCACATCGTGAAACCTCCCAAGCCGGCGTCCTTCATCGCTTCCAAATCCCGGGTGATCCCCTCCCGCGTGACATGCCCGTTCATCCAATGCCACAACGTGTGGGGCTTCGACGCGTGGGGCGGGTTGGGGAATGCCTCGTCCAGCGTCGATGCCGGCGGGCGGGACGTGCCCCCCAGGACAACGGCCAGCCCCATGCCCAGGGCCATCAAGGTTCCGGCCAGAATAGTGATTCGCGGCTTCATGCATCAATCGGGGCGCGCCACGCCGTCATCATCATCCGCCTTGAGCACCACCGGAGGCGGCATGGGAATCGAACGGACGGCATAATCAAGGCCGGGCTCGAGGACAAATTCGAGAGCGCCGCGGCGCCGCCCGGCACGCACGGTGGCACCGGTGCCGACCTCCGTGACTTGGACGAGATCATCTTCCCACGATGGCACATCGATGCTGATGACGGATTTTTTTCCGGACCGGTCGGTGAACGTCATGGCCGCCTCGGCGCGGACGGGATAGATCCTGGCCAGCAAGCGGCCCCATTCCTGCTCGACGACGATGCCGGGCCCCCCGACGAAGAGCGGGGTGCGCCCGACCGGCAGTGGATAATTTTTCAGCGTCTGGGGTCCCTCGTGGGCCTCACCGGAATCGTATTCGATCCATCGTCCCTCCGGCAGGTAGACATCCCGCGACGACGCGGTGTGGTAATCATCGCCGTAGAGGGGCGTGGCCAGCAGCGACTCTCCGAGCAGCCACTGATAGGAGCGGCGCTTGACGTTCGCCAACTCGTAAACGTCCGGGTCCTGCGGATAAGCCAGCGGCAAAGGGGTGAAGGTGTAAGGGAATCCGGTTTCGGCGGCTTGCACGGCGTAGCTGTAAATATAGGGGTGCAGGCGGTCGTGCAGGAGACCCGCCTCGCGGGTCACGTCGATGACATCTTTTCGACCGAGGCTCCAGGGCCCGTAGCCGAACGCCATGGCCGGATGCACCGAGGCATATTGCGCGTAGCGCATGAGATACTGCGCCACTTTCTCGTCGCCGTCGGTCTCCCGGTTTTTCCACACACTCGTGCCGCCCACGATGTCGGGATACACGTAAGGGAATCCCGCGTAGGCCAGAGCCAACCCATTGATCGGCCCCCGGTCCTGCGTCTCGTAGAAATTGAAGTCATTGAAGCGGTGCAGGTCGGTGGACGACCCGAAATACATGTTCCGCCCCATGATGTGGACCCCTTCCGCCATGAGCGCGCGGTTGACCGGATCGACTTTGTCGTCGCGTTCCAGCTTGGGCAGCAGGAACATGAGATCTTCTTTGAAGCCGTCCACCCCGTAGTCGAGCCATATCCGGCATTTTTCGACATACCATTCGACTGCCTCCGGATTTTCAAAGTCCAGCAAGTGCGTCGGGTGTCCGCGGTCGGCAAAGTTCTGCGGCTGCCCGTCCGCATCGGTGATCAGAAACCCTCGCTCGGTCGCCTCGACCCCGAACGGATTGCCCTTCTTGAAGGCGATCCGCAGGCCGAGCAGGATGGTCAGGCCGCGGTCTTTCATCCGGCGCAGGAATTCACGGGGCTCAGGATATTTCTGCTCGTCCCACATGCCGAAGCTTGTCGTGCCCCACAACTCTTTGCTCCCGGCAGGCCAGAATCCCGATCCGATGACCATCCAACTCAGCGGGTAACCGAGTTCGAGATATGCATTGATGTTCGCTTCCACTGTTTTGGCATTGGTCGTCCATCCCAGCGCCCCGAAGGCCTCCCATCCCACGCCGAAAAGTTCATACTTTGGCGGCAGGAACGGGAAACCTTCCGCCTCGCGCACCTCGCGCAACTGCCGGTAAATCTCCCGCGGTTCGCCGAAAAAATAATAAAACGCCGGCATCTCCCGCACCGCGGGAGCACCGTGCGCGTTCTCCGATGCCGTCAGCCGCACGACCTTCTTGCTCGCCTCCACATTGACGGCGGCCAAGCCTTGCCGCGGAAAAATCACGAAGTTGCTGATCAGGCGTCCCTCGGGGTGGTCGACCCAAGGCGCGGTGCGCGCCCCCATATAGTCGCTGGCAAACCCCGTCAGCTCGTCGCTCTCCCGGCCGATGCCGCCGTGGTCGGCCAACCCGAAGGCGGGCTGCACCGGCGCCGTGCGTGCCACGATGCCGTAGACACCATCCGCCTCGGGGCGCACAGCCATCCGGAGGCGGTGCGGAAGGAAGTCAAGGCGCACGGAGGCCCGGTCACCGCGGGAATTCACCACGCTGAAGAGCGCACCCTGCCCGCTCTGCGCCTCCAGCTTGGTTTCCACCACGGGAAAAACGCGCCCTTCGGTCATGTCGGCAAGGTCGGGAGCCGGCTGCGTCAGATCGACGTCCGCCGTGGAGCCGAAAAGCAGTCCTGCTTCGGGATGCGCCGCGGCCAGCACCGCACCCGTTCCGTCGCGCAGCTCGTAGCGGAAGCCTGTGCCTTCGATCACCACCTGATAGGCGCGGGTCTTGAACGTGAAAGTGTCCCCGTTTTGCGTGAACGTGAGCGCGGGCGACGCGAGCGCGGCGGCGGGAACGAGGAGCCACATCGTGGCAGGCAGAAGGGAAAGGAGTATCTTGCTCATGAGGGTTTTCTCCGCGGTCTCGCCGGTCACGGAGCCGGCAACTTGGGACCGCCCCAAAAGGCATGGTCCTTGCCGGCATCGTCCTTGCCGTCCGGAACATCTTCGCGGCGCAGTGACTCGAGATGCCCGTCGACAAACAAAAACCAACCCCGTCCATCGTTGCGAAAATTCAGCTGGGCGTCGCGATCGGCAAATCTGACCCGCACGGAACTGACGGACTCGGCGAGGAAGAACGCCTTGGCGGGAAAAGGAATGGAAGCCAATCGTGCGCGCGCATTATCCCGGGATTTGACGTAAGACCCGACCGAATGCACCCGCACCTCCGCGTTGGCCGCGAAGGACCGGGGCAACTTCCCGTCGGACGCAACCTTCTCGATGGCCGGCGTGTGAAAAACCGTTCCTTTGAAATGGTCGCCATGCTCCTGCGAAGTCATCGGCTTGTAGGGCTTGTTGGGGTAAATGATTTGCCAGAGTTCCTTGATCCAAAAAGGCCCACCGGAGGCCATGTCGGAGGGCAGAAACCCGCCGTTGTCGGCGGCATAGGTATGCATGGCTGCCCCGATTTGCTTCATGTTCGCGGCCGTTTTGGCCGCTTGCCCCCTTTTGATCATCGCCTGCACCGGACCGACCGCCAGCACGGCCAAGACGGCCAAGATGGCGATGACCACCAGCAACTCGACCAGTGTGAAGGCCGACGACCGGGTCAACGCCAACTTCCCGCGGCGGAAGGCGCGGGGAGAATCCTCCGATTCACATGCGACCGGAGTGCGCGGGGGGAACAAACACGCCATATATTACTTTTCGGCCAATCTGCAGAACACGGCAAGCTGCGGGGGCGCATCAATTGTGGACATATGCGTCATCGCCTCAAAGTAGCCACCGCAAGCTTCGGGCGGATCGAATTAAACGGGTTGAAGTCGCTGCCCGGCCACCACCCAAGGCCGCCCTCCACAAGCGAAGTTTAGCGCCGACGGCGGCGGATGACACGCGCACCCAAGCCAGCCGCGGCCAACACCAACAGGGCGTAGGTGGAGGGCTCGGGCACCACTTCCAACTCCAGCAGTCCGCTACTTTGGGTGAAGGTCCAGGTGTCGTGGCCGTTGGCCAGACCCCACACGCCGCTGCTGTTGACCAAGGAACCGGAATACAGGTCGCCCAGCGTCACGGTGTCGAAGCTGCCCGCGGTGCTGCCGAATTCGAACAAATCGAAGCTGTAGCTGCCGACGCCAAAGGTGGTGCCCATCGATAGTGTGAGGTTTCCGCCGTAGGTCAGCAGACCAACTACGTTGACCGCGTCGAATGTAGTGCCGCGGGTGGCGGCACTATTGATCTCCATCGTGGTGACAGCCGTGCTGCCCAAGGTCAGATCGTTGTTGAAGGTCAGCAAACCAGGGCTGTTGCCCGGTTGGAGGGCGCCGTTGATCGTGGTGTTGCCGAGAATCGTGCCACTGCCCCGCAAGGTCTGGCTGGCGCCGACGGCGAAGCCGCCCGTGACGGCGGAGACATCCAAGGTCGCGCCGCTGGCGACATCGAAAACACTGCTGTTGCCCACGGAACCGCCAGCCCCGATGGTAAGGGAACCTGCGCTCACCACCGTGGCGCCGGAGTAAGTGTTGTTGGCGTTGAGCAAGAGTTGGCCATTCCCCGTTTTGGTCAGCCCGCGCGCCCCGCCGGTCTCGCCCACCGCACCCAAAGTCAACCGGGTGGTGGCGCCCGCGATATTGTTCACCACTTCCAGCGTGGCGTCGTTACTCAGCGTCGTGTTGCCGAAGGTCACGTCCACTGTCCCGCTGGTATTTAGCTCATTCGCCGTCACCGTCAATGTGCTGCTGCCGAGCTGCAAGGCTCCCATCACATGGGACAGCCCGGCACCTTCCGCTTCCCGAGCCGAGCGCACCATGCTCTCCCCAATCACCGTGGTGGTGGCGTTGTTGTTGGTGCGCGTGTTGTTGCTGAAAATCTCCAGCGTCCCGCCGTTGAGCGCCAGCGTGGCGCCGCCCAGTGCGTTCTCCACAGTCCTGACCTGCAGCACACCCTGTTGCACTTCAAGCGTGCCGAGCATGTTCGCGTTCGCCTGCTGCAGCACCAGGGTCCCCGCCCCCGTCTTGGTGATCTTGCGATCCGCCGCCATGGTCAAGGTGTCGACCTTGCCCGCGCGCGTTAGTGAGGAGCCGGCGGCAATGTTCCACTCCGCATCAGTGCCCACCGTGAGCGGGTTGTCCAAGCGGTGACCTCCACTAGTCACCGTGATGCCGCCTTTGAGGGTCATCATTGAGGCTGAAGTAGCGCTGAAAGTAAACGAGGGGTAGGTCACGTTGCCGGCAAAGGATAGGGAGAGCACGCCCACCGCTCGGTTCCAGGTGGCCGATGTCCGGGGCACACTGGTGCCGGGCGGCACGAGATTGGCGGCATCAAATACAAAATCGTAATCCGTGTCATTGGCTGGAGCCGCTCCGCCCAACCAATTATTGGCGCCACTGACATTGGCGCTGTTGGTTTGGTTGCCGATCCACGTGAGAGTGCTCTGGGCGCTGGCCAGCGGCGTTAAAAGCACGCCAAGGACAGCGCTAGCCAGAAGGAGATTGTTGATCTTTGATGCCATAGTTTTGGGGGTTTACAGAACACTAAACAACGACCTCCAAACGCACAATGGCGGCTGGCGTATTAAATATGGATAATCACGCCACGCCCCGCGGCCGGTTTTTCATCCTCGGGCGCAGGCTGGGCCAGATCTGGAACCCAAACTCGATCTGCGCCGCTTCAACTCCCGGACCTCGCACCCAGACGCCGCGAGACGAGGAAAACGGTGACAGAGATGGTGGCCAGAATCGTGGCAAAGACCGCCAAGGTAAGCCGCCCCTCAGCCACCACCACGGCCACCGCGCCGACCAGGAGGGCCAAGGCGGCCAGGGCCCCGGAAACGATACGGGCCGGCCAGACGGAAGGCAGGGCGACAGGCTTGTCCGCCGTGCGGCCGATCATGGATTGCACCCGCTCCCACCCCGCCGCCCGGGAACCGCGCCAGAGGCCGAGCAGTTCGACGAGAACCAGCAGAAGGAACGGCGTGCCGTTGCCCACCAAGATCTCCGAAAACTGCCCGTGGCGCACCGCCGCCTCGGCCAGCGGCGCCAACAACGGCCACGCCGCCAGCACTCCGGCTCCGGGCAGCTCCGCCAGCGCCCCGCCCGGAACGAGCAACCACTTGTAGCAGAGGCCCACCGCCAGGGAAGTGAGTATGACAAACACCGCGCCGCGTTGGGTCAGACGCGGGGAAAACAATCCCCAGATCAGCGGCAACAGCAGCGGCGCGAAGGCCAGGCTGGAGAGCGAGATAATGTAGGAGGTGACCCCGTATTTCGGAATGATCCAGGCCCCGAGGAGCATCAACAGCCCGAGCAGGACGGTCGCGACACGGCCGGCCAGCACTTGCTCACGGTCCCCCGCGGCCGGACGCACGACCCCGACATAGAGGTCCCGCGTGAGCACGCCGGCGTAAACATTGAGCACGCTGGACACGCTGGACCCGGTGGCGGAAAACATCGCTGCCATCATCACCCCGACCAGCCCCGCGGGAAAAACCTCGCGCACCATCAGAATGTAGGCGCGTTCATGGTCCGCCGCCGGGTCGACCAGCCGGTAGAGCATGGGCGGCAGCAACCAGATCACCGGGCTCACGAAGTAAAGCGCCCCGAAAAGATAGGCACTGCGCCGAGCATCCCTCGCCGTGGGCACGCAAGTGAACCTTTGCGCAAAAGGCGGATCGCCGCCGATGACCACGACATGGATGAAAACCCACCCGAGAACAAACGCCCAAGTGTAGCCGGCGTCCGGGGCCGTCAGTTCGAGGAATCCCTCCGGCAACTCGGCGAGGGCTGCCACGCCGCCCACATGGGCGAAAGCCAGCGGCACAGCCAGGCAGACGGCCGCCGTTAGAATAATGAACTGCAGCACATCGGTCATCAGCACCGCCCACAGCCCGCCCTGCATCGTGTAGGCAATGACCACCACCCCCATGGCCAGCGTGACCGGCAACACGGCCAACGTGCCGGTGGCGGGGTCGCGCAGCCACAATACCGGGCTGTCGGCCGGGATGACGACCAAGGTGCACAGGATGGTGGACAAGGCATAAATCCCCCCGCCCAAACTGAAAACACCGACGATGCCCTTGAACCACGTGACCAGTTGCACGACAGCGCGCCCGAAGCGCGCCTCCATGTAATCGGAGACGGAGACCAGCCCCATGCGCTGCCAGCGGCCGGCGATGAAAAAGCCGACCGCCATGGCCGCCGCGCCGTAGGCCAGGTTGATAACCATGGCCACCGCGCCGTGTTGGTAAGCAATACCTCCCCACACCACAAAGGTGTTGGCGGAGAACATCGTCATAAAACCCGACAACCCGGCCACCCACCACGGCGACTGCCCCCCCGCCGCGAACATGTCCTTCGAGGACTTCATGAACCGCCCGTAGAAAACCCCCACCCCCAACATGCCGACGAGGCAGACGATCATTACGAAGTAGTCGACGGCGAACATAGGGAGGGAAAAGCTGCCGGCCCGGGGCGGAGGGGATCAATCGCCCGCGGTGGGGTCGAATTGCGGATCCGCCGAAAGAATGATGCAGTCCAGACCGCTCTGCGGCCCGGCCTCCGGATCCTCGTGGGCCCACGGCACGATGACCGCCACCCCGGACAAATCGTGCACGCCGAGATCGACCCAGATCCAGTCGTCGGAATCCCCGCCGAATTCCATTTTCAGCCGCGGTGACTCGCGCCGGGTTTCGCGGGCCATCGTGCCGGCCTGCCGATTTTCGCTCTCGGCCTCCATGGAACGCAATTCGATGGCACCCTTGAAACGGCGCCCCCGGGCCCACAGGCGCATCTCACCGAGCCCCGCGGACACGGGAAACTTGACCATGCGGCCGACCGGCTCGCCCTTCGCGTTGACCCGCGTCACATAAGCACCACCCGAAGCAGTCTCATCCGTCCGGACCAGCTTCGGGGAGGCGAACTCCTCGGCCTCGAGCCGGTCCGGTTCGGCGCGTGCTTGGGCACCGCAAAGAGCGATTGCCAAAAGCAGACCGGCCGAAGCGCGAGAAAGTGTGAGGGGAACCATAAGGAGAATGTTAACGGCAGATGCCGGGGCCGGCCACCGCCATCTGCGCATAGGAAATGCATTTTTGCGCCAGCCTCGCCGATCTCCAGCCGACGTCCCTGATGGTCGTCGACTATTGGCTGGACGCCGCTCTCACAGCCGCGTGGCGCGACACCGCGCACGGTATTGCTGCGGGCTCAGTCCCGTGGCCCCGCGGAAAGTGCGGCTCAGGTAATTGTAAGTGGAGAAACCGCACTGTTCGGCGATGAGCGTCATCGGGTGGTCCGTGGTGGCCAGCAGCAGACGCGCCTTGTTCAGGCGTATGCGCCGGATGTGCTCGACAATGGTGCAACCGAATTCCCGCCGGAATTTCCGCTCGAGCGAGCGACGCGCCATCGGGTTCTCGCGCAAGATGCTTTTGACCGTCACCGGCTCAGCCGCGTGGTCCGAAATGAAACGCATCACGGCCGCCAGCCGCGTGTCCTCCACGGCCAGCGTGTCGGTGGAAAGTTTCTCGACCACGCCCAGGGGTTGGACCGGCCATTCGCGCCGGGCCGGCGGGTCGCCCCGCATGATGCGGTCGAGCACGGTCGCGGCCGTCAGGCCGATCTGTTCGGCAGCCGTCTGGATGCCGGACTGCGCCGGATAGGACGCCTCGCTGAAAATGTCGTCGAAATCCCCGCCCAAAACCGCCACGTCATGCGGCACGACGATCCCGGCGCTAAGGCAGGCATCGATGACTTCGCGTCCGATGAGCGGGCCCCAGCAAAAAATGGCCACCGGTTTCCGCAGCCGCCGCACCCACGCCACCGTGTCCGCCTTGTTGCCGGTGGGCCGGAAAAACGCGCAAGGGCGTTGCTCGGCCGCCAGCAGATCGGCAAAGGCGCAGTGTTGCGCCTGCACGTAGCCTTTGGCGGGATTACCGACGTAACCGAAATGCGGGAAGCCGCGGGCCAAAAAGGTCTCCGCAGCCAGACGCGCCGCCGCGGACGGCTCGGTCATGACCCGGTGCCAGTTGAAGCCGTCGAGGCGGACCGAGGAGACATTGACCACGGCGGCCCGCGTAGCCCTGATTTCCTTGGCCGCCGGCCGGGTCGCAATGCGGGCGATGATGCCGTCGCCGCGCCAGCCTGGCGGGACATGAACCGGTTCGTCCGGCCCGTGGGGCGCGATATCGATGTGCCACGGGCCATTCTTGCGCGCATATTCGAGAACACCGGCCACCACCCGCCGCCCCCACGAAGTTCCCGTTTCCACCAGCACCGCGACCGAAGGAATGCCGTCACCGCGGGCCACACGCGCGCGGCGGCGGGAGGCGGCGGCACGCTTTTTCATCGCCCGATCAGTAACAGCGAACCTCGAAGACGGCAACGGGATGCGGCCCGTTGGCGCGGAGTCCGGCGAGGGACAAGGACGCCGTGGTCAAAGGTGGGTCGAAGACATGCCGCCAGCGGGTCTGATGGTTGTCGCGGCAACGGGCCACGACCGCACCGGCTCCGTCGAGCACGTCGAATTCGCGCACGGTGAACGGGGTCACGGTCTCTGGATGGCCCATAATGACACTTTCCATTGGATGGTCGAAATCAGAATCGAGCGAGACCTCCAAAGACGCGATCGACCGGGGACGCTCCCACGAGAGGCGCAGTTCTGGAGACCGGTCGCCGGGGTCGGCCACCCAAGCATTCGTCCCGTCCATCGGGCGCGCCCGCCCGTTGGTCACGTTTTCCGGCGCGAAACACCGCAACGGCGGCTGGATGGTGCAGGCGAGATTCTTGCCACCCGGACGACGCCCGGGGATCCAGAATTCGAAGCGGTCGATACCGCTGCCCGGCGGCGGATCCTGCTCGGCGGCCACCGCCACGCTGCCAAGAAATTTCCGGCGCACCGTGAGAAGACCCGTCACGCGCTCTTCCGAAAGCCGCATTGACACGGCGTCGTTGTCCATCAGGCAGACAAAGGCGTATTGCGGGCGATCGAGCGACACGGGAAACGCGATCTCGATCGGCACATCCCGACCTGCCGCCACCGGCAGCTCCAGCCGGGACAATGTGCGGTCCGGGGTGAAATTGCCGGATCGCTCCGCGACGCGCAACTCGGCGAGCAGGACAGTATCAGCCGCCACGTCGGCGGAGAAGGTAACGGCCGGCACGGCGCCGGCTTCCAGCGGCAGCAGCAGGGCCGCCGGCGTTTCCAGCTTCAGCCGATCGCCACCCGGAGCAAACCCCGCGAACTGCCACGTCGAACTGGCGGTGACCCCGGCCTCGCGGGCCAAGTCGCCGGGATCCGCCACGTCGAGGCCGGGAATGAATTGCCCGGCCCGCAAAAGTTGCCGTTGCAGTAGCTCCATGCGTTCCGGCACCAGCAAATCGCGCGGCCGCCATCCTTCCCGCGCGCAGAGGGCGGCCGCCATGCCGATGGCTTGGCCATTGTGGGCGCAGGTGACCATGACCCGCGTCGAGCCGAACGCGATGTGGCTGGCGCTGATGAGCCGGCCGCCGAGAAAAAGGTTCGGCACATTGCGACTGTAAAGCGCCCGGTAAGGGATGGGATAAACCCCCTTGGCATGCCACTGCGTGCAGCCCGGTTTCTCCGAGTAAACGCCCTCGACCGGATGGTGATCGAGCGCCCAGCCGCCGCCGGAGACCGCGTCTGCCTGCGGACGCTGCTCGACCACATCCTGCTGGGTGATCATGACATCGCCCTCGAAACGGCGGCTCTCCCTTTTGCCGGGCACCGGCCCGACCCACTCGAGAGCGAGATTTTCCACTCCGGGAAACACGCCGGAGTTTTTGATATAGTTCCAGACGCCGTAGACCACGCGCCACAACTCCCACTTGATGGCGCGCGAGTCGTGGACCGTATCGAGGTGCCCACCGAATTCGATCCACCAGAAATTGCAGGCCTGCGACCGCGCCTCGAAGGAGCGGTAACGGTGGATGCGCCGGATGTCCTCGATCCCCAGCGCGAAGGAAGGAGCCACATACCGCACCGGCCGTCCGAGATCCTTGCTGGTGAAATAAATCGAGTGCCCGAGCAACTCGGGCGAAGCCTCGGCCGGGGCGTAAAGCTCGCCGAATTCCCCCCGCGCCTCCTGCCCGATGCGGAACGCCGCCCCCGCGAGGAAACCGACCACCCCGTCGCCCGAGCAATCGGCGAAAAGCGGCGCGGTGATTTCGTAGATGCTGCTGTCCAGCGCACAAAAGCCCCGCACGCGGGCGATGGATCCATCGGCCGCGGTCTCCACCTCGAAGACCGCCGTGTCGAGCAGCAACTGCACGCCGGGTTCAGACGCCACCTTGTCAATGAGCACGCTGTCGAAAACCACCGGATTGCCCTCGGGATTGCGGAAAAGATTTTCCACGAGGATTTCGTCGATGACCCCGCCTTCCCGCGCCCAACGGTTGTTGTTGCCCATGTGCGAGGTGGCACCGAGCGCCCACAAGCGGACTTCGCTGGAGGCGTTGCCGCCGAGCACGGACCGGTCTTGAACGAGCACGACCTTGGCCCCCGCCCGCGCGGCGGTGATGGCGGCGCAGATCCCGGCCAAGCCTCCGCCCACCACCGCGAAGTCCGCGGTGAGAGGGGTGACGCGTAAAGCGCGTTTCATGGGAACGGGCGGTGGGCGTTGCTTCGGAAACGGCTCAACGGGCCTCCGCTTTGGCCTTGGTGAAAAGGGCCCGCATCTCCGCGAGCCGTGCCGCGTGCGCGGGCGAGGAGACCAGGTTGACCTCCTCGACCGGGTCGGCCGTCAGGTCGAACAACTCCTCGATGGCGGGGTCCGTGTCTTTGTAGCGGGCATATTTCCAATCCGCCGTGCGCACACCCTCGACACGCGGCAGCGGCCGGCCGTCGGATTCCGAGCCGGTGTCGTGCTCGAGGAAGAGATAATCCGGACCGGGCGCTTTTTCGTCCTCGATGTAGGAAAGGAGATTGTGCCCCTGCAAGGCGGGCGAGACGTCCAAACCGGCAGCGGTCAGCACCGTCGGCGCGATATCCAGATTGGACACCAGTTGCTCGCGAACCCCCTTCCGATCTCCCAACCGCGGGTCCATCACGATCATCGGGACGCGGATGCTTTCCTCGTAAAGGTTCCATTTGCCGGCCAGCCGCTTGGCGCCCCACATGCTTCCGTTGTCCGACGTGAAGATGACCACGGTGTCCTCCGCCAAACCGAGCCTCTCCACCGTCTCGAGCAACCGACCGACCGCCAAATCGGCCCGCGCCGTGAAAGCCCTCACCGTCTCCATGTACTCGTCGAGCTTCTCCACGGTTTTCTTCCCTTGGTTGTTGCGACCGTTCCTTATCGGGTCCGGCAGCGCATCAAAGGCCTCCTTGGTCATGTTCCCCGGCTTGACGGCCGGGGCCGCTGGCGGAGGCACCTCGAACTCGGGATCCTGGTAATTCCACGGCCCACCCGGCCCGCCCTGCCCATGGGGCTCCAGCAGGGCCATGAGAATGAAGAACGGCCGGTTGTCCTTGTTTTCCATGAAGGCGATGGCCTTTTCCTCCATGATGGTCGTGATGTGCCGCTTTTGGCCGTCCTCCATCTGCGAGTAACTCGAGCCCTGGACAAATCCATACCAAAGATCGAACCACTTTTCCGGCAGACAAAGCTCGCTGGGATGGGAACGGGGGTGACCCACGCCGTATTTGCCGAGATAGGCCGTCTTGTAGCCCGCGCGACGCAGTTGCGTGAAAAAACTCTCGTCGAGTTGTTCGGCGCTCAGCGGCGTGTCGAAATCGCCGATGCCGTGACGGGCCTGTTGCTGGCCGGTGAGCAAGCTGGCCCGTGACACCGCGCAGACCGGCGCGGTGACGAAGCTGTTGGCAAATTCCACCCCCCACTCTCTCAGGGCGTCGATGTTGGGCGTGTGGAAGAAGGCTTCGCGGAAACCCAAACCGCGTTGCGGCAGGTCATCGATATAAAAAAGAATGATGTTGGGTCGAGGCTTCTCCGCGATGGCCGTGGCGGCGAAAAAAAGGGGAGCCAGCAAGAGGGTAACGCACGTGAGCGGGAGTCGGGCGACAAGCATCAGTGGAAGATAGGGGCGCAGAACCCCGAGGACAACAGGCCGGCGCGCATACAAAATGCACTTTTGCGCCATGGGGTTCATCGGGCGCCCGCGGGCCGGCCAGGGAGGGGCAAACCCGACCGCGCTACAACGCAGCGTCCGCCCGCGGGAAGAAAAGACGATTCTCCCCCGACCGGATCTCGCTCGACTCACCGCACAAACTCATGGTCCCGGCGAGACCCTCGGGAAGATGCACAGTCGCCGACCACCCGTCACCCGACCTCTCCATGCTCGCGCCGATCCGGCCCCGCGGGTGCGGTATGCTCCCGCGGATGCGCGACAACGGACCGGGTTGCGGAGCGATGTGCACCCGCCGGAATCCCGGTGCACACGGACGGATGCCGAGGATCGTGGCCTGCAGATGATACAGGACATGGGCACCCCAAGCATGACAGTCGGAGCGCGTCGGTTCGGGTCCCTCGGGCAGAGTTTTCAAGCCGAGGGCCGGATATTGCGACCAGGATTGAAGGCGGCGGACGATTTCCCCGGTCCGGCCCTGCAGCGCCAGCGCTTCCAAAAGGAAGTGCTGGAAGGAAATCGTGCAGCGCGTCAGCGGCACGCCGCCGGCCAGATCGATGCGTTGTGCCATTTCCGCGGGCAGCAACCCACTCAAAGTCGCCAGGCACTGGGCATGCTCGGAAAACGAACGGTGGGTCCGGTCATCGGCGAAAAAGCCCGCCTCCTCGTTCCAAAAAGCGCCGATCAGGGCCGCGGACAGTTCACCCGCCACGCGGCGGGCGCGGGTGGCCAACTCGGGCTCCCCGTGAGTTTCCTCCAAGCGTGCCGCCAGGGTCAGCGCATAGGCGGCATGCCAATTGAGGATGGCGCTCTGACCACCGTCCGCGCCGGGCGGAATGCCGTCGGCCCAGCCGTCCGCCCAATCGACAAAGTTCCATCCCCGGCGGATGACCAGCAGTCCCCCGTCATCGCGGAAGCCGAGCACCGCTTCGCAGGTCGCGCGCAGGCCGGGCAGGCGTTCTTTGACAAAATCCGGATCGTCGCGCCAGAACGCGAAATCGTGCAGTTGGTTGATCCAGTGGAGCGCGTAAGGCACGATAAACAAGTCGTCGCGGGCCGGCCAGCGCGCCCGCATCAAACCGTCGGATGAACGCGATCCGTCGAAGAGCAGCAGCGATTTCCTGACGAGCCGGTCATCGAGCTGCGTGCAGTAAGCCGCCAACGCGGTCTGCACACCGTCCCCCGCCCACATCATTTGCTCGTAATACGGTCCATCGATCAGGCTGTCATGAGCCGAGCAGGACAGACTCCGCAGGGCCAGCGGGATCCAATCGGCGAAGGCCGCAGCCTCGCCCTCAAAATCGCAGGCCGGCTCCGCGGGGTATCCCGTTTCGATGAATTCCAGCGCTCCAATGGTCAGCGGTGCATCCTCCGTCGTTACGAGAACTTCCACATAACGACCGGCGCGCCAGAGGATGGACCCGATGTCGGAATCTCGAGAGGAAGCCGCGCGAAACGTGTCGCCCACGCCATGGAAAAACTTTCCGTCGATCTCGTCGCGAGGCCCCTTGTCGC
This sequence comes from Chthoniobacterales bacterium, assembly GCA_018402585.1. Taxonomy (GTDB): domain Bacteria; phylum Verrucomicrobiota; class Verrucomicrobiia; order Chthoniobacterales; family JACTMZ01; genus JACTMZ01. The sequence goes on from JAGYIO010000010.1 coordinate 33,967, forward strand.
GCAGCGAAGCATCCGTGAAAAGCGCCTCGGCCCACTTCACCGAAATGGTCGCTCCGGCACCCGCACCAAGAAGCACCCGCACGCGGGCGCAGTAGTAATCCTCCAAATCCACCACGACGCGCAGAGCCTGCCCCGCCGGCACCAACACCGGCTCTCCGCCGTGGAGCAACGCCGACCACGCCCGATGGGCCTCCGGTGAGCCGGCTCCCTCCACCACCGGCACCAACGCGGGTTGCGCACCCGTCGCCAGCGGGGCGATGGAGCGGACTTTCCCGAGCCGACGGCGTTCTTCCCGCATCGGGGGCAGCATCGCGGGATGGAGAAGGTGCGAAACGGGTTGCCGGTTGCTCAGTTCCGGATCGGTGCCGGCGCGCCCTCTCTCCGCCGGAAGCCACCCGCGGCCGCCCGCGTCGTCCGCATCCATCTGCTCCGCGTTGAAGGTGCAGTTGTAGCCGATGCTGAAACGGTCATGATCAAACGGCGGTGCGAAGGCGAAACCCGGGAGCACCTTGCATTCCCAAGCCGCGCCTCCCGTGCCGAGCAGGGCACTCATTTCCGGGGCATCGGGGGCCAGCAGGAAGCCCGGCCGCAGACTGACCTGCGCCCGGGGCGCCGCCGGTCCCAGCGCGCGAACCTCCGCGAGCAACACATGATCCCCCGCCTCCAACCGGATGTCGTAAGTATCAAAAAACCAATGCGAAATCGCGCCCCGCTCCGGCCCGCGGCCTATCTCCTGACCATCCAACCGGAGGATGTATCCCTCGTCCGCCGTCGCGTGCAGGCGCACGGTCCGCGGTTGATCGAGCGAAAGTCGCAGACGGAAAGCCAGCAGAACCGGCGGATCGATCGGCTGCGGATGATGGATCCATGCACACGGCCAGAGGCCACGGGCAAAAATATCTCGCGCCTCGAGGTCTCCCTCCGGTCGATCTGCCGCCAACGGCCAACAGTCCACGAAGGGCCGCCGGTCGAGGAGAACTCTCGTCGCCACGGGCGGGTTTGCGCCACCCGGCGAATCGTGGTCCGTCACGGCTTGAGTTCCACCAGACATTCCTTTTGCTGTTTCGTTTCCTTGTCGGTCACGACCACGCGGACCCTCACCGTTTCACCGGCCGGAACCGGATAGGCAATGGCTTCGTAAGGGAATCGGTCCCGTGAGACCTCTTCGCCGGTCGGTTCAAAGCTGAACGCAACCGTATAAGGGTCGCCCGTGCCGCCACTCAGATAAGCAAACACCGCATCTTCAAAATACGGATTGCGGATGCGGAACGCATGCAACTGCCCGCCAAACTCTCCGCCGAGTTCGGATTGCACAGGACCGGAACCTACCGGCTGTTTGGGCGCTGAAACTTGGGCCGCCCCCCTTGGGAAACGGAAGACCGCGAGACCCTTGGGAGGGATTGTGATCCCGCTGTCACCGGCGGACAAAGCCCGCCAGCTGTCTTCTCCGGCCACTCGGAACCGACCGGTTTGCGCGCGGTCGATGCCAAGCTTTTCCCACTCCAGATCAGGCCGGTAATCCAGCGGTTGATCCGACTGGCTCATGGCGATCAGCACAACTTCCGTGGGACTTTCGGCCAGCAGCCAGTCCACAAGCGGGTTCTCCGCCCGGTTGAGACCGCGGGCCAGCAGGAGTCGCAGGTCTTTTACATCATAGACACGCCCGGGGTCAGCGCCGTAAACGCGGCTGGTGAACCATGCATACCCCTGCTGTTTGACCCAGGGGAAATCCACCTCCCCGCCCGACCGGGTGATGGCCTGGGTAACGAGAAAATCGAGCGTGAATGCGAGGTGCGGCGGAATGTGGTGATAGTAAATCCGGTTGACATCCGGGCCCGCTACGGGGAAGTCCCCGCGCGTTCCGGAGTCGGTGTAGCCGCTGGCATAGTATCCGGGGTAGTTGCCGAAGCGGCCGATGACGAGATTCCGCGCCACCGTGGTGAGCAGCGGGTCTTTCGCCAGATATCCCAGCCGCAGCAGAGCCGGCGCGGTCGCCGACATGAAAACTTTGCGCACCGCCTCCCCCTCTTTGACCGTCGGCATCAGGTAGAAGGTGCTTGGTTGTTCGAAACCGAGACCGATGGGACTGACCTGCCATGATGGCACGGACTTTTCGGGAACCGTGAAACCCTTGGTCCAGCGGCGTCCGGATGCATCTTCGTAGAGATCATCTTCACCCACGCCCAACCGATACCACTCCGCCCCGCGAAAAAGCACCCGCGTGTCGCCGCGGAAGGAATCATCCGGATGAATCTTCATGCTCTCCTCGGGCAGGATGGGATGCGACCAGATGCCTGCCACCGTGTGGTAGGCTCCCACCCGGGCCGCGTCCAGAATCGCGCGATCACCGGTCAATTCGTAAAGATCGGGCAAGTCCGACCAATCCGCGTAGGTGTTCACGTCATAAAACGCGGTAACCGGCACCATTTCGGTGTCGCGGGAAGTGACTTCTTCCGCGATAAAGCGACCCGCTTCGTCCTTGATTGACTCGAGGAGCGAGTCCGAAGGGCGGAACCGGTAAGCCGCCATCTGGGCGGACCACGCGGGCGCGCTCTGCGTTTTGTTCGGCGTCGGTCGCACTTTGCCATCGGGGAGCACAAAAGGCTCCATCCACGGGTTGAGCCGGCCGGTCAAGCCATGCAGGCCCTGCCAGAGAGTCGTGCCATAAAATCTGTTGGGTGCCGCGAGTTTTACCGGGGCGTAGACCGATTTCCCAAAGGGGGCGCCCGACCAGTTGCCGATTTCACCCAACCGGCCAAAGTGTGCCCCGGGGCGCGAAAGCAGGTAGGCGATCGTCGGCAGCGCGCGCTCCCGATAGAGTGTTTCATCACGGCTCAGCATGGCCGCTGATAGAACGGCCAGCGGAGCCGCTTGCGTCACCCCCGATTTGAATTCGATGTTGTAAAAACCCTTGAGTTCCGGATTCCAACCCGCCGCGTGCTCATGGTTGAGCAGATCGAAAATATTCAAAGCGGCCCCGCTCAACGAAGTCTCAACCGGATAACGGTAGTCGCGCACCGCAAACAAACCGGTGATCGCCTGCCCGAGCAACTCATGCCACGGAAGCGGAGCCACCAAGGTCCGAAACACCACCGAGGAGGTCTGCCCCTGCTCGAAGGTTGAATCCGGGTCGCCCAGCACCGGGGCGAAAATCGTCGGTTGGACCCGACCATCCGCGCCCAGCAGGGAAAAGCCGTAACTGGCCTGCAGCCGCATGTTGGTCGGCCATTCGGTAGCCAAAGCCCGCGGATCCGCCGCCACCCCGTAGGTCAAAGGCCGCCCTCCGAAAGGTTTTCCGCCATCCACTTCCACCAAGGCCAGCGCATGCGGCATCATCGAACTCAACAGCATCTGCGGCGAGGCGGGCAGCCGGCGGTATTGGTTCCGTGGTGGCAGGAGCACGTTGAGAATTTGCTCCCGCGCGACGGACGCAAACGGGGCGAATCCCACCGAGTATTGTCCCCCTCGGGAAACCGTCCACCGGCACTCCACCTGCAGGCCATGTTCGCCCATCGACCAGACCGCCTCGATCTCCGGGCCGTCGTCCGCGACGTTGCGGACAACCACCGCACCACCTTCCATCCGCGCGGACACCGGCCGGTAAAGCGACGGTGCCGCGGCCAGAAAAGGATCCGACGAGACAACCTTCCGCGCCTGATTGCCTCCGGAGTGATCCGCCGCCGATGTCCATTTGGCCGCAAAGTCGGAGATCCCAAGGACCACGCCCTCGCCATGCAGCATGAAGACCTGAGGAAAGTGCAGGCCGTCTGAAATCACGGCGAACTCTCCCGCCTCGGTGCGTCGGGAAATTTCCGGGGCCACCCATGTCCGCTCCCCGCCCACATCGTATTCGACAAACGAGACCCGCTCGCTTGGCGATGCCAGCTCGGCGAGAACCCTTTTGCGCACTGCCCCGGCCAGCAACCCCGCCTGCTCCTCCGCCGCCCGGCCCCAGACGTCATAGGCCAAGCGCTCCGGCGCGGAGTTTGCCGTGGACATCTCCCGGGACCGCGCCAACTCAGCCGCCTCGTCTTGAGCCAGGCCCAAGACGCCGGGGAGAAACGACAGGACGACGGCCCAAAGCACCACGGCACGTCCCCGGACAGCAGGCCGAGGGAGGGATTCCTTGCATTCCCTTCGCCAAGCCCGCCGATCCACACCTTGCCTATCAAGCACGAACATCACTTTTTGAATTCATGCAGCAATGGTGTGCTTGCTGGCCGTATTGATGACAAGCCAAGGAGCGCTGCAAAGACACCGATCCGCGCAAATTTTATACACTTTCCGGCAGTCTTGTGTGCCCCTTTACCACTTTCTCACCACCATACAAAAGGCCCTGGACAAAAGGGGTCAGTCCCGCGTTTCAGCGCCATTTTTCTTCTGCTTGGTCCGGGCCTTCCCCAGCGTTGGCGGCACGCCGGCGTGCCACTCTTGGGCGATCCATCCGACCGTCAGCGTCGTTTCGCGGCGCAGGGTTTCGGCCAACCGCGTGTTTGGGGTCAGATCTTGATTTTTGACATTTCTCGCGTCGAGCCCACGCCAATCGACATTGGCCCCTCTCCGATTCCACGGCCATCCGCCCGGAAACCCGCACCGCCAAGACCTCAACATCCACGAAACACCAGCCCCCCCCCAGTCTCCCCGGCGCCTTCCGCACCGTCCGCCAACTCGTCGCCGCCCAAGGCGCCAGCTTCCTCGGTCGCGGGGGATGAGATGGCCACAGCAGCACATTTTGCACATTTATCGGCCTGTCTTGCCCCATTTCCCTCGCACCGAGTGTGGAGATAGCCCCAGCTTCTTCTGACACGCAATCGGCTTCGTAGGGATTCAGCTCGTGAGTCAGTTGAGGCTGAGGTTGAGCTTCGCGTCTTCGCGGCCCGAGTGGACACGCTTGGTAGCTTTCACCTTGTGCACTTGCACACATGAGATTGGTGAGATAACTTTCTTATATGGCCGTCCTCGATGCTGCTCGTCAGTTGACTACTCCCGAGAAACTCGCCTTGCTCGAGACCCTGTGGAGCGAGTTGGCCGTGGATGATACGCAGGTGGTGTCGCCCGCTTGGCATAAGGAGGCTCTGGCACAAACGCGGGCCGACTTTGAAGCCGGACGAGCCAAGTTTTCGGAGTGGAGTGAGGTAAAAGAGCGACTGAGCCGCGAGCTGCCGGGCAAGTGAAGGTGTTAGTCCTTTCCTCCGCCGAGGATGATCTTCGCGCTGGATTCGAGTTTTACGAGCGTCGGCAAGTCGGCATCGGCACTTACTTTCTTGCATGCATCTCCAGAGACATCGACGCCCTTGAAGTCGAGGTCGGTATTCACCGCACTGAGGATGGATATCATCGGCGCTTAAGCGACCGATTTCCGTTTGCCATTTACTACACGGTGGAGACAGATGCAGTGCGGGTCTGGCGGGTGTTGGATCTCAGGCGTGATCCGGTGTGGCTCCGGCAAGAGCTGCGTAAATAGCACACTCTTCTTCATGCCAAGGCCCCCATGTCGTAGGCGCTTTCCAGGATCGGCCAGAGCGGCACGCACACAGCCGCCGCAGCCCAGCGCGTGTTTGGGGTCAGATCTTGATTTTTGACACTTCTCACGTCGAGCCCCGCCAATCGATATTGGCCCCCTCTCCAATTCCACGGCCAACCGCCCGGAAACCCGCACCGCCAAGACCTCGCCATCCACAAAACACCAGCCCCCAAATGCATCGAAAGCGGCGGCCACCGGCCTGCGCGCCAAACTCACCCCGGCCATGACCCAACACATCCGCCTGCAACGCGAATCCGGGAGCAGCGCGGCAGATTGTCGCCCGGAGGCAAGTTTATCTCAATAAAGCGGACCGAAGTTGGTGCAGGCCCTGAAGTCCGCACCCATCAGATCATCGGTGCCGAAGGCAGCCCAGGCACTCGGACGGAAGACTCGGGCGCGGTCGACATTGTGCATGTAAACCGGGATGCGCAGCACGCTGGCCAGGCTGATGAGGTCCGCGCCGATGTGGCCGTAACTCATGACGCAGTGATTCGCGCCCCAGTTATTCATGACCGAGTAGGTGTCGCCGAATGGTCCCTGCCCCGTGAGCCGCGGCGCGAACCATGTGGTCGGCCACGTCGGGTTGGTGCGCTCCTCGAGAAGTCGATGGGTCTTCTCCGGCAAGTCGACCGTCTGGCCTTCGGCGATTTGCAAGGCGGGTCCGAGTCCGTGCACGAGGTTGATGCGGTAGATCGTCGCCGGCATGCCACCGCGCGTGACATACCTCGTGCTCCAACCACCGCCGGGAAAATACTCCGTGATCGACGGGTGCCATGTCGTCGCTCCGAGGCAGGCCTTGATTTCCTGCGGCGTGATGTCCCAAAACGGTTTCATGGCCGGTTGGGCGTTGATCGTCTGTTCGCCGCAACCGTCGAGAGCCGCCGGCCCGGAATTGATCAGGTGCAGAACCCCCTGTGCCGCCGCACCAGACGGAGTTTCGCCCGAGACGCGTTTCATGGCCTCCGCGCTCCAATAAGTGCGCAGGTCGGCGAAAATCTGCGCGGTATTGGTCAGGAGATGACCGAACAGCATGCTCGTGCCATTGAGAGCGTCGTTCTCCGTGGCCACGATGTAAGGCGCGCGCGGGCCGTTCCAATCGAAGGACGTGCTGAGGATGGCCTCGAGAAAGTCACCGTTCGGCATGTGGTCGGTCCACTGGCGCTGGCCTTGGAATCCGGAGGCAATGGCATAATGCCCCTGGGCCTCTTCGCCGAATCCCGCCTTCGCCAACTGCGGATTGCCAACCATGAGATCTCGCGCGATGAGGGCCATCTTCACGGATGTTTCCCATTCCGCATCGAGTTGCTTGCGCGAACGTTTGGTCTTCGCACTGTTCCAATCCTTGCCTTCCTTGCAATTCGCTTTGACCCACTTGAGCGCTTTGGCGAATTCAGATTTGTCGTAAATCCCCCGCTCGATGCGACGGATGAACTCGGTCATGTCGACTGACTCGACGCGCATGCCGAGCCAATGCTCGAAAAACGCGGGATCGACAATCGATCCGGCGATGCCCATCGACGTGCCGCCCATGGCGAGGTAAGCGCGGCCGCGCATCGTTGCAGCGGCGAGACCGGCGCGGACAAAGCGCAGAATTTTCTCCTCCACATCGGCAGGAATTTTTTTGTCGCCCACTTCCTGAACGTCTTGCCCGTAAATCCCGAAGGCCGGCAGACCTTTTTGCGTGTGACCGGCCAGCACCGCGGCGAGATAGACCGCACCCGGACGCTCGGTGCCGTTGAAACCCCACACCGCTTTCGGAGTCAGCGGGTCGGCGTCCATTGTTTCGGACCCGTAACACCAGCAAGGCGTGACGGTGAGCGAGACACCGATGTTTTCCTTGCGGAATTTTTCCGCGCAAGCCGCGGCTTCGGCCACGCCGCCGATGCAAGTGTCGGCAATGACGCATTTGACCGGCTCGCCGGTCGGATAGCGCAGCTTCGAGGCGATGAGTTTGGCCGTGGCTTTGGCCATGTTCATCGTCTGCTCTTCGAGCGATTCGCGCACGCCGCCGAGGCGACCGTCGATCGTCGGGCGGATGCCGACTTTGGGAAGATTGGAGAGAACGGGGTTGGGCATGGGGAAGTGTTCAGTGTTCAGATTACAATTTTCAGCGTGTTGAAATTTTAATGCGCAGACTGGTCTCAACTTAAGCCGGCCCTTTGACGATTTGTGCACGGCGGTAGTGTTCGTCGGGGCGCTGGTCGATTCTCTCGCTCACCGCGGACGGCAGAAACTTCGGCGTTCCGACGGCAAGCGTGCCAGCGAGGACGCGCGCCCATTTGTCGAGCATGAGGAGAATGTTGAGAACCTCCTTGTCGCTTGCGCCGAGGGCGACCGGTCCGTGGTTTTCCAAAAGGATGACCTTCGGGGCCACCCCGTGTGCGGCGCGAAACTCGCGGAGAACCCGGCGAACCTCGCGGGCCAATTCGAGTCCGGGATCGATGTAGGGCACCGCAGCAACATGCCGTCCGCAGACCACGATGGCATCGGGGAAAATGTGGCCGAGGAATGGCTTCGCGCCGTGCTCGGAGCAAAGGACGGACATCACCGACTCGGCATGGCAATGGCCGACCCATTGCGCGCCGCCCTCGGTAAGGCAGACCGCGTGCATGAATGTCTCGACCGAAGGTAGTTTCGGCGATTGGTCGGCGCGGGAATTTTCCAGCACGGACCGCACGCCGGCATCGTCGAGCGTTTCATCGTCCAAGGCGGACAGGATCGGGGCCATCTTCACCCGACTTACTCCTGACTCATCCAGATCCGACAGGCTGCAACCGGAGGCTTTGACGAAAAACGTCCCGTCGCCGAGAGCGGCACTGGTGTTGCCTTCACCCAAGATCGCCAACCGGCGATCCTCACGACCGATTTGGCGCGACAGCAGAGTCAAAGTGGTCGCTACCTCGTTCATTAACTCGAGTGGCTTGCGACTCCCTTTTTCAGGATGAGGTTGCCGTATTTGGCGACTTCACCGGTCACGAGCACAGCATAGGCCGTCCGCGCGCGTTCGTAAAAAGCAAAACGGTCGACACGCTCGGGCGCGGGAGTGTCGGGGCAAACGGCTCGGATAATCTTCATGTATTTCTCCTCCACCGCGGAATCGAGAGTGTCGCCGGGGGCGGGCGCCATCATGACCAGCGGCGGGGCGTAGGCATCGAGCTCAAAGAGCGGAAGAATGCCGGACAAAAGAGTGGTCGCGGCCAGACCATCGGCGCGCAGGACACGGCCATTCACGCTGTGTCCCGGGAAATGTGCGTCGGCCAACACGATTTCGTCACCGTGGCCCATCTCAGCCAGCGTTTTGAGCAGGTCGGGGCTGATGGCGGGATGAATACCTTTGAGCATGGGGCGGACGTGGGGTCAATTATGGTTATGTTGCTGACGGTGATTTGCAATGGATTAGCTTGACCACATCATGGATATTTTTGACCTCTATGTCTTCCCGACCGCTTCCTCCTCCCGGATTTGTCGCACCGCACATCCGGCGCGGCCGCTACATCTTTCTCAAGGCCGCGGACCGCCGGCCGCTGGCACTGGTGTGCGCCGGATACGAAGAGTGCGAACCAGGCTTCGTTGTCGACCGCCCATCTTTCCAATGGCATGCGGTGGAGTTTCTGGAAAGCGGTTCCTGGGAAGTGCGCCAAAACGGACGGTGGGTGTCGGCCGCGGCAGGGACGGTTGTCGTCTACGGCCCCGGGCAAGCCGGGGGCATCCGCGCCGCCGGGCGCGGTCCGCACGGGAAATATTTCGCCGACTTCCGCGGCACGGCGGCCCGACGCGAACTGCAAGCCGCAGGTTTGGCGACGCGGCGTGTGCGCCATCTCGCGGACTGGCGGCCGGCGGCGGACCTCTATGAGCAACTACTCTCTTGCGCCGCTTTACCGCCTGAGGCGCAAACGAAGGTCACCGCCGCCGTGCTGCACGCCCTGCTGGTCCGGCTCGGGGCCCAACCGGACACCACTGCGCGTCCGGCCGCGCAGCGCCGCCTCGTCTTCGAGCGCTGCCGCGATTATCTGGCGGCCCACTACGCGAGTGTCCCTGGTCCTGGCGCCGCGGCCCGCGCGTGCCGGGTCGGCCCGGAATATTTCTCGCGACTCTTCCGCGAGCACACCGGCCAAACCCCGTCCCAATTCCTCGCCCGCCTGCGCATGCACCATGCCGCCCGGTTCCTCCAACAGTCCGACCTCACGGTCAAAGCCGCCGGGCACGCCGTCGGCTTCGATGACCCCTATCACTTCTCCCGCGTCTTCAAAAAAATCCACGGCGTGGCGCCGCGGGACTTCAAGCGCGGAGCGTGAAAACAGCGGGGGTCGTCGGGGTCACGGCAAGAACCCCCGCGCCTTGAGCCAGCGCAAAAGCTCGGCATCCCAAGGCGGAGCGGGTTTTCCTGGACCAGAAAGGCCCATGCCGTGTCCGCCCTTCTCGTAAACATGCAACTCGAAGGGGACGCCGGCCTTGGCGAGGGCCGTAGCGAAGAGGAGCGAATTTTCGACCGGCACCCCTTGATCACCAGTGGTGTGCCAGAGGAAGGTTGGCGGGGTCTCCTTGGTCACCTGCAGCTCCGTGGAAAGCTCCTGCAGCAGCCCGGCAGGGGGATTTTCGCCCAAGAGATTTTTGAAAGACCCCCGGTGCCCATGCTCGCCACTGGAGATCACCGGGTAGCAAAGCACGCCAAGATCGGGTCGCGAACTCTCGCGAGTGATGGGGTCAGGCGCCTCCGGTTGCTCGCCATCGTGCCGGACCAGAAGCAGCGAGGTGAGGTGGCCTCCGGCGGAAGAGCCGATGATTCCAATGCGGGCCGGATCACGTCCGTCACGGCGGGCCCAGGCGCGGATCGTCCGCAGCGCGCGCGCCGCGTCTTGGACCATGACAGGGTGCCGGTAGCCGGACGAGCCGAGGCGGTATTTCAGCACGTACGCGGCGATGCCCTGCGAGGCCAGCCACTTGGCGTAGCCTTCGCCTTCGTGATTCGCCAGCGAGCCATATCCTCCGCCGGGAAGAACGAGGAAACTTGCGCCGTTGGACTTTCCCTCCTCTGGCAGATGGGCGGTGAGGGTCGGAACATCTTGCTCCTCCGAGCCGAGTGCACCGGGAGCCCCGTCGGGCCAGAGGGGCAAGGTTTCAGCAAACAAGACGGGAATCATGGCAGCGAATGTAATGGCAAAAAGAGTTGGTCGTTTCACTGGCGTGACAAGCCATGCGATCCGGTGGTCCATCTTAGGCGCGGCGGCGCGCTGTCCAAGCGAAGCCGAGAATGACCGCGAAACAGGCCAGCGGCAGCAGGTAGGAGAGGCTGACCCCGAAGCCGTCGAGCAACGCGCCCTGCGCGGGCGTGATGATCGCACCGCCGATGATGGCCATGATCATGCCGGAGGAGGCCAGCTTGGTGTCCTCGCGGACGACCGAGCAGCCGAGTCCGAAAATCGTCGGAAACATGAGCGACATGCAACCGGACAGCGCCACGAGGGCGATGACTCCGGCCATGCCACCGACAAAGACAACGACCAGCGAAAGAAGCAACCCGGACAGCGCGGCCAAGGCCAGCAGGGTGGCGGCGCGGAAGTAATTCATCAGGCCGGTGAAGAGCCAACGCGAGAGCCCAAAGAGCACAAGAGCCGCGGTGTGGTATTGCAGCGCGACCTCTTGCGAGACGCCGATCTGCTCGGGGATGTAAAAGTTGGTGTAGGTCCAGACCGTGATCTGCAGGCCGACGTAGCAGAATTGGGCGAAGACGGCGAAAAGGTAAAACGGATTGCGCAAGAGTCGCCCGGCTGCCCCGGCGAAAGGCACCTTGTCGTCTTCCTCCGCAGCCAAAGGCATTCTGGTCGCGAGAATGAGCAACCAAACAACGAGCAGAACGACCGCGATGGCCATGTAAGGAGCAATGACGGTGGCAAGCGCGGCCGGGACTTCGGACGGCGTCATGGACAACTTGCCTGCGTCGTCAAAGGGCAACCGCGCCATGATGAAAACCTGGCAAATGATGATCCCGGCCACGGAACCGACCGGATTGAAAGACTGCGCAAAGTTCAGCCTCCGCGTGGCCGATTCAGGAGAACCAAGCGCTAGGACATAAGGATTGGCATTGGTTTCGAGGATGCCGAGACCGCAGGCCAGCACGTAGAAAGCGAAGCAGAAAACCGCGAACTGTGCGGTCAGCATCGCCGGATAAAGCAGGAAGCATCCCGCCGCGTAGAGCCCCAAGCCGACGAGCACGCCGGTCTTGTAATTGAAGCGCCGCGCGATCATGGCGCCGGGCAACGCCATGCAAAAGTAGCCCCCGTAGAAAGCCATCTGGATCAGCGCAGCCTGGAAGGTCGACATGCCAAAGATCTCCTTGAAAACCTTGACCAGCGGATCGGTCAAATTATTGGCCAGCCCCCACCAAAGGAAACAACTGGCCAGTAGAGCGAACGGCCAAATCAATCCCGCGGGAACGAGATGGTGCGAGGCGGAGAGGTCTCGGTGGGGGCGCACGGGGGAAGGGTGAAAGCCTCAGCTATGGCCGACCGGCAAAAACTTGTCGATCATGCATCCGCCACGCGTCGTGAACAAAAAAACGTCAGGCCGGATCGGACGCCCGAGGCGAATGTCGATCGATCCGTCGACTGGCCGGTTCCCGGGCGGAGAAGCATCCGACCCTTCACGGCCCGCCGGCGCCGGTGACCAGCACCGACGGAACTCGTTGCCATGTTGCCGCCGCGCGCGCGCCGATGCCTTCCACCAGAGCCGCCTCGGCTCCGCGGCGCACCAGCGCGAGCACTGCGCCGCCGAAACCGCCGCCGGTCAAACGCGCTCCCAAACACCCGGCGATCTTCCGCGCCTCGGAAGCAAGAAAGTCCAGTTCCTCACAGGAATTTTCGAAAAGCGTCCGCGAACTTTCGTGCGATTCATTCATCAGCCGTCCGACCATGACAAGATCACCGGCGTGCAGCGCCTCAACAGCCAGAACCACCCGACCGTTTTCGCCGACCACATGTCGCGCCCGACGCAGTGGCGCGTCCGGCAGCAAACCTTCGCTCTCCGCTGCGTCCAACATAGCCGGAGTGGCGTCGCGCAATTTCCTGACCCCGAGAATCTGGGCCGCTTCCTCGCATTCGCCACGGCGCCGGTTGTAGGCGCTATCGGACAGCGCATGCTTCACTCCGCTTTGCAGGATGACAAAGCGCGCCTCCGGCGGAACCGGGACCCGCTGCACTTCCAGCGATTGGCAGTCGAAGAAGACGGCGTGGTCGCGCAAGGCGAAGAGCGAACTCACCTGATCGAGCAATCCGCAGCGCACTCCGGCAAACTTGTGCTCCGCCTCCTGTCCGATCTTCGCCAGTTCCATGTCATCGAAATCCGTGCCCCACGCCTGCTGCAAAGTCCGTGCCGTGGCACATTCCAAAGCCGCGCTGCTACTCAGCCCTGCACCCATCGGCACG
>JAGYIO010000011.1 GCA_018402585.1 Chthoniobacterales bacterium
GGTGGCATCGGCATCCTGCCGATGGGTTGGGATCTTCATTGGCAGGATGCCAATGCCGCGATGAGGGGATGCGGCCTTACGAGCCGGCGATGAGGAGGCAGATCTCGCCGCGGGGCGGTTGTTTTTCGGCGCGGGCGGAAAGTTCGGCCGCGGGGCCGCGCCAGTATTCCTCGAACTTTTTGCTCAGTTCGCGGGCCACGCAGACCGGGCGGTCGGGGGCGAGTTCGGCCAAGACGGCGAGGGATTTGGCGATGCGGTGGGGGGATTCAAAAAAGATGGAGGTCTCGCGGCGCTCGAGTGCGGCGGCGAGGGTGTTGTGGCGGCGGCCGGATTTCACGGGGAGGAATCCGCCGAAATAAAATTCATGGAGCGGAAGGCCGGAGCCGACCAGGGCGGGGAGAATGGAGGTGGGTCCGGGTAAAACGGTGAGTTCGAGTCCGCGTTCGAGGCATTCGCGCACCAGGCGGTAGCCGGGATCGGAAATGCCGGGCGTGCCGGCATCGGTGAGCAGGGCGATGTTTTCGCCCGCGGCGAGGCGCAGGGCGATTTCCCTGGAGCGCTGCGCTTCGTTGTGCTCGTGCAGGCTGATGAGCGGACGGCTGATGCCGTGGTGCTTGAGGAGGATGCTGGCGTGGCGCGTGTCCTCCGCGGCGATGAGGTCGGCTTCGCGGAGGAGGCGCAAGGCGCGCAGGGTGATGTCCTCCAGATTCCCGACCGGGCTGGGAACGAGGGTGAGCAATTTAGAACCCTTCGCTCAGGCGGCTGGCCAGCTTGTTCGCCGTGTCGGCGAAGGCGAGGGGCAGCGCCTGCTGTTCGTCGGTCTGCAGGTCGGCCGTGACGAAGAAGCTGGTTTGGCCGGTCACGTTGCCGGACATGAGTTCGCGCCCGGTGGCCGACTCGACGAGGTTGTATTGCACGGTGGTAAAGAGCACGTATTCACTCGTGGCGATGACGTTGCCGCGCAGTGACCGGGCGGGAGCGCGCCGCACGGCGGTGAGGGTGGTGCTGAGCACGGCGTCGGAGAGGTTGCTGTAGCTGATACTGTAGGTCCCGTCGGTCTGCAGTTGCTTGGTGATGGTGTCGGCGAGCAATGCCTCGACGTTGGGCTCGAGGGTTTGATTTTTCGAGACCGGCACGGCAAGTGTGGTGATGCCGCGCATCATGGCCGGCCGGGCGTCGCCCAGGGTGTAACAACCCGGCAGCGTGATGACACAGAGCGCCGAGAGCAGGCGGCGGAGGATCATTCGAAGGAGGGAAGCTCGGGTTCGACCGGCGGGAGATCCGGTGCAGGCTGCAAATCGGCCGGCAAGGGACCGCTGCTGCCCTGGGAACGCATGTCGCGGGACGAGGTGCGGAGTTGCGGACGTGGCGCGGGCAATTCTTCGGGTGGCTTGACCGCCGAGACGGGCGGCCCGGCGTAGTTGCTGAGCGATGAAGTCTGCACTTGGTTTTGCAGACGGCGACGCATGGCGGCGCGTACCCCGGTCTCGGCCCGTTCACCGCCGGCGCGGAGTTCATCTTCACCGACCGTGGCGCGGATTTCCTCGATCCGGGCCACGGCGAGGTTGGCATCCGGGGTGCCGGGCTGGCGGCGGACGAGGTCGCTGTAGTAGATCACGGCGGCACGGTAGTCGGTCTTGCGGTCGTAAAATTTCGCGATGGAAAGCAGGTCAAAAGCTTCGCGTCCGCTCATCGTGTCGAGATTCTCCCGGGCCTGCGCTGCTTTTTCGTTTTTGGGGAACTCGATGAGGAATTCCTCGAAAGTGTTCTTCGCGTCGATCGCGGCGGAGAGGTCCTGCGAACGGCCTTCGGCCTCGGTCAACTGCACGTAGCCGATCTGATAAAGGGCATCAGCCGCCACCGTGCTGCTCGGGTAGCGGTCGAGCACGACCTGGTAGGCGTTGATCGCTTTCTCGTATTCTTTCTGGTTTTCGTAGGCCTGCCCGAGTTTGAACTGCACGGAGGGCGCGAACTTGGCGAATGGGGCGGTGGCCAAAATTGAGGTGTACATTTCCGCGGCGCGGTCGTGGCGACGGCTGTCCATTTGCGCGTCAGCGATCGCGACCTGGGCTTCGACTGCGCGGTCGAATTCACGAGCTTGGGGGAAGTTTTCGAGCAGCTTCTGGTAGGATTCGAAAGCGCGTTTGGAATTGCCGAGTGAATCGTAGAGTTCGCCCAAGCGTAATTGGGCCGCGGGGGCGGCGGGGGCGACCGGGTAGTCGCGGACCAAGGTTCGGTAGGTGGCGATGGCCTGTTTGGGGTTGCCGGCCTCTTCCCACTCCTGCGCCGCTTGAAAGTAGCCCGCGGCTTCGTCGTTGGAGGCACCGGTCGTGGCGGGTTCTTGGGCGCGGAGGCTCCCGAAAACGGAGCCTGCGGCGATGAGCCCCGCAATAAGTCGCTTTCCATACATCAGTCGGCCGAACGTAGGAAGCGCTCCGCGGGGCGTCAAGCCGTGAAGAGGGCTTGGCCTCTTTAGTAGCGGCGCCAGAGTTGCGGCACGAAGAGGGCGAGGACGGCGAGGATTTCCAGACGGCCCATGATCATGAGGAGGGAAAGCAGGAGGTGGGTGGCGGCGCCGAGGTCGGCGTAGGTGCTGGCGGGGCCCACGGCGCCGAGCCCCGGACCGATGTTGAAGACGGTGGCCACGGTGGCCCCGAAGCAGGTGATCAGGTCGAAGCCGGGCTCGAGGATGGACATGGCGAGCGATCCGAGGGCGACGATGAAGCCGACCAGCGCGAGGTAGAAAGAGACTTCGGTGAGGAACGAGTCGGAAAGGGCCACGTTGTTGAGGCGCACCGTGACGACTTGGTTGGGACGGAAAACGTGGGTCATTTGCCGCGCGAAATTCTTGAAAAAGACGACGACGCGGCCGACTTTGACCCCGCCCGCGGTCGACCCGGCGCAGCCGCCGACAAACATGAGGGCGACGAGGAGGATGCGCGGGAAGTTGGCCCACTGATCGTAGTCCGCGGTGGTGAAGCCGCAGGTCGTGCTGATCGAGACCACTTGGAAGGCGGCGGTGCGGAACGAGTCGTTCCAGCCGCCGGCCTGCCCATTGTAGAGCAGGCTGCCGGTCACGGCGAGGGTGGCGAAGGCGAGGACCCAGAGAAAGAAGCGGGTTTCTTCGTCCTGCTTCCAACGGTTCCAGCGGCGCGCGAGCAACCACGCGTAGAGCATGAAGCTGATGGCGCCGAGGATCATGAAGAGCATGATCCACCATTCGATCGCCGGGCTGGCGAAGGCGCCGATGCTGGCATTGCGCGTGCTGAAGCCGCCGGTTGCCACCGTGGTGAAGGCGTGGCAGACGGCGTCGAAGACGGGCATGCCGAGGGCGAGGAGGCCGAGCAGGCAGACGGCGGTGAGGGCAAGGTAGATCTGCCAGAGCCGCAGGGCGGTGTCGCGCATGCGTGCGGCAAAGCCCTCGCTGAGTTGGGCCGTTGATTCGCTGCGGAAAAGCGATTTGGCGCCCCCGCCGCCGGCCATGGAGAGGACGGCCACGAAGAGCACGAGGATGCCCATGCCGCCGAGCCACTGCGTGGTGGCGCGCCAGAGCAGGATGCCGCGCGGGAAAGCCTCAATGTCGCGCATCACGGTGGCTCCCGTGGTGGTGAAGCCGGAGACGGATTCAAAAAAGGCCGCGGCCGGCGGGAGCGAGGGGGTGGAAAGAAGGTAAGGGAGCGCCCCGAAGAGGGCGCTCAGGGTCCAGCCGAGGCCGACGATGGCGATGGCTTCACGGCGCAGGATTTCGCGCGACGACCCTCGGCCGAACCAGCGGAGGAGGCCGCCGGCGGTCGCGGTAACGAGGGCGGAAAGGCCCAACGCGCGGTCGTCGGCAGAGGCGGGCTCTTGGTCATAGATGGCGTAGGCCAGGCAGCCGACCATCGACCCGGCGACGAGGAGGAGCAGGAGCCCGATGAAGCGCGAGAGTTGACGGTAGTCCATGCCGGTCTCAGGCCAGCAGTTTGAGCAGCGGGGCCTTGGCCTCGGGCGCGACGATGGCCACCACGGTGTCGCCCGCCTCGATTTTGTCCTCCGCGGCGGGGACGGTCGCCTGGTTGCCGTGTTGCAGCGCGATGATCCCGCTGGGTCCGGGCCAGGTCGTCTCGGCCAGGGTGCGTCCGGCCGCCGGGCTGCTTTCCGCCACGGGGACGGAAAGGATTTCGATCCCGCCGGGCAAGGCACGCAGCACGGTGGCTTCGTCCGCGGTGACAAAGCGCGAGAGTTCACGGGCCACGGCGACGCGCGGGCTGACCGCGTCGAGGATGCCGAGTTGGGCGCCGGAGCGCTGGATGGCGCTGGCGTAGTCGGCGCGGTGGATCAGGGTGAGGCAGGCTTTGGCCCCGAGGTCGCGCGCTTGCAGGCAGGCCATGACGTTGTCCTCGTCGTCGTGGGTCGCGGCGACGAAGAAGTCTGCTTCGCCCACGCGTTCCTCCTTCAGTTCGCGCAGCGAGGTGCCGTCGGCGTTGATCACCGTGCAGTTTTGCAACTGCTGACCGAGCATTTCGCAAAGGCGCCGGTCTTTTTCCATGATACGGGTGCGGAAGTTGCCGCCTTCGAGGGTCTGGGCCAGGGCAAACCCGTAGTCGTCGCCGCCGAAAATGACCACGTTGAGTTCGCTCTTCTCTTGGGCGGAGATTTGCACTTTGCGCAATGCTTCGGCCAGGCGGCGGGGGTGGCCGTAAATGGTGACCAGATCGCCCGCTTCAAGGGCGTCATTGGCGTGCGGGACGAGAAGATTCCCGCGGCGCAGGATGGCGCCGATGCGGACGCGGGCAGGGAGTCCGAGTTCGCGCAGCGGGATGGCCAGGGCGGGACTACCGGGTTCGAGGCGGATCTGCTGGAGTTCGATGCGGCCGCGGGCGATTTCCTCGACCAAGAGGCAGTCCGGGTTGCGGATTGATTTGGCCAATTCGACCGCGGCGAGTCGGGCCGGGCTGAAGAGGTAGTCGACGCGGAATTGCTCCGCGTAGTCGTAGAGCCATTGTTCGCGCTGCATGGCGAGGCTGGTCCGGGCGATGCTCCGGCGGGCGCCGAGGGATTTGCCGATCGAGGTGCAGACCAGGTTGGTGTGGTCGTGGCTGGTCAGGGCAAAGAGGATGTCGCACTTGGCGACGCCGGCTTCCTCGAGGGTCTCGACGCTCGCACCGCTGCCGTGGAGGACCCGGCTGTCGAGTTGCTCGTTGAGCTCGGCGGCGAGCTTTTCATCCTGCTCGATCACGCAGATGGAGTGTTCCTCGTCGGAAAGAGTGCGGGCCATGTGCAGGCCAATGGCTCCCGCGCCAACAATGATAATGTTCATGCTGCAGGGGCATGGTGCGGGCCGGAGGGGAGGTGGGTGCAAGCAAAAAGGGGTTCATTTTTGGCCGGACAGGTTGGCAAATCGCCGCGCGGCTGGCAGATTGGGGTTATGTCGACGAGTTTTCTGGTTCCCGCCTACAACGAAGAAAGGCTCGTCGGCCGTGCCGTCGGGTCGATCCATCGTGCCGCGGCCGACTGCGGATTGGCAACCTATGAGGTGGTGGTCTGCGATAATGCCTCCGGGGATGCCACCGCGGCAGAGGCCGGCAGGGCGGGAGCCATCGTGGTCTCGGAACCGCACCGGCAAATCGCCCGGGCGCGCAACACGGCGGCGGGCGCCTCGTCGGGGCAGTGGCTGGTCTGGCTCGATGCGGACGCTATTTTGACCACGGACGTGCTTGCGGCGACTTTGGCTGCGCTGGGCTCAGGCCGAGTTTGCGGGGGCGGGGCGCGGGTGGAACTGGAAGGCGCTGAACTTGCTTGGACGGCGCGGCGGGCGGTCTCGGGCTGGAATTGGATCGCCCGGAGTTTCGGCTTGGCGGCCGGCTCGTATTTTTTCGCCCTGCGCGAAGGTTGGGCGGCGACCGGCGGTTTCAACGAGGCGGTTTATGCCGGCGAGGAGATCGGTTTTGCCCGCTCGCTCAAGCGCTGGGGCCGGCCGCGCCGTCTCGATTTTCGGGTGCTGGAGCACGCCGTGCCTTCCTCCGCGCGCAAGGTGCAGCAATTTACCCTCTGGCAGACCCTGCGGCAGGTCGCGGTCTGCGCGTGGCCGGGCAATCTCGGACGGCGCGATCGCTGCGCGTTTTGGTATGAGAGACCGAGAGAAGTTGAGGGTTGAGAGGATTTGCCTTTCTCCCTCCACTCTCAACTTGGCTCTCTCAACCCCGCCATGATCTACCTCGACAACAACGCAACAACGGCGCCCGACCCGCGGGTGGGTGAAGCCATGTTGCCTTTGCTCGGCCATGAGTTCGGCAACCCTTCGAGTCCGCACGCCGCGGGCCGGGTGGCGCGAGGGGCGCTGGAGAGGGCCCGGGCGCAAGTGGGGGCCTTCCTCGGGGCGAAGGCCGACGCGGTGGTGTTCACCAGCGGGGGCACAGAGTCGATCAACACGGCGGTGCGCGGGGCGCTCGCGGCGCAACCGGAGAAGCGGCACATCGTCACTTCCGCGATCGAGCACAGCGCGACGAAAAACCTTTGCCAGCAATTGGCCCGCGAGGGTTGCGAGGTGACCTGGTTGCCGGTCGATTCCGGCGGGCGCCTCGATTATGCGGCTTACTTGCAGGCCCTGCGCCCCGACACCGCGATCGTCACCATGGTCTGGGCGAACAATGAAACCGGAGTGCTCCTTCCAATCGAGGCAATGGCGCGTGCGGCGGCCGAGCGCCGCATTGTTTTCCACGCCGATGCGGTGCAGGCCGCCGGGAAGGTGGTCATTGATCTTGAAACGGTACCGGTGCATTTGCTTTCGGTCTCGGCGCACAAATTTCACGGACCGAAAGGTGTGGGCGCTTTGTTTGTGCGCTCCGGGCTCGGTCTCCCGCCATTGCTCCGCGGGGGCGGACAAGAAGGCGGGCGGCGCGCCGGCACCGAAAACGTGCCGGGGATTGCGGGCCTGGGCGTGGCCGCGGAGTTGGCCGGCGCTGCTTTCCCGCTGGAAATGGCGCGGGTGGCCGGGATGCGCGATGCATTCGAAAGCGGGGTGCGGGCCCGGTTTCCGGACGCCCGTTTTCATGGCGATCCGGCCTGCCGTTTGCCGAACACGACGAACTTCGCCCTGCCCGGACGCGACGCGCAGGGACTTCTCGCCGGCCTCGACCGGCTCGGGGTGGCCTGTTCCATCGGCTCGGCCTGCACGAGCGGGGAGGTCGATGCCTCGCATGTGCTCCGCGCCATGGGGGTGGGCGACGAGGAGGCCAGGTCGAGTTTGCGCTTTTCGTTCAGCCGCCTGAACCCAGGCGAAGACGTGCAGGCCGCGCTGGCTGCTTTGGAGCAGGCTGCTGCCCGGCTTCGGGGGGACGGCTTGGGTCATTGACGCGCGGGGCCAACTCTGGAATTCTCCCTCCGCCCTTTATGCGTCACACGATGTCCGTCCTGGTTGAAAACCGCTTTGGTGTACTCACCCGCGTGGCCGGGATGTTCAGCGGTCGCGGTTTCAACATCGACACACTGAACGTCGCCCCCACGCTCGACCCGTCCATGTCGCGCATGACCATTGTGGTGCGCGGCGACGACAAGACCCTCGACCAGGTGGTCAAGCAGACGGAAAAGTTGGTCGACGTGATCGAAGTCGACAACTTTCGGGACGACGAATTCGTCGACCGTGAATTGGTCCTTATGCGGGTCGACGTCACCCCGCAGACCCGTTCCGAAGTCCTGCAAATCTGCGACATCTTCCGCGCGAAAATCGTCGATGTGCGCCTCGACAAACTGGTGATTGAAATCACGGGCAACGAAGGCAAAGTGGCCAAATTCATTTCCTTGATGAAAGATTTCGGCATTTCCGAGATGACGCGGACCGGCAAGGTCGCGCTTTCCCGCACGGCCGAGAGCGAATAAGCTTTTCCCATGGCAGCAAAAATCCACACAGACAAAGACGCCGACCTCAAGCAACTCAAAGGCAAGACGGTTGCTGTCATCGGTTTCGGTTCACAGGGCCACGCCCACGCCCTCAACCTCAAAGAAAGCGGCGTGAAGGTCATCATCGGCCTTTACCCGGGCAGCAAGAGCCGCGCGGTGGCCAAAAAGCAGGGCTTCGCGGTTTTCAACACGGCCGAGGCGGTCAAACAGGCCGACATTATTTTTATCGCCGTGCCGGACACGAAAATAGCCGCGGTTTACGAAAAGGAGATTGCGCCGCATCTGACCGCAGCGAAAACCCTCCTTTTCAGCCACGGCTTTGCCATCCATTTCAAGACGATCACCCCGCCGAAGAATATCGACGTCATCATGGTGGCCCCGAAGGGACCCGGGCACATTGTCCGCCGTCAATTCAGCGAAGGCCAAGGCGTCCCGACGCTCATCGCGGTCTACCAAAACCCGAGCAAGCAGGCCAAAAAGATCGCTTTGGCTTGGGCCAAAGGCATTGGCGGGACGAGGGCCGGCGTGCTCGAGACCACCTTCAAGGAAGAAACCGAAACGGACCTTTTCGGCGAGCAGGCCGTACTATGCGGTGGCGCTTCCGCGCTGGTTCAGGCTGGGTTTGAGACGCTGGTTGAAGCCGGTTACCAGCCCGAGATGGCTTACTTCGAGTGCTTGCATGAACTCAAGCTGATCGTCGACCTCATGAACGAAGCGGGGATTGCCGGGATGCGTTTCAGCATTTCGGACACGGCGAAGTGGGGCGATGTCCATGTCGGTCCCAAGATCATCGACGCCGGGACCAAGAAGCGCATGAAAGGCGTGCTCCAGGAAATCCAGAGTGGGAAATTTGCCCGCGAATGGATTACCGAAGACAAAAAGGGCCGCAAGCAATACAGCGCCCTGTTGAAAAAAGGCGAGCAACACGGCATCGAAAAGACGGGAACCCGTCTCCGTTCGCTCATGCCCTGGATCAAAAAGCGCAATCTTAAGGGGGCGCAAGCATCCTACGCCTGATCCTCTTTCTCCCCCCGCTCGAGGAGCCCCGCGGTGCCCCCCCAAGGCCCGCGGGTTTTTTTCGGGTTCGCCCGCCCGGTCTGGTCCTGCGACCAACCGCTGGCTAGAGATAGACCCATGCCCATCGCCTCCGCTCGCCAGCCGGTCCGCCTCGCCGCACTCGACCAGTCGAAGTCGCACACCCCGGAGAAATACCGCGAAAAGCTCCGGGCCGGCCATTTGCGACTGCTCGAGTTGCAGCACGCCTTGAAGGAGGCAAAGCACAGCGTGATCATTGTCATCGAGGGTCCCGATGCCGCGGGCAAGGGCGGAACGATCAGACGCTTGGTCGAGCGTCTCGATCCCCGGCACATCCGCGTTTATTCCACGATCAAGCCGACGGACGAGGAATACGCGCACCATTATCTCTGGCGGTTTTGGAACAAGCTTCCGCGCCGCGGGGAAATCGCCATCTTCGACCGCTCATGGTACGGACGTTTGCTCGTCGAGCGGGTCGAGGGCTTCTGCAGCAAGGCCGAGTGGCAGCGTGCTTACCGGGAGATCAACGAATTCGAGCGCGTCCTCCACGATGACGGGGTGATTCTCATCAAACTGTGGCTGCAAATTTCCAAGCAGGAGCAGATGGCGCGATTCAAAAAGCGCGAGACCGACCCGATGAAAAATTGGAAGATCACCGACGAGGACTGGCGCAACCGCAACAAATGGAATGCTTACCTCAAGGCTGCCGAGGACATGTTCGCCCGGACCTCGCCCGAGTTCGCCCCGTGGCAGGTCATTCCCGCCAACTTCAAGTGGCCGGCCCGGGTCAAATCGCTCGACACGGTCTGCAAACGCGTCGGCGCCGCGCTCGGTCTGGAGTAAGACGACCAAGCAAACCGCGGCATCCCCGCCGGGAACGGCCGTGTCGCCGCCGGAAAGCTTCCCGACTACCGCCCGCGTTCGAGATGCAGGCGGTGCAAAACTCGGTGCACGAGGGGCGAGGCGAGAATGCCCACGCTCGAGACCACGACCAGGGTGCTGACCAGCGCATAGAAAGAGGAAAATAGTTTCAACTCATTGCGCGAGCTCCGCTCGGTGTAAAGAGGCCCGGCCCCGCTGAGCAACATACTCGCCTCGAGGAAGGAATCGACCAGGTCGAGGTCCGAAATGAGCAGGTAACCGGCCGTCCCGACCGTCAGGGTCGCGGTGACGATCCCCGCGACCAAGAAAATTTGCCGCAGGACCCGACCGGCAAAGACACGGTTCGGGGCCAATGGTTCGGAGCGGTGTTCCCAGGCCATAAAGTGTTGGCCCTCTCTTTACGCCCAACCAGCCCCAATGCCAACCCTGCCGTCCCATCTGCGCTGAGCAGCGCTATTTCTGTTGGTAAAAATGAACAATTAAGTTAAACGACTGTCTGAATTAACAGAGTAATTAAGTCTTGGCCCAGGCGATTTTCTCTGTAAAGCCATGTCCGCCACCCTTGACAACCGAAAGAGATCTGGGACTTTGAAAGTCCCCCCGATGAAGTTTGCCCCCGTACCTGGGCGGCGCCTGCTGGCTGTCGTCACTCTTTTGTTTCTCCTTCCGGGGGGCCGCCCTTCTTCGGCCCACGCCGAGGCGATGCTCCAATATTTCAACGTTTCTTGGTCGGAACTTGCCCAAAAAATGCCGGAGCTGGCCGAAGCTGGTTACAACTCCTTGTGGCTTCCGCCCCCGACGAAGGCGTCCGGCGGGCTCTCGGTGGGTTACGATCTCTGGGATCCATTCGACCTCGGTTCCAAAGATCAGCGCAACACGGTGCGCACTCGTTACGGTACGGAGGCGGAACTGCTTCATCTCGTGAAAGTAGCCCACCGTTTCGGCATCCGCGTCTACTTTGACAACATCATGAACCACCGGGCGTTCGATGTCCCGGGCTACGATGAGAACACGCCGATCGGGGGCGAGGGGCAGGCCGAGCTTTACCCCGGCATGGTGCCCGAGGATTTTCACCTCCGCACCACGGAAGATGGCTTCTACCGCAAGTGGGACAACACCCGCGACTGGGGCAGCACCTGGCAGGTGCAGAATCTCGGTCTGGCCGACCTCATCGACATTGCCCACGAGACCCCCAATGCGAACCACGGACCGTCGGAAGGCTCGACCCACCCGAAATATTCCTTTGTCCGCGATCTGGAACGTCCGGAGCAGTACCATATCGATAAGGACGGCAACGCCGCTTACTTCGGTGTCCTCACCGATCAGGCGCGCAGCGAATTGGGCGCGGACGCTTCGGCCGAGGAGGTCCGCCTCAAGGCCCGCGAGTACATTCTCCTCAACCGGCAGGCCTTTGTGGAGGACGTGGGTGCTTATCTGATCCGCGCGGTGCGTTGGAAGATGGACCGCACCAAGGCCGACGGTCTCCGCCTTGATGCGGTCAAGCACGTGCCGGATTACTTCTTCGGCCAGCAGTCGGGCCCCGGCAAGGACACCAGCAATCTCGGTTATCTCGGTGGCGTGCAGAGCCAGTTCAACTTCACGCGCGGGTTCACCGACGCCAACCATCGCGATTCGGTCTTCGAGGACAAGGTTCCCCGCGACGATGCCCTGGTCTTCGGCGAGCACCTCGGTCAGCCTCCCGGCTACGGCGGCTACTGGGATGCCGGCATGCGTCTGGTCGACAACGACCTTCGTTCGCAGCTGAATAACCGCCTGGGCAATCCCGGGGCCTCCCTTGCTGGACTCGACCTGCCCGGCGCAGGTGGTTTTCCTGCCTCGCTCGGTCTGACCCACGCCAACAGCCACGACAGCGATTTCGCCGCACAGAAGGAGTGGCAGCACGCCTACTACCTGACCCGCGAGGGCATGGGGCTTATTTATTCCGACGGCAACAACAAGGCCGAGACGCTCGGGGAATCGGGCGGGGCCTTCCCCCGTCACGCCAACACACATTATCTTGGACAGTTCGCTGATCCGCGCATTCCGAACCTGCTCAAAGTACACAACGACTTTGCGCGCGGTCTCCAGCAAGGCCGCTGGTCGGACGGCGACTACCTCGCTTTCGAACGCCGTGACAACCGTAATCCCGACGGTTCAACCCGCGGCGGTAATGCGGCGGACGACATCACCATGGTCATGATGATGAATGACAATACGGCGCAGGGTCAGGCGCGCGGTCTCGCCACCGGTTTTCCGAGCAACGCTTACCTCTGGCAATATGCGGAAGGTCCCGACGGTTCCAACATGGTCGGCTTCTACCAATATGCCCGGGATTTGCCTACCGTGACCGTGCCGCCCGGCGGTTATTTCGTTTTCAGCTACCGCACCCCCGAGGCGTCCGACTTATGGACACCTCCGATCACGCTCTACCAAAACGGCGAGGAAGTTCCGCAGATCACGCTGACGCGCCGCGACGGCCGTGACGGGGACAAAAACTTCAATCCTTACGGGCTGGAGAACCGAGGCTTTCCCGCCGGGACCACGCCGCCCGACCTGACCTACCGCACGACCGTGCCGGTGGTCAAAGGCGGTTCCCCGGTAACCATCGTGGCGCGGGCCGATGGCTCGGCGGAGAATATCCTGCTTAAACTCGATGGCGGTGTGGACCTCAATGGCACCCGCCCGGCTGGAACCACCGATCCGGCTTTCCGCGATAATCCGCCCGGCCTGCGCACCGACATCTTTCTTGGTTACGAGCAACCGGCTTTTGCCGATCGCCAACATCCGGAAAAATTCGCGGCCAAGGACACCACCCGCAGCCAGATCGGATCCCCCGGCGCCGAGACGTATCTCCAGATCATCGGGGGAAGGGCCACGATCCATGAAGGGCCAAGCGCCGCCAACGACTACGGTACGGAGAATGACAATCAGGCTTCGTGGGTCTATCACGATCCAGCCGACAACGTTGGCGGGGTCGACAATCCTGCAAAACAGTTTGCCGAGACCGGCCCCGACCTCGTTATTTGGGCCAAGAGCAATTCGGTGGGTGGCGGCTTCAAGTCTTTTGTTTACTACACGGTCGACGGCACCCCGCCCGAAGGTGCCGGGGGCATCGGGCGTGGCACAACCAAAACGGCCGAACTCAGTTTCCGTCACAACCAGACGCCTGATGATTGGTGGGGCTCGGTCAATATCCCGAAACCCGCCGTTGGCACGCAGTTCACCTACAAGATCGGATTTTTCAAAAATGAGGGCGCCGGCGTCCCTTCCTGGTGGCCGGCCGATGCGGTTTCGGTTGCCTACAAAAAGAAAATGCTCACCACCTTCCGTGTGGCCGATTTCAATCCGGCAACTGTCCGATTTTTCCCGCACAACGACTACGCGCGCACGCCCACGCTCGGACAGCCCTATGAGCAATGGCCCTTCGCTATGCAGACCGGCCTGAGCGAGGGTTTCCACGTTCTGCGTGCCCGCGCCTTCCTCAACCGCGGCGCCAATGAAGCCCCTCTCTATAACACGTTCACGCAAGTCTTTTACTACGACTCCGAAACACCGCGCGGCGACATCAAGTTCCCCGCGGCCAACGATACGGTCGGCGGTTCCAGCTACGAAATGGTCATCCGCACCGACATGACCGTCGAGGAGGTCTGGTATCACATCGACGATAGCGACAGCACCAACGACGACGGCGCCACCAAACAACTCAACGGCAACGGTGCCGGCTTTGAGCCCTTTGTCGATGCGGACGGCAACCTGGCCTACACGCCGGGTGAGGTCTTCACCGACATCAATGGCAACGGTGTCTATGACGCACAACTGGGGGAAGGCTGGGCCAAAGCGGTCGAAGTCACGCCGAGCCTTGCGATCAGCAGCCCTCATCAGAAGGAGTGGCGGCTTCGCTACAACAACATTCCGTCCGGCGGCCAAGGCAGCATCCGGATCCGCCTGCTGGAGGCTTCGTCCTCGCGCGATCTCACCCAAGACCCTGCCGAAGCCCATGTCACCGAGTTGACTCGCACGGTCCAGACCCGCGGTCCCGAAGAGCGGGTCAACATTGCTTGGCCGCAAAACGACGGCGACCCCGTCGATGACAACTACATGATGAAGGTTTTCTTCACCAAAAATTTTGCTGACGGCACGAACACCGAGAGCCTCAAAGAACGCTTCACCTTTAGTATCGCCAGCCAATCCAGCGGCAGTGCGGCCGGCGCCGTGGTCCAACCGCGCGGAAATTTCCAGATCAACTACAACGTCAGCGACCAGTTCCACGAATTGGCCATCCCGCTGCCCAATCTTTACAACGACGTCGCCGGCTTCCTCCATACCCTGCGCGTCGTCTACCGCTTTCCCGACGGCCGCGAACGCGACGCCACACGCCTCGTCACGGCCAACCCGAGCAGCAAACCCTTTGTCCGCATCACCCGTCCGACCGAGCTGGGCTCGGACGGCCGCCCGACCGAGATCGTTCTGCCCGATGGCCCCGGACCCGACGGGATTGAGTTCGTCGTGCAGGTCGAGACCAATGCGAGCGTGGAAACCGCCCCGGTGCTGAGCGGTATCACCACTTCCGGTGACCCTGTACCGTCGCCCAACGGCGCCACCACGACTTGGAGCTACACTTGGAACGTCACCGCTCCCGGCACTTACCTCATCACGGCCACCGCCTCGCTCAACGGCCAGGAGACCACGACCACCCGCAATGCCCGCGTCATCCTTCGTCAGATTGTCGATCCCTCCAACACCGACGACGGCGATGATGACAACGACGGCCTGGTCAACATCGACGAGACCAACCGTCGGCCGTTGCCGACCACCAATCCCGAGACTTGGAGTAATGGTGAGGTCCACCTCCATTTCGCCACCGGCCGCTCGCTCCCGACCAGCCCCGACAGCGATGGCGACGGCTTGCCCGACGCGCTCGAAGTCGGTTGGCGCATGGCCAACCCGCCGACCGATCCCTCCATCGATACCAATGCCGACGGCTTCCCGAACTTCATCGGCGACCTGGATCCGCCCCTCTACGCGGTTGTGCCAAACTATCCGGCCGTCCCCGGGGTCGGCTCGCAAAGCCGAGGCGATGACCGCACCCGCCAAGCCGCCGGCACCATAACCGATCCGACCAACCCCGACAGCGATGGCGACGGCCTGCCCGACGGCGTGGAAGATGCCAACCGCAACGGCTGGGTTGATGGCGACGGCAAATCTCTGCCGCTTGACGCCACCAGGGAACAATACGCCACGCACCGTCCGAATCTCGGTGACTGGCCGAACAATACCATCGAGTCCTTTGAAACATGGCAGGAGACCAGCCCGACCAAGGGTGACTCGGACGGCGATGGCCTGCTCGACGGTTTTGGTGAAGACCAAAATCTCAATGGCCGCACCGACCTTTTCCTCAAGGCCGAGGATGGCGCGCTCACCGAGTTGCTGCTCAGCGAGAACGCGCCGTTCCGCGTCGGCGGCCCGACTTCACGGGCCATCAACTACGCCGCCCTCTTCGCCGCCTACGCGCCCGCGGGCGACGGCAGCGCGCAGGTCAACGGCTGGCCCAAGATCCTCATTACCGAGACCGACCCGCTCAACGCCGATACCGATGGTGACGGCTTGCCCGACGGATGGGAGGTCCGCAACGGTCTCGATCCGCTCGACAACGGCGTCTACAACTTCCGCACCGGCGAGCCAGGTGAGGTGAACAACGGCCCGGCCGGCGATCCCGACAACGACGGCTTGGACAATGCGACCGAGTTGGCCAACGGCACTAATCCAAACCAGCGGGATGATGAAGGCGGCGGCGGCGAAGGCGAGGGGGCCATCACCATCGGCAAATTCACCGATTGGAGGCCCGAGGATCTGCTCGTCCTTGACGAATACAATGAAGGCGGCAGCCAGGCCGCGGACGTCTACCGCACCAACGGCTTTGATAACTCGCGCGACATCGTCGCCTTCTCCTTCCGCGACGGCGGCGCCAAGTCAGCCGGTGGCGACGGGCGCCTCTACTTCCGCGTCGACTTCATGGACCTCGCGCCCGACGCCTGGCAGGGCGAGGTCGACGCTTACATTGTCATCGACACCGGCAATCCCGCCGTCGGCGAGCGTGCCATCCCCAACGAGATCGATATTGCCACCGATATGCGCTGGGAAGTGGTCGTGGCCGCGTATGCGCCCAACCTCGGCTCGATCTTTGTCGACACCGATCGCGCCAACAACACGACCGACCAGTTCCAGAATCCGCTTAGCTTCGGGGTGCAAGCCCGTGGCTTCGGCGGGGTCAGTGAAATCGCCTGGTCCAGCCGCTATGACGCCGTCGAGATCGCCATCGATCGCCAGCACCTTCTCGACGCCGGCTGGAGCGGCAATCCCGACACGCTCAACTTCCAAGTCTTCACCACCATGCCAAATACCCAGAGCGGCGGCAGCGGCGACCTTCCCGGGCGCAACGACATCCGCGACACCATTTACGACGATTGGCTGGCCTCCGATTTCTGGCGGGATCAGGACAACATCCGCATCAATGGCAAGCTCTCCGGCTTCTTCGGCCGCCGCGGGAGCAATGATCGCAATCAAAACGCCAAAGTCCTGCTCCTGGCCCATGGCAACCAGCCGATCGAGCGGGCCGAAACCGCGCAGAGTTGGGTGCGCCGCGGCAGTCCGGCGGTCGGCTACTCACGCTTGCTTGAGACCCATGTGGAATACGATGCCCCGCTGACTTTGCACATCACCCCGACCCTGGCCTCCGCGCTCCAATGGGCCAAAAACCCGGAGGCCGGCTCGTGGCCGAACAACGACGGACCGAGCTTCAACCGCGAGGTCAAGGTATTGGTCGGTCAGGAAAAAATTTCCCTTGTCGGCTCCACCTTCGCCGACCATGTGCCGAGGTATTTTCTTCCCGACTTCAATCTGGCGAACAAAGAGGTCGCGGAAAAATTCCTTGATACTATCTACGGCGACAACCAACCGGCCGCCTCGCGCCGCATTTTCTGGCCGGCCGAGCGGGTGCTCGACGACGAGTCCTTGGCCATGATCCAAGGCATGGGGTATGGATACACCTTTGCCGACCAAACCCGGCACTTCGTCAAGTGGTTTGGCCGGAGCAGCGCGCTGGGCACCTCGGGATACCGTCTAAATGAAGTCAATGGGGTGAAAATTTTCCCCATCCACGACGCGACCAGCGATTACCTGGACAGCACGCTCGACGAGGGTGCGGCCATGCCCGTCCGCCAACTCCTCTCCCGTCGTGCCCGCAGCGGCACGCAGGATCAGCTTGTGGTCCTCTGGCGCGACTTTGATGATTTTTCGAGCGACGCCAAGGCCTCCAGCTACGACGTCAACGTCCGCTGGATGGCCTCCCGCCCTTGGATCAACCTCGTCACCGCGGGGCAGATCGTTGCCGGTCAGGTGCCATACCCGCGGGAGGACAACGGTCAGCTCACCGGGACCTGGGGCACGGTCAATCAAGGGACCGGCCGCGACCTGCGCCTGACCGCCAAGGACTGGGTCGACTGGGCCACCCGGGAGAACTATGACAATTGGTACGACAAGCTGAAGACCCAGACTTTCACCGCGGACAGTGCCTTCGGTCAGGTCGGCGTCGACGGCCATGCCAATGCCGCATGGAATGCCGCCAAGACCGCCGCCTCCGGCAACCTGCAGGACGTGGCCCGCGCGGTCATCGGAGGCGCCATGTTCCAAACCGCATTCTACCTTCCGAATGCGGGCCAAGACAACGACCTGGGCAAGTTCAGCACCGGAGATTACATCAGCCCCGCCTCGCTCGAGAACCAATCCCTCGCTCCCTTCGCCCGCAACACCCAGGGCCAGGCCCGATTTGCCAAAGTCTACGCGCGCGTGGAGCAGTGGAACGCGTCGGCCGCCGCCGGCACGCACGAGGCGGTGCAGGAGGACGTCGATCTCGACGGGTTGGACGAATATCTTCTCTTCAACAGCCGCGTCTTCGCCGTCTTCGAAAAGAAAGGCGGACGCATGACTGGCGCCTGGCTGCGCGATGCCTCCGGCAAGGTCTGGCAAGTGGCCGGAAACTTTGCTTCGTATGGCGACACGGATACCGAAGACGAAGGCTTGAGCAACGAAACAGCCTACCGCACCAGCGGCTTCAAGGATTGGTATTCGCTCACCGGAACGACGGGGAGCAGCGCGGGCGTCAATGCCGACTACGCCGTGGCCCCCGTGACCGGCGCCAAAGGCTGGACCTTCAGCATCGACGGCGTGAGCAAAACCATCCTCCTGACGTCCGCCACGCAAGGCGAACTCGCCGCGTCCTACACGCTGAGCGGTCCCTCCAAGCTCTCCGTCCGCTTCGGCCTCTCGCCAAACCTCCTTGGCCTCATGCTCCGTGGCCACGAAGGCCTCACCAGTGAAGTGGTCGAAAACAACACTCGCGTCAGCGTGGCCAATGCCAGCGGCAGCGAAGTGGTCCGCGCCTGGGTCGAGGCCCCGCAGATCAACACCGCGGCCGTCGACACCGCCGCGACCACCACCGTGCAGCGTCGCAACCAAGCGCAAACGCACCAGGTCGAAGTCGAACTCACCGGAACCGGCCCGCACCTTGTCACCCTCGGCTTCGATGGCGGCGGCAGCGAGAATCCCGACAGCGACAACGACGGCCTGCCCGATGTCTGGGAGCTGGAAAACTTCGGCACCCTCGACCGCGATGGCAGCGGTGACTTTGACCGCGATGGTCTGACGGACCGCGAGGAATACCTTGTTGGTTCGAATCCGAAGGATGCCGCCAGCGGCTTCCCGGCCCTTGCCGTCGACTCGACCGGTGAGACCTTTCGCGTCCAGTTCCCGACCGTGGCCGGTCGCGTCTACACGGTCATGGCCCGCCCCAGTCTCACCTCCGGCGAGTGGAGAGCTGTCACCCAAATCGTGAACGGCCAAGCTAATCCCGTGGCCGGCGACGGCACGGCCAAGACGGTGACGGAAACCGGCCTTGGCTCGACCGATGGGCGCTTCTACCGCGTGCAAATCAAGCTGGCGCCCTGATCCTCGACGGCGACTCCCCGGGAGGGGACCGGGACTATGGCCCAGTGTAGCCGCGGCACTCTGTGCCGCGTCGAGCCTCCCAGATTCGCGGCACTCTGTGCCGCGGCTTCAGCAGTCCCCGGGCTAGACGGCCCGTCCGCCC
>JAGYIO010000012.1 GCA_018402585.1 Chthoniobacterales bacterium
GAGGCGCCGAGCGACTTGGCGAAAAGAATGACCGGAGCCCCCAGCACGATCTGGAAGGACACCGCATTGAAGAAACTGAACCCGTTGATATTGAGTGCGCCGGGCGGATAAGCGCTGCGCGCTTTCATGGCCGGTCACTCAAGCCTCGGCGCGCGGCTTGAGGTGCGGGAAGAGGATGACCTCCCGGATGGACTCCGCCCCGGTCAGCAACATGACCAACCGGTCAATGCCCATGCCCATGCCCCCGGCCGGCGGCATGCCGTATTCGAGGGCGTGGAGAAATTCCTCATCGATCTTGTGCTGCTCGCCGCCGCTTTGCTCGACCAGGCGCTCGCGCTGGATCACCGGATCGTTCAATTCGGAGTAACCCGGGGCGATTTCCTGCCCGTTCATGATCAATTCGAACACATCGAGGGACGAAGGATCTGCCGGATTTGTTTTGGCCAGAGGGATAAGTTCTTTCGGACAATGAGTGACAAAACACGGGTCGATCGTCTTTTCCTCGACCAGCTTTTCGAAAAGATGCTGTGTCACCTCGTAGTCTTCGACGCAGTGCGAGATGTCCAATCCGAGTTCTAGCGCACGATTGCGATGGCCGGAGACATCGCGGGCGAACCAGCCCGGCTCCGCCTGCTCGACGAGATCGCGGTATTTCGCCCGGCGCCACGGACGCGACAAATTGATTGTCCGCACGACATTGCCCTCGTGGTCCTGGTGCTCGATCTTGAGCCCCCCGCACACTTTCTCGGCCACGTGGCAGACCATTTCCTCGACCAAAGTGGCCATCAGGTCGAAATCCGCGTAGGCCCAGTAGGCTTCAAGCATGGTGAACTCCGGATTGTGCCGCCGTGACACGCCCTCGTTGCGGAAATTGCGGTTGAGTTCGAACACCTTGGTGAAGCCGCCGACAAGCAACCGCTTCAAATACAGCTCCGGAGCGATGCGCAGGAAAAGATCCATCCCGAGCGCATTGTGGTGCGTCTCGAAAGGCGTGGCCGCCGCCCCACCCGCCACCATTTGCATCATCGGGGTCTCCACCTCGAGGAAACCGCGTGCCTCGAGGAAGGCGCGGATCTCACGGATGATGGCAAAGCGCTGGCGGAAAATATTCCGCGCGTGCTGGTTGGAAATGAGGTCGAGGTAGCGCTGCCGGTGCCGTGCCTCCACGTCCTGCAGGCCGTGCCACTTTTCCGGCAGCGGATGGAGCGACTTGCTCAGGAGGACAAACCTCTCCGCCTTGACCGACGGCTCGCCGGTTTTTGTGGTGAAACATTCACCCTCCACGCCAACGAAGTCCCCGATGTCGAGCAGGTCATAGACCGCCACCGCCTCCTCGCCGAGTGCTTTGTCCTGCAAATAGACCTGCATGCGCCCGCTGTGATCCCTCAGGTCGAGGAAGTGGCTCTTGCCCATGTCGCGCCGCGCCGTGACCCGGCCGGCCAGGCTGACCTT
This sequence comes from Chthoniobacterales bacterium, assembly GCA_018402585.1. Taxonomy (GTDB): domain Bacteria; phylum Verrucomicrobiota; class Verrucomicrobiia; order Chthoniobacterales; family JACTMZ01; genus JACTMZ01. The sequence continues at coordinate 1,453 of JAGYIO010000012.1, forward strand.
TCCGCCCTCGACGAACCCGGCCCGCACCACACCTACGTCACCGCTCACGGGAAAGGCCGCGCCGTAGGGGCTGACCCCGCGGCGCAGTAAAGCGGCGCGCTTTTCGAGGCGCAGCGCGGTCAGGGAGTTCACTTCACTCATCGGACCGTGGAGCATGCTTTTTCCGGCATCTGCGCACCAGACGAAACTACCATGCGCTGGTCTCCCGTTTGCCGTCGCGGTCGAGGAATTGCCCGGTCTCGCCCGGTGTAAGGCACTCGATCATGGCCGCCAAACTGCGGGCCGAATCCTCCACCCTGACCGGCGCGCCGGGACCACCCATCTCCGTGTTGACCCACCCCGGAGTGACCGCCACTACGGTGAAGCCGCGCGGACGCAATTCCGCCGCCATGCCCCGGGTAAGCATGTTCAGCGCGGCCTTTGATGCGCTGTAGCAAATATGCCGCGCGTCTTCTTTTTGCGAAATCAGCCCGGCCCGGGAGCTGATATTGACCACGCGGGGGTGCGGGGCCCGGCTGAGCAGGGGAAGAAGGACCCGCGTGACCCGCGCCACGCCGACCACGTTGGTCGAAAATGCGGTTTCGAAGTACACCAGGGGTAACTCCTCGAGTGTCTCACTGCCCACCTCCGGAAAAACGCCCGCGTTGTTTACGAGCACATCAAGCGACCGCACTTTGGTCGCGGCTTCCTCGGCCGCCGCCTGCGCACTGTCGTCGCTGCGCACGTCAAGCGGAAGAATCTCGATCGAGCCCGGCACGGCATTCTCTGCGGCCCTTTGCAGGGCGTAAGCCCCGGCGGGATGACGCGCACCCGCCATGACGCGCCAGCCGCGGCGAGCCAGCTCGCCGGCCAAGGCCAACCCGATGCCCCGACTGGCCCCGGTGATAAAAACCGTCTTCTCCTGCATGGGCCACTCTGCCACGAGCGAGCGTCCCTGCCAACGGCGCACCCCTCTGGCCGGTCATCTTCCCCCTATGGCCCTCGCGGTCACGCTACCGCGGAACTGCCAGCCAAAGCTCGCCTCGCGACGAGCTGCGCATTATGGACTGAGCAGTCGTGAAACAGAGGTTCCCACCCCCTCCGCCCCACCGCGCATGGTCGCCGGTTTCCAGTCTGGAGTGGATTACCTTCGGATCGGCAACCGTTTTTCTCATTGGTCTGCTCATCTTCACCTTGTTCTTTGCCGAGCGTCGGTTCTTGGACACGGCACGGACTGGGGATCTTGCCTCGGTCGAGCGTTACATTCGCCTCACTCGCGACAAGCTGGAGGCCGACTCGATGACCAAGCCGACCGAAGATACTCTGCAGGAGTTGCAAGCTGCCGGCCTGCACATCGATGTCTTCCCGGCGGACCAGAAAATTCCGCAACCCAATCCGCGCTACGTGCCCTCGCGGCAATCGGTCGAGGCGTGGGAGCGTGTCCGCGGGAGGGAGGGACGCACGGTCTCAGTGATCCGCATTCGCTACGAAGACCGCTTGACCCGTCTGACTCTCGCCGTAATCCGGTTCTACACTTTGGCCGGTGCGCTGGGCGGAGCACTCATCATCGGCTTCATTTGGCTCGGCCTGCGCCGCAACGTTTTCCGGAAAATCGACCGGCTGACCCTTGAAATCGCCTCCGGGTTGGAGGAAGTACCCGGCACAACGAAGGCCGACCGCTGTGCCCTCAGCTCGCTGCAAACCACGATTTGGGCGGCCCTCAGCGCACGGGACGAGCACGCGGCGGAGCTGGCCACTTTGCTGGCCCGCCACGGCGAGTTGGCTTGCTCAAGCACCCCGGACGGAACCCTGCTCGGGGTGAACGAGGCCTATTGCCGCTTGTTCGGAAAGTCGCGGGAAGAATTGATCAGCTCCAACTACCTTGATCTGGTCCCCCCCGCGGACCGGGTGGAAGCAATGACCAGTGTGCGTCAACTTTCCCGCCGCAACCCGGTCAATAGTAGCGAACACCAAGTTGTCCTGCCCGATGGGGCCATGCGCTGGATAAGATGGAAAGACACCGCGATTTTTGGCCAAGACAACAAAGTAGAGCAGGTCTTTTCGACCGGCACGGACATCACGGCGGAGAAAAGCCTTGAGGGCGACCTCGAGAAACTGCAACTCGCCTTTGGCCAGATGCAATCCCTGGCCCGTACCGGGAGCCTGACCTGGAACCTGACCCGCAACCAGATGGACTGGTCGGATCAGACTTGGCAACTTCTCGGACTCAAGAAAGGCGTCTGCCCGGCATCCTTGGACAACCTTCTCGCGGTGCTCACACCTCATGACCGCGAGCCAGTGCGTGAACATTTCCGCCAGGCCCGGGAAAACGGCACCCCGTTCGCGTGTGAATTCCGCAGCTTGCTGGCCGATGGCTCCTCCCGCGTTCTGCAATGCCACGCCGAAGTCCGCGCCGATGTGAAAACCAAACTCCTCGATCAATTGAGCTGCACCCTCCACGACATCAGCGCGCGGCGCGAGGCCGAGACAGCGACCAAACATGAGTTGCGTTTCCGCCAAGCCATTGAGCAGTCACTCGGCACCGGCCTCGTGGTCATCGACGAAAACGGAAAGTGCCTCTCGGTCAACCCGGCATTCTGCCAGATGACGGGCTGGCCGGCCGGCGAACTGACCGGCCAAGGGGCGCCCTATTGCTACTGGCCGCCGGAAGAAAGGCCTGCCATCCGCGAGGTCTTCGAGCGGACTTTGCGCGGGGAGGCTCCCGCCGAGGGCATGGAGTTGACCTTTTGCCGCAGGGACGGAACGCATTTTGATGTCATGATCAAAGTGGCACCCTTGCTCGACCACGAGGACAGACCGCTCGGCTGGCTCGGTGCGGTAACCGATATCACCACCATCCAGCAGACCCGTCGCGATCTGCAGGCAAACATCGAGCGCTTGCGCATCGCACAGGACGTGGCCGAATTCGGGATCTGGGATTGGGACCCGGTCACGGACACTTTGCACTGGGACCGGCAGTCGTTCGCGCTGTTTGGCCACCCTGAGGCCACGGACCCGCACAGCGTATGGAGGATGGTGCACAGCCGGGCCGAGCAGGAACGGCTCACTTACGAAATCAAGCGGCTCATCACCTCGGGTGCCGCCACCGGGCAGGACCTGATCCACGCCGATTGGCCCGACCGCTCGGTGCATGCCATAGCATCGACTTACCTGATTATGCGCGACCCAGCCGGCCGCGCCAGGCGCGTGCTCGGAATCAACCGCGATATCACGGGGCAACTTGCCAGGGAGCGCGATTTACGCGATGCCCAGGAACGCCTCGCGGCCGCGCTGGAGGGTGGAGACTTTGGCACGTTCGAGCACGTGGTCGGGGTCGGCCTCACCCGCTGGAGTCCGGCCAATTACGAAATCCACGGTGTCGACCCGTCCATCACCGAACCGGCCGAACTCTTTGCCCTATGGCAAGAAGGTGTCGGGGATTTCTTACCGGAACTCATGCTCCGAACGGCGGGGTTGCCCGTTGACCGTCCGCACCTGAACTACGAATTGACTTTCCGCCCGCGCGGCAAGTTGCCGCGCCGGATCCGGAGCAGTGTCTTTGTCGAACGTAACAAGCACGGACACCCCTCGCGACTGGTCGGTCTGACCCGGCGGGTCGAGGAACCGCCCCCACCCGTTTCTTGACTCCAAGAGGTCTCCCTCTAGCGTATGATTAGAGATGAACAAGAGCATTGCCGTGGCTCCACGTCCTCCACGCTATGCTTGGAAACGTGGGCCGATATTCCGCTTTCTCTCCTCCTTACGTTTGGCCGTCATTTTGCTCAGCGTGCTCATTGTCATCAGCATCATTGGCACCCTGGCCGAGTCGAAGTTCGATGCTGACACTGCCCGCACTTGGATCTACGAGGCTCCTTGGTTTCATCTTTGGCTGTTCTTCCTCGCGGCCAACCTCACCTGCAGTGCTTTCATGCGGTGGCCGTGGAAAAAATACCATACCGGCTTCCTGCTGGTTCATCTCGGCATGATTGTGGTCATGGTCGGCGCGGTCGTCGGCCAGATCTGGGGCATCGAGGGAACCATGACGCTCTTCAAAGGCTCAGCTCCCGACAACAAACTCGTCCTGCAAAAGCGCGAGATCACGGTCCGCGATCCCGATGCTCAGCGCGCCATCATGATTGAACTTGGACGCCAGCCGCTGCGGGTCAGTGCGGGCGCAGCGCTCGATCTTTGGACCACGCCCGGCGGCTGGAAGCTCGAAGCCGTGGCCGATTCTCCGCGTCTGACCGCCAACTTCCAACCGACCAGCGCGCCCGGGGGCAGCCCGGCTGTACTCGTCCGGCTGCGCACCGCGGCGATGAGCCAAAGCGTCGAGCAGTGGCTGCTGGCCGGTGACCGCAACCACAACCGCCTCGACCTCGGTCTCATCACGGTCGACCTCGCCCGCGCCAGTGACCCCACACCAGCCACCGGCGCCCCCAACCGCGCGGTTCTCACCGCGCAGGCCGACGGTTCGCTGCAATTGGATTTGTTTGCCAGCGGACGACCGATTTCCTCTGCCCCGCTGGCCCGGCATCAGCCGGTCATCACCGGTTGGAACGACTGGACGATCGAAGCGCTGCAAGTGCTCCCCTCCGCGCAGACCGGTTTTACCTTCCGTCCTTTGCCCCCCGGGGAGGCCATTCCCCCGGGTCAATCCTTGCTCGATGGCATTCTGGTGCGGGCCACCAAGGGCGACCGCGTGGTCGAGCAATGGGTGGGGGCAGGTTGGCGCGTGAGTTTGCCGACCGGGGCCTTCCCCTTGGAGCTGGCCTATGGCTGGGAAGTGGCCGACTTGCCCTTCGGGCTTGTGCTCGAAAATTTTACGGTCGAGCGCAATGAGGGCACAGACGAACCCGCCTCGTTCCGCAGCGACCTCGCCATGACCCAGCCGGACGGGCAGCCCGATGCCACCGGTTCCTGCTCGATGAACCAGCCAGCCAATTATCCCCAGGCCTTGTGGCGCTCGCTCACTGGCCTGACCTATAAAATTTCCCAGGCCTCCTGGAATCCAAATGACCTGACCCAAAGCTCGGTGCAGATTCTTCGCGACCCGGGTTGGCTTGGCAAATGGGTTGGCTCGCTTATCTTTAGCGTGGGACTCGTCACCATGTTCATCTTTCGCCGGCCCTCGGTGCAGGAAAAAACGATGGCCGGATCGAGCGGCCCGTCCCGGCGCCCCCCGCAACTCTCCACCACCTCGTGAAACTCCTGCTCGCCATTTTCTTCGCCACGGCGACCGCACTCCCCGCGGCGCCACCTCCCGCCGATCTCACCCCATGGGAAAGCCTCGTGGTGCAAGACTCGGGGCGGCGCAAACCGGTCGGAACCTTCGGTCACGAACTTCTGGTCAAAATCTCCGGACGCGACCCGGTCCGCACCATGGAGGGCGACACTTACGGCGGCAGTGCCTTTGCTTTTTCGCAGCTCTTTGCCACGCACGATTGGAGTAATGAGCCCATTATTCTCGTCTCCTACCGGCCGCTCAGCGAAAAGGTCGGCCTCGACCCAACACGCAAACGTTTTTCCCGGAAGGAGCTCGCCGCCGCCCTCAAACTAACCTCCCTCTCCCAAGAAGCCGCTGCGCTGCGCCAGGCCGGGGAAGCTGTGCCGAAGCTCAACACGGAAGCGCAAGCCGTGCTCGGGCGCCTGCAACTCTACGACGCGCTCGGGGCCACCACCGCTTTTCTCATCGCCCCGCCGCCTCCCGGAGCACCCGCCGGCTCGCCGTGGCTCTCGATCGACCAATTGGCCACCGTTTACCCACCGGAAAAAGCCACCGCCATCCTCCAAGAACTGCGCAATTTGAACGTGGCCGGGCGGAGCGGAGATAATGCGGCTTTTGCCACCGCGGCAAACCGGCTGGTCGCCGACCTCCGCGCACTCAATCCCGAAGTTTATCCGACGACTGGTGTGGTCGACCGCGAGAACTTCTACAACCGCCTCAAGCCGTTCGACGCCGCGATGTGGCTGCTCGTGCCGGCGGCACTTTTTCTCCTGGCCGGCGCGCGCCACGGATTCCGTCACTGGCTCCTCCGAGCTGGCGTTGCCTTGAGCGCGGCTTCGCTCGGCTTCATGCTTTACGGACTCTACCTTCGGGTCATCATTGCCGGTCGCGCCCCGGTGACCAATATGTATGAATCGGTGGTTTGGGTCGCCATGGGCACAGTGATGTTCGGCCTGATCTTTTACGCCGTCTACCGCAACCGCCTCATGCTCCTCAGCGCGCTGCCGGTCAGCTTTCTCTCCCTGCTGCTCGTGCGCAGTCTTCCCGTGGCCATGCCGGCCCGCCTCGATCCCCTCGTGCCCGTACTGCGCGACAACTTTTGGCTCACGGTGCACGTTTTGGTCATCACCTTGAGCTACGCCGCCTTCGCCCTCGCGCTCGGCTTTGCCCATGTCATCCTCTGGCGCTATATCCGCCAGCCGCGGACCACCGATTCATTGCGCCCGCTCCACGAATGGCTTTACCGCATGATGTTTGTCGGCCTGATTCTCCTTGCGGTTGGCACCATCCTCGGCGGGGTGTGGGCCAACTACAGTTGGGGCCGTTTCTGGGGCTGGGACCCGAAAGAGACTTGGGCCCTGATCGCCCTGCTCATGTACGTCGTGGCCATCCATGGCAGGATGGCCGGTTGGTGGGGAGACTTCGGTATCGGTGTGGCCGCGATCGTCAATTTTGCCGGCATAATCATGGCTTGGTATGGCGTGAACTACGTGCTCGGCGCCGGACTCCACAGCTACGGCTTCGGCGTCGGCGGCGAAGGCTACGTCCTCGTTTTCCTCGCCGCGGAAGCCGCTTTTGTCGGCTTGGCCGCCTTCCGCCATCGCCAAAACGGCAAACACCACTTGCTCCCGGTCTAAAGCTCCCCCACCAAAGCGGCCGACTTACGATCGAAAAGTGGCACCATCCGGCCGGATCCTCTTGCCCTCGTTCGCTTTTCGCGGAAAGTTTTAGCTTCATGCTTCACCGTATTGCCCTCGTTCTCTGGCTCGTAGCCGCACCGCTCCAAGCAGCCTACGAAAAAGAGTACATCGTGGTCAGCGGCGGGGTCTCCCTTTACCAGTGGGAGAAATTCAAAAACCCGCCGCATGACCGTTGGTGGGGCAACTTCATCCGCCCGGCCGTGACGCGCTTCCAGCAGATCAAGGAGGCCAACCCCAAGGCCCGCCTCACCTGGCTGGTGCACAAGCCGAGTTACCAACGCCGTCTCCGCCAAGGCGAAGGACCCCTCACCACCTGGATCGCCAACATCGGGCCCAAATACGGGGTCAAGCTCATCTGGTTTACTTCCCCCGACACGGTGATCAACTACCTGAACGCCGGCCAGCCCCGCGCTCAAGTCAAGATTGCCTCCCTCGACTGGTTCCTCCACTCAAACAAAGCCGCCTTCATGTTCGATTACAGCAACGAGATCGACAGCGGATCCAAGTCCTGGCTGCACGAAAACGAACTCGGCCGCATCAACCGCGGCATCTTTGCCCCCAAAGCTTTGGTCAAAAGCTGGGGCTGCCACACCGGCGAAAGCATGTCGAAAAAGTGGAGGCGGGCCACCGGCGTTCCCATGATCGGCGCCGTGGGCAAGACAGACTATTCGCTCATGTATCGCAACAATTGGCTGCCCGTCTTGTCCAAGGGCCGCTGGACGCGCTGATCTTGAAACCTTCGCGGCAAGTTTGGCCACGTGGCCTCGCCATCCTGCCGCAGGTCTGCAATCATCACGGGCAAGATCCCCGTGCCACTTTTCGGCAAAAGCGCGGACCAACCCGCCCTTCGTTCCACCCCTCAACCACCAACTCGCAACGCTCTTTCCCGCCTTGGTTAGAGCCAGCCAGCCAACTTGACCCGCAGGGTCTGCCGCGCGCGAAAGAGCAGGCTTTTGACCGCCGGCACGGTGGTTTCGAGCACGGAGGCAATTTCCTCGTAGGGCATTACTTCGTAGCGGCGGAGGATCACGGCGGTGCGCTGATCTTCCGGCAGCCCGGCCAGGGCGTTCTCGATGACGCGAGCCAGTTCACCCGCCGCCGCCGCTGTGGAAGGGTCTTCGCTCACTTTCGCCTCGTGCGGGCGCTCCTCGGCGGATGGTTCGCGAAAGACCACCCCTCGCCGCGCGCGTCCCCGGCGTTCGTTCAGGACGAGGCGCCTCACGATGGAGAACATCCAGGTGGTAAACTTGGCCGTCGGCTCGTAGCGCCCGCGCGCTTGCCAAATGCGCAGATAAACCCGCTGCGCGAGATCTTCTGACCCCTCGAACCCGCCGAGCATTTTTACCATCGTGCCATAGACCCGGTCCTCCGTGGCCTCGACCAGAGCACGGAAGGCAACTTCATCGTCCTCCCGCACCCGTTGCATCAAGGCAACGAGCTGGGCATTGTCGTCCGCCCCGGATCCGGTGGTTCCGAATCCGTCGTTTGGCTCGTGGTCTTGCGGTCTCACCGGCTGGCTTGAAATCTCCAGATATTCAACCCCGCGGAGGCGAAACGTTGCTCGAATTCGGTCGCGGGCCAGGTCATGGGAACCGCCCACTCTTTGATCCGCCAGCCGCTGGCAGACACTTTTTCCCGCGTCCAGGCGAGGTATTCCTCGGAATCAGTGGCAAAAAAGAAAATACCACCGGCCTCCAGACGCGAATGCAGGAGGGTCACAAATTCCTCCTGGACCAAACGCCGCACGGCATGACGGCGCTTGGGCCACGGGTCGCCGAAGAGCAAATAGATCCGCGAGACGGATCTGAGCGGCAGGGAGGAAAGCACTGCAAGCGCTCCTCCATGGAGAACACGGGCATTAGCGAGGTCGCCCGCCCGGCGACGCGCTTGGCGCACCCGGTATTCCTTTTTTTCGATCCCGAGGCAATTCCAACCCGGTTTGCCCGCCGCAAGGCCGGCCAAGAACAATCCGTTGCCGCAGCCCAAGTCGAGAACCAGCGGCGCGACGGAGCGGAACAGCCCCGCCAGAGGATCAACCGGCCCGGCGACCAGGCCGCGGCCGGGAACAGCCAAGACCGGCGCTCTTGCCGGCATGGGGATCAGGCCGCGTCCTTCTCCTGCTTGCGGCGCAGGAGCGGGGGCTTGCGACCTTCCACCACCGCGCGATTGATCGTCACCTCGGCGATATCCTCGCGGCTGGGCACCTCATACATCACGTCGAGCATGATTTTTTCCATCATGGAACGGAGGGCGCGGGCGCCGGTTCCCTTGGCGACAGCTCGCGCCGCCAAGGCACGCAGGCCGTCCTTGGTCACATTGAGGCCGACATCCTCCATGGACATCAACTTGGTATATTGTTTGACCACCGCGTTGCGCGGCTCGGTCAAAATTGTGACCAGTTCGTCTTCAGTCAGTTGGTCGAGCGCGGTCACCACGGGGAGACGCCCGACAAACTCAGGAATCATGCCGAAGCCCAGCAAGTCCTCCGGCTCAGCTTGATGAATGGTGGCCGAGGGGACGGCTAAGGTATCATCCGATTTTTTCTCATCCCGCGCGTGAAATCCGAGGACCCGGCTCCCCAGTCGGCGCTGGATGAGTTTTTCCAACCCGACAAAGGCCCCGCCGCAGATGAAGAGAATCTTTTCCGTGTTGACCTGGATGTATTCCTGCTGGGGATGCTTGCGCCCGCCCTGCGGGGGCACATTGCAGACCGTACCCTCGAGAATTTTGAGCAGGGCCTGTTGCACACCTTCGCCGGAGACGTCACGGGTGATGCTCACATTATCTGTCTTGCGTCCGATTTTATCGATCTCGTCGATGTAGACGATGCCGATTTCGGCGCGCTTCACGTCGTAGTCCGAGGCTTGGAGCAGACGCAGAACAATGTTCTCCACGTCCTCACCGACGTAACCAGCCTCGGTCAGGGTGGTGGCATCGGCCATGCAAAAGGGCACGTCGATGATCCGCGCCAAGGTGCGGGCCAGGAGGGTTTTTCCCGAACCGGTCGGGCCGATGAGAAGGATGTTGCTTTTCTCCAATTCGACATCTTCGTTGCCCGGCAAAACAATCTCGCGGGAGGAGGCCTGATGCAGGATGCGCTTGTAGTGGTTGTGCACCGCGACGGAGAGCGTTTTCTTGGCCAACTCTTGGCCGATGACGAATTGGTCGAGCTGGGTCTTGATTTCCGCCGGCTTGGCCACCCGCACGGAGCCGTTCTTTTTTTTCGACTCCTCTTTCAGCTCTTTTTCGAGGATGCCCTTGCAGAGGGTGACGCAGCTGTCGCAGATGTAAACACCGGGGCCGGCGATGAGTTTGCGCACCTCGCTGTGACTCTTCCCGCAGAAAGAACACATCGTGAGATTGGTTGCCCGGGCCATGGTTTTAAGCGGGCATGGCGCCCGGTATTTCCTTGCGCGATTTCACCACTTCGTCAACCAACCCGTATGCTTTGGCCTCCGTTGCGCTCATGTAGTAATCGCGATCCGCATCGTTGTGCACTTGCTCGACCGGCTTGCCGGTGTGCTGCGCGATGATCGACTCGAGACGGCGCTTGAGTTTGAACATGAATTCGACCTGGCGCTCGACGTCGCTGGCTTGGCCCTGCGCACCACCGCTCACTTGGTGGATCATGATGTCGGAATTCGGCAGAGCGTAGCGTTTGCCTTTCGTCCCGGCACAAAGCAGGACCGCACCCATGCTCGCGGCCATGCCCATGCAATAAGTGTTCACATCGCAAGTTACGAATTGCATAGTGTCATAAATGGCCAGCCCGGCTGTGACAGACCCGCCGGGCGAGTTGACGTAGATGTGGATATCTTTTTTGGCATCCTCCATCTGAAGGAAAAGCAACTGGGCGATGACCAAATTGGCCACGTAGTCGTCAATCGGCGTGCCGATGAAAACAATCCGGTCCTTCAGCAGGCGGGAGTAAATATCGTAGCTGCGCTCCCCGCGGCCGGTTTGTTCGACCACCATGGGAACGAGCATGGAGTTGCGTGGGGTGATTGGACCGCAAGTGACAGGAGTAATCATAAAAAAAGAAGCATAGAGCCGGGCCTAAGCTGGCCTTTCGGCTACTTTCACTTTAACTTTGGAGGCGAGAAAATCAAGCGCCTTGTCCCGGACGACCTCGCTCTCCACCGAGCCGAGCGCCTCGCGTTTGACCAGTTGTTTGACCAGTTTGTCCATCGGCATGCTCAACCGTTGGGCCATGCGCGCGATGTGTTCCGCCAACTCCTCGCGCGAGGCCGCGATTTTCTGCTCACGGGCCAAACGGGTGAGAATGAAATCCGCCTTGACCCGGAATTGCGCGCCCATTTGCGCGTGTTGGAAAATTTCCTCTTTCTTGCTCAACAGATCCTCGTCGCTCAAACCGCGCATCTGCTCGGCCTCGACAATTTCCCGCACGACGCGCCTCGCCTCGCCCACGATTAGGGAGGCGGGCACCTCAAATTTGATGCTTTTGACCAGGTGCTCGACCGCCACCGCGCGTTTCTTGCGCTCGGTCTGCTCGGTCGCGGCAGTCTCCAACCGCTGGCGGCAGGTCGAAAGCAACTCATCAGCGGTGCGCCCGGCGATCTTCTGGGCCACTTCATCGGTCAAGGCGGGGAGTTGCTTCGTCTTAATGGCTTTGAGCTTGGTCTGATGGATGATTTTTTTGCCGCGCAGCGCGGGAACCGCGAAGTCTTCCGCGGCGGTCACCTCGACCGTGCGGTCCTCGCCTACCTTCGCCCCGACCAGTCCCGCGCAAAATCCCGGCCACATGCTTTCCGCTTCCATCATGACCCAGAGCCCCTCGCCGCCTTTCATGGTCGAGGGGGCCTCGGGGCAAACCTCGCCGAGTGACTGACCCTCCACCATGGCGTCGTAGTCGAGCACGGCATAGTCGCCCATTTGCAGCGGACGGTCTTTGACCTCGGAAAATTCCGCCATGCGCTCGAGCAGCAGGTTGATGTTGCCCTTCACATGATCGTCGGTCACCGCCTCCTCCAGCACCTCGAGACCGAGTGCTTCCACATCAGGCATCTTGAAGTCGGGTTCGAGCGTCAGTTCGATGCTCAGATTGAGGTCCGCCGTCCCGACCTCGCCGTGCTGGAGGTTGAAAGCATTCAGTACGGTCAGATTGTTCTCCTTGGCGCCTTGGTCGACCGCTTCGCGCAGCAATTCTTTGACCGCTTCCTCCGCGATGGCCTCTTTGTATTTGCGGGCCACCACAGCGACCGGAGCTTTGCCCGGACGGAAACCCGGCAACTTGGCCGAGCGCTGGTATTCACCGGCCAGCTTTTCGGTTTTCTTCTGGACCAGGCCGGCGGGGACGATGGCGTGCAGAATGGCAATACAGTTTGGCTGTTTTTCGACCGAGACTTTCATGGATGGAAACTGACCCTCCACCCTACCGGCTAATCAGCCCTTCGCCAACCGCAAAACCTCATCCAAGAAGGCAACATGCGCCCGCACTCGTGCGGTGAGGGAAAATTCCGACGGCGTCTCGAAGGTCAGGCTGCGCTTGGTGTGACCGAATCGCAGAAAGAATGCCTCCGGATGCTCCGGCAAGGTCTCCGGCCTGACCCGCGTGCGGATCAGCCCCCGCCGGCATTTGCGCCCCTCGACCCGGCCGCGCGGTTCGCCGGGCAGATGTCGCGCCGCGGCCGCGAGCAACTTCTCGCCCCAGAGCGGACGCGCCCCCGGAATCTCGTAAAGATAAACCCCCCGCGCGTCGAAATCCTCATGCAGCATCACCGCCGCATCGAAGACGCGCCCCCGCAACAAGCGCTTTTGCGCTTCGATCACCGGCACATCACTCCGGTGGTAACCCCGGTTGAGGTCGCGGCCGTGCGCATCGTTGCGGTTGTTGTGCTGCAGACCCCAAGGATTCAAACACGGGAAAATCAGCACTTCGCATTTCCGCAAAGCCGGCAGCCGTTTTTCACACCAAGTGATGAGCGCTTCGGTCGCGGCCGGTTCGTCCCCGTGGATCCCGGCCGACAAATAAAGCCGCGGACCGTCCCGCGCCGGCGAGGCCAAGGCATAGACCGGAAACCCGTCCTCCGTGGCGAATTTCCGCAGGGGCCAACCGGCCCGCTTGGCCAGCGCGCGCCAGCGTTTGACCAGCCACCGGTAATCATGCGCCCGCAGGTGCGCCGCGCTTTCGAGTTGCCTTGCCACAAAATGTGGATATCGAAAAAGGGTCATGAGCAAAACATCCATCCTCTCCGCTGCTTTCGCCCTCGCCATCTTGGCCGTCCCCGCGCAAAGTGAAGAATCCATGAAAGACATCCGCATCATCGTCAAAACCGACCAGGGCGACATCGAAGGCGTCCTCTACCCTTCCAAGGCCCCGGTCACTGTGGCCAACTTCCTCAACCTGGCCAAACGCGGCTACTACGACGGCCTCAAATTCCACCGCGTCATCCCTGACTTCATGATCCAAGGCGGCGACCCGACCGGCACGGGCAGCGGCGGCCCCGGCTACCGCTTCGAGGACGAGTGCAGGCCGGAACTCCAGCACGACAAACCCGGCATCTTCTCCATGGCCAACGCCGGCCCCGGGACGAACGGCAGCCAGTTCTTCATCACCCACGTCGCCACCCCGCACCTCAACGGCAAGCACACCGTTTTCGGCTCGGTGACCAAAGGCCAGGACATGGTCAACGCCGTCGCCCAAGGCGACACGATCAAATCGATCGAAATCCTCGACCCGACCGACGACCTCTTCGCCGCGCAGTCCAAGCGGCTTGAAGAATGGAACGCCATTCTCGACAAACGCTGAGCTCCTGCGCTCTTTTTTCACGGAGCGGCGGTCCCTTGGACCGCCGCTTCCTTTTTCGGTCAAAAGACCCGCGCAGCCATCGCACTCAAGGCCCGATACTAATTTGGACCCGGAAAAACGCCCGTCCCCCCAACGGAACGCTGAACTGCCGCCGCACATACCCATCGGCCGGCGCGGGCGACTGCGCCCCGTTGACCACAGACACCGCCGCCGTGCTCCACGGCGACGGGTCGGCCAGATCCTCCTTGGTCTGCACCACATAAGTCAGACCGGTTCCGCGCATCAGATAGCTAACGACAAGATTCGTGCCGTCCGTGCTCGCAGAGATTGGCGCCGCGCTCGGCACCGTGGGGTCGGTGCCGAAGGCAAATTCCAAATCATTGCTCAAACCATCCCCGTCGGGGTCACTGGTGCCGAGAGCGCTGCTCCCGACCAAGCCATAGCCCTCGGTCCACATCGCGTAAGTCTGGTCCGGCGCGGCCAGAACGAACCCCGCATCATTCGCTTCCCGCGTCGTGGAGACATTGGCAAAGGTGCCAGCTTGCAACGGCGGATCCCCGCTGGCCCAGAATCCTCCGCGCAGGCCGCGTGAGCTGCTGGCCGCGCCGTTGAGATCGTTCAGATGATAAACATTCCCGTTTTGGCCGAGGGTGCCGTAGTAGCTGCTGCTCCCGGAAAACGCGTCGACCTCCGTGAGATAATTCTGGCCGGCCGAGAACTCGGTGCTTTGGGTCACCGCATAAGTTCCATTCGCTCCCAAATAGTTCGCCAGATTGAACCCCCCGCCGGTCTCGTTGCCGGGCCGCAGATTGCTCTGCGTCGCGTACAGATAATAACCGCCGGCGCCGCCATTGAGTGAGGGGCTGTAATACGCCGCTTTGTACCACTCGTTCTCGAGCGGAATGTAGTAAGCGGGCGGCAACCCCGTATTCGGATTGATCGCGTTCTTCGGTGGTGCCATACCGCC
>JAGYIO010000013.1 GCA_018402585.1 Chthoniobacterales bacterium
TTGTCCGGCCCCTTGACCCCATCGATCTCCCCGATCTGCGACCCGCAGACCCGCGTGGCGTGGATTTCGACGAGGACTTGACCGCGCTTGAGGGCGGGCACCTCGACCTCGTCGATGACCAGCGGCTTGCGCTGCTCGACCAGAATGGCGGCGGGTGTTTTCAAAGAATGTTAGCCACAGCCGGAGCGCAGCGGAGACGGCCGCAGGCAAATTACACCGATATCACGGATTGGCTTGGTGTAGATGAGCCGGAGGTAATCGGAAGATTCTGAACACCGATGGCACAGCGGAGGCAAGAAAGGGCGGAGTCGCGACCAATAGGAGCGAGGGCTGAAAGCCGAGAACAAAGCGGAGATACCGATCAGGCGAATTTTGCCGCGAGTCCGCGCTTCCTTCTTTCCGCAATCCATTTTTGGAAAGACTTCTGCGACTCGAATGACGGTCGCCCTTGAATTATGCCCTCCATGCTCAGATCCTCGTCCAAGTCCGGCCAGTGGAGGCCCTGACCATCCCCGATCAACTCCCAATTGCTTCGCTCCTTCACCGTTCCATTCAGCAGGCGAGGATACCACACCAAGGGGTTGGACACAGCACGCCCGTCGGACAATTCGACTGTTATGGTCGAAGAGTCAATTTTCACTTTTTCTACACAGAGATCTCGTTCAGGCGTCAAAGTATTCATGCCACGATTTGAGGAGTTTGGTTTTGTTGGTCTTGATGATGGTCTGGATGGCCAAAAGCTCGGCCGCGCCAAATCGTCCGCTACGGTCAAGTCTCACCGGTTCCATCCAGAACTTCGCGGTATGATTGTCGCGTTGCACGTGGACATGAGGCGGCTCCGAGCGGTCGTTGGCGTAAAAGTAGAACCGATAAGGCCCGACTCGCAAGACGGTTGGCATGCGGTCAGAATAACACGGCTGAGGCTTGAAGCAATCAGTGCACGCCGGGCAGCGAAGTGTCCCAGTAACCCGGCTTCACAACCGATCAGCGCGGACATACTCCAAAGCCGTTGAGGCCTTCTTGGCCGACGGTATTGCGGACCGCAATTTCCGCAATTCATCCATCCATGGCCGGTTTTTCGCCTTCGGGAGGCGCACCGGGCTCAGCCGCGCTTGCGGCTTGCCCCGGACGGTGATCAGGACTTCCTGCCCGGCGCCGGCCATCCGGACAAACTCGCTCAACCGCGCCTTTGACTCTTTAAGGGTAGCAATCATGTGACTACAGCAGTCTCTTTTAAAGAGAAGGTCAAGAAACCTGAGCAAATGAAGCGACCTTTGACCACCGATTGCACTGATCCCGCGGATTGGTTCAGAAAATTCAACTCCCCTTCAGTATCAGTGCTATTTGCCTTGGGGCCGTGTCACCAAGCCTCCGCTGCGTAATCCGTGGTTAAACTCCGGTCTGACGAAGTTTGGCAAAGATCCTTTGTTGCTCGACGAGGCCCGAGTCGGGACGGGAACCCTTGAGGAATGACTCGATCGGGCCCGCTAGGACCTGCGCAATGGCTCGACGGTGGTCTTCTTCGCTTTCCTCGTGAAGCTCTCGTGCCCGCATCGCTTCGATCTGCGGCCCAAACTCCGCCCATCTCTTGGCGTGTTCAGCGAGAAGATGTTTTTCCTCGATGCTCATTTTTGCCCCCACTCTTGACTCCCTGCTCCACGCTGACTCGAAAACAAGTAACACTGCGGTAGGTGCAGTTGGCATTTCGGTGCCGTAATTCCACTCACACGCATCACTTGGCTTGGCGCGGCCTTGCCGCTTTTGCGGGCAACCTCAGTTGTCCGACGAGATCTTCTGGGATGTCGGCAAGGTGCTCGTCGCGGTAAACCAAGTCGAACCCGTTAGCTTTGGCGCACGCTGCGATCAACAGGTTTGTCAAAGGAATGCGGGTGCCGATCGCCTGCCTGATAGCAAGAGCCTCGCGGCCAACTTTTTCATCAACAGGCAGTGGACTGCCCAGAGCAGTCCGGTAAATGGAGAGAATGCGCGCTTTCTCTTTCGCGGTGTAAGCAGAGCGGTGCAAAAAGATTTCAAACTCGACCCACGTCAGGATGCAGATCGCCAGCCTGTCGCCGGAGACCTTTAGTAACCGCTCGACCACTTCACACCCACTCTGCTGCAGCAAATGCGCCAGCAGGGGGGAGGTATCGATGAGATAACGCTTTTTCAAGCCTCGCGGTCATGCGCCCGCTGCCAAGCCCGATCAGCTTCATACTCGGCCTTCAGCTTGGCCGCTGCTCTCTTGTTACCCGTGGCGATTTTCTGCGCTTCACGAAGCCGCGTCACTGCGTCGGGCAACACCCGAGCCACGAGAGTCTTATTCTTGGAATTGGGCAGCCACTCCAGTCTGGTGCCAGTCTTTATCCCGTGCCGCCGCGCGAGCACCGCCGGAATGGTGGTCTGCAGTTTACCTGTCACCAATGAACTAGGGGGAAGCGTGCTACTGGAACCCATATCAAGGAAATTGGATTTCAAGGATGTTTGATGTCAAGGACACGGGAGTCTGGATGCCCTGCTCCCAGCTTCGCGCTCATTCAAAATAAATAAAGCTGTGGTCGCCGGTGTAGCCGGTCTGCTGGAACCACCATTCCCACTCGTCCGGAGCAAAGAAGGCGCGGCAGGTCAGTTGCCAGTAGAGCAGGTTCGCTTTTTCGGATTCGTTGCGCCAACTCTCGACGCAAAGATAACGGCGATCTTTGCCGACGCGCATCATTTCGCGCAGGGCGCGATCGAGATCGTAGCAAGGGAGATTGTGCAGGGTATTGATGGAAAAAACGAAGTCGAAGTCTCCATCTTTGAATGGCAATGAAGACGCCTTACCCTCCACAATCCTGTTCTTCACCTCGGCCCTGGCGTGATCAATAGCATAACAACTGATCTCCAGACCGGTCACCTCCAAACCCGGCACAGCTTGGGTGAGATCGTAGAGGAGGAAGCCCTTGCCGCAGCCGATATCGAGTACTTTGTCCCCGGCCTTTAGCCCGTAGTGGCTGACCATTAGGTCGGCTACTTTCCGCCAGCGGCCGTCGTAGTTCATGCCGCCGTAGCCCGTCCGGCGATCGCCGTCCCAATACTCCACATCCCATTTCAGCGCCAATTCGGCGGCCTTGGCTTTGGGGTATTCTTGATCGTTAACCCGAGCGAGATAGTCACGCGTGGTCGCCTTGTGGATCGGCGCGATGAAATCGACGTAGGACATAAGGACAAATGAAGAATTTAGAATAAAGGATGCAGAATTCTACCACCCTGGTTGAACAAAACGTCTCCTTCAATCACACAGACTTTGCGATGCGGTCGGTTATGTTTTCAGCGGTCAAACCAGCCCAAGCGCGCGCGGAAGACTGATGGGTTGTAGCGTGGAGGAACTCATCGGGCGTTCCAAAGGAGACGAGCTCCGCTTTAGCCGCAGTCACGTTGGCAGCGAGCCATTCGGCAACGGCTGTGCCGAGACCACCAAGAACGGAGTGCTCTTCGATCGTCGCCACAACTTTGGCCGATGTGAACACGTCCCCCAGCAATTTTGTGTCCAGAGGCTTGAGTGATCCCATGCTGGCCACCCCGCAGCTGATGCCCTCGTTGTCCAATTGCCCGGCGGCCTCCATGGCCAGCGGCAAGGTGTTGCCCAGGGCGAGAATCCACACCTCTTTCCCTTCGCGCAGGCGCAGGGCTTTCCCGATCGCAAATTTGGGCTCCGTTTCGTGGACAACTGGCTCGCCCTTTTTGCCGATACGGATGTAGACCGGACCGGGATAGTCCAAGGCGGCATGGAACGCCGGACGCAGTTCTTTCTCGTCCCCTGGCGCGAGCACAGCCAGCCCCGGGATCAAGCGCAGCATGCCCATGTCTTCAACCGAATGATGGGTCGATCCGAGCGACGCATAGGAAAGTCCGGCCCCTGTTCCGACAAGAATGACGCGTTGATGATGGTAGCCGAGATCGAGGCGGATTTGCTCGATAACACGATAGGTCAGGAACGAGGCGATGGTGTAACAGACTGGACGCAATCCGCTCGCCGCCATACCGGCGGCGACCCCGATCATGTTCGCCTCGGCCACGCCGCAATTGAAAAAGCGCCCCGGTGCGACCTCTTTGAACTTGTCGAAGAGGCGATTCCCGATGTCACCGGAGAGCAAAACTATGTCTTCGCGCTCTTGCGCGATTGTCGTGATTTCGTCCGCGAAGGCGTTCCTCATAGGAAAAGTTAGAATGAAGAATGCAAAATGATGTGCAAGAAGTCAGCGCCCGCGGGCGGTTTTGATGCTCGTGACAAATATCGCGATTAACTCGCGGGTCTCTTCGAGAAGGGGCGCAAGCTTGGCAGGTGGGACAACGTTTTCGTCGGAAATTAGATCCAGCCAGTATTCGGATTCGCCAAGCTCCTTCAGGCAATCACCCATTTTGGCGATGAACTCAGCTTTGCTTCGAGCCCTTGATGCTTCCCGATAGTTTGCTCCTACCGATGTCCCACTGCGCAGGACCTGTTTTCCCAGCACTTGCGCAACAACCGATTTTGGCAGGCAAGAAACAAGCCGGATGATGCGCCGGGCATAGAGCTTTGTTCCGTCGGCAAGGTCAACCTTCCTATCCTGCATTTTGCCCTCTGCATTCATCATTCCAGCGCCGCCTCATAAGCGCGGCAGCACGCCGGACTCGCGCAAACCCTTCAAAAACCCGCCGGGAGTCATGACCGGCAAACCATAAAATCCTGTCCCCATGAGGGGCCCAAAGTCCGCGACATCCAGGACAAGGAGAAGATCTGCGTAGGCGAACGCCGAGAAGAGAACAGGCCGGTCTTTGCTCGCAGGGAAAACTACGGCGTGCGGAAGGATTGTGATGTCGTCAACGACTGACAGGCACGATCGATACTTTTTCCATGCGATTGACCAAGCGGGCGGCAAATCGAGCAGGTTGTCCTCCACTTCCGACAACACGTAAGGAGAGACCAGCAGCTCCCATAGACCGCACTCGGACTTGCCAAACAAATAGGAACTGGCACCACGGTCTGAACCGCAGGCGGCCAAGGCTACCGAAGAATCAAGAAATACTCTCACCCACTAGCCCGCAAAGCAGCCATCTCCCGCTCGTCCTCGGCGATCCATCCTTCTACCTGTTCTTTGGTGAAGCGCCGCGCAGGTGGAAAGGAACCCTTTTCGCGCATCCGCCGGAGAACGAAGAGTCCGACTTCCTGCAGCTCTCGGGGCGGAAGCTTGTCAACCGCTGTAGTAATCTCTTGGACCGAGCTCATGTAAATATATTAGCAGCATAGACCCCTGCTTCAAGGGCAACCCAACTCTTTTCGCGCGGCAGCCAACTCTTCTGCATTGGGAATGCGGTAGTGCCAGTTGTTGTCGTCTTCCATGAAAGAGACTCCGCGGCCTTTGATCGTGTGGGCGATGATGGCCAGCGGTTTGTTCCGATCGGGCAACTCTGCGCAGGTCAGGGCCGCGCGGATCTCGGCGAAATCATGTCCGTCGACTTCGTAATTTTCCCAACCGAAGGCCTCCCATTTGTCGCGGAGCGGTGCCAAAGCCATGACTTGTTCGCTCCGGCCGGTGGCTTGCCATTTGTTGTAATCGACGAGCACGGTGAGCGAGCCGAGCTTTTGCGCGGCGGCAAACATGGCGGCTTCCCAGACACTGCCCTCGTTGCACTCACCGTCGCTGAGCAGGACGACTGTGCGGTAGTCTCGCTGCTTGATACGTCCGGCCAGCGCCATGCCGACACCGACGGAAAGCCCGTGCCCCAGCGAACCGGTGGCCCACTCCACGCCGGGGGCACAGCCAGGTGCGGGTTGCTCGGCCAGAGCCGCACCATCCTGGCCATACTCGTCGAGCAGATTCCTCGGGAAAAAACCGCGCGCGCACAACGTCGCGTAAAGAGCCGGAGCAGCGTGGCCTTTGCTCAAGATGAAACGGTCCCGGCCCGAGTCGCCCGCATTTTCGGGATCGATGCGGAGAAAATCCCAATAGAGCGCAACCAGCAGGTCCATGCAGGAAAGCGAAGATCCTAGATGCGGCGTCTTGGCTCGGTGCGAGAGACCGATGACTTCGGCCCGGAGCTCCGCCGCGATACGCTCGAGGTTATCGCCGGAGTGGATCACGTGGAAGCGGAGGAAAGGAAGAATGCAGAATGCAAAATGATGAATGAGCTTTGCGGAAAACCCAGCAGTTCACAGCCTGTATTCTGCACCCTGCATTTTGCGTTTTGCATTTCTCACCCCGCGGGATCGCGGTTGAGGAGGGACATTCCGCTTTTCAGCAAGACGGACTTCGAGATAGGCTCGCGGTTGCCGACAATTTTTACGGCCTGCGCGCCGGCGAGTTGTCCGAGGAAGGTGGTCAGATCAACGGGCAACCCGTTCTTGGCAGCCAAAGCCATGACGGAGAAGAAAGCGTCCCCCGCCCCGATGGTGTCGGTGATATCTTCGCCCAAGGGCGGACAGGCCGCGGCGTGGCCTTGGGCATTGATCCCGATTGTTTCGACCGCTCCGCGGGTCAGCCATCCGGCCTGGGCGGCAAGATGGGCGCGGAGCTTGTCGAGTTCGGCACCGAAATCGACGTGCCGATGTCCGCAAGAGAGCAGGAGCTCCTGTTCGTCGAGGGAGAAGACGTCGGCCCGGCGGTATTGACGCGAGATGATGTTGAAGCCGTGGTTGTTGGAATTCGTTTGGCAATTCAGGGCGAGGAAGACTCCGCTATCTTGGACCAAATCACGCACCTCTTGCTGCATCAGTCCGTGTCCGAAGTCGGCCAGCACCACGACGTCGCAATTCTTGATCTCGGCTGCCAAACGTCCGAGCACGCGATCGACAACCGACGGCAAGGGCGGAGCGGCGTTGACGTAGTTCACGGAGAAAAGCTTGCTCAGGTCTTTGCCTTCGCTCACCGGTTCGACGTAGCGCTCTTTGATGATCGAGACGAAATCTGGATCGCGGACCGTGGCATCGTCCTGGGTGGGAAGGAACAGGCGCAAAGTCGGTTCGAGCCAGTCTTCGCTGCCGAGCAGGGAGACGAGCTTGACCTCCGGCGTGAATTGCTTGATGTGACGATAAACGGCCAACGCGCCGCCCGCTTGCGCTTCTTCCTCGAGGTAGCGCCCCGAGATGATCCGGTTCTTCGAGGTGAGACCTTGGACTTTGACGAATGAATATTTGTCGAAAATGGTGTCGCCGACGACGAGGACGCGGAGGCCGGCGAAACCGTTGACCGCATCGGCCAAATCCGTCGGGCTGACCCGGGAGGCGAGTTGTCCGCAGAACTCGGCGAGTTCCGGATTGGTCGTTTCAAAATGGCGGTTGAGCAGCCGGGTGGAGCTGAAGACGACCTCGCCGAGATAGCGGACCTCCCCGCCGTGCTTTTGCACTGTGGTGACGTCATCATGGATGTTGCCGGTGACGTCGTTCGTCGCTTCGGCGTATTCCGTGCCTTTGCAATAAATGTGCGGCTTGACCGCCTCGATCGCTTCGATCGCTGCGGTGTGCGGAATGAGCACCACGTAGTCCACGCAGGAAAGCGCCGCGAGCGTGCGTGCGCGCAGAGCATCGTTGAAGTAGGGGCGCCCGGGGCCCTTGTTGACGTGCTTTTCGTCGGTCACCGTGACGACCAGAGCATCGCCCAGCTTCTTGGCTTCCTCCAAATGCACAATGTGCCCGGGGTGCACGAGGTCGAACGTGCCGTGGCATTGGACCAAGCGCTTGCCTTCCGCGCGCAGGCTGTCGAAGAGCGCGGGCGCTTCGGCGAAGGAGACTATTTTCGGAGAGGACATTTTAAGCAACGATTACATGGATTCCACGGCTGGGGGCCGCACGCGGTGGGTCAGAGCGGCGGCTGGGGACAGCCGCCCTCCAGCAAGAGTTTGATTTTGGAGGGCGAGCGTCCACGTGAGCCGCATCGGAGCCTGAACAGTTCGTGTCGTCGTTGTCATCCGTAGTTCTCCGGGTTTGCGTCAGGAGCCTATCGGGCGAGAAACGCATGGCATCCGGCGTCACGGCCGGTTTGCATGAATTTCATATTGTAATATTCGGCCGCGTCGATGTCGGGGAAATGCCCGGAGGCGAGAACGCGGCGGAGATGGGCCACTTCCTGCTTGATGCTGCTCACCGGTTGGTAGCCCAGGTCGCGCCGGATGCGGTCCGAGGAGATGTGGTAGTCCCGGTGGTCGGTCGTGTCGGTCACTTTGATCTCGACCCCCAGATCGGACAACTCGTCTTGGATGATCTTGGCAATGTCGATGACTTTGTGGTTCTCGAAACCGAAATTGAAAGTGCGGCCGTTGATTTTCTCCGCCGGCACTTCGACGAGCAGAGCGTAGAGGTTGATCATGTCCGTCATGCCCACATTCGGTCGGCGCTGCTCGCCACCATGCACGGTGATCACTTTTTTGCGCAGGGCATCGGCGGTCAGCTTGTTCACCGTAAGATCAAAGCGCTGGCGCGGGGAGTAGCCGCAGATGGTGGCCGGACGGACGTTGACCGCGCAGAATTCCGGACCGGCTGCGGAGAGCACGAGCCACTCGGAGAGGGCTTTGTATTTCGAGTAAAAGGTGAGCGGCTCAGGTTCGAGTTGCTCGTTGATCTCCGACTCGGTGCGCGCGCCGAACACGCTGGAGGACGAGGCATTGATCAAGCGTTTGACGCCGGCTTCTTTGGCCAAGGCGAGAAGCATGCCGACGGCGTCGAAATTGACTTGGCGGGTGAGCACTTCGTCGATATCCCCGGTCGGGTCGTTCGAGATGGCCGCGAGATGAATGACAGTATCGCGGCCGGTGAGCGCTGCGCGAACTTTCTCCGCATCACGCAGGTCGCCGCGCACC
Organism: Chthoniobacterales bacterium; assembly: GCA_018402585.1. Lineage (GTDB taxonomy): Bacteria > Verrucomicrobiota > Verrucomicrobiia > Chthoniobacterales > JACTMZ01 > JACTMZ01. The sequence continues at coordinate 8,812 of JAGYIO010000013.1, forward strand.
AGGGCAAAACGTTTCTCCCACTCCGGCCACTTCGGATCCGCCTGAAGCGCTTCGAGTCCCGCCCCGGTATAAAGCATGAGGTCGAGCACCCGCACATCGTGGCCGAGCGAAAGAAGATGCGGGACAAGACGGCTGCCAACGTAGCCGAAACCGCCTGTGACGAGGATCTTGGACATGGGGTAAGAATTTAGTGTGCAGAATGCAGAATGATGAGTGATGGGCTACCTAAGCCGTATCCATGCAGTCGGAGACGTGATAAATGCCCGGCTCGCTCGCTTCTTCCAGGGGGCACGTGACAACCCGCTCACCATACAGTTAACCAACTCTCGCTCAGGCGCGCCTCTGTGGCAGTGCCGAAAATGGCAGAATGTTTTGCCTCGTTAATGAGAGAAGAAGCTAGCGAAGCAACCATTGGGGAACGTTTTGCATTTTGCATTTTTCATTCATCACTTTTCCTCACGCTTGGTGGATGTAGTTGGCCGGTTGCTCGCGGAGCACGGCAAGGTTTTCGTCGATCCAGCGTTTGGTCTCGGCGATCCCCTCCTGCAACGAGACGCGAGCCTGCCAACCAAGCTTGGTCCGGGCGAGGCTGGCGTCGAGCAGGTAGGCGGAGTCTTTCCCGGGGCGATCGGCCACGATTTCGGCGAGGTCTGCAAATTTCACGCCATTTTGCTCGCAGATCAGCGCGACGAGGTCGCGGATGGAGATGGTCCGCTTGGTCGAAAGATGAAACACGTCGCCCGGTTCCCCCGACAAGGCGGCCCGCAATGTTCCGTCCGAGACATCATCAATCTGGATAAAGGAACGCACCGAGTGTCCACCTCCATGGAGTTGGAGTTTTTGGCCGAGCGCGAGGCAGAGAAGGGTGCGCGGGACAATGCGGTAAAGTTGCTGCCCGGGGCCGAACACATTGGCCGCGCGGGTCAGGACGGCGGGAAAATGGTATTGACGGATGAAGGTCTGCAGATGGAGGTCGCAGGCGGCGCGGGAGGCGGCGTAGGGCGTACTCGGATGGAAAGGCGCATCTTCCCGGACGTCGCCTGAGCAACTGCCATAGACCTCGGGGGTCGAGACGTGGACGTATTTTTTCAGGGCGGACATTTTGCGCAATCCGTCGTGCAGGCGGACGTTGGCCACCACGTTGGTTTGATACCAATGATCCGGATGCTCCCAACTTTCGGCCACCATACTCTGCGCGGCGAAGTTGACCACATAAGGAGCGCCGAAGTCGGCCAGAGCATCAAGCAATTCCGGCGTATGGAGATTGAGGTCGAATCGGGCGAAGCGAAAACGCGCCAATTCTTCCGGCGTCCTTTGCCAGCGATAAGGCAGGAAGACCGCGTGGGCCTCGGGCGAGCGGCTCGTACCCAGAACTTCCCACCCCTCACGCAAACAATGCGAGACGAAGCTTGCCCCGGAAAACGAATTGCTTCCGATGACCACGATGCGTTTGGGGTCACTCACGGAAGGGCGTCTCGGCAGACAGTTCCGGCATCATGGACTGCGGACCAGAGCCGAGGCGGAAGCGCCCTTGCTCTAAGCGGAGGAGGCGATACCACAGCTCTTCCACGCGGTTGCGGTAGGTGCCGGAGTTACGTTGCCAGCTGATGCCGACGGCCAATTCGAGGTGGCGGCGCTCGGTTTCCGGAAGATTGGTGCGGACCGGCGGATCGGAGGCCATGCCGGTCGGGGGGACGCCAAGTTTAACTAACCGCTCCATGTGGCGGTCACGATCATCGAGAGCCTCTTCGAGGATCTGCGCCATGGTCGCGGCCGTGGTGTAAATTTCACGGTCGTCGATGCCGACTTTCTCTCCCTCGGTGCGGAAGGTGGATTGCACCTCGGCAAGACTTTCCTTGCTGTAGCCCGACAGACCAGTTTCCAGCGGCGCGAGAATCGGGTCGACGAAAGGCGCGAGCTTTGTGCTCGGCGCCTCGCCTGGGAGTATGCGGAGCGTCCCGCGCTGTTGTTGCAAGAACCAGGCAAAACCGAGCGCCGCTACGACCAGCAAGCCCAGCACCCAGAGCCAGGCCTTGGCATTTCCGTCCGGGCGGGACCGCGGCAGGTCATCCAAGCGCACAGCCTCGCGAAAAGAGGAACTGCTGCCACCTCGTCGGCGCCCGGAGGATTCAGAACCGGACGAAGATCGGCGGCGGCGCGTACGCGATGGTTCCGGGGAACCAGGCGGCGGGACAGGTGGGTTGTCATCGTCGAAGATCATGGGGAGGGTTTGGTCTAAACTGGTTATTGGAATTAACGCTTACACTGGTTCCGCGGGGGCTTTTTCCCAGGAAGACGTTTGATTGCCGACCTGAAAAGATAATCGATAAGTGGTCAGAACTCGGCGACCAATCTTTTTGGCCAAAATCTTCGGTTTTTGGCCATTGGTCCCGATTTGCCCAACTTTGGTCCGCCCTGATTTTTTCGGATGGGATGCGTTTTAGGCAAGCTGCCGCCTTTGGTCGCGGAGAGCGCTCCACGACCGGGCGAAGGCAGATTGTTCGGACTGCGTGATCGAAACTTTTACTTACCCGCAACCGCGGATCGTGCGGCAAACGGGTGCAACCTTCCCGGCACGACACGGTCCAGAGTGACCTCAACTTCGCGCTGAGTCCCGAGCAAATCGAGCAGCACCGCGACTCGCTCCTTGGCCGGCATGATCCGGGTAACCACGGCGCGCAGCCCTTTGAAAGGCCCGTCGAGTACGGTCACCTCGTCACCGGGAACGACTGCGGAAGAAACCTCAACGACCTCGTTGTCGCGGGCAAATTGGCGCAACTCACCGATGATGTTGTCCTCCACCACGGCGGGTTGCCCGCCAAAGCCTACGACCTTGGTCACTCCCATGGAGGAGGCCACCAGCCGGAAATGCGTGCAGTAGGGAAAGCGGGCAAAAATGTAGCCTGGAAAAAGCGCCTCCTCGAACCACTTCTTGCCGCTCACCGTGACTCTCTGGAAGCGGAGCAAAGGGGCGAAGACCTCCAAGGCCGCTTGCCGGCGGAGCAATTGTGCAGCGAGCTTCTCGTGCTTGGACTGCGTTTTCAGGCAGAACCAGAGCAGCTCGGTCGACTCGATAACGGAGGGGTGGTCCATAAATTTGGGTCAGGTTTGGGGATGGCGCGAGTGAGCGGTTTGTTCGGTAGGCTGCAAAACTATCACCATCGGGGACATTCGACACGTTCCGAATAAGTAAGGCTGACCATTGGAGTCCCAAAATCCATGAGGCCGCCCACCCCGTCCGCCCTTGCTGCCCTTTTTTAGTTCTCCCCCGGGGTGCAGCTCCCGACACTCGTGTTTTCCCGCTTGCTTCTGATCCGCGCCTCCTGCCAATCTGGGTGACTGCGCCGATCGGCCCCGAGAGGGATGTCCGAGCAAGGAGCGGAAACCGAAACCGGAACCGAGGAATCCAAACAACAAGATCCTGTGCCGTTGGCGCAGGTCCATCATTATGACGCAAGTCCAAGAACTGATCGCCAAAGCGACCAAACACTTCAAAGAAGGCAGTATTGTCAAAGGCCGCATCCTGGAGGTGCGCCCCCGTGAATTTCTGGTCGACATCGGCTACAAATCCGAAGGCACCATTCCCTCCGCCGAATTTGACGATCCCTCGGAAATCGCGGTGGGTGACGAAATCGAAGTCCTCCTCGTCCGTCTCGAAAATGACGAGGGCATGGTCATTCTCTCCAAAGAAAAAGCCGCTTACCGCCAGAACTGGGACAAAATCAGCGCAGTCTTTGAAAAAGAAGGGATCATCAAGGGCCGGGTCAAGGCGGTGGTCAAAGGTGGCCTTCTGGTCAACATCGGCGTCGAGGCCTTCCTGCCCTCCTCGCAGATCGACATCATCCCGCCGAAGGACCTGAACCAATTTGTGGGCAACACCTACGATTTCAAGATCGTCAAATTGAGCGACGAGCGCCGCAATGTCGTGCTCAGCCGGCGCGAACTCATCGAGCAGGAACGCAGCGAGAAACGCCAAGAATTCATGTCCAGCACCGAAGTCGGCTCCATAGTGACCGGCACGGTAAAAAACCTCACCGATTTCGGCGCCTTCATCGACCTTGGCGGCATGGACGGCCTCCTCCACATCACCGACATGACCTGGGGTCGCCTGACCCACCCGAGCGAACTGCTTAAGGTCGGCCAAGAGATCGAACTACAAGTTCTCGAGATCAACCGAGATAAGGAGCGAGTCTCCCTCGGCCTGAAGCAAACCACAGACAATCCGTGGGACAAAATTGAAGAACGCTTCCCCACCGGAACCAAGGTCAAAGGCAAAGTGACCAACCTCGTACCCTACGGTGCGTTTGTCGAGATCGAGTCCGGGGTCGAAGGCCTCATCCACGTTTCCGAACTCTCTTGGACCAAGCGCATCACCCGTCCCGCCGACGTCCTGGCCGCCGGCCAGGAAATCGAAGCCATCGTGCTCGGGGTGAACAAAGAGGAGCAGAAAATCTCCCTCGGCGTACGCCAACTCGAACCCAATCCGTGGGACGAGATCGAGCAGCGCTACATGATCGGAAAACAGGTCAAGGGCAAGGTCCGCAACATGACCGCCTACGGCGCCTTCGTCGAACTCGAGGAAGGCATCGACGGCATGGTCCACGTTTCCGACCTCAGTTGGACCCGCAAAATCAACCACCCGAGCGAAATTCTGAAAAAGAACGACGAGATCGACGCCGTGGTCATCGACATCGACAAGGCCAACCAACGCATCGCTCTCGGGGTCAAACAACTCGACGAGGATCCGTGGAAGGAAATCGACCGCCTCTACAAGATCGGCGATCTGGTCAAAGGTAAGGTGACCAAGCTGGCCAACTTCGGGGCCTTTGTCTCCCTCGAGCACGACATCGACGGCCTGGTTCACATCTCACAACTGAGCGAGGGACATGTCGCCAAAGTGAAAGACGTGATCAAGGTCGGCGACGAGGTGGAAGCCCGCGTGATCAAGGTCGACAAAGTCGAACGCCGCATCGGTCTTTCGATCAAGGCCGCCAACTACAGCGACGAAGCCCTCCGCAATGAGTCCGAGGCGATGGAAACTACCATGCGCTCCGGCGAAGAAATGGTCGGACTGGCCAAGGCCTTCGAGGCGGCCGAACTGGACGAATACCGTCCGGGCGAAGGCAAAAAGAAATAAGGCTCAACGCACGGGCGGCGTTGACATCCAACGCCGCCCGCGCAACTTTGACTTCCATGGAAATCACCGCTTACCTCAAAACCAGCTGCGGCTGGAGCAACGGCGTCCGCGCCATCCTGGCCAAATACGGCCTCCCTTACGAAGAGAAGGACATCCTGAAGAGCCCCGATTTCCGGGCCGAGATGGAGCAGCGGAGCGGACAACGACTGTCCCCTTGCCTCGTGGTCGACGGTCAGATGCTCCCCGACATCAGCGGCGAAGACCTGGAAAACTGGCTGGTGGCCAACGACCGCATCCAACGCAGCGAAGCCCCGGTCGAAGTCCCGATCAACTCCTCCTGCCAAAACAAAGCGCAACACGTCGCTTAAGGTAAGGACGAGCGACCCACTCGTCCGTCCACCTTCCACTGTAACGCCGCCAACTCTGGCGGCGTTTCTTTTTCTTATCTTGCACCGGCGGTCACAGACTGCCGCTTCCATCCTTGGATTTAGCCCCCTAAGTCCGATGAAACGCGGACTTTGACCTCAGCGACGGGAACGCGCGCGCCGCCCGCCCTGAGCGGCGTCAAGCCGCCGCACTCCAAAACGCCCTCGCCCCGCGCCACGCCCTTTTGGAGTGCGGTGGCCCAGCCACCGCTTTTCCCACCACCAGCAACAAAGCTTCCATCTCGTATAGTACCCCGTCAGCAGAGACATCCCCGCTCCATCACCTCTCGAAAAAAAACTGCCGGCGGCGGGACTCGAACCCACACGGGGTTTTCACCCCTTCGGATTTTAAGTCCGATGTGTCTGCCATTCCACCACGCCGGCGAAGGCTGACAGCTTGTAAACAGCAGGAAACGAAGTCAACAAAGCCCAGCGCGGAAATCAAGACCATCGCCTCTTGCACTGTCCATCAGCGCGAGCATGGAGACCAACCTTGGGAGGGCGGCGAACTGCGGGGACGGCGTGGGCAGGTCAGGGCAACGGACCCAGCCCTCGCCGATTGGGCCGTTGTTTGCTCTCGCTTGGACCTTCGCGGAAATGCTCCTGAATCGAAAATTCCCTTGTACGTTCCAAGGTTGATGGTTTGCTTGGAATCATGGAGGAAAATCGGAGCTTGTGTTTGCTGGCCAGTGCCTGTCTGGCCCTTGTTTTCAATCCGTGCGCGGTCGTGGCCGAGTCTGCATTTACTGGGTCTCTTGCCGAATTTTCGGAGAAAGATGGGGAGGAGCTTGATTGGCGGATTGTTGATGATCGCGTGATGGGCGGACGTTCCCGGGGCAAAATGGCGATCAGCGCTGACGGGATTCTTTCGTTTAGCGGGAACCTCTCGCTGGAGAACAATGGGGGATTTTCCTCGGTGCGTTCGGGCAATCTGACCCTCGATCTCAGCGACGCCGAGGGGCTGATCGTGCGGGTCAAAGGCGACGGCCGCACTTATGAGGCGCACCTTTCCACCCTGGCCCGGTTTCGCGGCGGGGAGATTACTTTTGTCGGTCTGCTGCCGACGAAAAAAGGCGAGTGGACGGAGGTCAAAGTTCCGTTTTCCGAGCTGGAAGGCGATTTCCGGGGGCGGCGGCTGGAAGATGCGAAATTCGACCCCTCGGAAGTGCGGCGGATCACTCTGGAACTGGTGGACAAAAAGCCTGGCCCTTTCGAGTTGCAGGTTGATTGGATCCGAACCTACGGCAAGAGCAAAGCGGGCTCGGCTCACGGTTTTGCCGCA
>JAGYIO010000014.1 GCA_018402585.1 Chthoniobacterales bacterium
GGGCACCCCTATAAATTGTGGTTGCGCTCGCTGGGGGAACCTGTCAACACAACGGGTTGTTATGGCAAAGAAAAAAGCAACCAAAAGTAAACCCGCCAAGAAAACCGTCAAAAAAGTCGCCAAGAAAAAAGTGGTGAAGAAAAAACGGAAAGCTAATCCCGCGCTGATGAAGCCGGTGACGCCTTCCGCCGCTCTCGCCGCCGTTGTTGGCGCCAAGCCCGCTGCGCGCGGACAAATGACGAAGAGGCTCTGGGACTACATCAAGAAGAACAAACTGCAGGACAAAGTCAAAAGGACGATGATCCACGCCGACGACAATCTGAAGGTTATCTTCGGAGGCAAAAAAATCGTCAGCATGTTCGAGATGACCAAGCACGTCTCCAAGCACCTCAAATAACCTCCCGGTTATTCTGCACCACCGGCGGCTTCGCAAGAGGCCGCCGGTTTTTTTCGGCAATCCGCGGCAGGCGATCCGGGCAAAGCCCTCCGCGACTCGCCGGTCCTACATGTGCGGCACGGAGGCGTTCATCGCGGTGGAGAGCGCAATGATCGCCGCGCTTGTGGCGGTGGCCACTTCGCGGCCGACCAGGTCCATTTTGGCCAGGGTGGCCAGGCGTGGTTCGCGCGTGGTGAATTCCGGGCCGTCGAAAATATGATCGGTCAAGTGGCAGCCGCGCAGCAGGCTGATCAGCATGGCGTCGCGCGGGTCGGGCAGATCTTCCCCGAGGATGAGTTGGCCGAGTCGCGTGCGCACTTCGGTGCGTTCGTGCCCGTCGATCGTGGGGTAGCGGCGGAGACCGATCACCCAGAGAATCTTTTTGTCCTGCCGGCGCAGGATGCCGCGGGCCAGGAGGCGGTCGAGCGCGGGTGATTCGATCTCCGCCCGGCGGTCCGAGAGCACGGAAAGCCAATAGGCCACGGAATGCACCTTGTTCTCCGCCGCGATCAGCGCGAGCCAGGGATCGAGCAGGGGATCGCCGGTGGGCGACGGATCCAAAATGGTCAATCGCGCCGCGTCGGTATCGATTTTTCCGGCCACCGCGAGATCGGCCAGTACGGCCCCGGCCAAGCCGTAGCTCAGCGCGGTGACGGGTAGGTGCAGCGCTGCCCCGCTTTGGTCGTCGAGGGCCAAGAGGACAATTTCCTCCGTGAAGGTGAGCGGGTTCACGGCGTCAAGCGGTGGCTGACTCGACGGTCTCATGAATCTCGAGCACCTCGAGGAAACCGGAGATGCTGAAAATTTCGCGCAGCGGGGGCGAGAGCGCGGCGAAAGCGCAACGCCCGCCGGTGGTCTTCAGTTTCTTGGCCGCGGAGAGGAAGACGCGGAGGCCCGCACTGCTTGCGTATTCGAGGCCGGAGCAATCGAAGACCAGGCGCGTCGACCCGGAGGAGACCAACGCGGCGAGCTTTGTTTCGAGGGCGGGAGCGGCCAATCCGTCGAGGCGCCCGCGGAGGACAAGAAAAGGAACATCCTGCGAAACCGACTCGGCAATTTCCATAATCTGGGATAATGCAGGACCAAAGGGCCGCGATCAACCGTAGCTTTTGCTGAATTTCTTCTTGGCCTCAGTCTCGTCCGGCGGGATGGCGGAGGCAGGTGCGGCAGGTAGCTCTTCGGCCGCCCTGACTGCGGCCGCGGCGGCCGGCGCCTCCTGCCCCGCCTCGACGAAAGCCAATTGCAAATCGGCCAGCACTTTGGTCAGCATGTCTGCTTCTTCCTTGTTGAGATTCCCCCGCGTCTTTTCGCGGATCATTTCAAGTTGATCGATGAAGATGCGGGCCACAGGCAGATTCGGAGCCATCGGGGTGCCCTCGGGGCCGGGGATCTGCCCGAGCAGGAGGGCAATCTGCTGCGCCTGCATGAGCACGAATTCAATGAAGCGGCGGGTCATTTCGCCGGACTGTTGGGAGTTTTGGACTTCAGCCATAATGGTATTTACCTCCTCGGCTCGAGAATTGCAATGGAGCGGCGGTTTTGTCGAAGGGGAGGGGCCAGCGGCCTGCTGGCCCGATCGAAAACAAAGGGACGAGCGAACCGCTCGTCCCACCCTCCCCCAAACCGCCCTGACCAGTTATGCGGCGACGGGTTGCTCCGGCGTGACCAGCACCGTGGCCCGGAAGGGGTCGCGAAAATACTTCCGCGCCACGTCCCGCACCTGCTCGAGCGTGACCGCGTTGATTTCCGCCGCGCGCTCCGCATAGTGCTCGGCGCCGAGCCCGTATAATTCGTCCACCGCGACGACGTGGGCGAAGGCTTCGAGTGACTGGTTGCGGATCGCTTCGCCGCCAATCAGCTTTTTCTTGGCCCGGAGCAATTCGGCTTCGGTCAGGCCGTCCTCGGCCAGCGAGGCAATTTCCTGGTCGAAATTTTTCCGTACGAGGTCGAGCTTGGCCGGGTCGGTGCCGAGGTAGAAGGTGAAGATACCCGGGGCGAAGCCCATCATTTGCCCGGCGCCGACAAAGTAGGCCAACCCGAGTTCCTCCCGGATGCGGTGGAAAAAGCGGGAGGACATGTCGCTGCTCGCCGTCTCGATCAATTCGAGGGCCACGCGGTCGGGACTGAGGGCATCCGCCCCGCGGAAGCCGGCCATGAGCACGGCCTGCTGCTTGGGTTCGTTTGCCACCACCTCAATCGCGGCGGTCAACGCGGCGGCCGCGGGCGGATCGGTCATGAGCAGTTCGCCGGTCGGGAGCGGACCGAACATTTCCGCGGTCAAGGCGAGCACTTCTTCCCGGGAAACATCGCCGAAGATGGCGAGCACGCCATTCTTGGCCGTGACGCAGGTGTCGCGGAAGGCGAGCAGCTGGGCGCGGGTCAGAGCCTCGACCGATTCCGTGGTGCCGTTCGAGCGCAGGCCGTAAGCATGGTCGCCGAAGACGGCGCGGCGCATGGCGTGGCGGGCGATCGTGGTGATCTGCTCGTCCTCCGCTTTGATCGCGGCAATCTGGTCTTCCTTCTCGCGGGCGACTTCCTCCTCGGGGAAAGTCGCGTGGACCAGCACGTCGGCCAAAATGTCCATGCCGAGCCGCAGGTCGGGCTTCATGACCTCGACCGAAACACTGAAGCTGTTGTTCCCCGAGTCGGCGCGGATTTGTCCGCCCACCGCCTCGATCTCGTCGTTCAGTTGTTCACCGTCGCGGCGGGCCGTGCCTTTGATCAGGGTGCGGGCGGCCAAGGCGGTGAGGCCATTGGTTCCGGCTGTTTCGGCGAGCAGACCGCCGCGGAAGACGGAGACAAAATGGACGAGGGGAAGTTTACGGTCCGCGCAGACCAGCACGCGTAGCCCGTTCGGCAGGGTAAAGTGTTCGATCTGGCGGGCACCCCGCACGGCGACCTCTTTAACCGAGCGGTCGAGGGAACCCTTGGGGCTGAGCGCAGTGACGGTGGTCTTTGATTCGGCCAGGTATTGGCCGGCCACACGTTGCAGGTCGGCGGCCTCGACGCGTCCGACCTGGTCGAGGTATTCGGAGCCGAGATCGGGATTGCGGGCCAGCAGCCAGCTTCCGCCGAGGTCCGAGGCGCGGCCGCGTGCGGTGGAGAGGTTGCTGATTTGGTCGGCCAGGATGCTTTTGCGGGCTTTGCGGACCTCGTTGCCCCCGGCCGCTTGCCCGCGGTAACGGCCGACAATCTCGAGTACCGCACTTTCCGCCTCGGCGCGTTTTTCCGGCTGGCAAAGGAAGTCGATGCCGAAGAGTCCCATTTCCCCCGCCATGTAAGCATAGGCGGAAATGTGGTGGACGAGATTGCGTTGCTCCCGCAACTCGAGATGCAGTGGCGTGCTGCGTCCGCCGCCCAGCACGGTGGCGAGCACGTCAAGCGCGGCGGTGTCGGGGTGGGTGACCGGCGGGATGTGCCAGACGAGCGAACAGCGCGTCAACTCGGTCTCGAATTCCTCGTGTGATTCGCGGCGCCCGAGTTGCGGCGGTTCGTGCGGGATGAAAAGCGGGGGATGGACGCGGCGCGGGGCGGGGCCGAACCATTGTTCCGCTTCGGCAAAAATCTGCGCCGGGTCGACGTCGCCGGTCACCACGAGGAACATGTTCTCCGGGGTGTAGCGGCTCCGGTAGTAGGCGACGAGGTCGTCACGGGTCAGGCGGTTGAAGACCTCGAGATGCCCGATGATCGGGTGCCGGTAGGGGCTGGTGCTGAAGGCGGTCGAAAGCATGAGCTCGCTGCTCATCCGGTTCGGGTCGTCGAAGCCCATGGCGAACTCCCGGCGGATCACCTCCTGTTCCTTGGCAAATTCACCCTCCGGCAAAGTGGAATGGAGTGTGGCGTCGGCCAGAAGTTCGATCGCGGTGGCCGTACCCTCGGAAGGCAGATCGATCCAGTAGACCGTGCGGTCGAAGGAAGTGTAGGCATTGACGTAGCCCCCGGCCTCCTGCACAGCGCGGGCGATTTCGTTCGGCCCGCGTTTTTCCGTGCCCTTGAAAATCATGTGCTCGAGCAAATGCGAGAGTCCCGCGCCGAGCCATTGGCTTTCGTGAATACTGCCGCTCTGCACCCAAACCTGCACGCTGGTCACCGGCGCCGAATGGTCGGGCTCGACCAGCACGGTGAACCCGTTGGGGAGCACGCGGGTCAGGGTGTGTCCGCGGGCCAGCGCGGAGGCGGCGGCATCGGGCGTGGGCAGCAGTTCGGGCATGAGCCGGGCGGCGCGGCGGCCGGCCGCGTTAGTTGGCCTCCTGCGCGACTTTGCGGCTGCGCGGGGTGCGGCGGGCGGTTTTCTTTTCGACCGGACGGAACGGCTCAAGGAAGGCTTCCTCGAAACTGAATCCGTTTTCGAAATCCTCGATCCGGTCATCGTCGGCCCGGCCGAAGACGCCGGCCTCAATCAGGTTGAAAACCATGCGGCCGACATCGCCGGTCGAGCGGACGCCCCAATACTCGAGGACGGTCAGCCCCATCGGGCCGAATTGCTGGAGCGAATACTCGCGGAATCCCCCGAGGAGTTCATTGGCCGAGACATGAGTCGATTCGGCCCGGGATTTGCGGCGCCTTTTTTGGGTGAATTCGAGCGCCTCGCGCAGGAAGCCGTAAGCTTCCTTCGTGTAACGCGGATCGTTCGCCACCAATTGGTCGAGAGTTTCGTGAAAAGCGGGTTTTTGCATGGATCAAAGAGCCGGCCCGATTTCCGCAACTGCCGCTTCGGTCTCCCGTGCTTCCCGCCAGTGCTTGAGCCCAAGCCCGAGAAGGAATGCCGCGAGGATGAATGCGACGAGCCTGCGTTCTTCGCGCGTCAGCCTGAACATCAACCTGACAACATGCCGCAACTGGGGCCGGGAGGCAAGCGGGACGTGGGATTTGCTGGCCATGATGCGCCCGGGGTCCGAGGATAAGTGCCACGCGATGGAGCAGGCCGCGAAATGGTTTTTGAAAAAGCACGAAGATGGCGAGGTCTTCGGTCCGGTTGTTTTTGCCCAACTCAAGGAGTGGTCCTGTGCCGCGCAAGTTTCGCCTCTCGATCAGGTCAGTGATGACTGCGCCCATTGGATCAAGGCCACCATGGTTCCGGAGCTCCACATGGATTATCTCATCCACCTGGGCGGGGACCTCCTCTACGGCCCGACCACGGAACAGGCGGTCCGGGAATTTCTCCGCCTCGGTGAAGTCCAGCCGGAGAGCATGCTGATCAATTGTTGCACGGGGGCCGAAATGACCTTGCGCGCGGCAGGTTTTTGCCCTGTCCAGCCGCCTCCGCCCGAGGCCACTGCGCTCAGCGCACCCGGGCGCCATTCCATCCGGCAAAACTTGCAACAACGCATCCGCGAACTGGAATTGCTCCTCGTGGAAAGGAACCAGCAACTCGACAGGGCCGGGGTGCGCATCCGGCAACTTGAACGCCGCCTGCCGGAGGCCGGCCTCCGGGCCGGTTAGGTGCCCCGCGCCATGGCCAAAGAACGTCTGGATCTCCTGCTCGTGCGGCGCGGCCTCTGCCCCTCGCGGGAAAAAGCACAGCGTCTCATCATGGCCGGCGAGGTCTTTTCCGGCGGCACGCGGTTGGACAAAGCCGCGCAAACCCTGGCCGGCGACACGCCGCTTGAAGTGCGCGCGGCGGAGCGCTACGTCGGACGCGGCGCACTGAAGCTTGAGGGGGCCCTGGTTCATTTCGCCCTTGATCCGAGCGGGCTGACCTGCCTCGACGTGGGGGCCTCGACCGGCGGCTTCACCGACTGCCTCCTGCAACACGGGGCGGCCAAAGTCTATGCCTTGGACGTCGGCCACGGTCAACTCGACTGGAAGATCCGCCGCGACCCGCGGGTCGTGGTCAGGGAGCACTGCAACGCGCGCCATCTGCAACCGGCTGATTTGCCGGAGAAAGTACAACTCATTGTGGCGGATGTAAGTTTCATTTCGTTGACTTTGGTCTTGCCGCCGGCCGCGGCGCTTCTTACTCACGGCGGAATGATCGTTGCTTTGATCAAGCCGCAGTTTGAATTATCCCGGGCCGAAGTCGGCCGCGGCGGTGTGGTGCGCGACGATGCAGCGCGCCAGAAGGCCGTGCAGAAAATCCGTGATTTTGCCCTCCGCCTCGGCTGGGCTTGGGGCGGGGTTGTCGACTCGCCGGTGGCGGGGGCAGACGGCAACCGGGAACTTCTTTGTCTGCTCAGACCATGAAAGCGGGCCTCGTGGCGCGGGTCGACAAGCCGCAGGCCGCCGCGCTGACCCGCTCCCTCCTGGAGACACTCGGGGCCCGCGGGGTCGAGGTTTTGCTCGAGCGGCGCACGGCCGAAGCGGTCGGGGCTCCCGGTCTGGACGAGCAGCAACTGGGTTCCGTTTGCGACTTGCTCATTGTCCTCGGGGGTGACGGTACTATCCTGCGCGCCTTGCACCGCATGCGTGGTCCGATTCCCCCCATCTTCGGCATCAACGTCGGTTCGCTCGGTTTTCTCACCGGCGTGCACGGCGAGGAATGGCCCAAGGCGGTGGAGAGTATCGTAGCCGGCGACTTCCGTCTCAGCGCACGGACCATGCTGCGGGTCGAATTGGTGCGTGAGGGCGTGACGGTCGAAGCGTTTACCGGATTGAACGATGCGGTGGTCAGCCGCGGTCAGCATTCGCAACTGATCAAGGTGGCGGTGCGCATCGATGAGGAAGAACTTTCGGTTTACCATGCCGACGGCCTCATTGTGGCCACGCCGACGGGATCGACCGCCTATTCCATGTCGGCCGGAGGCCCACTCCTTCTGCCCGAGAGCGCATGCTTGGTCATCACCCCGATTTGCCCGCACGTGCTGACCAACCGTTCCACCGTGGTTTCCGACCAGGCACGGCTCGAATTGCGTCTGGTCGGGGGCGGGCCCGGGGTCACGGTCAATGTGGACGGGCAGGAGATCCGCGACTTCGGTCCGGGTGACGTCCTGCGTATTTCCCGCGCCGCGGAAACCTTGCGGCTCGCCACCCTGCCGGGACGCACCTTCAGCGACGTGTTGCGGGACAAGCTGAAGTGGAGCGGGAGTAATGTCTGATGGACGACTCTCCGCTTGTTGATCCGTCCTTGGTTTGCCTCGATCTGGAAGCGCCGGATCGCGAGACCGCCCTGCGCCGCACAGCCGAATTGCTCGCCGCCGACCCGCGCTTGGGGAACTGGGAGGAGTTCTGGTTGTCCATCGGTGCTCGCCAGGTGGTGGAACTGGCGGATTCGGCCGGCCGGGTCATTCTGGCCCACGGTCGCGGTCCATCCGTGCGGAAACTCGCCCTGGCCGCGGCCCGCTGGGCCGCGCCGGACGGGCCGCGTCTGGTTTTTGTTTTCGCTATCCCCGCGGCGATGTCGGAGGAATATCTGCGCAAAGTCGGTGCCCTCGCCCGCATCTGTCGCGAACCGGAAAAATCGGCCGCCCTGTTCGCCGCGGCCAGGCCCGGGGAATTTGCCGGACTACTTGGCGCTTGGATGGAATAAAGTGGTGGCCGCCCGCCGCCACCGTCGTCCTTGCGGCGGAACGCTCGTGAGGGCACATTGCGCGGATGTCTCTGCTCTCCGTCCGCAACTTGAGCACCTGGTTTCCGGTCTATGGCGGCGTCCTGCGCGGCAAGACAGGTGAGATCAAGGCGGTGGACGGCGTGAGCTTCGAGATCGAGCCGGGCAAGACGGTCGGCCTGGTCGGCGAGAGCGGCAGTGGCAAGACCACGGTGGGGCGGACCTTGCTCAAGCTGATCCCGGCCACTGCGGGCGAGGTGCTTTATGAGGGGCGCGACATTCTGCCGCTGGGCGAGGCGGAATTCCGTCCGCTGCGCAAGGATTTGCAGATGATTTTCCAGGACCCCTTCGGATCGCTCAACCCGCGCATGACGATCGGCGCGATCCTGGCCGAACCGCTCGAGATCCATTTTCCCGCGCTGAACAAAGCGGAGCGGCGCGCGCGGGTGGCGGAATTGCTCGGGTTGGTCGGCTTGCCCGCCGATGCCATGGGCCGCTACCCGCATGAATTCAGCGGCGGCCAGCGCCAGCGCATCGGCATTGCCCGGGCCCTCGCGGTGAAACCGAAATTCATCGTCTGTGACGAACCGGTTAGCGCGCTCGACGTGAGCGTGCAGGCCCAGATCGTCAATCTGCTGCAGGACTTGCAGGAGCAACTTGGTGTCGCCTACCTCTTCATCGCGCACGACCTTGCCGTGGTCGAGCACGTCAGCGACCACGTTGTCGTGATGCACCGCGGGAAAATCGTGGAGTCCGCGCCGGCCGGGGAAATTTACGAAAATCCGCAGCACGATTATACCAAGAAATTATTGTCGGCCGTGCCCAAGTTGGCCGCTTGAGCGAAAGATCGTGATTTATTTCCTCCGCAAATTAGCCCGACTGCAGTGGCCCCTGCTTATCCTCGTCATCCTGCTCGGACTCTTCGGCGTCTTCGCCATTTACAGCGCGACTTGGATGCGCGAGCAGGACTTTTGGAGCCGCCAACTCGTCTGGCTTTGCCTCGGGCTTGCCGTCTGCCTCGCTGTCTCCCTTTTCGATTACCAGTGGATCAGGCGCGGGGCTCTGCCCTTTTATCTCGCCGGATTGGCCGGGTTGGTCGCCGTGCACTTCGTCGGCAAAACGGTCTTCGGGAGCGGGAGCTGGCTCGACCTTGGTTTCATGAGTTTCCAACCTTCGCAGTTGGCCATTCTGGCCGGCATCATGCTCATGGCACTTTTCCTTTCCGGTCATGAGGACATGCCGGCGCCTCTGCGCATTGCCCTCTGCGGCGCCATCACCGGTTTGCCCTGCCTGATGATTCTCGCCGAGCCGGACCTCGGGTCGTCTATCGTCTGGCTTCCGGTCATGCTGGCCATGCTCTATGCGGCCCGCATTCCGGTCCGCTTCCTCCTCACCTTGGTCTTGGTCGTCGTTGCGGTGGTCCCGTTGGTGGTCAACTTCGGCCTGCGTCCCTATCAACGGCAGCGCATCCTCACCTTCCTCGACCCGGAACTGGATCCGCAGGGGGCGGGCTGGACGATCAACCAATCGCTCGTCGCCATCGGCTCCGGCGGCTGGGACGGCAAGGGTTTCAAGGCGGAAAATACCCTGAATGAATTGGGCTTCTTGCCGAGCACCATCGTGCACAACGATTTCATTTTTTCGGTCATCGGCGAGCAGCATGGCTTCATCGGCGGGTTGCTCCTGCTGCTCACCTTCCTCGCCTTCGTCGCTTTGGGCCTCTATGTCTCGCTCAAGGCCAAGGACGATCTCGGCCGTTTGCTCGGGGTGGGGCTGACCACGCTCATTTTCACCCACATCTTCATGAATATCGGCATGACCATCGGGGTCACCCCGATCACCGGTCTGCCCCTACCTTTGGTCAGCTACGGCGGCTCCTTTGTCCTTGCCGTGCTCTTTAGCGTCGGCCTGCTCCAAAGTATCTGGGTGCACCGTGGCCCCGGCAGTCGGGGCTCCACAGCCACTTGGCGGAGCTAAATTGCCCGGCGGGCAAACCATTAAGGACCTGCTCTTTGGGCCGGATCTCCGTCTCTCGCGGCGGCCTTTTGCTTGCTTGGGCCGCCCATTGGCCGGATATTTGGCCTTCGCACCCATGCGGTATTCCCTTCCGACCTTGCGCGCCGCCCTGACTGGCCTTTTCCTCACCGGCTTGGCGGCTGGCGCCGCAGCTTCGACCTCTTTCGAGGACCAAGCCTTGCGCTTGCGCGAGAGCGTGCTCCTGCGGGTCGAACCCCGCATCTCGCGACCCTCGGCTCATGCCGCCCCGCGCGCGGGCAATTCCCGCTCCCATCCTTGGAAAAACAACATCGTGACCACGGTTTTCTGGGTCGGTGAGCAACCGACGCCCAACAATCCGGTGCCGAATTGCAAGAGTTCCTGGGACGTCGCTTGGGCCCGCAATTTTGGAGGCTACGACAATCCGGACCCGGGCGCCCGGCGCGGCTACCTCCCGGCGGCTTTCCTTCCGCGACAAAATCCTTTCTATGTCGCTCTACCCTACAACGACGTGACCCGGGGCCGGACCAAACCCGAAGCCCCGCGGGTCATTCCTTGGTTCCGCGAGGCCTTCGTCAAAGCCGGCCAATCGGTCTGCAAAGGGCGCTGGGTCGTGGTGCGCGGCCGCACCCGCGAAGCCTACGCGCAGTGGGAAGATTGCGGACCCTTCCGGACCGACCATTGGCAATATGTCTTCGGCAACCAACGTCCGCTCCCCAACCTGAACCAAGCGGCCGGCCTCGACGTTTCCCCCGCGGTGCGGGACTTCATCGGGATGCGGGGCGGGAAGGATGTGGTCAGTTGGCGCTTTGTCGAATTCCGCGAGGTGCCCCGCGGACCATGGGCCAAATACGGTGATAACAATACGTTTGTGCAGCAAAGAAGGCGGGGCGATGTGCGCTTCGCCGAGACCGGCCGCTCGGCCGCCCCGGCCACCAGGCGGAATTGATTTCCCTGCCCTTTGGGCTTCTCGGATCGAGGCCTTGGTCGGGCCCAAATGCATGATTGCCAAGGCGCGGACGGCCCATTAGTTTTTCCAGTTCGGCGCAAATTTGATGAAAATCATCAGCATTAACGAGGAGGAGTCGACCCCCTCCCTCAACGGCCATCCTTGGGACGGGGAGAACGATCTCTTCGCCAAATGCGTGGCTTACGACGAACCCGAGCGGGCCCAAGCTCTGGGCATTTATCCCTTCTTCCGCCCGATCGAGGAAATGGACGGTGCCGAGGTTATCTGCGAGGGCAAGCGCGTCCTCATGGTCGGGTCGAACAACTACCTCGGCCTGGCCAACGATTCCCGCGTGGTCGAAGCCGCGGTCGAAGCCACCCGCAAATACGGTTTGGGCTGTACCGGGTCGCGCTTCCTCAGCGGCAACCTCATCATCCATGAGCAACTCGAGGAGGCCTTGGCCGACTACATCGGCAAAGATGACGCCCTGCTTTTTTCCACCGGTTATTTCGCCAACCAAGGGGCCCTCACCTCTCTCTTCGAGGACGGCGACTTCATTCTTTGCGACAAGGAAAACCACGCCAGCATCATTGATGGCTGCCGCATGTCGCCGGCCAAAATTATCCCCTTCTCCCACAATTCGCCCGAATCCCTGCGCCGTCGACTCTCCCGCCTGCCGGCCGAAGCCGGCAAGATGGTGGTCATCGACGGTGTCTTCAGCATGTCGGGCGATATCGCGCGCCTCGCCGAGTTGATGGATGTGGCCGGTGAATTCGGGGCCAAATTCTATGTCGATGAGGCCCACGCCCTCGGGGTCATGGGCGAGGGGGGCAAAGGCAGTGCCCACCATACGGGCACGGCCGACCGGGCCGACCTTATGATGGGCACCTTTTCCAAATCGCTCGGCTGCATGGGCGGGTTCCTCGCCGGCGACAAGGACGTGATCAAATTCGTCCGGCACAAAGCCCGTTGTTTCATCTTCACCGCCTCGCCGACCCCCGCCGTAGCCGGAGGCGTGCTCAAAGCGCTCGAGGTCATGCAGGAAGAGCAGTGGCGCATGGTGAAACTCTGGGAGAACACCCGCCGCATGCACCGCGGCTTCCGCGAACTCGGCTTCCACATCGGCACGACCGAAACCCCGATTGTCCCCATTCTTATCGGTGACGAACAAAAAGCCTTCTTCTTCGCCCAGCGGCTCTTCGACAACGGCGTCTTCGCCACGCCCGCCATTTACCCCGCGGTGCGCCGCGGCCAGGCCATCATCCGCACGAGCTACATGGCCACGCACACCCCGCAGCAACTCGAATACGTGCTCGAGACCTTCGAGCGGATCGCGCGGGAACTTCACATTTTTGAAGACGATGTCTACCAGCGAGCCGCCGGGGAAATCCCCCAAAGGCATCACGATACTTCCCTGCCGCAGCCGGTCCGAACTGCGGCGGTTTGAGAACTGCGCCGAGGACGTCCTAGGTAGCCTTCGGCAATTCGTCCCGCCAATTCCGGGAAGCATTGTCGGCACCTTCCTGCCGCGCTCGCCCTTCCTCGCCACCGGCGGCGAACTCGCCCCCTTTCTTGCCCTGCGTGACCGCCGCCCCGTCGGCCGCATCGCCGCGATCCGCAACCCGCTGCACAACGAAACCCACCGCGACCTCACCGGCTTCTTCGGTTTTTTCGACTTTGCCGACGATGAGGTGGCCGAGGCGCTCTTCGCCGCCGCGTGCGGTTGGCTGCGGGAGCGCGGACTCACCTCCGTGCGCGGCCCTTACTCGCCGAGCATCAATGACACTTGCGGCCTGCTCAGTATGGGGTTCGAGGATCCGCCGTGCATTTTTATGCCGTGGAACCCGCCGCGCTACGTCGCGACCTACGAGCGGCTCGGCTTGTCCGAGGTGCGGCGGCTTTGCGCTTTCGAGATGGATATGACCGCGCCCCCCAGCCCGGTCATGGTGCGGCTTTCCGATCATGCCAGGGAGAAAAGCGGGCTGACCACCCGTCCTTTCGACCTGCGCGAAGTGGAACGGGAACTGCGCATTCTGCAAAGGCTCTACAATGTCACCCTCGACCGCAACTGGGGTTACGTCCCGGTCACCTGGGAGGAGTTGGAGCACTCGGCCGTCGGTCTGCGCACCATCGCCTCGGCCAGTATGTTGTTTTTCGTCATGCACGAAGGACGCGAGGTCGGCTATTCTATCTCGTTGCCCGACATCAACGAATTTCTCCGCCGCTCCCTCTCCTGGCCGCGCGGCTTTCTCCGTCTCCTCCCCATGCTCTGGATGATCAAAACCCGCCGGCCGCGCCGCGCCCGTCATCTCATCCTCGGGATCGAGCCCGAATTCCGCCGCCGCCGCGGCATCGCGCCCTTCCTTTATCACGAAACCTTCCGCCACATCGCGGTCGACTATTCCTTGTCCGAGGTTTCCTGGATCGAGGCGAACAATGAGCAGATCGTGCGCAGCATCGAGATTCTCGGCGGCCACCGCGCGAAGGATTACACCATTTGGGAAAAACCCCTCTGACCATGCGCCTGCTCATCACCGGGGCCACCGGATTCATCGGCCGCACCCTTGTCCTGCGGGCTTTGCCCGATGACGCCGTCGAGGAAATCATCACCCCGGTCCGCTCGCCGGACAAACTTCGCACCCAACTCGCCCGCGAAGGCGCGACCGGCATGCATAAGTTGCGCGTGGTCAAAGCCGCCGCGCCCGCTTGGAACCTGCCCGACCTCGGCCCCGTGGATCGCGTCGTCCACTGCGCCGGCGTCCTCTTCGGCCGCTCCCGCGAGGAATATTTCCGGGTCAATGTCGACGGCACCCTCGATCTCCTCGCCCAACTCGAAGGCGCGCCCGAAGTTCTTGTCCTCTCCTCGCAATCGGCCGGCGGCCCCACCCCGGCCGGCCACCAAGCGAAAACCTTGGTCCATCCCGACCGCCCGCTCTCCTGGTATGGCGAGTCCAAGCTGCAGATGGAGCGCGCGGTGCGCGAAGCCGGCCACCAACGCGTCCGCTTCCTCCGTGCGCCCATGGTGCTCGGCCCCGGCGATCAAGCCACCCTGCCGCTCTTCCGCATGGTCCGGGGCAAGATTTGGACCAAGCCCGGGCGCGCCTTGAAACATTTCAGTTGGATTTCCTCCGACGACTTGGCCGACGCGATCGAGGCGTGGTTCGAGCGCGGCGGCGGATTGAATGTCGCGCACGTCACATCGCCCGGCACCATCACCGACGCCGAACTCATGCTCACCGCCGGCAAAGTGAGCGGGAAGAAAGGCGCGCTGCTGCCTGTCCCGCAGTTCCTGCTCAAGCCCGTCGCCTTTGCCTCGAAGTTCATCCCCGCGATCGGCAAAAGCGTGCCATCGCTCACCGCCGACCGGGCCCGCGAAATCTGGCCCAACCGCTGGGTCCTCGATTCCGATCCCTTCCACCAAGCCACCGGCTGGCGCGGCCAAGCAACGCTCGAAGACACGCTGGCCCGAACCCTCGCCTGGTTCCAGCGCGAAGGCTTGGTCTAAATTTTGGAGTGCGGCGGCTTGACGCCGCTTTCCATCATCGCCGGGGCTGGAAGCGAACAAAGCGCCGTCAAGCCGGCGCACTCCAAA
>JAGYIO010000015.1 GCA_018402585.1 Chthoniobacterales bacterium
GGGCCGCGTTCGCTCTGGTAATAAGGGCCGTAGTCGCCGCCCTTTTCGGCGCCCTCGTCCCAGTCGAGCCCGAGCCAGCGGAGTCCGTCATAGATGGCGCGGACCGCTTCCTCGTTGTGGCGTTCGCGGTCGGTGTCCTCGATGCGCAGGACGAAGGTTCCGCCGGTGTGGCGGGCGTGGAGCCAGTTGAAGAGGGCGGTACGGGCGCCCCCGACGTGGAGGAAGCCGGTGGGTGAGGGGGCGAAACGGACGCGGACAGGTGAGGACATAAAAACGGGCGGGCGCTTATTCGGCGCCGTCGAGTTGGCGCAGCGAGGGCAGGCGGTAATCGCGTTTGATCCGTTCTTCCTCAGCCTTGCTGCCCTCGACGTCGAGGACGACGAGGCCGGGGTCCTCGGCGAGCTTGATGCGGTGGAATTGGTCGGTCGGGCTGTCGACGGCGGCAGCGAGGTCGGCGAGGCTTTTGATCGGCCGGCCGTTGACTTCCTCGACGACCTCGTAGCTGAGGTTTTCGTAGCCGACGGTGTTCGGTCCGGGCAGCACGCTGCTGACGTAAACCATTTTTCCGCGGTTTGCCGGCAGTTCGTTTTGGTAGCGGTCGAGGTAGACGAGGTGCAAGGGAGCTTCCCGGGTCCAGTTCGGGCCCCATTCGCGAAGGTATTGACGGGACAATTCCGAGAAAACAAGCCCGCCGACGATGACGAATTTGGGTGGTGCGTCGAAAATGTAGGGCTGGCTGACCATGCGCGAGCGGTCGCGCGGGGCGACCGTGCCCTCGAGCGGGATTTCCGCCCCGTCGCGCCAGACGAGAATGGGAAGCTTTTGCCCGGCTTGCATGACGGTTGATACATAGTGGGCAAGGGAGATTTTCCCGAACCGCGGGTCCTCGTAATTGCCGTCTTGGTCGATCGTCTGGCCATCGACGCGGAGGAGGACGTCGCCGACTTTGAGTCCGGCGGCGGCGGCGGGCGAACCGGGGAGGACCTTGGTGATATAGGCGCCACCCGTACCCTCCGGAAGTTTGGCGAAGCGGCGCAACTGCGGGTCGCGGGTGTCGGCAAAGGTCAGGCCGGCCCGGGGAAACCCGGCATAGGGGTCGCGCTCAGCTGCGTCCAGAAAATGTTGGATAACCGGCGCTGGCACGACATCGGCTGTCTGGCTGCGGGGGTCGTAGCGCATGACCAGGCCGACGAGCCGGTCTTCCTTGAAAACCGGAACGGTGAAGCTGTTTTCGCGCGATTGGAGCGGGGCGCTGAGCTTGAAGACGAGGAAGGCGTTTTCATCGACCGGATAAGCCCCGACTTCGATCGTCGTGATGGTGGCCGGGGTGCGCACGGGCGTGCCGTTGCTCTCGAGTTGCAGGATTTCGACGCGGTCGCCGACCGCCGCGGTTTCGTCGAGGCGCGCGCCGCCGATGCTTTGCAGAAATTCGGCCGCGGGGGCGGCCAAGAGGGCGAGGTTGGCGTCGTAGTCGACGACTTCGACTTGGGCGGCGGCTTTGAGCGCGGTCTCGGGCTTTTCCAATTCGACGTAGGTGTGGTTGTTGACCAGCTCGGCAGTGACGAGGATACGTCCGTCCGTCAGGACCACGCCCAGCCCTTGCCGTAGCACGGGCGGGTTTTTGCGCCATGGCTGGCTGAAGTTGTAGGATTGGCTGGCCACATTGACCCGAACGACGGGCGGAAGCTTGGCCATGACGGGCTCGGCCTCCGGGGCCATGGCGGGTGGAACCTCGGCGGCCGGGGCGGCTTGGTCGGCCGGCGTCGGCGTGGCCTCGGCGGCGGGGAGGTATGTCCTGAGCGTTTCCATGCCCTCGCCGAGGGGGGCGGAAAGGAGGAGGGCGGCCAGAATGGCCGCAGTCCGCCGGGACCAGCGGCTTCTGCCGGGGAGAAACGAAAGACGGGTGAGGTGCATCAGAGGTTTTGTTCGGTGGTCACCCCGTAGCGTTGGCGGATGCGTTCGCTCGCTTCGGCCAGAACGGAGCGCTCAAGAACGATGGGGCGGCCTTCGCCGAGAAGTTCGATCACGTGGAATTCGCCGGGTTGCCCGAAAGCGGAGGCAACATCTTGCAGTGACCGGATACGCTGGCCGTTGATTTTCTCGACGATACCGCCTTTGAAGGGGGCAACGTAGGTGTTGACCGGATCCTTGAGAATCTCGCTGAGCACGATCACCTCGGGGTATTCGCGGTAAAGGTGGTCGGTGACGTAGTAATCGAAAAAGTAACGCAGACGCGTGTCGACGTCCTTCTGTGAATCGAGGAAGTCGCGGCTGAGTGGCTGGAAGAGCAGGCCGCCGACGAGGACGAAGCGCGGACGTTTGTCATACGAACGCGCCTGCATTTCGAAAGGCCAGGGGCGGTCGAGTTCCAGCGCGATGTCTTGTTTGGAGCCACCGCGCATGACCTCCAGCTTGACTTGGTCGCCCTTGAATTTGCGTTCGAAGACTTCGGCCATTTCGGTCCGCTCGCCGTCGAGGTCGATCTTTCCGTCCGAGTAGACCTTGAGGCCGTCGACCGAGAGGATGACGTCTCCGGGTTGGAGTTTCCCGGCGGAGGAACCGCTGTCGAAAACGCTGCCGATGAGCACCCCGGTATCGGCTTCCTCCACACCAAGGGCGGCGCGCTGCGCCGGGTTGAGCATGGGAAAATAGGTCGCGGCGAGGTCCATGTAGCGGTCGTAAGTCCCGTCCTCGACGTCGGTGAGGAACCGTCGCACCACGGGGGTCGGAATCATGTAGCCGACATTCTGTGCCACGGCGCCGCTGAATCCTTGGAAGGCGACGCCGACCACTTTGCCGTCCTGCATGACGGGACCCCCGCTGTTGCCCGGATTGATTGCGGCGTCGATCTGGATGGCGAGATGGCTGTCCACCTCGGAGTGGCTGTAGGTCTGGAAGTCGATCCGGGAGACCACGCCGGTGGTGACGGAAAGACGGTTGCCACCGATGGGGTAGCCGTAGGCGCTGACCGTGGACTCGAGGGCGGGGATGCCGCCGAATTCCAGCGGTTTGGTCCCCTCGAAAAATCGTTCGTCATAAACGCCAAGGATGGCCAGGTCGCAATCATGGGCCACGTGCAGCACGCGCGCCTCCCAAGGGGTGGGATCGCCCTCCTTGACCACGGTGATGAAGGTCGCGTTGCTCACCACGTGGGCGTTGGTCATGATCCGTTTGCCCTCGATGACGAAGCCCGCGCCGACGCCGCTGCCCACGTTGCCGGGATTCCAGGGGACGGAATAGTCGGGTTGTTGCGCGGTGGTGCTGATGCGGACCATGCTGGCGGCCGGACCCGGGGCGGCTTGTGCGGCCGTGGTGAGGAAGGCGACAACGAGCAAGGCGAAGGAACGAAGCGCGGTGGGCATGAGCTCTGAAGGTTAACGCGCCGGGTCTTTTTGGCAAATCGGGAAACTGGTCAAAGCTGCGAGAGATATTATCCTCCAGGCTCATGGACCCGAAATCGCTCCTCGCTCCGGCGGCTATTGTCGAGTTGTCCCGGTGCGTGTCCACCCCGGTGCGGCCGGTGAAGGAGGTGCGGGCCCTGCGCGACGGGAGCGAGGCTTTTCCGGTCATGCTCGACTTGATCGGCTCCGCCACCAAGTCGGTGTGGTTCGAGAACTTCATTTTTGCCGGCGATGCGACGGGTCAACGTTTTGCCCGGGCGCTGGGGAAAGCGGCGCGGCGAGGGGTCGAGGTGCGCGTCCTTTACGATCCGGTCGGCACCATGATGGTGAAGGGCGGTTCGATCGCCAACGCTCTGGCCGCGGAAGGGGTGACGGCGCGGGCATTCCGTCCGGTCTCGCTCTTGAAACCGTGGACCTGGCCGCGGTTGCGTCACCGGGACCATCGCAAGACGATGGTGGTCGACAGCGAGGTTGCGGTGGTGGGCGGCCTGTGTATCAGCAACAATTGGGCGGGGCACGACGAGGGTGGTCACAATTGGCGCGATACGGCATTGCTGGTGCGGGGAGCGCTGGTTGGCGATGTGGAGATTGCCTTCGACATGATGTGGGAGCGGGCCGAGGGGGAGGATGTGCCTCCGGCTATGGTTGTCACCGAAACGGCGCCGCCCGTGCCTTGCGGGATGGTGGCGGCGGACCGGCCGGGTGCGCACCGCGTGGCTTTGGTCTACATTTGGCTCGCCCAGCATGCGCAGCGCACGCTGGAGATCACGGATGCGTATCTGGTCACGCCCGAGCCCGTGGTGGCTGCATTCGAGGCGGCAGCCAGGCGCGGGGTGGAAGTGCAATTCCTTCTGCCAGGCAACAACAACCATCCGTCGGCGGCGGCTTCGGCCCGCCGCCGTTATGCGCGCTTGATGACGGCGGGTGCGCGCATCCACGAATGGCGCGGCATGATGGTGCATGCCAAGACGGCGGTGGCCGACCGCGAGATCGTCATGGTCGGTTCAAGTAATCTCGACCCTCTGTCGATGACCCGGAATTACGAACTCAACCTCCTGCTGGCCGATGCGGCCACCGGGCAGGTCATGAGCGAGATGTTCCGCCGCGATCTGGAGGGAGCCCGCGAGGTCCACCCGGAAACCTGGTCGCGTCGCCCGCGCTGGCAGAAGATTGCCGAAGCTGTGGCCGGGGTTTTTGACGACAACCTTTGAGCCTCGAGCGGTAATCTCATCGCAGAGAAAGGGAATTGGGCGGGGCTGGATTGGTCTCGCTTTGCTCAACCTGTCTCGCTGCGCTCGGCTCGAACGGCGTTCTTGTTTAGGAAAAATGGGCGGGACTGGATTGGTTGCCTGCGGCAACCCGTCTCGCTGCGCTCGGCTCGAACGGCGTTCTCATCCACCGGAAGAGGAATGGGCGGGACTGGATTCGAACCAGTGAAGGCATAAGCCAGCAGATTTACAGTCTGCCCCGTTTGGCCACTCCGGAACCCGCCCTGAATTTTTACGACGCGGGCGGCTCTGGGCCGCTGCGAGGCTCGAGGACTATGCGTTTGATGACGACTTTTTCCAAGGGAAAGTTGTTCCGGTCGGTGGGCAGGCGGCTGATTTCTTCGAGCTGCTCGAGGCCTTCCAAGATGCGGCCGAAGACGGTGTATTCTCCGTTCAGTGCGGGCAGGGATTTGAGCGCAAGGTAAAACTGGCTGCCGTTGGAAACCCGGGCCGGGTTGATCTTGTTGTCGAGGCGGGCGGCTGCCACGGAGCCTTTTTTGTGGGGCAGGCGGATTTCGGCCGGGATGGTCCAACCCGGTCCGCCGGTGCCGGTGCGGATACTGGGGCCGCGCCGGCTGTAGGGGTCACCGGTTTGCACGAGGGTGCCGGGGAAGGCGCGGTGGAATTGCATGCCCCGGTAGTAGCGCGTGCGGACCAGTTCCTTGAAATTTGCGGTGTGCAGGGGCGCGGCATTGTCATAGAGACCGATGACCACCCGACGAAGGTCACGCTCCTTGCCGACTTTGAGGTCCATGACGACAACGTCCGGGCCGAGCGTCTGCGCGTGCAGGGCAGGGGCAAGCAGAAGGCAGGCAAGGACGGCGAGAAGTTTCATCGGGGAATGATTTGTGGAATGCGGGCGGGAGGCAAGGACGGAGGAGTTTTAAGTCTTAAGTCTGTAAGTTTTAAGTGGCGGGGGATGGGGCTTTGATGATCGTGGCGAAGTCTTCGTCGGCGAGGCCGGACTGGCAGGCTTGTTCGTAGCGGGAGAGCAGGGCGTCGATCAGGGTCCGGTGCCCGGGTGCGGCGGCTGCGCTGGCCAAGCGCAGGTCTTTGCGCATGTTGCGGGCGGAGAAGCGCGGGGCGAAATCGTGGCCGAGCATGCAGGGGAGCTTGAGATCGGTGACGCCGGAACGGGCCGCATTGGGCTCGAGGGCGGCGACGAGGCTATGGGGGTCGACTCCGTTGGCCTTGAGCAGGTGGATGGCTTCGGCCAGGGAGACTGCGGCGGCGGCGGAGATGATGTTGGTGGCCAGCTTGACCGCGCTGGCCTGGCCGACCTCGCCCATCGGCAGGAGAGCTTTGGCACTGGCCGTGAGGACGGGTCGGGCGCGCTCCAGGGCGGCAGCTTCGCCACCGAGGTAGTAGGTAATTTGGCCTTGGGCGGCGGCGTCGCGGCTGCCCGTGAAGGGCGCGTCGAGAAAGGCGGCGCCGGTTTCGCTGACCTCGGCCGCAAGTTCGCGCACGGTTTGCGGTGCGACTGTGGCATGGCTCAGGACGACATGGCTGGGCGCGAGGGCGGGAATGAGCGCGCGCACCGTGTCGCGCAGGGCCTGGTCATCGGCGACGAAGATTTGCAGGATGTCCGCATCACGGGCGACACTGGCGGGGTCCGGAGCGGGAACCGGGAGTCCCTCGAAACGGCGGTCTGTGCGGTTCCAAACGGCGAGCGGGAAGCCGGCCGATTGGACCCGGGCCGCAACGCGGGAGCCGATCAGTCCGAGGCCGAAAACCCCGGCGCGCAGGCCGGTAGACATGGCAGGGTTTTAACCGTCAGCCGGGGTCGGGGTGGCTGGGGCGGCGGGCAGCTTGGTTTCGACTTTGGCTTCTCCGCGGAGGGTGTCGATCACGTTGCGGACCGCTTCGCGGCGTTTCCCGCCTTCGAGGTAGGAGCTGACCTGATCTTTAACCTCTTCGAAGGGCATGCTTCCCGAGTCTTTGCGGTCGGTCACATTGATGACGTGCCAGCCGAATTTGGAACGGACGGGTTCCTTGCTGATCTCGCCTTTTTTCATGGCAAAGGCGGCATTGGCGAATTCGGGGACCATGCGGTCCTTGGGGAAGAAGTTGAGGTCGCCACCGGATTCTTTGGCGCCGGGTTCTTCGGAGACTTCTTTGGCCACCGCGGTGAAATCTTCTTTTTTCAAAGTGACGCGCTCGAGGGCGCTGGCGGCGGCCTTTTGCTTTTCGGCCACCACCTCATCGCTGGCGTCTTCGGGCACGAGGATAAGAATGTGGCTGGCCCGCACCATTTCGGGGTGTTCGAATTCCTTTTTGTTCTCGTCGTAGAACTTTTTCACGTCGTCTTCCGAGACGGCCGCCTTGTCGCCGATCTGCCCTTCCATCCATTTCTGCTGCTGCATCATTTTTTTGACGCTGTCGCGGAAGGAGGATTCGGTTTCGCCGGCTTTGGTCATTTCGGTTTTGAAGACGTCCTCACTGGGAAATTGGCCTTTGACCCGGCCGAGTTCCGCCTCGAGGTCGGCCTCTTTGATTTCCACCGAGGACGCCTTGCGTGAAATGAGTTTGTCCACGATGAGTTCGTCCAGAATTTCGCGGTAGCCGGCCATTTTTTGGTCGGCCGTGAGGTCGTCGGCGTTGATCCCCGAGGAGGCGAGGGCGCTGCTAAAAGTTTCTTCGAGGTCGGCGCGCGAGATTTTCTCGCCTTCGACCACGGCGACCGGGTCGGGAAGTTCGGGGGCGGCGGCTGGTTTGGAATCTTGCGCGGTAAGGCTCATGGGGAGGAGCGCGGCGAGGGCGGCGAAGCCGGTGAGGCGGCGGAAGGTGAATTTCATAGAAAGGCGGAAGATGCCAGCAGGTGCGGCGGGGTGCGAGCGATTTTTTAGCCGGTGCGGCGGGCGAACCAATCCCGTGTCGCGGCATGCCGGGCGGCGAACAGGCGGGGGAAGACAAGGAGTCGACAGACGAGATCGCCCGCCGGTCCGCCCAGGTGCCAAGGGAGACGGAATTCCACCCGGTCAGTGAGCAAGGCGCCTGCGGGATGGGGTTCGAAAAGGTGGTGGTGGCGCCAGGAGGCAAAGGGGCAGCGCAGGCCGCTGTCGATGAGCAGGCGCGGATGGTCGACGGTCTCCCAACGGCCCGTCCAACGCAGGGTGATCAGCCCCTGCTGCACCGCGATGGCAAATTCCTCGCCGGGTTGCGCGCTTTGATTTGCGCGGATTTCGAGGATGTGCATCCCGGGTGGGGAGATGTGCCGCAGGTTGTGCGGATTCTGGTGGAAAAGGAAAAGTTCCTCCGGTGTGGCGGGTATCGGACTTGAGCGGGTGAAAACGGGCATGGGGACGGGGGCCAAGGAAGTCTTGCCGGCAGGCTACGATTTTCGTTATTGCATTGGATTCGGTTCGCCAATAAGCGTTTCCCCTCCAAACCAACCAAATCTTATGTCCGACAAACCCATCGAAGAAAGAGTCAAAGAAATCATCGTCAAAGAACTCAGTGTCAACCCTGAGCAGGTGACGTCCACCGCCTCGTTCATCGAGGACCTCGGAGCTGATTCGCTCGACACCGTCGAGTTGGTCATGGCCTTCGAAGAGGAGTTCGGCGTCGAAGTGCCCGACGAAGAGGCTGAGAAGCTCCAGACGGTAGGCGACGTGGTGAAATACATCGAGGCCAACTCCTCAAAGTAAAGGCCACGCGCAGCTGGTTTTAAAAAGCGACCCCGGGGCGATTTGTCCCGGGGTTCTTTATTGGGGAGGTTGCGGCGCTCGGCGGCCGTCGCTACAAAGGGCCAGATGTTTCTCGCAAAAGAAGGGCAGAGGTATGCGCGGCAGATGGCGCTGCCGGAATTCGGGGCGGCCGGGCAGGAGAAGTTGCGGGCCGCGCGGGTGCTCCTCATCGGGGCGGGCGGCTTGGGCTCCCCGGCGGCGCTTTACTTGGCGGCGGCAGGCGTGGGGACTTTGGGGATCGTTGATCCGGACGAGGTGGAGCTTTCCAATCTGCACCGCCAAATTTTGCACGGCAGCGCGGATCTCGGGCGGGCCAAGGTGGACTCCGCGGCGGACCGCCTGGACGGGGTCAACCCGTACGTGCGGGTCGAACCGATCCGCGGCCGCTTCACCGCGGCGAACGCGCTGGAGTTGGCGCGCGGGTGGGATCTGGTGGTCGACGGGTCGGACAATTTTCCGACCCGCTATGCCTCGAACGATGCCTGCGTGGCCTTGGGAATTCCGAATGTGTATGGATCCGTCTGGCGTTTCGAGGGGCAGGTTTCGGTCTTTGCGCCGCATCGGGGTGGTCCGTGTTACCGCTGCGTGAATCCGCGCGCCCCGGCGCCGGGCGAGGTGCCTTCCTGTGCGGAGGCGGGGGTGCTTGGGGTTATGCCGGGATTGATCGGCACGCTGCAGGCCCTGGAGGCGATCAAGCTGCTCACCGGGATCGGTGATCCCCTGATCGGACGTCTCCTGCATGTTGACGGCGCGGCGATGAAATTCCGGGAATTCCAACTGCGGTGCGACCCGCAATGTGCGCGCTGCGCGGAGGGGCGGAGGGATTTACCGGTTGAGGAGGAAGGGGTGTCATGTGCAGTCTCGGAAGCAATGAACGGCGAGGAAATTTCGGTCCAGGACTTGGCCGCGGCCCGGAGCGCCGGGGCCCCGCATCTGCTGCTCGACGTGCGCGAAGCTTGGGAGTTGGAATTGGCAAAGCTCGCACCCTGTCTCCATATTCCGCTCGGCGAGGTGGCGGGGCGGGTCGGGGAGGTCCCGCGGGATCTGCCGGTTTACGTGCTCTGCCACGGCGGAGTGCGGAGCGGACGTGCCGTGGAGTTTTTGCGCGGGGCGGGTTTCGGTCAGGCGAGAAATGTGCACGGCGGGATCGCGGCGTGGTCGGCAGAGGTGGACGATGAGGTGCCGACCTACTAGGTTTTCCGCATGGATACGACTTTGCGAGGTGACGAGGGGTTGAAATTGGCTTTGGGACGGATTCCCAGCGGGCTCTATGCCGTCGGGGCGGGGCAAGCGGGAGAACGGATCGGAATGCTTTGTAGTTTTGTCGAGCAGGCGGGGTTCGAGCCGCCGATGATTTCGATCGCGCTGGGGTTCGACCGACCACTGCGGCAGGTTTTGGCCCGGGGGGAGCTTTTTGCGGTGAACATTCTCGGGACGGAGGACAAGGCATTGCTCGCGGCCTTTGCGTCCGCGCGGGAGGAGGATCCGTTCGCGCCTTTCGCGTTGATTGAAAACGGGCACGGGCTGCCGCAGTTGGCTGGCGCGCTCGCCTGGCTGGCCTGCCGTCCGACTGGCTCGGTCGTCGCCGGGGATCACGTCGTCTATGTCGCGGAGGTGGTGGAAGGTTGCTTGCACCGCGAGGTCGGGGAGCCGATGGTTCGCCTGCGCAAAAATGGGTTCAGTTACTGACATGGATTTTCTTTTGAGCGTCGCGCGCTGTCCGCGCACGGGCCAGAAACTGCACGAAGACGGCGATCGCCTGGTCACGGCAGACGGCGCGCTGGCCTATCCTCTGGAAAACGGCATCCCGGTGCTGCTGGCCGGCGAAGCGGTGGAGGTGGCGCCATGACCGAGCTCGAGACCTTGCGTCACTCCTGCGCACACGTGCTGGCCGAGGCGATTCTGCGCATTTGGCCCGAGGCGCAGTTCGCGGCGGGCCCGCCGGTCGAGCAGGGTTTTTATTACGACGTCGATTTGCCGCACCGCATCTCGCCCGAGGATTTCGCGAAGATCGAAGCCGAGATGCAAAAGATCATTGCGGCCGACCAGCCCTTCGAGCGCCAGGCGGTCTCGCGCGCCGCGGCGATGGCGTTGGGACGGGCCGGCCAGCTGGCCGCGCTGGGGGAACGCGGGGTACCGAGCCGTTACAAATTGGATATTCTGGAGAACATTGCGGAGGGCGAGGAAATCAGCCTGTACCGCAACGGGGCCTTCACCGATC
This sequence comes from Chthoniobacterales bacterium, assembly GCA_018402585.1. GTDB lineage: Bacteria > Verrucomicrobiota > Verrucomicrobiia > Chthoniobacterales > JACTMZ01 > JACTMZ01. Next base: position 10,577 of record JAGYIO010000015.1, read on the forward strand.
TGTGCGCGGGCCCGCACGTGGCCTCGACGGGCCAGATCGGGGCCTTTGCCCTGACCGCGGTGGCCAGCGCTTACTACAAGAACGACGAGAGCAACCCGCAGTTGCAGCGCATTTACGGCATCGCCTTCGCCGCGCCGGAGGAACTGGCCAAGTGGCGCGAGATGATGGAAGAGGCGCGCAAGCGCGACCACCGCAAGCTGGGCAAGGAGCTGCAATTGTTCCACGTCGATGAGGCGGTGGGGGCGGGGCTGATTCTTTGGACGCCGAAGGGCGCGGTGGTGCGGCAGGAGTTGCAAAATTTCATCAGCGAAGAATTACGCCGCCAAGGTTACGAGCAGGTCTTCACCCCGCATATCGGGCGGCTCGAACTTTTCCGGACCTCCGGTCACTACCCCTATTACGCCGACTCGCAGTATCCGCCCTTGGTGGAGCGCGAAACGTTGCACCGGCTGGCGGAGGAGGGCTGCACGTGTGCGGATCTGGCCCACCGGCTGGAGAAGGGCGAGGCCGAGGGCTACCTGCTCAAGCCGATGAATTGTCCGATGCACATCAAGATTTTCGCCTCGCAGCCCCGCAGCTACCGCGACTTGCCGGTCAGGTTGGCCGAATTCGGGACGGTTTACCGTTGGGAGCAATCGGGCGAGTTGAACGGCATGACGCGGGTGCGCGGGTTCACCCAGGACGATGCGCACTTGTTCGTCACAGAGGACCAAATGGGAGCCGAGATCCAAGGCTGCCTTGATCTGGTGAAAAAAGTTTTCCGCGCCTTCGACATGCAGGATTACCGCGTGCGCCTCGGGTTGCGTGAAGCGGGGTCGGACAAATACGTGGGCCAAGCGGAGGATTGGGACCGCGCCGAGGAGGCCTGCCGCCAGGCGGCCCGGACCCTCGGGGTGCCCTACAGCGAAGAGCCGGGTGAGGCCGCGTTCTACGGGCCGAAGATTGATTTTGTGGTCCGCGACGTGATCGGCCGCGAGTGGCAACTCGGCACGGTGCAAGTCGACTTCCAATTGCCTGAGCGTTTCGATTTGCATTACACCGGGGCGGACAACAAACCGCACCGGCCGGTCATGATCCACCGCGCGCCCTTTGGTTCGATGGAGCGTTTCGTCGGCCTGCTGATCGAACATTTCGCCGGGGCCTTCCCCGTGTGGTTGGCGCCCGAGCAAGCGCGGGTGCTTCCGGTTTCGGAAAAGGTGGCGGACTATGCTCAGGAAGTGGCCGCGGAATTGCGCAAAGCCGGGGTGCGCGTCGGCGTGGATACCTCGCAGGATAAACTTGGGGCCAAGATTCGTCTTGCTCAGGTCGAGAAAGTGCCTTACATGATTGTCGTTGGCGGGAAGGAAGCCGAGTCGCGGCAAGTTTCGGTAAGGAGCCGAAAAGCCGGCGACGAAGGTCTTCACGCCATCGACAGTTTCGTTGAGCGCCTCAAAACAGAAATCAGTGAAAGAGTCCTGTAGTCACTCCTGACATCCCGCACGCTCACGGGATTATTATCAATGCCTCGCCCCGCTTTTTCACGCGCACCCCAGCCGCCCGCCATCCGGGTCAACCACCGCATCCGTGCCCGCGAGGTGCGCGTCATCAATGGCGCGACCAACGAGCAACTCGGGGTCCTCAAATTGCCTGATGCGCTGCGCCGGGCGGAGGAGTTGGGGCTCGACCTGGTCGAAGTGGCGGCCAATGCCAACCCGCCGGTCTGCCGCATCGTCGACTTCGGCAAATACCGTTACGAGCTGGCCAAGCAGGAAAAGGACAAAAAATCCCATGCCGGCAAAGTCAAAGAGGTCAAATTCCGGGTCAACATCGACAGCCACGATTACCTGACAAAAATTCGCCACGCCGAGGAGTTCCTCGACAAGGGCAACAAGTTGAAGGTGCAGCTGCAGTTCCGCGGACGTCAAATGGCCCACCAGGAGCTGGGCATGGCCGTCGTGCTGCGGGTCAAAGAAGACCTGGCCACGATGGGCCACGTCGACATGGATCCCAAATTGGTGGGGCGAGCGATCAACATGGTCTTGAGCCCGTTACCGGCGAATAAACGCAAGCGGCGTTTCAAGCCGATGGAAATCGAGCCGGAAGACGACAGCGCGGAACCGGACGAAGCGGACGACGAGGAGAATTAAGCCAGGGGTGGGGCGGTGGCTGCCGCCGCTGGCCGCGAGGGAAGTTTTTGCCGCTCAGAGATGCGCTCGATGGCCCAGGCCGCGTGTTCGCGGATGAGTGGCTCGCTATCTTGGGTCGCCTTTTGCAAGGCGGGGAGATCGTCCGCCCGGCCCACATTACCCAAGGCCACGCAGACGTTACGGAGGAATCCGCGCCGCTTGGCCCGCAGGATGGGCGAGTCGCGGAAGAGGTCTTTGAATTGCCGATCGTCGAGCGCGAGGAATTCACCCAGGGGCTTGGCCAGCAGGTCGGCGCGCGATTGCAGGGCGGCATCGCGCGAAGCCCGGGCAAAGCGGTTCCACGGGCAGGCGTCGAGGCAATCGTCACAGCCGAAAATCCGGTCGCCCATCGCCTCGCGGAATTCCTCGGGAATGGGCCCCTTGTTTTCGATGGTGAGGAAGGAGATGCAGCGGCGGGCATCGAGCTGGTAAGGGGCGGTGATGGCCTGCGTCGGGCAAGCTTCAATGCAGCGGGTGCAGCGTCCACAGCGGTCGGGGAGCGGAGGATCGGGCGCGAATTCGAGGGTGGTGAGAATGATCGAGAGAAAAAACCAGGTCCCCAGTTCCGGATGGATCCCCATCGTGCTCTTGCCATGCCAGGACACGCCGCAGGCTGCCGCCCAGTCGCGTTCGAGGATCGGCCCGCTGTCGACAAAGCACCGCTGTTGCCCGCCGGCCTGCGCAAGGCGCGCGGCGAGGGTTTCGAGGCGCGGGGCGATCACCTCGTGGTAATCGTCGCTCCAGGCGTAGCGGGCGATGCGGCCCGTTCCGCTTGCCGGGGTGCCGTCGCGGAGATAATTCGTGGCCAGGACAATGACCGACTCGGCCCCGGCGAGGACCCGCCGCGGGTCGCCGCGGTCCTCCTCGGTGCGCCGCATCCATTCCATGCTGGCTTGCCGTCCGTCGTCCAACCACGCGCCGAGCGCCTCGGCATGTGGTGCCCGCCCGGCCCGGGCAAAGCCGCAGAGGGCGAATCCCAGCTGCTGCGCGACTCCGCGGATTTCGTCCTTGGTCATGACCGTAGGTCGCGCACGTAAACCCGGAAGTCGGTGTCCGCCCGGTAACCGTGCTTCGCGTAGAGTGCTTGGGCGGCGGTGTTTTGGTGTGCGGTGCTCAGGACCACCTCGCAAGCCCCGGCCGCTGCGGCGCGCGTCTGCACTGCGCCGAGGAGGGATTCGGCCACTCCCTGATGCCGGTAGGCGGGTGAGACAAACAAGTCGTGGAGAATCCACGCGGGGGCGAGGCGCAGGGAGTTGTGGGTGTGATGGCAGAGGGCGAACCCGGCGAGTTCCCCGCCCACGAAAGCGCCCAGACAAGTGGAGTCATCGGCCCCGAGGCGTTGGGCCAGAAAGCTGCTTTCTTTCTCGGCCTGCCGCGGCACGACGTAGAAATCAAGGTAAGCGCCGAAGAGCGGAAAAAGCCGGGGGAGGTCGACGGGGAGGAGAGGGCGAATGGTGATGGCCATGGACACTCGATCCTGAAAGTGGCTGGCCCGCATGGACTCGAACCATGAATAACGGCTCCAAAGGCCGCTGTGTTACCATTACACCACGGGCCAGTAATAATTTGACAACGTGGCTGAAGTGGGGCGCGGGTGCAAGCTTGGGGATTTAAGATTGGAAATTTTGGATTTCCAAAGGTGGCCGGATGACGGGTTGGAGATTGGAAATTTCGGATTGGCCCGGAGCCTGTTGCGCTCC
>JAGYIO010000016.1 GCA_018402585.1 Chthoniobacterales bacterium
ATCCGCTTGTACGGCAAAGACGTGCCGAACGGCGAGGAGTGGGAATTTTACGACCTCGAGAAAGACCCTCACGAGCTGAACAACATTTACGCCAACCCGGAAATGAGCGGCGCGGTCGGGGAAATGAAGAAAGCTCTCGGGGAACTCAGGACGCAATACCATGTGCCCGACGAACCTCCGGTTCAGCAGCAGAGCGCCAAGAAGGCCATGCCTTCACCCGAGGATTCCTAGATTTTCCTGCCAGATCAGCAACCCCAGCCAACACCATCAGTCACACCGATGAGCCCGCTCGACTTAATTCTTTTCGTTGTCGCCGTCGTCGGCGTGATCTCCCTTGGCATCTGGAAAAGCCGAGGTGAAGAAACCCATAGCGAGCACGGCGCGAGTGACTACTTCCTCGCCGGGCGCGGACTGACCTGGTGGCTGGTCGGATTTTCCCTCATCGCCGCCAACATCTCGACCGAACAGTTCGTCGGGATGTCGGGCAAGGCGGCCGACTGGCTCGGAATGGCAATTGCATCCTACGAATGGATGGCGGCGATCACGCTGGTCGTCGTCGCCTTCGTCTTTCTGCCGAAGCTCCTGCGCTGCGGGCTCTACACGATCCCCGAATTTCTCGAATACCGGTTCGGCGTCTTCTCGCGCACGATCATGGCGATTGCGACGATGGTCATCCTGGTCGGCGTGCCGACGGCTTCGGTCATCTTCTCCGGGGCGAAGGTCGTCTCGGTCTTCTTTCAGGATACCAGCTTGTTCGGGCTCGACCTCGGCAACATCACTGTGGGCTGCTGGCTCATCGCGATTTGCGCGGCGGTTTACGTTTTTGTCGGCGGCCTCAAGGCCTGTGCATGGACTGATCTGATCTGGGGTTCCGCCCTCATCGTCGGCGGGGCGGTCGTTATGTTTCTCGCGTTCCAGAAACTGGCTGATGCTCCGGCACATGACCTGATTGCCACCAAGGTCGCCACCTCGGAGGCCACGGTCGAGCAGATCGCCCAAGCTGGCGCATGGGAGCGCTTCCAGCTCCTCAACTCCGGCCAGGTCGTGGATGGACCCAACGGCTCGGGCGGGAAATTGCACATGGTTCGCCCGAAGACCGATCCCGAAATCCCATGGACCGCGCTAGTTCTCGGGCTTTGGATTCCCAACTTTTTTTATTGGGGACTCAACCAATACATCGTCCAGCGGACCCTCGGTTCGAAGTCTCTGGCCGAGGGACAGAAGGGCATCATCTTTGCCGCCGCGCTCAAGCTGATCATCCCGTTCGTGGTCGTCATCCCGGGCATCCTCGCTTTCAACCTCTTCAGCGGCGACCTCAAGTCGCAGGCGGATATCAAGAACGAAGCGATAGTGGCCGAGTTCGAGGCCGGCTCGGAGAAACTCTTCCCGATGTCGCAGAACTTCGCCTCGCTCCATCCGGAACTCGCGCTCCGGATTATCCGCCACAACGCGGACAAAACCGGGGCGTCCATCGAACTCCCGCCGCCCAGTGCCAGCGAGACGGTCCTCTTTGAGGCCAACCAAAGCGCACTCTCCGGGGCGAACGGTAGCGGCGCGGTGGTCGCCTCACGTCTGGTCGGTTACGACTATGATGCCGCATTTGGCACCCTTCTGCGCAACTTGCTCAAACCCGGAATGACATGGTTCGTGCTGGCCGCAATTTTTGGAGCGGTCGTCAGCTCGCTGGCCTCGATGCTCAACTCGGCATCCACGATCGCGACGATGGACATCATAGCCAAAATCGGGCGCAGGGCGCGCGGGCACGACATGTCACAGTTCGCGCTGGTCACGTCCGGCCGGGTCTGTGTCGTGATTTTCGTCACGGTCGCCGCGATCATCGCCCCACAGCTCGGACGTCCAGAGTTTGGCGGGATCTTCACCTTTATTCAGGAATTTCAAGGCTTCATCAGCCCCGGCGTGCTCGCCGTCTTCCTTTTCGGATTTCTCGTCCACAAGGCGCCCCGCTATATCGGGTGGGTCGGGATCGTGGCGAATGCCGTTCTCTATGGGTTCTTCAAGTGGTTCGGGGCCGACCTGCTCGTCCGCAACGGCCTGTGGTTTTCGAGCGAGGTCTCGTTCCTCGATAGGATGGGAATTTGCTTCCTCCTCGTCCTCGGGCTGTGCGGGCTCCTCACCCTGCTCAACCCGCTTCCGAAGGCTGTCGAAATGCCGATCAACGACAAGATCGACTTGACCTCCTCCCCCCTCGCAAAGTTCGGAGGGATCGCTGTCTGCGTAACGACCGTGATTCTCTATGTGGTCTTCTGGTAGGGAATCCGAAGTGACATCTCCCGATTCCGCACGCTTGCCGCACTGGGCTTGGGGAGGATGCTGGGGAGGCGTGAGTTGTGGAACGAAAGGCCCGAGATCCTGAATTGTGTTGCTCCCCGCAAGCCACTTGGGCCGGACGGAAGAACTCCAAAAAACGCATGGCCCCGGGGCCGATTTCATTCGCGAGTCACTTTGGCGCAGCAGCTCCTGAAACAATTTCGCCGCGTCCTGTTCTTCTCCTTGCATCAATAACAAGACGCGGATGATCAACCGCCTGCCCGTCCTGAGTTCAAAAGCCAATGAACGCTCAAACCTCAACCCCGAAATCGGAGCGCGCTGTCGGCAGGCAGTGACATCGCTTTGACGTTCGCGTGAAAACAGCAACTTGACGCTGTCGTAAGTATGATATATCATCATACCTAATATGAGCGTTGCTAAAATCGCCATCACCATGGAAGTGGGGTTGGTCGAGCAAGTCGATCGGCTCGTGCGAGAGCATGTTTATCCTAATCGGAGCCGGGCGATTCAGGACGCCGTGGCCGACCGGTTGCGGCGCATGGATCGAGGGCGGTTGGCTCGCGAGTGCGCCAAGCTTGACCCCAAGTTCGAGCAGGCTCTTGCCGAAGAGGGGATGGGTTCGGAGATCGCGCAATGGCCCGAATATTGAGGGGCGACATTGTCTGGACCGACCTCGAGCCGACGCGCGGCAACGAGCAAGCCGGACAGCGTCCGGTCTTGATCCTGAGCGAAGATGTTTTCAACGACCGGTCGGGAACGGTCATTGCCATCGCTTTGACCAGCCAGCCGCAAAAAGCCAGTTTTCCTCTCACCTTGGAATTGCTCGAGACGAAACTGCCGAAGCGATCTTGGGCCAAGATCAGCCAGGTCCGGACGCTTTCCGTGCAGCGCCTTAAAAAGAAGATCGGCAAAGCCTCAGCGGGGGAGATGGACCAGATTGTCGAAGGTTTGAACGAACTTATCGGCGGGACAGGCTGAGCCTTGGAGGTACTCGCTGTAGTGCCATGAGCCTGCCTTATTCCGGAACTGCAAGCAGGATTGTGAGCATACTTGTTCTCCTCGTGCCCCTATCCTTGGGAGTTATCCGAGGCATATTTCCGCAGTCAGGCTGGGTAATTCTTTTTGCTGCCGTGTCGGGGCTAGCTGCGTGGTGCAGTCTTCACTTTGCGATTCTCATCAACGTCTGGAGCCAAACCTTGTCTGGCATGAATGGTGCGGGTGGACTGGGGAGTAACGGTGCGGCCAACCCCTTTGCATCGTTTTTTAGATGGCTTCCGGGAGTCGCGCTCTTCTTCGTGAGCCTATTCGTGACATTCGCGTTGTTCAGATGGCTTCCCAATAAACTGAAAGAAGCGAACAGGCCGTGGGATGCAACCGGCAGCACCACTCGTTGAACTTGGGCTTCTACACCGCCGGTGCATCCGCCTGCCGGAAGCAGATTTTCAGAAGGTCAAGAGCGCGTTCGAATGGCTATTTGACATCGACGCCAAAAAATAATGCGAACCGGGCGATCCAGCTGATCCCCATCCCTTCGTCACTTCTCTCACACGTCCTGCTTGCACATGCTGTGCGCCAGCAGCGATTGCGTATCGGTCATCGCGGACGTGAGCAAAAAAACACTGGCGTGATCGCGAGTGCTACTATAGTGTCACTCCATGCGAACCGAACTCGTAACAACGCTCAAGCGCAAGGCGACCGACATCATATCCCAGCTGGCCGGTGACCAGGAGCCCGTGCTGATCACGCAGCATGGACTCCCTGCTGCCTATCTCATCGATGTGCAGATGTATGAGGGCATGCAGAGCAGATTGACGCTCTTGGAGGGTATCGCTCGCGGTGAGAAAGCCATTCTCGAGAAGCGCGTTCTTTCCCACAGGGAGGCAAAGCAGAGGATGGCACGATGGCTCGCATAATCTGGACTGAACCCGCCCTCCAAGATCTTGACGAGGTCGCAGACTACATTTCACTCGATAAGCCGGCAGCTGCCAGCCGATTTGTTCAGCGAGTATTTGAGCGAATCGAACAACTTGCGAGCCAGCCAAAGAGTGGGTCAGTGCCCGCCGAACTCAAAGGCACACAGTATCGCCAGCTTGTCATTCCGCCCGTTCGTATCTTCTATCGCGCAAAGAATGAGGTTGTTTACATCGTCTACGTCATGCGGGGTGAAAGGCTTTTTCGGAATGACGACTTGCTTGAAAGAGATATGGGCTAACGGGCCGATGGGCTGAATCACCATGCCTGCGGAGCTGGCTCGGATGCCGAAAGCAAGTGGTGATCCGTCATCGGGGGCGTTCTGCAGTTGGCAGATATATCACTTGACGCGACGGACGTTATAACGCACGCTTTCCGTATGCAGACGGTCACAGCGACAACGGCACGATCCATGATCTACAAGCTTCTTGATGATGCTTCGGATTCTCACGAGCCGATTCAGATCACAGGCAAGCGCTCCAATGCTGTTCTCGTTGCTGAGGACGACTGGCGGGCCATTCAGGAAAGTCTGTATCTGGTCTCGATTCCGGGCATGAGGGAATCCATTCGTGCCGGACTCGCCGCCCCAGTTGCGGCATGTGCCAAAAAACTTGATTGGTGAAATACCTTCTTGTCTTTACCAAGCAAGCGCAAAAGGACGCCAAGAAACTTGCCAGCGCTGGGCTGAAGCCGAAGGCGCAATCCTTATTGGATATTCTGGCCAACGATCCTTTCCAGAATCCTCCCCCCTACGAGAAGCTCATCGGCGATCTTGCCGGTGCCTACTCCCGAAGAATCAATATTCAGCACAGACTTGTCTACCAAGTGCTCAAGACGGAGCGAGTAGTGAAGGTGCTGCGATTGTGGACCCATTACCAATAGGAAACGCGAACAGAGCGATGGGCCGAATCACCATGCCTTCGGGACTTTCGGCATACCTCCTGCTGATTCCGCTTCGCGGGCAGGAGCCGTGCCAAAAGCACGTGATGATCGGTCATCTTGGACCTTCGCACATCGAGGATGCGACCAGAGATTCTCTTGGTCATAACGATGCAGTTGAAGACGTGCCCCGGACGCGGCTAGGCTCGGTTTGTCCAGAGGGGTCGCGCGAAAGGGTTATGGCGCCAGCGGACCTTAACGAGATAGGACGGTGTTCCAGCGCTGCTACCTCGCCCGCTCCGGGTTGAGCGATTTTAGCTCCGGCGGGACAAAGATGCCGTCTTTGCGGATCAGTTTTCCGTCGAACCAAACTTCCCCGCCCCCGTAGTCGGCGCGCTGGATGCAGACCATGTCCCAATGGACTTGGCTGCGGTTGCCGTTGCCGCCGACTTCATAGGCTTGGCCCGGGGTGAAGTGGAAGGACCCGGCAATCTTCTCGTCGAAGAGAATGTCGCGGATGGGATGAAGAATGTGCGGATTAAACCCGAGCGAGAACTCGCCGATGAAACGGGCGCCGGCATCGGCATCGAGAATGGCATTCAGCTTCGACGTATTCCGGCCGGCCGCGCCACCGTTGATCCGACCCTGCTTGAATTCGAGGGCGATATCCTCGAAGGCGGTGCCGTGGTAGATGGTGGGAACATTGAAGCGGACCCTGCCTTCGACGCTGCGTTTGACCGGCGCGGTGAAAACTTCCCCGTCGGGAATGTTCCGGTCGCCGCCGCAAATGACCGAACCGATATCTTTGATGCTGAAACGCAGGTCGGTGTCCGGCCCTTTGATCTCCACTCTGTCGGTCGCGTCCATCAGCGCCTTGAGCACTTCCATGCCTTTGCGCAATTTTCCGTAGTCCAGCGTGCAGACCCGGAAGTAATAGTCCTCGAAAGCCTCCGTGCTCATCTGCGCCTGCTGCGCCATGGAGGGTGAAGGCCATCGCAACACGACCCAGCGGGTCTTGTTGATGCGGTGATTCATGACCGGACGCATCGTCGCGGCGATCATCTTGAGTTTGTCCGCCGGCACGTCGCTCATTTCGGTCGCGTTGTCGCTGCCGCGAATCGCGATGTAAGCGTCCATCTTCTTCATCCGCGCCATCTCGACCTCGGCCGACAGACCGATCTGCGGGCCCGTTGCCCCGATGGCCATTTCGCGGGAAACGCGGCTGTGCTGGAGCTGGGTGAACGGGAGGGCCTTGGCTTTGCGCACCGCGCGGATCAGGGCGATGACCATGGCATCGGGCACATCGGAGACATCGATGAGCACTTTGTCTCCAGGCTGGAGAGCGGTGGAATGTTTGGTCAAAACCTCGGCCAGCCGATCGTAACGCGCGTCTGTCATCAGGACTTTATGCCCGACCGCAGCGCTCGGGGCAACGCGGGAAGCAAGGGCCGGGAGTCAGCGGACCGCTTGGAGCGAGGACAAGGCGATCCGAAAAAGCTGGCCGTCTTCGTTGGCAATGACCAGCGCATCATTGCCTTCCCAGGCCGCCGCCTCGGCCTGCCAGGCGAAAATCGGGGTCCGGCGGACGCTCCCGTTCTTGGTGAAAATACTGCCCGAGGCCCGGTCGTAGGGGAAAACCCAGAGGGCGGTGTAAGTAAGGACGGCGACCAGCTTGCCGTCCGGCGAGGTATCGGCCGCCGTGACCATTCCGCCGATGTCAAACGAGCCAACCAGCCGCAACGGATTGGAGCGGGTGGTGGATTCACCGTCCAACCGGTAAAGGCGCGTGCGGTTGTCACTGCGGTGTTTGGTCAGGAAGTAGATCTGGCCGCCGGCGGAGAAAACCGCCTCGCAATCGTAGTCCGGGGAATCGCCCTTCTGGTCTTCATAGTGGACGCGCAAGGTCCGGGTTGGCCGGACCGAGACAGCACCCGGCTTGGGTTCGTTCACAAAATGAAGCATGAGCTGCTTGCGGCGGCCGCGATTGTTGCCCACATCGGCGATGATGAGACTTCCGCGGTCATCCAGCGCGATGTCCTCCCAATCGTTGTTCTTGCAACCCTCGATGCGCACCGCACCCGTCCAACCGCGGGCCAGCTTGCCGTTGGCCGTGACCGGGACGATGGAAGCACCGCTGCCGCCATCCCCATGGGCCCAAAACACGCCATTGTATCGCAGGCTGTGGACCAGCCCGGAACACTCGGTGACGAGGGCCGGACTGATCTGGCCGTCGGGCTTGAGGAAGCGCAGCGCGCTGAACGGGAATTGCGCGGAAACCGGCAAGGTGAGCAACAGCTGGAGGGCGAGCGTCCCCGCGAGCCGCCGGGAAAGAACCTTCCCCCACCTCACAGCAACCGGGAAGGGCGGCCTGGCAAAAGCGGGATCGCTCATCAATACGACTTGGCGAAAACCACCCGGCGGGCACTCGGTTGGCCGCTGAAAGGACACACTCCCGGCTCCGCCGCCCCGTCGCGCGGGATGCAGCGCATGGTCACCTTGAGTTCCTCTTTGATTTTTTCCTCCGTCTCGCGCCTGCCGTCCCAGTGGGCCAGGGCAAAGCCGCCATGGATTTCCGGCTGTTCCGCGTTGGCCGGGGTGAAAAAGGCGCGGAATTCCTCCGCCGAATCAATCACCCGGGTGTGCTCGTCGCGGAACTTCGTCGCGCGCTCGAGCAATGCCGCCTGCATCGCTTCCAGGGTGGCCCCGACCCCCGCGACAAATTCAGCCATGGCCGGAAATTCTTTTTCTTTCGGTCCGCGGTCGCGGCGACTGACCGCCACACTCCCTTTTTCCAAATCGCGCGGCCCGATCTCGACCCGCAGGGGCACCCCCTTTTTGATCCATTCCCAATTCTTCACCCCGCCGCCGGCGTCGCGGCGGTCGATCTCGACGCGGACCGGTTCGCCGAACGCGGTCTGCGCCCGGAGTTGCGCGGCCAGTTTTTCCGCGGCTTCCAACACGGCGGCGCGGGACTCCTCCTTGGCCAAGATGGGCAAAACAACAATCTGTGAAGGCGCCATGCGCGGCGGCAGGACGAGCCCGTCGTCATCCGAGTGGGCCATGATGAGCGTGCCAATCAGCCGCGTGCTCACCCCCCAGCTCGTGGTCCAGGCCAACTGACGGCTCCCGTCGCGCGCCGCGAACTCGATGCCGGAAGCTCGGGAGAAATTTTGTCCGAGAAAATGCGAGGTGCCCGCTTGGATCGCCTTGCGGTCCTGGACCATGGCCTCGATGCACAGCGTGCTGACCGCCCCGGGGAAGCGCTCGCTCTCCGACTTCTCGCCGGTGAAGACCGGCAGGGCCAAATGTTCGCGGGCGAATTTTTCGTAAACCCCGAGCATGGTCTCCGTCTCGACCACCGCTTCCTCGCTTGTCTCGTGGGCCGTGTGTCCCTCCTGCCAAAGAAATTCGGCCGTGCGGAGGAAAAGGCGGGGACGCATTTCCCAGCGGACCACGTTGGCCCATTGGTTGATGAGCAGCGGGAGATCGCGGTAGCTCTGCACCCAGCGGGCGTAAGCCGCGCCGATGATCGTCTCGGAGGTCGGGCGGACGATAAGCGGCTCGTTCAACTCGCCGGCCGGGACCAGCTTGCCGTCTTTCTCCTCGAGCCGGTGATGGGTGACGACCGCGCACTCCTTGGCGAAGCCCTCGACGTGCTTGGCCTCTTTCTCGAGAAAGCTGAGCGGGATGAAGAGCGGGAAGTAGGCATTGACGTGACCCGTGGCCTTGAACATCACATCAAGCTGACGCTGCATGTTTTCCCAGATCCCCCAGCCCCACGGCTTGATGATCATGCAGCCGCGCACGTCGGAATTTTCCGCCAAATCGGCCGCTTTGATCACCTGTTGATACCACTCGGGAAAATTGTCAGCACGGGTCGGGGTGATGGCGGTCTGCATGGAGAAGTTGAGGGTTGAGGGATGAGAGTTGAGGGACGAAGAGCGGAGCTTATCCGTGAGACTGGGAAAGGTCACGCGCCCAGCGGCCTTCAGACATCGCCGCGCAGGCTGTGGAGAAATTTTTTGAAATAGGCGACCCCCTGCTCGAGGGCCTCCACCTCGATGAATTCGTCTTCGGTGTGTGCTTGGGCGATAGAGCCTGGACCGACGGCCACCGCGGGGATGCCCTGCGCGGAGAAGATGGCGGCATCGCAGAACCACGCCGCGCCGGCGGGGCGTCCGCCGATTTCGACCAGCTTGGCCACCAAGGGGTGTGACGGATCGGTATCCAGCGCCTCGGAGCCCATGATTTGCTCCACCTGCAGGCCCGGACAGGCCCCGCGCATGATCTCAAAAACGTCGCGTGCTTCGCCGTTTTTCCATTGCGCAGGCAGCAGGCGCAGGTCGATCACGGCCTCGGCGTGGTCGGGTACGATGTTGAATTTTGTGCCACCGCGGATCGTCCCAATGCTGAAAGTAGGATGGCCGAGCACCGGGTCCTCCATGCCGGCAAAATAAGCGGTCAGCGCCGTCTCCAACGAGAGCAACCCGGCGGCCAGCTTGGTGATGGCATTTTCGCCGCGTTCCGGGCACGAACTGTGGGCGGAGCGTCCGGTGGCGACCACCCGTGCCGTCACATCGACTTTGTGTTTGAAGACCACATCCAAGCCGGTCGGCTCGCCGACCACCACAAAAGCGAATTTCTCGCGCGCGGCTAGCGCTTTGGCGCCGTCCTGTCCGGCCTCCTCCCCCATCAGTCCGGCAAACCAGACCTCGTGAGTGAGATGCGGCAGCAGGTCACGGCATTCGTGCAGAGCCCAGAGCATCGAGGCCATCGGACCCTTCGTGTCACTCGCCCCGCGGCCGTAAAGCCTGCCCTCGCGGATCTCGCCACCGAACGGATCGATGGTCATTCCGGCCACGCTGACCGTATCCGTATGCGGGGCGAAGAGGAGGCGCGGTTTCCCTGCGGCGGCGGCAAATCGGGCCACGACATTGGGACGGCCGGGATGAACCTCGTGCAGTGCCGTCTCAGCGCCGTCTGCCCGGAGGAAATCGGCAACGAACTCCGCACAAGCCTGCTCGCCGGTGCGATCGGTGCCGGGGTCGCCGTCGGGATTGACGCTGGCAATGCGCACCAGCGCCTGCGCCAACTCGACCACACTGCCGGGCGACGCGCTCATCGGGTTCCGGTGAACTTTGAGAAAACCAACCGCGCCAGCGAGCGCGACCCGCGGTCGAAAAGAAACCGCGCCTGCTCGCCGCCGGGCCATTCAAGGACGAGAACATCGGCCAAAAATTTCTGCTCGAGCCGGGCGATGGGCGAACCGGGGTGCAGGGCTCGGGCCCGGTTCGAGTGACGAGGGACAAAATAAAGCATCTGGGCCGGACCGGCGGCCGCGACCAGCCAGCCGAAGCGATTCGGCGGGTAGCCCGGGCCGGATCCGCTGATGCAAGGCACGGACCATTCGACGCTCCACTCCGCCCCCGCATGCTCGGCAACCGCGGCGCGGGCGGCCGAGGGCAAATCGTCGGGCAATTCCGCCACCTCCTCATCGACTGGGGAAAGGCGCAGCTTGCGACCGCAGAGCCAGAGCTTGACCCACGTGGACCGCAGCATGCGCGGCACAAAATACCAAATGGCGGCCAGCGCGATGACCGCGATGACCAGCGCAACAATCGGGTAAGTGAAAATGAGACCCAGCCCGAGAACCACCGTGGCATCTTCCGCCACGCTGAGCGCGATATTGGAAATCGGCTCGGGCGAGGCATTGGCCTGGAGGCGGACCGTCGACTTGAGCGCGTGCGTGGTGAAACCGAGCCACGCGGCAAGCAGGCCGACAATCACATTGAAGACCGGATTACTCTCACCGAGCACCATCACGGCCAGCAACGCAGCACCCACCGGACGGATCGCAGTGTGCACCGCGTCCCAAGCCGAATCGACCCACGGTACTTTGTCCGCCGTGAACTCCATGGCAAAGAGGATCCCGGAAGCCGCCAAGACCCAAGGATCGGCCAGCACTTCCAGCCGCTGGTATTCCGCCGCGAGCGAAATCCAATCGAAGCGGACGGCCAGACCGGTGAGAAAAACGGTCAGGTAGAGATTCAGCCCGGACAAGGTGGCCAGGCCGACCGCGACACCGAGAAGTTGGAGAATTTCCATGAGCAGACCTCACGATACCCAGCCGGCCAAGGGAATCCAGAAAGCAAAAACCCCTCCGACCGCAGCCGGAGGGGTTTTGTGGATTAAGTTAACGCAAACTAACTTAGAAGGAGAAGTTGGCGCTGACGCCAGCCCAGAAGGTGTTGATGGCGGTGGCTCCAGTGCCAGTGCCAGCACCAGCAGCGAGCTGCTGCCACTGGTAGGAATAGGCGATGTAGGGCGAGATGCCGAACCAGCTGGTGAACTGGATGGGCAGAGCAACCCCGGTTTGCCAGTTGTTGCCGCCGTTGAAGCGGGTGGCGCCGAAATTGTTGTTGTTGAAGCCGAAGTTGACGCCGAATTGCGTGTAAGGCTCAAGGGCCACGGCGCCATCATAGGCAACCGGCACATTCACGTCCAAGCCGAGGATCCAGTAGGAAGAACCGCCATTGACGATACCACCGGAAGTTCCGAGCTCGGGACCAACGTTGTAGTAGTAGGTCGTGTTTGGCGTGACCGTGACCGGCCCGAGCGCGATGTCATAGGCAGCACCGAAAAAGATCTCGTTCTGCGCCTGCGAGGTCGTGGGATACCAATAATAGATCCATCCCGCGGTCAGGGCGAGGTTTCCGAAGGTGTGCGTGTACTCGGCAAAGACATCCAACTCGCCATAGCGCGCTTGGGTGTTGGCACCGTTGTAATAAGATCCGACACCATACCAGACACCGGCCACGAAGGTTCCGTTCTCCCACGGGCTGATCCCGACATCGGCACCGAGCCAGTAGAGACCGTTTCCGTTGCCAAGGACGTTGACGCCACGGAACATGTAGAGACTGTCCCAACCGGTCGAGGCGTTGACCGACCACCATTTTTCGTCTTCTTCAACCACGACGATTTCTTTACCGCTCTTATAGTCGGTGACCGTAACCGTCTCTGTCTGGGACGTGGTGCGTCCGGCACTGATCGCCCCGGAGCGGGCCATGCTCATGGCCTGAGCTCCAGCCGAGGTACCGGTTTCAGATTGGGCCTGCGCCAGCGGAACCGCGAGCAACACGCCTGCCAATAATGCGACGATTTTTTTCATGATGTTTTTTTGGTTTGTTTTGTTTGTGGGACCGCTCCAGGAGCGAACGGGTGTTGTGAACAAGGAAGTAGAAGCAAAATCCGTGCCATGCGGCAATAGTTTTTTTCGCTCTCTGTTCAAGGGGCTCAAGCAGGCCCGGCAGTGGTCAATTTCCGCCACCCGACCATTTTTGCGCAGCAGTTGCGACTCCCCCTTCCTCCCCCAAGGTAGGGCGCGGCAGCCTGTCCGCCGTGTGCGGATCCTCGACGCGCCGGGATCCTTTCCGCGGCATGGGCACCCTGGGCCGGGTCGATCGCAAACCCATCGGCAGGATGCCGATGCCACTTTTTCCGGGGTGAGCGGCAGGTCCAGCCGGAACGCAGTGGAGATGGCTCATAGTTCCTGAACCCGCGCGTTGGCGGGTGTGTGCTGGGAGAAACTGGGGCCGGCGTCGACTGCGAGCTTGGGTAGGCAGAGGCAAGAAAGCCACAGCCGAGTCTGCGAGACGGCCCGTAGGCAAATA
>JAGYIO010000017.1 GCA_018402585.1 Chthoniobacterales bacterium
GCCACACCCCACTGACTTGGGTTGCGGGCGTCCCGCCCGTGATGTCTGTCGGAAAACGGGCGGGACGCCCGTTCCCCCTGGGCTTCGCCGCCCAGTTACTCCCAAATCACACCCGTCGCGCGCGGGTTCAGGGATTCCCCTGAAACAAGGTCAGGGGCGGCGTTCTGAGGGGTGGGTCGGTTGCGATCCGCTGACGTAGCGCTCTGAAAGCAAAAGACCCGGAGAGTTTCCTCTCCGGGTCTCGGTTTGGTGCGCGAAATTCGCGCGACACAAGGGTTTTAGCTGCAGCCTTGGCTCGTGCCGCACTCGGTGCAGACGCCGCAGGCCCCGGCCCGGATCACTTTGTTGCTGCCGCAGTGGGAGCAGGTGGTGTCCATGAACATGGTGCCGAGGGCGCCTTGGATGCGTTCGGCGTGGGTCGCGGTGCCGGCCATGGCCAGCGGGGTGCCTTCGCTGTTCTGGGTCTGGGTGATCACGTCGATGATTTCGCGCTCGCCGGTGCGCGGGAGGTCGGTCACCGGGCGGTTGACCGCCCGGCGTTCCATTTCCGGGATTTCCCTCATGGGAAGTTCCGGTTGGTTGCGGTTGGGCGAGGTGGCTTCTTTATACCCCTTAATGAATTGGCAACCGAGCCAGCGAAACACGTAGTCAGTGATGCTACTCGCGTTGCGGATGTCGGGGTTCTTGGTGAAGCCGCTGGGTTCGAAGCGCTGGAAGGCGAACTTCTTGACCAGGCTTTCGAGCGGGACGCCGTATTGCAGCGAGATCGAGGTGAGGGTCGCCACGGTGTCCATGAGGCCGCCGATCGTGCTGCCCTCTTTGGCCATCTGGATGAAGAGTTCGCCGGGTTGGCCGTTCTCGAAGAGACCGACGGTGACGTAGCCTTCGTGGCCGGCGATGTCGAACTTGTGGTTGAGTGCGACACGGGTATCCGGCAGGCGGTGGCGCGACGGTTGGTCGAGCTTGGCCCGCAGGGAACCGAGATCGTTTTCCAGTTCGATGATGCGCTCTTGGAGTTCGTTCTTGCTTGAGAGTTCGGCCTCGAGCTCGGTATTGCCGGTGCCGTGCTTTTTCTTGTCGGTGACGACCGGCGCGGAACGCTTGGAGCCGTCGCGGTAGATAGCAATGGCTTTGAGGCCGAGTTTCCAACCGTCCACGTAGGTGTCAACGATGTCGTCGATCGTGGCGTGCTCGGGCAGGTTGACCGTCTTGGAGATGGCGCCGGAAAGAAACGGCTGGGCCGCGGCCATCATCTGGATGTGCGCGTGGTAGCTGAGGCTGCGCTCCCCGCGCATCGGCTTGAAGGCGCAATCAAAGACGCCGATATGTTCGGCGCGGAGCCCACTTTTGCTCGTCTCACCGTCCGCTTCGACGTCTTCGATTGTGTCGTATTTGTCGATGTGGGCGATGATCGCTTCGATCTCCGTCTCACCGTAGCCGAGCTTTTGCAGGGCGGGGCGGACGGTCTGGTTGACGATTTTGAGCATACCGCCGCCGGCGAGGAGCTTGTATTTGACCAGGGCGATGTCGGGCTCGATGCCGGTCGTGTCGCAGTCCATGAGGAACCCGATGGTTCCGGTCGGAGCCAGCACGGTGACTTGGGCGTTGCGGTAGCCTTGTTTTTTGCCGAGCTGCAGGGCGGCGTCCCAGACCTGGCGCGCCTCGTTGAGAAGATACCCGAATTCGTCGGAGGCTTGGATTTCTTCGACCGCGTCGCGGTGGAGTTGGATGACCTCCAGCATGGCGTCCACGTTGTCGGGGGCGACGGTCTGTTTCACGCCGCTGGCCCGGGAGTCCTCGTAGCCCGGGAAGGGCCCGGTGATGCCGGCAATGCGGGCGCTCTGCTCGTAGGCGTGGCCGGTCATGATCGCGGTGATCGAACCGGCGAGGGCGCGGCCCTCGGGGCTTTCGTAGCCGTGGCCGTAGCTCATGATGAGGGCGCCGAGATTGGCGAAGCCGAGGCCGAGGGTGCGGAAGAGGTGGCTGTTTTCCGCGATGTGCTTGGTCGGGTAGCTGGCATTGTCGACCAGGATTTCCTGTGCGGTGATGTAGAGGCGCACGGCGGCTTTGAATTTCTCGACGTCGAAGCTATTGTCCTCGCGCTTGAACTTCATCAGGTTAAGCGAGGCAAGGTTGCAGGCTGTGTTGTCGAGGAAGAGGTATTCGGAGCACGGGTTGGTCGAGTTCTGCCGGGCGGTGCCTTTGCAGGTGTGCCACTTTTGGATCGTGGTCTCGAACTGCATCCCGGGGTCGCCGCAGACGTGCGTGCCTTCGGCGATTTTGCGCAGGAGGTGGCGGGCGTCTTTTTTCTCGCAGGGCTGGCCGTCGGTCACCCGGACCGTGGTCCATGCGCTGCCCTTGAGGGCGGCTTCCATGAATTCATCGGTCACGCGGACGGTCAGGTTCTCGTTCTGATACATGACCGAGCCGTAGGCCTCGCCGTTGAAGGAGCCATCGTAACCCTGCTCGATAAGGGCCCAAGCTTTGCGCTCCTCTTTCATCTTGGCTTCGATGAATTCCTCGATGTCGGGGTGCCAATCCTTCAGCGTGTTCATCTTGGCCGCGCGGCGGGTTTTGCCGCCGCTTTTGACCACGCTGGCCACTTGGTCGTAAACCTTGAGGAAGGAGAGCGGGCCGCTCGGTTTGCCGCCGCCGCTCAATTTTTCGCGGGTCGAGCGCAGGGTGGAGAGGTCGCTGCCCGTGCCGCTGCCGTATTTGAAAAGCATGGCCTCGCTCTTCGCGAGGTCGAGGATGCTTTCCATGTTGTCCTCGACGGACTGAATGAAGCAGGCGCTGGCTTGGGGGTATTCGTATTGGGTGGGGGCGCGCTCGGCTTCGCCGGTGAGGCGGTTGTAGAAGTAGTTGCCCTGGCCGGCGTCCTTGCCGATGCCGTATTGTTGGTGCAGGCCGACGTTGAACCAGACGGGGCTGTTGAACGCGCCGTGCTGGTGGAGGCAAAGCCAGGTGAGGTCGTTGTAGAAGGCCTCGGCGCTGGCCTTGTCGGCAAAGTAGCCGTCGGCTTGGCCGAAGTCGGTGATGGTGCGGGTGACGCGGTGGATGAGCTGGCGGATGGAGGACTCGCGCCCGCCTTTGTGCGGATCGGTGCCATGGGAAACGTCACCGTAAAAATATTTCGAGACGGCGATCTTGGTGGCGAGCGGACTCCAATTGCGGGGGACTTCCACGTTTTCTTGTTTGAAGATGACCTTGCCGGAGTCGTCATTGATCTCCGCGGTGCGCTTGTCCCACTCCACGTGGTCGAAGGGGGAGCCAGCTTGGGTGTGGAAACGCTGCTCGAATTTGAGGCCCTTGGACTTGGGGTCGGTGATGCGGGGGCGGCTGCCCGAGACCGGCTTGGTGCCGCGGGCCGAGGCCGGGCGCGTGGTGGTCGATTTGCGTGTTTTGGAACCGAAGGATGATTTTGTTGCGATCATAGAATCTTGTCTCGTAGTGGGGGGATTTTTGCGCCAACCAGTCCATCCTTGAAGGGATGACCGGGAGACCCGACACCACCATATGTGGGTGAGTTGTCCTATAAAGCCACAATCGCTGGGGGCCGAAAAGAGTTTTTTTCGGGTGGGGATGATAAATTTTAATTAATTGTGGCGCAATAGTTTATGCGGGGGGGTGCCGGTCGTAAAGCTGCTTTTTCGCGACCTTTGAGCGGGGGTCGCTCCCGCGAGACCTTTATTTATGGGACTTCGCGAAGGCCTCGGCCCGCGAGGCGAGAATTTGAGCCAATTCGCGCTTGGTGGAATGGTGGAGGGGGGCTGGAGTGCCCTCGAGCAGGCCAAAACCGGGTCCGTAGGCCGCCCCGTTGAGCACGGTGGCATCGCTTTGGCTTTGCTCGAGCGGGACGCGGGCTTTGGTTGCGGCGTCTTCGCGGCGGCCGGCCAGTTCGTATTTCCAACCGACGATCCAGGCGCGCGGGAACCAAGCGCGGAGGAGCGGCAGGATTTTCGCCGCGGGTTCGAGGAGGAGGTGGAGTGGCCGGAGATTGCCGGGGATTTTGGGTGCATCGAGGAGGGAGCCGTCGGGTCCGCGTACGGCGGTGAGGTCGTAGTCGGAGAGGGCGGCGGCCTGGAAGACGGCACGGACCTCGCCGCCGCGGCTTTCGGCCAGTGCTTGGAGTGCGCGGGCCAGGTCGTGGTTGGTCGTGAATTCGTGGAGTAGGGCGCCGCTCGGTACGTGGGTGTAAGTGGCCCCGCGGGCGCGGAAGAGGAGGGTTTGGAAGCCGCGGTCGGTAAGGGCCTCGGCGAGGAGAGCGCCGATTTCGCCGCTGGCCGAGTTGGTCATGCGGCGCACCTCATCGATCGGGGTGGAGGCGGGTCCGGTGGTGACGACGGCGAGCATGAGAGAAGGATGCCTTCGGCGCCGGCCTGAGACAAGGTCAGGGGCGGTGCTGGGAGGATTGGAGATTTGAAATTTCAGATTTGAGAAGGCGCGGGGTCAGGCGATGATTTCGCGCACGGCGGTAAACATTTCGCGGGCGGCGACATAGCCAAAGTGGCCTTGCGGGCTGCTGATCAGGCGGGCGCCGTTCCAAGCCGCGGCCAGGGCCTCCACCCGGTCGGGCGGCGCGATGCGGTCGTAGGCGCCCATGCTCAGAATGATGCGTTCGGGGGGGATGGCGGGGCGGGTGTGCAGCGGGGAGGTGAGATGCGCGTGGCGGTTGGTCATGGTGGGGTCGATGCCTTGGCGGCGGAGCAGATGGCGGATGGTGGCTCCGGCCGGGCTTTGCCAGATGGCATGCTCGGTGTCGGTGATCGGCTGGAGGAGGGCGAGGAACGAGATGTCCTCCTCGAGGGAAGCGAGGAGGGCTCCGGCCCACGCGCCGTAGCTGGTGCCGTAAAGGCCGAACTCCCGGCCGCCGCGGGCCCGGAGCCATGCCATGAGTTGGCGGAGTTCGCTCACCGCTTGGCGCAGTCCCTCGCTATTGCGGATGAGGTCGGCGGTGATGGCCAGTTCGCCGTTGAGGTAGCCGTGCGGACGGCGGCTGTAGTGGAACGGGAGGTAAAGGAAGGCGGCGTTCCAGCCAAGGGCGTTGAATTTGGCGGCCAGGCGGCGGTAACCGTTGTCGTTGACCGACATGAGGGCGTGGAGGATGAGGACAGTCGGTGCGGCGTATCCGCGGGGGCAAAGCTGGAGCCAGGCGGACGCGCGGTCGTTGTCCTCCAGGCCGCTGGGGTGCGGGGTGGGCCAGACAAGCAGGGTCTCAGATTCCCGGATCGGCTCGAGCGGCGGGGCCGAATAAAAAGCCTTGCGATCCAGGGGCGCGCAGGCCGCAAGGTAGGCATCGAGCTTTTCCCGGGTGGTGGCCTCCTGGCGGTGACGCCACTGGCCGAGGTTCAAGAGGGCGCAGGTCGTGGTCTCCGTGACCCGGGCCCAGGGACGACGGAGGAAGGTCATGGTGGCGCGTTGTCAGGCAGCGGCCCGCTGGGCCAGCGGGCCCTTCCGGGTCGTGACGGGCGGGACGCCCGTGCCCCAAGGGAGTGCAGATGGAGATTCATTCGCGGCCTTTGCGCTTTTGCGGGGTCTGCGGGAGGCAGGCCGCCGGAATGTTTTCCGTCTGCACGGTCGAGGCGTAGAGCGCGCGGATGTTTTCGCCCAAGTGTTTTTCGAAAGCATCGCGTGCGGCGGCCTTGTTACCAGTGGCCGGAGGAGGGGGCAGGGGGCGGCCAAAGACAATCCAGACCGGACTGCGGCCGGTAGGTAGCCAATGGCGAGGATTGTAGAGCGCGTCGGTCCCGATCACGGCGCAGGGAATGACGGGGGCCTGGGTCATTTGGGCGAGGGCGGCCACCCCGGGTTTGAGCGGGGCTCCCTCGAGGACGGACTGCGGGCCGGTGCGCAGTCCGCCTTCGGGGAAGACGCCGACCATGCGTCCGTGCTTGAGACGATCGATGGCCGTGCGGACGGCGGCGTAGTCCAATTTGCCCCGGCCCACGGGGAAGGACCCGATCCAGCGGAGTAGGCTGGCGAGGAGGCGATTTTCGAAGAGTTCCTCCATGGCCATCCAGTCGATTTGGCGGTTGGCACTGATCCCGATGAGGGGCGGGTCGAAATGGCTGAGGTGATTCGGCGCGAGGATGGCCGGGCCCGTGGGCGGGAGGTGGTGGAGACCGATAAGGTGGCGCCGCGTGAAGGGCGTGAGGAGGCAGCGGAAAAAGCGCGTGCCGAGATTGTAGCCGAAAGCGGAAAGCATGCGGCGGGATGTTCAGGAGGCGGAGCGGAAAAAGCCGCGCTGTTTTTCCGAGACGGGCAGGCCGAGCTTTTCCATGACGAGGAGCATGTCCTCCCAGACTTTGCGCTTCTCCGCGTTGGAGCCGTTGCGCAGGAGGTAGGACGGATGGTAGGTGGCAAGCAGTGGGATGTTTTCGAAGGTGAACCAGCGGCCGCGCATCGCGCCCATGGATTGGTCGGCCCCGGTGAGTGCGAGCATGGCGGTCTTGCCCAGGGCAACGAGGATGCGGGGTTGGATGAGGGCGATTTGCGCGCGGAGGTAGGGGAGGCAGTGTTGCATTTCGAGCGGGGTGGGCGGGCGGTTGCCGGGGGCGCCGGGTGCGGTGTCGGGGCGGCATTTGAGGACGTTGGCGATGTAGATGTCGTCGCGGGTCAAGCCCATGGCGTGGATGATTTTGGTCAGGAGTTCTCCGGCGCGGCCGACGAAGGGCTCGCCGAGGCGGTCTTCGTCGGCCCCGGGGGCTTCGCCGACCAGCATGAGGTCGGCCTGCGGGTTGCCGCTGCCGAAGACAGTTTGGGTGCGGGTCTCGGCGAGGTTTTCGCACTGGCGGCAGGCGCTCACGGCCTCGCGGAGCGCGTCGAGTTGCGCTTCGCGGGGCAGTTCAGATTTCAGATTTGAGATTTGAGATAATGGCGCGGGTGATCGGCTCAGGCGCGCGAGGGATTCGCGGGTGACTCCGGTGCTCCGGCGGCCGAGAAGGTCTCGGCGGGTGCGGAGGGATTGCTCGAGGAGGGCGGCGGTGGCTTGGAGCGAGGGCATGGTTGGGTGGGAGGATTTCAGATTTGAAATTTAAGATTTGCCTAGGGGCTGTCTCGCTTTCGCTCGGCTCAGACGGGGTGGTTTCGAGGGTTTCTTTGCCGGGTGGCCGATGGGGAGGGCGTTGTTGATTTTCTCGACGAAGGCATCAGCCTTTTTGCGTTGCTCGTGGCGGGTGCGTTCGGCGTTGTTGAGGTGGCGTTGGCCTTTGATGGGGGAGTTTTGTAGTGAGTCGGCCCAGGCGCGGAGTTGGCGTGAGCAGGATTCGGCTTGGGATTTCAAATTTGTGATTTGTGATTGGAAATCCTGCAGAGCGGGGCGGCGGGCGAAGAAGTTGAGCATGGAGCGGACTTCGCCGGCGGAGCCTCGAGCAATGTAAAGGAAGTTGAGGAGTTCGTTGGTCGTGCCGCGCTCGAAGCCTTCGGCGATGTTGTTGGAAACGGAAAGGGAGGCGCGGTCGAGTTGGTCGCGCTTGGACCAAGTGAGGTGGTCTTTGGCGTCCCGGAGGAAGTCTTCGCAGCCTTCGGCGAGTGCGATGGCGTCGTTCCAGACGGGGAGGTCTTCGAAGCGTTGGTAGGTCATGGGCTTGGGGATTTAAGATTTGAAATTTGAGATTTCAGAGATTTGAAATTTCAAAGGGGGTGGTGTTGTTTGAGCCAGGCGAGGGCTTCCTCTGGTGTAGTGAGGGTGCCTTCGAGTTGGGAGGTTTGGATGGCTTCGAGGATGGGGCCGAAGTGGGGGCCGGGCTTCCAGCCCAAGGCGATGAGGTCGCGGCCGGTGAGGAGCGGGGGCGGGATAAGGGGTTCGTTGGCGAATTCTTCGGCTTTGGCTTTGAGGAAGTCGTAGTTGTCGAGGGCTCCGTGGCTGCTCTGGCAGTCGACGCGGTGGAGTTCGAGTTCTTCGGCGAAGCCTTCGCGGGCCATGAAGCGTTTCAATTTGGCGGTGCGCATGTTTTGCACGTCTTTGAAAACCATGTGCTGGCGGACGGCTTCGGCAACGCGGTCGATGTCGTGACGGGAAAAGCGGAGGCGTTCCATGACTTTTTCGGTCATGGCGGCGCCGACGCGGTCGTGGCCGCTGAAACGGATGCGGTCTTCGTCCGCGTGGTAGCGGAAGGTGGGGGGCTTGCCGATGTCGTGGAAGAGGACGGCGAGGGCGACGGTGGCGGGGGCGTCGGGCGGCAGGAGGGCGAGCATGGCGCGGGTGTGGACGAAGACGTCGCCTTCGGGGTGGAATTGCGGGGGCTGTTCGCAGCCTTTGAGGGCTTCGATTTCGGGGAGGATTTCTTTGAGGAGTCCGCTGCGGTCGAGGAGGTCGAAACCGCGGACGCGGTGCGGGTGGGCGAGGATTTTGACCAGTTCTTCGCGGATACGTTCGGTGCTGACCGCGTGGAGGTCGGCGGCGTGGGCGCGGATGGCGTCCCACGTGAGGGGTTCGATTTCGGAGTCGAAGCGGGCGGCGAAACGGATGGCGCGGAGGAGGCGGAGTTTGTCCTCGCGGAAGCGCGCGACGGGATCGCCGATGGCGCGGAGGGTGCGGGATTGGAGGTCGGCTTGGCCGCCGACGAAGTCGATGAATTGGTCGGCCACCGGGTCGTGGAACATGCCGTTGATGGTGAAGTCGCGGCGGGTGGCGTCTTCTTCCGGCGTGGAAAACGTGACCATCTCGGGGCGGCGTCCGTCGAGGTATTCGTGGTCGGAGCGGAAGGTGGCCACCTCGAAGGCGTGGGCGTGTTCCATGACGAGGATGACGCCGAAGTGGGCGCCGACGGCTTGGGTGTGGGGGAAAAGTTTTTGCACTTCGGCGGGTTTGGCCGAGGTGGCGATGTCATAGTCGTGGGGGTGGAGCCCGAGGAGTTCGTCACGCACGCAGCCGCCGGCGAAATAAGCGGTGTGGCCGGCTGCTTGCAGGCGGCGGGCGATGTCGGTGGCGGCGGATTTGGGGTCCATGGACGGGACGGAAGTCTATCGGGTGCTGTGGAAGATGGAAGCCGCGGAGGAGAGGGGCGGAGAGGATGATGGAGAGGGCGGAGACTTGAGTTTGAAACTTTAGTGGAGTTGTAGCGGCGGCGTTACAGGGGTGGAATTTTGCGGGAATCGGGTAAGGTGGCGGGCTTATGAGCTTGAGCGGCTTGATGACGGCTTTCGGGTTGGGGGTGGTTTATTTTATTGCGGCGATTCCGGCGGGGGTGGCGGCGGGGGCGAATGTTTGGCTAGCGGGACTGGCGGCGGGGATGGGTTATGTGGTGGGTGGGGCGGTGGTGTTGCTCGCGGGGGCGCCGTTGCGGGAGTGGTTGGTGCGGAAGTTGAAGATTCCCGTGGAGAGGGATCCTTCGAAGTTGGTCTGGCGGATTTGGG
>JAGYIO010000018.1 GCA_018402585.1 Chthoniobacterales bacterium
GGTGCGGGCCCGGCGGGCGTCGATAAAGGACTTGACGCAAAGGGCGACAAAAACCAGGGAAAGCACGGCGAAAACCGCCTGCACGCCGACCGCCGCGGCGCGCTCGACCGTTTCACCGGAGAGCAGGGCGGGGACTTTACCCAAGCTTTTTGCCGTGCCGAGAAACCCGAGCAACCCGACGAGGGCCGCGATGTGGCCGCCGTGCTTCAGGCTCTTGAGCGACACCGCGCCGGCGACGAGTAGGAGGAGACCAAAGATGGACGGAATGAGCGCGGTCCAGGATTGTGCTCCGGTGATCAGATAAGCCCCGATGCCCAAGAGGACAAAGAGGACGGCGAAGGTAAAAATGATGCGAGGCATGTTCATAGAGACAAAAGACTAGAGGAGGCCGACCCCTCCTGCCAAGGTCAACAGGGACCTGCTAGGGCAAATGAAGGGGCGCTGACCGGATCTGATCTTCCGCCCGCGCTGGCTTGCGTCGGCAAACCATGATAACCATCGCCTTATGAAGCGATTGGTCGCTGTCCTCACCCTCGCCCTGGCCACTGCCGCTGCAGGGCAGGAATTGCAAAAATTCGAGGGCTGCCGGATGGTTGGTTCCGACTGGGCCGATGGCGACAGCTTTCCGGTCAAGCTACCCGACGCCCGAGAAATCGTCCTCCGTCTTTACTACGTCGACTGCAACGAGAC
Organism: Chthoniobacterales bacterium; assembly: GCA_018402585.1. Taxonomy (GTDB): domain Bacteria; phylum Verrucomicrobiota; class Verrucomicrobiia; order Chthoniobacterales; family JACTMZ01; genus JACTMZ01. The sequence continues at coordinate 691 of JAGYIO010000018.1, forward strand.
CTCGGCTAGGACCGAGACCGATCAGCGCCGGGTGCGCGACCAGTCGTCGTATTTCGGGATTGATGACCATCAAGTGACCTTGGCCTCCGGACGCCGCGCGGCTGAAGAAGTGCGCCAGTTGCTGGCCAAACCCTTCACCGTGCACACCGCGTTCGCCTCGGCACCCGGCCGCTCGGCCAAGCCGCGCACTTACGGTTTCGTTACTTTGTCCGACGGACGTGACCTCGGTGAGGTTCTCGTGGGGGAGGGCCTGGCGCGGAGCTTTGGTCTCCGTCGGGGCACACCGGACGGCCTGACCACCGCTGCAGCCGAGGCCCAGATGGATGATCTCGAACTCGGTGCGGCCATTGCGCGTCGCGGGATTTGGGCCGAGACGGATGCGCAGCGCCTCGTCTCTCTGCGCGAAGCGCGGCGGGTGGAGGAGCGGGAGCTGGAGGAGGCCTTTGGTCGGCCCGGGGGCGAACCGCTCGACCCGAACACTGCCAGCGTCGATCAAATCACGCTCCTGCCCGGGATCGGCGAGGTCTTGGCCGAGCGTATCGTCGAAGGACGCCCTTACAAATCGGTGGACGACCTGCGCCGGGTCCCGGGCATCGGGGAAAAAGTTTTTGCCGGGTTCAAAGATTCCCTCCAGATTGCGCCGTGAGCAATATGTAGGAGAGACACTACTAAGATTTTAACCACGGATGACACTGACGGCACGGATACCGGAACAAAGTGGGAAAAATCGTCCGGAACGGCCCCGATCATACGCCTTGCTCCTGCAGCCTTCTTTCTTCTCTGAATCATCTGTGAAATCGGTGTTATCCGTGGTTAAGAAAAATGGCTTTTGCCCAGTCTAGCATGGAAAGCTTTTACTCCTCCGACCCGGTCTTCCGCATGGCTGTGAAGCAATTCGAGGTGCTGGCTGATCACCTCGAGATCCCGCCGCAATACCGTCAGCGCCTGATCCAACCCAAGCGCTCGGTCACCGTCTCGCTGCCCGTTGAGCACGATGACGGCCGGGTCGAGGTTTACCAAGGCTACCGCGTTCAGCATCACCTGAGTATCGGACCGACCAAAGGCGGCACGCGTTTTTCGCCGAATCTTACGCTCGGCGAATCGGCGGCCCTCTCCATTTGGATGAGTTGGAAATGCGCCCTGGTCGGCTTGCCCTACGGCGGAGCGAAAGGCGGGGTGGCCGTCGACCCGAATAAATTGTCACGCCGTGAACTGGAAACACTTTCCCGCCGCTACATGCAGGAAATGATCCCCTTCGTCGGCCCGCACACCGACATCATGGGACCCGATCTGGGGACCAACGCGCAGGTCATGGCCTGGTTCATGGACACCTATTCCATGTATGCCGGGCACGCTGTGCCGGAAATTGTGACCGGAAAACCGGTGGCGATCGGTGGGGTGGCCGGCCGGCGCGAGTCAACCGGACGCGGGGTGGTCTTCCTCATCGAGCGGGCGCTGGATCATCTCAAGATCGAGCCGCCCAAGTGCACCGCCATCGTGCAGGGCTTTGGCAATGTCGGATCGGTCACCGCCTGCGGGTTGGCTTACCGTTCGGGGATGAAAATCATCGGCCTGAGCGACCACACGGTCTGTCTTTACGACCCGAAGGGTTTTGATGTTTCCGCCGCCGACCGGCACGTGCAGGAACATAAAACGCTGCAAGATTTTCCGCAGGGCGAGCGGGTCGAGGCGGAAGATTTTCTCACCTTGCCCTGTGATGTGCTCGTGCCGGCCGCCGTGGAGCGCGTCATCCAGGCAAGCAACGCCGCCCTGCTCCGCTGCCGTGTGCTGGCCGAGGCGGCCAATGGTCCGACCACGCCGGAAGCCGACGAGGTGCTCGACCAGCGGCGGAAGGAAATCTTTGTTATCCCCGATGTGCTCTGCAATGCGGGTGGGGTGATCACCTCCTACTTCGAATGGGTGCAGGACATGCAAAGTCTGTTTTGGACGGATATCGAAATGACCGACCGCCTTTACCGCATCCTCGACACCGCCTTCAACGCGGTGCTCAAGCGCGCGAAGGAGCGCGATGTTTTCACCCGCACGGCGGCCATGGCCATCGGCATCGAGCGCGTGCTCGCAGCGAAGCGGGATCGCGGTCTTTTCCCCTGATCGGTCCGACGTTGAAAGACACGGAGTCTTAGCCACGGATTAGGGAAGATGTCGGAAGATGATTTTTCCCGCCGGGCCCGGCGGGAAAAAGTTCATCTCAGGAGAATGTGGAGCGGGGCCGGTGTCAGCCGGCCACGCTCACATCCTCTTAAATCTTCTTCAATCTGTGGCTGCTCCCGCTTGATTGCTTTGCTTCAGCGTAGTTCAAGCACGACCGGGCAGTGGTCCGAGCCGGGTACCTGCGGCAAAATCCGCGCCGCTTTGACCCGCAGGACCAAAGCGGCTGAGACGAGGAAGTAATCGATGCGCCATCCGATGTTGCGCAGACGCGCCCCATTCACATAGCTCCACCACGTGTAGTGGCCGTTGCCTTGGGTGAAGAGGCGGAAGGTGTCGACAAAACCGTCATCAATCAGCGCTTGGAATTCCGTGCGCTCCTCGTCGGTGAACCCGGCGTTCTTGCGGTTCGTCTTGGGATTGGCCAGATCATGCTCGGTGTGCGCGACATTGAGATCGCCGCAGACAATGACCGGCTTTTTCTTTTCCAGTTGTTTGAGGTAAGCACGGAAGGCGGGCTCCCATTGCTTGGTCCGGTAGTCGAGACGCGTGAGTTCGCGCTGGGAATTCGGCGTGTAGACATTGACCAGGAAAAAGTCCTCATATTCGAGGGCGACCACCCGCCCCTCGCGGTCGTGCTCCTCGCTCCCGATGCCGTTGGTGCTGCCTTGCGGTTTATTTCGAGCGAAGGTGGCGGTGCCGGCATAGCCGGGTTTCTCTGCCGAGTTCCAATGCGGCGCGAAGCCGGATGGCCAGGTCACCTCGGCAACCTGCTCGGGTTTCGCTTTGATTTCCTGCAGGCAGAGCACATCGGGTTTTTCGGCGGCCCAAAATTCAAGGAGGCCCTTGCCGAGGACCGAGCGGAGGCCGTTGACGTTCCAGGAGATGAGTTTCATGAGTTTTGGGAATGGGACTCATAGGTCCTAGAGGACCCATGGGACCTATGAGTCCCATCTTGTTGGGCCCGGTGCTCGAGCCTCGCGCGTGTCATGCGCTCGCGGAGGCCGCCCTGCTGGAGGAAATCTTTTTCGAGGCGGGCGATTTGGCGGTCAATGAGGTAGTTGGCTTGGTTGATCAGGCAGATCGCAAGGTTGGCGACCACTTCGGGCGGGCGGGTCTCGAAGATCTCGCGGTAGAGCTCGAAAGTCTGCGGTTGTTTGGTGCCGAGGCGGCGCACGTAGAGGGCCTCGCGGGAGTCTTTGGGCCAAATCGGCAGATCGCGGCTGCGCAGGTAGTCGAGGTAGTCGTCGAGCAACTCCTCGAGACTGGCCCGCGCCACATTGGTGAGCTTGATTTCCATTTCCTTGGAGGTCTTGGCGGCTTTGCTTCCCTCGAGGATATTCTTTTTCCCCGAGCGCGCCGCCTGCACCATTTGGTCGACGGTGCGGTCGCCGCGCCCGAGATACTGGCGGGCAAAGCGCACCGTGAGGTCGTAAACGACCTCGGCCTTCTGGAAAGCTTTCAGCTCTTGGTAGTTGCCGTGCTTGGGGAGGAAGCTGTCGCTTGGTTTCACAGGTCCTATGGGTCTTATAAGTCCTATAGGTCCTATGGGACCTATGGTGCCAGCCTCCCGTGCAAGGTGGCCTCGTCGACCACTGAAACGCCCAGCGACTGCGCCTTCTCGAGCTTGCTCCCGGCTTCTTCGCCGGCCAGCAGGTAGCTGGTTTTTTTGCTCACGCTGCCGCTCACCGTGCCGCCGTGGCGGCGGATCAGTTCGGCGATTTCGTCGCGGGGGCGGCTTAGCGTGCCGGTGAGGACCCACGTCTCGCCGGCCAGTTCCTGCGAGGCGGGCGCGGCCCGCTCGTCGTGCTGGCCGAAGTTGAGGCCGTGCCGGCGCAGGGATTCGACCAGCTTCTGGTTGTGCGGCGCGTGGAAGAAATCGTGAATTGATTGGGCCATGACGGCGCCGACGTCCTCGGTGGATTCGAGTTCCGCGGTCGGGGCGGCGGCGAGTTTCTCGAGGGTGTGGAATTTGCCGGCCAGCTTGCGCGCCGCAGCGGCGCCGACGTGCAGGATGCCGAGACCGAAAAGAAGCCGCCAGAGCGGTTGCTTTTTGCTGCCGGCAATGCCGGCGAGGAGGTTGGTCGTGCTTTTCTCGCCCATGCGTTCGAGGGCGGAGACTTCCTCCGCCCGAAGCGCGTAGATGTCGGGCAGGGCTTTGACCAATCCGGCGGTGACCAGCTGATCGACCATGGCTTCGCCGAGTCCCTCGATGTCCATCGCGCCACGGGCGGCAAAATGTTCGAGGCGGCGGCGGATCTGCGCGGGGCAATCGGGATTGAGGCAGCGCACAGCGGTCAGATCGGGATCGCGGGAAACTTGGCTGCCGCAGGACGGACATTTTTCCGGCAGGTGGAATTTCTTTTCCCGGCCGGTGCGCGCTTTGAGGTCGACCCCGACCACCGCGGGAATCACTTCACCGGCTTTTTCGACAAAGACCCAGTCCCCGATGCGGATGTCCTTGCGCGCGATCTCTTCTTCGTTGTGCAGGGTGGCGCGGGCCACGCGGCTGCCCGCGATCGGGACGGGCTCCAATTCGGCGACCGGCGTGAGGGTGCCGGTGCGGCCGACTTGCACGGTGATGTCGTTGAGGCGCGTGCGGGCGCGCTCGGCTTCGTATTTGTAGGCCATGGCCCAGCGCGGGGCCTTCGAAGTGCTGCCGACTTGTTCGCGGCGCTTGAAGGCGTCGAGCTTGAGGACCGCGCCGTCGGTCTCGAAGGCGAAATCGTGACGAAGCTTTTCGAGCTGGGCAATGGCCTCGCGCACGCCCTGGGTGTCGTCGGCTTCCCAGAATTTCGGGACGACGGGGAGTCCGAGTTTTTCCAGCCAGCGGAGGAGTTCGCTCTGCGTCTCCGGTGCACCCCGGCCCTCGACGGCTCCGAGACCGTAGAAGACGGCATCGAGGCCGCGGCGGGCGACGACCGCGGCATCGAGCAATTTGAGCGAGCCGGCGGCGGCGTTGCGCGGGTTGGCAAAAGGCGCTTCGCCCTCTTTTTCGCGCCCGGCATTGAGGGCGGTGAATTTTTTCTTCGGCAGGTAGACTTCACCGCGGATTTCGAGGAGCGCGGGGACCGGACCGTCGAGCTTGAGCGGGATGCTCCGGATGGTGCGGACGTTTTGCGTGACGTCGTCGCCGGTCGTGCCGTCGCCGCGGGTGGCGGCCCGTTCGAGGAGTCCGTCGCGGTAGGTCAGGGAGAGCGCCACGCCGTCGACTTTCGGTTCGATCGTCCAGCGCAGGGCGATGCTGGGCAGCAGTTTTTCCACCCGCGCCATGAAGGCGTCGGCTTCTTCGAGCGAATACGTGTTCTCCAGACTCTGCATCGGCGCGCGGTGGCGCACCGGTCTGAAACCTTCGAGCGGGCGGCCGGCCACCCGTTGGGTCGGCGAGTCGGATGCGCGGAGGTCCGGATGCGCATCCTCAAGGTCGCGCAGTTCGCGCAGGAGCGCATCGTATTCGCGGTCGGTGATCTCGGGCGCGGCTTTATCGTAGTAAAGCTTGTCGTGGTGCGAGATTTCGCGCCGGAGATCACGGACGTGGGTGGAGACGTGCGAGGCGGGCATGGGTTGGAAGGGTCATTAATGCGCCGGCGATGCCGCCAAGGAAATCGGCAATCCAGTCAGAAAGGTCGCCCCCCCTGCGGCCGGGGGTGAAGGTCTGCCAGGTTTCGTCGATGACCCCGAAGGCGGCGACCAAGATAATGGCGAGTAGGATGGCCCGGGCCACTGGGAGGTGCGGGAAGGAGACCCGCAGGGCGGCGGCGGCCAACCAACCACCGAGCGCGAAGGCGAGGAAATGGATGATTTTGTCGGCGAAAGTGAAGGCAAATAAGGCAGAGGGCAAATCTTCTCCGTTGACCGATGACACGCTGAGAATGCCGGCGCCCCAGCCGAGCAACCCGCACCAAAGTAGGCCGGCGAGGAGGCGAGGGGTCATGAAGTCAACGAACATGCCTGGCGGGAAGCGGACAAGGAAGATGTTTGCCCTGGCGATTTTTGCGCAGGCGCGGGTGCTCTGGTGGCCTTTGCCCGGCGGGGAGCGGGGCGGAGCCGGAAGTTGGCACGCTGACTGCTCTATGCATTAAGATCCGTCTCGGCGGATTAAGATGCAAGGGCGATAAGCCCCGCAGCCTGATTGGTTTCGTGCAAATCGAGTCCGGGGGGAATTCGAAGGCGGAACCATCAGGCTGCTGTTCTTCCCAGAATCGCGGAATCGGGCCAGCCTACTTTGTTTGCCGGGTCATGGCGATCTGCCTAGTGTCT
>JAGYIO010000019.1 GCA_018402585.1 Chthoniobacterales bacterium
TTTCGAGAGAGTAACTCTTATTGAGTTAGGAGGGAGTCGAAAAGCAAAAGGACGTTGGTATAAGGCTTAAGATTTCGCCGTCGGAAGAGGGATTGCCTTTTGTTCGCGGCAGGGCATTGTCCGCGTGATGCGCTCTGGTTTGTTTTTTCTGCTGCTGCTGATTGCGGCGGCGGCCGGGGAGGAGGGGAGTTCCGACAAGCGGAAGGTGGTCATGCGTGGCGCTTGGTTGCCCGAGCCGCCCTACCAGTTCGAGGAGGTCAAGCCGGGCGGGGAGGTTTTCCTGACAGGCTTCGATGTGGAGGTGGCGAGGGCGGCTTTCCGGCGGGCGGAGACACTCGGTTCGCGTGGCAGCGGGAAATAGAGCGGACGAGCGAGCCACTCGTCCGTGCCCGGAACAATAGAGTCGGCAACCTTTCTGCAACCGACGTGATACGCCGGAGATTTTAACGTCGGCGGCGGCGCAGGAACCAAGCCCCGACGGACAAGCCGAACGCTGCGAGCCAGACGGTTCCGGGCTCCGGGACTGTGGCGATGCCTCCAATCTGGCCGAGTCCGGAGGCGTAGGTCTCAAGGAGAGTGCCGTTGGCGGCGAAGCGGTAGATGTTACCGTTGCCCGAGGGGCTGCCGGCCAGCAGGTCTCCGTCGGGAAGCAAGGCCAGAGGGCCGACTTCAAACAGACTGCCAGCCGCCGCAAAGGCAGTCGTGACGTCTGTCGTCAGATCGGTCTGCAGGATCGTGCCGCTCATCACGCTGGCGGTGTAGAGGGTGCTTCCGTTGATGGCGAGGCCTGTGGGGCCAGCCAGACCCGAGGCACCGTCAGCGATTAATTCCCCTACGTACGCCCCGCCAGCATCGAAACGCTTGACCGGTCCCGACGCGATGTAGGTCTCGGAGTTGTAGGTTTGATCGCTGACGTAAAGGCTGCCATCGGAAGCCAGGGCGAGACCCGGGCTGCTCGCCAAGGATCCGCCGGAGGTGTAGTCGCTGAGGGAAAGCGGACCGCCGGTCGCATTGGCTAGTTTGACGATCGGGCCGGTGTTGGCAAAAAACGGATTTCGTCCGATGAGCAGGTCGTTGCCTTGGAAAGCAAGGCTACCCGGAAACACTTCAAAGCTCCCGAAGGCATAGACGGTCGAAAGCGTGAGGGTGGGTATTTCGAACTTGGAAATCCTGGGCGCGAAGGTGGATCCGTCGCCGTTCTCGCCGATGTAGAGATTGCCGTCGGGCCCATATGCGAGGGAGCCCGGACTTATCAGACTGCCGTTGGGCAAGAGGGTGCTTCTCGTGCCGCCGGGATCTGTCGACTGGTAACTGACGAGTTCGCCGGTGGAGAAACTGACTGCGTAAATCATGTCCGCCCGGCAGATGGTGGCCAAAACGCTGGAGAAAACGACCAGCGCGAAACAAAGGAGGCTTGAGTTTGCCTTGAGCATGACCCCAGAGTTGATTCGTCCCCGCGCAGGAGCAAGAGCAAATTTGCGGCAAAGCGGAGGCGTTTTTAAACGTTGAACCGGAACTCGATGACGTCGCCGTCTTGGACGACGTATTCTTTGCCTTCGATGCGGAGTTTGCCGGCTTCGCGGGCTTTGGCTTGGGAGCCGAGGGTGACGAGATCGTTGAACGCGATGGTTTCGGCGGCGATGAAGCCGCGCTCGAAGTCGCTGTGAATGACCCCGGCTGCGGCGGGGGCTTTGTCGCCGGCGCGTATGGTCCAGGCGCGGGTTTCTTTCGGTCCGGTGGTGAGGTAGGTGCGGAGTCCGAGCAACGTGTAGACTTTTTTGATCAGTTCGCCGACCCCGCTTTCTTCGAGGCCGAGGCTTTGCAGGTAATCCTTGGCTTCCTCGGGTGCGAGGTCGACCAGTTCGCTTTCGATTTGCGCGCTGATCACGGTGGCTTCGGTATCCAGATGCTCCGCGGCGTATTTTCTCACCGCGGCGACGTGTTTTCCGGACGGCGAGTCGGGGGCGAGATTGGCCAGATCGCTTTCCTGCACATTGCAGGCGAAGATGACGGGCTTGGCGCTGAGGAGGAAAAATCCCTTGAGCAGGGCACGTTCTTCGGCGGAGAGATCCAAGGTGCTGGCAGGATTTCCGGCGTTGAGGTGGGGAAGAACTTTTTCCAGCAGGGCGAGTTCGGCTTTGGCTTGGGCGTCGCCGCCGCGGGCGTTCTTGGCCAGTTTGTCTTTGCGTTTTTCGAGCGAGGACATGTCGGCGAGGATCAACTCGGTGTTGATCACCTCGATGTCGCGGACCGGATCCATCGTGCCGGCCACGTGGTGGATGTCCTCGTTCTCGAAACAGCGCACAACCTGGACGATGGCGTCGACTTCGCGGATGTGGCTGAGGAACTGGTTGCCGAGGCCTTCGCCTTGGCTGGCGCCTTTGACCAACCCGGCGATATCGACGAATTCGATCGCCGTAGCGATGGTTTTTTCCGACTTGGAAAGCTCGGCGAGGGCGTCGAGGCGTTTGTCGGGTACGCTGACCATGCCGACGTTCGGCTCGATCGTGCAGAAAGGAAAATTGGCCGCCTGCGCCTTGCGGGTGCGGGTGATGGCGTTGAAGAGGGTGGATTTACCGACATTGGGCAATCCGACGATTCCGGCCTTGAGCATAGGGCGGGGAGGGTATCGGTGGTAAGCCGGGGATGGAAGAAGTTTGCATGGTTAGCGGAGGCAGCGCGCGCGGTGCCGGGCGGGGCCGAGATTTGCATTGTGATCGGCGGCGATGGGGAGGAAAGATCCAGCTATGGCCAAACTCGATGTGCTTGTCTCCTATGCGAACCACTATCTGCAGGTGGAGGAGGGCGAGGACGCGCCCGGCGCGCACAATGGCCTGCAGGTGGAGAACAGCGGGAGGGTGACGCGCATCCTCGCCTCGGTCGATTCCGGTCTTGCGGTGATCAAGAAAGCGTCGGCGGCCGGATCGGGCTCCTTGCTCATCGTGCACCACGGGCTTTTTTGGGGCGGTGTCCAACCGATCACCGGCACCTTCGGCCGGAAGCTCGAGTTGATGCGCGCGGCCGACATGGCGCTCTACTCTGTGCACCTGCCGCTTGATGCGCATGCGACCGTCGGCAACAACGTGCTGCTGGGCAAGGCGCTCGGGTTGCGCCGGCTTGAACCGCTCCTCGGTTTCGGCCGGTCGGGTTCCTTCGCCGGATCGCGGGATGAGCTGGTGCGGCGGGTGATGAAGACCACGGGCCGCGTGCCGCAAGTCTGCGCGGCGGGCCCGGAGCGCCCGCGCCGCGTCGGGGTGATCACCGGCGGGGCGGGCGACCTGCTGGAAAAAGTGGCGGCCGCGGGCATCGACACCTTTGTCACCGGGGAGGGTCTGCAGTGGACCTGGCTGCGGGCGGAAGAGCTCGGGGTCAACATGATCTACGGCGGGCACTATGCCACGGAGACTTTCGGGGTGCGGGCGCTGGCGGCGCATCTGGCGAAGAAGTTCCGGGTTCCCTGGCAGTTCGTCGACCATCCGGTTCCGCTGTGATTCCGCGGGAATTCTTCACCCAGTCACCCGTGGAGTGCGCGCGGGCGCTGGTCGGCTCTGAATTGGTCTGGGGTGCGTGCAGTGGGATCGTGGTCGAGTGCGAGGCTTATGCGGCGGTCGGTGATCCGGCCTGCCACACCTTCAGCCGTCCGTCCGCCCGCCAGTTCGTCGCGCGCCATCGCGCTGGCACGGCCTATGTTTATTTGAACTACGGCCTGCATTGGATGCTCAATCTGCTGACCAAGGGCGAGGAGGCAGGCTTTGTCTTGATCCGCGCGATTGAGCCGCGGCGGGGATTGTCGACCATGCAGCGCCGACGTGGCGGGAAGTCCGGCCGCACCTTGACCGGAGGTCCCGGCCGGCTCACTGCGGCCCTCGGAGTAACTGGACGGCACCACGGCGGGGATTTCTGCACAACAGAGCGACGCTGCTTTTTGGCCGGGGAGGTGACCGAGGTGGTGGCGGACGGCCGGATTGGACTTTCCCGGGCGCGCGAACTGCCCTGGCGGTTCACTTTGCGAGAGAATGCTTACCTCAGTGTTCCCCCGAAAAAAGAAAGCCGCGGGCAGAAACCCGCGGCTTGTTGAAAAGGGATTCCCCTTGGGTCAGCTTACTTGCTGTAGCTGGCGGAAACCGGAGCCGGTTTCGGTTTGCTGGCGCAAGCGCCGAGGCTGAGCGAAGCAGCCGCAACGGCTACGATGGCAATAATTTTAACGATGGTCATTCTGGATTCACCTCCTTCTATGCTATTTTGCAGGCCGTCACTCTTGACAGGTGCGCCTCGGGGGACAACGAAAATCGTCTTTTTGCATTAGATGGAGGCTAGGGGAGACGCCGGCGGCGGGGGCAGGATTTCCACCGGGGTACCGGCCGGCACCATATCGTGGAGCGCGATCATGTCTGCGTTGCGCAGGCGGATGCAGCCGTGGCTGGCCGGGGTGCCGATGAGTTGCTCCTGATTTGTGCCGTGGAGGTAAACGAAGCGCTCGAGGGTGTTGATGTTGGCGGGCTCGAGTCCATCGAGGGTGAGAATGCGGGTGAGAACGAGGTCCTCCTCGCCGCCGGGCGCGGTGGTTTGGCCGGTGTTCTCGCGGGCGCGGAACACGGTCCAAGGTGGGGCGCCCTCGCCGATTTTTTCGCGGACCACGAATCGTCCGGTCGGCGTGCGGAAGCTGCCTTCTTCAAATCCGAGGCCGAAGCGCGAAGTGGAGACGGGAAATTCCGCGGCGACGCGGGGGCCGTCCATGACGCGGAGGGTTTGCGCGGCGACGTCGACCACGATCTCGCGCCTGCGGCGCGCGGGGTCCGGTTTTGCTTTCTTGATCGCCATGGGAGCGGTGGGTGGTAATTTGACCACTTTTCCGATGGGCAGGAACTACCATGTGGCAATCGCGGGCGCAACTGGCGCGGTGGGCATCGAGATGATGCGCGTGCTGGAGCGGAGGGATTTTCCGGTCGGGAAGCTGTCTTTGCTCGCCTCGGCACGGTCGGTCGGGAAGACGCTCGAGTTCCGCGGTGCGCCGGTCGCGGTGCAGGAATTGACGAGGGAAGCTTTTACCGGCGTGGACTTCGCGTTGTGCAGTGCGGGCGGCAGGATCTCCAAAGAATTTGCCCCGGCAGCGGTCAAGGCCGGTGCGGTGGTGATCGACAATTCTTCGGCCTTCCGGATGGACCCGGAGGTGCCGCTGGTCGTGCCGGAGATCAATCCGGAGGCAGCGCGCGCGCACCAGGGAATCCTGGCCAACCCGAATTGCACCACGGCGATCACCCTGATGGGACTGTGGCCCTTGCACCGGGAGTTCGGGGTCAAGCGTCTGTGGGCCTCGAGTTATCAGGCGGTCTCCGGTTCGGGGGCGAAGGCGATCGAGGAGCTGAAGACGCAGGTCGAGGCTCTGGCCCGCGGCGAAGAGGCGCCGCGTGCGGTTTATCCGTGGCAGATCGCCTTCAACGTGATCCCGCAAGTGGATGCGTTTTTGGAGAGCGGCTACACGAAAGAGGAAATGAAGTTGGAGAACGAGGGGCGCAAAATCATGGGGCTGCCGGATTTTCGCGCTTCGGTGACTTGCGTCCGCGTGCCGGTCTATCGTGCGCACAGCGTGGCGGTCAGCGCGGAGTTCGAACGTCCGGTCTCGGTCGCGGCGGCGCGGGCCGCGCTGGAAAAAGCGTCCGGCTTGCGGGTGGTCGATGAGCCGTCCAAGAACGGGTATCCGCTGCCGCTGCAGGTGGCGGGGAAGGATGATTGCGAGATCGGGCGCTTACGCGTGGATTGTGCGCTGGAGAACGGGTTGAGCTTTTGGATCTGCGGGGATCAGTTGCTCAAGGGCGCGGCGCTCAATGCGGTGCAGATTGCGGAGTTGCTCGTGGAGTGAGCGAGGTGGATCGTGATGGTGCCATCGTGCCAAAGCACCTGACGATTATCGCGCCGGGACGGTGCGATCCACCTGAGGATTCGCGGCGTTGTGCAGGTGGATGGCGGCGGCGATGATGGGCTGGGCCCAGTCGGGGGCGTTGGAGAGGTCGGC
>JAGYIO010000002.1 GCA_018402585.1 Chthoniobacterales bacterium
GTTCCTTGAAGCGGACCTTGGGTTCCCAGCCGAGTTGGCGCTTGGCCTTGGCCGGATCCCCAATGAGCAGGTCGACTTCCGCAGGGCGCTCATACCGGGCGTCATACTTGATGTATTTCTCCCAATCGAGCCCCACATGTTGGAAGGCTTCCTGCACAAACTCTTTGACCGTATGGGTTTCGTTCGTGGCCAAGACATAATCATCAGGTTGATCCGTCTGTAACATACGCCACATCCCCTCTACGTATTCCGGCGCGTAACCCCAGTCGCGTTTGGCGTCGAGGTTGCCGAGAAAAAGATCATTTTGCATCCCGAGCTTAATAGCCGCCACGGCGCGGGAAATTTTGCGCGTCACGAAAGTTTCGCCCCGCCGCGGGCTCTCGTGGTTGAAAAGAATTCCGTTGCTGGCAAAGAGCCCGTAGCTTTCGCGGTAGTTCACCGTCGCCCAATAACCGAACATCTTCGCGCAACCATACGGACTACGCGGCCAAAACGGCGTCGTCTCCGTCTGCGGAACTTCCTGCACCTTACCATACATCTCACTGCTCGAGGCCTGGTAAAAACGCGGCTTCACGCCCGATTCACGGATCGCCTCCAAGATACGAATCGTGCCGACCCCCGTCACGTCCGCCGTGTATTCCGGAATGTCAAAACTCACACGCACATGGCTCTGCGCGCCGAGGTTGTAGACCTCGTCGGGCTGCAGCTCATACAACATCTTCGTGAGACTCACCGAATCCGACAGGTCGCCATAATGCAGAAAAAGCCGCACGCCATTGACATGCGGATCCTGATAAAGGTGATCAATGCGCGCTGTATTAAACGTGCTGGCTCTGCGGATAATCCCGTGGACCTCGTAACCTTTGGCCACCAATAAATCGGCCAAATACGATCCGTCCTGACCGGTGATTCCTGTGATGAGGGCCTTTTTCATGGATTGATATTTCGTTGTTTGAGAAGCCTCAGGGACTTATCCGCTAAAGTTTTGCGGGAAGGGGCCTCCCATGAAGTAAAAGCAAGCCTAGGGGCGAAAGAAGCACTTGGGCAGCTTTATGGGATATTGCACTCCCGAGGGAGCTTCGCGCAACCATCGATGCGGTGAATCGGATCATCCGGCGACGGGCAAAGGACGAAAGCGCAGCAGCAGCATGTAAGTTCTCCACAGCGTAGTCGACATCGGGCACCGCTTTGACGTGCCATGGTATGTGCACTTCTAAAGCACGCAGAGCGAGGTGAAGGTGGGCGCCACGCCGTTCTACGTCGTTAGGTGCGCTGATAGCAAAATATTTGATAAATTAATTTTCTGTCTGAATTTACTCGAACAGTCAAAAATTCTTCATTTGCGGCCGACGATATCTGCGATAATCCCTTGGGATTTTGGTAAAATGCGGAGAGAGCCCTCGGGATATGTATAGCTTTCATGCGTTGTGTGGCCATCCGACAGAGAATTTCATAATCACCGACAGCTCTAAGCAACGGATTGAAGCCTCCAAGTTCCCGTAGTGATGAGGTTCGCCAGAACTGATTGCATCCGGTGAAGCAATAAAACAATGTGGTAAGCGCACTGTAGGACTCATAGCACACGGCTTTCCAACTATTAGGCCAAGGATATTGCGCATTGGGCACAGGAGACCAGACGCAGTCTGCATATGCAAGAGCGGCACTAGCATCGTTTTCTAGCGCTCGCACAAAGCCCTCCAGCGCATCCGGGGCCAATGCATCATCTGTGTTGACGTTGACAAAATAAAGGCCTCGAGCCTTCGAAAGTCCCCTGTTCCATGCAGCGTAGAGGCTTTCACGCTCTGTCCGCTCGTAAATGAGGGCCGGAAAGATACATGCAAATTGACTGCAGATATCACTTTCGTCTTGCTCTGAGCCACTATCAATTACAATAATTTCGGCCCTGTTAATTATACTTTGCTGTAATAATTGCTTTAAACAGATGTTCAGGTTGTGGGAAGCATTATAGGAAGAAATTATTATAGATATATCACACACCACTGATTGAGACGGATTTACTTTAGACCTGCACATGCGCAACTAGCTGCTGGTGTTATATGGTTGCCCCCACTAATAAGTTCCACAGATGCAGTCTTATCAGCCGCGTTTTTACATCGTGTAAAGGCCTCATCAATTGGAAGTTTTTGAAATATGCTGCATTGGCCACCAATGGTTGCGTCAAAAACGCCTCTTTCACTACGTTCAAATGCAAATTTGGCCATAGTATACGAAACCTCTGAACCCTCTAAGTCGGGAAGATGCCATTGGCATCCGGAAAAGTAGCGGCTGTCGAAGTGGTTGTTGTCATCTGTTTCCAAGGCTTGTAACTCATTTGGCTTGCCTTTTGCTTGAAAAGAGTGGTCTAACCCAATTATAAATACGTTGCGAAACCCCATAAAAGTGCGAGTTGCAAGGCAACATATGTAACTGTGTAGCCTTCCCAAATTGGTTCATCATAAACCCGGCTGAATCGGGGTTCGGCACGGTGTTCACAATATAGGTAGTGTATGTTACCAGCGTCTTTAATGTATTGTTTGGCGGTTTGGTATGAAAGAAAAGAGGGACAGTCAAGTTTTCTGAATTCATTTCGTGATTGCTCTATGACTAATTTGTTGACAGCCACATGAAATGTTAAATCGAGATTTATGCGATCGAATAGCATGTAAATTTTGTTGAGTCCTATGCAATGATAATTCCTTAGCCTCGAAAGCTCTATAAGGTTTAATGATGGGCCATTGCATAAAAGAAAGCAGTCTTGATTTGAGTATATGTTGCGGTATCGCTGAATCCATTTCCCGTGCTCGGGGTACCAATTGACAAAATTAAACCACATTTGCGAGCTTCGCGAAAACCTACGGAAATTGTTGATTGATTGAAGTGCTTTGATGAGTCGAGTGGGCATTTTTATTTAGCTTTTTACAGTGTAATTACATGGGATCATGTAGTCTTCCGCCAATAGCACCGTCGAGACCGAGAGAGCTCCCAGTAAGAAACTTAGGCGCGTCAGCCACCAAATAACGCGCAAGGCTGGCCACTTCTTCAGGCAGTCCAATGCGACCTGAGGGATGTGATTTGTGCAGGGCTGCGAATCGCTCGGGTTGGTCGGCAAACCCCGCCTCGAGCATTGGAGTGTGAATGGCCGCCGGGCAAATCGCGTTAACGCGCACGCGCGGTCCTAAATCAACCGCCATGGCTCGGGTGAGCCCTGAAAGCGCCGCTTTGGAGGTGGCATACGCGACAAAACCGGGCTTCGTCAGTTTTTCGTGAATGCTCGAGATGTTTACGATAGCACCGCGCGAAGATTCCAATTCAGGCAGGAACAGCTGCGCCAAGACAAAAAGGTGCCACAAGATTTGTATCGAGCGTCTCATGCCAGTCGGCGGCGGTGAGAGATTCCACGCCTCCTAATATTTGGACGGCAGCATTGTTGATCAAACCGCAAAATGCCGCTTCGTTTTGTTCCAAAATCCCTTTAATTCTGCTCCGAAACTCGACACCTCGCTCGGGCTCGGCAACAAGCGTGGCAATATTTTCGGTGAGAATATGATGGGCCGCCACGTTACCTTGGACGCGATCGACAGCAATCACAACGAATCCATGAGCATGAAACTCGTTGCATAAAGCGCGCCCTATCCCCCAAGCGCACCGGTGACAAGAACTGCTCGTGTTTCCATGTGTGGCTATTTGTCGGCCCAAAGTCTCTCAAACAGTAATTCAATGGCCGTCATGGACGTGTGAAGGACAGCCTCCGAAGTGTTGGAGCTGTTGTGAGACCCGAAGATGCAGTGCGGGTGACTGAGTAACGACTCGTCACTGCGGGGAGGCTCTTCTTCCATAACCTCCAGAGCCGCCCCAGCTACGCGACCTGAATCCAAGGCGTGGCGCAACGCCGCTTGGTCGATTAGCGCTCCACGGGAAACGTTAACAATGCGAACACCGTGCCGCATGCGGTCAAAAGCCCCAGCGTCGAGCATTTGCTTATTTGTTTCCGTGAGAGCGCAGGCAAGGACGAGGAAGTCGAGTTGACCGAGTCGTTCCGGCCATTGCGCCAGAGTTGCACCATCATCGGAAGCTGCACTGACCAAGGGGTCATAGACAACGACAGCCAAACCAAGGGCATTGAGCTTTCTCACCGTCGCCCGCCCGATGTGGCCGTATCCCACGACTCCTACAGTCTTGCCCTGCAAAGAGGTCCCGGGCGGTTTGGGCCAGCGGCCGGTCCGCACTTCCCGGTCCACAAAAAAGATCCCTGGCCAGACCGATCAAGTAAGCCACTGCAACGTCGGAGACTTCCTCTCCAAAGGTGCCGGGTGTGTTCGTAACGCTGAAGCCGCATTCGGCAGCCCCCGCAAAATCGACGTTGTCGGTTCCCGCCCCCCACTTGACCGCAGCACGGAGGCGGCCCGCCCGGCCCGCTTGGAAAACCTGCGCTGTGGCAGGGTCATCGCCGATGATCCAACCGTCATACTGCGGCACCAGCTGCAGCAACTCGGAAACGGACAAAGTCTGCCTGAATTCGGGACAGACCACTTCCGCCCCGCGACGAGCAAACTCATCCTTGAGGATGTCGATCGCCCTGATCATAGGCGGGCATGTGCAAAGAATCTTGGTCATTGCCTAAACGGGAAAAATAGGTCATCTTTTCGCGCGAGCCCATTTCCCGGTGAGCGCGGCTGCCGCGCCAACTTCCCGCAAACTGGTGCAGACGATAAAGAACAATTTCGGGCGCACGTGAAACTCCGATGCCGTTTCTTATCGCAGCGCAAAAATCCAAAAAGCATGCCGAAGCAAAACAAGCGCCGGCTTCCACAAGCGACAGGTGCAACCCCGGATTGATGTGCCGTAGCGCGATAGCCTCGCGCTCGTAACGCCTCCGCACCTGCGCCCACGATTCGTGGTGCAAGTGGATGACGCTGGCTTCAGGAGCATAAGCGATACGAAATCCTGCTTCAGTGAGCTTCTTGCCCATGGCAATGTCTTCCAGTCCGGTAAGCTGCTCATCGAATTTAAACCTGTTCCAGACTGACCTCCGCAGAGCAGCATTCGCATTATTGCAGAAGGCGGCACCTTGGCTCGCTTCCATCAAAGGGTAGTATTTCTCGAACACTCTTGCCTCGCTGAATTTTGTGCCTTCTCCCCCACTTGCCGTCCATAGACACCTGCGACCTGCGGGTCTGAAAATGGCTGGAGCAAACTCTTCAGCCAGTTTTCATCCGCCGGAATACAGTGGCCGCTAAGAAACACGACAACCTCACCCTTTGCGGCTGCACAACCAAGGTTCAAAGATCTGCCGAAGCTGAAGTCTGCCTTCTCAATGCAGACGATTTTCGCTCCGTGCGCCTTAGCAATGTCCAACGTTGCATCACTTGATCCGGAGTCGACGACAACGATTTCGGTCAGAAGTGGGCCGCAACTTCGTGCCGCAGCGAGGCCCCGGTCCAGATAGCACTCTTCGTTATAGGTGCGGACAACGAGCGAAACGCTGGCGATCGGAGACGACATGTCATGAATCGAGTAACCGACTTACTCCCCAGCCTCAGGAGCGCGCTTTGGCCACGGCTTCCGCAATATCCCATCCGTCTTGGTCGTCGATATCCATCGACTCTTTTCTCAGCGTCTCAAAAGGATAGGCTTGGCCCCGATCCTCGCCCCAGTCATTCGAAAGCTCTCGGCGGAAAAAATATACAGATTCGAGTTTTCCTCATACCACGGCTCGAGGTCCTGAGTCCTGAGAAGTTGAGCGGGGTTGTGATTCACTGCGGAACTGTCGGCACGGTAAAACCGCGTCTGGAACCGGTTTACCGTGAACAAGCTATCACAAGTTCCGTTAGCAAGCCCCTCTTTGTACGCCGCCAGTGCGGCAACAATGGTTGCGCGGCTCAGCAAAGGGTTGGTTGTGTGCGTCATCAGGTAGGTATCCGCAGGAACATTCTCCACATCATCGGCAATCACGGCATTCATGCTGACGAAATCTCCGCACAATTCAGGCTTCTCTCTCTAACCAGTATCCGTGGATTCGGCTCAAGACCGTTTGCCTCCAATTCGGCCCTCGCATCAGTGTTGATGACGATCAAATCAACGTCCTCGGTGGCCAGAAGCGTATCGAGCATCCATCGGAAAAGCGGCTTCCCAGAGAACGAGCGGAAGTTTTTGCCCGAAACCCGTTCGCTGTGCGCTTTAAGCGGCATTAACGCAATAGTGTCAACTTTCATGGCAGGACTGGATGAACGCGGGCTGGCAAGTTGTTAGGTTGGCAAAGGCAAAAGGCCAAGTTGGCTGTTACTCCGACCGGACACCAAAGCTTTTTACCGTCGTAAGGAACTCATCAGCACGCTCAGGAACCACGGCTATAAAGTTACCCCAAGCGTTGGTATCTTTGAGTTTACACGGGTAAGAACACAGCCGGCGCCACGAATGCTCCACGCCATAACGTTTAATGGGATACCATTCTGAAACAAACACGCGGTAGCCACCTGACACCAAATAGTTGCCTAGATTTCGGTAGTCGTAGTTCGCAAGCTTCGTCTTCGAGTCTTCGAACTCACAAAGAATAACATCCGGCCTAACAGCCCAATCCAACCCTTGCAGCACGAGCAGGTCATTCCCCTCCGTGTCAATTTTGAGGAAGTTCACGCGGTCGATACCCAACTCACTTAGCACGCCACGCAACGTCCTCACGGGCACGCGAGCTGCGGAGGTATGCGACGGATGAAAAGGCAACAGACCGGAAATACCGGTGGAAACTTCGCTCACATAAAAGCACTGCTTTCAGCCTCGCTATTGGAGAGCGCGCAAATGAAAAGATCAGATCTTTCATTGAGCCGGGCCTTGATCGCTACATGTTTGCCCTCATGGGTGTCGGGCTCAAACGCCACGATGCGCCAACCTCGCTTGGCAAACGGCTGTAACGACTCGCCGAAGTGGGCGCCGACATCAACCATTACACCTTTAGTGATGGCGCCCATCATCTTGTCCACGAACAATACTTCATCGAAGCGCACTGGGGGCGCTTCAATCTTCGTTTAAGGTAGCTCCAGAAACTCATGCCGTCCTTTCAATTTCGACCAAGAGGGTTGCAGCCGGTCTGTAAGGCTTGCATCGATTGACTGGCGGATAATACCTGTAGACGACATCCGGAGACTCCACTAAGACCTCTCGACTCAGCAACTCCGTGACATTTGGCTCGGCGGCCACAACGTCACAATCAGCTTGCCGTAACGCCTCAACCCAAGGCCTAAGCGGGTTAAGATCCTCCATCGGAAGCAACCGCTTGAGGATTGAATATTTTGGAATAGGCGGGCGACAACCACACCACGCAAAGGTAAGGCTGCAGTAACATCAATCGTGTGCACTTGCTTACCCCCGACCTTCAGACAACGGTGCATGTCTCGGAACACATTCGGCATTTGTTGCATGGGAATATGCTCCAAAGTGGACACCGAAAAGACATAGTCGAAGTAGTCGTTGGGATATTGCGAAAAACGTTCCCATTGCTTCAAAGACATATTTCACCGGTTTGTTTTTTGCGGCAAATCCCTCGGGTTGCCCCAACGCGTCCAGAGCGCCGTGTCGTTCACCGATGCTCCAAAATCGTCGCCGATCCACGCCTCTACCTCAAACTCGTCGCTCAGCTTCTTCGGAAGCGTGCTGTAAGCCCCACCGACCTCCATAATCCTTACGCCGGGGCCGAGTTTCATGCGGGACACAGCCCAAGGCCTATTGTGAGCCTTTATGCCCCACTGGTTTGGGTCGTAGCCAGGAAAAGGAGGCAAAGAAAATCCCTCATCCTTGTAGCGGAACATTTCTTCGATTGTTCCTAGCCGTAAATGCGTAACTACTGCGTTTTTTTCATGAGTGCGCTTCGTTTTCGCCAAACCCGGGTTTACTGCTCATTTTAGCTACATCTACAAACATGATGCCGATGGCAAAACTGTTTCACAGCTTGCTTTGTCCTAGCTCACGCTCTTATTTCAGCCCTAAGGCGACAAGGGCTAGCGCCAGCGGGACTTTCGGCAATAGCAACACGCACCTGTTTGTATGACCAAAACAAGTGCTCCAGACCATTACCTTCACTGAGGACCAAGCTGAGGGGATACACCCCTGAAGCCAAAGGAATTGCGAATACATCGATCATGATGCGATTTTCACCTGCGCAAATAGCTTTCTCCCCGCGCTTGAAAACTGGCAACGACCGCTCCGCCCTCATCGTAAAGGACTCCGTAGAAAACCGGATCAGTGATTTTAGACGAAGAGCACAGCTCAATCGATAGGTTGAGGGACGCCTGCCATCTCAGTGGCGCTTCCGGCCCAATATCAACAGTTACACGCTCAACTGGATGAGCTGTTTGCATGAAACTCCCCTCAGAAGGAGAGTCATGAACGAGAGCAGACTCATATAACTTTATTGAGTCTCCGATACTGCGCGAATAATGAGCGCTACCACGTTGTAAAAAGAGCCCCGTAGAGCTGATGCGAGCGACTTGACTCATACTGTGCGAGACAAATATGACCGCACATGTTTTTTGAAGTTCCCCAATCTTATTGTAGCACTTGTTTCGGAACTTTGCGTCCCCTACCGCCAACACCTCATCAAGAATCAGCACATCCGGATCAAGCGCCGTAGCAACT
Organism: Chthoniobacterales bacterium; assembly: GCA_018402585.1. GTDB lineage: Bacteria > Verrucomicrobiota > Verrucomicrobiia > Chthoniobacterales > JACTMZ01 > JACTMZ01. The sequence continues at coordinate 8,629 of JAGYIO010000002.1, forward strand.
GCGAATCCCAACCTTACCTGCATCCCCGATGAATAGTTCTGCACTGGCGTGTCGATGAATTCCCTGATCTCGGCAAAGTCGATGATCTCGTCGATCTTCTCGTCGATTTCCTTTTTCGAAAGGCCCAGCACCGAACCGTTGATGTAGATATTTTCCCGACCGGTTAGGATCGGATTGAACCCGGCTCCGAGAGCAATCAATGCCCCGACCCGACCGCTCATCTCGATCCGACCACGATCGGGCTTGATCAAACCGTTGAGCAGTTTTAGCAGTGTCGTCTTCCCGGCTCCATTGTGCCCGATCAGCCCAAGGCACTCGCCGCGGCGCAGTTCAAAGCTGACATCCCGCACGGCGTAGAACTCTCCTGCGCGCAGATCTTGATCTCGCGCCGAGGCCGCGGGAGTGATATGTGACGTGTGGCGAGCGACAAGTTGATTGCTCCCGCCTTCGGCGGCAGTGCTGGCTCTCTGCTCCATGCCCCCTGCTCCATGCCTGACGAACGGACTAAGTTCGCCAGCAATGTCGCACAGCCCATACCACAACGAGCGTTTCAGCGAGCGACAGAACTTTTTCGAGACGCCTTGGACTCGGACAAGGACTTCGTCCGAGTCTGTAGCGGGTGGCGAGTGCCTAGTGGCTAGTTCTGAATGCATATTGCTACCCCTTACATTTTACGAGTCGCCGGCTCCGCCGGCCGCCCTTACTTCGCCCGCTTGACTGTGTGTTTGAACTTGAGGACCGCAAAGTTGAGTTCAATCGAAGTTTCCGATCCAGATGTCTGGAGGGTTTCGTCGAAAACCTCAGCCACAATCTCCCCACTGCGCTGAATGAGCGACTTCTGTTTGGCACCATCTTTGGTGGCAGAAAGTGTTCTGATGGTTGATCCGAGTTCGCGGATCTTGCTGAATGTCTCAATGATCGCGAAAGTGGCCTGGGTTGCCCGGGAACTCTTTAGAATCGTTGCCAGCATGTAGAGGCCGCGCTCGGGAAACGCTGTTGGAAGCTTCACCTTTCCGCCGCGGTTTGAAGTCGAGAATTTCGACTTCAAAGCGTCCCACTCCTGTTTCGTGACTTGCTGGATGTAGCCCTTGGGAAACTTTTCCGGGTTATTTTTAACCGCTTCGTTAACACGCTTGGTATCAACCCCGTAAATACGCGCCACATCACTATCAAGCAGAACGCGCTCTCCGCGGATCTCAATGATTCGTGATTGGATTATCTCGATGGAAATCGGGCTGTTCATGAGAAGGCAGGGTTTATTGGATGTTCGTGGGAAATTATCACTTTGGCAGTAAGAGGGGGGGGAAACCCAAATGCCATTTCAAACAACTTTCGCCGTCGTTACCCGCCACTCGTTACCACTCACTCACCACCGCTGAGCTTCGCTCAGCCTCCCATCCGCTCAATCAAATGCGGCATGGCGATGCGAAACCCGATGAGGCCAAGCAGAATCACCAGCAGGGAGCCGGCGGTGACGAGAAAAAACGGTCCAAGCACAGACAAACTTTGCGCGGTCAAAGATTCTCGAGCTGTGATGATGAGGGGCGAGATCGGATTCCATGTCGCCAACCAACCGGCAATACCTCCCATTTGTGGGGGGTAAACCACGGGCGTAAGCAGCATCCAGAAACCGGCCAAAATAGGAATGGCGCGGGCGGCATCACCATAAAGGCTGGAAACGGGGGTGATAAAAAGCCCGATAGCGTAACCGGCAGCGACCAGGCCAAGTAGAGCGATGGGCAAGAAGGCCAATGTCGGGCCGAGAGGGATCTGCCAAAAGATCAGGACTGCGGCAATCAAGACCAGTCGAATGGCCGCGTTGAACAAAACCATATATAGCCCGCCCATAAGCACGGCCTCGCGAGGAAAGTTGATCTTTACGAGCATGGCCTTCGCGGCAACGAACGAGGCCGAAGGACTGACGAGTGCATCGACGAAGATTTGCCAGAGAAGCGTCCCCATCAACGCAAAAGCAGCGTAGGGAATGCCGACGACCTCGATGCGGGTAATGCCCTGAGACTGGAGAAAAATAAATGTCGCCGCAGCGACCAAGGGTGGAAGAAAGGCCCAGATATAACCCAAAAATGTCTGACGATATCCGGCGCGCAGATCACGCAGAAACAAGCGCCAAGCCAGCTCACGCCCCGCCCATACATCCTGCGCGATTTCCCGCAACATGACGACCGGATGCCTGAGCAGCGGCTCTGGCGTGTAAACTTTACGATGGGTCGATGTCATGTGGTCGTCTAATAGGATATTGGAGAGAAGGACAAAGAGTCTAAAAGACCAAGAGACGCGCGGCTAAAGGCGTTAAAGGTAAGAAGGTGGGACCGTGTGCCGGAGGCACAAGGTGCAAAGGTGAGAAGTCGAAAGGGACGAGGGACTAAGAGCTTAAGAGACTGGCGCCGGAGGCGCGGTGGCGGGTAAAAGGTAAAGGGTGCGAAAGTGTGCTTAAGGCACAAGGCGGGAAGGTGAAAGAGACCAAAAGACTAAGAGACGAGCGGCTAAGCCGCAGTAGCGGGTAAAAGGTTGCGAGTAGCTGGTGGCGGGTGAAGAGTCGGAGACGAAATCGGTGTTTCGGCAGGACAGTGCTTCGGTGTGGCGGGAGAAAAGAATCCGTTGCGACAGAAGCTCGCTCAGGCAGCAGCAGTGAAGCCTCCCGGCAACCACATATCCACCGGCAGCCAGGTCTCCTGACCATCTTTGTGCGAACAGACAACAACCGCACCACCGCAGCCAATTTTGAATCCCACCACAGGGGCGGAGGATTCAAAGTCGTCGTCGGGAATAGACGCCAAACGCAGAGCATGATTGATGCCGGAGATGAGGGCATGCAAATCCCCGGTGCGGGGGTCAAACCACACTTGCTGGGCCGTGACCGGCTCGGCTTCAAAGGCTACGTTCATCGAGTAGAGCTATAAACTCATCCAAGGCCTCGCGCAACTTCTTGCCGAGGTGACTTTCCAAACCGCGCATCGGACCATCCACCCGGTCGAATACGCCAATTTCCGTATCATCGACAAAAACGTGGATATGCCGCCCGTCATGGTCGGAGCGCGTGAACTGGAAAATGTAACCCTTTATTTTGCGGCGCATTCTCTGACGTCACCAGGAAGGGGAGAGGCGAGAGACCAAGAGACGAGCGGCTAAGCCGCAGTAGAGGGTAAAAGGTAAAAAGTGAAAAGTGCAAGCTGCCTATTCCAGCGGTTCGATGGATTCGAGTGGCAACTCCTCGCGACTTCGACGCCACGCTTCCATCAACTCCTCAAGCGTCCAGTGGTGATCTCAACCAGAGCTTCGCTCACCATAGATGGCATGAGCCGGAGTCCGCCAAGGCGGACGGAGACAGCGTGAGACCCGTGCTCCGGACGAGGGCAAAGTGCTCCGGTGGGTGTTCCCGGTAGTAGAATCGTATGATGATTCCGTAAAAACGACTGACTTCAGGCATGGACCGGGTCGCCAGCGGTCTGCCCCGCAACCTCCAGATACGCGGCATCAGGGCAAATCTCCATCTCCTCACTCCACGCGATCTGACCGTGATCGCCGATGTAAACGCCAGCGAATGCTTGCGGGTCGGCCAAGGGGGCGAAGACGCGGCGGCCAACCGAGGTCGACATGTCGATGATACCCTCGAGACCGTCGGAAAACACCAAGGCAATCCTGTCGTGAGGCAATGCGGAGACACGAACGGGACGTTTCATAAGGCTAAAATAACTCCGGTAGGTGGATGGTCAAGGGAGGGGCGGGTGGAGGAGTGATAAAAAAAGTGTTCAGTGGTCGCCTAAGGGCTGTCTCGCGAAGCCTCGGCTCAGTGGTTCAGTTTTGGCTAAAGCCCGTTTGGTCGCCGCGGCGACCCATCTACGCTGCGCTGCGGTTTGCAGACTCGGCTCAGCCGGAACAAGCCAAGTCTGAGCCGGAGTCGCAGACGGAGACAGGCCCAAGCCAAACTTGAGCCGGAGTCGTAGACGGAGACAGGCTGAGGGCTGAGACGTGAAAGCTGAGCCGCAGACAGGCCCAAGCCAAACCTGATGTCAACCGGAGTCCGCCGTGGCGGACGAAGATAGGTTGTCGCAGCAACCAAATGTCGAAGGCGCGGACTGAACACTGCTCACTGAAGACCACATACTCCGCGCGGTGCGGCTGACACGCAATACGGGCTGAGCAGTCTCCAACAACCAAACGCAAGAGAGTGTGGGGCTGCAGCAGAAGACCGCTCAACCAGCTGCAGCAAGAGCTTCGCGGGTGCCAATGGCAATAGAGGCTTGCAAAAGCTCTTTGATCAATGAGTCACACCCACGGAAGCGGACTTGCTTGGCAAACTCGGTCGGAAAGTGCGCGACGAGAGTAGCTACCAGTCCGTTGCTGAATGAAGTGGTCATATTGCGCACTCGCGAGAAATCGAAAACGATCTCACAACCGGCGGACAGGGCCGGCTCGACTTCTGTAAAGCGGAACTCATTGGCAAGATTGCCATCGGCCAGAAAAGAGCCGAACCGCTCGCGCATGGAAAACACGGTTTTCATTCAAACAAGTTTTCGCCGGAGCGCTCTTCTGTCAAGTTCAGGGCGCGATTGGCTTCGACAACCAACCCCCTGAAGTCGCTGATTTGTCCCCGATCAAAAAGCAGCGATACCACAGTGCCTGGCATCTCATGGCGCAACGAACCAGCCGTGGCCGGTGCCGAGCCGCGGCGGTGGACCCAGGCATCACCGGAGCAAATAAAGAATTCCCCGCCGCTCGCAGCCAGCATGTGGCCAATCATGCTCAGACCCATTCCGCGATTCGGCGGTTCACCATAGGGACCGGTGCGCAAGTGGTTCTTGCTGGAAACCCATGGCTCCAAAGCTTTCTGCAAGGCCTGCGCATGAGACATGTCCTCGCGAAAATGCGGGGAACCAGCCAGACGAAAGCTTTCGCGTATGCCGACACCACAGTCCGCAATGCCGATACGGGACCAACTTCGCGAATGGACATACTGTCCGGAGACAAAACCCGTGGCGTTGGCATGCTGCTGACTGTTCGCCATAACCTCGCCCAACGAGAACTCGGAAAAAAGAACCGCTTCGTCCTGCATATCCGTGGTTCCGGCCAAACATGCGGCAAGCCGGCCCGCCAGAGGGTCTTTGAGCCTTGCCACTCCAGGCTCCACGCGTTGGATCTCGAAAAAGGCCGTGCGAGGATCATGCCTTTCGAATGGCTCGGGCAGAATGAATCCAAGCTGCTCGAAGAAGTCGATGCGCTGCAGGTAGCGACAGGCATCCGAACTGAGGTGGTTGGTGAAGCTTACGACGCGCCCTCGCTTGACCCAGCGATCGACGATTGCACAAGTGAAGACAACCGCGGCAGGGATCCAGTAATCGACCGAGCAAAAATCCAAAACAACCTTGTTGTCTGTTCCATCGTGTGAAGAAAGCAAATCGAGCAACTTGGGCAGGTTGCTTTCAAAAACTTTTGACGGAAGTCGTAGAACAGATTGGCTCATCGAGAAACAGCGGGCAGACCTTAGAGACTGACGCCGTTAAATCGCCCCACTCGTCACCGCACTAAGCACGCAGTTCTTGAGCGACAACGCCGACGCGTTGAACACCGGGAAGTCCACGCCGACATTGCGGAGTTCGATGGAAGTTTGTTTTCACTTAATGCAAAATGATGAATGGAGAATGCAGAATGGGAAAGAGACAGCCGAAGCGAAGCGGAGACCAAAAAGCTTAAGAGACCAAAAGACGAGCGGCTAAACCACATTAACGGGTAGCTAGTGGCGTGTTAAGGGTTGAAGACTAGAGGCCGGAGGCCTGCTGTCGGAGAGTAAAGTGACAACTCAGCGGCGCAATTGGGCTCACTTCGCATCCCGCACGTGGAATCCGATGCTCTTGTTCGGCGGATCCGGCGGGGGAAGCAAAAGCGGCCGGATTTTCTTGATCACGTCACGCAGGGCAATGTCGTGACCGACCAGCGTTTTTTCGATCGAGGCAAGGCGCTTTTCCAGCAACACGTTGGCCGCAACTTCCTCGCGAAGGCGGACAAAGGCACGAATAACATACACGCTCATGGCGACGGCATGCGGGCTGTTGAGGATGTTTGCGGCCTGAAGCGCGCCATGCTCCGTGAAGACCCACGGGAGCGTTCTACGGCCACCACGACCTGAGGGGGTCTTTGGTATCGCAGTTTGCGATGTCAAAGCCTCGGTCTCCTCTTTGCTCAATTGGAAACGGAAGTCCTCCGGAAAACGCGCCTGATTGCGTTTCACTGCCTCGTTGAAGCGGAAAGTCTGCACTCCGTAAATACGCGCCAAGTCCGCGTCGAGAATGACGCGCTGACCGCGCACGTGGTGGATGACGCTATCGACGGGTGGCAGAAGTTTTCCTGGATTTTTCACAGAAGATAGTGGGAGAGGCCGAGGGCCGCGGTGAAAAGTTACAGGTTAAAGGTGGAAGGTTGGGAAGCGCCTAAGGGTCTAAGAGCTTAAGAGACCAAAAGACGAGCGGCTAAAACGCAGTAGCGGGTAAAAGGTGGGAGCCGAGCGTAGCGAGACAGCGTGAGGCGTAGCCGAGGGCAACGTGAGACTAAAAGACGGGCGGCGAAGCCGCAGTAGCGGGTAAAAGGTAATCCGCCTGCGTAATTCTATGGCGTGACGAGGAGGGTGCAAGCTGTCTATTCCAGCGGTTCGATGGATTCGAGTGGCAACTCCTCGCGACTGCGACGCCACGCTTCCATCAACTCCTCGAGGTGTTGGCGCCGCCATTCGTTGACAAGTTGCAGCGCTTTGGGCGGAAGGAAACCCTCGTAGATGCGTCCAGTGCTGATCTCAACCAGGGCTTCATGCTCACCATAAATGGCATGAAAGTGCTCCGGTGGGTGTTCCCGGTAGTAGAATCGTATGATGATTCCGTAAAAACGACTTACTTCAGGCATGGACCGGTTCACCGGCGATTTGCCCCGCCACCTCCAGATACGCGGCATCAGGACAAATCTCCATCTCTTCACTCCACGCGATCTGACCGCGATCGCCGATGTAAACACCAGCGAATGCTTGCGGGTCGGCCAAGGGGGCGAAGACGCCGCGGCCAACCATAGTCGATACGTCGATGATACCCTCGAGACCGTCGGAAAACACCAAGGCAATCCTGGCGTGAGGCAATGCGGAGACACGAATGGGACGTTTCATAAGGCTAAAATAAGTTCAGGCGGTGCATAGTCAAGGGAAGGGCGGGCGGAGGAGTGATAAAAAAGTGTTCAGTGGTTCAGTTTTGGCTAAGGCCCGTTTGGTCGCCGCGGCGACCTATCTTCGCTGCGCTACGGTATCAGTTGATCGCTAGGGCGACCTATCTTCGCTGCGCTACGGTATCAGTTGGTCGCTATAGCGACCTATCTCCGGCTTCGCCTCCGGTTGCGCTGATAGGCAACGCGGGCTGGTTTACTCTTGGGAAGTTAAGGAACCAAGTAACTAAACAGTTTAGCGCAGCTGCGAGGCGGATGAAAAAGTCAGGGCCTCTAGATGCTGCCGAAGACAGGGGGAATTTCACGCGCGGCCGCGCGCAGGCTTTGGCCTTGTGCGCGCAAGGTCGCATCGAGCGAAACATCATCCGTGTCCGGAGCCAGAACTTTCTCGACCAACTCACGGTGCGCAGCGAACCGCGCATGATGCGGATGCGAGGGGGAAGTCCAGTGGCGCAAAAGCCGGGCGCGGGTGGCTGGCTTGGCCCAAAGCAAGCGGCCGTATTCGAGCCGGGCCAGATCTTGGTAACTGGCGTATTTGCCCAGGGGATTCACGGGAGTTTTTCGCCCACTCGGCGTGCAGCTTATCAGGCGGTTCCCCGCGCTTCAACTTGGGCACCAGCAGACCGTCCATCGAGGGAACCAGCACCTCGAGCAGTCCATATGGTTTGCGGGAGGCACGCTGCATCCAATCCGCCGGCATTTCGCTCAACACAGCCGAGGGCATGAGATTGACATGCCAGCCGTGACGCTGCTCGAACTGGCCACCGATCAGGGCTTCGTAACCCAAAAGCGCGACGGCATCACTCTGCGTGACCGGATCGACATCCATGCTGTTTTCGGGAAGCGGGATTTCCAAACCACGCTGCGCAGCATGCCAGAGTAGTCCGCCGGATCCGATCAAAATGAGTGAACCGGGCTCGCCGAGCACGGACCCCACTCTTGGAGCCACGCTTCAACTTGACCCGGATGTTTGCGTTCCCGCTTAGCCGTAACCATGCAATTGAAGACGCAATAAAAGCGCGGCTTGGTTCGGTTTGTCCAGGGGGCACGGCCGTCCCGGCCGTGTTGTCGGGTCGTGACGGGCGGGACGCCCGTGCCCCCTTGGCGACGTGCCACCTCGCTCACCAAATAGTTAGTCAACTCTCGCCCAGACGCGACTCTGTTGCCGTGCCAGAAATGGCAGAATGTTTTGCCTGGTTCCCGCTTAGGTCATCGGAGAAGCGGAGGGTAAGGGGGAGGGTTGCGGGGATTTGGGCGCGCTGCCGCCCTTGGTCGCGGCGGGGAGTCCGCGCGACCGGCCTGATTTTCAAAATGTGGGGTTCCGACACTTTCTTTTGCGCTGCGCCTGGTCGGACGGCGAAGCGGTTTCTTGCCCTAAAGTTTCAGAAATTTCACGAGCCAAGGCACGACTTTCTGGCCTTTGCCCAGCCAGTATTTGAGGCGGTCCATCCGTTCGGCGGGGAGTTGGCGGTCATATTCCGGAAGTGATTGCATCATTTTCTCCATGCGTTGGATGCGTTCCTGCGCGGTGCGCATGCGAGGGAGAAGTTCCTCTTCAATGTAGGAGGTGGCGAAGCGGCTGAGTTCGCCGCTGGCCACGTAGTGATCCTTGCGCGCACCGGGCGTGTAGACCGTGCGGACCGCGCCGAATTCTCGCAGGAGTTTCAGGCCCTGGCTCGCCGCGCCCAAACTCATGCCGGTGCGGGCCATGATGTCAGCCATGGCGAGCGGTTGGGCGGAGACAAAGAGGAGTCCGTAAATCTCGCCGACCGATTTGGGCCAGCCGAGCAGGCGGAGGAAATTGATAAACATCTCGATCGACTCGATCTCGAGATCCGAGAGATGGGAGGCTTTAAGCCGTGGGGCTTCGGCGAGGGCGGGCATGAGAGGAGGAGGAGAAGGCTGAGGTTGGAAACTTGAAACCTGAGTGAAGGGGGAAGGAGAGGGCTGAGAACTGAAACCGGAAACCTGAGTGGGGAAGCGGGAGGGCCGCGGTGGCGGGTGACTGGTTACAAGTTAAAAGTAAAAGGTTGGAAGGCGGTAAGGCCTCGTCACAGCATGGGAGAGTTCGACACTGAACACTGAAAACTCTGCGCTATGCGCAGCTAGCCACCGATTGCGGAAGATGAACGGCGAGGATTCTTCCTGGTATCAGTTGATCGCTAGGGCGACCTATCTTCGCTGCGCCTCCGGTTGCGCTGGCACGCAACACGGACGTGTTCAGGCGTGCGCGCGGAGGAACTTTTGGACCTCGTCGTGGTTTCCAAGAAAATGGAAATACAGGGATCCGTGAATGTCTTGGAAGATTAGGCGTTGCTGAAGGCCCGCGCGAGATTCGTAAAGATTCGGAGCCAAACGCCGGATGCCCAAGCCACCGTGCAAGTGAGGGTAGCCCCAGTTAGCACGCACGGCTTCGATGGCATTGCCCAGCCTGCGGCGGTCGGGCTTGGAAAGAAGACGAAGCTGCGCGATGAGGTCGGGATCGATCTCAATCGGCAAGGATGGCTTCGAGGTCGCCGTGGAACTTTTTTGCGGTCCCTTTGCGGCGGGCGGTTTGCGCTTTGGCATGAAGTTGACGGGAAACGGAACGGAGTTCGGCAGCCTCAAGGCCGTAGGCACCCTGCGAACGACCAAGCAGGAATCGCGCAAAATCGGTGACTTCGGCCCGCTTCGCTGCCGGCAACGCCTCGCAAAGCTCGACGATTTCCATGGTTTCCGTGCTCATACCAGCAGTTTAGCAGAAAAGACGGTGGGGGCAATACGGGCGGCGAAGCGCGGCAATGAGTCGCTTGGTGGCGGGTTGATGGTTAGAGGGCGGAGGCTAGCGGCTTACGGCATGAGGCATACGAACGGAAGTCAGGAGACAATATTAGCCACCGATTGCGGAAGATGAACGGCGAGGATTAAGCCCGGTATCAGTTGATCGCTAGGGCGACCTATTTGGCTAAGGCCCGTCTCGCAGACTCGGCTCAGCAAGAAAACAGGGGGGAAGACTGAGGGACTAACAGACGAGCGGGTAAGAGGTAAAAGGTGCGAAAGTGTTTTAATGCACGATGCACAATGATGAATGGAGAAGGCCGGAGGCAAAGGCAGGAACGTTGCGCGCTTAGACTATCGGCATTACCAGGAAATGCGGCGCAAACCTTTCACTGCGTCGAAGTGCTTGTCCAGACTCACGACCGGCAATCTATGCTCCTTGGCGAGTGCGGCAATCCAACAATCGTTGGCCGGGATCGGGGTGCCGTCTTTTTTCAGTTGCCGACGCACTTCCGCATAGTGCGGAAGAGTTTCCCGACGAAGATACAAAACATCGGCGCGCTGCAGGAACGCGTCCAGCCACCGGGCGAGTTCGATTTCATGGCGAGACTGCGCGATGCCGTAGGAATACTCACCCAACGAAATGATGGTCACGCAGAGTCGCGGGACTTTCTCGATGGTTTGAATGAGGGTTTCGTCACCCGCGGCCAAAGCGCTGAGGGCGTTGGTATCAAGCAGCATGGGATAACGGGAAGGTGCAGCGGCCTACCACATCGATTCATCCACCCGGCGAAAGTCTGCCGAGGAAAAGGACTGATGCAAATCCCCGGCGGCGCCTGCGGAAACCCGGGGAAGCTGGCGAATCCATGAAGATGCCGGCGACGAGGTTTCTTCCCTCTCGTCCAACATCCTTCGGAGGCCCTGCTCCAGAAATTTGCCGAAGGACTGGCCCTTGAGGGCGGCCCGGGCTTTGGCCTGCCGGAAGATGTCGTCTGGTAGGACAAGGGTCGTTTTCATATCGGCATGTTTATGTATTTCCGTATAAATGGCAAGGTGACAAACAACTTAGGAGACTAAGAGACAAACGGGTAAAAAATGAAAAGTGCGAGAAAGTGTCCAGTGGTTCCGTGTTCAGTTTTGGCTAAGGCCGTTTGGTCGCCGCAGCGACCTATCTCCGGCTCCGCCTCCGGTTAACCAAGCCTCGGTTCCGGCTTCGCTCCGGTATCAGTTGGTCGCCGCGGCAACCTATCTCGCAAAGCCTCGGTTCAAAGACTCGGCTCAGCGAGAGAAGCCGAAGGAATGGCCGCGAGAAGGCGCAAAAGACACAAAGGGCGTTGAAAGTGCGAGCCGGAGTCCGCCGTGGCGGACGGAGACAGCGCGAGGCGCAACCGAAGGCAACGTGTGCCGGTATCGAGTCACGAGTAGCTGGTAACCAGTAAGGACGGAGGCCGGTGAGCGAAGACTAGGGAACGGACAGCAGTTAAACAAAGGGATCGACTGGCCGGCACATCAAGACGCACTCAGATTTCGGAGAATGCTTTTGGCGAGAGGCTCTTTGACTTCGTTATGACGGGGAACGGCTTCAACGGCGCCAGTGCGGGGATTGGTCCAAAGGGAATGATTGGCGCCTTCTCTCTTGAGGTAGCAACCAGCGCGCCGTAGTTGCTTTTCCAGCGCGCAGCGTTTCATTCAAACCGCAAGAACTGTTTCGATGGCATCAGCCGGCAGCCCGCGACGCATGTCGTCCAGACGGTCCTCAAAGATGAGCAGAATCGCCTCGCGAAGGCTTTGTTTGGCTTCCTCCATCGTCTCTCCTTGGCCGTTGGCACCGGGAACTTCGGGGCAAACCGCCCAGAACCCCCCCTCAGGTGCCTCCTCAATAATCGCCGTGAATTCGTGTTTCATGTCTTTTTGATAACACGGCCTATCGGGTCCAGCAAGTCGAGGGCGTCGGAACCGTAGTGACGGGTGGAGTCATGGGATTAGTTTTGCCTAAGGGCCGTCTCCTCAAACGTTGGCTCAGTGGTTGCCTAAGCCGTAACCATGCAATTGAAGACGCAATAAAAGCGCGGCTTGGTTCGGTTTGTCCAGGGGGCACGGCCGTCCCGGCCGTGTTGTCGGGTCGTGACGGGCGGGACCCGCGCACGGCGGGCAGGCTGCCCGTGCCCCCTTGGCGACGTGCCAACTCGCTCACCAAATAGTTAGTCAACTCTCGCCCAGACGCGACTCTGTTGCCGTGCCAGAAATGGCAGAATGTTTTGCCTGGTTACGGCTAAGGGCTGTCTCGCGAAGCCTCGGCTCAGTGATTCAGTTTTGGCTAAGGGCCATTTGGTCGCCGCAGCGACCTATCTTCGCTGCGCTACGGTATCAGTTGGTCGACATGTCGACCTATCTCGCCAAGCCTCGGTTCACCAAGCCTCGGTTCCGGCTTCGCTCCGGTATCAGTTGGTCGCCGCGGCGACCGATCTCGCAAAGCCTCGGTTCAAAGACTCGGCTCAGCGAGAGAAGCCGAAGGAATGGCCGCGAGAAGGCGCAAAAGACACAAAGGGCGTTGAAAGTGCGAGCCGGAGTCCGCCGTGGCGGGTTAAGGGTGGCGAGAGAACAGAATTCGGAAAGACAGAGGCGAATTTTACTCAGTGCTCAGGCTCCTCGGCCACGCGTGCGGCGGGAGCTGTATCGACAGGGGCATTCTCACGGATAAATGACCAAGAAACCTCAGCATGGGCACCAGACTCGTAGCTCACCGTAAAATGACTGTGCAACTCGGGATCAACCGCGACACCCACCGGTTGGTCGCCTGCGGCAATCCGATTGGCTCGGCGAATCGCATCGTGCGGCTCGAGAAAACAGAGACCGTCCTCGAACTCGACCTCGAAAGCATCCTCCCAGCCCAAGTAACGGGCGTGCCGGATCGGTGAAAAGTCCGATTGTCCGAATGGTTTCTTGAGGAGATTCAAGGTCTTCACAATTTGCCTTCCGCTTTCAAATCTTTGATCAGCAACACCAGTTTATCCGACGGAGACCAGTCTTCAAGTCCGACCAGGGCTTCGAGATCAAGCCGTCCCAAAAAGCTGCCCTTGGAGTCGTAGACATGAACATGGCGCGGATCGTGGTCTCCAAACGAACCATTCCACCACATCACCACTGCGCCGGATGCGGCCTATTCGGTAATTCAGACCGCCATGGTCTGGGTGCCAACAAACTCTGCTTCCAACTGCGGTTCACCATCCTGGAGAAGCATGGAGACCACCTCGCGCAGATTGGCCTGTAGTTCGTCAAGCGACTCGCCTTGGGTATGAGCCCCGGGAAAGCCGGGGACAAAGCCAACAAAGAGCCCAGTCTCGGGACACTTTTCCACAACCGCGGTGAAGGAATGCCTATGTGAAATATATCGCGCGACAAAGGGGCGTCAAACATCAGAGCCAGTAGGGGACGCGCTTGAGGCGGTTGCCGTAGAACCAGAGGGCAATGGTCCAACCGATGACGGCCATGCCGGCGGCGATGCCCCAATTGAGGGGGGATGGCATGTCGCCAAGCAGTGGCGCGCGGACAATGGTCATGAGGCTGTAGAACGGGTTGCCATACAGAAACGTGGTGCCGACACGATTGGCCATGATCTCGGCGTTCCAGATGACAGGCGTCAGATAGAAGAGCACCTGCACGGCATTGGTCACGATTTGGGTGATGTCCCGAAAACGGGCGCAGACCACGGAGACAATCATCATGATCCAGAGGAGGTTGACCACGAGGAGGATGAACCCGGGTATGGCCAGCAGGGCGACTAGCGAAACGGGGCGCCAAAAGACGAGGAAGACCAACGGCACGATGAGGAGGTTATGACCGAGGATGATGAGGTTTTTCCACATCACGCGGGCCAGATGCACCCACAGCGGCATCTTCACCTGAAGGACGATGCCGCTGGCATCGGATAGGGCGGTGCAACCTTCGTTGATCGATGAGGAAATAAAATTCCACACGATGAGCCCGACGGCCAGGAACGGCAGAAACTCGCGCAGGGGTTGGCCGAAGATGGTGCCAAAGACCAATCCGAGCGCACCGATCATGACAGCGATGTTGATCGTCAGCCAAAAGGCTCCGACGCGCGATCGGCGGTAGCGCGTGGCCACATCCTGCCAGCCCAATGTTCCGATGAGGTGGTATTTGCGCAGCGCATCACCGATATCGCGAGCGGCGGACGACCAGTCGCTTTGTTTTGTGGCGGGTGACGGATTGATGGTGGCGGTTAAAGACATGCGGAGAAGAGGTGAAGGACTAAAAGACTAAGAGACGAGCGGCTAAGCCGCAGAAGCGGGTAAAAGGTGGGAAGGTGTGAAAGTGAGAAGGTGAGAGGGAGTAAAAGTCGAAGACTACAGCTTCAATGGTAGTTCAAGCGGGAGGTCAGTCATGATCGAATAATCGCGCGTGTTGAGCGTCACGATGCACGCTGCGCCGAAGATTTCGGCCGTGCGCGCATGCAAGAAGTCATGGAAATTCCCGCCGCGAATACCCTGTTTACTTGCGGCGGCTTCAGCGGCCTCAAGAGTTTGCTGACCGGATAATTCGCGGAAGACGAGCTGAGCGAATAAGCGCTTCGCCTCCTTGGCCGCGTCGGCCGGTGAGAGGTTTCGTTTCACCAGCTCTCCCTGCGGCGTGCGATAGACCAACCCCCGGCCCGTTTGGATGGATATCCACTCGGCGACCGCGTGGGCACGCGTCATGCCACCAACCGGTGCCCACCCTTCTTTCCAAGCCCGCAGCAAGGCGGACGTGTCGTAATACTTCACGGGTCAAGATGCACAACCTCGTCTTCACGAGCCTCGGCAATAGCAGCAAGGATGGACTCACCATCGAGTATGCCGCTGGCACGTGCGTCTGCGGGACTCACGGTAACCGTGGGCATAAAGGGCACGATGCGAGCCACTGGTTTGCCGAAGTCAGTGAGAATAACTTCTTCTCCCCCATGAATAACCGGGCGGACGATCCGTCGGGTTTCCCGGTGCAATTCAGATAGTGTCGCTTGCATATACATAGAATACGCAAAGTGTGCATTTTGTCAATGTGGGGGTGAGTATATCGCCGTTTGCGATGTAAAAGCCTCGAGTTCCTCTTTGCTCAGTTGGAAACGGAAGTCCTCCGGAAAGCGCGGGGGGAGAGACTAAAAGACGAGCGGGTAAAAGGTGTGAAGGTGTGCCAGAGGCACAAGGTGGGAAGGACGGAGAGGCGAGAGACTAAAAGACCAAGGAACAGGAGGACAGCAGAGGTGATGGCCGCGAATCCGCCTTCGCACTGCGTGTCTTCGGCGTGACGAGGAAGGTGGGAAGGACGGACTAAGAGCCGAGTCTGCGAACCGGAGATGGCCCCAAGGCAAACAGCGCGAGGCGCAGCCGAGGGCAAACGAAGACACGAGAGCCGCAGGTCGGATTATCAGGAAACGCGTGACGGTCGCCTCACACGCGATCTACTGGCCGTTAGTTCCAGGCTCTTCCCGCACAACGGATCCCAAGCGCAGAACGGTCGACCACCCGCCAGCCTTCGGCCTTTAGTTGCTCGGTCTCGGTGCGCAGTTGCTCGAAAACGCGGTGCACATCGTAACCGCACTCTTTTGCGTGCTCGTCACGCACTTTGCGGATCTCATCTAGAATTTCGGTTTCCATCACGAATCAATAGACATCAACTCAGCTGGCGTGGCAACCACCGGGCAGGCAAAGCCGGCATCAGCGCAGCACTTCTCTATCCGGCGTATCGTGTAGCGGTTGTTGATGTGCCGACAATTCCAAGTAAGGAGAAAATCCATCCGATTGACTGCCGCGATGGCAATATGCGCTGCATCATCGATGGCTTGGGGAGGAATGACCCGCTCGAGAAGCAAGGCCGCTAGATTCTCTGCAGCGTCGCTCAGAGCAAGAACAGGCAGTCGTGTGATCTTGGCCAAACGCTCTTCGGCCATCGCGGCGTCTCCACGCCGCATTTCACGGATGACAATATCCGACACAAACATGTCAAAGTCGCCGGCATGTTGGCTCCACCGTTGGCAGGTCGTGGCTTGGTCGGCTTGTAACCGCGGCAATTTACTGGGCCGCGCCACCAAGTAACTCGGAATTGTTGTCTCAACGTAGACGGTGGGCTTCATGATCCGCTCGTCGCATTCGGATCCTCCTTGCCGCGGAACCTGGCCCAGCGGCTCTGCAGGTCTTTGTAAAGCATGTCGCGGTTGATCGCCCTGAGGCAATACCGCTTGCTGAGATTTTCGACTTTGATGACGGGGGACATGAGGAGGAGAGGGCTGAAACGTGAAAGCTGAGCCGCAGACAGGCCCAAGCCAAACCTGATGTCAACCGGAGTCCGCCGTGGCGGACAAAGATAGGTTGTCGCAGCAACCAAATGTCGAAGGCGCGGACTGAACACTGCTCACTGAAGACTGCATACTCCGCGCGGTGCGCGACTGACACGCAACACAGGCTGGGTCGCTTCAGTCAACGTCGCAAAAACGAGTGCGCGGTATGACTACAAATCTAGGATGTCGCGCAGGGCATTTTTGACGCGTGTAAGATCAGCCGCGCTCAGAACACCAAGACGACGCGACAGGCAGCGCGGATCAAAACTGGCCAATCCTTGGACACTCACGGCGGAGGGCTTTGGCAACCAACGCGGCTTACCCAAATCGACTTCTCCGCGCAGACCACGGATCTGTGATGTGAGCGGTGCCACAATCATCAATGAGCGCGCGTCCTCATCCTCAGGGACGTACAAAACAAGCACAGGGCGAATTTTAGCGGCGATCCCGAGATCGGCGAACCAAACCTCCCCCGGTCGCGGATCAATACGCACCAAGGGCCTCCGTCCATGCGTCCGCTTGCTCACGCGTCGAAAGCAAACGGGACGGAGCGATGAGATCGAAGGGCACACCGTTGCGAAGTTCGATCTGGGCCAGCAGCATGTTGAAGGCATCGCCGGGCTTGAGTCCCAAACGATCGAGAATTTTCTCGGCTTTCCGGAGGCGGCGGGCCGGCACCCTTGTGCGGAACAGTATGTTTTCGGTGGCCATGCTCAAACATGCTCAAATATGCCAGAAAAAGTCAAGTGCGAGGGGAAATCCGCCTGCGCAGTGCTCCCGCCTTCGCGCGGCTACGGCGTGACAAGACGGCGTGACGAGAGGGGTGTTCAGTGGTTCCGTTTTCAGTTTTGGCTAAGCCGTATCCATTCAGTTGAAGACGCAATAAAAGCGCGGCTTGGTTCGGTTTGTCCAGGGGGCACGGCCGTCCCGGCCGTGTTGTCGGGTCGTGACGGGCGGGACGCCCGTGCCCCCTTGGCCACGTGCCACCTCGCTCACCAAATAGTTAGTCAACTCTCGCCCAGACGCGCCTCTGTGGCAGTGCCGGAAAGGGCAGAATGTTTTGCATGGTTACGGCTTAGCCGTGTCCATTCAATTGAACCACGGATGACACGAATTTCACGGATGGGTTCAGAGAAATTTCAAGACAATCCCTGCCGGCGGATTACTCACCAAATGGTGAACTTTCTTTACGGTTTCCTGCCCCTCATCGAGGTGCTTGGCAGCAGTGTCATCCGTGAAATCCGTGGTTAAAGGTTCTGCCTCGTTACAGCTAAGCCGTATCCATGCAGTTGAAGACGCCATAAAATTGCGGCTTGGCTCGGTTTTCCTGGGGACACGGCCGTCCCCGGCCGTGTTGTCTGATCGTGACGGGCAGGACCCGCGCACGGCGGGCAGGCTGCCTGTGCCCCCTTGGGCACCTGCAAATTCGCTGACCAAACAGTTAATCATCTCTCGCGTAGGCGCGCCTCTCTGGCAGCACCGGAAAAGGGAGAATGTTTTTCATGGTTACGGCTGAGCGCAGCTGCGAGGCGGATGAAAAAGTCAGGGCCTCTAGATGCTGCCGAAGACAGGGGGAATTTCACGCGCGGCCGCGCGCAGGCTTTGGCCTTGTGCGCGCAAGGTCGCATCGAGCGAAACATCATCCGTGTCCGGAGCCAGAACTTTCTCGACCAACTCACGGTGCGCAGCGAACCGCGCATGATGCGGATGCGAGGGGGAAGTCCAGTGGCGCAAAAGCCGGGCGCGGGTGGCTGGCTTGGCCCAAAGCAAGCGGCCGTATTCGAGCCGGGCCAGATCTTGGTAACTGGCGTATTTGCCCAGGGGATTCACGGGAGTTTTTCGCCCACTCGGCGTGCAGCTTATCAGGCGGTTCCCCGCGCTTCAACTTGGGCACCAGCAGACCGTCCATCGAGGGAACCAGCACCTCGAGCAGTCCATATGGTTTGCGGGAGGCACGCTGCATCCAATCCGCCGGCATTTCGCTCAACACAGCCGAGGGCATGAGATTGACATGCCAGCCGTGACGCTGCTCGAACTGGCCACCGATCAGGGCTTCGTAACCCAAAAGCGCGACGGCATCACTCTGCGTGACCGGATCGACATCCATGCTGTTTTCGGGAAGCGGGATTTCCAAACCACGCTGCGCAGCATGCCAGAGTAGTCCGCCGGATCCGATCAAAATGAGTGAACCGGGCTCGCCGAGCACGGACCCCACTCTTGGAGCCACGCTTCAACTTGACCCGGATGTTTGCGTTCCCGCTTAGCCGTAACCATGCAATTGAAGACGCAATAAAAGCGCGGCTTGGTTCGGTTTGTCCAGGGGGCACGGCCGTCCCGGCCGTGTTGTCGGGTCGTGACGGGCGGGACGCCCGTGCCCCCTTGGCGACGTGCCAACTCGCTCACCAAATAGTTAGTCAACTCTCGCCCAGACGCGACTCTGTTGCCGTGCCAGAAATGGCAGAATGTTTTGCCTGGTTCCCGCTTAGGTCATCGGAGAAGCGGAGGGTAAGGGGGAGGGTTGCGGGGATTTGGGCGCGCTGCCGCCCTTGGTCGCGGCGGGGAGTCCGCGCGACCGGCCTGATTTTCAAAATGTGGGGTTCCGACACTTTCTTTTGCGCTGCGCCTGGTCGGACGGCGAAGCGGTTTCTTGCCCTAAAGTTTCAGAAATTTCACGAGCCAAGGCACGACTTTCTGGCCTTTGCCCAGCCAGTATTTGAGGCGGTCCATCCGTTCGGCGGGGAGTTGGCGGTCATATTCCGGAAGTGATTGCATCATTTTCTCCATGCGTTGTATGCGCTCTTGCGCGGTGCGCAGGCGGGGGAGAAGTTTCTCTTCAAGGTAAGAGGTGGCGAAGCGGCTGAGTTCGCCGCTGGCCACATAGTGATCTTTGCGTGCGCCGGGCACGTAAACCGTGCGGACCGCGCCGAATTCGCGGAGGAGTTTCAGGCCTTGGCTCGCCGCGCCCAAACTCATACCAGTACGGGCCATAATCTCGTCCATGGCCAGAGGCTTGGCGGAAACAAAAAGGAGCCCGTAGATTTCACCGACTGACTTCGGCCAGCCGAGCAAACGGAGGAAATTGATAAACATCTCGATCGACTCGACTTCGAGGTCCGAGAGGCGGGAGGTTTTCGTCCGTGGAGCGAGAGCGAGGGCAGGCATGGGGAGAAAGGTGTTCAGTGGTTCAGTGCTTCAGTTTTGGCTCAGGCCCGCCTCGCAGACTCGGCTCAGGAAGAGAAGCCAGGGGAACGGGGCGACGGTAAAGTTTTCCGCAAGGAGGATGACGTCGCCACCCTAAGCAACGCTTCGAATATTTCAATAACAAATGAAGAGTAGCTTTCCTTGCTTTGGCCAAGGCGAAGCTGAACCGCAGATAGGGCTAAGCCGTCTTCATGCCGTTGAAGACGCAATAAAAGCGCGGCTTGGCTCGGTCTGTCCAGGGGGCACGGCCGTCCCGGCCGTGTTGTCGGGTCGTGACGGGCGGGACGCCCGTGCCCCCTTGGCGACGTGCCAACTCGCTCACCAAATAGTTAGTCAACTCTCGCCCAGACGCGACTCTGTTGCCGTGCCAGAAATGGCAGAATGTTTTGCATGGTTACGGCTAAGGCAAACAGGTTGCCGCGGCGGCCGACGACGGAATGACGGAAAAAGAGGAATGAAGCCCGAGCAAGCTGAGGTCCCCCGCTCAGAAAGAGCGCCCCATGTGTTACTCATGTTCTGAACCTGCGCCGGGTCAGAATTTGACTGTCTCGATCGTCTCGTCAAAGAATTTGCAGCCGGAAGCCTGATAGATTGAGCGGGCCACACCGAGATGTTTTCGCGCGGTGGCTTCGTCGCCCGCTTTGCGGGCGATCATGGCTTGAGCGTAGTACCACGCAGGGGTGCGGCCGACGGGGCTGAGGCCGTCGGCGATTTTCCCGGCCTCGGCATCGCGACCTAACGCTTGGAGGCAAAGAAGGACCCGAAAGTTGGCCAGAGCATTGCTGGGGTCCTCGCGGGGGATGCTCTGGAAAATCTGCCGGGCCCCTTCATAGTCCGCGGCGACAAACTTGACATGACCGAGGTTGAAAACGGCGGGAGAGTAATTCGGGTCCGCGGTCAGGATGGCGGTGAAGATTTCGCGGGCTTCGTCGTAACGTTCCAGTTTGGCCAGAATGGCGCCGCGGAGGTTTAAAACGCTGAGGTCTTGCCCGGAGGCACCTTGCAAGGTGGCGAGACGATCAAGCGCCGCCTGAAAATCGTCCGCCTCGTAGTATTTGGTCGACTGGCGAAGCACCGTGGCCACGCGGCGTTGCAGGAGGAGCGGGTCATTGGTCGGAGGGTCCGTGGCCTGCTCTCCCGAGACGGGTGCGCTCGCGAAAACAATGCAGAGCAGGATGGCAGCCGTGCGGTTCAATTGATCTCTCCGAGAAACAAGCGTACGGGGTTTTCCAGCGCCTCCTTGACCCGAACGAGAAAAGTCACCGCTTCCCGGCCGTCCACCACCCGGTGGTCGTAGCTCAGCGCGAGATACATCATGGGACGGATGACGACCTGGCCTTCGATCGCCACGGGGCGTTCCTGGATTTTGTGCATGCCGAGGATGCCGCTTTGCGGGGGATTGAGGATGGGGGTACTGAGAAGGGAGCCGTAGACCCCGCCGTTGGAAATGGTGAAAACGCCGCCCTGCAGGTCTTCGATCGTGATGGCGCCATCGCGGGCTCTTTTGGCGTAGTAAGCGAGGTCGTTTTCCAGTTCGGCGAAGGTTTTGCGGTCGGCGTCGCGGATGACCGGGACGATGAGTCCGCGTTCCGTGCCGACCGCCACTCCGATGTCATAGAAGTGGTTCCGCACGAGCTCGTCGCCGTCGAGGCGCGAGTTAAGTTGCGGCTCGGACTTGAGCGCGTCGACCACCGCTTTAAGAAAGAAGGACATGAAACCGAGCTTGATGCCGTATTTGGCCTGGAAACTTTCCTGGAGATCGGCCCGCAGCTTCATCACCGCGGCCATGTCGCACTCGTTGAAGGTGGTGAGGATGGCGGCATTGCGCTGGGCGGCGACCAATTGGGTGGAGATTTTTTTACGGAGCGGGGAAAGTTTCTTCCGCGTGACGCCGCGTTCCTGGGGTTCGAGCGCGACGGGGGCGGCGGGGGCGGCGAGAGCAGGAGTAGGCGGAGCAACGAGCACCGGGGCGGAAACGGTTGGTACCGGTATGGTGGCCGGGGCGGCAGCCGCGGGAGTAGCGGCGGGTTCGGGGGCATCCTCAATCAGGCCGACCACTTCGCCGATTTTCACTTCCTGGTCGGCGGGGACTTTGATCCGGACCAGGCCGGAGGCCTGGGAGCCGACTTCGGTCGAAACTTTATCCGTATCAAGGGTGAAAAGAAGATCCCCGGTGCGCACGTAATCGCCGTCTTGGCGGTGCCAGAGGGAGATAATTCCAGAAGAGATCGATTCCCCGACGGCAGGGACCTTGATTTCGGCGCTCATGAGACGATGAACCTATACCTCGAAGGCGCGGCTGACGAGTTCCGCTTGCTGGTGCCGGTGGATGGCCAGCGCGCCGACGGCCGGGCTGGGGCTTTCCGGACGGCCGGCGAAGTGCACGCTGCAGCCGAAGAGTTCGCGCAACTTCATCGCCATGTAGGACCAAGCGCCCATGTTTTGCGGTTCTTCCTGGCACCAGACGAGGCGCTTGAGATTGGGGCAACTGCTGTAGATGCGTTTGAGTTTTTCGGTGTGCAACGGGTAGAGCTGCTCGACGCGCAGGATGGTCGCGTCGGTCGCGCCGCGCTTTTCTTGCTCGATCTTGAGGTCGTAGTAAACTTTGCCCGAGCAGAGAATGAGGCGGGTGACCTGGTACCGGTCTTCCGGCAAGGGATCGGCGAGGATGGCGAAGAAGCGGCCCTCGGTGAAGTCATC
The DNA here is from genome assembly GCA_018402585.1 of Chthoniobacterales bacterium. Taxonomy (GTDB): domain Bacteria; phylum Verrucomicrobiota; class Verrucomicrobiia; order Chthoniobacterales; family JACTMZ01; genus JACTMZ01. Next base: position 30,839 of record JAGYIO010000002.1, read on the forward strand.
CTGCCGCGAGACGACAAGCGGATGACGGAGCAGACTTTTCGGCGTCATGATGACGAGCGGCTTACGGTAGTCGCGGTGGATCTGGCGCCGCAGGGCGTGGAAATATTGCGCCGGGGTGGTGAGGTTGCAGACTTGCATGTTGTTGTCCGCGCACAACTGGAGGAACCGCTCGAGCCGCGCGCTGGAGTGCTCGGGGCCCTGGCCCTCGTAGCCGTGGGGCAGGAGCAGGACAAGCGAGCTGGGGCGTTGCCACTTCGATTCGGCCGAGGCGATGAACTGGTCGATGATGACCTGCGCGCCGTTGACGAAATCACCGAACTGGGCTTCCCAGAGGCAGAGCATTTCCGGGTAGTCCGTCGAGTAGCCGTAGTCAAAGCCAAGGACGGCCGCTTCGCTGAGCAAGCTGTTGTAAACGCAGAAACGGGCCTGTCCTTCCTTCAAGTGGTTGAGCGGCACGTGATCGACGCGCTGCTCGGCGTCGTAAAAAGTGGAATGCCGCTGGCTGAAGGTGCCGCGGCGGCTGTCTTGCCCGGACAAACGCACGGGCGTGCCCTCGACGAGGAGCGAACCGAAGGCGAGAGCCTCGGAAAAGGCCCAGTCGTAAGGTCCGCCCTCGCGCAAGATTTCCAGCCGCCGGTCGATGAGCATGCGGCGCACTTTGGGCAGAATATGAAAGTCCTCCGGTACCCGGCAGAGGCCCCCGACCACTTCGTGAAGCAATGCCGGACTGATCGCGGTGCGCACCGGTTCGTAAGCATAAGGCGGTTGGAAAATGGCGGTGGAGCCGGCAAAGCGTCCGCCCTCCTGGCGTTCGCTCTCGGATTTTTTCACGATGTCGAAGGCCTCCTCGAGGTCGGCCGCCGCTTCTTGTTTGATCAGTTCAGCCTCCGCCCGGGTCACCGTGCCAAGGGTGGCGAGTTCCTCGACGAAGATCTCGCTGGCCAGCGGGTGCTTCTGGATCGAGTTGTAAAGGTGGGGCTGGGTGAAGGTCGGTTCGTCGCCCTCGTTGTGCCCGTGGCGGCGGTAGCAGAAAAGATCGATGACCACGTCGCGTCCGAATTGTTGGCGGAAATCGAGGGCGATTTCCGAGACCAAGGCGACGGCCACGGGGTCCTCGCCATTGACGTGAAAAATGGGGGCTTCGATCATCTTGGCCACGTCGGTGGCGTAGAGGCTGGAGCGCGCGTCGGCCGGGAGGGTGGTGAAGCCGATCTGGTTGTTCACCACGATGTGCAGGGTGCCGCCGGTTTTGTAGCCGGGGAGCTGCGACATGTTGAAGACCTCGGCCACGATGCCCTGTCCGGCGAAGGCGGCGTCGCCGTGGATGAGAAGGGGAAGGACTTTCTGCCGTTTTTCGGAGTCGCCGAGAATGCGCTGCCGGGCGCGGGCCATCCCTTCGACCACGGGATCGACCGCCTCGAGATGGCTCGGGTTGGCGGCGAGACGCACCCCCACGGCATAGCCGGTCTGGCTGATACGCTCGGCGAGGTAGCCGAGGTGGTATTTCACGTCGCCATTGCCGCCGACCACCTCGGGGAGAAAATTTTCCGAGAACTCGTTGAAGATGAGTTCGAGCGGTTTGCTCAGGAAATTGGCCAGGACGTTGAGCCGGCCGCGGTGGGCCATCCCCATGACGATTTCCTCCACCCCGACCGCTTCGCAACGCTGCAGGACGGTATCAAGAATGACGAGCAGCGACTCGGCGCCCTCGAGGGAGAAACGTTTCTGCCCGACATAACGCGTGTGGAGGAAGTGTTCGAAGGTTTCGGCTTCGTAGAGTTGGCGGAGGATGGCGCGATGCAGGGCGGCATCCTTCCGGTGGTGGTCGCCGCGGTTTTCGATGCGCTCCCGGATCCAGTTGCGCAGGCGCGGATCCTGGATGTGCATGAACTCGGCGCCGATGGTCTCGCTGTAAATACCGCGCAATTCGGCAAGCATTTCGCGGAGCAACATCGGCCGGCCGTCGCGGAAATATTTCGAGGAGACGGTGCGCTCGAGATCGCTCTCGGTGAAACCGATGGTCTTGAGCGAGAGGAGCGGGTTCTCCGGCGGTTCAGGGGTGAGCGGGTCGAGACGCGCGATGGTGTGCCCGAGGGTACGGTAGGAGTAGGCCAACGAATCGGCACGGCGCTCGAAGGCGACATCTTCCGGCACGGCAGCGCGGGCGCCTTCGGCCAGTTCCTCAGATTGGGTCAGACCAAGCTCGAAACCCTCGAAAAAGGCGTTCCATTGCGGAGTGACCGATTCGTTGTCTTTTTTCCAGCGCTCGTAGTTTTCTTCGAGCAGTTCGGAGTTCCAGTTACCCGACAAAGATTGGCTCATGGAGGCGCAGACTTGCAACCATCACCCGAATCGGCCCCGCTGGCAACCCAGAGACGAGGGTCGGCGAGGAATTTTTAGGTCTGCCCTCCAGCGCCACGTCAGCTTGCCACCGCCCCCGAACCGCGCAAATATGCCCACTCGGTCCGGCCCCGAAGGAGGGAGCGGGTCTGTGCGCTATGATCAAGGTTGAAGGACTGACCAAGAAATATGCCGGTATCACGGCGGTAAAAGATCTCAATTTCACGGTCGAGAAGGGCGAGATTGTCGGCTTTCTCGGGCCCAACGGGGCGGGGAAGAGCACGACGATGCGGATCCTCTCGTGTTACCTCTCGGCGACCAGCGGGACAGCCCGTGTGGCGGGATTCGACGTGGCCAGCCAGTCGCGCGAGGTGCGCTCGCGGGTCGGCTACATGCCGGAAAATGTGGCGCTCTATCCCGAGATGCGGGTGCAGGAATACCTGGAATACCGGGCCGCGCTGAAGGGCGTGCGGGGGCGGCGCAACCGCCAGCGGGTCAATGCGGTGAAGGAACTCTGCAACCTGCGCGAGGTGGACCAAAAATTGATCGGCGCGCTCTCGAAGGGCTACCGACAGCGGGTGGGCCTGGCCGACGCGCTGCTCCATGATCCGGATCTGCTCATCCTTGACGAGCCGACCATCGGCCTGGACCCGAACCAAATCCGGCAAGTCCGCCAGCTGATCAAAGACCTGGGCAAACGACACACTATTTTGCTCTCCACGCACATCCTCTCCGAGGTGGAGATGACCTGCAGCCGGGTGCTGATCATCGATCGCGGGCGCATCGCGGCCTCCGACACTCCGGAAGCGTTGGCCGGGCGGGTCCGCACGGCGGGAGGCATCCGGGCCGAAATCCGCGCCGGGGCCGGGGATCTGGAAAAAGCCCTGGCCGAGCTGCCCGGCGTACGCAAGGCGGAGGTCGAGGAAATGCCGGACGGTTGGCAGGGCTGCGTGTTGCGGACCGATGCGGAGCACGACCCGCGCGAAGCGGTAGCGCGGCTGGCCGCGGCCCGCGGGTGGGCTTTGCGCGAACTCGGGCGCGAGCAAGTGAACCTCGAGCGGGTCTTTGCCGAGATCACGCAGTCGGAGGAATTGCGATGAACTTTTTCACCCTGCTCAACCGCGAAATCCGCGCTTACTTCCTCTCGCCGGTGGCTTGGGTCGTCCTCTTCTTTTTCCTTCTGCTCACCGGATTCAATTTTTATGCCGGGGTGGCGGCCCTGAACCGCGGGCCGAGTGAAGTGACGGTGGTCGAGGCATTTTTCAACACGGTATTTTTCTGGTTCGGCTTTGTCCTCATTTTCCCGCTGATCACCATGCGTTTGTTCTCCGAGGAATATAAAATGGGGACGATCGAGCCGCTGATGACCGCGCCGGTGCGCGACAGCCAAGTGGTGCTGGCCAAGTATGGCGGGGCACTTTTTTTCTACATCGTGCTCTGGCTGCCCAGCCTGCTTTATTTCGTGGTTTTCACCCGGGTGACCCGGCTCGAGGCGGCGGGTGCGGCGGGGCCGTTTCTCGGCGCTTATTTCATGCTTTTGCTCATCGGGATGTTTTATCTGGCCGTGGGTTGCCTCGCCTCCGCCCTGACGCGCAACCAGATCGTGGCGGCCATCATGTCCTTCACGGTGATCACCTTGTTTTTCTTTACCGGGCTGCTCAACTTTTTCCTGCTCAATGTGACGCCGGCTCTCCGGGAGTTGACCGCTTATTTCTCCGCCCTCGAGCACATGAGCGAGGCCTCGCGCGGATTTTTCGATTCGCGGCCAGTCGTCTTTTACCTCTCGCTGACCGTCTTCGTGCTCTTCCTTACCTTCCACGTTTTCCAATCCCGCCGCTGGCGCAACTGAAATGGCTGCTCCTCAGGAATCTTCCCGCCGCCGGGCCGGCATCCGTTTCGGGGTCACCCTGCAGATCCTTCTGGCCTGCGTGTTGCTCGGCGCGGTGAACTACGCGGGTTACCACTATTACCTGCGCAGTGATTGGTCGCCGGCCCAGAAATACCGTCTCGGCGAGCAGACGCTCGGCCTGCTCGGACAGCTCCCGGCCCCGGCCACGGTCTACGTGTTCTTTTCGCCGACCACGGCAGCGCCCGGATTCGAAATTTACGGCGATGTGATCAACCTGCTGAAAGAATACCAGTTCGTGGCCGGCGACAAACTGACCGTCGAATTCATCGATCCGATGCGCAATCTGGGGCGGGCCCGCGAATTGCAGGCGCGTTTCGAATTCGGTCCGGAAGAAAATCTCGTCGTGGTGGAAAGCGGGGGGAAAACCAAGCAAATCAGCGCGGTCGACCTGGCAGAATATGACCTCATCCCGCAGCTGACCGGCGACCCGCCGCGCGTGGTCGCTTTCAAGGGCGAACAGGCTTTGACCAGCGCACTGATCGAGCTGGGCGAAGCAACCCAGCGCACGGTTTACTTTCTGCAAGGTCAAGGGGAGCCGCGCGTCGGGGCAGATTCCACCCTTTCACTGCTGCAGGAATACATCGCGCGGCAGGGGGTCCGCGTCGCCCCGCTCAACCTCGGGGTGACCGGCAGTGTGCCGGATGACGCGGCGGGGATTTTCCTGGCCGGCCCGCGCTACGATTTGCCGCCGGCCACGGCGGAGTTGCTCGGGGATTATTGGACGAAGGACGGACGCCTCATGGTGCTGCTCGACCCCGCGGCGGAAACTCCTTTGCTCCAGGCCTTCCTCGTCTCGGCCGGGATCACCCCGCGGGACGACCGCGTGCTGCGCACGGTGGAACTCGGCTTCGCCACCGGCATCGTGCGCGACGTGGTCGGAACATTCTCGCCGCTCAACCGCGTAACCCGCCGCCTGCAAGGCGCCGAGGCCTTGCTACCCGGCGCGACCTGCTCGCTTGAACTGGATGAGAAGGTGAAGGAAACGCTCGTCGAACCGCTCCTCACGGCAGAGGAGCCATTCTGGGGGGAGAGGGACCATGTGACGGACGAAAACAAGGGCGTGGCTTTTGAGGCGGGAACGGACACAGCTGCTCCCTTGGTCGTGGCGGCCATGGCCGAACGCGGCGGCGTGGCCGACGAGAAAGTCGATGTGGGTTCCGCCCGGCTTGTCGTGGTGGGTAACAGCGAGTTTGTCTCCGACGGCAGCGTGACCGAACCGAACCTCGATTTTGTGCTCAACGCACTCAACTGGATGCTCGACCGCGGGCACCTGGCAGGGATCGCGCCAAAAACGGTGCGCGCCTTCAGCTTGAATCTCACTGATTTGGAAACCGGCCGCATCGCGCTCTACACGCTGGTTTTGATCCCGGCGGCGGCCGCCCTGGCCGGAATAGTCGTTTGGTGGCGCCGGAGGCGCTGAGCGATGAACCCGCGCGCAACCATCGCCCTGCTCCTCGTCACCCTGCTGGTGGTCGGCGGCCTCTATTACCTGCGCCTGAGGGGGCCCGCCACGCGCGAAGCGGAAGAACTGCGCCGCTACGCGGCCGTTTTCGAGCCGGACGAGATCGCCGAGATCGACATCCTGCGCGGCACGGAAACGGTCAGTCTCCGCCGCGAAGCCACCGGTTGGTCCGTGGTGGCCCCGGTGCAGGACCGCGCCGCGCCTGGAGAGGTGGACCGCCTCCTCGCGACCCTTCGTTTCCTCATGGTGCGCGATCGCCTCACCTCGCCCGAACCGGCGGCCGTGGCGGAGGCCGGTCTGGCCGCACCGCGCTTGCGCTTTGACCTGCGGGGCAGTCGCGAACCGCTCCGGATCGAGTTCGGCGCGAAAACCGCCCTGCCCGCGGAGATTTTTGCCCGGGTGAGCGGGCAGTCCGACCTCCTCAGGGTGGCTGACACCATCGTGGAGTTGGCCACCGCACCGGTCGGGAAATTCCGGGATGCACGCCTGACGCAATCCGTGCCGGACGATATCGAGAAATTCACGGTGCGCCGGGCCGATGGCGAAATGACGGTGCGGCGCGAACGCGGGCGCTGGTTGATCGAGAAGCCGGTGACGGCTCCGGCCGATCCCCAGGCCGTGCGTTCCTTCCTTGCTGCCTTGCTCGGTTTGCCGGTGGTAACATTCGAGGCTCCGGCCCCCGAGGGCGCCCCGCTCCCCGGGCAGACAGCCTCGATCAGCCTGACCCCGATAGGCGGCGGCGAGGCTTTGCATTTGGAAGTGATTCGCGGGGCGGACACCGGGGCGGAGACCCTGACCGCGCGATTTGCCCCGCGCGGCGGATTGCTCGAAGTCGGCGGGGGGGCCAACCTGCTTTTCGAAGTTTCGCCCGAAGCATTGCGCGACCGGTCCTTGGGATACGTGGAGCCCGATGCGGTCGACCGGATTGCCCTGGAAAACCATGGGCAAATCTACGAACTCCAGCGCCAGGGCGAGGTTTGGCGCGATCCCAAACACGGCACGACGGTGAGCAACGAGGAGATCGACAGTTTGATTGAACTCTTCAACAACACTCGTGCCGTTTCTTTCCAGCCGGGGCTCACGGCCCAGGACGCCGGCCTCGAGCCTCCCGCACAGCGGTTGCTTTTTTCGGCCTGGCTTTCGGAAAATTCGGCCGAGGAGTCAGCCGGGCGCCACCCCATGGCCGGGGTCGAACTCGGCGCAGCCGACGGGGAGACTTGCCCGGCGCGGGTCACCGGCGCGGAAGAGATCCTCAGGTTGCCTCCGGACCTCGCCCGGGCCATCCGGCACCTGACGGAACGACCGGCCGCGCCCGCCACCGCGCCCTGAGGCCGCGGCAGGCGGTTGGGGCTGCAATTTCCTTGCTCCCGGAGGCCAGGCAGGCTTATTTCTTTTTCTTCAGGAAAGGGTCAGGAATCACCAATCTCGGCCCCGGCTGAGTCCACTCATCATGTTCAGAAAGTTTTTCGGCCTCTTCTCGAGTGACATCGGAATCGATCTCGGGACGGCCAACACCTTGGTCTACGTCCGCGATCAGGGCATTGTCCTGCGCGAGCCATCCGTGGTCGCCGTGCAGGCCGGCACGAACAAGGTCCTTGCCGTCGGCAACGAGGCCAAGCGCATGCTCGGCCGCACGCCGGGCAATATTGTGGCCATCCGTCCGCTCAAAGACGGCGTCATCGCCGACTTCGAAATCACCGAGGCTATGCTGGCCCATCTGATCAGCAAAGCGCACGGCGGACGCCGCATGGTGCGCCCCCGGGTGGTCATTGCCGTCCCCTCCGGGATCACGGAGGTGGAAAAGCGCGCGGTCAAAGATTCCGCCACCCACGCCGGGGCGCGTGAAGTTTACCTCATTGAAGAACCGATGGCTGCGGCCATCGGCGTCGGCCTCCCCATCCAGGAAGCGGCCGGCAACATGATCATCGACATCGGCGGCGGAACAACCGAAGTCGCTCTTATTTCCCTTGCTGGCATCGTCTTCAGCCGCAGTGTGCGCGTGGCCGGCGACGAACTCGACGAGGCTATCGTCCAATACCTCAAACGCAACTTCAACCTGGCGATCGGCGAGCGCACCGCCGAGGACATCAAAATCAAGTTGGGCTCCGCGATCAAGCTGCCGAAGGAGACTTCGATGGAAGTCAAGGGCCGCGACCTCGTGGCCGGTCTGCCCAAGACGGTCACCCTCACTTCGCAGGAAGTGCGCGAGGCACTGTCCGAACCGCTCAACAGTATCGTTGACGCGGTCCGCACCACTCTCGAGCGCTGTCCGCCCGAATTGTCCTCCGACTTGGTCGACCGTGGCATGGTCCTGGCCGGCGGCGGGGCACTTTTGCGCGGACTGGATCAGCTGCTGCGCGATGAGACCGGTTTGCCGGTGCACATCGCCGACGATCCGTTGAGCGCAGTGGCCGAGGGAACGGGCCGAGTACTCAGCGAGATCGAAGTCCTGCGCAGCATCGCGCAGAACAACGTCCGCAGCGGCCAGCACAACGTCCATTGATTCCGTCAACAACCGGCACGGCCGGAACGATGGTCCCGCGCCCATGAACAAGTTGCACCTCATCCTGCTGAGCGGAGCGGTTATGGCCGCAGTTGTCTTCCTCAGTTTTTCCTCCGAGCGCATGCGTTCCTGGCAGAGCGGTTACCTGCAAGTTTCCGGTCCTGCTTTGCAGGCCGGTTCGGCCATCAGCGGGCAGGTGGCCAAATTGCAGCAAGGCCTCAAGACACTCGATCAACTTGAGGAGGAAAATGCCGCCTTGTCCGCCCAAAACAACGAGCTCCGGGCCTCCAGCCAGCTCTCCGGCAACCTCGAAAGCGAAAACCAGCGCCTCCGCGCGGCCCTCGATTACCGCGAGCGCTCCGCCTTCAAGCTCTTGCCCGCGCAAATTGTGAGCCGCGACGCTTCAAGTTGGTGGAACACGATCAAAATCAACCGCGGCTTCGCCCAGCATGTCGATGCGGCCCAACCGGTCCTCACGGCCGAGGGCCTGGTCGGCCGCACCACGACGGTGTCGAAAGACATTTCCATCATCCTGCTCCTCACGGACGAGAATTGCCAGGTAGCCGCCCGGGTCGAAGGCACCAACGAACAGGGCATCCTCAGCGGCCAACGCGTGGCGGGCAATACCTCGCCCGAACTCGTGCTCAACTTTCTCAACCGCGACGCCAACCTCCAACCCGGGATGAAAGTGTTCACCGCCGGGGTGAGTGGCGCGGTCTTTCCCGCGGGCATACCGCTCGGGGTAATCAAAGAATTCCGCGCACGCGAACTCGATGGCCAAGCCATGGTGGAACCGGCCGCGGACTTCTCCAGACTGGAAGACGTCTTCGTCGTCCTGGGAAGCCCATGATCCGTTCCATCGCCCTCTTCGCCGCTATCTATCTGGCCCTGGTCGCACAAGAGTTCATCCCGCCCCTGGCCTTCCTCGGCGGCGCGCACCTCCTCCTTGTGCCCGTCCTCTTCTGCTACGGCGCACTCTGGTTCCCTTTCCCCGCCATGCTCGGCCTCGCTCTCTTCACCGGACTGCTCAGCGATTTGGCTTTTCTCCATGTGATTGGTGACCGCGTTGAAATCGGCCTCGGATGGTCTATCTTGTTCTATGTTTTTCTCGGCACCGCACTGCGGCCACTGCGGCCGCTTTTCCTCGCGGGCCGATGGGAGGTCCATTGTCTCGCCAGTGCGACCGCCACGCTCTCGCTTCTCTTCCTGCAATACATCATGGTTTGTCTCCGTCGTGGGTCATTCGCCTTTGATTGGACGGTTTTCGGGCATATTACCGGGCCCGCCGTGCTCGCCCTCTTGCTCGCCCCGGCGGTTTATTTCTGGTTCAAACTTCTCCCGGCCGGAGTGCCCCTCCAGCGCCGCAACGGCCAACACCTGACACGATGAACCGACGCTCCGACGAATTCCGTATTGCCTTCCTCGCCTCGCTCGTGCTGGCCGCCATGCTGCTCCTGGCCGGCAAACTCTGGTATGTGCAGGTGGCCCGCGGTGAGGAATACACCTCGCGCATCCGCAACAGTTCGCAGGTCAGCGTGCGCCTGCCTGCGGTGCGCGGCGAGATTCTCGACCGGAACAGCATCCCGCTGGCGCGCAACCGGGCCAGTCGCGCGGTTGAATTCTACCTGCCCGAAATGGTGCGCGATTACCGTGCGCGCCACGGGAAAGTTCCGCTGCGCAACTACCGCACGACGGTCCGCGGTATGATGACGGAAAAATCCGAGCCCGACATCGTCAAAATCATCAACGAAGGAGTCATGCCGCGTCTGACCCAGCTCGGTCTGGCCCGCGACTACAATGCTCACCAGTTGCGCCTCCATTTCCGCAACGACACCGAAGTACCCTACACCTACATCGAAGAAATGGATTTCGACACCATGGCGCGTTTCGCCGAGCATGATGTCGGTCTCGCCGGGGTCAACATCACAGCACGGCCCGTGCGCCGCTACGTTTACGGCGCCCTCGGCTCGCACCTGCTCGGCTATGTCGGCACGCCGTCCGAGATCGACAAGGAAGAAGCCAGCCGGTTCAACTTTTACCAACCTGACACCGAGGGCAAGGCGCAGATCGAGCTCGCGCTCGATGCCGAGCTCAAGGGCAGGGCCGGCGCCCGTATCATGCAGCGCAACGCCAAGGGGCAAATCGACGGCGAAATCAAACGGCTGGCTCCCGTCGCGGGCAACAGCGTGCACCTCACGATCGACGCCCGCATCCAATACCTCACAGAAAAAGCCCTGCGGGTGGTCGGGCGAGCCGCCGCCGTGGTCATCGATCCGCGTAACGGCGACATCCTTGCCATGGCCAGTGTGCCTTCCTACGACCCGAATAGTTTCATCCCGGCCATTTCCTCGGCCGGATGGGCCGAGTTGACCGGTGATGCCACCGATCCGTTGATCAACCGCGCCCTCAGCGCTTACGCGCCGGGCTCGACCTACAAAATTCCCGTCGCCCTGGCCGGCCTGCGTGCCGGTCTCGACGAACGCCGACTCACCTGCACCGGCGGGGTACGCTACGGGGACAAAGTGATGGCTTGTTGGATCGCCTCGAAAAACGGTGCCCACGGCAGCATCGATCTGCAGTCTGCCCTCCGCGTATCCTGCAACGCTTTTTTCTACCAGTACGGCAACGCCGCGGGGATCGAGGAAATTGGCGCCGTCGGCCGAATGCTCGGCCTGGGGGAAAGGTCCAGCCTTCCCCTTTCCGCCGAATCGCCCGGCATCCTGCCCGGTCCCGAATGGATGCGCGTGAACCGTCCGCGCGAGCGGTGGTCGAGCGGACAAACCGCCAACGTTGCCATCGGTCAGGGCTACGTGCTCGCCTCGCCGATGCAGATGGCCATGCTCACTGCCGCGGTGGCCAACGGCGGCACGAGTTACTTTCCCCGCCTGGTTGACAAAATCGTCGCGGCCGACGGCTCGGTCGTACGGCAGGAACCGGTCAAAGTGCGGGCCAACCTCCTCGAACAAGGTCTGACCACGGAGCAATTCGAGAAAGTGCGGCGCGGGATGTGGGACGCGGTCAATCGCGGCGGGGGCACGGCTCCGGGGGCGCGCCTCGCCGGATACGAAGTGGCGGGCAAAACAGGCACCGCGCAATTCTGGCGGGGCGGCATCAAGGACAACCACACTTGGTTCATTGCCTTCGCCCCGTACGACGAGCCACGTTACGCGGTCAGCGTCATCGTGCAGGGTGCGCAATCCGGGGGCGGGGTCGCCGCGCCCATCGCCTCGAAAATTCTTTCCGACGTCTTCAAAATGGAGGATGGAACCAAAGTGGACATTACCTCCCTCGATCCGGCCAAAGGCAGTTTCCAATTCGTCTCCAGCGTTGATTTCGGCCGCGCGATTCCCGCCGCCTTGGCCGACGCACCACCCGGAGACTTCGCGGCGTCCGAGGGCGCACCAGCCGCTGCTCCCCCCACGGTACGGCCGGCCGCCGACGTTGAAGGCACCGTCGAGCAGAAAAAAAGTAACATTTTCCAGCGAATTTTCGGAGGCGGCAAAAAGAAGGAGAAGAAACCTTCGTCGCCCCGCCCCTGATCTACCCACCCCGTACCACCATGATTGAAAAAGTAAAAAAACTCCTCGGCCTGCCCACCAAATCCGCCGGTGGCTGCCGGCTCATCGTCAATGCCGAGAAGCTGGAAAAACGCGTTGCCGTGCTCGAGGAAGGCAAACTCGAGGAATACAACGTGGAGCGCGTCAGTGACCGCAACATCGTCGGCTCAATCTACAAGGGTCGGGTCAAAAACATCGAGCAGGGCCTCAAAGCCATGTTTGTCGACATCGGTTTCGAGAAGAATGCCTTCCTTCACTTTTGGGACGCCATCCCCGCGGCCCTGGACAGCGGCATCGAGGAAGTACGCCGCAACGCCAACAAGAAGCTGCCGAAAAAAATCACGGCGAAAGACATTCCGACCATCTACCCGCCCGGCTCGGACATCATGGTGCAAGTGAGCAAGGGGCCGATCGGGACCAAGGGCCCGCGCATCACGACAAACATCAGCATGCCCGGACGCTATCTCGTCCTCATGCCCTACAGTCCGCAGTGCGGTATCTCGCGCAAAATTGATGACCCGAAGGAGCGCGAACGCCTGCGCAAGGTGCTCAACGAATTGGAAATCCCCGAAGGCATGGGCGTGATCATCCGCACGGTCGGCGCCGGCCAGCGCTCGCGCTTTTTCGTCCGCGATCTCCACCTGCTTCTCGAGCAGTGGAACGAAATCGAATCAAACATGGAGGAGCAGCGCGCGCCTTACCAACTTTTTGAGGAGCCCGACTTGATCGAACGCACGGTGCGCGATTTCCTGACCGAGGAAGTCGATGCCGTGATTTGCGACGACCTTCCTTCCGTCGAGCGCATGCAGGTACTCGTCGCCCAGGTTTCCCCCCGCTCGAAGAAACGGATCCAATTCTACCAGGAGGAGCAGCACATCTTCGAAAAATACGGCGTGGACAAACAGGTCGAGAAAGCCTTCCACCGCCAGGTCTGGCTGCCCTGCGGCGGCTACATCGTGATCGACGAGACCGAGGCGCTCATTTCGGTCGACGTCAACACCGGCCGCAACAAAGGCGGCAAGGACGTCGAGCGCACCATCGTGCAGACCAACCTCGAAGCGGCCGACGAAATCGCCCGCCAAATGCGGCTGCGCAACATCGGCGGCCTGATTGTCGCCGACTTTATCGACATGAAATCGCGCAAAGACCAGCAGTCGGTCTACCAGCTGATGCGCCAGCGCCTCAAACGCGACAAGGCCCGCACCCATGTCCTGCCCATCTCCCAACTCGGGCTGATGGAAATGACCCGCCAGCGCGCCGCTGAAAGCATGCGCATGTCGCAGTTTGATCCCTGCCCGTATTGCGAGGGGCGTGGTCTGATCAAAAACACCATGACGATGTCCGTCGAATTACAACGCGCCCTGCACGGGGTGATGCGCAGGAACATTGAGACCATCCACGAGATCAAGGTCATCGTAAATCCGGACCTGCTCAACCGCCTGCGCACCGAGGACGAAGAGCTACTCGTCGATATCGAGCGCCGCTACGGCGGCCGGCTTTCCTTCAAACCTGACCCCACGATGCACCGCGAGAAGTTTGTCCTGACCGACGCCACGACCGGTGCGGAGTTGAAATCCTAAGTATGTTTCCGCACCCCTGACCAATCGATCTGGTTTCGGGTGGCCGCGATGAGAGAAGGACAGTTCGCTCTTTTGCTTCACGCGCATCTGCCTTATGTGCGGCATCCCGAGCATGTGGATTTCCTCGAGGAGGATTGGTTTTACGAGGCGATCGCCGAGACCTATGTGCCATTGCTCCGGGTCTTCGAACGGTTGGCGGCCGAGCGGGCGCCGGTGCGGGTCACCATGTCGATTACCCCAACGCTGGGTGCGATGATGGAGGACCCCCTTTTGCGGGAAAGGGCGGCGCGCCATCTCGACCGTTCGGTCGCGCTGGCCGAAAGTGAGGTCTCGCGCACCGCGGGCGATGCGGCGTCCCGGGGGTTGGCCGAATTCTACCTCGAGCGCTTCCGGGCGACGCGGGACTATTTTGCCGCGCGGGGCGGCCGTCTCATCCCGGCCTTTCGCGCCCTGCAGGAGGCGGGGCTCCTTGAAATCATCACCTGTGCGGCCACGCACGGGTTTTTGCCGCTGATGGCCGGGCACCCGGAGGCGGTGCGGGCGCAGATTCTGACTGCTTGCGACTACCACCGTGAACTTTTCGGACGCCAGCCGTCCGGTATCTGGTTGCCGGAGTGCGCTTATTTTCCGGGTTTGGGAAACTACTTGAGTGAAGCCGGTTTGAAATGGTTCGTACTTGATGCGCACGGACTGATCTTCGGCAAGCCGCAGCCCCGTTGGGCTATTTATGCGCCTTGCTACACGCCGGAGGGCCTGGCGGTTTTCGGGCGCGACCGGGACTCAAGCCGGCAGGTCTGGAGTCAAGAGGAAGGCTACCCGGGCGACCCCGCTTACCGGGATTTTTACCGCGACATCGGCCATGATCTCCCGCTTGGTTACTTGCGGCCATTCCTCGGCGGGGATGCGCAGCGCAAATTCACCGGGCTGAAATACCATCGCATCACCGGGCGCACGGAGCACAAGGAGCTCTATCACCGCCCGTGGGCCGAGGCGGCGGCGGAAGCGCATGCGGCAGATTTTTTGGCCCAGCGCATCCGGCAATTCGCACCCTTGTGCGCGGAAATGCCGGTCGAACCGGTCCTGGTCAGTCCTTTCGACGCCGAGTTGTTCGGCCACTGGTGGTTCGAAGGACCGGAATTTCTCGACCTTTTCCTGCGCAAGGCGGCCTACGATCAGGAGGTCTTCGCCCTGACCACGCCGACCGATTACCTGGCCGGCCATGAGGTCCTCCAAGTGGTCGAGCCCTGCGCGTCGAGCTGGGGTGACAAGGGCTATTGGGAGGTCTGGCTCGACTCCTCCAACGCCTGGATCTATCCGCACCTGCATGTCGCGGCGCGGCGGATGACCGAAATGGCGCGGCGTTATGAGCGGACGCGGAGCAAGACGAAGGAGGAGACCCTCCGGCAAATGGGGCGCGAACTCTTGCTCGCCCAAGCCAGCGACTGGGCTTTCCTCATGCGCACGGGGACGGCCAAGGACTACGCGGCCAAGCGGACCAAGGACCACCTGCTACGCTGCAACCGTCTTTACGACATCCTGCGGAGCGGGCGGACGGACAAGGATTTTCTGGCCGCGTGCCGGGAACGTGACAACATCTTTCCCGACCTCAAATGGCGCTACTACCTCTAGCTCTCGCCGTCATGGTCGGCGCGACGCTGGGCCGGGCCACCCCGCCCGGCGAAACGGTTCCGCAGGCCACCCATATCCGCTTCATCCCGGCGACGAGCAGCGGGACGGTGAGTCTCGGTATCTATGACCAGGATGCGGCCTTGGTCCGCGTGCTCTGCGACGAGTGGCCTTTTAGCCGGTTCCGCATCGGCCTCAACGGGCTCTCGACCGATTGGGACGGCCATGACGATGCCGGGCAACCCGTGGCCGCGGGAACTTATACGGCGCGCGGCTTCGTGGTCGGCGACATCGCGATCAGCGGCGAGGCCTTCCATTTCAATGATTGGATCGAGCGCGCCGATTCACCGCGCATCGTTTCGGTGGGGGCAACGCAACTTCTGCCCGGAGGCGATATCCTGCTCATGGCCAGATTGGCCGGGGCACGCGGGTTGCTGGTGCGTTATTCGCCGGAGAGCGAAGCGCGCTGGCGCACGGTGGTAACCGGGCCGCGGCCCGAAGCGGCGCGGGCCGTCCAGTTGGCCGTCGGGAAAACCGTCGCCTTCGCTCTACTCGATGGAAAATTGCGGGCGGCCGGACTGGCAGATGGGGTAGAGGTCCCCTTGCCTCTGAAGAGGGATGAAGTGGTGGCGGTGGCCGCGCGGGGCGACCGGCTCGCCCTACTGGAGGGGGGCGCGGTGCGCTTCCACCTTCTGCCCTCCTTCGCTGCACAAGGTGAAGAGACCAACCTTCCCTCGCCGCTTACCTCGCTGGCCCTGCTCGACCAAGGTGCCGTGGCGGCAGGTGCGGATGGCTCGGTTTGGCGCTGGCAAGCGGGCTGGTCGAAATTTGAGGTGCCGCCGGAGGCCAAAGTACGGACCGTTTCAGCCGGACGGGAAAATACTTTCTGGGTCCTCGAGGAACGCCTCGATGGCTCGACCCGGGTGGCGCATTACAACCCGGAAGAAGGACGTCTGGCCGAATGGAGTCCGCCGGCCGATGGGGGAAAGATCACCTCGCTCGCCGCGGCGACGGAGCAGGACTATTTCGTCGCCACCCTGGCTGTGCCGGACGGCCAGCGCACCGTGGCGATCCGGCGACGGGGCGATGGCGGGGGTTGGGAATATGTCTTCGACAAAAAGATCACCGATAGTTCGGGTTTCGGGTGGCGCGACGGGTCTTTGGTGGCTTCGGGTGGCGAGACCCCGGCCGAGGTCGCGGTGCGTCTGGTCGAGAACCCGCTCGACCCGGGCGCCTCGCGTCAGTTGGTCCTCCGCGCCAGGCCGCACCCAACCGGACCGGTCTTGGAAACGACGGACGGCTTGCCGCTCTTGCGCGTGTCGACTGGAACCGGGGACAAGCGCGTGATACTGGTCCCCGGGGCGAATGAGAACACGGCACGTTTCTTTCAAGGCGATGGATCGTGTGTGGAGGAATACGCCCTCTCGAACCTCGGCGACATCACGTCATTCGACGCGGGCACCATCACCATGTCCGGCAGCCACGAAGCTCTAGCGCCGCCGCTTGAAGAGGAAGCGAGCGAGTAAGAGGACGTTGCCCATGGTTGGGGGAATTAAGTCCCGCGCAGAGCGGCCACGAAATCGCGCATCTTGGCCGGGTCTTTCCGGCCGGGAGCTGACTCGACCCCGCTCGCGGCATCCACCGCGGCGGGTCCGACTTGGGCCACAGCCGCCGCGACATTGCCCGGATGCAGGCCGCCGGACAAGACGATGGGGCGGCGGGCGGCGACAGAGGCGGCGAGCGACCAATCGATAACCTGACCCGTTCCGCCGAACACGCCGGGGGCAGGGGCATCGAGCAAGAGACTGGGGGCCGGATCCGCACTGGCCGCCCGGGCCGAGGCTTGGTCGGAAAGAGGGCGGGCCTTGAGATAAAAATCCCCTCCCCAACGCGCGCAGAAAGCCGGAGATTCCTCACCGTGGAATTGGATGGCATGGAAAAGGCCGCTGCCGCAGAGACGGGACAACAGCTCCTCGTCGGGGTTGACCACCACGGCAACGCGTCCGATTTCCTCCGGCAAATGCGCGATCCATCCGGCCAGGTCAGCCAGCGGAACATGACGTTTCGATTTGGGATAAAAATTGAAGCCAAGGGCATCGATCCCCGCCGCAATGGCCGCCAAGGCATCTTCCTCCCGGGTAATGCCGCAGACTTTGATGCCGGTGCGTCCGCTCTCCAGCCAACGCCGTAAGCCCGCGGGGATCATGATCAATCGAGGGTGCGACCCCGGGCCTGCTTGATCACCGGGTGGTGGGTCAGCGGGTAAATGCGGCCGTCACTCCCGCGGAAAAAGGCACTGAGCATCCAACTGACCACACTGATGACCAAGCCACCCCAGAAGGCAGCCCAAAATCCCGACACGGTGAACGAGCTGCCCGGCAAAATTCCGGCCACAAACCAGAGGAGGAGAGCATTGAGCACGAGGATGAAGAGGCCCATGGTGACGAGAATAAGCGGCAGGCAGAGAATGAGGAGCAAGGGGCGCACCAGGGCATTGATCATCCCCAAAAGGAGCGAGGCAAAGGCCAGCCCGAGGAAGCTGGTGTAATCGATCCCGGGTACGATCCAGGATGCGACAAAGACCGACACAGCGGTGACGAACCACCGGATAAAAAATTCAGCCAGCGAAATTCCCACAGCTCAAAGCTAAACCGGCGGAGGCGGGTGGAAAGCCGAAAAAACTTGGCCCCGGGCAGACCTCCCACTTTAAATAGCCCGCGAACCCAAAATTGAGGCATGCCAAAAAAAGAAAAAAAATCCGCCCTGAGGCCGGGCAAAAAAACAGTCACAAAAAAACCGGCGCGTAAACCGGTCGCGGCCCGACCCCGGGCCGCCGCAGCCGCCCCGGCCCGCGTCCTGGCCCGCCGGGTGAGTCGAAAATCCGAAGTGGCCGGTCTGGTCGATTCCTGCAGGAGGGAAGAGATTGCCTTGAAAGCCTACTACCTCGCCGAGCGCCGGAAAAATCTCGGGCTGCCGGGCGACCCGGAATCCGACTGGCTGCAAGCCGAGCGTAAGTTGCGCGGCTAAGAGAGCGCCGAATCCCGGGCAACCGCGCGGGACGTTAAGCATTATGATGTTGAGCGTCCCGACCACCCCGCGACCCGAGCCAGCCGCCGCTTGGCTGCGACGCTCTTCGCCGTCGGCCGAAAGCTTGCGCGCTTTCCTGCAGTGCGGCGCGCTTTTTGCCTGGTCCGAGGACCGTTGGATCATCGCCTGGGGCCAGCCGGAGAAGTCCGCGCAGCCGCACCCGGACCATTTATCCTTCTACCGGCCGGACTATATGCTGCGCGACCCGCAGCCTTGGCGTATTTACCCGCAGGCTGCCGCCGTTTCGCCTGACGGGCTGGCCCAGCAATTGCGCGGTGAGACATCCGCGCGCCGTTGGCGCGAATTCGATCTGACCGCCTTTGCCGCGACTTTCCATGCGGTGCAAGCGGCCCTGCGCCGCGGCGAATTGTCGAAAGCGGTACCCGCTGTTTTTGAACAAAGTTCGGGCGCCCTGAGGGAGGCCGAGCTTGAGCGGGCCTTGCGTGCGCTGGCTAATTTGCCGGCCGGATTGATGCCCTATGGATATTGGGATGCGGACGGTGGTCATCTGGGAGCCTCGCCCGAATTGCTCTTCGCCGACGACGGCGTGGAAATCCAGACCATGGCGGTGGCCGGCACGGCGCGGGCCGGACGTGCCCCCGACGAGATGATGGACGACCCCAAAGAGCGGAGCGAACATGCACTGGTGCTGGACGATTTGACCGCACAGATGGGACCACTCGGCAGCGTGACCCGCGGGGCAACCAGATTGTGGCGCATCGGCATTCTTTCCCACCTGCGCACCGACCTGCGGGTCACACCCGCGCAAACGCCGGCCTTTGCTGACTTGGTGCGTTTGCTCCATCCCACACCGGCCGTAGGCATCGCTCCGCGGGGAGACTGGCGCTGGTGGGTGCAACGGTTGGACGGAGTGGATCGCGGGTCTTTCGCTGCGCCTTTCGGCTTGGCCCTGCCCGACGGCACCGCCCGCTGCCTCGTGGCGATCCGCGGTGTGCAGTGGGACCGGGAGTCCACCCGCTGCGGGGCCGGCTGCGGGCTGGTCGCGGGCAGTGACCTCAGGCGCGAGACGGACGAGCTTCGCCTCAAACTTGCCGCTACCCGAGGCAATCTGGGACTTTGAGCACGGCGCAAACCAACTGCGTACTGTCCGCGGAAATTCTCCACGCGCTGCACGCGGCGGGCGTGCGCACGATTTGTCTTTGTCCCGGCGGACGAAATGCCCCCCTCGTGCTGGCCTGCGCGGCGGCGCGGGCTTCCTTCAATCTGGTTTCGTTTTTCGAGGAGCGCAGTGCGGCTTTTTTTGCACTCGGGCGGGAAGCGCGCGACGGGCGACCGGTTGCGGTAATCACCACCTCGGGTACGGCGGCTGCCGAGTTGCTGCCCGCCATGCTTGAAGCGGTGCAGAGCGGCCGTCGTCTCATTGCGGTGACGGCAGACCGTCCGCGCCGGCTGCGCGGCAGCGGGGCGCCGCAAACCATCAACCAATTGCCGCTTTTTGCCGCCGCCGCCGTGCCGGTGGTCGACCTCGACGCCCCGGGGGAACTCGCTGCTCTGGGTCCGCTCTACGGACCTCTTCATCTCAACGTGTGTTTCGCAGAGCCGCTGGTGGAAGGTGTGGTCGAGGCTATTGCCCTGGGGAGTCTGGAGGAACCGCCGCGCCAAAGACCATGGATGGAAACACCGGATGCCCGGCGGATTTGCCAAGACTTTTTTCGGCAAGTGCGCCATCCGCTCGTGCTTGTCTCATCGCTCGATCCGCCGGACGCACAGGCGCTGGCCCCGTGGCTGGCCTCGCTGGACAGCCCGCTCTACCTTGAGGCGGTTTCGCAATTGCGCGGGCAGCGCAACCTGCAGGATTTCAGCCTGCACTCTGGCGAAGGTCTCTTGCTCACGCCGGAATGCCGCGCGGCCTGCGACGGCGTGATCCGGATCGGCGGGGTCCCCACCCCGCGCTTCTGGCGCGAGTGCGAAGAGTGGAACGTCTTGCATGTCGCCGCGGTGAACTTGCCCGGTCTGGCTACCGCCTCACCGGTAGTGCCACTCACCGCTTTCCGCGAAATTTGCGCTGATTTCGCACCGAAAGCCGGCCGAGCGGGTCCGCTTTTTTCCCGCGACCGCGCGGCGGCGGAGCAAGTGGAGAAAATGCTTCATGCGGAACCGTGCAGCGAAGCCGGATTGGTCCGGATGCTCGCCACCCGCCTGGCCGATGATGCGCGGGTCTTTCTCGGGAACAGCCTGCCGATCCGCGAATGGGATCTGGCCGCACCGCGCGAGGAAAACCATCGCACGGTCCATGCCAACCGCGGCGTCAACGGGATTGATGGCCTGGTCTCGACTGCGCTCGGCTTGGCCGGAACGGACCGGCCGACCGCGGCCCTGCTTGGCGATTTGTCGGCGCTTTACGATTTGGCCGGATTGTGGCCGTCCGCACAGCTCGGCGCGGCCGAGATCACATTGGCCGTGATCAACAACGGAGGAGGACAAATCTTCGACCGCCTGTTCCAGCACCCGGCCTTTCTCAACACGCACCAACTGCGTCTGCGCGGCTGGGCGGAAATCTTTGGCTGGCACTACGGGGTGGTGGCCGGACCGGACAACCCGTTTCCGGCCGGGTCTCCGCGCCTCGTCGAAGTTTTGCCCGACGCGCAAGCGACCCGGCGATTTTCCCACGCTTACGCGGACCTCTGGCGCTGATCGGTGGAAGGCTGCGCATAGCTCTGGATGCGAAAGCCAGGTGGGGTTAAATTATACCTTCATGGCCAAACGCCTCATCTGGATCTCGGGTGCCGCGATTTTCCTCTGGGCTGCGGCGGCCGCCGTTTTGCTGCTGGCCGATAAGGATCCCTTCTACCGCCTGACCGCATGGGTCGGTTTCGGACGTCACAGTCTCTACGACCATAAAATTGCCGCGGCCGCGGCGCGGAATGGCGTGGACCCTCTCTTGGTCAAGGCGGTTATCTGGCAAGAGAGTCGTTTTCACCCCGACAAGCTCGGTGGTCACGGCGAACGCGGATTGATGCAGGTGACCGAGCCGGCGGCGCAGGACTGGGCGACCGCGGAACGGATCGAAACCTTCGTTCCCGAGGACCTGCTTGACCCGAAAACCAACCTCGAGGTCGGCACATGGTATCTGGGCCGCGCTTTGCGCCATTGGTCAGCGCAGGAAGATCCCTTGCCCTTCGCCTTGGGCGAATACAATGCCGGACGGAGCCGCGTGCAGCGCTGGTCGGGCGGCGAGTTGATCACGGCCGAGGAGTTAAGCCGGGCCATGGATATCGCCAGCACCCGGGCTTACATCGCCGCAGTGCGGGCGCGCTACGAATATTACCGCAAGCGAGGGGACCTGATGGGCCAGGCGGATTGAGTCAGGAACCAGCCGGAGCCGGCTCTTCCGGAATGACCACAGGAGCGGTGTCTGCAGGTGCCACGACTTCAGGAACGACGTCGGTCACGGCTTCGCTCACGGCCGGTTTTTCTTCGGCCGGCTTGGGCGGATTTTTCGGCTGAGGCACCGACTCGAGACGCCCGTCGGCATACTCGATCACATAGCCCTCGTGGGTGAGCCAAAGAAGATCGTTGATCACGGCATCGCGAGCGGGGTCAGCGGGAGCCGACGGGGCGGATTCGGCTGGCGGGGCGCCTGCGGCCGATGGGGGCGGCGCCGGGACCAGGGAGGCCGGGGCAAGGAGGTCGAGGAGCTGGGTGCGGCGAAGGGATTTTTTCCCGCGGACGGTCTCGATGATCTTACGGATGGAATCGCTAACCGGGGTTTCATCGAGGTTGAGATGCCGCGAGCGGGAGGCGGAAACAAAGGTGGTCCGGTTGGCGCTTTTGTGGAAACGCAGGCCGGCACCGCTCAGTGCGCGGCTCAGACTTTGGGCCAGACGGAGGGGAAACCGCTCTTCTTCCTCGCGGGCGTAATTAAGCAACGGGCCGAGGGCGGGATCGACGGCGGTGGTCTTCGGATCGCCGGGCACGGGGGCGAGATCGGTGAACTTGAGGTGCGCGGCGGCATGGTGGGTGTCGAAATGGCGTTCGACCGCCGCGAGGTCGGCCAACTTTTCCGGGGCCTCGCCTTCGCGCGGGTAATACTCGACCGACTTTGAAGCTTCGGCCCGCCACTTCCCGATCACCTCCGGATCACGTTCCATTTTCAGCCGGGAGCGGAAGGTTTCGAAATCGAGCCGGGCGAAACGCTCGCGATGGAGGTCACGGAGCTTGCGCTCGAAATCATGATGGTTCGGCGGACCAAGCAGGAGTCCGGAGATGCCGCAGACCGCGACGACCGGGAAGTTGCCTTTGGGCGGTTCGATTTCGACGGTCTCGGCCCGGTAGAATTCCTCCCGCTTCTTGCGCAGGAGGTGACGCAAAGCGGTGTCGCGGTGGAGCCAGACGCTCCGGTCGAGGTCGACCAGATAGAACGGTCCTTCCGGCTGCTTCGGCGCGGAGGTGAGGTCGATGGTGTAGGAGGCCGGGTTGCGCAGGAGGATGCGGGCAATGTCGAAGAGGCTGAAGGTTTTGCCGGTATGACGGACTTGCTGGGCCACGGTTTCGACCGCGGAGGCGGTGGCGGTGAAAGCGATGCGGAGCCAGGGAAAAGGATTCGGCGGCGGGGCCGGTCGTTCGTCGCGGCGGGGACCGGAAAACTTGTTGCGGTCCGCCGGTCCGCGAAATTCCTTGCTCTCGCGGGCCGGTGGCTTTCCGCGGCTGAAGCCGCCGCGCTGGTCCGGACGCGGGCCACGCGGGCCACGCGATTCGCGCGGTTCGCGGAACTCAGGCGGTTCGTGCGGCGGGGCCGAGGACGGGTCCTTGGCCCAGGAGGGACGGAAATCGAGGGCGCTGAGATCCAACGTCGGGGCGTCTTCGGGCATGGGCACAAGGCCGCCGGAAAGGCGGCCGGGAAACTAATCTGTGATGATATCCTTGTAGGTCATGCCCGCCGGGATCATGGGCAAGACGTGCTCGGTGTAAGGGGTCATGACGTCGAGGACGTAGACGCCTTTGGCCTCGAGCATCCGCTGCAGCGCGGGCCGGAGGTCTTTTTTGTGGATGACGCGCTCGCAAGGCACGCCGAAGCCTTTGCAGATCTCCACGTAGTCGGGGTAAATGCGCGCGGTGTCCTCGGGATCACCGAGGAAGGTGTGGCCGCGGTTGCTCTCGTAAAAACGGTCTTCCCACTGCACCACCATGCCGAGGTGCTGATTGTTCAGGATGATGGCCTTGGCCGCGATTTTTTCCACGTGGGCGCAGGCCAATTCCTGCACGTTCATGAGGAAGGAACCGTCGCCGTCGATGTCGACGACCTGGACATCGGGGCAAGCCACTTTCGCGCCCATCGCGGCCGGGTATCCGAAGCCCATGGCGCCAAGACCGGCCGAAGTGATGAAGCTGCGCGGCTGGTCGAAATCGTAATACTGCGCCGCCCACATCTGGTGTTGTCCCACTCCGGTGGTGAGAATGGCTTGGCCTTTGGTCAGTTGATAAAGCTGTTCAATAACGTATTGCGGCTGGATGGCATCGTCCGTGTCCTTGTACCGGAAAGGTTGCGCCTTTTTCCAAGCCGCAATTTTTTCATACCAAGGCTTGAAGCGGTCAAATTTGTGGCCTTGGACCCGCTCGGCGCCTTCTTTGGCGAGAAGTTCATTCAAGCGCTGGAGCGCGTATTTGACATCACTCAGGATGGGCAGCGCGACAACCTTGTTTTTATCCAACTCGGAATCGTCGATGTCGACGTGGACGATGGTCCCGTGTTCCGCGAATTTTTCCACCTTGCCGGTCACGCGGTCGTCGAAACGCACGCCGATGGCGAGGAGGAGGTCGGCCTCGTTGACCGCATTGTTGGCGTAGACCGTGCCGTGCATGCCGAGCCATTTGAGCGAGAGCGGATGCGTCTCGGGGAAGCAACCGATACCCATGAGGGTGGTGGCCACGGGGATCTGGGCACGCTCGACAAATTCGAGCAATTCGGGCGCGGCATCCGACGTGATGATGCCGCCGCCGCAATAAATCATGGGTTCGCGCGACTGCTTGATCAGGCGCATGATTTCAAGCAGCTGCTCGTCGGTCGCACGCTTGTCTGGGTTGTATCCCCGCAGCGTGATCGTCTCGGGAAAGACCGGCTCCATTTTTTGGTTTTGGATATTTTTCGGCAGGTCGATCACCACGGGGCCGGGGCGGCCGGAAGTCGCGATATGGAAAGCTTCTTTCACGATGCGCGGAATCTCGCAGATATCCCAAATAAGGTAGCTGTGCTTCACGATCGGCAGGGTCATGCCGAAGAAATCGGTTTCTTGGAAAGCGCCACGGCCGATCATTTCCTGCGGAACCTGACCGGTCACCGCAATGATCGGCACGGAATCCATGAAGGCATCGGCCAGGCCGGTCACGAGGTTGGTCGCACCGGGTCCGGAGGTGGCCATGCAGAGGCCGACTTTGCCCGTGGCGCGGGCGTAACCTTCGGCCGCAAAGACCCCGCCCTGCTCGTGGCGCGGCAGAATCGTCCGGATCTTTTTTGAGCGCGTAAGTGCTTGATGGATAGGCATACTAGCCCCACCCGGGTAAGCGAAAATGGTGTCCGCCCCTTCGAGTTCAAGGCACTTGACGAGAATCTCCGCGCCGTTCATCAGCTTGGCATTCTGCTGGGCTGAAGCCGGGCCGCGGGCGGTGGCGGTCGAAATACTCATACCCTACACATAGCGGACGGCACGGCGGGAAGCAACCACCAGAGTGCTGGCCTTCCCCGGCAGCCGAAACCGGCATTCTTTGGAACATCGGGGCGACTCGTGTTAAAGATGGCAGCCATGGATGAGCATTACTGGTGGGCAGTGGCGGCTTTGCTCCTCGGGGGCTTGGTCGGTTTTCTTCTTGGTTACTTGCGTGCGGTGCGCGCCGGGACGGAAGCGGCGGCCGCCCGATCGCAGGCTGCGGAGCTCAGCCGGCAAATCCAATCCCTCGACGAAGAACGCCGCACCCTGGCCGCGCAATTGCGCGACTACACCGGGGAACTGGCCACGGAAAAACAAAAGGCGGCCGGCCGCGAAGAATCACGAGCGGCCCTCAAAGCGGAATTTGAAAACCTCGCCTCGTCCATCCTCGAGGATAAATCGAAGCGCTTCACCGAGCACAACCGCGCGCAACTCGAACAGTTGCTCGGTCCGCTCGGCGAGCGTTTGCAGGAATTCAAACGACAAGTGCACGAAGCCTACGGGGAGGAAGGCAAGGCACGCCATGCCCTCACGGAAGAAGTACGGCGTCTGAGTGAGCTCAACCAGCAGGTCTCACGCGAAGCGGGCAACCTCACCCAAGCCCTGAAGGGTCAGTCGAAAACCCGCGGCAACTGGGGCGAGATGATCCTCGAGTCGGTACTGGAAAAAGCGGGGTTGGTCAAAGGCCAGCATTTCCGGACCCAAGTCTCGGCCACCGGCCAAGGTGGCCGGCGCTTCCAGCCCGACGTGGTGCTCGATCTGCCCGGCGGCCGGCAACTGATCATCGACGCCAAGGTCTCGCTCGTCGCTTACGAACGCCAGTGCAGCGCGACCGGCGACGAAGAACGCGCCACGGCCGCGAAGGAACATGCCGATGGCCTGCGCCGGCACATCGAGCAACTCTCGTCGAAAGACTACGCGAATCTGGCCGGGATCAAGTCACCGGATTTTGTCTTTCTCTTCGTGCCGATCGAACCCGCCCTCCACGCCGCGCTGGACACCGCACCCGAGCTGATCGGCGAGGCCTTGGAGCGCAATGTCGTGCTGGTCACGGCACCCAATGTGGTGGCCACCGCGCGCCTCGTCGCGCAACTCTGGCAGCAGGACAAGCAGAGCCGCTTCGCGGTACAAATCGCCGAGCAGGGGGGCAAGCTCTATGACAAATTTGCCGCCTTCTGCCATGATCTCGAAAATATCGGGATGCGTCTCCGGCAGACGCAGGAGAGTTACGACGATGCGATGAACAAATTGCGCGAGGGGCGCGGCAATCTCATCGGCCAGACCGAAAAACTCCGCGCCCTCGGGGCGAAAACGACCGCGCAGCAGCCCCCGGCCCTCCTGGCCGCCGCGGGCGGGACTGACGGCGAAGAAGACGTCGTTTTCGAGCGTTCCTAGACTCACCGCACGCAAGCGACCGGAACTACCGCGAAAGATCGGATTGCCGCAGCACGCGAAAACCGCGGCCTTCCAGCACCGCGCTGGCACATTCCAAGTCGTCGGTGTGCACCGCGACGAGGGGGCGTCCGCGCGGACGGACCAGCAGGGTGTAGCTGAAGAGGATATTCACCTCGGCCTCGAGCAGGGCGGCGAGGAGGCGCGGGAGATCGGAGGCGCCTTCCTCCAGTTCGGCCACCGCCACCGCGCAGGCGCCGTAGGCGATATCATGACGTCCGAACAATTCCTCGAGCAGTTCCGGATCACTGACGATGATCCGGGCGATGGAGGTTTCGGAGGAATCTTGGATACTCAAGGCGAGCACGACAACGCGCGCTTCGGAGAGCATTTTGACCACCTCAAGAAGGGCGCCGACCCGGTTGGCGAGGAAGACGGAATACTGGCGCACGGCCGGTCCTTGCAGTTTTTCGGTTGTCTCGGTCCTCATGGCATTTGCTTTTATTTGAAAAGATAGAGCAGGCAAAAATCCGCGGCCGGCCCCCCGGCGGTTTCGATCTGCAGAAAGTACTGTCCCGTGGTCTCGGCTGTCAGGCCAGCCGCAGCAAGGCCCGGATCTTGGTGGTCGACGGTCTCCACGGCACGGCCGTCCGGAGCGAAAACAGTCAGCTTTGCTTTGCCGTCCGCCAGCCCGACTGCGGCGCAAAACCAGTAGTGATTGCCCCGAAAGAGATTCACGGCCAGCCGCTGTGGTTGCCCCGCCTCGACGCGGCCGCTCCAGAGGCGGTCCCGCATTTTAAAACCCTCGTTGGAAAGCGCGGTGCCCAGGTCGGCCAGTCTGACCCGCAGGGGAGCAGAGGCCAGCGGGAGTGCGGGGGGAGACGGTTCGGGGGACGGGCTCCGCGCGCCGGAGAGGCAAGGCAAGATCGCCGCGAGAAGCATGAGGACGATAATTTTCATGGCTCCTTGGCGGCCATGGCGGCAATGAACTGCGCGGCAGTTTCCTTGACCGCGCGCACGCGCTGCTGGCCGAATACCGCCGAGGCCTCCCCTTGCATCGTTTCCTCGAGCGAGGCCAGGGCGAGGTCCGTTTGCAAAACCGCCGCATCGCGGCGCGATTTTTCGGGCAGCAGTTGCAGTTCGCCGCGCAGCCACCCGACGAGGACGGCTTGGTGCAGAAGGCCGGCGGCTTTTTCTTCCCCGCTGAGCTCGGCCGCGCGGCTACCCACTTCGAGCGCACGGAGCCAGGCACCGGCGGTAATGAGTGAAGCAAGCGCTTCATCACGTTGGGCGATCATGGCGCGGCGGACCTCGTTGGTCGTCGCTTCAAGTTCCTCGCGCAGGGCGAACCAATCATTTTGATCGGCAAAGTCGGCAATACTTTTTCCGCGGACCAAAACATCTTCGCCCACCCCGAGTGCGCCGGCCAGTGCGATGATGTCTTTGCCCGTATTTTTGACCTGCTGGCCGTCCTGTGCCTCAACCGCGACGTATCCGTCGGTCACGAGCGCACCGAGGTTGAGTGCCGTGCGCGGCCGGGTGGAATAAGTCGTCGGTACGGGCTCTCGGTAGAAGGACATCCAATCCGGCTTGCCTGCCTTGTCAATCGCGGCAAAAAATTCCGTCGGGCTGGGCACGCTCAGCGCGGCGATGCGCTCTGCCTCCGTGCGCTGGTGCGGTGTGAGCTCTGCTGTCGCCAAGGAATGTCCGCCTGCCGTGGCGAGGAGAAAGACGGCCGCGGCTTTCATGCTCTTTTCACTAGACCCCCGGCCCGGCCGGTCTGCCAGCCCGATTTTGGGCAGACCGAGCGGACAGCCCCCGCAGCAATTACCGCGGGCACCGAGCAAGCGCAGCCAGGCGCGACGGCCCAAATAAACAAGTGCGCCGCCCACCACAATGACGAGGAGAAGTATTTCCATCATAATCCTGGCCCCAACCAAAGCGTGCCGAGTTGGAAGGTCAAGACCGCACCCAGCCAGGCCAGCGCGGTCATGTAAAGAAAGCCGAAAAGCGCCCAGCGCCACCCCGCCTCTTTGGCCATGACCGCCACAGTTGCGCCACACTGCAGGCAGAGCGCAAAGAAGACCATGACGGCCAGGGCGACGGGCAGAGTAAAGACGGGATGTCCGGTGCGCGGCCCGTGCGTCCAAAAATCGCGGGCCAAAGCCGAACGCAAGTCGCCGGATGCTTCATCCGCATCCTGTCCCACTCCATAAATCGTGCCCAAGGTGGAGATGATCACTTCACGCGCGGGAAAACTGGCGAGGACGCCCACGGTGATTTTCCAGTCAAAGCCGGCCAGATCGAAAACCGGCTGGACCGCACGTCCGGCCCGCGCCAGATAACTTTGTTCCAGATAAGCGGCATCGACCGCGCGGTCGATCGCGGAGCTATCGTTGAGCACGGACAAATCTGCCATGGCGCGTTCGCGCACTTCGGCGGGTCGCGGAAAATAGACCAAAGCCCAGATAACAATGGTCATGGCCACGATGACCGTCCCGGCGCGCCGGAGGAACTCGCGCGCCCGCTCCCACATGCGCCAGAAAATATCGCGCAACCGCGGCAGACGGTAGGGAGGCATCTCGAGCAGGAATGGCTGGGGGCGGGTCCGAAGGACAAACTTGTTCACCGCCCAAGCCACCGGAACGGCCACGGCGAGGCCGACGACGTGCAGGGCGAAAAGCAGCCCGCCGGCCCAAACGGCACCGTACGAAGGCTCGATGAATGCGCCGATCATCAGCGTGTAGACCGGCAATCGCGCCGAGCAACTCATAAGCGGGGAAACCAGAATCGTGGTCAGCCGCGCCCGCGGGTCCTCGATGGTCCGCGCGGCGAGGACCCCCGGAATGGCACAGGCATAGCTCGAGAGCATGGGGACAAAACTTTTCCCGTTGAGGCCGCACCAGCCGAACACTTTGTCCATGAGGAAGGCACCGCGCGCCAGGTAGCCCGTATCCTCCAACAGGGCGATGAAGAAAAAGAGGATGAGGATTTGGGGCAGGAAAATAATGACCCCACCGACCCCGCCAATGACTCCGTCGACCAGCAGGCTTTGCCCGGCGGGCCACGGCACAAGCCACGGCGCAACCAGTTCCTGGGTCTGCGCGATGACCACCTCGATCGCCGCCATAAAGGGACCGGACCACGTGTAGATCGATTGAAAAACCATGAACATGATGAGGACAAAGAAGGCCAGCCCCCAGACGCGGTGGGTCAGCACGGCATCGAGACGTTCGGTCGGCGACCGCCGCCGCTTTTCAGGAAACTTGACCGCATCGGCCGTGAGATGGCCGAGGTGCTCGTAACGAAGGAGCGCTTCGGCCGAAAGCGGGTGCCATCCCGCGGCGGAGAGAATATCACGCGAGGCGCCCAGGAGCGGGGCGGGGTCGGCCCCCGCGGGCCAACCGGCGCGCGCCAGCACGGCACTGCGGGGATCGAAAAGAATGCGGCGTAGTTCGCCGGGGGCGAGCGGACGCACCCCTTCTTTTCCCAGTCCGGCCGCCAAGTATTTCACCGCACGTTCCGCCGCCTCCGGCCAAGGCACCTCGGCCATGAGGGCACCCTGCTCGGCCGCTTCGGCCACGGCATGACCGAGAGCGTTTACCCCCTCGCCCCTCGTTGCGACAAGACGCACGACCGGAATGCCAAGACGACGCGAAAGCAGGGCCGCATCGATGCTGATCCCGGCACGGTCCGCCGCATCGGCCAGGTTGAGCGCAATGACCATGGGAAGACCGAGGTCGGCCACTTGCGAAGCAAGGAAAAGATTGCGCACCAGATTGGAGGCATCGACGACGCAAATCACGGCGTCCGGCTTGGGCTCTCCGTCGAGATGGCCCGCGAGAAAATCGAGCGTCACCCGTTCATCGGGCGAGGAGGCGGCCAAGCTATAGGTACCGGGGAGGTCGACTAGGGTGAAGGTGCGGCTGCCACAAACCCAAAGGCCGGATTTTTTTTCGACCGTGACTCCGGGGTAGTTGCCGATTTTCTGGCGCGAGCCGGTCAGGCGATTGAAAAGCGTTGTTTTTCCCGTGTTCGGATTACCGACCAGAGCAACGCGGACCGGACGGGAAGGGTCTTCGCTCATGCTCACGCCGCCTGCCTAGCCCAACCGCATGACTTGCATGGCCGCCGCATCATTTTTGCGCAGGCTCAGGCGCAGGCCGCCGAATTCGATTTCCAGCGGGTCACCCAGCGGGGCCACTCGAACCACCATCACCTGCGTGCCCGGCAAGAGCCCCAGGGCGAGCAAGCGCTGCACTGCCGGGTGTTCGGAGCATCCAGGTTGGACCAAGCCACTCTGGCCGGCCCGCAAAGCAGCCAGCGGACAAATTTCCCCGCTCATTGCCCGGCAAAGGACGTCCGGCCCTGCGCCTTCTGCAGAACACAGACTTGCACGCAGCCCAACATGCAACGACGCAGGGCGACACAACTGTTTTGGCAACGGACCAGAACGGGATCGCGGCCCGAGAGCACCTCGACTTCGACCCCCTCATGGAAACCAACGCGCCGGAGGTGCTTGGCCCATTCACTGCTGTCATCCAAAGAAACCACCCGGTTACTCACCCGGCGGGGGCTGTGTTCCAAACTGAAGGTGGTTTGACGATCCAAAGGCATCACTATTGAGACTTAGTCTCAAAAATGGGCGAGGGCAACCGAGAATACCGGGGGCCGTGCGATCCGTTCCCTAATGCGACCAAGTCTGGCCCGGCCTGCCGGTGTACCTGGCCCGAACTAAACCCGCCTTCCATCGGTTCTGCGGTCCCTGCGGTGGACAGAGTCAGGGCAAGGGAAACTGCGAGGTGAAGGCGTTGACCCGGCCTTTGAGCCGCTCGAGTTCCTTGGCATTCCCCGACTGCTGCAGCGCGGCATGAATCAGGTCGGCAATCTCCATCATTTCCTCTTCCTTCATCCCGCGGGTCGTCATAGCCGGGGTGCCGATGCGGATGCCGCCGGTCTTCATGATCGGTTCAGTGTCGAACGGAATGGCGTTCTTGTTCACCGTGATCCCGGCCAGGTCCAGTGTCTCCTGCGCTTCCTTGCCGTTGATTCCCGCGGGGCGGAGGTCGACGAGAAGGACGTGGTTCTCCGTGCCGCCGGACACGATGCGGTAACCCAGCATGGCGAGGCGGGCAGCCAGCGCTTTGGCGTTGGCCACAACTTGGGCCGCGTAAACCCGAAAAGCGGGCTGGAGGGCCTCCTGAAAGCAAATCGCTTTGGCCGCAATGACGTGCATGAGGGGTCCACCCTGCACCCCGGGAAAAACCTGGGCATCGATCGATTTCGCATAGGGCGCCTTGCATAAAATCACACCCGATCGCGGACCGCGCAGGCTTTTGTGCGTCGTGCTCGTGATGAAATCCGCGTAGGGCACCGGGCTAGGATGCGCCCCGCCCGCGACCAAGCCGGCAATGTGCGCCATGTCGACGAAGAGCAGTGCCCCGACCGAATCGGCAATCTGGCGCATACGTTTGAAATCGATAAGGCGCGAGTAAGCCGAAGCACCGGCCGTGATCATTTTCGGACGGCATTCGTCGGCCAATTTGGCTAAAGTGTCATAGTTGATCCTCTCGGACTCGCGGCTCACCCCGTAGTGCACCACGTCGTAAAGCTTGCCCGAGAAATTCGCCTTGTGCCCGTGGGTCAAGTGACCGCCGTGTGCCAGATCCATGGTCAGGATTCGGTCGCCAAGGGCCAGGGCGGAGAAATAGACCGCGGTGTTCGCCTGGCTGCCGCTGTGCGGTTGCACGTTGGCATGCTCGGCCCCGAAAAGTTCCTTGGCCCGTTCGATAGCCAACGACTCGACCAGGTCGACATGCTCGCAACCGCCATACCAGCGCCGTCCCGGATAACCCTCGGCATATTTGTTGGTCAGCGCGGATCCCTGCGCCTCGCGCACGGCGCGACTGGTGAAATTTTCGGAGGCGATGAGCTCGATATTTTCAAACTGACGACGCTCCTCATCGTGGATGGCGGCGGCAATGGCCGGGTCATTTTCCTCAATGGCAGCGATGTCCAACGGCTCGTAGGCCGTCCGGGTTTGCGTGACGGTATTCATGGTGATTTTCTCTCCGGTGATCAGTGGGATAACATGGGCCAGGGCGCGTTTGATGTCCATTTTACAGGACTCGTAAGTCTCGCGCGTGCCTCCAATGGGATCCGTTACGTCTGCGCGGCCGCCCTTGGCTGCCTCGTCGAAGCGCAGCAGGCGGGTTTTTGCGGCCATTTCGGGAAAAAGGAGCAGGAGCATGTCCTGATGGTCTCGCGTCATGGTGAAAATGTAGTCGGCCCGCTGCAACAAATGCGGGCTGACCGGTTGACTGCGGATCTCCGTAATATCGATGCCCTCTTTGCCCAAGACCTCGATGGCATGGGCGCTGGGCGGCTGGCCGTGGCCCGCGCCGAGTCCGGCCGAGGCGACTTTGACTCGGTCGCCGGCCAGGTGCCGCAGGAGGCCCTCGGCCATCGGGCTACGGCAAACATTCCCCGTGCAGATAAAAAGGACGTGCTTCATGAACCAAGACACCCGGTCGGGGGCCCCAGCGCCAGCGTAATGGAGGCGGCGCCCAAGTCAATCCGCCCTCCCGGCTTGCCTCGACGCCTTTCCAGTGCTCGCATGGTGCCCATGAAAAAGCTCCCTGTCCTCCTTGCTATTGTCCTTCCGCTACTCTCCCCGCTCCACGCCGCCGACCCCACCGGGCCGTTCACCCTGCCGGAACTGCCCTACGCTTACGACGCACTGGAGCCGCACCTCGACACCGAGACGATGAAAATCCACCACAACAAGCACCACGCGGCCTACGTGAACAACGCCAACAAGGCGCTGGCCGGGCATCCCGACCTGGCGAAAATGACCGTGTGGGAACTGGTGGCGCACCTCGACGAAGTGCCGGAGGAGATCCGCACCACCCTGCGCAACAACGCCGGCGGCCATGCCAACCACTCGCTCTTCTGGCTGATGATGAAACCGGACGGCGGGGGGGCACCTTCCGGCGAGCTGGCCGAGGCGATCAATGAATCCTTCGGAAGTTTCGCGGAATTCAAAAGGGAATTCAGCGCCGCCTCTCTGCGGGTTTTCGGCAGCGGCTGGGCCTGGCTGACCATGACCCCCGACGGCGAGATGGTGATCGAAACATCACCCAACCAAGACAGCCCGCTGATGAACGGCGGCAAGCCCCTCCTCGGCCTCGACGTCTGGGAACACGCCTACTACCTGAAAAACCAGAACCGCCGCGGGGAGTATATCGAGGCTTGGTGGAACGTGGTCAACTGGGACTACGTGGCCGGCCGATACGCCGAGGCGAAAAAGTAAAAGGCCTCCCCGTAGCCGAGGGCGACGATCAGGGAAGGCATCCAGCGGCTGAAGCCATTGGTTGCTTTGAGTGAAGAGGTGGCAATAACTTCCGCCCAGATGGCGGTGGCGAGGTAGAAGGAGGGCATAAAGAGAAGAAGTGTCGTGTGGCGGATGACTGGTTGATAGACGCGATGCAGCGCAGGCGGCCAGCATCGCGCCCCATTCGCAGAAAACAAAAAGCAACGGAAGACTAACAATCCGTCGCCGGGTACAACGACGCTACATTTCATGTAGCGGCGCCGTCACGGCGCCGAAACCGACCTTACTTGCTTGAAGGCGGGGCCCGAAAACAATCAAGCCGACAATGAGGGCGGCTACGGAGGCAAAGAGCACGGCCGCGGCGGCTAGGTCTTTGAGTTTTTCACTGCTGGGTGTTCGTCGGGATGCGCAAGGTCGGCGACGTATTCAATGGCGGTGTCGAGCGCTTCGGCGGTCCAGACCAGACCGATCGAGAGGACGACGGCTATCCATTCGCCGGGCGTGATGGTGAACCACCAGCCGAAGACGAGCACGGCAGCGGTGGCCGTAAGATGAATGCGGGCGTGGACCTCGCTTTTGAGCAGCGCAGCGATGCCGCGAAAAGCGCAGGCGAAGCTGTCCGCGTCGCGTGAGAAAAGCCACGATGGATTGTCATAAGAACAAACTAGAGCACAGGATGACAGTGGTACAGGCATCCTTCCCGTGGCGACAGGGGATCATCGGCAGGATGCCGATGTCATTTCCAGCGAGCCTTACCGGGCAGGATCAGGAGGAAAAAACTCGGGTGGATCTTCCGCGGCGCCGAGCGGCTTGGCCTCGGCTTTTTCCTCGGCCGCTTTCTTTTCCCCGTAGTCAGGGATGCTCTCGGACGGAGGAATGCGTTGACAGGAGAGGGCGAGGACCGCGGCCGCCGCGAGAAGCAGGGAAAAACACTTCACGGGATCAATCGGGAATGACCAAGCGCACTTTGCCGCCGTGCTTGGCCGCGCCCGCGTCGAGGAGACTGCGGATGGCGTGGATGGTCTGACCGCGTTTGCCGATCATGCGGGGCAGATCGGTCTGCCGGGCTTGCACGGTGTAGATGTCTTTGCCTTCCACCGCGGCATGGGCAAGGAAGACCTCGTCCGGATGGCCGGCGAGACGGCGCAGGACAAAGTTGAGGAATTCCTCCATGAGCAGGGAGGTCAGGCGGCCGGCACCGCGGCCGCGCGGGCTTTTTTCACGATGCTGCGCACCGTGTCCGACATCTGCGCGCCATTTTTTACCCAATGGTCAATGCGGTCGACGTTGACCTTGTAGTTCATGCCGGGTTTTTTCGGATCGTAGTTGCCGAGGATTTCGAGGAATTTGCCGTCGCGGGGGCTGCGCTTGTCGGCCACTACCACTTTGTAGTAGGGGCTGTTGCGGGTGCCTTCGCGGCGGAGTCTGATTGCCGTTGCCATAGATTATTCGTTAGTTCCGGCCAAGCATGCCCATCCCGCCTGCCCTGGCCATCATTTTTTTCAGTTTGCCGGGCTTTTTCATCAGTTTTCTCATGTCCGAGAACCGGAGCAGAAGGCTGTTCACCTCGGTGACCGTCGTCCCGCTGCCCCGCGCAATGCGTTGGCGGCGCCGGGCATTGAGAACCTCGGGCCGCGACCGTTCGCCGGGCGTCATGGAGAGGACGATGGCCTCCACCCGACGCATTTGTTTCTCGTCGCTGCCCGAATTTTTAACCTTACCCATCCCGGGGATGAGTCCAAGGAGATTTTCGAGCGGACCCATCTTGCGGAGCATTTTGAACTGTTCGAGGAAGTCATTGAGGTCGAAATGGCCGCCGCGCATCCGCGCTTCCAGACGGGCCGCATCTTCCACCTCGAAATTCTCCGCTGCTTTTTCGACCAGGCTGACCACGTCACCCATGCCAAGGATCCGGCCGGCCATGCGGTCCGGATGAAACACCTCGAAGGCATCCATCTTTTCCCCCGTACCGGCGAATTTGACCGGCTGTCCGGTCACTTCGCGCAAGGACAAAGCCGCCCCGCCTCGCGCGTCGCCGTCGAGTTTGGTCAAGATAAGGCCGGTCACCCCGACCCCGCCGTGGAATCTTTCGGCCACCCCGACCGCCTGCTGTCCGGTCGCGGCATCGCAGACCAGGAGACTTTCGTGCGGTTGGACCAGGTCTTTCACCTTGCGCAGCTCGCCGATTAATTCTTCATCGAGATCCTGGCGGCCGGCGGTGTCATAAATTTCCACATTGTGCCCCTGCGCCTTGGCCCACTCCATGCCGTCGTGTACCACGCGCAGGACATTCTTTTCGCCGGGTGCCGGACGATACACCGGCACGTCGATTTGCCCGGCCAGGGTGGCCAGCTGGTCGATGGCGGCCGGACGCTGCAAGTCGCAGGCGATGAGCACGGGCGTGCGGCCGTTTTTCTTGAGCCAGGCCGCGAGCTTGGCGCAGGTGGTGGTTTTGCCCGCGCCGTTCAGACCGACCACGAGGATCCGCGCCTGCGGGCCGAGCTGGAGCGGCACGGCATCGCCCCCGAGCAGCGCGGCCAATTCGTCCTGAAAAATTTTAACGATTTGCTGGCCGGGCGTGACGCTGCGCAGCACTTCCTCGCCAAGGGCCTTTTCTTTGACCCGCGCGATGAAGTCCTTGGCCACCTTGAAATGCACATCGGCTTCGAGCAGGGCGAGCCGCACTTCGCGGAGGGCATCATTGACGTTC
The DNA here is from genome assembly GCA_018402585.1 of Chthoniobacterales bacterium. Lineage (GTDB taxonomy): Bacteria > Verrucomicrobiota > Verrucomicrobiia > Chthoniobacterales > JACTMZ01 > JACTMZ01. The sequence goes on from JAGYIO010000002.1 coordinate 67,003, forward strand.
GCCTCGCTGATGCGGCCATGCCCGCGGAGGTCTTTGAAGACATCCTGCAATTTGTCGGAGAGGCGGGAAAACATGGGAAGGAAGACCCTAGCAGAACGCGCCGCGCGATGCCACCTGTAGCGACAGGGCTCCTGCCGATAGAGTAGAAGCGGCGTCCACGCCGCTTTTACTTTATCCCTAGATCCCGGAAGACCTTGTCCACCTGCCGGAAATGCCGATCGAGGCCGCACGCGTCGAGCAACTCGGCCTGGTCCAGCACGGCGCTGATTTCCGGGTCGGCCGAGAGATTGGCCAAGAATTCACCCTGCCCCGCCCAGGTTTTGAGCGCGGCACGTTGCACGGCTTCGTAGGCTTTCTGGCGCTCGAAGCCTTTCATGGTCAGTTTGAGCAAAACGGACTGGCTGGCGAAGAGGCCGCGTGATTTTTCCATATTGGCCCGCATGTTTTCCGGATAAACCTGCAAGCCGCGCACCAGCTTGGTGGTCAGCGCGAGCATGTAGTCGAGCAGGGTGCAGCCGTCGGGAAGAATGATGCGCTCGGCGCTGCTGTGGCTGATGTCGCGCTCGTGCCAGAGGGCGACATTTTCCAGCGCGGTGACTGCGTAGCCGCGGAGGACGCGCGCCAGCCCGCTCAGGCGTTCACCGGTGATCGGATTACGTTTGTGCGGCATGGCCGAACTGCCTTTCTGCCCCGGGGCGAAAAATTCCTCCACTTCGAGGACTTCGGTGCGTTGCAGGTGCCGGAATTCGGTGGCCCAGCGGTCGATTGAACTGGCGGCCAAGGCGAGCACGGTCATGAACTCGGCGTGGCGGTCGCGCTGCACGATCTGGGTGGAAAGGGTGGCGGGTCTGAGTCCGAGCCGGGCGCAAACCTCTTCCTCGACGCGCGGATCGAGGTGGGCGCGCGTGCCGACCGCGCCGCTCAATTTCCCGACGGCAACCCGCTTGCGCATTTCGACCAAACGCTCACGCACGCGGCCGAATTCGTCATACATGAGGGCCAGCTTGAGCCCGAAGGTGATCGGCTCGGCGTGGATGCCATGACTGCGTCCCATCATGGGGGTCAATTTGTGGGCGCGGGCCTGCTCGGCGGCGGCGGCGCGGACTTCATCGACGCCTTGGACCAAAAGATCGGTCGCCGCGGCCATTTGCACGGCGAGCGTGGTGTCAAGGACATCCGAGGAGGTCAGGCCCTGGTGCATCCACCGCGCGGCCGGTCCGACCGAATCGGCCACATTCTCAAGAAAGGCGATGACGTCATGGTTGGTCCGCTTTTCGATTTCGAGGATTTTGGGGAGGGAAAACCTCGCTTTCTCGCGGATGACCCTGGCGTCTGCCTCGGGGATTTGCCCGAGACGCGCCATGGCCTCGCAGGCGAGGGTTTCGATCTCGAGCCAGATTTCGTATTTGCGCTGGTCGGACCAGAGGGCTCGCATCTCGGGTCGGGAATATCGGTCAATCACCCGCCCAATCTAACCGAGGACAAAGCACGGACAAACCAGGAAAACAAGAAGGGCCGGCGGCCTCTCGGCCCCGACCCCGCTTGCCATGAAAAAATGTTGGTTTTACGCGCTGACCCGGACCCTTTTCAGGTGCCCGTGCTCCCGCAGTTGGACGCGACCGGTCTGGAAAAGGTCGATGAGGGCGGCCACGGCCTCGCGGCTGTCTTCGGTGGCGGCGCCGACGGCAGCCACCAGTTCGCCGAGGGAATGGCGTGTGCGGTTGAATTTGCGATAGGGGTTGAAGGATTTGACTTTCATACCAGCTTCGACCACGGCCCGGCCCGGACGTTCAAATATTCAAACGGACGTTTATTGTTTTTCGGGCCCGACAGAGAGGGGCCGTGCCGGGGTGATCAAGCCGCCCGAGACGAGCATCTTGGTTGCTTCCTCCATGGTCAGGTCGCTCTCCGCGCCGTGGGCACAAAGACGGTGGTCATTTCGCGATGGCTCCCCGCCTCGGTGAAATGCCCCGTGGCGTAGCCGAAAAGATAACTACCCGGCATGAAATATTCCACGACCACCGCACGCTTCGGCTGCAAGCCGCTGCGCATGCCTTGGATGGTCTGGAGCACTTGCTTGGCGCCTGAAGCCCAGACCGATGAAGGCGAGGATGGTGATGACAAATCCGGCGCCGGGAAAATCCACCCCGAGGGCTTGGAGCCAGGGATCACTTAAACCCTTGACCACGCCGTAGCCAAAAGAGAGCACCCAGTAAGTGACAACCAGCGGGATGGCGAAGACGATGCCGGTGAGCAGGCGGTTACCGAGGGACCTGAACAAGCACGCCGCGCCTCCGCGGCCCGGAACCGCCCTTTCGCTTTCTGGTGACTTGCTCACGGCAGGAGCAATACCACAAGGCACCCGGCCGAAGCAAAGCCGCGGCAGGTCATCCGACCAGGCCGGCGGCCGACTTGATCCACTCCTTGATCATTTCGATACCCTCGAGGCCAAACTTGATGAAGATGTAGATGACCACCGCATAGAGCACAGTGGAGACCACCCCGAGCAAGCCCGCAAAAATGCTGAAGAGCCCGTCTTCTTCGGTCAGGCCGATTCCAGTCAGAAAAACAACGAAAGCGGGAAAGGTGTTGGTCAGCGGAATAGGCAGGATCATGAGACAGGCCATGCTCAGCACCAAAACCCCGAGGAAGGCGCGCCCGGCCCGCGAGACGACCCAGGGCAGGCGCGGCCGGATGAGAAATTCCACCTGGCGGAAAAACTTGGAGAAAAAAACCAACATCACATCGATAAACTTTCCGCTCAGTTTTATGCGGGCCGCACGCTCCGGCAGCCACGGTGTGGTCCGCCCCGCAAGCATTTGCAGGGCTAAAATCGCCATGAGGAGACCGAAGGGTGTGCTGTAGCCCGCGGCGGGCAGGGGGAGGGCGCTGGGCAGGGCGAGGACAACGAGCAACAAACCGAACCCCCGATCGCCGATCCGGCGGAAGACTTCACCGAGAGTGAGACCAACTTGGGAATGTTCGCGGGCGAGCAGACCGGAGAGCGCGGTGGAAAGGTTTTCCCGGGGGTGATCCATGACTCAGGACGGATTGCCTAACAGGTCGCGCGGCCCCGCGCAAACGCCTTCCTTGTCGCCCGGGGCTCCGACCTGCTATTCACTTCCCCTTGGCGCGCGGTAAAACCACAGAAGAAGGCAGCAGCAAAGCGTGGAGTGAGGTGCTCGGGCTCATCCTGCTCGGGGCCGGCACTCTTCTCTTCCTCGCCCTGGTTTCCTATGCGCCGGCCGATGTCCCGTCTTGGCTCTTCTTCAGCAAACAGGGAGCGCCCGAGGCGGTGACGGAAAACTTCATCGGTCCGGTCGGCGCAGTGGTCGCCGGTTTCACTTACTTCCTGCTTGGTGCGGCCGCCTATTTGCTCGCCGTCGTCCTCATCGGCTTCGGCGGGGCTAAATTCCTCGCGGCCGAGCTCGTCTTGAAAAAACGGATCGCTTGGATGGGCGCCTTTGTTCTTTCCGGCGCATGTCTGGCCGGCATCCAACCCTGGATGCTTCAATCCTGGCAGGAGCACTTCAACATCCTCGGCCCGGGGGGCTGGATCGGGCTCGCCTTGGGCAAAACCGTATTTGCCGGGCTCTTCGGGGTGGTCGGCGCCACCATCCTCCTGACCCTCTTCTATCTGGTCAGCCTTATCCTGATGACCGGCATGCACCCGATCAAATTCTGCCAAGCGGTCATGGTCGCGGTGCCGGCCTGGTTTCGCCTCCGCCGCGAGGCGAAACGGGAAAAAAAGCGCCTTGCCCAGGAAGCGGCGGTCGAAGACGCCCTGGCATCCATCCCGCGCTCGAAACAGGCCACGCCGGCCCGACCGCGCCGCAGGTCGGAGAGCGAGGAGGAGGAAGAAACCGGGCAAAAAGAGGAATCGAGACCATCGGTTCCCTTCCCGGAACCGAAAATTATCGACACCGGGGCGGCCCCGGCGAAAAAGCCACCCGCCCCCGCGCCTCCGAAAAAGAAAGAAACCGGCCCGCTCGGTGCGGTGCCCGAAATTCATATCGAGAATTACCAAATGCCGCCGCTCGACCTGCTCGACTCGCCCGACATGAGCGACCGCCAGACCGCCGACCCGGCCGAGCTTCTCGCCATGCAGGGCAGCATCCTCGACACCTTGAAGCAGTTCGGACTGGAGGCCAGCGCCGGCGACATCACCCGCGGCCCGACCGTGACCCGCTTCGAGATTTACCCGGCGCGCGGCGTGCGCGTCGACCGCATCGCCAATCTGGAAAAAGATATCGCCCGCGCCACCCGGGCCGAAAAGATCAACATCCTTGCGCCGATTCCCGGTAAGGACACGGTCGGCATCGAAATCGCCAACAGCAAAAAAATCAAAGTTGTTTTCCGCGAACTTCTGGAGAGCGACGAATGGGTGAACAGCAAGGCCAAGATCCCCCTTGCGCTGGGCAAGGACGTTTACGGCCGCACTATCATCGCCGACCTCGCCCAGATGCCCCACCTCCTCATCGCCGGCACCACGGGGAGCGGCAAAAGCGTTTGCGTCAACGCGATCATCGCGAGCATGCTCTACAAATTTTCGCCGGAAGAACTGCGCTTTATCATGATCGACCCGAAGGTGGTCGAGATGCAGCACTACGGAAAATTACCCCACCTGGCGGCCAACGTGGTGACCGAACCGAAAAAGGTCCTCCTCGCCTTGCGCTACGTAATCGACGAAATGGAGCGCCGCTACCGCATCTTCGCCAAGTGCGGCCTGCGCAACATTCACGGCTTCAACGCGCGTCCGCGGGAAACAAAGCCGGCCGAAGAAGCGCCGCCCGAATCCGGGCCGGAAGACAATGAAGCAGGAGACGAGGGTATCGAGGACGCGGTGCTCGAAATCCTGCCGCCGAAAAAGGGCGAGGAACTGGTCATTCCCGACCGGCTCCCTTTCATTGTCGTCATCATCGACGAATTGGCCGACCTCATGCAGACCGCACCGGCCGACGTCGAAAGCGCCATCGCCCGCATCACGCAAATGGCGCGGGCCGCGGGCATCCACATGATCGTCGCCACCCAGACCCCACGGGCCGACGTGGTCACGGGTGTGATCAAGGCGAACATCCCGAGTCGTATCGCCTTCCAAGTCGCCTCGAAATTGGACAGTCGCGTCATTCTCGACGCCAACGGTGCCGACAAACTGCTTGGCCAAGGTGACATGCTTTATCTCCCGCCCGGCACATCCACCCTGGTTCGCGCGCAGGGTGTGCTTGTGACCGACGAAGAAATCCATCGCGTGGTCGATTATGTCGGTGCCCAGGCCGAACCAACCTTTGATCCCGGTTTCCACGAAGCCATGACCTCCCCGGCCCAGGGCGACGATGACGTCACGGAGGAAGACGAAGAACTCGTGACCCGTTGCCTCGGCATTATCAAACAGGAGGGTAAAGCCTCCACTTCCATGCTCCAGCGCCGCCTCCGTCTCGGCTACGCCCGGGCCGCCCGGGTGGTCGATATTCTCGAGCAGCGGGGCATTGTCGGTCCGAAGGACGGAGCCAAGGACCGCGAGATACTCGTGGACGTGGACAGTTTGCCCGGTTGATGCATAGTGTGAAGAGCGATGAATCCGCACCCCGGCCAAGAGCTCAAAAAGACCCGCGAGGCCAAAGGCATCAGCCTGGAGCAAGCGGCGAAAGACACCTGCTTGCGCGCCGACATTTTGCGCCAGCTCGAAGAAAACGATTCGGTCGACAACATGCCGGAGGTCTACCACAAACTTTCCCTCCGCATGTATGCCCGCTACCTTGAGGTGCCGGTGAGCAAAAGCCGCGCTCTGCGCCAACCGGGTGACGTCGAGTTGTCGCCGATCGACGGCTGTGTCGAATTGGCCTATAGCGACACCATGCGCAGTGCGCCCGAAACGAAAAAACGGGGCGGGGTCGGGCCTGGCACGGTACTCGCCGTCACGGCGCTGATCATCCTCACGACCGGCCTCTGGTCGCTCAACGCCAAGCTTTCTCGCCTCAACTTTGAAGACCGGCCCGATGGACGGGCAACCCCGGTACTGGACAAAACCGCCGCGCAAAAGAGCCCGGCCGGCCGCATCACTTTGGATGACACCCTCTTGCTCACCCTTACCCCGGCCCCGACGGTAGCCGGGTCCGTCGCGCCCTGATCAACCGCCTCGCGGCGACTCATCCTTCTTCGCATGGCCAGAGCAAACGCGCGTCCCAAAATCGGTATGGTCAGCCTCGGCTGCGCCAAAAATCTGGTTGACGCCGAAATCATGCTCGGTGGTGCCGCCCAAGATAATTTCGACCTGACCCGCGAACCGGAGGAAGCCGATGTGTTGGTGATCAATACCTGCGGCTTCATCGACCAAGCCAAAGATGAATCGATCGACACCATCCTTGAGATGCACCAAAGGCGGCTCACCGCGCGCCCGGCCCAGAAAATCATCGTCAGCGGCTGCCTCGCCCAGCGCTACCACGAGGAACTGAAACGCGAAATCCCCGAAGTCGACGCCTTTATCGGGCTCGACCAGATCGCCGATTTTCCCCGCATCGTCCGCGAAGTCCTGGCCCGCCCGGCGAGCGGAATTTCCAGCCCTCTCGATTTGGTCACGCGCAAATCGCGCTACATCCCCGATTACGACACCCCGCGTTTCCAGCTTACCCCCCGGCACACGGCCTACCTGAAAATCGCCGAAGGCTGCAACCATCCGTGCAGCTTTTGCGTCATCCCGCAAATGCGCGGACGTCACCGCAGCCGGACCATCGGGTCGGTCGTGGCGGAAGCGCGCCGACTGGTCCAACAAGGAGTGAAGGAGCTCAACCTGATCAGCCAGGACACCACATACTTCGGCATGGATCTTTGGGAGCAGAAAGCGGGGCCCCGCCAGCCGGTCGATTCCTCCCGCGGACCGACCCTCTGCCGCCTCCTCGAGGAGCTGGATCAAATCGAAGGCGATTTCTGGATCCGCCTCCTCTACACGCATCCCGCGCACTGGAGCGACGAGCTGATCGCCACGATAGGCCGGAGCGGCAAGGTCACCCGCTACGTCGACATGCCGCTGCAGCATATCCACCAAGACATGCTCCAACTCATGCGGCGGGAAACCTCGCGAGAACACATCGAGGATCTCATTGCCAAGATGCGTGAGGGCATCCCCGGCCTCGCCCTCCGCACCACTTTTATCACCGGCTTCCCGGGCGAAAGCGACGAGCACTTTGACTCCCTGCTCGAATTCATCGAGCGCGTGCGCTTCGAACGTCTTGGCGTTTTCCAATATTCCCAGGAAGAAGGTTCGCGCGCGGCCAAGATGGACGGGCAAATCCCCGCGTCCGTGAAAAACAAACGTCACGCCCGCGCCATGAAGCTCCAGCAAAAGATCGCCCGCGAATGGGCCGAAGCGCAGCAAGGCCGCACGATCAAAGTGCTGGTCGAGCAACCGCAAGTCGCCCGCAGCGAACACGACGCCCCGGACGTCGACTGCCGCGTCTTACTTGAGTCGCCTCTCCCTTCCGGTCAGTTTGCCACCGTCACCGTGACCGGCACCCAGGTCTACGACTTGGTGGCAAAGCCCCTCCGCTTCCTCCGCTTGTCGCGGCGGTGACAAGGAGCAATTGGCAGGGTCCGCTGGCCCAGCGGACCGTACTCCTTACTCCCCCTTCCTTCGTTACCTTCGTTGCCTTTTGCAAAAATCCCCTCACACCGTATACGACGATTCGACCCGCGCAGCCACGTCGAGGTAGCCATAATCGACCTCATAGATTTCCTTCATGCAATCGAGAGATTTCTCGGCCTGGCCCATCCGCTCGTAGACCAGCCCGAGGTTGTAGAGAATGTCCTTCTTGGTCCCATCCATGCCGGGGATTTCGGAAGCCGCATCGATTAGGGTCTTGGCCGCCAAGTCGAGCATATTGCGCTCGGTGTAGCATTTGCCGAGCATGTTGAGGGCCTTGGTGCGGGTGTTCGGGTTGCTGCGCGCCTTTTGCAGTTCGGGAATGGCCTCTTTGTAATGACCGGCCAGCACCATCTGTTCGCCCAACTCGAAGCGGTATTGCAGGTCGGTCGGGTTGCGGTCGACCCGTTTGCGGGCCTCGCCCAGCATTTGTTCGGCCTTAGCCCGTCGTAATTCGACGAGTTCGGCCCGCAGGGCCTCGGCTTCGGGACTGTCGGGCGCCATCGTCGCGAGTTCCTTCTCTTTCGTCGCGATCGCCCCGGAAATTTTGCGCACTTCGGTATCGCTGATCTTGCGGAGCAAACCGGGATCGGTGTCATTGGCCAAAGAGGAGAGGTAGCGGTAATACTCCAGCGCCTTGTCGTATTCCTCCCCGGCGTAGTAGGTATCGGCCAGCTTGCGCGCAGCTTCGCGGTCGGGATTGCCGGCTTCATGCGACTCGTAAACCAAGCGGGCCAAGTCCTCGGCGGATTCTCCCACCGTGACCACCTTCTCTTCCGCGCCTCCCTGTTGCCGTTGTTTGACCAGTTCGGCGAAAGTGGAGGTACCCAGTTTCCCGCGCTGCATGGAACGGCGGGCCGCAGCCTCCTTCGCTTTGTCCCGCGCATCGAGATCCTTGGGGTTGCGCCGCAGAATTTCGTCATAGGCTTTCGAGGCCTCGTCGTAATCCTCAATGCGCATGAGGTAATCACCAAGTTCATGGCGTACTTTGGTATTTTTCGGATCCAGGCCGGCGGTCTCGAGGGCAAAACGAGCAATGCTTTCGAAGACCCGGGTTTTGTCCAGAGCGGCGTCCAAACGGCGGGCTGCACCTTCCTTGCTTTCCTCCGGCGAGGTATCAAATTCTGTTTGAGCCAACTCCATTTCCGCCCGGGAGGCAGCCGCGGCCGCGGCCGCGGCCAAGTGTAATTCCTTGTTCGGCTGCGCACCCGTCGGGTCGCCCTCCAAACCCTTCTCCGCCTCGGCGAGGGCCGCCCGGAAATCGCCGGTCTCGATTAATTTTTTGACCTTTCCGCGGCCGAGGGAAAGTCCGCCCCCGGAGAACCCGAGGAAACTTACTTTCCCTTTCGCACGCATGACCTGCGCCTCGCGCAAAAGCTTGCGGCCGGCCAAAAATTCCGGTTCGTCCGCGACAAGAGGTCCGAGCATCGAGACGACCAATCCGTGGTTGCCCAATTCCAAAGCGCTCAAAGCTTTGAGGTAAGCGTTGCGTTTGGCCAGGGGGAGGTCTTTTTCGGTCTTCACAGGTGACCGGGAAAACTACCAGTTCCCGAGTTGCGGTGCAATCCGTCTCAAGCGGCCGGCGTGTCGGGGTAGCTGCCGAGGATGCGGGTGAAAGCGCAGACCAGGGCAAGGTCCGCCAAGGCCGCGGCCAACTCCGCTCCTTCGGCATGGCCGGCCAGATCGGCGAAAAAGTAATATTCCCAGGCCTGACGCTTGGATGGACGGCTCTCGATACGGGTCAGGCTGATGCCGGCCTGCTCGAACGGCGCGAGGGCTTTGGCCAGTGCGCCGGGTTGGTCCTTGACCGCGAACATAACCGAAGTTTTGTCGTGGCCCGAGGGGGGCGCGGATTTTCGCCCGATGACAAAAAACCTCGTCACATTGCTCGACGAATCCTGGATCGCAGAAGCGAGTAAGGGCAAAGCGAACTCCTCACCGGCCAGACCGCTGGCCAAGGCCGCCGCGCCTTCCTCCGCCGTCGCCAATTCCGCGGCCCGTGCCGTGCTTGAGACCTCGACACATTCGACCGCCGGAAGATGTTCGGCCAGCCACCGCCGGCATTGGCCGAACGGCTGGGGATGCGAATAGACCCGGCGCACCTCGCTGAGGGGTCCGCGCCCGAGCAAATCCAGCTCCACGGGCAAAAAAACCTGGGCACAAATCCGCACCTCGCTCTCCATGAAGCGATCGAGTGTGGCATTGACCGACCCTTCTTGGGAATTTTCGATCGGCACCACACCGTAATGTGCACGCCCGCGTTCCACCGCCTCGAAAACTTCCCCGATACTGCGTTCGGGGCATAGTTCAACCGCGCTGCCGAAGTGGCGCGCCGCCGCCTGGTGGCTGAAGGTCGCGCGCGGTCCGAGATACGCCACCTTGATCGTCTGCTCGAGCGCGCGCATCGAGGAGAGGATTTCGCGGTAAATGGCGCGCAAGCCCGCTTCCGGCAGGCGGCTCTCGTTCAGCCCGACCAAGCGGCGCAGAAGATTCTCCTCACGCTCCGGGGCGTAGTAAGAGTCACCACTCTTCTCTTTGACCCGGCCAACCTGTTCGACGAGGTCGGACCGTTCCCGCAAGAGCCGAAGGATCCGGTCGTCCACCCTGTCGATTGCGGCCCGCAATTGTTCCAGCGTCATCTCGCCTCCTCACTCAGGGCGGTTTCCGCCGGCGGAGTTGCCTCCGTGCCATTGGTCGCCGGAACTTCGTCCAGCGGGAGAACTGGTTGCGCCTCACTTTGCCCGGCGACCGGAAGTTCCACCCGGCGCAATTCCGCACAATTGGGCAACTCGTCGAGCGAGCGCAAAGCAAAATGCTCGAGAAAAAATTCTGTCGTGCCGTAGAGCAAAGGTCGACCCGGAACATCGGCGCGACCGGCAATCCGGACGACCCCGCGTTCGAGCAGGGTCTGCATCACCCCATCCACATTGACCCCGCGCACCACTTCGATGTCGGCCCGCGTGATCGGTTGCCGGTAGGCGACCAGAGCGAGGGTCTCGAGGGCCGAAGGACTCAAGCGCGACGGCCGGTTCTCCGGAAAAAGTTGCCGCACCCAAGGTGCCGTTTCGGGTGCGGTGACAACCTTCCAACCCGCACCGCTCTCGATCAGGCGGAACCCGCGTTGCTCCGCGGCATAAGCGGCAGCCAGTTCGCCCAGCGCGAGGGCCACTTCAGCCGGCTTGCACTTGGCCAAATCCGCCAGGTCGACATTTTCCCCCGCGGCCTCGACCGCGCCCTTGAAATGCTTGACACATTCCGCCGGACTCATCGGTTTGTCGGAGGCGAAGAGCAGGGCTTCAAGGACACGGAAAAGCGGACTCATAAAGGTTGTAAATGATTTGCCATTTGGCGCAGCGCAGCAACAAGGAAAAAGCCCTCACGCCATGCCTCTGCCCCTCTCCAGACCCGATACCACCGCTAATCGCCGGCCAAATTCCGCTCCGGTACCACGGCAAGGCCCCGCCGCCGGAGCATGATTGCCCCGAACGCCCCCTCCTGCTCGACCGAGACATGCCGCAGGCGCACCAACTCGAGCAGAGCGAGGAAAGTGGCCACCACTTCGCTGCGCGTGGCCTGTCCGGCGAACAGTTCCTCAAAGCTCAACTCCTCCTTCACCGCTAAAATTTTCAAGAGGTATTCGATTTTTTCCGACACCGTAAAGCGGTCGGCCTCGATTTCCCCCTCGGCCCCTTTTTGTTTTTCGAGGCGCGTGAGCACCCGCTGGAAGGCGGCAATGAGGTCGAGCGTACCGACCTCGCCGGCCAGCAAGGTCGCACCTCCATCGACCGGCGGTGCAGAAGGGGTGCGACCGAAAAGTTTCAGGGCAAACTCCTCACGGTCGCACAAATCGCGGGCTGCTTCCTTGAATTTTTTGTATTCAATAAGCTGCCGGATCAGTTCCCAACGCGGATCCTCCTCCTCACCTTCTTCGTCGACCGGGCCCTGCAAATCAACCGGGAGCAGCGTGCGGCTTTTGAGGTAGAGCAGGTTCGCGGCCATGACGATGAACTCGCCCCCGATCTCGAGATCAACCGACTCCATTTGCTCAAGGTACTCGAGGTATTGCCGTGTGATGCGCTCGATGGCGATGTGATAAATATCCACCTCGTCCTTGCGCACGAGGTAGAGCAGGAGGTCGAGAGGCCCCTCGAAAATATCGAGTTTGACCTTGTATGCGGTATCGGCCACGGCCGTGCTCAATTCCCGCGTTTGCGCCGCTCGGCCGCCAGTTGCGTCTTGTGCTTCTTCGCAGTGACCAGACGCGTCTTGCGCTTGCGCAATTGGCGGGAAAGTTTGTCCATGACCAGATCAATGGCCGCGTAGAGGTCGGCTTTGCGGTCCTCGGCGTGCAGGTCGGGTCCCGGCACGGCCAAGTGGATCTTGACCACATAGTTGCTCTTTTTTTTCGACTCGTCGTGCATCAGGACGACGTGGGCCGCGATGATCTGATCTGACTGGTTGTCAAGGTGCGCCAGTTTGTTCACCACATAAGAATTAATCGCGCCGGTGAGCACAAGGTGTCGGGGACTCAAATGAATGTGCATATGATCCAATAAACCATCCCCCGACCCGGCGGCCAATCCGAATCAGTCAGGTCTCCACCCCAGCTTCGGCCAGTATGACCTGCGCCGCGGCACGGAACTTTTCCTTGTTGCGCTTCCCCTTGATCGAGAGGAGGGCATTGTCCCGCATCGTGCGGGCCGAATCCGCATCACGGTAAACGCGAAGCCAGATCTCCATCATGCGCAGATGCGGGGCAATTTCCGCGCGGTGCTCCGCGGCAAGGGCCGCATAGGCCGCCAAGGCCCCCGGGTAATCTTCCGCCGCCATCCGGCTTTCCGGAATGCTATACATCGGTTGCGGGTGCGCGTGACGGTCGCCGGGCATAAATAAGCCGGAGACCCAATCGCCGAGCACCCCGGCCAGCGGTTTGGCCATGGCGATCGCCGCAACGATGAGCGCGGCATGGGCGGCGAGAATGAGGGGCATTCCGTCAGCCAGTCCTTTTTCCTGACCTTTCGTCCCCAGCCACCACCAAGCCGCCGCGCAAAGCGCCAACCCCGCCGTCCGCAGGATCATCCCGGTCATGGCTAGGAAACTGCCAGACCGGCCGGCCGAGGGCAAATATTCCGTTTGCCTCCGGGCCCCGCTTTTGTTGCCGTATCCCTTCTCATGCGTATCCGTGCTTTCCAAGGACTCATCCCGCGAACCGACCTGGCCGCCCAACTGGCTTCGCCTCCTTATGACGTGCTCGACACGGCAGAGGCCCGGACTATCCTTGCGACCCATCCAGGCAGCTTCCTCCGCGTCGCGCGGGCCGAGGCCACCCTGCCGGAGGGCGTGAACCCCTACGGCGCGGAAGTCTACGAGCAGGCCCGGCGTAATTTCGGGCAGTTGCAAAAAGAGGGCGAACTGGTGCGCGAGGACGGACCGCAGATTTACCTCTACCGCCAGATGATGAACGGCCACGCCCAGACCGGCATCACCGCCGTCTGCCATGCGGACGACTACACGGCGGGATTGATCAAGAAACACGAGAAGACGCGGCCGGAGAAAGAAGACGACCGCGTGCGGCTCAACGACACGCTCTCCGCCCACATCGAACCGGTGTTCCTCGCTTTCGAATCAACCCCGGAAATTGCCGCGCTGATCGAGAAAGCGTCCGAAACCATGCCACTTTTCGATTTTACCGCCCCCGATGGCGTGCAACACACATTCTGGCGCATGCCCGACGCGGCCGCCGTAACCCGTGCTTTCGGCCCGGTGGCGCACTCTTACATAGCGGACGGACACCACCGTTCGGCCGGCGCGGCGCGCCTCGGCCTGGCCCGGCGGGAGGCGAATCCGGAGCACAGCGGAGAGGAAGACTACAATTGGTTCCCCGCCGTGATGTTCCCGCAGGACCAGTTGCAAATCTTGCCCTACAACCGCCTGATCACCGACCTCAACGGGTTGCATCCCGAAGAATTTCTCGTCCGGGTAGGTCATGCCTGCCGCTTGTCGCCCTCGGCACCGCCGGTGCCGGCCAACCCCGGTCAGGTCTCAATGTACCTCGGAGGTCATTGGCTCGGCTTGGACTTCGACTTTCCGGCTCAGGCTGATCCGGCCTCGCGTCTGGATGTCAGCCTCCTGCAGGACAATATCCTCGCCCCCATCCTCGGGATCGACGACCCGCGGACGAGCAAACGGATCAATTTCGTCGGCGGGATCCGGGGCACGGACTTTCTGCGCGCCGCGGTGGACGCCAAGCGGGCATCCGTCGCTTTTTCACTGCATGCCGTGACCATGCGCCAGCTGATGGAGATCGCCGACGCCGGACAAATCATGCCGCCGAAAAGCACCTGGTTCGAGCCGAAGCTTCGCTCCGGGCTCTTCATCCACACCTTCTGAGGGTTGCCTTCCGGCTGCCCGGTGGATCGCGATGTCCCTATCGCGATTTCCCCAGTGACATATCGCGCCGGGACGGCGCGATCCACCTTTCCCAGACAACACGGCCGTGCCCCCCGACTTAAGACGCGCTACCGCAGCCTTCCGTAAGCGACAAGCCGGCCCTTCTTTTTGAAGAGCCCGAGAAATCCGCCGTGGCCGCCATAGACCACGCGCGGTTGCAATTGATACACCCCGACCCCGCGCGAGCTTTGCGAGCCGACCATGAGCAATTCTCCGCGGGCACCGCGTCCGAGGTAGACCATGACATGGGTGACCGGCGGCTTGCGCCGCGGCTTGTAGGTGTGTTCCCAGAAAAGCAAATCTCCGGGCTGCAGCCGCTTGGCCCACCATCCGGATTCTGGCACACCGCCGAAAATTCCGCCCACCCGCCGCAACTTTCCCCGCGAGCGCACATATTGGTATTGCTCGGACGCGGTGCGCGGTAGCTCGACCCCACGGGTCTGCCAGAGCAGATACCGCGCGGTATTCGAGCAGTCCATCGCCCAAGCGGTCTTCCCACCCGGGGGCACGAGGGCACCGCCATACCTGATCCCCTGCTCCTTGAGGGCGAAAGCTAGTGCCCTTAAATCCTGGTCAGCCCGCAAGTCCGCCGCGGGGCAAAGGAAGACAGTTGTCAAAACAAGCACACAGCGAAACATGACCTTTTCTATACGGACGCCCGGGGGATTTGTCGAACGGACCGCGAATCACCTTCGCGGGAAGAGCTTTGCTGTGCTAAATTCTCCGCTCCATGCCGAAGAAGACGTGCAACTCCGTCATGGCCGCCGCGGGCCTCGCCATGCTTCTTTCCGCCTCGGGCTGCGAAACGGTGCCACTCGAGCCGTCGCCCGATTTCTTCGGCAACACGGTGATTGCGAGGGACTACGCCCAGTTCTTCCGGCTCGGGCCGCAACAGGCCGGCGGGGCGGACTTGAGTCTGCGCACCGGCAAATTTGTCATGCTGCAGCGCAAGGAATTCGGCTACAGCCGCGTGCAACTGGCAGACGGACAAGTCGGTTATATGGCGAATGAAGACCTGCAACCGGCACCACCGGCACCACGTCGTCAGCGCGGGCTCCGTTCGGCCGCGACCAATCACGGATCCCGCGACGACCCAACGCGACGCAGCCAGCGCAGTGCGCAGACTGGTAATGCAGAGGTCTTCGACCAGATCGCACTGCCCGATCCCAATCTCGATATCATGCCCGAGGACGTGCCGCTCGAACCGCTGCCCGAACTCATTCCCGCCCCGGTCGACCAGCCGGCCCGCGCGCCGATCAAAATTCCCCGGCCCGATCCCGCCCCGCTTGCCCCGGCCCTCGAAAGTATCCCGGTCCCCGAGGCGGCCCCTCCGCCGGTTTCCACCTCGATGTGAATTTTCCCCGCTTGACCTATTCTTCACCAAAGGGCGTGGAGAGGTTGGAGGGCGCAGTCACCCCAAAAGCGAGTCAGGTCAAGAGTACCAATCGCTCCTGCCCAGTACCCCGACTTCCACCCGGTGTCTCCGTTCGCCGCAGCGGAGTCCGGGACTATTCCCTCCGATTTTAGGATGATTCGAGGGCCTTTTTGACCGCTGACTCTTCCGCCTCGACCATCCGGGCCCAATTTGCGCGGTACTCGGGATCGTAACGCTGATCCATCAGGTCAACCAAAGCCCGCCGCCGCGTGATCAACTCGTCCAGCGCCGGGCCCATTTCTTCTTGCGTCTCGCGCAGCACGCGAAGAGCCGCCGCTTCGCGGTCCCACAAACCACCGAACGATCCGGTAAATTCGACCGCCGAGTTCGGCTCATCGCGCTCGCTCGGATGGTAAATATCTTCCGGTGGTGGTCGTTCTCCGAGGAGGCGTGGGGCGATGTGGATGTTGGCCATGATGCCCTCGCGGTATTTCTGCCGTGCACCTTGGTCATCTCCTTCGAGACAAAGGGTGAGTCCCCAGGCGAAATTAAGCCAGGCGTGCGGCATATCACCCGGATAACGGGTAGCATAGTACCGGAAAAACAAAGAGGCCTCCTCGCTTTCGCCGGCCAAGAGCAGGAAAAGAGGAAGGTAAAACCGTGCTCCCATATGATCGTCCGGATCGGTCTCGAGCAAATTATGACCCATCTCGGCCGCCTCGGCCGCCCGCCCCAGATGCCATTGGCAGAGCATCGTGCCAAACAGTGCGCGGAGCAGTGGCCGCGTCGTCTGATCGGTCCACCATTGGACCGCGCGCCGCCGGAGCAATGGACGTTCGAGCTCCCTGATCTGTACGGACAGCTCCAAACTCTGCTCATAACGTCCGGCCTGGAATTCCAGCTCGGCGAGTTCCACCCGGGCCGCCGTGCAGGCCGGGTCGATTTCCATCGCTTTCTCCAGAGTGGAACGCCGTTTGCCGGGCGAACGCAGGCGGGGTAAATTGCGCATCAGACCCTCGGCCAGCGCGGACTTGGAAAGAGAAGGTGCCCGCGGATTCTCCCCGGAGAAACCGGCCAATTCAGACTGCAGTCTGGCTTCGTGCGGGGGAGGATTGACCAGCTTCACTTTTGTTTTCCAGTCACGTCCGAAATATTTCCACTCCTCCAAAACCCACTCCGGGGCCTTCCAGACCGACAATTGGTCTGGCACACCGAGCTCGTCGAAGTGGTGCGCCAGCCATTCCTCCGTTTCCACCTGGTCGAGTTCGTGAAAAATAGTCGGCGGCGCGAGGGGTTCAAAGGTGGGACCGACCAGGAGCAGAATGGTCGGCAAGAAAAAATCTTTCTCCACGGGCAAAGGTTCGGGCAGATCCACCCAACACAAGGACCAGACCGCAGGAGCACTTTTCAACGGTTGGATCATGCCGCAACACAATCCCGGGCTGGCGTGCCCCAGTCCACCGCGACGCCACGCTTGCGACCCAACCGGTCATGATAAAAGACCTCGCCATGGGACATACCGTATTCATGGACCAGGCGCGTTACCTTCACGTCGAAGCAACAATAACGGGCCACCTCAAGCTTACGCCCTTGACGCCACCACTTGATCGCGTCAAGTCCGTCCGCCGTCTTCCCGCAACCCAGGGTCGACTGCGACACGGCGTCCAACCCGATGCGGTGACCGATTTTTTGCTCGAGCGAAACCATCAGGTCGAGGGTCGGCACACTATGCGCCAGATCCATCACGGTGTAGCCCATCAGCACCTCGTAATCGAAATTGATCAAATTGAATCCGACGACCAGATCCGCGCGCTGCAACTGCCCGACCAATTCGTGCACCTGTTTTTCCCCGTAGACCGCATATTTTCCGGTGCCTGAGCTGTAGGTGGCACCCACCGTCATGCCCATAGCGGCTTTTTTGTCCCAGCCCCCCGCATCATTTGCCGTCCGTTGGGTCTCCAGATCGAAATAAACAATATCCGCCATGGCCATTCTTTCTACCCGCCCGTCCGCCGCGGCACAAGATCCACCCTGCACGCAAGTCTCAAACTCGTCTTGCCTTGGCCCCCTTCCCGCTTGAGCCCATGCCCCGGGTGCGCTTTATTGCCTCTGCACCAAGCACCCGTAGCTCAACCGGATAGAGCGCTGGCCTCCGAAGCCAGAGGTTGTGGGTTCGACCCCCGCCGGGTGCAATGACGCTCAACTGGACGACGGCAAGTAGCGATACTGCTGTTCGACGTAGGGGTGGTCCCAGCCCTCCGGAGCTTCTTGACCCGCGCCGCGCGCTTCAACCGGCATGATCATGACGAGAACGCGATGTTTGCCCTCCAGTCGGACCGGCTGGGCAAAATGCACCGACCCCTGTTCGTCAATCTCTGCCTCAAGGGTTTGAATCATAGCCAAACCATAGGGTGGCCGGACCTCGTGTCAAACGAGGTGTCATAAGATTTGCCTTGGGGCAGAACCCAGCGCATGATCAGCGCTCCTTTGCATGAAGAACAAAATTGTCGAGTTGCCGGATCGCCGCTACGGGGCGAATCATCACATTTGGAACAACAACGGAACCTGGTGGTGCCACTTGAGTCTCGAGCGCCGCACCGGCCCGGCCAAACGGGTCAGGTTTTCGCTGCGCACCAACCATGTGCGCGAGGCGCGCAAGCGGCGGGATTTGATCATGAACGCCAACGAGGCGAAGGCGAAGGCCTTGGTTAAATCTTGGCAGTAGCGAGCGAACCAGCGGTTGCGGCTACTCGGTAACCAAGCGGTAAAATGCCGCGCTGGCCGGCCTATTCGTGTCACGGAAATGCCCGGTCGTGTTATTGGACGAGACTATGGACCAGCTCCCTTGGTCAAAATGCTCCCGGCGTTCGACCCGCACAGGAGTGTTGCTCGAAAGTGGTCGCCAACGAACTTCCACCGCGTGGTCATTCCGGGAGAGGTTGGTGATGGCGAAGGGTTCAACCCGCACCGCATTAAGCAAGACGAGGGTTTGGACCGAAAGTTCCGGAGCGAGCAAAGGCAACTGACCGAAGGTCGGTCCCAATGGGACTGAGGCATCGTAGACCGGGATGGCGCCAAGAGCATCAACCACGCTCTGTCCCGCGCCCAAAACCCGCCCGAAGACCGCATAGTTAAAATCCAGACCGGGATTGTCAGTCAGGTTGAAAAACCACTGGCTTGTGGCGCTATCGAGAACAGCGGTCCGGGCCATAGCAATCGTGCCGCGCGTGTTGGGCCGACCGGCTTCGAGGGCAATAGGAGGATCCGCCGCGACCGGCACGAGTTGGTTGGCGACAAGATTGAATCCCCCGCCCTGAATGATTTGGATATCAAAGGGATTTCCCGTCGTGCTTCGGTGGATGATGCTGGCGTCGTAGGCGCCGCGCGTGGCATAGCCGCGAAAATTCTCGACCGACCGCGGAGCGGCTCCGGGGTCGAGTAAAACGTCAAGGTCACCGACCACGGATTGAAACCGGGCAATCAGAGGACTGGCGGAAGAGGGAAGAAGGGAGAGAAGAAGACAGACAGTGCTAAACAGTCGGGTTTTCATCCGGCCGGCAACTTAAATTACTTCAGGGTGAGGTGCAAATTGAAGTGCGCAAAATTTCACTCTTTGCTCGTGTGGTGCGGAAGTTTTTTCCTTGCTGGGGCCAGGGGACAACTTGGTTCATGGAGTGTGAACAAAATACACCTGGGAAGAACAACTCGGTGTTCCACGTTGTTCCGTGAAAGTTGCCCGCGGCGCGCCGACCTTGTTTCACAACAAGCAAAGATCGTGGAACACGCATGAGAAAGGCGTGGAGCAGGGTAGGTGCGGGTTGTTCACAGCCTTATGATTGATAGTCTGGTTGGCTTTCAAGAATTCCCCAAACTCAGAGGTTGTGAATAAAGCGCCCGATTCCATAGGTCCTGATTTGAAACTTGAAATTAAAGATTTCCGCACGGAGAGACGTCGTTAGGATGATCGGTCGTGACTTCGTTGTTTCCTTTGTTCGAGCCATTGCGGGTCGGTGCGTTGGAAGTGCCCAACCGTTTGTTTATGGCTCCCCTTACCCGGTGTCGGGCCGAGGCGGACCATGTGCCGGGAAAAATTATGGCGCAATACTATGCGCAGCGGGTCACGGCGGGATTGATCATTGCCGAAGCGACAATGGCCATGGAGGGGAATTCGGCTTTTAGCACGGAGCCGGGAATATATTCGACGGCTCAGGTCACGGGGTGGAAAGCAGTGACCGAAGCAGTGCACGGCGCGGGCGGACGGATCTTCCTGCAGATCTGGCACGGAGGAAGGGCTTGTCATCCGCTCTTCAACCACGGCGCGCAACCGGTCGCGCCGAGCGCGATCGCGATCACCAACGAGGAGGTGCACACCCCGGCGGGGAAGAAGCCTTATGTCATGCCGCGGGAGCTGCGTGATGATGAGCTGCCGGGCATCGTGGCCGGTTTCAGCAAGGCGGCGGAAAACGCCCAAGCGGCGGGGTTTGACGGCGTCGAGGTGCACGGGGCGAATGGGTATCTGCTCGATGAATTTTTGCGCGACGGGTCGAACCAGCGGACGGGTCCTTACGGCGGATCGCTCGAAAACCGGGCGCGTTTGCTCTTCGAGGTGATCGGGGCGGTCTCGGCGGTGTGGGGCGCGGATCGTGTTGGTCTGCGCGTTTCCCCGTTGAACAGTTTCAACAGCATGAGCGATCGCGATCCGATCGGATTGATCTCATGGTTGGGCGAGAAGCTGAACGCCTGCGGTTTGGCTTATTGGCATGTCATGCGGGCAGATTTTCTCGGTGAGCAGAAGGGAGATGTGATGTCGGCCGCGCGGGCGGCTTATCGTGGGGTGCTGGTCGGGAATATGGGTTACACCCCGGAGGAAGCGGCGGAGGCCATTGCCGAGAAGAAGATTGATGCGGTGGCCTTGGGGAAACCGTTTTTGGCCAATCCGGATTTGCCGGCGCGGGTTACAGCAGGCGCGGCGCTTAATCTACCGGACGAAACGACGTTCTACACGCCGGGCGCGAAGGGGTATACAGATTACCCTGCGATGAACGGATGACTGGAGCCCGCTGCAGTGGCAGGCTCTGGCGGAGAAGCTGCCGAACCAGCTCCTAGCCCGCCGTTTGTCCCTTTTTCACTGCCGCTTGTCCCACCACTCTTCTCTTTTGAGGGTTGGGGCGGAAAGTTAGTGTGGTGGGAATAAGAATGGCAAAGCAAGGTTCCCGGCGGGCCGGAAAATTTTTCGGTTAGTTTTTTATCATGATGAAAAATAAGCTCACCGTGCTGCTTTTCTGCTCTTGTTTGGTGCTGGGAGCCGGTCAGACCCTCGGCGAGGAAGGTGCGGCGGGAGGCCTTGACCACCTTGACTTGGACGCGGTGAAGACCAGCGCGGCAAGCGGCGAGCCGCTTTTAGAGTCTACTTTGAAATCTTTCTTCGTTGATACCTCGGCCGCCTTGAGTCGGTGGCGGAGCAACCACTTCACCCTTTATTTGTTCATTGCCAGTCTCCTCACCGGCTCGGGTCTGGGACTTGTGTCAGCCTTGTTGGCCCATTATGGGTGTGACCCACGGGCGACCTGGAAGAATGTGCGGAAAAAATCGACTTGGCTGGCCGCAGCGGGCGGCTTAGGAGCGGCTGTTTTCTTGGTCGGAGTGATGCTACCCATTCCTCCCTCAGGTCGTGTCACTTACCTCGTACTGTCCGCTGCGACGTGTGCTCTGAGTGCCGCGCTGGGATGTTGGTTTTGTTTTGTCGTGGTGCGCTCGATCCGGCAGGGACGCGCGGAAAGGTCCGGACTTCGTCTGAACCTTGAACGGATGAAGGGCTTTTAGCCGCGTTCCGGGGGAAAGCGGGCGGGAATGCTTCGGGCAGGCTGGGCGGTTCCCCTGCCCCGTCCCAGTGTAGGAAAGCCAGTCCTGGTTCCTCGAGGGATGGTCAAATGTGGATGGCGTGGCCGCGGGATTGTTCGGCCGCTTCGTGGATGGATTCGCTCAGCGTGGGATGGGCGTGGATCGTGGAGATAAGTTCTGCGTCAGTGGCTTCCATCTCGATGGCCAGTCCGAGCTCGGCGATCATTTCGGTGGCGTGGGCACCCAGAATATGCGCGCCGAGGATTTCGCCGTGGGGTTCGCCGAAGAGGATTTTGACAAAGCCTTCGCTTTCGCCTACCGCGAGGGCTTTGCCGCTGGCCATAAAGGGAAATTTGCCGACTTGGAATTTGAGGCCTTTCTCTTTCGCGGCGCGTTCGGTCAGTCCGACACTGGCCACTTGCGGTTCGCAGTAGGTGCAACCGGGGAAGACGTCCACTTTGCGCGGGGATTTTCCGGCGAACATGCCTTCGACCGCCTGGATCGCTTCGAAGCTGGCTACGTGGGCCAGCCAGGGGGGCCCGATGATATCGCCGGCGGCGAAGACGCCTTTGACCGAGGTCTCGTAGCGGTCGTTGGTCTGGATCCAGCCTTTGGGCTCGAGTTTGACTTTGAGTCCTGCGGGAAGGAGCGAGGTCACGCCGATGGCGACCAGGGTGATGGGGGCTTCGAGGATTTCGTTCGTTTTGCCGCTGAGCGTGAGTTTGACCCCTTTGTGGGTGACTTCGGTTTTTTCGACTTTCGTTCCGGTGAGGAAGCGGATGCCTTGTTTGGTCAGGGATTTTTCCAGGGCGAGAGAAACATCGGTGTCTTCGACCGGCAGGATGTTGGGCAGCATTTCGATCACGGTG
This sequence comes from Chthoniobacterales bacterium, assembly GCA_018402585.1. Lineage (GTDB taxonomy): Bacteria > Verrucomicrobiota > Verrucomicrobiia > Chthoniobacterales > JACTMZ01 > JACTMZ01. The sequence continues at coordinate 89,174 of JAGYIO010000002.1, forward strand.
ACTTTCGTGCCGAAGGCATTGAAGAAGTAGGCGAACTCGATGCCGATCGCCCCGGCGCCGATGATGATGATTTCTTTCGGCTGTGCGGGCAGAACCATGGCTTGCCTGCTCCCGATCACGCTCTGGCCGTTGAAGGGGAAGCCGGGCATTTCACGGGAGACGACACCGGTGGTGACGAGAATTTTCGACCCGGGGTGCGTGGTCTTTTTACCTGCGGCATCGGTCACTTCGACCACGCCGGCTTTGGGGATGGCGGCGGTGCCGCGGAGGTAGTCGATCTTGTTCTTCTTGAGGAGCATTTCAATGCCGCCGGCCAGTTTATCGACCACACCGCGGCTCCGGCTGATCACTTCGGACCAGTCGAAGGAAAGTTTGTCGAAGGTCAGACCGAACTCGGCAGCATGTTTGGACATGGTCTGGTATAGTTCCGCGTTGCGGAGCAGGGCTTTGGTCGGGATGCAGCCCCAGTTGAGGCAGGTGCCGCCGACGCGTTCCATTTCGACGCAGGCCACCTTCTTCCCGAGTTGGGCGGCGCGGATTGCGCCGACGTATCCGGCGGGTCCGCCGCCTACCACGATGAGGTCATATGCCATAAGAACGAAGAGAATGCCTTTTTTCGGGAGGGGGACTCAAGAAGGAATGGTGGTGGAAAAGTTTGCCGTGTTCAGTTTGCAGGGTTCAGGAAAGCCGGTATGAATGAAGCATGCCGGAACTTGCGGAGGTGGCTTGGCAGTCGAAAAAGTGGAACCGCGGCCTGGGGGACGTGGTCACGGAGGTGCTTTGCCGGGAGCGGGCCCGGGTTTATCGCACGGCGGTGCCGGCGGAAATCCGGCGCGGATTGGAAGGGAAGAAGCTGAGTGGAGTCGAGACAAAGGGGAAGCAGATGCTTTTTCTTTTCGAGGAAGCCAGTCTCGGGCTGCACCTCGGGATGACCGGCAAGTTGCTCGTGAAGGGACGGGCCCACGAACCCGGGAGGCACGATCACTTGGTCATCCGTCTGACCAAGCGTTCGCTCGTTTTCCGCGATGTGCGCATGTTCGGGGCGCTGCGCTTTGATCCGGTGACCGCGCCAGATTGGTGGCAAGCTTTGCCTCCGGAGGTGGTTTCCCGCGCTTTCACCCGCAAGGCGGTGGCGGCCTATTTGCACCGGCGCAAGGGGAGTCCGCTTAAGGCGGTGTTGTTGCAGCAGGAGCGCTTTCCCGGGGTGGGAAACTGGATGGCGGATGAGATTCTTTGGCGCTGCGGGTTCCATCCTGCGCGGCGGGCCGGCACTTTGGATGAGGCAGAGACGGAAGTGTTTTGGCGCGAAACGAAACAACTTTGTCGGGATGCGCTGCGTCTGATCGGCACCAATCGTGGACGGCCGCCGGCCACTTGGCTCTTTCCGCACCGCTGGCGGCGCGGGGGGACGTGTCCGCGGGAGGGGGCCACGCTGGAGCGGGCGACGATCGGCGGGCGGACCACGGCTTGGTGTGCGGAGTGCCAGAAGATGCTTTGAACAGAAGGTAACGAAGGAAACGAAGGGGTGCGGAGGGAGCAACGAATTTCAGATTTGAAATTGGAGATTTCAGAGGATTTTCGCTCGCTCGTTTTCGGTGAGTTCGCGCCATTGGCTGGGGGCGAGGTCGGCGGGGAGTTGGAATTGGCCGATGGCGGTGCGGAGGAGGCGGAGGGTGGGGTGCCCGACGGCGGCGGTCATTTTGCGCACCTGGCGGTTGCGGCCTTCCTGCAGGATGAGTTCGAGCCAAGATGTGGGGATGTTTTCACGGTGGCGGATGGGCGGGTTGCGAGGGGGGAGGAGGAAGGATGTGGAGCGGATGGTGACGGGCGGGCCGCCCGTGCCCCCTGGTTCTGGGTGGATGCGGGTGGCTTGGGCGGGGAGGGTTTGGTGGCCTTCGATGAGGACGCCGGTGCGGAGTTTTTCGAGGGCGGGCTCGGTGATTTTGCCTTCGACTTGGGCCCAGTAGGTGCGGGGGTGGGCGTTTTTTGGGTCGAGGAGATTGGTGTTGAGTCCGGGTTCGTCGGAGAGAAGGAGGAGGCCTTCGCTCTCGCGGTCGAGGCGGCCGAGGGGGTAGACGTTTTTCGGGAGGCCGAATTCGGACAGGGTGCGTTGTCCGGGGTGGTCGGGGGTGAACTGGGAGAGGACGCCGTAGGGTTTGTGCAGGGCTAGGAGCACAGTGGACAGTGTTCGGTGTTCAGTTTTCAGCCGGAAGGACGGAACTGAAGCGGAGGCCAAAGGTCAGAGCAGGAGGAGCGCGGGTTTTTCGAGGAGGTGGCGGAGGGTGTTCAGGTATTCGGCGGCGACGGCACCGTCGATGACCCGGTGGTCGCCGCTGGCCGAGATGACGAGCCGGTGGCCGATGGCGATTTGGTCGTTTTCGGTCACGACGGGTTGTTTGGTGATCGCGCCGATGCCGAGGATGAAGGCTTGGGGGGGATTGATGATGGGGAGGAAGCTCTCGATGCCAAAACCGCCGAGGCTGCTCAGCGTGAGGGTGCCGCCTTGATATTCTTCGGGTTTGAGTTTCTTGCCGCGGGCTTTGGCCGCCAATTCTTTCATGGCGGCGCTGATTTCGCGCAGCGTGAGGGTGTTGGCTTTTTTGATCACCGGCGTGATCAGTCCGTCCTCGACCGCCACGGCAACGGCAAGATTGACCTCCGCGTATTCGATGATGGCGTCACCGTCGTAGGCGGCGTTGATTTTCGGCACGGCGGCGGCGGCGCGGGCCGCGGCGAGGAGGATGAAGTCGTTGACGGTGAGTTTTTGCGCGCCGTCTTTCTCGGCCATGGCATTGATTTCTTTGCGCAGGGCCATGAGGGGTCCACCGTCCAGGGAGACGCTGAGGTAAAAATGCGGGATCTGGGTTTTGCTGGCGAGGAGGCGCTCGGCGATGGTTTTGCGCATGCCGGTCAGGGCGATGACCTTTTCTTCCCCGGCGATGCTGTGGGCGGCGCGGATGGCGGGTGCGGCGGAAGCTGGTGCTCCCATACCCCCGCCGGTCGGGGCGTTTTCGACGTCCTTTTTGACAATGCGTCCGGCGGGTCCGGTCCCGGTGATGCTGGCAAGATTCACTCCGCGGGTCGCAGCGATTTTGCGGGCCAGCGGCGAGGCTTTGCTTCGTCCGGTCACGGCCGGCGCGGCGGCCCGGGGCGCGGGGGCGGCGGGAATTTTCGCCGCGGGCGCGGGGGTTTGCGGTTTTTCCGCGGCCGGAGTTACTGGTGTGGCGGGTGCGTCCTCGGCCGTTTCGCCGTCGGCGAGGATGAGGGCGATTTTGTCCCCGACTTTGATCATGCCGCCTTCTTCGACGTAGATTTCGCTGAGTGTGCCCTCGTCGAAGGCTTCCATCTCCATGGTGGCTTTGTCCGTCTCGACTTCGGCCAGGATGTCGCCGACTTCGACCTGGTCACCTTTGGCTTTGACCCATTTGACGAGGGTGCCCTCGACCATGGTGTCGCTGAGTTTGGGCATGGTGACCAGTGGCATAGGTGGAAGTGACGTGTGACTTGTGACGAGTGACGAGTTTAAGAAACACAGGCGGGACGCCTGTGATCTCTGATCAGGAGATGGCGAGGACCTTTTGGATGATGCGGTCGGCGGTGGGAAGCTGGAGTGCTTCGAGCGGGGGGCTGTAGATGGCGGGGGCGTCGAGGGAGCAGACGCGTTGCACGGGGGCGTCGAGGTCGTCGAAGGCGCGTTCCTGGATCAGGCTGGCGATTTGCGCGGAGACCCCGCAGAAGGGTTTGTTTTCGTCGACCAAGACGGCGCGGTGGGTTTTGCGCACGCTCGCGAGGATGGTTTCTTCGTCGAGCGGACGGATGCTGCGGAGGTCGACCACTTCGGCCGAGATGTTGAATTCTTCGTGCAGGCGGTGGGCGGCGGCCAGGGCGGTGAGCACGGCACGTCCGTGGGCGATGAGCGAGACGTCGGTGCCTTCACGTTTGAGGTCGGCCACGCCGATGGGAATGACATAGTCGCCTTCGGGAACTTCGCCTTGTTCGCCGTAGAGGAGGGTGTTTTCCATGAAGCAGACCGGGTCGTTGTCCCGGATGGCGGCTTTCATCAGTCCTTTGGCGTCGGCCGGGGTGGCGGGGCAGACGACTTTGAGACCCGGGGTGTTGGCCAGGAAGTTTTCCGGGGTGTGCGAGTGGGTCGCGCCGACATTGGTGCCGCCGTTGGAGGGTCCGCGGATGACGAGCGGGCAGTTGATCAGCCCGCCCGACATGTAGCGCACGCAGCCGGCGTTGTTGATGATCTGGTCGTAGGCCACGTAGGCGAAGCTCCAGAACATGAGTTCCATCACGGGGCGCAGACCCATCATGGCGGCCCCCACCCCGAGGCCGATGAAGCCGGCTTCGCTGATCGGAGTGTCGACCACGCGTTTGTCGCCGAAGCGCTTCCAGAGACCCTCGGTGATTTTGTAGGCGCCGTTGTATTCGGCGACTTCCTCGCCCATCACGATGACCTTTTCATCGCGCTCGAGTTCTTCGGCGAGGGCGTCGTTGAGGGCTTGGCGGTAGGTGATGACGGGCATGCTGGAGAGAGATTACAGATTTGAAATTTGAGATTTCAGAAAGAGAGATTTCAGATAAATACGGAGAGCAACTTAGTCGTTGAAGAAGTGGCGGCCGGTTTGGCCGGCCTCGGTGCCCAGGTCGACTTCGTAGTAGATGTCGCTGTAGATGTCTTCCAACTCGGGGAACGGGCTGTCTTCGGCGAATTGCACGGCGGTGGCGGCTTCCTTTTTTGCGGCATCGTCGATTGTTTTGAGGCCGGCGTCGTCGAGGATCCCCTCCTCTCTTAGGCGTTTTTCCCAAAGGGTGATCGGATCGTGGTTCTGTTTGTAGAACTCGATCTCCTCGGGTGAGCGGTATTTCTTCGCGTTGGCGTCGGCTACGGAGTGTCCGTAGTAGCGGTAGGTGTCAATCTCCAGCAGGGTGGGTCGGCATTTTTCGTGGGCGCGTTGCATGGCCTCCCATGTTTTGGCCCGGACTTCGTAGAGGTCCTCGCCGTTGACGGTGTCCCAATCAATATTGTAGCCCTCGGCGCGCTCGGCCAGGCAGCCTTTGATCGCGGAAGAGCGGGCTTGGCTCGTGCCCATGGAATACTGGTTGTTTTCGATGATGTAGATCACGGGGATGTCCCAAAGCGAGGCGAGGTTGAGCGACTCGTGGTAGACCCCTTGGTTGACCGCACCGTCGCCGAGAAAAGTGAGGCAGCAGCCTTTGAGGCCTTGGTATTTGAGGGCGTAGGCGATGCCGAGCCCGAGCGGGGTTTGTCCGGCGACAATCCCGTGGCCGCCCCAGAAATTTTTATCCGGCGCGAAGAAGTGCATTGAGCCCCCCTTCCCTTTCGAGCATCCGGTGGCCTTGCCGAAAAGTTCGGCCATGCATTCATTCATCGACATGCCGACCCCGAGGGCGTGGCCGTGATCGCGGTAGGCGGTGATGACGTGGTCGTGCTCGCCCATCAGCGCGATGGTGCCGACCGCGACGGATTCTTGTCCGATGTAAAGATGGAGGAAGCCGCCCATTTTTCCCTGCTGGTAGAGCTTGAGGGAGGCCTGCTCGAAACGGCGGATGCGGAGCATGTCGGCGAGGAAGCCGAGCTTTTGCTTCGTGGTCAGGTCGGCGTTGATCGCAGCCTTGGCGTAATCGACCGGGTGGGGTCCGGTTTTTTTGGGTTTTTCGGCGCGGGTGACGCTCACGGGTGAATCTGCAATAAGGGTGGATACGGGTTGCGGCGGCGCCGCGGATGCGGGCGGCGAAGAAGCTGCCTGCGGGAAGGCGAGATCGTGAGGAAAATCAGACCTTTTGGCAAATTGAATTGGAAGGGGGGACGGAGAGGGCTGAGACTTGAGTTGGAAACTTGAGTCAGAGGGTGGGTGTTTTTACCCGGACGCGGATTGAGGGACTTGGGGTTGTCTCATGAATTGGGTTCGGATTTAAAATTTGAAATTTTAGATGGCCGGAGGAGTTGCTCTGACATTCTTGGGCGGGTCTTGCTTGTCGGGTGGGTTGGATTTAGGCTGCAGGATGCGCCTTGGGGAAAGATAAGTTCCTCAGCGAGAATATTTTATATGCAAACTACTGAACAGCAATTAGTTGCGCAAGCAATTGACGTGGCCGGGCGGGCTTATGCGCCCTATTCCAAGTTTCAGGTTGGAGCGGTTTTGGTCGGGAAGGATGGGCGGACTTTTACCGGGTGCAATGTGGAGAATATCAGCTTTGGGCTGACGATCTGTGCGGAGCGGAATGCGGTCTTTGCCGCGGTCGCGGCGGGGTGTCGGGAGTTTACGCGGATCGTCATCGTGGCCGACACCGAGGTGCCGGCTTCGCCTTGCGGGGCTTGCCGGCAGGTCTTGGCCGAGTTTCATCCCGACCTCGAGGTGGTCTTGGCGAACTTTCGGGGTCAGACGGAGATGTTCCGACTTTCTCAGCTCCTCCCCCGCCCTACGGCGGGGATTTTGGATCGTCCCTGACGTTCCACGTGGAACATGAGCAGCATGTATGAGTATCCGGAGACTTTAGACGTTCTGGTCCTGGGGGCGGGGCACGCGGGGGTCGAGGCGGGTTTGGCCGCGACTCGACTCGGAGCGCGGACCGGGATTCTGACCCAAAACCTGGATACCATCGGGCAAATGTCTTGCAACCCGGCGATTGGGGGCTTGGCCAAGGGACATCTGGTGCGGGAGATTGATGCGCTGGGGGGCGTGATGGGTTCGAACACGGACGCCACGGGAATCCAGTTCCGGATGCTGAACGCGGGGAAGGGTCCGAGCGTACAGGCGCTACGGGCCCAGTGCGACAAGAAGGCCTATCAGTTCCGCCTGAAGTGGGTCCTCGAGCACTCCCCTCGCCTTCATTTACTGCAAGGAAATGCGGTGCGGATCTTGGTCGAAAACGACCGGGTGGTCGGGGTGGAGACCAACCTCGGGTTGCGTTATCGGGCGCGGTCCGTCGTGGTCACCGCGGGAACCTTTATGCGGGGGCTGATGCATGTCGGGCTGCAGAGTGTGGTGGGCGGGCGGATGGGCGATGCGGTGTCGACTTTGAGTGATTCTTTGCAGGAGCTGGGCTTGAGGGTGGAGCGGTTCAAGACGGGAACGCCGTGCCGGTTACTCGGGCGGTCGATTGATTTCTCAAAGTGTCAGCGTCAGGACGGGGACTCCCCTGCCCCGATGTTTAGTTTTTTTCCCGAGGATTGGTCCGAGCAGAATACGGATCGGCGCGGTTGTTCAAAGAAAGACCCTTTCACCCTGAATCGGTGGGCGGACGGCCAGTTCCAGGTGGAACAAATACCTTGCTGGATCACTTACACCAACGCGCAGACCCATGGCCTGATCCGAGCTAATCTCGATAAATCACCGATTTATGCGGGGATCATCGAGGGGGTCGGTCCGCGGTATTGTCCGTCGATCGAAGATAAAGTGGTCCGCTTTGCCCACCGGGAACGGCATCAGATTTTTCTCGAACCGGAGGGCCACCAGACCGGGGAATATTACGTCAACGGGGTTTCGACCAGTTTACCCTTTGAGGTGCAGTTGGCCTTTATCCGGTCGATCGCGGGACTAGAGGCGGCGCACATTTTGCGGGCCGGGTATGCCGTGGAGTATGACTATTGTCCGCCGACCCAACTGCAAGTGACGCTGGAGACCAAGTCGATCGAGGGGCTATATTTGGCGGGTCAGATCAATGGGACGTCCGGCTACGAAGAAGCAGCGGCCCAGGGATTGGTCGCGGGGGCCAATGCGGCCCTCAAATTAGACGCCAAGCCCGCGTTCCACGTGGAACGTTCGGAGGGGTATCTCGGGGTCTTGATCGATGATTTGGTCACCCGCGGCACGCCCGAGCCTTATCGGATGTTCACCAGCCGGGCGGAGTTCCGCTTGCTCCTACGACAGGACAATGCTGATCTGCGTTTGCTCGGGAAGGCGAGGGGAGCCGGGCTGATTTCCGCCGAGCGTGCGGTCAAGACGGAAGCAAAAGCCGGGGCGATCGAGGCCCTGAAAGAAAAATCACAAATTGTTCGTTATGATGGTATTACACTTTACCAATGGATCCGCCGGCCGGGAAACCTTTTCCAAGCCTTGCCGGCCGATTTGCGGGGGTTGGCTCCGGAGGCTGTTTGGGCCCAGGCCGAAGCGGATTTGAAATATGAGGGCTACATCCGTCGTGATCTGGCCTCCGTGGCCCGGCAGCGGCGGCAGGAAAGCCAACCTCTGCCGCCGGATCTGGATTACGTGAATATTCCCGGGCTGCGCGCTGAGTCGCGGCAGAAGTTGACGCAGGTGTGCCCGGCCACCCTTGGCCAAGCCTCGCGGATCAGCGGGGTGACGCCGGCCGATGTCGGCTTGCTCGCGGTTTGGGTTCGCAAGCGGCGAGGTGGGGCGGGCAAGGTGGCCGAGGTATGAGGGTGCTGGTGGCGATGTTGGCGGTGATGGCTCTTGTGGGGTGTGGAGAGAGTGTTGTCGTGAAGGAATGGGACGAAGGGGAGGCATGGGACCAATGGGCTCGCGGGGTAGAGGCGAAATTTCCGGTGGGGGATGCGGAGGGGCATGGACCAGATGTGGGCAGCGAGGAGTGGGCGCGGGCTTTGCAGTGGAAGCTGGGGACGGTGGAGAGCGAAAGCCATGGACCCGATCTCGGCTCGGCGGAGTGGCGGGCGGCGGTGGAGGAGAAGATCGGCGGGCTCGGGGAGTAGGGTTGAGACGCGCCGGGCTTTCGCCTTGGCGGGAAGCGAGTATGGTTGGAGAAGATTTATGGCCTCGATTGATTTGCAGACAGCAGTGCCCGGGCCGCGGAGCCGGGCGGTCTTTGCCGAGCGGGTCAAGCAGGTGGCGCCGGGGCCGTTCCATACCACGCCGATTGTCGCGGAGCGGGCGGAGGGGGCGACGATTACCGATCTGGATGGCAACACGTTTTTGGATTTTGCCTGCGGGATCGGGGTGGCGAATTTGGGGCACAACGAACCGTCGGTCGTGGCGGCGGTCAAGGCGCAGGCCGATAAATTTTTCCACACGAGCATCAATGTGGTGGCCTATGAGGGCTATGTGGAGGTGGCCAAGCGGCTCAATGCGCGGGCGCCGGGGGATTTTGCCAAGAAGACCTTTCTGGCCAGTTCGGGGGCGGAGGCGGTGGAGAATGCGATCAAGTTTGCCCGGGCTTACACCAAGCGCCAGGCGGTGATTTGCTTCGAGCATGCCTTCCATGGGCGCACTTACCTGGCGATGGCTTTGACCGGGAAGGCGAATCCTTACAAGAGCGGGTTCGGTCCGTTTCCCGGGGAGATTTATCGCGCACCCTTTCCGGATTTTTACCGCTGGCCGGGGGTGGAGGGCGAGGCGCCGGTTTGTCCGGGAACATTGCCCTGCGGGCTGGCGCGGTGCTTCTGCGCTGAGGCTTTTGCGCGGTTTGCCGAAATCGCCCAGGCCGACATTGGCGAGACAAATGTGGCCGCGGTGATCATCGAACCGGTGACCGGCGAGGGCGGTTTTATTCCGGTGCCGGCGCCGTTTTTGCGCATGTTGCGCGAGTGGTGCGACCGGCATGGGGTGGTCCTGATTTTCGACGAGATCCAGACCGGCTTCGGTCGGACCGGAACGCTTTTCGCTTGCGAGCAGTCCGGGGTGGCGCCGGATTTGCTCGTCTTGGCCAAGGGTTTGGCCAACGGGCTGCCGCTCTCCGCGGTGACGGGGAAAGCGGAGGTGATCGATGCGGTCGGGGTGGGCGGGGTGGGGGGCACTTATGCCGGAAATCCCGTGGCGTGTGCCGCGGCCCTGGCCGTGATGGACAAATTTGACGATCCTGAGACTCTGAAGCAGGCCCGCAAGCTCGGGAGACTCTTAGAAGACCGTTTGGAGTCTTGGTTTCAGAAATACCCGCGCATTGGGCAGGTGCGGGGTCTGGGGCCGATGCGGGCGATGGAATTGGTCAAGGATCGGGCCACGAAGGAGCCGGACAAAGCGGCCGCGGCCGCTTTGGTGAAGCACAACTACGAAAATGGGGTGATCACTTTATCCTGCGGGACGCACGGCAATGTGCTCCGGTTTTTGCTTCCGTTGATCGCCACCGAAGAGCAGCTGAATGAGGGGTTGGAGGTGATTGAGGCGGGGTTGGCCAAGCTTTGACCCCATGGAAGCGCGCAGCATCGAAGCCATTGTGCGCGCCCTGAACGAGGCGGGGATACGTTATCTGGTGGTCGGCGGTTTGGCGGTCAATGCGCATGGTTACGCACGGATGACGCGTGACCTTGATTTGGTCATCCAGCTGGAGCCGGGCAACACGGAGCGAGGTTTGCGCGCTTTGCTTGAGGTCGGCTACCGCCTGATGATTCCGGAGCGACCCGAGGCCTTTGCCGATCCGGCGAAAAGGGAAGCCTGGCGTCGGGACAAGGGCATGATCGTGCTCAAGCTCTGGAGCGACGAACACCGCCGCACGCCGGTTGATGTGTTTGTTTACGAGCCTTTTCCTTTCGATGAGGAATACAAGGTCGCCGCGTGGGTCGAAGTCGCGCCCGGATTGGAGGCGTCTGTCGTGTCGTTGCCCACCTTGTTGCAAATGAAGCGGGAGGCGGGACGGCCGCGGGATCTGGACGATATCAACGAATTACAACGCGGTGAAAAAGACGTCGGATAAAATCAAACCGGATTGGCATTGGGGCACCCCGGAGGGCAGTCGTGAGTTCGATCGCCTGGTCGATCGCGGCATGACCTTTCGCGAGACGCTCGCATGGCTTGAGGAAGCGGAAACGCTGGCCTTGCGGATGGCGGCCGGGGGTTTGCGGAAGCGGGAAGGATCAACCGGCTCAGACGGCCGGTGAATCCGCGGGGCTGGCGAAGTCGGGTTGAGATAAACCGCAGAGGACATGGAGGATGGCTGGCATCTTAGCCGTAACGATGCAGTTGAAGACGCAATAAAAGCGCGGCTTGGCTCGGTTTGTCCAGGGGGCACGGCCGTCCCGGCCGTGTTGTTTGATGTTGTTTGATCGTGACGGGCGGGACGCCCGTGCCCCTTGGCCACGTGCCAACTCGCTCACCAAATAGTTAGTCAACTCTCGCCCAGGCGCGCCTCTGTGGCTGCGCCCGTAAATGGCGGAATGTTTTGCATCGTTACGGCTTAGCCCTTGCGTGGCCGCCGGGACGTGACACATTTTTTTTCATGAGCATCGCGACTTTGCAGCAAGAGGTGCAGGCTTTGCCGGCTGAGGATCAGGATAAGTTGGCGGCCTTCCTTCTTTCGCTCCGGATGAAGCGCGACGGTCTGCTGGAGGAGATCTCGCGCCGGTTGGATGACAGCAACCCGTCAGGCTGGGTCGAGTGGAATGCTCTCAAAGGCTCCGCCGACAAGAAAAGCGCGTGAAACCCTACGCGGTTTACCTGCGTATCGAAGCGGCTGAGTTGCTGAAATCTGTCGCGACGCGGAGGGAACAGCGGGCGGCGGTGATCAAGCGCGCGCCGTGGAAATCCAGACCGCTCATCAAATGGTGAGCGCAATCCCGCACCCGCGGCCGTCTGTTTGCACCGCGGATAAACCGGTTGTTTTCGTTTGGTTACGGGCTCAGGCGGCCAGTGAATCTGCGCGGATGATTTGCGACCGCGCGTGGCGCTCGTTCCAGGCCGTGATTTGACGGTCGGCGGTGATCGAGGGCACGCCGAGGAGAAGATGACCTTGGGGGTTGCGGTCAAGGCGGGGTGAGAGCACTCTTCGGCGATGCACCCGTCGCTGCGGTCTCCCGGGATGATTGCGGTCATTGCCTTGGCCTCGCTTCTGGCCGGGGCGTGTGAGCCTCGGCGCGCAGGGCATGCGCTGGAAGGAGGTTGGTTAGCGGATGACGGGACCGTATTTGTTTTCCGTCCGGACGGGACTTTCCACGGCTACGATTTTCGAAAGCACGAGATTTGGGGCAACTGGGTCACGCTCTCACGGGTCCGCATTGGTTTCCAAAGTCTGTTGCACGATTCCTTTTACAATCCGCAGTATGCCATCCTCGACGAGATGAACCCCGACCGCATGAACTACATTGTCACCGGTGGCAACAACTTCATCGGTGCGCGCCGCGTGGATCTGGAAGAAGCCGCGGCAGCGGTGCGTTTGATTGTTGAGCCGAAGGTGCATCGGCCCGAGGCGGATTGACCGAAAAGTTTCCGCCCGCCCTACGTCGCCAATGAGTCCGCGCGGATGATTTGCAAGCGCGCATGGCGCTCGTTCCAGCTGATGATTTGATGGTCGGCGGTGATCAGGGGCACGCCGAGGACGAGCGCCGTGGCGACGATGAGGCGATCAGCGGGGTCGCCGTGGAAATCTTCCAAACGACAGCTTTCGAGGCTGATCTCGGGATGGAGGGGTTCGAGGCGGACTGGGGGCTGGAGATTTTCGCGGATCCACCGGTCCACCTCAGGCTGCAATTCGAGGCGGCCTTTGGACGCCAGCACGGCCACCTCCCAGATGGAAATCGCCGGGACAATCGCGGTGCCGCGGAAGTTTTCCAAGGCCCGGAGTTGCCGGTCACCGGCGGACGCGCGCAGCCAGATGTGCGTGTCGAAAACGGCCGCAGCGGTTTTCTCAAGCACTGGCCTGCCAGATTTCGCCCGTGGCGAGGGCATCGTCGTGCAGGGCCACGGTGCCGGACGCCCGTCCGAACAAAAGGGGCGCGGGTGCCTGCTCGACCGCGACCAATTCAACGGCCGGCTGTCCGTGACGGCTGACCACAATAGAACACTTCTCGCGTTGTACCTTCTTGATCAGGCCGAGGCACTTGGCTTTAAATTGGGTGACTGTCACTTCCACAAAGTGACCATAGCATGACCACTATGATTTGTCCATCCTATGACGCACTAAAACTACTGAACATTTGAACAGTAGTCGGGTTTCGTGCTAAGTCTGTGGGATGACGCGGAACGGAGAACAGCGGGCGGCGGTGCATTTGGATGCGGATGCCTTTTTTGTCGGGTGCGAGGTGGCTTCGGAGCCGCGCTTGCGGGGCAAGGCGGTGGCGGTGGGGGGGATGAAGCGGGGGATTATTGCTTCGGCCAGTTATGAGGCGCGGAAGCTGGGGGTTTACACCCCGATGCCGACGGCGCGGGCCCTGAAGATTTGTCCGCACTTGATCGTGCTGCCGGGAGATTACGAGAAGTATGAGCATTTCTCGCGGCTGATGTTTTCCTTGGTCCATGATTACACGCCGGTCGTGGAGGTGGGGTCAATCGATGAGGGCTACGGGGATTTGTCCGGGGTGACGCGGTGGAGTCCGCGCGAAGCGGCGGAGCGTTTGCGGCGTAATATCCGCGAGCATTTGCGGTTGTCCGTCTCGCAGGGGCTGGGCACGAACAAGCTGGTCTCGGCCGTGGCCTCGAAGTTGCGCAAGCCGGACAATTTTCTCGAAGTGCCGGCGGGGACGGAACGGGATTTTCTCGCCCCGCTCGAGGTGAAATGGCTGCCCGGGGTGGGGGCGAAGCTGGAGCGGGTCTTCCAAGCGGCGGGCTTGCTGCGCATTGGCGAAGTGGCGGGGGCCACGGTGGAGAGCCTCGAATTAATCGCGGGGTCGGGGGCGGGTCAGTTGTCGGAATTTGCCCGGGGGATCGACGAGCGTCCGATCGTGACCGAGCGCGAGGATGCGCAGTCTTACGGGAAGCAGGAGACGTTCGAGGAGGACACCACGGATGAGGAATTTGTGCGGCGCGTGCTCCGCGGGATGGCGGATCATTTGCTGGCCAAGGTGCGGGCGGACGGAAAGATGATCCGGTGTGCCGAGGTGCGGTTGCGTTACAACGACATGGAGCAAAGCCGGCGGAGCGAGAGTCTGGAGGAGCCGACGGATTTGGAGACGGATATTTACGGGGTGATCGATCGGCTGGTGCGGCGGGCCTGGGATCGGCGGGTCAGTTTGCGTCTGGTCGGGTTGAAATTATCACGGGTCTACGACGGGGGCGGGTGGCGTCAGACGGGGCTGGATTTGCCGGGTACGGGTTATGACAAAGAGACGCGGCGGGTTTTGGCCCGGGTCATGGATGAGGCAAAAATTCGTTATGGGAGCGGGGCTGTGGTTCGGGCGCACCAATTGAAGGCGGGGCGAAGTGCTCAGTGTTCAGTTTCCAGTGTTCAGCAGAAATGTAGCGGCGGCCTCCACGCCGCCGGTTGTTATGGACAACAGCCGGCGAGGACGCCGCCGCCACAAAAGGTAGGGACGAGCGGCTCGCTCGTCCGTGCCGTGAAGAGCGGACCCGCAGGCCGCGGGTCCCTGCCTGCGCTGAATGTGAAGAGTTGCTTCAGCTTTCTGGATTCGTTGCTCCGGCCGGGAGACATTGTGCGGCTGGCGGGGGAGCGGGGGATGAAGGCGGTGGCGGTGACCGATCCGAATTTGCACGGGGCGGTGGAGTTTTCTGCCGCGGCGAAGGAAGCAGGGATCCAGCCGATCGTGGGGGCGGAGGTGAAGGTGGGGGGGATGAGGTATTTGGCCTATGTGGAGAATGTGGTGGGGTATCGGAATTTGTGCGGGTTGTTGTCGGGCGAGATAGAACATCGGCAGGATGCCGATGCCACGTTACAGGGACTGATCTTGCGGCCGGTCACGGCGTTTCCGGAGGTGCGGTATGCTTCGGCGCGGGAGGCGAAATTTTATGAGGTGGTGCAGAGTATCCGGACTCTGTCTTTGGCGGGGCAGGGGCAGGGGGGGAAGCGGCGGGGGGATTTTTCCTGGGGGCGGGAGATCAAGGCGTCACCGGGGATGCAGCGGGATGCGGAGGAGATTGCCGAACGGTGCGGGTTTGTTTTGCCGATCGGCGGATTGAAGTTTCCGCGGTTTGCCCCGCCGGATGGATCTTCGCCGCGGGAGTTTCTCGCCCGGCTGGCCCACGAGGGGATGAGGTGGCGCTACGGGGTGGCGCTGTCCGGTGGAGTGCGCCGGCAGGTGGAGGAGGAATTGCGCATGATCGGCGAGGTGGGCTACGAGGAATATTTTTTGGTCGTCTGGGATTTGCTCCAGGGTTGCCGGGAGCGGGGGATCGAATGGATCACGCGGGGGAGCGCGGCGGATTCGTTGGTCTGTTATTGTCTTGGGATCAGCACGGTTTGTCCGGTGCGGTTCGAATTGTATTTCCGGCGCTTTCTCAATCCGGAACGGATGAAGTTGCAGAAGTTGCCGGATATCGACCTTGATTTTCCCCACGACCGGCGGGACGAGGTGGTGGACCTGATTTTTGCCCGTTATGGCCCGCACCATGCGGCCGTGGTCGGGGGATTCAACACGTATCAAGGTCGTTCCGCTTTTGCCGATATCGCCAAAACGCTGGGGGTTTCCCAATTCCAGATCCGGCGCATGACGGAAAAATTGCCGCAGACTTCGGCCCGTGATGTGGCCGGGGCGGCCCGGGACGGGGTGGAGACGAGCGGGTTGGCCTGGGAGGAGAATCCGTATCAGGCGGCCCTGAAATTGGCGGCGCGGCTCGACGGGTTTCCGCGCCACGCCAAGATGCATCCGTGCGGCGTGGTCATTTCGCGCCAGCCGGTGGGGGAATTGACCCCGCTGTTCACCAGTGCGAGCGGACGGGCGACGACGCAATTTGACATGGAGGCGGTGGAGGCGATGGGGTTGGTCAAGCTGGATATTCTCGCGCAGGGCGGGCTTGCCGTGCTCCGTGATGCGCGGGCGGCGTTGCGGGAGAAGGGGATCGATCCACCGGACCCGGGGTTATGGGATGATCCGCACGTCTGGCAGATGATCGCCGAAGGTGAGGCGCGCGGGGCGCATCATATCGAGAGTCCGGCCATGACCTCATTGGCCCGGATGGCCGGGGTGCGGGCCATCGATCAGTTGATTGCCATTGTCTCGGTGATCCGTCCGGGTGCGGCGAACAGCCTGCGCAAGGAACAGTTCGCGCGGCGGGCGCGGGGTGAGGAGCCGGTGACCTATGTGCATCCGAGCTTGGAAGCAGTCTTGCGCTCGACTTACGGGGTGGTGGCTTACGAAGAGCATGTGTTGCAAATTTGCGAGGTGTTCGCGGGGTGGGAAGCGGGGCGGTCGGATCAATTGCGGCGCTTGCTCGTGAAAAACCGGATGGCGCAGGTCGATTCCTGGCGGGAAGAATTTGCCGCGGCGGCGCGGGTCGTGGGGCGGACGGATGGCGAGATTGCGGACGTGTGGGATTTGCTCATGAAATTTCGCGGGTATGCCTTTTGCCGGGCGCATTCCACGGCTTACGGGTTGGAGGCTTACGAAGCGGCGCAGTTGAAACGGTATTGGCCGGCGGAGTTTTTGGCCTCGGTGCTGACCCACGGGAAGGGATTTTACTCGCGGTTGTTTTACACCATCGAGGCGCGGCGGTTGGGGGTTTTCTTCGGGGGGCCGGAGATCAATGGAGAGGTGCGGCGGTTTAGGGCGGAGAAAGGGAAAACCGCTGAGGGTGTGGAGGGGAGAGAAAGTGGCATCGGCATCTTGCCGATGATGGGGGGAGGACATCGGCAGGATGCCGATGCTACTTGGGTGGCGCGCGGCGCGGGTGCGGCGATCGTGACGGGCGGGACGCCCGTGCCCCCTGGGGATACGGGGAAGTTTTCCGTCTGCAGTGTTCAGCGTTCAGCCGGAGCAAGGAGGGCCGAAAAGGATGCGGAGGGCACGGAGGGGAGAGAAAGTGGCATCGGCATCTTGCCGATGATGGGGGGAGGACATTGGCAGGATGCCGATGCTACTTGGGTGGCGCGCGGCGCGGGTGCGGCGATCGTGACGGGCGGGACGCCCGTGCCCCCTGGGGATACGGGGAAGTTTTCCGTCTGCAGTGTTCAGCGTTCAGCCGGAGCAAGGAGGGCCGAAAAGGATGCGGAGGGTACGGAGGGGAGAGAAAGTGGCATCGGCATCTTGCCGATCATGATGGGGGGACATCGGCCGGATGCCGATGCCACGATACGGAGAATCAAGGTGCCGCTTTGTATGATCAAGGGATTGTCGGAGGGGTTGTTGGAGCGGGTGGAGGTGGGGCGGCCGTTTGTTTCGTTGGCGGATTTTTGGCGGCGGGGTCGGCCGCAAGGGGAGGAGGCGATGGCCTTGTTGCGGGCGGGGGCGTTTGATCGGTTCGGGCCATCGAGGACGGAACTTTTTTGGGAGTTGCGGGCCTTGGCGCCTTGGACCGCGGGGCAGGGGTTGCTTTTGGAGGCGCGGGGGGCGGCGTTGCCGGAGGGCCGGACGGAACCGGGGCGGTTGGAAAGGTTGCGTGATGAGCAGGAATTGCTCGGGTTTACGGTGGGGGGACATCCGGTGGAACTTTTTCCGGAGGTGGGGTGGGAGACGTATTGTCCGGTCGCTGAGGTGCGGAAGTTGCCGGGTCAACGGGTCACGACGTGCGGGTTGGTCGTGGCCCAGCGCTTGCATCATCAGTCGGACGGACGCGCTATGAAATTCATCAGCCTGTGCGACCGCACGGACATCCTCGAGTGCGAGATTTTCGCCGAGGTTTACCGGAAGTGCGGCGGGGTGTTGGCCCGGTGGCCGGTGGTCGAGGTGACGGGGAAGGTGGAGACCCTGGGCGGACGCGGGTGTGTGTTGCGGGTGGAGGAAGTGCGGCGGGCGCGGGAGCTTAGGAAGCCGGACGCTCGTCGTAGGGCATCTCGGCCAGCTGGAATTTCGGCACCGATTGGCGGATGAAATCCTTGAGCATATCGAGCGTCTGCTGGTCGGTCTTGGCCCCGGGCCGGAGTCCTTCGAGCACGGGGGCACTGACGATCACGTAGGCCCAGCGGTGCTGGAGTTTTTTTACCACCATGTCCCAATTGGTCTTGGCCAAGCGAACCCAGTGGTGCGGGGTGGAGGTATCCTTGCCGACAAACCAGTAAAGGAAGTAGCTCCTCAAGTTGACCCTCTGGCCGGGGGCGGTTTCGACTTCGCGATTGAGGGTCAGCTTCATCACGTCGAGCGTGCGGCCGTTGGCCAGGGTGATGGGCAGGATTTCGCCCGCTTGAACCGACCAGCCTTGCCCCGGGAGACAGACTTCGGGGCGGTGAATGCTGCGTTTTTCGCCGCCGCTGAGTACGACTTGGGCGGTGAGCGAATTACCGGTGAGGTCTTGGTAGATTTTTTTCTCGAATTCGGTGTCACCGGGCAGGAGGGCCAGCTCGCTCGGCGAGACCGGCTCGCTCGTGCCCCAATATTCACCAACCAAGGTGGGAAGATCCATGATCACCCCGGATTCGGGCGAGATATTGGGCGGCGCGCTGGCGCGGCAGAGCCAGAGGGTGAGAGCGGCCAACCCGACCACCGTGCCGGAGCGCCACCAGGGGATGTCGAGGGCGCGGATCATGGGGTTGGTCTGGCCGCGGGTGGCGGGGTGAAGCGTTGCAGCAACCAGCCGATCCCGAGCATGCCGCCGAGGGCAACGGCAAAGACAAGGAATCCGGAGAGCAGGTGGAAAGTGGTCGGCTCTTCCAGCGTGCCGATGGCGGTTTCGGGTCCGAGAGCGATGGTGCCCAAAGTGAGCATGATGATGCGGGCAAAGTTGCCGGCCACGGCAAGGGGCACTGAGGCGAGGAAGACGATCCATTTCTGCCAGGATTTTTCCATCACGAGGAAGCCGTAGAGGGCACTGACCATCATGAGGGCGAAGAGCGAACGGATACCGCTGCAGGGATCGGCCACATCAACAGCAAACCGCTCGCCGGCCGCGAGGCCGGCAACGAAGTCGGGCGTCGAGACAATGGAGGTGCCTTGTTGCAGGCAGGGGAGACCGATCAGATTGAGGAAGCTGACGCTGACCGTGGACATAAAAATGCGCAGGGGGAAGGCGAGGAAGTTGTCCATGAAGGGCAGCGGGAACATGAAGGCGAGGAAGGCGATGGGAAACAGAAGTGCCTTGAGCCATGACCAGCCGAGGAACCAAAGGACGAGCGAGCCGATGAATCCGAGCATGGCGGCATAGCCGACGTAGACATTGTCCGCAAGGTAGCCGACCCAATAGAGAAAGAGGGCTCCGAGCAAAGTGGCCAAACCGACCCAGGATCCACTGACCGGCAGTGCGGCGAGTGCTTTGCGACGGTAGATGACCAACCCGAGAGCGAAGAGGGGCACGAGCCAGCAGTGTTCCCACTCCGGGTTGTTCCGCCAAATCCAGTTCATGAACTCGAACATGCTGGCCCGGGTTGCCCCGTAGCCCGAGGCGTAGGGGAACCAGAAAAAGAGGACGTAGAAAATACCGGCCGCGCTGAGTGCCGCGAAAATGTTCGGCGGGACGAGGGCGGCGCGCCAATCCGGGGTCAGAGTGGTGGAGTTCATGAGAGGGAGAAAGCTTTCACACTGTCTGCGGGGCGGCAACCGATTTCCACGCGAAAAGGAACTCGCCCAGAGCTTCCCGCCAAGCGGTCGGTCCGGGTGGGAAGGTCGCCGCAAGCTGCGCGCCGTCGAGGCTTGAGTAGCGCGGACGCTTGGCCCAGCCAGGTCCGAGCTTTTCGTAAGGTACTTCTGTGAGGTCCCGGCACTTGGGGGCCAGACCGAGGGAGGTCATTTGGGTCAAAGTCTCGCCGGCAAATTCTTCCCAGGAGGTCACGCCGGGATTGACCAGATTGAGCAATCCGGTCTGTCCGGCCTCGACCAATTGGCGGGTCCAGAGAGCGCCGTGGCCGGCGTAAAGGGAGCAGCCTTTTTTGCCCGCCGCGGTGCGCAGAGAGGTTTGTGCGGAAAGAAGATCGGGCAGGCGGCTCATGAAAGTTTTCCCGCCCAGCCCGTAGAGCCAGGAGACGCGCAGGATCAAGCTGCGCGGGCAGGCGGACGGAATGAGGGCCTCGAGGTCGGCCTTCTGGCCTCCGTAAACCGAGAGCGGATGAGGGGACTCGGCTTCGGAGAGCAAGCGGTCGTCTGCTCCGCCGAACACGTAGTCCGAGCTGTATTGGACAAAAAGCGCATCCTGCGCGGCACAGCGGCGGGCCAGGTCGAGCGGAGCCTCGCGATTGATCCGTCCGGTTCCCGCGGGGTCCTTTTCGCAAGCGTCGAAATCGCAGACCGCCGCCGCATTGATCACCGCATCCCACGGTTGGGCGAAGAGCTGGTCGAGCCGCGAGGCATCGCTGATATCTGTATCCTGATGTGCTTGCGCGGTCAGGGTGTGCCCGGCCAATTCAGAAGCAAGATAACGCCCGAGTAAGCCGCCAGAGCCGAGGAGAAGGATCTTCATGGGTTGAACTTCAGACCTTCCAAGCGGGCGAGCACGTCACGGATGGACACCGCCTCGAGACAAAGGTAGCGGTCCATCCCGCAGCGGTCGATACACGGGTGCAAGGGACAGACCGGGCGCTGCACCACGTGGGCGCGATTATTCCAAGGTGCGAACCAGTCGGGCTGGCCTGAGCCGAAGATGGTCACTACCGGTTTGCCCAAGGCCGCGGCCAGATGGGCTGGAAAAGAATCGTGGCAGAGCACCGCATCGGCGTCCTGCAGGGCTGCGACGAGGGAAGCCAGATCGGGGGTGTTTATTCTGCGCGCATGGTCCGGGGTGACCGGCTCGGCCCCGGCCGGGAGAATTTCGACCAAGTCGAATTTTTGGCTGACGGCCGGCCTCGCGGCGAGTTCGCGCCAGCGACCGGCCGGCCATTGTTTGCTCGGCAGGCGGGCCTGCGCGTGCACGGCGAGCACCGGGCGCGAATCGGGTGGTCTTGTCGCCCCGGCGGTCCCCGCGATCCAAGGCAGGGAGACCTCGTAAGGAACATCCAGTGTCTCGGCGATTTGTTGCCAGCAACGGAAATGCGCTTGGCGGGCCGATTCGCGCTGCAGTTCTGAAGTCAAGAGCGGGGTGCGGGGATGAAGCACCTTCCAAAACATGGACAAAGCCCGCCCAAGCAGACGTCTGCGCCGCCGCCAAGGCAAGTCCGCACCATAGTAGTTGCCGCGGGTCATCGGAAAGCCGATCCGACGGGTCGCATGCGTCTCCGCGAGGAGCAGACCGACCCTCGCGTCGGCCCAGGCACTGACCGCGACCTCGAACGAGAGGGCGCGCAGCGCGCGGCCTTCGGCCCGCACCGCGCGGAGAGTAGCACCCCAGCCGGCCGGTCGCTCGTCGCCCCACGGGGGCTCCCACTGGTGGATGATCGGGGGATGGGCGAGCAACCGGTAGACCCCGTTGCTCGCCGGCCGGCAAAGCACGTGGACTTCATACTTGGTCCCTGCACCGCGCACAAAGGGGAGACTGAGCACCGCATCTCCGAGGTGGTGAAGTTCGACCAGAAGGAGGCGCGGCTTCATCGGGCGAACCAGCGGCGTTTGAGCAGGTAGTAGTGGCGACCCCAGAGAGCCATGGCCCAAGCGTTCCACCAGGGCCTGAAGCGCCAACTGTCCCGCGTGAGCATCCGGGCAGACTCCCTCCACATCGCGGGGAGTTGACGGCTCGTCTTGGCGTCCGCGTGCAAACGCGAGACGGCCAGGGGTTCGGGAAGGTAGTGCCATTGCACATGCGCCCCCAGCCGGAGCCAATATTCGTGATCCATGCAGTAATGAAGCGTCTCGTCGAAACCGCCGAATTTTTCATAAACCCCGCGCCGCCACCAAACCGCGGGTTGCCCGAGCGGGTTGCCTTTGATCAGCCCAGTCGGCGTAAACTTGGCCGCCGACTTGCGCCGTTTCCGTCTGGAATCACCCTCCAGGAAAAAAAAATCGGCATAAACGAGATCAACCGTGTCCTCACGGCTGAAGACATCAAGGACGCGCTGCACGGCCGATGGTTCGTAAAGGTCGTCGGCGCACAAGTAGGCGAGGATATCCCCGTTGGCTAGACTGAGCCCCTTGTTGATGGCTTGGGACTGCCCGTTGTCCTGCTCCGAGACCCAGCGTATCCCGGCCTGATGGCTCAGGAATTCGGTCGTTCCGTCGGTCGATCCTCCGTCGATCACGATGTGCTCGAGTGCGTGCGAAGGGGCATTATTGGCGGCCAGGCGGACCGAATCAAGGCACGCTCCGAGATAGCGTGCCTGGTTGAGCGAGGGGGTGACGACTGAAAGTTTCATCATGTGCCGCCCGCCCCGATACGGCGGAAGATTTCTTCATACCGGTCGAGCACAGAATCCCACCGGAATTGTTCCGCACGTTGGCGGGCGCGTCGCCCCGCCGCCGCACAGCCCTCCGGATGGTCCGCGGCCCAACCAAGTTTCTCAGTCAGAGCTTCGACCGGACGGTCCGGGCCGAAAGGGATTCCGGCAGCACCGACCACCTCGCGGGTCGCCGGACAGTCGTGGTAAATGATCGCCTTGCCCATGCCGAGCTGGTCGAGCAGAACCAATCGCGTTGCCTCGATGGTCGCGGGCATGATGAAAGCCCGTGAATGCTGACTCAGTTCGATGTAGGCATGGGAAAAGCGCAGCCCGGTAAAAATCACCCGATCGGTGCTCAGAGCCTGCAACTCCCGGCGGTGCGCGTATTCGTAGGGATCCGCGCCCACCATGACCAACGGCAACGGATCGGCCAACGCGCGGTAAGCGCGCAGCAGCAACTCCGCCTCGTTCTCCGGGGTGAGGCGGGAAACATAAAGATAGTAGTTGTCCGGCTGGAGTCCCCAGCGTTCCAACTCACCGGAACGCACGGGCTCATCACGCACGGTCAGCCCATAGGAGAGGTGTTCGGTTTCTGCGCCATAGCGGTCCGTATAGCGGTTGGCGATGGTGGCATTGTCCGCAATGATGCAGTCCGCGGACTGCGTGGCCCAGCGCTCGCTCTGCCGCAACCAGAACCGGGCGAATCCGCGCCACTTTTTACGGCTGAAGTCCGCCCCGTCCACATTGATGATCACCTTTGTGCCGCGCCATCGGGCGAGGCGTCCGAGAATGGCATTGCCCACCCCGCAAAGGTAGATGATGTCATATTTCCGGCGGAGCGCATCCAAGATCGAGAGGGTGGTGTGCACGATGGTGTCGAGGCTCTTGGTCGGGATGGTCGGCAGTCCGATGATGTGCATCCCCTCCCAGACCGGCTGGGGTGCCCCGTGGTGGGGCAGGCGGTTGTAGACCGTCACTGCATGTCCCCGCGCGGCGAGGCGTTTGCCCAGCTCCTCCACCACGACTTCGAATCCCGAGTAGCGGGCCGGTACGCCGCGGGAACCGAGAAAGGCGATGCTGGGTTTGCCGGGGGCAGGCGGTTTGTCTTCCGGCCGGCCGGCCCAAGCGTCACGCAGCGTGTAGTAAAGGAAGAGCGAATTGAATCGGGTGTAACGCCGCCAGAGCCGGCGGGGTTCCTGCCACAGCCGGTAAGCCCAGGTAATACCGAGCCGTTGCATCCAGGGCGGGGCGAAAGCGCGCTCGCCGGCGAGGAGGACAAAGGCATCGCCCACCGCGAAGAAGACTCCGCGCAGGTGGCGCGCCAGGTTGTCCATGATCCAGCGCTCCTGCCGCTCGCCGCCGAGGGCGACCCAGATGTAGTCGGGCCGGGCTTCCGCGATGGTCCGGGCAAAGGTCTCTTCGTCGGCCTCGGTCCACGCCCGGAAGGGCGGCGAGAAGGTGCCGGCGATCTCGATTGCGGGTTGGATTTCCCGGAGGTGCGCGGTGAGGGCCTCGAGTGTCTCCCCGGTTCCGCCGAAGAAAAAATGACGCCAGGGGTGTGGGGTGGCGCGGATCATTTTCTCCATGAAATACGGACCATAGACCCGGTCCGCGAGGGCGGCCCCCTGCGCGTTCAAGCTCCAGCGCAGGGGCATGCCGTCGGGCAGAACGAGGTCGAATTTCTGCATGACCGCGCCGAAACCGCGTTCGTGGCGGGCCAACGCGACGATGTGGGTATTGCTCGCCGCCACGGCGGCGGGGCGCGGTTCACCGGCCAAGCGGAGACTTTCCGCGATGGCTGCGTCGTAGTCGACCACCGCCACCGGGGTGCCGAGGATTGTAATCTTGCGTGGTGCCGCGCTCATGCCCCAAGCCAAACTAATGGAGTGGAACCCCGCCGGCAATGGCGGGGCGGGAAACCGCTCGCCCCGAGCCGCGCCCCTGCTTAGGCTGCGCCCCATGAGCCTGAGCGTGCGGATCGAGGAGGAGATCAAAGCGGCGATGAAAGCGAGGGAAACCGAGAAACTGGGCGCCTTGCGCATGCTCAAATCGTCGCTCAAATATGCCGCGATCGAAAAAGGGGTGGGACATGAGGCTGCCCTGGCCGATGCGGAAGTCATCACGGTCCTGCGCAAGCGGATCAAGCAGTGCCAGGACGCCATGGCGGGATTCGCCCAAGGCGGACGCGACGAGCAAGCGGCCCAGGAAAAAGCCGAACTCGTCTTGCTTGAGGCCTATTTGCCCGCCGCTCTTTCGGGCGAAGAGTTGTCCGCCTTGGTCCGCGAGGCCATCGCGGAGACCGGGGCGACGAGCAAAGCGCAAATCGGTGCGGTGATGAAAGTGGTCATGGCCAAAGCGGCCGGCCGGACCGAGGGCAAGGCGGTCAATACGGAGGTTCTCGAGCAACTTGGCTAAAAAATCAGGGTCGCGAAAAAGCGGGGTCTGGGCGGTCATCGTCGCTGCCGGTGCGAGCCGCCGCATGGGTTTCAACAAGCTGACCGCCGAGCTGGAGGGTCAGCCTGTGCTCGGCCGTAGCGTGGCCGCCTTCAACCAGTCTTCACAGATCGATGCCATTGTTTTGGTTTGTGCGGCCAGCGCGCGGGCCGAGTTGGAGGAAATTGCCCGGGCCGCGGCGCCGGGCAAGCTCCAGGCGGTGGTCGAGGGCGGGGCGCACCGCCATTTGTCCGTGGCCGAAGGGCTCGAGGGCGTGCCGGAGGACGCCGCGCTCATTGCGGTGCACGATGCGGCCCGTCCGCTCGTGACCAGTGCGATGATCGAACGCTGCCTGGAGAGCGCGCGGAACAATGGCGCAGCGGCTTGTGCCCGTCCGGTCACGGACACCCTCAAGCGGATCAACGACGAGGGTTTCATTCTCGACTCGGTCGAGCGCGACGGACTTTGGGCTGTGGAGACCCCGCAAATTTTCCGCGCCGAATTGCTCCGTCACGCTTACGCCGAAGTCATTGCCACCGGCGGCCAGGTTCCGGATGAGACCTCCGCGGTGCAGGCGGTCGGGGCCCCGGTGGCTTTGGTCGAGACGGCGGAGTGGAACGGCAAGATCACTTATCCGGCCGACTTGGAACTCGCTCGCCTTGTGCTGCGCGGGCGCAAGGCCGCTTGAAGGGCCCCATGGGCGGGAAGCTTATCACCCTTGGTTTGGTCTGCTTCCTTTTGGGTGCCGGGGTGGTGCTGTTTTTTGGCCCGTGGCTGCTCCCTCCCCCGGACGACGAGTTGCCTTCTTCCCCCTACCTCGAAAAACGCGCCTTGGCCCAAATTTCCCCCCGAGTAGTCACCTCGATCGGGGCCTATGAAGCAATCCGGGAATCGCTGCGGCACGAATCCTTGGAGGGCGTGGCCGAGCAGTCCGAGGAGATCGCCCGGGCCTTTGCCGGGGAGGATCAGCGCATCGTCTCGCTGGCCAAACGTCTTGCTGCCGAGCAGGACGTCGAGTCGGCCCGGCGGGCTTTCCGGCGCCTGCACCGCTTGATGCGGAGGCATGCGGATAAGTTACTCGGAGAAAAGAGTTGAGAGTTTGGGGATGAGGGTTGAGAGGCGGAAAGCCAACGGCTGGTCGATCCGCGCGCGGCTTCAGTAGCTGTGCGCGGTGAGTTTGACCTTCCCGCGGAAGATGAAAGAGACGCTGGCCGCGCAGGCTAGGAGGATGGGACCAGCGTTGGCGACGATTCGCTCAGATTTTCTGCGAGTGTTCGATACGCGTTGTGAGGTCGAGCATGACTTAGCCGTAACCATGCAGTCGAAGACGCAATAAAAGCGCGGCTTGGCTCGGTTTGTCCAGGGGGCACGGCCGTCCCGGCCGTGTTGTTTGAGGTTGTTTGATCATGACGGGCGGGACGCCCGTGCCCCTTGGCCACGTGCCAACTCGCTCACAAAATAGTTAATCAACTCTCGCCCACGCGCGCCTCGGTGGCAGTGCTGGAAAAGGCGGAATGCTTTGAATTTTTACGGCTTAGGCGACCGACGCCGCGGGCGTGATTTAGGGAATAGATCTCACTCCTCTAGCCAAAGACGACCCGATCGATCAAGCGGAATTCACCGGTTCGATCATCCGCCGGTTCGCGAGCGCTCATCGCTTTTTTCCAAACAGCCAATTTTCGCTGGTGAGCCTGGGGCAAAGCTGACAAACAAGGATCCGAGTTCTTTTGGCGATGATCGACCCACCCTTGACCCTGGCCGTTGCGGATTCTTTTCTGCAGCCCATGGGGCCTGTCGCGACCGAGCAGTTGCGCTATCTTAAATATGTCATCTTTCTGACCATGATCGCGGTGGTTCCCGTCTTGGTCGCCACGCCGTGGATTTTGTGGAGGTATCGTCGCAGCAAGCCGACGGGCAAATATCGCCCGAACTGGGAGTCGAACCCGGTGCTGGAATCGTTGATGTGGGGCGTGCCGATTCTGGTCGTCACTTTAATGGGCGTCGGCTTGTGGAACACCACCTTCCGCCTCGACCCCTACAAGGAACTGGGCAAAGACCCGCTGCAGATCTCGGTCATTGGACTGGATTGGAAATGGATCTTTATCTATCCGGACGAGGGAATTGCGCTGGTCGACGAGTTGGTCGTGCCCGCGGGGCGGGCGGTCGAGTTGACCTTGACCACCGACACGGTGATGCAGAGCCTGCGGATTTCGGCGATTGTCGGTCAGATTTATGCCATGCCGGCCATGACCACAAAGTTGAACTTCCTCGCCGCCCGGCAGGGTGAGGCCACGGGGAGGAATACGCAGTTCACGGGGAACGGATTCTGGAAGCAGAAATTCCAAGTTTTTTCGGTTTCCGAGGAGGAATACGAGGCCCGGATGAAAAAAGTGCAAGCGAGCGACCTCGCGCTGACCGCCGACACCTACGCCCTCCTCGCCGTGCAGGGGACGGCGGAGGAGGCGAAGAAAGCCCTTGCCATCGAGCACCGGCGAGGTCCGATTGAAATGGTCCTCGGGGACGCGAAAATTTTTCAACGCGTGCTGGCCCGCTACATGGTTGAGGACATGACTCCGGAAAGCCAGCCGGGCAGTCCCTCTTACGATCCCGCGAAATCCCCCCTTCCAGCCGCCCCGGAGAAACCCATGATGGATATGAAAATGTAAAATGTTCGAGGCGCTTTTTGGCAGACTGACATGGGACTCGATCATTCTCGTCCAGGAGTTTGAAGATCCCAATTTGAACACCTTCATCACCGCCGGTGCGGCGGCCATGATGCCGGTGGGAGGGGCGTTGGTCGTGGCGCTTCTTTTCTGGATGAAGTGGTGGAAGCCCCTTTTCGAATGGCTGACGAGTGTCGATCACAAAAAAATCGGCACGATGTATATCATCTTCGCGGTGATCATGTTGTTCCGCGGGGTGGTCGAGGGCATTTTGATGCGGGTCAACCAGGCGGTGGGCCTCAATGGCGGGTTCCTCTCCTCGGATCATTTCAACCAGCTCTTCACGACCCACGGCACCAACATGATCTTTTTCGTGGCGATGCCGTTTCTCATCGGTCTGATCAATATCGTGGTCCCCTTGCAGATCGGTGCGAGGGATGTGGCCTTTCCGAAGCTCAATCAAATCAGCCTGGGTCTCACCGCGGTCGGTGGATTTCTCATCATGATCTCGCTGCTGGTCGGGGAGTTTTCGACCGGCGGGTGGACCGGGTATCCTTCCTTCACCGGTCGCTTGATCAATCCCGGAGTCGGCCCGGATTATTACATTCTGTCCGTCGGGATTTCCGGCCTCGGCTCCACCCTCACCGGGGTCAACTTTGCGGTCACCATTTACAAGATGCGCACGGCGGGGATGAGTTTTATGAGGATGCCGCTGTTCACTTGGACGGCCCTTTGCACCTCTATCCTGCTGATCTATGCCATGCCGCCGCTCACCGCCTGCTGCCTCATGCTCGGGCTCGACCGCTACCTCGACTTCCACTTTTTCACAAACGACATGGGCGGGAACCTGATGAACTTCATCAACCTGTTCTGGATGTTCGGCCACCCCGAGGTCTACATCCTCATCCTGCCGGCCTTCGGGGTGATGTCGGAAATCGCGGCCACTTTCTCCGGGAAACGTCTTTACGGCTACACCGGGCTGGTGGCGGCGACCATGTGCATCGCGGTTCTTTCCTTCATGGTCTGGCTGCACCACTTCTTCACCATGGGTCAATCGACCACGGTGAATGCCGCCTTCGGCATCGCAACCCTGCTCATTGCCATCCCGACGGGAGTGAAAATCTATGATTGGTTGGCGACCCTGTGGGGCGGCAGGATCCGATTTACCACGCCGATGCTCTACCTCTGCGGGTTTTTCGTCCTCTTTGCCCTTGGCGGGCTCAGCGGAGTGATCCTGGCCAGCCCCGCGCTGGACTACCAGTTGCACAACAGCCTTTTTCTGGTCGCCCATTTCCACAATGTGATCATTCCCGGAGTTCTCTTTGGGGTTCTCGCGGGCATTTACTACTGGTTTCCGAAAATTTACGGGTTCCGCCTCCTCGACGGTTACAGCCGGATCACCGCCTTCCTCTGGGCGTTCGGCTTCATTCTCGCTTTCCTGCCGCTCTACCAAGTCGGGATGATGGGAATGACCCGGCGGACGGTCAGCTACGAGGACCCGGCCCTGGTCCCCTGGTTGGTCGTCTCGGGAATTGGCGCGCTCTTTCTGGGTCTTGCCTTTACTTTCGTGCTCCTGACCCTCTGGCGAAGCGTGGTGCACCGGAAGAAATTGATGGTGCCCTTTGGTGATCCTTGGGACGGGCGGACCCTCGAGTGGTGGACCCCCGCGCCGACGCCCGAATGGAATTTTGCGGTTCGGCCCCGGGTCGATAGCCGGGATGCCTTTTCGGAGGCAAAGGCCAAGGGCACGGCCTACCAGCCGGTCGAGAAATACGAAGACATCGAGATGCCGGCCAACACCTACTACGGCCTGATCATTGCCACCCTGGGCTCCGGGCTGGGCTTCGGCTTGGTCTGGTACATGTGGTGGTTGGCCATCATCTGCTTCTTGGGTTGCATCGTGACGGTCATTACTTACGCCTTTCTGCCGGAAAGGAAAAAAATCATTCCCGCCGCCGCAGTGCGCGAGATCGATGAAGCTTGGCGCCGCGCGGCCCGCGAGGGCCGGGGCGTCACGCGCGACGACGAGTGCAAGCAAGCCAACCAAGGGCTGGCCCGGCCCGATCTCGTGATCAACCCATGAGTGCCCGGACCGGACAATCGCTCCATCCCGGCTTGAATCTGGGCGAAGAGCACGGCGACGACCACCTCGAGGCGGAGACCTCCGTCTTCGGGTTCTGGGTTTTCATGATGAGCGACCTGGTGACCTTCGGGATGTTTTTTGCCGTCTTCGCCACCACCGTGCCGCTCGCCTGTTGTCCCGGCCCGAAGGAACTCTTCGACCTCGGAAGCATCGCCTGGCAAACCGCCTTTCTTCTCCTCTCGAGTGTGACCAGCGGTATGGCGGTCTTGACCATGAAGCAGGAACATGGCGGCCGGGGGGCTTGCAGCAAAAAATTGGTCTTTTGGCTCTTGGTCACCGCGCTGCTCGGGTGCGCATTCCTCTATCGGGAGATTTCCGACTTCATCTCCATGGCGGCCGCCGGGGGACCGCCCACCCGGAGCGGCTACCTCTCCGCCTTGTGGTCCCTGGTCGGGCTCCATGGTCTGCATGTGACCGGCGGAATCATTTGGTGTCTGGTTATTGTCGCCGGGGTCTTGGTTCGGGGGGTCGACCGCCGCTGGAAGTTGACCCTGCTCCGCTGGGCGGTGTTCTGGCATTTTCTCGACGTGGTCTGGATCTTCATCTTCACCTTCGTCTTCTTGGGAGGATTGCTCTAATGGAAAAATCCAAGGAATTGTATCGTTATCTGACCGGCTTCGCCCTGGCCGCGCTTCTCACCATCATCCCCTTCACCCTCGTGGCGACGGTGGGAGGGGCGCGCAGCTATATCGTTCTCGTCCTCTGTGCCATCCTGCAAGTGATCGTCCATCTCCGCTTCTTCCTGCACGTCTCGTTCAGAGGCCAGCAGAAGGAAGATCTTCAACTGGTTTTGTTCACCGGCTTCATCCTCTTCCTCATGGTCGGAGGAACCATCTGGGTCCTGGGCGATCTTTACACCCGGATGTAAACCCGGCGGAGGGGCCGAGGGCTGCGCGGATCGATGGATCCCGCGACCACCTTTACTCGGGCACGAGCCGCACGACTTTGCCCGGTTGGTCGTAGACCACGTAGAGGAAACCGTCGTCGAACGAACGGACGTCGCGGATCCGGCCGGTGCCTTGGAGCAAGACCTCCTGTGACCCGACCACGGGGCCGTTCAGGGACAAGCGGACCAGCCGTTGTCCGGCCAATCCGCCGGCGAAGAGGTTGCCCCGCCAGCGGGGAAATTTGTCTCCTCGATAAAGGGCGAGGCCGGAGGCGGCGATGACCGGGGTCCATTGCACCACGGGATCCTCCATCCCGGGCTGCGACTTTTGCTCCGTGATGGTCGTCCCGTTGTAGTTGATCCCGTGGCCGGCCAGCGGCCAACCGTAGTTGGCGCCTTTGCGGATGAGGTTCAATTCGTCCCCGCCGCGCGGTCCGTGCTCGGTTTCCCAGAGGCGGCCGGCGGCACTGTCAGAGACTAAGCCCTGCGCGTTGCGCGAACCGTAGGCCCAGATGGAGGGCAGGGCACCCGGCCGGTCGACGAACGGGTTGTCCGCGGGGACTCCTCCGTCGTCCGTGATGCGGTGGATTTTCCCCGCGGCCTGTCCCAGATCCTGGGCCGGGTTTTCCGGCGTGGTCGGGCCCCCGCGGTCGCCGATCGAGAAGAAAAGGTGACCGCGCCGGTCAAAGACCAGACGACACCCGAAATGGTTGGCTCCCGAGGAGGCTTGGTCGGCCGGCGGATCGTAGACCGTTTCGACCCCGGTCAAGCGGTCGCCTTCCAGCCGTCCGCGCACCACGGAGGTGTGCGCGCCCCCGTCGAAAGCCTTGGAGAAGGCAAGGTAAATCCAGCCGTTTTCCGCGTAGTTGGGATGCACCGCGACGTCCAAGAGCCCGCCTTGCCCGCGGGCCACCACGGACGGGACCCCGGAAATTTTCCGCGGTGCGGCCCCGGGTTGGTCGATGCGAAGGAGTTGGCCGGACCGCTCGGTGAGGAGAAAGCTGCCGTCCGGAAGTTGGGCCAGAGCCCACGGATTCTCCAGCCCCTCGGCCACGGTTTCGATCCGGAACCGGTGCAGGCCGGAGGTCACCACCTCAGCTGCCAGCTGGCAGGGTAGAAGGAAAAGAAAGAGAACGGCCGACCGCACAAGGGAAAAATTTGGACCGGTGCGGCCGATTGGTGAAGCGAAAAAGCAGGCCTCTGGAGGCCACGCCTGGTTTTTCTTTCCTCGACCCCCACGCTTTGCCCTCCGGTCACCACCTCTTCGCCGCCGTCATAGCCGATCTCGCCCCTCAAGCCCCCACTCGCCGAAGTGACGATCCGATCACCCGCCAGGCAAGTCACGACAATCCAATCATCCGTCCTTTGAAAACATTATTAGCGCCCTGACGGTTAGCGCGGCTGCTGCGCTTGGGGCAGAGGGTCAAACGACCAAGTGGTCTTCCCGGGGTCTGGTCGGCGGTGCTCCCTGCCAAAAAGCCAGATTTTGATGAGGCGCAAGCGCCTTCGCTTTAATCACGCAGGCATGAGAACTTCGGTATCATGAGGCGTGCGCTCTCCGGTCAGGTTCTGACCGACCACGCGACGGGCTTGAGCACGGCAACCATTCCCGGTGCCCCAGCAGTTGCCAACCTGACCTCGGGACGCGCCAACTCTTAGCTCCCTTCGGACGCGGTCAGTTCAAATATCTCTTTTCTCAGGGGATTCCTCCTGCCACGGCGGAAATATTCACGGCGGAGATCCGTAGTGGCGCCCCTGCGTGGTCCGGAGGCTGGACCTCCCCGACGCTTCATAACCTACCAGCTGGAGGTAATCAGCTGTACAGCGCATCTGGCAATCCTGTGCCCATTATGTTCTGCCCGGGCCTTCACCTCACGAGGCAGTAACCGGCTGGCTGAACCTCTTCCGCGGGCCAGCGAGATGGCATCTCTGCAAATTGGCTGCAGCGCGTTCCGTCCCCTCGGACCATGGGGTGAGCGGCACCGCCCGGCCCGCGCGCTTCAAGGTCCGTCGAGGGGCACGAGCCCGCCCGATCCGTCGAAGCGGAAAACCGCGCGCACCTTGCCGAGCGGCGGTCGGGGTGGGGTGTTCTTTTTCCACGGTGCGGCGACCACGGCGGGTTGGGTCTGGTCGGCGGTGCTCATCATCCACGCGGCTTCGGCCCCGGCCAACGTGGCCAACGTGGTGTTGGCAGTCGGGGGTTGGCCGGGCGTGGTGACGCGGCCGAACGGATTGACCACCGCGCCGCGGTTGGTCACCGTGGTGTTCAGCACGTAGACGCGGAGGGTATCTTTGTCCGGCGGCGTGGTTAGGCGCGCGTAAGCGCGGGGCAGGAGTTGGACGGCGAGGTAGCGGGCCGGTTCCGCGGGCAAGCCGAGATAAGCCGCGCATTCGGTGACAACCCGCCCGCCCCGGCCGGCTTCATATTCGAGGACCTGCCCGGGGAAAAGCGGCGGCAGCCGTCCGCCGTGATCCGCGGTGTATTGCAGCACGGCCGTGCCCATGGTGCGGGTCTTGGCCAAAGCCTCGGCCTGGTCGGCCCGTTGGATAAGTCGAGGTCCGAGGGAGGCGGCTAAAGTGGCGAGGACTGCGACCAGAGCGAGGACGATGAGCAACTCGAGCAACGTGAATCCGCCGGGAAAACAAAAAGCGGTCTGTCCTTCCGGACGGACCGCTCGAGGCAAGGGTTTTGCCGGGGCTGGCTTCAGACTAGTGCGGCCACGGCAGGTCGATGGGCGCAGGATGGATCGTTGCAGATCCCGTAGAGCGTGAGGGAATGACGCCTCACGGTGAAGCCGGCCGGAGCCAATTGGTCGATCCCCGAGGTGCAAGCCTCCACTTCATACACTTTTTGGCAAACTTCGCAGAGAAAGTGGTGATGATGGTGCGGGTGCTTGCGCTCGTAATGGGGCGGGGCCCCCGGGATTTCCACCACCTCGACTGCGCCCAAATCCATGAGGATGCGGAGTGCGCGGTAAACGGTGGCAATGCCCAGTCCTGGTGAGAGGGTACGGGCGGTGGTCCATATATCGGCCGGGGTCATGGGCCGACCCGCGTCCTCGAGCGTTTTTTGTACTGCTGATCTTTGTCTGGTAGCGTAGTTCACTGGTTTGTTGGTGGTTGAGGTGACGTGAGTGTCACAATCGTACCTTCTGTTATTCGGTGTCGATTTGCAAATCGTTTCTGCAGTGTCCGGCCAGACCGGAAGAGAGGACCTCGTCCCCGGGGAGGTGATTCCACCCTGATTATGACCCGCTGGTCAGGACGCGGAAGACGCCGTTCTTGTCGCGGTAAAATCCGCGCAACTCGGGAGCCCGTCCGGTCAGGGCCTCCATCGTCCGGTCGAGCCAATGCCCATTTTCCGTCCTCTGGTCGGCCCGCAGGCTGCCGTTCGGATTGTTCACCGCCTCGAAGGGACGGGTCAGAGCGGCGTAGGCCTCATCGGAAAGCCGCGCGCCGGGGAGGAGGTCGGGGCGGTAGACCACAATCCAGCTGCCGCCGTAACCGTCGGGATCCTCGGGCCGGATCAGGCGGAAGGTCAGTTTGCCCCCGCGCGCGGTGCGCTTTTTCGGGCTGAGGCTGTAGAGCGCTTGAATCTGGTTTTTGTCCTGCAGGTGGCCGGCGATGAATTCGCGGAAGAGCTGACGCTGCTTGTCCCCGGGCCGCTCGGCCCCGAAGAGACCGAACTCGATGGCCACGGGCTTGTCCGGGTTGCCGTAAACGTTGAATTCCCATCGGTTGTTCGCCCGGAAAGAAAGGTAGGGAATATTGCGGAGCAAACCCCGGTCGATCGCGGTGGGCGGGATTTGCTCGAAGCGCCGCACGCTGTCGTGGGTGCGCAGGTCGTGCACGACCGAGCGCCAGGAGGGCAACTCGTCGCGTGGCACGATGCCGGCAAAGACGGCTTCACCATTTGGCGCGTCGTCGATCCGGCTGATGTATTTCTTGGGGAGGCGCGCTTCGCCGTGGTCGGTTTGGATTACCACCAGGTCGGCGGTATTCTGCAGGATTAGTCCGCGCAGTTCGGTGCCGTCATTCATCCTCACCTGGTCGGGAGCCCAATTCGCGCGGAGGGCCGCCTCGGCCTGCAGGGAGAACAGACACGTAGTGGCTAAGGCGAGACGCATTGCCTTCATGGCATAAACATTCTAGTTTTCGCCTCTTCATGCAAGGTTCCCGGTTACCTCTTGTTGTCGCGATGACGGCGCTGGCCGGCTGCGTCACCCCGCCCGGTCATTACCAACGCCCCGAAGGCGCGGTGGTCCTGCCACCCCTGCCCAAGGAAAAATTCTGGTGGGGCACCTCGACCGCGAGCTTCCAAAACGAGGACCGCGGTATGGCCCCGGATGACCCGATGAATTTCCGCACTGATTGGGATGTCTTTGCCGACGAAGGCAGGGCCCCTGCCCGGGGGGACATGGCTGTGTCTTCCTGGTCCCGCTTCGATCTCGATCTCCGGGCGCTGAAACAACTTGGCGTGTCGCACTATCGTTTCGGAGTCGAGTGGGCCCGCATCGAGCCCCGGCCCGGAGTGATCAACGAGCAGGCGCTGGCCCGTTACGTCGAGATGGCGCGGCAATTGCGCGCCGCGGGCATCGAACCGGTGGTTACCTTGTGGCACTTCACCTTCCCCGACTGGCTCTATGACAAAAGAGACAAGCGCCAGGTCAATTTCCTCCATCCCGATGTGCAGGAAGCATGGCGGGCGCAGGTCACTCGCGTGGTGCGGGCCATGAAACCCCACGTCCGCATTTTCGTGCCGCAGAACGAACCAAACGGCGCGCTCAACCTCGGCTGGATTGCCGGTCACTGGCCGCCCGGGCTCCTGCTTCAACCCCTTGCTTACAAGCGGGCCCTGCGGGTTGCGGCTGAGATGTTCCGCGATGCGGCAAAGATCATCCGCCGCGAACGTCCGGGAGCCATCGTCATGGGAGTTTATTCCGTACCCGACTGGCGTCGCAGCCTCCTCAAAGACCCCACTGCCTTGATTTACAATATCGTGCAGCGCCAGAATTTCGACCATCTTGATATGGTGGCCGACACGATGGATGTCATCGGTGTGAACTACTACTACGCCCAGGACGCCAATCTCCTTCGCTTCCTCCGCCGCGGGCACGGCGAGGTGTCATCCGACTACACGCAACTGGGCTGGGAAATCGTGCCCGAGGGCCTGCATAATGTCCTCACCGAGGTGCACAAACGCTACGGCAAGCCCATTGTGGTGACCGAGAACGGCCTCGGCACGCAGAGCGAACAGAAGCGCATCCGCTACCTGCGCGAGCACATCGCCCAGCTGCGCCGGGCCATGGCCGATGGGGTCGACGTGCGCGGCTATTTTCCGTGGACCCTGGTCGACAATTACGAATGGACCGAAGGATGGCACGGACAGTTCGGTCTCTTCTCCTTCGACCGTGAGACCAAGGCGCGCAACCTCGAACCGACCGGCAAGTGGTTCTCGGCCTACATCAAAGCGCACCCCAATCCCTGAGCGGGAAGCTAGGCGATGGAGCCACCGATGACATGGATGTCAGAGCGGAGGCTTGGCGACCCGGCCCCAAGGCAAATGGTTTGCCGAGGGCTGTGAATTGCGGGCTGGCCTCAAGGGCCGGGCCACAATTGGCAGGTGGATCGCGCTAAGCGCGATAACCCCGGTGAAATATCGCGCCGGGACGGCACGATCCACCTGCACGACAATCTTCACGATTCGCCTGCTGACAACACCCATGGCCCCGAAAAATCGCGACAGTCCGCGCTAAACGGTTAAGTTGTCGTGAGAATGAGGAACTCAATTGCTAATCATTTGAAGATCAAATTGACCGTCGCGCTTTTTGCCGGGTTCTGTCTGGGCTGTCCGGCGCACCTTTGGTCGGGTGAGCCGTTGCGCATCGTGACCTCCTTTTATCCGGTCTATGTTGCCGCGCTCAATGTCACGGCCGGGGTCCCCGGCGTGGTGGTCTCCAACCTGGCCAGCCCGCACATCGGGTGTCTGCACGATTACCAACTCACGGCGGGCGACATGCGGCGGCTGGCCGAGGCGGACGTCCTCCTGGTCAATGGCGCGGGGATGGAACCCTTCCTCGGCAAAGTGGCGGAGCAATCTCCCCGGGTCCGCGTGGTGGCCGTGAGCGAGGGCATTCCGCTCTTGGAGAACAACCCGCATGTTTGGGTGAGCCTGGCGGGTGCGCGGCAGCAAACGGCAAATATTGCCTCTGCCCTGGCCGCGGCGGACCCCGACCAGGCAGACGCCTTCCGCGCCAACGCCGCGACCTACCAAGCGGCCTTGTCCGACTTGGAAGAGAAAATGCGCACCGCCCTCGCCCCCTATGCGGGGACGCCGATCGTCACCTTCCATGAAGCCTTTCCCTACTTCGCCCGCGATTTCGGCCTTGATCTAGCCGGAGTGATCGGACGCGAGCACGGGGCCGAGCCGAGTGCCCGCGAGTTGGCCGACACCGTAAAGTTGGTCCGCGCGCGCCAGGTCAAGGCGCTCTTTGCCGAGCCGCAGTTCCCCGACCAAAGCGCGCGAGTCGTGGCGCGGGAAACCGGGGTGCCGGTCTACAGTCTCGACCCCGTGGTGACCGGGCCCTCCGATCCCGTCGCGGCGCGCGGGGCTTTTCTGCTCGCCATGGAGAAAAATCTGGAGGTTTTGCAGGAGGCCTTGCGCTGATAGACCTGCGGGCATGCATATTCCCCCGGAGGACGCTCCCGCCCACCAAGGCATCGCCCCGCACCGTTGCGGAGAGTGTTGCACCACGCTGCGGGGTGTGACCGCGCGGCGCAACGGGGTGATCGTGCTCGAAGAGATCGACCTGCATTTGCATTGCGGCGAACTGACCGCGGTGATCGGCGAGAACGGGGCGGGCAAGACAACCTTGGTCAAATGCCTGCTCGGCGAAATGCCGCACCGCGGCGAAGTGCATTTCCTCGACGCGGCCCGCCGGCGCAAAGACAGCCCGGTCATTGGCTACGTCCCGCAGCACAACAGTTTCGAGAAAGAGGCGCCGGTCAGCGTGCTTGATCTCTTCGCCGCCTCGCTCTCCGCGCGCCCGGCCTGTCTCGGAGTTTCTCCCGCGGTGCGGCAAGCGGCCTTGGCCGGTTTGGAGCGCACCGGGGCCGACCCGTTGGTCGACCGCCAGGTCGGCACCCTTTCCGGCGGCGAGTTGCAACGCGTCTTGCTCGGCCTGGCCCTCACCCCGGTGCCGAACATCCTCGTGCTCGACGAACCGATGTCCGGGGTCGACCACCGCGGGCGCGAACAATTTTACGGACTACTCTCCCAACTGCGCCGCGAATACGACCTGGCCGTGCTTCTTGTCTCGCATGATCTGGCCACCTTGGCCCGGTTTGCCGACCGGATGGTCTTTCTCGACCGGCGGATCGTCTGCGAGGGCACGCCGGCCGAGGTGCTGCACGATCCGCAGGTGCGCGCGGCTTTCAGCTTGCATTCGTTGTCATGATCGAATCCCTGCTTGCCCCCTGGCACCGCGCGTTGTCCTCGCTGCCTTTCGAGTGGGCCGGCTACGAGTTCATGCGACTCGCCTTGCTCGCCGTGCTCCTCATTTCGCCTTTGCTCGGCGCGCTCGGGACTGTGGTGGTGGCCAACCGCATGGCCTTTTTCTCCGAAGCGGTCGGGCATGCCGCCTTCACCGGCATCGCCCTCGGCGTGATTTTCGGCCTGGCCGATCCCATGTGGTCGATGATTGGCTTCGCCCTGGTCCTCACCTTGGCCATCGCCTGGGTGCGGCGGCGCGGGGGTTTGTCCTCCGATACCGCGATTGGACTGGTTATGGCCTTCACCGTTTCGCTCGGCATCGTCATTCTCTCGCGGGGAGGGGACTTCGCGCGCTACACTAATTTCCTGATCGGCGACATGCTGGCCATTGCGCCGCGCGATATCGTCTGGCTGGCCGCGCTCGGGGCCGGGTCGGCCGGACTCTTTCTTCTTTTCTTCAACCGCTTGCTCCTCGCCACGATGAGTCCGTCCTTGGCCCGCAGCCGGACCAGGCATGCGGGCGCGGCCGAGTTGGTCTTCGCCTGCCTGCTTGCCGTGGTTGTGACCTGTGCTCTGCCTTGGATCGGCATCCTCGTGATCAACGCCCTGCTCATTCTCCCGGCCGCCGCGGCCCGGAATCTGGCCCGCAACACGGCCGGCTTTTTCGGCTGGTCGATCGCCGTGGCCTCGGTCACCGGGATGGTCGGGCTGATCGCCTCCTTCTACGCCTCGACCGCCACCGGCGCGACCATCGTGCTCGCCGCCATGGTGGTTTACCTCCTCACCCTGCTCCGGCGGGTGGTCTCGTGATGGCCACCGTGGTTGCGCTGCCCGGCTTTCTCGGGAGGGGCCGCGATTGGGCGGGGGTGCGGGCTGCTTCGCAGACCGGGTTGCGTTGGATTTGTCCGGACCTCTTTGCGCCCGGGGCGGAGCCGGTCAGACCGCCGGCCGTGGAGGGTCCGTGTTGGTTGGCCGGTTATTCTTATGGCGCGCGGCTCGCTTTGCGTTGGTTGCAGGACTCTCCGGGAAAGTGGCAGGGAGCTTTGCTCCTCTCGGTAAACCCGGGGAATTTCCAAAGCGAGGAGGAGCGCGTGGCCCGGCGGACGTCCGATGCGGATTGGGCCGCCGCGTTTCGTACCGAGCGGTGGGCGGTGGTGACAGAGCGTTGGAACTCGCAGGCGGTTTTTCAGCATGACGCCGCGCCGCGGCGTGAAGAGCGGGACTTTGACCGGAGGAAACTTACCGCGGTGCTGGTCGAAGATTCGGTCGCCGGCCAATTCACCGACCCCCTGCGCCTGCCGACCCGCTTGGTTTGGATGGCCGGTGCGCGCGACGCCAAATTTGTCCGTCTGCAAAACCTGATGCGCGACGCGGGATTCCCCGGCACGTTCCCGGTGGTCGGCGAGGCCGGTCATCGCCTTTTGCTCGAAGCGCCGGAGGCGGTCGCGGGGGCGCTCGATGATCTGGTGGCTTGATCCGCGGACGGGGAAAAGCGGAGGCTGCCAACCATGAGCAAATTGATTTATGCGGCGAGCCCCCGGTCGGCCGACATGCTTTACGCCACCGGCTTTCACGCTCCCGATGCCTTTCTTTTCCTCGAGCAGCGGGGACGGAAAACGATCGTGCTTAATGATCTCGAGATCGACCGGGGCCGACGTGAGGCGGAGGTCGACGAGGTGCTCTCCGCATCCGACCTAGCGCGCGAATTCGGCAGTCACTCGCCCGCGCTGATCGCGGCCGGTCTTTTGCTCCGCCGGAAAATCCGCCGGGTCGAGGTGCCGGCCGATTTTCCGCTCGCCACGGCCCGCGTGCTGGAAAAAGCGGGTCTGCGCGTGGTGCCACTCGAGGGACTTTTCTGGCCCGGGCGTGAGTTGAAGGATCGGAATGAGCTGAACGCGATCCGCCGCGCCACCCGTCTGGCCGCGCTCGGGTTGGAACGCGCGGTCGAGGTGCTGCGGGCCGCCAAGATTGCCCGGTCCGGCCTGCTCCAATGGCAGGGCCAGCCTCTGACCAGCGAAATAGTGCGCGCCGAAGCCGACTCCACCGTGCTCCGCGCGGGCGGGATCCCGGAGGGCACGATCGTGGCGGGCGGACGGCAAGCGTGCGACCCGCACGAACGCGGGCACGGCCGGTTGCGGGCGCACGAATTGATCATTCTCGATATTTTTCCACGCGACGCGCGCAGCGGTTATTTCGGCGATCTGACCCGCACGGTGGTGCGCGGCCGGGCCAATGAGGCGCAGCGGCAGCTCTGGGAAACAGTTTGTGCTGCCCAGCGCAGGGCCATTCGGGCGATCAAACCCCGGGCCAAAGGAGCCGCAGTGCACAAAGCGGTGCAGGAATTTTTCGTTGCCCGCGGCTATCCCACCGAACGGCGGGACGGACGTTGGACCGGCTTCTTCCACGGCACGGGGCATGGTCTGGGGTTGGATTTGCACGAGGAGCCGCGCCTCGGGGTGACCACTTTCCGTCCGGGTCAGGTTTTCACGGTCGAGCCGGGTCTTTATTATCCGGAGATTGGCGGCGCCCGGCACGAGGACGTGGTCACAGTGACTGCCGGGGGTTGCCGCCTCCTTTCCCGCCTGCGCGTTCCGCTGGAACTTTGAGCGGATTTTGAACAAGACTGGGCTTTCTTTGTCTGAACGGGTAATTCTAGCAATTTTATGAGCGTTCCCATGTATCTCCTCCTCATCGGTGTCCCACTGGCCCTCGGTCTTTATGCCCAGATGCGCGTCTCCTCCGCTTTCGGCCGTTACAAAAAAGTGGCTGCCACTTCCGGGGTGACCGGTGCGCAGGCCGCGCGGGAAATTCTCAACGCGGCCAAAATTCACGATGTCGAAGTGCGGGAAATCAACGACATGCTCGGCGACCATTATGACCCGCTAAAGAAACGCCTCTGCCTTTCCTCCGATGTCTACCACACGCCGAGCGTGGCCGCATTGGGCATCGCGGCCCACGAAGCGGGCCACGCCATCCAGCATGCCCGCGCATATGCGCCGCTCAAATGGCGCATGGCCATTGTCCCGGTCACCCAGTTCGCCTCGCAGATCCTGCCGCTGGTCATCATCGGCGGATTCATGTTCCAAATCAGCGGCCTCATCTCGCTCGGCATCATTTGCTATGCGGTGCTCGCCGTCTTCCAATTGATCACTTTGCCGGTCGAATTCGACGCCTCCAAGCGGGCCAAGGTCATTCTGCAACAAATGGGCATGGTCCAACCCGGGGGCGAAGCAACCGGGGTCAACAGCGTGCTCAACGCCGCCGCGCTCACTTACGTCGCCGCCTTTGTCGCCGCCCTCGGCAACCTGGTTTTTCTCCTCATGGCGCGACGCCATGACTAGGCGCCAGGCGTCCCCGCCGGTTGTCCTGACCATCGCCGGCTCCGACAATTCCTGCGGAGCCGGCATCCAAGCCGATCTGAAAACTTTCGGCGCCTATGACGTCTACGGGCTCACCGCCGTGACCTGCGTGGTCTCCGAAGTGCCGGGCCGCGTGGAAAAAGTGCAGGCGGTCTCACCCGGGGTCCTCCGCTCGCAGATCCGCATCCTTTTCGAGGCCTACCCGATCGTTGCGGTGAAAACCGGCATGCTTTACTCCCGCGCTTTGCTCCGCGTCGTGTCCGAGGAATTGGCCGACCGTCTCGGCATGTTTCACCTCGTGGTCGACCCGGTTATGGTGGCGAGCAGCGGGGATCCGCTGCTGAAAAAAGACGCGGTGCGCGCTTACGAGGAAGAAATGCTCCCCCTGGCCGATGTCATCACCCCCAACCTCGACGAGGCCGCGGTCCTGCTCGGACGCAAAATCACCACGCGCCGGGCCATGGAACAAGCGGCGGAAGAATTGCACGGGAAATACGGCGCCGCCGTCTTGCTCAAAGGCGGACACCTGCGCGGGCCGGCCGCAGTTGACATTTTGTGCGATCGCCGTGGCCGCCGCGAATTTTCCCTGCCGCGGCTCAAAGGTTGCGAGACCCACGGCAGCGGTTGCACGCTTTCCGCCGCGCTGGCCGCGGGATTGGCCCGCGGACAATCGCTCGCCGTGGCGGTGGAAGGCGCGAAAAAATTCCTCCACCGCGCCATCGCGCGGCAACTCGTCTGGCAACGCGGCCGGGTCCGCACCCGCGCCCTGCAGCACCGGGCGGACGACAAGCGCGGATGAAAATTTTCCGCACCCTGATCCTCACGGCTTGCGCCGCGATCGTTCCGGTTCGCGCCGAGGAGGCAACTTCCCCATCGCCCCCCGAGGCACCGGCGGCCGATCCGTTCTTGGTGCTCGACCACGAGCAGGTGCAGCAAGCCATCTCCATCCTCCGGCGGGATCACGTGCGCGGAGCCCGGATCGATGAGGACGCTTTGGGTCGGGCCACACTGCGGGGCTTGCTCGAAAGCCTCGCCCCCGGGGCGTCCCTCGCCGCGGAACCCTCCGCGCCGTCCACCCCGTCGCCCTTCCGCGCTGAACTCCTCGACGGCCGCGCCGGTTACCTCCGGTTGGGATCGCTGCAAACGGAAAACCTGGCCGAACTCGACACCGCCTTGCGCGACTTCGGGGCCAAGGCCGTGCATGGCCTCATTCTTGATCTGCGCGCCACCCCGGAATCGTCCGACTTCGCCCTGGCGGCGCAAGTCGCCAGCCGTTTTTGCGTGCCCGGCACCGCCTTGTTCACGCTGGCCGGTCCGGGGCGTGCCGCGGGCGGGGATTTTGTCGCTTCCGGAGAAAATTTGTCGCGCGGAGTGCTCGTCGTCCTGATCGACGAAGAGACGGCGGGCGCGGCCGAAGCGCTCGCCGCGACCCTGCGTTGGCATGCCCGCGCCCTCTTGGTCGGCACCCGTTCCAGCGGGCGGTGTGTGGAATTTGCCGAGGTCCCGGTCGGCGCCGGCCAAAATTTGCGCCTCGCGGTGGCCGAAGTCCTCGTCGCCGGGCAGGCCATTTATCCCCGCGGGCTCCGCCCTGATATCGAGATTGCCCAGGATCCGGCCGAGCGCGAAAGCATTTTGGCCGCGGCGCTGGCCAACGGTGCCGCCGGTTTTGTCTTCGAGCAGGAGCGGGCCCAATTTGATGAGGCGGCGCTAGTGGCCGGGACCAATCCGGAGCTCGACCGCGTCACGGCTGAACCGGGATTGCTCGACCGTCCCCTCCAGCGGGCCGTGGATCTGGTCACCGCCCTGCGGGTTTTTCGCCCGGCGGAGTGACCACCCCGGCGAGCGTCCCGTCTTCGCCTCGACTCATCGGCCCATTATCCCGCGCAATAATCCCCCGACCGCTTCGGATGCGGCGGCCGGAATTTCCACGGCCGACTGGGCGGCGCCCGCGGCCGGCGCCAAAGCGATCGCCGCGGCCAAGCGTGCGCCGAGGTTTTCGGTCGGTGCTTCGGGTGTTCCGCCGATTTTTACCTGCGTCCAATAGTAACCATCACGCTCGTGGCTGAAGAGCACGGGCACGAAGGCGCCAAGGATCGGCCGGCCCGCCGCCCGCACCCCGACCTGCAAGTCGGCGCCGACGCTTTGCGGCGAATAAAAGCCGCCTCCGCGCACGGCCAGACCTTTGGGCGAGAGCGCTTGCAGCCCGCTGAATTCCGTGCGCCCATCGGCGCGGCGGATGAACTTGCAACGGAAAATTTGCCAAGGGATACGGTTCCATTCTTCCTTGTCGATCAGGCTGGCCAGCTGGGCAAAAAGACCGATCGCTTGGCTTTCCCCGCCTTCGATTTTCATCTGCCCGCTCAGCGTGCCATCTTTGAACACGGCATCCCCGGCCGCTTGCCCGCCCAGGTGGCCGGCAAATTCCGGGGTGAGGAGGGTGGCAAGATCGAGGTCCTGCCAGGAAAATTCCGCCGACCAGACCCCGGAGGTATGGCTTGCCGAGCCGGCGACAACGCCATTCCCGCTGTCCTTGAGGGCAAAACTGCCGATGGTCCAGGCACCGTTGGTATTGTCGGCCGTGAGTCGCTCGATTTGCAGGGCCGGACGACCTTCGAGGGCCAGCGATCCGCCCTTGGCCGCCAGCGACCAGGTGCCCTCCTTTTGCACGGCCCGCACTTGCGAGCCGTCAATGGTCCACCCTTTCTGATCAACAAACCGGAGGCGGCATTTGCCGACAAGGAGATCAATGGGGGGCAGGGCCGTTTCCCGGTCGGCGGACACTGCGG
Source organism: Chthoniobacterales bacterium (assembly GCA_018402585.1). Lineage (GTDB taxonomy): Bacteria > Verrucomicrobiota > Verrucomicrobiia > Chthoniobacterales > JACTMZ01 > JACTMZ01. Next base: position 132,929 of record JAGYIO010000002.1, read on the forward strand.
GCCCGGTGCCCGGTTCACCGTCCGATGGCCAGACCACCTCCGCCTCGGCGATGGCGATCTCCAGAGGTTGATCCAGCGGATCGAAAAGTTGTGGCCATCCCACGCTGGCGCGCAAATCCGTGGCGCGCCACGGACCGGGCATCCTTGGCCCGCCCGACCATTCGGCCTGACCTATGCGGAGCTCGCCGTCCCGCCAACTCACCTCCCGCAGCTCGATGTTCCCGCCCGTGGCTGCGGCCAGCGCGGACGCCAAACGATGGCCGAGCCACGCGCTGACCACTGCCTCCCGCCCGAAAAACAACCCCGCAGCGAGCAGCGCGATCAAACCAAGGGCTGCTGCTGTCTTGCGCCAGAACTTCATCGTTGCACTTAATCACCGTCCGCGCCCGCTGGCCAGAGTCCGCTGGCCGGCCTCGCCGTGAAGATCCCGTTCCGGAAAAGTGGCCCGGGATGATCGATCGGGCGGAAGGAACTTGGCCCGGATTCCCGGGGAATCCTTGTTCCCGGCCGCAGGGGCCCTTACGTTTCTCCACGGCCGGTCGGGCCAAACCCCCGCGCGACTCCCGGCGACCATGTGGCGGCACCTTAAAAATTTCCTCCTTTTCTTGCGCGAAGAGAAAGCGTGGTGGCTGGTCCCGCTGATCGTCATCCTCCTGCTCCTCGCCGCGGTGCTCGTCTTCAACAGCAGTTCGGTGCTTGCGCCGCTCATGTATCCGGTCCGGTAGTTTTCTCCCTCGGTCCAAGACCTTGCCGGCCTCTCCGCGGGGCGCGCTCCCCCCCCTTGCTCCGCCGGAGCAGAGGCGTTCAGTAAATGGTGGCAGGCTGGCGCCAACGGAGTTGGGCGAGTTCTTGGCGGGCGATGGTCAAATCCGGGCTGATGCGGAGAGCCCGCTGGAGGTAGTCGGCGGCTTCGGGAATCCGGCCCAAGCGGGCCATGACCGAACCGACAAAATAATGCGGCCAGGAAGCATGCGGGAGGAGATCGCAAATCAAGATGCCTTGGTTGACCGCTTCCGAGAGGCGTCTGCTCCGCTCGAGGAATTGGGCGTAATTCCATCTGACCAGCGTGTCGTCGGGATGGGCGGCAAGTGCCGTTTCATACATCGTTTCATCGCGGGCGGGCGACTCGGGCGTGGTCCGGGAATCCACTTCTTTCACGCGGTCCTGGCCGTATTGCACATTGCGCGGATGGCTGGACTGTGCGGTGAAAGGGGGGCCGGAGATTCGTCCGAGGGCCAACTCCCAGACCCTTTTTTGATCCCAGAGGGTGGAGGCCAGACGTTGCGCGCAGGCCTCTGATTCGACTTCCGCCGGAAGCGACCGGCCCTGGGCCCCGATCGCGGCGGGAAGTTGCTCCGCCACTTTGTCGGCCAGGAGGCGGGCGAGGAGTTCATTCCCGGCCGAGGTGAAATGAACATGTTCGTAAAACAGTTCTTGGCCCGGAATCCCATCGGGAGTCAGGTCGGAAAGCTCTTGCTCGGCGTCGACTCCATGCACCGAGACCATGGCCTCCCGGATCGTTCGGTTGATCCGGGTGTCGGCCCGGACGGGGAGAACGTCATAATCCCTGGCCCGCTCGAAGGATTTCCGCGCCGCGGTGCCCTCGTCCAAGGCGAGCTGGCAGGTGCCGAGGCGGAATTGCAACTCGGCGAAACCGGGATCAATGGCGGCGGCCTTGGTGTAAACCTCGAGGGCGGCCGGAAACGAGCCGCCGGCCTCAAGGTCCATGCCCTCCTTGAAGAGGCGCTCCCACTCGGCCCGTTGCGCCGGCGCCAGCCCGTCCGCCGGCCGCGAGCCAAACGGCGCGCAATCACGAAGATTGACCGCCACCGTGCTGAGAATGACCGGGACGCCGGCCTTTTTCCCCGCGTGCAAAATGTCATCCAAGTTGCCCGCGAAATTTTCGTAAGTCCGCAGCCGTTTCGGGTCGTCGTGAGGCAGCGGGTTTTTGTGGAACATGTTGATCCCATCCCACGATGGCGGAGCCGAGGATGCTCCGCGGAGGCTGGCCATCAGCTGATCCATGAGCTGCCCCACCCGGGTGGACTTGAGGGCCAGAACGGTTCGGACCAAGCCGAGGCCCGGCGCCTGTTCCCCGAAGACGGTGGCTGCCCCGTAAGGACCGATCATTTCGTTGTTCCCCAGGTAAACGATCCAGAGATCCCCGTCGTGCCGGGCGCATTCCCGGGCGATGGGGAGAAGCACATGGGAGTTGATCGCGGCCATCGCCAAGCAGACCACCTCGAAGTTGGTTTCGGGATACCGGACTTCGAGTAATGCTTCAAGATAACGACCCACCCCGAAGGAAGGATCCGGGTCTCCATAAGCGGCGGACTCGCCGAGGAGGAAAATCCGGTAAGTTCCGGCCGGCTTTGAGGCGGCCATCCGGCTGGTCAACGGTTCCCGGGCCAGAGCCGAGGGGAAGAAGCGATGGGTGAACTTTTCGTTGGGTACAAAAAATTCCTGGCCGCCGATCGTGCGGGGCAGGAAGAAGCGGGTTGGGTAGCCGTAGCCGGCCAAGCGCAAGCCGAGTTCCAGCCCGCCGAAAATGAAGAGCGGCACCAGCGTTGCAGCGGCCAGTCGCATCCACCGGCGCCGGCCGGCGTCGGCCGGTTGCTTTTGGACACCACTGGTCTTGGCCGCCCCGGGGGACTTCACCGCGCGGCTTTTCTGCGGTTTCTTTTTCACACGTTCAAAGAGAGATAATCCTCATAGCCTAATAGTTTTCCGGATCAGCCGCCGGAGTTTTCCCCGTCAAAACAATGCGGAGTGCGCCATACCCCCGGAAAAGAAAATTTCCGCCGGGCGGGAGCGGCAGGATGAAAGGCGGCAACCATGGAGAAATCGGGCGTTGAAACGGGCGGAGTTTGAAAACGCGGCAAATTATCCTGTCTCCGGAGTCGACCCGATGGCAAGAGTCCACTCCCGGACCTCGCGGGAATCAAGCGGCCGTTTTCTGCTGTGCAAGGTGCATCGGAGGCGGTTTCATTATCCCGCCATGCCGATGCCCCGCCTTCGTTTGCTCTTGCTGCTCGGACTGCTCCCTTTGCTCGTCACGGGATGTCCGAAAAAAGAGAAACCGGTGATGCCGGAACTCACGGTGCCGGTGACCGCACCGCGGCAACAAAAGGTTCCCGTCATCCGCGAATGGGTCGGTATGCTTTCCGGTCTGGTCAATGCCAACATCGTGGCCCAAGTCAGCGGCTACCTCGTTTCGCAAAATTACGAAAACGGCTCGCTGGTCAAAAGAGGCCAGCTTCTTTTCCAAATCGATCCGCGCCCGTTCAAAGCCGTCCTCGACCAGTCCACCGGCCAACTGGAGGAAGCCATGGCGCGCCTCATTCGTGACGAGGCCAATGCCAAGCGCGCCGTCGATTTGCTGAGCAAAAAGGTGATCAGTCGCGAGCAATATGACGATGAGATCCAGGCCTTCGAAGCGAGCAAAGCGGCGGTTTCCGCCGCCCAAGCCTCGGTCGAACAGGCGCGCCTCAATCTGGAATTCACCAGCATCACTTCGCCGATCGACGGTCTCGCCGGGATCAACGTTGCGCAAGTCGGCAACCTGATCGGACCCCAGACCGGCACGCTGGCCAGCGTCACGCTGGTTGATCCGATCAAAGCCAACTTTTTCATCAGTGACTACCAATACCTCAACTACATCAAGCCTTACTACGGCGATCCGGAGAAACTGATCCAGGCCGAGGAGAAAGGCGGTTTCGGGCTGCAGATTGTCCTCGCCGACGGCACCGTCTACCCTCATCCCGGCCGCCTCATAGCGATCAACAACGCGGTGGGCCAGGACACCGGCGCCCTCGAACTCGAAGCGCAATTCCCCAACCCCGGCAACCTGCTGCGCTCCGGTCAGTTCGCCCGCGTGCGCGGCGTGACCCAGTGGATCGACGACGCGCTGCTTATCCCGCAACGCGCGGTCAATGACCTCCAAGGCAAAGCGCAGGTCGCGGTGGTCGGGAGCGACGGCAAGGTCGATCTCCGCATCGTGCAGACCGGTCCGACCTACGCTTCGATGCAAGTCGTGTCCGGCGGACTCAAACCGGACGAACTGGTCGTGGTCGAGGGAATGCAAAAATTGCGGCAGGGCATGACCGTGAAGACCACGCCATGGAAAATGCCCGAGGGTTTCAACGTGGAGCCCAACCTGCCCCAACCGCAAATCCCCCCCGCGACCGGAGGCGACTACGTGGATTTGCCCCCTGACGCCGCGCTGGAGGGTGCCGCGGCACCGGAGGTCCCGGAGGTCCCGGCGGCCACGCCCGCCCCGTCGCCCAGTCCGACCCCCTTGCCCGAAGCATCCGCCACACCCGCCTGAGGCGCGCCTCCGAACATGCCGCAGTTTTTCGTCAACCGCCCGATCGTGGCGATGGTCATCGCGATCATCACGGTGATCATCGGCCTTGTTTCCATGGCGCGCCTGCCCGTCGCGCAATACCCGAACATTGTTCCCCCGCAGATCCAGGTCAATGCGACCTATGTCGGCGCCGACGCCCTGACCGTCGAGCAATCCGTGGCCACTCCCATCGAACAGCAAGTCAACGGTGTCGAGGGGATGGAATACATGTATTCGGTCAATGCCAACAACGGCAACATGACGCTCAACGTTTTCTTCGGCGTCGACACCGTGCCGACCGACGACCAGATCCTCACCCAGATGCGGCAGAGCCAGGCCAATTCGCAGTTGCCCGCGCCGGTCGTCGAATACGGCACCACCGTGCAGCAGAGCACGTCGGCCCCGTTGCTCCTGTTTTCTCTCTTCTCGCCGGACAAATCCTTCGACGCCCTCTTTCTCGCCAACTACGCCTTCATCAACCTGAACAACGAACTGGCCCGTCTGCCGGGGATCGCCAGTGTTTCGATTTTCGGCGCCGGTCAATATGCCATGCGCATCTGGCTCACGCCGGACCAACTGGCCAAGCTCGACGTCACCGCGCAGGAAATCAGCAATGCGGTCAAGCAGCAGAATCGCGTCAATCCGATCGGCAAAATCGGCGCCAAACCCATCCCGGAGGGACAGGAATTCGCCTACACGGTGATCGGCGAGGGCTACCTCACCACGGTGGAGGAATTCGGGGACATCGTCATCCGCGCCAATTCCGACGGTTCCATTCTGCGCCTCAAGGACGTGGCGCGCATCGAACTGGGCGCGCAAAATTACAATGTCGAAGGACGGTTCCAAGGCAAGCCCTCGGCCATCATCGCCCTTTACCAGACGCCGGGCAGCAACGCGCTCGATGCCGCCGCTTCGGCCAAGAAACTCATGGCCGACCTTGCCGGACGTTTTCCGCCCGGCATGCAATACACGGAATCGCTCAATACGACACTGGCCGTGACGGCGGGGATCGAGGAAATCGTCAAGACGCTCTTCGAGGCCTTGCTCCTTGTCGTCATTGTCGTCTTCATCTTCCTGCAAGGTTGGCGGGCCACCCTCATTCCTTTGCTCGCCGTGCCGGTCTCGCTCATCGGCACTTTTGCCATTTTTCCCTTGCTCGGTTTTTCGATCAACACGCTCTCGCTCTTCGGTCTCGTGCTCGCCATCGGCCTGGTCGTCGATGACGCCATCGTGGTGGTCGAGGCGGTCGAGCACCACATCGAGGAGGGCATGTCCCCGCGCGATGCCACGCTCAAGGCCATGCAGGAAGTTTCCGGTCCCGTGGTGGCCATCGCCATCGTCCTCTCCTCGGTCTTCATCCCGACCATTTTCATTCCCGGGATCACCGGCAGCCTCTACCAGCAGTTCGCCGTGACCATCGCGGTGTCGGTTTGCCTTTCCGCCTTCAACGCGCTCAGCCTCAGTCCGGCCATCGCTTCCCTCATCCTCCGCCCGAAGGGCGAAACCCGCGGACCGCTCGGTGCTTTCTACAATTGGTTCAACACCATGTTCGGCAAGGCCACGAACCATTATGTGCGGATTTGCGGCGGGGCGATCCGCAAACTCGCCTTGAGCGGCGGCTTCCTCCTCCTCCTCACCTTGGCCGCACTGTTTTTCGGAGGCCGCCTGGCCCCTTCCTTCCTGCCCGAAGAGGATCAGGGATATTTTTACGCGGCCCTGCAATTGCCCAACGCCTCATCGATGGAACGGACGTCCGCCGTCGCCGCCCAGGCCGAGAAAATCCTCATGACCACCCCCGGCGTGGAATACGTCACCACGGCGGTCGGCTTCAACCTGCTCAGCCAGGTCAACACGACCTACAATGCCTTCTTTTTCGTCACGCTGAAACCATGGGGTGAACGCACTTCGCCGGAGACGCAATACGGCACCATCATGCGCTCGATCAATGGCAAGCTGGCCATGCTGCCATCCGCCATGGCCTTTGCCTTTTCGCCGCCCGCCATCCCCGGCGTCGGCACTTCAGGCGGCGTGAATTTCGTCCTGCAGGACCGCTCGGGTGGCACCGTCCCGTTCCTTGCCGAGCAGACGCAGATCTTCATGGCCGCCGCGGCCAAACGTCCCGAATTGCAGAACCTGAACACCACCTTCCTGCCGTCCGTCCCGCAGCTCAAGCTTTCGGTCGATCGCGACAAAGCGCTGATTGAAGGTGTGAGCATCGATGACGCCTACAATTCCCTGCGCACCTTCCTCGGCGGATCGATGGTCAATTATTTCAACCGCTTCGGTCTGCAGTGGCAGGTTTACGTGCAAGCCGAGGGCACCTACCGCACGGACATCGAAAAAGTCGGCCAATTCTACGTGCGCAACCGCAAAGGCGAAAGCGTCCCTGTGTCGGGCATCGTGCAAAGCAAACCCCGCTTCGGTCCCGAATTCACCATGCGCTTCAACATGTATCGTTCCGCGCAGATCAATGCCACGGCGGCCGATGGCTACAGTACAAGCCAAGCCATGGCCGCCATGGAGGAAGTCTTCGCCCAGACCATGCCGAAAGAAATGGGCTTCAACTACCTCGGTATGTCCTTTCAGGAGAAGCAAGCGGCCGAAGGCGTCTCCCCGGTGGTCATTTTCGCCCTCGCCCTTGTCTTTGTCTTCCTCATCCTCGCCGCGCAATACGAAAGTTGGTCGCTCCCGTTCAGCGTCCTGCTCGGCACGCCCATCGCGGTCTTCGGCGCCTTCTTCGCCCTCTGGGCTCGCGGGATGGAGAACAATGTCTACGCGCAGATCGGACTCATCATGCTCATCGGCTTGGCGGCCAAGAATGCCATTCTTATCGTCGAATTCTGCAAGTCCGAATACGAAAGCGGAAAAAGCCTTTTCGATGCGGCCTTGGCCGGGGCCCGGGTGCGCCTGCGCCCCATCCTTATGACCGCCTTCGCCTTCATCCTTGGTTGCGTTCCGCTCTGGACCGCCACCGGATCGGGCTCCATCTCGCGCCAGACCATGGGCACAGCCGTGATCGGCGGCATGGGCGCGGCGACCCTCTTCGCCATTTTCATCATTCCGATGCTTTTTTACGTGGTGGAAAAACTCAGCGGCTCGAAACCGGGTGGACCGTCCAAGCCGGCGGACGCGGTGAAGTGACGCCTGATCGCAAAGTGCCGCGGGCTCGGAGACGGTAATTCCCGCGGCCAGCGGGCGGACTACACTCCGGGTCCGGTTTCGTTTTTTACCTCGGGCTCGCTTGGACTTGGCAATGGGTCCGGCGCTTCGTCTTTTTGCTCAAGTTCCATGATCCGCCGCGCACTCCGGTCGCCGATCCAGGCCCCGAAGCGCACCCAACCCGAGTCCTGTGCCGCCTCGGCAACCTGCCCGAGCCGCTCCTTCTCCTCCCGGGTCTCATCCAATTTCTCGCGGGTGCGGCGGAGGGCGTCCGCGTATCCGGCCAGATCGAGCGGATCATGCCCCTCGAGCAATGCGGCCCAATGGGCGGGCGCATTCTGCGCCTCGTGGGAGCGCAGGGTGGATGTGAGCACGGCCTGCGTGTCTTCGGGACTGGCGGCCGCCGCCAATTGCAGGATGATTTGTTGGAACAGATCCTCCCGTGCTCCGGTCAGACTGTTCCAGGCTGTCCGGTGGTAGGCCGCGGTATTGCGCCGCGTCTCCGGCGAAACGGCCAGCCTACCGCTCAAGGCGGTGAGCACGGAAAGCTGGAGCTGCAAATTTTCCGCGGTCTGGCGCGGGGTTGCCTCCCGCGGGGGGGCCGGCGGGTAATGATCGAGCAAAGCCTCGGGCCAGACGATCATTTGGCCTTGCAAGGCGGCAATCAAGACCACGGCTTGGTCGAAAGAGAGGGTGTTTTCCGGCCATGGATTGGCCGCCAGGTAGTCGCGTCGGACGAAGAGGTTGGAGAAGGGGCCGGGGAAGTATCCGCAACCCAGCCAATCAGGCAGCTCCGCTCCCCCTTGCCCCGGGGCCCACAAGCGGGCCAAGTGGGCGGTGCGCGGGTCATCCGCGGGAAGCGCTTGGCCACGACTGTCAATCGCCCGGAGCCTGGTCACGACGAGGCCGGGCGGACGGTTCCCCTCCGGAGTCTCGAACGCCGCAAGGCACTTCTCGATGCGTTGTGGTGCGTAGCGGTCGCCCGCCTGCAGGAAAGTGAGATAATCGTCGGGGGCACAATGTTCCAGCACCGCGTTGATCGCGGAGGCCAGAGGGCCTGGCTCGACTGGGAAGAGTTCGACCGGTAACTCTGGAAATTCGCCCGGCAGCGTCTCCGTCCCGGGATGTGAGCCGTCATCCAAGAGGACAATGCGGGCCGGCGGGCGGGTCTGGGCGGCCAGTGATTTGAGCGAGTCCCGCAGGCCGGGCATTCTCGGGAAGAGTGGCATGACCACTGCGACGCGGGCCCCTTCGAAACGAGGAGCCGGGATGCCGCTGTTCTTTGTTGCCTCCGCCATGGGCTTCCATTCGTAATACACACTGTTCTAATATTCCAACTTGATTAAACCATGAGCAATCGAACCTTCCCGCCCTTCAGCTTGAGCCGTCTGCTCAAGAAGACCTTCGAACCCACTCCCGGCCAGCGTGTCTGCGTCCTTATTGACTTGAAAAACCCGCGCGATATCGTGGACTTCAAATTTCTGGCCGACGAAGGCCTCACCGTGCAGCGCAAGGCGCACGATGTCTTTTTCCAAGGCTTGAAAAACGGGGTCCTGGAGGAACTCGGGCTCAAGGGTGGTGAAATTTATGCTTACGAACTGACCGGCGGGAGCAATTTGGATTTGCCCGACGAGGCCTTTGCCCCGGACGGTCGCCAGCTTAGTTTTGAAAAAGACATTTATCCGAATTACGACCTCATCCTCTGCGTCTCCACTTACTCCGCGACCGCCCCGCTCACCGCTTCGGCCAAGCAGCATGGTTTCCGCGGCGCCACCCTGCACGGGGTCAACGATGTCATTCTCAGCTCCGGCCTGTCCGTGGACTACGACGAAGTCAGCGTCGAAGCGGAGAAGCTCCGTCAAGGCATGACCCGCGCCGATTCGGTCGAACTCGATTTCCTGCTCGAGAACGGGGTGATGCACACCCTCAGGCTAGAACTTGGCCGGCAAGAAGCGCAGAAGAGCCACGGCCTCTGTCGCGGCAGCGAGCCCGATGTAGCCAACCTGCCTGCCGGGGAGATTTATTACGTACCGGTCGGGGCGGAAGGGGAATTCCCCCTCAAATACGCGGACGGCACCCTCGGCCTCATGCATGTGACCGGCGGCCGGATCAAAAAAGCGAGTCTCATCAAAGGGGATGCGGCCATCATCGCAGCGCACAATGAAAAATTGGCCAATGATCCGGTGACCGGCGAACTCGGGGAATTGGGCTTCGGCACTCAAGTCCTTCCGGTTTCCGGGCGCGACATTCAAGACGAAAAGATCCGCGGTACCTTTCATATCGCCACCGGGCGCAGCGACCATCTCGGGGGCAGTCTCACCCCGGACCGCTTCGCGAACAAAATGAATGCGACCCATGACGACATCCTTTTCTCGCCCGAAAAAACGCCCGAGGTGAAATCGTCCGAGGTCCGCCTCTTCCGCGACAACAAAGTGGAAATCTTGCTCAAGGATTTCCATCCGTCTCCTTACATGGAGAGCCTGCTCGCCTAGCCGGAGGCGCGCCGGCGTGGCCGACAACCTCTACGAAAGCGACCGGCAGGTCCGTGAATATCTGCTCTTCCATTACGGGGAGCCGGATCTGGTTTTGCCGTGGAAGCGCGGTCCGCGGGAGGCGCTCGGCTTCCCCGCGCGCTGTGTGCGCGAACTGATCAATTCGTCGTCGGTCGGTCGCGACGCCCGTGCCCTCGATCTCGGGTGCGCGGTCGGACGTTCCTCCTTCGAATTGGCCGGCCATTGCCGCGAAGTGATCGGGATCGATTTCTCGCGCGCTTTCATTGCCGCCGCGGAAAAAATTCGCTCGAGTGGGTCGCTCGCTTACCAATACGCCTTGGAAGGCGATCGCACGGCATCCGCCACCGCCCGCCTTCCATCGGGCATCGACCCCGCCCGGATCCACTTCGAAGCGGGAGATGCGATGAATTTGCGGGAGAATCTCGGGGAGTTCGACATTGTTCTGGCCGCCAACCTGCTCTGCCGTCTGCCCGACCCGCGCGTTTTCCTCGAACGCGTCCCGCAACTGGTCAAACCCGGCGGACAACTTTTGCTCACCACACCGTTCAGCTGGTTGGAACAATTCACGGCGCGGGACCATTGGGTCGGCGGACGTGATGAGGTGGAATGTGCCGAGGAATTGACCCGCCTCCTCGAACCGCATTTCGAACTCAAACTTTCCAAAGACCTGCCCTTTCTCATCCGGGAACACGCGCGGAAGTTCCAGTGGAGCGTGGCTTGGGGCACGCGGTGGGTGCGACGTTGATGGACTGGAACCAACGCTACGAGGCGGAGGACACGCCTTGGGACAAGGACGAGGCGCACCCCGTGCTGCTCGACATGCTGACCCACGGCGCCCTCGCCGGACGGGTCCTTGTGCCGGGCTGCGGCACGGGCCACGACGTGCGCGAACTTGCGCGGCGCGGGCTGGAAGTTGTCGGCCTTGATCTCGCCTCGCTGGCTCTCGACCGCGCGCGCTCCCATCCGCCGGCGGGCCACGAGACCTACCAGCTCGGCGATCTCTTCCATGTGCCGGAACGCTGGCGACACCATTTCGACGGGGTTTTCGAACACACCTGTTTTTGCGCCATCGAACCGGCGCGCCGTCCCGACTATGTCACGGCCGTGGCCGAAGCGCTCAAGCCCGGCGGACACCTGCTCGCTGTCTTTTTCGTCAATCCCGACAACGACGGCCAAGGTCCGCCCTTCGGTTGCACGGCGGCGGAACTGGACCTTCTCTTCGGCGAAAACTTCCGCCTGCGCGAGGAGCATTGGGAAATTCCGACCTACCCCGAGCGCGCCGGACGGGAGTTGCTTCGGCTTTACCAGCGCGTTTGAATGACGGGGTGAAATTCCGCGCTGTTCTCTTCGACCTCGACGACACGCTGGTTTGGGACGAACGGATGTCGCGCCAGGCCCTGATCGAGACGGCCGCCCGCGGGGCCGCCGTGCACGACCTCGATGCCGGGCGGTTGATGTCGGCGGCCAAACAGGCCGGGGACACGCTGTGGCGGGCCCACGCGCCGGTCGAGCGCTGCGACGAACTCGGCATCGTGGCCTTCGAGGGGATGTGGGGCCACTTCCAGGGCGAGGAGGATTACCTGCGCCACCTGCGCGAATGGACGCCGCAATTCCGCCGCGCAATCTGGGAACACGCGCTGCAAGAGCAGGGGATGGAGGACGGGAAACTCGCGGAACAACTGGGCGAATTTTTCCGCCTCCGCCGGCGTGAATTGCAGGACCGCCTGCCGGGTGCGGAAGCGGTTCTCCACACCCTGCAGCAAGCCGGTCTGCGCATCGGTCTGCTGACCAACGGCGCGGCCAGCGTGCAACGCGAAAAAATCGAAACGTCCGGCCTCGGGATGTATTTCGACGCCGCGGTGGTTTCGGGTGAACTCGGCACCGGGAAACCGGAGCCGGCAATTTTTCAGCACTTGCTCGGGCGCCTTGGGGTGGAAGCGCGGGAATCGCTCATGGTGGGAAACTCGCTGTCCCGCGATGTGATCGGCGGCCAGCGCGTCGGCTTGCACACTTGCTGGCTGGCCCTCGAGGGGGAAGACGAGCCGGTTGGCCTGGTCGAACCCGATTTCACCATCCACTCGCTCGGCGAGTTGCCGCGTTTGGTGCTGGGGTAATTTGTCCAGGTAGGGACGAGCGGCCCGCTCGTCCACCCCGTTTCGATCGGGCCCGCGGGCCGCGTGCCCCTACCTTACTTTATTACGGCAACTGCACCGGCGCCTCGTCCGCCGGCAGGACGTCGGGATACTGCCGCGCCGGCACGAACTTCGCCTGGGGTTGCGGCCGCGGCGGTTCCTGCAGCGGCCAGGTCGGATCGATGCGGGTCTGGAAGAGACCGGACAACGATTCTTTTTCCAACTTTTCGGTGAAGTCCTTGAGTGTGGTGTCAGCCCGCCGGACCTTGTCGAAAAACAAGGTGTAGTAAGCCCGCCGCGCGGCACGGTAGTCCTCCGGAGTCGGTGCGGTATCCGCCATCTGCTCCAATTCCATCAACCTCGGGTCGCGGTCGAGGCGTGCTTTGATCTTGGCCAAGCGGATGCGCATCTTGCGCTCGGCTTCGAGCGGATCTTCGAGGACCGGAACCGCGGCCGGCAAGCGCGGGGCGCTGCGGCCACTGAGACTTCCGGCCGAGCCTGACGGTGCGCCGAAAAGATCGTCCCCGAAAACGTTGTCCTCTCCCGGAAAATTTCCGTCCATCTCCGGCAAGGCCTCTTCACCAGGTTCGAGGGCCGGCTCTTTGATGATGGTTTCCTCGGCTTCGACGATCAGCGCAGCGCTCGGCTTTTCTTCCTCGGCCGGAAGGGTCGCCACCGAGAAAACAATCGGAACCAAGGCAATGAACCAACGCATCATGGCTCCTTGCATAGCGCGGGAGCCCTTGAAATGGAACCGCTTTCCCGCTCACATGAAGGATGTGCCTGCTGCCCGTGTTTCGCCGTCCACCGCTCCGGAGGCGGTTGACCCCGGCTCGGCGCTCTTTGACGGAGAAGGCTTTGGCGGCCTGGCGGCGACCGATCCGGAGGTGATTCTGGAGGGCGGGTGGGATGATTGGGGAATGCTGGAGGAGGCGCTCTCCGTCGGCTCGGGGGGTGGACTGGCCGGGTGGTTCGATTACGACGGGAATTTCCGTTTCGGGGATTTTCCCGATTGGTCAGCCTCGCCGTCCTGCGCCGTGCCGGGCCCGGAGAGGCGCCCCGATCCACCCGATTTCTCGCCCGGCCTGGGCGAGGAGGAATGGATGCAACTGGTCGGCCGGGCCAAGGATTACATTGCCGCGGGCGATATTTACCAGGTCAACCTGACCCGCACCCTTTCTGCCCCCTGGTCGGAAGACCCCGCGGCATTTTATCCCCGGCTGCGCCGCGCGAGTCCCGCACCCTATGCCTGCTTCGTGCGCTTGGGCGACACTGCGGTCCTCAGTGCATCACCCGAATGTTTCCTGCGCATCGATGGACATCGTATCATGACGCGCCCGATCAAGGGAACGCGTCCGCGCGGGGCCGATGATGCGGCGGTGATGCGCGAATTGCTCGCTTCGGAAAAAGAGCGCGCCGAGCTGATCATGATTACCGATCTTGAGCGCAATGATCTCGGGCAAGTCTGCGAGTTCGGCAGCGTGCGGGTCACCGCGCTTTGCCAACTGCAAAGTTTCGCCCAGGTGCATCACCTTGTTTCCGAGATCGAGGGTAAGCTGCGGCCGGAGGTCACTCCGGTGCAAGCGGTGCGGGCCTGCTATCCCGGAGGATCGATCACCGGCGCACCGAAAAAACGGGCGCGGGAAATTATTGCCGAACTGGAGCCGGCCCCGCGGGGCATTTACACGGGGGCGATCGGCTTTTTTTGCCGCGACGGCTCCGCGGTTTTCAACATCGCCATCCGCACCCTCGTGGTGCGTGACGGGCGGGCCACTTACGGGGTCGGTGCCGGATTGGTCGCTGACTCCGACCCGGCGTCCGAATATGAAGAAACCCGACACAAAGCCGCGGGTCTCTTCGCCGCCCTCTGATGAAATCCTCCGCACCCGTAGTCCTCCTCGCGGTGGCCGCCCTGGCCGTTAGCCTGACCACTCTCGGCACGCTGCTCGGGGTGCGCTTGGTTGCGGCCGACCGCTTGCGCCAAATGTCGGCGGCCATGAAGGAACTGGGCAACGCTTCGATCGAAACCACCATCACCGTGCGGCAGACCTTGCCGCTCTCCGCGCAGATCAAGATCATCAAACCGACCCAGATCGACCTGACCCTTGACGTGGCCGACAAAATACCGATCCGCCTCGAGGTCAAAGTGGACGAGACCCTCACCGTCCCGCTCGACCTGCAGATCGACGAACAAATTCCTTTGGTCACGGCCATGACCATCACGGAAAAGTCGCGGGTCCGGGTCAAAGCCGAGATCGACCTCGAGCAACCGGTCAGGTGGCGCCTGATCGAACGCATCGCGCCTTTGCTCAACATCAAGGGAAGCGTTCCGCTGGACCAGGAGATGGAGATTCACTTTCCCGAGACCCTGCAGGTCCGGGGGAACATCCCGGTCAAGTTCCGCCTGCGCGAAGAGTTGCGGGTCCCCGTGGCCTTTGAGGTGCCCGTTGATCAGATGCTCGACCTCAAACTGGCCATCCAACAACAGGCGCGGGTCGGTTTTCCCGAACCGCTCGAGATCACGGGGGAAATTCCCGTGGTGCTGGAAATCCCCGTCTCGATCCCCCTGGAACCCACCCCGGTCGGTAGCTACCTCCACCAGATGGCCGGGCAACTCGACAGTCTGCTCGCCTGGTAAAAGTCCGTCCGCGGGTTGCATCCCGAGGGCAATCGGGTTTATTAGTTCAACGATGTCCGCCTCCGTCCCCATTTCGCGCCGGCGGTTTCTCCGGACCCTCACGCTCGGGGCGTGCTTTTATCCTGCAGCCCGGACTTTTGCCTCCATGGGCGGAGAGTTCGGCTTGCATCCCTTGACCCCACTGCTCGAAGCACCCCCGCTCTTGCCGGCCAAGCCTCCCGTCATGCTCCCGCCTTTCCACTCGGCCACCATTGGCACGCCGCATCTGGCCCTGACCTTCGATGACGGTCCCCACGGCGCCCTCACCCCCCGGTTGCTCGACGCGCTGGCCAAGCGGAAGGTCAAAGCAACGTTCTACGTCATCGGCCGCAATGTCGAAATGCACCCCGAGATTGCCCGCCGCATTGTTGCCGAGGGCCACGAGATCGCCAATCACACGTGGTCGCATCCCTCGCTCTCGGGTCTTGCCGCGGGGCGGGTGGCCGAGGAACTTCGCCGCACGCACGAGATCGTGCTTGAGGTGACCGGCGTGCGCATGACCAATCTCCGTCCGCCCTACGGCGCCTTTAACGACCGCGTGCGGCAGGTGGCGTTCGACGGGCATGGCTATGACACCATCATGTGGTCGGTCGATCCCCAGGACTGGAAATACCGCAATAGTGCGCGGGTCACCCGCGAACTGGTCTCCGGCGCCGCGCCGGGTGCGGTTTTGCTCTGTCATGACATCCACAAAACCACCATCTCGGCCATCCCGCGGGTGCTCGAGCAGTTGTTGGCCCGGGACTTCCAGTTCGTCACCGTGGCCCGATTGATGGCCATGGACAAATCGGGGCGACAGGATTCGAACCTGCGACCTCCTGGTCCCAAACCAGGCGCTCTACCAAGCTAAGCTACGCCCCGTAACTAACAGCTACGATAACCCGCCCGGGGCGATTGTCACGCCGCATCCCGGGGATAGAGCTTTTCCCCCTCCGAGGCCGCGATGACCGCAGCCGCCGTGCTGTCCCCGAAGACGTTCACCGTGGTCCGCATCATGTCGAGGATGCGGTCGGTGGCCATGACAATGGCAATGGCCTCGAGCGGGAGGCCGAGGGCCTGCAGAATGATGACGATGGCGACCAAGCTGGCCGCGGGGATCCCGGCCACGCCGATCGAAGTGAGCAGGGCGAGCACCACGATCAGGAGTTGCTGGGTCCAATCGAGGCTGACGCCGTAGAGTTGCGCGATGAAGAGGACGACCGCGCACTCGTAGAGCGCGGTGCCGTCCATGTTGATGGTCGTCCCCAGCGGCAGGGTGAAACCGGCCACCCGGGGTGAGACGCCGGCATTCTTCTCCACGCACTGCATGGTCACGGGCAGGGTGGCGGAGGACGAGGCGGTCGAGAAGGCGGTGAGCAGGGCCGGGAGCATGGCCCGGTAGTGGGGCCACGGACGGAACCCTCCGAGGGTGCGCATGAGGATGGCGAGCGTGACGAACATGTGGAAAAATAATCCGCCGGCCACGCAGGCGAAAAACAGGGCGAGCGGTCCGAGGGCGGCCGATCCGCTTTCCTGCACATTGCGGGCAATGAGCGCGAAAATGCCGATCGGCGCCACGCGCATCACGGCATGCGTGATGGCCAGCATGACCTCGTTGGCGCTTTCCCAGAAATTAAGGAAAGCCTCGCGCTTTGCGTCGGGGAGTCGTCCGCTGAAAAAACCGAAAAGCAGGGCGAAGAAAATGACCGCGAGCATTTCCCGGTTGTCGGAGGCCGCGGAGAGGATATTGACCGGTACGGCGCGGCGGATGACGTCGGCCAGGTCACCGGTCGACTTTCCGACCAAGCCATCGCGCACCTGCTCCACGCTGCCCGGAACCCCGGCCCGCAACTGGGCCGAGACCTCGGCATCGACCTTGCCCGGTTCGACCAGGTTGAAAATAACCAGGGCAACGATCGAGGCCAAGATGGTGGTCAGCAGATAATAACCCGCGGTCTTGGCCCCCAGGCGGGCAAAGGCATGGTCGCGGCCCAAGCGGGCCACACTGGTGACGATTGAGGTGGCGACCAGAGGGACGACCACCATTTGGAGCAAGCGGAGAAAGAGGTCGCCGAGGAAAGAAAACACCGCACCGGTGGTCAGGGTACCGAAGCCGGCCGCAGCGGGGACGAGGGCGCCGATGAAGACCCCGAGGGCGAGCGCGAGCAAAATGCGGGCGGGGTCGGACCAGGGGTTTTTCATCAGGGAGTGCGGTTGATCCTGCTTTGTGCCGATGAGCGCAGACCGACACGTCAAGTTGAGCGAAGTTCGCGGCGGAAGTCTACAACGTGTTCCGCTCCTCGATTTGCCGGACCATGCGCTTGACGTGCGCATGTTTCATCCGCGGCTGGAGCACGGCCAGGCTGCGGCGCCGATCCCCCCATTCGAGGATTTCGATCGTGACCCGCCGCACGCCCCATTGATTCATCCGCGCGCGGGTCGGTTTGTAGAGATCGATCGTATTCGTGCCGGCCAGCATCCAGCCGTAGTCGTCGACTTGGTAGATTTCCCCCGTCTCGACAAGATGAAACATGGTGCCGAGCGGCCAGCGCGACCAATCCGCGGCGGCACTATTGACCTTACCGCGGCGCAGGAGGGTGCCGGCCGCGGATTTACGCCCGTATTTTTTGTGGTCCGCCTCGGTATGGGTGTAAGCCGTGGTGCGCACGTTTTGTACCGGGGTGACGGCCAGGGGTTGTTCGTAAGGCGGCAATTTGCGGGGGGCGGCGCATCCGGCGAGGAGGAGGGCGGCACAGGCGGCGGGGAGAACAAGGCGCATGGCTTGTCATGGCACGGACCCTTGGCCCGCGCCAGCCAAATGCGGGCGTCTTGCCTGTCGCGCCGCGCGTAATTAATCTTCCCAACCGTCTATGAATCTTTTCTCTCTCGGCCTGAGTCATCACACCGCCGCGGTTTCCTTGCGCGAACGCTTTGCGGTGGGCGCTGACCAGACTGATGCCGTGATGCGCGGCTTGCGCGAGGGCGCGGGGCTCGAGGAAGTCGTTCTCCTTTCGACCTGCAATCGCGTCGAGGTCTACGGGGTGGCGCAGGATCCTGCCGCCGCGATGGAAATCGCGCTCGCCGCCCTGCAGCGTCGCGCGGGTCGTGCCGCGGAGTTCGCCCGCTTCAACGGTGCCGGCTCGGTGCATCACCTTTTCCGGGTCGCGGCCGGCCTTGATTCCATGGTGCTGGGCGAGACTGAGATCCTTGGTCAAGTCAAGGACGCTTACGCTGCCGCCTTCGGTGCCGGTCACACTTCCGCGGTGCTCAACCGGCTCTTCCAGCACGCCTTCCGGGCGGCCAAGCAGGTGCGCAGTGAGACCGAGATCGGCCGCGGTGCGGTTTCTGTCGGTTCGGCCGCAGCCCGACTCGCCTCCTCGGACCTCGGCGACCTTTCCACCTGCCGCGCCCTCCTGCTCGGTGCGGGCGAAGCGGGCGAAGACGTGGCCCGGAGCCTGCATGCGCGCGGACTGATGGAACTGCTCGCCGCCAACCGCACCTTCAGCCGGGCCGAAGCGCTGGCCGCCGCCTTGGGCGGGCGCGCCGTGGAATTCGAGCGCTGGCGTGATCATCTGGCCACCGTCGACATTGTCATCGCCTGTGCCGCCACTCCGTCACGTTTGTTGCGGGCCGACGAACTAGCCCCTTCCCTCGCGGTGCGCGAGGAGCGTCCGCTCTTTCTCCTTGATCTCGCCGTGCCGCGCAACTTCGACCCGGCCATCCGGATCCTGCGCGGTGCCACCCTGCATGACATCGACGACCTCGAAGCGGTGGCCCGCGAGGGCGAATCGCTGCGCGCGGCCGAGGTGGAAAAGGCGGAGGTGGTCATTGCCGCGCAAGTCGCCGAATTTGCCCGCCGTGCCGCGGAGCGCCCGGCCTTCGCGGCGGCGGCCTGAGCCATCATGTCCGAATTCATCCTCGCGACGCGCGGCAGCGAGTTGGCCCGCGTGCAGTCCGGCATGGTGCGCGAGGGTCTGCTCCGCGCCTGGCCCCAACTCACGGTGCGCGAGGACGTGGTGCGCACGACCGGCGACCGGCATGCGGAGGAAAACCTGACCACGCTGGGCGGATCGGGAGTCTTCACCAAGGAACTGGAGGCGGCGCTCTTCGACCATCGCGCTGCGGCTGCGGTGCACAGTCTGAAGGATTTGCCCGTGGATCTTCCGTCCGGCCTGGTCCTTGGCGCCATCCTGCCCCGGGGGGCAGCCGGCGATGTGCTGGTGAGCAGACAACCCGGCGGACCGGCCGGTCTGCCCGCCGGGGCCCGCATCGGGACAGGCA
The DNA here is from genome assembly GCA_018402585.1 of Chthoniobacterales bacterium. Lineage (GTDB taxonomy): Bacteria > Verrucomicrobiota > Verrucomicrobiia > Chthoniobacterales > JACTMZ01 > JACTMZ01. Next base: position 152,015 of record JAGYIO010000002.1, read on the forward strand.
GCCCGCGGCGGGCCGGCATGATGCGCGCCCTGCGCCGCGAAGCCGTAGTGGTTCCGATCCGCGGGAACGTGCCCACCCGCATCGCTCGCGTGGGCGAAGGGCAGTTTGACGCCGTGATCCTCGCCGCGGCCGGCCTCGAGCGGCTCGGATTTCCGGTCGACGGCCCCTTTCTCCTGGGCCCGGTGCTGCTTTACTCTTTTTTGCTCCCGTCCTTCTTGCCGGCCCCGGGACAGGGGGCCATTGCGGTCGAAGTGCGCGCCGACGACGGCCCGGCCCGGGAGATGGTCGGCGTGCTCGACGATGCCGGAACGGCCGCGGCCGTGCGGGCCGAACGCTCGGTCCTGCGGGCCATCGGGGGCGGGTGCCATCTGGCCCTCGGAGCACTCGGCCGGGTGGAGGGCGATCGGTTGCATTTGCAGGCGGTTCTGTTTGACCACCCCGGCGGGGAGCCGAAGATGGCCGAGTTGAGCGGGGCCCGCGCGGAGGCCGGAGAACTCGGGAGCGCGGTGGCCGCGTTGTTACTTTTATGAAAAAAGGAAAATGCTTTCTCGTCGGGGCCGGTCCGGGTGACCCGGGCCTGCTTACCCTGCGTGGAAACGAAGTGCTCGGACGCGCGGAGCTCGTGGTCTATGACCATCTGGCCAATCCGGAATTGCTCGGGCTGGCTCCGGAGACAGCCGAGTTGCTCTACGCGGGGAAAAAACCGGACGACCACAGTATGACCCAGGAAGAGATCAACTGCCTGCTCGTCGAGCAGACGGCGGCCGGCCGTCTGGTTGTCCGACTCAAGGGTGGAGACCCCTATGTTTTCGGCCGCGGGGCGGAGGAAGCCGGGGCCTTGGCCGCCGCCGGCCTCGACTTCGAGGTGGTGCCCGGAGTCAGCTCCGCCTTGGCCGGGCCGGCCGCCGCCGGTATCGCGGTGACGCAGCGCGGGGTGAATGAGGATCTGAGTATTTTTAGTGGACATCAGGATCCGGAAAGCGAGGAAGGGCGCGAATTCTACCGCGGGCTGGGGGCGCGGGGTGGCACGCTGGTCATGTTGATGGGGCTGGAGCGTTTGTCCGGCATTGCCCGTGAACTGCAGGCCGGCGGGGCCTCGCCGGATTTGCCGGTTGCCGTGGTCCGCCGCGCCACGATGGGCGACCAAGTCACGGTGCGTGCCCCGCTCTCCGAGATCGCCGCCCGCGTTGCTGCCGCGGGGCTGCGTCCGCCCGCGGTCATTGTTTTCGGCGCGGTCGCCGCGGCCGACCACGCGCTGCTCTGTCCGCGGCCCTTGACCGGTCGCCGCATTGTCGTGACCCGGAGCCGGGTTGGTGCCTCGAAATTGGCCGGCGCCTTGCGCGACCTTGGGGCCGATGTGTACGAGATGCCGCTGATCAAAGGCGAGAAACCGGAGAATTTGCGCGAATTTGCCGAGTTGGTCCAGGACGCGCACGGCTACGAGTGGATCGTTTTCACCAGCGCCAACGGGGTGGATGCTTTCTTCGAGATTTTCTACAAGCTGTACGACGATGCCCGGGAAATCGGCGGGACGAAGTTCGGCGCGGTCGGGGCCGCCACGGCGCAGCGGATCAAAGACTGGCATTTCCACGTGGACCTCGTGGCCGAGGAGTTCCAGGCCAAGTCACTTGCTGCGACCTTCCGGGACTACACCGACGTGGAAAATGTGAAAATGCTCGTGGTTCGCCCGGCCGAGACCAGCGGCGGGCTCGCCCTCGAGCTGACGAAAATGGGGGCGATCGTCGATCAAGCCATCGCCTACCGCACGGTGGCCGAGAGGACAGACCGGACCCGCGCGCGCCAGCGCTTCGCGGAGGAAGGGGCCGATCTCGTGGTTTTCACCAGCTCTTCGACCGTGCGGAATTTTTTCGCTTTGAAGCTCAAAATGCCGAAAGGCCTCCAATTTGCTAGCATTGGACCAGTGACCACCGGGACCATGGCGGAATTTCAGGTCAAGCCGTCTATCAAAGCTAAGCAGCATGATATCAACGGTTTAGTCCAAGCTATTTCCGCCTTCTACGCGGCCTGAGGGTCAGCGTGAAGCGGGGCGGACACCTCGGCTCGTCGCCCTTTTGCGCCCTGCAAAAACCACGCGGCTCATTCCCAGCCAGACGAATAGGCCTTGACCTTTATTGAGATTGAGACACAGTCGCAGTATTGAGTGCGGCGCTAAAAGATGCTCTCTCATTTGGCGGTCGGCCGTAATCGTGTAATTTATCCTAACTATCTATGATCACCCGTCATTCCTTTGGCGCCATGTTCGCACTTTGGGCCTCTCTTCTCCCAAGCTCCGCCTTGCTTGTTCCTTTCGCCGAGGACTTCACCTTTGGTGCCGCGAACTGGCTCAACGGCGCGAGTACCGCGCCTGCTTGGTCCGCCGCGGGTGGGGTTGATGGCGGGGCTTATATCTCGGCGCCGGGTGCCATCACGGCCGGGGGATTTGGTACAATTGTCTTTCGCGGTAACGCTTCCGCCGCTGCCAGCGGCGACGCGTTTGTCGGGGATTGGATCTTAGGAGGGGTGAGCACTTTCAGCACTTACCTTTCCCATGATGCCCCCGTCGCCCTGAACTTTTACGCTCGCTTGGATGCCGGTTCGGGTCGTGCCGGCAGCACGGTCGACTTCAGCGTGGCTCCGGGCGCTTGGTTCCAGCTTGAGGTTCCCATTGTCAACGCACCGACGTCATTCCAATCTTATGGTGCCGGGACGTTCGCCACAGTCTTCAACGGGATCCAAAACGTGCAGATCGCTTTGTCGGCGACGCAGGACCCGAGCACGGCGGGACAAACCTACAACGTTGCCTTGGACCAAGTGGCCATCGTGCCTGAGCCGGGGACCCTTGGTCTGGTCGCTTCAGGTCTCGCGGCTCTCTGGTGGTTGCGCTGCCGCAGTTTTTTTCGGAAGCCTCTCAACAAACCTTGAACACTCGCCGTCAACCGTTGCTGCCGCTCATCCGCCTCGTGCTCTGCGCCGGGGTGGTCTTTGTCGCCTTATTGCCCGGAGCCAACGCGCAACCGGTCAGTCCCGATCTGGCCGGTGCCACTTCTTATGACGGCTGGACCAGTCTTTCTCGCTACACTTACCCCGATTTCCCCGGCTTCCCCGGCACCTCCGACTGGCCTCGGCCCCTTGCCCCTCTCGCGCCCGGGTCAGGTGACGCCGAGATAACCCGCTTGGCGCCCGCGGCCGGCGGCACGGGTGGCGCTTACCCCGCGGAGGAATCACTTTACTTCGGTAGTTTTCTTCAGATCCCCAACGCGCTCGGGGGAACTTTGCGGGTGGGCGATGCGACGCCGCTGGGCGGAGTGAAGACGGTGGTGCTGCAGATGCAAATCGGCGAGGTGGAGGGCTACGATTTCGTCAGTCCCGGCGGTGCGCCCGCGCTCAAGGTGAACGGCGAAACGGTCGGCCGTGCCTCACTCCCACCCGTGCTCCTCAACCGTTTTCAAAGCGGAACTTACCCAAGTCCCGAAACAGGCCTTGATGAGCCGGTCTTCGTCAATACCTGGGGTTTCCAGTGGGACGTCAGTAGCCTCGGCCCCATCAGTTCTCTCGGGATCGACTTCAGCGCCGTAACCCATGCGCAAATTTACGAAGTCCGCCTCGACCAGTCTGATGTCGCGCAGAGCGGGGCGGTTTTCATTCCCCGCTTTCTGGCCCTGGCCGGCATGGGAGCACCGCTTTATGATGAAATTGAAAGCAGCACCTCGGTCACGCACAGCTTCATCGGGCCGCCTGCGAGCACCTTGATCGTGGAATACAGCGAGCACGCGGACCAATCAGCATGGACCCCTTCCGCCCCGGTCGAAACAAATTCGGGCGCTTTCCAAGTCACCTTCACTGCGCCGGGGGATCGACGCGCTGCCTGGAGCCGCAGTATGTTTTTCCGCGCCAAATATCCATCAGACCCATGAAAACCACGCGGAACACCGCCTTTACCCTGATCGAACTGCTTGTTGTCATAGCCATCCTGGCGGTCTTGGCCGGCATTGGCAGTGCGGGGCTTTTGTCCGTCGCGGATAAAGCGAAGACCGCAACCGAGACCGCTGCAGCCAGGACGCTTATTTCCGCTTATCAAGCCGCTGCTGCAGACAATGGCGGACGTTACCTCGCGGCGCGCGATACCTCGGCGGTAAACGTGCTTAACGGCAAGGGCAAACCCGTCAGCAACCGTCAGGTGCGGGCCCGCTATCCTTTCCGATTGGCGCCTTATTTCAATTACGCGATCGAAAGCACGCTCCTGGCCGGAGACAACCGCCAGCAACTGCTCAAGGTCATGAACCTTTCGAGTCCCTCCGGCAGCATGTATGATTACGGGGTTAGTGCCTTTCCGTCCTTCGGTATCAACCGCTACTTTGTCGGCGGCACGGCCGGCCAGACCAACAGCGACTGTGTCCATTCGGTCGGACAAGCCGATCGCTCCATCATTGCTTTTGTCTCTGCGGGCAGCAGTGAAATCAATGGCTACGAATACGTGCGGGCACCCGGCGAACCCGGCGGAGGCTGGGGCGGGGGAGAGTGGACTGAGGATTCGGACCCTTCCCAATTCGGCTTCGTCCATCCGCGCCACGGCGGGAAAGCGATTGCCGCTTTCCTGGATGGCTCCACCCGACTATTGACCATTGAGGACTTGCGCGACATGCGGCTTTGGAGCCGGCAGGCCGCGCAAGAAAACAATCCGAAATACACTGCCGGCCAGTAAGGCCAACCCGACCACCACTATTATGACCACCACCGCAGCACCCACCGGCATCATGGGCCGGCTCAAAGCCGGGACGGCCGAGCAACATGCCATCGCCGAAGCCAAGCCGCTGGAAGCTGCGCTCGTCGCGGGCTCCATCGACCACGACCAATACAAACAGTATCTCGGCCAGCGCTGGCTCATCCATCGCGAACTCGAGGCGGCGACGGACCGTGCGCTCGGCGAGGACCAGCGTCTTTCCCAGCTCGGACTACCCGGTCTCTACCAGACCGCGAATATCGAAGCCGACCTCGCTTACCTGGGGGTCGAGACGGGCTCGATCAAACCGCTCAAGGGCGCGCAAGACCTGGTCGAGACCATCCACCAAGCGCCGTCCCCCGCCGTGCTCATGGGCATCTATTATGTTTTCGAGGGGAGCAAAAACGGTGCGCGTTTCATTGCCCGCGCCCTTGGGAAAGCTTGGGGCAAGACGGATGGCGAGGGGATGAAATACCTCGATCCGCACGGCGAAGCGCAGCGCGCACTGTGGCTGAAATTCCGCGAGGACATGAATGCCATCGATTGGTCCTCCGAAGAGCAGGACACCATGGTCAAAGCGGCACAGGATACCTTCGACGCGATTTCCGCGCTGGACGACGAAATCCACGTGGCCTGACCGCACCTGTCTCCAGCCCGATGCTTCGTCCGGCGATTATCCTGGCCGTCCTGCTCACCGCGCTGACCGCGCGAGCCGAGTCAGTCCGTATTGTCACGGCAGGCGCGGCGGTAACCGAAATTGTTTCTCGCCTCGGCCTTGCGCCGCAGATTGTTGCGGTCGACACCTCAAGCAAATATCTGGAGGAGACGCGGGACAAACCCGATGTCGGCTATGTCCGCATGCTTGGGGCGGAGGGCATTCTTTCGCAGAAGCCCGATCTCGTCCTCGTTTCCGGCGAGGCGGGTCCGCCGCCCGTGCTCGAGCAGATCAGAGCGGCGGGCGTGGACGTGGTGGTCATTTCCAACGGCTACACCCTCGACAATATCGACGACAAAATCCGCACCATTGCCGCGGCGGCCGGGCGGGTCGAAGACGGAGAGAAGCTCATTACCAAGGTCAATGCCGATCTGCAGGCGCTCCGCTCCGCGACGGCCACCAATGAGGGTGAGCGTCCCGGGGTGGTCTTTCTCCTCGCGCGCCACGGCGGCAACCTCATGGCCGCGGGCACGGAGACCGCGGCGCATGCCATGATCGAGGCCAGTGGCGGACGCAACGTCTGTGCCTCCTTCAGCGGCTACCAGCCGCTCTCGGCCGAAATTTTTGCCACGGCCACACCTGACTTTGTCATCGTTTCGGAGAGCGTGGGAGGTGATGACACCCAATTGCTGGCGCGTGTGCCGGGACTCGGCGCCACGCCGGCCGGCCGGCAGCTGCGGGTCATTCGCGTCGATGACGCCGCCTTCCTCGGTTTTGGCCCGCGCACCCCGTCTGCCGCGACCGAGGTCGCCCTGGCCTTGAGAAAGCCGTGAACGCGGCACGGGAGGACGACTCGCTCCGGCGGGGTCGGGCTCATCGACGCCTTTGCTTTCTCGCCGCGCTCTTGCCCCTCGTCCTGCTCATCGCGTCCGCCCTCGGGGCGGTCAACATCGGTTTCGCTGATCTGCGCAATCTTGTCGCTGCTCCAGCCCAGGTCCCGGAAATTATCCGGGCGGTGTTTTGGGAGATCCGCCTGCCGCGTGTCTTGCTCGCGGCCTTGGTTGGTGCGGCTCTCGCTTTGGCGGGAGCGGGGGTGCAAGGGCTCTTTCGGAACCCGCTGGCCGACCCCGCGCTGATCGGGGTGAGTGCCGGCGCCGCGGTGGGTGCGGTGGTCTGTTTCTTTTTTGGCTGGGAAGGTTTGCTCGGTGGCTGGTTGCTGCCTCTGGCCGCTTTCCTCGGCGGTTGGCTCGCGGTGCTTGTCTTGGGCATTTTCCACGCCGGTTTTGCGGCCGGCGGCACGGCCAAGCTGATTCTGGCCGGCGTCGCGCTCAATGCCATGCTCGGCAGTGTGCTCGGATTTTTTCTTTTCTCGGCCAGTGACGATGCCTTGCGCTCCATGACCTTCTGGACCCTTGGCAGCTGCGCCTCGGCCCAATGGCCCCAGGTGGTCGTCCTGCTCGTTTTCCTCGCAGCCGGCATCATTCTCCTCTGGCGGAATGCGCGTTCCCTCGATGCTTTGCAATTCGGCGAAGAACAGGCCGCCCATCTCGGAGTGTCGGTCCCGCGGGTGCGCCGCGAGGTCATTGTGGCCGCCGCCTTGTTGGTCGGCGCGGCCACGGCTTTTGCCGGTACCATCGGTTTTATCGGCTTGGTCGCTCCGCACATGGCGCGCCTTTTGCTCGGCGGCCTGCATCGCCTCGTGCTGCCAGGAGCTCTCCTGCTCGGCGCCATGCTGCTCGTTCTGGCCGATCTCGGGGCGCGCACTCTGGTCGCCCCGGCCGAACTCGCGGTCGGAATCCTCACTGCGGTGATCGGCGGACCCTTCTTCCTCGCCTTGCTCTGCCGCCCGTTCTCTGCGTCCACCTGATGAACCAGCACCTCCCGTCTCTGGTCGCGGAAAAGGTCACGCTCTCCCGCGAGAAGCGACAGATCCTCGATGGCGTTTCGCTCCGGGTGAGGCCGGGAAAATTGCTGGCCGTGATCGGTCCCAATGGCGCCGGAAAATCCACCTTGCTCTCGGTCATGTCTGGATTGTCCAAGGCGGGGAGCGGACAGGTCATGCTCAACGGACGCGCGATCTCGGACTTCCGTCCGTCCGACCGTGCCCGGCACTGTGCCGTGATGCGGCAAGACAATGCGCGGCCTTCCGGCCTGACTGTGCTCGAAGCGGTCGAGCTCGGGCGCCTGGCCTATGGCGCCGAGGACGATGTGCGTTCCCTGGCCTGGGAAATGTTGCAGCAGATGGATCTCGCCGATCTGGCCGGACGTGACTGCTCCCGTCTTTCCGGCGGCGAGTGGCAGCGGGTGGCTTTCGCCCGCACGATGGCGCAAATCTCCGGCGGGGAGACGGCCGGAGTGCTCCTGCTCGACGAGCCGGTTTCAAGCCTCGATCCCGCCCATCAGCACCAACTTCTCGGCGAGGCCCGCCGCCTGACCCGGGCCGGGCATGGCGTCCTCGCCATCCTCCATGACCTTAATCTCACGGCGCATTACGCGGATGAGGTGGCCTTGCTCGCGGCCGGACGCATCCATTCCAGCGGTCCGGTGGCCGAGATCATGCGACCCGCGGTCTTGTCGGAAATCTACGGCTGCCGGGTGAGTGAAATCCGTGAGGGTGGAGAACGCGCCTTGGTCAGCTTTCCGGCGGAAAAAACGCGCTAGATTACTGCGGTCGCCGGGGCGGCCTGATCCCAAAGGCCCGGCGCCTTGGGACTGGGGTGTGGCATCGGCATCCTGCCGATGGGTTTGGATCGTGACGGGCGGGACGCCCGTGCCCCCTGCCCAAACCAGAAGTCGACTCGCCCGGCGGGTCCGCCGTGACGCGAGTTGCTCGGGAGTCCCTGAACCCGGGTGCGGCGGGGGTGGTTTGGGAGTAACGGGGGCCAGCGTCGACTGCGAGCTTGGGCAGGCCAGAGGTCAGAAAGCCACGGATGGAAGAAGATAACAGAAGTCCTCGGACTGAAGCCCCGCTTATCCTCTTTCATCTTCTTCCATCCGTGGCCTGTCTTTATTCCCCTTCGAGAGAATAACTCTCATTGAGTTAGTGGGGAGTCGAAAAGCAAAAGGACGTTGGTCTCATTCCCCGAGAAAAATTCCCAGCGCGCGGGCGTGGCGCAGGAGTTGGCTTTCTTCAGAAACGGTGCGCAGCCGGTTGACCGCATCGGCCAAGGCCACATCGGTGACTGAGCCGAAGCGGTAGCTGACCATGCGGCCGAACATGCCGTCGGCCGCGAGTTCCACCGCACGGACCCCGAATTGTTGTCCAATCACCCGATCGAAGGCGCCCGGAGCGCCGCCACGCTGGAGGTGGCCGAGCAGGCAAGAACGGGTCTCGCGTCCGGTGCGCGCGGCAATCAGCGATTCGACGTAAGTGCCGATGCCGCCGAGGCGGCTGTCCCCCGTCGAGGTTTGTCGGCGGATCTGCCGTCCGGCCTTGGCCCGCGCGCCTTCGGCCACCACGGCAATCAGCGAGCGTTGTCCGCGCCGCTCCGATTCCTTGATAAAGCGGGCCAAACGGTCACCATCAAAGGGCAATTCGGGCAACAAGGCGATTTCCGCTCCGCCGGCCACGGCACCGTGCAAGGCCAGCCATCCGGTGTGCCGTCCCATGACCTCAAGCACCATGATCCGCCGGTGACTTTCGGCCGTGGTGCGGAGGTTGGCCACCGCTTCGGCAATCCGGGTCACCGCAGTATCGAAACCGAAAGTGACATCGGTCGAATCGAGGTCGTTGTCGATCGTCTTGGGCACGCCAATGACCGAAATTCCGGCCCGGGCCAGATGCAAGGCGGTGCGCAGCGAACCGTCACCACCGAGGACGACCAGCGCCCCGACCCGGTTTTGCTCGAGCGCCTGGCGGGTGGCGCGGACCAGCGGTTCCGGCAAAATGGTTTGTCCAGCCGGACCCCGCCGCGTTTGGAAACGTCCTTTGTTCGTTGTCCCGAGAATACTTCCGCCTGTGGCCTCGATTCCGAGGGTATTGGCCGGGGTGAGCAGGCGCGCGCCGGCGGGCTGGAGCAGGCCCTCGTAGCCTTCGGGGAAACCGACCACCTCAAGGTTCCGCGCCTGGGCCGCGCAAACGAAACCGCGGATCACGGCGTTGAGACCGGCACAATCACCGCCGGCGGTCAGGATGCCCAGACGCGAGGCGGGCATGAGGGTCAGAGGGTGCTGCGCTTGCTCACCGGCCGGCCTTGGGCCGACCAGTTTTCGTGCAGGCTCCAGCCGCGTTGGATCAGGGTGAGGCCCTCGGAAAAACGATTGGTTGACCCGAGGAGCACGACGATGATGCGGCGCGGAATGGCCGTCTTTTGCCCGTCGCGTTCCACCGCTTCCGGTTCGCGATCGGCGGCCAGCACAATGCAATCGCCGGCCAACCGGGTGCGTCCGGTCTTCACCCCCTCGATGCCGTTGCGCCCGAGCAGTTCGTTGGTGTTGCGCAGGAGGAACCCACGGGTGGTTCCGTCGACTCCCTGGATGGAAATTTCCCGTGTGGGCTGCGAGACGTAAAAGTTGAAGCCGGCGTGGCTGTAAGCATAACGCGTGAGGCGCGCGAGATCCGCCGCGGTCGAATGCGGGGGCGGGGTCATGCTGTCCAAGCCGTGCGGGTTGAGGAAAAGCGAGCGCTTCAATCTGAGTTTGCGGGCCAGGGCGTTCAGGTGCGCAGAGAAGTTGTCCACTGGACTCAGGGCCTGCGGATTGGGCAAACCAGTGCCCACGTTCTGAGCCAAGGTGTAGGCCGCGTGGTTGTCCGAACTCATCATCGCGGAATAAAGCAAGTCGCGCAGGGAGACTCGGTCGCCGGGTTGCAGTTGGCAGGGGTTGACCCCGCCCACTCCGCCCACTCCGGAGGGCACGCTGACCATCGTGCCCAGTGAAGTCCCCGTGGCTTCCGCCCAGTCGAGCACGACCATGGCGGTGGCAATTTTGGTCAGGCTCGCGATTTGCCGCTTCTCGTTCTGACCGGAAGCGGCCAGCACGTGCCCTGTCTCATCGTCTACGATGATCCAACTTGAAGCGGCCACTTGAACCGGCCCGGGGGCGAGGATCAGCAGGATGACGACAAGAGTGGTGGGCAGGAGGGACATGACCAGTCGAAGCTAACCTCCGGTCGCCGAAAATCAATGCCTTCCGCCCCTGGCGGACATTGCCCAACGGGTGCGCGGGTGCTTTACTATCCGGCTGTGAGCAAAGCCGCCTTTGATTCCATCGAGTCCGTGCTGAAGGACGTGCGCGCCGGCAAGATGGTTATTGTGACCGACGATGCCGAGCGCGAGAACGAGGGCGACTTGGTTATGGCCGCGAGCAAAGTGACGCCGGAGGCGGTCAATTTCATGGCAAAGTACGGGCGCGGCCTGATCTGCGTTCCGCTGGCCGCGACCCGGGCGCGGCAACTCGGCCTGCAGCGCATGGTGGCGCACAACCGCGAATTGCACCGCACCGACTTCACTGTTTCGGTCGATGCCGCCAAGGGGGTGACCACCGGGATCAGCGCGCGGGACCGCGCCAAGACGATCCGCACGTTGGCCGGGACGAAGAGTGGTCCAGCCGACCTGACCGAGCCCGGGCATGTCTTCCCCCTGCAGGCGCGGGAAGGCGGAGTCTTGCAACGGGCGGGGCACACCGAGGCAGCCGTCGATCTGGTGCGTCTCTCCGGGCTTGATGCTACGGGGGTGATTTGCGAGGTGCTCAACGAGAACGGTTCGATGGCGCGGCTCAACGACCTGCAGAAATTCCGCCGCAAACACAAGCTGAAGATTTGCTCGATCCGCGATCTCATCGCTTACCGCCGCCGCCGCGAGAAACTGGTCGAACGCGAGCAGTGCGTGCGCCTGCCGACCGATTACGGCGACTTTGATCTTTATCTTTACCGTTCACTGACCGATGACGCACATCATCTTGCCCTCGTCCGCGGCAAAATCGACCCGAAGCAACCTGTGCTGGTCCGCGTGCACAGCGAGTGCCTGACTGGCGACGTTTTCGCTTCGCGCCGTTGCGATTGCGGTTCACAGCTGCACCAAGCCATGTGCCAAATTGCCCGGCAGGGCGCCGGCGTTCTGCTTTACATGCGCCAAGAAGGTCGCGGCATCGGGTTACCGGCCAAAATTCACGCTTACAAATTGCAGGAAGAGGGCCTCGACACGGTGCAGGCCAACCGCAAGCTCGGCTTCCCCATGGACCTGCGGGAATACGGCCTGGGCGCGCAGATCCTCTCCGACCTCGGGGTGCGTAAAATCCGTTTGATGACCAACAACCCGCGCAAAGTCGTCGGCTTGTCCGGCCACGGCCTGCAAATCACCGCCCGCGTGCCGCTCAAGTCGGTGCCCCACCCGGAGAACGAACGTTACCTCAAAACGAAAAAGCGTAAGATGGGTCATCTTCTCTGATTGCGATTTGCCCCGCCTTTCTGGCAGAAAGCACCATGTCGAACAAAATCCCGACCCGTCCGCCGAAACTGCTCCCTACAGCGACCCCCCGCTTTGCCATCGTGGCGAGCGAATACAACCCCGAATTTGTGCAGGGCTTGATCAACCACACCTGCAAGGAACTTTACAAGATCGACCCGAACAGCGTGGTCGACCTCTTTGGAGCACCCGGCGCGTTCGAGGTTCCTTTGGTGGTCGAAATGGCGGCCGCGCAGCACAAATGTGATGTGATCATTGCGCTCGGACTCATTCTCCAGGGGCAGACCAAACACGCCGAGTTTATCGCCGTGAGCGTGAGCCATGCTTTGCAGCAGGTCGCGCTCAAGCATGGTTTGCCCGTCATTCATGAAGTCCTGCTCGTCTCCGGCGAGGAAGAAGCGCGCGAGCGTTGCCTCGGCCTTGAACTCAACCGCGGCGTCGAGGCGGCCCGGGCCGCTTTCGCGATGCTCAAGGTTAAAGAAAAATTCAAAAGCCAATCGTCCCTGCGTTGACCGCTCCACGCGCTGTGTCCAAAGAAAACCGCCGCCAAGCCCGCATCCAAGCCGTGCAGCAACTTTATGGTTGCGAGATGCGCGGCGTGCTCGTTCCGCTCTCTGGGGATCCCGCGGTGCCCCTGGCCGCGGAGGAACTGACGCCCTTTGCCCGCGAATTGCTCGACCAAGCACTCGGACGTCTGCCCCAGATCGACGCCTTGCTGGCCGCCGCACTGCAAAACTGGGACCTGCGGCGTCTTGGGGCGGTCGACCGCGCCATCCTCCGTTTGGCCGTGGCCGAGATGCTGGCCCGTCCGGACATTCCCCCCGCGGTGACGATCAACGAAGCGATTGAGATGGCCCGCAGCCTGGCCACCGCGGAATCGGCCCGCTTTGCCAACGGTGTGCTCGACCGGGTGCGCAAAGAAATCGGCCGCGACTCGCACCTGGTCTCCTGATTATGGCGGCAGGATTTCTGCGCGCCATGGCGGAACGTTTCCGCGGCCGACCGGTCGATTGGGAGGAACTCGAATCGTTATTTCTGCAGGCCGACCTCGGGGTGAAGACGACGATGGACTTGGTGGCATCATTGCAGGCGGTGACCGGATTCTCCGCCACGGCCGACCAGGTCGAACGCGAGGCGCGCGCCGCATTGACCAAGCTGCTGCCCGCGCCTTCTCCGCCGCTCCTCCCGCTCCCGGGGCGTCCGCGCGTGCTGCTCATGGTCGGGGTCAATGGCACGGGCAAGACCACGTCCCTGGCCAAGTTGGGTGCCTTGCTTCGCCGGGGGGGGAGTTCGGTCGTGATGGCCGCCGCCGATACCTTCCGTGCTGCAGCCATCGAGCAACTTGCGGCCTGGGGGGAAAAGTTGCAAATTCCGGTGGTGCGAGGCGCTTACCAAGGCGATCCCGCCGCGGTCTGCCATGAGGCCTACGAATCCGCTGCCCGGGAGAAAGCCGACTTCCTGCTCTGCGACACGGCGGGCCGTCTGCACACCAAGCACAATCTCATGCAGGAATTATCCAAGGTGAAACGCGTCCTCGCCCGGCGTGATCCGGAGAGTCCGCACGAGGTGCTCATTGTGGTGGACGCCACGACCGGTTCCAACGCGCTGGAGCAGGCGAGGCAATTCCAAGCGGCTTGCGGATTGACCGGTGCCATTCTGACCAAACTCGACGGCAGCGGCCGCGGTGGCACGGCGGTCGCCTTGCGGCAGGAACTCGGTGTTCCGGTGCGCTTCGTCGGCACGGGCGAGAAAGAAACCGACTTCGCCCCCTTTGACCCGAGGAAATTCGCAGCCGAGATGTTTTAGTTTAGCGAGGGCGTTGAAAGCCGGAGCAAAGCGGATTCCGGCTTTAAATTAGGAGACCGCCTCCTGCCTTACTCCGCACAGTAGTGCAGGCTGACCCGCCGCATGGTCTCGTTTTCTTGCCGCGCGCTGTAATGGACGAGGCGGAGCGAGACGAAATTTTGGACCCACATCCATCCCTTGAGCGTGTGGCGCAGTCCATTCTCGTTGCCGGTCTCATCCGCGTAAAGACGGCCCGGCCCGTATTTGCGGTCGGCCTCGCGCTTGATCGTCGCCACCCAGGCCTTGACCTTTTCATCACCCCAGCTGGGGCGGTCGTATTGCAATTCGACTTCGCTCAGTCCGTTGTTGTTGAAGTAGAAAAGGGTGCGCTTGAGGCCTTCCTGCACGATGCCCTCGACGACCAGCACGTCGCGCGGGCCTTTGCTGTGCTCTGCGACCACTTTGGCTTTGGCCTTGCCCACCACATCCCTGATCCGCCCCTGCGCTTCGCCCCATTGCATGCCGAAGGGCGTTTTGATCTCCTGCTGCGCGACAACCGGCGCAGAGGGCAGGACCAGAGCCAATAATAGCAGCGGGACGGAACGGAATGACATGGCAGCGGCAGCGTTTCTAGCGTATCTCCCCCAGCGGGTATCCTGATGTCGGAACAAGCCACAAGCAAACTCAGTCGTAAAGGCCTGGCCGAGGGCTCCATGGGCATGCTGGCCATCGTCACCCTCGGAGTCTCGGTCATTGCCCCGGCCTATGCCCTGACCGCCACGATGGGGCCGACCGCGGGCGTGGTGGGCAACCACATGCCGGCCGTCTTCCTTGTCGGTTTCATTCCCATGCTGCTGGTTGCCCTCGGCTACCGTGAATTGAATGCCGATGCGCCGGACAGCGGGACGTCCTTCACTTGGGCGACCAAAGCATTCGGCCCGTATGTCGGTTGGCTCGGCGGATGGGGGCTGGTCTCGGCCACGGTCATCGTGCTCTCCAACTTGGCCGGCATTGCGGTGGAGTTTTTCTATCTGCTGCTCGCGGAGGTTGTCCGTATTCCCGCCATCGCGGATTGGTCGGATCATCTCTTGGTCAACCTAGGGACCTGTTTTGTCTTCATGGGCGCGGCGGTCTGGGTTTGCTACCGCGGGGCGACGGCAACCAAGGCGGTGCAGTACTCGCTCGTCATCCTGCAGATCGTGGTCCTCGTCTGGTATTCCATCGCCGCCTGGCAGGCCGCGGGAGAGGCGCCGGTCTTGCCGTTTTCCTGGGATTGGCTCAATCCGCTCTCCGTCAGTTCCTTCGCGGCCTTCGCGGCCGGGCTTTCGCTCTCCATCTTCATTTACTGGGGCTGGGATGTCTGCCTGACCTTGAATGAGGAGGCAACCGAGGGGGCCCGCACGCCGGGCCGGGCGGCGGCCTTGGTCATTCTCCTCATGCTCACGCTCTACCTTGCGGTTGCCATTTCGACCATGCGCTTTGCCGGTCTCGGCGACGCCGGGTTGGGGCTGGGCAACGCCGCCACCCGCGAGAACGTGCTCGCCGCGATGGCCGGTCCGGTCATGGGACCTTTCGCCATTCTCGTCGCGCTCGCGGTGCTGGCCAGTTCCATCGCCTCTCTCCAATCCACCGTGGTCAGCCCGGCGCGCACCCTGCTCGCCATGGGCCATTACCGGGCCATCGCCGAACGCTTTGCCTGGATCCATCCGAAATACCGTTCGCCCGGCTATGCCACCATTGTGGCCGGGTTGGTCGCGGCCCTTTTCTATGCCGTCATGCATGTGGTCAGCGACCATGTCCTGGCCGACACCATCCTCACTTTGGGCATGATGATCTGTTTCTACTACGGGCTCACCGCGTTCGCTTGCGTCTACTATTTCCGCCAGACCCTCGGCCATAGCGCGCGGAATTTTTTCCTGCGCGGCGCCGCGCCCTTCACGGGTGGTCTGATCCTCGCCGCGGTCTTTCTTGAGACCGCCTATGACAGCATGAACCCGGCCTTCGGCAGCGGATCCTCCGTCTTCGGGGTGGGCCTCGTCTTTTGTCTCGGGGTGGGCATTATTTTGCTCGGTGTCGTGGTCATGCTGCTCATCGCTTGGCACCGTCCCGGATTTTTCCAAGGCGAGACCCTGCGGCAGGACACGCCGACCTTTGAGGGTTGAGCCCGGCTGTCAACGGCCCGAGCCTCGCTACCCATGAAAACCCTTATCCTGCTCAGCCTGCTCGTGGTGGCCTTTGTCCTGGTCAAGCGGGCCATGGCGGGCCCGTCGATCAGCGCGGCGGAGGCCGACGAACGGGTCAAGGCCGCCACCGCGGTGCTCATCGATCTGCGTGAGCCGGACGAATGGACCGAGGGTGTGGCGGCGCCGGCCTTGCTCTGCTCCCTGAGCGATCTGCGCGGGCCGCGGGTGCAATGGAAAGCGGTGCTCGAAGCCAACAAGGACAAGGAGCTAATTCTCTATTGCGCGAGTGGAGCGCGTTCGGGGATGGCGGCGGGGATTTTGCGCAAGGAAGGCTACAATGCGGTCAATGCCGGCGGCTTCGGCCATTGGAGCAAGGCGGGATTGCCCGTGCGGAAACCCTGAGCCGTAACGATGCCGTTAAAGACGCGCTCCGCATGCGGTTGGGCGCAGTTTGAACAGGGGGCACGGGCGTCTCGCCCGTGTTGCCGGGTCGTGACGGGCGAGACGCCCATGCCCCTTGGTCACGCGCGAAACTCTGCACTAAAAAGTGGGTCGCTCTAAAAGACGTTTCTCTCTGCCAAAGCATGAAAAGACCACGGCTTTGCCATCGTTCCAGCTGAGGAAAAAGCGACGGCTTGTCGCGGCGGTCTATGACCGCCGGACCAATTGCAGAGACATAGACCCCCGCTACAAAGAAACTTGGTTGCCGCCGGGCGGTGGCTCGAGTTGGCGGTAAAAGCGGAGCGCTTCGATCGGGCTGCCGAACTCGGAGAGGAAGTAGAGCCCGTCTTGGTAGCGGCCTCCGGGGTCGCGGATGAGGTATTGGTAGCCTTGTTTGCCCACGATAACCACGAAGTGGGTGATGCCGTTCGGGTAACGCAGGCGCACGATCACCGGATTGCCCCGCAGGAGGTTCCAATCGATGAGGAAGTGTGAGGCGTCGTCCTCGTAAATGTGTTCGGCCACCCCGGGGGGAAACTCGGAAGCTTTTTCCCAGTAGAGCCAGCCCTGGCGGTTGAAGCCGCCGTTGCCCTGGAGGAATCGGTTCAGGGTCCCCGGGTCCACCTTCGCTCCGTAGGAGGCGAGGACCATGGCCGCCGCCGCCACGGCGCATCCTTCCGCGCCCATGGTGGTCGATCCGCCTGCCAGCTGGTTTTTGCCCCAGCGCTGATCGGCCTGCGCGAAGTGCGGCACGTCGTTCAGGACGGTGGTTGGAAAATACAACCCACCCTTTGGCGCGAGCGGGGTGGCGGTTGCGGTCCAAGCCTCCGCCCAGCGCCAGGCCATGGTGGCGCCGGCCGCGAGGAGGACCATGAAAAGGGCAACCATGGTGACGAAAACACGCATAGCGCTGAAGAAACGCGAAATCGGGCCGGAGCCCAATCATTTTTAGGAATCTTTTCATGCAGCGGCGTAGTGGGCCAGTTCGCCTTTGGCTGGCGGAGCTGGTAAGGTACCTTCGGATCATGAAACGGTTTTCGTGGGCGGTTTCGAGGGCGATCGTTCTGATCGTGCTGACGCTTTGTGCCACCTGGTTCATGCGCTCCTGCGCCCGGATGCCGGGGGAAGCGGCCGAGGCGGCGGCGGAACCGGCGGTGGAGTTGGCCAAACGGGTGGTCGACGGCATTTCGCGGCGGTTGCAGTTCCGTCCTGAGGTACGGATTGATCAGGTGACGGTATTGTCGGCGGAGATGCCGGTCTTGGAATTGGCCGCCGTGCGGCGGGAATTCGCCCACGAATATCTCTGGGAAGAGCAATGGCTGGGGAGCACGAAGCGCCTGCACCTCCGCGGCACTTTTGCGGTCAAGGCGGGGGTCGATCTCCACGAGAAATTTTACCTTGAGATTGATTCACATGATCTACGGGTCAAAGCAGAGTTTGCCGAGCCGCGCGTGCTTGGAGTGGAGCTGCTCGCTTACCGGGTGGAGGAGGAGGAGGGGCTCTGGAACCGGTTGAGCGCGGTGGAACGTGAACAAGCGGTCAACGCGCTCCTCGTCTCGGCACGGGCGGCGGCGGCCAGGGATGGTAAGCTGACTGCGGACGCCCGGCGGATGCTCGAGGCGCAGATTTCGGCCGCGGTGATTGGAGCCGGCGGGCTCTGGCGTCCGGAGGTGGTCGAGCCGAAAAACTAGCGATGTCGGTTGTCCGTCGGCTGACGACGGGAGGCCCGTTTCCCTGGATGGGACCGGCCGTCCTGCGGGGGCAACTTCTCGGTAAACTTCCGTTGGCCGTTATAAAAAGTTGCGGGGGGATCGTCGTCCGGTTGGGGGGGGGGTCCAAGTCATCATTCCTGCGGAGGCTATTGCCTAAAACTATGCTTTGGCCTAAAACCCGCACCCGATGAGCGCAAACTCTTCCGATCACGCGGGCCTGGACACCGCACAGCGCGACCGTCTGCTACGGTGTCTGGTCGGTTGCTTCGGGGTAGTCGCCTTCCTCGCTTTCGGCATGGCCATCGCCACGTCCGTTTGGCAGCGGTCCGGCGGTGACCTCGATCCGGTATCTTTGGTCCAAGACGTGCCGCGTTAATTTATTTTCGCACAACTCTCGGGCCCGGTAAGCCTGGAGCGCTGCAAACAGCAGCGCCCCCATGGAGCGCATGGCGGCAAGCAAACTACGGCAGGGTCTGGAGGCCTCTTGTCTAAAAAGCGGGCGTGCAATCCGGGGGTCCAAAGGGCCGGGAAGTCCGCTGCTACCGCCCGGCCTTGCCCGTGCCCAGGGGGATCGGCTACTTTGCCCCATGTCTGTGAGCAAAGAAAAGCAGTTCAAAGTGGCGGTGTTGGCCGGGGACGGGATCGGCCCGGAGGTCATGGTCGAGGCACTGCGCGTGTTGGCCGCGGTGGCGGTTAAGTTTTCCATTCCTTACCAACTTCGGGAGGAGCGGGTGGGCGGGTCGGCGATTGATGTGGACGGGGTGGCTTTGCCCGACCAGACGCTGCAAACCTGCAAAGAGTCCGATGCTATTTTGTTCGGCTCGGTCGGCGGTCCCAAATGGGAATCCCTCCCGCCCAACCAGCAGCCGGAACGGGCGGCCTTGCTCGCCCTGCGCAAGACCTTCGCCCTCTACGCCAACCTGCGGCCGGCTGTTTGCCTGCCGGAATTAACCCACGCCTCGCCGGTGCGCGAGTCGATCGTGCAGGGCGGCTTTGATGTTATTTTTGTCCGGGAGTTGACCGGCGGACTTTATTTCGGGGAACCAAAATATATGAAGCACGAGAGCGGCGAGTGGTTCGCGGTCGATACGATGATTTATTGGGAAAGCGAGATTGAGCGCATCGCCCATGTCGCCTTCCAGACCGCGATGAAACGCAACCGGCATGTCACCTCGATCGACAAAGCCAATGTCCTGCAAAACGGCATCCTTTGGCGCCAGACGGTCGACCGCGTGGCCCACGAGTATCCGGAGGTCAAATTGCGCCACCTCTACGTGGACAATGCCGCGATGCAACTGATCCGCAATCCGAAGGGCTTCGATGTTATTCTCGCGGAAAACCTTTTCGGCGACATCCTGAGCGACGAGTTGGCCATGATTGCCGGTTCGCTCGGCATGTTGCCCAGCGCCAGCTTGGGGATTTCCAAAGGCAACGGCCGCTACTTCGGCATGTATGAGCCGAGCGGCGGTACCGCTCCGGATATCGCCGGTTTGGGCATCGCCAACCCCATCGCGCAGGTCCTTTCCGCCGCCATGATGCTCCGTTACTCGGCCGGACGCGAGGATGCGGCCTCCGCGATCGAAGCGGCCGTGCAGCGGGTCATCCGTTCCGGCCTGCGCACCAAGGATATTCATACCGAGGGGACGCAACTGGTCGGCACCACAGAGATGGGCAAGGCGATCAGCGGCGCGCTCTGAAGGTCTGAAATCCTTGGCTTGGGCCGGCTTTTACCCGCATGATCCGCTCTCCGTGAATTTCCGCAAACAGGCCGTGCCCGAGCCCGGCGCGTTTCAGATCGCGCCGATGGTGGATATTGTCTTCCTTCTGCTCATCTTCTTTCTCGTCACCTGGAATTTCGCGCGCTACGAGACCGAGCTTGATGTCAAGGTGCCCACCGCGAAGGAAGGCAAGGAGTCGCGGCGCGCCGTGGGTGAGGTGGTGATCAATGTGAAAGCCGACGGCACGATCCTGATGAACCGCCGCGTCTTGTCGGGGGAAGAACTGACCGCCACCTTGCGCCAAATTTCCGAGCTCTATCCCGATCAAGCGGTGGTCCTGCGCGGCGACCAGTCGACCGACTACCGTCACATTGTGGCCGTGCTCGACATTTGCCGCACGGCCAACATTTGGAATGTCGCCTTTGCTACGGGGCGACCCGAATCATGAAGCGCTTTTTTCTCTTTTTCCTGCTCGTTCCCGCGCTGCTTCGCGCCGAGGAGAATATTGAGGTCCGCCTGGCCGAGCCGGTCAATGCCGGGCCCGCACCCGAAGTGCGCCGGGCGGAACCGGTGGCACCGGCCGGTGCGGCGCACGCCCTGTCCGGGGTCGATGCGACGGACGGCACCGAAGCCATCCGCGCGGCGCCCTCCAATCTGGCGGATGACCCGGCGCGCCGCGCTTTCGAGCAGGCCAACGCCTTTTATGGCCAGAAGATGCACGATCTCGCCGGGCCGAAGTATATGGAGTTCCTCAGCATGGCCCCGCGCGGCATTGACCGGCAGGCCGCGTTGTTCCGGCTCGGCGAGTGCCAGCGCGCGGTGAAGCGCAATGCCGAGGCTGCTGCGGCCTACCGTCAGTTGCTCTCGGAATTCAACAGCGGGGAATTTCTCGGTCCGGCCGCCTACCGTTTGGGCGAAATCCAATTCGGCAGCCGTGACTTCGATGGCGCGGCTGCTTCTTTCCGCCTCGCCGCGCACCATGTGCGCGACGCGAAGTTGCGGCTGGCCGCGAAGTTTTTCGAGGGCCGCGCCCTGGGGGCGGCCAACCGCCCGGCCGAGGCGCTGGCCGCCTACCGCGAGGTGGCCGCGCAGAAGGAGGACAACCCTTACCGTGAGCGCGCCATCTTCGACCTGGCCGAGGCCGACGCGCGCGCCGGCCTGACCGATAGCGCGCTGCGCCAACTGCGCGGTCTGGCCGAGACGGCGGAGAATCCGGTCATCCGCACCAGTGCGGCGGTCAAAGCCGGCCTGCTCGCCGTTGATCAGCGCGACTTTGAGACGGCGCGTCCCTTGCTTGAGCTGGGGGCAGCCAACCAGGAATTGGCCAACTGGCGCGCGGCGGGGCAAGCCGGTTTGGTCCGCTTGGAATACGAGTCGGAGAATTATCCCGCGGCGGCCAAGCTGGCCGAGGAAATCCTCCCCCTCCTCCCGGCCGAAGCGCAGCCCGATGTGCTCCTCCTCGCGGCCAATGCCCGCCGCCAAATGGGCGAGCAAGGCCGCGCGCTGGGACTCTACGACCGCCTGGTGGTCGATCACCCCGGATCCACCGCCGCACGCCAAGCGGGCTTTCACCGACTGGTCAGTCTCGTAGCGCAACAAGACCCGCGCTCGCTGGCCCAAATCGAAGCCTTTCTGCAATCGTCCTCCTCGCAAGACCAGCGGGACAAAGCCGAGTTGCTCAAGGCCGAGCTGCTTTTCGGTCAGGACCGCTTTGCCGAGGCGGCCGAACTTTACCGCAAGGCTTCCAGCGCAGAGGGCACGGAAGGTTACCGTGCGGATGCGCTTTACCGGCTTGCCTGGTGCCAATTGCAGGCCAAGGCCTACGACGATGCGGTCGAAGTGCTCACCCGCTTTCTTCTGCAATACCCGCGCCACCCGTTCGCCGGTTCGGCTTACGCGCAGCGGGCGGTGGCCCAGCTTGAAACCGGCGACCAGGTTGCCGCCTTGGCCGACTTCGAGGTGGTGATCGACCGCTACCGTGACGCGAAGGAACGGGAAGATGCCATGACGCAGCGCGCCCTCCTGCTGGGCAACCTGCAGCGGCCGGCCGAAATGGCGGCGGGCTTCGAGCGGCTCCTCGCCGATTACCCCGCGAGCAAAGCAGGCGCGCAAGCCCATTTTTGGATCGGCTACGCCGCATCCGATGCCGGCCGGCCGGGTGAAGCCATTGCCTCGCTGGAGCAGGCACGTGAGCTCGGTCCCGACAAATACGGCGAGCGCGCCACACTCCGCCTCCTCCTCAGCCATTACCAATTGCAGGACCGCGCAGCGACGGGACGCGAGGCCAAGGCCCTCGGAGCGGAAAAAGCGCCCGCCGAAGTGCGCGAGTGGTTGGGGTGGTCCGCACTTGAAGCCGCAGACTATGCCACCGCGGCGGAGTTCCTCGCTCCGCTCGCTGACTTGGAGGGTGCCACACCCGAATTGCGTCTGTCCTTGGCCCAGGCCCAACTCGGGTCAGGGCAAAACGAAGCGGCCCGCCGCACGCTGGAGCAACTCCTGCCCAAAGTCCATGAGCCCCGACTCAAGGCCCGCACCTATCTCCTCATGGCCGACGTGCTCCTCGCCCTGCGCGACGGGGCGGGGGCCAAGACGCAGGCCGAGGAGGCGCAGCGTCTGCAACCCGAAGGCCGCCTCAATGCCGAGGCGCGCCTGGCCAACGGGCGCGCCTTGTTGGCCCAAGATAAATTCGATGACGCGGCCCGCGCCTTCATGGCTGTGGCCCTGCTTTACGACGAAAAAGACCTCACACCGCAGGCCCTCGCTCTGGCCGAGCAGGCCTACCGCCGGGCCGATAACCCGGGCGATGCCGACCGTGCGCGCGAGGAGTTGCAGCGGCGCTACCCCGACTTCAAGGTTCCGGTCCCGTCCTGATGATGCCGCTTGCCTTACCGGCGGGGGACTTCCGCGCTTTCATCTTCGATTGCGACGGCACGTTGGCGGACAACATGCATTTGCATTACGAAGCGTGGCGCCGGGCCATGGCAGAGGTCGGCGGGTCTTACCCGGAGGAACTTTTCTACGAATGGGGCGGGGTGACTACCGCGGAGATCGTGTGCCGGCTCAACGCCAAATTCAGCTTAAGCATGGAGGTCGAGGAAATCGTCCGGCGCAAGGAGCTTTACTACCGCGATTCCATCCCACAGGTGGAGCCGAACCACGCTGTGGTGGCCCTGGCCCGGGAATTCCACGGCAAGGTACCGCTCGCCGTGGCCTCCGGCGGCCACCGCGATCTGGTCGAACGGACCTTGCAGGCCTTGGAAATTCGCGGGCTTTTCTCGGAGGTCATTGCCGCCGAGGACTACAAAAGGGGCAAACCGGCTCCTGATCCCTTCCTCACCGCCGCGGCCCGCCTCGGGGTCACCCCGGAGGCTTGCTTGGTCTTCGAGGATACCGCCACGGGGGTCGAGGCGGCCCGTGCGGCCGGGATGGCGTGGGTGCTGGTCTAACCGGCGGAGGTGGGTTAAGCTGGCTGCCATGACAACCACCGCAGGAAAGACCGCACTGACC
This sequence comes from Chthoniobacterales bacterium, assembly GCA_018402585.1. GTDB lineage: Bacteria > Verrucomicrobiota > Verrucomicrobiia > Chthoniobacterales > JACTMZ01 > JACTMZ01. The sequence continues at coordinate 175,140 of JAGYIO010000002.1, forward strand.
GATAGTCTCAACCAAGTGTTGGCCGACACGTACGCTCTCATGTCGCTGACCCATCTGGCCCACTGGAATGTGGAAGGGCAGGGCTTCTTTGCGCTGCACACCGCGTTCCAGACGCAATACGAGGAAATGTTCACCGCGGCGGATGACATTGCCGAGCGTATCCGCGCCCTCGAGGCTTACGCCATCGGCGGCCTCGCCGCTTTGGCGGATAAAGCGCAACTGAAGGCATTCACCGCCCCGCTTTCGCAGGAAAGCTATGTGAAGCACCTGATCACCGGTCATGAAAAAGTGGTGGCCGATGCGGCCAAAGCCCGGGCGGTGGCCGGCGAGGTGAATGATCCGGAAAGCGAAGACCTCATGATCCAGCGCATCACGACGCACGAGAAGGCGCTTTGGATGCTGCGCAGTTTCTTGAAATAAAACCGGCCGTCCGGCCGCGGAGGTCTGGTCAGAGCGAAATTCGCCGTACCCTCGCGGCGGGACCGGCCCGGTCGACTTTATGGCGCGAGCAGTGTAAGGATGGCCTTCTGGGTGTGCAGGCGGTTTTCGGCTTGGTCGAAAATGGTCCCTGCGTTGGCTTCGAAAACCTCGCTCGTGATCTCTTTGCCCCGGTAGGCGGGAAGGCAGTGCATGACCAGCGGGGTGCCGCCGGCCGCCGCGACCGCGGCTTGGTTGATTTGGTATCCGCCGAATTGCGCGAGGCGGAAAGCGGTTTCCTCCTCCTTGCCCATGCTAACCCAGACATCGGTGTAGAGGACATCGGCGCCGGCGCTGGCGCCGAGAACGTCGTCCGTCACGACAATGTCTCCGCCCGCGCGGCGCACCAGTTCGGCCGGCGGCTGGAACTTGGCCGGGGCGGCCAGGCGCAGGGCGAAGCCGAGTTTGGCGGCGGCCCAGATCCAGGAACGGGCCACGTTGCAGTCGCCATCGCCGATGAAGGTGACAGTGAGGCCGTCGAGCGAACCGCGCTTTTCGATGATGGTGAAAAGATCGCTCAAAATTTGGCAGGGGTGCTCGAGGTCGGTCAGCGCATTGATCGTGCGGATGCCGCTCAAGGATGCGAACTGCTCGACATCCCCCTGCGCGTAGGTGCGGATGACCGCGCCTTGCACCATCCGGCTCAGGACGCGTGCCGTATCGGAGATCGGTTCGCCGCGGCCGAGTTGGATCTCGTTGGCCGCGAGGAAAATCGGCTGCCCGCCAAGTTCCCGGATGCCCGCCTCAAAACTAATGCGCGTCCGGGTGGAAGATTTGGAGAAGAGGAGCGCCCAGCATTCGCCGGCCAACGGGGCCTCGGGGTGGGGTCCGCGCAGGTGCTTCATCTCCGCCGCCCGGGCCAGGATCTGCTTGATCTCTGCGGCGTCGAGTGACTCGATATTGAGCAAGTGTCTCATGGGATGGCCGAAGATTACCCGCAAGCGTGCTTCGTGGTAAACAAAGGAGAGACGGCCTCGGGACCTGTGTGCCGGCGCGTCCCAGCTGCGGGGGAGGATGCGCGCAAACAATGACCGGAGGGCAGGGCCTCCGGACCCGCCGCGGCGACCAAACGCTGCGCCCCCTCGGTTACGAGCTGCTACTTCTGCTTGCTTCCGGCTGAGGCGAGCTTTCGGCAAGCACGTTGTGCAGGATCAGCGCCGCCTCGTCGCATTCCGCCGCGGTGACATTGAGCGGTGGAAGGAGACGGATGGTCTGCTCCCCGGCCGGGACAACGAGGAGGCCGGCCTTGATCAGTCGTTTGGTCAATCGCAGGGCCACCGTGCCTTCTTCGCCCGCGAGCGGCGGCAAATCTTCCACTTCAAGGCCAAGGAGGAGTCCGGCCCCCCGCACTTCGCGGACGTGCGGCATTTGTTCGGCCGCAGCAACGAGTTGGGCCCCGCGTTCCCGTGCATTAGCCAGCAGGCTTTCTTTTTCAATCGTCTCGATGACGGCCTGGGATGCGGCGCAGGCGAGGGGAGAGCCGCCGTAGGTCGTGCCATGTGTGCCGGGCCCGAGCAGGTCGGCGAAGGGTTCGCGCACCCAGAATGCGCCGAGCGGGAAGCCACCAGCAATGCCTTTGGCCCAGCTGACCGCATCCGGCACCGCGTCCGGCGCGCCCGTGGCCTCCCACCCGCACCAATACCCGGTGCGCCCGAAGCCGCACTGTACTTCGTCATAGAACAAGAGCACCCGGTGTTCGTCGCAAAGCGCGCGCAAGGCACGGAGGAACCCGGCGGAAAGCGGCCGCACACCGCCTTCACCTTGGATCGGCTCGACCATGATGGCGGCTGTGCGCGCGCCGACCGCATGGGCCAGGCACTCGAGGCGCGCGGGCACGCTGAGAAAGCCGTCGAGGGGCGGGCCGAATCCGAGCTTCACCTTGAGTTGGCCGGTGGCCGCGATGCCGCCGAGGGTGCGCCCGTGGAAAGAGCCATCCAAGGTGATGATCTCGTGGCGGCCGCGCGCGGAACCGTGTTTGCGGGCCAGTTTGTAGAGCCCTTCATTGGCTTCAGCCCCGCTGTTGCAGAAAAAGATTTTTCCGGGCGTCCCGACCATCGCCCCGATCCGCGCGGCCAATTCGGCCTGCGGGCGGTGGAGGAAGAGATTTGAGATGTGAACAAGGGTGGCGGCCTGTCTGGCGAGGGCTTTCTGCAGGGCGGGATGGGAGTGACCAAGGGTGTTGACCGCGATGCCGGAGGTGAAGTCGAGGTAGGCGCGGCCCTCCTCGTCCCAGACGCGCACTCCTGCCCCACGGACGAGGGCAAGAGGAAAGCGTGCGTAGGTGGGAATGATGTGCCGCGCATAAAGCTCGGCCGTAGTCGGCTGCAGGCGCTCGGACATGCTGCGCGATATTAGAGGGAGCGGCTGCCGTGACAAGAGGGCAAGAAGGCCGGAGGGCCGGGGCGCTTGACCGAGATGCGGTCGGCGGTTTGCATGGGTGGCATGTGGATGCACGTCCTTCGCTCGGTACTTTACGGCCTGGTTGTGCTCATCCTAGCCGGGGTTGCCCTGCTGGCCGGGATCATCACGGCGAAAAAAACAGAGCAGGCTCCGCCTTTGATCACAGTCACAGCAGTGCCGCCGGAAGAGCGCGCGGCTGCGCGGGAATTGGTCGAGCAGGCACTGGCCGCGCGGCTGGCCGGCAATCACAGCGTGGCCTTGGCCAGCCTGGAGCAGGCGCGGGCCCACGATCCGGCCATGCGCGGGTTGGATTACCAGTTCACCCTGACTTATCTGGATTTGGGTAAATTCGAGCCGGCGGACCAAGCCGCGCGGCGCTCGGTTGACCGCGGGGAAGAAAGAAGCAGTGCGCAGGCCCTGCGCGGCTCGATCCTGCTCGAAAAGTCGCGGGCGGAGGGCAAGGTGGCCACGGCGGGGACGGAAATTTTGACGCACTTGGAGGAGTCACGGGCTACCGATCCGCTCAATCCCATGCCGCTCTACATCATGGGCGAATATTACCGGGCGGATGGTCGGCCCGGACTGGCGGTCGAGGCCTACCGGCGGGCCCTCGAGCGGGTCTCAAAGACCGATAGCTTCTTGGTCACCACGGTGAAGGCCGGGCTGGCCGGGTTGCGCTTGAACTATCAGGCGGACCATCCGCCGCTTAAGTTGCGCAAGGTCAACGGGGTGCTCCCGCCGGAGCAGCTCTTTTTTGGGGCGGCCGATGCGCTTCTGCGCGGCGATCATGGTGCGGCGGCGGGCTTTTTGCGCGAGGCGAAAACGCGGATGCCGGAGGAAGTTTTTGCCTCCTTACTCCAGGATTCGTTCTTTCAAGATTATCTGGAGGCCAGCATATTGGAAGACCCCGCGCAGCCCGCCCCTCCCCCATGAACGCCCGTTTGCCCCGATTTTTGGCCGTTGCCCTCACGACCCTTTCTTTGACCGCCGCCGCGTGGGCTGAGGAAGGCGGGGTCTTCACGGCCGACCTTCCTTTTGATGCGGCCCAGCCTTTGCCCGCATGGATGCACGGGGCTCCCGTCTCGGCCCCGGGGCAGGGCGCCCGCATTGCCTTCCAACTTTCTCCCCCGAAAAACCAAGATTTGCTCGTCCATTTTGTCTTCGACGAGACGGAGGGCGGTGGCCTGCGCATCGAATGGTTGCGTGACGGCCAAAGCTCCCCCGAACTGCTGGCCGAAAATCTCGGCGAAAGCCTCGGGGTGCCGAACCAACGGCCGCTCCTGATCAGCGCCTCGCGCCTCGGTGGCAATGGCTCGCTCCTGCTCCAAGGCGGAGCGAATTTGAACGTCAATCGCGTGAAATTCGAGTGGGTCTCCGAGCGCACCATGCTTTCCTCAAGTGCGCGCTTTGTTCCCGTGGTGGTGACGGCGTCGCGATTGACCTTGGCCGAGGCCGAGGTGGAGGGCGGGCCGCGGCCGGCTCCGCGTGACGAATGGCGCGACCGGGTGGTGCGCGCCGCGCTGACCGAGGGTGCGGAGTTGCTTACACCTTCGCTTGAGTTGCTCGCGGAATTGGAGCAAGCGCCGGATCAGGCCCGCCTGGAAGCTTCGCTGGCTGGAGTGTTTTTGGATCAGGAAATCTGGCTCTTGGTCAACGGGCAGGAGGTGGGACCGATTGCGGTGGAAGTTCCGACCCTCGAAGATCCGGGTCACCTTGGCTTGCCCGGCCGGGAGGTGAATTTTGCCGGCTGGCGCCGGGGCTCGGTGCACATCCCGGCCGACCTCATGTTGCCGGGGGAAAATTCGCTGCTCCTCGAGTTGCGCTCGCCGCTCAAGACCGATTACCGCAACCGCACTTTTATCCGCGACGCGGTCCTCGAGTTGTCTTATCCGCGGGCCGTGCGTGAACCGGATCTTTCCCTGCCCTTGCCTGACCTGCCGACCGGGGAACCACAGGACCCGGAAGAAGAGCCACTGCCGGCGGTGGAGTCCCCGGCCCCTGCGCCGGCCGAAGCTCTCTCCGATTTCTGGGGCCGGAGCGAAGGCTCACTCTAATCCGGCCTCCGCAGGCGCGTGTTAGCGGGTTGACTTCGTGCAGACCGCTTTGTTTTGCCCTGCTTGGCCGGGCCAAGGGGCTTTGACAAGGCGGTCGAGTGGAAGCATCCTTTCACGTTGATGAAATCTTTTTCCAAACGGCTCCGCCGCGAGGCGGGCTACACTTTATTCGAGATCATGCTCGTGCTCGGCATCATTGCCGTGCTGGTCGGATCGGCCATTTATTTGTTGGTCGGCAATATCGACGTGGCCCGCGAGTCGCGGGTGGAAGCCGACATTCAGAGCATCAGCACCCAGATCCGGGTTTACGAAATGCAAAACTTGCGTCCGCCGAGCAGCGCGCAGGGCCTCGCCGCCTTGGTCACGCGCCCATCGGCCGAACCGGCACCACGCCGTTGGCGGCAACTGCTTGAGAGGGTGCCGCTCGACCCTTGGGGCGAGGAATATGTCTATTACTGGCCCGGGAAAAAGAACGCGTCCGGTTTCGATCTTTTTTCCAAGGGACCGGATCGCCAGGAGGGCGGGGGCGACGACATCGGCAACGACCCCGGCGAGTAAGGCCGAGGCGATGAAAACGATCCGGGCGGTGGCGAAAAGCGGGCAGCCCGGCCGGCGCTCCGGTGGCTACACGCTGCTCGAGATCGCGCTGGTCGTGACCATCATCGTGCTCCTGGTCGGTGCAGTCGTGCCGCTCACCTCGGGCTTCGTGCGCGAACAACGTTTGCGCGACTCGGTGCGCGGACTCCTCGTCTTGGCCAAAACGGCGCGGACCGTGGCCATGACCACGGGTCGTGCGGCGGAGGTGGTCTTCGCCAAGGGTGGCTTTGCTTTGCTGCGGGCGGGCGAGGAAGAGCCTTCGGAGTTGGTGCGCTTGCCGCGCGGCACGCGCTATCAACTCCTGCCCTTCGGCGCCGACAAAGCGCTGCGTCCGGACGGTCAGCGTTGGATTTTCCAGCCGACCGGCCTGTGCGAACCGCTCACCGTGCGGATCATGGAGGACGAGGCCTGGATTGAGGTGCGCTTCGATCCGCTGACCGCCGGAATCGAGGAGGAGAGTTACTACATCCCGTGAAAAAGGCCGGTTTCACCCTGCTGGAAATGCTCACCGCGATGTTCATGTTTGTCCTCGCGGTGGGCGGACTGGCCATGGCGATGGACAAAATTTTCGCGGCCAATGTGCTGATGCGGCGCGACGGCGAAGTGCGTCAGCAGCTGGAGTCATTACTCGATGAATCGATGGTCATACCGATCGCCGATCTCGAGCAAGGCCGCGAGGTGGGGCCCGATGCGATGGGCGCGACATTTTTTGTCCGGGCCGAACCCGCGGAGTTTTTCAATATGAACGGGGAAGAACTCACCGGTTTGTGGTGGATCACGGTGCGCGCGGAGTGGACCGAGGGACGGGAGGATCAAGCGTGGGAGGAAAAATTCCTGCGTTACGAACCATGAGAAACGCCGCCCGCGGATTCACCCTTTTCGAGATGGTGGTGGTCCTTGCCATCTTCGTCCTGCTCGCCGGCGGCATTTATGCGACGGTCAATGCGGCGGTACGCGCCACGGCGACGCTGACCGAGGAGAACCTGCAAATCCAGCGGCTCAACGCTTTTGTTTCGCTCATGCGGCGGACCTTCCACAACCTGCCGGCCAACGCCCGGTTCGCCGGCGGGGTACGTGCGGAAGGGGGCGACGGTTTTCCCGAGATCACGCTGCGCGATGCGCCCGGCGTCTTTGCCTGGGGCCTGGGCGGCCCCTCGGCCGGGACCGCGTTGCTCACCGCGCGTCCGCGCCTCGGCGGCGGTCGTGAACTCAGCCTCATGCTCCTGCCGGGGTCACTCGGAGAAATGGAGCGGCGCGACGGGTTGGAGCGTGGGGCCTGGATGCGCTTGCTGCCCGACCTGCGCGAGGTCAAGTGGCGCTTCTACAACTTGGAGCAGCAGGAATGGGTGGAGCAATGGCTTGAAGGGGAGCGACCGCCGCTGGTCGAGCTCAACTTGCAGTTGCTCGGCGAGGAAGTGCCCCGTCAGTTTATTTTCTGGCTGCCGCCGGTCAAGGAAGTGGCCCTCAACGAGGCCGGCTTGGAAGCGCAAGGCCCCCCGCCGGAATTGGAGGTCGAGCTGCCGTGAGCGCACAGTTCCGTCCCTCGGGTGCCGCCCTGCTCCTCGTGCTCTGGGCCATCACCGTGATTTCCTTCGCCGTGCTTTGGATGGCCGGCGTGGTCAATCTCGAACTCGAGACGACCGTGTCCGATTCGGCCGGTTTGCGCGCGCGTCAGATTGCGGTGAGCGGAGTGGCCCTCGGCCTGCATCCGCAGGTGAAGCGCGAGGAAACCGGGTTGCTCAACCGCGACTTCGGGGCCGGCGAGCGCATGGAGGTGCGCATCCGCGGCGAGGGTGCGCGTTTCAACATCAATCAATTACTTCAGGACCAGGACCGCATCACCTTGCTGAATCTTTTCACCTTGTGGGGGCTCACGGCGGACGAGGGGAATGCGCTGATCGACAAGCTCGCCGATTGGGCCGACGAGGACGAGTTCCGCACCGGATTCGGCGGGGCGGAGCGTACGGAATACGAGGCGGCCGGCATTACCGACGCACCGGCTAACCGTCCGTTCCGCAGCGTCGCGGAAATGGGCCGCGTCCTTGAGATGGAAAAGCTCGCGGCGCTCAAGCCCGATTGGGCCGAGAGTTTCACCATTTTCGGTGACGGCCTGATCGACGTGAATGAGGCAGAGGCCGACGTGCTCCAAGCCGCCACGGGCATCACCCCGGAAATGGTGCAGGGCATCTTGCAGCAGCGCCGCGGCGCCGACGGGGTCGAGCCTTCGGAAGATGATCTGCGTTTCGATGATGTCAGCCAGGTGGCCGGCTGGTTGGCCGGTTCGACCTTGCCGGCGGAACAGATCATGGGGCGCCTTACCACGGAGAGCTCGGTCAAAAGAATTGATAGCCGGGGCATCGTGGGCGAGCGTTCCCGTCTGATCTCCGTGGTCGCCCAGGCGGGCGAAGGCGGGGAAGCTGCCACTTACCTGCTATGGGAGGAAAAATGAAAAGCCCGCGCCAGATACGCCGCGCCCTCTTCCGTCCGGCCTCCGCCGGGTGGCAGAAATGGGAGCAGGACGAGGCCAGGCTTTGGCGCGAAACGGGTGGAGCGGCCGATTTGTCCGAATTGAAACCGGAGGCCGGCGCCTTGGTGGCCGTGCCGGTGCGTCGCGCCTTTTCGCTCGCCGTCTGGGTGCCAGCCGAAGATCCGTCTTTGTTCGGAGACCTCATCTTCACCCAGCTTGAATTACGGGGACTGGCCGGCCGCACGCGGGAAACGACCTCCTTTTCCTGGCAAGAGGTGGCTCGCGAGGGCGGCGAGGCTTTGCTCCATGCGGTGGTTCTACCTTCAAATCTTGCGCCGCGCTACTGGCATGGTGCGGTAACCGAATACGCCGTTTCGCCTTCCTGCCTGCCGCTCGCCCCGGATGCGGTGACGGTCTGGGAGGAGGAAGGCGGATGGGTGGCCGGAGTCACGCGCGGGGACCGGTTGCTCCACTTCCAACCGCTGGCCGAGAAAACACCCTCGGCCCCAATGGCCATGGAAATTTGGCTGATGCAGGCGCCGCTCGAGGCGGGGCGTATGCTGAGCGCCAACGCACGCGTCACGCTTTACTACCAAGGCACTGCTGCCCCTGACTTGTCGGATTGGCGCAGCGCCGGCGAGCTCGAAGTCGCGGCGGAGAAATTTCCCCCGCCGGTGCTGCCGGCCGCACCGCTTGATTGCCTGCCTCTGCCGGTGCGCGATTTGCAGCGCACCAAAGAGACGGGGGCCCGGCGCCAGAAAATCGCCCTCTTGGCCGCGGCCGTTTATTTTGTTCTCGTTCTGGCCCTTGCGGCCAACACGCTCTGGCTTTGGTGGCGGGCGGATTCTCTGCAGGCCACGATGGCGGGTGAGGCGGGCGAAGTGGATGCGGTGCGCGCGGCCATGCAGCGCTGGAACGCGATCGAACCGGCCCTCGATCCGGTTGGTTATCCGCTCGAAGTGCTCTATCAAGCTGCGCGCTTGCTCCCAAAGGACGGGGTGCGTTTGACCCTCTTCCAGATGAATGTGCAGCGCGTGATCCTCGCCGGGGAGGCTTCGACCCTGCAGGCGGCGCAGCGTTTCCAGGAGGATGTACGCAAAAATCCGGATCTGACCGCTTACGATTGGACGATGGAAAGCCCGCGCCCGCTCCCCACCGGTAGTGCGCGTTTCCAGATCGACGGCGTGCGCCACGGCGCGGTCGCCGCGGATGGAGAGGAGGCAAGCAATGAGAGCACTGACGGCTAAGGAAAAAAAATTACTCCTCGCCTTGGTCGGCGCACTTTTCGTGCTGCTCAATGTTGTCGGCTTGCAGGTTTTCCTCAACCGCCAGCGGGCGCTGCAAAGCAGTATCGTGCAGCTCCAGAGTCAACTGACCGAAGGCCGCGCCATTCTCGAGGAGAAGACGATCTGGCAGGAACGTGCGGCCTGGCTCGACCAGCATCAACCCGGGGACGACGTGACCACGACAGATGACGACGCGAAGTTTTATGAATTTGTCGAGAGCAGTGCCCGGAACGCCGGGCTCACTTACACGCGGCGCGATGCGGGAACCCAGCCGGTTGGTGGAACCTATGCCGAGGTCTTCGATTCATCGCAGGTCAAAGGCAAGATGGAGTCGCTGGTCAAATGGCTCAGCGAGTTGCAGCAACCCAAGGCCTTTCGCGCCGTCAAACAGATCTCGATCAAAAGCGGCGAACCGCCCGAGGTCATGGCCGAAGTCGAGGTGGCGCGTTGGTATCGTCCGGTGCAAGGAGGAGAGCGATGAGAGGGGTGCTTCTTTTCCTCCTTGCCGCCCTGCTTCTCCTCGGCATCCCCACATTCGCCCGCGGCGATGAAGACCAGCCGGATGCGTCTGCCCTGCTCAAGGTTCCTTTAGTCGAGGCGCGCCCGAGCGGCGTCGAGGGCGAAGAAAATGTGGCCCCGCCCGACCCTTCCCCCACGCCCTCGCTGCTCGCCGAGACAGACCCGCCGGTGGCCGGGGAACCTGCTCCACCCGCGGACGATGGCATCACCCGGCCAGCCTTCCCTCTCTCGCGTTATCAACCCTTGTGGCAACGCTCGCCCTTCCAACTGGAATCCGTTGCTCCGCCGGTTGAGTCGGCCGGCTTGGCCCAACGCTTCGCACTGACTGGCATCGCAGAGATCAATGGCGAGCCCATGGCCTTTGTCATGGAGCGCGCCACGCAAAACCGCTTGATGGTCAAAGCGAACAGCACGGAAGGCGGTGTTTCTTTGGTGCAAGTCGATGTGCAGCAGAAATATACGGACTCCTCGGCCACGCTGCGCCAGGGGGCGGAGGTCGGGGTGGTCCGCTTTGAGGCCGCAGCCGCCATGGCTCCCGGGATGCCTCAGCCTGGCATGCAGGTGCCCCGGCCGATCCCGCAAGCGATACCCCAACCTGGGGTGCCTCCTTCAGCCGCCGCTTTCCCCGGGGTCCCCCCGGCCGCACCGATCCCCGGCCAGCCCGCACCAGGCATACCTCAAGCTCCCGGCGCAGTGCCCCAAGTGTCCAGTTCGGGCAACCCGGCGAACGGGCAAGTCGAGGGCGGCCAAGGGCAGATGCCCCCGCCTCGCATCATCCGGCGCCGGGCTCTCATCCCCGCCGCGCCTTGAGAAACTTGCTAAGCATGCTTTAATTCCATCCATGGCCCGCTTTTGTTCCCCGATTCTCGCCTCTGCTTGGCTCGTCGCGGCCTTTTTCGCCCTGACCCCTGCCGGCGCGCAGGATGCGGCACCTTCACCGGCCATGGTGCCGCCCGATGCCGCCGCGCCGGCAGGCCAACCGCTCGCCCCGTCCCCGGTACTCGAACTTGAACAACCTGCGCCGCTGCCGCCCGCTGTGGTCGATCCGGGCTTACCTGCCCCGCCGGCTCCTTCCCCGCCCGCGCCCCGCCCGGTCCAAACCGAGCCGACCGTGCGCCTCACTTTCCCCAACACTTCGGTCAACGAGATCCTCAGTCTCTACGAGGTGCTGACCGACAAGCGTCTCGTGCGGGACTCCATGCTCGCCCAAGGACAACCGCTCACCATTATCGTGCCCGGAGAAGTTCCCCGCAGCGAGGCCATCCGCCTGATCGAGGCCTCCCTCTTGCTCAACGGCTATTCGTTCGTCCCGGTCGACGACCAGACGGTGAAAATCCTCGGTCCCTCGAAATTTCCCCGAGCTGAAGGCATCCCGATCTTTTCCACTCCCTACCTGCTGCCGGCCACCGACCAAGTGGTCAGCTTTTTCATGAAATTAAGCTACCTCGCGCCCCAGGAGGCTGCGCAACTTTTCCAGACCTTCGTCAGTCCGCCCAAGTCCTACACTTCCTTCACCCCGGTGCCCAATGTGCAGGCCGTGCTCATCACGGAAAACGTCCCGATCATCCAGCAACTCATCGCCCTGCAGGCCATGGTCGATGTGCCGCCTGCACAGGTCATGACCGAGTTCGTCGACCTCAAACGCGCCGATGCCGAAAAGGTGGTCGAACTTTTGCAAACCTTGCTCGAGGAGCGGAAAGAGGGTGCCGGAACCCCGGGCCAGCCCGGCTCGCCGGGCGGCGCCCCGCAGGTCGATGCCCAGGGCCAAGTCATCCAAGCTTCCCTTGGCGCGGTGGGCGGCGGGCAGTTCGAATCCAATCTCGTCATCGGCGAAACGCAAATCGTGGCCGATCCTCGCACCAATCGCATTCTGGTCGTGACCCGTCCGATCAACTTCCCCTACATCAAGCAACTCATCGAGCAACTTGATGCGCCCGTGCCGCTCGATTCCGTGCTTGAGCGTCCGCTCCAATTTGTCGCCGCCGGCGATGTGCTCCCCGTCCTGCAAGATTTGCTTTCGGAAGGCGAGGAAGGCGGAGCCGGCGGCGGGACGGCGCGCGCAGGGGCAGGTGGCGCCTCCGTGGAGAGCGGTTCGAGCTTCGGCCAAGGTATAGATTCCGATTCCGGCGCTGGCGCGGGCGGCGGCACCAGCCGGCCCGACCGGATCAAGGAACCCACCGCCGATGTCGCCCCCGAATCGGTCATCGTCGGCAACACCAAAATCATCGCCGACAAGAGTGCCAACTCGATCATTGCCATCGGTCCGCCGGACAGCCGCCAGAAAGTCGCCCAACTCCTCGACATGCTCGATGTGCGGCCGCGCCAAGTATACATCGCGGCCGTGATTGGGGAACTCAGCTTGACCGACAAGATGGAATTCGGTTTCAACTATTTCTTGCGCAACCAGAGCAGGGACGGCAGCAGCGTGGGCGGTGCGCTGCTCAATCCGGGCGTTGGCTCCGGCACCAACCTTTTTATCCCGCCGGACCTCCTCACCCCCGCTGCTCTGGCCGCCAGCGCCTTCACCGGTTTGACCCTCTACGGAACCATCGCCAACACACTCGACTATTACGTGCGGGCGATCGAGACAACGGGCAAGTTCAAGATCCTCTCCCGCCCGGTTGTTTACACCACGAACAACAAAAAAGCGGTGATCAGCTCCGGACAGCGCGTGCCCTACACGAGCAGTACCTTGACCTCCACTTCCATCAGCGGAGTCGGTCCGAACCAGAACGCCGGTGTCACCGCCAACATCACCTATCTCGACGTTCTACTTAAGCTCGAAGTGCTCCCGCTGATCAATGCGAACCGAGACGTTACCCTGGTCATCGTGCAGACGAACAACAATGTCCTCCGCGAGGAGAACTTTGGTAATGATAACAAGGCCCCGGTCGTCGGCGCTCAAGAACTCACCACCACAGTAACCGTGCCGAGCGGCGGCACGGTGGTGCTGGGAGGTCTGATCATCGAAAACACCAGAGCGGACGATGGCGGCTTGCCCTTCCTCATGCGGCTTCCCGTGCTCGGCTACATTTTCAAGCAGACCACGCGTTCGGTTGAGCGGCGCGAACTGCTCGTTCTCCTCCAGCCCACCGTGGTGGAAGATGATGCCGAAACCGCGGTGGCCAGCGCCGAGGAGCGCTACCGCACGAAGCTGGGGGACGAGGTCTACGACGAGGCGGACGCCTGGCAATTGGGCCGCACCCCGGTGGTCAACGACTCGCCCATGCTCACCCCCGACGCACGGGTGCGCAAACCGCGCGATCCGCTCCGGCCAGCCGGGATCGACTACCAAGAGTATGCGCCCGACCCTAAGCCGAGGCCGACGCCCACTCCCGGGAAAAAGAAAAGATCGGAACCCTAGCGGGAGAGGCATCCTATGGCCTTGATCCCCGAACTGGTCGAACTCGCAGCGCGCCATGGCGCTGCTGACCGGGAAAAAATGACGGCGTCGCTGCAGGAAGCGGCGCGGACCCAGTCGTCGCTCCTGCGGGCTTTGCTCGACAGCACGGAGCTGGACGAAAACGGGTTCTACCGCGACCTGGCCGACAAATTTCACCTCCGCTGGGGCGGGAGCGAGGTGGCCAAGGCCACCCCGGAAATGCGGGCCAAGCTGCCGGCCCGCATCGCCCTGCGTTACCAGTTGCTCCCGATCGAGACGAACGACGAATCGATCACTTTGCTGACCTACGATCCTTTCGACCTGCTCGCCCGCCAAGCCGTGGCCGAAGCCGTGCCGCAGCAAGTGCGTTATGAAATCTACACCCGGAAAGGAATTCTGCCTGCCTTGCGCCAAGTCTACGGTATCGGGGCCGAAACCTTCGAGGAGCTGCTCGAGGGACGCGGCATGGAGGAGGACATCGACCTCGGCCGGGGCGAGCAGGTCAACGTGCTCGACGAAGACGAATCGGAAGAGGCTTCGGTCAAAAAATTCATTTACCAAGTCATGCGCGAGGCCCTGCGCGAGCGCGCCACCGACATCCACGTCGAACCGCTCTCCAATGACCTCCGTGTCCGCTACCGCATCGACGGCGTCCTGCAGGAAGTTCCGGTCCCGGCCCAGATGCGCAAACTCCAGCGTTCGGTGATCAACATCCTCAAACTTACCGCCGGCCTCGATCTTGGCGAGGATCGGCGTCCGCAGGACGGACGAATCAGCCTCGAGTTGGGCGGGCAACCGATCGACGTCCGGGTGGCTTCAATTCCGACCATCAATGGCGAAAGCATCAGCCTGCGCCTCCTCGGCAAGGAGGTCTTCAGTCTCGAGCGGCTCGGGCTGGACGAGGACTACGTTAAAAAAGTCCGGGATCTCCTCGCCTTGCCCAATGGCATCATCCTGGTCACCGGCCCGACCGGCTGCGGCAAATCGACCACGCTTTACACCTTCCTTTCCGGGCTCAACACGAAGGAGCGCCGCATCCTCACGATCGAGGACCCGGTCGAGCACAAGCTGGCCGGGGTGAACCAGAGCGCGGTCCAGCCCGAGATCGGCAACACCTTTGCCAATCTCCTGCGCAGCTTCCTCCGGGGCGACCCGAACGTCATTATGGTCGGCGAAATGCGCGACTACGAAACGGCCGAAATTGCCATTCGCGCCGCCCTCACCGGCCACTTGGTCTTCAGCACCCTGCACACCAACGACGCGGTCGGCGGGATCACCCGCCTGCTCGACATGAACGTCGAACCCTTCCTCGTGGCCAGTGCGGTGCGCGCCTTCATCGCCCAGCGTCTGGTCCGCAAGCTCTGCCCGTCTTGCAAAGCGCCCGCCCAGCCGGGTGATTACTCGCCGGCCTACCTGCGCAGCATCGGCTTGCCGCCCGAATACGAGAGCAAGATCATGCGCGCGGTCGGCTGCGAAAACTGCCGCCAGTCGGGATACGAGGGGCGTCTCGCCATCATGGAACTCTGCCTGGTCACGCCGAAGCTGCAGGAAATGATCACCCAGCGCAAAACAGCGGCCGAACTTCGTCCCGCGGCGGAAAAAGAGGGCATGCGTCCCTTGCGCAAATACGGTTTTGACAAAGTTGCGGCCGGCCTCACCACGATTGAAGAAGTGATGCGCGTCACGACCTCCGACCTCAGCGCCCAGGACGAATAATGCCCTTCTTTGTCTACCAAGCCCTGCAGGCCGGCGGGGGCAAGACTTCGGGGGAACTCGAGGCCCTCAGCCGTCAAGACGCCTTCAGCAAACTCCGGCAGCAAAACCTGCAGCCATTTTCCCTCGCCGCCAAAGGGGCCGAAGCGGCCGAAGCGGCCGCCGCGGCCGCCGCCGGCGGCCCCGCCTCGGGTGAGAACACCCTCAACCGCGCGCAAGTCCTTCTCTTCACCGAGGAATTGTGCGAACTGCTCGAGGCCGGGCTGAAACTCGACCGCGCCCTCCAGGTCATCGAACAGCGCCAGGACAAATCCTCGCTCAGCGGTGTGGCGGCCAGCGCGCGGCAATCGCTGCGCGAAGGCGCCACTTTTTCCGCCGCCTTGAAAAAGGCCAGCCCGAGTTTTTCCGATCTTTATTGCAACATGGTCAAAGCGGGCGAGGCGAGCGGCACGGTCTCGAAAATCCTCAAGCGCCAAGTCGAGTTCCTCACCATGATGGGCGACCTGCAGCGCCGCGTGACCAGCGCGTTGATCTACCCCTCGGTCATTTTCTCGGCCGGTATCGCCCTTCTCATCATTTTCATGACCTTCCTGCTCCCGCAGTTGACTGCCCTGCTGGGCAAGACCGGGCAATCCCTGCCCTTTGCCACGCGGATGCTTATCGGCACGAGCGAATTTTTCGGATCCTACTGGTGGGCCGTCCTTATTCTCCTCGCGGCCGGCATCCTTGGCTTCCGCCATTTGACCAGCAAAGGCGACGGGCGGATATGGTGGGACCGGACCAAGCTGCAGCTCCCCATCTTCGGGCCTTTGCTCCGCATGCGCTTTTACGCGCAGTTCACCCAGACGCTCTCCACCCTGCTCAACAATGACGTCTCGCTCATGCAGTCGATGCAACTTATCCGCAACGCGACACCCAACGTCTATCTCCAAAGCCAGCTCGAGCGTATTTCTGAAAACGTGCAGGACGGGGCCCAACTTTCGCGCGCCATCCAGCGGGTACAATTTTTCCCGCCGACCATGATCGATATCATCCAAGTCGGTGAAACGACCGGTGACCTCGGAACCGCGCTCGAGCGCAGCGCAAAGAGCTACGACAAACAACTTTCTGTCGTGATCGAACGGGTCACCGCCCTGATCCAACCCATGGTCATCCTCATGGTTGCCCTCTTTGTCGGCTTGGTCGCTTACTCCATGATCACCGGCATTCTCACCACGGTCTCCGGTTTGCCCAAACGATAAGGGCTCCGGACTTTTCCGGGCTGCCCTGCTCCGCCGTGGTCGCCTTGACCGGCTGTGCGGCTTGGGGAAAGCCGCGGGCCCGGCTGGTGGCCAGGCACCGCGGACTGCACGACGCCTTCCGCGCCCCAGAGGGGTGCCGCCAGCTGACCGACCGGAACACCGATTTGCTCCCCAGGGCGAAGGCGCAAAACTCGGTGGTCGAGATTGCCGCCCAAGAGCAACGGGGTCTCCTCGTGGTTGCTGGCCCCTGGATGCGCCTGAGCCCAATTGCGATCGGGAGTCATCTCGGCGAGGTTTCCGGCCGCCCCGCCTCCCACGGTTCCGGCTGAAAAAGGACGTCGCGATCGGACTTTTTGGCCTCTTGCCGTTGGGTTCGCCCGTCACGGTCGAAGCGGCTGAAGTGGAAACAGCGGCCTCCGGTCAATCGGTTTCCGGCTAAAAATCCCCCGCGCGCAGCGACCGGAAGGCGGCCCCAAGGTGGTCGAGCAGGTCGGTCGGGGTGAGCGATTCCGGGGAGGCACCCTGCGTCAGGGCGATTTCCGCGGCCCGCCCGCAGACCCAAGCCCCGATGGACGCAGCCTGATAAGGGTCGCTGCCTTGGGCCAGCAAGGCGGTACAGACCCCGGTGAGAACGTCACCCATCCCCCCGGTCGCCATACCGGGATGTCCCGTGGTGTTATACCGGAGCGGCAGACCGCGCTGGGCGATGACCGTGCGCGCGCCTTTGAGCAAAAGAGTGACCGCATGCTGGTCGCTAAAATCACGAGCCACTTTGCTGCGGTCCTTGATCTTCCGGCCGGCGAGGAGACGTTGCATTTCACCGGGGTGGGGGGTGAGCAAGCGTGGTCCCTTGGCCTGGTCGATGTGCTGCAGTCCGGCGTGGGCGACAATGGTCAAGGCATCGGCATCGACCACCACCGGACAAAGCGCCTCGCGCAGGACGCGCAGGGTGCGCACTTCTTGTCCGCTGCCGAGCCCCGGCCCGATGCCGATTGCGTCGACCGGAAAGTTGAAAATATCGGTCAGCTTTTCGAGCGGACGCACCATGACCTCGGGAATCATCGTGGCGGCCAGCAGGTCATAGGCCTCGGGCAAAGCGCCGAGCGAAACCAAGCCGGCCCCGCCCCGCACGGCGCCCGCCGTGCAGAGGTATGCCGCGCCCAGCGTGCCGCGCGAACCGGCGAGAAGAACGGCGCGCCCGCACATTCCCTTGTTCGTCTCGAACGCACGCGGCGGCCAGTCGCGGCGCAGGAGGGGAGCGGTGAGCAATTGGTCGGCCCGGCCGGCGGCCTCCGGCCGGCGAAAGTCGGGTGAATCAAGCAGGCCGAGCCGGCCGACGTGATTGACCGCCGCATCGGCAATCAGGCCGGTCTTGGCAAAACCGACCGTCGCGGTGAAGTCGGCCTCGACGCAGGGGTCACCGGGAAGGCCGGTGTCCGGGTCGAGGCCCGAGGGTACGTCGACGGCCACCGTTCTCGCGTTGGCGGTGCGGCGCAATTCATTCATCTCGAGCGCGAGCGAAGCGAGTGGCTCGCGCAAGGTTCCTTGCGAGCCGAGACCAAGCAACGCGTCGAGTTGCACCAGCGGGCCGTCCTGCGGGGTGGAAGGACGGAAAGGGCCGGACAACAGCGAAGAAGGCAAGGCGTCGAACTTGTCGCGGGTCAGCGCGGCCAACTCGTTGCGTGAAAACGGGGTGCGGACCAAGACGCGCCACCCGAGCACGGCAAGGTGCCGCGCGGCGACCAAGGCATCGCCGGCATTGTGACCTTTGCCTGCATAGCAGACAACCAATCCGGGCCGCGGGAAAAATTGGCTGACGAAGCGGGCCAGCTTCGCCCCGATGGTTTCCATGAGGACATCAGCGGGGATGCCGCGGGAAAATATTTCCTGCTCGAGTTGGAGCATGCGGGCGCGGGTCAGAAGCATGCTCTTGGTTCTACGCGGGCCGCGGCGGGATGAGAAGAAAGGTTGTCCGGCCGCGAGACCAGACCTGGGCCGGCTGATCCCGGAGGCCCGGCCCGACCTGACGCGGGCCTGGCCGCCGATCAAGAACGACCGCTGCGCACGACAACGCTCCAGTGTGCTCGCGCATAACGCCAGCCGGAATAAATGGAGAGAAGCACGCTCGCCGCGACGAGGATCTGGCCGATGCTCAGCACCCAGAGCGGCCACAAGCCAATCCCGGAAAAGTCGCCCGCCGCATCACGGAGGAGGAAAAAGCCGATCATGATCATCTGGGAGGCCGTCTTGGTCTTGCCGGCGGGGTCGGCGGCCAGGACGGTGCCGTGGCTAAGGGCGAGTTGCCGCAGGCCGGTGATAAGAAAATCGCGCGAAATCAAGATGATCGCGGCCCACGCAGGGATGTCGTGCGACCAGGTCAAGCAGACGAGGGCGGCGGCGATGAGGACTTTGTCGGCCAGGGGGTCCATGAGGCGGCCGAAGTCGGTCTCGGTGCCGGTGCGACGGGCGATGACGCCGTCGAGGTAATCGGTGATGATCGCGGTGGCAAAGGCGGCGGCGGCCACGGTGGCGCCCCACGTCAGGCTGCTCTCGCGGGCCATGACAAAGATCGCCGTGAGGAAAAGGCGCAGGATGGTGAGTTGGTTGGGGAGAGTCACGGCCGTGGTGCACGATGGCAAACCGGGACGTTGGAGACAAGACGGCGCGGCGCAGGCTGAGCGGCTTTGCCTGGCGCTGGTCGGCGGCAATGAGCAGGCAGAGACGGCGTCCCGCGGCCGGTCGGAGTGGTCGGGCGGTGGGGAGTCTGCTTGCCCTTTTCGGACCGGGGCAAAGATTTTTTTTGAACGTTCGTTTGACCGTGCGGTCTATAGCTCCACGAACTTGGAGATCCGGCCCGCAGGGGAGCCTCGAAAAAACTTGAAGATTTTTTCAAAAAGGCGATTGACTCTGCGCTGCTTTCTGGCAATCTCTCCATCCCCGCAAACGGGGTCCGAATCAATCGGTTCGTGTTCTTCTCATTGATGGCAATGAGCAGCAAGGCCAAAACCTTCCTGCCTGTTGTTTGTCCGGGGGGGAACACATAATGTTTTTTGAAATCCTGACTCTGAAAGTAAATTCAGAGGGTAACCACAAAGATTGAATTGTGGGTTATCGTCAGCAGTTTTTTTATGCGACATAAATTGGACCGCAAGGTCCGTCGCCCGTCGGTCTTAGCAACCGGCGGGAGATACTATGTCAGGATTTGGTACTCAACCCGCAAGGGTGGTACCAGCTAACTTTCAACGGAGAGTTTGATTCTGGCTCAGAACGAACGCTGGCGGCGTGGATAAGACATGCAAGTCGAACGGGATTTTCTTTTGTAGCAATACAGAGGAAAGTCTAGTGGCGAACGGGTGCGTAACACGTGAGCAACCTACCGTGAAGTGGGGGATAGCTCGCCGAAAGGCGAATTAATACCGCATGTGGCCAAGGAAGACATCTTCCTGACGCCAAAGCCGGGGTAACCTGGCGCTTCTCGAGGGGCTCGCGGCCTATCAGCTTGTTGGTGAGGTAACGGCTCACCAAGGCGATGACGGGTAGCTGGTCTGAGAGGACGACCAGCCACACTGGAACTGAGACACGGTCCAGACACCTACGGGTGGCAGCAGTCGAGAATTTTTCACAATGGGGGAAACCCTGATGGAGCGACGCCGCGTGGAGGATGACGGTTTTCGGATTGTAAACTCCTGTCATTAGAGAACAAGGCACATGGTTTAACTGACCGTGTGTTGATAGTATCTGAAGAGGAAGGGACGGCTAACTCTGTGCCAGCAGCCGCGGTAATACAGAGGTCCCAAGCGTTGTTCGGATTCATTGGGCGTAAAGGGTGCGTAGGTGGCGAGGTAAGTCGGATGTGAAATCTCCAAGCTCAACTTGGAAACTGCATTCGATACTGCTTTGCTCGAGGATTGTAGAGGGCATTGGAATTCACGGTGTAGCAGTGAAATGCGTAGATATCGTGAGGAAGACCAGTGGCGAAGGCGAATGCCTGGGCAATTCCTGACACTGAGGCACGAAGGCCAGGGGAGCAAACGGGATTAGATACCCCGGTAGTCCTGGCAGTAAACGGTGCACGTTTGGTGTGGGAGGATTCGACCCCTTCCGTGCCGGAGCTAACGCGTTAAACGTGCCGCCTGGGGAGTACGGTCGCAAGATTAAAACTCAAAGAAATTGACGGGGACCCGCACAAGCGGTGGAGTATGTGGCTTAATTCGATGCAACGCGAAGAACCTTACCTGGCCTTGACATGCATCTCTAATCCGGTGAAAGCCGGTGAGCGTAGCAATACGCAATTTGCACAGGTGCTGCATGGCTGTCGTCAGCTCGTGTCGTGAGATGTTGGGTTAAGTCCCGCAACGAGCGCAACCCCTGTGAACTGTTGCCATGGAGACGTGAGTCTCCGGCACTCTGTTCAGACTGCCCTGTTCAACGGGGAGGAAGGTGGGGACGACGTCAAGTCAGTATGGCCCTTACGGCCAGGGCTGCACACGTACTACAATGCCCGACACAGAAGGATCCGAGACCGCAAGGTGGAGGAAATCACCAAAGTCGGGCCCAGTTCGGATTGGAGGCTGCAACTCGCCTCCATGAAGCCGGAATCGCTAGTAATGGCGCATCAGCTACGGCGCCGTGAATACGTTCCCGGGTCTTGTACACACCGCCCGTCACATCATGGGAGTCGTTTGTACCCGAAGTGCGCGCGCCAACCGCAAGGAGGCAGCGCCCTAAGGTATGAGCGGTAACTGGGATGAAGTCGTAACAAGGTAGCCGTAGGGGAACCTGCGGCTGGATCACCTCCTTTCTAAGGAGCAAGACTGTCCGGTTTACCGGACATTCAGGTCGACGATTAACTCGGAATGCAGTTTATTCCGATATTTCGTGGTCACGTGAAAACGTGGACCACCTGGTGACGAATAACCCACAACTCAGTTTTTGTGCCCTGCCCTCTAAAAAAGCCCGATCCGGGCAAATTATTTTTCCCGGGGGCATAGCTCAGTTGGTAGAGCGCCAGCTTTGCAAGCTGGATGTCAGGGGTTCGAATCCCCTTGCCTCCAAGCGAAGCGAGGAGGCCTCGTATCTAATGCGAAGCCTAACCAGGAAAGATCGCCATGGCGATCAATCCCCTTGCCTCCATGTGGAGTTTTAAGTTTGTAAGAATTAAGTTTTAAGGGAAAGCGGCACTTCTCGTGCGGTGTCTCTTAAAACTTACAAACTTAAGCTCTTAAAACTTTTCTTGGGCCTGTAGCTCAGTTGGTTAGAGCATGCGCTTGATAAGCGCAGGGTCACTGGTTCGAGCCCAGTCAGGCCCACGCCTGGCCGGCCGGAGCATGGACAGCACGAAACAACACTTTCAGACGTCGGGATGGACGTCGACGTTCTTTGACATCTGCATAGAGGGTAAACACAACTTCAAAGAGAGTTAGAGAATCTATAGAAATAAAGATTCAATTCATTTACGCGCGTCGCAAGACGCGGTAAGAAGATTGATCAAGCTACAAAGAGTGTATGATGGATGCCTTGGTGCCAATAGGCGATGAAGGACGTGGTAAGCTGCGATAAGCCACGGTTAGCGGCAAACACGCTATAACCCGTGGATTTCCGAATGGGGTAACCCGACTGGAGTCATGTCCAGTCCCCGCCGTCTGAATACATAGGACGGTTGGAGCGACACCCGGTGAAGTGAAACATCTCAGTAACCGGAGGAAAAGAAAGCGAATGCGATTCCGTAAGTAGTGGCGAGCGAAAGCGGAACAGCCCAAACCGGGAGACTTGTCTCCCGGGGTTGTAGGACCCCGATATGGTAGCTCAGAGATTAGGTGAAGCCGATGGAAACCGGCTCCCCAGAGGGTGAGAGGCCCGTAACCGAAAATCCGAGAGCGCCTAGGGAGTTCCTGAGTAATGCGATGCACGTGAAACTTCGCATGAATCTATGCCGACCACGGCATAAGGCTAAATACTAATTGGCGACCGATAGTGAACTAGTACCGCGAGGGAAAGGTGAAAAGCACCGCTGCGAGCGGAGTGAAATAGAACCTGAAATCATACATTTACAAGGTGTCAAAGTCTGGCAACGGACGATGGCGTGCCTTTTGCTTAATGAGTCTGCGAGTTATTGTCTGTGGCAAGCCTAAGCCCTTACGGGGTGGAGGCGAAGCGAAAGCGAGTCCGAAATGGGCGACCTTAGTCGCAGGCAGTAGACCCGAAGCCGAGGTGATCTACCCATGGTCAGGATGAAGGTGCAGTAACATGCACTGAAGGTCCGAACAGGTGGACGTTGAAAAGTCCTCTGATGAACTGTGGGTAGGAGCGAAAGACTAATCAAACCCGGTGATAGCTGGTTCTCTCCGAAATAGCTTGAGGGCTAGCCTCGTGTGCTGATGTGTGGAGGTAGAGCACTGGATGAACTAGGGGCCATACCCGGCTACCGAATTCAATCAAACTCCGAATGCCACACAATGAAACACGGGAGTCAGACAGTGGGGGATAAGCTTCATTGTCGAAAGGGAAACAGCCCAGCCCTGCAGCTAAGGTGCCTAAATAACGTTTAGTGGAAAGGATGTGAGGTTACATAAACAGTGAGGATGTTGGCTTAGAGGCAGCCATCATTTAAACAGTGCGTAATAGCTGACTCATCGAGTGATCTCGCGCCGAAAATGATTGGCGATAAGCGTTATACCGAAGCTCGGGATGTTCGTGCGGTTCGCCGTGCGGGCGTGGTAGGAGAGCGTTCTTTGCGCGTCGAAGCGGGAGGGTAACCAACCGTGGAGTACAAAGAAGTGAGGATGCAGACATGAGTAGCGATAAGACAGGTGAAATTCCTGTCCGCCGTAAACCCAAGGTTTCCTGGGGAAGGTTCGTCCTCCCAGGGTTAGTCGGGACCTAAGCTGATGCCGAGAGGCGTAAGCGATGGATAGCAGGTTTAATATTCCTGCACCGGCTGAATTTAAGCCATCAAGGGACGCTTGTGTGGAGTCAGTCTGCCGATCGAAAGTGGCAGTCCGTCGCAAGGCGGGACGTGGAGTCTTCGGACAAAGCGGATCTGGTAAAACATGAGCCAAGAAAAGCCTGATGGTGTTCGTTCAGCCGCCCGTACCCTAAACCGACACAGGTGGGTGGGTAGAATATACCAAGGCGCGTGAGTGAAACCTCGTTAAGGAACTCGGCAATCTAGCCCCGTAACTTAGGAAAAAGGGGTGCCTGCTTTCGAGCAGGCCGCAGTGAAAGGGGTCAACCGACTGTTTAACAAAAACACAGCACTCTGCCAAGTCGCAAGACCAAGTATAGGGTGTGACACGTGACCAATGCCGAAAGATTACGGTAAGAGGTTAGCCGCAAGGCGAAGCTTCGAGCCCAAGTCCCGGTGAATGTCGGCCGTAACTATAACGGTCCTAAGGTAGCGAAATTCCTTGTCGGGTAAGTTCCGACCTGCACGAATCGTGTAACGAGTTGACCGCTGTCTCAACGAGGAGCTCAGCGAAGTTGTAATGGCGGTGAAGATGCCGCCTACCCGCAGTAGGACGGAAAGACCCTATGCACCTTTACTGTACGCTGTTACTGGTTTTTCGATTTTAATGCTTAGCGTAAGTGGAAGACGTTGACCCAACCCTTTTGGGGGTTGGCGAGTCGCCAATGAAACACCACCCTTTGAAATTGGAAAATCTAACCCCACGCCGCTATACGGCTGGGAGACACTGGCAGCCGGTCAGTTTTACTGGGGCGGTATCCTCCTAAAGAGTAACGGAGGAGTACGAAGGTTGGCTCATCCTGGTTGGCAATCAGGTGACGAGTATATGGATATATGCCAGCTTTACTGTGAGACACACACGTCGAGCAGTTACGAAAGTAGGTCCAAGTGATCCGGTGGTTGAATGTGGAATTGCCATCGCTCAACGGACAAAAGGTACGCTAGGGATAACAGGCTGATCCTGCCCAAGAGCTCATATCGACGGCAGGGTTTGGCACCTCGATGTCGGCTCATCACATCCTGGGGCTGGAGAAGGTCCCAAGGGTCCGGCTGTTCGCCGGTTAAAGTGGTACGCGAGCTGGGTTCAGAACGTCGCGAGACAGTTCGGTCCTTATCCACTGTGGGCGCAGGAGAATTGAGGGGTTCAGATCCTAGTACGAGAGGACCGGGTCTGACGAACCTCTGGTGTTCCAGTTGTCGTGTCAACGGCATTGCTGGGTAGCTATGTTCGGAAAGGATAAGCGCTGAAAGCATCTAAGCGCCAAGCCTCTCCCAAGATGAATTCTCCCTGAAGATCCGTGGTAGACCACCACGTTGATAGGTTGCGGGTGTAAGCACAGTAATGTGTTCAGCTTAGCAATACTAATGATCGTCCGGCTTGGTCATTTTTTTCCTCTGAGGACCCTTCGGGGCCGCTCATGAAATTTATGACTTTACTAACCTGTTGGTAGTTGTGCCTCTATGCAGATGTGAAGGAACACGACGTTTGTCGCGGTTCTTCTTTGAAATTTTGGTAACGATTGGATCGTTAGAACTTGATTCGTTTGGAGGGCGGCCATCCCTGGCCGTCGCTTCCCGAGCGGCTCAAATTCTGGTGATCATAGCGCAGTGGACCCACCCGTTCCCATCCCGAACACGGAAGTGAAACGCTGCAGCCCCGATGGTAGTGCTCCTCTAGGTTGCGCGAGAGTAGGACGTTGCCAGAATCCACCCTCCCCATGGTTTTCCATGGGGAGGGTTTTTTATTTGTGGCACGGGCATCCTGCCCGCGATGTTCTGAGTCCATGGGCCAGATGCCCAGACCACATGCTTTCACCGTAGATGACGCAGAGATCGCCGAGAACCTGTAGCGGCGACAGCCTGTCCGCCCGTGTGCGGATCCTCATCGCCGGTCGTTTTCCGAAAAAGTAGAAGCAACTGTGTTGTTAGGTGGGTGATGTTTGGAGGTTTTTCAGGGTGGAGTTGAGGTAGGTGAGGAATTTTCTGGCACAGGCGATGAGGGCGACTTTGGTGGGTTTGCCATTGGCGCGCAGGCGCAGGTAGAAGGTCTGCAGGGGCGAGGATTTTTTCCGGATGGCGCTCAAGGTCGCCATGTAGAGGGCGCGGCGCAGTTGGTTGCGACCGCCTTGGACAAAGCGCACTCCGCGTTTTTCCCCGCTGTCTTTGGCAAAGGGGGCCAGGCCACAAAGGGCAGCGACCTGTTTGCGGTTCAGGTAGCCAAGTTCGGGCAGCTCGAGTACCAGAGTGGCTGCGGTCACCTCGCCGATGCCGAACTCGGAGAGTAAACGGCGGTAGCGGGCCTCCAAGCCGGGGTCGGCGGTGATGACCGTGACGATCTGCTCTTCCAGGGCCGCAATAGAGGCGTCGGTTTGCCGCAGATGTTTGCCGTAGAGTGTTTTCAGGCCACGGTCGGTGGCGTGCTCCAGAAGGTTGAGCCAAAAGACGCGTTGCCCGACCAGAGCCTGACGGCCGCGCAGCAACTCCATGGCCCGGAGATGGGCGGCTGACATGGGCGGTGTTACCGGCGGCTGCAAGTGCTCAGCGTAGTCGGTGATGATGGCGGCGTCGATGCGGTCGGTCTTGGCGCGCTGGCCGCGGGCTTTGGCAAAGGCGCGCACGCGCGCGGGGTTGACGATGGAGACGGGCACACCGGCGCGGTGGGCCAGAGTGGTTAGGGGTTTTTCATAACCTCCGCTGGCTTCGAGCACCAAATGGGCGTGGGCCGGGAGTTTGCGTAGCCAAGCTTTGAGGGCCTTGGCTTGATTGGGACAGGTCGGCGGGAGATGGGTCCCGTCGATCTGCAGGGTGTTTTTACTGACGTCGATACCGATGTAGTTAATGCTTTTCATAGTGCTCAGGCTTGTCATGCGAGCTCCGGCGCGAGATGAATCCCTGCCGTGCTCAGGCAACTGTTCGAGTTTATGGAAAAAGGACCCAAGCCGGACCTTTGGCTTCTACTCAGACTCGCCTTGCGGCGATACTTAGCGGCGTCGCGGTCACGACTCGGGCCGCGCTACCGGGGGTCATGACCCCCGGTAGCGCCCTTCGGGCTACTCACCCGAAGACATTAGCACTATAGCAAAAAGGAACAGACAAGCGGCATCCTTGCCGCGCAACCCCAACGATAAGCGCCAGGGCCGGATTCTCACCAGGCATGCAAGTTGGACGCCCACGTCGGACTGCTTTTGCCGTGCTCAGTCGCCCCATATCGGCGACGGTTCACCTCATGAAATTCCCGCTCCACACCAAAGATTCCGCCCCGGAAGAATCCAAACCCTTGCTCGCGCAGGTCGAGGCCGCTTTTGGCTTTGTGCCCAACCTTACGGCCACGCTGGCCGAATCCCCCGCGGCCTTGTCCGGATACCTGCAGCTCAGCAGCGCGATTGAGCAGCATGCCGCGTTGAGTCCGCAGCAACAACAGATTGTCATGCTCGCGATCAGTGAGGCGAACGGTTGCGATTACTGCATGGCCGCACACAGCCTCATCGCCGGTATGGCTCAGGTGCCGGCGGAAACGGTGGCTACCCTTCGCCAGTGCGGGGATTTGACCGATCCCACAGAAGCGGCCCTGGGCAAGTTTGCCCGCGGCGTCATCGAACACCGCGGGTGGGTTCCGGAAGGCGATCAAGAGGCGTTCCTCGCCGCCGGCTTCACGCGGCGCCAATTACTCGATGTCATCGCGCTCGCGGCTCTCAAAACGTTGAGCAACTACGCCAATCATCTGGCCCACACGCCGCTCGACCCCGCCTTCGAGGGGCATCGTTGGACCAAATCACGCTGACCCCCCGCCCGGGAAGCATGCTCGCCAAATTCACCGCCACCACGGCCCCCGCCACCGTGGTGCTCATCCGCCTCATGGTTGGCGGCATTTTCTTGTCCGAAGGAATCCAGAAATTCCTCTATCCCGTCGAGTTGGCCGCCGGTCGCTTTGCCAAGATTGGCCTTCCTTGGCCCGAGGTGATGGGGCCCTTTGTCGGTGGCGTCGAAGTTGTCTGCGGCTTGCTCGTCTTGTTCGGCTTCCTGACCCGCCTGGCCGTTGTGCCGCTCATCATCACGATGTGTGTCGCCTTGATTTCCATCAAAGTTCCAATCCTGCTCGGCCAAGAGTTCCTCGGCTTTACGCTCCGTCCGCTCCCGCGTTACGGCTTCTGGAGCATGATGCACGAATCGCGTAACGACCTCTGCATGCTGCTCGGTTCGATTTTCCTACTGGTTGTGGGAGCAGGAAGGTTGTCGCTCGATCACGTGCTCTCCCGGCCGGATCGCCAACACTGACTTTTCTGCTGGACGTCCTGCGCAGATAGCGGCAAGCCTCACATTTGTTATGCCTGGGGTGGACCCCGTTTTCGAACCAGCAGGAGCGTAAAATAAGCTCTGGAATGCGGGAGTGATTGGGACTTTATGGGTGGGTTTTTGAGGGATCAACCTCCGATTGGAAAGGGGTTCCGATTTTTTTGCTCTGGAGCGCATGGCTCGGTCGGCCTCGGAGCGTAGCGCAGAGGCCGGCCGGGCCGGGAGCGGAAGAGCAAAAAAATCGGGCGGCGGAGGGAGGGAGGTTTGCCGCGATAGGTTTCATGCGGCGTCTTTCATCCCAGTTCCCGGGGTGGTCGGCTTTCGCTTCCTCTCGTACACCTCGGCCGGAGTTTTGTTGCCGAGATTTTGATGCGGTCTCCAAGTATTGTAGCGCTCGAACCATGGCCCGACGCCCTGCTCCAACTCTCCGAGCGTGGCGTAGTCCTTGAGGTAAATGTCCTCGTATTTGAGGCTTCGCCAAAGCCGCTCAATGAACACGTTGTCCATCCAACGCCCCTTGCCGTCCATGCTCACGGCGATCCCCAACCCTTCGAGCCTTCCCGTCCATTCCGGCGAGGTGAACTGGCTGCCTTGGTCGGTGTTGAAGATTTGCGGAAGGCCTCCGCATTGCGCCACCGCGGCCGCCAGGGCTTTTGCCGTCAGCGCCGAGTCCATCGTATTGCTCACCGCCCACCCAAGCACCTTGCGGCTGTGCCAGTCCATCACCGCACACAGGTAGGCGTGCCCCTGCGGCATCGGGATATACGTGATGTCCGAGCACCACACCTCGTCGGCGAACTCCACCAACCGATCCCGCAGCAGATACGGATACTTCCGGTGCCCGCTGTCGGCCAAGCTCGTGCGCCGTGGCCGGCACCAGATCGTTTCGATCCCCATCTTTCGCCTCAGCCTCTGGATCCGTTTCCGGTTGGCTTTGATCCCGTAATCCCGCTCCAGCAACTCTCCCAAGCGTCGGCTGCCGATGCACGGATCCTTCAGGTAGATCTCGTCTAAAACCCGCAGAAGGCGCCTCCCCTCCGCGGGCTCCTCCACCCGGCGGTAATGCAGACTCGAGCGCGAGACCCCCAGCAGCTCGCACTGCTCCCGAACACTCAATTGTGGATGATTTTTTTCGACCAGCTCGGCACGGTTCACAGGCCGAGCTGTCTGGATTTTTTTTCCAGAAAATCCAGCTTCACCGTCAACTCCCCGATCTTGGAATGCAGCCTCTCCCGCTCCCGCTCAAACTCCTCGCCCACCTCCCCCCTACCTCTCTGAAAGGCCGCCGGGAGCCCTTCCGAGAGTGTCCGTTTCCATTCCGAGACCTGCGTGGGATGAACCTCGTATTCCCCCGCAATCTGTTGGGTGGTCTTCTGTCCTTTGAGCGCTTCGAGCCCCACCCGGGCTTTGAAGGCTGTGTCGTGTCTTCTGCGTTTGGCTTTCATTGGCAATGGTCTTTCAGGTTGTGGTTTTCCACTCCCCCAAGCCATCGCTTTTTACAGCTTACCAACTGGTCCTAATTTCGGGGTCCACCTCAGCCCAACCAATCCAACCCTGTCCGCAACACCCTGCTTATCGTGGGTGGAGTCCTCGGTATGCTCCTTATTTTCAGTGTTGTCCTCCGTGCTGCGCTCGCACCCCTGTATCAGGAGATGGCCCATATGCAGTCTGGTGGCGGCTCATCTGGCGGTGGGGATTCCTATTCCGGCGGCGGTGGCGGCAACAGCGGCGGTGGATCTGACGTGAACCTCGGTGGAGTCGGTGGACTGCTCAACTGGGCCTTCGGATGGGCGTGGGGTGGCGCTGGTTGGTACAATGCCGGCCCCGGCGGTGGCTGGTGGGGTGGCAACTGGTGGCATAATTGGAACGGTTCCTGGGATCGCAACGGCAACTGGTATGATGGCAATGGCAACCGCGTTTACAGCAACGACACCTTCAACCGCACTGTGAATCGTAACTACGATAACACGCGCGTGAATCACGACGACTTCGATGGAGCCCGCGGGGATCTCCGTGGCGATCGCGATGCTTCGCGCGGAGGAGGTGGCGAGCCTTTCGGTGGAGGCGAACACTTCCACGGAGGGGGTGGCGGCGGGCGGCGCTAGCGGTTAGCCGATGTCCATCTCAAGAGAGGCAGGGCTGGGCCCAGCCGTATGCTTCCTCAAAATTTCCCAGCCAGCGGCAAACCGACGGCCCGGGCTTGCGCAGGATGTTACCTCGCGAAGATCGCGCGAACGTAGTCCTTCTGCCCGATCAGCGTGCGGCTGAGATTGACGTAACATCCGGAGAGCCGGAGCTCGGCAGAGACCAGCTCAAAGAACTTAACCACGCGAAGAAACTTGGTGGCAAAGCTCGCACCCATGAAGTCAGGCTAATCAGACCAACTGGTGGCTTTCCGGTTGCAGGACGACTTCGGCCAGCACAAGGTGCGGCGGAGCGTCGATGGCCTGGAGAATAAGGTCGGCCGCGGTGGAGACCGGGATCATTTTGTCGCGTTGCACCGCCATGTTGATTTCGTCCCAGAACGGGGAGTCGACGCCGCCGAGGAAAAAGAGACAGAACCGGACGCCGCTGCGCTGGTATTCTTGGGCCAAGGTCTTGATCAGCCCGGTCACCCCAAACTTGCTTGCGATGTACGCCGCGGCGTTTTTCATCACCGCTTTACCGAGGATGCCGGGGAGGGTGATGAAGAGTCCGTGCTTCTGCGCGGCCATCACCTTGCAGGCGGCCTGCGCGACGAGAAAGGTGCCACGCAGGTTGGTGTTAATCACCTTGCTAAATTCGGCGTCGGTGGTGTCGGCCGCCGGTTTGATCAGTCCGATGCCGGCGCAGTGGATGAGGCAATCGATCCCGCCCATGGATTCGTTCGCCTTGACGACGAGTGATTCTGCGGCGTGGGGCGCGGTGAGGTCGGAGGCGACGCTTTCGATCGAGGCGGCGCCGGTGCAAGCAGTGGCGACTTCGGCCAGTTTGGCCTCGGAGCGACCGTTGAGGGTGAGTTTGGCTCCGCGGGCGGCAAGGCGGATGGCAAGTTCGCGGCCGATGCCGCTCGATGCGCCGGTGATGAGGAATTTATCCATGCGTAAAGACTAACGTTTGTTCCGGGAAATTGGAGACAGGAAAAGGCAGGCCACGGATTGAAGAAGATGAACGGCTAGGATAAGACCTGATCGCCTTGACACGCGGTCAGGTCAATTCGTTCCGGAAGACTCTGTTTTGTGCCGGTGTCAGCCGGCACAAAACTTATCCTCTTTCATCTTCTTCTATCCGTGGCTTGTTTTTCTATGAATCCTGCAGTTTGAGTTTCGAGAGGATGCTGAAGTCTTCGAGGGTGGTGGTGTCGCCTTTGACCTCTTGGCCGCTGGCGATTTCTTTGAGAATGCGGCGCATGATTTTGCCGCTGCGGGTCTTGGGCAGGGCTTCGGCGAAATGGACGTCGTCCGGTTTGGCGATCGCGCCGATGGCGTTCCCGACGTGTTTGCGGAGTTTTTCGCGCAACTCGGGAGTGGGCTTTTCGCCTCCCTTCAGCGTGACGAAGGCGACGACCGCCTGACCTTTGATTTCATGGGGGCGTCCGACCACCGCGGCTTCGGCCACGGAGTGATGGCTGACCAGCGCGCTCTCGATTTCGGAGGTGCCGAGGCGGTGGCCGGCCACGTTAAGCACGTCATCGATCCGGCCGACGATCCAGAAATAGCCGTCCTTGTCGCGGCGCGCGCCGTCACCGGTGAAATAGAACCCGGGAATTTCGCTCCAGTAAGTTTTCTTATACCGCGCGCGGTCGCCGTAAATGGTGCGAAGCATGGAGGGCCAGGGTTTGCGGATGACGAGTTTGCCCCCCACGTTGGGTCCGACTTCCTTGCCGTGGTCGTCGACGATGGCGGCGTCGATGCCGAAGAACGGTAGGGTCGCGGTGCCGGGTTTGAGCGGAGTGGCACCGGGGAGCGGGGAAATCATGATCGCGCCGGTTTCGGTTTGCCACCAGGTGTCGACGATGGGACAGCGTCCGGCACCGATTTTCTGGTGATACCACATCCACGCTTCGGGATTGATCGGTTCGCCGACCGTGCCGAGGAGGCGGAGCGAGGAGAGATCGTGTTTGTCGACCCACTCGTCGCCCCATTTGATGAAGGCACGGATGGCAGTCGGTGCGGTGTAGAAAACGGTCACGCCGTAATTCTCGATGATCCGCCAGAAACGGTCCGGGTCGGGCCAGTTCGGCGCTCCTTCATACATCAGGCAGGTCACGCCATTGGCCAGCGGACCGTAGACCAGGTAGCTGTGGCCGGTGATCCAGCCGACGTCGGCACTGCACCAGTAGATGTCGTCCTCGCGGAGATCGAAAACGTATTTCGTCGTGGCGTAGGCCTGGGTGAGATAGCCGGCCGTGGTGTGCAGGATGCCTTTGGGTTTTCCGGTCGAGCCGCTGGTGTAGAGAATGAAGAGCGGGTGCTCGCTGTCGTGGTGGACAACCGGGCAGTCGGCCTTGACGTATTCCAATTCGCGATGCCACCAGACGTCGCGTCCTTCCTGGATGTGGATCTCATTGTGGGCGCGGCGGAAGACGATGACCTTTTTGATCGTCGTTTTACCGGACAGCGCGGCGTCGACATTGTGCTTGAGCGGCACGATGGCGCCGCGGCGGTAGCCGCCGTCGGCCGTGATCACGCAGGTCGCCCCGCAGTCGGCGATGCGGTCGCGGATGCTCTCCGCACTGAACCCGCCGAAGATGACCGAGTGGACCGCACCGATCCGCGCGCAGGCCAGCATGGCGATGGCGGCTTCGGGGATGAGCGGCAGGTAGATGATGACCCGGTCGCCTTTTTTCACCCCGTTGCGCTTGAGCACATTGGCGAAGAGACAGACCTCGCGCTGGAGTTGTCCGTAAGTGAGGGTGCGTTTTTCGCCGGGTTCGCCTTCCCAAATGATGGCGGCTTTGTTTTTCCGGTCGCTCGTGGCGTGGCGGTCGACGCAATTTTCCGCGATATTGATCGTGCCGCCGTCAAACCAGCGGGCGAAAGGGGCTTTCCATTGCAGGACGGATTTCCATTTGCGGCCCCACTGGAGTTCGGCGGCTTCTCGGGCCCAGAATTTCTGCGGGTTTTTCATCGAGGCGGCGTGAAGGCGTTTGTAGTCCGCCATGCTTTTGACGCGGGCTTTTTTCCTGAATTCGCGGGACGGTTTGACCACGCGGTTTTCGACGAGGTGGGATTCGATGTTCTGGCTCATAGGGAAATCCGGGAATGGGATTGTGCGCCCCCGGCTCGGCGGGTCACAGCCGAAAAAGCTCGGGTTGCCCCAGGCTGTGCTCAAGAGGCGGCACTTTGCCGGGGAGAAAGCGGAAGCGCCGATCATAGCTGCCGCGGGCGTGTGTCCGGCAACAGATCAAGCAGGCCTCGCTGCGGCGGAAGGGGCGCACGCGCGCGACTTCGCGGCGGCAGGATGGACAATGGTAAAGATAATTGCGGGCCACCCGGCGGGGCGCGGCAAGCGGGAGGGTGTGGCAGCGTTTTTCGTCCGCGAGACCGAGGTGGCGGCAGGCCTCTTTCCACTCGGGGCCGTGCGGTTCGATCAGGCGGCGCGGATTGCGGGCCTGCGCCACGAGATGCGCCAATTCGTGGAGGAAGGTGCGGGCCAGTTCATCCGGAAAGGCCAGCAGGCGTGGATTGAGCAGAATGACCGCGCAGTCAAGCCGCGCCACCCCGGCGGTGGTGCGCAGGCGGGCGTGCCAATGCAAAGTGACGCGGGCGGCCAAGCGCGGAAGTTCGAGGCGCAAGGCCCAGGTGCGTGCTTCGTTGGCCAGCTGCCGCAGCGTCTCCGCCGGATGAATCGGGCCGGACTGGAGGGCGCGGGCGGGCATGGGGCGTCAGATCGAGTAATCGACGCTCTCGCCCTTTGCGGCCTTGTTGACCACGCGCACTTGGGCCTCCTCGTTGTAGACCAGGGAATTTGGCGGCACGCTGTGCATGAGGAAGACGTTGCCGCCGATCGTGCTGTTGCGGCCGATCACGGTTTCGCCGCCGAGCACGGTGGCGTTCGGGTAAATGGTCACGCCGTCCTCGACGTCGGGGTGGCGTTTGCCGCCCTTCCTGATGCGTCCGCTTTCATCCTTGGCAAAGCTGCGCGCCCCGAGGGTCACCCCATGGTAAAGTTTTACCCGCGCGCCGATGCGGCAGGTTTCACCGATGACCACACCGGTGCCGTGGTCGACGAAGAAATGACTGCCGATGCTTGCCCCGGGATGGATGTCGATGCCGGTCTGGGTGTGCGCCCATTCGGTCATCATGCGTGGTACGAGCGGGACTTCGTGACGGTAAAGAAAATGGGCCACGCGTTGGATCGTGATGGCCTCGAGGAACGGGTAGGAGAGTATGATCTCGTCGCGGGTGCGGGCGGCCGGGTCGCCTTCGTAGGCCGCTTCGACGTCGGTTTGCAACATGGTGCGGATGGCGGGCATTTCTTGGAAAAGTTTGCTCACTGTCGCGCTGGCCGCCGCGTCATCTTTACCCGAGAGGACGGCTTGGAAGGCGCGCTGCAGATCTTCGGCCAGGGCCTTGACGCGGTCCAAGGTGAGGGTGGCCATCTCCGGCTTCCCGATCGGGCCGACATCGTGGTAGCCGGGAAAGAGCAACTGCATGAGTTGCAGGCTGAGCGAGGCGATCTCCGGTTTGGAAGGCAGACCAGGTTCGTCGCCGGCGTTCACGCCGCCTTCGTCGCGGTAGGATTCGATCAGTTTTTGGGCCCAACGGGCGGGTGCGTCATCCATCGCACGGAAGCATGAACTTTTTATTTCCCTCTGTCCAGAACGCAGCTCCGCCCCGTGCCTCCGAATTATATTGCCGAAATGCCGGCAATATAGAAAATACTTTCTGTTATGTTAACTCTTACTACCTCTACACTACGTCGAGCGCTCGATTTGCAAGAGCGCATTGAAAGCCTGCAAGGCGAATTGACCCGCCTGCTCGGCAAGAATGTTTCGCTCACCGGTTTGGTCCGCGAAACCGTGAGCGTCGCCGGTCCGCGTCGCCGCGGCCGCAAGCCGGGTCGCAAAGCGGACCGGGCCGCGAAGAAAGCGGCCAAACCCGGCCGTCCGGCCAAGAAAGTCGCCCGGCGCGGAGGCCGCAAAAAGCGCACTTCGCCCTTCAAAGGCCAGAAGCGGCCGGCCTCGCCGAGTGGCCCGTTGGCTCCGGCCGTGCACAAGGTGATGAAGCGCGCGGGTGGCCCGCTCAACGTGGATGCCGTGCTCCAGGGCCTCAAGCAGGACAAATACGTCTGGAAGGTTTCCGAGCCGAAGAAAAATCTCGCCGCGCGTATTTATACCATGCCAGGCGTGAAGAAAGTCGGTCCGGGGATGTTCGCGCTGAAAAAGTAACGGGCCGACCGAAGCAAATCACGAAGGGCGGGGAGGTTTTTCTCCCCGCCCTTTTTTGTTGGGATGTAGCGGCGCCGTCCCCGGCGCCGAATCGAAAGAAACGACCGACGGCGGGGACGCCGCCGCTACATTTGGGTGGATCGCGCCTTCCGGGCGCGCTGTCTTGGAACGATTATCGCGCTCGGAGCGCGCGATCCGCCTCGAGGGCTGAGATGAAGCGCGCCTTGAGATCGTCCCACGTTTCCGTTCCGACGGCGACACGGAGGAGGTGGGGGTCGATGCCGCATTGCCTGGCCCACCCGAGTTCGTGGTAGTGGGCGAGTTGCACGTAAGGGCAGACGAGGGAGTATTTGGTGCCGATGCTGATGCCGTGGTTGATTTGGAGATTTTCGAAAATGCGGGGCGTATTTTCTCCGGCTTGGTGCGGGAGGAAGGAGAGCACAGCGCCGTAGCCGCCGTCCGGTTTGCGCAGTTTTTCGTAGACGGGCGACGGGTCGAGTCCGGGGTACCAGACTTGCTCGATCGCGGGATGGGCCTGGAGGAAGCGGGCGAGTTCGCGCGCGGTGGTGTTGGCCAGTCCCATCCGTTGGGGAAAATCACGCGAGTTGCGTTCGAGCACCGCGAGATCGCGGGCGTAGATCCCGCCGGGGGAGGTCGCGGGGAGTTGGTGGGCAAAGAGACCCTCCGGATTGACGGTGAGCGCGCCGGCCATGACATCGCCTTCGCCGGAGATCGCTTTGGTCAGGCTGCTGGCCACGAAGTCGACCTGCGGGAGGACGTCGACATTGAAGAAGGTGCCGATCGTGTCATCGACGATGACGGGCACGCCGTGTTGTCTGGCCAGATTGTGCAGGGCAGGCAGATCCGGGGTGCGGAGGAGTGGGTTGCTCGGGAATTCGCAGAAGAGGCCGGCGATTTCTTCCTGCTCGAGCAGGGTGGCGAGGCGGGCTAAGTCCGCGGCGTCGCCGCGGGGGAAAAATTCCACTCCGGCGCCGAACCTCGAGAGAATTTTCAGCGTGTCCGTGTAGGGAAAGCCAAACATGACGGTGCGTCGTCCTGGTCGGCGTGCCGTCACCGCGGCGAAGGCGGTGAAGATGGCGGCCATGCCGCTCGGGTGGAGGCTGATGTTCGTCGCGGGGGCGCCGCTCCAGGAGGCGAGGCGGTCGCGCAGCGTTTGTTCGAGCGCGGGGTCCGGCGCGGCGAGGCGGCGGGAGGCGAGCCAATCTTCGGCGGCTCGCGAGGAGAGGATGCGGCCGGCGTGTTGCCAGAACGCGCGGGCCACGGGCAGATTTTCCGGCGGGAAGTAAGCCGCCCAGAGGCCGTCGACACAGGCGGCTTGGCCGGAGGCGAGTGCGGCGCATTGGGTGGCGGCCGCCTCGTTGGCAAAGGGGAGCACGTCGCGTTCGGGCTGCGCCGCGAGGGCGCTGCGGACCTCATTGATCAGCGGGTGGAAAAAAAAGCGCGGGTAGCCGGTGCGCAATGTCGCGAGGACGCGCGGGTCTTTTTCTTCGTAGCCGATGATGTCGTTCCAGGTGGGGAGGCAGACGGAGACGGCGTGGGGGGAAGCGGGGATGGGGCGGCCGAGGTTTTCGGGGCGGCAAAGGGGATCGCGGTGGAGCGGGTGGGTCATCGCGGCGGGAAAGGTGGGGGCACGCGGTTCGCGGGCCGGCATGGAATCGAGCGGACGAGCGGGCCGCTCGTCCCTTCCTGAAAGGCGGAAGTCATCGTGAGTGCAGGGCCTGGGCCATGCGGGCGAGGGCTTCGTCGAGTTGCGCGCGCGGACAGCCGAAGTTGAGCCGGAGGAAACCGGCGGGGGCCCCGAAGGGGACACCGTCGGAGAGACCGACGCCGTGGTCTTCGAAGAACTTGGCCGGGTGGGCCAGGTGGAGTTCACGGGCGTCGAGCCAGGCGAGGTAAGTGGCTTCGACGTGAGAGGTGTGCAGGCCGGGGAGGGAGGTGGCGAGGAAGCTGGCCATGTGGTCGCGGTTGGCGCGGAGGACATCGAGGAGTTGGTCGCGCCACGGCCAACCATGGCGCAGGGCCACCTCGCAACCGGTGTAGCCGAAGGCATTGACCTCGGTGATGAGGCCGCGCGCGGCGTGCTCGAAGGTGCGGCGGGTCGCCGCGTCGGGAATGACGAGAAACGCGCAGGCCAGGCCGGCCAGATTGAAAGTTTTGCTCGGTGCGAACATGGCGACGACCGGCGGTCCGTCGGGGCCGGCGAATTTCAGTCCGCTGACGTGCGGGAGATCGTCGAGTATGAGGTCGCCATGGATTTCGTCCGAAATAAAAACAAGGTTGTGCTTTTGGCAGAAGTCGGCAAGCCGCGCGACGGTAGCCTCGGGAAAAACGCGTCCGACCGGATTGTGCGGGTTGCAGAGGATGAAAAGTTTTGTCCGCGGGGTGACGGTGCGCTCAAGGGCCTCGAAGTCGATATCCCACCTGCCGTCTTTTTCCAGGAGATCGACGGTGCGGAGTGCGACGCCGGCCTGTTTCGGGGCGGAAAGAAATGGCGGATAAACGGGGGTGCAGGTCAGGACTTCTTCGCCGGGTCGCACGAAGGCGCGGCAGGCGACATTGAGCGCGGGGACGAGGCCGGGGAACCAGACGATTTGTTCGGCGGTGGCGGTCACGCCGTGGCGGGTTTGCAAATATTCGAGAGCGGCTTCGACCGTCGACTTCGGCGGGATGGTGTAACCGAAGACGCCGTGGGCGGCGCGTTCTTGCAAGGCGGCGCTGATTTCCGGCGCGGAGACGAAATCCAAATCTGCGACCCACATGGGCAGCACGTCGCGTCCGGCGTAGCGCTCCCATTTGAGCGAGCCGGTGCCGTGGCGGTCGGGGCAGGTGGTGAAATCGTAGGTCACAGAACCTCAGAGCATGGCACTCCGATTAAACAGGGCAAGACGGATGCGCGTCAGGCGGCGGTCGGGCCGAATTTGAACCAGAGGAAGAAAAGGGCGAAAGCGGCTTGCAGGGCGATGGAGACCCAGCTGAAGGCGGTCATCCCCGCGCCTGGTTGCTGGTCCCGCGGCACCTCCGGGGCATGGACGGCGCGGTGGTTGAAAAAAGAAAGCACTGGTGCGGTGAGGAAAGACAGCGTGGTGGCCAGATCGACCAGCGCGGTGAAGCTCGACATGCCCCAGAAAAGGATGGCTAGCGCGCCGGTGCAAAGGATGGCGAAGGAAATACGGTAAACGCGGCGGTCGCCGTCGAGCGGGACGCTGGCGGCCGCGGACTGCGGGGCGAAGGCGAGGCGCAGCTGCACGACGAGGGCGGCGATGACCCGGGGAAACGCGTCGATGACTGTGACCGAGGTCGAGAGCATGACCAGAAAAGCAGCCGCACCGATGACCGGTCCGCTCCAGCCGCCGAGGGTCTCGGTGTAAAGGTCGATGACTTGGGCCGAAAATTTGGCCGGGTTGTTTTCGAAGGTCAGGCCTTGTCCATACATCATGCCGGTGCCGAGCAGGACGAAGGCGAGGGCGAGCAACGTGGTGGCCCCGTAACCGAGGTCGAAATCCATGAGCACGTCGCGCGGCGCGGGCCTCTGCGGCTGGTGCTTGGCGCGGGCCACGGCCCAGAGCGAACTCCACACCGAGATATCGACCGGGGCGGGCATCCAACCGATGAGCGCCACGCAGAACGCGATGCCGGCCAGGTCGAAGATGGTGAGGTCGGGCAGCAAGGCCCCCCAGGACCATTCGATCCGCCCGAGGGCCATGGTCATGGCGGCCAGGGTGCAGATGGTGAGCACGGGCATGACCACTTTGATGAACCGGTCGAGCCAGGTGTAACCGCCCCCGGCGAGCAACGCGGCGACCAGAATCATGATGAGCGCGGCCACGGCCGCGGGTCCGGCAGTGGCCCCGAGGGTCGAGGCGATGAGCGGTTCGAGTCCGAAGACCGCAATGCCGACTCCGGCCGTGACCAAGGTCACCACTGCGATGACGGTGAACATGGTCCCGGCGGTCAGCAGGGTGAAAAGCACGAGGGTCCAGCGTCCTTGCCGCCGGTAGCCGTCGATCAGCGAGTGACCGGTGGCCGCGGCGTATTGCGGGCCGAAGCGGAAGGCGGGGAATTTGATCACGTTGGCGAGGATGACGATGAGGAGCATCGAAAGTCCGAAGCTCGCGCCGGCCCGGGTGGACTGGACGAGATGCGATACACCGACGGCGGCCCCGGCGAAAAGGAGACCCGGGCCGAAGGCGGTCCAAAACGAGCGGGTTGCGGCCGGGGCCTTCATGGGTGGGAAGGTTGATAAATGAAATTGCGGGTGGAGGGGAGAGAGAACCGCCGAGAGCGCGGAGGGCAAGCGGCGTCCCGCCTGTCAGGTCTGGTTGTGACGGGCGGGACCCGCGCACGGGCGGGTAGGCTGCCCGTGGCCCTTGATTAAGCCGTCACGCGTTCACCCACCGACCGCCGCAACAAGAGGTGGATCGCGCCCTCCGGGCGATGGGGGTGGGGATGATCGCGATGGGGACATCACGATCCACCTAGGGCTTTTTCGGCGAAACCCTTTAGGGGTGCGACATTGGTTTTGCCGAAAAGTGGCACGGGCATCTTGCCCGTGATCACATGACATCATCGGCAGGATGCCGATGCCACGTAGTCCAAACCCTGATGGATCAAACGAGACAGCGTAAAGACTCGTATCGAAAACGCTCTAAGCTAAGCCGTAACCATGCAATTGAAGACGCAATAAAAGCGCGGCTTGGTTCGGTTTGTCCAGGGGGCACGGCCGTCCCGGCCGTGTTGTCGGGTCGTGACGGGCGGGACGCCCGTGCCCCCTTGGCGACGTGCCACCTCGCTCACCAAATAGTTAGTCAACTCTCGCCCAGACGCGACTCTGTTGCCGTGCCAGAAATGGCAGAATGTTTTGCCTGGTTACGGCTAAGCTGTGTCCAGCCGTCACTCCCAGAAGCGGCCTCAGGCTGTGGTGGACTCCATGAGGATGCCGTCGTCGAGGTCCTTGACGATGGTGCAGAGGTAGACGGGTTCGGCGTGGTGGGCGCGGTATTTGGTGATCTCTTTTTTTTCCACCACCCGGAAACCGAAGCGCTCGAAGACTTTGGCGCCGCGGCGTTCCTCGAAGGTGACGACCTGGCCGAAGACGGCGGTTTCACCGTGGGCGCGGAGGTGCTGCAGAAATTGGAAGAGCAACTCGCGCGATCGGACCAGACCCTGGACCTCGGGGAGCAGGTTGAAATGGAAATGCGGCAGGCGGCGCGGCGCGGCGGGGACTTCATGCCAGGCATTGAGGATGATCCAGCGGACAAAAGCCCGGGATGATGGGTTGTAGCGGGGGTAACGGAAAACGCCGCGGGCGAAGAGTGAGAGGTTGTGGAAAAAATTATGCAACTGGTGAAGGAGCGGACGCCGGGAGCCCATGAGGTAGCCTTTCAATTCGCCATCCTGCTCGAGGACAAAAGTCGATTCGGGTTCCCAGTCGGTGTAGAAGCGGGTGAGATAATCGGCGAAAAGTTCGCGGTCTTCGAAGACGGGATCGATCGCTTTGCCCAGGTAGCCCGTTTCGCAGCAAAGGCGGCGCACGCCCGCGCGGTCGGACGGACGGAACGGTCGGATCACGGTAGCGGCGGCCATGGCGTCGGGGAAGACTGAGCAGAGGCGGGCCAAATCGCCAGCTTTGATCGGCGGCGAGAGAAGACGATGTGGTCCCGGCGCGTCGGGGACGCCGCGCCCTGCCTTATATCGTCATGGCCTGGGGCTATTAAGTGGCCTCGGCATCTTGCCGATGGGTTGGGATCGTTCTGGGCCGGGAGGCCCATGCCACGGGGACGGCGGTGAGTTGGCTCAACGGCGCGCTACTTCGCTGTAGAGCTGGAAAAGGCGCTCGAAGACGCGGTCCCAATCGTAGAATTGGTGCACGCGGGCCGCGGCTGCTTTTCCTTCGGCCGCGAGGTCGCGTTGGGCTATGGCGCGGATGGCGGCGGCCAGGGCCGGTGCGGAATTTTCCGCGGCCCATTGCAATTGGTCGGTGAAGATGATGCGGTCCATGTAGCTGCCGCGGATGCCGACCACGGGTGTGCCGCAGGCTTGGCTTTCCAGGGCGACGAGGCCGAAGGTTTCCTCCACGCCGGGGTGGACGAAAAGATCGGCGCTGCGGTAGAGGCGGGCGAGTTGGCCTCCGTCGCCTTGGTAGGGCAGCCAATGGACGTTTTCGTTTTTTTCGCGCAGGCGGACAAGGTGGCGGCGTTCGGGGCCGTCGCCGGTCACGAGCAGGGCGAAGCGGGCATCACCAAGTTGGGTGAACGCGTCGAAGAGGGTGGTGACATTTTTTTCCGGCGAGAGGCGCCCGACGTAGAGCAAGAGGGTTTTCTCGCCGGGGATGCCGAGGGCTGCGCGCACCTCGGCATTTTCGTCCGGGTCGGCTCTGGCGTGGAAGAGTTTGGTGTCGACGCCGAGTTCGCCGAGGCGGGTGTTCTGTACGCCCCAGTCTTGCAGGAGGCGGGCGAGGGCGGGGGAGGGAACGATGGTGGCGGCGAAGCGGTTGTAGAGTTCGCGCACGTAGCGGCGAGCCACGTCGCGCGTGATGTCGACCGCGATGTGGCCGAA
This sequence comes from Chthoniobacterales bacterium, assembly GCA_018402585.1. Taxonomy (GTDB): domain Bacteria; phylum Verrucomicrobiota; class Verrucomicrobiia; order Chthoniobacterales; family JACTMZ01; genus JACTMZ01. Next base: position 216,481 of record JAGYIO010000002.1, read on the forward strand.
GAATTTGTCAATGGTGCGGAGGTAGGCCTCGGGAAAGTGCGAGTGGTAAAAGGCAACCACGGGGATGCCGAGAGCGCGGCCGGAGGCGAGGGCTTTCCAGGCCACTTGATACGGGTCGCCGGATTCGATGACATCGGGGCGCTCGCCTTCGAGGATTTCCTCGATGGCATTCAGATCGAGCAGGGCACGGTAGCGGGCGGTGCGCGAGACGAGCGGGGAACGGATGGTGTAGGTGCGGGAGAGCCCGTCTTCGCGGCATTCGTTTTTCTCCCCGGGGATGATGAGCACGTGCTGATCGTCCGGCCGGGCGCGGCGCATCCAGGCGACTTTTTCCGAAATGTAGCGTTTTACCCCGCCGCTGACTGGCGAGTAGAATTGGGTAAGGTCGCAGATTTTCATGGGCCGCGGCGGGCCGGCGGCGGGACGCCGAGGTCACAAGGGGATCATTCGCGCGCGGCGAGGTAACGTTCGGCCTCGATGGCCGCGGCGCAACCTTGGCCGGCGGCGGTGATGGCCTGCCGGTAGACATGGTCGGCCACATCGCCGGCGGCAAAGACGCCGGGGATATTGGTCCGCACGGCCTCATGCTGCACGAGGTAACCGTTGTCGTCCGTTTCGAGCTTGCCCCGGAACGGCGCGGTGTTCGGCGTGTGGCCGATGGCAACGAAGACGCATTCCACCGCGATCTCCTCGCGGGAGCCGGTTCCGGTATTTTCGAGCACGATGCCGCAGATGTGACCCTTGGGGTCGGCCAGGTATTCGACCGGCTTGCGGTTCCAGAGCGGTTTGATTTTCGGGTTGGCCAAGGTGCGGTCGGCCATGATTTTCGAGGCGCGCAGGGTGTCGCGGCGGTGGATAAGGTAGACTACGGAGGCAAAACGGGTGAGGAAATTTGCTTCTTCGCAAGCCGAGTCGCCGCCGCCGATGACGCAGACCGGGACGTTGCGGTAAAAAGCGCCGTCGCAGGTGGCGCAGGAAGTAAGGCCGTGTCCGATGAATTTCTTTTCATCAGCCAGACCCGGCCATCTGGCCGCGGCACCGCTGGCCACGATGAGGGTCTCCGTTTCCAACCACTGGCCGTCGACTTTGATCCGGTGATGACTGTCGCCCGGCTCGAATTCCTCGAGCGTGCCGAATTGAAAACGTGCGCCGAATTTTTCGGCCTGGGCCTGCATACTCATGATGAGGTCGGGTCCATCAACCCCTTGGGGGAAGCCTGGAAAGTTCTCCACTGCGCTGGTAGTGGTCAGCTGCCCGCCGGGCTGCAGGCCTTGCAGGACGAGCGGGGCAAGCGAGGCGCGGCCCGCGTAGATGGCTGCGGTGAGTCCGGCGCAACCGGTGCCGACAATAACAACTTTTTCCATGAGGAGCGAAGATTAGCCCAGAGTCGGCGCCGGGGCCAAGCTCGGGAGGATGCAAGGGCTGAGGGGGTGAGAGGGGTCAGTCGAGGATGGCACGTACGGCGCGCTCCAGCTCGGCGAAGCGTTCGTCGCTGAGCACCGAGACTCGGGAGCAGGACTCGAGGTCGGCGTCCATTTCGGCCCAGGAGCGGCAGCCGACGAAAGACTTTTGCCAAGGGACGCGTTGGGGCGGCTCAAGGCGGTAAACGCGAAGCAGGGCGACCTGCACGCCGGGCGCGGGCTTTTGGACGAAGCGCGTTTCGACCTCTTCGGGAGTCAAAATATGAAAGGCCTGCAAGCGACTCAAGACCGCCCGGTCGGTGACCAATTTGTGCCAAACCAAAGTGGCGGCATGGCGGACCTCTACTAATTCGCGCTCGCCTTCCTGGCCGTCCTGCCGCGCCGCAAAGTCGGCTTCCGGCACAACGCGCTCGGATTGCTGGTGGAAAAAAGTCGGGAGGAGGACAAACTCTTCGTGTTCGAAGCGCAGGCCGTCCTTCCCCTCGGCAATGCCGCCTTTGCGGATCACGACCACCTGGCGCCCGGAGCCGAGCGCCTCGCAAACAACGTCCCATTCTTTCAGTGCGGGCAACATAGCTCCCTTTATAGCCTCGCTGGCACTCGCGGCCAAGCTGTGTCGCGGGTGGGTATTCCGTCTTGACCTGACCTTCCGCATCCCCCAGTAAAGGCGGTTTCGTCAGATCCTACCGGCCGACCAAACCGCATCTTCATGAGAATCCGCCTCCTTTTCGCCCTTTTGCTCTCGTTTTCATTTTTGCCCGAGGCTCCCGCCCAAATGGCACCGCCGGCCGGCCCTGTGGTCCGCTCCATTGATATTCAGTATGTCGGCCCCGAAACGATCAGCCGGCAACGGGTCATGGCTAATCTCAAAACGCAGGTCGGCGACCCTTACTCGGAGCGGGCGGCGGAAGATGACGTCAAGACCCTTTTTGCCACCGGCGATGTGGCCAATGTGCGCATTTTTGCCGAACCTCAGGGGGATGGCGTCAAAGTCATCATCTTGGTGCAAGGCCGCGCCGTGGTCTCGGAGATCCTGGTCGAGGGCGCGGTTGAGGTCGCGCCGAACCGCCTGCGCAAAGAACTCACGTTCAAAGTCGGCGACCGCCTCAGCGAGGAACAGGTCGAGAGGTCCCGTCAAGCCATGGTGGCCCTTTACCAGGACCGCAACTTCAGCGGGGTCGGGATCACCACCCGCGTCGACACCAACGACCGCAACGGCGACTCGCGCGTCACCTTCACGGTCGACGAGGGCTTCAAACAAGTCGTGCAGCGGATCGATTTCGCGGGCAACGACTCGGTGCTGGCCAAGGATCTGCGCAAGGCGATGAAAACCAAGACGAAAAACCTGCTTTCTTTCTTGAACAAAAGCGGGCGGCTGATTCCGGCGCAGTTGCAGGAGGACAAGGACGCTATCCGCCTCGTTTACCAAAACGAAGGGTTCGCCGACGTGCAGGTGACCAACCTCGAAGTCGTCCCGCTCTCTGGCAACAATATCGAACTCATCTTCAGCATCCGCGAAGGCATTCAGTATTCGGTCAACCGTCTCCGCCTCGACGGTGTGAATGTCACGACCGAGGAGGAACTCAAGAGCCGCCTCAAAATGGTAGATGGTTCCCTTTACACGCCGGAAGGCTTGAGCGGGGACCTCAAGGCCCTGCAGGAATTCTATGGATCGCGGGGCTACATCGACTCCCTCGTCGTTCCCGAGATCTCACCCTCCGGCACCGGGTTAGTCAACGTGACCTACCGCATCGACGAAGGTGCCCAGTCCTACCTCAACCTGGTCAACATTCAAGGCAACACCGGAACCAAAGACCACGTCATCCGCCGCGAGTTGGCCGTCCTCCCCGGCGACGTCTACGATACGACCCTGGTCGACGTCAGTCGTCAGCGCCTGGAAAACCTCAATTACTTCTCGCAAGTACAGGCTATCCCAACCGACACGATGGTACCTGGCCGGAAAGACCTTAACGTTATCGTCGAGGAAAAGCGCACCGGTTCCTTCAACTTCGGCGCCGGCTTCAGTACGATCGACAGCCTGGTCGGCTTTGCCGAATTGCAGCAGACGAACTTCGACATTTTCGGCTGGCCTGGTTTCACCGGCGGCGGCCAGCGTCTGCGTATCCGCGGACAATACGGTATCGAGCGCGCCGACGCGGAAATATCCTTCACCGAGCCCTACTTCCTCGGCTACCGGGTTGCCCTCGGCGCGGAGGCTTTCTACCGCAATGCCACCTTCCTCAGCCCTTACTACGACCAGTCAAACTACGGTGGTGCACTGCAACTGCGCTATCCCGTGAACGATTTCATCGCAGCCAATATCGAGTATAAAATCGAGGGCGTGGACATCTATGACGTCACGACCAGTATCCCGGAGATTGCCGGAGGTGGCCCGAGCAACCTGCCCAACCAGCAAGGAGCCTACTTCCGCAATGCTTTGAGCGGCGGCTTCAGCTTCGACAATCGCGACAATCTCTTCCTGACCCGCAAAGGCACCTTCGTTAAACTCAATATGTTTCTCGCCAGCATCACCGGCCAGCAGGACGTCGACGATTACGGTATTTCCGTGGAAGGCTCCCAACATTTCTCCCTCCCGTGGGATCTTATCTTTGTCACCAAGGGTCAGATGGCCACGGTTGACACGGTCGGCGGCAGCGGTGATGTGCCGATCTTCGACCGCCTTTTCCTCGGCGGGGCAAACAACTTGAGAGGTTACCAATTCCGCGAAGTGGGTCCCAACAATGGCGGCATTTATTACGGCGGCAACACCCTCGGTTACGGCACCTTGGAGTTGACCTTCCCGGTCATCACCCGCGTCCGCGGGGCCTTCTTTGTCGATGCCGGTTACGTGAACCAGAATTCATGGGACTTCGACGGCAACGACTACAATTCCAACTATGGCTTCGGCGTCCGCCTCGACCTTCCCATCGGCCCGATCCGCATCGACTACGGCATCCCCTTGGTGAGTGACGAGTACAACGGGAGCTCCGGTCAGATCCAGTTCAATATTGGATACCAATTTTGAACGTTTTTCCTGCCCTACCGTCTGATCAAAAGGCTTTACTCAGCCGTCCATCAATTCAATATTCCAACTCCATTATGAAACAACCGTTTGTCACCCTCTCCCTCGCCGCCGCCCTCTGTTCCTTTGCAGCCACGCCCGCCTTGGCCCAAATGAAAGTAGGCATCGTCGACATGAACAAAGTGTTCACTAGCTACTACAAAACAAAGGATGCCGAAGCTCGGCTCAACGACGCCCGCGCCCAAGCCAAGACCGACCTTGACGGGCGCCTTGAGAGTCTGAAGGGCGACATGGAGGAGATCAACAAGCTCGAAGCCGACGCCAAGAAGCCCGAGCTAACGGCTGATAAGCAGCAGGCTGCGGTCCGCGCTCGTGACGAGAAAATCAACGAAGTGCGCAATCTTGACCGCGAGATCGGTGAATTCCGCCAGACTCGCGAGCGCCAGCTGCAAGAGCAATTCATGCGCATGCGCGGAGACATTGTGCAGGATATCATGAAGGTGGTTGACTCTAAAGTTAAGGCCGAAGGTTTCGAGTTGGTTTTCGATAAATCGGGCCAGGGCGTCAGCCAAGTGGCCGTTGTCCTCTACTCTGCGCCTTCAATGGACTTCAGCGACACGGTCATCACCCAGCTCAACGCGAGCGCGCCGAAGAAGGCCGAGTAACGGTTCCGCCCCGCGCCTCCGCGCCGGTCCGATCCATGCCGACAGTCGCCGAATTAGCCGTTCTGGTAGACGGCGAGCATCCCTTTGGTGACGGTTCCGTGAGCATCACGGGTCCGTCGGCCTTGGCGGATGCACGGCCCGGCGAGATTTCTTTTTTTGGTCATCCCCGTTACGCCGCTGATCTCAAAACAACCCGGGCTGCTGCCGTCCTCGTTCCGCGCGACTTTTCCGGAGAAACCCCGGCCATTTGCATCCGCGTCGAGGATCCCTCGGCTGCCTTCACTATCGTCACCGGGCAATTCATCCCCGCGTCCAACGCGCCGGCTCCCGGCATTCATCCCTCGGCGGTGGTCGATCGCTCGGCGCGGATTGCGGCGGACGCCACGGTGCAAGCGCAAGCCGTGATCGAAGCGGAGGCCGTGATCGGCGCCGGCACGGTGGTCGGCGCCGGTTGCTACGTCGGCCGCGCCGCCCGCCTCGGGGCCGCCTGCCTGCTTCATCCGCAGGTCATGGTCCGGGAGCATTGCGTCGTGGGTGACCGCGTCATTCTGCACAGCGGTGTGATCGTTGGATCCGATGGGTTCGGCTATGACACCAAAGACGGGCGCCATGACAAAATTCCGCAGATCGGTTGCGTTATCGTCGGCCATGATGTCGAGATCGGGGCCAACACGACGATTGACCGCGCCCGCTTCGGCCGCACCTTGATCGGCGAGGGGACCAAGATCGATAACCTCGTGATGATCGCCCACAATGTGGTCATCGGCCGTCATTGCATCATTTGTGCGCAGGTCGGCATTTCCGGAAGCACCCAGATCGGCGACTACGTGGTCATCGCCGGCCAAGCCGGTCTGGTCGGACACATCAAGGTCGGCGACCGAGCCATCATTGGGGCACAGAGCGGCCTGAGCAACGACCTCGAACCCAAGGCTATCGTGGTGGGTAGTCCCCCGCGCCCGATCGGCGAGTGGAAGCGTGGCATTGTCCGCTTGGACCGTCTGGGTCAACTTTACGACCGGGTGAAGAAGCTCGAACAGCGGGCTGGTTGACTCATGGTTCTGCTCGTTTTTTGCAGCTTCCCCGACGAGGCGACGGCCGCTGCGGCCACGACCACTCTCCTGGCAGAGAAGCTGGTGGCCTGCGGTACGATTTTGCCCGGGGCGCGCTCCATCTACTTCTGGGCGGGGAAATTGGAGGACCTGGCCGAGGTTACGGTCATTTTCAAGACAACGGGCCCGGCCTACGCCAAACTGGAAAAGCGCCTGCACAAGCTGCATCCCCACGACAATCCGGAGATCGTGGCGATCGAAGCGGGTGCCGCCTCGCGGTCCTACGCCGCCTGGGTTGCCGCAGCCACCCGGGTCTCCTAACCTGAACTTGTGACGATCCTCGACCGCATTCTCCCCGATGTGCGCCGCGAACTCGACGCGGCCCGCGAGGTCATGCCTCTCGATGAGCTCAAGAGGCAGACCGCCAGCGCGCCCGCCCCGCGCGATTTTGCCGGTGTGCTCACGGCGGACGGCTTCGGCTTGATTGCCGAAATCAAGGGCCGTTCCCCCAGCATGGGTGAGATGCGGGCGGAAAATGTTGCCGCCGCCGCGGCGGCCTATGAAGCGGAGCCTTTGGTGCGCGCGGTCTCCGTACTGACCAATAGAACGCACTTTGGTCTGGGCTTGGATGATTTGCGGCGGATTGCCGCTGCCTCGAGCAAACCGGTGCTGCGCAAGGATTTCATCCTCGATCCGTATCAGGTCTATGCGGCGCGTGCCGCCGGCGCCGATGCGGTGCTGCTCATGGCCAATATCCTTTCGGCCGCGCAGATGCGGGGGTTACACGAGATTGTGCTCGAACTCGGGATGGAGGCTCTTTTCGAGGTGCATGAGGCGGCCGAAATCGATGCCTTGCCCGGCAGAGCCCGGATTGTGGGGATCAACAGCCGCAAATTCAAATCTCACCGCGGATTCATCGGCGCAGGGGAAAATGCCGAAGAGGACTTCAGTCTCGATTTTGCGGCCTTCGAGTTGGCCGAAAGCCTTCCGGCCGGCTGCGTGCGGGTGGCTGAAAGCGGGGTGACTCCCGAGACGGTGGCCCCGCTAGCCCGTCATTTCAACATGGCGCTGGTCGGCACCTCTTTGCTTCGCGACCCGCGCGGGGTGGCCGCCGCCTTGGACGATTTTGCCCGCGCACTTGCCGGAAGCCCTGCCTGAGGTTCATCCTGCGTGGCTATGGAGGGCAAAGATTTTTTGCGCGAGGCGGCCGAGGCGCCCGAGACCCCGCTCGATGTGTCCTTGCGGCCGCCGATGTTTGCCGAGTTCACCGGCCAGGCCCGCATTGTCGAACGGCTCGAGTTGATGGTCGATGCGGCCAAGGCCCGCGGTGACGCCCTCCAGCACATTTTGCTCTCCGGCCCGCCCGGACTGGGCAAAACCACCCTCGCGCTCATTTTGGGTAACGCCATGGGTGCCGAAGTGAAGTGTACCAGTGGTCCGACCATTGAAAAAGCAGGCGACCTGGCTGGCCTGCTCACCACCCTGCCGCCGGGGGCCATTCTTTTTATCGACGAAATCCACCGCCTGCAGCCCGCCATCGAGGAATACCTTTACCCTGCAATGGAAGACTACAAGGTCGACATCATCATCGACCAGGGGCCCAACGCGCGCAGCGTGCGGCTCAATCTGCCGAAGTTCACTCTGGTCGGGGCGACGACCCGCTCCGGCATGATCAGCGCCCCGTTGCGCTCGCGCTTCGGCATGAGCTGCCGGCTCGACTACTACGAGGCGTCCGACTTGGTGCAAATCGTCGAGCGCAGTGCCGGTCTGCTCGATGTGCCGATCGATGCCGGTGGTTCGCGCGAAATTGCCAACCGGGCCCGGGGCACGCCGCGCATTGCCAACAACCTGCTCCAGTGGTGCCGCGACTACGCCCAGGTGCGCGCCGCGGGAACGATCACCGCGGCATCGGCCTCCGCCGCGCTGGCCATGCTCGACATCGACGGCGACGGGCTGGATGAAATGGACAAGCGGATCCTCGAGACCATTGTGCACCGGTTCGGGGGAGGCCCGGTCGGGCTCAACTCCCTTGCCGTGGCCGTGGGCGAGGAATCCGGGACCCTCGAGGAGGTGCACGAGCCCTTTCTCATCATGCGCGGCTATTTGCACCGCACCCCGCAGGGCCGGGCCGCCATGCCGGCCGCTTACACCAAGCTCGGACTCACCGCGCCGGCCCGGGGGAACCAGCAGAATCTCTTCGACGCCTGAGTCGCCGGGTTTTCATGAGCATCTACCGCCGTACGTTCGCTTATTATCGTCCCTTTCTCGGCGAAACACTCCTTGCCCTCGGTTTCGGTTTGGTTGTCACCGGACTCAATTTGCTCAAGCCGTGGCCCTTCAAATACATCGTCGACGGCATTCTCTCGCCGGCCACCGCCGGCACTGCGGCGACACGGGCCCAATTGGAGCAATGGTCCGGGTCGTCCGCGGATCCGGCCAACCTGATTCTCTTCCTCTGCCTGGCCCTGGTCGTCATCACCGTGCTGGCCGGCCTGGCCAATCTCGGCTCGAGCTATCTCCTGATCAATGCCGGCCTCAAGTCTCTCGTCCGCATCCGCACGGAGCTTTATGGGCACCTGCAACGGCTTTCGCTCAAGTTCCATGATACCCGGCGTTCCAGCGATTCCAGTTTCCGGGTGGCTTATGACACCCAGTCGATCCAGACAATTTACAACCGCGGTTTCACCAACATTTTTTCCTCCGGTATCATGCTCGCAGCCACCTTCCTTATCATGATCCGGCTCGACGCGGAGCTGACCTTTCTCTCCCTCGCCGTTGTCCCGCTGATTGTTCTGGCCATTTACTACTTCGCGAAAAAAATCCGTTCCCAGAGCACGGTCATCCAGGAACGGGAAAGCGCCCTGCTCGCCACCGTGCAGGAGGGGCTGGCCTCGGTGCGTATGGTGCATGCTTTTGGACAGGAGGATCGCGAGGTCGGCCAGTTCCACCGCCGCGCGCACGAGAGCCTGCTGGCCAACCTGCGGTTGACCTTCACCAATGTGACCAGCGCCCTGGTGGTGGGAACCCTCATGGCAGTCGGCACCGCGGTGCTCTACTATGTCGGCTCGCTCCACGTGCTCGAAGGTAAGTTGACCCTTGGAGATCTGCTCGTCTTTGGCTCTTACCTTCTCATGCTTTATGCGCCGCTGGAGCAATTGACCTATACGGCCTGGGCGATGGAAGGTGCCGCGGCGGGCGCACGTCGTTGTTTCGATATCCTCGACCGCGAGGATGATGTGCGCGACGCACCGGAGGCGACGCCGATCGGCGCGGTGCAGGGGGATATCACCATGCGTGCGGTCGATTTCGGCTACGACGAACGCCGGCAAATTCTGCACGGGGTGAATTTGCGCGTGGTGCATGGGGAGAGCGTGGCCATTGTCGGCGGGACCGGGGCGGGCAAGAGCACGTTCCTCAGTCTGGTGCCCCGGTTTTACGATCCAACGCGCGGGGACGTCTTGGTCGATGACCGCAACCTGAAGGACGTGACCAAGAAATCGTTGCGCGGCAATATCAGCATAGTCTTGCAGGACACCCTCCTCTTCTCAACTACGGTGCGGGAGAATATCGCCTACGGCCGCCCTGAAGCCACGGAGGACGAAATCATCGAAGCGGCACAGTGTGCTCAAGCCTACGATTTCATCACCGGCCTGCCGGAGGGGTTTTCCAGCCAGGTGGGCGAGCGGGGCGGGCACCTCAGTGTCGGCCAGCGCCAGCGCATCGGTCTTGCGCGGGCCTTCCTCAAGAATGCGCCGATCCTCCTGCTCGACGAACCGACGTCCGCGCTCGACGCCACGACGGAGGAGGCGATTATGACGGTCATTGGCGAACTCATGAAGGGCCGCACCACACTCCTGGTGACGCACCGGCTGAACACCGCTCATCGTTTCGACCGTATCGTGGTTCTGGAAAACGGGCGCATTGTGGAGGAAGGAACGGGTCCGGGCCTGCTGGCCCGCGGCGGGGCTTACGCGAAAATGTTCACCGCGGGACATTACGAATCATGAGCCGCAAAAAAATTATTGTCCTCGGTTTCATGGGCACCTGTCCGGTGGCCGGAGTGATTTGGCAGCATTTGCACTACATGGTCGGCCTGCAGCGGCTCGGTCATGAGGTCTGGTATGTCGAAGACAGCACCCGCTATCCCTACGACCCGGAGGCCTTCACCCTCACGGAGGACATTTCTTACGCCGCCCGCATGCTTGCGCGGTTGGCCGACGAACACGGCTTTGCCGGCCGGTGGTGTTTCTGCGGGCGCTACGGGGGCGAACCGCGCCTGGCGGGTCTGGACCTTGCGGGGTTGCGTGCGCTTTACCGGGATTGCCAAGCGGCGCTCAACGTCTGTGGAAGCCATGAGCTGAACGACGACCTGCTGGCAGTCCGCCGTTTGATCTACGTGGAGAGCGACCCGGGCGTCGAGCAGATCAAGATCGATTCGGGTGACGCCACCGTGCGGGACTACTTGTCGCGTCATGCCGCGCTTTTCACTTTCGGTGAGGCGGTCGGAACCCCGCGTTTTCCCGTGCCCTTGCACGGCCTTGAGTGGCGACCCACGCGGCAGCCGGTGGTCACGGATTTCTGGAAAACGGATAACGCGCCCGCTGCCGGTGCGCTTTACACCTCGATCTGCAATTGGTCGACCAGCGGCAAAAAGGACATCGATTGGCGCGGCGACCGGTATTTGTGGAGCAAGTCGTTGCAGTTTTTGCACTTTGTCGGCGCCCCGCGCCTTTGCGGCGAGCCCTTCGAGTTGGCCACCGATCTCAAGGATGCTGGCGAGAAGAAGAAGTTTGAGGACAACGACTGGCGGCTGGTCGACCCCCACGCGCTGAGCATGGAGTGGAATCGCTACCGGGATTACATCCGCCAGTCCAAGGGCGAGTTCACCGTGGCCAAGGACCAATACACGCGCCTCCAGACCGGATGGTTCAGCGACCGCTCCGCCTGCTACCTCGCGGCGGGGCGTCCGGTCATCACCGAGGAGACGGGTTTCACCGCGTTTTACGGGGGCAAGGAAGGGCTGCTCGCCTTTCGCACCATGGCGGAGGTGGAGGCTGCGGCCGCGGCTGTGCAGGCGGATTACCCGCGGCATTCGCGCGCGGCCGCGGAAATTGCCCGGGAATATTTTGAAGCGGAGAAAGTGCTCGCCTCCCTGCTTGATCGCGCGGGAGTCTGACCCGGTGCAGAGAATATTTCAGGTTTTCGCTGCGGCCGGTATCGTCTTCGGCAACTTAGGCTGTGCCCTTTTCGGACCGAGGGAACCGGAAATCCCGGAAGCCACCTTGCCCTCGTGGATTGGCCGCGTGATTATGCTCGAAACCGAACACCGCTTTGTCTTGGTCGATGTGGGAGCCGGGGCCGGCCCCGCTCCGGGCACCGCGGCCATGGCTTTCCGCGACAAAAGGCGCACCGCGCAGCTGGTCGTCACCGAGGAGTCGCGGCCGCCTTATGTTGCCATGGAAGTTCTCGAGGGCGGCCCGGCCTTGGGCGACGAAGTGGTGGCGGACGAGGGGGTGGCCCGTCCGGCGGCGTCAGGCGATCAGCCTTGAAAGGCTTGGCGAGAGGGCGGAGGTCGGGGTTTAATCAAGGTCGTTTTATGAAGTCTCACCCGAGCGTCCGCTTTACGGTTGCTTTTTTCCTCTGGATTGGTCCCGTGGCGCATCTCCACGCCCAGAATCCCCCGCCCGTCGCTACGCCGGTCGCCAGCCCGACCGACCTGACCGCGATCATGACTGAAAGTTTCCCCACAGCCGAACAGATCACCGCGGCCAGCCCGACTCCGCCGCCTGTTCCGCCGGCCGCCGCGGCCATGGAGCAACCCGCCCCGCTGGCCCCCATGCCGGCCGCCCTGCCTACGCCGATGCCGAGTCCGGTGGTCTCTCCCCTGCCGGCCCTGACCAATGCCGCCTCGCTCTCATTGGGTCTCGGCGGTCCCGTGGAGCAGGGCATTCCCGATCCCATGCAGATGACTTTCCCTCCGGTGCCGGAAATCCCCGAGCCGGAGAGCCCCTCGTCCCCGGATCCGGTGACCACGATCAAGTTGCCGCCCGCCAGCTCGCTGGAGTTGCGACTGACTCCCGATGCCCAACGCCTTGGGATTGATGCCGCGATCCAAACGGGGGTGGAAAAGAACCCCGAGATTCTCGCGGCGATCCAGCAAATCCGTCTGACGCGCGGCCAGTTGGTGCAAGTGCGGGCCGCTCTGCTGCCCACCCTGCAGGTCAACTCGGGCTACAACGTGGAGTCGGACGCCCTGGCTAATCCGGTGCCCGACTTCGGCTTGGTCAACAACAACCAAGCTTGGAATGTCGCCATCCAAATCAATCAGAACATCTGGTCGGGTTGGAAAAATCAGGCGGACTTCTCCGCGGCACGGCTGGCCAATGACAGCGCGTTTTACTCCCTGCGTCAGACCATCGACAAAGTCGTGGCCGACACCAAAAAGCTTTTCTATGACGTCATCTTCAATCGCGCGCTCATCCGCGTACGCGAGGAATCTGTAGCCGTGCTCCAATCGCAGTTGCAGGACCAGCAAAGCCGATTCGAAGCCGGTACCGTGCCGCGCTTCAATGTGCTGCAGGCCGAGGTTGCTTTGGCCAATGCCATCCCGCCGGTCATTCAGGCTCGCAATGCCTTGCGCATTTCCCAATTCGCCCTGGTCAAGCAACTCGGTCTCGATTACCCGAGTGATCCTTCACTGGTGCCCATTGATGTGATCGGGCAACTCGACTATCGCCCGATCAAACTGGATCTGGGCGCCGCCGTCTTCACCTCCTTGGCCCGCAACCCGTCGCTCAAAGTGCAACGGCAAAACATTCTCATCGGCAAGGAGCAACTCAAAGCCGCGCTCTCCGGATTCCAGCCCACCCTCAATGTCACGGCCGGCTACCAGGCGTTCAATGTTGCCACCTCGGCAAGCTTGGATGAGGCGGTCAATGGTCTCTTTGTCGGCGTGGTCGGCAGTTGGAATATCTTTGACGGTCTGGCCACGGTCGGTGCGACCCAAGCCGCCCGGGCGTCGCTGCAGCAGTCCATGATCAACTATGACAATGCGGCGCGCGGGGTGGAACTCGATGTGCAGCGTTCGGTCTCCAATCTCATCGAGGCGCAGGAAGTAATCGACAGCCAGCGGGCCAACGTGGTGCAAGCGACCGAGGCCCTGAGGCTTTCCCGCGAGCGTCTCGACGCTGGCGCCGGAACGCAACTTGATGTCCTCAACGCGCAAGTCTCCCTCTTGCAGGCCCAGACCACGGAATTGGAAGGTCGCTTTCGCTACATCACAGCTTTGGCCGAATACAACCGCGTGCTCTCCCTCGACACGGTGTATGCCGATACCTACGACGACCCGATGCTCACGGCGCGGGAGCGCGGGCGGAATGACCTGCTTAATGCCACGGACAATCCCAATCCCGGCGTGCTGCACGGGGCGGTGCCCGACAAGCGGGACACGCTCCGGGCGCGCAAAGCCAAACCGGTGCCGACCCCTCGTGGCGACCAGAAAAGCGTCAAGCGCTGAGCGTGGTGTTCACTGGTTCCCTCTATCATCCACTGTCTGCTTTGGCTGGTGTGCGCGCGCTGTTTGTCCCGCGGATGGCCGGTATCGCGGTCGATACGGACCGTGAGACCGCCTTGCAGCGGCTGGCCCCGGCCCACGCGGTTTGTCTTGATCAGAGCGGATTTGATCCGAAATTGCTGGCTACAGCCGGGCAAGTTCATGGTGGCGAGGTGGCCGTGGTTCAGGCTCCGGGGAGTCATGCCGGAGTCGATGCTTTGGTCACCGAAAGTCGCGGTGTGGTGCTCGGCATTTACGTGGCCGACTGCGCGGCGGTGTATCTGGCCGATCGTCGTGGACGGGCTATTGCGCTGGTCCATTCCGGGCGGGCCGGCACCACGGCCGGCATCACGGCGCGCACCATCGCCTTGCTGCAGGCCAAATTCGGCATTGCGCCGGCCGATCTCGTGGTCGAGATCAGTCCATGTATCCGGCCGCCCCTTTACGAAACCGATTTCGCGGCCGAGATTGCCGCCCAGGCGCGGGAAGCCGGCGCTGGACAAATCGTCGATGCCGGTATTTGCACCGGGCGTGAAGTTCGGCATTACTACTCTTATCGCGCCGAGCGCGGCCGCACCGGCCGGATGCTGGCCGCCTTGCAACTGCGAGCATGATCCGGCGTTTCGCAGAGAGTCATCCCGAATGGATGGACGTGGCCGAGCAGGCCACGCCGGAACTCGAAGCCGACTTGGTAAATCTCGAGGCACTCAACCGCCGTTTCGGAGCGCACCGCTTGGTGTTCGATTTTCTCGGGCCTCTGCTCGAGCGGCAGCAACCGCTGCGTCTGCTCGACCTGGGCACCGGAGCGGGTGACATTCCCCGCGCGTTGGTCCAACGCGCGCGGGAAGTGGGCTGTCCCCTTGTCGTTACCGCGGTGGACCGTCAGCAGCCGACCCTGCAGATTGCGGAAAAGTTTTCCCGCGGTTTCCCCGAGATTCATTACGTCCGGGCGGACTTTCTTAATTTTTCGGCAGGATCCCTCTACGATGTCGTGCTCTGCAACCTTGTCCTGCACCATCTGGAGGAAAGTGATGCGATCCGCCTGCTCCGCCGGTGCCGTGAGTTGACCAGAGGAGCGGCCTTGGTCACTGACTTGCGCCGTTCGCGTCTGGCCCAAGCCGGAATTTTCGCCCTGACCGGGCTGATCTACCGCGAGGCCATGACCAAGCACGACGCGCGCCTTTCGGCGGAACGCGCCTTTTCCTTTCCTGAGCTGCGTAAGCTGGCCATCGCGGCCGGTTGGTGGGGATTCCGCCACCGCCGCGCGCCGTTTTTCCGTCAGGCGCTCTGGATGGATGTATCCGCGCGCCACCGGGGTCGCTGAAGCAAGGGGTCAGGCCGCTTTTTTCCTTCGGGGCACCGAGTGCCGCGGAGGGAAAATAAGGCCAACCGTCTCGGTCGCGAGAGGGATCTCGCGCCCCGCCTTCACATCCGCTCGGGCACCTGAACACCGAGAAGATCGAGACCTTGCTTAAGCACGCGGGCGGTCGCTGCGCAGAGGACGAGGCGGGAATGCTCTGTCACGCCCCCGGATTTGAGCACCGGGCAGGCTTCGTAAAAGGTGTGGAAGGCATTGGCTGTCTCGAAGAGATGGTTGGCCAGAAGATTGGGACGGAAGTCCTGGAGGACCAACGGGACAATCTCGCCGAATCGGAGAAGCTTTTTGGCCAAGGCCAGTTCGGCCGGTTCGGTCAGGACCACCTCCTGCACGCTGCCGAGTTCGGACCCAAGTTTGCGGAAAATCGACCGCACGCGCACGTAGGCATTTTGCAAATAGGGTGCGGTGTTGCCCTGCAAGGAGAGCATCTTGGACCAGGAAAAGACGTAGTCGCTCATCCGGTGCTGGGAGAGTTCGGCATATTTGACCGCACCAAGTCCCACGACACGCGCGATGTGTTCTTTTTCCTCGGCGGGCAGTTCGGGATTTTTCGCCTCGATCATGGCCCGGGCCCGGCTGACGGCTTCGTCCATCAAGTCGCGCAGCGGGACATTGTCGCCCGAGCGGGTCTTCATCAGTTTGTGATCCTCGCCAAGAATACTGCCGAAGGCGACATGCTCGAGTTGTGTTCCGACCCCCATCCGCCTTGCGGCGGCGAAGACCTGCTGGAAGTGCAACTGCTGCGGGGCGCCGGCTACATACCAGATAGCCTGCGGGTCCCATCGCTCGATCCGGTATTCGATCGTGGCCAGGTCGGTGGTGGCATAGAGGAAGCCTCCGTCGCTCTTGCGGATAAGGCATGGTTTCTCGGTCAGGGCCGGAATATCCGGAAAGAAAATGCAGGCGGCACCCTCGCTGATTTGCGCGGTCCCGGCGGCGAGGAGTTGGTCGACCAGCGGGGCGAGCGCGGGATGGTAAAAACTTTCCCCGAGGCGTTCGTCGAAATCCACCCCGAGCTTTTCGTAGATCCCGGCAAATTCGGCCCAGGACAAATCGACGAGTTGCTCCCAGATGGCGCGGTTTTCCGGGTCTCCTTGCTGCAGTTTGACCAGTTCCTCGCGCGCCGCTTTGTGTACGGCTGGGTCGGTCTGCTCGAGCGCGTTGACCTCACGGTAGAGACGCGTCATTTCCGCGATCGGATTGCGCTCCAGCGCATCACGGTCGAGAAGGTGCTTCCAACCGTGCAGAACTTTGCCGAACTGGGTGCCCCAATCGCCGAGATGGTTGTCGGTCACAACTTCGTGGCCGGCAAACCGGGCGATGCGGGCCAGCGCATGGCCCAGGATCGTGCTCCGGATGTGCCCGACGTGCATCGGCTTGGCAATGTTGGGCGAACTGAAGTCGATGATGATGCGGAGCGGGTTTTTCGTGGCGGAGACGCCGCAGCGGGCCTCATCCGCCAGGGCCCGGAGTTGCCCGGAGACCCAAGGCGGCTTAAGGCGGAAGTTGAGAAAGCCCGGACCGGCAATCTCCGGCTTCAGGCAAATGTCGCCCGCTTCGAAATAGCCGGCAATTCGGGCTGCGAGTTCGCGCGGGTTGGTTTTTGCTTCCTTGGCCAGAACCATGGCGGCATTGGCTTGGTAGTCGCCGAACCGGGTGTCGGCTGCCGCGGTCACCTCGCCCCGCTCGGGCGGCAATCCGCAGGCGACCAGCGCCGCGTGCAACCGTTTGGTCAGCACGGCCTGCGGCGTGGCGCTCATTTAGCGGTGACCGCCGCGGCTGGCGAAAACTTGCAGAATGTCCTGCGCAGTGGGCGCGGCCGCCAATTCCTCGCGCACCGTGCGGTCGTTGAGGAATTTTGCGATGGCCGCAAGGGTGCGCAGATGGACTTGGAACTGGTCACGGGGAACGACAAAGAGCACGATGAAGTGCACGAGTTCGTTGTCCAAAGAGTCAAATTCAATACCCGCGGTCGAGCGGCCGAAGGCGGCCACCACCTCGGTGACGTGCTCGGAGGAGGCATGGGGGATGGCGATGCCAAAGCCGATGCCGGTGCTCATGGTTTCCTCGCGCTGCTTCAAGGCATCCAAAACGCTCTCCCGATATTGGGGCTCAATACGTTGCTTCACCACGAGCAGGTCTACGATCTCGGTGATCGCCGGCCATCGCTCCGTTGTTTTCATTTCGGGAATAATTTCCCCGACCGTGAGCAAACTCGACAGTGTCATGCGCCTTGACCCGCCACGTTAGCAACGGAGCGCGGCATGGCAAGATGATTTGCCCCCAGACAAGGTGCGGGCGGATGTGTTAGCGCTTTGGTCGCGCTAGGTTTACGGTCCACGGATGCTTCCCGACCTGCACACCGCAATTCCCGGCCCGCGGTCGCGCGAATTGGCCGCGCGCCTGCGCCGGGTCGAGTCGCGTAATGTCACGCTGCTCGGCGAGCGGTGGCCTGTTTTTTGGGAGCGGGCCGAGGGGGTCAATGTCTGGGATGCGGACGGCAACCGTTTCCTCGATTTTACTTCCGGCTTTGGTGTGACGGGGCTGGGTCATTCTTGGCCGCCGGTGCGAGAGGCGCTTCGCCTCCAGTCGTCCAAACTCTTGCATGCCATGGGCGATGTGCATCCGGCGGAATCAAAAGTGGAACTGTGCGAAATGTTGAGTGAACTCACTTTCGAGCGGTGGGGTGCGGGTCGGGGTAAAGTCGTCCTCGGCAGTTCGGGATCCGAGGCAATCGAGGCTGCGTTGAAGACGGCAGTGCTCCACACGGGCAAACCGGGCGTCCTGGTCTTCGCGGGGGCTTATCATGGCCTCGGCTACGGCGCGCTCGAAGTATCGGCGCTGGAGTTTTTCCGCACGCCGTTCGCCCGGCAACTCGGGGGCTTTGCGCTGAGCGTGCCATATCCGTATTGTTTCCGGTGTCCACTCGGGCACCGCGCTGCGCCTGCCCTCGAAGGCGGGGAGTTTCCCCAGTGCAGCAGCGGTTGTCTCGAAGAACTGCAACGACGCATCAGCATGGAATTGGGCAGGCGCGAGATCGGGGCCATTCTGGTCGAGCCGATTCAAGGGCGGGGCGGGGACATCGTACCGCCGCGTGCCTTTCTGCAGCTCCTCCGGCGGATTTGTGACCAGGAAAAAATCCTCCTCGTGGCCGACGAGATTTATACCGGGTTAAACCGCACCGGACGGCTCTTCGGGTGTGACCATTCCGAAGTTGTGCCCGATCTCATTTGTCTGGGTAAAGCGCTGACCTCCGGATTTCCCCTCTCGGCCTGTGTGGGGCGCGCCACGGTGATGGACGCCTGGCCGGAGTCGGCTGGCGAGGCCCTGCACACCAGCACGTTTCTCGGCAATCCCCTGGGCTGTGCCATGGCCTTGGCCGCGTTGCGCGAGCACGCCCGACCGGAGACGGCGGCCAAGGTGCAGGCGGCCGGCCGGCATTTGCGGGCGGTACTGCAGAAAATTTCGTCGCCGCGGATCGGCAATTTGCGGGGCGCGGGTTTGTTGGTCGGGATCGAGATTATTCAGGCCGATGGGTCGCCCGATCATACCCTGGCAGCGCACTGCGTCGTGGAGGCTTTGCAGGAGGGAATCATGCTCCTCGCCGGGGGCCAACACGGAAACGTACTTTCCCTCGCGCCGCCTTTCGACCTGGCGGCGGAGGAGGCGGACTTTCTCGCCGCCAAGCTGGTCGGTATGCTTTGACCTGAACTTCGAGCTGGGCATCAAGTTATTTCCTCAGGTGGGTGAGGGGAATATCCTCTTAAAGACGGTTGCGCCGGCCCCACCGCGGGCCAGGAGATCATGGCCCGGCAGAAAGGAACCATGGAGACGGAGAGCTCAGCCCGCGCTAATTCCGCCAATCCAGAGCGCCTTTTTTGAGGGCGTAAATGTAGCCGACGGTCAGAACGGAGACAAAACCGGCCATGCTCCAAAAGATGATGCTGCCATCTTGAGCCAGAAAGTCGCGGTATACCACGGCCCAGGGATACATGAAGACAATCTCGATATCGAAGAGGATGAAGAGCATGGCCACGAGATAGAACTTCACGCTGAAGCGCGGAGCGGCGGCTTCCCGGACCGGCATGCCGCACTCGTAGGCCATGTCTTTGGCCGGCGTCCTTTGCCCGGCCCGTCCGAGAACCAGGCTGGCCGCAAAGATGGAGACGGCCAGACCGATGGCCACCGCGAGGTGGATGGCCAGGGGCAGATATTGCTCAGTGAGCATGCGGGCGGAACGTCAGCGAACCGGCGCTTCGACCGTCTCCAGGGCGTTGGCCAAAGAGGCAAGCCCGCGATACTTCTTGCCGGTCTTTTTGACCATGCCACGGGAAACCAAGTTCTGCAATTTCTCGTAGGCGCGGAGGCGGAGCATTTCTTCGCCGCCGCTGGCCGCATTGCGCTTGCGTAATTTCTCGTGGACCAAATCGAAGAGTTGCTTGAACTCAAAAGAGGTTTTCTTGGAAAGTACACCGACCAATTCTTCGGTGACCAAGTCCGGCAGTCGGCGGGAAAAGGCGCTTTTTCTCTGGATCGGCATAATTGGACACTATAGGGCAGGATCCTTCGCTTGGCCAGCAGAAAATGGCCGGGGCCGGGTTGAGGTGATTACGTAATCTTGAATATACCGGGTCAAGGGGTCGCCAGTTCGCGGACCAATTCTTTGACCGCCAAGGCGATGTGTTCGGTGCCGCTGCCGGCAGGCTGGCTGGGGCCTTTGTGGCCACCCCCCAAGAGGCGCACCAGGGCCCGGGGGCGCGCCGGGACATCGTAGACATTCCAGAAGCGGACGCGTCCCGCTTTGTGCAAGGCCTTGGCCAGCGAGAGGAATTTCTGTTCGATCATCGGTTGGTGTTCCTCCCGGCACATCGCGATGATGAGTGCGGAGTCGGTCAAGTCCTGCACATCGATGGAAATCGGGTCGCGCGGTTCTGCCGCCAGGTGGGCCAACTCGGCTGCCTTGAGGTAGGCCGTGGTATGCCCCGACAGGCCTTTCAGTTCGCGCGCCTTGAGTAGACCGCGGGAGCCGGCTTCCCAAGCCAGACTGCCGGCTGCTGCTTCATGGTTAAAAAGTATCTCGGCCAGTCGGCTGCGGTAGTAATTGCCGCTGCAGATGAAGAGCACACGTTTTTTCGGGGTCACTGGGGATGGATTGCTCACTTGTCGTCCTTTCGGCCGGTCCGCATCTGCCGGGGTGTTTTCTCTCGAGACCGAGCATCGTTCTTGACGCAGATTTGGGCGTTGGCGAATTTCACGAGGGCTGAATTTGCCTGCGCGCCTCGTAAAGCACAATCCCAACCGAAGTGGCCAAGTTCAAGCTCCGCGCCGCGGGCTCCATGGGGATGGTCCAGAGGTGCTCTCGTTCTTTCGCGAGGAGGCTCTCCGGCAGCCCGCGGGTCTCCCGACCGAAGACCAGATAGTCACCGGGGACGAAGCGCGCCTCCCAATACGGCCGCGTCACCTTCGAGGTGAGGTAAAAAAACCGGGCCTTTCTCGCCGCGGGGCGCAGGGCATCGAGTGACGGCCAACGGTGCACGTCACACTTTGCCCAATAATCCAGCCCCGCCCGCCGCAGGGCCGCGCCCTCAAGATTGAAACCGAGCGGCTCGATCAAGTGGAGTCGTGCTCCGGCTGCGAGGCAAGTCCGGGCAATATTACCCGTATTCTGCGGGATTTCAGGCTCGACCAGGACGACGTTGAGCATGCGCGGTCAGAGCCCGCGTTCGTTGATGACCAGCGATTTGAGTTCGGTCATGTCCTCCATGGCGTAACGCACCCCCTCGCGACCGAACCCGCTGTCTTTGACCCCGCCGTAGGGCATGTTCTCGGTGCGGAAGGTGGGCACCTGGTTGATCAAGACGCCACCGACCTCAAGCACATCGTAGGCCTCGTAAATTTTCGCCAGACTAGTGGTGAAGACGCCCGCCTGCAGGCCGAACTTCGAATCGTTCACCGCAGCCAAGCCGTCGGCGAAGTTTCGGTAAGATTCCAACACCACGACCGGGGCAAACGCCTCCTCGCAGGCGATTGCCGCATCGCGCGGCACGTTTTCCAGAACGACGGGATGCAGGATCTGGCCGTCGATTTTGAGCGGGGTAAGCAAGCGGGCTCCGCCTTTCTCGGCGTCCCGGACCCGGGCAACAACATGGTCCAGCGCCGCTTGGGTAATCATCGGGCCGACCAGGGTATGCGCCGCGCGCGGGTCCCCGACCACCGCCTTCTCGTGCACCTCAGCGAGGAACGTCTCCTTGAATTCCGCGAAGATCGCTTCTTGCACAAAGATTCGTTGCACGCTGATGCACGACTGCCCCGCGTAGGCGAAAGCGCCGACCGCCATCTTTGCCGCGTGGTGGCGCCAATCGGAATCGGCCTCGACCAGGCAGGCGGCATTGCCGCCGAGTTCGAGGGTGATCTTTTGCTTCACCGCTTCCGATTTGAGTTTCCACCCGACTTCGACGCCCCCGGTGAAAGAAAGCATCTTCACCCGGGGATCGCGGAGCAGGGCGCCGACGTGTTCATGATCGAAGGGCAGGAATGAGATCTGTCCGGCCGGTGCGCCACAGGCCGCGAGGACCTCGCCGAGGAGCAAAGCACAAAGCGGTGTCTTCATGGCCGGCTTGAGAATCATGGTATTCCCCGTGGCGAGGCAGGGGGCAACCTTGTGGGCCACGAGATTGAGCGGGAAATTGAACGGGGTGATGCCGAGAATGACGCCGAGCGGGAAACGGCGCGCCAACCCGGAGTGTCCCGCGCCGGCGGGTGTCGCACCCATTTCGATCGGATGCCCGTTCGGTTCCAGGGTGCCCGCCGCCGCCAACTCGAAAGTCGACTGCGCCCGCTGCACTTCGATCCTGGCCAGCGCCACGGGTTTGCCCGCTTCGGCGATGAGCAACTCGACAAATTCCTCGGCCCGCTGGCCGATGGTCTCCGCTATCCGGCGGAGCAAACGCGAGCGTTCGACCGGCGCAGTGTGCCGCGTTTCTGCAAAGCTGCGTGCGGCCAAGTCGAGCGCTGCTTGGAGGTCAGCGGCCCCGGCCAGGCAAATTTCGGCGACCAACGCGCCGTTATAGGGATCGCGGATCTCCGCCGTTTCCGCCGTGCTGATCGAGCGGCTGCCGAGGAGAAAGGGGTGGGGTTTCATATCCGCTCGGTCTCGCGTTTTTCGACAAAAATGGGGAGACCTTCGTGGCTGAAGTGGGTCATCAATTCATCCGGTTGCAGCGCTTCCGGCATCATCACCCCGCGCTCCTTGATCTTGCCCTCGATGAGCAGGCGTGCGGTCAAAGCGGGCGGTATGCC
The DNA here is from genome assembly GCA_018402585.1 of Chthoniobacterales bacterium. Taxonomy (GTDB): domain Bacteria; phylum Verrucomicrobiota; class Verrucomicrobiia; order Chthoniobacterales; family JACTMZ01; genus JACTMZ01. The sequence continues at coordinate 238,867 of JAGYIO010000002.1, forward strand.
GGTCTGCACAAGGGTGAGCGAGTAGCCGTATTTCTCGTAGCAGTCACGGTGGTTATCCATCGTGTAGATGAAATATTCGACCCGTCGCCGACCGAGGGTTCCCCGCACTTCGGTGCCGACGCACGAATAGCCGTCGACGGTTGCGCCCAACTGGGCCGGTTTGGGCAAGGCGTGGGTGGCCACCCGCACAGGGGAGACCTCTACTCCGTCGACTTTCACTTTTTTCCAGGTGTCCAGATCGAGCAAGGCCAGGGATTTCGAGAGGTGGACAACTTTGTCGCTCACGCTGTATTTGAAGACCGAGTAACGAACGCCTTTTTGCACAAACGGCGGGTAAATCCCCAGGCTGACCCCTTCCTCGTGCGCCACCGCGTAGGTCGGCTGCAGGCCGATCGGCTCGGGGAACCGGATCCACTCGAATTCCGATTCGAGGGGTTTGCCGGCCGTCACTTTGCCGTTTTTGACGAAGTATGGAACCGCACCAAGTTCTTCGAAAAAGGTCTCTGGAGAAAAAAGCACGGCAAAGCGGTAGCCTTTGACTTCCGCGTTGTCCGCGTCGAGCACGCGGATGCTTGTGGCCGTGTCGAGGCGGTCCATGGCCCAGCGCGCGAAGATGTTCACCGCGCCAGGATCCATGCCCATGCAAAGGATACCCGCGAGGTTATTTTCCTCGAAGATTTCGTGGAAGGCCTCGATCTCCGTGTCGAAAGAGTTCTTCGACCTGCGGCGCGCCCCGGGAGGCGCGTAAATGTCGGCCGCCATGTCGAGGTAATGCGAACCGGCCTCCGCGCAGGCGGTGAGAAGCGCGTGGTTGGTCGCGCAGACCGCCGCATTGCAGGTCACCTTGACCTTGTGCTCTTTCATCAGCGCGGTCGTGCCTTTCACATCCATGGCGTCGGCTTTGACCACGACAAAGCGGTTGTTCGGAAGGCGCTTGGCCAGTTGCTCGGCAAAGACCGTATCGCGGTCGGCGCAAATGATGCGGTCGACGCAATCGTATTCGTGCAGCTTCTGGGCGATGACGGATCCCACCCCGCCCATTCCGATCACCATTGCGTTGGCCATGATATGTCTTGCCGCAGCGTTTGGTTTTCCGCGCCGCCGGCTAACTCCAACTTAGCTGCCGCAGGCCGCGCGGCAAGGTGAATTGCCCCGCAAGTCGCTTATTTGCTTGCTTCGCGGGTGTTTAGGGCGCCCAAGACGGCAATGCCTCGCAGGGTCCAAAGTGGCTCAACCACGACTTTTTCGCCCACCAGCTTGGCCACTGTACCGGCATCTCCGCCGGTGAAAATAACCTGCCTCCCGTCTGCCCCAAGTTGTTCCAGCAAATGCGCGACCAATCCGGCATAACCCCCGCAGAGGCCGGAGCGGAGTGCGTCCCGCGTGTTTTTTCCCATCATGGTGCGCGGTGGTTTGCTTTCGATCACCGGCAACAGTGCGGTCCCCTGGGACAACGCCGTCGCCAAGGTGCGCAAACCGGGAGCGATCGCTCCGCCCGCGAATCGTCCGCCTTCGTCGAGCAGATCAAAAGTCGCCGCCGTACCGAAATCCGCGACAAGCACGTTTTTTCCAAACCGCTGCGCCGCCTGAGCCATGTTGGCCAGGCGGTCGGCTCCGACCGTTCGTCGATCGACATCCGTCCGGAAGTTGAGCGCCGACGACTTTTCGAGCAACGAAACAGATGGACAGCCCGCCCGGAGGATGATTGCCGCGCTGGGTACGACGCACGAGGCAACCGCGCTCCGGGTGCGAATTTGACGGAAGATGGTGCGCACGCGGGTCACCGTGAGTTTAGGTGTCTCAACGGAGGCCACGATCCGCGGCTTGGCCCCGGCCCGGTCCACCGTGGCAAATTTCACCGCGGAGTTGCCGGCATCGATGACCAGCAGCGGGTAGCAGGATACGGGTGGCACGGCCTTCTTTTATCCTGCGGGCTGCGGCTGGAACACCGCTTTCTTGGACCAACCGTTCGGGACGGTGGTCGAGGAACAACGGTGGGTCTTTGACGTGAGGGGCGCGAGCGCGGGATGCCCGGCCAAGGCTCGTAGTGCCTGCCGCAGGAGGGTCTTGCCCGGCTCCATGCGGTGCCAAGTTGAAGCGCCGGAGGGATGCGGGAGGGCGATCAAATCGAATTTCATCCCGGCGCGCGCCAAAGGAAGGACACGGCCGACGACCTCGGCCAGCGTCTTCGCTTCGACAAATTGTCCGATGGCGAGTTTGCCGACCGGAATGACCAGCTTGGGCCGCAGGAGCGCGATTTCCCGTTCGAGCCACGGAGCGCAGTGGGCGATCTCGACCTCATCCGGCACTCGGTCACCGCTCCCCTTGGGATGCTTGCCCGGAAAGCAACGGCAGACTGCGGCCATATAAATCTTGGCGCGGAAAATATCCTCCCCGAAACCGCACGACTCTTCGAACCAGCGGAAAAGTGTTTTTCCGGCTGTCCAGGCAAAGGGCCGCCCGAGTTGCGGTTCGCGCACTCCCGGAGCCTGGCCGACCAGGAGGATCTCACTGGGCACGGCGGGACCGGAGACCGGGGCGGAGGCCATGCGCGGACATTTCCGGCAGGCGTGCAATTCCGCGAGGTGTGCGCGCAGGGCGTCGCGGCTCATTTGCCTTCGAAGCCCGGCGCATTGGCTGCGATTGCCTTGGTCAGTCCAAGGGTGAAAGTTTCCCGGCCGTTTGCCGGAACCAAGCGGTAACCCAACCCGCTGCTCCAGGTTTCCTTTACCCGCACCGGCCGGGCGGTGAAAAATCTTCCTTTCGCTTTGTTCCACCCGAGCAGGTGGCTGAAATGAAGCAGGTCCAAAGTGCAGCGAGGGATGCCGATTTTGGCGGGTGTCAGAGCGTAGCTGCTCACCTGCGGGGCAAGGATAAGGTCAGGGGGGCGCAGAGGCCGCCGGCCGTGTCCCCGACCGAGCCTGCGACCATGGCGCTGCTCCGCGCGGCGCAAGGGCAGAATCTCAACCGGATCCGAAGTTGGTCGCCGTAGTGAAGTCACGCTGTCCTTTGGCTAGTCTCCAGGGAGCCCGGAGTAAAGTTCAGTTGCCTTCCTCCGTCGGCAACTGCCGCAGAATGCGCAGTGCCTCGTCGCGACCCGCGGCATTGCCCCCTTCCTTCTCCATCACCGCGAGATTCCGCGCGGAACGTGGGGTGGCGCGGAGCAGAACCGAGCGGCGCATGAAGATGACCGCCTCGGCACGGTCGGGCCGCAGTGCGATGACTCCGTGCCCGCGTTCCACGGCTTCCGCGGTGCGTCCTCGATCGTCGAGGGCCGAGGCGCAATGGTGCATCGCTTTCCAGCTCCGCGGGTTCACCTCCAGCGTGTCGGCAAAAGTGTCACATCCCCCGAGTAGAGCAGCGGCCGTGGTGCTGTGCAGGTAAGAAGTGACACGAGAATGAGGGCGCCGAACAGGGACAAAGCCACAGCCGGTCCGAGCAAAGTAAAGTAGTTGGAGCGGTCGGCCACCGTGCTCACGACTTGGAAGTTGCATGGCACCCATCCGAGGGTCGGCAGCAACGCGGCCCCAAAAATGAAGCACGGCACCAAGCAAATGCGCATCTGCTTTGCGGCCGTGAGGAGCACAGCAAGGGCGACTGGTCCGACCCAGGTCCAGCAGGGCCAACCCGCCGCCAGGGCGGCGTCGGGCGCGCGTCCGTAGTCAGCAGCCAAGCCCGGATGGCGACAAGGTTTTCCTCAGGTAAAAAGCGAGGGCATCGCCGGCCATGAGCGGGCGCATCCAGACCGGCACGAGACCGAGGGTGAGCTCCGCCGACCCTTGCGCGCTGCTGATCAGGAGCACCCAGAGCGCGATGAGGACCTATTGCCTCGCTCGCTTTCCGAGACTGGCCAAAGGCGGAAAAATTCGCTCGTTTTGCCCGGACGGCTGCGCGCAAGACCCCATCTGGGTGAAAACACCACGTTTTCTTTCCTTTGTCACGTGGTGGTTCGCCTCCACCCTTCCCACCGGCGGCGGCGACATCCGTTTGGTCGGTCTCAAACAGCAGAGCGAAAGCAGTTGGGCGGTGGTGGAGAACGTCTCCCCGCGCCGAACGGACTTGGTGCCGAACTTGGCAAAACGGTGGAAGGGGCGGTCAGCTGCGAAAAGGGAACGCAACCCCAAGTCATCGAAGCGCGTCAGCCGGTAAAGAAAAATGCAAGTGGAGCCGAAATCCCCACCGGCCAATCCTGAAGCGAGGGCGGTATTTCAAGCAACGGAGGAGCAACTTTCCTCGCCGTTGTCGCGTTGGTTGGGCTCGGGGCAACCTTATCCGGACACCAAGGCGAAGGCGAATTTCCGCGATTTGCCGGTGCTACTTGAGGGGACGGAGCACCGCATCACGGTGGAGCGGCACGATCCACCGGCGGGAGTTGGAGTCGATGGACGAAGCGGGTCGGCCGTTCCCCTGGCGGTGCGGTTACTCCCACTCGATGCCGGCGGGAGGTTTGGTGGAGATGTCGTAGAGGACACGGTTGATGCCGGGGACGCGGTTGAGGATGTCCTTGGAGACGCGGGCCAGCACTTCGGCCGGCAGCGGGACCCAATCGGCGGTCATGGCGTCGACGCTGGTCACGGCACGGAGGCTGACCGCCTCCTCGTAGGTGCGCTCGTCGCCTTTGACCCCGACAGTGCGGACGGGCAGGAGGGCGGTACCGGCTTGCCAGACTTTGTCATAGCATCCGCTGCGTTTCAACTCGCCGATGAAAATGGCATCGGCCGCGCGGCAGACCTCGAGACGGGCCGGGGTGATTTCTCCGATCACCCGGACGGCCAGTCCGGGGCCGGGGAAGGGGTGGCGGTGGAGCATGTCGTGCGGAATGTTGAGGGCCGCGCCGAGTTCGCGGACTTCATCCTTGAAGAGTTCGGCCAGGGGTTCGAGGAGCCGTCCTTCGGACTGCAGTTCGAGGATGCGGTCGACGCGGTTGTGATGGGTTTTGATCCGCGAGGCCTTGGACCCGCTGGTGGCGCTTTCGATCACGTCGGGGTAAAGCGTGCCTTGGGCGAGGAGTTCGATTTGTCCGGCCTGACGGAAAAAAACGTCGATGAATTCATCGCCAATGCGGCGGCGTTTTTCTTCCGGATCGGTGATGCCGGCCAGGCGGCCGAGGAACCGGTCGGTCGCATCAACCCGGTCGATGCCGATGCCAAGCCGCTCAAATTGCGCGACGACCTCGTCGCCCTCGTCGCGGCGGAGGAGCCCGTTGTCGACAAAGATGGGATGCATGTCGGCGCCGGCCTCCTTGAGCAGCATGGCGAGCACGGTGGAATCGACGCCTCCGGAAACCGCGCAGACCACTTTGCGTCCGGCGACCTGTTCGCGGGTCTCGGCGATGAGCTGTTCCTTGAAGCGGTCCATGGTGAAAGCGGGCGCTTCGCCGGAGAGGTCGAGGAAGTTGCGCAGAATTTCCGTGCCGTATTCGGTGTGGCTGACTTCGGGATGGAATTGGATGCCGAAGAAGCGATCGTTCCAGCGCACGGCCACCGGTGTGCCGCGCGGGTTGACCGCGAGCACCTCGCAGCCCGGCGGCAACTCGGAGACGCTGTCCGAGTGGCTCATCCAGATGGTGCTCTGCGCCGGGAGATTCTTGAGCAGGGTATCGGGGTGTCGCACGTCCATGGTGACCGGCCCATATTCCCGGTCGCCGCAGTGCGCCACGGTGCCGCCGAATTTGCGGTTGAGCAGTTGCATGCCGTAGCAGACGCCGAGGACGGGGCAGCCGAGCGACTGCAGGCGGTCGAAATCAACGTCGGGGGCCCCGGGTTCGTTGACCCGGGCGGGTCCGCCCGAAAGCACGACGGCCGCGGGGCGGTCGAGGTCATCCCAATGCCCCGGCAGGTAGAGCTTGGCGAAGTAGCCGAGCCCGCGCAGGCGGCGGACGATGAGTTGGGAGTATTGGGAGCCGTAGTCGATGACGGCGATTTGGGTGCGCATGGAAGTCAGGACGAGTGATAGTTGACCGGCTCTTCGGTGATGGTGACGTCGTGCGGATGGCTTTCCCGCAATCCGGCCGCGGTGACTTGCATGAAGGTGGCTTTGGCGCGCAATTCGGCAAGGTTCGCCGCGCCGACGTAGCCCATGCCGGCCCGGAGTCCGCCCATGAGATGGAAGACGAGTTCGCCCAGCGCTCCCCGGTAGGGAATGCGGGCCTCGACCCCTTCGGGCACGAATTTGGCGGCGCCTTCCTGTCCGTAACGGTCGCGGGAGCCTTTGGCCAAAGCCCCGGCCGACCCCATGCCGCGGTATTCTTTGAAAGTGCGGCCCTGCCAGCGGGCGAGCTTGCCGGGACTTTCCTCGGTGCCGGCGAGGAGGGAGCCGAGCATGACCGCATCCGCCCCGGCGGCGAGGGCTTTAACGATGTCGCCGGAGTAACGGATGCCGCCGTCGGCGATGAGCGGAATGCCGCGTTCGCGGCAGACGCGCGAAACGGTGCGGATGGCGGTGAATTGCGGTGTGCCGACGCCCGCGATGACCCGCGTGGTGCAGATCGAGCCGGGGCCGACGCCGACCTTGATTGCGGCGGCGCCGGCGGCAATGAGATCCGCTGCTCCTTCCGCGGTGACCACGTTGCCGGCGATGACCGGGATGCCGGACCAGCGGCCGGCGCATTTCTCGAGCTGGGCAAGCAGAGATTCGGTGTGGCCGGTCGCGGCATCGATCGCGATGACATCGCAGCCGGCTTCGACCAGAGCATCACCCGCTTCGAGCGCGCGCGGTCCCACGCCGATGGCCGCGCCGACACGAAGGCGTCCTTCGCCGTCCTTGCTCGCTTCTCCATGCTGCATGGTTTTGACCATATCCGAGGCGGTCATCAGTCCGACGAGGTGGCCGTCCGGATCGACGAGCGGCAATTTTTCGATGCGGTGACGGTGGAGGATGGCCTTGGCTTCCGCTTGGGTGCAGCCGGGAGAAGCGGTGACGAGCCGTTCGCGCGGGGTCATGACATTGCGCACGAGAATATTTTCATCTTCTTCGACCCAGATGTCGCGGCGGGTCACGACGCCGAGCACGAGGTTTTTCCCATCGACCACGGGAAAGCCCTCGATGCCGGTCTCGCGCATGCGGCGGCGGAGTTGGCCGAGGGTGGTTTCGGGCGAGACGGTTTCGGGATGGGTGATGACGATGTTTTCCGCGCGTTTGACCCGGCGGACCATGGCGATCTGTTTTTCCAGCGGGCAGTTGCGGTGGATAATGCCGATGCCGCCCTCCCGGGCGAGGGCCATGGCCAACCGCTCCTCGGAGACGGTATCCATGGCGGCGGAAACCACGGGGATGGCCAGGCGGATGTCGCGGGTCAGGTGGGTGGTGAGGTCGGCCTGGGCGGGGAGCACCCCGCTGCGCCCCGGCACGATGGTGACGTCGTCAAAACTCAGGCCGATGGGAAGTTGGTCGTTCATTAGTCATGGGCCGGAAAGCGTCCGGCAGCGCGGTTGATGGTGCGGCGGAATTCATCGGCCGCCCGCGCGATCTGCGCGGGGCCGTCCGCCGGGTAAAGAATGGAGCGTGAGGCGTTGACCAACCAGGGGGCTTGCCGCGCGCCGAGTCCGGCCAGCGCCTTGGCCTCACCGCCTTGCGCCCCGAGGCCGGGCACAAGCAGCGGGATGTCGGGCAGCGCGGCAAAGTCGGCCCCATTCTGGTGGGTCAGCCCCATCACGGCGCCGAGGGTGGCCGGGCCGAGCGAAGTTTCTCCGCAAAGATCGACGAAAACGCGCCAAAGAGGACGATCGCCGAGGTCCCGGGCGAGAAAGTCGGCCGAACCCGGGTTGGAGGTGAGCCCGAGCAGATAGGCGCCTTTGCTTTCATCGGTCAGAAACGGACGCAGCGAGTCGCGTCCGAGCAGGGCGTTGAGGGTGACCGCGTCGGCCCGCATGACATCAAAGTAGGCGCGGGCATACATGGCCTGCGTGTCGGGAATGTCGGAACGTTTGGCGTCGAGAATGACCGGGATGCCGGCGGGCACCATGTCGCGCAGACCTTCGACCAGGCGGTAGCCGTCGGAGCCCATGGCTTCGAAGAAAGCGATGTTGGGTTTGTAGGCGGCGGCATACTCCGCGGTCTCGCCGATGACGCGACGAAGGAAGTCGGCGACCGGACCGTCAATTTTTCCCGGCAGCGGATCCAGCCCGACGCAAAGATGCGAGCAGCGTGTCTCGATGGATTGCCCGAGCAGTTCGCGATAAGTCATGACTGTTTTCTCCCGAGCAAAAGTTCAGCACCGAGTACCACTTGGACCACGGCCCCCGGCAGGGTTTGGCCGATAAAGGGTGTATTGCGGCTTTTCGACTCCATGGTATCGGCGGAAAGGTGGGTGGACGATTCCGGGTCGAAGAGGATGAAATCGGCCGGCCGGCCTTCCGCAAAATCCGCGGCCTCGAGGCCGAGGATGCGGCGGGGTTCGCGGGAGAAGGCGCGGATGAGAATGTCCCAGGGCAGCCGGCCGGTCCGCACCAACCGGCTGAAGAGGGAAGGAAGGGCGGTTTCCAGTCCGATGATGCCGAACGGGGCGGAGGCAAAATCGAGATTCTTCTCAAACTCGGTGTGCGGGGCGTGGTCGGTGGCGAGGACATCGATCGATCCGTCAAGCAGTCCGTCAAGCAGGGCCCCGGTGTCTTCCACGGTGCGGAGCGGCGGGTTCATTTTGAAGTTGGTGTCATAGTCCGTGATGTCATCCTCGCTGAGCAGGAGGTGGTGAGGGCTGACTTCGCAGGTCACGCGAACCCCGTCTGCTTTGGCCCGCCGGATAATCTCGAGTCCGCGGGCGGTCGAGACGTGCTGGATATGGATGCGTCCGCCCGCCAGGCGGGCCAGTTGCAGGTCGCGGGCGATGCTGATTTCCTCGCTGCAAGCGGGGATGCCGGGCAGACCGAGCCGGTAGGAGCGGGCGCCCTCGTTCATCGCACCGCCACGGCTCAGCTCGGGCACTTCGCAATGGCAGGCCACGAGCAGGTCGAAGTGCCGGGCATATTCAAGGGCGCGGCGGAAAAGGTAGGCGTCGGCCACCGGGTCGCCGTCATCGGTGATCATGACCGCCCCCTGTTGTTGCATGTCGGCAATGTCGGCCAGCTGCCGGCCGGCGCGGCCCTTGGTGATGCAGCCGGAAGTCCAGACCGGCACGGGCGATTGCTCACGGGCCAGAGTGCGGACGTAACGGACAAGTCCGCCGCTGTCGATCGGCGGGTCGGTATTGGGCATGGCCACGATGCCGGTGAAGCCGCCGCGCGCGGCGGCCCGTCCCCCGCTCCCGATCGTTTCTTCATCCTCGCGCCCTGGCTCGCGCAAATGTACGTGCATGTCGAAGAGCCCGGGGAGGAGAATTTTTCCGGTGCAGTCGACGGCTTCGACCCCGGCGGCGGGTTTGATCTCCGGCGAGGCGCGTTCGATTTTTCCCTCCGCATTCACGAGAATATCGAGCCGCCGTGGCGCAGCGTGGTCGGCATCGACGGCGAGTCCGCCGTGGAACAAACGCGGTCTGCTCATGAGGCGACCTCCTCTTTGTCGTCGGGCAACGGGGTGACCGCGGGCTGCAGCCAGTAGAGCACGGCCATGCGGGCAGCGATGCCGTTTTCCACTTGGCGGTTGATCAGGCAGTGTTCGTAGGTGAGAACTTCGTCGACCAGTTCGACCCCGCGGTTGACCGGGCCGGGATGCATAATGCGGATGCCGCGGCGGCGGCAGGCTAGGAAGCGCTCGCGGGTCAGGCCGAAGACATGGTGGTATTCGCGCAGGCTGGGGAAGAAATGGGCGGCTTGCCGTTCGCGCTGCAGGCGGAGGAGGTAAATAAAATCGGGCGACCACTCGAGAGCCTCCTCAAAGGTGTTGAAGGCCTGCATGTAGTCGGGGCGGCCGGAGGGGATGAGAGTTGTCGGGGCGAAGATGCCGACTTCCATCTCCAATTTACGCGCCACCGTGCTGACCGAACGGAAGACGCGCGAGTGCAGCAAGTCGCCGACAAGCAGAATGCGCCGGCCGGCCAATTCGCCCACGGCCTCGCGCATGGTGAAAGCGTCGAGCAGGGCCTGGGTGGGGTGCGCGTGGTTGCCGTCGCCGGCGTTGATCACGGCGGCCGGGGTATGACGCGCGATGAAGGCGGGTACGCCGGCCGCGGCGTGGCGCACAACCATATAATCGACCTTCATCGACTGCATGGTATCGACCGTGTCGAGAATGGACTCCCCTTTGCTCACGCTCGACTGGGTGATGGCCAAATTGGTCACGTCAGCCGAAAGTCGTTTGGCCGCGATTTCAAAGGAAGCCCGGGTCCGGGTGGAGGGCTCGAAAAAGAGATTGAGCACCGTCTTGCCGCGCAGGGCGGGGACTTTTTTGACCGAACGGTCGAAGAGGTCTTTGAATGGACGCGCGGAATCGAGGAGAAAGACAATCTCCTCCGGCGCGAGGCTCTCGATATCGAGCAGGTCCTTGCGCCGGGCCGGTGCGGCAACTGTGTTCATGGTTGCGCGGCGGGATGGGTGAGGAAAACGCCGTCGCGTCCGTCGGTTTCGCGGAAGCAAACGCGCACGTGGTCCTGACGTAAGGTGGGGATCGATTGCCCGAGATAATCCGGCGCGATGGGCAACTCGCGGTGTCCGCGGTCGACAAGCACGGCAAGTTCGATGCGGGCGGGGCGGCCGTAGTCGACCAGTTCGTCGAGAGCGGCGCGGATGGTGCGCCCGGTGAAAAGGACATCGTCAAAGAGGATAATCTGCGCGCCTTGGACCGGGAAGGAGAGGTCGGAGCCGCGGATGGAGGGAATGGTGCCGAGGTTGTCGAGGTCGTCGCGGTAGAGGGCGATGTCGAGGGTGCCGAACGAGGTGTTGCGTCCGCGGGCGCGGAGGAGGTCAAAGACACGGCGGCAGAGGACGGCGCCGCGGGTGTGGATCCCAACCAGGGCCAAAGAATGGTCGGGATGCGTCTCGATGATTTGTGCCGCGATGCGTTCGATTTTGTCACGGATAGCGGGTGCCGCGAGCAGGGATATTTCGCCCGTCTCGCTCATGGCAGGGACACTGAGTGGCGTCGGTCGGCGGGGCAGCGGTGCATGGGCGGGTGGCGGTGGGTTTATTTGCCGGCCGGCCGTGAGAGGTCTCTTGGAGGCGCCGGCGCAGACGGCCGACGGGTGGACCGGGCCGCCCTTGCGGGCTGGCGGCGCGACCTCCGTGTCCACCCATCGAGAGAATATTGCGGTCTTCCCGTCGAGACTCCCGCACCGATCAGCGGATTTATATGGGCGTGTTATCAGCTTAAAACTATCGACCTGCGGGAGAGGAAAAAAAAGAAAAAACCACCCGGTTGGCGCGTGCTTGCATCCGGCGGGCGGATATCTGATTGCTGGGAGATGGTGCTTTACCGGTTCCTGCGTCCGTTTTTCTTTCTCCTGCCGCCTGAGGTGGCTCACGGCCTGGCTTTGGCCGGCTTGGAAGCGGCCTGGCGGACGGGGTTTTTGCGGGCGCCGCGGGGTGGCCCGCCGGTCGAGGTGATGGGTCTGTCTTTTCCTAATCGGCTGGGTTTGGCCGCAGGGATGGACAAAGATGCGCGCCATGTCGGGGCCTGGGGGGCGCTGGGGTTTGGCTTTGTCGAAGTCGGCACGGTGACTCCGCGCCCGCAACCGGGCAATCCCCGCCCGCGGCTCTTCCGTTTGCCGGCGGCAGATGCCTTGATCAATCGCCTGGGGTCGAACAACCAAGGCGCGGCGGCGGCGGCGGCCCGCCTGGCGCGGCGCCGGTCGGGCGGCGTGGTCGGGGTCAATATCGGCAAGAATACAACCACGCCTCCGGAAGGCGCGGTGGAGGATTTTTCAAGGGCCATGCGCATGGTCTACGGCGTGGCGGACTACATCGCGGTCAATGTTTCCTCGCCCAACACGGCCGGCTTGCGCGATTGGCAGTCCGCCGCGGCCCTCGATGCATTACTCGCCGCTTTGTTCGCGGAGCGGGAGCGATTGGCGGCGGAACACGGCAAAGTGGTGCCCTTGGCGGTGAAGTTGGCGCCTGATTTGGGGGCGGAGGACTTGGCTGCTGCGGCCGCGACCGTGGCGCGCTATCCGGTCGCTGCGGTTATTGCGACCAACACGACGGTCGAGCGCTCCGCGGTGGCTGGTTTACCCCAGGGGCAAGAAAAAGGCGGGCTAAGCGGCGCGCCGCTACGGGAGCAGTCCACCCGCGCGGTGAAGGCCTTGCGGCAGTTGCTCCCGGCTTCGGTCGCGATCATCGGGGTGGGAGGAATTCTTGGTGCGGCGGATGCGCGGGAAAAGATCCGGGCCGGGGCCGACCTGGTGCAAATTTACACGGGGCTGGTTTATCGCGGACCGGGTTTGGTTCGCGAAATCGCGGGCGGGCTGGCAGGCTGACTGGACAGACTATGGGCAGAATTTTTGATCCGACAACGCGTTGGTTTGCCGGCTTCCTGCTCGCGGTGGTCATAAAATCCGCCCCGGCGGCCACGCCGCTGCCCTCCGCCCCGGCCGATTACCTGCTCGACGAAGCGGGTGTGCTCAGTGGCGCGCAAAGTTCGGTCCTGGCCTATGATCTGAAGCAGTTCGAGCGCGGGACGTCGAATCAGCTGGTGGTCGCCGTGTTTCCCCAGGTTCCGGACGATTCCGGGCTGGAGGACTTTACCCAGAGGGTGGCCGAGGCGTGGGGTGCAGGAGGCAAGAACCAGGAGAATGGGATGCTGCTTTTTGTTTTTTCCGAGTCGCGTCAATTGCGGGTCGAGGTGGGCCACGGTTTGGAAGGTGCGGTGCCCGAAGCGCTGGCCGACCGCATCATCAACGAGGAAATTGTGCCGTCTTTCCGCGCCGGCGATCTGGGTGGGGGAATTGTTCGAGGCGCCGATGCGCTCATGGCGGCCGCGCGCGGCGAATATGAGGGCGCCGGCAGGCTGGTGGGTGAGGGATCGGTGAGACACGAGGTGGTGGCTGGATTCGTGTTCTGGATGATTTTGATCATTGTTCTGATCGTGGTGATCCAGCGCAGCCACGGGCGCGGCGGGACAGTTTACACTCCGCGCGGACGCCGCGACCTGTTTTTCCCGGGCGGAGGCTTTGGGGGCGGAGGCTTTCGTGGGGGCGCCGGTGGTTTCTCCGGCGGTGGTGGAGGATTTGGCGGGGGCGGAGCGGGCGGGAGATGGTGACATGAATGCGGCGGAATTTCTTGACCTCATTGATGAGGCGGCCGTGCTGGCCGCGGTGCGCGAGGCGGAGCAACTTACTTCGGGTGAGGTGCGGGTGTTCGTTTCACGTCGACGGCTGCGGGGACGCACGGCTTACGAGCGGGCTTGCGCGGAATTTCAGTGGCTTGATACGGACACCACGGATGACCGGGCTATGGTGCTTTTCTATGTGGCGCCACGCGACCGGGCTTTTGCCCTGATCGGGGATAGAGCAGTGCACCTGAATTGCGGCCAGCGCTTCTGGGATGAGGCGGCGAAAATTCTGGAAGCTGAATTTGCCGAGGGGCGATTCACGGGTGGACTGGTGGCGGGAATCCGCCGGGCGGGGGATTTGCTCGCGGAACATTTTCCCCGGCGCGGTGAGGATCGCGACGAGTTGCCGGACGCTTGAGTCCGGGGTTGAGGCGCCGTCCGTCATTCCACGGCGGCGCCGGCCCCGAGCATTTTTTCGAAAAGCCCGTTGAGCGACGAGGCGGGCAGGCGGAGCGCTTCCTGTCCTTCGGACGGTTGCCACGCGCTGGCCGCCAATTCGCCGGCGAAGTCGAGTTTCTCGATCTCCAGGTCGAGCTCACCTTGCGGGGTGGTGACCACCAAGCGGGTCGGTTGGCGGTTTTCCCCAATCCAAGCCCGGCCGATGAATTCTTCCGCCTTGATCGCCTCGCGTAATTGCGGGAGGAGGCCGAACTGAAGCACGCGGCGCTGGGGGTTTTCCTCCGTGCCGAGATCCTTCACATCGAAGACGAGCGGCAGGAAGGACAACATCTGCGGGTCCAAAGCGAGGGGGATGAGCGGAGGTGAGGTGGTGTCCGGGGCTTGGTCGGTGGTGTCGAAGCCGGCCGCTTGGGCCAGCACGGTCATGGGTTCGGCCGGCACAGCCCAGAGTTCCTTGCCGTTGCGGCAGGCGGTGAAGAGGGTGGTACTACCCTCGCGGACCAGATCAATGCGGAAGCGGTCCGGGGCCTGCACCGCGAGGCGCAGACGTGTGCCCGCGGCGGCGGCGAGCGGTCCGCTGCCGCCATTAACCAGGCACTCGGCCACCATGGCTTGGGTCGGGCCACCGGCGGAACCAAGCAGGGCCGCGGCAATGGGGGCCAGCGCCTGCCCGAAGACTTCGTAAGCGGTTTCGTCCGCCGCACGGGCCGGCAGGGCTGACCAAAGGGTCAACCCAATGGCGACGATCTTGCACGCGGCGCGGCGGGATCTAAGATGGGCGGGGTCAACCATGGTCCCTTTGCCCGCGCCCGAATTCCTTGCTGCCGGCGGACTGCTCTTTGCCTTCCAAGAAACGAGCATTTCGGGGTTGGTCATTATCGCGGCCCTCTTCATCGTTTCGATCTTCAGTTGGTCGGTCATGATCACCAAATTCCGCATGATCCGCTTTGCGCGCAAGCAAACCGAGCGGTTTTTCGCCATTTTCAAAAAATACCGCCAGCCCTTGCACGTTTACGAGACCGGGTTGTTTTTCGAGGGCTCGGCGGCCTATGCGGTTTATCGCGCCGGGTGCGAGGAACTTGCTTACCAGATGCTCGGGTCGGGCGAGGTGGATGACACCTTCTCCGCACGGGTCGAAGTGGCCGACCGCATCAGTCCGGCCCAAATGCGTTCGGTCACCGCGGCGATGGAACGCGCGGTGGGGGAGGCCGGCCTGCGCATGGAATCACAAATGATCATTCTGGCCACCGCGGTGAGCGGTTCGCCCTTCCTTGGCCTGCTCGGCACGGTCTGGGGTGTGATGGATACCTTCAGCGGCGTGGCCATGGCGGGCACCCCGAATCTGGCGGCCATGGCCCCGGGCGTTTCGGGTGCCTTGCTCACCACGGTGGTCGCGCTTCTCGTCGCGATTCCGGCCATGTTCGGCTACAATTTCCTGGTGACCAGCCTGCGCGCCACGATTGTGCAGACCGACAATTTCGCGGCGCAACTTTCGTCCGACTTCGAACACCGTTTTGTGGATTACGAGCGAAAGGGTTGAACCATGCGCCGCTACTCGGACAAACAGGCTCTCTCGACCATATCGGAAATCAACGTCACGCCGCTCCTCGACCTGGCTTTTGTGCTCCTGATCATTTTCATGATCACCACGCCTTTGCTCGAAAACAGTACGGATCTCATCGTCCCGACCAGCGAGGCGGCGGAGGGCGCGGTTGATCCGGCCGAAGTGGTCACGGTTTCGATCGATAAAAACGACGTGCTCAAACTGGGTGAGGAGGAAGTGACCTTCGCCCAGTTGGAGGAGAAACTCGCGAGCCTCCGCGCGGCTGACCCGCAGACCGCGGTGGTGGTGCGCCCGCACCGCGATTTGCCGGTGCAACGTTTCATTTCGGTCATGGACGTGATGGCCCGCGCCGGTATCACCAAAGTCGGCGTGATGACACGGCCCGAGGGGATCTGACGCGCCATGGGGGCACCCCGTTTCCGCTGGACCGTGGCCGGCGTGGCCCTCCTCCACGCCTTGGTGATCGGCTGGCTGCTTTGGTCGAGTCTGCGCGAGGTGTCCGAGCCGCAGGTCACCTGGATGAGTCCGGCCCAATTTCTCCCGCCCGAAGATGCGGAGGATCCGCAACCGCAACCGACGCCGGATCCGACCAAACCGCGCGATGAGCCCAAACCAGCCGAAACTCCGCTTACGGCGAAGAGCGAGATCCCGTTGCCCAGGCCGACGCCCACCCCCACCCCGGAGCCCACCCCGACGCCAACTCCGACCCCCACGCCCACTCCGAAGCCGTCGCCCAAGCCAACCCCCAAACCAACGGCGAAACCTTTGCCCAAACCGAGTCCGAAGCCCAGTCCGAAGGCGTCACCCAAGGCGAGCCCCAAGCCCAGTCCGAAGGCGTCACCCAAGGCCAGCCCCAAGGCCTCGCCGCAGGCCACGGCCAAAGCCATCCCGAAAGCGGAAAGTGCCCGCAGCGAATCGTCCGTGCCCAAAGCCGAAGCGGTTGGCGGCACGGTCGGCACCTCCGGCCGCGCGGCCTTCGGATGGTATCACGAAATGATCCACGACCGGTTCTTCGGTCTCTGGGAGCAACCGACCAGCATGGTTGGTCCGGCCAAGTTCAGCACAACCTTGAAAATCACCATCGCGGCCGACGGTCGGGTCAGCAACTTCTCGGTCCTTCGTTCCTCGGGCAATGTGGTCATGGATGAAAGTGTGCTCGCCGCCGCCCGTCGGGTGGCCCGGATTGACGCCCCACCCAATGACCTGATTTCCGGCGGGTCCTACAGTGTGAATATCAACTTTGAACTGGATTGAGCGCGCCACTCGTGGATTGACCTCCGGCCCCCTGACTCCTTAAATACAAGGTCCTCCCGGATCCGCATCCAACACACACCAAAACAAAAACATGACAAAAATCGGTATCAATGGCTTCGGGCGCATCGGACGCCTCGTTTTCCGCGCGATTGCGGAGCAGGGATTGCTGGGCAAGGATTTCCAAGTGGTCGCGGTCAATGACCTCGTCCCCGCCGACAACCTCGCTTACCTCCTCAAATACGACTCGACCCAAGGCTCCTTCCAAGGCACCGTATCAAGCGAAAAATCCTCGCCCTCTGCCGCCGAGGACGACGTGCTCGTGGTCAACGGCCAGAAAATCAAATGCCTCGCGGTGAAAGAAGGCCCGGCTGCGCTCCCGTGGAAAGAGCTCGGAGTCGACATCGTCCTCGAGTGCACCGGCCTGTTCACCGAGGCCGCCAAAGCCAAGGGCCACTTGGAGGCCGGCGCGCAAAAAGTCATCATTTCCGCCCCGGCCAAGGAGGAAGACATCACGGTCGTGATGGGCGTCAACGACCAGAAATATGATGCGGCCAAGCACCACATCATTTCCAACGCCAGCTGCACCACGAATTGCCTTGCGCCTATGGCCTACGTCCTGCTCCAGGAAGGCTTCGGCATCGAAGAAGGCCTCATGACCACGGTGCACAGCTACACGGCAACGCAGAAGACGGTCGACGGTCCTTCCAAAAAAGACTGGAAAGGCGGACGCGCCGCGGCGGTCAACATCATCCCGTCGACCACCGGCGCGGCCAAAGCCGTCGGTCTGGTCATCCCGGAAATCAAGGGGAAGCTCACCGGCATGTCCTTCCGCGTGCCCACCCCGACCGTTTCCGTGGTCGACCTCACGGTCAAGACGGTGAAAGAAACCAGCTACAAGGAAATCTGCGCGGCGATGAAAAAAGCGAGCGAGACCTACCTCAAAGATATCCTCAGATACACGAACGACGAAGTGGTTTCCTCCGACTTTATCCACGACACGGCTTCGAGTATTTTCGACGCTGGTTCGGGCCTCGAGCTGAACAGCCGCTTTTTCAAGTTGATCAGCTGGTATGACAACGAGTGGGGTTACAGCAACCGCTGCGTCGACCTCCTGAAAAAGGTCGCGGCCAAACTCTAAAAGAGCGAAAGCAAGACGGCACCCGAGTTCACCCGGGCGCCGTTTCTTTTTCCGGCAAAACCATGGCCAAATTCCAGACTCTCCGCGACCTCGATTTCGCGGGCCAACGCGCGCTCATCCGCGTGGATTTCAATGTCCCGCAGGACAAAGCGACCGGCGCGATCACGAACAACCAGCGCATCGTCGCCGCATTGCCCACGATCCAACACGTGCTCGAACACGGTGGTTCTGTCGTCCTGATGAGTCATCTCGGTCGTCCCAACGGCCAGAGGGTGGACAAATACTCCCTCCAGCCCGTAGCGGTGGAATTGGAAAAACTGCTCGGAAAGCTCGTAAAATTTGTCCCCGATTGCTCCGGCTCGGCGGCCGAAGGAGCCTGCACCAAGTTGTCCCCCGGTGAGGTGGTTCTGCTCGAAAACCTTCGCTTTCATCGTGAGGAAGAGGGGAAAGCGAAAAACGAGGACGGGTCACCGCTCAAAGCCGATCCCGCCCAAGTCGCCGCCTTCCGCGCCAGTCTGAGCAAGCTCGGAGATCTCTACATCAACGACGCCTTCGGCACCGCGCACCGCGCGCATTCCTCGATCGTCGGGATTGATCTCCCGGAGAAAGCGGCCGGCTTTTTGATGGAGAAGGAACTCAAGGCTTTCGCAGCCGTGCTCGAACATCCCCGGCGTCCGCTACTCGCCATTCTTGGCGGCGCGAAGATCGCGGACAAAATCCCGCTCATCACCAACCTTATCGAGAAAGCCGACGCGATCATCATCGGCGGCGGCATGGCCTACACCTTCAAAAAGGTGATTGAGGGCATGGAAATCGGCGACAGTCTTTTCGATCCCGAGGGGGCGAAAATCGTGGCCGATCTGGTGGCCAAGGCCAAAGCACGTGAGGTGCAGCTCATTTTCCCGGTCGATTTTGTTTGCGGTGATGCCTTTTCGCCCGAAGCCAACCTACAAGTGGTCGACGACGCCTCGGGTATTCCCGCCGGCTGGGAAGGTCTCGACGCCGGTCCGAAGTCCATCGCGCTTTACCGGGCAGCCATCCACGGCGCCAAGACCATCATTTGGAACGGTCCTCCCGGGGTCTTCGAATTCGAAAAGTTTTCCGGGGCGTCGAAGGCCATGGCCGAAGCGGTGGCCGAGGCCACGGCGCAAGGCGCAACCACGGTGGTCGGAGGTGGGGACACGGCCACGGCGGCGAAAAAATTCGGGGTGGCAGACAAAGTCAGCCATTGCTCCACGGGCGGCGGGGCCAGTTTGGCATTCCTCGAGGGCAAGGTGCTTCCGGGTGTGGCAGCCTTGGCCGTCTGACCGGCTTCTTGCCGTTTTCCTTATACCAACCTACTCTTCTTCTTCATTTCCCCGACCTCCGGTCAGGGCGGACACGACATGCGCAAATTCCTCCATCGGCAGCAGTTGGTGAAAAAAGGCCTGGCCTGCGGCAAATCCCGCCGCACGGTGGAGGACAGCCCGTGGCGCGAGGCGCTAGCCTGCGGTTGGCTGCCGCGGGTGGTTGTCTTTCTGCTTTTTGCCGTCGGTCTCGGGTTCCTCATTTTCACCGGCGGTCCGCAGGAAGAACCGCTCAAGAAATACCTCATCTGCCTGCTCGTCTTCGCCATTTCCATCGCGCAGCTCTGGGTCAACCATCCGCAGGCTTTCTACCGCAACTCAAGCCTCGCGCTCATTTACGGAATCCTCCTCACCCAGTTGGCCACGATCAAAGGCCTGCTCGTGTTGGCCGATACCGGGCGCATCGACTTGCAGATGTTGCCTGTGCTCATTCCCTACGCCTTCGCGCCGCTCGTTTTTTCGGTGCTGCTCGGCCGCCACCTCGGTCTCTTCGGTGCGGTGGTGGCCAGCTTGTGGGGCGCGTTTCTCATGCCGGTGATCGACACGGTCTTCCTCGTCATTTCGCTCATCTCCGGGGTGGTTGCCGTGCTTTTCACGCTGCAAGTGCGCCGCCGCGGCCAACTCATCCGGGCCGGCCTTTATGTCGGCGTGGCGGTTTGGTTGCTCGCCGCCATTTTTGGTCAGATCGGTCCCCGGCTGATCACCGAACCGCAACTCACCGATTGGGGCATGGTCGCAGGGCAAACTCTGGCCGCCTTCGGGGTCGGGGTGGGCACGGCTATTTTGGTCAGCGGCATCCTCCCTGTCCTCGAGCACATCTTCGGCATCACCACAGATATTTCGTGGCTCGAGTCGGCCGACCTGAACCATCCCTTGCTCAAACGCATGACCCTCGAGGCACCGGGCACCTACCATCACAGCCTCGCGGTGGCCAATCTGGCCGAAGCCGGTGCCGAATCCATCGGCGCGAATCCGACCATTTGCCGGGTCTGCGCGTATTTCCACGACATCGGGAAAATGGTGAAGCCGGAATATTTCAGCGAAAATATGGCCAGTGGGGTTAATCCCCATGACGACCTCGCTCCCTCCATGAGCGCGCTGATCATTCTTTCCCACGTCAAAGAAGGCGTCGATCTCGGCCTGAAAACTAAACTCAACGAATTGGTAGTCGACGTCATTCGCGAACACCACGGCAACTCGCTGGTCCGCTTTTTCCACGAGCGCGCGCAGCGCCAGTCCGAGGACGCCCGTCTCGGCGGAAAAATCATGAACCTCCGGGCCGAGGATGTCCCGGCCGTGCAGGAAGATAATTTCCGCTATCCCGGCCCGAACCCGCAGAGCAAAGAAAGCGGCATCATTTGCCTGGCCGACGCGGTGGAAAGTGCCTCGCGCAGTCTCAAACGCCCCACCCCGCAGCGGGTCGAGGACCTGGTCGACGAGGTGATCGGGCGCAAGATGGAGGAAGGCCTGCTCGGGGAGTGTCCGCTCACCTTGGCCGACCTCCGCAAGCTGTCCGCCAGTTTCCGCTTCACCCTGCTCAACATGATGCATAGCCGCATCGCCTACGCCGAGGACGAGGAAAAGCCGGAAAAGTTTCCCGCGGAATCGAAGGCCACAGCTTGAGCTGTGGCGGCGCTCTCTGACCGGCGGATACCAGCTTCTGGCTTGGTCCGCGCTGTGCTCTGGCCTAAGCAGAGCGCATGAGCATGGTCCCCGCATTGTCCTGGCTGAACCGCCAGCGGACGGTTTCCTCCCGTCAACTCCGGCTTCCTGTAGTCCGTCAGGTCGTGGAGCGCGCTTGGCCCGAGGTGGTCGCCGCTGAGCGGAGGGATTCGGTCCTGACCAAGCAACCGGATATTTTCTTCGTGCTGGTCTCCAATGCCAAGATCGCCGCGCTGCACGAAGAATTCATGAATGAGCCGTCACCGACTGACGTGATCACCTTCCAGCACGGGGAAATCGTGATCAGTGCCGAAAGGGCCGAAGGCGAGGCGCGGCAACGTGGTTTCTCCCTGCCGGAGGAAATCGCCCGCTACGCGGTGCACGGCATGCTGCACCTCGCCGGATGGTCCGACGCCAACCCTCGCGCCGCCGCCGCGCTGCATACTATTCAGGAGAAAATTTTGCGCCGCGCCCTGCGTGGATTGTGCTAACTTCGGCCATGCTTGAGCCCGTGCCCACTTCCGACCCGGCGGCCGAAATCGCCGCCTGGTGGCGCCTCGTCGGACTGTGTCTGCCTTCCCATGAGGTTTGCGCTGCCCTCACCTTTGCTCCGGCGGGCTTTGAAACCCTTGGTGCCGACTGGGATCGCTGGGTGGCCGAGGTGTTTCTGCCCGTTTTACATCCCGCCTTGACCGCCCTTCAGGCCGCGGCCGCGCGGCAGGATGTGGCAGCGGTTCTGGCCGAGGATACGGCACTCGGGACGGAGTTGCCGGGGGACTTGGCAGGCGGAAGTCTGGCCGCCGGACGGCACCTGCTGACCGCTTTTCAGCCTCCGCAGAGCGCCCGCCTGCTCGAGAGGCTTTCGGAGGCTGCGCTGGCCGATCCGTCGGCCGGTCACTTGGCCACCGTCTTTGCCGCCCGCGGCCAGGCCTTTCATCTGCCCTTCCTGCAGGTCGCCGGTGCGCTCCTCCTCGCTGAGTGTGTTCTCGGGGCGGATGCGGCGGGCCTGACCTTGCCGGCCGCGCAGACCATCGACCTGCTGCAAAGTGCCTTGGCTCGTATGGAGGCATTGCCTGCCGGCGAGCTGCTCGCAGTATGAATGGCACTGCGGTCGTTACCGAAGTCGAAACGCGCGACCAAGATGCGTTGGACGCTCCCTGGAATGTCGTGGTGCACAATGATCCCGTGAATCTGATGTCCTACGTCACCATGGTCTTCCAACGGGTCATGGGTTTCCCGCGGGACAAAGCGATCAAGCACATGCTTGAGGTGCATCACAAAGGCAGATCCCTCGTCTGGTCCGGCGGGCGCGAGCGCGCGGAGTCCATCGTCGAGCAATTGCACGGCTATTTGCTCCTCGCCACGATCGAGCAGGCGGAACTCTGACTCATGCGTTTCCGCCGCGCCTCGACCGATTCGTGGGAACTCCGCGACATCCACCCGCTCTTTGTCTCGCTTCTGGCCGAGTTGCCGAAGGTGGCCGCCCGCCACAAAAAAGCGCAGTCCCGACTTTATCCCGACCCGATCGGCGGGGCGGATCACGCGGAGCTTCGCCGCGATTGGAAGGAGCACGTAAGGCCGGAGTTGGAGCGACTGTTTGCCTCGAGTCGTGAGACCGTGGCCGGAGATGTGTCGGCACTCGATGGCCCCAATCACGGCGGCAAACTCGTCATCCCCGGCGGCCATCTGGCCGCCTGGCTCAATTCCCTCAACCAGGCACGCTTGGTCATTGTCGAAGAAAGTAATTTCAGCGAAGCCGACTTGGATCATCGGGAACCCCCGGATCTGGCCACGCGGCGCGGCCTCTCACTGCTCAAAATGCATTTTTACGCCCACCTGCAGGAGTTGCTCGTCGAGGCGGCGGGCTGAGTGCCCATGGCTGCTGCCGAAACGACCGAGGCCATTCTGCTCCGCCGGGTGCGCTTCGGTGAGTCGAGCTTCGTGCTTATTTGGCTCTCGCCGGTGCACGGCAAAATCCGCTCCGCGGCCCGCGGCACGGCAAAGCGCGAGAGCAAATTGCGGGGAAGGTTGGATCTTTTTTACCACGCTGAAATTCAATTTGCGCCCGGACGGAAATCCGACCTGAGCGCCTTGCGCGAAGTGAAGCTGCTGCAGACTTGGGCAGGGTTGCGCAGCAGCTATGCGCGGCTGCTCGCCGCTTCTTATTTTGCGGAACTCTGCGATCTCCTGTCCGAGCCATCCCATGCCGCCCCGGAACTTTTTGACCTGCTCCGCCGGGCGCTGGGTCATCTCTGCGCCCAAGAACCGACGCACCGCTCCATCGAGTTCTTCGAGTCGGAGACTTGCCGTTTACTCGGTTTCGGGCACGACGGGAATGCCCTTGGCGCGATCGAGGCCCATACCGGTCGGATTCCGGCCAGCCGCCGGCGGTTCGCCGGGATCTTTGCCTGACCGATTGGTTTATTGCCGCCGCCGTGCCCTCATCCTATGTTGGGCAGATGGCGCCGGCCGCCTCCCCGAATTCACCCGAGTATATCGAGCGGGATCATGCTTCCTTGGCGCTGGAGGTTGCGGGTGACAAAGCTGCCTCGCGCGGTGATCAGCGCGAAGCTCTCTCCTGCTGGGCCGAGTCCCTCGGTACTTTTACCGACCGGGCCAAGTCGGCCGATGCGGCGCGCGTGGCTGCAAAATTGGCCGTGACCGAGGAGAGTCTGGGCGATACGCAGAATGCCTGTGCTCACTACGCCCAAGCCGCCGATCTTTACCAACTGGCCGGCGACAAACACCGCGTGCCCCTCTGCCTGAACAATCTCGCCATGCTGCGAAAGCTTTGCGGCGACTTGGAGGAAGCTGCTGTCCTGCTCGGGCGCGCCCTTGACGAGGCCTCGCGTTGCCATGGAAGCACGCACGGGGAGACCGCTCTCATTGCCAGCAATCTCGGTGCGGTACTCTGCGAGTGTGGCAACCTGCTTGGTGCCGAGCAGCGCCACATGCAGGCCCTCGGAATCAGGGAACAACTTTTTGGACCGACACATCCCGAAGTCGGTTTGAGTCTCGGTCATCTCGGAGTGCTTCACCAGATGCGGGGTGACCACGAAGGGGCCGGCCGCTTTTACACCTCCGCGCTCGCCATCCTCAATGAGTTCCCCCAGCTGCACGAACCCGAGCGGGCCATCTTCCGTGAAAACCTGGCCGGTCTTTGAGCAACCGCCTTGATCGACAGGCACGCCCCCGAGAAAACGAGGCTTCCGCGTGAGCGAGCCGGCCGCGAGCGAGCGGCCGCCTTCCTCTGGACCGTCGATTTGTTCCGGGAAACCTGGGGGCAACCGCTTGCTCCCGCAAAAGCGTTAGCGCAACGAGTGTTTACCTGGTCTCGCCTGATCCATCGCGGTTTCGACTACATGGCACCGGCATCCTGCCTCTGCCACGCTTCGGCAAAACCGCTGCAGTGCCTCAAAAGAGCCGCGCCGGAAACGCATTAAATTCGGGGAGGTATGGCGGATTGGTCGTCCCTTGTGTGCTCCGGCATTCGCAAAGTGGTTGAGGTCTCGGGAGTGACTAACGACCTGGGGCGCGG
The DNA here is from genome assembly GCA_018402585.1 of Chthoniobacterales bacterium. Taxonomy (GTDB): domain Bacteria; phylum Verrucomicrobiota; class Verrucomicrobiia; order Chthoniobacterales; family JACTMZ01; genus JACTMZ01. Next base: position 262,965 of record JAGYIO010000002.1, read on the forward strand.
AGGAGAAGGGTGACCCATTTGCCGCGGCGGGTTGAGGCTTCGAGTTGGAGGCCCCGGGCGGTAAAGCTGCTCAGGGTTTCCGTTTCCAGGCCGCGCAGGATGCCGGAGAGAATAAGGCAGGCCTTGGGCCTCAGCGTGGCGACGATTTGCGAGGCGGCGGTGCAGAGGATTTCGCTGAAGACATTGGCCATGACCACGGAATAACGGCGGTTCGGGTGCCATGTGAGGAGATCGCGGCGGGTCAGGGTGATGCGGCTGCAGCGGTTGCGGCGAAGGTTGGCACGGGCCGCGGGAAGGGCGCGCGGATCGTAGTCGAAAGCATCGACGCGGGTGGCACCGAGCTTTTCGGCCGCAATGGCCAAAATTCCAGAACCGGTGCCGATATCCAAGGCGGTCCACCCCGGTTCCGGAGCGGCTGCCGTGCGGCGGAGCAGGCGCAGGCAGGCCGCGGTGGTGGCATGTTCGCCCGTCCCGAAAGCCATCGCGCCGGCAATGCGGAGCAGGATGCGGGGCTTGCTTCGAGCGGAAGGCCAGCGTCCGTGGGCGTCGATCACTCCGAGATTGGACGCGAATTGCAGCGGTCGGCGCGGGGCATTGGCCCGTTGGGCGATTTTCGCGGCGTCGAAGGATTCGATTTTGCCGCCAAAGTCCCGCGTCAGCCGGCGCAGGATGACCTCTCTGCCATAAGCTTCCAGCCGGATCATTTTTCCACCCGGGCGGGCCAAGCTGACCAGGCCGGTTCCGAGGAAGGCGAGTCGTTCGCGCCAGGCATCTTCGTGATGGGTGGAGGCGCGACGCACCCAACGCCGGACGTGGCGCGCGGCCGGTTTGGTTTTCACGCGGCCACGCTGGATTTATTTGCTTCGCGGCACAAGTCCGGGGCGGTTAGGGTTTTCCCTCATGATCAAATCATACGCGGCATGGATCACCGGCCCCGGAGGAGAGTGGCTGAAGGATGTTGGCTTGCTCGTTCTGCGGGTCTGGCTGGGGTTGTCCATGCTGCTTTTGCATGGCTGGGGAAAGGTCGCGAGCCACGCGGAAACCTCGGGCGGGTTCCCCGATCCACTGGGGGTGGGCAACGCGATAAGTTTGAACCTGGTCATTTTTTCCGAGGTTCTTTGCGCCGTGCTCTTGGTGGCCGGTTTGGCCGCGCGGCTCGCTTTGGTCCCGCTCATCGTGACCATGGCGGTGGCCTTTTTCCTCATCCACGGCGGACGTTTGGTCGGCGAGGGAAACGGCGAAATGGCTTTCCTCTACCTCGCCGGCTTTGTTGCCCTCTTGATCGCCGGTCCGGGCCGCTACTCTTTTGACCACTATGTCCTGCGGGCTTTCCGCGGGTAGGAGGAGTTGGCGAGGTGACGCCGGATTGGCAAGCAGGGTGATGGCTGGCTAGTCTTTTGCATTATGCATGAATTTTCTTACCGTGAAGGAGTACTTTGTTGCGAGGGGGTGGCGCTGACCGACCTGGCCGCGGCGCATGGCACACCGCTCTATGTTTACAGCGGGAAGACGATACGTGACCATTATCGTCGGTTGGACCAGGCCTTGTCGGGGCTCAATCACCGGGTGTGCTTTGCCATGAAGGCGAACTCAAATCTTGCGGTGCTCAATTTGCTCGCCCGCGAGGGGGCGGGGTTCGACATCGTGTCGGGCGGGGAACTTTTCCGCGTGCTCCAATCCGGCGGCCGGGCGGACTCCTGCACTTTTGCCGGGGTGGGCAAGACGCGGGAGGAAATTGAATATGCGCTGAAGGAAGGCGTTTATTCCTTCAATGTGGAGTCGGAGCCGGAGCTGGAGTTCATCAACGAGGTGGCGGGGGCTTTGGGCAAAAAGGCGCCGGTGGCCTTGCGGGTCAATCCGGATGTCGATGCCCAAACCCACAAATACATTTCGACCGGCCAGAGCCAGAACAAGTTCGGCATCGGGATCGACCGCATTCTCGGGGTTTATGCCCAGGCGGCAAAGTTGCCGCATTTGCAGATCCGCGGGATCCAGACGCACATCGGGTCCCAAATTCTCGAAACAACACCCTTCGTCGAAGCACTGGGCAAGCTCGCGCCGATTGTCGAGGAGTTGAAAAGATCTTACGGCATTGAATTCTTCAGCATCGGCGGCGGAGTGGGGATCGTCTACCACGGCACACTGGAAAGCGGGGCGCCCGACTGGTGGGTTCGGGCCGACGCAGACGGCGGGAAGCGGATCGGATTCGACGACTATGCCCGGGCGGTCGTCCCTTTGCTCAAACCGCTCGGGTTGAAAATTCTGCTCGAACCGGGCCGCAGTCTGGTCGGCAACGCGGGAGCGCTGTTGGCCAGCGTGCTTTATGTGAAGAAAACACCGGCGAAAAATTTTGTTATTACCGACGCGGGGATGAACGATTTGATTCGCCCTGCTTTGTACGAGGGCCACCACGAGATTGTTCCTCTCCAAGAACCGCCGGCCGGTGCTCCGCACGGGCCGGTCGATGTGGTCGGTCCGGTCTGCGAAAGCGGTGATTTTTTCGCACAGGATCGCGAATTACCCGAAGTACAGGCCGGGGAAAAAATCGCGCTGCTCAGCGCGGGAGCGTATGGATTTGTCATGGCATCGAACTACAACTCACGGCGTTTACCGGCCGAGATTTTGGTCGACGGGGGCCACGCGGAAGTGGTCCGGGCGCGGCAATCGTGGAACGACCTGGTGGCCGGGGAACGGGTGCCGGTAAAGTAGAACGGAGGCCGGCATGGGCGGCCACTTGAGCCCACCGGAGTGAAGCGGTGCGCCTGCGGCGCGTCACGATCAACGCTGGGCCGTGGTTCGGGCCGGGGGCAGATCGAGGGGGCGTCCGACGAAAATGCCGGCGTGTTTCCCGAACTTGTTGAGGTAGTCGCTCAATCGGTCGTCGAGGACGACCTCACGGTGGTTTTTCGAGGCGTGAAGGAAACGCAGAACTCCGTTTTTATCCCGCGAGGCGATGCCGACGTGGGAGGTGTAGGTCTCGTGCCAGGTGGTGACGATACAAATGATGTCGCCGTTGCGCAGTTGCGACTCGATGCGGGGCACCTGGGCCTTCGGAACGTAGGTGATGCCCCGGCGGGAGAGTTCGTTTTCCACCCGGATGAATTCCGGGACCATGGAGGGATCGGCCCGCAGTTGGCGGTAAAGATGCGGCTTTTTCCCCATGTAAGCCATGCGCCGGTGGAGTTTTTTGCCACCGAGCGAGGGCGTGATGTCTTTGACCAATCCGCGACGTTCGTTGTCTTGGATCCAGTCCTCCAGATGGTGCAGCCGTGAATCGAACCGTCCGGTGCAGCGGCCGCCACGGTAGCGGTCCATTTCGATGAGGCGCAGCATTTCTGGCGGCGAGTAGGGCGGAGAGTGCAGGGCGACAAGGCGCCCCATGGCGAGGGCGATTTCGAAAAGTGTCCAGCAGTCCATACCCTTCATGTTGACCGACGGGGACTCGATCACATCGTGCAATTCCAGCGTGTAGTTCACGTAGGGTGTCCCGCGCAGGGCGAGGGCGAATTTGTTCACCCGCTCCCCGAGCGGCAGCTTGGCCCAACCGGCGCGGTAACCCCGTTCCATGATCTGTCGGAATTTGTCCTGCCCGACAAAGGTCAGCTCCAAAGGCAATCCGGCGGAAGCCGGGCGGGACAGGACAACCAACAAACTGAGCAAAAGGAAAACAGCGCGCACTGCGGCGGATACTACCACAACGGGGGTCAACGCGCCAACCGGGTCTTACCCTCGTGTTGCCTCAATGAAAAAAGACACCGGGGCCTGGAAGGTTGGGGAGGCTTGTTCACAAACGCCCTGAGGCCTGTCCTCAGGGCGAGGTAGCGGCAGCCCGAGCCTCCCGGCCAGCTCGGGCGCTGGCGCCAAGCCAGAGCTACCGGTTTGTGAACAAGCCGGTCGCACGTTGGGGCGGTGCGGGAGTCAAGCGGCGCGGCCGAGGCCGCCGCGGACTTGGTGACGCAGCACCGCGCGCAGTTTGACTTCGATGGTCTGCTTGAGCTCGAAAGGATCGAGCGTGTCGAAGAGCTTTTGCAACGGGGCGAGTTGGCGGCGGCGGACTTTGCCGCAAGCCTTGAGTCGTTGGAAAGGCGTGGCCGGTTGACCGTAGATGCGTTTTTTGCGGCTGCCGATGACCTCGGTGCGCAGATGTTTCATCACCGGGCAGAAGAAGTTGCGCAACCAGCCCCACTCGTGGCGGTAAAGGTCATCGAGCAAAGCGGCGGCGGTCGGACCTTCGAGCCGCACGTAGCCGACCAACTGGCGCACATGGGTCCAGTTCTTCTGCTCGACGTGGGCATTGTCGTTCTTGCGGTAAGGACGCGAGCGGGTAAAACCCACTGGCGAGGGACGCTGGCGGAAGTAGTTCAACAGATGCCAGTTGAGGAACTCCCCGCCGTTGTCGGTATCAAAGCCCAGGATGGCAAAGGGCAGGGCGGCTTCCACCTCGGCAATGGCGCCCTGCACGACGTGCTGGCCGCGGTTGGCCACGGCCCGCGTCTCGGTCCATTGGGTGTGCACATCGGTCATGGTCAGACTCCAGCAAAACTCCCCGGCCATCGACTCCCCGCAGTGGGCCACCGTGTCGGCTTCGATATAACCCGGGCCATCAACCTCCCAGTGCTCGGTGCGCACCGGGATCTGGCTGCGCAGCAACGTGCCCGGGCGCGTGCCGCAGCGGCCGCGGGCTCCCAACCGCGCGCGGCACGGGGCCAGCAACCGGTCGATGCTCGACGCGCTGATGCGGCGCAAACGCCGCCGCAGCGCCGGCGCCAGTTGGCCGTAGCGCTTCTCGTAGTGGGGCAACCACACCGGCAAGGCCGCCACCAGCCGCTTGCCGCAGGGCTGCTCGGCCGCCAGCCAGATCTTCTTGAGCACCGCCCGCTCGGCTTCACCGTAAACCGGCACAGAGCCCCCGCGCCGTCCACCATGGCCGACAATGGCCCGGCTTCCGCCAAGCACTTTGATCGCGTGCTTGCGCTCGTATCCGCACAAAGTGCAGACCTCGTCCAACAGCCGGCTGCGACCTTGCCGGCCGCGCCGTCCATAGCGCTCCCGGGCCTGCTCCAATACCTCTTGGCGACTCTTTTGACTCATTTTTAAGGACATCCGGCCATGGTGTCTTTTTCATTGAGGCAACGTATCCTTTTGCGCTCCTTCCCAGACACCCGCCCGGTGTCTTTTCATTTGAGTCAATTCGCCCTCCGGTTCTTATTAATAATTATTCTTGAAACAATTTGCTTTTGGCCCGAGGTTGCAGGGTCTGATGGCCACCAAAACTGCCAGTCCCGAAAAACAGCTCAAGCGCTACGAGGAGTCGATCGCGCAGGATGGCCTGCGTCTGACCCGCCAGCGCAAGCATGTTTACGGGGTGCTGCTTGAAAGGCAGGATCACCCGACCGCGATGGAAGTTTTCCTGCGGGCCAAGCCCGAGATGCAATCCCTCTCCTTAGCCACGGTCTACAACGTTCTCGAGACGCTGGCCGCGCGCGGTCTGGTCCGCAAAGTGCATCTGGACAGCGGGTCCACGCGTTATTGCGCAAACAACGCCAAGCACGGGCACTTCACCTGCACGGGTTGCGGCGCAGTGATGGACCTGCCGCTCCTGCCCGGTGCCGAGTTGGAAAAGCTTCACCAGTTACCCCGAGGCTACAGCGTGACGCAGCAGGAGGTTTCCCTGCGCGGCCTCTGCACCACTTGCCGGAAAAACCAAACTTGACCTTATGAAACACCTCAAAATCGACAATTTGCACGTCAGCATCGGCCAGAGCGAAATCCTGCGCGGCCTGAGCCTCGATCTGCCCACCGGGCAAGTGCACGCCATCATGGGACCGAACGGTTCGGGCAAGAGCACGCTGGCCAAAGTCATCGCCGGCCACCCCGACTACACCGTGACTTCGGGTGACATCCTGGTTGACGGCGAGAGCATTCTGGAGATGGAGCCCGATGCGCGGGCCCGCCAAGGCATTTTCCTCGCCTTCCAATATCCGAGTGAAATCCCCGGGGTGACCATCGCCAACTTCCTCCGCGCCGCCCTGCAGGCACGCTTGCCCGAGGGCAAGGAACTTGAGGCCACCGAATATTACGCCAAGCTTTACGAAAAAATGGACCTCCTGGAAATGCCGCGGACCTTCACTTCACGCGCGGTCAACGAGGGCTTCTCCGGCGGCGAGAAAAAGCGCTGCGAGATCCTGCAAATGGCCATGCTGCAACCGACCTTCGCCCTGCTCGATGAAACCGATTCCGGCCTCGACATCGACGCGCTGAAAATTGTTTCGCACGGGGTCAATTCCCTCCGCGGGCCGGAGACCGGCATGCTCGTCATCACCCACTACCAGCGCCTGCTCAACTACATTGTGCCCGACTTTGTCCATGTCATGGTCAACGGCCGCATCGTCGAGAGCGGCACGAAGGAACTTGCCCTCAAGCTGGAGGCCGAGGGCTACGACTGGGCGACCGAGCCGGAAGCCGAAGCGGTCGCAGTCTGAACCCCGAAAAGAAGAATATTATGAACGAAACCCAAACCCAACTGGACATCGACCGCGAGAAAGGAAACTTCCGCTACAATGTCGACTACGAATTCGACGCCGGCACCGGACTGAACGAAAAGACGATCGACTACATTTGCGACGTGAAAGACGAACCCGACTGGATCCGCAAGTTTCGTAAGGACGCGCTGAAAAAATTCCTCGAGAAACCGATGCCCACCCATTGGGCCTCGCACGATCTGGAAAACATTATTTTCGACAAGATCCGCTACTACCTCTCACAAGGCGGGCAAAAACCGAAAAAGACCTGGGACGAAGTGCCGGAGGACGTCAAGCGGACCTTTGAGCGGCTCGGGATCCCCGAGCAGGAGCGCAAATTCCTCGCCGGTGTGGAGGCGCAGTTCGACAGCGAAGCAGCCTACTCGAATATCAAGGAGGCGGTCGGCAAGCAGGGGGTCATTTTCATGGGGAGCACGGACGCCCTGAAAGAGCATCCGGAAATTTTCCGCAAATGGTTCGGCAAAGTGATTCCCACGGGTGACAACAAATTCAGCGCGCTGAACAGCGCCGCCTTCAGCGGCGGTTCGTTCATCTACGTGCCGCCCGGGGTCAAGGTCACGCACCCTTTGCAGGCCTACTTCCGCATCAACGCGGAAAACTTCGGCCAGTTCGAGCGCACCTTGATCATCGCCGACGAGGGCGCCGAGGTGACCTACATGGAAGGCTGCACGGCCCCGAAATTCGACACCGCCACCCTGCACAGCGCGGTGGTCGAGCTCGTCGCGCTCAGGGGCGCGAAAATCCAATACATCACGGTGCAAAACTGGTCGAACAACGTCTTTAACCTGGTGACCAAGCGCGGTCTGGCCATGGAAGATGCCGAAGTCAAATGGATCGACTGCAACATCGGCTCGCGCCTGACCATGAAATATCCGGGTGTGGTCATGAAGGGCCGCCGGGCCCGTGGCGAAGTGATCTCCATCGCGTTGGCCGGTGACGGCCAGCACCAGGATACCGGCGCGAAAATGGTCCACGCGGCCGACGAAACCACGAGCAACATCGTGTCGAAGTCGATCAGCGTCGGTACCGGTCGCGCCACTTACCGCGGGCTGGTCAAAATTCCAAGCCACCTCAAGGGTTGCAAAAACAATACGGAGTGCGACGCGCTGCTGATCAACACGAGCAGCCGCACAGACACTTACCCGGCCATCTCGGTGCGCGGCACGGGCAATGCCTGCCAACATGAGGCCAGTGTCAGCCAAGTCAGCTCGGAGCAGATCTTCTACATGCAGCAACGCGGGCTGACTGAAGCGCAGGCCATGAGCCTGAGCGTGAACGGATTCGTCAATGACCTCGTGCGGCAATTCCCCATGGAATACAGTGTCGAATTGAAACGCCTCATCGATCTCGAGATGGAAGGGTCGGTCGGCTGATCCGTCCGGAGGAACCATTGTGATCATGGCATCCGCATCCGTGTCCGGCGTCCCCTTGCTCGAAGGCGCCTTGGTCGAGGGCCGGTGGCCCGAATGGTTCGTCGCCTCGCGGCAGCGCGGCTGGGCGGACTTTCAACACCTCCCCGCGCCCGCGCCGAAGGATGAAAAATGGCGTTTCTCCAAGGTCAAAGCCCTCGCCCTGGACAGCTTCCGCTACCCGGCCGCAGTGGCTGATGCCGCCGCGCTGGTCGCACGCTCGACCGGCCTCGGCGAGTCCGCCGCCCGTTTCGTCTTCGCTAACAACCGTCTTCTGGCCGCTACCGCGCCCGCCGCGGGGTTGCTCAAGGCCGGACTGGTCGTCATGACCCTCGAGGAAGCCGCTCGCCAACACGCCGATCTGGTGGAGAAACATTTCATGGCCCAGGAGTTCAAACTCGGTTCGGCCAAATACGCCGCCTTGCACCGCTCCGGTCCGGTCAACGGAGTCTTTATCCGCGTCCCGAAAAATCTCGAGGTCGCGCAGCCGATCGAAATTTTCCATTGGGTTGAGGGTGAAAATTCCGCCGTCTTCCCGCATACCCTCGTGGTCTGCGAGCGTCAGAGCAAGGCGACCGTCGTCGATTGTTTCCGCAGTGCGGACGATGAGCCCGCTTTCGCCTGCGGGGTCAACGACCTCGTCGTCGAGGAAGGGGCCAAACTCAACTACGTGGCCGTGCAACAATGGAGCCTCGCCGCCACCGCGTTTCATCTCAACTCCACCACGGTCGGACGTGATGCCTGCTGTCTCGGCATGCAGGTCAACCTGGGAGGCAAGTTCGTGCGGGGCGAGAGCTACAGCCGCATGGTCGCGGAAGGCGCGCGCAGCGACATGCTTTCGGTCAACATTGCCGGTGGCGACCAGCTGATCGATCAGCGCACTTTTCAAGACCACGCCAAGCCCAGCGCGACGAGCGATCTGCTTTACCAGAATGCCCTGACCGGCAAAGGCCGCACGGTCTTCAGCGGGGTCATTCGTGTCGAACCCGGCGCGCACAAGACCGATGCGTATCAAAAAGTCCGCAACATCGTGCTGAGCGACGAGGCCGAAGCGAATAGCATGCCCGGTCTTGAGATCGAAGCTGATGACGTGCGTTGCACCCACGGTGCAACCACGGCGCAGGTCGATGATCGTGAATTGTTCTATCTCCTGGCGCGCGGCATACGTCCGGAGGCGGCGCAACAACTGCTGGTCATGGGCTTTTTCAACACGGTGCTCGATCGTCTGCCGGATGCCCGCCTGCGCGGGCAGATCGAGGGGCTGGTGGAGAAACGCCTGAGCGCGGCGCTGCGAGGCTGAAGGGTCGATCGCGCCGTCCCGGCGCGATAGAGGGTGGAAGGAATCGCGCCGGGGACAGTGCGCGCCAGCTTATAATTGCTCAGGATGGTTGAGCAGTTCGGAGATTCTGGTCAGCAAGCGACCGGCGGCTCCGCCGTCGAGGACGCGGTGGTCGAAGCTCAAGGTGAAACATGCGTTGGTTACAGGGAGGAATTGCTGCGTTTCTTTAGCCCACTTGGGCTCGATCCGCCCGGCGCCGAGGCCGAGAAGGACGGTTTGTTCGGGGAGCGGGATCGGGGTGGCGAGGGTCAGGCCGAAGGTGCCGTAGTTCGTCACGGTCGAGATGCATTGGCCCATGTCTGCCGGGCTGAGGCGCCGCTGGCGGGCGAGTTCGACCAGGCGGGCATAGATCGGCATGAGCTCTTGGAGACGGTGTTTGTCCGCACTCCTGATCACGGGCACGAGCACGCCATCCTCGGCTTCGACCGCAAAGCCGATATCGATCGACCCGGGGTGGATGACTTGGTTGCCGATGAGGCGGCCGGCCGGCGCGCTGTTTTCGGACAGGGCGATGGCCAGGGCCCGCAGCGCGTAAAGCGAAACGCCTGCTTTTTCGGAGGAGGCTTTGCGGTGGGCGAGCATTTTGTCGAGTTCGACCGGCAGGACGACGGTGGCCAGCGGACGCGTCCAACTGCGGCGCATGGCATCGGCCACGGCCACGCGCATGGAGGAGGCCTCGGTGACTTTTTGCTGGTCGAGGTTCTCCATGAAACGCTCGAAGTCCTCGATGGTGACACGTCCGCCCGCTCCGCTGCCGGCCACGCCGGCCAGGTCGGCCGCGCTGAGGCCGAGTTCGGTCATGCGCGCCTTCATGCGCGGGGAAAGGAAAGCCGCGCCGCCGGCGTGGGCCGGGACGGGAAGGCCTTTGATCGTCGGCTCCGGTTTGTCCGACTGTTTGATCTCGGGCTTGGCCACGCGCTTCTTTTTTGGTTTGTCCGGGGCGCCGGCCGGCATGGAGCCGGTGGGCTGGCCGTTGGCTCCGTTTTCTTCCGGTTCGAGATAACCCATGCGCTCGGCATCCGCATCGGAAACTTCGAGGTAGCCGAGCGTCGCGCCGACCGCATAGCTCTCCCCTTCCACGACACGGAGTTCGACCAGTTTGCCGCTGCAGGGTGCGACCACACCCATGACCGCCTTGTTCGTCTCGACCTCCATGACGTCATTGTCCCCGGCAATTTCGTCGCCGGGCTGGACAATGAGGCGGACGATGGTCGCCTCGGCGATCGATTCGCCGAGTTGCGGCATAAGGAGAGGGATGCGGGCCATAAAATTTATTGGGTGAGAAGTTGACGGAGACGCGCGGCAATGGCGCTGGCAGTCGGCCGGTGTGCGGCCCAGAGATCGGGATGGTAGGGCACGGGGGTATCCCTTGCGTTGAGACGCATGGGTGCGGCATCAAGGAGACCGAAACCCTCGGTGGCCACACGGGAGATGACCTCGGCGTTCACCCCGCCCCAGGGCCAGGCTTCGCCGACGACGAGGAGGCGTCCGGTGCGCGCCACGGAGGCGAGAATGGTGTCGGTGTCGAGCGGTTTGACCGTGCGGAGGTCGATCACTTCAATCTGCCAACCGTCTTCCACGAGGTCCTCGGCAGCTTGCAGGGATTCGTGGAGCATGGCGCTGTAGGTCACCACCGTGGCGTCGCGTCCGGCCCGCGCGATGCGCGCTTTGCCCACGGGTTGCGCGGAGTCGGGAAGTTTGTCCGCCTTGAGGTGGTAGTAGAGCAGCTTGTGCTCGCAGAAGATGACGGGATCGTCGATCGCCACGGCCTCGAGCATCATGCTGTAAGCGTCCTCCACGGTCGCGGGGGTCATGACGACGAGCCCGGGATAGTGCGCGTAGACGGCCTCCATGCTTTGGCTGTGGAACGGACCGGCGCCGAGCGTTCCGCCGCTGGGGAGACGCACCACGATGGGGCAGGGGACCTCGGTGCGGTAGTAGAGGGTGGCGGCCTGGTTGACGATCTGGTTGAAGCCGACGGTGGAAAAATCGGCGAACTGCATTTCGACGATGGGGCGGGCGCCTTCAATCGCCGCGCCCACCGCAAGCCCGACGATGGCGTCCTCGCTGAGCGGTGCGTCCATAACGCGTCCGGGAAATTCGGCGGCCAGGTTTTTCGTCGCCTTGAAGGCCCCGCCAAATGCCCCGACGTCCTGCCCGTAGATGAAGACGCGCGGGTCATCGGTCAGCGCTTTCTCCTGCGCGGCGCGGATGGCTTCGAGGTAGGTGACGCTCACTCGTCCTCCAAGTCGTGATGACCGTCGACCAAGCGCTCGGTTGAAATGGCTCTCCAGTCCTCCTCGGCCGGGTCCGGGCCCTTTTCCCGCTGGGCGATATTCAAGGCAGCCTCGACTTGGGCTTGGGCCTCCTTGGTCCAGACGGCGATCTCTTCCCCGCTGGCGAGGTCCGAACCGATGAGTTGCGTCGCGCCGACTTCGAGGCAGTCGCGCCCGACATTGGCTTGGCGCAGCGCCGCATCCACGTAGCCGGCATCATCGTGTTCACCGTGGCCGACGAGTCGCAAGAGCGTAGCGACGACCATTTGCGGTCCGTTTCCTTCACGTGCGGCCTGCACGGCGAGTTGGAGGGTCTCCAGGCATGCGACGGGGTTGGTGCCGTCGCATTTGAAGCCGGCGATGCCGTAACCGGCCGCTTTGTCGAGCAGGTCGGCGCAGGCGAACTGTCGGCTGTTTGGCGTGGAGTAGGCGTATTGGTTATTGGCGATGACCACGACCAGCGGAAGGTGTTCGACCGCGGCCAAGTTGATGCCTTCGTGGAAAGCTCCGGTCGAAGTGCCACCGTCGCCGATCGAGGTCACTCCGACCACGCCGGTTTCCCCGCGCAGGCGGCGGGCGTAGAGCCCGCCGGCAACCACGGGCACGAGGGCGCCAAGGTGGCTGATCATGGCGTAGTAGCCTTCGCGGGGGCGTCCACGGTGGATGTTGCCATCGCGCCCGCGCATGGGACCCTTGACCGATCCGAGATAAGTGCGGAAGGTGTCGAGTACGGTGTCCCCGAAGGCGAGACGCCCGGCCTGGTCGCGGATGAGCGGACCGAAAATGTCGCCCTTCTGCAGAAAGATGGAAGAGGCGGTGCTGAGGGCTTCTTGTCCTTTGCCCAGAAAGACGCCGCCTTTGATCATGCCGGCACGGTAAAGGCTGGCCAGTTTGTCCTCGGTCGCGCGAGCCAGAAGCATGACGCGGTAGGCGCGCACGAGGAGCGCCGAATCGAGGTCAGTGCGCACGACCATCTTTTCCTTGACTGCCATGACCATCTAAAGGGCAGATTATCGCGGCGGGTGCCTCGGCTGCAAAGGGAAAACAGAGGGCCGGGCTCTTCCTTTTGGCTCGCGGTGGGGTTTTTAACGGAGAAAATTCGCAGGATGCCCCGGTTGCGAACCCTGATTGTCGGAATTCCGCTCTTGCTCGCGGCAATCACCGCGTGGGCGCTCTGGACGGTTTCCCGGGTCACGGTGGAGAAAAAAAACGAGATGTATATCGGCAGCATCGGGGAGCCGAGCACACTCAATCCGGTCCAAGCGGCCGATGCGGCATCCGGCGCAGTGACCGGGGTAATTTTCAACGGTCTGCTCAAATACGATGCTGGTCTGGAAATTGTCGGCGATCTCGCGGCCGCCTGGGAGTTGAGTCAACGCAGCACGTTTTTCTTCGACTCGGCCGAAGCAGCCATCCTCGCGGCAGCCAACCTCGAGGCCGGATTGGTCGATCGGGAGGCGCTGCATCTCCGGCGCTACGCCGTGGAAGGGGAACGTTTGGAGCTCGAATTGTCCTTGCCGGGGGTGAGCGATTCACGGGCTTTGGCCGCCAAATTCGGGGTCACACCCCTGCCCGTGCGCACCCTTTCGGTCATGGCGCCGAAACCGCTGGAAGATGCGCTCACCCGCTTCGCCGCGGAAAAGATGTCCGCGCGTGTCGTGCGGGTCTGGAGCAGCGGCAATTTGGGCGAACTTGTTTTTCTCGGTGACCAAGAGGAGACGCGCGAGCGTTTGCGGGTCTGGCTGGCCGAGCGACTCGGGGACGAGGGGCTGGTCATCGAGCCGGTGTTAGCGCCGGAATTTTTGGCCGAGCCGGTGATTGAGTTCCTATTGCATGCGAACGTCCGCTGGCACGACGGTGCGCCGTTCACCTCGCGGGACGTGAAGTTCACCTACGGAGCGATGATGGACGACCGGGTGGCCTCGCCGCGCAAGCCGGATTACGAATTGGTACTCTCGGTGGAAACCCCTGATGCGCGCACGGTGCGGGTTGTTTACCGCCGGCCTTTTTCGCCGGCCCTGGAGAGCTGGATGATGAGCATTTTGCCGGCTCACTTGCTGGCCGACCTGCCTCCGGACCAGTGGCCGCTGGTCTTCAACCGTGCCCCGGTCGGAACGGGTCCCTTCAAGTTTGCCGAGTGGAAGACGAACCAATTTGTGCGCGTGGCTCGCAACGAGGACTACTTCAAAGGTCTCCCCCATCTGGACGGCATTGTCTTCCGCACCTTGCCCGACCCGCTGACCCTGCGCCTCGCTTTCGAGACACAGCAGGTTGATTTTTGGTCGGCGGACCCCTGGGCGGTGGGGAGTTTTCGCGAGGACGAGCGATTCACGCTCTTCACCTCGCCGAGCAATTCCTACAACTACGTCGGGTGGAATTTGCGGCGCCCCATCTTTCAGGATTTGCGCGTCCGCCAGGCCTTGGCCCACGCGGTCAATATCGACCAGATGATCCGCTACATCCTCTACGGATACGGCACGCAGAGCACGGGGATCTTCACGCCGGAAATGTGGTTTTTCAACCCGCGGGTCCAGCCGCTCGCTTACGATCCGGAGGAAGCAAGACGGTTGCTCGATGAAGCGGGTTGGGTTCCGGGGAAAGACGGGATCCGGGTGAAAGACGGAGAACGCTTCGCTTTCACCCTGATCACGAACAACGGGAATGTGATCCGCAGCGACATTGCCACCCTCGTGCAGGAAAACCTCCGGGCGATCGGAATCGAGGTCACGGTCGAGATGTATGAGTGGGCGGTCTTTCTCAAGCGCTTCGTCAACCAGGGGGAATTCGACGCCGTGGTGCTTGGCTGGGCCTTGGGGCAGGGCTTCGACCAGTTCCAGATCTGGCACTCGTCCCAAACCGAGCCCGAGCGGCTCAACATGGTCGGCTACCAGAGCAAAGCAGCCGATCGCCTGCTCGAATCGGTGCGGGAGGAATTCGACCGCGCCGAGATCATCCGCCAGTGCGGCGAATTGCAGCAGTTGATCTACGCCGACCAACCGTATCTGTTTCTTTTTGTGCCCGAGGGAACATCTGTCATGTGGAAGGATGCCTTCCGGGTGAAGCGGCCGGGGCCGGACGGCACCTGGATCGACGAACCGGTCACGACGACCAAAGCGGGGTGGAGTCACTATTTGGAGTGGTTTTACCGTCCGGAATACGCCAGGGAGGCCAGCGAGTAAGCCATGACCGTCTTCATCATCCGCCGGCTCCTTGCCTCGGTCGTGCTCTTGTTTTTCATCAGCCTGATTTCGTTTTTTATCATCACCCTGACCCCGGGGAGTCCCTATCCCTGGGGCGAGTTGAACCCCAAAGTCTCGGAGGATGTGAAGCGGATCTTCCGCGAGAAATTCCACCTCGATAAGCCCCTGCACGAGCAATACGGGTTCATCATGCGCGACCTCTTCAGCGGTGAGTTGCGCAGCATCAAGGACGAACGGCCGGTGCTGGCCAAGATTGCCGAGCGCCTCCCCGCCACCCTGGCGCTCAACCTCGGGGCGCTGGCGTTATCCTTGAGCTTCGGTCTTTTGCTCGGCGTCTACGGGGCGCGGCATGCGGGGCGGCCTCCGGATGTGATCACCAGCGTCCTGGCCTTTGTCTTCATCGCGCTGCCGGGGTTCTGGGTTTCCTATCTGCTGGCCATCGGCTTGGTCAACTACGGGGCGGTGCCGATCCTTGGGACGCATACCATCGGTGTCACTTTCGCCAATGGCCTGGAAGTCTTTCTTGACCGCTGGTGGCACGTCATGCTGCCCGCCTCGATCCTCGCCATCGGCGGCGTGGCCGTGCAGTCGCGCTTTATCCGGGCGAGTATGATCGAAACTCTGCGCGAGGATTACATCCGCACGGCACGGGCCAAGGGACTCGACGAGAACGCGGTGTTTTACCGGCATGCCTTGCGCAACTCGGTACGCCCGCTCATCACCGGCATCGGAATGCTCCTGCCCGCGCTGATCGGCGGGGCGGTCATCATCGAAAATATTTTTGCCTACCCCGGGATGGGGCGCTTGGGCTACGAGGCGGTGCTGGAACGCGATTACCCGACGCTTGTCGCGCTGAACTTTGTCACTGCGGCACTCGTCCTGCTCGGCAACCTGCTGGCCGACGTGCTTTACGCGGTGGTCGATCCGAGGGTGCGCTTGGAATGATCACGACGACACCAGAACCTCTCGAGGCCGCCGCGGCCAGTCCGATGGAGCGGTCCCTTCGCCGCTTTCGCGCGAACAAAATCGGACTCTGCGCCCTCGGCATGGTCGGCCTGCTCGCCGTGGTTGCCGTGGCCTTCTTCGTGCTTGATGTCCTCGGCATCCCGTGGCCGATGGACCCCGATGCGACCAACCTCGAGCGGAAACTGCTCCCGCCCGACTCGGTCAATTGGCTCGGCACGGACAATCTCGGGCGCGATGTCTTCAGCCGTCTGCTCAACGGGGCTTACATTTCCCTCACGGTCGGGTTTGTCGCGGTGTTCGTTTCGCTTTTTATCGGGGTGACGGTTGGTGCCGTGGCGGGATATTTCGGCAAGTGGGTGGACAATCTGATCATGCGCTTCGTCGACGCGATCATGTGCTTCCCGACCTTTTTCCTCATCCTCACAGCTGTGGCGCTGGTCGGTCCGAGCATTTTCAACATCATCATCGTGATCGGTCTGGTCAGCTGGACGGGTACCGCGCGTCTGGTCCGCGCGGAATTCCTCACCTTGCGCGAGTCAGCCTATGTGCAGGCCGCGCGGGCCCTCGGGCAGCGCGGCCCGAAAATCATTTTCCGTCACATGCTGCCCAACGCGGCAGCCCCGATCCTGGTCACGGCCGTGCTCGGGGTACCGGAGGCCATTCTGGCCGAGGCGGGTTTGAGCTTTCTCGGCTTCGGCGTGCAACCGCCCCAGGCCACGTGGGGCAACATTATCGCCGACGGCAAGACCTACATTCTCGATGCTTGGTGGCTGATTTTGTTCCCCGGGCTTGCCATTCTCATCGCGGCACTGTCGTTTTACCTCACGGGGGACGCGCTGCGGCAGGCGGTGGAAACCCGATCGGAAAGACAATGAGCCAACCTATTCTCCAAGTCCGCAACCTCTGCGTCGACTTCGTGCTTGAAGACCGCACGATTGAGGCGGTGCAGAATGCCACCTTCGAATTGGCCGCCGGTGAGACCTTGGCCATTGTCGGCGAGAGCGGCAGCGGCAAAAGCGTGACCGCGCTGGCCCTCACCAGGCTGTTGCCGGTGCCGCCGGCGGAGATCAAAAAAGGGGAAATACTTTTCGACGGCGAAAGCGTGATGACGATGGACGCGGCCCGCTTGCGCAAGTTGCGCGGCGGAAAGATCGCCTACATTTTCCAGGAGCCGAGCACGTCGCTCAATCCGGTTTACACCGTGCGGAGCCAAATCGGGGAGGCGATCCGGTTGCATCGCCGCGATGCCACGGACGTCGACACGGAGATTGTGCGCTGGCTCGACGCGGTCGGCATTGTCGATCCGGCGGCCCGCATGCACGATTATCCGCACCAGTTGAGTGGGGGGATGCAGCAGCGCGTCATGATCGCCATGGCGCTGGCTTGCCAGCCGGATGTGTTGGTCGCGGACGAGCCGACCACCGCGCTGGATGTGACCATCCAAGCGCAGATCATGGAGTTGCTCGGATCGCTGAAGGAGCGCTACGGCATGGCCGTGATCCTGATCACGCACAACTTCGGGATTGTCTCGGGATTTGCCTCCCGGGTGCTCGTCATGTATCGCGGGCGGATCGTCGAGCAAGGCCCGACGGAAGAAATCCTGCGGCATCCCGAGCACGCCTACACCCGTGCCTTGATCGACTGCATCCCGCAGTTGGGCTCGCAGGCAAAGCGCCTGAAAACGATCGACCATGTGGCGATCGAGGCGGCTTGATTGGGGTGGCCTCGGCTTCCAGCCGATGATTCCGGGAGTTCACGGCAGGATGCCCGTGCCACGTATTGACCTCGGTGCTTGCCAATGGAAACGAGGTGCTTTGAGATGCGCGGATGGAACGATCTTTCGGGCGGGCGGCGGACGTGTTGCGTCCGGTAACTTTCGAACCGGGCATTGCGCCGTATGCGGCGGGGTCCGTGCTGGTTTCCTTCGGCAAGACCAAGGTGGTCTGCGCGGCGACAATCGACGAGGCGGTGCCCCGCTGGATGCAGGTGCAGAAGGTAGCGGGCGGGTGGCTTACCGCGGAATATTCCATGCTCCCTTACGCGACCTTGGACCGGAAGCAGCGGGATATTTCGCGCGGCAAACTGGATGGGCGCACCACGGAAATCCAGCGGCTGATCGGACGGTCGCTGCGGGCCGTGGTCGATCTGGACAAACTCGGGCCGCGCACGCTCTGGGTGGATTGCGATGTCTTGCAGGCCGATGGCGGGACGCGCACCGCGGCCATCACCGGGGCCTGTCTGGCGGTGGAATTGGCCTGCCGTAAGCTCATGGCCGCGGGGAAAATCAAAGAGACGGCTCTGAAAGAACGGATGGCGGCGGTGAGTGTCGGGGTGGTGGGAGGAGAAGTGCTTCTTGATTTGGATTACTTGGAGGACAAGGACGCCGCGGTCGACCTGAACCTGGTCATGACGCAGGGCGGGGAATTTGTCGAGGTGCAGGGATCGGGGGAGGAAGCGACTTTTGGGGAGGAGGCGCTTTTTGAAATGCTGCGGGTCGGACGGGCGGGGATTGAAAGTTTGCTTGCCCTTCAGGAAGAGATCCTTACTCTGTCCGCCGGTCAGGCGCGGACATGAAAAAAGCACTCATCACAGGAATCACCGGTCAAGACGGTTCCTACTTGGCCGACTTGTTGGTCGCCAAGGGCTATGAGGTGCACGGGATTATCCGCCGGGCCAGCACCTTCAACACGGCCCGCATCGATCACCTTTACCAGGATCCGCACGTTAATGGGGTGCGGCTTTTCCTCCACTACGGCGACCTCGCGGATTCGGTCAATCTGACCAAGCTCCTCTATCAACTGCAACCCGACGAGGTCTACAACCTCGGGGCGCAGAGTCATGTGCGGGTCAGTTTTGATATTCCCGAATACACCGCCGATGTGACCGGAGTGGGGACGATCCGCATTTTGGAAGCGATCCGGGAGTCCGGCGTGAAGCCCCGTTTCTACCAAGCTTCGAGCAGCGAGATGTATGGCAAGGTGCAGGCGGTGCCGCAGACCGAGACCACGCCCTTCTGGCCGCGCAGTCCTTACGGCTGTGCCAAGATGTTCGGTCACTGGGCCACGGTGAATTACCGCGAAAGCTACAACCTCTTTGCTTGCAGCGGTATCCTCTTCAACCACGAGAGTCCGCGCCGCGGCGAGACCTTCGTGACCCGCAAAATTTCCCGCGCGGTGGCCGCAATCAAGCTGGGACTGCAAAAAGAGCTTTATCTGGGTAACATGGAGGCCAAGCGCGACTGGGGTTACGCTCCGGAATACGTGGAAGGCATGTGGCGGATGCTGCAGGCGGACCAACCGGACGACTACGTGCTGGCGACCAACGAAACCCATACGGTCAAAGAATTTGTGCAGGAAGCCTTCGGTCACTTAGGCTTGGAGTGGGAAAAATACATCAAGTATGACGCCCGCTACGAGCGCCCCGCCGAAGTCGAACTGCTCATCGGGGATCCAGCCAAGGCCAAGCGCCAACTCGGTTGGGAACCCAAGGTCCGCTTCAAGGAGTTGGTCCAGATCATGGTGGACGCCGATCTGGAAATGCTTGAAGGCAAAGGCCTCATCCACCAGCATCAGGCTTAACCAAGAAACGAAACCAGAATTTTATGTCCAGAGTTTGCACCGTCACCGGAGCCAAGCCCAAGCGCGGATCGATCATCCACCGCCGCGGCATGGCCAAGAAGAAGGGCGGTGTTGGCCGTCACGTCACCGCGAATACGCCGCGCTACTTTACCCCGAATCTCCAGGAGAAACGCATCTGGGTTCCCGAGCTGAAACGGTTCGTGAAGGTCAAATTGACCGCCCGGGCCCTCAAGACGATCAACAAAAACGGGGCTTACACCACTCTCAAGAAGGCCGGAATCATTTGACCTTCTTCGTTCCCACCAACCAAAGAAAGGAAACACACCACCATGACATTCAGCACAGTCAGCAAAAAGAGCGGTAAAACTTACTTCCTCCACGCGCGTCTCCAAAAGTTGCGCGGCGGTCAGGAAGTAACCCTCTATTATTTCGCGGGCGAGGCTAAAGAAGGCGCGATTGATGCCCTTCCAGCCGGCTATGAAGTTTCGGAAAACGAGCGCACCGGCCTGCCGCTCTTGAAGAAAATCCGCTAAGTCAGAGACCTCTCTCCAGCAAGGCGGCCCGGCAGCAGACGCGGGGCCGCCTTTTTCTTTGCCCAGTCCCGGGCCCGCCTCCCATGCCAACCCATCCCTTGATCATTGGAGGAGGTTTGGTCGGCCTGGCCACGGCCTGGCAATTATTGCGGTCCGGGCGTGTCCAGGCCCTCACTCTGCTCGAGAAGGAATCCACGGTCGGGGCACACCAGAGCACCCACAACAGCGGGGTGCTCCACGCCGGGCTTTATTACCGCCCTGGCTCGCTCAAGGCGCGTCTCGCGGTCGAAGGGATCCGTGCCATGACCGCCTACTGCCGCGAAAAAAACATTCCGCACGAAATCTGCGGCAAAGTGGTCGTAGCCGTCGACGCGAGCGAAGTCCCGCGCCTGGACGAACTCGAAGCCCGTGGAAAGGCCAACGGCCTCACCGGGTTGCGCCGCCTCGATCGGGCCGGTTTGCTTGAGATCGAACCCCATGCGGCCGGCCAGGCCGCCTTGCACGTGCCGGAGGAAGGCATTGTCGACTACGCCGCCGTTTGTCAGGCCTTGCAGGCCGACCTTCTTGCCATGGGCGGCCGCGTGGTGACCGGAGCAACTGTCACGGGCCTGAGTGAGACCCCGGATGGCTGGAGAGCCCAAACCGGAATCGGTGATTTCGCCGGCGACTTCCTCATCAATTGCGCCGGCCTGCAGAGCGACCGCGTCTGCCGCCTTGCCGGGCTTGATCCGACCGACCGCATCGTGCCCTTCCGCGGAGAATATTACCAACTCCGCCCCGAAGCGGCGCACCTCGTGCACCATCTCATTTATCCGGTGCCCGATCCCAAGTTTCCTTTTCTCGGTCTGCACTTCACGCGCCTAATCTCCGGCGGCATCGAGGCCGGCCCCAATGCCGTCCTCGCCTTCGCCCGCGAGGCCTACCGCAAAACGCAGTGGAACGCGCGTGACTTGGGTGAAGCACTCAGTTTTCCCGGACTGTGGAAATTCTTCGCCCGTCATCCGCGCATGGCCAGGGACGAAAGCCTGCGCTCGCTGAGCAAGAAACTGTTTTGCCAGTCGCTCCAGCGTCTGGTGCCCGATCTGCGCGAGATCGACCTTTTGCCCGGCGGCGCCGGTGTGCGCGCCCAGGCGATTTCCCCCGCCGGGGAACTGGTCCAAGATTTCCGCCTTGTTTCCGGCCGGCGCGCCCTCCACGTGGTCAACGCCCCCAGCCCGGCCGCCACGGCCAGTTTGGCCATCGGCCGCGAGGTGATGGAACGTATTGCGGCGTGACGGAATGATCCCCGATGGTTATTTTTCTGCGATGGCCAAGGTGCTTCTTTTCAGTCTTTTCCTACTCCCCTGGGCCTCGCTCCCGGCCGAGTCGATCGAACTGCGGGACGGAACCAAAGTGGAGGGGAAAATTCTCGCGGTGACAGCCGCCACCGTGCTCCTTGAAGTCCAGACCAGTCCGACCATTCGCGAGGAGAAGTCCTATCCGCGCTCCGAAGTAACCAAGATTCAGCGCGCCACCCAAGATGATGTCGCTTATGCCGAGGTGGCGGCCTTGACCGTCCCGGCCACCGCGAACAATCCCGCCGTCTATGACGCGCCTCTGGAGAGAGTGCGCGCATTTATGACCAATTACGCTTACAGCAAACATATGTCCGAGGCGCGCCAGCTGGCCGCGGCACTGGAATCCGATCGGGCCCGCGTGGCCGCCGGCGAGGTCAAGCTTGATGGCGTGTGGGTCGCGGCAGACGCCTCGCCGGCCGAACGCACCGAACTCGGCGGCCGCGTCCAACTGGCGAAAATGAAGGAGTCTGCCGACCCGATCACGGCGCTGACTTCGTTCGAGATGATCGAGAAGAACCACCTGACCTCCTCCGCTTTCCCCGAGTCGGTCAAAATGGCCCGCGAGTCTTTGGCCAAACTTCGCGCCAATCTGCTGCGCGCCCGCGCGGACCTCGATCGTCGAACCCTTGAGCAGGAACAGGGAATAAGGTTGGCCAGCGTGGACCGCCGCCTGCAGATCGAACAGGGCCTAGCTGAGGAAAAAGCTGCGGTGCAAGCCCAAGTCGAGCGGGCCAAACAAAGCGGCAGCAAGTGGGTGCCTGTCCTTCTTGACGCCAAGCTGCTCGCGGATTTATCCACTCGGGTGGAAAGCGAGGAGGCCAGACTGTCTAAGATTGACGTCGAGACTCTGGCGGCGGGGGCAGCTGCCGTCCATCAAGCCCAGCGACAATTGGCTGCGGGCGAGCTCACTGCGGCGAAAGCCAGCCTTGCGCAGGCCCGCGAAGCTTGGCCGCAACATGTTCTGCTTGCCTCCTTGCAGGAATCGCTCAAAAAATCCGAAACCGAAGCAGTCCCAAAGGCTGCGAATACGGAGAAAGTGCCGACCCAACCATGATCCGCTCTGCCAGCGTCAAAAGAAAAACAAAGGAAACCGACATCGAGTTGCGTTTCGTCGTCGATGGCACTGGCAAGGCGGAGATTTCGACCGGCGTCGGCTTCTTTGATCATATGCTCGAGCTTTTTACCAAGCATGGGCTCTTCGATCTCAAGCTCACCGCGAAAGGAGATCTCAAGGTCGATGCACACCACACGGTCGAAGATGTCGGCCTCGCCTTGGGTCAGGCTTTGCGCGAAGCGCTCGGAGAGAAGAAGGGTCTTTGCCGTTACGGATGGTGTCTCTTGCCGATGGACGACGCTTTGGCCCGCATCGCCCTCGACTGCAGCGGGCGTCCATACCTTGCCTACGAAGCACCCGACGAAGCAGGCTCCATCGGGGACTTTCCCTTCCAATTGCTGGAAGAATTTTTCCGCGCCTTCTCCGTGCAGGGCGGCCTCAATTTGCACATTGCCTTGCTCGATGGGCGCGACACGCACCATATGGCGGAAGCCGTCTTCAAGGGTCTGGCCCGTGCCTTGGACCAGGCCACGCGGATCGACCCGCGGGTGAAAGGGGTGCCCAGCACCAAGGGACAGCTCTGACCCCATGGTTTCCCCGCCCCGTGTGGCCATGATCGACTACGGCAGCGGCAACTTACGCAGTGTGGAGAAAGCGTTGCAGCAGGCCGGGGCTGAAGTGTGGCGCTCTGACTCGCCGGCCGGTCTGGCCGACTGCGCCGCGGTGGTGCTTCCCGGGGTGGGGTCCTTCGGCGATTGTGCGCGCCGTTTGGAGGAGCGTGGCTTGACCGGACCGTTGCGCTCGTGGTTGGCCGAGGACCGTCCTTACTTGGGGATTTGCCTCGGCTACCAAATTCTTTTCGAGGGCAGTGAGGAATCTCCCGGGGTCCCCGGCCTGGCACATTGGGCGGGTCAAGCAGTGCGCTTTCCGGCCCGTCCCCGCCTGAAGGTGCCGCAGATCGGTTGGAACAGCTTGGGTCTGCGCGGCGCTGATCCCTTTTTCTCCGGACTGCCGGATCCGGCCTTCGCTTACTTTGTGCACTCTTTTTATCCCGCTCCGGCCGACACCGGGATGGTGACCGCCTCCTGCACCCACGGGGTCGAGTTCGCCGCCTCGTGCCGCCAAGGTAATGTGCGCGGGGTGCAATTCCATCCGGAGAAAAGTCAGGCCACCGGACTGCGTATGCTCGCAAATTTTGTCGCGGAAATAGGCGGAGGAAAATCCTGATGCTCCTCTACCCGGCCATTGATCTGATGGGCGGCCAAGCGGTGCGCCTGCGCCAAGGACGCGCCGAGGACAAGACGGTCTATTCCGACGATCCGGTCAGCGTGGCCCTTGAGTGGGCCGCACGGGGCGGTGATTGGCTTCATGTTGTGGATCTGGACGCCGCGTTCACGGGTGAACAGTCCAATTTGGAACTTGTCCGCCGCATGGCCGGGGCGATCGGAATTCCGGTGCAACTCGGCGGTGGTATCCGCGACGAAGCAGCAATCCGCCGGGCGCTCGACGCGGGGGTGGCGCGCGTCGTGGTCGGAACACGGGCGGCGGCGGGGGATGATTTCCTGGCGCAGGCGGTCCGGCGATTCGGTGGGGAGAAGATTGCCGTGGGCATTGATGCCCGCGACGGATTCGTCGCCGTACGTGGCTGGACCGAGGGCACGAAAATCAAGGCTTCCGATCTCGCCAAGCAGGCCGGCGAGTGGGGCGTGGGGGCTTTGGTTTACACGGATATCGCCACGGATGGAATGCTGCAAGGGCCTAATATAAAATCTGTTGCATCGATCGTGACCGAAACCAAAGCGCCGGTCATTGCCAGCGGAGGCGTCTCGTCGGCCTCGGATCTTTGTGCCCTTCGCGGCATTGAGGGGCTCTCGGGAGCGATCATCGGGAAAGCGCTTTTTGCTGGTCTCATCAAGGGCCCACTCCGAGCCGCGATGGCGCAGGTGGACCGATAACCGGGCAGTTTCGTCTTGCTCTCTTTCGGTGCCTCTGCTCCCTTCAAGTTATGACCCGAACTGTGCTTGTCGCTTCGACCCTTGGCCTTGCCGCCGGCTTTCTCGCCGCCTGCTCACCAGAGAAACCCCCGACCACCCAGCGTAATCGTTATGGTTTCGGCGGCACGCAAACCCTTCCCCCGCAACCGCAACAAGCGGGTGCCACCGTGCCATCCTTGACCGGAGTGGATTCCAGTGGCGGCCTGACCGATGCGGCGCTGGTCAATCCGATCCCGAATCCGACCCCTGCGCCCACGCCGCCGCCGGTCAGCTTGCCGACCCCGGAAATTTCCTACGGCATTCCAGTGCCCGGAAAGCCCGGCTTCGTGACCAGTCCGCACGCGCCCCAAGCAGGATTCGTCGACGTGCGGGGTTTTCCGCCGGCCACCGAGGTTAAAGACCCCTACACCGGCCGGATCTTCCTCGTTCCCTGACCCGCAATTTTCCGGCGTGAGGTCCGCACCCCGGACTGCTATGGTTTGCCGGTCATGCCAAATCTGCCCCCCTCCGTTGCGGTTTTCGGTCCGGGCTTGATGGGCGGATCTCTCCTCATGGCACTGCGCCAGCGCAGTCCGCAGACCAAACTCGGGGTCTGGGCGCGTCGATGCGAAGCCGTCGAGGAAGCGCGGTCGCGCGGACTTCTTGATTTCGGCGGAACCGATGCCGCCAGCGTAGCTGCCGATTGCGACCTCGCCGTCCTCTGCCTTCCAGTGGAACGGCTGGCGGAGTTGGCCGGGGCAATCAAAGATGCCCTCCCGCGGCATGCGGTGATTACCGATGTGGGAAGCGTGAAAAAATTCGTGGTCGAGGAAATGGAGGGAATATTTTCCCGCGATGGAAATTTTGTCGGCAGTCATCCCATGTGCGGGTCGGAGGCGGCTGGGCTGAACGCAGCCCAGGCCGATCTCTACCAAGGCGCCTTGTGTGCTGTCACCCCGACCCCGCGTTCGAGACCGGAGGCGGTGCGCAGTGTTGCCGCTTTGTGGCGCTCGGTCGGCGCGCGGATCCTTGAGCTGGAACCGGCCGAGCATGACCGAGCCGCGGCCGTCATCAGCCATGTTCCCCACCTGATCGCCGCGCTTCTGGTCGAATTGGCTGCTCGCGGCAAGGCGGAAGACCGGCAACTTTGTGCCGGTGGCTTCCGCGACACCACACGGATTGCTTCGGGATCGGCCGACCTCTGGACCGGTATTCTGGCTTCGAATCGTGCAGAGGTGATCGCCGCCCTGCGTATTTTTTCCGACTCGGTCGAAGAAGCCCTCGAAATCATGGAGAAGAACGACACAGCTTCTCTGCAAACCCTGCTCGTGCGCGCCGCAGCGAACCGCGCCGAAATGTTATCCGTCCCGTAGCCGTGGAAATCCGTGTTCATCGCGCGCCGCGCATCGAGGCGGATCTCCGGGTTCCGGGGGACAAGAGCATCTCCCACCGCTCCGCCCTGCTCGCTGCGCTTTCCGATGGAACCTGCCGGCTGCGTAACTTCCTCCGCGGCGAGGATTGCCTCGGCACCTTGCGGGTCCTCCGCCAATTGGGTGTGGTCAGCGAAGAAGAATCCGATGGCACTTTTATGGTTCATGGTTGTGCCGGACGCTTCGTCGCCACGGAGTCCGACTTGGATTGCGGAAATTCGGGAACAACCATGCGCCTGATGTCAGGTTTGCTCGCGGCCCAACCTTTTTCCTCGCGCCTGACCGGCGATGACTCGCTTTCCCGCCGTCCCATGCGGCGCGTGATGGAACCCCTGGGCTTGATGGGCGCAAAGCTGCGCACCGAAGGGCGAGGGGACTGCCCGCCTCTGGTGATCGAAGGCAGCGCAAGTCTCCAAGGGATCGAATACCGGCTCCCGGTGGCCAGCGCGCAGGTCAAGAGTTGCGTCCTTCTCGCCGGGCTCTTCGCCCGGGGGAAGACAACCGTGGTTCAACCGGTCGCCACCCGCGACCATACCGAGCGTCTGCTCGAATACTTCGGTGTCCCGGTGGAACGGGAGGGCGAGCGTATTTCCGTCCTGGGGGGACATTTGCCCCAAGCGCGTGATTTTCAAGTGCCGGGGGACATTTCGAGTGCGGCTTTCTGGTTGGTGGCCGCCGCCGCACAGCCGGGCGCAAATATTGTGGTTCGCGACGTCGGTCTGAACTCCACGCGAATCGGCCTGCTCGGCATTCTCCTCCGCATGGGTGCACGTTTGCGCGAGGAAGAGCACTCCAAAGGACCCGGCGAGCCCACCGGCAAAATCGAGATCGTGGGGGCACACTTGCGGGGAACAACCATCGGAGGCAAAGAAATCCCCAATGTGATCGATGAAATTCCGGTGCTTGCCGTGGCCGGAGCCCTCGCTTCCGGAACAACCACCATCCGCGACGCGGCTGAATTGCGCGTCAAGGAATCCGACCGTTTGGCCGTTGTCGCGCATCACTTGTCCGCCATGGGTGCCGAGGTCACGGAGAACCCGGATGGTCTTGTCATCCACGGCGGCCGTCCTTTGCGTGGAGCGCGGCTGAACAGTCATGGCGATCATCGCATTGCCATGGCCTTCGCCATCGCCGGTCTTTTTGCCCAAGGCGAGACGGTGATTGAGAATACGGAATGCGTGGAAACATCTTACCCGGGTTTCGCGGAACAATTGCGGCGCATGACCCATGAATAAAGCCGATACTTCATCCTCCACGGTGGTCATTGCGATTGACGGCCCGGCTGCCTCCGGCAAAAGCACCGTGGCCCGCGTGCTTGCCGCCCGACTCGGTTACCGCTTCCTCAACTCCGGAGACCTTTACCGCGCGATCACTTGGAACTGCTTGAGCCAGGACGTCGACTGCTGCGACATCGGCGCGGTCGCCTCGGCGGTTGGTAACGCGCACGTCGACATTGCTTGCGACGGCACGGATTACTATCCCGTCGTGGACGGAACAGATACCCGGCCCCATTTACGCGCTGAACCAGTCAATGCCCATGTTTCACCGGTTTCCGTTGTTCCTGCTGTGCGCTACATCTTGTCTGCGGCAATCCGCGCCCACGCCCAAGGCCGTCAAACCGTAGTGGAGGGGCGCGACATTGGCTCGGCCGTCTTCCCCGAGACGCCCTACAAATTCTACATTGATGCCCCGGCGCAGGTGCGTCAGCGCCGGCGGCGCAACCAGGGCCAGACGGAGGAGATTGCCAAGCGTGACCTCATCGACTCGACCCGCACAACCGACCCGCTGACCATCGCGCCCGGCGCCACCGTGATCGACTCTTCCACTTTGGATGTTGCCGGTGTGGTCAACGCCATGCTGGAGAAGTTGCGCGAACAGGGATTAGTGGGTGGCATCGGCATCTTGCCGATGATGTCAGGAAGTCATCGGCAAGATGCCGAGACCGCTTAGGCATGCAGCAACGAATGACATGCTGGTATTTGCTTGGCTACTCGCTGAGCAAGGCCATGGCCAAGACCTTCTTCCATTACCGTGTGGTCGGCGCGGAGAATATGATCGAAGAGGGCCCCTGCATTATCGCGGCCAACCATTGCAGTTACCTGGACCCGCCGCTGGTCGGTGTCGCCTGCCAGCGCGCCATTCACTATCTGGCGAGGAAATCCCTGCTCGATATCCCGGTTCTGGGTCCGATTCTCCCGCAACTCAATGTCATCCCCGTCGACCAAAAGAACGCTGACCGGAGCGCCCTCATGGGTGCGATCCGCGTGGTGAGAAATGGTGGTGCCGTCCTTATTTTTCCGGAAGGAAGCAGAAGCCCGGACGGAAAGCTGCAACCGGCCCAGCCCGGCATAGGAATGATCGTGGCCAAGACCGGTGCCCCGGTGGTGCCG
Organism: Chthoniobacterales bacterium; assembly: GCA_018402585.1. Taxonomy (GTDB): domain Bacteria; phylum Verrucomicrobiota; class Verrucomicrobiia; order Chthoniobacterales; family JACTMZ01; genus JACTMZ01. Next base: position 290,992 of record JAGYIO010000002.1, read on the forward strand.
GTGCGCATCAGTGGATCCTTTCAAGCTTTCCCCCGGGGAACGGCTACCCCACGCTTTGTCCCGGTTAAGGTCACTATTGGCGCACCTCTCTTTTTCGAAGGATCCGGCACCGAGGACCGCGCTCTTTACCAAAAAAGAAGCGATTGCATCATGACTGCAGTCGCTGCGCTGGAATGAAGGTGGTTTGGACGGTCAATCTGCAGCGGCTGCAAAGTCGCCGATGACATTGGTGAATGTGCTGCCCACTTGTCGAGCCTGTAAGACCGATCCGTCGCCACCCTTGCGAAAGACAATAAATCCCTTTTCGCCGTAGGGCAGTGAGTTAGCGCTGAGAGTCTCGCCTCCGGAGGAGGAATTGGTAAAGTTGGACGAACTGAAGAGTACGGTTGTATTGTTGTTGGTTTCAGCCACTTGGTAGAGGACCACAGCCCGTCCATCGTTGACCCCGGGCGCGAGTGAACTGAGGGTGGCCGTGGGCGGGACAGTAATACCGGGGGCACTGAGAAGTTTCGCCATGTCGTTTGTTTTCAGGTAGCCTGGGACCGCGTTGGTGATCCACCCGGCCCAGGTTTTGTTCGGCATGTCGCCGGGCCACCCGACATTGGTGTCACCCGTGGTTGTGGCGTCCATGGACATGGTGTAAGCAATCTGATGAAGCTGCTTCATGTTGCTCAAGGTCTGGGTCATTTGTCCTCGGGAGAGGGCTCCGGTCACGGCCGGAATGGCGAGGGAGGCCAAAATGGCAATGATCGAGATGACGACCAACAATTCAATGAGGGTGAAGGCCTGGAGGGGGCGGCGGTTTGATTTCATAAATGAGGTGAGGTGACTCTTTAAACTAAATCACTAATCGGCCACAAAGGCAAGCAAAGCAAGCGGCGGCAATTCGATTTGCATGGAGTGGTCACGGCCTTGCCAGGGGGCGGGTTCAGAGTGGAGTCCACCTGGGTTGCCGCCAGCGCTGCCGCCGTAGGTTTCGGCGTCAGTATTGAGGATTTCGCGGTAATGGCCCGCTTCGGGCACCCCGATGCGGTACGCGGTTCGGACCACCGGAGTGGCATTCAGGGCGAAGACCAGGCTCTGGCCACCGGCTGACTTGCGCAGGAAGGCGACGACGCTCTTCTCGGAATCGTGGAAGTCGATCCACTCGAAGCCGTGGTTGGTGTCGTCCAATTCGTAAAAAGCGGGGAACTCTTGGTAAATGTGATTGAGATGTTGGACCAGTCGGCTGAGGCCGGCGTGGAGGGGGAACTGCTTGAGGTGCCAGTCGAGGCTTTGGTTGTAACGCCACTCCTCCCATTGGCCGAACTCGCCGCCTTGAAAAAGAAGTTTTTTGCCGGGGTGCGCCCACATCAGCGCGTAGAACATGCGCAGATTGGCGAACTTTTGCCACATGTCTCCCGGCATTTTGCCAAGCAGGGCGCCTTTTCCATGCACGACTTCGTCGTGGCTGAGCACGAGGATGAAATGCTCGTGGAAAGCGTAGAGCAACGAGAAAGTGATGCTGCCCTGGTGGTAGCGCCGGTAGAGCGGATCCAAGCTCATGTAGTTGAGGAAGTCGTGCATCCATCCCATGTTCCACTTGAAGCCGAAACCAAGACCACCGAGGTAAGTCGGGCGCGAGACACCGGGCCAGGCCGTTGATTCCTCGGCAATGGTCATGATCCCGGGGAAGCGCTCGTAACTGACCTCGTTGAAGCGCTTGAGAAAATAGATCGCCTCGAGGTTTTCGCGGCCGCCGAAGCAATTCGGCACCCACCCGCCGCCTTCGCGCGAGTAGTCGAGGTAGAGCATCGAGGCCACCGCATCCACCCGCAGCCCATCGATATGATATTGGTCGAACCAGAAAAGCGCGTTTGCGATAAGGAAATTCCGCACCTCGTTGCGTCCGTAGTTGAAAATATACGTCCCCCAATCACGATGCTCCCCCTGCCGCGGATCGGCGTGTTCGTAAAGGTGCGTGCCGTCAAATCTGGCCAACCCGTGCGCGTCCTTCGGGAAGTGAGCCGGCACCCAGTCGAGAATGACGCCGATCCCCGCCCGGTGGCATTGGTCAATGAAGTGGCGGAATTCATCCGGATTGCCGAATCTGCTGGTCGGCGCGTAATAGCCCGCCACTTGATAGCCCCAGGAACCGTCGTAAGGATGTTCGGCCACCGGCATCAACTCGATGTGGGTGAAGCCCATCTCCAGAGCGTAGGGAATGAGCCGTTGGGAGAGTTCGAGGTAGCTGAGGGGACGGTTTTCCTCCTCCGCCACGCGCTGCCAGGACGCGAGGTGCACCTCGTAGATGCTGATCGGCTTTTTGGACCACTCTTGACTGGCGCGATACTTCATCCAGCTTTGGTCCGACCAGGCGAATCGCCCGAGGTCGTAGACGATCGACGCGGTTTGCAGTCCGTGCTGACCGTAGAAAGCGAACGGGTCGCTCTTTAGGCAGATCTCCCCCTGGTATCCCTTGACCTCGAATTTGTAATGGGTGCCCTCTTTGCTTCCCGGCAGAAAAATTTCCCAGACACCACTGCCGAGCAGCTTGCGCATGGGGTGTACACGGCCGTCCCAGTTGTTGAAATCGCCGACCACGCTGACCCGTTGCGCATTGGGTGCCCAGACGCAGAAGACCGTGCCTTCCACGCCGTCCACCTGGGTCAAATGCGCGCCGAATTTCCGGTAGAGATCCCAGTGGTTGCCCTCGGCATGCAGGTAGAGGTCCGTATCGCCAAGAAGGCGGCCGAAGGAATACGGGTCGCTCGTTTCCCACTCCTTGCCGTCGCGACCCTTCAGGCGCAAGTTGTAAGAAAACGCCGCCGTGCCTTTGGGGAGGACCGCTTCGAAAAATCCCTCCGGATGCATTTTTACTGCCTCGAACCTGCGCTCCTGATTGCCGGCGTCGACCACCGTAACCGAGGTCGCGTCGGGCCGGAAGACGCGCACCGCGAGAAAGTCACCGCTGCGCTGCATGCCGAGGGTGTGGAACGGGTCGGCGTGGCGCGCTTCGAGCAAAGCGGCCAGCTCTTCGGGCGGAACAGTGGACTTGGGCATAGGGAAGCGTCGTCGCTCACGCCGCTACCTGGCCATGCTTATCGGGCTGATCCATCTGCCGCAAGGGCCGTTGTGGCGGAATGATGCGTTGGTCCGTAGTCCAAAGACAGGGCTTGCTGACCTGCCGGAACCCAAATTAGCCCGCCCCGCCCGCGGAGTTGGCGAGGGCCGCTTCGTCGTCGGGGAGGAATGGCTTGAAGCGGTTTTTGTCGATTGCCTTCATAAACGCTTCATGCGGCGAGACGTGGCCCTGTTGCAATTGGGCCCAGATGGCATCGTCCATGAATTGCATACCCTGCGCCTTGCCACCGACGATGGCGTCCTGCAGCTTTTGCGTGGCGCCCTCGCGGATGATGGCGGCCACCGCACTGTTGACCACGAGGATTTCGTTCACCGCGATACGGCCGCTGCCGTCCTGACGTTTGAGCAGGAGCTGCGCGACCACCCCGCGCAAGGATGCGGCCAGCATGGTGCGGACCTGCGATTGTTGGTCGGAGGGAAAGACATCGATCATGCGATCGACCGTCTTGCGGGCATTATTCGTGTGCAGGGTTCCGAAGACGAGCAAACCGGTTTCCGCGGCAGTCAAGGCGAGGGAGATTGTCTCGAGGTCGCGCATCTCGCCGACCAGCACGATGTCGGAGTCCTCGCGCAGGGCCGCTTTCAATCCCGCGGGGAAATCGATCGAGTGTTCGGGAACCTCGCGCTGGGTGATGATGCTGTTTTTGTTCGAGTGGACGAACTCGATCGGTTCTTCGACGGTTACAATGTGGCGGGAGAAGTTCGTGTTGATGTAGTCCATCAAGGCGGCCAGCGTGGTACTTTTCCCGGAGCCGGTCGGGCCGGTGACCAGCACCAGGCCGCCGCGCAGGTGGCCGAATTCTTTGATCACCGGGGGCAGGGCGAGATCCTCGAGGGTGGCAATGCGCGTGGGGATCAGACGGAAGACCGCACCGAGGCCGTGCACCTGCTTGAAATAGTTGCAGCGGAAACGGCTGTCCTCGTTCATCTCATAGGCAAAGTCGAGGTCACCCTTGTCCTGGAAACGTTCCCAATTTCTCGGCGTGCAGATCTCGCTCAGCATGTAGTTCATTTCTTCCGCGGTGAGGGTTTCCTCGCGGATCGGGATAACGTCCCCATGCCGGCGGATTTTCGGCGGCTGTCCTTCGGCCAAGTGCAAATCGGACGCCCCGGCGTTGATCAGAACCTCAAATAATTGGTCGATGAGAGCCATAAGGTCAAAGCAGGCCGCAGATTTTTTTCATCACTTGTTTGTCCTCCGATCGCGAGACGGCCTCGTCGGCCGTGATTGCTCCCGCCTGGTAAAGCGAAGCCAGCGAGTCGTCCATGAGCTGCATGCCCAGCTTCTTCCCGGTTTGGATGATGCCGGGGAGCATAAAAGTTTTCGCCTCGCGGATGACGTTGGCCACCGCGGGGGTGTTCATCAGAATTTCGATGGCCAGTGCGCGACCCGCCCCATCCGCGCGGGGCACAAGTTGCTGCGAGACGATCCCGCGCAGTGATTCGCTGACCATGATGCGGATTTGTTCGCGCTGGTCGACCGGGAAGACGTCGAGCAGACGGTCGAGCGTGCGGGCGGCATTGGCGGTGTGAAGTGTGCCGAGCACCAAGTGACCGGTTTCGGATGCAGTGATGGCGAGCGAAATTGTTTCCAGGTCGCGCATCTCACCCACCATGATAACATCAGGATCTTCCCGTAGGGCGCCGCGCAGCGCTGCTCCGAAGGATTCGGTGTGGGTGTGCACCTCCCGCTGGTTTACCTGGCAACCTTGCGGAGTGAAGAGGTATTCGATCGGGTCCTCCAAAGTGATGATGTGTTCATGGCGGGTGCGGTTCACTTCTTCGACCAGCGCGGCCAAAGTCGTGCTTTTGCCGCTGCCGACCGAGCCGGTAACCAGGACAAGACCGTTTTGGTATTGGGTCAACATCTTGAGCTGCGGCGGCAAATTGAGTTCGTCCATCGTCCGCACGTTGGTCTGGATGATGCGGAAGACGAGGTCGTAGCCGAGGCGGTGGCGCACCACGCTGGTGCGGTAACGTCCCGCTTCGTTGGTGTAGGCAAAGTCAACGTCACCACGTTCCCGAAGAAGCATCTTCTGCGCGTCGTTGAGGAAGCCCATGGCCAGCTGTTCGGTGTCGGCGGCGCAGAGGTTGTCCGCCTGCAGCCAGATCGGCTCGAGCGTACCGAAGCGGCGCCAGGTCGGCGGGATGTTCACGCTGAGATGGATATCCGAGGCCCCCGACTCCTTGCCGATGGACAAATATTGGTCGACATGCCCCAGGGCGTGCACGGTGGACGGATTTTCCTCGATGATTTCGACGGTCGTGGTGGCGGGGGAATCGGACACGGCGGGCGGATAACTTTACGGCTTGCGACCCGAGCGCAAACTCAAAAAAAGAGGGACCAGCTGGCTGGCGAGGGCAGGAAGAAGTTTGAGCAGGGTGGGAACCCAGAAGACGGCGCCGGCACTTGGCGTAACTCCGGCTTCGCCCACCCGGCCCCGGGGGCGCACCGGCCGGAGGAGACGGGCCACGGCAAAACCCGCCACGGAGGCCCCGGGCAGCCACCATTTCCAGTCCCGCGACACCTCGTTGCGGAGGTGATTGAGGGGGTTGGCCGCTTCAGCCAGGTTATGAATTTTGGCCTGCAACTCCGCTCCGGCAGCAGCTAACTCGCGTAGGTAAGCTTCCCGGTTCATGAAAGTTTTTGCACCTCGCGACGCAAGGCCTCGCGGGTGTCTGGAAAGAGCGGTTGGGATGCGCGTCCGCGCAAAGCAAGGAAAAGCAGAGCAGCCATCACGGCATGCAGCGCGCAGAGCACCAAGAGGGCGGTGACCCACCCGCCGCCGAACGAACTGACCGCCAGAATGGTCAGCCCGAGGAGCAAAAATAGATAAGCGAGGACGGATGCCACGACGAGCGCCACGCCGAGCAAGCCGAGAAGAAGGGCGTGCCCTCCGCACGCGCGCAGTTCAAGCCCGAATAGACCCGTGAGGGCTTGCACATAACGGACCAGCGCCGCGCCGAAACCGCCGGCTGCGGCCTGCAGCCCGGCTGATTCCGGCGAACCGGTCGATTCCGCGCCGGATGGTGGATTCATGCGCCGCGTGATCAGCGGCGCATGATGACGCCAATGATAAATCCGGCCGCCAGCGCGATGCCGACGGCTTGGAGCGGATTCTCGCGGATGTAGTCTTCGCCGTCTTCCGTGAGGGTGCGGGCGCGCCCGGTGGTCTCCGACCACGCTTGGTTCGCTCGTTCGCGGTATTCGCCGGCCCGCTCGTTCAGAGTGCCGCGCAGGTCGCTGAATTTCGCCGCAGCGGCTTCTTTGAACTCTTGGGCTGCCTCGGTCGCGTGGGTCTTGCCGCTTTTGAACTTGTCAGCAGCATGTTTGGTTTCTTTTTCGCTCATGATTTTCCTTTCGCTTAGGGGAGGCAAAGATGGCAGACGAGGCCGGTGCTGGCAAGTGTCAGGGCATCGTTTTTCTTGAAGCAAACGTATTCTTGCCAGACAACTTGACCGAAATGACTGCTGCCGAGACCTGCCAAAACGACCACCTGACGCCGGAACTGCGGGCCCGGGTGGAAGAAATCATCACCCATTACCCGGTCTCCAAGCGGAGCGCTGCGGTGCCTCTTCTTCATCTTTGGCAGAACCACTTCGGGTATGTTGGTCCGAGCGGGGTGGACTGGATCGCGCGGCAACTCGACCTTGAACCGATCAATATTCTCGAACTGGTTACGTTTTATCCTTGGTTCCGTCAGACCCCTCCCGGGCAGACCACGGTCCGCGTCTGCCGCACCTTGTCCTGCGCCATGGCCGGGTCCCATGAAGTGCACGATGAACTGTTGCGCTGCGCCGGTGCCCTTGACGTGCCGGACCACGGCCACGGCGTGACCAGCCCCGACGGAAAGTACACCATCGAGTTCGTCGAATGCCTGGCCAGCTGTGGCACGGCGCCGGTCGCGTTGGTCGGAGACCAGCTGGCCGAGCGTATCCGGCCGGAGGAGGCCGGGAGTATTTTGCAGGACAAGGGCCGCGGCTACCGCAAAACAGTCCGCGCCCCGCAGGCCGCGGAGAAGCGCATGATTCTGAAAAATGTCGCGCGTGAGGACTATGACACTTCTCTCGACTGTTATCTCCGCCACGGGGGGTATGAGTCCTTGCAAAAAGCGCTCAAGATGAAGCCCGAGGAGATTGTGGCTGAAGTAAAAGCTTCCAACCTGCGCGGCCGCGGCGGGGCCGGTTTTCCGGTCGGCGTGAAATGGAGCTTCATCAAGCGCGAGGACGGAAAGCCTCACTACCTTGTGGTCAACGGTGACGAATCCGAGCCCGGCACCTTCAAAGACCGCTACATCCTGCACCAAGACCCGCACCAGCTTCTTGAAGGCATGATGATCGCGGCTTGGACCCTCAAGGTGCATCTTTCCTATGTCTACATCCGTTGCGAATTTCCGGAAGCCGCCCTCATTCTGGAAAAGGCCATTGCCGAGGCCAAAGCGGCTGGTTTTATCGGCCGGGACGTCTGCGGGAGCGGTTTCGACTGCGACATTTTCGTCCACCAAGGCGCCGGAGCCTACATTTGCGGCGAAGAAACCAGCCTGCTCGAATCGTTGGAAGGCAAACGTCCTTACCCACGGATCAAGCCGCCGTTTTTTCCTGCGGTCTTCGGTCTCTATAATTGCCCGACCATCGTGAACAACGTCGAGTCGCTGTGTCACGTGAAGCACGTCCTCGCCATGGGCGGTGAAGCTTTCGCCAAACTTGGTTCGCCCGGCGATGGCGGTACGCGCACCCTTTGCGTGAGCGGCGACGTGCAAAGGCCCGGCTACTACGAATTGGGCTGCGGGCAGGTCACGGTGGGCCAGCTGATTAACCAGATCTGCGGCGGCCTGAAATCGGGCCGTAAACTCAAGGCGATTATTCCGGGCGGCAGCTCGGCCAAGGTCCTGCGGGCCGGCGAAAAATTTGCCATGAAGCGCAAATTGCCGGACGGCTCAGAGCAAACCGTGCAGGTCGACCTGATGGATCTGGTGCTCGATGCCAGCACGCTTGCCGCAGCCGGTTCGATGATCGGCAGTGCCGGCGTGATGATTCTTGACGACTCGCGCGACATGCTCTGGGTGCTGAACAACATCAATGATTTCTACGCCCACGAAAGCTGCGGCCAATGCACCCCGTGCCGCGAAGGCAGCCTCTGGATGTCCAAAGTGACCACGCGTATGCTCAATGGCGACGTCAAACCGACCGATGCCACCCAACTTGTCGGCATCGCCGACCACATCGCGGGCCGCACGGTCTGTGCCTTCGGCGAAGCCTGCGCCTGGCCAACCCAGAGTTTCGTTGGCAAGTTCCGCGAGGAATTCGAGCCGCGGGCAGCCGGGGCCAACGGCAACGGCGCCAACGGGCACTGACTTTGCGCTAAAACCGAGGTTGAGAGTTGAGGGATGAGAGCGGGAGCCTGCCGCGGCGACCAATTGAGGGACTGGGCAAGGGGCTCGGGCAGCCTGCCCGTGCCCCCTGGACAAACCGAGCCCAACCGCATCCGGAGCGCGTCTGCACTTGCCGCAGGCTCTCAAGACCAAACTTTCAACGTCTTTTCTAACTTCACTGTAGCGGCGGCGTCCTCGCCGCCGGTCGTTTCTGAAAACAGCCGTTGCCGGGGAGGGCGACGCGACAACGGATACTACTCCGGCAGCGTGTAAACGATCCGTCCGCACTGCTCGCAGGAGACAACGGTCGTGCCGACTTTGGCGTCGCGCAGGGTGGCCGGGGTGACCGTCATGTGGCAACCCGAGCAATGGTTGCCCTCGAGCGGCACGATGGCGCGGCCGGCCTTGGTCAGAAACAACTTTTCGTAAAGATCGGCCAAGTCCTCGTCGGCGGCTTTCACCTCCCGGGCGAGCGCTTCGCGCTCGACTTTCAATTCGTCGGCCCGGCCCTGCAGGACGCCGACCTTGTCGTCGGCCGTTTTCATCAGGGCGGCAACCCGGTTTTTCTCCGCCTGGAATTTGGCTTCGGCCGCGGTGATGGCCGGCTTGAGATCTTCGGTCTCCTGCATCAGTTCGAGTTCACGATCCTCGATCACCATGATGTCTTGCTCGGCCCGCTCGATTTCGTGCTTCAGCGCGCTGTATTCCTCGTTTTTGCGCGTCTCCAATTGCTGGGTGCGGTATTTGGCGATTTGCCCGCGCTTGGCGTCCGCCTCGACCTCGAGGCGCTTGCGTTCCACCTCGATTTCCCGCGCGCGCGCCTTGTCACTTTCCAATTTGTGCTCCGCGCCGGCGAGCTCTTTCTGCAAAGAAGCTTTTTCGCCCGGGACGGCATTGATTTCGCGGAGAAAGGTTTGCCGCCGTTGGTCTCGCTCCTGCAGGAGGAGAAGTTTCTCCAGAATTTCCACCATGATGCGCTCTTCTAGGCTTTCCAATGCGAGGCGACCAGCAAGAATTCCGCTTGTTCTTCCGGCCATGATGTCCGCCCAGTCCGACATTGCGACCCCGCCCGCGCCACTCCACGTCACGGGCGGGGTCTATCAGCCACAGCTGGACGGCCTGCGTGCTGTCGCCATCCTGGGTCTGCTTTTTCACCATTTCGGTTTGCACCTCCCGGAGTTTTTCGAGTACGGGCCGATTTCGGTCCGTTTGTTTTTCGCCCTAACCGGCTACTTTATCACGCTCTGGCTCTGGCGGGCCGAGGACGCGGCTCGAGGCGCGAAACGCAGCATCTGGAGCACACTGCCCCGCTTTCACGCGCGACGCCTCCTGCGCATTCTGCCTCCGCTCTATCTTTCGCTTTTGCTCGCCTCCCTGCTGGGGCTCGGCGAGGTGCGTGCCAGCCTCGGATGGCATCTGATCTTTCTCTCGAACTTCCACGTCATGCAGACTGGCTACTGGCCGGAAGTCACCTCGCACCTGTGGTCACTTTCCGTGCAGGAACAATTTTATCTGCTCTGGCCGGTGGTGATCCTACTCACGCCTCGGCGGTGGTTCCTGCCCATGCTCGCCGCTGCGGCGCTCCTTGCCTTTGGTTATCGCTTGGCCTGCGTGCTCGGTGACGTTCATCCGGTCATCCGCTGGACCATGCTTTTTGGATCGCTTGATTCCTTCGCGACGGGCGCGTTCATCGCCTGGCTCGGGCGCGGCCGCCTTGGTGCGGTGCTCATGACCGAAAAGCAACGCTGGTCGCTCGGTGCTCTGGCGTTCTTCTCCCTGCTCGTTGCGCGCTGGCTGCGCCACCTCCCACAGACCAATCCGTGGGTGGCTACGATCGAGATTTGGGAGGCCATTTTTATCGGCTGGGTCATTGCCTCCACCTCGCAGGGCTGGCGCGGTCCGTTCGGTTGGTTTCTCTCCTGGCCACCGTTGGTTTACATCGGGAAGATCAGCCTTGGAGTGTACTTGTTCCATGTCCTGGTCCACGTCCTGCTCGGGCCCTGGCTCGACCAGCTCGGCCTCACGACGGACGCCCAAAACGTGCTGCGCGTCTGGTTGCTCGCCGTGCTCTCCGTGGGTGCGGCAGCCGCCTCGTGGCACTTCCTGGAAAAACCGCTCTCCCGGTTCAAGCCACCGCTGGTCGGAGGGTGGAAAACCTGATCAGTCTTCCAATTCGCGGAATTTCCCCTGGCCGCCACGCGAGCGAATGATGGATCGCATCTCCTTGCGGTCGTCGTCCTTCATCCCCACGCCGATGAAATTGATGGTGGCCGGTTCGGGTAGGGTCTCTTGGAGCTCACGCAAGCGGCGGTTGATTTCATCGTAAGGAATTTTGTCAGAGCCGGAACCGCGGTAAAAACCGCCGTCCGAGACGATGTAGACCAGGTCGGGCTTCAATTTGAAGGCCTCTGCCAAGACAACGAGGAAACCGGCGCTGCCCGGCACGTAGTCCGGAGTGCCGCGGTTAAGCGATCCGGTCGTGCTGAACCACTTGGCGAGCCACTCCTTGGCCCGGGCTTTGTTCGGATCACTGGCGGGCAGAAGTTCCTGGTCAAAAAAAGCGTAATTACGGGCAAACTGGCCGATCCCGAACGTGGTGTTGATCCCCACCGAGTCGATCAGTTCCACCACCTTTTCGCGGATCGCCTCCATGGGCAGATTGGCGCGGGCGGAGGCGTTGTTCACGGTTTTGGAAATATCGAAAAGCAGCACGACCCGCGATCCGGTGCTGGTCACACCGAGAAAGCTGATCGCCCCGCCGCGGCCGCCGCCCGCCCCCGAACCCGCGCCGTCACCGGCCGCCGCGGAGAGGCTGTTGAGCTGGTCGGAAACAAGGTCGCTCGGATTGAGAGCGGACAACGCGGCAAGCGGCATGGCCGGAAGGTCGGGCAGGGCAAACTCGGTCGGCCGGGCAGTGGACATTTTGTCTTGGAAGGTCGGCTTTGGTTTGAGCGCGTCGAACTGGTCCATATTCATCCGGTGCTGGCGTTCCTCCGCAGCGATCCGGATTTCCCGCTTCACTTCAAAGGTGGCCGGGGTGGGCAGAAGATAACGGGCCACGATCCAGATGCCGGCCAGGGTGCCGCCGAGGAGGTGTACGGCAATGCTCGCGACGATCACGGAAATGATAATTTGCCGCCGTCGCAGCTTGGCCGCGGCCTGGGGATCGAGGACCGCGTTGCGCATACCTTATATTTCCTCCTCGGCGCGGTCGGAGAAGGTGACCCCGGTGATCTCGGCCCGCGCACACGCGTTGAGCACGTCGACGATGCGCTGGTGAATGGCCCCATCGGCCGCATCCAGGGTGACCAGTGCATCCGCTTTGTTCGCGTCGGCCGATTCCTTGAACCGCTTGAGCGTGGCGACCAGTTCGTTGAGGGCGGCGTCTTCGGGTTGTCCGAGGACGGAGTCATTGAGCTCGATGCGGCCGTCGCTCTCGATCCGAATGCGTTGCTCGTCGGGGAGATCGATGGATTCCTCCGCGGAAACCGTCCCGGGGAGCCCGAGGCTGATGTCGCTCTCCTGCTTGATCGGCTTGGCCGTGACCATGAAGAAGACAAGGAGAAGAAACACCATGTCGATCATGGGTCCCATTTGCATCTCGACGAGTTGCTGGTCGCGGCGGCGGACTTGCATGGCTCAGGATTGGTAGCTGCCGAAAATGACGTCGACCGCCCCGGCCTCGGCGGCCATTTTCATGACCTCCTTGATTTGTTTGCCCGGCGTATTTTGGTCGGCCCGGATGTAAAGGCGCAGCGGCGGGTAATTTGCAAATCGCTGCTTGAGGTGAGCGGCCAATGCTTTTTTGTCCGCCGGGTTCGGTCCGATGAAGTAGCGACCCTCGCCGTCGATGCTGATGATATCACGGTCGCTGGCCTCCAGCGGGATGAGCGCGTTGCTCGCCACGGGAAGCTTGATCTCCTCCTTGATCTGCTCCTTGGAAATCTTGGTCGTGACCATGAAGAAAATGAGCAGGAGGAAAGTCATGTCGATCATCGGCGCGAGCTGGAAGCCCACGTTGTCCTCGGATCGACGGATGATTTTCACGGGGCGTCGCGTTGGCGGTTACCCGGCGGTTTCTTCCGGCGGCGCTTCCTCGTAAGCGTGCGCGGCACTGCTCAGCTTCAGTTCGCCCGAAAGGACATCGATCATGAAGGTGACCGATTTCTGGATATTGCCGATCGCGACCTGCAGGAGATTGCGGAAATAGAAGTAGAGGAACATGGCCGGGATACCGACGATGAGCCCGCCGGCCGTGGTCAACATGGCTTGGCCGATGCCCCCGGCCAGATCCTGCGGTTCGCTCTTGCCGGCCGCGAGCTGGTCGAAGCTCTGGATCATGCCGGTCACCGTGCCGAGCAGCCCGAGCATCGGGGCGATGGTCGCGAAAATATTCAGGTAGTTGACCCAGATCATGAGGCGGGTTTCTTCCTGCATGAGGGTTTCCCCGGCGGCCTGTTCCATCGAGGCCTTGTTCGCCAGGTCGCGCTCGAAGTTTACTTTGAGCAGGGCGGAAGACATCGTGTTGGCGAAGACGTTGGGCCATGACTGGCAAAGTTCGTAAGCGGCATTGGCATCGTGGCGCTGCATGGCGTGGGAGACGCCGTCGACCTGTGTTTTCGGCATCATTTTCTTCTGGTTGATTTGCAGAACGCAATAGACACCGACCGCGATGGTGCCAATGGAACAAAGGAGAATCGGCCACATGAGGGCACCGCCTGCGGTGAAAAGATCGAGCAGGCTTTTCTCCACCGCCGCCGGTGGCGAGGCGTCGGCCGGCGGCGAATCTTGGGCCAGAGCGGCCCAAGGTGCGGAGAGGGCGAGGATGAGCGGCAGAAGTAAGCGGAAGGTGGGGCGATGTTTAGCGGTTTTCATGATTCGGGCGGTTTTTCTTGGCACGCCTCCCGGGCCGGGCCGGCGTAGCGGGTTTCGGGATATATGGACAGAATGTCACGGGCAACTTCGCGAGCGTCCGCGGTCTGGCCCGCCAACAGATAGGCTTCATGCGCCAGCCAGAGGCCATGGGCGGCCTGCTCCTGCGCGGTGCCGTGGAAAAGGAACGGATGGAGCGACAAGTCGAGGGCATCATGAAGCAGCTGGTTGCGCTCGGCGCGCACCGGGGGGTCCTCGCTCCAACGCGGATTATCCTCGAGCAACTTGCGGAGCGCCGCGATCCGGGTCTGGGCGAGGAGCAATTTCGTCTCGAGCAGCAGGGCCGGATCGTCGGCTTGCTTGGCCAGCACTTCGGCTTCCGTCGAGGCTTCATCGACCCGCCCCAGCCGCAGCAGGGCTTTGAGTCGTCCGCGGGCGGCGATTTCCCGGTCGGCTTCGTCCCATGCCTCCTTTTCGATGCGTTGGAAAAGGGCGAGCGCCTCGCTCTGCCGGGCCGGATCGGAGGAAAGCAGGAGGATTTCGCCGTAAAGCACCCCCGTCCTAGCCGCGGGGGACTCGGGCATGGCAAGGAGCGGTTCCTGCCGTTGCCACAAGACCCGGGCAAAGGCCAGCCGCCCGAGCACCGGATTTTTCGCCACGGTCTCGAGGTCGGGATCGGGACCAAAGAGAATTTTCTCCACATCGGCCCGCATGATCGTGATGACCGCAGGCTGCTGTCCGGGAACCGGCGGGGGAATGCGCAGTTGGAAAACTCTTTCGTTGGCCCCGATAATACGCCCGGTGCGGGAGTTTCCGTCGAGGTATTCCACGGTGTCCTGGGCCAAGGGGGAACCGGAAGTGCTGATCGCGAAAGCAGTAATGGTCCAAAATTTCTTCATGACGAAGGCTGCGGGTCGTCCGCCGGGGCGAACTTCTTGAGCTTTTCGCGGGCCTGATCCGCTTCGGGCAACGAGGCGAGCTCCTCGCTATTGGCCAATTCCTCGTAAGTTTTGCGCGCGGCTTCCAAGTCCGCAACCTGCTCGAAGGCCTCCCCACTGCGCAGGTAGGCTTTGGCCACGGTGTCGCGCCATTTGCCGTAGAGGATGTAGATGCGCTGGTAGTAGGGGATCGCCACCTGCGGGCGGTCGCGTTGCATTTCGAGTTCCCCGAGCGCGAGCAGGGCCTGGGCCTTGAGTTTGCCGGAGACATTTTCCGCCGCGAGCAGCCGGGTGTAAGAATCGACCGCCTCGTCGAGACGTCCCTGGCCGACTTCAACCTGTGCGCGGGTGACCAAGACATCGCCCATCAACGACGACCACGGCGTGTCGCGCTCGATGCGGCCGTAGTAGTCGAGCGCGGTTTGCTGGTCGCCTGCTTCCAGTGCCAGCTTGGCCAGCGCCCCCAGCGCCTGGTCTTTCTGCGGTGCGCGCGGGTGCCATTTGAGCATCTCGCGGTAAATCCCGGCAGCCAACTCGCGGCGCCGCTGGCCCTCGGCCGGATCGGTCTGCGCGGCGGCTGCGAGCATCTGGGCCTCGGCACAGTCCGCCAGCACGGCCGAACTTGTGACCTGCGCCGCGACCAGCACGGAGGCCTCGCGCAGGAGCGCTTGCGAAAGGTCGGGGTCGGACTTTTTCACCGCCTGGGCCAAGGCCCAGATGGTCCGCACGGTGAGCACCTCCTGCTCTGCGGCTTCGGCCTGGGCGCGCAAGGCCCGCAGGTCGGCGAGGTAGTCGAGTTTCTCCAAATCGTCCTGATACAACCGCCCGAGGGCGAGGAACAAATCCTCCACGGCGTAAGCCGTCGGGTCGTCGCCGAACTTTCTGATCGCGGTCCAATATTCCTCCTTGGCCTTCTCCATCTGATCTTCCTGCCGCCAGGCCGAACCGATGAGGAAAAGCGCTTCGGCCGAGCGGGGACTCTTGGGATACTGCTCGAGGAAAGCCCGCATGAGATGGCGTAAACCCTCGTGGTCTTCCTCCAGCTTGAGCACCTTGGCCAATTTGAATTGCGCCTCCTCGTGGAAACGTCCGGACGCCTCCGACACGCTGGCGTAGACCTCTTTGCCTTCGTCGGACTTGGCCTGGGCGAGCAGGGCGTCGCCGAGCAGGATGCGCGCTTCGGCCGATTCTTCGCCGTCCGGGTAAGCGCGCAGGTAAGCTTTCAATTCTTCCTCGGCGGTCTCGTAATCCCGCATCGCTTGCGCGCCGTAAGCGTGGCGGAAGGCCGCCGGGCCGAGCAGCGCACCTTTGGGATACGCGCTCGGGATGGCGCCGAGAACTTCGCGCGCTTCGGGAAATTTCTTGGCCAAGGCCAGCGCCGATCCTTGCCAGTAGGCGGCCGACTCGCCGAGTTCGTCCTCCGGGTATTTTTGGCGGAACTGGGCGAAAAGCTCCGCCGCTTCCTCATTTTGCTCGGAGAGCAATTGGGTGAAAGCCTGCATGAAATGAGCCCGCGGCGCCTGCTCGGTTTCGGGGAATTTTGTCGCGAGATTTTCGAAAGTGGCCAGCGCCGCGGTGTAATCCTGATCCTGCTGTTGCCCCATGCCCTGCAGATACAGAACAAGGGGCAACTGCTTCGATTTCGGAAAACGTTCGGCAAAAAGTTTTGCCCCCTCAACGGCTTTGTCGTAGCGCTCGATGACCATCCAACTTTGCAGGGCAGTGATCGAAGCCTGCTCGACCACCGCATCGGGTGGCATTTCGCTCAGCATCTCATTGAGGAGCAAAGCGCATTCGAGGAAGCGGTCCTGCTGGTGGAAAGCGCTGGCCAGGCGGAAACGTACGGAGGGGTCAAAGGAGGGAATCTTCCCGAGGTTTTTCAGCTCCTCCTCAACTTCGCGCGCGATCTGGCCTGCCTGGGAACGCTTGAAGATATCGGGGTTGGGTGATGCTTCAAGAGCGGCGAGCTGCTCTTGGACTTCCGCCGAGCGCCGCTGCTGGTGCGCGGTCAAGCGGTCTCTCGTCCAGAGCGTTTGCAGGGCCTGGATGGCCTCGCGCGGCTTTTCGTTGGTCAGATATTTTTCAGCGAGAGCGAGGGCGAGGGTTTGGAAGGTGGCGATTTGCGTGATGCGGTCCTGGCCAGGCCCTTCCTGCACGAGCAAGGCGAGTGCAGTATCGTCCTGGCCGGTTTCAAGCAAATTGTGCAACTCCAGCACGGTGGCGCGGCCGCGGTGGAGGCTCTCCGGATTTGTGCGGATCGCTTTGAAGGCCACCGCCGCTTCTTTCCCTTTCCCCTCCACCATCAGCGCCGTGGCCGCGAGGAGCGCTGCGTCCTGCTGCCGTTGGGACTGGGGAAATGTTTCGCTAAACACCTCAAGCGCTTTACGGGCTTGGTTGTTCTCCCCGAGTTGGACCAGGCATATCGCCTGCCAAAAGGCCAAATTCTCCTCTTGGTCGGGCTTGATTGTTTCGTGAGCCTGCGCAATCTCGATCGCCTCGAGGGCCGAGTCGAACTTCTGGGTTTGCATCAACGCGGCGGCCAAATTGTAGTGTACGTGCGGCAAATCCGGCGCAGCTTCCTTGGCACTCCCGAAATCGCGCAGAAATCCCTCGTAGCCGGCGACTGCCTCGTCGTAACGCTTTTCGTGGTAGGCCTGGTCGGCCTTGATGATCAGGCCCCGAGCGGTGCCGGCCTCCGGGGCGGGCTCCGGGTTGTTTTGGGCGGGAAGGGGTGTGCTGAGGGCGGCAAGCGCGATGGATAAAGACACCCGCCATCTGGTTGTCGCAGCCTTCACGCATCGCAATTGACTCCTTGAAGCCGCGCGGTGCGAGGCCAAAATTAGGTTTATGCCGGCCGCCGGACTGGCACGATGGCCGGGATGTCCGCCGTCCTCCTCTGCGAAGCTGAAGTCCAACAATGGATCGGACCGGCGGCCGCGGGTGACTTTGAGGTGATTCTGCCCCGCCTGCATGCCCGGCACTACGCCCGGAACGCCCCCTATCGTGCCTTCTGCCAGACCTCCGGGGTCGGCGAAAGCGTGACCTCTTGGCGGCGGATTCCCTGCCTGCCCCAGGCCGCCTTCAAACACGCCGACCTGCGCAGTTTTCCCCCGGAGGAAACGGTCAAAACGTTCCGCACCAGCGGGACCACCGGGGAGGGTTTCGGGCAACACCACTTCCGCACGCTCGAGGTTTATGAAACCGCGGTGCGGGAAGGCTGGCGCCATGCCGGTTTACCTTCCGGTCCGTTTCTGGTCATTGCTCCGCATCCCGTCGAGGCGCCCCATTCTTCGCTCAGCCACATGTTGGCCACGCTGGCCGCGAAAGAAGATTTTATCGCCCCGGGGGGAGTGCTTGAGCTGAACCGTCTGCGTGATTTGTCCGGGCCGGTTTGCCTGCTCGGCACCGCCCTCGGCTTTCTCCACTTGGTCGAAGCACTCGGGTCGGAGCGCATCGTTCTTCCCGCCGGCTCGACGGCCATGGAAACCGGAGGATACAAGGGCAGCGGCCGGGTGATCGCACGTCCTGAACTCTACGCGATGCTCGGCGAGAAACTTGGCCTTGCCCCCGGGGAAATGATCAATGAATACGGCATGACCGAGCTGAGTTCGCAATTTTATGCCCGCGGTCCGCACGGCCTGCACCATGGTCCCCCCTGGGCCCGCGCGGTGGTGGCCGATCCGGTCACTTTGGCCGAAGTGGCCGAAGGCGAAACCGGCATCCTGCTCATTTACGACGGGGCCAATGTCGGTTCGGTCGTGGGGATCCGCACGCAGGACCTCGCGGTCAAACGCGGCAGTGCCTTCGAATTGCTCGGCCGCGACCCTTCCGCTCTGCCGCGGGGTTGCTCGCGCGCGGCGGACGAATGGCTGACCTCATGAAGACCGCTGAACGAGCCGAAGCCATCGCCCGCGCGGCGGAGCTTTTCCCCGCGTTGCTCGGGCCGACCTCTGCCCGCGATCTGCTCGCGTGGGTCGCGGCGGAGTTGGGGGACGCCTGCGCTCTTGACCGCTGGTTTGTTCATGGTGCGGCCCGCACGAAGGCACTCGCGCCGGACCTCATCTTGCATGTGGTCAGCGGCAACACGCCCCATGCCGCCCTGCAAAGCCTGATCGGCGGTCTGCTCCTCGGCAGCCGCAATCTGGTCAAACTCCCGGGCACCGGCCTCGGCGAGGTCGATCAATTCCTTGCGTGCCTGCCCGCCGATTTGCGCGCCATGGTGGAAGTGTCGGTCGAACTTCCCTCCGCCTGGCTCTCCTCCGCGGATGCCGTGGTGGTTTACGGCTCCGACCAGACAGTCGCCGCCCTGCGGGCCCGCGTCCCGCCCGGGAAAATTTTTCTCGGGCACGGTCACAAGTCGAGTCTCGGCCTGGTCTGGCACGATCCGGTCTTTGCCTCGTGTCCCGGGGCGGCCCGCGATGCCTCGCGCTTCGACCAGCAGGGTTGCCTCTCGCCGCAGGTCTTTTACGTGCGGGAGACGCACCCGGGTTTCGCCCGCCAGTATGCGGAAAAACTTGCCTCGGCCCTCGATCAATTCCATCGCGCCCACCCGCGGGGTCCGCTCGGCCTGGAGGACCAGGCGGAAATGGCCAATCTCCGCGCCGCCTACCGCTTTCGGGCCGCAGGGGACCTCCGGGTGGCGCTCTGGGAGGGCGGGGGCAAACTGGACTGGACGGTTATTTATGAGGAGGACTCATGGTTCACCGCTTCCCCGCTCCCCCGCGTGGTTTTCGTCAAACCCCTGCCCGAAGACCTCGCCGGGGCGATGGGTCCGGCGGCCGATTACCTGGGTGCCGTGGGTCTTTGGCCGGCCACCGAAGACCTCGCGGACCGCTTCGCCGCGCTGCGCCCCTCGCGCTTTTGTGCGGTCGGCAAGATGCAGGATCCGCCCTGGACCTGGCACAACGGCGGGGTCGCTCGTTTGGCTTCTTTGGTCAAGTGGGTTGATTTCGAGCCGTCGAGCGGCTTGACTGTCTGACCGCATGGCCAAAGAAAAATCCATTTCCGCCCAAGGTGTCGTTGCCGAGGTTCTCCCCGGCACGATGTTTCGGGTCAAATTAGCGAACGACCGGATCGTTCTCGCTCACATCGGCGGCAAAATGCGCAAGCACTTCGTCCGCATTGTTCCCGGTGACAAGGTGCAGATTGAAATCTCGCCCTACGACCTGACCAAGGCTCGCATCACCTACCGCGAGCGCTAAAAGGAATCGGTTGAGGCCGCGCGAGGAGGGGGCTGGATCGCGAGGTCCGCGTCGGGCCCGGTTGGTTGAAGAAAGCAAGGTGGCGGCGGCACACTTCACCCCGGCACGGTCTGCGCACGACCGAAAAGGGAAACGCTACCGGTCGCACTCGCCCATGACGAAGTCGATGCTCCCGAGGATGGCCGGCACGTCGCTCACGTAGTGGCCGGGCAGGAGTGAGGGGACAATGCTCAGGTTGGCAAAGCTCGGGGCGCGGATTTTCAGTCGGTAGGGCACTCCGCCACCCTTGCTGTGGATGTAAAAACCGAGCTCGCCTTTCGGATTTTCCGCCCCGAAGTAAACCTCCCCGGCGGGCGCATCGATACCTTGTGTGGTGATGATGAACTGGTGGATGAGTTCCTCCATCTTGGTCATCACATCGGTCTTGGGCGGCAGGATATTTTTCGGATCATCGACGTGGATCGGGCCGGAGGGCATTTTGTCCAACGCTTGGATGAGGATGCGCGCGCTTTGCCGCATCTCGGCCATGCGGACGAGATAGCGGTCGTAACAATCGCCGACCGAGCCGACCGGCACGTCGAAATCGTATTGTTCGTAGCCGAGGTAGGGATGCGCTTTGCGCAAATCGTGATCCACGCCGGATCCGCGCAGGTTCGGGCCGGTCAGACCGTAAGCGATGGCATCTTCCCGCGAGATCACGCCCACATCCTTGGTCCGGTCGAGCCAGATCGGATTCCGGGTCAGCAGGCTGTCGACTTCGTCGAGGCTGGGCAGCAAGTCGTCGAGAAAGGCGCGCACCTGCTGCTCGAAACCCGGCGGAAGGTCCCGGGTCATCCCGCCGATCCGCGTGTAGGAGGTGGTGAAACGGGCGCCGGTCAGCTGTTCGGACAAATTGTAAACCACCTCACGGTGCTTGAAAGTGTAGAGAAAGACGGTCATCGCTCCGATGTCCATGGCGTAGGCTCCGATGCCGAGAAGGTGCGACGAAATCCGGGCCAACTCGCAGCAGATCACCCGGATGGCCTGACCGCGCGGCGGCAGTTCCCAACCCATGAGTTTTTCCACGGCCAGCGCGTAAGCCACGTTGTTGGCCAGCGGGGCGAGGTAATCGAGCCGGTCCGTGTAGGGCACGAACTGGTTGTATTGCATGTTCTCGGCGATCTTTTCGTCGCCGCGGTGCAGGTAGCCGATCTCGGTGTCCGCCTTGGTGATGATCTCACCGTCGAGCTCGAGCACGATGCGCAAGACGCCGTGGGTTGCCGGGTGGGATGGACCCATGTTGATCGTCAAGGTCTCCCCGAGCAGTTCGCCCTGTTGACGCGCTTCATTCTCCGCCGCGAGGGTGCGGGCGGCGGGATCGGGTGACTTGAGGACGGTGGACATCGTGATTACCTTTACGTTTGAGCGGCCGTTTTGGCAACTCATGGTGCCACGGCCACTTCGTCCTCGGCCCGCAGGCGCAACTGGCCGCAAGCCGCGTCGATATCGTGTCCCTTTTCCCGCCGGATGGTGGCGACCACGCCGCCGGCGCGGACCGTCCGGACAAATTCTTGCTGGCGTGCCTCAGTCGGACGTTCCCAGGTCAGGCCTTCGACCGTGTTGTAGGGAATAAGGTTCACCTTGGCATCGAGCCGGCGCGCGTGGGCGGCGAGCAGCCGCGCCTGTTCCGGCGCGTCGTTGACCCCGGCAATGAGGATGTATTCGAAGCCGAGCTTTTGTTTGCGGCGGGAGGAAAAGTAAGCGCACGCCTCGAAAAGTTCCTTCAGCGGATACTTCTTGTTCACCGGCATGATTTGCTCGCGCACTTCATCCGTCGCGCCATGCAGCGAGATGGCCAGGCGCACGGGCACGGGATGCTCGGCCAATTCGCGGATCTGCGGCACGAGGCCGCTGGTCGACACGGTGATATGGCGCGCCCCGATCTCGAAGCCCCACGGGGCATTGAGGATTTCAATCGCGATGGACAAATTTTTCCAATTGGCCAGTGGCTCGCCCATCCCCATGAAGACGATGTTGTCCGCCCGCTCGCCGGTGGCTTTTTCCGCGGCCATGACCTGCGCCGTGATCTCGCCGGCCGACAGGTTGCGTTTCCAACCCCGCAAGCCGCTCGCGCAGAATTTGCACCCGTAAGCGCAGCCCACTTGCGTCGAAACGCAAAGCGTCCGGCGGTCGGATGTCTCGCCGTAAAGCGCCGGCGAGGCCGGGATGAAGACGCTCTCGATGAATTGGCCATCGGGCAGACGGAAGAGAAACTTGCGCGTGGTGTCCTTTGATCCGCTCAGGCGCACTTGCTCGAGCTGCTGCGCCGGAAACATCCCCGTCAACTGCTCCCGCAATTCCACCGGCAAGTCGGTCATGCCGGCAAAGTCATCGACTCGTTTCTCGTGCACCCAATCGGCAATCTGCCGTGCGCGGTACGGCTTGTGACCCAAAGCCCCGAGCTTTTCGGTCAGCGAGCCGAGGGTTTCGCCTAACAAAGAAATCATGCGCTCACCATGCCACGGACGCGTGGCGGAATCCACTGCGGGATGCCTTGACCCGGAGCGGCGGGAACCTACCTTGGCGCCCATGCTCGACCGACGCCTCCTTCTCGTCATCCTCGGCGCGGCCCTGGTGGCCGGCTGCGAAACCACCACGGTCACCCGGGTCGACCCCTCGGTGGCCGCCTCAATTGCCGCGGAAGCGCCCGGCAATTATTTCATCGGCCGCCGCTACTACAAAAAGGACTACAAAATGTGGGGCTGGGTACGGAAGCCGGGTCAACCTTGGAAAACCGCTCAACTGGTCATGTTGAACGAAAATACCAAGCTCGCGCCCGATCGCGCGGCGGGAACGCTCGGCATCGACCACAACACAGAATACCGCCTGCAGGGTCGCTTCACCGGTGGCAAAGTCTACGAACCGGCCAGCAATTCCTTTTATCCCGAGTTCGTCCTGACCGGCCTCGAGGTTCGTTCGACCACCCCGCCCTTTATTTACCGCGACCGCAGCGCGCTCGACCCCAAGGTCCGCCTGCTTGTTCCCCCGCTTTAGGCCACCGCTGCGCCTTTCATTGCCCTTGCGGAAGCGCGCGGCGGATCCCCGGAACCGGGCTAATTCCCTTGCCGCCGGCAGGGCGGGCGCGTAGATACACTGGGTGCTTAAAACGCCCGTCTTCCTTCTTCTCACCACGGGTGCTATTTTTCTGACTGGTTGCGCCGACCCGAATCGCGATGCGGTCAAGATCGGCATGAACATCGAGCTGACCGGCGAGATTCCCGCGGTCGGTGCCTCGAGCAAAAATGCGGCCGAATTGTTTTTCAACGCCCTCAACGAGCAAGGCGGCGTGAGCTTGGCCGAAGGGCCCAAGAAGAAAGTCGCCCTGATCATCCGTGACAACGGTGGCAAGGCCGACCAAGCGGCCTCTGTCGCACAGCAACTTATTTCGAGCCAGGATGTCGTGGCCATGATCGGGCCCAATTCCAGCGCCTGCGCCATCCCCGCCGGGGAAATCGCGGAGAGCCTCAAATGCGTCATGATCTCCCCATGGTCGACCAACCCGAAGACCACCCTGGACCAAACTTCCGGCCAGCCGAAGCGCTACGTCTTCCGCGGATGCTTTACCGATCCTTTCCAGGCCATCGTCCTGGCCAAGTTCGCCCTCAACGACCTCGGGGCAAAGAAAGCCGCCGTCCTTTATGATGTTTCCTCCGAAGCCCCGCTCGGCCAGGCCACCTTGTTCAAGGATACCTTCACGGCCCAGGGAGGCGAAATTGTCGCTTTCGAGACGTTCACCACCGGTGACAAGGACTTTTCCGCCCAGCTGACCAATATCCGCGAGGCCGCTCCGGACATCATCTTTCTTCCGACTTACTACAATGACGTCCCGCTCATCGCCCAGCAGGCGCGTCGCCTCGGTATCACCGCAAAATTTGTCGGTAGTGACGCCTGGAGCGCGCCGGAAATCATCAAGCTCGGCGGGGCCGACGTGGACGGTTCGTATTTCTGCAACCACTTCTCCACCCAGATCGCGACCGATGAGGCGAAAAAATTCATTGCCGACTACACCGCGAAATACGGCCAGGCCCCCGATGACGTGGCTGCGCTCACCTTCGACTCCTGCGGGTTGATCACCGAGGCGCTCAAAGCGGGCGGCAAAAACGACCGCGAAGCGCTCCGTGAGGCGCTGGCCAAGATCCGCGAATACAAAGGCGTGACCGGCACCTTCCGCTTCGAGCCCGGTTCGGGCGATCCGATCAAAAGTGCCGTTGTCCTGCAGATCAAAGACGGTGCCTTCCAGTGGGTGACCAACGCCCAGCCTTGATCGCCTGAATCGCGCGCATGGATTACTTCGCGCAGCAGGCCATCAACGCCATCCAGCTCGGCTCGATCTACGCCCTCATCGCCCTTGGCTACAGCATGGTTTATGGCGTGCTGGTCATGATCAATTTCGCCCACGGCGACGTCTTTATAGTCAGCTCGTTCTTCTGCTTCCTCCTCCTTCTCGTCCTGCCGGTTCCCTTCATTGCCGCGGAAGCGCGCGGCGGATCCCCGGAACCGGGCTAATTCCCTTGCCGCCGGCAGGGCGGGCGCGTAGACACGCTAGATGCCTAAAGCGACCGTCTTCCTTCTTCTCACCACGTGTGCCATTTTCCTGACTGGTTGCGCCGACCCGAATCGCGATGCGGTCAAGATCGGCATGAACATCGAGCTGACCGGCGAGATTCCCGCGGTCGGTGCCTCGAGCAAAAATGCGGCCGAATTGTTTTTCAACGCTCTCAACGAGCAAGGCGGCGTGAGCTTGGCCGAAGGGCCCAAGAAGAAAGTCGCCCTGATCATCCGTGACAACGGTGGCAAGGCCGACCAAGCGGCTTCCGTCGCGCAGCAACTTATTTCGAGCCAGGATGTCGTGGCCATGATCGGGCCCAATTCCAGCGCCTGCGCCATCCCCGCCGGGGAAATCGCGGAGAGCCTCAAATGCGTCATGATCTCCCCATGGTCGACCAACCCGAAGACCACCCTGGACCAAACTTCCGGCCAGCCGAGGCGCTATGTCTTCCGGGGCTGCTTCACCGATCCGTTCCAAGCCATTGTCCTGGCCAAGTTCGTGACCAACGACCTTGGCGCGAAAAAGGCCGCCGTGCTCTATGACGTCTCCTCCGAAGCCCCGCTCGGCCAGGCCACCCTCTTTCGCGACACCTTCACCGCGGCCGGGGGCGAAATCGTCGCCTTCGAAACCTTCACCACGGGCGACAAAGATTTCTCCGCCCAGTTGACCAACATCCGTGCCGCCGAGCCGGAGATCATTTTTCTCCCCACCTACTACAACGACGTCCCGCTCATCGCCCAGCAGGCCCGCCGCCTCGGCATCACCGCAAAATTCATCGGCAGCGACGCCTGGAGTTCGCCCGAGATCATCAAGCTGGGCGGGGCCGACGTGGACGGTTCGTATTTCTGCAACCACTTCTCGACCCAGATCGCGACCGATGAAGCCAAGAAATTCATCGCCGACTACACCGCGAAATACGGCCAGGCTCCCGACGACGTGGCTGCGCTGACCTACGACGCGTGCGGCCTGGTCACCGAGGCGCTCAAAGCGGGTGGCCAGAACGACCGTGAGGCCCTGCGTGAAGCTTTCGCCAAGATTCGCGAATACAAAGGCGTGACCGGAACCTTCCGTTTCGAACCCGGCTCGGGCGATCCGATCAAGAGTGCGGTTGTCCTGCAGATCAAGGACGGTGCCTTCCAGTGGGTGACCAACGCCCAGCCCTGACCGCCTGACCCGCGCGCATGGACTACTTTGCGCAGCAGGCGATCAACGCCATCCAACTCGGTTCGATCTATGCGCTGATCGCGCTGGGCTACAGCATGGTTTACGGCGTGCTGGTCATGATCAACTTCGCCCACGGCGATGTTTTTATGGTTAGTTCGTTCTTTTGTTTTCTCCTTCTGCTGCTTTTGCCCGTCCCCTTTGTCGCCGCGCTGATCATCGTCATGCTGGCTACCGCGGTCCTCGGCGTGGCGCTGGAGCGGCTGGCCTACCGCCCGCTGCGCAACGCCCCGCGGGTCTCCGCCATCATCACCGCGCTCGGTTGCGGGCTGATCATCCAAAACACCACCCTGAGCCTCAGCCCTTACTCGCAACGGATGCCGGAGCTTTTTGTGCCGGTCACCTGGAATTTCGGCGGCGTCACCGTATCCTCCCTGCAGCTGCTCATCATCGGCGTTTCGGTCGGGCTGATGATCGGCCTCGACTTCTTCATCCGTCGCACCCGTTACGGCATGGCCATGCGGGCCATCGCGCAGGACCGTATCACCGTCCCGCTCATGGGCATCCCGGTCAACACCATGATCGCCCTGACCTTCGCCATCGGGGCCGCGCTGGGCGGCGCGGCCGGCGTGCTCTACGCCTCGGCCTACCCGGTGATCAGCGCGACGATGGGTGTGCTTATCGGTTGGAAAGCGTTTGTTGCCGCGGTGATCGGCGGCATCGGCAGCGTGCGCGGCGCGGTGCTCGGCGCCTACGTGCTCGGCTCGGTCGAGGTCTTCACCGTGACGGTGCTGCCCTCGACCTACCGCGACCTCGTGGTCTATGCGCTGTTGCTCGTCATCCTCATCTTCAAACCCTACGGACTCCTCGGGCGTCCCGCCGTGCAGAAGGTATGACACGGTGGTTCCGACAACCCCCGCCGCGCGGCGTATTGCTCACCCTGCTCGCCGCCGGTCTGGCCGCTTGTTTTGTCATCGAGCAGTTCGGTCTGGTCGACGACTACGTGCGCTTCGTCCTCATCACCCTCGGGATCAATATCATCCTTTGCGTCAGCCTGAACCTGGTCAACGGCTGGATGGGCGAGTTCTCTGTCGGCCACGCCGGCTTCATGGCCCTCGGTGCCTACCTCTCGGCCTGCGTCTCGGTCAAATGGCTCGCCTGGGGCGACCCGCTTTGGATGTTCCCGCTCGCCGTGATCGGCGGTGGACTGCTGGCCGGGGCGGTCGGCTTCCTCCTCGGCTTGCTCTCGTTCAAGACCCGCGGCGATTACCTTGCCATCATCACGCTGGCCTTTCTCATGATCGTCAAATCCGGGTTGGAAAATATCCCGTATGTCGGCGGCGCGCGCGGCTTTCTCGGCATCGGCAACCAGACCACGCTCCTCTCGACCGCGATCTGGACGGTCCTCACGCTCTGGGCCATCCGCAATCTGGTCTACTCGCGGTTCGGGCGCGGCATTGTCGCGGTGCGCGAAGACGAAATCGCAGCCAATGCCATGGGGGTCGACACCCGCAAAGCCAAACTTGCCGCCTTCGTCGTTTCCTCCTTCTTCGGCGGCGTGGCCGGAGCCCTCTTCGCCCACCAGTTGCAGTTCATCAATCCTTCGGTTTTCGATCTGGTCAAATCGACCGAGATCCTCGTCATGGTTTACCTCGGCGGGGTTGGTTCGCTCGCCGGGTCTATCCTCGGCGCCACCGCCTTCACCTTCCTCTCGCAAGCGCTCCAACCCCTCGGCACCTGGCGTATGGTCATTCTTCCGCTCCTCCTCGTGCTGCTCATGATCTTCCGTCCCCGCGGCATCATGGGTATGCGCGAGTTCTCCTGGTTCGTTCCCCGTCGCGAGTTTCCCGCCAAGGAGGAGAAAAAATGAAGCCCTTGCTTGAAGTCCGCGACGTGACCATGCGCTTCGGCGGCCTGCTCGCGGTGTCGGATCTCTCGTTCGAAGTCACCCCGGGCCACGCCCACGGGATCATCGGACCGAACGGCGCAGGCAAAACAACCGCTTTCAATATCATCACCGGCATCTACGCGCCGACCGCGGGCGATGTCCTTTTCCGCGGCGAATCCCTCGCCGGACAACGCCCCAGCAACATCGCTCGCCGCGGCATCGCCCGCACCTTCCAAAACATCCGCCTCTTCCGCGATCTCACCGTGCTCGACAACGTCCGCATCGCCTCCGACGCCCATGCCCGCTACGCGCTGCCCGGAGCGATGGTCCAACTTCCTGCCGCGCGCCGCGCGGAGCAAGAGACCATTACCCGCTGCTTGGACCTCTTGGAAAAATTCGGCCTGGGCGATGCCGCCTACGAGCGGGCCGGCGATTTATCCTACGGCTCGCAGCGCCGCCTGGAGATCGCCCGCGCCATGGCGTTGCAACCCGCGCTCCTGCTCCTCGACGAACCCGCTGCCGGGATGAACTCCGCCGAAACCCTCAAGTTGGTCGAATTCCTCGGTTGGCTGCGCGATCATTTCTCCGTGACCATGCTCCTCATCGAGCACCACATGCAGTTGGTCATGACCTTTTGCGACCGCATCACCGTCCTCGACTTCGGCAAAACCATCGCCGAAGGCACGGCCGCCGAAGTGCGCAGCAACCCCAAAGTCATCGAGGCCTACCTCGGACCGGAGGACGGCCATGAGTGACCCCATGCTCCGCGTCGACAACCTCGTGGTGCGCTACGGCGACATCCGCGCGGTCAAAGGAATCAGTTTCCAGGTGCAGCAGGGCGAAATCCTCGCCTTGGTCGGCGCCAACGGGGCCGGCAAGACGACCACCCTGCGCGCCATATCCGGGATGCTGCCCTTTGAGGGCTCGGTCGTTCTGGAAGGGCGCGACCTGCGCGGGCTGACGCCCGACCGTATCCTGCGGCTCGGTCTTTCCCATGTGCCCGAGGGGCGCGGCATCTTCGGCGGACTCACCGTGATGGAAAACCTGCAACTCGGCGCCTGGATCCGCCGCGACAAAGCCGGCCGCGCGCGCGACTTGGAGCTGGTCATGGATGTGTTCCCCCGACTGCGTGAACGCGTGGCGCAACTTGCGGGAACTCTCAGCGGGGGGGAACAACAAATGCTCGCCCTGGCCCGCGCCCGGATGAGCGATGCCCGCATCCTTATCCTCGACGAACCCTCCATGGGTCTCGCCCCGAAGCTCGTGCAGGAGGTGTTCGCCGTCCTTCGGCAACTCAACAAACGCGGAGTGACCATCCTCCTCGTCGAACAGAACGCCAACATGGCCCTCCGCCTGGCCCACCGCGCCTGCCTCCTCGAAACCGGCAATCTCGTGCTCGAAGGCCCGGCCTCGGAACTTCTCGTCAACCCGCGCGTCCGCGAGGCTTACCTCGGGGCGGGGTGAGGGAACGTGGGGATTTTTTTTTAACAAAAGGTAACGAGCACCGGAGCACAGGGGTGCTCGGGGCAGATGGCCGCAGGCCACCCGAAGGGCAAGACGAGCGGGAGCGAGCGAGTCAACGAAACGAAGGGTTCGGAAATGCATATTCTCTACTCGAAAGCTGATGCGTTGAGCCGAGAGGTTATCGGGGCGGCCATCGAGGTGCACCGGATCATGGGACCCGGGCTGATTGAATCGGTTTACGAGAGGTGCCTGCAGCGGGAACTTGAATTGCGCGGCATCGCATTCACCAAACAAACGGCCGTGTCAGTCGAATACAAAGGCCTGATCTTCGAGGATACCCTGCGCTGCGATCTCCTTGTGGAGGACTGTCTGCTGATTGAACTCAAGGCCGTCGAAACGCTTCATCCTGTGGGCAAGGCGCAACTCCTCAGCTACATGAAGCTTCTCGATATTCCCCTCGGTCTGCTGATCAACTTCCACGAAGCCCTACTCAAACAAGGCGTCCACCGACTTATGCTACCGGGCGCCAATCAGCCCCTCTGAACCCTTCGTTTCCTTCGTTATCTTCTGTTCAAAAAATCCAAATGCTCCACCACCCCCCGTTTCCCCAGCCTTGTCAAAACATCCCAAGTAATCGTCCCCGCCCAAGCCGCCACCTCACCGACGGTTATTTCCCCATCTCCCTGTTTCCCAAAAAGCACCACCTCTTCACCGGGCGCCACCTCGCGCGGCAGACCGGTCACATCAACCATGAATTGATCCATCGTGATGCGGCCGAGGATCGGGCAGCGCTTTCCGCGAATGAGCACCTGCGCACCCTGGTTTGAAGTCTGCCGCGGGTAGCCGTCGGCGTAACCCATGGCCAGGGTGGCGACGCGCATCGGCTTTGCCGTGATGAAATCGCGTCCGTAACTGATCCCACGTCCGGGCCCGACCTCGCGCACCAAGGTGATGCGGGTCTTGAGCGTCATGACCGGACGTAACAACTGGTGAAAGCCGGGGAGGGGAGAGATGCCGTAGAGGGCCAAGCCGGGACGCACGCGATCGGCGGCATGTTGCGGGCGCTGGAGCGAGCCCGCGCTGTTCAGGGCATGGAAGTGGGCTGCCGGCCAAATGGCCCTGAGTTGAGCGACCAGTGTTTCCCACGCGCACAATTCCTCCGCGGTGAAATCCGGATCGCTGTCGGCCACCGGCAAATGCGTCGAGACGCTTTCGATCTCCAGACCTTTGAGCGCCGCGATCTCTTGCGCTGCTTTGACCGCCTCGTCCTGCCAGACCCCGATGCGCCCCATGCCGGTGTCGATGCAGAGGTGGATTCGCGCGGGCTTTCCCTCCGACAAATGCGCATAGGCCTTGGCCTCGGCCGTGCTGGAGACCACGGGAATGAAACCTTCGCGCATTGCCGCTTCGCGTTCTTCCGGCAGGCACGGACTCAAAATCAGAAGATCCTTGTCCGGCACGACAGCGCGCACGGCGCGGGCTTCGTGCAAAGTGGCCACGCCGAATTGTGCGGCGAAGGGCGCGAGGGTCTGCGCCACCTCGGGTCCGCCATGGCCATAGCCGTCGGCTTTGACCACGGCGATGAGGCCAGGTTGGTCGCCGACCGCCTTCCGCACGGCGGCCGCGTTGTGGCGCAGGGCGCCGTGGTCGATCTCGGCGCGGAGGCGCCAGGACTCGCCGGCGGGGCTCACGGATTCTTCGATGCGGCCTCGAGCATCTTGGGATCGAGTTGCAGCATCTGCAGCACGCCGTCACCGCTGGTGATGCGGGGCAGCACGCCGTCCCAACGTTCGATCGTCCGCAGGCGCAGGACCTCGGGGCGTCCGCTCAGCGCCTCGGCTTCACGCGTGATCGCTTCGGCCCGGGCGACCGACTCCGCTTCAATGGTGAAAGCTTGGGCCGCGGCGGCGAGTTTGACTTCCTCGTTGGCCGCCTCGGCCTGGGTCACGCGACGGAGCTTTTCGTTCTTGGCCTGCAAGGCGGCCTGCTCGGCCTGCACCTTGGACTCGATCGCTTTGTTGAATTCTTCGGAGAATTTGAAGTCGGTGATGGCCACGTTGGCAATGTTCAGGGCTCCCTCGACATCTTTTTCCCCGAGCGTCGTGTTGATGAAGGTCTCAATCGCTTGCTGGATCTGTTGTTTGACCACTTCGCGCTGGGTCACAAGTTGCTCGGCGGTGAATTTTGCGGTGACCGCTTTGACTGATTCCTGGACGGCGGGATTGACGATGGTCACGGCGATTTTTTCCGGCGTGCCCACCCGCTGGAAGGTCAGCGGGGCGAGGTCGCCGTTGATCGCGTAGGTGGTGGTGACGTCGGTCGTGACAATCTGCAAGTCACGCGAAGCGGCCGTGGCCTTGGCTTCGCTCGCGGTGAGACGCGTGGTCATGGGAACGACTTCCTCGGCAAAAGGCATTTTGAAATGCAACCCCTCGGGCAGGGCCACGTCTTTGACCGCGCCGAAGCGTTTGACCACGCCGACGGTGCCGGCATCAACGGTGACAAAAACGCCAGCCGCCGCCACGAGCAGCAGGATGACGACAATGAGGAGCGGAGCAAGTTTGCCGATCAACTGAGTGGGGTCGGCGGAACCGGAGATGGAATGTTTCATAATCAGGAAGGAGTAGAAGTGCGGGCGCGGCGCGCGTCGATGAACGATTTGACGCAGAGGGCGACGAAGATGAGGGAGAGCACGGCAAAGGCCGCCTGCACGCCGACCGCCGCGGCGCGATCGACCGTTTCACCGGAGAGCAGGGCGGGAACTTTACCCAAACTTTTCGCCGTGCCGAGAAACCCGAGCAGTCCGACCAGCGCCGCAATGTGGCCACCGTGCTTCAGGCTCTTGAGCGACACTGCGCCGGCGATGGCGAGGAGGAGACCAAAGATGGATGGAATGAGCGCGGTCCAGGACTGGGCTCCGGTGATCAGATAAGCCCCGATCCCCAGCAGGACAAAGATGACGGCGAAGGTGAAGATAATGCGAGGCATGTTCATAGGGGGTCGAGACTAGAGGTGTGGAGGTCACCTGCCAAGGCCAACAGGCTTCCATCGTTGCATGACGTTCCCTGGTGGCTAAGGTGGCGGCATGCGTGAGGGAATCACCTTTTGGCTAATTGCCTTATTTTCACTTCCCCTTCTGCATGCCCAGCAACCGGGCTTTGACACGGGTTGGCCTTCGCCTTCGCGGATCGAGGCCAACAGCGGAACGGTTCAGCTTCTCTACTCGAATCTTCCGACCAGTAAAAACGGCAACCTTTCTCTGTCCCCATGAAAACCAAATGCGCTTTCCTCGCTTTGGCCTTCGCTGCTTCGTCCTCGGCCTTTGCTTTGCCCAGTGCGCGCGCGGAGATCGTTCCGCTTAACTCCCTCATTTCGAACAACGCGACGCTGCCGATTCTTGTCGAGGGTGACTATGTCCTGACCAACGACGTTGTCTGGTCGAGCACCAACAGCAATGCCATCGCGCCAATCGCCATCGTGGCCAACGATGTCGACCTCAACCTCAACGGCTTCACGATTAGCGCGACCAATTCCGCGACGAGCGAGGGGAATCTCGCGGGGATCATCATTTCCAACGCCGCAACCGTCGCGGTGACCAACGGGACAATCCGCGGCTTCCGCCGCAACGGTGTCTCGGTGGTCAGCGGGACGCAGATCTGGCTCGGAAATCTGACCATCGCCGACATCCACAACCCGACGACCAACGCGCCGAACTTTGAGGAGGCCCTGCTTAACCCCACCGCCGGGATCTCGATCGAGGCCGGATTGGGTGGCGTGACCGTGTCCAACGTGGTCATCAGCAATGTCTCCGGCGGCCCGAACGTCATGTCGGTGGCCGGGCTGGATGCTCTCCTCGCTCCGGGATTGCAGGTCCTCGGCACCACGGTGACCGGCGTGTCCAACTCCGTCGCGGTCGGAAACGCGAAAAATCTCTGCAATGGCATGTCGGTGCTCTTTTCGCCGAACGTCGTGTTTTCCAACGTCACCATCGCGAACGTGGTCGGCAACAGCAGCACCGCGGCGGTCAACGGGCTGGTGACTTACGCATCGACCGACTTCCAACTTCTCGGCTCTCCCGGCGCCAGCAATACGATCAGCGGAATAACCAACTACGGCGCCGTGGCCGCAGGTATCTCGGGGACGCAGGTGTCCGGTATGACGGTCCGAAATACCCGCATCTCCAATCTCTTCACCGGCCAGGATTGGACCAACAATCTGATCGGCCACACCGTGATGGGCATGGTCTTTGCGCCGCTCAATGGTTACCCGCTTGGTATTACCGCCATCACCGTGACCAATGGCGGCTCGGGCTACACGTCGGCCCCGACGGTCACGATCAGCAATGTGGCCAACGACTCGGGTTCGGGTGCGAAGGCGGTGGCCACGGTGAGCAACGGCAGCGTGGTCTCGGTGCGGGTCACCGCGACCGGGTCGAACTTCCAGACCTTCCCCTCGATCGCCTTCTCCGGCGGAGGGGGCAGCAACGCCGCGGCCATCGTTTTGCCTTTTCTTTCCACGCCGTCTTTCGCGCCAATCAATGTGCTTTATGACACCAATAACACCAACACGGGCGGGAATGTCGTCGTGGCGGATTGCCTCGTGGAACACGTCACCGGATCGATCGACGATGCGCACGGGATCAGCTTTTTCGGGGTGACCAATGTGGTGGCGAGCAACGTGGTGGTCCGCCACGTGCTCGACGGCACCAACACTCTGGGTCTGGGCGGATCGAAGGCCACCGGCATCGAGGTCTTCGGAAACCCGATGGTGCCGGATTCCAAGATCAAGATCATCGATTGCCGCGTGGAGAACATCCGCGCCATCAGTCCCGGTGACCTCGCCGCGAACGGATTCTCTGTGGCGGGCGGCGGGATCACCTTCATCAACTGCACGGCTTCGAACGTCTCGGCGACGAATACCATCCCGGGCCGTCAGCCGGCCTACGGCTACGGCTTCGGTTGGGCTCCGGATATCCGCCTCAACTACCAATACCCCGCCTGGAACGTCGTCCACAGCAACTCCACGGCGATCGATTGCGACTACGGCTTCGACACTTTCAACCACCGCAACGCGAGTTACCTCAACTCGACCAATATCAACAACCGCATCACCAACTTCCTCGTCCAACCGTCCACCCCCGGGCAAGTCGGCGGCACGGAGCGCATCTTCTCCGGCGCGGTCTGGAACCAAGTCTACGCAGCGACCAACGGCCCCATACTTGTGCCCGTCTGGAACACGGCGCAAAACAACAACACCAACGGATCGGCCCCGGCCGTCCCTCTCAATTCTCTCCTCGCCAGCGACACGACTTACACCGTCCGCGTGCCGGGCAGCTACAACCTGACCAACGACGTTCTCTGGGGCAGCGAGAATCCCTTCGCCACCGCGCCCTTGGTCCTCGCGGGGAACAACATCTCTCTCGATCTCGGCGGCAACGCGATCGTTGGTTTCCCCGCTTCCTTCACCGATGCCGGTCTTGTCGTCGGCGACGGATCCACCACTTACACCGGCCTCGTCATTTCCAACGGCATGATCGACGGCTTCAGCGAATACGGCGTCTTCGTCGAGGAAGTGCAAGGGGTGAGTTTCTCCGCCCTGCAAATCCTCAACATTGGTGGGATTGACACCGCCACCTCGCCTTTACCCAGTCCGTTGCCCGCCGGTTTTTATGCCATGCTTTCCGAAAACATTGCGCTCTCCAATGTCGTGGTGAGCAACGTGACTTCCGGAGTCAATTCATCCCTCGTCGCCGGCGTGGCCGCTTTCGCTTGCAGCAATTTTACCAAGGTCAACGGAACAATCAGCGGTGTCTATGGACTCGGCGCGCCCGTGCTGCAGACAAACAACGCGGTGTTCGGTTTCCTCGCCGCCGAATCCCCCGGCACGGTCTGCTCCAACCTCACGGTCAATTCGATCTCCGCTTTCCGCTACTACAAAGACGTCACCGGCATCGCCATGCTCGGGTCTTCGCACAGCCATGTCTGCACCAGCTCGGTGACCGGCATAACCAATGACGGTGGCACGGCGCAGGGGATCAACGGGGGACTGGGCACGGTCCACATGACGGTCGAAAACACCAGCGTCTCGCATATCCGCACCGGCCAAGAGTGGACGAACAACCCGCTCGGCCACACCGCCCTCGGCATGGTTTTCGCGCCCTCCGGCCGTCCGGTCCGGTCGTATATCACCGGCATCACCCTGACCAATAGCGGCAGCGGATACACCTCGGCTCCCACGGTGACCTTGCAGACTTTGTCCGGTGATCCGGGCACCAACGCGACGGCCCGTGCCGTGGTCGGCGGCGGACGAGTCACCGGCACATGGATGCTCAACGGCGGATCCGACTACATCGCGGCGCCCAAAGTCGTTTTCTCCGGCGGCGGCGGCAGCAACGCCGGCGGCCTCGTCATGCCCCATAATGTCTGGCCTTACGTGACTCACCCCTGCGGCGACATCACGGTGAGCAATTGCGTCATTTCCAACGTGGTCGGAGGAATCGACGACGCCCACGGCATCAGTTTCTTTGTCGCAACCAATGTGGTCGTCGACAAGGTGCGCGTGCACCACGTGCTCGACGGCACCAATACCCTCGGCCCGGGCGGATCCAACTTCGGCGGCTCCAAAGCCACGGGCATCGAAAGCTACGGCAATCCCACGGTGGACAACGCCAATTTCCTCATCCAAAACTCGCACGTCGATGATATCCACGCGATCAGCCCCGGTGACCTCGCCGCGATCGGATTTTCCGCGGCGGGGGGCGGGATCAACTTCGTGAACTGCACCGCCTCCAACGTCAGAGTGACCGGCACCAACCGCCTCATACCCGGCGCCTCCCCGGGCCGCGGCTACGGCTTCGCTTGGGCGCCGGACATCCGCGTCGTTTACCAATATCCAGCCTGGGGCGCGACCTTCACCGCATGCACCGCATCCTTCTGCGACGTCGGCTTCGATACCTTCAACTTCCAAGACTCCACTTGGTATACGCCGACCATGATAAGCAACCGTATGACTGACTTCCTCGTCGAACCTTCCGTGCCTTTCTTGCCGGAAGGAACCGTGCGCGTTCTCTACGGTTCTTATTGGAACGAGGTGTTGGATGTGCCCCCCGGGGAGATCAAGGGGATCCCGGTCTGGAACAACGCGATTGGCAATACGCGGACTTATCCCTCCGGCTTGTCCGGTTTCGCGACTTGGGCGCAAGACGGGGGCGGTCTGCCCGCGCCGGGGACACCAGCCTACGCCGAAGCGCTCTTCGCCTACGCGTTCAGCGGCGGACCCTACCAAGGCCCCGGCAGCACATCGTATGCTTCCGGATCGGCCGGGTTGCGCCAAGTCGGCGACAGTGATTTTCTCGTCCTGACCGAAAACATCCGCACCGACGACCCGAGTCTCGCCATTTGGGGTGAGTCCAAAATCATACTGACCAACCAAGGATGGAATGACACCGACGTGACCAGCACGATCAGCGTCAACCAGTCCAACGCGCCCGCAGGAACGCAATTCATCGACTTCCTCACTCCGCGCGGCACCGCCGGGCAGAAGTTCCTCCGTTTGCAAACAACCTACGTCGAGCCGTAGCCGGACCTTGCTGCGGCGCGGAGCGTCCCGCTGGCCAGTTGCGGGGAAAGGTGCTAGCTTATCCGATATGAAGCGTCTGGCTGCTGTGCTCCTGTTCGCTCTGGCTTCTGTCGCTGCGGGGCAGGCATTGCAAAAATTCGAGAGCTGCCGGGTGGTTGATTCTGATTGGGCCGATGGCGACAGCTTTCCGGTCAAGCTGCCTGACGGCCGTGAAATCGTCCTGCGTCTTTACTATGTCGACTGCAACGAGACATCGGCCACGACGGAGACCGACCAGCGCCGGGTGCGCGATCAGTCGTCGTATTTCGGGATTGATGACCATCAAGTGACCTTGGCCTCCGGACGCCGCGCGGCTGAAGAAGTGCGCCAGTTGCTGGCCAAACCCTTCACCGTGCACACCGCGTTCGCCTCGGCACCCGGCCGCTCGGCCAAGCCGCGCACTTACGGTTTCGTTACTTTGTCCGACGGACGTGACCTCGGTGAGGTTCTCGTGGGGGAGGGCCTGGCGCGGAGCTTTGGTCTCCGTCGGGGCACACCGGACGGCCTGACCACCGCTGCAGCCGAGGCCCAGATGGATGATCTCGAACTCGGTGCGGCCATTGCGCGTCGCGGGATTTGGGCCGAGACGGATGCGCAGCGCCTCGTCTCTCTGCGCGAAGCGCGGCGGGTGGAGGAGCGGGAGCTGGAGGAGGCCTTTGGTCGGCCCGGGGGCGAACCGCTCGACCCGAACACTGCCAGCGTCGATCAAATCACGCTCCTGCCCGGGATCGGCGAGGTCTTGGCCGAGCGTATCGTCGAAGGACGCCCTTACAAATCGGTGGACGACCTGCGCCGGGTCCCGGGCATCGGGGAAAAAGTTTTTGCCGGGTTCAAAGATTCCCTCCAGATTGCGCCGTGAGCAATATGTAGGAGAGACACTACTAAGATTTTAACCACGGATGACACTGACGGCACGGATACCGGAACAAAGTGGGAAAAATCGTCCGGAACGGCCCCGATCATACGCCTTGCTCCTGCAGCCTTCTTTCTTCTCTGAATCATCTGTGAAATCGGTGTTATCCGTGGTTAAGAAAAATGGCTTTTGCCCAGTCTAGCATGGAAAGCTTTTACTCCTCCGACCCGGTCTTCCGCATGGCTGTGAAGCAATTCGAGGTGCTGGCTGATCACCTCGAGATCCCGCCGCAATACCGTCAGCGCCTGATCCAACCCAAGCGCTCGGTCACCGTCTCGCTGCCCGTTGAGCACGATGACGGCCGGGTCGAGGTTTACCAAGGCTACCGCGTTCAGCATCACCTGAGTATCGGACCGACCAAAGGCGGCACGCGTTTTTCGCCGAATCTTACGCTCGGCGAATCGGCGGCCCTCTCCATTTGGATGAGTTGGAAATGCGCCCTGGTCGGCTTGCCCTACGGCGGAGCGAAAGGCGGGGTGGCCGTCGACCCGAATAAATTGTCACGCCGTGAACTGGAAACACTTTCCCGCCGCTACATGCAGGAAATGATCCCCTTCGTCGGCCCGCACACCGACATCATGGGACCCGATCTGGGGACCAACGCGCAGGTCATGGCCTGGTTCATGGACACCTATTCCATGTATGCCGGGCACGCTGTGCCGGAAATTGTGACCGGAAAACCGGTGGCGATCGGTGGGGTGGCCGGCCGGCGCGAGTCAACCGGACGCGGGGTGGTCTTCCTCATCGAGCGGGCGCTGGATCATCTCAAGATCGAGCCGCCCAAGTGCACCGCCATCGTGCAGGGCTTTGGCAATGTCGGATCGGTCACCGCCTGCGGGTTGGCTTACCGTTCGGGGATGAAAATCATCGGCCTGAGCGACCACACGGTCTGTCTTTACGACCCGAAGGGTTTTGATGTTTCCGCCGCCGACCGGCACGTGCAGGAACATAAAACGCTGCAAGATTTTCCGCAGGGCGAGCGGGTCGAGGCGGAAGATTTTCTCACCTTGCCCTGTGATGTGCTCGTGCCGGCCGCCGTGGAGCGCGTCATCCAGGCAAGCAACGCCGCCCTGCTCCGCTGCCGTGTGCTGGCCGAGGCGGCCAATGGTCCGACCACGCCGGAAGCCGACGAGGTGCTCGACCAGCGGCGGAAGGAAATCTTTGTTATCCCCGATGTGCTCTGCAATGCGGGTGGGGTGATCACCTCCTACTTCGAATGGGTGCAGGACATGCAAAGTCTGTTTTGGACGGATATCGAAATGACCGACCGCCTTTACCGCATCCTCGACACCGCCTTCAACGCGGTGCTCAAGCGCGCGAAGGAGCGCGATGTTTTCACCCGCACGGCGGCCATGGCCATCGGCATCGAGCGCGTGCTCGCAGCGAAGCGGGATCGCGGTCTTTTCCCCTGATCGGTCCGACGTTGAAAGACACGGAGTCTTAGCCACGGATTAGGGAAGATGTCGGAAGATGATTTTTCCCGCCGGGCCCGGCGGGAAAAAGTTCATCTCAGGAGAATGTGGAGCGGGGCCGGTGTCAGCCGGCCACGCTCACATCCTCTTAAATCTTCTTCAATCTGTGGCTGCTCCCGCTTGATTGCTTTGCTTCAGCGTAGTTCAAGCACGACCGGGCAGTGGTCCGAGCCGGGTACC
The DNA here is from genome assembly GCA_018402585.1 of Chthoniobacterales bacterium. GTDB lineage: Bacteria > Verrucomicrobiota > Verrucomicrobiia > Chthoniobacterales > JACTMZ01 > JACTMZ01. The sequence continues at coordinate 329,781 of JAGYIO010000002.1, forward strand.
TGCGGCAAAATCCGCGCCGCTTTGACCCGCAGGACCAAAGCGGCTGAGACGAGGAAGTAATCGATGCGCCATCCGATGTTGCGCAGACGCGCCCCATTCACATAGCTCCACCACGTGTAGTGGCCGTTGCCTTGGGTGAAGAGGCGGAAGGTGTCGACAAAACCGTCATCAATCAGCGCTTGGAATTCCGTGCGCTCCTCGTCGGTGAACCCGGCGTTCTTGCGGTTCGTCTTGGGATTGGCCAGATCATGCTCGGTGTGCGCGACATTGAGATCGCCGCAGACAATGACCGGCTTTTTCTTTTCCAGTTGTTTGAGGTAAGCACGGAAGGCGGGCTCCCATTGCTTGGTCCGGTAGTCGAGACGCGTGAGTTCGCGCTGGGAATTCGGCGTGTAGACATTGACCAGGAAAAAGTCCTCATATTCGAGGGCGACCACCCGCCCCTCGCGGTCGTGCTCCTCGCTCCCGATGCCGTTGGTGCTGCCTTGCGGTTTATTTCGAGCGAAGGTGGCGGTGCCGGCATAGCCGGGTTTCTCTGCCGAGTTCCAATGCGGCGCGAAGCCGGATGGCCAGGTCACCTCGGCAACCTGCTCGGGTTTCGCTTTGATTTCCTGCAGGCAGAGCACATCGGGTTTTTCGGCGGCCCAAAATTCAAGGAGGCCCTTGCCGAGGACCGAGCGGAGGCCGTTGACGTTCCAGGAGATGAGTTTCATGAGTTTTGGGAATGGGACTCATAGGTCCTAGAGGACCCATGGGACCTATGAGTCCCATCTTGTTGGGCCCGGTGCTCGAGCCTCGCGCGTGTCATGCGCTCGCGGAGGCCGCCCTGCTGGAGGAAATCTTTTTCGAGGCGGGCGATTTGGCGGTCAATGAGGTAGTTGGCTTGGTTGATCAGGCAGATCGCAAGGTTGGCGACCACTTCGGGCGGGCGGGTCTCGAAGATCTCGCGGTAGAGCTCGAAAGTCTGCGGTTGTTTGGTGCCGAGGCGGCGCACGTAGAGGGCCTCGCGGGAGTCTTTGGGCCAAATCGGCAGATCGCGGCTGCGCAGGTAGTCGAGGTAGTCGTCGAGCAACTCCTCGAGACTGGCCCGCGCCACATTGGTGAGCTTGATTTCCATTTCCTTGGAGGTCTTGGCGGCTTTGCTTCCCTCGAGGATATTCTTTTTCCCCGAGCGCGCCGCCTGCACCATTTGGTCGACGGTGCGGTCGCCGCGCCCGAGATACTGGCGGGCAAAGCGCACCGTGAGGTCGTAAACGACCTCGGCCTTCTGGAAAGCTTTCAGCTCTTGGTAGTTGCCGTGCTTGGGGAGGAAGCTGTCGCTTGGTTTCACAGGTCCTATGGGTCTTATAAGTCCTATAGGTCCTATGGGACCTATGGTGCCAGCCTCCCGTGCAAGGTGGCCTCGTCGACCACTGAAACGCCCAGCGACTGCGCCTTCTCGAGCTTGCTCCCGGCTTCTTCGCCGGCCAGCAGGTAGCTGGTTTTTTTGCTCACGCTGCCGCTCACCGTGCCGCCGTGGCGGCGGATCAGTTCGGCGATTTCGTCGCGGGGGCGGCTTAGCGTGCCGGTGAGGACCCACGTCTCGCCGGCCAGTTCCTGCGAGGCGGGCGCGGCCCGCTCGTCGTGCTGGCCGAAGTTGAGGCCGTGCCGGCGCAGGGATTCGACCAGCTTCTGGTTGTGCGGCGCGTGGAAGAAATCGTGAATTGATTGGGCCATGACGGCGCCGACGTCCTCGGTGGATTCGAGTTCCGCGGTCGGGGCGGCGGCGAGTTTCTCGAGGGTGTGGAATTTGCCGGCCAGCTTGCGCGCCGCAGCGGCGCCGACGTGCAGGATGCCGAGACCGAAAAGAAGCCGCCAGAGCGGTTGCTTTTTGCTGCCGGCAATGCCGGCGAGGAGGTTGGTCGTGCTTTTCTCGCCCATGCGTTCGAGGGCGGAGACTTCCTCCGCCCGAAGCGCGTAGATGTCGGGCAGGGCTTTGACCAATCCGGCGGTGACCAGCTGATCGACCATGGCTTCGCCGAGTCCCTCGATGTCCATCGCGCCACGGGCGGCAAAATGTTCGAGGCGGCGGCGGATCTGCGCGGGGCAATCGGGATTGAGGCAGCGCACAGCGGTCAGATCGGGATCGCGGGAAACTTGGCTGCCGCAGGACGGACATTTTTCCGGCAGGTGGAATTTCTTTTCCCGGCCGGTGCGCGCTTTGAGGTCGACCCCGACCACCGCGGGAATCACTTCACCGGCTTTTTCGACAAAGACCCAGTCCCCGATGCGGATGTCCTTGCGCGCGATCTCTTCTTCGTTGTGCAGGGTGGCGCGGGCCACGCGGCTGCCCGCGATCGGGACGGGCTCCAATTCGGCGACCGGCGTGAGGGTGCCGGTGCGGCCGACTTGCACGGTGATGTCGTTGAGGCGCGTGCGGGCGCGCTCGGCTTCGTATTTGTAGGCCATGGCCCAGCGCGGGGCCTTCGAAGTGCTGCCGACTTGTTCGCGGCGCTTGAAGGCGTCGAGCTTGAGGACCGCGCCGTCGGTCTCGAAGGCGAAATCGTGACGAAGCTTTTCGAGCTGGGCAATGGCCTCGCGCACGCCCTGGGTGTCGTCGGCTTCCCAGAATTTCGGGACGACGGGGAGTCCGAGTTTTTCCAGCCAGCGGAGGAGTTCGCTCTGCGTCTCCGGTGCACCCCGGCCCTCGACGGCTCCGAGACCGTAGAAGACGGCATCGAGGCCGCGGCGGGCGACGACCGCGGCATCGAGCAATTTGAGCGAGCCGGCGGCGGCGTTGCGCGGGTTGGCAAAAGGCGCTTCGCCCTCTTTTTCGCGCCCGGCATTGAGGGCGGTGAATTTTTTCTTCGGCAGGTAGACTTCACCGCGGATTTCGAGGAGCGCGGGGACCGGACCGTCGAGCTTGAGCGGGATGCTCCGGATGGTGCGGACGTTTTGCGTGACGTCGTCGCCGGTCGTGCCGTCGCCGCGGGTGGCGGCCCGTTCGAGGAGTCCGTCGCGGTAGGTCAGGGAGAGCGCCACGCCGTCGACTTTCGGTTCGATCGTCCAGCGCAGGGCGATGCTGGGCAGCAGTTTTTCCACCCGCGCCATGAAGGCGTCGGCTTCTTCGAGCGAATACGTGTTCTCCAGACTCTGCATCGGCGCGCGGTGGCGCACCGGTCTGAAACCTTCGAGCGGGCGGCCGGCCACCCGTTGGGTCGGCGAGTCGGATGCGCGGAGGTCCGGATGCGCATCCTCAAGGTCGCGCAGTTCGCGCAGGAGCGCATCGTATTCGCGGTCGGTGATCTCGGGCGCGGCTTTATCGTAGTAAAGCTTGTCGTGGTGCGAGATTTCGCGCCGGAGATCACGGACGTGGGTGGAGACGTGCGAGGCGGGCATGGGTTGGAAGGGTCATTAATGCGCCGGCGATGCCGCCAAGGAAATCGGCAATCCAGTCAGAAAGGTCGCCCCCCCTGCGGCCGGGGGTGAAGGTCTGCCAGGTTTCGTCGATGACCCCGAAGGCGGCGACCAAGATAATGGCGAGTAGGATGGCCCGGGCCACTGGGAGGTGCGGGAAGGAGACCCGCAGGGCGGCGGCGGCCAACCAACCACCGAGCGCGAAGGCGAGGAAATGGATGATTTTGTCGGCGAAAGTGAAGGCAAATAAGGCAGAGGGCAAATCTTCTCCGTTGACCGATGACACGCTGAGAATGCCGGCGCCCCAGCCGAGCAACCCGCACCAAAGTAGGCCGGCGAGGAGGCGAGGGGTCATGAAGTCAACGAACATGCCTGGCGGGAAGCGGACAAGGAAGATGTTTGCCCTGGCGATTTTTGCGCAGGCGCGGGTGCTCTGGTGGCCTTTGCCCGGCGGGGAGCGGGGCGGAGCCGGAAGTTGGCACGCTGACTGCTCTATGCATTAAGATCCGTCTCGGCGGATTAAGATGCAAGGGCGATAAGCCCCGCAGCCTGATTGGTTTCGTGCAAATCGAGTCCGGGGGGAATTCGAAGGCGGAACCATCAGGCTGCTGTTCTTCCCAGAATCGCGGAATCGGGCCAGCCTACTTTGTTTGCCGGGTCATGGCGATCTGCCTAGTGTCTTAGCCGTAACCATGCAATTGAAGACGCAATAAAAGCGCGGCTTGGTTCGGTTTGTCCAGGGGGCACGGCCGTCCCGGCCGTGTTGTCGGGTCGTGACGGGCGGGACGCCCGTGCCCCCTTGGCGACGTGCCACCTCGCTCACCAAATAGTTAGTCAACTCTCGCCCAGACGCGACTCTGTTGCCGTGCCAGAAATGGCAGAATGTTTTGCATGGTTACGGCTTAGCTCGTCGGCGACGGACATCGTGCTCCTCGAATGATCTCGGCCTTGTGGTGTGCGTTTGCGCCAGGACATCAAGGACAGGACCACGGCACCAAGTCCGAGCAGCGCGTAAGTTGAGGGTTCGGGCACGATGTTGAAGGTGTAGGTCGCGGGCTCGCCGCCGACGGGGGCACCGTTGTTGCCGCTGGCTGCGAGGGTGATCGAATACAAACCGGCATGGCTGAAACCGAACTCACCGTGGCCGTGCTGGCCGACATTGACGCTGAACGAGCCGTAACTGCCCGGACTGGCGGTCGAATTGAAGAAGATGTCTTCATCTTCGAACATATAGAATTGGCCTGTGCCCGAACCGGTGTAGCTGAAGCCGGTCATGGTGAAGGTGACCGGGCCGGTGAAGGGAGCAGCCAATTCTTCGGCACTGAAGCCGATGAAGGGCATGCTCATTGCGTCGGCCTGTTCTCCGCTGGCCGGCGAAACCCAGAGCAGTCCGAGGTTGCTGGCGCCGATGGTCACGTCGACTTTGGGGTTGGGGCCGAAGTTGTAGCTGATGGTCGAGCCTTGCAGCGGTGCCTCCACTCCGAGGTCGTGGTTGTCCAGCTCGAGTTCGAGTTCGCCGTCGTGTTCGTGGGCGGCGATGTCCCAGTGACCCGAGTTGATGTTGGTTTGCGCGAGGGCAACGGGCGCGAACCCGAGGACCAGCAGTGTGAACGAACTGATTGCTAGTTTTTTCATTGGTTGTCTTTCGTTTGTGTTTTGGTTTTTTTCCGGCCGTCGGGTGACGTCAGGGAAAGTCAGGGGGTGGCGAGTTGCGTTTGTACCCGGAGGAAGGCTTGACCAGTGAGGTCGCCGTTGAGCAGGTAATCAAACTCATCAATATCTGAGGCCACATTGCGCGACTGGCCTTGAGGCGTGAGCAGGTCGGCGCGCCAATTGTCGACAAGGCTGGCTGCGGCTTGCGGCGTGATGGTCAGGCCGGAGGCGTTGGTGCGTTGGCGCACGGTGAGGATCCAAGACTGGTCAACGCGTTGCAGGCGCGGGCGGATGAGATCGGCATCGGGCACCAGCGGATCGCCGCCGAAGGAGAATTCTTCGAGGTTGTCAAAGCCGTCGAGGTCGGGGTCGGCTTCGGGTCCGCTGATCAGCGGGTCTGCGGCTTGGGACGGATTGAATTCGGTGTCGCGCCATGCGGTGTATGACACGGTGCCATCCGGAATTTGCCATTCCTCGATGCCGAAGTAGACGGGCACGAGGCTGCTGACTTCCTCCCCGGTTGCGGCGAGAGTGCCGCGGACGCGTATGGTGACGCGATAGAGGCCGGGGGCTTTGAAGAGCAGGTTGAGGTGGGTGTGACCGTTGGCCAGCAGGGTCATTTGCGCGGCGGGATAAGCGGGGTCGGCGGTGAGTTGCATGTTCACCGTGCCGCTGGAAACGCTGTAGCCGGAGAAGGCATTGGCCGCTGGCGTGGTCAGATTTTCCACGGCATGGACGGTCCAGCGGATGCGGTTATCGGCGAAGGTGCCGTCGGCGGCGACGCCGTAGGCGGTGAGACCGAGGTAGAGGGTGAAGGCGTCGTTGCTGGCCTTTGTGGCGGACGGGAAGACCCAATAGGTAGCGCCGAGGGCGCCTTGGAAGTCGAATTGCGCCGCGCTGTTGGTACGTTGGCGCTGGCCGGTGGCGGGCAGGTAGGCGATGGCGTCTTCGGGGCCAAACTGGACGAAGGCCCCACCGCCGCTGGAATCCGAGTCTGTCCGAAAGCCGCCGCTGAACGTCTGGGTGGCGGCGTTCCAATGGACGTTAAGGTCGGCGTGGGGCGCGGGTAGGACAACGTAACCGGCGCCGACCGCCGGATCATAGACCCGAGCGCCGGCCACGCTGCTAACCAGCACGCGCACGTCTTCGGCCGCCGCGCCGGCCAGCGCGAGGGTCCAGACTAGGACAAAGAGGACGGCGCGCGGCATGGCTCAGAATTCCACGGTGATATCTTGTCCGGATTCGACCCGTTCCTTCAGCGTGGCCGCAGCGATGTTTTGCACGTGTCCGTCGGCGAAAAGGTAGTTGGCGGAACCGGTACTGCCATCGGCTGACCCGCCACCGAATGCGTCGGGCCAGATTTCGCGGCGAAGGCCATTCCACGACCGCATCAGGCCGGAATGGATGTGGTCGGTGCCGGTGGCTGTTTTGTTCGTGTTGCCGAGGAATGCGATGATGGCGTGGGAGGGATTGGCGATGCGAACGTGACGGTCAAAGACGGCCTCTCCCGGGACCAACTCGCCGTTTTCGTCAACAAAGGCGTCGGCTTCGACCCGTTCGTTGAGCAAGTAGCTGGTGGCGTGCTTCGTGCGGAGCTTTTGCGCTGCGCGCGGATCGGCCGGGCAGACCCGCACCGTGGTATAATTGCTGCCGAGATAGGGTTGAAGTTGCTCGATCCAGGTGGTGTCGGGATTGAGGCAGTTGATGCTGGGGAGCTTGCCGTGGTGCTCGGCGGCGTAGAGGTGGATGCCCGCGCCGATGGACTTCATGTTGGAAGCGCATTTCGAGCGTCGGCTGGATTCCATGGCCCCACCGACGGCCGGCAGGGCTAAGGCGGCCAACACCGCGATCAGGGCGATGACCACCAGCAACTCGACCAGAGTAAAAGCGCGGTGAGAATCAGTCGAATATCGAAAAGGAGTGCGCATTTTCTTCCCTTGGGCCGAAAGGTCGTTCGGGTAGGAATGCATGGGGTTTGACTTTAGGCGGCGAGGCTCAGACCGAGCTTGGCCCCAAGAACGTGGTCATGGCCGACCCGCACCCGGACCCGTGGCTCCACAGGGAAGCAAGAGGAGGCCCCGACAAAGCTAAATCTAAGAATGAAATGATTTTCATAATGCAATACTAATAATTTGGAAGGTGGAGCGTAATTGGGAGGAAGTCAAGCGTGTCGGCCGATTTTTTTTTCGGGTCCGCGTCAGGGGACCGGCAACAAAGTGTTCCGCTGATCCAGATAGCCGCGAATTTCGAGTCCGCGGCGGGTCACGGTGAGGATGACGGCGCCGCATTGTTCTTGGTCGAAAATCTCCGCGCCCGTGGCGGCGAGACGGGCGCGCAGGGCGGGTTCGTCCGAGCTTGCGCGGAAGGGGTCGGCGCGGTTCAGGACGATGACTGCGGGACGCACGGCGCGGAGGAACGCTTCGGTCGCGGTGAGGTCTGTGCCGTGGCGCCCGAGCACCACGACATTGCTGCGCAGTTCCTCGCCCGCGTGGCGGACCAGGGCGTCCTCGGTGGCCGCACCGGAATCGGACATGAGCAAGACGCGGAAGCTTTCGAGGTCCACCCGGACCACGATGCATTGGTCGTCGGCTTGGCGGGAGGCTTGGCCGGGATAGGGGTGAAGAATGCGAATGTTGGTCCTTTTTCCAAGGCGTTCGTGGTCACCAGGGAGGGCGAGCGATTTTCCCAGTCCGGAGGAGGCAATGGCGGCGTGGAAGTTGTTTCGCGTGCGCGACCGGTCGCGCAGGGCCGAATCGACGACCCGCCATGGTCTCGACGTTTCGAGGGCAAGGACCGCGCCGCCGAGGTGATCGGCATCGCCATGGGAGATCACGAGCGCATCGAGCCGGCCCACGCCGGCGGCGCGCAAGGAGGGTTCGATGATGCGGCGGAAATCGTTTTCTGATCCAGTGTCGAGCAACCAAGCCTGTCTTCTGGTGCGCACGAGTTGCGCCCCGCCGTTCCCGAGGTCGAACACGGTGAGCTGCGCGGCGGGTTGCAGCCAACCGGGTGGAAATTGCAGGTAGGATCCGGGCAGTGCGGCGGTGCTTTCGACCACCCCGATGAGGAGGCTGGCCAGTCCCCACGAGGCATTGTTGAAGACCGCGGCCAGCCAGAGCGAAACCGCGCCGGTAACCAGCGCGAGCATGGAGACGGCCAGGATGGCGAAAGCGAGGGGAACCGAGAGCATGTTGGCCGGAATGGCGAGGAGCGGAAGGAGATGGAAGACGGCGATGGTAAGAGGGAGGCTGCCGAGCCAGGCCGCGGAGGAAACGCCGAGGGTTGAGGCGAGTTCGTGGCCGGTCTCGGAGGTGATTTTTTGCCGCCGGGTGTAAAGCCTCCGGGGGAGAAAGGGATCGGGTCGCAGACGCGCGCTGAAAAATTCCTGAAGCAGGGGCGAAAGCAAAAAAATGGCGGCGACGATGCTGAAGGACATTTGGAATCCGGCCGAAAAAAGCTGGTTGGTGTCCTGGCCGAGCAAGAGCAGGGCCGCCGCCGCGAGGCTGTTGGCCGGAGAAACCGGGCGGTCGAGGAGGAATCCGGCAAAGGCGACCGAGAGCATGACCGCGGCGCGGACGCTGGGCGGCGAAGCGCCGGTGACCAGCGCGTAGAAAAAAAGCGCAGGGATAATGACGAGCACCGCCCGCCGCCGGCTCAAGCCGAGCGGACGGAGCAGGAGCCAGAGCAGGAGGGCCACCATGCCGACGTGCAGTCCGCTCACGCTGAACAAATGGTAGGTCCCGGTGCGGCGGAAGGCGTCCGCATATTCGTCGGCTTCCGTATCGCGTGCCCCGAGGGTGAGACCGGCAATGAGGGCGCGGATTTGTGGGGCGTCCGTGAGCCCGACCCCGAGGGTACGCAGCATCCAGGCGCGCGCCCCGAGTGCGGCGCTGCGCAAGAGGGAGCCCTGGTCGCGATCGAGCCGGCGGGCCACTGAGTCGCGGGCGCCCCGCAACTCGAGGAAAACGCCCCGACGCCCCCACCACTCGGCCGCGTTGAATCCGGCGGGATTGCGTGGTGGCGCGATGCGGGAGAGAAGACCGCTGATCGCCCAACGGTCGCCGTAGCGCGGGGGGGTTGGGGTGGCCCAGCGGACGACCACCTTGCCCGGGAGGGCAAGGCAGCGGCCCGCCAAGTCCCAGCGCTCGACGCGCAGGGTGGCGCGATAGACGCCGGGAGGATTTTCTTTCGGCTCTTCGGTCAGGATACCGGTGATGCGCGCTTCCCGCGGTTGATCCGCGATGCGGGCAGCCCAACGGAGTCCGGGGTCGTCACGCCACTGCCAGGTGTGGGCCAGGGCGAAGGCGGATGCGACGGCGAGGCAGAGGGCCACGCTGCCCCCGCGCCCGAGGGCAAAAGAAAGAGCAACGAGGAACAGAAGAAAAAGCAGGCGCACCCCGGGCCCGAGAAATTCGGCGAAGATAATGCCGGTGACGGCCGCGAGGGCGAGGCCGGCCAAGGGAAGACGGGGTGAAGACACGGCGGGGGCCGGAGTGGGAGTTGGGATGAGTTGGTCCGGTAGGCAGGTTGTGTCGTCGTCTTTGGCGGCCTGTCTCGTCAAGCCTCGGCTGGTTATGGTCAGATGGGAACTCGAGCTGCCAAGTCGAAGCCTCGGCTTCCGGCCTCTTGCCCGCTGAATTTGAGCAGGGCGAGCTCAACCTGTTGATCGGCGTCGAAATAAAAGCGCACCGCACCGTCCTGGCCGCGCAGGTCGGTCGGGACGCCGGCGCTGCGGCGACGGGAGTGAATTTGGTGGAGCCCGGGTTCGGCGCGGTGGTAGGGGATACCCCAGGCCTCGATGCGGCGGCAGTTGGTGCAGCGCAAGGCGAAGTATTCTTCCATCGCGGTGCGCTCGAGAATGCGGTATTCGACGTTCTCGATCAGCTCAACGGTGTCATAGTCGAAAAATTCCAGCGGGTAGAGTCCGCGGGCCGGAAGGTGCGTCCAGCGACAGCGCAGAACCCCGAGGCGGATGCGAGGATCGTGCCCGGCCAGGCGGCTGCGAAAGGAGAGGGTGTTGAGCGAGAGGATGACCGGTGACTGCAGGCCGGCTTCGACCGTGACGTAAACGTGGTCGATGTTTTCCGCGCGCGGCGAGTTCTCGATCTCGAACCGGGCGACCTCGCCGGCCACCCGCGCCATGGGCGTGGCCGGGAAGGCGATGCCGTGGGTCGCCGCGCCGGGGGCGGGCTTTCTACTCGGACGAGAACGGGCTGTAGAGGTTGTCTTCGTAAGCCGAGTTGAAAAAGGTGTCGGCCATCGGGGGTTCATAGGCGAAGGGCGCTTCCAGGTTGTAGCGCTCGTCGCTGAAATACGGGTGTTTCTGGTTCGTTGCCTTCGGGCCTTGGGTGAAGAAGCCGTAGGAGCGCTGCATGTAGTTGATGACCGGCGCGGGCGTGCCGGCCGCGCGCAGTTTGGCGAGGTCCGCACTGCTCAGCTCGTAGGCCTTGCGGGTGCTTTGCAGGTAACTGATCAAGCCGGGGCCCGGGACGCCTTGGCGGGAGGCTTCGGCGACTTGGCCGACGGTGAGCGGGAGGCCGTTGCGCACCTTCAGGAGGGTGGCCGGGGAGACGCCGCGATCGGAGAACTCGCCGAGGATTTTCGGATCAACTTGGGCCGGATCGAGCGTGGCGCAGCTGGCCAGGGCGAGGAAGGTAAGAAAGAAGACAGACTTGCACATGGGCGGCATGGTGTCGGGCCGCGGCGGTGGAGGCAAACCGAAAACAAGGGCCCGCGCAGAGGTCCGGCGGTTCGGGGCTGGCCGATGGGGCGGCCCCCCCGGACCCACCGCAAGCCCGTGGGAACAAGCTGCGGAAATCTTCTTGCCAACCACGGAGAGGGGCGGTAATTTTCCCGACCCTTCGGGCTTTCCTTTTATGTCTTACGCAATCATCCAAACCGGCGGCCGCCAATTCCGGGTTCAACCGGGCGACGTAATCGACGTCGAACTGCTCGGCGTCGAAGCAGGCAAGATCACTTCTTTCGACGAAGTTCTCCTCGCCGCTGACGACTCGGGCCTCAAGGTCGGTGATCCTTTCCTTCAGGGCGCCAAGGTTTCGGCTGAAGTGATCGAGGAAGAGCGCAAGGCTCCGAAGGTTGTTTCTTACAAATTCAAGCGCCGCAAGGGGTACCATCGTACAGTCGGTCACCGGCAGCGGCACACCCGGGTGAAAATCGGCGACATCCAACTTTAAACGCAGATGGCCCATAAAAAAGGACAAGGCAGCGTCAAAAACGGACGCGACAGCGTAAGCAAACGGCTTGGCGTGAAAAAATACGGCGGGCAGGCAGTGCTCGCCGGTAATATTCTTATCCGCCAGCGCGGGCGCAAATTTCTCCCCGGCCGCAATGTCGGCTTGGGACGCGATTTCACCCTCTTTGCCTTGGAGAGCGGCAAAGTGGAATTCGACCGCGGCGGTCGCCGGATCAACGTGGTTCCGGTGGTCACGTCGGTCAATTAAACCCTTCCTCCTCGTCGAAGACCGGAGCCTGTAATGGGTTCCGGTCTTTTTTTTTGCACCTCCGGATTGCAGAACGGGATTGCCGCGGGCCGCGTCCGTTTGAATGATGCAGGGAATGTTGGAACTCATGCAAAAAGGCGGTCCCGCCATGTGGGCCATTCTTGTCGTCAGTGTGGTCGGGGTGGCGGTCTTTCTGGAGCGGCTGGTCTACCTGCACCGCGCGCAGATTCGGGTGGGGGAATTTTTACGCGGGTTGGCCAATTTGGTGCGGGGCGACCGCTACGAGGAGGCGCGCAAGCAGTGCCTTTCGACGCCGGGGCCGGTGGCACGCGTCGCTTTGAGCGCGGTGCTGGCCCGTGATTGTCCGCGGTCTGAATTGCGGGACATCGTCCAGGAAGCAGGCCAACTCGAAGTGCCGCCCTTGGAACGGCATTTGCCCCTCCTCGCCGGCCTGGCCTACACTGCGCCTTTGCTCGGATTGCTCGGCACGGTGCTCGGGTTGCTCGAGGCGTTCTATCTGGTTTCGACCCAAGGCGGATATGCCACGGTGGCGGATATCTCCGGCGCGGCTTACCAAAGTCTCATTTCAGCGGCGGCTGGTCTTGCCGTGGCCATTCCGGCGCTGATTGGCGTGGGCTATCTTTCCGCGCGGGTCAAGGATCTGTTCCATGACATGGAACGTGCGGGCATCGAAATGGTCAACCTGATCAAGAATCGCACCTTGCCTGCGGCGGAAATCCTCGCTCTCGAGGCTGAACCGGCAAGCGGGGCATGAGACTTGAACCAACGGTGCGGGTACGCGGTCTGGTGCCGGTCTTTACCGGCACGGTCACCGTTCTGCTGCTTTTGCTGTTTTTCCTCCTTCTTTCCACCTCGTTCATGATGCAGCCGGGGATCTCGGTGGCATTGCCCGCCTCGCGTTTTCTTCTTCCGGCCATGCAGGATCCGTTGGTCGTCTCGATTACCGGGGGCGCGGGTGCGACGGTTTATTTCGAAGACCGGGCGATCGATACCGCTGAATTGGGCGGGCGCCTCGAGGCGCGGCGCACCGCCTCGCGCCAGGTGGTGATCAAAGCGGACCAGGATGCGCCGCTTGCCTTGGTCTCGGCGGTGACCGAACTGGCCCTGGAGCGCGGATTCAACGTCGCCCTGGCCGCCTCGCGGCCGAGATTGCCATGATTCTCGCCGAGCGTCTGCTTCATGTCTTCCATTGGCCGGCGAGTTATCCGATCCGCCTGCTTCTACCGGGCATGATTCTCTTCTCGGTCCTGCTTCATGCGGCGGGTCTTTACCTCCTCCGGGTCAATCTGCCGGTGCGGGGCGTGGAGTTGCCGTCCTTGCCCGGGAGAGTTACGGTCATCTCTGCCGCGGACTCGGTCTTGCTCGCGGCGCGCGATCCCTCGTGGCTGCAGCCGGGGCGCTACCGCGACTTGCTTCTGCCCGTGCCGCGCGTCGAGCGTCCGCCTCGTGCCCTGCAACCCGCGCTGCCCCCGCTCAAACCGGCGCCGCCGGAAGTGGGGACCGAACGGTGGGTCCCGGCTTTGCCGCCGCTCGCCGTGCAAGCGCGCTTCGAGCCGAGAGCCGCTGCGTTGCCTCCGGTACTGGCGCCGGTTGCGGCGCGCTTCGAAAGTGGCGGCCCGGAAGTGTCGCCGGACGTCTTGGATCGCCTGGCGGCGGCGGCACCAACGCAACCACCTGGCCTGCCGACCGAGTTGTTCCTTGTGCTCGATGCAGCCGGCGAGGCGCGTCATGTCTGGTTGGTGCGCAGTTCCGGCGATCCTGCCTTGGACACCGCGGCGATCCGCGCGGTGCAACTTTCGCGCTTCGGTCCAACCGAAGCAGGGCATCGTGGCATGCTGCGCGTGGTCTGGGGAAACATGGGGGTGAAGCCCTGATGCGCACCAGTCTCTCCTTTCTGCCCTTGCTCTATGCGGCGGTCCTGGCCGGGCTAGTCTTACTTCTCTGGTTGGCCGGTGAATGGCGCCGCTCGCGTCTCCGCCGCCGCGAATGGCGTGCCATGGGTCAATGCCGGCTTTGCGCCGCGTGGGTGCGTCCGGTCGGCGGTGCGGACTTGTGGCGCTGCCCGGCCTGCCGAGCGCTGAACGAGCGCGGCGTACCCTCGGATCTCTGACTTCTCCGGCCATTTGGCCTCGCCAAATCTCGGCGGTTTGCTTTACCAATAACCCTTCGCAATCATGAACGAGCGGCGTGTTGTCATTACAGGAATCGGAGTGGTCAGCCCGGTGGGTAATGACCTCGCCACGTTCTGGGAAAGCTTGAAGGCCGGGCGGAGCGGGATCGGTCCGATCACGGCGTTCGACACCACGAAGTTCGACTGCCAGATCGCCGGCGAAGTGCGCGGTTTCGATCCGACCCCTTTTTACACCACGCCGAAAGATGTGCGCCGCACGGATCGCTACACGCAATTCGCGGTGGGTGCGGCCAAGATGGCGATGGAGGATGGGGGCTATGACTTGTCCGCCCTCGATCTTGACCGGGTGGGTGTGATGATCGGCAGCGGGGTGGGCGGCTTGGCCACGATGGAAGCGCAGGTCACCCAGATGCTGACCAAAGGCCCGGATCGCACCTCGCCGTTCATGATCCCGATGATGATCAGCAACATGGCGAGCGGCTTTATCTCGATGGAGCACGGTCTGCGCGGACCGAACATGGCGATCGTCACGGCCTGCGCCACGGCGAACCATTGCATGGGCGAGGCTTGGCGGATCATCAAGTTCGGCGACGCCGATGTTATGGTCACTGGCGGAAGCGAAGCCTGCGTGGTGCCGGTGGGGGTCGCGGGTTTCACTTCGATGCGCGCGATGAGTCTGCGCAATGACGAGCCGGAGAAAGCCTCGCGTCCGTTCGACCAAGACCGTGACGGCTTCGTCATGGGCGAAGGCGCCGGTATCCTCATCCTCGAGGAATACGAACACGCGAAAAAGCGCGGGGCGAAAATTTACTGCGAGGTGGCGGGCTATGGTCTGACCGCTGATGCCCACCATATGAGTGCGCCTTTGCCCGGGGGGGAAGGGGCGGCCCGCTGCATGGCCATGGCAATGAAGCACGCGAAGGTCAACCCGGAGGAAGTCGACTACATCAACGCCCACGGGACATCGACCCCGGTGGGGGACCTCTGCGAGACCAAGGCGGTCAAGTTAGCCTTCGGCGAGCACGCGCGCCACGGCGGCCTGCTGGTCAGCTCGACCAAGTCAATGACCGGCCATTTGCTCGGGGCGGCCGGTGCGGTGGAGATGGCGGCCTGCGTCATGGCGATGCGCGACAGCATTGTGCCCCCAACGATCAATCTTGACCACCCCGACCCCGAGTGCGATCTCGACTACGTGCCGCTGACCGCACGGGAGAAGAAAGTGAAAATTGCCCTGAGCAACTCCTTCGGTTTCGGCGGGCACAATTCTTCGGTGCTGATCAAAGCGGTCTGAGGTCCCGGCTATGGCGTCCGCGATCACCCTCTCCGAGGAATTCCCGTCCGTCCCAGCCGAGCTGGCCGCTTTCCGTCCCAAGGTTGCCCTCGTTCTGGGTTCCGGGCTCGGGGGATTCGCCGAGGCCTGCGACCAACGTTTTGCCGTCCCCTATGCGGAGATTCCGGGTCTGCCGGAATCAAAGGTGCCCGGGCACGCGGGGGAATTCGTGGGGGCCGAATGGGGGGGGGCGCCGGTTCTTTTCGCCAAAGGGCGGGTGCATTACTACGAGGGCCACACGCCGGGCCAAGTGGCCGCGCAGGTGCGCCTCATGGCCTCGCTCGGGCCGGAGGTGTTGATCCTGACCAATGCGGCCGGCACGCTGAATCCGCGCTTCGCCCCCGGAGGATGGATGATGCTGAGCGACCACCTGAATCTCACGGCCGCGTCGCCCTTGTCGGGCGGACCGAATTTCCTCGACCTCTCGGAAGTCTACGATGTGCGCTTGCGCGGTTTGTTTCGCGGCCTGGCCGCCGAGTCTGGTCTGGCCTTGCCCGAAGGGGTCTACGCCTGCGTGCCCGGTCCGCAATACGAAACACCGGCGGAGGTCCGTATGCTGCGCACCCTCGGGGCCGATGCAGTGGGCATGTCGACCGTCTTTGAGGCCGTGCAGGGCCGTGCGCTTGGCATGAGGGTGGTGGCTTTTTCCTGCCTGACCAATTGGGCCGCCGGGGTCACCGCCCAACCGCTCTCGCACCAAGAAGTGCTCGAAACGGGACGCTCGGCGGCGTCCGCGCTGAGTGGTCTGCTCGGGCAGGCTCTGGCCAAGATGGCCTGAGCGGGGCCCAGCGTGGCTTCTCCTTTCCCCGGCGTGGGCGCGTCTGTTAAGTTAAGGAAGCCCTATGTCCAGAACCGTCGAAGAGCAGGAGATCAAGGATGTCGATCTCGTGGCGCGTACCCAAGCCGGCGACCCACGCGCCTTTGACGATTTGGTGCGGAAATACAGCCCCCGCCTCTACGGTTTGGTCTATCACATGACCTCCAACCATGAGGATACCAACGACTTGCTCCAGGATGTCTTTGCCAAAGCCTACCGCTCGATCAAAGGCTTCCGGGGCAAATCCAGCTTCTACACTTGGCTGCACACCATCGCGACAAACATGACGATCAACTTCCTCAAAAAGCGCTCGCGCACCTACAACATGAGCTTGGATGACGTGGACAATGGGATCCATCACGACCCGGACTTCATTGAAATGACGTCCGGCCCCGACGCAAGACGAGAAGTAAATCTCAAAGAGCTGCAGCAAAGATTGAACGAGGCTATGATGAAGCTGTCGAATGAGCACAGAGCCGTGGTCACCATGTTCGATATCCAAGGAATGCCGCACGCCGAAATCGGTAAAATCCTCGGGATTTCCGAAGGCACGGTGCGTTCCCGTCTTTTTTACGCCCACCGCCAACTGCAGAATTACCTGCAGGAATTTTTGGTCAATTAGCCCATGAATACGGACCTCCACAACCTTCTTCGCCTCAAGCGATACGAGTCGCCGACGCCCGATTATTTCGAGCGCTTCCTCGACGAGTTTAACGAACGTCAACGCTCCGAATTGCTTCGCCAGCCGACTTGGAATTTGCTTTGGGAGCGCTTGGTCGGGGTCATCCCCGAGTTTCGCGTGCCGAGTTTGGCTTATGCCGGGGTGGCTGCCGCCGCCGTGGTGCTCTCTACCTTTATTCTCGTCACCCAAAAGGACCCCGCGCCACGCGGTCCCAGTCTGGCCCTCAATGATCCCCGTCCGACGCTCAATGTCCTGCCGCCCGGCAGCGGCGACCTCCGTTTTCCTGTTTCCTCACGTTCCGAATTTCCCCCGCACTACGTGCTTGAGGCCCGGCCGGTGAGTTATGAGTCGCCCTACAGCTTTTAGCCTTTGCGCCGTGCTCACCGGGGCGGCGCTGGTTGGAGTGGCCGGAGCTGATCCGGAGAAACCGTCGGCCCCGCGGGAGGTGGAGAGTTCCGCCCTGGTGGAGGCCATCGAGAGTACGGTGGCCGAGGTCTTTAACTCCGCCGTGCCTTCCGTGGTGCGCGTTGAGTCGGACGACGAACTGGGCAAAGTTTCCGGCACCGGTTTTTTCGCCGACGCGAGGGGCACGATTTACACGCTTAGCTCGGTGGTTGGGGATGGGCTGAGCATTTCTGTCACCCGCGGTGACCAACGTTGGCCGGCCACGTTGTTGGCCAAGGATCCGCGCAGCGGCATCGCCCTGATCAAAGTCGACCAAGCTGGGGCGACGCCTTTCCTCGAGCGAGGCGACTGCGGTGAAGTGAAAGCCTCTTCGCCCCTCATAGTGGTCGGTTTTCCTTTCGACCATGAGGTCTCGCCGAGCTTCGGCCTCGTGGGCGGTCTTGACCGGAAGTCGCAGGGAAAATTTTTCACCACGACGCATATCCGCGCGAATATTCCGGTGCAGCGCGGCCAGGGTGGCAGCCCTGTGCTCAATCTCGACGGCCAAGTGGTCGGCGTGCTGGTCAGCGGGCTCGAATCCGGTGCCGGTTGTTTCGTCCTGCCGATCCGCGCGGCGGAGAAAGTGCGCCAAGATGCGGTCCGGTTCGGCGAGGTGCGTCGCGGATGGGCCGGAGTGACCGTGCAGGAAATGCCGGTCGCCGTGCAGGGCTCGCACCTCATGATCGACAGGGTCGACCCGAGTGGCCCGGCTTCCCGTCAGTTCCGTTCGGGTGATGTCGTTCTGCAAGTGGGCGACATCGCCATCCGCGACCCCGAGGACGCCCTCACTGCCTCTTTCTTCCTCACCGCCGGTGAGCCGGTCGCGGTCCGGGTCGCTCGCGGGGAAGAAGTCCTTGATCTGCAACTGACACCCGCCGAGCACCCGCTCGAACGGAGCAGTGAATTGCAGGCCCTCGGTCCCGGCAGCCTCCTCGCGCCCTGAGCGGTGCGCTCAGAGCAGGCGCATCACCCCTCGCTGAAGACACCCATCGCGCGAAATTTGTCATAGCGCGCGGCGAGAAGTTTGGCCGGTGACTCTTTGCGCAGTGCGTCGAGGTTTTCCACCAGCGCCTTTTTCAGCCGGGCCGCTGCGCTTTGGTGGTCGTGGTGGGCACCGCCCTGCGGTTCGGGCACCACTCCATCGACCAGTCCGAGCTCCATCAGGTGGGGAGCGGTCAGTTTGAGCGCCTCGGCGGCTTCCGGGGCATGGCTCCGGTGCTTCCAGAGGATCGCGGCGCAGCCTTCCGGACTGATCACTGAGTAGTAGGCGTTCTCCATGATGAGCACGCGGTCGGCCACCCCGATACCGAGGGCACCGCCGGATCCGCCTTCCCCGATGACCACGGCAACAATGGGCGTCTCGAGCAGCATCATTTCCCGCAGGTTGACCGCGATGGATTCCGCGATGTGGCGTTCTTCCGCCCCGATGCCGGGGAAGGCGCCAGGGGTGTCCACCAGGGCGACGACGGGCAGGCCGAATTTGGCTGCGAGCCGCATGACGCGCAAAGCCTTGCGGTAACCTTCAGGGTGGGCACTGCCGAAGTTGCGGAGAATATTTTCCTTGGTGTTCCGCCCCTTCTGGTTCGTGACCACCGCGACGGGGCGTCCGTCGATCCTGGCCAGTCCGCAGGGCATCGACGCATCGTCGCCGAAGAGACGGTCGCCATGCAGTTCGGTGAAATCCTCGAAGCAGAGCGCGAGGTAATCGAGGGCGAAGGGCCGTGCGGTGTGGCGGGCAATCTGCACCCGTTGCCAGGCGGTCAGGTTCTCGTAAATTTCCCTTTTCAGCGCGCCGATCTTTTTCTCGATCTTGCCGACCTCCGAGTCGACCCCGAGATCGGTCCCGTTGGCTTTGTCGCGCAGTCGCTGTAGCTGATCCTCCAGCTCGGCAATAGGTTTTTCGAAATCCAGTGGTTGGACTTTCATCTGGCTGCATTCTGGCTGGACCACCAGGGCGTGGCAGCACAAAAAACGGATCGGGATCGACCTCGGGTTCCGGGCGATAGAGAGTTTCATCTGCTAGCGGAGTCTCTAAGCTCAAGAGATGCCATCCATTCGTGCTGCGCGTTATCACCGCTGCGGAGTTCCCCGCGAAGTGCTGCAGGTCGATGAGCTTGCTCCGGTCCTGCCCGGGGAGAATGAGGTCATGGTGCAGATGCTCTCTGCCCCGATCAATCCGGCGGATCTCAACCTGATCGAGGGTAAATATGGTGAGGCGAGGCCCTTGCCCGATGTGCCGGGCAACGAGGGCTGCGGGCGGGTGGTCGCCGTGGGTGCAGGCGTGGACCGGTCCTGGGTCGGCCGCATGGTGCTGGTCGCGGACCAGGCCTGGCGGGAGTCGGGGAACTGGCCGGTGGCGGGCGTGGTCGCGGTGCCGGATGGACTCTCGGCGGGCCGTGCCACGGTGTTGCGGGTCAACCCGCCGACTGCTTGGCTCCTCTTGCACCAATTCACCACCCTCCGGCCCGGCGATTGGGTGCTGCAGAACGCGGCGACCTCGGCGGTTGGACGGGCCGTGATCGAAATCGCGCGCCACCGCGGTTGGAAAACGCTCAATCTGGTCCGGCGGGCTGCGGCGGCGGAGGAAGTCCGGGCGCTGGGGGCGGATGCCGTGGTGGTCGATGGTGAGGACATGGCGGCGACCGCGCAGGAAATGCTCGGCGGGGCCGTCCCGCGACTCGCTTTGAATGCGGTCGGCGGTGTGTCCGCCACGCGGCTGGCCGGGTTGCTTGCGCCGGGTGGGACGCTGGTGACTTACGGGGCGATGAGCAAGGAGGCGCTGAAAATTCCCAATGGCTTCCTCATTTTTCGCGATCTGCTTTTCCGCGGATTTTGGCTCACCCGCTGGCTGCGCGCCGCGCCGCCGGACCAAGTCAGCTCCCTTTTCGACCAAATTTTCCGACTCGCGGCCTCCGGATGTTTCGCGCCACGGGTTGTTGCGGAATTCCAGCTCGGGGAAGTTTCGGCGGCCGTGACCCGTGCGGAGGAAGGCGGGGGCAAGGTGTTGTTGCGGCTTGGGGGATAAAAAAGCGGACGGACATCCTGCCGTGGAACGGAGCGGAGGAACGAGCGGTCTGCCCGTGCCCGTTTTCGCGCACGGAAACGTTTCGACATCGCCATGCGGTCGCGCTAACCACAACGGCTTGCCCATGAGCGCTCCGCACCTCGACGTCCGCTATATCGCCAATCTGGTCCGCCTGCGATTGACCGAAGAAGAAATCACCGAATTGCAACCGCAACTCGACCACGTTCTCTCCTACATCGAACAGCTCGACGAGGTGAACGTCGACGGCATCGAGCCGACGGCCCATGCTTCGGCCGTCTACAACGTTTTCCGCGCCGACCTGCCGCGCGATGGTTTCACCCAGGCGCAGGCCACGGCCAATGCCCCGCATTCCGGCAACGGGCTTTTTCTTGTGCCCAAGGTGGTGGAGGGGTGATGCATCTCGCCGGACTGACCATCGCCAAGGCCCGCCGCTTGATCCAAGCCGGCGAATTGTCCCCCGTGCAACTGCTTGACGCAGTCCAGGCCGCGATCGAAAAAACCGATCCGGCCATCGGCGGTTACCTTTCCCGCGATTACCAGCGGGCCCGCGCCCTGGCTGAAAAGATCGACATCACTTTGCCGCTCGGCGGCATTCCGGTGGCAATCAAAGATGTGATCAATGTCGAGGGTGAACCCTGCACTTGCGCGTCGCAAATTCTCCAAGGCTACATCGCGCCCTATGATGCCACGGTCATCACCAAGCTGCGCGCCGCGGGAGCCATTCCTTTCGGCCGCACCAACATGGACGAATTCGCCATGGGCTCCTCCACCGAAAATTCCTCGATCCGCATCACGCGCAACCCGCGCGATCCGGAGCGTATTCCGGGCGGCTCGAGCGGAGGTTCCGCCGCGGTGGTGGCGGCGGATGAAGCGCTGGCCTCGCTCGGCTCGGATACCGGCGGTTCCATCCGCCAACCGGCGGCCCTTTGTGGTTGTGTCGGGTTGAAGCCGAGCTACGGACGCGTCTCGCGCTTCGGTCTGGTTGCTTTTGCCTCCTCGCTCGACCAGATTGGACCTTTCACCCACACGGTGGAGGATGCCGCCCTCGTGCTGCAGGCCATTGCCGGGCACGATCCGCTCGATTCCACCTCGCTCGACCTGCCGGTGCCGGATTACTCGGCCACGCTCAATGACGGGGTCAAGGGCCTGAAGCTTGGTGTGCCCAAGGAATACTTTGTCGAGGGGATGGACCCCCAGGTGGAGGCACGGGTGCGGGCGGCCATCGAGGTCTACCGCGGCCTGGGCGCGGAAATCGTCGAAGTCTCCCTGCCGCATACCAAATACGCGGTGGCCGACTACTACATCATTGCCACGGCGGAAGCCTCGGCCAACCTCGCGCGCTTCGACGGCGTGCGTTACGGGAAACGCGCCGAAGCACCGCGCGATCTGGCCGACCATTACGGCCGCACCCGCGGCGAGGGCTTTGGCAAGGAAGTGAAGCGCCGGATTATCCTCGGCACCTATGTGCTGAGCAGTGGCTACTATGACGCTTATTACCTGCGTGCGCAGAAAGTCCGCACACTGATCCGCCGCGACTTAGAAGCAGCTTTCGAAAAAGTCGACGGCCTCCTCTCTCCGACCTCGCCGGTGCCCGCCTTCAAGATCGGCGAGCGCATGGGGGACCCGCTCCAGATGTATCTGGCCGACATTTTCACCATTGCGGCGAATCTGGCCGGCATTTGCGGGATAAGCATTCCCTGCGGTGACGCCGAGGTGGACGGCAAGAAGTTGCCGGTCGGGTTGCAGATTATGGCGCCGGCCTTCGAAGAGGCCCGCTTGCTGCGTATTGCTCAGGCTTACGAAACGGCGGGTTCCTGAGCCGTATCCATGCAGTCGGAGACGCAATAAAAGCGCGGTTTGGCTCGGTTTTTCCAGGGGGCACGGCCGTCCCGGCCGTGTTGTCTGATCGTGACGGGCGGGACGCCCGTGCCCCTTGGCCACGTGCAAACTCGCTCACCAAATAGTTAGTCAACTCTCGCCCAGGCGCGCCTTTGTTGGAGCGCCGGAAAAGGCAGAATGTTTTGCATCGTTACGGCTGAGCACGACGGATCCTTGACCCTGTGGTGAGGACAAATGCCAGCGCGAGGCCGAGGGCGGCAACGACAAATGTGGAGTGGTAGGACGCGCCTGCATCGACCATCCAGGCGAGGGCGTAACTGCCGATCGTGATGCCCACACCGAGCGTCAGGGTGAGAAATCCCCAAGAGCGAGGCTGGTCGGCCGCACCCACGATTTCGGAGGTCGCTTCTGACGAGAGCGCGACACAGGCGAGCAGAAAGAAGCCCAGAGCCAAGACGGAGAGGGAAATCCAGACCGGCTCTGTGCTCAGCAAAATCAGCGCCACTGCCGCGGTGCCCAGGAGGTAAGTGGCGGAGAGACTCCGCCCGGTGCCGAGCGTGCGCGCCGCGGCACCACCGGCCAGAGCCCCGAGGAAGCCGCCCAGACCGATCAAGCTGTAGTAGTGGATGCTGCTGGCCGTTGCCATCTGCAGATCGCGGTGGAGATAGTCCGTGAGGAAGAGGGTGTGCGGAGTGATGCCCACGCCGGCGAGAAAGTAAGCGGCGCCGAGCAGGACGAGGGATTTCCGCTGGTCGGGCCGCAGGCGCGATTTCCGCCGTGCCTGCGGGGCCGGACTTTGCGCGGCGGCGGCCAGCGGCCAAGCGACCGTTCCCGCGACCAGCGCCACGGCGGCCTCGAAAAGCCAACCTGCCCCGACCGAGGATTCAAGAAATCCCGGCAGCGCGAGACTGATCAGCATGATCGTCGCGCCCGCCCCGGCAAAGATGGCGCCACCGGCCAGTTTCTTCCACCTCTCCGGCACCGGCGCCAAGGCCAGCGATGGCGCATGGATGACGAGCACCGCACCGGCCAAGCCGTTGAGCAGGCGGGCCGCGGCCAGCCAGGCAAAACCGAGGTTCCAACCGGACATGAGGAGGCTGACCAACACCGTCACGATGGACGCCCGGAGGATGAGGCCCAAGGACAGCCGCGCCGGCAGGAAGATCGCGGCAACCGCCCCGCCCAGATAGCCCAAGGCGTTGAAGCCGCCGAGATAACCCGCCCCCGCCTTGTCGGCCCATCCCGCGGCGATCATCGCGGGGACCAAAGGAGCGTAGGCATAGCGGCACAGGCAGAGCCCCATGCTCACCATGCAAAAACCAGCCAGCGTGGCGTAAAAGGGATTTTCCCGGAGCCGCGCCACCGGGTGAGGGTCAGGACCCGCCGACCATCTCTTCGATCTTGGCGAGCACCCCCTGCGGCGCTTCCCACTCGTTGTCCGGTTGGGCCGTGAGGGCTTTGCCCTCGTTGTCGATGAGCACGAGGTAGGGGATGCCGCTGGCACCGAATTTCTGGAATGTCTCACTCTGCGCCTGGTCGAACTTCACCGCGGGCCAGGGCATCTTGTCGTCCTTGATGTAATCCTCCATGGCCGCCTGGTCGCGGTCGCTGCTTACGAAAACCAGCTCGAAGTCCGGGTGCTTGGCTTTGAAGTCATTATACCACTTGACCAGTTTCGGGGTGAACATGCGGCAGGGCGGGCACCAGTGGGCCGAAAAATAAAGGGCAGTGTATTTCGGCGAGCCTTCCACGGCGGGTCCGGTCAGGTCGCCTTTGATCTGGTCGAAAAATCCGGCGCGGGCGCTGCTGGTGACGGCCAGGGCGGCCACAGAGAGGAAAAAGAGAAGAGTTTTCACTACTCGGGAAAATGGACCCGGGCCGCGACTTTGGCAACTCCATGGTGTCCGCGATGGCGCCTTGGCCGTTGTTTTTTCCTGCGGCGCAACCATATTGCGGCCATGAGGATAGTGGTGGCTTTCTTTCTCGCCGGAATAGCGGTGGCCACGGCCGGGCCGATTGTCCGCGAGCCCGGGGTCATTTACCTCTCCGACTTCCACGAGCGCCTGCCGCGCTACCAATTGACCGGCCCGGCCCCTGGTTTCTTCGAGGTCACGATGAAGCGTTTTGCCGGCACCTTGCGGTTTCCGCAGGCTGTGCAACTCGACGCCATTTCCTCGGGTGGTCTGTTGCGGGTGCGCGGCAAGGCCCAGCAGGGCGGCGTGGTGGCCTGGATCGAGCCGCGCTATGTGGCGGGCTTGCCCGGGAACTACCTGGAAATTGCGGTCCGCGCCGAGCAACGGCGGCGCGAAGTGGAAGACCTCATTGCCCGCAAGGAAGTGGCGGTGGGCATGACCCTCGAGGAGGTGACACGCAGTCTGGGCAAGCCGCAGAAGCGTTCGAGCAAGACCGGGCGCGAGGGGTCCACCCAAACCTACGAATACGTGAAGTACAAACTGATCCCGCAGACGGTTTACACGCCGTCCTACCTGCAGTCCCTCACCGGCTCCCGGCCCGATCCGCGTACCAAGCTCGAAGAGGTGGTGGTGCGCAGCGGTTACGGCTACGGCGCCTCGGTCGTTTATTTGAAGGTGCCGGTCGGCACGACCACCGTGGGCTTTGTCAACGGACTGGTTGAAACGGTGGAAGAATCCGAGGGCACCCTGACCGGCGCCAATGCTTCGATCGTCGTGCCGCCGATTGATCTCGTCTGGTGAGCATGCGGCCGGCTGCTAGTTCGCGCTCGAACTGGTCTCACTCTCGTTCGCCTCGTTGATCACGAAATTGATGGTATTGGTCCAGCCCTCCGTGCCGCCGGGCTTTGGCACCGAATCCCAGACCATGAGGTCGTATTTCGGAGGGATCACCCGCGTGTTCGTGACCCCGGCATCCTCCTGCTCGATTTCAATGTTGGCCGCGATGATGGCTGGCGCCTCGTTGGTGGCGAGCGGTCCCGTCCCGTAGCGTGGATAAAAGACATAAATGCGGGCCATTTTGAGGGGAATGTTGCCCCCTTTTTCTCTGACGTTGTCGCGGATGTCGTTCCCGATTTTGAGGCCACCGAGCAGGCGCAGGATGTTGGCGCCATCGTTGGTGTCGTATTTGCCGGTTCCCCCCTCGGGCGCGGGAAGGTCGTCGCCCCAATACCATGGTTTGCCTGGTTCGTCAGTTTTGTGTGGTCCCCACATGCCCTGCCCATCCCAGACGATGAGGGTCGAGCCGGTGGGCGCTCCTTGAGCGTTGGTCGGCAAGATCGAGTCGGCGAATTTTTCCGGGCTGCGATGGTAATACGGCAACATGGCCAGCAGATCTTTGTCGACCGTCTTGTTGATCTGTCCCGCCAAGGGCCCGCAGGAATTCGTTCCCTTTTCCGCCTTGATCAGCATGACGTCCGTGATGCCGTGCGTTTTGATGAATGGCCAAGCGGTGTCGAATGGGTTTGGCGTCGGATCGACGGGGCTATTAGTCCAATAAGGATCTTTGGTCACCACGCGTGTCACCGGCAGGAAGTTGTTTTCTTCGAGAACTGCGGGAAGGCTTTTGGCCAGGAAGGTGGCCTGTCCTTCGCCCTGCTTGGAGAGACCGTGCGAGCGAACTTGAACGCTGGTGCCGTTGGGCAGCGTGTAGTTCGGCCAATTGGGCGCCCAGTCCTTCTTCCAGTCGCCAAGGGCCGAGTTGTCGTTATCGGCCGCCTTGATGAAGTCGTCCAGATCCTCCCCGTGGCGGATGACGATGACGGCGGGAAGTTTGGTATTCGTGTTGGTGGTTTGGGCGGCCGCGTCAAGCGGCGCGATGAGCGGAACACAAAAGGCGGCGGCGAAAAGAAAGGGGAACGTTTTTTTCATCTACTTATGCAACCTACCCCTCGAAAGTGATCGCCCAAGATATATTTCCGGTCGAGGTTCAATTTCCCGGGGATGTGCCGGGTTCCTGCGGCCGCGTGCGGTCCACGATCCAATCTCCGACCATGGCAACGACTTGCGGACTGATGGCTTCTTTGCTCCCCGCGTATTCGCTCTCGCTTCCGGTCACGGCGTGTTGGAAGAGATGGTTGAGGCCCGGCATCTCGCTTATGACAAAGTCCGTGTTGCCGGCCCGGGCCAAGGCCTGCGCGATCGGCACCAGATTCTCCCGTGGCGGCACCTGCAGGTCCTTGCTGCCGTTGAGGGCCATGACCGGGCAACGCACCTTTTCCAAATCGGGAATGGCCGAGTGGGTCAGAATAAAGCGCCACCATGGCGAATGCAGCCGTGCCACGGGCCGCTCCGCATCCTCTCCGCTCTTGGCGGCGGCGGCCTCGATGCGGGGGCGCAAGGCTTGTTCGATCTGCTCGTCCGTGTCACCCGCCTTGACCATGGCGATCCAGCGCCGGGTGGTTTCCTCCTCGAACGCCAACTCCTCCGGATCCACGCCGTCTGCTTTTTTGAGGAGCGAGCTTTGCAACAATTCCAAGTCGCCGCCCGTCATGCCGACGCCGGCCAGCATGACAATGAAAGCGGTCTCCGGGCGGTTGGCGGCCAAGGTCGGCACGATCATGCCTCCCTCGCTGTGGCCGATCGCCCCGACCCGTTGGGCATCGACCTCGGGCCTTGTCGCAAGAAAGTCCCATACGGAGATCGCATCACCGGCAAAGTCCCGCGTGGTGGCCTGCGCGAAATCGCCGGTCGATTTTCCCACCCCCCGCTTGTCGTAACGAAGCACGACCAGACCGCGGCGGGCGAGATGGTCGGCCAGCACCGCGAAAGGCCGGTGGCCGAAGACTTCCTCGTCACGGTTCATCGGGCCGCTTCCGGCCACCAGCACCACCGCGGGAAAAGGGCCCGGTCCGCGGGGAACGGTCAGGGTTCCGGCCAATTCGACGCCGGTTTGTGTTTTCCCGCAAACCACCTCCTGCTCACGGTAGGCAACCGGCGTCTCATCGCCGGCCTTCACCGTCCATATGCTGCCCAGCGCGGTGACGAGGCAGATCACCCGCAGACTGGGCAAGAGGAGGGGTTGCATAGGTGTTTGAAGGGAGGGCGCGTTGGCAGGAAGATTGTGCATCTTAGCACCGAGGGCAACCGATCTCCGTATTTTCCCCTTGCGACACTTACGGGAGCGGGCAAAATCACATCTTCCTCAGCGGGTGTAGTTCAATGGTAGAACGGCAGCTTCCCAAGCTGCATACGAGGGTTCGATTCCCTTCACCCGCTCCCTTTTTTTCTTTGCCATGAAACTCGCCATCGAATGGTTCCTCAACCCCGACCACCTGCCGTTCATCGTGGCCAAGGAAAAGGGGTTCCTGGCCGCCCGGGGCATCCTGGACTTCGAAATCGTGGTGCCGACCGAGCATTATGACGGCCTCCAGGAATTGGTGGCGGGGCGGCTCGAGTTTGCGACAAACGAACCGCTCCATCTCATCGAGCAATACCACGACGATTTTCTCTCGCTCGGCACGTTCTTCCAGACCCAGGGCGGGGTGATGATGAAAACGTCCTCCTACGGGCGGCTCAAGGCCGGCGAAAACATCCGCGTGGCCACGCCGGTTTCCAACGAGAAAACCAATGGGATCGGCTTCGAAATCATCCGTCGTTATGCGGCCCGTGACGGGGTGACCGTCGACCGCGCGCAGGTTGAATTTTGCGCCAAAGATTTCTATCTCGTGAAGCACATGCAGGAGGGTTGCGATGCGGGGTGGCTTTGCTTTTACAATTTCGAAGGTCTCGAGGCCGAGCACGAGAAGATGGACGTCCTGCACATGAATGCCTCGACGGCCGGCTTCGCCAATTTTTCTGGACTCGATCTCTTCACGACCAAGACTTTCTACCGCGCGCACCGCGGGCAGGCCGAAGCGGTCGCCGCGGCCGTGCGCGAAGCCATCCGCTTCATCCAGGCCCACCCCGCCGAAGCCCACGCCCTTTATTATGTGTACAGCGGGGAGGAAAAGACCCCGCTCAAGGATGCCATCCTGCGTCAGACGGACACCTGTTTCCGTCCGGACTTCACCTCCGACCACCAAGAGCAGACTCCCATCCTGCATTTTTTCCGCGAAATCGGCATCACCGACTTACCCGAGGAAAAATTCCGCGGGGCCTTTCTGCGCTGATGACCTCCGCGAATGAACGCCGAGCCCGTCCGGCGGGTCTCATTCCCTTCATGATCCGTATTTTTTGCGCCACCCTTGTCCTCTGCATCACCGTCCCTGCGATGGAAACCAACCCCGGCTCACCCGAGCAGCAGCCGATCATTCCGCTCCGTGATTTCTTCCGCAACCCGGAGGGCGCGTCCTATCAGGTCAGTCCCGGCGGCGACTACATTTCGTGGATGGCGCCGTGGGAAAGCCGCCTCAATGTTTTCGTCCAACCGGTGGACGGGAGCGGCGAGCCGCAGCGTCTGACCGACGCCACCGAGCGTGACCTCGCCGGCTACTTTTGGGCGGCGAAGGATCAGATCGTTTATCTGCAGGACGACGGCGGGGATGAGAACTTCCACCTTTATGCGGTCGATGCGGACGGCGCCAACCGCCGCGACCTCACGCCTTTCCCCGGGGTCCGGGTCGGCGTGGTCGACGATCTGCGTGACGATGAGGACCACCTCCTGATCAGCATGAACCAGCGCGACGCGCGGGTTTTCGACGTCCTCCGCCTCAACACCCGCAACGGCACGATGGAAATGGTCGCGGAAAACCCCGGCAGCGTCTCCTCCTGGATCACGGACCACGATGGCCAAGTGAGGGCCGCGGTGCAGACCGACGGCGTCAATACCGAATTGCTCACCCGCGCCACGCCGGACGAGCCATTCAGGAAGGTGATCAGCACCAATTTCCGGGAAAGCGCTGATCCGCTCTTTTTCACCTACGACAACAAGGATCTTTACGCCTCGTCCAATATCGGACGCGACAAAGCGGCTATTGTCCGCCTCGACCCGGCCACGGGAAAAGAGTTGGAAGTCATCTTCGAACATCCCGAAGTGGACGTCGGCAGTCTGGTCGGCTCGGACAAGCGCAAGGTGCTCACTGCCGCGGCTTTCACCCGCGACAAGCAGGAATACCATTTCTTCGATGATTGGCGTCGCGACCTGCAGGCCAAGCTGGAGGAAAAGCTCCCCGGTCAGGAGGTTATGCTCAGCTCGACCAATCGCGAGGAGGACAAATTCATCGTCCGGA
This sequence comes from Chthoniobacterales bacterium, assembly GCA_018402585.1. Taxonomy (GTDB): domain Bacteria; phylum Verrucomicrobiota; class Verrucomicrobiia; order Chthoniobacterales; family JACTMZ01; genus JACTMZ01. The sequence continues at coordinate 358,742 of JAGYIO010000002.1, forward strand.
CCCACAGTGATCGCTCGCGCGGGGCGTTTTACTACCATGACAGCAACACGGAGGAGCTCCGCAAGCTGGCCGAGGTGTCGCCTTGGCTCGATGAGGGGAAGCTCGCCCCGATGGAGCCGGTGCGCATTCCGGCGCGCGACGGTCTCGAGTTGCCCGCCTATCTCACCCTACCTCCCGGAGTCGAAGCGAAGGATTTGCCCGCCGTGTTGCTCGTGCATGGGGGACCGTGGGCGCGTGATGCGTGGGGCTTCGACGGCGAAGCGCAGTTCCTGGCCAACCGCGGCTATGCCGTGCTGCAGGTCAACTTCCGCGGCTCGACCGGTTACGGCCGCGACTTCTGGGAGAAGAGCTTCAAGCAATGGGGCAAAACGATGCAGGACGACCTCACAGATTCGGCCAAGTGGCTGGTCGACCGCGGCATCGCCGATCCGCAGCGCATCGCCATCTACGGCGGTAGTTACGGCGGCTACGCGGCGTTGGCCGGGATGGCTTTCACGCCCGAGGTCTATGCGGCGGGGATCAGCTTTGTCGGCCCGTCGAACATCTTCACCTTGCTGGCCAGCGTCCCGCCGTATTGGGAGCCCTACCGCCAGATGCAGTATGAAATGATCGGCAACCCCGAGACGGAGAAAGATCTGCTCACCGCGGCGTCACCACTTTTCTCGGCGGACAAAATTGTTTCCCCCTTGCTCATTGCCCAGGGGGCGAACGATCCGCGGGTGAAGAAAGCCGAGAGCGACCAGATCGTCGAGGCGCTGCAGACCCGCGGCATCGACGTGCCCTACATCGTGAAGGACAACGAAGGCCACGGTTTCGCCAACGAGGAAAACCGCCTCTATTTCTACCGGGCGGTCGAACGCTTCCTGGCCAAACACCTCGGGGGACGGGTTGAGGAGAGCAACGAGAAGATTGCGGAGCTCGACGGAGCCGAAAAAGAAGGCTGAAACTCGGGCCGGAAATTGGATTGAAGCTGTCGCCGCCACTACCAAACCGCGCGCAGCAGCCCGGCTGCCGCCGCGAGGCCCACGACCGAGGGAATGGACCATTGCCGGCCGACCAGTAGCCAGAGGCTGACGCCCGCGATGACAGCGTGAAGCACGGAAGGTTGATCCGGGCCGAAAACGCCGGTGGCAAACCACGCCGCCAGAGTGGCGATCACCCCGATCACCGCGGCTGTGATGGTGTCGAGGATCATCCGCGCCCGCGGGTTCTCGGCCAGCAGCTCGACAAAAGGCCCGCCGGCGAGGATGAAAAGAAAGCTGGGCACAAAGGTGACCCATGAGGCGAGGAAGGCACCGAGCGCGGCCATGATCCAAGGACTGAGCGGCGCCGGGTTATTCCATCCGGCGAAGAAGCCGGCAAAGGACAGCACTTTGACCAGCGGCCCGGGCAAGGTCTCGGCCAGGGCGAGGCCATCTTTCATCGCAGCGGAGGAAAGCCATCCGGCCTGGTTGACCGCGTGGTCGGCCACATAGGGCAGCACGGCATAGGCGCCTCCGAAGGTGACCACCGCAACCTTGCTGAAGAAAAATCCGAGCGACGCAAGCAGACTGTCCCATCCGAAAACCAAGCCGGCCAGCACCACCGGCGCGAACCAGGCGAGGAGTCCGAGGCCGAGGGTGCGCCACGGGACGGGCGGACGCGGGGTCGCCGGGGTGGCGGCCGGTGCGGGTGGTGCCGTGAGGTGTTTCGCCGCCCCGAGCCCGACGGCCGCGAGGACGATCCAAGGGAAGGGGACTTGAAAAAAATAGATCGCGGCAAAAGCCGCCCCGGCGAGTAGCCAAGCGCGGGGGCCGTCGAGATGATGCCGCGCCATGCGAACCAAGGCCGCGAGGATGATGGCCAGCACGGCAGGTCGCACGGTGCCGAAAAGGGTCTGCACCGCGGGGAGTTGCCCGTAGGCGGCATAAAGCGCCGCCGCCAGCCAGACCAGCAGGAGGGCCGGAAGGACAAAGAGCGCGCCGGCCGCGATCGCGCCGCGCAGCCCGTGCAGTTTCCAACCCGCGTAAATGACCAGCTGATGGGCCTCGGGTCCGGGCAGGAGCATGCTGAAGTTCAAGCCGGCGGAAAACTCGTGCGGGGTCATCCAGCGCCGACGCTCGACCAACTCCTCGCGCAGGATGGCAATCTGCCCGGCCGGGCCGCCGAAGCTGATCCAGCCCAATCGGGCGAAGAAGCGTCGTGCTTCTTTCCAATCGGAAACCGCTTTGTCTTGGCAAGGTTGACGCATCTTTTTATCATTCCCGGTCGAATCACATTACGCCATGGCTGAACTCGAAAACAAATACTCGGAAAACGTCCCCGGTAAGTTTTACGTCGACGACCAGTGCATCGATTGCGATCTCTGCCGCGAGACAGCCCCGGCCAATTTCACCCGCAGCGATGACGGCGGGTATTCCTACGTTTACAAGCAGCCCGGCACGCCGGAAGAAGAGGCGCAGTGCAAAGAGGCGATGGAAGGCTGCCCGGTCGAGGCAATCGGCGATAACGGCGGGTAGAGAATTCTTCGGCGGGGGATTGTTCCCTCATCGCTCAACCCTCAACCCTCAACTCCGATGAGCCGCTGGGCCGACACCGTGATGGCCGAGTGGCGGCGCTACCACGAACCGCGCGATCCGGATCAGCGTACTTCCGGCTTCGCTGACGCCCTGCGCGGACTCCTCCCCAAGCTCGGCTTGGGTCATTCGCTCGACGAGCATGCCGTGCGGCGCGCCTGGACCGGGTTGGTCGGGCCCTTCATTGCGGGCCAATCCGAACCCGATCGCATCCGCGGCGGCATCCTTTACGTGCGGGTGCACCAATCGAGCGTGCGCTTTGAACTGGAGCGCGTCTGGAAGGCCGATATTGAATCCAAATTGGCCGCGGAATTCGGTCCGGAAACCATCCGCTCGGTCAAATTTTTCGGCTGAGCTCGCGAGTCCCCGGAGCTTTTTGAGCCCGGATGCCACGGATGGCACTGCTATCGGAATTGAACAAACCGGTCAGTGATGACGCGCAGGAGCAAGATGCTCGTCGGATTTTTTTCTCGGCTTCTCTTTGGTCCTGAAATTCGTGTCATCCGTGGTTCGATGGAGTAAATACTCCTGATTATGTTGCGCAATCTTCTCCTCGATTGGTCCGGCACGCTGGTTGACGATTTACCGCCGGTCATCGGCGCGACGAATCACGTGCTCGAGCAGTTCGGCAAGCCTCCCTTGACCCGCGAGGAATTCCGCAAGCACTTCCGTTTGCCCTTCACCGAATTCTACGAGGAATTTCTCCCCGATGTTCCGCTGCCCGAGCTCGACGCGGTCTTTCACCGTCGATTTGTCGAAATTCAGGACGAGGTGTCGCCCCTGCCGGGGCTTTACGAATTTCTCGACTTCTGCCGGGCGAGCGGTCGCCGTCTTTTCCTCCTCAGCTCGATGAAGCAGGAGCATTTCGACGTGCAGTCGGCCAAGCTCGGGCTGCGCCATTATTTCGAGCATCCTTATGCCGGTGTGATGGACAAGCGGGCCAAGATCGATGGCATCCTCGCAAGCCACGGGCTCGCGCGGAGTGAAACCGCCTTCGTCGGCGACATGATCCACGATGTCGAAACGGCGCGCCATGGCGGCGTGATGAGCATCGCCGTGCTCACCGGATACGACTCGATGGAAAAACTCACGCCGTCCAAGCCCGATGTGGTCGTCTCGTCTCTCGATGCTTTGCGCCGCCTGCTGCAAGACCCGCGGGATTTGCACCGCGGCGGCCCCGATTGCATCCGCATCCACGGCCTCGAGGTGGCAACCCGCATCGGGGTGGGCGAGGAGGAAAGGTCGCAACCGCAGAAACTGGTGCTCGACGTCGTGCTCGAAACCGATTTCCGCGGAGCGGCCGACGAGATCGGCCGCGCCACGGATTACGCGGCTGTGGCGGACTGGTTGACCGCGGAGTGCACGCGCTGCGAGGTGCGGTTGCTCGAGACCTTGATCGAGGAACTGGCCGAGGGATTGCTCGCCGCCTTCCCGCGGGTCTCCGCTGTTTTGCTCGAGATCCGCAAGTTCGTCCTGCCCAACACCGACTGTGTTTCGGTGCGTCTCTCCCGCAGCAGGGCGGGTTCCGCTTGGTCGCGGTTTGCTTTGCCGGGGCAGGACGGGGCTTTGGTTGGAGGGGCGGATCTAAGCCGGAACAATGCAGTTGAAGACAAAAAGTAGAAGCAACTGTGTAGTTAGGTGGGTGATGTTTGGAGGTTTTTCAGGGTGGAGTTGAGGTAGGTGAGGAATTTTCTGGCACAGGCGATGAGGGCGACTTTGGCGGGTTTGCCATTGGCGCGCAGGCGCAGGTAGAAGGTCTGCAGAGGCGAGGATTTTTTCCGGATGGCGCTCAAGGTCGCCATGTAGAGGGCGCGGCGCAGTTGGTTGCGACCGCCTTGGACAAAGCGCACTCCGCGTTTTTCCCCGCTGTCTTTGGCAAAGGGGGCCAAGCCACAAAGAGCGGCGACCTGTTTGCGGTTGAGCTGGCCGAGTTCAGGCAGCTCGAGCACCAGAGTGGCTGCGGTCACCTCGCCGATGCCGAACTCGGAGAGTAAACGGCGGTAGCGGGCCTCCAAGCCGGGGTCGGCGGTGATGACCGTGACGATCTGCTCTTCCAGGGCCGCAATAGAGGCGTCGGTTTGCCGCAGATGTTTGCCGTAGAGTGTTTTCAGGCCACGGTCGGTGGCGTGCTCCAGAAGGTTGAGCCAAAAGACGCGTTGCCCGACCAGAGCCTGACGGCCGCGCAGCAACTCCATGGCCCGGAGATGGGCGGCTGACATGGGCGGTGTTACCGGCGGCTGCAAGTGCTCAGCGTAGTCGGTGATGATGGCGGCGTCGATGCGGTCGGTCTTGGCGCGCTGGCCGCGGGCTTTGGCAAAGGCGCGCACGCGCGCGGGGTTGACGATGGAGACGGGCACACCGGCGCGGTGGGCCAGAGTGGTTAGGGGTTTTTCATAACCTCCGCTGGCTTCGAGCACCAAATGGGCGTGGGCCGGGAGTTTGCGTAGCCAAGCTTTGAGGGCCTTGGCTTGATTGGGACAGGTCGGCGGGAGATGGGTCCCGTCGATCTGCAGGGTGTTTTTACTGACGTCGATACCGATGTAGTTAATGCTTTTCATAGTGCTCAGGCTTGTCATGCGAGCTCCGGCGCGAGATGAATCCCTGCCGTGCTCAGGCAACTGTTCGAGTTTATGGAAAAAGGACCCAAGCCGGACCTTTGGCTTCTACTCAGACTCGCCTTGCGGCGATGCTCAGCGGCGTCGCGGTCACGACTCGGGCCGCGCTACCGGGGGCCATGACCCCCGGTAGCGCCCTTCGGGCTACTCACCCGAAGACATTAGCACTATAGCAAAAAGGAACAGACAAGCGGCGTCCCCGCCGCTTCTACTTTTCCGAATCGTTGCCGCAAAGGTTTCACCGAATAGTGGGCCCGTTCCTTCGCGGAAGTTTCCTGATGGGTCGGCTCGCGGCCTGACTGCTACTGCATCGTTCCGGCTAAGACGCCGTGCCCTGCCTTGTAGGGTGGGGGGGCGGTGGTTAAGATCTTCGTTTATGCGCGTTTTGGTTAGTGGTGTCTGCGGTTTTGTCGGGTCCGAGTTGGCGCTCGGGCTCCGCGCGGCCGGCTATGAGGTCTGCGGGTTCGATAATTTCAGCCGACCGGGCAGCGAGGGGAACCGTCCGCGCATCGAGGCGGCGGGCATCGAGTTTTGGCGCGGTGACGTGCGTCGGGAAGAGGATCTGGCCCGGGTCAAAGGCATCGATTGGGTGCTCGACGCGGCGGCCAACCCGAGCGTGCTGGCCGGGGTCGACGGCAAGACCGGGAGCAAGGAACTGCTCGAGCACAATCTTTGGGGCACGGTCCACCTGCTTGAAGTCTGCAAACGCGAGCAGGCCGGCCTCATCCTGCTCAGCACGAGTCGGGTTTACTCGATCGATGCCTTGTGCGCTTTGCCGGTGGTGGCGAAGGACGGGGCCTTCGCCCTGCCCGAATCGCTGGCCGCGGTCGGACCGCAGGGAGTGACCGAAGAATTCTCCACGGCCGCACCGATCTCGCTTTACGGGGCGAGCAAATTGGCCAGCGAGCAAATCGCCTTGGAGTATGGCTCGGCCTTCGGTTTCCCCGTCTGGGTCAACCGCTGCGGGGTGATGGCCGGCGCCGGACAGTTCGGCAAGCCCGACCAGGGAATTTTCAGCTATTGGATCCACAGCTGGGCGCAAGGTGCGCCGCTCAAATACATCGGTTTCGGCGGCACCGGGCATCAAGTGCGCGACTGTCTGCACCCGGACGACCTACTCGCCCTCGTGCTGAAGCAAATGGCGGCGGGCGGGCGCGGGGGAGGCCGGATTTTCAACGTGGGCGGCGGGGCGGCTTCGGCCCGCTCGTTGCGGCAGCTCTCCGCTTGGTGCGCGCGGGAGTTCGGGCCGCGCGAGGTGGCGGTTGACTTGTCGCCCCGGCCTTTTGATTTGCCCTGGGTCGTGCTCGATGCGGCCTGTGCGCGGCGGGAATGGGACTGGCAGCCGGTGAAAACCGTCGAGGAGATCTGTGCGGAAATCGCCCGGCACGCGCGTGAGCATCCGGAATGGCTGGAGGTTTCCCGGGGTTGATTATGGGGGTGGACTATCTGCTGCGCTTGGCCGCCCTCGATCAGGCGGCTGAATTTGCCGGTGACCTCACGCCGGCGGAAAGTGCCCGGTCGAGCCAGCTGGCCGATGGCCCGTTGCGCCGGCGCTTTGTTCTCTCGCGCGGCCTGCGGCGGCAGATGTTGTCCGCCTGCACCGGGCGGGCGGGAGAAACCCTCGAATTCGAGGAGGATGGCGCGACCAAGCCGCGCTTGATCGGCGGCGAAGGTTGGGACTTCAACCTTTCCCACGCCGGCGAACATGTGGCTGTCGTGGTCCGGCGCGGCCCGGTCGGGATTGACCTTGAACACCATCGCGAGGTACGGGACAAAGCGGGGATTGTCCGCCGTTACTTCCACCCCGACGAGGCGCGGGCCTGGGAGCGCTGGCCGGCAGACCTTCAGAACGGCGCTTTCTTCCAGCTGTGGTCGGCGCGCGAGGCTGCGCTGAAGTGCGCCGGCTTGGGGCTGGCCCAAGGAATCGGGGTGACGCGGATTGACCCCGATTTCCTCGCTTCCGGCGCAGCCGTGGCACGAGTGGGGGAGCGGATTTTCGCAGTCACGAAGTTGGACGCCCCGGCGGGTTGCACCTTGGTGGTCGCGACCGGCCCGGCGCCAGAGGCCCGAGGCCGCGTTGTCTCCCCGTTGCGGGCTGAACCCGGAGGTGCACGAAGGTAGGACGTCGCTGGCCCCCCAAGGCCAACTCCGCTGCCCCCTTGGTCGCGCGCCGCGGCGATCCGGCGGACAAATTCTTGGTTGATAGCCGGGGTCCGGACCGGCATTGCTAACGGCTTACAAGCAACTATTCATGAACGAACCAGCCTCTTCTCCCTCCCGTCTACCTCTTTACCTCGTGCTGGTGGTGGGTGCGGTCTCCCTCATTTTGTTTTTCTTGGTCCTCGGTCTGCGCGGCCAAGTGCGCGACCTGCGTGCCATGGTGCTCAACGACCGGGCCAACTCGGCCTTGAATGCAGGGGCCGGGGCCGAGGCTGAAACCTTGCTGGCCGAAGTGGCTGTCCTTGCTCCCGAGACTCCGGCGCTGTGGAGCCGGCGGGCGGTCGCCCGTATGGTGGCCGGCCAACCGGCTGAGGCCGCCTACGCCGCAGGCCAATTCCTGCAAACCAATCCCGGTGACGCGGGTATGTCCGCTCTGCTCAGTGCGGCGCAAATCCGAGCCAGCGAATTCGACCGGGCCGAGGAGACGCTCACCTCCGCGCTTCAAATCAGCCCGCTGCAGCGTGACCTGATGCAGAACTTCTCCGAGTTGCGTCGCCTGCAGAGCCGTCCGGACGAGGCGGCCACGATCATCGATCAATATCTCGCGGCCAACCCCACCGATGGATTTTTCCAATACAAGCGCGCCATGGCCGACGTGGCCGGCAATTTGACCGAGGATCGCCGGAAGGAAATCACCAAGGCGATCAAAGCCGGCGATGCCACGGCCGGTATTTATGTGGTCGGTGCAGCGATCGACTTCCGGGACGAAAAGCCCGACGCGGCCCGGACCAACTTGGAAGAAGCCTCCCGTCGTGCCTCGCCGCAGGACATGCGCACCATGCTCGAGGATGCTTTCTTCGCGCCCTACCTCCAGTTCGGGCCCGCCGGCGCTCAAGGCGCTGCTCCGGTTCCCTCTCCGGCCGAGGCCGATGGTGCCAAGGCCGAGGACTGATCCCGGACCAACCCTCGCCAGAAAGAATCTCGAGGAGTGGCCCGCCTCGAGGCCGGACTGTATTGGGGGGCTCCTGCCCTCGGGCGGGATCCCCGAAACTGCGACCGCCAGCGGGGAAAACGCTTGTCAGGGCGCCCGGGCGCCCCTAGATATTTTGGATCAGCTGGCCGGATTTTCGAAGCTGCGCAGCGGCCTCTTTCCGGCGGTTGACGCGCCGCGGGTGTAGCTCAGTTGGTAGAGCACTTCCTTGCCAAGGAAGATGTCGCGAGTTCGAGTCTCGTCACCCGCTCCCCTTTTTTTCGACCCACGTGACGCCTCTTTCTCTGCTTAATTTGCTGCCCCTCGCGGCTGGCTTGCTTTTGATCGGTTGCGGGCAAGCGGCGCCGGAGACTGCCGTAGTCGGCGCGGAGCCGGTCTCCGCGGAGGTGGTAGAAATCATGGGCTCCGCCTTGGAAGGCGAGGAGGCGCCCTCGGCGGTTCTCTTGGACTCCACGGTCGAGACGCTCTCTCCCGATGCACTGCCCGGGAACTATCAAGACCCGGAGGTCCCGGAAGTGCTCTACACTTTTGCCGCAGACAAAACTTGGGAGGCAGTCTGGCAACCGGAGGATGAATCGCGCGGCCTTTTGATGAGTGGGGTGTACATGGTGGAGGACGGAGGCCTCTTGCATCTCCGCGTACTTTCTTTCGGGCGGCGAGAGTCTTTCCTGGGTGACGACTGGGATCGGCGCGCCCCGCCGCACCCGCGTCCGCGCGCCTATTTCCGCATCGAGGGCAAGCAGCTTGTCATGGTCTCGAACAACACCGCGCAGGCTTTCACCATGGCGCCCTTCACCGCGACGTGTTTGGTCAGGCTGGCGGATTAAGAATGACCTGTTGAGCGGGGGGAGCCGCGGTGCTATAGCTCCCGGCATGAATGAGCCGCACGTCTGTCAGAAATCGCCCCTCGTGGAGGAGATGGAGCCGGGAACTTACTGGTGGTGTTCCTGCGGATATTCCGCCACGCAGCCCTTTTGCAACGGGATGCACAAGGACAAGGGTTTCAAGCCGGTGAAGGTTGTCATTACGGAGAAGAAGCGGGTTGCTTGGTGCATGTGCAAGCACACGGCGTCGCCACCATTCTGCGACGGTTCGCACGCCAAACTGGTTTAAGCCGGCCCGGGGGCCGAGATTTCCGGCTCTGCGGGATTTTCGCCCGGCTTCCCGCGGAGTTGATCCGGCAGCACTTTTTGGTCATCGTCCGGAAGGAAAAGCCCGCCCGGGCGGCCCGAACGTGAAACCGAGTCCAAAAAAATTACCCCCGGCCGGAACACTCCCGGACAAGGTGCCCGCGGCGAAGCCGGCGGCGGCGAAGTCAGGTCCGGCCACCGCGCCCGTCGGTCCTCCGGCCAAACCTGCCCACGCAGTGCTGCCACCAAGACCGGGGAATGTTGGGAGCCCGGTCATCCCGGCGCCCCCCCCCGCGACCACCCGGCGGCCTTCCAAAGCGGGAAAGATGCGTGTGGCCGGCCTGGCCTTGCTCCTCGCCGCGGTTGCGGCCGGAACGTGGTCGTGGATCAATGCGGAACCCTCCCCGATTCCGGGGCGCGTTTCGTTCTCCGGGGCCGAAAACGGGGCGGTTGAGATCCGCGTTTTCCGTGGAGAAGACCTCTCGGCCTCCTGGCGGGAGCTGCTGGGCGCGGCGGAGGTGCGGGCCGCGGAGTTGGCCGACCTCTCGCAGGAGGTGCTGGCGCGGTACCGTCAGGCTTGGCTCGCCTACGACTTAGCGGCGCGGGTTTTCGCCGTCGCTGCGGAATACAATATGCCCGACTTGGCCGATCTTGGGGCGGAGCGCGATGGGAAGAAAGCAGGCGAAGTCGCGGTGATGGAGGAGTTAAACGGACTCGCGGCCGAAAAGCAGGGCTTGGTCACTCTCGAGGGATTATTGGGGGCTCTGCCTGCGCCAACCCAGACCGTGGTGGCCGATGCGCAGGGCTTGTTTGCTTTGCCGCCGCCCGAAGGCGCCGGTTTTGTCTTGTTGGCCCTCTCCCCATCGGAGTCGGACGGACGGGTTGAGTTGCGTGGCTGGCTTGAGGTGCTGGAACTGAGTGCGGACGGCCGCCTGCCGGGCAGGGTGGAATTGTCCGACGAGAACCGGCTCGATGTGGAGACGATCCGTCAGTTTGTGGCCGGAGAGGTGCGGGCGGACTGAAGCGGCGGCCGGAAGACTTTTCTCGGCATCCGGGTCCCTCGTGCGGCCGGGGGGGCGAAATTGGCCCGGCCGCTTTGTGTGGTCTCCTCAAAGGAGGCCGCGGCGCTTCCATTCCCCCAAATTTCCGCCCGCCGAGCGTCGTGCAGTGTCGACCGCCAGCTTAAGCAGGGAGACTTCCCACGCGTCGTCCACACTTTCGACCACGGCGCGCCGCGTCTCACCTTCGTCGCGCGCACGGAGCACGGTCTCGGCCACAACTTTGTCGAGCTCTCCGCTGACAATTTCCTCCTGCAGATTGCTTTTCGTGCATTGGAACCCGTAGCGGAGAAACTTGAGGTCCTCGCCGTTCGCCTCGAGCCAATCGGCAAATTCGCGCGCCTTTTCGCCGAAGCCTTGGAGCATGATGCGGGCGTAGTTGCCGGGGGATAGGATGCGCGGCCGTTCGGCTTGTAAGGTGCCGCGCCGGAGACGCACGCGATTGACCTCGTCCATCAATTCACTGACCAGCACGAAGTCGAAGGCGGTCGACCCGAAGGTCTCGATGAGGCCCGCTGGTTCCAGATGGGTCCGGGTGTTTGCCAGAGCGTAGAGAAAGCTGTCGCGGTCCATAGTAGCAGCCAGACGATAAGCGCCCGGGGCGCGGATGCAAGAATGGGCGCAGGTTCCCGTTGGACGTTGGCCCGGCGGGGGTTAGGATGGTGCTCTCCATGCGTGCCGCTCTCCCGCCCCAACGTGTCAACCTCCGCACCCCCGAGGTCATGCTCGAAGTGCAGGCTGCCGTCGAGTCGCACTACCATAGTCCCATGGTCGAGCATCTGCGGGCCTCCGGGGGCGTGGCGACCTTCGGTGATGTCACCGTGCGCCTGGCCAAGCAATTCGGCTTTTGCTACGGGGTTGAGCGGGCCATCGACCTGGCTTATGCAGCGCGCAAAGTTTTTGCCGAGCGCAACCTTTATTTGGTCGGTGAGATCATCCACAACCCGGAAGTCAACGCGCAACTCGCCGCCATGGGGATCTGCACCTTGGCCGGACCGTGCCAACTGGCCGATATCGACAAACTGTCACCCGAGGATGTGGTTATTGTGCCCGCTTTCGGTGCCGAGGTCGCGGTGCACGAACGGATCAAGGCGCGGGGTTGCCAGATTGTCGACACCACTTGCGGCGACGTCATGAGTGTCTGGAAACGGGTGCGCCAATACGCCAACGATGGGGTCACTTCGATCATCCACGGCAAGTCCGACCACGAAGAGACCAGGGCGACCAGTTCCCGCGCGCGGTCCGCGGGGGGGGGCGGTCACTACCTGGTGGTCTACGATTTGGCGGAGACGGAATATCTCTGCCACTATTTGCGCCAGGGTGGCGACCGCGCGGCCTTTCTGGACAAGTTTCGCGGTGCCTGCTCCGAGGGGTTCGACCCCGATCGGCATCTGGGCAAAGTGGGGGTGGCCAACCAGACCACCATGCTCCGTTCCGAAACTGAAGAGGTGCAACAGCGGATCCGTGCCGCGGTCACGGCACGCGATGGGTCGGAAGCCAATTTCCGCGTCTTTGACACAATTTGCGGAGCCACGCAGGAGCGCCAAGACGCGCTCCTCGACCTGCTCGCCCGTCCGCCCGACCTCATGCTGGTGGTCGGCGGTTACAATAGCTCGAACACCACGCACCTGGCCGACCTGGCCCAAGAAAAACTGCCGACCTACTTTGTGCTCAATGCGGACTGCCTCGAGTCGCCGCAGCATATTCGTCATTTTGACACCCGCATGCGGCGCGAAGTAACGGCCGGGGACTGGCTGCCGGCCGGTCCGATTTCTGTCGGGATCACCGCAGGTGCCTCTTGCCCGAGCAACCTGATCGAGGATGTTATTCTCCGCCTCCTCAAGTTGCGGGAGATTTCAGCCCCTGAGCAAGCCTGACCCCGGGCTGCCGCCGAGAAAATCCTCCTCGCGCGGACCGGGGACCGAGGGTGCCGGGAAAAAGAATGCGCGGCTTTCTCGCTCCACCCGCGGTCAGTCCGCTCCTCGGCAGCGCCAAGAAAATCCCCGTCTCGACGGCCTGGTTTTTGCGCGGATTCTTCTTCGTCTTCCCCCCGGCAATCTGCTTAAGTCCGCACTATGACAAGAAGCCCGACCCACGTTCTGGACACCGCGAACGGCAAGGCCGCTGCAGGACTCGGTCTTTCCCTTTTGCAAGGCGATCGGCTGATCTCCCGGTCTGCGAGCAACGCCGACGGCAGGTCTGCGGAACCGCTTGCGCTCAAGCCCCAGCCCGGGGTTTACCGGATTGAATTTTCCCTGGGTGATTCTTTCCGCCCGCAGGGGGTGGAGTCGCCGTTTCTGGAGCGCGTGCCGGTCCAGTTCAGCACGACGGCCGGTCAGTCCCACCATGTGCCGCTAGCCGGCACGCCGTGGTCATACTCGACTTACCGGGGCAGCTGAATCATGGGCCAGATTCTCCGCAGGGCCGTGGAACGACTCGACTGCCTCGGGCGCATCTCCGACCACCCGCACCATTTGGTCAGGACCTACCTTTCGCCCGCCAACCGGCAGGCTGCGGAGTGTCTGCTTGGCTGGATGGCAGAGGTCGGAATGCAAACCCAGCACGCGTCGGACGGCACCGTGCGGGGTATTCTTCCCGGTGCCGCACCGGAGGCCAGGCCTCTGCTCTTGGGGTCGCATCTCGACACCGTGATCAACGCCGGGAAATACGACGGCGCGCTCGGCCTGACCGCGGTTCTCGCGGCACTGGAGGAACTCCGGGACTTGGGGATGCAGCTGCCGTTTCCGGTGCATCTTCTCGGATTCTCCGACGAGGAAGGCGTGCGGTTTCAGACCACTTACCTCGGCAGCCGCGGCGTGACTGGTCAGCTGGACCTGGAAACCGCTGCCCAGCTTGATGCCGCAGGCCAAAGCCAAGGAATTGTCTTGGCGACCGAGGGTTGGCACGACGGGGCGGCCAGTTTCTGTTACGACGAGGGAAACGTCCGCGGATACGTGGAGCTGCACATCGAACAGGGCCGCGTCCTCGAGGAATTCGACGAGGCCGCTGGTGTGGTCTCCGGTATCAACGGGCAATCGCGCCTGCTGGTGACTTTGACTGGCCAAGCCGACCACGCCGGCACCACGCCGATGGAGCTTCGGCGCGACTCTCTCCCCGCCGCGGCCGAGGCCATTTTGGCAACCGAGAAACTCGCCCGGGAACACCCCGGGCTGATGGCCACGGTCGGCAAGATCGAGGTGCTTCCGGGCAGCTCGAATTCGATTCCCCAAATGACGAGCTTCACCCTTGATGTCCGCCATCCGGTCGATACGGAGCGGGTTCGCTTGCTCAAGGTCTTGGAGGATGCGGTCAGAAAGACGACCGCCACCCGCGGGCTGAAGTTGGATTGGCAGCTGGTGCAGGAAAATAATGCAGTGATTTGTGACGCAGGGCTGACCGGAAATCTTTGTGACGCCCTCGAACGCGTTACCGGTTCGCGACGGCAGCTGGCCAGCGGCGCCGGGCACGACGGGGTGGCGATTGCCAAGGTAGCGCCGATCGGGATGATCTTCGTCCGCTGCCGGTCCGGGCTTTCCCATCATCCGGATGAGTATGCCGCCCCGGCCGACATCGGGGTAGGCATCCGGGTGCTTGTTGAATTTCTCAAATCGCTGCCGCGATGAGCGATTTCGACCTCTTGGTGCATACGCCGGAATTCAGTCTGGGGGTACTCGACGGTCTGGTCGCGGCGAGCGGTCCCTCGCTGGCCGGGGTGGCCAAGGAGGTGCTCGAGGTGCCGGACGGGCGGATCGTTCCGGGATGGATCGATGCCCATGTCCATTTCAACGAGCCGGGTCGGACCGAGTGGGAAGGCTTGGAAACCGGAAGTCTCGCGCTCGCAGCGGCCGGCGGCACGACCTTCTTCGACATGCCGTTGAACTCGACGCCTCCGGTGGTCGATGCGGCCTCGCTGGAAAAAAAGCGGCTCCTTGCCGGGGAGAAAGCGCATTTGGATTTCGCGCTCTGGGGAGGGCTCACCCCGGACTCGCTCGCCCACTTGGAGGCTATGGCGGAAGGCGGAGCGGTCGGTTTCAAGGCCTTCATGTGTCACTCCGGACTCGATGAGTATCCATTCGCCGACGCAGCGACCTTAAGGAGAGGGATGAAGATTGCGGCCGGCTTGAACCTGCCCGTTTCGGTCCACGCCGAGATTTCCCGCGACTTGCCGCGCGCGGGTCACGACATGGCGGCGTGGCTGGCCTCGCGACCGCAGAGCTTTGAACAGGTGGCCATCCGTCTCGCCCTTGATCTCGCCGGTGAAACCGGATGTGCCCTGCATATCGTCCACGTCACCTGCCCGGAGGGAATTGATTTGGTGACCCGAGCCAAGCAACAGGGAGTCGATGTCACGGTGGAGACCTGCCCGCATTACCTTTTGCTCGACGAAGAGGACGCCATCGCGATCGGTGCCCCGGCGAAATGCGCGCCCCCGCTGCGCCCTGCGAAAACCGTGGCGAGAATGCGGGAAAAACTGCGGGCGGGTGAAATCGACACGCTCGGTTCCGACCATTCCCCGTCGAGCCCCGAACTGAAAACCGGCGACGATTTGTTTGCGATCTGGGGCGGCATCGCCGGGATCCAACATGGTTACCCACTGCTGCTCGACCGGGAACTTAATCTCACGGGACCCGCCAGCATGAATGTTGCGAAGCGTTTCAAGCTGCGCGGCAAGGGTTCGCTCACGGTGGGGAACCACGCGGACTTTTCCATTTTCATTCCGGACGATCGACCCATCGAACGGTGCGAGCTTTTGACCCGCCACCCGATTTCCCCTTACCTCGGAATGCCGCTCAAGCATCGGGTGAAAGCGACATTTCTGCGGGGCGCCAAGGTGGACACTCAAACAAAAGGCCGTTTCCTTCGCCCCGATTTCTCCTAGTTTAACAAACGTGCACACTCGGACCGTAGTCTCCAACCGTCACGCTTCCATTTCCGCCTTTTCCGCGGGGCAGGTTTTTGGAACGGTGGAGGCCCGCGTGACGGTGTTCCGCAAGGACTTCGAGCCACTCGCGGGGGTGGAGTGGCCACCGGGGACCCTCGGCTACGCCAACGAATTCCAAGGCGAGCCCTTCCTGGGCAACGAGCGGGCGATTTTGCAAACCCTGCTGCCGATTGATCCGCGCTTTGACCTCGCGATCACTATTTTCCCCTATCAGCCCGGGGATACGGTCTGGATGGCGCCCTTCGGTCCATCGTCGTTCGCGGCCATCGGCGACGTCCCGCCATCTTATCTCTACTCCAAAAACATCCACCGGATAACCTGAAGCTTCCTTGTCTGCTTTCATTACCATCAACGGCGACCCGGTCGAGGTCTCATCGGCTCCACTCCACCAAAATCTGTTGGAGTTTCTCCGGCTTTCCGGCCGCACGGGATCCAAAGGGGGCTGCAATGAGGGCGACTGCGGGGCGTGCACTGTGCTGCTCTTGGAATCCGGCCGGCCGCCGCGGGCCATCAATTCCTGCCTCGCCCTGGTGCACTCGTTGATCGGCCGGGAAGTGGTGACCGCGGAGGGACTGGGCGGTAGCGGGCTACATCCGGTCCAGCAGGCGATGATCGCAAGCAATGGCTCGCAGTGCGGTTACTGCACGCCGGGATTTGTGTGTTCCATGGCCGAGGCTTCAGCCCGCGGGGTGGCTGGTGATCCGGTGGCGGTCGCGGACCAGCTCTGCGGAAACCTTTGCCGCTGCACCGGGTATCGGCCGATCCGTGAGGCGATGAGCAGTATTCCGGACGTGCCGATGGCAAGCTCTGCCCGGCCATCGGAAGCGGGTAGCCCCGCTTATCTGACTCCCGCCACTCTCGACGAGGCGTTGCGATGGAAGGCAGAGCATCCCGACGCGCCTTTCATCGTCGGCGCGACCGAACTGGCAGTCTTGATCAACAAGCAACACCTGAGGCCGGAGAAGTTGATCTCTCTGGAGCACATCGACCGGCTTCTCACCGTTGAGGAAACAGAGAGTCACTGGCATATCGGGGCGGCGGTTCCTTTGACCGACTTGGTGGATCGCTTGAAAGGCGAGTTTCCGGCGCTCGACCAGATGTTCCGGCTCTTCGCCTCGCGGCAAATCCGGCATCGCGCCTCGCTGGGGGGAAACCTGGTGACGGCGTCACCCATCGGGGACTCGGCCCCGGTTCTGTTGGCGCTTGATGCGACGGTCACGCTGGCCTCGCTCACCGGAGAGCGCGTGGTGCCACTGGCGGAATTTTTCACCGGTTACCGCCAGACGGTCCTCGCCGCGGGAGAAATTCTCGTGACCATCTCCCTCCCGCGGAATCTCCCGGGGCGCTGTGTCTTCTACAAGGTGTCCAAACGGCGGGAGATGGACATCTCGGCGGTCTCGGCTGCCATCCGCTTGGTGGTGGATGACGAGAAGGTCATCACCGACGCACGCCTCGCCTACGGCGGAGTGGCGGCGACTCCGGCCCGGGCGATGAAGACCGAGCGTTTGCTTGTGGGGAGAAATTTTCAGGACGCTGCGGGCGATGAGGTATTGCAAGCTCTGGCCGCTGAATTCCAGCCGCTCGATGATCTGCGGGCTTCGGCGGACTATCGCAAGGCATTGATCCGGGATTTGTTCTTGAAGGCGCTGAGCGGTGCCGAGGACGTGATCGCGGCGCCGGTCATCCAGCCTCTGGAGCCGCGCGATCTGCCCCATGAATCCGCCGCCGGTCACGTGACCGGCGAGGCGCTCTACACCCAGGACCTCGGCCTGCGCCGCCACGCGCTGCAGGTTTGGCTGGTGCGCTCCGAGCACGCCCACGCACGGTTGACGCGCGTCGATGTCAGCCGGGCACGGAACGCTCCGGGCGTGCGTGCGGTGCTCACGGCCGGTGACATTCCGGGGCACAACAACACGGGCTGTTCGCGGGATGACGAGCCCTTGTTCGCATCGGACCTCGTTCAATTCCACGGTCAGGTGATTGCCGCGGTGGTGGCCGGATCTCTGGAGCAAGCCCGCCTCGCGGCCCAATTGGTGGTGGTGGAGTATGAGCCGCTGGATCCGTTGCTAGGCATCGAGGCCGCTTTGGAAAAACAGTCGTTCCACACCGATCCCCACACACTGCGTCGCGGGGCGGTGGACGAGGCCTTGCGCGGTGCACCCCGGGTGATCGAGGGGGATTTTCATATCGGCGGACAGGAGCATTTTTATCTGGAAAGCCAGGCCGCCCTGGCCGAGCCGGATGGCGACGGGGTTTTTGTTTTCTCCTCGTCGCAGCACCCGAGCGAGACCCAGATGATCGTCTCGGAGGTCCTTGGCTGGCCGAAGCATCGGGTGGTGGTCGAGTCGCCCCGGATGGGCGGCGGATTCGGGGGAAAAGAAACCCAGGCCAATCCGTGGGCTGCGATCTGCGCCCTGGCGGCGCACCGCACCGGCTGCGCGGTGGCCATGCAGCTGGACCGGGATCACGACATGGAATGCTCCGGGAAACGTCACCCGTTTTTCGCCCGCTACCGGGTGGGTTTCCATCCGGACGGCAGCCTGGAGGCGGCAGATATCCAGCTTTTTTCCGACGGCGGATGGTCGCTGGACCTCTCGCAGCCGGTGAACGACCGGGCGCTGTTCCATCTGGACAACGCCTACTTCATCCCGCACGTCCGTTTCCAAGGGCGGGTTTGCCAGACCAACGTCACCTCGCACACTGCATTCCGGGGATTTGGCGGTCCACAGGGGATGCTCGTGATCGAGGAAATCATCGCCCGGATCGCAGGGGAACTCGGGCTTGCTCCGGATGAAGTCCGCGCCCGGAATTTCTATCGGGGCGAAGGAGAAAGCAACACCACCCATTACGGCGAGGTGGTCGAAGGTAACCGCCTGGCAAGGATCTGGTCGGAGCTCAAGGAAAGCTCGTCGTTTGGAAAGCGTCGCGGGGAAATCGCGGAATGGAACACCGCGCATCCTTACCGGAAGCGCGGGCTTGCCATCACTCCGGTGAAGTTTGGCATCAGCTTCACGTTGAAGCACTACAACCAAGCCGGGGCCTTGGTGCTGGTCTATGCCGATGGCTCGGTGCAGGTGAACCACGGCGGCACGGAGATGGGCCAGGGACTGCACACCAAGATTCTCGGCGTGGCGATGAGGGAATTGGGGCTGCCCCGGGAGCTAATCCGCCTGATGCACACCCGCACCGACAAGGTGCCTAACACCTCTGCGACCGCGGCGAGCTCGGGCTCTGATCTGAATGGCATGGCGGTCGCCGATGCCTGCCGGACCTTGATCGGCCGCCTGATCCCGGTGGCCGCTACGATACTTTCCTGCCGTGAGGATGAGTTGCGGTTCTCCGAGGGCATGGTGCGCGGGGGCGGGCGGGAGGTTTCCTTCGCCGCCGTTGCGGGCAAGGCCTACACGGAGCGGATCCCGTTGTCCGCGACCGGATTTTACAAAACGCCGGATCTTCAGTGGGACTGGTCGATGGAGATCCCCAAGGGCCGGCCATTCCACTATTACGCCTTCGGGGCCTCGGTCTGCGAAGTGGAGCTGGACGGCTTCACCGGGATGCACCATCTGCGGCGGGTTGATATTCTTCACGATGTCGGCGATTCGCTGAACCCGGACATCGACCGCGGGCAGATCGAAGGTGGCTTCTTGCAGGGGGCCGGATGGCTGACCAGCGAGGAGCTGAAGTGGAACAAGGATGGCCAGCTGCAATCTCACAGCGCCAGCACCTACGCCATTCCGACGATCTCCGACGCACCTCTGGATTTCCGGGTCAACCTGTTAACGGATGCGGCGCAGCACAACACCATTCACGGCTCGAAGGCGGTGGGAGAGCCTCCCTTGATGCTGGCCATCTCGGTGAGGGAGGCGCTGCGGGACGCGCTGGCGGCCTTCGGCAGCGAGGCGCTGGTTTCCTCGCCGCTGACGCCCGAGGCTCTCAAGCAGGCAATCGGAAAAATGCCGTTCTAAGGAAAACCGGCGACCGCGGCGAGCGGGTCTTCCGCCTCGTGGGTGAGGTCGAAGACGAACAAAATGAGCAGTTCGGTGACCATGGCAGGCTCGTCGGGTGAATGCGGGTTGAAGACGTTCGTCGTATGGATCGACACCTTGGCCGTGTCAGGAGAACTGAAGGCGAGGAGGTCCGATGACGATACGACCCGGCAGGTCAGGCGATGAGGTCCCCGATCCGGAGGCGGGCGATCTCGTGGATTTGCCGCAGGGCTTCCACCATTTCCTCCGATCGGGAGTTTTCGATCCGGGAATGAAAGGCGGCGAGGATGCCCTCTTTGGTGGCGAGCCGTGCGCAGATAATGAAGGGGAATTCGAAGCGTTCACGGTAGCGCGCGTTGAGGTCGTTGAATTCCTCGTGTTCGGAGTCGGAAAGGCGGTCGAGTCCGAGGCCGCCCTGTTCGCGGGCGGATTCGGAGGTGAGCGCGCCGGCCCGGGCCACCTTGCCTGCGAGGTCCGGGTGGGCGCGGAGGAGCGTGAGTTTTTGCTCCTCGGTGGCGGCGTCGACGATGGCGCGCATTTTGGCAACGAGATCCGCCCGGTTTTGGAACGGGCGCATGGCGGCCGCACTCCACGCCACCCATTGCGAGTGTTCATAAACGCCGCCGAGCAATTCGACAAAGTTTGCAGTCGGGAGTGAATTCAGCTGGGAAATGGACGTCACTAGAAGGGACAGAGAGTGAGATGAGCTGTTTAAAAAGCAAACAATATGGTTAGGACGAATGCGGGTCTTGAAGGTCCGGCGTAAGGTGCGCGAATTGCCGGTGGATGAGCTTTTGTCCGGCGATTTGGAGGGCTCGTCTTCCGGGCCTGACAATTCATCGATCGTGCTCGTCTGTGCGCAAGGGGCGTGCCCGGCGAGGTCATGGCGAAAATGGTGGTGGGTGCGACCACCTCAGATCGTCTCAACCCGTCAACACCCAATTGGGACAAAAGGTTTGTTTTCACCGAGGGCCTTCTTGTTGTGACCGGTGCATCGGATGCGGCGCTGCTGAAATTGCCCCATCAGGGAAGAACTCTCGTCCACAGGTTGCCGGCAACGATCAGGATGATGAGTCCGGTGATCTGGCGTACGCGGACCGCGGGCAAGATCGAGCAACCACAACGCGCACCGACGAGCCCGCCCGCCAGGACGGCAGCCGGCAGTGGCCAGAAGTTGAGCACGGCCTCCGTGCTCCAACCGTGTTTTTGCCATTGGCCCACCAGTCCTGCCGCGCTGTTGACGAAAATAAATCCGGCAGCCAAAGCGGCCACTTGTTTGGCCGGCGCCCAGCGGGCGAGATGCAGGATTGGCGCAAGGAAGATGCCGCCGCCGATACCCACGATGCCGCTGATGAATCCCAAGCCTGCGCCGATCAACGGGCTGCCCAGTCCGGTGATGCGTCGCGCGAGGCCTCCGGCGGACCGGTGGTCCTCACGCAGCGGGACAAGGAGGAGGCATCCTGCGGCGGTGAGCGAAGCCGCGAGGAGGAAGAGGAACGTCGACTCACCCACTGGAAAAAGTCCGCCGAGGTAGGATGCCGGGATGGAAAACGCGAGGAAGGGCAGACTGCGCCGCCACGGAAAATGGCCGGCGTGCGCGAATTGGGCAAAGCCTTGCGCCGAGACGATGAGGTTGCAGGAAAGTCCGAGAATAGGCAGCACCGCAGGCGCGACGCCATGCCAATGAAGGAGGGCGAGATAGGAGGAGCCGCCGCCGAAGCCGACGCTCGAATAAACCAGCGCGACGAGGAAAAAAAGAACGGTCAGGATCATGAAGCGGCCCTCAGCCCCCGATGAAGGACATCTCGACCTTGGGTGCACCGCCGGCGGCCCCGGCGCGGATTTCCGAATAGCGGTCCGCCCGCCGGCTCCAAAGTCCGGCCACCAAGCGGTAGAGTTCCTCGTTGTCGAGGTTGTCCGCCCGCATGGCGCCGACGAGATCGAATCCTTCGGACGCGAAGAGGCAGGTGAAGAGCCGCCCGTCGGCCGACAACCTTGCCCGCGTGCAATCGCGACAGAATGGCGCGGAGATCGAGGTGATCAGCCCGAATTCGCAGCCATCATCGCGGTAGCGGTAGCGGGCGGCCACTTCGCCGTATTGCGCGGGCGATACCGGTTCTAAAGCGAATTCCCGCGCGAGCCGTTCGAGGATTTCTCGGCCGGGCACGACCATGGCCGGATCCCAGTGGTTGGAATTGCCGACGTCCATGAATTCGATGAAGCGCAGGACGAGGCCCTCGCGTTTGCAGTGGCGGGCTATGGGCAGAATTTCGCCGTCGTTCACCCCACGCTGCACGACCATGTTGATTTTCACACCCAGTCCCGCGGCACGCGCCGCAGCGATACCTTCGAGTACGCGACCCGGCTGATGTCCGCGTCCGTTCATCGCCCCGAAAATCCCCGGATCCAGCGCGTCGAGACTCACGGTCACGCGGTGCAGGCCCGCCTCGGCCAGTCCGGCCGCCAATTCCGGCAGGAGCAGCCCGTTGGTCGTCATGGCGATATCCTGCAAGTCGGGAAAACGGCGCAGCCCGTGCAGGAATTTTCTCACTCCGCGCCGCAGGAGGGGTTCGCCGCCGGTGACGCGCAACTTGCCGACCCCGCAGCGGACGAAGGCGCCGATGATGCGGTCGAGTTCGGGCAGTCGCAGGAGTTGATCCTTGCGCAGGAAGACGTGGTTGTGGTCGAAAACCTCCGCCGGCATGCAGTAGGTGCAACGCAGATTGCAGCGATCCGTGAGCGAAATGCGCAGATCACGCACCGGGCGGGCGAGGAGATCGAGAGGCTGGCTGTCGGGGGTCGGCGGGGTCATTGATCGTCGCCAGGGCGGACCATCCAAGCTATCCGTCATCCATCGCCATGGAAACCCCAAGCACGCCAGCGCGGGCCGCGGAACTCATTTTCGCCCTCCGCGGAACAACACCCACGCAACGTCGTCCGCTCGGCGACGCGGCCGGCCGCATTCTGCGTCAGGAGGTGGTGGCCGACGCCGACTTTCCGCCGTTCGACCGCGTGATGATGGACGGCTTGGCTGTGCGTCACCATGAGGTGACGGGCGGACGACGAGGGTTCACGGTGCTCGGGTCGGCGCCAGCGGGGCGCGGTCGGACGACTCTGCCGGCGCAGCCCGGCGCGGCTTTGGAAATCATGACCGGCGCAGTCCTGCCGGAGGGCGCCGATTGCATCTTGCCTTGCGAGTGGTATGACATTTCTGGTGCTTCCGCCGTCTTGCGCGCGCAGTCTTCGGTGCAGCCGGGCGCTTTTATCCACCGCCGCGGCTCGGACCATCGCACCGGCGATGTCCTGCTCCGGCCCGGTGTGCGCGTGGGGCCCGTCGAGGTCAGTATCGCGGCGGCCTGCGGATGTGCCGAGGTCGAGGTGTCCGAGTCGCTCCGCATTGCGGTGCTCGGCACCGGTGACGAACTGGTTGCGGTCGGGGATGTGCCGCGCGAGGGGCAGATCCGGCAGACGAACGTTTCCGCGCTGTCCGCTGCGCTGAGGTTGTCCGGCTACGGACCGATCGAAACCGGCGCATTGCCCGACGAAGTGCCGGCATTGCGCGAAGGCCTGGTTTCCTCGCTGACACGCCACGATGTGGTCGTTGTCACCGGCGGTGTTTCCAAAGGGCGTCGCGACTTGGTCCCGGCTATCCTTGCGGAGACGGGGGCTTCGTGCATCTTGCACGGCGTGGCCCAGCGTCCCGGAAAACCGATGGGCGTGTGGCACGTGGCGGGCGGCCCGGTGATTTTCGGTCTGCCCGGCAATCCGGTGTCCGCCCTCGTATGCCTGTGCCGCTACGTCCTGCCCGCGCTTTTCCGGTGGAGCGGGGGGACGGAGGATCCGCCGCCGCGGCGGATTTTGCGCGGGTCGTTTGCGCGGCCGCACGGACTGACCTTGTTTCTCCCGGTCTTGGAGGACGGGGACGGGAATCTCGCTCCGGCCCCCGTGGCCAATTCCGGGGATTTTTGCGGCTTGGCCCGGAGTTGCGGATTTGTGGAGTTGGACGAAAGTTTTGCCGAAGGTTCGCCCATTCCGTATTTTCGTTGGTGCGAAACATGACCTCCGACTCTTCCTGGACCCACCTTGATCCGGACCACAATCCCGCCATGGTGGACATTTCGGCCAAGCCGGTGACGGTCCGCACCGCGGTGGCCGGCGCGGAACTATGGCTGCCTCCCGGGGTCCTCGCGCAACTGCGGGACGGCGACATCCGTTCGCCGAAGGGCCCGGTCTTCCAGACGGCGATCATCGCCGGCACGATGGCGGCGAAGCAGACCTCCGGCCTCATCCCTTTCTGTCATCCGTTGCCGCTCGACGCGGTCCGTATCACCATCCAGCCGCCGGAAGGCGGGATCCTCCGCATCGAAGCCATGGTCAAGACGAGTCACAAAACCGGCGTGGAAATGGAGGCCCTCGTCGCGGCGAGCGTGGCTGCGCTGACCGTCTATGACATGTGCAAGGCCTTTTCCCCGGCGATGGAAATCCGCCGCGTCCGCCTCCTCAACAAGTGTGGTGGAAAAAGTGATTACACCGCGGACGAATGAGCAACGCGCTGCACGGACTTCTCCTTGCCGGGGGCAAAAGCTCGCGCATGGGGTGCGACAAAGCGTCCATGGTCCTCGGGGATGATGGACTGACGCAGGCCGGGCGGGCCCTCGGGATCTTGCGGCAATTTTGCGGGCCGGTTTATCTTTCCCTCCGCGAGGGGCAACCGGTGCCGGCCGGCGGCGAGGGTGTGCCGGTGCTGCACGACGTTCCGGGAGCGCAAGGCCCGCTGTCCGGGATCCTTGCCGCTTTCCATCAAGCCCCCGGCGCGGCGTGGCTCGTCCTGGCCTGCGATTTGCCTTTGGTCCACCCCGGCCTCCTCGCTCGCCTCGCGGCGCGGTATGCGGAGGACCCGTCCTCGCCCTTTATCGCCTATGCCAGTGCGCTCGATGGACTGCCCGAACCGCTCTGCGCGATTTACGGGCCGTCCGCTTTCCCGGTTCTTGGCCGGCACGCTGCGCGCGGACATTTTTGTCCGCGTCATATCCTGCTTGAGGAAAGCGTGCCGCTTCTCGCTCTGCCCGAAGCGGACACTGGGGCGCTGACCAACCTGAATACCCCGCAGGACGTGGCCGGAGTGCGGACCGGAGCCCGCGAGGTCCGGGTCGCCTGGTTCGGCCACCTCGCCGATCAGCGGGGTTTGCGTGAGGAGAGGGTGGCCACGACGGCGGAGACGGCCGGTGACTTCCGGCGTGAGATGAGCGATCTCCACCGCCTCGACCTTGATTCCGGGGTGGTCCGCGTTGCGGTCAACGACGAGTTCGCGCTCGACGGGCACCGGCTGCAAGCCGGGGACAGAGTTGTCTTTCTTTCGCCGTTTGCCGGAGGATGACACCGTAATGTTCCTGCTTGGAAATCATCCGATCGACCCCGCGCCGCTGCGCCGGGAGCTGGCTGCCGACGATTGCGGGGGATTTGTTTTTTTCGAAGGTCGGGTGCGCGACCACCACGAGGGACGGACGGTGACCGGATTGCATTACGAAGCTTACCGGGAGCTTGCGGAAAAGGAGGGCCGCAAGCTTGTGCGGGAAATCGCGCTTAAGCATGGCGTGCGGGCTGCGGCCATCCACGCGACCGGCGACCTCACGCCCGGGGACCTCGCCGTGTGGGTCGGGGCAGCCGCCGCGCACCGCGAGGAAGCCTTCGCGGCCTGCCGCGAACTGATCGACGCGATCAAGGCGCGTGTGCCCATCTGGAAGCGCGAGTCCTACGCCGGAGGAAGCAGCGGATGGGTCGAAGGATGCGCCTGCGCAGCGCGCCATGGTGAAGGCCAATGAACATTCTGCACCGCGCCATCCTGGCTTACCTCCACCGCGGCCAACCAAATCAGGCCATGATTTCCTCGTGGAAGAGGCGGCCTTCGGTCGTGGCCTTGACGTAGCCGGTGCGGATGGTGAAGTCGCCGAAGTGTTCGCCCTCCTCCCGTTCCGTGGCATAGCGGCGGATGATCGGTGCGAGTTCGTTGACGATCTCCTCCGCTTTGACCGAGGGCTTGTAGAGTTTGTTCAACCGTGAACCGTCATGGGCGGCGCCGAGGTAGATGTTGTATTTGCCCGGCGCGCGACCGACGAAACCGATTTCCCCAAGGTAGGGCCGCGCACAGCCGTTCGGGCAACCGGTCATGCGGATGAGGATGGCGTCGTGGTGCAGACCGCACTCCTCGATGACTTCGTCCAGTTCGCTGACCAGTTGGGGCAGATAGCGTTCACTTTCCGCCAGGGCGAGGCCGCAGGTGGGGAGGGCGACGCAAGCCATCGAATTGAGGCGCAGACCGGTGATACGCTCGGGGACATCGAGTTTGTATTGCTTGAGCAGCGCCTCGATGCGCGGCTTTTGCTCCGGGGTCACGCCGCCGATGACCAGATTCTGGTTGGCGGTGAGACGGAAGTCGCCGGTGTGGATCTTGGCAATTTCGCGCAATCCGGTCTTGGCCGGGAGGTCATCGGTGTCGCGCAGGCGGCCGTTCTGGATAAAGAGCCCGTAATACCAGCGTCCATCCGTGCCCTCGCTCCAGCCGTAGCGGTCGCCGGAGCTGGTGAATTCAAACGGACGGGTCTCGCCCAGTTTCCAGCCGAGACGGGATTCGAGTTCGTTTTTGAACCAGTCGATACCGCGGTCCTCGATGGTGTATTTGAGGCGGGCGTGCTTGCGGTTGGTGCGGTCGCCGAAGTCGCGTTGGACGGTGAGAACTTTTTCCGCGACCTCGACAACCTTTTCCCGCGGGAGGTAGCCGATGACGTTGGCCAGGCGCGGATAGGTTTTGGTGTCGCTGTGTGACATGCCAAGGCCGCCGCCGACCGAGAGGTTGTAGCCGAGGAGTTTTTCCTCTTCCCCGATGGCAATAAAACCGAGGTCCTGCGTGTAAACATCGATGTCATTGCTCGGTGGGACAGCGAAGCCGGTTTTGAATTTGCGCGGAAGATATGTTTTGCCGTAAAGCGGTTCCTCCTCGGTTTCCGGAGTCACTTTTTCGCCGTCGAGCCAGATCTCGTGGTAGGCGCGGGTCTGCGGGGTGAGGTGGGCGCTGACCGCGCGGGCGTCTTCGAGCACGGGGGTGTGCAGGGCGGATTGCCAGGGGTTTGGATTGGCCATCACGTTGCGGTTCACGTCGCCGCAGGCCGCGATGCAGTCGAGAACGGCGTGGTTGATCCCCTGCATGGTCGTTTTCAGCACATCCTTGGTGATGAAATGGAGTTGGAAGGCTTGACGCGTGGTCAGCTTGATGGTGTGGCTGCCGTATTGGTCGGCCAAGGCGTCGATTTTCAGCCACTGGTCCGGGGTGCAAACGCCGCCGGGGACGCGGATGCGGATCATGAAGATGAAAGACTTCTCCAGGCCGGCTTTCCTCCGCTCGCTGCGCTGGTCACGGTGGTCCTGCTGGTAGATGCCGTGGAATTTCGAGACAGTCGTGTCGTCGTCGGATATCGCTCCGGTCGAGCGGTCTTCGAGACTGGCGGCGAGGGTGCCGCGCAGATAATGACTGGCCTCTTTGAGAACCTCGACTTTGCAGGGTGGTTTTGGGTCGGCGTGGTCGGAAATCATAATGGAAGAAGCACTTTTATCTACTGGGTAGCCGTTTTGGAGGCAACTGCGTAAGGCGCGGGTTGCATGAAAGGCCGGTTTGAGACAAAGGTTACGTCGCCATGTCGGATCTGGTTTCCCAGTCCTTTCCCCCCGAGCGCCTCACCGCAGTGTCGGTCCTCCGTGCTTACCGAGACGGGTTCTTCCCCATGGGGTGCGGCGACGGACGGCTGCGCTGGTTTTCGCCGGACCCGCGGGGCATCCTGCCTCTTGACGGCTTCCACTTGCCCCACGGCTTTCGCCGGGTGCTCCCCCGTTTAGGTTTCACGGTGAGTGTGGATCTGGCCTTCTCCGAAGTTGTGCTGGGCTGTGCGGACCGACCCGAGACCTGGATCGATCCCGCCATCGCGAGGGTCTATGCCGATCTTTTTGCCGCGCGTTCCGCCCACAGTGTCGAGGTCTGGCAAGGAGGCAACCTGGTCGGCGGGCTTTATGGCGTGCGCTTGGGCGGGGTTTTCTTTGGCGAGTCAATGTTTTCTCGGGTCAGGGAGGCTTCCAAAGTGGCCCTACTTGCCCTGGTTGGCATTCTCCGTGCTGCGCGGTTCGGATTGCTCGATATCCAATGGGTGACCGATCACCTCGAGAATTTCGGCGCGGTGGAAATTCGCCGCCCCGTCTACCTCAACTACCTCCGGGAGGCCATGGGGAGGCAGTGTTTCTTCCCGCCCCCCGGTAAGGTGCGTTTGGCCGAATTGCCGAGGCAAGGCACTGGAACGGTGACGGAGCAGCGCGCAGCGGGAGTGCCTTCGCCCTGAAGGCAATTTGGCGGCCTTGCCCCCCTCGGAGGCGGACTTCACCCCAAGGGCTCTGATTTTATTTCTCCGTCGGCAAAGACGGTCACGATCAGTTCTTCCTCGGCGGCCCGCCGGGCCGAGCTCAGCGGACGGCGCTGGGTATCCATCGTGATGGTGAAACCGCGGGCCAGCGTCTGGCGCGGCCCGAGCAATTCCAAGGCGTGAGCGTGACGCTCCCGGGTGAGCCGGCGTTGCTGCAGGAAAGTGGCCGTTGCTTTCTCGCGGCGCTGGGCGAGGGCGGCCAGACGGTCGGACCAAAAGGCCAAGCGGGCGGATGGGGCACGGGCCGCGAGGACCGCCTTGGCCCGGCCAGCGCTCGATTGGAGCAAGGCGAGGCGGGCCGAGACGGCCGAAGTGCCGCGAGCCTGCAGGTCGTCGGTCCACTGGCGCCAATCACCGATTCGGCGCAGGGGGAGCCGGAAGACTCCGGACGCGGCGCGCAGTTCGAGTTGGGCGCGGGCTTGGGTCAAATGGACCCCGGCATCGCGCTCGAGGCGCCGGAGCAGGGAACGCAAGCGGTCAATCGTCTCCGCCCGGTCCGTGCTGAGAATTTCCGCCGCGGCACTGGGCGTAGGAGCGCGCAGGTCAGCGGCGAGGTCTGCAGTGGTCAGATCGGTTTCATGGCCGACCGCGGAAATGACCGGCACGCCGCTGGCCGCAATGGCGCGGGCCAGGATCTCTTCGTTGAACTCCCACAGGTCCTCGAGGCTCCCGCCGCCGCGGGTGACCACAATGACGTCCACCGCGGGAAAACCGTGATCCTGAGCCGCGGCGAAACGTCCGACCGCCTCGGCAATTTCCTTCGCCGCCCCCCGGCCCTGCACGCGGACTGGAGCGATGAAAATTTCCAGGTGCGGTGCGCGGCGGCGCAGGACGTGCAGGAAGTCGCGGATCGCAGCGCCGGTGGGCGAGGTGACCACCCCGACGCGGGCCGGGTGGGAAGGCAGGGGCTTTTTGCGGGATTGAGCGAAGAGCCCCTCGGCCCGGAGCTTTTCCTGGAGGGCACGAAGGCGGGCTTCAAGTTCGCCGGCCCCGCGCGATTGCAGGCGGCGGACCACGATTTGGTATTGGCCGCGTGCCTCGTAGACCGAGAGGTCGCCGAACAATTCGACCTGCATCCCGTCGCGCAAGGGCGGCGCCCCGGAAGCTGAACTGCGGAAGAGAACGCAGGAGACCTGCGCATTTTCGTCTTTCAGGCTGAAATATTGGTGCCCGGAAGGTTGCCGCCGGAGGTTGGAAAGTTCGCCCCGGACCCAGACTGGGCCGAGAGTGCCCTCGAGGCATTCGCGGACCGCGCGGTTGAGCCGGGTGACGGTGAATGGACCGCTGAGGGCCGGAAGCTCGGCCCGCTCTTCAGGGAAGGCAAGGATGCCCTGCTTGTTCATCCCGTTCCGGAAGGAAATTGCTGCCACTCGCGCCGCAGTGTGTCGACCAATTTGCGCAGGCGCAGCGATAATCCCGGCTCGGAGAGAATTTCCTGGGCCGCGAGGGGATCGCGAACCAGGTGTTGTGCAAACAGGTCGCCGAGGGTGGCCGGATCGTTCATCTCCCCGACCGCATTGGTAAAAGTCTCCGGCAATTCGATCCCGCGCGAGACGAGGCCCGTGCAAATGTCCTGCAATTCACGCCGTAATCCCTGCGCCGCCGCCTCGTCGTCGATCACCGTGGCCAGCGGTCGGGCCCGGCCGATGAGGAAGGGGTCCTTTTGCTCAAAATCGGTGAACTCGACCCGGCCCAAGCCCTGCAGAATGAGTTGGCTGGTGCCGTCCGGCTGGCCCACGCAGGCGCGGACCAACCCGGCCCCGGCGACCGGAAAGATCGACTCCTCCCCGGTGTCCGGCCGCACCATGCCCACCGCAAAAATACGGTCGCCGGCCAAGACGGAGGCGAGCATTTCGCGGTAACGGGGCTCGAAAATGAAGAGCGGCATCAGCGCATTGGGAAACAAAGTCACCCCGGAGAGGGCCATCACGGGCATGGAGGAAGGGAGCGGGACGGATTCCGTATTCATCACGCTTCAGTTTACGCCGGAATGCCTTCGCGGGGATCTTTTTTTCACGGTTTTTTCGCTTCAAGCCAGGCGGTCCGCTCGGCTACTCTGCACTATGCCCGAACCGACCAAGTATCGCCGCGTGCTCCTCAAGATCAGCGGCGAGGCCCTGCGCGAGTCGGGCAGCAAAGACAATATCTCGCCCCAGATTGTCAGCGCTCTCGCGGCCCAAATCAAGGAGGTGGCCGGCCTTGGGGTGCAACTTGCGGTGGTCATCGGCGGCGGCAACATCTGGCGCGGGTTGGCCGCCTCGCATCGCGGGATGAACCGCGCCACGGCGGACTACATGGGGATGCTCGCCACGGTGATCAACGGCATGGCCTTGATGAGCGGACTGGAAGACCTCGGCGTGACCACCCGTGTGCAAACCGCGATCGAAATGAACAACCTGGCCGAACCCTTCATTCTGCGGCGCGCCTTGCGGCATTTGGAAAACGGGCACGTTGTTATTTTTGTGGCCGGCACGGGCAACCCCTTCTTTTCCACCGACACCACCGCGGCGCTCCGGGCCAACGAAATCGGCGCCGACGTCATTCTCAAGGCGACCAAAGTCGACGGCATCTATGACGCCGACCCCAAGACGCATCCGGAGGCCCGGAAATACGACCAGATCACCTACACCGAGGCTTTACAGAAGCGGCTGAAGGTCATGGATTCGACCGCCTTCAGCCTTTGCATGGACAACAAGATGCCTATCGTGGTCTTTGACATCGCGGGCCCGAGCAACATCAAGCGCGCGGTCGAGGGAGAACCGATCGGCACACTGGTCACCGCAAACTAACAATTTATGGACGAAATTCTTTTCACCGCAGAGGAGGGCATGGACAAGGCGTTCACCTTCATGAAGCACGAATTTAGCAGCGTGCGCACCGGCAAAGCTTCACCCGCCCTTGTCGAGGGGATCGAGGTGGACGCTTACGGCTCGGTTATGAAACTGAAACAACTCGCGCTGATCAGCACACCGGAACCGCGCCTCATCGTCATCCAACCCTTCGACGCCTCGACGCTAAAACCGATCGAGAAAGCGATCAATGAATCGAAGATCGGCATCACTCCTTCGGTCGACGGCAAAATTATCCGCCTGCCCGTCCCGGAACTCAGCGAGGAACGGCGCAAGGATCTGGTCAAAACGCTCAAGAATATGGCCGAGGAAACCCGCGTGCGCCTGCGTGCGGCCCGCCGGCAGGCCATGGAAACCGCCAAGAAAATGCAGAAGGAAGGCAATCTGACCGAGGACGACCTGAAGAGCGCCGAGACCCAGATCCAGAAGCTGACCGACAAATTTGTCGCCGACGTGGATGTCCATCTGACCGCCAAGGAAGCCGACATCATGAAAATCTGATGAGCACCACGACCATGGGCCGTCTGGCCGTCCTGCTCCTTGTGCTCACCGCTCTCTCCGGTGCCTCCGCCAATGTGGCGCGCTGGGCCCCTGATTTCGGGTGGCTCAAATCCGGCGGCAACCGCACCACTCTGAAAGCGCTGCGCGGTCAGCCCGTTGTCCTGGTGGTCGCACCTTCCCCGGAACACCGGAAATTCCGCCAACAAGCGAAAGAGCTGCAAAAGACCTACCAACTGCTCGGCAACGACAAAGCGGTCATGGTTGCCGCTTTCACCGGGGAACCGGGTGTGATCCGTTCCAACATCCCGTTCGTGCTCGCCGCCAACCCGGGCGCCATCGTCCAGTCCTACGGGGTCGCGGGAGACTTTGCCGTCTTCGTCATCGGCCGCGATGGCAATCTTGATGAGATTTCGGACCGCGTCCTGCCCGGCCAGCGCGTGCTCGACATCATCAATAATTCCTTTGTCCCGCAGCGCGACAACCGTCGCACGGAGTAGACGGGGCCTTCCATCCTGCGGGTCGCGCTCTCCGAGCGCGGCACCCGGAAAGTAATCGCGGTTGGCGCAGCGCGCTCCACCTACAGACTTTGGCGCGCGGCGTCGGCAATGTGGTCGGCGTGCGTTTCGAGCAAGCCCGCCTCGCGGCCTTCAAGCAGGATGCGCAGCTTCGGTTCCGTGCCGCTGTAGCGGACCAAGACGCGGCCGCGCGGGGCAAGGGCTTGTTCCGCGGCGGCTAGAGCGGATTGGATCGCCGGCACCGATTCGAGAGGTGGTTTGGATTTCACGGCCACCGCGCGCTGTGCTTGCGGGTATTTCCGGAGCACTTGGCGGAGTTCGCTCAGGGGCTTTCCGCTCTCGGCTATGAGGCGGAAAATTTGCAGGGCGGAAACAAGCCCGTCGCCGGTTGTGCCGTGGCGCAGAAAAATCAGGTGTCCGCTCTGCTCGCCGCCGAGGATGAATCCACCCTTGCGCATGGCTTCAAGCACATAGCGGTCGCCAACCGCGGTGCGGATCACTTGGCCGCCGGCTTCTTCGATGGCTTCATCGAGTCCGAGGTTGCTCATCACGGTGGCAACCACGGTCTGGCCCGCGAGTTCGCCCCGGCGCAGCAGGTCGAGGGCGGCCATGGCGAGCAGTTCGTCGCCGTCGAGTGGATCGCCGGTCTCATCGCAGAGCAGCAGGCGGTCGGCATCCCCGTCGTGGGAAAGTCCGACCTGGGCCCCGGTCTCTTTGACGAGACGACTGATCTCGCGGGACACGGTGCTACCGCAGCCCGCATTGATGTTGCTCCCGTCGGGCGTGGCGTGGAAGAGATGCACCTCGGCACCGAGCGCCCGCAGGGCGGCCGGAGTTGTCTCGCCCGCGGCCCCGTTGGCGCAGTCCACCGCGACCTTCAGTCCATGCAGGGAGAAGCCGGCCGGCAAGGATTGCAGGGCATGCGCCACGTATTGAGGCGCGGCATGATCCAAGGCGGCAACCGCTCCCGCCCCGTCGGTCGCGGGGCCCTCGAGCTGCTGCTCGAGGGCGAGTTCGGTCGCGTCGGGGAGTTTGAATCCGTCGCCGGAGAAAAATTTGATCCCGTTGTCGTGGGCCGGGTTGTGGGAGGCGGAAATGACCGCCCCGGCATCGAGGCGGTTGGCCACCACGAAAGCAGCCACCCCGGGGGTGGGCAGAACGCCAAGCAAGCGCACCTCGCCTCCGGCCGAGGCTAGACCTCGTGCCAGTGCCGCCTCGAGCCTCGGACCGGATTCGCGCGTGTCGCGTCCAATGGCGATGACCGGCTGTCTTTTGCCCAGCACACGGACCAGGGCGCGTCCCAGCTTTTCGGCAAACTCCGCCGTGATCGGTGTTTCTCCGGCGCGGCCGCGGATGCCGTCCGTTCCGAAGTAGCGGCGGGTCATTTTTTGGCGCGTTCGGAGGATGTCGCGCGGCTGCGTCCCTCGCCACCGGGATCCACATTGTGCTGGACGAGATACCAGACGACCGCGGCGAGCACGAGGCAAGTCAGCTTAACTTTCCAATTGTGCAGGAGAATCTGTTTCATATTTCTCGAGGAGGAGGAGTTGATTGAGGCGGCGGCGGAAGCGATCGAGGTTCAGGTTGCGTTCGAGGATGCCGCGATGGCAGAGCGAGACGTGGCCGGTTTCCTCCGAGACCAAAATGGCAATGGCGTCCGACTCCTCGGTGATGCCGATCCCGGCACGATGGCGCAACCCGAGACTGCGGTCGAGGTCTTCGCGCGCGCTGAGCGGAAAGATGCACGCGGCGGCGGTCACGCGGGCGTTCATCACAATGACCCCGCCGTCGTGCAGCACCGTCTTGGGGTGAAAGATGGTCAGGATAAGTTCCTTGGAAAACACGGCGTCGAGATCGACGCCGGTCGAGGCGAATTGGCGGATGCTGATGTCCCGCTCGAGGGCGATGAGCGCGCCAAATTGGCGCCTGGCCAAATCAAAAACCGTGTCGACCAGTTGGTCGATCGATTCTTTTTTCTGCAGGGCGGACCGGAAGAAATGCTGGCTGCCGAGTTCGGTCAGGGCCCGCCGCAGTTCCGGTTGGAAAATGACCACGAGCGCGATGGCCAGAAAAACGGAAAAACTGCGCAGGAGCCAGCCGATGACGTTAAGGTCGAGAAGTTGGGAGGCCAGCGTGAGACTGATGAAGAGCAGGGCGAGTCCGACGAGAATTTTTGCGCCCGGGGTGCCCCGAAAATAAAGATAGCCGTAATAAAGCAGCACAGTGAGCAGCACGACCTCGACCGCACTGGTCCAATTGGTGCTGATAAATTCGATCACGGGCTCCATCGGGATTTATCCTGCCTGCTCCCGAGGCGTGGGGCGAGTGCGCAGTCGGCGGGGGTGGAGAGGAATTTTGCCTCTGGATTTGGGGGCGGACCAGGCGTAATTTGGGCGGGATGTCGAACCAGCAAGTCGTTCCCGTCCAGCTCAAGGCCGTCGTCCCGACCGCTAATGGCGCGGCACTGTTTCTCGGCACGGAGGGGAAAACCTTCGTTATTTATGTCGATGCCACCGTGGGCCACGCGATCAACATGTTCCTCGCGGGCACGGACAAAGAGCGTCCGCTGACCCACGACCTCATGGCCCACGTGCTGGCTGCTTTCGGCGCTAAGGTCGACCGAGCGGTGATCAATGATGTGAAAAACAGCACGTTTTACGCGCGGCTCATTATCTCGGCGGAAAACGAATTGCATCAAAAGAAAATCATCGAATTGGATGCGCGGCCGAGCGATTGCATTGCCATGGCCATCCAGCAAAAGGCGCCGATTTTGGTCAGCCGCACCGTGCTTGACGAGGTGGATGATGCTTCCGACGCGCTCAAACAGCTTGAAGCGACGAAGGAGCAGGGCGGGGAACCGCCCCTCGTCGGGGAAGGCGAAGAGGAATAAGCGTACTGCCGGGTTTTCCCCGCGTGCCGTCCCGCCATGTTTATCGACCAGATCCGTATCCACGCCATTGCCGGCAGCGGCGGGAACGGGTGCTCCAGTTTCCGCCGCGAGAAATTTGTCCCGCTGGGCGGTCCCGATGGGGGCGATGGCGGTGACGGCGGGAGTATCATTCTGCGTGCCGACCCGCAGATCGACACCTTGGTCAGTCTCTATTACGAACCGATTGTCCGGGCCAAAAGCGGGGCGAACGGGATGGGAAAGCAGAAATACGGTCGCGCGGCGCCGGACAAAATTGTGCCCGTGCCGGTCGGGACCCTGGTTTATCGGCTACCGGATGTTGCGCCTCATGATCCCTTGAAATTCGTGGAGAAAGAGAAACAACCCCTGCGCCGGCGCAAGGTGGAGGCGAAAGACCTCGAATTGCTTGTCGATCTGGATCAACCGGAGGCGGAATTTTTGCTTGGGCAGGGCGGTCGCGGTGGCCGGGGCAATATTCATTTCAAAAGCTCGCGCAATCGCGCGCCGCGGCAATATACCGAGGGCACGCCGGGTGAAGAGGGGTGGTTCTTTCTCGAGCTGCGCATGATCGCCGATGCCGGCTTGGTCGGATATCCGAACGCCGGGAAATCCACTTTGCTCGGGGCGCTTTCGGCCGCGCACCCGAAGGTGGCGGCCTACCCCTTTACGACGCTGCATCCCATGGTCGGGGTGATGGATTTCCCCGGTTTTCGTCGGGCCACCATCGCGGACATTCCCGGATTGATCGAAGGTGCGCATCTCGACGTCGGTCTGGGGCACGATTTTTTACGGCACATTGTTCGTTGTCGCACCTTGCTCTTGCTGGTTGATGCCGCCGGCAGCGAGGGACGCGATCCGGTCGATGACGCGCGGAACATCCGCGAGGAATTGAGCCTTTACGATCCGCTGCTCGCGCGGCGCCCGTGGGCCTTGGTGGCGAACAAAACAGATTTGCCGGGAGCGGCCGGCAACTTGCCGCGCTTGGCCCAGGAGTTTCCCGGGGTCTCCCTCATCGCCATCTCGGCGCAACAGAAGGGGAACTTGGGGGAGTTGCAAAAGTTCCTCGATGCCGAGGTGGGCCACCCCGGTTGACCGCCGGCGATAGGCGAAGTTCCGTGGCGGCCAAAGCCGGGCGAACCGCTGGCGATCACGTAGCACACGCGGGCGAAGCCGATCCCGGCTTCGGGAAAATTGGAGGCCAAGACCGCGCGGCTGCACCGGCTGAAGACGAGTGAAAAAGGTCCCGCGTAATTCCGCGATGGTTGGTTTCATCGTTTTTTTTCGTGCTCTGCTTGGTTGCCGGGCTCCAGCGGCCTAAAGTTGCCGGGAAATATTCCCGCTGCACTCTGGAAGGGCGGGGTGAGCAAAGCATTGCCGAAAGAGGGGCGGAAGGGCAGGATGTCGGGCTCAAAATCATGCGCGAAATAGGCATAGGTCTGGCCGGATTCGGCACGGTCGGAGCCGGGGTTTTCCTCAATCTGGAAAAAAACCGGGCCTTGCTCCGTGAGCGGACGGGCTGCGACTTGGTGGTGCGCAAGGTCGCCGTGCGGGAAGTGGGCAAAAAACGTGCGGCGGCACTGCCGTCCGGTCTGGTCACCGGCCAATGGCGCGACCTGCTGGAAGATCCGCGGATCGAGGTGGTGGTGGAACTGATGGGCGGCATCGAGCAACCGCTCGCATTGATCTTGCTGGCCATCGAGCGCGGCAAAATCGTCGTGACGGGCAACAAAGCCCTGCTCGCGGAGCACGGCGCGGAAATTTTCCAACGGGCCGCGGAGCAGAAAGTCCCGGTTTTTTACGAGGCGGCGGTGGCCGGCGGCATCCCGATCATCAAAGCGGTGCGCGAGGCTTTCGTGGCGAACCATTTCCAGCGCATCCGCGGCATCATCAACGGCACGAGCAACTACATCCTCACGCGGATGAGCGAAAGCGGGCTGGATTTCGCGGCGGCCTTGGCCGAGGCGCAGGAGGCGGGTTACGCCGAAGCCGACCCGGCGCTCGACGTCAACGGCTGGGATGCCGGCCACAAAGCGGTCATTCTGGCTTCGCTCGCTTACGGCTTTTGGGTGCCGAGCCAGGACGTTCTGGTCGAAGGCATCGAGCGCATCGCGCC
Organism: Chthoniobacterales bacterium; assembly: GCA_018402585.1. Taxonomy (GTDB): domain Bacteria; phylum Verrucomicrobiota; class Verrucomicrobiia; order Chthoniobacterales; family JACTMZ01; genus JACTMZ01. The sequence continues at coordinate 395,527 of JAGYIO010000002.1, forward strand.
GGAGGATATCCGCTTTGCCGCGCAACTTGGCTACACGCTCAAGCTGCTCGCCTTCATCGATGCGGGGGCGGATGGCGCGGTCGAGGTCAGCGTGCAACCGGCCCTCGTCCCGAACGCCAATATTCTTGCCTCGGTGCGCGGTGTCTTCAATGCCATCGCGGTGCGTGGTGACGTGGTGGGTGATGCGCTTTTTTACGGACGCGGAGCCGGGCAGGATCCGACGGCCAGCTCGGTGCTCGGCGATCTGGCCGATGCGGCGCTGGCCTTGCAGTCGCCGCGCGCCTCCTACGGGTTCATTCCGCACACGCTTTACGGCAAGCTCCGTCCGGCCTCCGAGGTGGTCAGCCCGTTCTACCTCCGGCTCGGTGTGGATGACAAACCGGGGGTGCTGGCCCGCATTGCCGGTCTGCTCGGCGAGGCGGGGATCGGCATCTCCTCGGTCATCCAACCCGAGACGGAAGCGGGCGCGAAAGCCGCACTCGTCTTGATGATCCATGATGCGCCGCGTGGCAAGATGTTGGCCGCGCTCCAAAAAATCCGCGCGCTCGACTGCGTGCACGACGAACCGGCGCTCTACCGGGTGGAGGCGGAGTCGTGAAAAACCTGCATGATCGCGGGGTGATCAGCCGCTACCGGAAATTTCTGCCCGTGAGCGAGGCCACCCCGGTGGTTTCGCTCAACGAGGGGTCCACGCCGCTGATTTACTCGCCGAAGTTGAGCCGGCTGGTCGGGCGCGGTGCGGAGGTCTTGGTCAAATACGAGGGGCTCAACCCGACGGGATCATTCAAAGACCGCGGGATGACCCTGGCCATTTCCAAAGCTGTCGAGCGCGGAGCCAAGGCGGTGATTTGCGCTTCGACCGGCAACACCTCGGCCGCCGCGGCCGCCTACGCGGCCCGGGCCGATCTGGCTTGCGCTGTGCTGCTGCCGGCCGGAAAAATCGCCGCGGGCAAATTGCTCCAAGCCTTCATTTACGGGGCCAAAGTCGTGGCGATCCGCGGCAACTTCGATGATGCCCTGCGCTTGGTGCGCGAACTTGGTGCCGACGGACGCTTTGACATTGTCAACTCGATCAACCCGTTCCGGATCGAAGGACAAAAAACCGCGTCCTTTGAGATCATCGAGGAATTGGGCGACGCGCCGGACATCCACATTTTGCCGGTGGGCAACGCCGGCAATATCACCGCTTACTGGCAGGGCTACCGCGAATTTCACCAACTCGGCAAGGCCACGAAGTTGCCGCGCATGACCGGATTTCAAGCCGCAGGATCGGCCCCGATTTTCTTCGACCATGTCGTGGAGAAGCCGGAGACCATTGCCACGGCCATCCGGATCGGCAACCCGGCCAGCTGGCAGGGAGCGAGCAATGCGGTCACCGATTCCGGTGGCTGCATTGATATCGTGACCGACGAGCAAATCCTCGCCGCCCAACGCTGGCTGGCCGCGGAAGAAGGCATCTTTGTCGAACCGGCCAGCGCGGCATCCGTCGCCGGGCTGATGAAATGTTTTTCCAATGACCGGTGCTCGACGTGCCCTTTCCATCAATATCCGGAAGGCGCGAAAATCGTGCTTACGGTGACCGGACACGGCCTGAAAGATCCTGAAGCACCGATGGTGCATGGCTTCAAAGCGCTTGAAGCGGAAGCCACCATGGAGTCGGTCGCGAAAGTGTTGGGGGTCGGCTGATGGCGATCATCGTGCAGAAATACGGCGGCACCTCGGTCGGCAATCCCGAGCGGATCAAGATCGTCGCCCGCCGCGTGCTCGAGACCCAGCGGGCCGGTCACCAGGTTGTCGTGGTGGTCTCGGCCATGTCGGGGGTGACCGATTCGCTGATCAAACTTTCGCGGGAGGTCTGCCCCCGGCCCGACGAGCGCGAAATGGATGTCCTGCTGGCCACCGGCGAGCAAACCACCATCGCGCTGCTCGCCATGGCCTTGCAGGGTTTGGGCACCCCGGCGGTTTCCTTGACCGGGGCGCAGGCCGGCATCGTGACCGATGGTGAGCATACCAAGGCAAAAATTTTCCAGATCACGCCGAAGCAGATCCACCGTCACCTCGATGAAGGGACGATCGTGATCGTCGCGGGATTCCAGGGACAGACCCCCGCCGGCGAGACCACCACTCTGGGGCGCGGCGGATCCGACCTCACGGCCATCGCGTTGGCCGCCGCGCTCAAGGCGGACAAATGCGAGATTTTTAGCGATGTGGACGGGGTCTACACCTGCGACCCGCGCATCGTGCCCGATGCCCGCAAGATCGAGACCATCAGCTACGAGGAAATGCTCGAAATGGCGTCCTCAGGGTCCAAAGTTATGCAGTCGCGCTCGGTCGAGTTCGCTCACAAGTTTGAGGTCCTTTTCGAAGTCCGCAGCAGTTTCAACCAGAACCCGGGAACCATCGTGCAAGCAGAAACACCAGGCATGGAGGACGTCGTGATCCGCGGCGTCAGCCTCGAACCAAACCAGGCGAAAGTCACCATTGAGGGCGTGCCCGACAAGACCGGCCGGGCGGCAAAAATTTTCAACGCCCTGGCTGCGGCTAATGTGGTGGTGGATGTCATCGTGCAGACCGCGCCGCACGAGGGCACGACGGACATTTCTTTCACCACGAACAGCGACGAATTGGCCAAGGCCGGCCCGGTGCTCAAAGCCGTGGCTGCGGAAATCGGTGCCCGCAGGGTGAGACAAACCGCCGGGGTTGCAAAATTGAGCGTGGTTGGTATCGGCATGCGCACGCACTCCGGCGTGGCGGCCAAGTTGTTCAATTTGCTTGCGGCAGGCGGCTTCAACATCCAGATGATCTCGACCTCGGAGATCAAAATCGCCGTCATCCTCGACGAGGAGAGCATTGCCGAAGCGGCCAAGGCGGTGCATGCGGGATTCGGGTTGGCTGGATAACGGGGTGCTGCGCCCCTGGCATGGGCATCCCTGCCACTTTTACCCTAAAACCGTAGTTGAAAGTTGAGTGATGAGAGTTGAGGGAGTGAGCATGAGCAGTTTACGTCATCAGCTTGCCTCATCCTCGGGGTGACTGCGTCCGGACCGGCAAGTCAGTGGCTTTCAACCTCTCAACCCTCAACCATAAACTCTCAACGTCTTTTCTAGGTTCACTCCTCCGCCGTCTCGGCGAGGTAGTCCTCGACCGCGAGGATATTCTTCTCGCCGGCGCGCTGCACGAGGCGGAGGAACTGGTCGGCGGAAGAGATTTCTTCGACCTGTTCGGTGATGAACCATTGCAGGGTGGCCGCGGTGGCGTGGTCTTTTTCGGCCTGGGCCAGATCGAACAACTTGTGGATCGACTTGGTCACGGCCATCTCGCTCTCCAAGGCAGCCTGCGCCGCGGCTTCGGATGATTTGTAAGTGTGCGGCGGGGCCGGGATCTCGGGGATCTGCACGCGTCCACCGGCGTCGAGCACGTAACGGAGGAATTTGTGCGCGTGCGTGCGTTCCTCGCCGGCTTGCCTGAAAAAACGTTTGGCCGCTTGCGGCAGGGCTTCGGCCTCGAAGTGCGCGGCCATCGCGTCGTATTTCAAGGCGGCGGCAAATTCCATGCCGATCTGGGCGTTGAGCGCCTTCTGCATTTTGGCGGAGATCATCATGCCGCGAGCCTACGCACCTTGGGCGATTCAGGCAAAGTAGAAGCGACATCTTGCCGCTTAACCTCGGCCGACCAGCGGAGGACAGGCCGCTACTGCTCTTCAATCCAGCGGAATCCCCGGCACGGTGAGCGCTTGCCCGTTGTCCTTTGGTCCGAGGTCGAGCAGATACGGGCCGGCCCGGAGTGCCCACTCTGGGGCGGTGGGATAGGGCGCGGCACCTTCTTTGCCGAGGCAGGTTTGCAGCATCTCGGTGTTGATCACGCCGGGGTTGAGGGAGACCGCGGCGAGGCCTGCGGGCAATTCCTGCGCGAGGGCTTGGGTCATTCCTTCGATCGCCCACTTGCTCGCGCAGTAGGCAGAGACATCCGGTGAGGTTGAGCGGCCCCAACCCGAACTAAAATTGACCACCAGGCCAGATTGACGATGGATCATGGCGGGGAGAAAATGGCGTAGGACGTGCGCCGTGCCCTTGATATTGACGTCGATCACGGCGTCGAATTCGGGCGCAGGAACTTTCCAGAGTGGCGCATTCCGGGCAATGATCGCCGCGTTGTTGACCAGCAAATCGGGCGGGCCGAAGTGCGCGAGGACATCGCAGGCCCAGGCGCGGACCGCCTCATGGTCGGAGACATCAACGGCGGCGAAATGGTGGAGCGGTCCGTGTTCGGCCAGGAGTTCGTCGACGATCTCCGGCGAACGCGCGCAACCGGCCACACGGTGCCCGAGGGAAAGGTAGTATTCGGCGAGGGCGCGGCCGCAACCGCGTGAGATGCCGGTGATAACAATGTTGCGGCCACCTTTTTTCATCATTCAGAGGGTGGATCGCGCCGTCTCGGCGCGATGTTTGGGGTAGAAAATCGCGATGAGGACATCGCGATCCACCTTACTTTTTCTCCAACGGATTAAAATCCGCCGCGTGGTAGGAACTGCGGACCAGCGGCCCGCTGGCCACATGGGTGAAGCCTTTTTTCCGCGCGATCTCGCCATAGAGATCGAAGACTTCGGGACGGATGTATTCCACGACCGGAAGATGCTGCGGGGTGGGACGCAGGTATTGGCCCATGGTGAGCACCTCGACATGGTGGTCGCGGAGGTCGTCCATCGCTTGGAAGATTTCGGTCTCCGTTTCGCCGAGGCCGAGCATGAGGCCGCTTTTGGTCACCGATTGTGGCCGCAGTTCTTTGGCCCGGTGGAGGAACTGGAGGGAGAGCTGGTATTTGGCCCGCGAGCGGACCACCGGGGTGAGACGCTCGACCGTTTCGAGGTTGTGATTGAAAATGTGCGGCGCGGCCGCCAGCACGGTACGCAAGGAGTCGTCCTTGCCGTTGAAATCAGGGACAAGGACTTCGATGATGATGGCTGCGTCGCGTTCGCGGATCGCCTCGATGGTCTGGGCGAAGTGCAGCGCCCCTCCATCGGGCATGTCGTCGCGCGCCACTGCGGTGATGACCACGTGTTTGAGTTTCATTCGCATGACCGCTTCGGCCACGCGCTGCGGTTCGTCTTGCTCGAGGGCGAATGGCTTGGCGGTGGACACCGCGCAAAACCCGCAGGCCCGGGTGCAGCGGTCGCCGGCGATCATGAAAGTTGCCGTGCCCTGACTCCAACACTCCCAGCGATTCGGGCACTGCGCGCTCTCGCAGACGGTGTGCAACCGGAGGTCCGAGACCAGCGCCTTGGTCGAGAAAAAGACCGGGTTGGAAGGCAGGCGGACCTTGATCCAGTCCGGCTTCTTGGCCAGATGGAGGGCCGGGTCGATTTTCACGCGCGTCATGGCTCTAAATTTACACTGAGGAAACGTGGGCGGAAGGGGAAAAGTTGCCTATCGGGTCAAGGTCAAGAGACGAAAGGGTTGCCGGGGGCGGGTGGCCGGTGAATATTCAACCCTATGGTCAGCTTTCACCCGGAATTTGTCCTCGACGAAAACCAGAACTGCACCGCGGTGCTTCTGCCGCTGTCGGATTGGGACCGGATTGTCAGCGAATTGGAAGAACTCGATGACATCCGTGCTTATGATGCCGCGCTGACTCAAGGTGGCGAACAACTGCCCTTTGAGCAAGCCGTGCAGGAAATCCGGCAGCACTCCGGGGTGTGACTTACTCGATCGAGATCTTGCGGGTTGCACAGAAGCAACTGGCCAAGATTGATCGGGCCCAGCAGCAACGGATTATCGATGCTATTCGTTTGCTGGCTGACAATCCACGCCCAGCGGGTTGCAAGAAATTGACCGGCCGACCGGCTTGGCGCATCCGGATCGGCGCCTACCGCGTGATCTACGAGATACACGATGGCCGGTTGCTCGTCCTCATAGTGACGATCGGAAACCGGAAGGATGTCTACCGGTAGCCGGAGACTGTGCAACTGCTCTCGCCGTGAAAAGACCCGCCCTCACTCCGCGCATCACTCCGGCTGAACGCGGACTGGCCTTTTCGGCCGTGATGTCTCTTCGTGACGGGCGGGACGCCCGTGCCCCCTGGAGGGGAGTCTGTGTGCTCACTATGTGGCGCGTGCAAATAGTGGCACGGGCATCTTGCCTGTGATGATCAGACATCATCGGCAGGATGCCGATGCCACTGCAGAAAACATCGCGCCGGTGGGCGTGCGGTCGTCGGAAAAAAGATCTTACTCCGAGAGCAGGGCCGTCGCCGGCTGGATCCGCGCGGCGCGGGCGGCGGCGGCGATGATCCAGACCGGCGTCCAGGCCATGAGGTCCCAGGGGTAGCGGAGTTGCACGGTTCAACCGGGCTAAGTTGTGCAGGAAATCCGGGAGTGGTCCGGCATGTCACTTACTCGATCGAGATCTTGCAGGTTGCGTCAAATCAACTGGCCAAGACTGATCGGGCCCAGTAGCAACGGATGAAGAGTCTGGTCGACTTTGACGCGCGATATGAGCTTAGATTTAAGGTGAGCAAACGCCGGCGGAGGGGGAGAAGTTGCCTCTTTGAGGGAAGGGGCCCCGCCTGTTGTCAGGCGCGGCGGTTGTCTCCGGGGCGGACAGCTTCAAGATATGAGTCATTGCCACACGGCCGGAACCTGCCGTAGGGTTTTTCGTAGAGACAAATTCCGCTTCGCGGATTTGCGCAATCATTCCGCTTAACCTGCGGAAGACATAAATCTCCCCGCCCTCTCCGCCCAGGGTTCCCCGATCGACCGGATGCACCTGTCCGCGTTGTTAAACTTATACCCACCAAACAGCCATCATGACTAAACGGCATCGCATCCAATTCCCGCCCGACAAAGGACACGAGCTTTCGCAGGCAGAAGCGTATTTTTACATTGTGGAAGAAGGCCGGCCGATCAAATTGCGCTTTCACGACTACGATAAAGTTTTTGCCAGGCCCGGTCTTTACGAACAGCTCTTTTACGAGCGCTTGAAGTGTGTCTCGCCGCAAAAAGTCACGGAGCTTTTGCAGAGGAGCCTGACGTCCGAGCGGGCAACTTCCAGCGAACTGCGCGTGCTTGATTTGGGGGCGGGTAATGGAATGATGGCGGAATGTCTACGCCGGATTGGCGTTTCCCGTATCGTCGGCGCCGATATCATTCCCGAAGCGCGGGATGCAGCTTATCGGGACCGCCCACTCGTCTATGACGATTACCTCGTTGCGGACTTCACCGACCTTTCGGACGAGCAGAAGCAGGATCTGGCGGACTGGAGCTTCGACTGCCTGACCACGGTGGCAGCGCTTGGTTTCGGGGACATTCCTCCGGCCGCTTTTTTCCAAGCTCTCCAATTGGTGGGGTCCGGCGGCTGGGTGGCCCTCAATATCAAGGAAACCTTCCTCGAGTCCTCCGATGACAGCGGATTTTCGCGCTTTGTGCGCGAACTTATATTATCGGACTTTTTGGAAATTCACCAATTGGAGCGCTATACCCACCGGGTTTCCATGGAGGGTGTTCCGTTGAAGTATTACGCGCTGATCGGCCGCATCGTGGCGCCCGTGCCCGAAAATTTTCTCGGGAATTTCGGCATTGCCTGAAGCCGTGTGATGTTCGGTGCGGGCGTGAACCGATGGAAGCCGGATGGCCCCCGGTGGTGGGCCCTTCTTGCCCTTATCGTGGCCGGGGAGACGGTTTTTTTTCTCCCGTTCGTCTTGGCGAGGGTGTTTCGGCCGACCTTTCTGGAGGTTTTCGGTCTGACCAACTTCCAACTGGGTACGGCCTTCGCGCTGTATGGGGTCGTGGCCATGCTCTCGTATTTTCCCGGCGGGGTGCTGGCCGACCTCCTCAGCCCGCGCAAGCTTCTGGCGCTTGCTCTGGTTGCCACCTCTGGCGGCGGCCTGCTGCTCGCCTCCATCCCTTCGCTCAGCAGCTTGAAACTGCTCTACGCCTATTGGGGTTTCACCACGGTGGCCCTCTTCTGGGCCGCGCTGATGCGGGCGACCCGTGTGTGGGGCGGGTTGACAAGGCAAGGTGCAGCTTTTGGGTTGCTGGATGGCGGCAGGGGTTTGCTCACCGCGGCAACAGCCGTGGTGTTGGTCCTGGTCTATGCCAGTCTCATTCCCGAGGAGGCGGGCTCTGCCACCTTGGAACAACGGTCTGCCGCATTCCGTCTGATCATTGCTCTTACGGCGGCTATGACTGTCCTCGCCGCGGTGCCGGTGTGGTTTTTTCTCCCGCGGCGGTCCGACTCCCTCCGTCGAGAGCGATCCGGCTTTGAATTCCGCGGGGTGGCCCGGGTTTTGGCCATGCCGACCGTCTGGCTCCAAGCTTTCATCGTCATTTGTGCCTATGTCGGATTCAAAGCGACCGACGACTTTTCCCTTTATGCCAAGGACGTTCTCGGCTTGGATGAGGTTAAAGCTGCCAAGCTCGGCACGGTATCATTGTGGGTCCGTCCGCTCGCCGCTATCGCCGCCGGTTATTTGGCGGACCGTTTCAGTGCCGGGCTGATGACGATTTTCAGCTTTGTCTTTCTCCTGCTCGGAAGCCTGCTGCTCGCGGCCGGTATCATTCATACCGGTATGTTTGGTCTTTACCTGCTGGCTGTTATCGTCGCGAGTCTCGGCATCTTTGCCCTGCGGGGCCTTTATTACGCGATCATGCAGGAAGGAAAGGTGCCTCTGGCTTTCACGGGCAGTGCGGTCGGCCTCGTTTCCGTCGTGGGCTATACGCCGGACATTTTTATGGGACCGGTCATGGGTTACCTCTTGGACAAATTTCCCGGACCCCTCGGCCACCAGCGCGTTTTTCTCGTCGTTGCCGGGTTCGCCTTGGCCGGACTCGCGGCGAGTGCCGTCTTTCATGCCTGGTCGGTTAAAGATAGGTCCCGAGGGAAGGTGATCAAAGGCGGAGCCTGAGCGGGGAGGCCGGTCGGGTTGGGGCGGCTGGAATTTGCCTGCATTCCTCCGGGACTGCGTGGCCCTTTACTCCGAGCGCAATGCCGCGGCCGGCAGGATGCGGGCGGCGCGGGCGGCGGGGAGGAGGCCGGCCAGGGCGGCGGCGGCGATGATCCAGACGGGCGTCCAGGCCATGAGGTCCCAGGGGTAGCGGAGTTGCACGGTCCAGCCGAAGAAGGCGAGGTTGATCACCCAGGTGAGCACCATGGCCAGGCAGGCGCCGGCGGCGAGGCCGATGAGGCTGGCGAGGAGTCCGATCAAGGCGGACTCGGCGACGAAGGCGCGGCGGACTTGGCCGGGGGAGCCGCCAATGGCCCGCATGATGCCGATCTCGCGTTCGCGTTCGGTCACCAGCGTGGTCAAGGTCAGCGAGACGCCGAGCACGGCGACAAGCACGGAGATGGTGCGCAGCACGTAGGTCACGGCGAAGGTTTGGTCGAAGATTTCGAAGATGCGTTGGCGCAGGGAGGCGTTGGAATAGACGGCGTATTCGGTCTCGCCCCCGAAGCGCTCGCGCAATTCTGCGCCGAGGGTGTCGCCTTGCGCGGGATCGTGGAGATGCAGGCCGGTGGTGTGGGCGCCGGGAGCGGGCCAGTGGGTGGAGTAATTGGCGCGGTCCATGAGGATAACGCCTTGGTCGCGGGTGTAGTCGAGATAGACGCCGGCAATGCGGAAGCATTGCGGTCCGGCGGGGGCGATGAGTTCGATCGCGTCGCCGGTGCTCACTTGGTGACGGCGGGCGAAGCTTTCCGAGACGGCAACGTATCCGGGGGTGCGCAGGAGCTGCGCTTTGCCCTCGCTGTCGCCGTCGGTGAATGCGAGTTCGCCGCGCACGCGGCCGCGGATGATGCCGAGGAAAACTTCTTCGCCGCGGAAGGGGAGGCGCTTCTCGTGGAAGGTGTCGACGGATTCCACTTGTGGGTGGTTTTCCAGCCAGGCAACCACTTCGTCCGGGATGGTGGTCTGGAAGCCGGTCACTTCGTTGGCCGCGAGGGTGACAAAGAGGTCGGCTTGGATCGTGCGGTTGATCCAGGTGTCCACGCTGGCCCGGAAGGAATAGATCATGACGGAAATACCGACGGTCATGGCAATGGCGGCCATGAGGGCGGCGGTGGTCAGCGCATTGCGGTGCATGGCGCGGACCAGATTGCGCACCGCCATGCGCCAGGCGGTGCCGCGGGTGAAGCGTGCCGCGAGCGGGGTGAGGAGGTGCCCGGCGGCGGCCGTGCTGGCGGGCACAAGGAAGGCAAAGCCGATGATGACGAGGAATGCGGCGGCGAACCCGAGCAAGGCCGGTCCGGTCTGCAGCGCGAGCCATGAAGCGGCGATGGCCCCGGCCAGGCTGAGAATCCCGTAGGCCAGCCAGCGTCGCGGAACGGTGGTATAGTGTTCCATCGCGGTGCCCAGATGGAGGGCGCGGGTCACTTGCACTTTAGTCGCTTCGCCGGAGGGGATCCAGGCGGCGGCGAGGACTGACACCAGGCCGGCGGTTGCTGCCGCGGCGATCTGCCCCGGGGTGACGGCAAGGTTATCGATACTGATCCGCACATAGAGGGAGCTGATGGTTTCGCCCACTGCGCCGACCAGAAATCCGGCTAATGGGAAGGCGGCCAGGATCCCGAGGATGATGCCCGGAATCCCGAAGACGAGAGCTTCGCCGAGGAAGAGGGCGCGGATCTCGCGGCGCGAGGTGCCGATGGCGCGGAGGATGCCGATCTCGCGGCGGGCGCGCAGAACGGAGGCGGAGACCGTGTTGTAAATGAGAAACATGCCGACGAGGAGCGAGACGAGGCTCAAGGCCGTAAGATTAAGCTGGAAACTGGAGAGCATCTTGCCGATCTGCTCGCTGCGTTGCTGCGGGGCGGCGACCACCACATCTGGCGGAACGATGGCCCGCGCGGCGGCCGCCACGGCGGCGGGGTCAGCGTCTGCGTTGAGGAGAATTTGCACGGAGTCGAGCCGGCCGACCGTACCAAGCAATTCTTGGGCCCAACCGAGATCCATCGAAGCCGAGCGGATGTCGGCCAGTGCAGCGGGGTCGTCAGGCTGAAGGACGAAACGGACGCGGAGGTCGGCCGTCCGTCCGTTCGCGTTGACCCGGAGGATGTCGCCTGGCCTCAGGCCGAGTTTCCGCGCGAACTCCCGGGTCAGGGCGAGGGCATCGCGTTCGCGCAGCCATGCTTCGACATCGACGGGTGCGCCATCGGGCCAGACCATGCGGAAGGTTTCGAAGGGCGGGTTGGTGAAGGGGTCGACACCGAGCAGGCGGAGATATTCGCCGGGGTGACCGGGTAGGGTGAGGATTCCCTGCACGACGGGTGTGGCCGCGGCCACCCCGGGGATTTGGACCAGGGGAGGGAAAAGGGTTTCGTCGAGCGGACCGCGCACTTCGAGGTTTGCTTTGCCGGCCAGAAGTTCGACGCCGGCGCGGAACGAGCGGTTGGCGCTCTGGTTGGCAATCATGATGGCGAGGAAAACGCACACCCCGAGGGCCACGCTGGCCACATTCATGGCGGCGAGCAGCTTGTGGCGCCGGGCGTGGCGCAGGACTTGCCGCAGCAAAATAGACGGCCAGTGACGGGTCATTTCTCCGCTCCGAGCCCCGCCACGGCAGCCTCCTGCAAGGCGCGCTGGAGGGCTTGCACCTCGCGTTGACCGGAGACCTTGGCGTTGTCTTCCGCCCGGCTGAGGTAAAAGGTATCCATGGCAACTTCTTTCTCCGTGGTGATACGCGCCAGCTCGAGGTTCAGTTCCTCCCGGTCCAGCCCAGCGAAGAGATCATAGAGCAGACCCATGCGATCCGGGGTCTCGAGATCGACAATGGTGAAGGCCGGGTGACTGCGGTTGTCGACCGAGATGCGGGTGGGCAGGTCCGCCTCCTGCGACATGCGGTAGCCGGTGCGGGCCCGCGCCTTGGCGATATGCGGGGCGAAGTCGAAATCCGGATCCTGCAGTGCTTCGTCGAGGAGGCGCTCGAAAAGGCGGTGGTCTTTCTCGTTGGCGACCGGTTGATGCTTGGCATCACAGACCCGGAAAACGTCGAGGACGAGATTGTCGGTCCGGGTGTGGATATCGGCACTGAGGATGTTAACCCGTGCGGCGAGAAAGGCGCCGCAAATGCGGACGATGAGTCCGGGGTGATCCCAACCGCAGAGCAGGACTTCGCTGTATCCCTGTTCGGGATGGTGCATCCATTTGACCACGGGGCAAACTCCGCTGGCCCCTTCTTTGCTTTGGGATTCGAAGAATTGGCGGAAGAGACGGACGTGGCCGGCAATTTCCGAGGCGGTGAAAGTGCGGAAATAACGCTCCGGCATGTTGGCAAAGTGCGCGGCAGCTTCATCTCCCTGCTCGGCGGCCAGTTTGCGGAGGACTTCTTTTCTCAGCTCCTCGAAATCGACGACGCGTTGTTTCAAGAAAGCCGGGCCATCCTGAAGGTAAGCTTTCGTCGAGCGGTAAAGGTGCCAGACGAGACCCTCTTTCCAATCCGACCAACTGGCGTCACTCGTGCCTTGTCCGTCGGCCAAGGTGATGAGCATGAGCGCGTCGAGGTCGTCGGCCGGTTGCACCAGCTCCGCAAAATGCGAGACGGTGGCCGGGTCATCAAGGTTGCGAGACTGTGCGGTTTTGGAAAGGAGGCCATGGTTGTCGACCAGCATGATGAGCGCACGGCGCTGGTCGGGGGACAACTGCAGACGCTTGGCCACGCGGGTGGCCATCATGGCGCTGGCATCCTCGTGGTGGCGGCGGTGCTCGGCCTTGCCCGTGTCGTGCAGCAAAAGCGCGAGGTAAAGCGTGGCCGGATCGTCGTTCTCGAGGAAGAGATCGCGGTAGCCGGAGAGTTTCGGATCTCCGCTGGTGATCAGGTTGTCCAGTTTGTCGATGCAGACCAGCGTGTGCTCGTCGGCCGTGTAGCGGTGGAAAAATTCATGCTGCACCAAGCAGGTGAGACGTCCGAACTCGGGCAGATAGCGTCCGAGGAAATCCGTTTCGTGCATCAGGCGCAGGATGCGGCCGACCTGACCTTTGCGGGAGAGGATGGAGAGGAATACTTCGCGCACCGCGCGCGAGTATTGGAAAGTGCGGTCGACCAAGCCGAGCCGCTTGCGCACAAGGTCGAGCAGTTCCTGCGAAAGATCGAGCCCGCGCAACTGCGCGTGCTGGAAGAGGCGCATCAGCCGTTGCGGGTCTTGCGTGAAGATGCCGCTCGAGTCGGCGTGCAGCAGGCCGCCCTTCGCGTTAAATCCGTCGAATCGTTCCGTTCGTTCGGCCTGCGGGGCAAAGAGACCGAGCAAACCGGCGGCGCGGGACGGCTTCAACTCGGGCACCATGCGGTGCACCGCGGCAGTTGTGATGCGGTGGATATTACGGGTGTGCTGGTAGTAGTCCCGCATGAAAGCCTCCACACGGGCCAACATGTGCTTCTGCGGGTATTCGAGCCGCGTGGCGACTTGGCCCTGAAGGTAGAGGGTAAGGGAGTCGATCGGGCGCTTGTTGATGAAATGCATTTCGGTGCGGCCGCGGAGCAAAAAGTCATAGGCCTTTTCGAGAAGCCGGCGTTCGCTTTCGGTCAGGATTTTTTTTTCGACCAGTTTGGCCGTGGTCATGGCGTGGGCATGGAAGTATCCGTTCCAGAGCAGATTCTGGTAATCGCGCAAGCCGCCGGCCCCGTGCTTCACGTTGGGCTCCTGCACGGACACGATGGGCCCGTACTGCTCGTGCAGTTCCTTTTGGTTGACCAGTCGCCAGGCAATGTAGGCGTCCTCCTTGCCCTTGACGCATTTGCGTTCGAACTCCTCGCGGAAGCGGTCGACAAGTCCGCGTTCCCCGGCCAGCCAGCGTGATTCGAGCATGGAGGTCTTGGTCTGCAGATCGGAGTTGGCCTGGGCAATCGCCTCGTGCACGGAGCGCACGGAGTGCCCGACCTTGAAACCGGTGTCCCAAAGCAGGCGGAGGATTTCCTGCACGGTGGCGGTTTCCCTTCCATCGGGTTTGTTCCCGGCGTGGAGGAACATGATGTCGACATCGCTGAAAGGATTCATCTCGCGGCGTCCGTATCCGCCGAAGGCAATGACGGCGAAATCTTCGGGCTTCGCTTTCCCAAAATGCGCGGTGCAGACCTGCGCGAAAATGCGGCGAAAGAGAATGTCGACCAAGTCGCTGCGTTGCCGCACGACTTCGCGGCCGCCGGCCCCGGCCGAAATGCGCAGGCGCAGGCGGTGCTCCTCGAGGCGCCGGAAGCGACGGTAGGCCTCGAGGGATTCAGCCGCCGATTTGCCGCGCGTCTGCCGTTCGAGATCGTCGGATGCGCGGGTCAGGATTTTTTCGAGGTCGTAACTCATGGCCGCGCGCGTGGTGGTCGGTAATTTCGGATAAAAGGAGGTGCAGGCGTTCCGCCTGCGGTGTCAGTTGGTGACGGGCGGGACGCCCGTGCCCCCTGCCCAAGCCAGAAGTCGAGTCGCCCGGCAGGTCCGCCGTAACGCGAGTTAGTGGGGAGTCCCCGAACCCGCGTGTTGGCGGGTGTGGTTTGGGAGTAACTGGGGCGGCCAAGCCCAAGGGAAGGGCAGCCTGCCCGCCGTGCGCGGGTCTCGCCCGTTTTCCGAAAGACCAGCCGGGCGGGACGCCCGCAACCCAAGTCAGTGCGGTGTGGCATCGGCATCCTGCCGATGGGCTTGGATCGTGACGGGCGAGACGCCCGTGCCCCCTGTCCAAAGCAGTAATTGGCGGGTCCGCCATAACTCGAGTTACTGGGGAGTCCCTGAACCCGCGCATTGGCGGGCGTGGTTGGGGAGTAACTGGGGCGGCAAAGCCCAGGGGGAACGGGCGTCTCGCCCGTTTTCCGAAAGACCATGCGGGCGGGACGCCCGTGACCCAAATCATTGGGGTGTGGCATCGGCATCCTGCCGATGGGCTTGGGTCGTGACGGGCGGGACGCCCGTGCCCCCTGCCCGAACCACAAGCTGGCTCCCCCTCCATAACTCGAGTTACTCGGGAGGTCATGGGCAGGGTGCCCATGCCACGGAAGCGGTTGCGCAAGCATGCCGCTTTTTAGCGTCCGCTCTCGGCGCGAAGAATAACAATTTCGACCCGGCGGTTGAGTTGTTGTTCCTCGACGCTGCCGGCGACAGGGGCGAGGGGGCGGCTGCTGCCGAGGCCGCGGGTGTCGATCCGCACTGGGTCGATGGACATCGTGCCGGCCAGCCACTGTTTGACCGACTCGGCGCGGGCCATGCTGAGTTGCGCGTTGTAGTCGGCGCCGCCGAAGGCATCGGTGTGCCCTTCGATGCGGAAGCGGGCTGCGGGGTTGCGGCGGATGAGTTCGCCGAGTTTTTCCAGGCTGGTGATAGCCTCGGGGCGGAGGAAGGCTTCGTCGTAACCGAAGAGCACGTCGGAGGGCATGAAGATGGGGCCGGCCGCGGCGGTCAGTCCGCCGGTCTGCGCGAGCAGGTCATCCAGATCGCTGTAACCAACAGGCACGGTGCCCGGGCCCCCGGCGCCGGCGCGACCGGCCGCGGCGGCGAGTTCGATCGCAGGTTGCGCGGCGGAGGAAGGCTCTTCGGCGAGGAGGGCTTCGCGCATCGAGGCCAGGTCTTCTTCGAGCGCGGCAGCGGTTGCCGCGGTCAGGCGGTTGGCCGCTTCGCTGGCCGCAAGGCCGATTTGCGGGGCGGGTTCCTCGTCGAGGCCGAGCTGGCCCGGTTTGGCCGGGGCGGCACGGACGGCCGCTTTTTCGGACGAAATATCCTCGGCGGGCAGCTCGACGGGGGCGGGGATGATTTTGCGGCCGATCTCCTTTTCGGGCTCCGGGGCATTGTCGAGCAGGCGGGAGTCGATCTCAACGCGTTCGACTTTGAAGGCGCGCGGCACCATCTGGTCGTAGTACGAATCGCTGAAAGTGTTGACCGCGTGCGACCGGGCCCACCAGAAGAAAGCAAAGTGCGCGGCGACGGAAAGGCAGAGCGCGAGGAGAAACCAGGGCCCCCATGATTCTTTTTTGGGGGGTTCATCCTCCAATTCCTCGAGCAGGGCAGAGCGGTCCATCGACCGCAAAGATGAAGTTGCCCGGCTTCCGATGCAAACCCGCAGGCCTCAAAGATCTTGACCGCCGGGCGCTCTCTTCTACTTTCGCCCCTCCAGTTTATGCCTGAAACCACCCTCAAAATCGGCCTGCCTTCCGGCAGCCTGATGGACCAGACCTTGTCCCTCTTTGCCAAGGCGGGCTTTACGGTGTCCGGAGCCGACCGTTCCTACCGGCCCTCGGTCGATGATCCCGAGTTGATTGTCCACCTTTTGCGTGCGCAGGAAATTAGCCGTTATGTCGAACAGGGGTTTCTTGATTGCGGCATCACCGGACGCGACTGGGTGGCGGAAAATGCCTCCGACGTAGCCTCGCTCTGCGATTTGCCTTACAGCAAAGTTTCTTCGGCCCCGACCCGCTGGGTTGTGGTTGTTCCGGAGGATTCGCCCGTGCGGTCCGTCGAGGACCTGGCCGGCAAGCGGGTGGCGACCGAGGCGGTCGGACTGACCAAAGAATTTCTCCGGCGCCGCGGGGTGAGTGCCGAAGTGGAATTTAGCTGGGGGGCGACCGAGGTGAAGGTGCCTGATCTGGTCGATGCCATCGTGGATATTACCGAGACCGGTGCCTCACTACGGGCCAACAACCTCCGCATCGTCGAGACTATCATGGAGTCGTATCCCGTCTTCATTGCCAACCGCGAGGCTTACTCCGCCGAATGGAAGCGGGGCAAGATGGACCGCATCATCCTCCTTCTGCAGGGGGCCCTGGCCGCCCGCGACAAAGTCGGGCTGAAAATGAACCTCCCGCAGGCCCGTTTGGAGAATTTGCTTGAGGAGTTGCCCGCTCTCCGGAATCCTACGGTTTCGCCTCTGGCGCATGATGGCTGGGTCGCCGTCGAGACAGTCATCGATGAAAAGGTTGTCCGCGAGATCATCCCGCAACTCAAAGCGCTCGGGGCCGAGGGGATCATAGAGTATCCTCTCAACAAGCTGGTTTATTAAAGCAACACATGGGATCTATCAAAAAGAGGCGGAAGGCGAAAATCGCCAAGCACAAGCGCCGCAAGCGCATGAAGCTTAACCGCCACAAGAAGCGTTTGCGCTACAAGAGCTAGAGGCTATCTTAAGCCCCATGTTTGCGCCATTCCGGTTGCGTCGCGTCGCTTCCTGGTTGCTCTATTTTCTTGTCTTTTGCCCCGGACCGCAGGCTCTCCTCGCTTTAACTGCCGGTCTGGGCGGGGGCGGAGCTCCCCCCCCAGCCCGTTCCGCGGTGCTCGAGGAAGGGGCGGGCCGCCGGGCCGAAGCCATGGCCCGCGTGGCCACGGGTCTTCTCGTCGCCGAAAATGATCCCGACGAGTCGTTCCGCCACTACCGTCGCGCCCACGATCTGGATCCATCCCAGGTGTCCTTGTCCCTGGAAATTGCGCGCCTCCATTTGCAACGCGAGGAAGTTCCCGAGGCTCTCGCCGTGCTCAAGGATGCGCTCAAGCTTAATCCGAAATCCGCCTCGCTCGCCCTGCGCATTGCGGGCATTTACGTGGTCAGCCTGCGCAAATTTGAACCGGCCGAGCGCTACACGCGCCAAGCTTTGGGCGCGGATCCCGATGGCATCGAGCCTTACCAGATGCTTTTCAGCATTTATCGCGCGGACGGCCGGCCCGGCGAAGCGGTGGCCTTGCTCCAAGAGGCCGCCCGGCGCGCTGGAAACCAGAACGCCGCCTTTTGGGCGGGTCTCGGCGACCTCTCGATCCGTCAGTCGGTCATGGACGGCCACCTGCGGGATTCCGGCAAAGCCACTCTGGCCCTCGGACACTACCGGAAGGCGGCCGAGCTGGGGCGGCAGGACCCGGCTGTCTTGTTGCGCGCTTTGAATTTCTTTTTCGCCGGCAATCACCTCGAGGATGCGGTTGCCACCGCCCGCCGCCTGCTTGTCTTGCAACCTTCGGCCGCACAATCCCGCGAGAAACTCGCGCTGGCCCTCGCCGCGCTCGGGCGCGAAGGCGAGGCGCAGGCCGAACTCGAGGCGGTCACCGCCGAAAATCCGGCCAGCTTGCTCGCCTACCGCGCGCACGGGGAACTCCTGCTCAAGCGCGGCGATGCCTCGGGTGCGC
Source organism: Chthoniobacterales bacterium (assembly GCA_018402585.1). Lineage (GTDB taxonomy): Bacteria > Verrucomicrobiota > Verrucomicrobiia > Chthoniobacterales > JACTMZ01 > JACTMZ01. Next base: position 413,589 of record JAGYIO010000002.1, read on the forward strand.
TCGAAAAATTTGAAAAAGCCCTCCTGCTCCACGATGAAGACCCGCGACTTTACTTGGAGATTGTCGGTCTCTGCGTGCGGACGGAGAACCCCGAGCGGGCGGCATCTTGGCTGTCACGTGCCCGCGAGAAATTCACCACTCTTCCGGACCTGCCGTTTTATGAGGCCCAATTGCTCGGGCACCTCAAGCGTTGGCGCGAGGCCCTCAATGCCATGGACGTGGCCGCTGCGCTCGCCGCGCGGTATCAGCCTTCGTTTCTCAATACCGAGTTTTATTTCCAGCACGGCGTGGTCGCCGAACGTGCCGGCCAGCACGAGGCCGCGGTGCAACATTTCCTCTCCTGTCTTGAAATGGACGACCGGCATGCCGCCGCGCTCAATTACCTCGGTTACCTCTGGGCCGAGCGCGGGGAAAACCTGGCCGACGCGGAAAAGTTCATTCGTCGCGCCCTCGCCGCAGAGCCCGACAATGCCGCTTATCTGGACAGTCTCGGCTGGACCCTCTACCAGCAGGGCCGTTACCACGAGGCGCTCGAACCGCTTGAGCGTGCCGCGAAAATTTCCAGCGCCTCCCCGGACCCGACGATCGAGGAGCACCTCGGCGATGTCTGCGAAAAGCTCGGCCGGCACAAAGAGGCGGTCCAAGCCTGGGAACGCGCCGCCGCACTCGAAGGCGCCTCGGAAGGAGTGGCCGGCAAGCTGCAAGCGGCCCGCGCGGGCCAGAGTGGCTCCTCCGCAGAGGCGAAGGCGGCCAAACCCTGATCAGCTTGGTTGAAAGTCCTTGAGTCTGGAGTTGATCCCTGCAACATTTCCGGTTCAGTTTCCTGACTGCGCAAAGGGCTCTTAGCTCAGCTGGTTAGAGCATGCGACTCTTAATCGCCAGGTCCTGGGTTCGAATCCCAGAGGGCCCACTTTTCCAGTTGCGTGACATGCCAGCGGGCGCATTCCGAAGAGAGCAAGCTTACCCCGAAATTCCCTACGACGAGGCATCAGCGTAAAAGCAAGGTCGGCCATGACCAACATCCACCCCGAGACAGGGCGCTTCCTCGCTCGCACCGCCAAGGAGCAACTGCTCCGGCAGAAAGGCGTCGTGCTTTGGCTCTACGGATTATCCGGCTCGGGCAAATCGACCATCGTCAATGAAGTCGAGCGCGCACTGCACGGCGAGGGGCGGATCACCGTGATCCTCGATGGCGACAATTTGCGCACCGGGTTGAACAACAACCTCGGATTCAGCGATGAGGACCGCACCGAAAATGTCCGCCGCGTGGCCGAGACGGCCAAGCTTTTTGCCAGTGCGGGGATCATCGTGTTTGTCTCGGTCATTACCCCGCTGCGCCGCCACCGTGCCGCAGCGCGGGAAATCATTGGTCCGGATTTCCGCGAGGTTTATCTCAAGGCCGACTTCGAGACCTGTGCGGCGCGCGATCCGAAGGGACTTTACGGCAAAGCCAAGGCAGGAAAAATCAGGCAGTTCACGGGCAAGGATAGCGGGTTCGAGGAGCCGGATCATCCGGCGCTTGTTCTTGACACCCAGACACGTTCCGTCGATCAGTGTGCTGCCGATTTGCTTGGGTTTTGGCGGTCGCTCAGAGGCGGCCGCCCGGGGGAGTAACCTACCGGAAGACTCCGGGCGGGCCGACGCATTCCATGCCGCACTATCAGTTAAATCAGCTCGACCAGCTCGAGGCCGAAGCAATTTTCGTCCTGCGCGAGACCGCCGCGCAGTTCCAAAATCCGGCCCTGCTTTTCTCCGGCGGCAAGGATTCGATTGTCATGGCCCACCTTGCGGCCAAGGCCTTCTGGCCGGCCAAGATTCCCTTTCCGCTCCTTCACATCGATACCGGCCACAATTTCGCCGAGACCATGGCCTACCGCGATGCCTTCACGGAGAAACTCGGCGCCCGCCTTGTCGTCGGCTATGTGCAGGACTCGATCGAGAAGGGTCGGGTCAAGGAAGAGAAGGGCCCTTACGCCTCGCGCAACGCGCTGCAGTCGGTCACACTGCTTGACACCATTGAGGAGCATAAATTCACCGCGTGCCTCGGCGGCGGACGTCGCGACGAAGAAAAAGCCCGCGCCAAGGAGCGCTTCTTTTCCCACCGCGACGACTTCGGCCAGTGGGATCCGAAAAACCAGCGTCCTGAGTTGTGGAATCTTTTCAACGGACGCCACCACCCGGGGGAGCATTTCCGCATTTTTCCTTTGTCCAATTTCACCGAGATGGACATCTGGATGTATCTGCAACGTGAAGCGGTCGACTTGCCCTCGCTCTATTTCGCCCACCAGCGTGAAGTGTTTGCCCGCCACGGCTCCTTTCTTGCCCTGACCGAGCACATTATCCGGCTCGAGTCCGAAAAACTGGAACGGAAAACCGTCCGCTTCCGCACCATCGGGGATGTGACCTGCACCGGCGCAGTCGAATCGAACGCCGCCACGCTGGATGAGGTCATTGCCGAGGTTGCCGCGGCGCGCCAGACCGAGCGCGGCACGCGCGCGGATGACAAGCGCTCCGAAACCGCGATGGAAGATCGCAAGAAAGAGGGTTATTTTTGATGAATGGGGATTCTTTCAACCGAGCAGGGGACGGAGAAACCAGAGGGGAGAGTGGGGCGTTGTCGGCGCCCGATGCGGCACCTTGGCGGAAAAGAGGCACGGGTATCATGCCCGTGATGACGGCACGACATCGGCAGGATGCCGGGGCCACTCCGGATTTCTCGGCGCTGAATATTTCCGGCCTGTTTTGATTATGGACCTTCTCCGCTTTGCCACCGCTGGTTCCGTCGATGACGGCAAGTCGACGCTCATCGGGCGCCTGCTTTACGACTCGAAAAGCATTTTTGAGGACCAGTTGAGTGCGGTGGAAGAAAGTTCCCGCCGCCGCGGTGATGCGGTGGTCAACCTCGCGCTGCTCACCGACGGGCTTCGCGCCGAGCGCGAACAGGGCATCACGATCGACGTGGCCTACCGTTACTTCGCCACGCCGCGCCGCAAATTCATCATCGCGGATACCCCGGGCCATATCCAATACACGCGCAATATGGTCACGGGTGCTTCCACCGCCGACCTTGCCATCATTCTGATCGACGCGCGCAAGGGCGTTATCGAGCAAACCAAACGACATTCCTTCGTGGCCAACCTGCTCAAGATCCGCCACCTCGCGGTCGCGGTGAACAAAATGGACCTGGTCGATTACGACGAAGGGGTCTTCCACCGCATCGTCCAGGATTTCCACAAATTTGCCTCGCGCCTCGACGACATTGCGGAAATTACCGCCATTCCGGTCTCGGCGCTGAACGGCGATAACGTGGTCGAGAAGTCGGACAAAATGCCATGGTTCAAGGGTCCCTCGCTGCTTTACCATCTGGAGACGGTGTACACCGGCGGCACGGAAAACCATCTCGATGCGCGCTTCCCCGTGCAGTGGATTATCCGGCCGCAATCCCGCGAGCATCATGATTTCCGCGGCTATGCCGGGCGGGTGGCCGGCGGCGTCTTCAAACCGGGCGACACGGTTTCCGTCCTGCCCTCCGGATTTTCCACCACGGTGGAGAAAATCTATTTGCCCGGCGGCAAAGAAATTCCCGAGGCCTTCGCCCCGCAGTCGGTGGTGATGACATTGAAGGACGAGATCGACATCTCGCGCGGCGACATGCTGGTCAAGGCGAACAATCCGCCAAATATCGGACAGGACGTCGAGGCCATGGTTTGCTGGTTTTCCCAAAAACCAATGGAGGTGCGCGGCAAATACCTTCTGCGCCACACGTCCAAAGAAACCAAAGCCATCGTGCAGGAGTTGCGTTACCAGGTGGACATCGAGACCTTGCACAAAAAAGAAGGCGTGCCCACCCTGGCGATGAACGATGTCGGGCGCGTTGGCTTGCGCACCGCGACGCCGCTCTTTTCTGACAGTTACCGTCGCAACCGGTTGACGGGATCCTTTGTCTTGGTCGACCCTGGTACCCACGAAACCGTGGCCGCAGGGATGATAGTCTGAGGATGGCGCCGGGCGGCTAGGTGCCGAGACGTCCGACTATGATGAGCAGGCAAAGGGCGAGCAGGGAAATGGCGGGCAGCGATTTCTTGAACGGGTCCGCGACTTTGAGGTGCATGCGGAGGGCCCCGGCCATCAGCGCGGCGACAATCGCGGCGGCGGGTAAGATAAGCACGGGGTAAAAGAACCCAGCGAGTAAAGCAAAGGCCGAGGTCACTTTGAGGAATCCGACCAAATAGCAGGACCAGGCGGGCAGGCCATAAGTGGCGAATTCCTCCAGCATGCTGGAGGCCTTGCCTCCGCGGTAGGACGTGGCTTTGTTGAAACGCAGCAGCCAGACGTTAAGCAGGCCGCAACCGACGACGACTTGGCAAATTTGGACAAGGATTTTAGGGATTTCCATGATGAACTGGTGGTTGGACGTCAGCCTAGGCACACTCTAACCTCGGGGTCAGGAGAAATCTGCGTGCCGACCCCTCTTCCCCTTCTCGATGCCCTCTCCGTGGCCGCCTTTCTTTTCTACGGAATCGCCTGTTTGCTTTCCCCCAAGTTGAAAGTGGAGTTCACTCGTTACCAGTTGGCGCGTTGGCGCGTGCTGGTCGGATGGTTGGAGATTTCCGGCGCGTTGGGCCTGGTTGTCGGTCAATGGTTTCCCCTTTTGAAAGTCGCGGCGGCCGCGGGACTGGTCCTGCTCATGCTCTGCGGTTTGTGGGCGCGCTGGCGGGTGCGTGATCCTTGGTCTGCCATGGCGCCCGCTTTTGTCCTCGCCGTGGTGAACTTCTTCATTTTCCTCTCCGCCTTCCGTTCGCTGTGAAGCCGCCCCCGGGCAAGCTGCACGACGCGCGCCTCGGACTGCTGCAACTGGTCGGGCAGTGCTTCTGCATCGGCCCGCTGATCGATATCGCGCTCTTCCTCGGGATCGTCGCCGCCTTGGCTGGGGCGATCGGTCCATTGGCCGTCCTCCTTGCTTCCTTGGGCATGATCGCCTTTTCGCTCGTCGTGGCCTTTTACGCCGCAGAGACGGGCGGAGCCGGGGCGATGGGTGACTACGTGGCGCGCGCTTGGGGCCGCACCGCGGGCCTTGCCGCACTCGGGGTCTACGTGATTTCCCTGCTCTTCGCGGGGGCGGCGGGATTCACCATCGTGGTCGGGGACCTGGCCTCGCGTTTTCTGGAGCTTTATTTCGGGGCCGAGTTTCCTTGGTGGGGCGGTGCCCTCCTGGTCTGCGGGGCCGCGTGGTGGTTCAATCTGCGCGGCGCCGCGGTGGCCACGCAGATCCAGCTGCTCATCGTCGGCCTGTCGGTCATTCCGTTCCTGCTCACCGCCGCCGCGGCGATCATCCAGGCCGGGCCGGCCAATACCTGGTCGGTTTTTTCCTGGAGCAATCCCCACGGCGGCGATCTCTTCGGCGCCCTGCTTTTTTGTATCCTCCTCTTCGGCGGATTCGAAACGGCGGGATCTCTCGCCGAGGAAACCGGCAATCCGCGCCGCAATATCCCGCGGGCGCTGGTCGGCACCGTGGTGGCCGCCGCCCTGCTCCTGCTTTTCTGTTCCTATGCGGGCACGGTTTATTACGGACCGGACCGGGTGGCCAAGACTTGGGGCGAGGCGATCGATGGCTTCGCGGTGATGGGCGGGGAGTTGCTCGGGCCGTGGGCCGCACTCTGGATCCGTCTGGCCGTGCTGGTCGATTTCACCGCGACCTGCATCGGCTTCACCGTGGCGGCCTTGCGTGGTATTTATGCCCTGGCCCGTGCCGGCAAGCTCCCCTCGTGGTTGGCCGCGACCAACCGGCACGGGGCCCCGCAACATGCCGCGGCCTTGGTCCTCGCCTGCGCCTTGTTGGTCGTAGCCTCCGGCCTGTTGGTCCCGGCGGCCGACCGTTTCCAGACCCTTTTCGTGGCCGCCACGGCACAAGCATTGCTCCTCGTGCTGGTCTACACTGCGCTGGCTTTGGGTGCGTTACGCCTCATGTGGCGCGGTGGCCGACGTCAGCCTTGGTGGCGCTGGGTTGTCTTTCCGCTGGCCACGATCATTCCTCTCCTCGCCCTTTACGGCACCTTTGTGCCTTTTCCGGCCCATCCCGAGCGATTCGGCTTGTACGCGGGACTGGCCGCCCTGCTTGCGGTGGCTTGCTGGGTCTGGCGGGTGCGGCCACGGGAAGAATCGGGGAGTGAAAAAGCGGCCGGCTCGGTCTAGGTTCCTTTCTGCACATGGCGCGCGCCGATCTTCACCTTCATACCCGGCACAGTGCGCGGGCGACCGACTGGCTCCTGCGCAAGGTCGACTTTCCCTCCAGTTGCTCCGCGCCCGGGGAGCTCTACCGTGCCTTACGGGAAAAGGGTTTTGATTTTGTCACCTTCACGGACCACGACACCATAGACGGTTGTCTCGAGATCGCGGGTCAGCCGGGAGCTTTCATCAGCGAAGAAATCACCGCATTTTTTCCCGAGGATGAGGTCAAAGTGCACCTCCTCGCTTGGGGGATCAGCGAAGGGCAGCACCGTGAAGTACAATCCCTGCGGCGGGACATTTACGCCTTGGCCGCCTGGCTCAAGGCGCAGGATATCGCGCATGCCGTGGCGCATCCTTTCTGGCCGGTTGACGAACGGCTCTCCCTCGATCACTGGCAGCGGCTGATTCTTCTCTTCCGGCACTTCGAGACGATCAATGGATTGCGTGACCCGTTGCTGGGCGAGGCGGCCGAATTCGCGCTCTCGCGCCTCAGCCCGGAGGACACCACGCGGTTTGCCGGGCAACTCAAACTGGAACCGCTCTGGGACGAGCCGTGGCGCAAGGTGTTCACCGGCGGTTCCGACGATAAAGGGGGCATGTATGAAGGGCGCGCCTGGACCGAGGCGGCGGGTGATTCGCCCGGCGCATTCCTCGCCGCGGTGCGCGAGGGGCGGTGCCTTCCCGGCGGAGAAGGGGGCGGACCGCTCGTCATGGCCCACAGCCTCTACAGCGTGATCTTCGAATTCGCCGGCCAGCGTCTCTCCCGGAATGCCCAGAAGCCTGCGGCGGCCCTGCTCGAGAGAATGGCCGGACGTTTCATGGAGGGCAAAGATCCCACCCGGTTCACCCTCAGCGAGAAGCTGGGTTTCCTCGCGCAGGGTATTGCCACCGGCAAGATCTGGGAGGTGGCGCTCCCGGGCAATGCGTCCTTGTGGAAAGAGTTGGCCGATGCGGTGGGCAAGCCGGGCATGCGCTCGGCCATCGAGAAAGCAACCGAGGGGGTGGTCGCGCCGGAACGCCGCGCCTTCCTCACCGCCAACCTGCTGGTCAATCAGCTCGCCTTCCGTTTCTTTTCCCAATTCATCGCGCAGTTGCAGGCCGGACGGCTGATCGAAAGCCTGCAATTTGTCGGCTCGCTCGTGCCCCTCGCGCTTGGTCTGGCCCCCTATTTTTACGCTTTCCGCTCGCCCGGGCGCGGCGAGCTGCGGCCCCTCTGCGCCGGCATCTGCGGGGAAGTCCCGGCGAGCCTGCGCAACCACCGGCGCATCTGGTTCACGGACACCTTGGAAGATGTCAACGGGGTTTCGACCACCATACGAAGAATGACCGCGGCGGCGCGCGCCGAGGGATTCGACCTGACTGTGGCCACCTCGCGCAGTGCGGTGGCCCCCTCTGACCTTCCGATCATGAATTTTCCCCCGGTCGGCGAATTCGAGCTGCCCGAATACGAATTGCAAAAACTCAGCTTTCCGCCCGTGCTGGAAATTATCGACTACGTGCAGCGTGGAGGATTTACCGAGGTCATCATCAGCACGCCCGGGCCGATCGGGCTCTGCGCGTTGCTCGCCGCGAAAATTCTCGGACTGAAAACGAGCGCCATTTACCATACGGACTTCCCGCAATACGTGCGCATTCTGACCGACGACTCATGGCTGGAGACGCTTACTTGGAACTACATGCAGTGGTTCTACGAGCAGATGGATATTGTTTACGTCAATTCCGGTGACTACCGGCTGGCCTTGGAGGCGCGCGGGATCAAGGGGGACCGGATCCATATTCTGCCGCGCGGATTGGACACCGAACTGTTCGCGCCGTCGCGCCGCGACGAAAACTTCTGGAAGCGGCGCGGACGGCAGGACGGCGAGATCGGCTTGCTCTATGCCGGTCGTGTTTCCAAGGAAAAGAAACTCGATCTCTTCGCCGCCGTGGTACGGAAACTCCGGGCGGCAGGACTCCCCGTGCGCGGTTTGGTGGTGGGACACGGGCCGTATTCCGCGGAATTCGAAAAATCCTTTCCCGAAGGGATTTTCACCGGTTATCTCGCGGGTGAGGAGTTGGCGGCCGCTTATGCTTCGGCCGACCTCTTCGTCTTCCCCAGCACGACGGACACTTTCGGAAACGTCGTCCTCGAAGCGCAAGCCTCGGGCTTGCCTTGCGTGGTCTCGGACCAAGGGGGCCCGCGCGAATTGGTCGCCCAGGGCGAGGATGGCTTTGTCACCCGCGGCGGTGATCTGGCCGAACTTTGCCAGGCGGCGCGCCAATTGTGCGCCGACGAAAAACTGCGTGCCCAATTCGGCGCGGCGGCACGGCGCAAAGTGGAAGACCGGAGCTGGCCGCATGCGGCGCGGCGCTTCTGGGAGATCGGTGCCTGAGCGGAGGGCGTGGCACCTAGCCGGGCCTCTCCGCGAGCCGGTGGCGGCGAGGGTCAACGGGGATTGGTTTCTGCGGCCAGCAATTGCCGGAGCAAAGGCGCGTAGTCCCGCCGGGCATTGAGCGAGCGGAGGCGCCCTGCTTTGTCGAAGACGAAGACGGTAGGCAGCGCGTTGATGCCGAGCCGGCGGGCGAGGGGGTCAGCCCAACCCGATCCGCTGTAGGCTGTCGGCCAGGAAGACAACCCGAGGGCTTCCAATGTCTGGGTGCAGTTCGCCTCCTTGGTATCCAAACTTACGGTCGCCACGCTCAGCACTCCTCGCGGCAGACTGCGGGAAAATTTGGCAAACTCCGCGAGCCAGGCCACGGATGGCGGCGACCATCCGGCCCAAAAAACCAAGGCCACCACGCGTCCCCTCTGGGCGGTAAGCGAAAATTTGCCGCCTTGCACCGTGGCGAAGACCACGTCCGTTTCCTTCCCGAGCAGCTCCACGCGTTTCAAATCGTCCTTGATTCTCTGGCCTGTGCCTTCGTCGCGGGCCAATTGTGCCGCCTGCTCCAAGACCTTGCGTTTTCGCGCCGGCTGGGCGTCGAGCAGGGTGGCGGCCTCGGCGAGGAGGCGTGCCGCACGGCGGTCATCCGGAAAATTGCCCGCGAAATTCTGCGCCGATTCGAGGATGGTATTGCGGGCCATGGCCGTTTCACCCGGCCGTGCTGCGGCGGCGATGTTCACGGTCTGCATCGTGATGGTGATGCGCTGGAAGGCGGCGTCCGCCCGGTAGCGCAAGGGGGCCGACTTCGATCGTTCGAGAGCGGAAAGCCGTTGGAGGGATTTCTCAATGCGCTGGCGGTCGGAGAGCGATGCGCCAAGGGTCGAGACAACCGAGGTGTATTCGAGCTCGGCCTCGAAGCGGCGCGGATCGTCGGGAAACTTCTGCAGAAAAGCGGCGAGTGCTTTTTCCTGGGCGGCAAGGTGGGTCCGTGCGGTTTGCACGATTTTTTCGGGCGACTCGGAATCCGGATGGCCGGGGCCTTGCCGCAGCCGCCCGAGGGCTGCCCACGCGGCGTCCGCTTCCGGTGCGGCGTGAAGGGGGGCGGGGAGAAGCAGAGCAAGCAGAAGGAGGAGCTTCATGGTTTCTTCGGGAGGCGGAGGTTGACGACAAGCGGCCGGTGGTCGCTCGCTTCGAACCAATTTTTGGCCCGGTGGAGGCGGGTGCCGCTGCGCAGGACGAGAGGACGCAAATTTTCGCTCACCATGACGTAATCGACCCGCGTGTATTCGTCGCTCTCCTTCCAGCGGTAAGTCCACTGGTCGCCCAGCCGGTCGGCCAGGGGCAAGGCGGTCAAAGACGTGCGCGCTCCGGCCCGGCCGAGCACGCCCGCGACCACCGGGGAATTTTTACGGTCGTTGAAGTCGCCGAAGACGAGAAGGCGCGTTTCCGGCGCGGATTCGAGGATGCTTTCCACGTGGCGGCGCAGGACGAGTGACTCGGCGCGGCGGAATTCCGCTTGGTCGAAGTCGGGGACCACGCGCGGTGACTTGAGGTGGACGCCGAGAAGGCGCAGCGCAAAGCCGGGCCGCACTTGGACCGTGCAATCGAGAATGCCGCGCTGCATCCGGCGGGGCAGGGCGCCGAGACGGAATTCGCTGCGCGTGTCGTGCCGGACGTCGGCCAGAGGGAAACGGCTGAGCAAGGCGAGATGCCTTTGCTTGTCCGGTCCGTCGACCCAGGTGCTATGGGGCAGATCCAGCCCGGCTGCTTTCAAGCGCCGCTGCAAATCGGCGAGGTCTTTCCGGGTGCCAATCTCGCACAGTCCGAGGATATCGGGCGCGATGGTGCCCAGGGTGGCCAGGACTGCGGTGATCGACTCGATCGACTTTGGCGGGGTGAGCAAGGTGCCCTTGCGGACCGGGGCGAGCAGGTAATTGCGGACGTTCCACGCCGCGAAAACAAGGCGCTCGGGCGAGGCTTCGTTGCCCTGACCGGGGGCGGCCAGCAGGGCCAGCAGCGCGGCCGCGATGATCGCACGCGGCGGGAGCACGGGGCATTAGGCCGGCTTGTGCGGCTCCTTGTCCGGCGCTTCTTTCACTTCGAGGGTGGCGGCGGTTTTTTTAACTTCGCGGTCGAGCTCTTCGCGGGCTTTGCGGAATTCGTTGATGCTCTGTCCGAGGCCCTTGGCCAATTCCGGCAGACGCTTGGCCCCGAAGAGGACGAGAATGATGAGGAGGATGAACAAGATCTCCGGCCATCCAGGAGCGGTGAAGGCAAGTGGTATATTCATAACTCGGAAACTAAGGTGGCTGGCCCGGGCTTGCAACCGCGAATGCACCCGGGCCGTTTCCGCATTGTGTCCGCAGAGAGCCTCAGCTTTTGCCCGGCTTGACCCTTGAGGCGGCCAGTTTGGCGTTTTCCCGGGCGGTTGCGATGTCGGCGGCGCGAGCCAGCGCCACGCCCATGCGCCGGCGCCTGAAGGATTCCGGTTTGCCGAAAAGGCGCAAGTCGCTGCCGGGCACCTGCAAAGCCTCGTCGACCCCCGTGAAGACGATCCCCTCTGCCTCCATCCCTCCGTAGATGACCGCGCTGGCCGCCGGTGAACGCAAGGTCACGTCGACCGGTAAACCAAGGATGGCGCGGGCGTGGAGATCGAATTCCGATTGGTGCTGGCTGGTGAGTGTGACCAGTCCCGTATCGTGCGGGCGCGGGCTGACTTCCGAAAACCAGACCCGGTCGCCGGCCACGAAAAGTTCCACCCCAAAAATTCCGGTGCCGCCGAGGGCGTCGGTCACTTGGCCTGCCATCCGGCGCGATTCCTCCAAGGCCGCGGTGCTCATCGGGTGCGGTTGCCAGCTTTCGACATAATCGCCCGATACCTGCAGATGGCCGATCGGCTCGCAAAAATGGGTGACGACCGTTCCGTCGTTTCCTCGTGCGCGCACCGTGAGCAGCGTGATCTCGTAGTCGAAATTTACCAGACCCTCCACGATGACCCGACTGGTTTCGACCCGGCCGCCGGAAATGGCGTGGCTCCATGCTTTGGCTATATCGGCGGGGCCGTCCAGTCTGGATTGTCCTTTGCCGGACGACGACATCACCGGCTTGACGAGGCACGGGTATCCGATCATCGGCTCGTCGCGGTCTTCGATCGCGGCCTGCAACTCCGCGAGGCTGCCGGCAAAGCGGTATGGCGAGGTCGGCAGCCCCAGTTCCTCGGCGGCCAGACGGCGGATACCCTCGCGGTTCATGGTCAATTGCGCGGCCCGGGCGGTCGGGATCACCTTCGTGACGCCCTCCTGCTCAAGTTCGACGAGCGTTTTGGTGGCAATCGCTTCGATCTCCGGGACAACGATATCCGGTCTCTCGGAGGTGATCAATTCGCGCAGGGCGGAGGCGTCGGTCATGTCGATGACCCGCGCGTGGTGCGCCACCTGCTGTCCCGGCGCATTTTCGTAACGGTCGACGGCGGTCACTTCAACGCCCAGGCGTTGCAGGGCGATAACAACTTCTTTGCCGAGCTCCCCGGCGCCGAGGAGCATCACTTTGGTGGCCGTCTTGGACCCCGGTGTTCCGATGGTGGTCATTATTTGTGGTAAAGCGTGACCAAGCGGGCGAGGAGGACGGCGGGATAAAGCTGCCCGACCAGCGCCTCCAGAGTGGTGAGCGAGCGGGCCATGGGATGGACCGGCATGATGTCGCCCACCCCCAAGGTGGTCAGGGTGGTGAAGCTGAAGTAAACCAGTTCGGAAATCGGCGGTTCACCGGATTGAGCCGCGGGGTCAAAGTAGAAGGCCGAAGGCTCGAAGAGGTAAAGCAGGACGTAGAACTCACCCCAAAGGACCCCGAGGAGGACATACACCGCGATTGCACCATAGATCCGGTAAATGGTGATGCCCCCGCTGCGGAAGACGCGGGCGATAATGAGCAGGGAAAGAAAGCCGAAGAAAAGTGCGGCCGCGGCGGCGGCGATAACATGGATGGCATGTTCGTGAATGAAAAAGTGGAGCCAGTGCGAGGTGAAAGCGACCGCGGCCAGCGCCACCATGCCCAAGCGTGCCGCCTTGTGTTGTGTCGTGGCGAGCACACCGAAGAGCAAGACGATGGAAAAGGACGAGGCGGCGAGGGTGTCGGTTTTTCCGTTTTCGCCGGCCAGCGGGTAAATGATGAATCCGTAGAGGACGAGGAAGAAGAGCAGGGCGGCGAGGCCGTGGTCGGAATTGACCCATCTGCGCCAACCATGCCGGGCTCTGGTCACATGCTTGCCGATCATGGGGCCGGCTCGTCTTCGCGCTTGGTCTCGCGGGCGAGTAGGCGGAGCAGACCGTCGCGCGGGGCGAGGCCGTCGAAAAGCACGGCCTGCACCGTGTCGAGCAGGGGTGTTTCGACGCCAAGCTTGCGGGCCTCCTCGTAGGCGCTGCGTGCGGTGGGGACGCCTTCGGCCACCATGACCATCGACTTGAGGATGTCCGCGAGTGCCTCGCCTCGTCCCAAGCGTTCACCGAGTCCACGATTGCGGCTGTGCCCGCTGAAGCAGGTGACCATGAGGTCGCCCAGGCCGCTCAAGCCGTAAAAAGTTTCCCGCTTTCCGCCGAGCTTCGTGCCGAGCCGGATCATTTCCGCGAGCGCACGCGTGACCAGGGCCGACTTCGCGTTGTCCCCCAGTCCCAGCCCGTCGGAGATGCCGGAGGCGATGGCGTAGATGTTTTTCAGCGCTCCGCCCAGCTCGACCCCGGCCACGTCGTCGCTCGAGTAAACGCGGAAACTGGCGTTCCCGATGAACTCGCTCAGCTCGGCGGCAAGATCATGGTGGTCTGCGGCCAGCACCGCGGCAGCCGGCGTGCCGCGCGCCACTTCCTCGGCATGGTTCGGCCCGGAGAGGGCGGCCACGGGATTATCCGGAAAAAATTCGCCGAGCACCTGTGTCATGAGGCGTCCGGTCTGGTCTTCGAGACCTTTCGTGCAGCAGACGAGGGGAACACCCGGGGCAACCCCGGCGGCGGCGAGGTCGCGGGAGATGCCTTGGAGGAATTGGGAGGGAAGCACGACGATGATGATGTCGCTTTGCGCCGCGACGGTCAGGTCCGGCGTGGCCCTGATGTTTGCCGCGAGGGTGACGCCGGGGAGAAATTTGCGGTTGGAATGCGCGGTGTTGATTTCCTCCGCCTGGACCGGATCGTGCGCCCAGAGGGTGACTGGGAGGTTATGAGCGGAAAGCAACTGGGCCAGCGCGCTGCCCCATCCGCCGGCGCCGATGACCGAAATGCGCTCTGGTTTTTTCACGTCGGGATTTTGCCTGCGAGGCGGGGTTCGGTGCCGTTGCGCAGGCGGACCATGTTGGATCGATGGCGCCAGATGGCCAGCGCGGAAATGAGCAGGGAAAAACCAAGGAGCGGCGCGTTGCCGCCACACCCGGCGAACCAAAGGCCGCCGACCGCCAGCGGCAAGGCTGCGGCCGCGCAGATCGAGGCGAGGGAGACGTAGCGCGAGAGGGGGAAAACAAGGAACCACACGGCGGCGATGATCAGCACGGCCCAAGGGACCAAAGCGAGGAGTACGCCGGCCGAGGTGGCGATGCCTTTTCCGCCTCGGAACCCGAGCCATGGCGTGTAGTTGTGGCCCGTGATGACGGCCACCGCCGCGAGGATGCCGGGCCAGGCCGAAGATCCGCCGAAATGCAGGGTGAGCCAGACGGCGGCGAACCCTTTCAGGGCGTCGATAACGAAGACAAAAACACCGAGCGGTTTGCCCAGGGTGCGGAAGACATTGGTCGCCCCGATGTTGCCACTGCCGTGCTGGCGGATGTCGATGCCTTTGGCCCTGGCCACAAGGTAGCCGGTCGGGATCGAACCGAGTAGAAAAGCGAGCAGGATGAAGGCGACGGTATTCATGGGTCAGGCCCGGAACTTCTGCGCAATGGGCACGCGCCGGCCGATACCAAAGGCTTTCGACGTCACCTTGATGCCCGGCGCGGCTTGCTGGCGCTTGTATTCGTTGGTCTCCACCTTGTGGGCCACCCAGCGGACGGTATCGGCCGCGAAGCCCCGGGCCGCGACCTCGTCAGTGGTCAGCTGCTCTTCGACATAGAGCCGCAGGATTTCGTCGAGTACCTCGTAGGGCGGCAGCGTGTCCTGGTCCTTCTGGTCCGCCCGCAATTCCGCGCTGGGCGGCTTGTCGATCGTGTTCTGCGGGATGATCTCGCCGTGCCGGTTGATGTAGCGGGCCAACTGGTAAACCATCATTTTGGGCACATCGGAAATAAGGGCCAAGCCGCCGGCCATGTCGCCGTAGATCGTGCAGTAACCGACGGCCAACTCGCTCTTGTTCCCGGTCGAAATGACCATGCGGTTAAACTTGTTGGAGAGGGCCATGAGGGTCATGCCGCGCAGACGGGACTGCAAATTTTCTTCGGTCACGTCGGGCGGGTGTCCGCTGAAGACGTCGCGGAGTTGTTCGTTCATCGCGCCGAAGGCGTCCTTGATCGCGACGTGCTGGCAGTCGATGCCGAGGTGCCGGGCCAGGGCGATGGAATCATTGATGCTGCCCGGCGAGGAGAAGGGTCCGGGCATGGTCACGCCGAGGACGTTTACTTTCCCCAGCGCCGCGACGGCCAGGGCGGCGGTGACCGCGGAGTCGATGCCGCCGCTCAGGCCGATGACCACCTGTTGGAATCCGCACTTGGCCAGATAGTCGCGCAGACCGAGCACGAGGGCGTCGTGGATGTCGGCAAGGTCGCTGTGTTCGACGAGCGGGAAGGGGGCGTCAGGCGGGATTTTGACCAGCGCGACGTCTGCGCGGAAGCCGGCCAATTCGGCGACCAGCGAGCCGTTGCGGTCGAAGGCGAGGGAGCGCCCGTCGAAAACCAGCTGGTCGTTACCGCCGACCAGATTGACATAGACCAGCGGAGTTTTCAAATGCTCTGCGATGCCGGAGAGCATGGCGCGGCGTTTGGCCGGCTTGCCGGCTTCGAAGGGGGAGCTGCTGAGATTGAGGATGAGGTCGACGCCGGCTTTTTCAAGTTGGGTGACCGGGCTGTGTCCGTAGTAGTCGCGCGGGAGATATTCCGGCGTCCACAAGTCCTCGCAAATCGTGATCCCGGTGCGCAGGCCGGCCACTTGGGTCACGGTGAATTTTTGCGCCGGCTCGAAGTAGCGTCCTTCGTCAAAGACGTCATAGGTCGGCAGCAGGGATTTGTGGGCCACGGCGACGCGTTGCCCGTTGCGCAGCACGACGGCGCTGTTGTGGCAGGGCCGGCCCTGTGGCGCGGGGTTCGGTTCGACGGTGCCGACGATGAGCGGGACGGTGCCGGTGTCGACCGCCAGCGCGTTGACGTGACGTTCGGCCGACGCAATGAAGCCGGAACGGAAGACGAGGTCCATCGGGGGGTAGCCGCAGACCGCGAGTTCGGGAGTGACGACGAAGTCTGCGCCGGCTTTGACCAGTTCGCGGTAGGCGCGGAGGATTTTCCCCGTATTGCCGGCGAAGTCACCGACCGTGGTGTTGATTTGGGCGAGGCCGGCGTTCAAGAGAGTTGAGGGTTGAGGGATGAGAGTTGAGAGAAGGGACGCCTTTGACTGAAAACTGAACACTGAACACGGAATACTCCCGCCGCACCGCGGCGGGTTACCAAAACCCCCATTGGCCGGTTTGCATAATGTAGAGGCCGAGGCCGAGATTGGTCACGGCATGGGCGAGGACGCAGCATTTGAGGCTGCGCGTCTTGATGGCGAGAAGATTGTAGATCGCGCCGGTCAGGAGGGCCGGGATGAAGTCGGGTCCGAAATGGGCGAGTCCGAACATCACGGTGACCACGCCAAAGGAAAACCAGGTAAAGGCGCCGAAGGGGACTTTGGTGAAATCTTCCTGGATCAGGTAACGCAGGAGGAAGCCGCGCCAGAAAATTTCCTCGAGCAAGGGAACGACGATGACGAGGCGGGCGAAGCGGAGGAGGAGCGTGCCCCAGTAAAGCGCGGCCGAGCCGGCGAAGAGGTTCGGATCGAAGCCGTCGGCGCGCGGCTCCGCACCGGGAAGCCATTGCGGGGAAACCCAGAGGACGAGGACAACCAGACCGGTCAGGACGGCGGTGAGGGCATGCCATGCCGCGCCCCAGTGATAAGTTTTCCCGAACCAGACGAGGAGCGCGCCGCAGAGAATGGTCTGCAGCGGATAGACCCAATACTTCGGATCGGAGAGCCAAAGTGGTCCGCCTTCCTCCGGGGCAAAAGAGACCACGAGTGAGACGAGGGCGAGGCCGCCCATGAAAACCGCGAAGGGCAGCACGTAGGCCCAAAGGGCGCGGGAGTCGGTGGTGGGACGGGGCTCGCTCATCAGGTCAAGGATGTTGTGCCGCAAAACCGCCTTGACCGGCAAGCCCGCGAGGTGAAGATTTGGAAGAGAAAAATCTCAAGAGCCGAGTGGCTTTTGCATCCGGCCGGCTTTGCTCGCCCATCGAACCATGGAAACTCCCCCCACCTCATCCGTCGGCCGGAAAATTTTCGCAGTTATTTCCCGCGGCGAGACCATCACCTACGGGTATGTCGCGATCATTCTCTTGGGTATCGCCGCAGCCATTGCGGTCTATCTGATCAAGTTCGTCTTCGCTGCGTTCCAAGCGCAGGATCCATTTTTTCTCACGCTCATCGCGCTGATCAACGAGATCCTGCTTTTGCTCATCGTCATGGAGTTGCTGCGCACGGTGACGCGCCTTTTGACCTCGCCGACGCACGAGGTGGGGATTGAGGACCTTAATCCCTTTTTGGTCATTGCGGGGATCAGCGTGACGCGTCGTATTTTGACCATCGGCGCCGGTTTGTCGGTGCATGAAACGGAAGGACACACCATTGATGCGGTGAAATTCCAACAGTCCATGACCGAGTTGGTGATCAGCGGTTTGATCATCCTGCTGGTCTCCGTGGCTCTCTGGCTGATCAACCGGCCGCACACCCGGAAGTAGGGTCGCGCCCCCCGGAGCGGCAAAACCGCCTTGACCGGCAAGCCTGCGCGGTCAATCTAAGGAAGTTCGCGGGCATAGTTTAGTGGTAAAACTCCAGCCTTCCAAGCTGGCTATGAGGGTTCGATTCCCTCTGCCCGCTGTCTTTCCTTCTCTCGCCCGCTGATCCGCCACCCGCAACCATGAAAGCAGTCCTCGGCGCGGTTCTGGCACGTTGTCCGCGGGCCTCGGCCGGACACACCTGTGCGGTCATGAATTGGGTCAAGGCCCTCGAATCGCTCGGGTGGGAAGTTTGGCTCACCGAGCACCTCACGTCCGACGAACTCGAACTGCCCGAATCGGGGCACGCGCGCAGCCCGCAGGAAGAATTCTGGCACCAGACGTCGGCGGAATTCGGTTTGGCCGCCCGCCAGTGCCTGCTCATTGACGGCCAGAGTCCCGACCTTGACGCCTTCCGCCAATTTTCGGCGGGTGCGGATTTATTTTTGAATTACTCGGGTCAATTCAAACGCCTTGATCTGCTCGGCCACCGCACAACCAAGTGCTACCTCGATGTTGATCCGGGTTTCACCCAGTTGTGGGTCGAGACCTGCGGCACGGATATGAATTTCGCGGGTCATGATTTATTCCTTACTGTCGGTGCGAATTTCGCTTCACCTCAGCTTCGTCTGCCCCGCACCGGGCAGGAGTGGATTCCGCTCGTGCCCCCGGTGCCGGGTGACTACTGGCGCGACCGTCTCGCGGCGGCCGGTGGTGCGCGTGACCGCGTTGCCTGGACCACCGTTTCCCACTGGTATGGCTACAATGATCTCGTCTGGGAGGGAAAAACCTACGGCGGCAAACGTGACAGTTTGCGTGCCTTGGCCGACCTCCCGCGCCTAAGCGGCGCGCCCTTTGGTATCGCCAGCGATTTGCAACCGGGATGGGAGGACTATGATCCTTTCATCAAGGGCGGGTGGAAGTTGCTTTCCTCCGCGGAGGTCTGCCGCGATGTGCCCGCTTATCTGCGCTTTATCGCCGGATCACGCGGCGAAATCGGGGTGGCCAAGGGCGGCTATGTTCTATCGCGGGGCGGATGGATCAGTGATCGCAGCGTGATCTACCTCGCGCTCGAGCGTCCGGTCGTTTTGCAAGACACCGGTTGGCCTGAAGTGGTGCCGTCGCGTCCGGGGTTGCTGCCTTTTGAAGATGTGAACGGGGCGGTAAGGCGCATCGCGGAAGCGGAGAAAAACTTGGACCAACAAAGCGCCGCTGCGCGCGAGTTGGCCGACACGGTCTTCAACCCCGCGTCCTCCCTGGCGCCGATCTTTGCGCGCCTGCGCTGAGAAAAAGTGCTCGGGAAGGGAGTCGAACCCTTACTCCTTACGGAACCAGATCCTAAGTCTGGCGCGTCTGCCAGTTCCGCCACCCGAGCGCTAGTTGAGGACACTAACAGGCGACGGGCCGGTGGCGAGGGTTGAGCTTGGTTGGATTTGACTTACCAGCGGGCCCGGTGTTCCGGGGCGGCTGCATTATGGTGGGCCGGCCGATTTGGTGTGGCGCCGCTCGGCTTCTGCGACGATGGCGTCGACCGTGTTGGAAGCTTCCTTGATGGCGTGGCCGCGCAGGCCGGCGACCAGGGAGGTGGCCGGCTCGACGTGGTTGGCGTAGCAGATCACCGCGGTGTCACCATGGGGTTCGACCCGCAATTTGCCCACCGCGGATTTGGCGAAAAGGGATTCGAGGAGATTCCAATGCACGGTGTAGCCCCCGGGGGTTTTTTCGTAGCGATTGCGCACCAAGTAGCTGATGGTGAAAATGACCGGCAATTTCACGGTGTAACGCACGTCCTTGGTGTTGGCGTCCGGCTCATTTTCGACTGCCGCGGATTTCAGATTGCCAATGAAGCTGTCCGCGTTTTCATAGTCGAGGAAGAGGGCGGTCACGCCCTCCGGCGTGGCCTTCACTTTGCGGTAGATACGGACTTCGGGCCAGGTGGCCCCCGGTTTTTCCACCGTGATGAGGACACTTTCTCCGGCTTCGAGTTTGCCGCGGTCGGCCGCGGACAATTCGTCGGTCATGGCGGATCGCGCCGGCGCGGTGAGGGTGAGGGCGGTGATGAGCAAGTAGACAGATTTGCGCAGGGGAAAGTAGACCGGGGGAAGAAGGTGCTCGTTCATTCCTTATCTGGTTGCCTCACGGGCGGCGTGATAGCAAGAAGTCCGTGCAAATCGATGTTCTTACCCTTTTTCCGGCCATGGGCGAAGGTCTGCTCAACGAAAGCATGCTGCGCATCGCCCGGGAAAAGGGGGCGGCCGACATCCGTCTGCGCAATCTTCGTGATTGGGCGCCGGGCAAGCACCAGGTGACCGACGAACCGCCCTACGGCGGCGGAGCCGGCATGGTGCTCAAAGTGGAGCCGATCGCCCTTGCTTTGGCGGAACTTCGTCAACCGGCCTCGCGCGTCATTCTCCTTTCCGCCCAAGGCCGGCGCTTCGACCAGGCCACGGCCAAGCGCTTGGCCGGCGAAAAGCATCTGATCATGATTTCCGGGCACTACGAGGGGGTTGACCAGCGGGTGGCCGAGCATTTGGTCGACGAGGAAATTTCGCTCGGCGATTACATTCTGACCAATGGCACCCTGGCCGCGCTGGTTGTCACGGATGCCGTGGTGCGGTTGCTGCCCGGGGTGCTCGGCGACGAACAATCGGCGGCCGACGAATCGTTCTCCCATGGACTGCTCGAATATCCGCACTACACGCGACCGGCCGAATTCCGCGGTTGGCCGGTGCCCGACATTTTGCTCTCCGGAAATCATGCGGCGATCGAAGCGTGGCGCCGCGAGCAGGCGAGGGAGCGCACGCGGGAACGCCGGCCGGATCTCGGGTCCGGCTAGGACGTAGCGTCCTCCCGCACCGGGTGCGAGCGGAGGGTCGTTGGTCAGGTTGCCCAGCGAAAACCGACCTTCTCTGCGCCGGGCGGCGGGGGGATTCCGTGACAGGACGGGGCATCCGTGTCATTTGATGAGAGCGTTTTACCCCGGCCCGCTTGCGCATGAACTTCAAATCTTTCCTCTTTGCCCTCGCCTTCCTTTTTGTCGTGGTCGGTGTCGTGGCCGGACTGAAGGCGCTTCAGATCGGGAAGTTGATCGCCTCCGGCCAGGAGGACGGCGGTCCGCCGGTCGAGACGGTCAGCACGGTGTCCGTCACGAAGGAACGCCGGGAGAACTCGGTCGAGTCGGTCGGTTCGCTGCGGGCCGTGCAGGGGGCCGACTTGAGCACGGAAGAGTCCGGGATGGTGACGAAAATCTTTTTCGAAAACGGGCAGGAAGTGAAGGAGGGCGACTTGCTGCTCGAGCTGGACACGCAAACCGAGCAGGCGAACCTGCGTTCGGCCGAAGCGGAAGCCGATCTGGCCCGCACGGTTTACGACCGCACGAAGCAACTGCGGGTCAACAGCACCGTGCCGCAATCGGAGATGGACACGGCCGAGTCTAATTTGCGCAAGATGACCGCGCTGGTCGAACAGCTCCGTTCGACCATCCGGGAGAAGCAACTGCGCGCGCCCTTCACGGGACGTCTCGGCATCCGCGAAGTCAACCTCGGGCAGTTCGTCGACCAAGGGGACAAAATCGTTTCCCTGCAATCCCTCGATCCGATCTTCGTCGACTTCCTCCTCCCGCAGCAACTGCTCTCCCAGCTCACCCCGGGACGCCCGCTGCGGGTGATCACCGATGTCTATCCCGACAAAGTTTTCGACGGCGAACTCACCGCGGTGAATACCGAAATCGACCCCGTGACGCGCAACATCCGTCTGCAGGGTACGCTGAGCAATCCGGGCGGCCTCCTCCGTCCCGGGATGTTCGGACGCATTCTGCTTTCCCTGGGAGAAGCTTCCGAGGTGACCTCCATCCCGCTCACCGCCGTGGTGGCCGCGACCTATGGTGATTCGGTTTTCGTGGTTGAGGAAAAGACCGGTGAAGACGGCGTGAGGAAAACCGTGGCCAACCAGCGCTTTATCCGCACGGGCCGGGCCGAAGGGGATTTCATTGCCGTGACCGAGGGTTTGCAACCCGGGGAGACGGTGGTCTCGGCCGGTGCTTTCAAATTGCGCAATGGTTCCGCCGTGGAAGTGAACAATGACCTGGCGCCGCGTCCGGAGCGGCAGCCGCGTCCGGAGGACTCATGAGCCTGCGGCACTTGGGACGGCGCGGCGGGGCCGGCGGATCGGGCTCGTTCACTGATATGTTCATCGAGCGGCCCGTGGTGGCCGCCGTGGTTGCTTTGCTCATCATTGTGCTGGGACTGCAGGCTTTGCTCAGCCTCAACGTGCGTCAATACCCGCGCAGCGACAACGCCTCGGTCACCGTGACCACGGTCTACATCGGCGCGAGTGCCGATTTGGTGCGGGGCTTCATCACCACGCCGCTGGAGCGTGTTATCTCGGGGTCGGACGGCATCGACTACGTCGAGTCGCAAAGTTCGCCCGGTCGTTCGGTCATCACCGCGCGGCTCAAGCTCAATTACGATTCGACCAAAGCCTTGGCCGAGATCAGCTCGAAAGTCGACCAGGTGCGCAACGACCTGCCGCCCGAGGCCGAGGTGCCGGTCATCAATATCGTCAACGCCGACTCGGAGCGCGCCGCGGCCTATCTCCGTTTCACCTCCGACATCCTCCAGCCCAACGAAATCACCGACTACCTGGCCCGCGTCATCCAGCCGCGCTTCTCCGCCATTCCCGGGGTGCAGCGCGCCGAAATCCTCGGCGGGCGCGTCTTTGCCATGCGCATCTGGCTCAAACCCGACCGGATGGCCGCGCTCAATGTCAGCCCCGCGCAAATCCGCCAGGCTCTGGCCGGCAACAACTATCTTTCGGCCGTCGGCCAGACCAAAGGCGCGCTGGTCACGGTCAATCTGACCGCCAACACCGACCTCAACTCGGCGGAGGAGTTCGAACAGCTGGTCATCCGCGAGAGTGAAGGAGCGATCGTGCGGCTCAAGGACGTGGCTGATGTGGTGCTCGGCGCGGAGGACTACGATTCCGAAGTGCGATTTTCCGGAGAGAAGGCCGTCTTCATGGGGATCTGGGTGCTGCCCAATGCCAATGCTTTGGATGTGCTTTCCGGGGTGCAGACCGAATTGGAGGAAATCAACCGCGACCTGCCGGCCGGCCTGGAGGGCGGCATCGCCTATGATTCCACGGTCTACATCCGCGACTCGATCGACGAAGTGCTCAAGACTTTGGCTGAGACGCTCCTCATCGTTGTGTTGGTCATCTTTCTCTTCATGGGCTCGTTGCGGGCTGTGGTCGTGCCGGTCGCCGCCATTCCTTTGTCCATCATCGGCGCATTTTTCCTCATGCAGATGGCCGGGTTCACGGTCAATCTGCTGACTCTTCTGGCCATTGTTCTGTGCGTCGGCATCGTGGTCGATGACGCCATCGTCATGGTCGAAAATATCGAACGGCATTTGTCCGAGGGCATGACGCCTTTCGATGCCGCGATCAAGGGTGCACGCGAGTTGGTCGGTCCGGTCATTTCCATGACCATCACCTTGGCCGTGGTCTACGCGCCGATCGGCTTCCAAGGCGGCTTGACCGGGGCACTCTTCCGCGAGTTCGCCTTCACCCTGGCCGGTGCGGTCCTTGTCTCGGGCATTGTCGCGCTGACTGTTTCGCCGGTCATGTGCGCCAAAATGCTCAAGCCCGGTATGGAGGACCACGGCTTTGCCCGGCTGGTCAACCGTGGCTTCAGCCGTCTGCGCGACATCTACGGCCGCGCGCTCGACGCCGTCCTGGCCGCACGACCGGCGGCCTATTTCGTGTGGGCGGTCATCGCCTTGCTCTGCATCCCGATGTTCCGTATGTCGCCGTCCGAACTGGCCCCCTCCGAGGACCAGGGAGTTATTTTCGGCATCGTCGATGCGCCGGCCAATGCCACGGTGGAGGAAACCGCGCGTTATGCCGAAGCGGCCAACGACATTTTCTTCAGCGAGCCCGAGACCGACTTTTCCTTCCAGCTGACCCAGCCGTCCTCCGGCTTCAGCGGCATGCGCCTCAAACCGTGGAGCGAACGCGAGCGTACGCCGAACGAGATCCTGCCCGGACTCACCGCCAAGCTGGACCGGATTGCCGGTATTAGCGTCCGCGCGGTCACTCCGCCTTCCTTGCCCGGTGGCGGCAACTTCCCGGTCGAATTCATCATCGCCTCGACGGCCGAACCCGAGCAGATCCTCGAGATCGCCCGCCCGCTGCAGCAAAAAGCGGCGGCCAGCGGTATGTTCGCCTTCCCGCCGATCATCGACACCAAGATCGACCAGCCGGAAGCCGAATTCCTCATCGACCGCGACAAGGTGGCCTCCCTCGGGCTGAACCTCCGTCAAGTCGGCGAGGACATCTCCGCCATGGTCGGCGGCAATTATGTCAACCGCTTCAACATCGGCGGCCGCAGCTACAAGGTCATTCCGCAAATCCAACGCGCGGGAAGGCTCAATCCCGACCAACTCGAGAGCATTTATGTGACCGGCCCCGACGGACGCCTCATGCCCCTCGGTGCGGTGGCCACGATCAAGCAATCGGCCCAACCGCGTTCGCTCAACCGCTTCCAGCAACTCAACGCGGTGAAGTTGAGCGGCGTGGCCATCCGTCCGCTCGACCAGGCCCTGCGTTTCCTCGAGGACGAAGCGGCGAAAATCATGCCGCCGGGCTACGTTATTGATTACACCGGCGAATCACGGCAGTTGCGGACGGAGGGCGACAAATTTCTCCCCGCTTTTGCTTTGGCCCTCGTACTTATTTTTCTGGTCCTCTCCGCCCAGTTCAACAGCTTCCGCGATCCCTTCATCATCCTCCTTGGTTCGGTCCCTCTTGCCCTCTTCGGCGCCCTGATTTTCACCTTTTTGAAAATGCCCGCGCCGAACGTCCCGTTCTGGACCGACGGATGGACGACGACGATGAACATCTATTCGCAGGTGGGCCTCGTCACGCTGGTCGGCCTCATTGCCAAGCACGGGATCCTCATCGTCGAGTTCGCCAACCAGCGCCAGCGCGCCGGAGTGAACAAACTTGAGGCGGTGCGCGAAGCGGCGCGGGTCCGGTTCCGTCCGATTCTCATGACCACCATGGCCACCGTGGCGGGACACTTCCCGCTCGTCCTGGTCAGCGGCGCGGGGGCCGCCGCACGCAATTCGATCGGCCTTGTGCTGGTCGGGGGCATGGCCATTGGCACGATCTTCACCCTCTTTCTCATTCCCTGCCTCTACATGCTCATGGCCAAGAACACGGCCAAGCAGTCGCGCAACCCCTATAACGCTCCGGCCACCGCACCCGCCAAGGCTTGATCGGCGTAATTCCTCGACTTGTAGCGGCGGTCTGTGACCGCCGGAACTTCCCAGCGCCAAAGGCGCTGAGACAAAAGGTGGATCGCGCCCTCCGGGCGCGAGTTTCGTTGGGAAAATCGCGATGGAACCGGAGCGAAGCGCAGACGGCCCTTAGTCCCTGAACCCGCGCATTGGCGGGTGTGTGCTGGGAGTAACTGGGGCCGGCATCGACTGCGAGCTTGGGCAGGTAGAGGTCAGAAAGCCACAGCCGAGTCTGCGAGACGGCCCACAGGCAAAGGGAAGAGGATGCCAGAAGATGGTGTTCGCGCCGCTGACACGGCGCAAACACAGTCCTCGGAGAGATGCCATGAGCGGGGCGCGTGTCAGCGCGTCCCGCTTATCCTCTTTCATCTTCTTCCATTTGACCGCTTCGCTCAGCTCTCCGAGCTGTCTGTCTCGCTGCGCTCGGCTGTGGCCTGTCTTTATTCCCTTTCGAGAGAGTAACTCTCATTGAGTTAGTCGGGAGTCCCTGAACCCGCGCATTGGCGGGCGTGGTTGGGGAGTAACTGGGGCGGCAAAGCCCAGGGGGAACGGGCGTTTGCCTATGGGGCTATCTACGTCCCGCTTGGGCGGGACTCCGGTTCGCCCGTTTTCCGAAAGACCACCCGGGCGGGACGCCCGCAACCCAAATCATTGGGGTGTGGCATCGGCATCCTGCCGATGGGTTTGGATCGTGACGGGCGGGACGCCCGTGCCCCCTGCCCGAACCAGAAGTCGACTCGCCATGCGGGCCCCGCCGTAACGCGAGTTAGTCGGGAGTCCCTGAACCCGCGCATTGGCGGGTGTGGTTGGGGAGTAACTGGGGCGGCAAAGCCCAGGGGGAACGGGCGTTTGCCTATGGGGCTATCTACGTTCCGCTTGGGCGGGACTCCGGTTCGCCCGTTTTCCGAAAGACCACCCGGGCGGGACGCCCGCAACCCAAATCATTGGGGTGTGGCATCGGCATCCTGCCGATGGGCTTGGGTCGTGACGGGCGGGACGCCCGTGCCCCCTGCCCGAACCAGAAGTCGACTCGCCATGCGGGCCCCGCCGTAACGCGAGTTAGTCGGGAGGCAAACATCACGATCCACCTGAGCTGGACGGAAGGTGATGCCTTTGCGCTTGACCGTGCACCTCCACTGGAATCATCTGCGGATGACATGAAATCGCTCCTTTTGCTCCTTCCCGCCGCCCTCTTGTTTTCCGGTTGTGCCACGTCATCGCAGTCCCGGGATGCCACGCTGATGCAGCGCTTCAAGCAGGCCGACGCCGATGGGAACGGTCAGCTTTCCCGCACCGAATTTTCGGATGCGCTCATCACAGACGCCTATCCGCTCTATGACAAGACGGGCAAAGGATACTTCACCCTGCAGGAGTTTGTCGCCGGGGGCGGCACGACGGCGACCTTCCGTGATCTTGATCGGAGCGGCACCGGACGCGTCACGCTGGCTGACGTCAAGAGCAACCAGCGCGCCCGCGATCAATTTTCCCAACCGTTCGACGGCGCTGACACCTCACGCAGCGGTCAGGTGACTTACGACGAGTTCATGGCCTACCGTGCGGCCGCCGCTCCGTACGTGCGCTGATTTTACTCCTTGGACGCCCACAATTTTTACGAGGCGCTGCAGCTTGCGGTCAGCCCGGTGATCCTCATCTCGGCTTACGGTTTGCTCCTGCTCAGCATGACCAACCGCCTCGGCCGCGCCATTGATCGTGCGCGGCAATTGGCGCGGGATGGATCGCCCGGCAAGGAGGAGCAGATCGCCATCATTGCGCGGCGGGCGGTTTGGATCCGTCAATCCATTGTCTTTGTCTGCCTCGCCCTGCTGGCCGCCGCGCTGTTGGTCCTGGTGCTTTTCGCCTCGGTGTTGCTGGAAATCGGTATCGCTCCGGCGGTTGCCTTGCTTTTCATTGTCAGTGTGGTTTGCCTGTTCATCGGACTGACTTATTTTCTGGTCGATATTTTCGCCTCGCTCCATGCCATGCAGGCCGAACTGGAATCGGCGCGCGACGGGGAGCGCTGAAGAGCGGCAGAGATTCCTACCGCGAAGCGAAAAAGTCTTCCCAAGCTCTGCCAAGCAGACCGCCAGCTTACCCGGGGAAAACCAGGGGAAGCTTCTGCGCACGGAAACGGCGGTAGACGGTGAAATCGGCCCGGTCGGTGGTGATAACCTTGGCCTCCGGATACATCTCCGAGAGAACCACGAGGGACGCATCGGCTGCGTTCATGGATTCATCTTTGAGCATCAAGGTTTGGGTGCGCTCAAGGTGGTCGGGCCAGGGCTGAAGCAGGTGGATGGCGCCCAAGCGCACGAGGGTGAGCAGGGCATGGGTCGGACGCGTATTGCCGCCGAGATGCCAACAGGCTTCGCCCAGAATGATTTCGCTGGTGTGGAGAGGTCCGCGGACTTTCGAAAGCACGGAGCAGCTCCACGCATGCCATTGGTCGGATGCGTTCAGCCAACCGATGAGCGGCCCCGCGTCAACGAGCGTGCGGACGGTCATATCCCTCTCTCATGGAAAGGTCAGCAGGCCCATGAAACATTCCTTGGTAGGGTGCCGCCAAACTGGCGAAGTCGGTGCCGCTCTCCAGTTCCTTGGCCAGCGCCCGGCGGACGGTTTCGGAAAATCCCTCCTGCTCGGCCGCCGCGCGTTTGCGCAACTTTTGATTCATCGAATCGGGAATCTTGATGGTCACGGTCTTCATGTATTACCCAAGGTATTACCATCTGTTTGCAAGGCAACCGGAAAACTTGGGTTGCCGGGATTTGAACGTGGGACCTGTCGCCGCGGCGACCGATCTCCAGCGATTAGCTCCACCGCTTGCGTTTGGTCGGATCCTGTCCTTAACTGAATCCATGGTCGCCACAGCTTACCGATACATCGTCTCCGAGGCGGGTGTGCGCGGCGGTCATGCTCGCGTCGAGGGCACGCGGATCGGCGTCCATGACGTCATTGCCTACTTCTTGCTCGGTTCCAACCTCGAGGAGGTAGAGGCGCGTTTTCCCGATCTGAGCAGGGCGCAGATTTATGAGTGTCTGGCCTACTACGAGGACCATCGTTCCGAGATTGAGTCGCTGGCACTGCCGCAGACGGAAAAGACGGCCGCGTGAGGTTTTTCCTCGACCACGATGTGCCACGTCATCTGGCGGACGTGCTTCGTCGTCATGGTCACGAGGTCGAGTTGGTCCCCGAGGTGATGTCGCCCGAAGCTGATGACAAGGAGGTCTTTGCCTACGCCGCGAAAAAGAGGGCCATCATGCTCACCTGTAACCGGAATGATTTTCTCGCGTTGGCCGCGGAAAATTCACACTCCGGACTGATCGTTCTGATCCGTCGCCGCTCGGCACTTTCCGAAGCTGGGCACTTGCTCGAGTTGCTTGGCAAGGCAGGACTTTCGGGTTTGGAAGGTAACCTCAACTTTGCGTGATGAGATCGGGCCGCCGGGATTTGCACCCGGGACCTGTCGCCGCGGCGACCGCTCTCGCCTCGAGACGGACAAATTGACCCGTAATCACAAAGTAGATACGTTGTCGGCATGAAAGCGCTTTTGGTTCCGATCGGTAACTCTCGTGGGGTGCGCATCCCCAAGCCACTCATCGAGCAGTGCGGGCTGACGGACGAAGTCGACCTCGAGGTGCAGGATGGCACGATTCTCATCCGGGCGCCCCGCGTCCGTCCGCGGGCGGGCTGGACAAAGGCGTTTGCCTGCATGGCGCGCGAGGGCGACGACAAGTTGGCGGAAACCCATTTTCCTTCCACGCCCTGGGATAAAGACGAGTGGGCGTGGCCGTGAACCGGTTCGAGGTTTTTCTTGTCGCGCTGGACCCCACGATCGGGCGCAAGATCAAGAAGACAAGGCCCTGCACGGTGATTTCTCCCGACGAGATGAATCACCAGATTGGGACGGTTATCATCGCGCCGATGAGAACGAAGGGTCGTGATTATCCGACCAGGGTGCCTTGCACTTTCCAAGGCACGGCGGGTCAGGTCGTGTTGGACCAGATCCGTGCGGTGGAGAAAACACGGCTGGTCAAAAAGCTGGGACGGCTCTCGCCTTCGGCTTCCGACCGCGTGCTTCGTGTTCTCGGTGAGATGTTTGAGAAATAACTCTGCTCAATCTGACTACATCCAAAACGGACTCATCCTGCCGAGAGATCCAATGAATCTCGAACTACTCCTTCGAGATGTTGAGGCAAAGGGTTACCTCGAAATCGAACTTTTCTACAGACAGATGGTCGCAGTAATCGTCCCTTGACGTAAAAACCATCGGTTGATACATGCTTTGCCGTGAAGTATTTACCAGTCGAGTCAAGCGGTGCCGCTTATTCCAAGTCACGCGCTTTCACCTTGGTCGAACTTCTCGTCGTCATCGCAATCATAGGCACCTTGGTTGGCCTTATACTTCCGGCGATTCAGAGTGCGCGGGAGGCTGCCCGGCAAAGCGAAATTAGGAATAGTCTCAAGGAGCTCGGACTGGGTTTTCATAACTACGGTGTGGTCGAGGTCTATAGCATCGATTCCAGCGGGGGTAAGATGCTCATCGAGGAATCGGACTGGTCGAAGATCGACGACAATGCCGAGGTAAGGCTAAACATCCCCAACGTTGGCTTGCACAGCATCGATTTGTCCGAGCGCCAAGGATTTTTCCGTTTGAAAATTGCCTCCAAATACCAAGGACAAGTCGGACCGGCGGCCTTCCATTACGTCGGACCAAGTCTGACCGACGCGACAGCCATGGAATTTCTTTTGTCTGTCCCCCGTCCCGTGGGCGGAACCTTCGAGGACAACGCTTACTTCATGCCAAATAGCTCTGGAGCCATGGAGGAAGTCTATAGGGTGGAGTATGCGTCCTCACTCGAAGGGGAATGGACTCCCCACGACCTCACTTCCGATACGATCGCATTTGAATCTCCCCAGCCTCAAGGCCTCTGAACGCGGCAGTCTTCCCCGAGCCAAAGCTCTCCGCCAACGATTTGTAGCGATAAGAAAAATCTCCGTCAGCCTCTCGGCGCCCCGTCACGCACTCCCCGCGAACTGCCGAACCTCCGAATCCCCGCAATCTTCGCGAACCTCTTCCGACCGAAGAAGTTTCCCCAACCTTCGGAAAATCGGGCTGCCGGGATTTGAACCCGGGACCTGTCGCCGCGGCGACCGCTCATTCTCCCGATAGCAGCAGTTTCTCGCAGCGGGACGCTGTAGCCTCGGCGTGCTCCGAGGTTGGGAATGGCGTCGCCTTGATCCGGTTGCGGAGTGTTGCCAAGTCTATCAGTTCCTCGAGCCACATCCCATGGATGAATTCCATGTCTTTCTCGCGGCCCGCGGCGAGTTTGCTCACTGCCAAGTCGTGCAAATCCAAGCACCAACCGGTGCAGCCGCGTGTGTTTTCGTTGCGCACCGGAACGAGGCGGCATTGCCATCCCTCTGGAAGGATCGCCGTTTCGGGCGCTACGCCATGGGCGTAGTAACCGAACGATTCGTGGAAGATGGATTTCTCTCCGATCGCGCCGTCGATCAGGATGGAGCGCTCGGGAAATTTAAGCGGAAAAACATCCGCTTCCATCGAACGGACAAGGACCTTTTGCCTTGGTTGTGGCACCGATCCGAGGAGAGCCTGGCTGCCAACCACCACGATTTCATCCGTGTCGGCATTGGCCGCCGCGGCGCGCACGATATGCTCAAGCTGCTCTCTGGTCATGCTGATATGACATCAAGATGGCCGTGCGTTCGGCCGGGCTGAGGATCCCGCAAAAGGGACTCGATTGGCGCAGGCGCATTGACCTTTCGTCGACACCCTCCAGCACGGAGAATACCCCCAATATCGGGCCGTCCAGAATAGCGCGCCACTCTTCAAAGACCGGGCGCACGCTGGCGTCGCACGATGTCATCCATTTCGCCAAAACACTGCGCGCTTTGTCCAAAACAGCCGGGTTTTCCCGCAGGCGCTGGGCTATGAGCCGGTCCATGTCGAGCGAGCGCGCGTCGATGGCCGAGTGCGGGTTCATGGTTTTTGTCGCTGCTTCGAAAAATCGGGCTGCCGGGATTTGAACCCGGGACCTCTTGAACCCCATTCAAGCGCTCTACCAAGCTGAGCCACAGCCCGTGACTAAGTTGCAAATTTATCACGAAAGTGGCGGGCGTCCCGCAAAAAATCTCCGGTTCGGCTGGACAGAGGTGCGGCGGGCATGACGTGATACCGGGATGACCTGGCGACGTTCCGGAGCAATGGCAGGGTTGGGTTTGGCTCTGGCCGGTTGCGGTCCGTCCGTTCCCCCGCCCCCGCCTCCGACGCCGGTGCCGACCCCGGTGCCTTCGCCCACGCCGACCCCGACGCCTTTTCTGCCGCGCAAGCCGATGGAGACCGGGATGATCTTCAACGGGCTGCAATACGAGTGGAAGGTTGAGACGTCTCCGGGGGAAACGGCGGCCCGCGACCGGGAGATCGACAACGCCTACCGTCTCGAGTTGAAGCTCAAAATCCGTGTCCCGCGCCCGGCGACCTCGTTGGAAGATGTGCAGGTGGCCAATGCGCGGCTGCCCGAATTATTGCCGTCGCTGCCGCTTTTGCTGGAATCCGCGCGGGTTTCGCCGGATTACGGGAAAATTTATGAACTGAAGCTTGATTGGCTGAAGGGGCGTTTGGAAAAAATCGAGCAAATCCTTTCGCGTCATAATTTTTACGATTGCGACACCATTCTGCAGCTCAAGCATCCCGAGACCGGACGGCGCGCACTTTTCCTGCAGGGAGACATGGATGTGAATGTGGACGGCTCGGACGGCGACCGGAATGTCGAGGTGGATGGTTCGGGCCAATTCTTCCAGCCGCAGACCAGCTACCGTTGGCCGAAGACGACGGACCGTCCGAATCCATTCATCCAAAAGGCCGAGCAGCGCATTGCCGAGGCGGAGGTGGAACTGGCCGAGCCCGACACGAAGGAGGCGCGGCGGCAGGAGCTGACTGCTCGCATTGCGGCGTCCAAACGTCAGATTGCCGACCTGAAGAGCGCGAGTTTTCTCATCAGCAGGACCGACCCGACCATCGTGCTGCCCGGGTTCATGCTGCGGGGCGAAGGCGCCGACGTGCCCAAGGTCGGGGACTATGCGGTCGTCATTCACGGGGAGAAAATGTATCCGTCCATGGTCGGTGATGCCGGTCCCTCTTACAAAATGGGCGAGGCCTCGCTGCGTTTGTGCAACGAAATCCGCGACACGGGCACGCCGCTGGCGCGTCCGGTCAGTGATCTGGCCGTGACCTATCTCGTCTTCCCCGGTTCGGCGGAGGAAAAGAGATCGGTGCCCGATCTCGAAAAGTGGCACCAGCGCTGCACCGATTTGATGGCCCAAATCGGTGTTCCCAATGCACCGCTGCACCGCTGGGAAGACATCGTCCCGCCTTGGCCCACACCCACACCCACGCCGACGCCGGATCCGGCGGCATCCCCCGCAGGCCAACCATCTCCAGAAGCCCCGGCGGAACCGGAGCCAACCGCCAGTCCGACAACTTGAGGCGTAGGCTGTCTCTGCGGTCAAAGGTGGGAAAGGGGGCGTCGAGCGAGGATCCCGCTGTATTTTTGGTCGCGTCGGAAAGGATCTTTCCGAAGTTCAGAGCAACCCATGGGTGTTCTGCAGAAAACCCATGAAATGGATTTGAAAAAACATGTAGCCACGGATTGGGGAGGATAAGGGAGGATGAGCCGAAGAAAGTTGTGCCGGTTGACACCGGCGCAACTTCGTTTGCTTCTCGGGGAAATCAACGAACAGACAGAGGGGGCGGCTTCAGTAGACTGGCACCCGGATCACCGACCGGAAGTTTTTTGCGCCGGTGTGCCGGTGCAAAATCATCCTCTTCCATCTTCCTCTATCCGTGGCTACGACTTTTCCGAAACCGCTCCAATAGTATGCTAACCATTCGAGCCCAACGTCTTGTTCTCAATGACCTTGTTTTCCGGGCAGGAGAGACGCGAGGTCTTTAGGCCACGCCGGCGAAGAGTTGTTTTTCCCAGAATCCGAGGCGTGCCTGGAGGGCCGGGTGACCGTGGAGCTCGGGATCCTCGGCCAGGAGTTTTCGTGCCGCGCTGCGGGCTTCTTCGAGCAGGGGGAGATCGCGGGGGAGTTTGGCCAAGCGGACGGGGGGGAGGCCGGTCTGTGCGGTGCCGAGGAGGTCGCCGGGTCCGCGCAGCTCGAGGTCGGCCTCGGCGATGGAAAATCCGTCCGAGGCTGTCTCGAGGATTTTCAGGCGCTCGATTTTGTCCCCGGCCTCCTCGCCGGCCAGCAGGATGCACCAGGATTGGTCCGCGCCGCGGCCGACGCGGCCGCGCAGTTGGTGCAATTGGGCCAGACCGAAGCGTTCGGCATTTTCGACCAGCAGCACGGTGGCGTTGGCCACGTCGATGCCGACTTCGATCACCGTGGTGCTGACCAGCACGCGGGTCTCTCCGGCGCGGAAGCGGGCCATGATCAGGTCCTTTTCCTCCGCCTTGAGCCGTCCGTGCAGCAGGGCGCAGGAGTGCGGCGCGAGCCGTTCGCTCCACCGCGCGTATTCCGCGGTGGCGGCTTTCAACCCGGTGCGCACGCCCTCTTCGATCAGGGGGTAGACCAGGTAGGCTTGGCGTCCTTCGTCGAGTTTCTGCCGGAGGAAGGCGGCGGCCCCGCCGAGTTTTTCCGGCGGGCGGACCAGCGTGCGGATGGGAAGGCGTCCGGGCGGCATTTCGTCGAGGAGGGACAAATCAAGGTCCCCGTAGAGGGTGAGGGCGAGGGTGCGGGGGATGGGGGTGGCGGACATGACGAGGACGTGCGGGTGCGGTTTTTGTCCGGAAAGTTTGGCCCGCTGGCGCACCCCGAATTTGTGCTGCTCGTCGATCACGACGAGGGCGGGGCGGCCGACGGTTTCCGGGGCGAAGAGCAGGGCGTGCGTGCCGATGACGATACGGGGACCGGTTGCGCTGGATTTTTCCTGACGGGCGGCGGTGCGGAGGATGACCGGGATGCCAAGCGGTTCGAACAGCTTGCGGAAATTGTCGTAATGCTGGTGGGCCAGCACTTGGGTGGGGGCCATGAGCGCAGCGGAGTGTCCTGCCGCAATGGCGCCGAGCAGGGCGGTGGCGGCGACCACGGTTTTTCCGCTGCCCACATCGCCGTGGAGGAGGCGGTTCATGGGATGTCCGGTCGCAAGGTCGTCAAAGATGTGGCTGAGCACCCGCTTTTGCGCGGTGGTGAGTTTGAAGGGCAGGGCTTTGAGGAATCGGGCGAGGAGTTTGCTTTGCCGCGGGATGACGGGGGCGCGGCCGGCGGTTTGGCGCGCGCGTTGGCGGGCGAGCACGCATTGCATTTCGAAGAGTTCTTCGCGGGCGAGGTGGCTCCGGGCCGACTCGAATTCGTCCTCCGACGCGGGAAAGTGGATGGCGCGGAGCGCGTCGGTGGTGGTCAGGTCGCGGTCGGCTGGCCAGAGTTGCGGGATGTCTTCGTTGGAGAGTTGCGCGAGGGTCTCGAAAATAATGCGGCGCAGGGCGCGGGGACTCCAGATTCCGATCGATGGATGGACTGGGGTGATGCGGTTGAGGTGGATGAGGGCGCTGTCCGGAGCATCGCTCTCGAGGACCTCGAAATCGGGATGATCGAAGACCAAGCCGCCTTTTTTCAAGGCGCGGGGTCGGCCGTGGATAATCAGGTCCTGCCCGGCCTGGAGAATTTTGGAAAGGTAACGCAGGTTGAACCATCGGCATTGCACCGTGGCGGCGGGAACGTGTCCGGATTTCTCGGCCAGCACGAGGGTGAATTGGCTGCGTCGACCGAAATAGGTCGACCGGACCGACTGCACCGTGCCGCGCAGGCACAGTGGTTCGGGGGTGACCGCGGTGGGGAAGGCGGGAAATTTCCGGCGGTCCTCCTGCCGCCGCGGATAGTGGCGGATAAGATCATGGACGGTCTGCAGACCGGCCGCCTGTAACGCGCGGAGCCGGGCCGGGGTGAGCCGGGGCAAGGCAGCCAAGGGGGAATCCCAGCGCAACGGCGCGACCTGGGGCGCGGGGCCGGAAGTTTTGCTCACCTTGGCAATCCGCCGGGCCGGCGCCTCAATCGGCGGGCGACTCCCAAAGCAAGTCGATGGTCGCGAGCAGCGTGGCGGCGCGTCGGGTGGGGTGCAAGTGGACCTTGCGGCCCTCCGCGCGTTTTTTGAGCAGACCGGCCTCGTGCAATTTCTTGGCGTGTTCGGAAGCCGTGGCCACGTCGATCCGGCATTCGTGGGCCACCTCGTTGACGCAGAGCGATCCGCGCGCTTGGAGCAAGCGGATCATCTCGATGCGACGGTGGTTGGACAAAGCGCCGGCAATTTGTGCCCTGCCCCGATCGTTGTTGGCCACAAGACAACTTGCCTAACAGCCGCGGGCTGCGGACAGAAGGGCAAAATGGCACGGAGGAAGGAGCCGGATACCCGTGGGAAATGTTTCCCGGGGTTTTGGCGCCGGTTCGGCGGGGTGAAAAAACAACCTGGCGGATACCAATGCCAAGGTGGCCTGCTCGCGGTTGTTTTCCGTCTCGGCGGAGTGGGCGGAAGTTGGTAGGGCAGACGGTCAATAGGCGCACGCCAAGCCCGGCTACCCGCCCGGGCAGGGCCACTTTGCGCGGGCGGGCCAGGCAGGCCGGCGCCACCATTCTTTGGCTTGCTTGGCACCGTCGATTTTTTTAAGTTTTTTTTACGCATGAACACGCCCGTCACGGTTTTTGCGGCTCTTATATTGGCTAGCTGGCCCGGCGCTTTGGCCCGGGCGCAGACTTTGGTCCTTGATGGCACGAGCGGCACAAACACCATTTCTTCCGACTATAACACAGCTGGTGGTCTGACGGTTGAGCTGGGATTTTTCGCCGACTATTTGGTGGTCGGCGGCGGCGGCGGCGGCGGGGCGGACAATGCGGGCGGCGGCGGGGCCGGCGGAATGCTCAGCAACTCGATGCAGGTAAATCCCGGCCAAGTTTTTGCCATTTCGGTTGGCGCCGGGGGCGCGGCCGGCACTGGCGTAAATCCCAATTCACAGCCCGGTGGAAACGGCGGCGACAGCTCTCTGGCTGTGGTCGGCGGGAGCGCGATCGCACTGAGCCTCGGTGGCGGCGGTGGTGGTGCCGGTCAAGGTGCGGCAGATCACCCCGGCCGCAATGGCGGATCGGGCGGGGGCGGTGCGGGTGAGAGCAGTTCGACGACTCCCGGAGGACTGGGCACTGCGGGACAAGGCAACAACGGCGGAACGGGCTTCGCCTCCGGGACAGGCGGAGGCGGTGGTGGGGGAGGTGCAGGCGCCGCCGGAAGTCCGGGAGTGAATTCCAACGGTGGCAACGGCGGCAACGGTTTAGTTTCGAGCATCACCGGATCCCCCGTGTTCTATGCCGGGGGCGGCGGCGGTGCGGGCAATCTGGCCGGCAATGTTCAAGGACTGGGCGGCGAAGGAGGAGGCGGCAAAGGTGGCAGGCCCGCCACTGCTGGAACGCCCAATACCGGCGGAGGCGGAGGCGGAGGATCTTACAATGGGGTCAATAATGCCGACGGGGCCGCAGGAGGCAGCGGTATCGCCATCGTGCGTTACGCCGGGTCACCGGGTCCGATCACCGGAGGCACGATCACGGCCGGGACGGGAACAGCCGCGGGAGATACGCTCCACTCGTTCCCCAATGTGGGTAGCGGCACGCTGGATTTCAGCGCGGTGGATTTCGCCCAGCGCCTGGGTGCCACGGTCACCGGGGTGGTCAGTGGTTCCGGCGACTTGGTTTACCGCGGACCAGGCCGTTTGATCCTGGCCGGCGGCAACACCTACACGGGTCGCACGGTGGTGGAGGGGGGGATTCTGCAGGCCGGATCGACCTCGGCCTTTGCGGTCTGCCCGGAAATCGTGATCTCCAACGCGGCGGACGCCACCCTTGACCTCAATGGCATTGACTACACGATTAAGTCGCTGGCCGGAGGCGGTTCGACTGGCGGCAATGTCCTCCTCGGTTCGGGCACCCTGAGCATCGGATGCGAGAATGGCGGGGCGGAATTTGCCGGTATCATTTCCGGCACCGGACGGATCATCAAGATCGGCAGTGGCACCCAGACATTTGGTGGGGCCAACACGTACACCGGCGGAACCGAAATCCGCCTTGGTCTGCTCGCGGTTTCGGCGATCGCGGACAGCGGGGCGAGTGGCCTCGGAAATTCCGGCACCTTGCTTTTGTCCGGCGGCACGCTGAGCTACACGGGGACAGCGAAGGCAACCACGGGACGTCTGGTCGACATCGCCTTGGGCGCGACGAACAGCACGATCAACGTATTGTCGGCGTCCGGCCATCTCACCCTGACCGGTAATGTTTGGAACTCCGATGTGACCCACTCCAATGTCGTGCTGAACAAGACGGGGGTCGGCACGCTGGAAATCGCCGGCGAGGGACGCAATGTCGGGCTTAGTCTGGCCGCGCGTGAAGGCGTCACTTTGCTCAATGCTAACACGAACACCGTTTATGAAATCCGCGCGATCGACCCCGGCGCGACCGTGCAGTTGCTGCGTCCGAACCAAGTCTTCAGCGGCGACGCCATCCCCACCACGGGCAACATCCGCATGACCGGCGGCACGCTCGATCTCAATGGCTTCGACCAGAAAATCAACCGTTTGACTGGGGCCACCTTCGGCACTTTCGGTACCGGAGAGATTACCAGCGCCGCCCCCGCCACCTTCACCTTCGGGAGCAGCCTCGCCGGTCGGCCCAGCGATTTCGCCGGCACAATCTCCGGGGCCCTCAATGTGGTCACGAAAGGAGCGAACAAAGTCACCCTCACCGGTGACAACACCTACAGCGGCACGACGACCATTTCCAATGCAAACAGCCTGCTCCAGATCGGCAACGGCGGCATATCCGGAACGCTCGGAGGCGGAGCGGTGCTCAACAACGGCACGCTGGCCTTCAACCGGAGCGATGACGAGGCCATTTCGAACGCGATCGGTGGTCCCGGTCGTCTGGTCCAGCAGGGGGCGGGGACTTTGACCTTGGCCGGCAACAACACCTACAGCGGCACGACGACCATCACGAACGGTGGACTGCGTATCGGTCAGGGCGGCACCAGCGGCACGCTCGGGCTTGGGACGGTGACGAACAATGGCGTCCTTATTTTTGACCGCAGTGATGCTTTGGGCGTCGCCAACCCAATCAACGGCAGCGGCCGTGTTGTGCAGCAGGGAACGGGGACAACGACCTTGACCGGTCCCAACACTTACGCTGGCACGACGGCGATCGACAGCGGAACTCTGCTCCTTGACGGCTCGCATGTTGGCGGCGCCGGCTACTCGGTGGCGACCGGAGCCGCTTTCGGTGGAACGGGCCAGACGGCTTCGGCGGTGACCGTTGACGGTACGATCCGTCCGGGTGACGGCGTCACGCAGGGCATCCTGCAAACCGGCGCCCTGACCCTGAACAACACCGGTTTGCTCAACCTGCTATTGGGTGGAACAACTTCAAGTCTGCTTTCCGTGACGGGCGATATTTCGTTGTTCGGCGGAATCGAGTTCACGGTGGCCCCGGACCTGACCGCGGATTTGTATCCCTTGCTCTCTTACACCGGCAGCCTGAGCGGGACGTTTTCGCTGACCAACAACCTGCCAACCGGCTTTAATTTGGTCTACGGAACTGACAACACCATTTTCCTGGAGCGTGTGCCGACGATTGACGGAGTGACCTTGTTGTCAAGTGGCGATGCCATGATCACCGGCGGCACTCTGCCTTTTGACGTCTTGGTCTACAACAACAGCGCGAACAGTCCGGTGGATTTTGCCCTCGACGCCGGCACGAACACCAGCGGGTCATTCGGTCCAACGACCATCGCCGCCGGCGGTGACACCAATGCCGCGGGTTTGGCCTACACCGGCACCACTATCGGGACGAACACGGGGACCTACGTGCTGACCAATACGACGGCCGGCATCGCCACGACCAATACGGTGACGGTTAAAGTCTACGATCACGCGGCGGGAAGTCTTTCGACCAACAGGATTGCGCTGCCCGAGGTGATCGTGGGTTACGGTGCGGCGCTCTCGGGGACCTTGAACGTGAGCAATGAGGCAGGGTTCCGGGTCGGGCTGGGTTCGGTCAGCGTGAGTACCAATGCCAACTTCGTGGTCAGCGAGGTGTTCAACATAGCCCCCGGTGGATCCGGGACAATGCAGGTGGTGCTTAACCCGGGGCAAGGTCCGGGGATCTACAGCAACGTGGTCGCGGTGAGCTTTGCCGACTCTTCCACGCTACGAGGAGCGACCAATAATCTTTCCCCGACGAATTTTGTGGTCACCGGCACGGTCTTTGATCACGCCTTGGCGGTCCTCGCTGCCAACACGATCACTTTTGCGCCGGTGCATGCCGGGTATGGCAGCGCGTTGAGCAATTCGATCACGATCAACAACGCGGCCGGCTTGCGCGTCGACTTACAGACAGCCAACATAATTACGAACAGTTTGTTTAGCCTGGGCACGGTCAGTGGTTTGGCTCCGGGTGCTTCGACCCAACTGGCGGCTGTATTGCAAGTGGGGCAACCGGTTGGACGGTTCACCAACACGGTAGTGATCGCCTATGGGGACGACTCCGCTTTGGAGGGGGCTCTGGCCGAGGTGGGCACAACCAATGTGGCGGTGACGGGTTACATTTACAGCGGTCAAAGCAGTTGGACCAATAACGGGTCGGGGAACTGGACGAATTTCGCCAATTGGGACGTGCCGGGCGGGACGCCGGGGTTGGACGGTGTGTTGAGCGTGAACGATACGGCGACCTTCGGGGCGGCGGGTTCGGGTGACGTGGTGCTTGAGACGAACGCCTCGGTGCTCGCGGTGGTATTTTCCAACAGCAGTGCCGCTTACAATCTGGTCGGTAGCGGCACCTTGACCATGGCGGCCTCGGGCGGAAGCGATCCGAGCATCTCGAACCAGGCCGGTGAACACGTCATCGGCGCGTCGGTGGAGTTGTCCAGTAATGTGCGCATCGAGGCGGCGTCCGGGAGTTCTCTCGAGATGGCCGGAGTGATGAGCGGGCCGGGCAGCTTAAGCAAAAACGGGCCGGGCTCATTGGTCTTGTCGGGCAACAACACTTACTCCGGCGGCACAACGCTCAACGCGGGCAACGTGGTGGTCACCTCTCCCGGTGCACTGGGCGGCGGGGCGGTCGCTCTGAATGCCGGCCGGCTGACTTTGGAGTCGCGCATCGACATGGCCGCCTTGTTTTGGAATGGCGCGGCCATCATCGCGATGGCCAATCCGGCGGGTGGCCACTTCGTCAACATTGCCAATGGCCTGACCTTGCTCAACGGCCTGAACAGCTTTGACCTGACCGGCGCGATCTTGCCGAATTCCCCGGTCAAGCTGATGACCGCCACGAACATGGGGTCGTTGTCCGTTGATTTGTTTGGCGTGGTCGGCTTGGACCGCTACACGCTGCTTATCGAGGGCGATTCTCTTTTTATCACGGTCAAGCCGGCGACCTATGTACCGTACGCCATCACCCCGAATCAGGCCGCGGTGGCCGGTGCACTGGATACCTTCATCGGTGCCGGCGGAGACCGGGGTACGGTGGTGACGGCGCTTGATTCGCTGACTGACGCGCAGTATCCGGCCGCCTTCGAGCAAATGCTGCCCAATGCTTATGCCTCGTTGCCCAATATGGCCTTCAACACGGCCAATGCGCTGAATAGCGGGATGTTCCAGCGTTTGTGGGTCATCCGGATCAATGGCAAAGGGTTCTCTTCATCCGGGCTGAGCCCGGCTCCGCTGCGCGGAGAAGTGGGCGGGGTGGATGACCTGGAGGCTTTTGCCATCAATCCGGCGAGTGAGACCAAGTGGGGGACGTTTGTCGATGGCAACGGCATCTTTGCCAACGGTGGCGACGTGAATTACCTGCAGAACTACCGTTCGCAGAGTGGCGGGGTGACAACCGGAGCGTCCTATCAGTGGAATGACAGTCTATCAACCGGTGGATATGTCGGTTATCAGGGACTCCAAGCCGAGTACGACAATGGCCGCACGGTCGATAATGCGGTTCGCTTCGGGGTCTTCGGCACCTACGACCTGGGCAGTCTCTATTTCAATGCTCTGGTCGGCGGTGCTTACCATGGATACACGGTCAACCGGAATATCGACTTCGGCGGCCTGGATCGCACTGCGACCGGACGGCCGGGGGCGGGCGAGTTCGATCTGGCGCTGGGTACGGGCTATGATTTCCAAGTCGGGGACTTCAGTTGGGGGCCGTTCACCACGTTGCAATACACTTACCTCGGAGTGCAGGGCTTCACCGAAACGGGGGCGGGAGCGTTGAACCTTGATGTCGATCCGTACAACTCAAGCAGCATGCTTTACACCTTGGGAGGGCAGGCGGCTTATAACTGGCGGTTGTCGCGGGAGGTGATCGTGACGCCGACCGTCTTCGCTGGTTGGCAGCACGAGTTTTTGCAGGACGCTTACCAGATCAACTCGTCGTTCAACACAGGTGGCCCGGCCGCACCATTCAACTACACGACCGGCACCCCGGCGCGGGACAGCTTCTATGGTGGGGTGGGAGTGACCGTCGGGCTCGGTGACCGTTGGCAAGCCACCGCGGTCTACAGCGCCTTTGTCGCCAACCAGGACCAGAGCAGTCAAAATCTCTACCTCGGCTTGGGCTACAAGTTCTGAGCTGCGCCCTCTCGGGCGGGACGATGAGAAAGGGCGGCGGCTTGGCCCGGGTACGGCGTTGGTCCGCTCAGCTTTTTTTGTCCTTTCGCCTTTGGCT
The DNA here is from genome assembly GCA_018402585.1 of Chthoniobacterales bacterium. GTDB lineage: Bacteria > Verrucomicrobiota > Verrucomicrobiia > Chthoniobacterales > JACTMZ01 > JACTMZ01. Next base: position 455,228 of record JAGYIO010000002.1, read on the forward strand.
CCAATGCAGGGCCAGCCAGAGGACGAGGCCGCAGCCGAGAAAGCCGGTAGGCAACCAGGGCAGGGCCATGCTGAAGATGGTGTTCTCGCCCGCTTCGGGGTGAGTGGTGCGGAGGTGGGCGGTGAGCTGAGCGAAAAGAATTCCGGCCAGAGCATAGCCGAGATTGAAGGCCACACCGCGGAAACTCAGCACGGTGGCGCGCACCTGGGATTCGGTCCAAAGATTGAGGTAGTTTGAGGTGAAGAATTGCAAGGCGGACATGGAGAGGCCGAGGGGAATGACGACCCAAGCACCCCAATACGGCACGGCGAGGGCGGTGCCGGTCAATCCGACAAGCACGAACGCCGCAACCATGGTGTAGTTGGCCACCACCCCGAGGCGGGCGGTCATGCGCTTGGCCACCGGGGCGACGGCAAAGCCGAGGAGGGCGAGGGTGGAACCGAGCAGGCCATTGACGACCGGAGGCAACTCGATCAGCCGGTAATAATTGCTCGCGAAGGTGAGAAAGATCCGCACGAAGCTGTCGAGGAGCAAGGCGGCGACCATGAGGAAGAGAATGCGCCGGGAAGTGAAGACGTGGACGGCACCTTCGATCACGTTTTGCCAGGCCCGCCCGGCGGCATGACGGCCGCTGGGCTGCCCAACCGGCGGTTCGCGGAAATTCACAGCCACGAGCAGGCAGAGGACGGAGGTGGCGAGGGTGGCGTAGACCGGCCAGCGCACCGTGGCGCCGGTGCCGGGCGTCCAACCGGTCCAGCCGAAGAGCGAGACCATGAGGCCTTGGTCGAAAAGTGCGGCCCCGCTGACCATGGCGAGGAAAAAGCCGCCGGATTTCCAGCGCAGAAGCGACTCGAGGACCCGCGGCCAGGTGGTCTTGCGGTCGCCCTCCGGCAGGGATTCATAAGCCAAAGCTTCGTCCGCCCCGCTGGCACAGGCTTCGGCCGCGCCGCTGATGATGCGATTGAGCAGGAGGAAGGAGAAAAGCCAGGTGCCGCGCGGGGCGAAGGCGAAGACGAGCATTTCCAGGACCATGAGCGCGGCGGCGAGCACGATGACGCGTTTGCGTCCGATCACGTCGGCCAGCGCGCCGGAGGGAATTTCCAAGACGATGATGACCACAGCCCAGATAACATTAAGCAGGGCGTATTGCTCGAGGGTCAGCCCGAGGTCGAGGAAGAGGACACCGATCACCGGGTAGTAGAACCTGGCGTGAAAGAGAACGCGGAAGGCGATAAAGAGCGGGAGGTTGCGGCGGAGGGAGGCGGACACGGAATTTATTTAGCTACAGCCGAGTCTTAGAGACAGCCCCCAGTCGCTGAACCCACGCGTTGGCGGGTGTGTTCTGGGAGTAACTGGGGCTACCATCCCTGCAAAGGGGGAAAGGCACCGACGCTCAGATCAGTTGGTTGCCTGCGGCAACCCGTCTCGCCAAGCCTCGGCTGAGCGCCGCTACACCTCGACGAAAGCTTGTAGCGTCGGTCTATGACCGTCGCTGCCTGAAAACACTTCGAGTTACTCGGGAGTCCCTGAACCCGCGTGCGGCGGGTGTGGTTGGGGAGTAACTGGGGCGGCAAAGCCCAGGGGGAACGGGCGTTTGCCTATGGGGCTATCTACGTCCCGCTTGGGCGGGACTCCGGTTCGCCCGTTTTCCGAAAGACCACCCGGGCGGGACGCCCGCAACCCAAATCATTGGGGTGTGGCATCGGCATCCTGCCGATGGGTTTGGATCGTGACGGGCGGGACGCCCGTGCCCCCTGCCCGAACCACAAGCTGGCTCCCCCTCCATAACTCGAGTTACTGGGGAGTCCCTGAACCCGCGCATTGGCGGGCGTGGTTGGGGAGTAACTGGGGCCGGCGTCGACGGCGAGCTTGGGCAGGCCAGAAGTCAGAAAGCCACAGCCGAGTCTGCGAGACGGCCCACAGGCAAATGGAAGAGGATGCCAGAAGATGGTGTTCGCGCCGCTGACACGGCGCAAACACAGTCCTCGGAGAGATGCCATGAGCGGGGCGCGTGTCAGCGCGCCCCGCTTATCCTCTTTCATCTTCTTCCATTTGACCGCTTCGCTCAGCTCTCCGAGCTGTCTGTCTCGCTGCGCTCGGCTGTGGCCTGTCTTTATTCCCTTTCGAGAGAGTAACTCTCATTGAGTTAGTCGGGAGTCCCTGAACCCGCGCATTGGCGGGCGTGTGCTGGGAGTAACTGGGGCGGCAAAGCCCAGGGGGAACGGGCGTTTGCCTATGGGGCTATCTACGTCCCGCTTGGGCGGGACTCCGGTTCGCCCGTTTTCCGAAAGACCACCCGGGCGGGACGCCCGCAACCCAAATCATTGGGGTGTGGCATCGGCATCCTGCCGATGGGCTTGGGTCGTGACGGGCGGGACGCCCGTGCCCCCTGCCCGAACCAGAAGTCGACTCGCCATGCGGGCCCCGCCGTAACGCGAGTTACTCGGGAGGCAAATAGAAGAGGATAACCGGAGGATAAGAACGGAATTTTTTGCCGGCCGGCAAAAACTCTTCTTTAACCCGTGGCCTGCTTTTAATGCTTGGGCGCGCGGACGGTGGCGGCTTCGAGGTCATCACGGCGGCCTTCCACGATGCGGTCGGCGATTTCCATGATCATTTCCTCGAGGAGAAGGCGCAGGTGGCTGCCCGGGCGGTAGTCGGCGGGAGCGATGTGCTTGACCCGGTCGGCGTGGGCGGTGAGTTGGTAGCTTTTCTTGAAGCTAACCCGTGATTTGTCCTCCGGGTTGTAAACCGCGATGGCGCGGCCGCCGGTTTGCTTCATCACGGTGAAGCAGGGGACATCGGTCGGTCCGTCGCCGACGTAGATCATGTTTTGGAACGGGACGGGGCGCAGTTCGGGCGGCATGTGGTCGTTCACGTCCTGCGAGAGGTCGAGCATGCCCTTGTTGATCCGGAAGAGGAATTGCGTCTTTTGCGTGTGGCTGATGACGCGCTTGGGGAAGGTGATGTGTCCGTCCTCATCTTCCGCGTATTCGCAGCCGAAAATTTTCCGGACATAAGGTTCGATCCGGCTGCCCACGATGAGTTCTTTCAGCCCGGAGCTGACGATGTAGTGCTCGACGCCGATGCCATGGGCCTGGTGCTCGGGGCTGAGGAGCCCGGATTTGAATTCCTCGAACATTTGCGGGAGGCCCGGGAAAAAGCTGAGGGTGGCTCCGAGTTCGCGCAGTTGGGCGTTGGTTGGACGGTCTGGCTCGAGGTAATCGAGAAGCGCCTTCATGTAGGCCAGTTCGTGCTCGAAACCATGCTTCTGCACGAGGTCGCCGCAGCGTTGCCAGAATTGTTGCCCGTCAATCCCGAAGTGCGGAAAAATCGCCTCTTCCTGCATATAATTCGGGCTCAGGGTCTGGTCGTAGTCGTAGACTATGGCGATGGTGCTTTGCGGAACGGACATCAGAAGCGGCGCTTTTGGCGCGCGGGAGGAACATCATACCCGCATGCGAGGGCCTTTCCAGCAGGTTTATCTGATTGCGGTCCGGGCAGAGCGAAGCGCAAAGGGCGCAGAGGGATTGGCGGAAATGCAGAATGATGATGACGCTCACCTTGGCTCTGAAAATGTGCTGAGTTTAGCGTCTGGAGGCGGGGACGAGCGGACCGCGCGTCCGCCCACTCGGCAACGGACATGCCGGCCGCGGGTTCCGACCTTCCAGCGGCGGGTCGATGGTCCTGATTTCGCGCGGGTTGGGTCTCGGGAAAAAAAGGCGGAGGCCGGCTCGCGGGGACGCTCGCCTACCGGGGAGGTAATGCGGTGATCGAGGTGGCTTATCGCGGCGGGGTTTTGGTGCCTGCGATCGACTTGTGGATGGATCCGCGGATGCCACAGGGGCTGGCTTTTGTGTCGCACGCGCACAGCGATCACGCGGGGAAGCATCGGGAGACCATTCTTTCGGCTGGGACGTCGCGGCTCATGCGCTCGCGGATCGGTGCCTCGCGACAAGAGCATGTGTTGGAATTCGGCGAGAGGCGCGAGTTGCGCGGCGCGCGTTTCACTTTGCTCCCGGCGGGTCATGTCCACGGGTCGGCCCAACTGCATCTTGAGATGGAGGCAGGGAGTCTGCTTTACACTGGTGACTTCAAAATGCGGGCGGGATTGTCGAGCGAGCGGATTGCCTGGTGCGGGGCGGACACCCTGATCATGGAAACGACGTTCGGCAAACCGGACTTTGTTTTTCCCCCGACCGAACAAGTGCTCGCCGAGATGGTCAAATTTTGCCGCGAGGCCTTGGAAGACGGCGAGGTGCCGATCTTGTTGGGGTATTCCCTGGGCAAGGCGCAGGAGATTCTTTGCGCCGTGGCCGCGGCGGGATTGCCGCCGATGCTCCACGGGGCGGTGGCCAAGTTGACCAAAATCTACCGCGAGTTTGTCCCCGGGATCCCGGAGTTTGCCGCCTACGAGGCCTCGCAGGTCGGCGACCATGTGTTGATCTGTCCGCCCAGCGTGCGCGGGTCGCGTCTGATCCAGCGGATCAAGAAGCGGCGGGTGGCCATGCTGACCGGCTGGGCCATGACCCCGGGGGCGGTGCACCGCTACCAAGTCGATGCGGCCTTTCCCCTGAGCGACCATGCGGGGTACGACGACCTCTTGCGGTACGTCGAATTGGTCCGGCCAAAGCGCGTGCTCACCCTGCATGGCTATGCTGCCGAGTTCGCCCGCGACCTGCGCGAGCGGGGGATGGAAGCGTGGTCTTTGGTCAGTCCGGACCAGCTGGAATTCTCCGGGTTGACCGCTCCTCGCGCCCCGCGGGTCCGCGAGGACGGGGAGGAGGATGTTCCGGATTCACCCTTCGGGAAATTTTGCGCGGTGGGAGAGGCCATTGCCGCAGCCACGGGACGACGGGCGAAAACCTCACTTCTTGCCGGTTACTTGCGTTCCTTGGCCGAAGAGGATTTGCGCCGGGCGGCCACTTGGTTCACCGGCCAGCCTTTTGCCCCCACGGATGGCCGGAGTGCACAAACCGGTTGGGCCGTCTTGCGTCGGGCCTTGGGTGCGGCCTCCGGGCGGGGCGAAGACGAGGTGCGCGCCATCTCGCGGCGGTGCAATGACGCGGGACTGGCTGCGCGGGAAATCATGGCGGGACAGCGGGATGCCGTGGCCTTCAGCCTGGCCACGGTGCAGGCCTTGTTCGACGGACTGTCGGTGACCCGTGGTCCGGTCGGCAAGCAGGCGTTGCTGGGTGAATTTTTCGCTTCCAGCCGCGCGCTCGAAGCGTCTTATGCGGTGCGTATCCTCACCGGCGACCTGCGCATCGGGCTGAAGGAAGGGTTGTTGGAGGAAGCGCTGGCCGCAGCCTTTGGCGCGGAGCCCGAGGCGGTGCGCGAAGCGGGCATGTTGCTCGGCGACATGGGGACGCTGGCCGTGGCGGCGCGGAAGAATGAGTTGGGGGCGGTCGGCTTTCGGGTCTTCCATCCGGTCAAATGCATGCTCGCCGGGGCGGAGCCGGATGGGGAGGCGGTGTGGGGACGTTTGGCCGGAGTGCATGCCGCGGTGTGGGTGGAGGACAAATATGACGGCATTCGGGCGCAGGTGCATGTGACGGACGGACGGTGCGAGATTTTCTCCCGTGACTTGCGGCGCATCACGGCGCAGTTTCCGGAAATTTCCGCGGCGGCGGTGAAGTTACCCGGCTCGGTCGTGCTTGACGGGGAGATCCTCGCGTCCATGGCGGGACGGCGACTTACTTTTTTCGATTTGCAGAAGCGGCTCAACCGGCGGGAGGCGGATTTATTTTTGACCGAGGATATTCCGGTGGAGTTCCGGGCTTTTGATCTCTTGTTGCGGGATGGGGCAACCCTGCTGCGCCGGCCCTGGCGCGAGCGGCGTGCGGTGCTCGAGCAGTTGCCCTTGGCCGGTCCGCTCTGGTTGGCCCCGGCCACGCGGGTGGAAAGTGCGGCGGCGGTGGAGGAAGAATTCCGCGCCGCGCGGGCCCGGGGGAATGAGGGGTTGGTCGGTAAAGATCCGGAGAGCACTTACCGGCCGGGGCGGCGCGGCTCGGCCTGGGTCAAATTGAAAAAAGAATTCGCCACTTTAGATGTCGTGGTGACGGGCGTGGAATATGGTCATGGCCGCCGTCGCGAGGTCTTGAGCGATTATACCTTTGCGGTGCGCGACGAGGAAAGCGGTGCGCTTTTGACCATCGGCAAGGCCTATTCCGGATTGACCGACGAGGAAATTGCCGGACTGACGCCGTGGTTTCTGCAGCGCGTGCGCCGGGTCAAGGGCCGTCTCCACGAGGTGGAACCGGAGTTGGTCATCGAGGTGGTCTTTGATTCGATTCAGCCAAGCACGCGGCATCCGAGTGGCTTGGCCCTGCGCTTTCCGCGGATCAAGGCCTTGCGGAAGGACAAGTCGCGGGCGGAGATTGACTCCTTGCAAGCGGCGCGGAAGTTGGCCGGAATTTGAGCAAGGGAAGCGGACCCGCCCGCTACCGGCCTTGCCACCACGGGATCAGGCCGGGACGGGGGAAAGACCGCCGGGGAACGAGTCCTCGTTGCTTTTTCTTTCCTCGGTCTTGGCCGCGGGAGTGACCTCGGTCGGGATGGGTGGCGGGGGTGGGTCGCGGTGCGGCGGATTTTTCATTTCGCCGTGCGCGATCAGGTCGCGGATTTGCGGTCCCTCGAGGGTTTCCCACTCGAGGAGGGCTTTGGCGATGATTTCAAGTTGGGCCCGCTTCTCGGTCAGGTGGGCCGTCGCGCGGGCGTAGGCTTGGTCGATGAGCAATTTGACTTCCGCGTCAATGGCCTGCGCGGTGGACTCACTGTAGTCGCGCGTGCGATTGAAGTCGCGGGCGAGGAAAACGGGCTCGTCACCCTCGCCGTATTCGATCATTCCGAGCTTCTCGCTCATCCCCCACTGGCAGACCATTTTGCGGGCGATGCCGGTGGCTTGTTTGATGTCGCCGCGGGCGCCGCTGGTCACATCACCGAAGGTGATGTCTTCGGCCACCCGGCCGCCCATGATGACCACGAGGTGGTCGAGGAGTTCCTTGCGGCGGGTGTTGTATTTGTCCTCTTCGGGCAGCCACATGGTGGAGCCGAGGGAGGGTCCGCGCGGGATGATGGTCACTTTGTGCAGCGGGGCGGTGTGCTCGAGGAGTTCGAGCAGGAGGGCGTGGCCGGCTTCGTGGTAAGCGGTGACTTCTTTTTCCTTCTCGCTGATCGCCAAGCTGCGGCGTTCTTTACCCCAGCGGACCTTGTCGCGGGCTTCTTCCAGTTCGCGGGTGGTGATGGCTTTGAGTCCTTTGCGCGCGGCGAGGAGGGCGGCTTCGTTGATCACGTTGGCCAGTTCGGCGCCGGAGTAGCCGGGGGTGCCGCGGGCGATGACCGCAAGGTCGACGCTCTCGGCCACTTTCACCTTTTTGATGTGGACCCGGAGGATTTCTTCGCGACCGCGCACGTCGGGGAGATTGACCGTGACTTGGCGGTCGAAGCGGCCGGGGCGGAGGAGGGCGGGGTCGAGGACGTCAGGGCGGTTCGTCGCGGCAATGATGATCACGCCATCCTGCGCGTCAAAGCCGTCCATTTCGACAAGGAGCGCGTTGAGGGTTTGCTCGCGTTCGTCGTGTCCGCCACCCATGCCGTGACCGCGGTGACGTCCCACCGCATCGATTTCGTCAATGAAGATGAGGCACGGCGCGCTTTTGCGGCCTTGTTCGAACATGTCGCGCACGCGCGAGGCGCCGACCCCGACAAACATTTCCACGAAGTCAGAACCGCTAATGCTGAAGAACGGGACATCGGCCTCTCCGGCGATGGCGCGGGCGAGGAGGGTCTTGCCGGTGCCGGGAGAGCCGACCATGAGAACGCCTTTGGGGATGCGGCCGCCGAGCTTCTGGAATTTTTTCGGATCGCGGAGGAAGTCAACCAATTCAGAGACTTCTTCCCTCGCCTCTTCGATCCCGGCGACATCTTTGAAAGTGATTTTGTTTTTGTCCCGCGCCATCATGCGGGCTTTGCTTTTGCCGAAGTTGAAGGCTCCACGGCCGGCCATCTTGAGCTGCGAGCGGAAGATAAAATAGAGGATGACGAGAAAGAGGAGAATGGGAAGGAACCCGATGAGGGTGGTGGCGAGGAGGTTGGACTCCGAGCGGACCGACAGCGTAATGCCCGCTTCGGCCAGTTGTTTTTCCAAGGCCTCGCCGTTGAAGGGCATGAAGATGGGGGTACGGAAGGCGACGAGGCGCTCCTCGGGTTCGGTCGCCGGCGGGGCAGTGACCATTTTGCGGTAGTAGCCGGAAATGGTCTGGGTGTTGCGGCCTTCTTCGACCACGAGCTCAACCGGTTTTTCCACGGTGGAGACGATTTTGTCTTCGGCGAGGAGGGTGGAGAATTTCGGGTAGGTAAGCTCGTCGATCTGAGCGAGGTTCCCGCCGCGGAAAATGAAGGCGCCGCCGATGAGGGCGAAAGCCACCGCGAAAAGGAGGAGGCCTCGCCAGTTGAACTGCGGGTCGGGGTCGGTGCCACGCGGGGCACCCGGTTTTTTAGGGTCGTTCGGGTTCACAGATCTGTAAGGATGAACCCTTAGCATGACTGAGGGAAAGCGCAAATGAATGAGGGGTCCGTGCGGGCGTTGGCCGTCTCGGTGCACGATGTCAGCCCGCTGACGCGCGAGGCGGTCGAGGTGATGCTCGCTGATTTGGCGGCGGCCGGGATCGGGGTGACGTCCTTGCTCGTGGTGCCCGACCACCACCACCGGGCGGACATCGACCAGGATCCGGGGTTTTTGGCCTGGCTGCGGGAGAAAGAGGCGGCGGGACACGAGATTGTGCTGCATGGGTTTTACCATCGGCGGAAGGCGGCAGCCGAAGGGGGATTGGTCGAGAAAATTGTCACCGAGCACTACACGGCGGGTGAGGGTGAGTTTTATGATTTGGATTACGAGGTGGCACGGGACCGGATGGAAGAGGGGCGCGATAAGTTGACCGGGGCGGGGTTGGAAGTGGTCGGTTTCATCGCCCCGGCCTGGTTGCTCGGCGACGAGGCCGAGCAGGCGGCGCGAAACCTCGGGTTTGCCTACACGACGAGGTTGGGTGGTGTGCTTGACTTGCGGTCCGGTGACTACACAGCTTCGCAGTCTCTGGTCTGGAGCGTGCGGAGTGCTTGGCGGCGGGCGGTCAGCCTTTGGTGGAACGCGTGGCTGGCCTCGCGTTTGCGGATGAACCTGCTGGCCCGGTTCGGATTGCATCCGCCGGATTGGCGCCACGACAAAATCCGCGCGCAGGCGCTGCGTCTGGCGCGGGAGGCCGCGGCAGACCGGAAAGTGATCCGCTACCGCGACTGGGTGTAGGGGTAGATCGGGGACGCCGCGCCCTACCTGGCGGCCAAAGCCCCGGCGAGGCGGAGGGCCTGCAGATTCGGGCGGACGGCGTGGACGCGGAAGAGGCGGGCGCCGAGGCCGTAGCCGAGGGCGGTGAGAACGGCGGTGGGTAGGTCGCGGTCGGTCATTTCTTGGCCACCGGCGGCGGTGGCGAGGAAGGATTTGCGCGAGGCTCCGAGCACGACTGGGGATCCGAGGGCGGCGAAGGTGTGGAGGCCGGCGATGAGTTGGAGGTTGTGCTCGACGGTTTTGCCGAAACCGATACCGGGGTCGATCGCGATGTGATCCTTGCTGAGGCCCGCAGCTTTGGCGGCGGCCATGCGTTCGCGGAGGAAGTCGGCCACTTCGGTGACGACGTTTTCGTAGGTGGGGTCGTGTTGCATGGTGCGCGGGGTGCCGCGCATGTGCATGAGAATCACGCCGGCGCCGGTCTCGGCGGCCACGGTGGTCATATCCGGATCGCCCTGCAGGGCGGTGACATCGTTGATGATTTCGGCGCCGGCCTGCAGGGCGGCGCGGGCCACGATGGCTTTCGACGTGTCGATGCTGATTGCGACTTTGGTGGCCGCTGCGAGTTTTGCGATGACGGGCAGGACGCGGCGCTGTTCCTCGTCCGCGGAAACGGCAACGGCCCCGGGGCGGGTTGATTCGCCGCCGATGTCCAAGATCTCCGCACCTTCTGCGGCGAGACGGAGACCGTGTGCGACGGCGGCGTCGGTCTGGCCGAATGTTCCGCCGTCCGAAAACGAATCCGGCGTCACATTGACGATGCCCATGATCACGCCGCGGCTCGCGAGGTCGAAGGTGCGGCGGCTGGTTTGCCAGATCATGCCAAGCGGATGCGGGCGGAACGTCCGTGCGCGTCGAGTCCCTCGACGCGGGCGAAGGCTTCGACCAAAGGAACAGACTTCGCGAGGGAGCGGCGGTCGAGTTCGACCAGGCTGGTGCGGCGTTGGAATTGGTCGGCGGTGAGACCGGCGAACGATTTGCCCGCGCCGCCGGTGGGAAGTTCGTGGCTCGGACCGGCGAGAAAGTCGCCGACCGCGACGGGCGAGTATCCGCCGAGAAAAATGGCGCCGGAGGTGAGGAGACGCGGGGCCAGCCTGCGGGGATTTTGCACCTGCAAGGAGACGTGTTCCGCAGCGTAGGCATTGGCCAGGTTGACCGCTTCGTCCATCGAGACGACGAGGACGAGCGAGGCATTCTTGAGCGAGTCTTGCAGGATTTTCCCGCGCGGCAGGGTGCGCGCTTGTTTTTCCACTTCGCGGGCGGTGGCGGTGAGGACTGCTGGCGAGTCGGTGAGGAGCACCGCTGCGCTGTCGCGTCCGTGTTCGGCCTGGGCCAGGAGGTCGGCGGCGACCCACGCGGGGTGAGCGGTGCGGTCGGCAATGACGAGGATTTCACTGGGTCCGGGCAGGAGGTCGATGGCGACGCGCCCGAAAAGTTGGCGCTTGGCCTCGACCACGTAGCGGTTGCCGGGGCCGAAAATTTTGTCGACCGGCGCGATGGTTTTGCTCCCGAGGGCGAGCGCCGCCACGGCTTGCGCGCCGCCGATGCGGTAAACTTCGGTGGCGCCGGCGAGGTGCAGGGCGGCGAGGAGGGCTGGGCTGACCCGACCGTCGGGTCCGGCGGGAGTGACCGCGACAATTTCCTTCACGCCGGCGGCGGCAGCGTAGGTGCAAGTCATCAGGGCGGTGGAGACCAGCGGGGCGGTGCCGCCGGGCACATAGAGGCCGACGCGGCGGAACGGATCGAAGCGTTCACCGGTGCGGGCACCCTGCGCGTTGCGGGTGGACCAACCGCGGCGGAGGCTTTTCGCGGCGAAGGCGCGGATGTTGCGGTGCGCGGCTTGCAAGGCGCGGCGGGTGGTTGGGTCGAGATCGCGCCAGGCGGCGGAGAGATGGGGTGGCGGGACTTGGAGTTGGGAGGGGGACAGTTTGGGACCACCGAATTTTTTGGTCAGTCGCAGGAGGGCGGCATCACCGTCTTTTTGCACTGCCGCGATGATGGCACGGACGGTTTTTTCCACGGTAGCATCGGGGATGGCGCGGCGGTCGAGGGTGCGGAGGACGCGGGCGTAATTTTTATCGCGTGGGCGGACGAGGCGCATGGACGAAATAATGGCCGATGCCCGCGCAAACGACAAGGCGCTCAATGGAGTAATTGGCGCGGTTCTTCCTCGAGATGGAAGGTCGAGTTGACCACGAGGAAGCGCCAGTGGTCGCTGGCGTGGGCGGCCATGCTGACCGAGGCGTTGTGGAAGCGGAAGGCGCGGTGGATGCGTTCGCGCGGCGCTTCCGGGTGTCCGTCCTCAATCAGGTGGGTGTGCAGCGCGTTGAGCGTGCCGCCGTGGGTCACGAGGGCGAGGTGTTCTTCCGGCGCGGCGAGCATTTCGTCGAGCACGGCGCGGGTGCGTTGCATGAGGGCGCGGCGGGACTCGCCACCGGGCGGGGCGAAGTCGAAATCGCCGGAGCGCCAGCGCGCCACGATCTCGGGGTGTTCCTTTTCGCAATCCGGGATGCTGCGTCCTTCGAAAATACCAAAGGACAGTTCGCGCAGCCGCGGGTCGGGTTCGACGGAGAGTCCGAGCGCTTCGGCCAACGGGGCGGCGGTGTCACGGGCGCGCGCGAGGTCGCTGCTGAGGATGCGGGCGATGGGGTGGCGGCGCAGCCAGGCGGCGGTCTGGCCGGCTTGGCGGAGTCCTTGTTCGTTGAGCGGCGAATCGAGGTGCCCCATGGCGAGGCCGGCGCGGTTGTGGTCGGTTTCACCATGGCGGATGAGGTAAAGGGTTTTCATGGACAATCCGCGCGGCCTTGCGCGGCGCGGGGTGATTCCCTATAGACGGCGGCGGACAAATTACAACCCGCGGGGGCGCGGCGCGGAAACTTTTTATGCACAAACTCGTATTGCTCAGGCACGGCGAAAGCAGGTGGAACAAAGAAAACCGCTTCACGGGATGGACCGATGTGGATCTGACCGACCAAGGCCGGGAAGAGGCCAAGTCGGCGGGGCAGGTGTTGAAGAAAGACGGGTTCTCCTTCGACCTGGCCTATTGCTCGGTGCTGAAGCGCGCCCTGCGCACCCTCTGGATCGTACTCGACGAACTCGACGAGCTCTGGATCCCGGTGGAAAAAACCTGGCGGCTGAACGAACGCCACTACGGCGGGCTGCAGGGGTTGAACAAAGCCGAGACCGCCGCCCAATACGGCGAGGACCAGGTGCTGCTCTGGCGCCGCAGCTACGATGTGCCGCCGCCGCCGTTGGAGAAATCTGACGAACGTTATCCGGGGCACGACCCGCGTTACCAAGACGTTCCGGCCTCCGAGTTGCCGCTGACCGAGTGTTTGCAAGACACGGTCGAACGTTTTCTGCCTTACTGGCACGAGGTGATCGCGCCGCAGGTCAAAGCGGGCCAAAAAGTGGTCATTGTCGCGCACGGCAATTCGCTGCGCGCGCTGGTCAAGTATCTCGACAACCTGAGCGAGGACGAGGTGCTCAAGCTGAATATCCCGACGGGCGTGCCGTTGGTTTACGAACTCGACAACGACCTGAAGCCACTGAGGCATTACTATCTCGGCGACGTGGCCGCCATTGCCGCGGCGACCGCGGCGGTCGCTGCGCAGGGCAAAGCGGAGTAGGGACCGCGCGATGAGCCGCAACCCGCAGGAAAACTGGTCCACCCGGATCGGGGTGATCTTCGCGGTGACGGGCAGTGCGGTCGGGTTGGGAAACTTTCTCCGCTTCCCCGGGTTGGCCGCGAAATACGACGGCGGGACGTTCATGATCCCGTATTTCATCGCGCTGCTGCTGCTCGGCTTGCCGCTGGCCTGGGCCGAGTGGTCGATGGGGCGCTACGGCGGGGTGCGCGGTTTTCATTCCTCGCCGGGGATCTTCCGTCTGCTTTGGAAGAACCGTGCCGCGCCTTACCTCGGGGTGCTCGGGTTGCTCGTGCCGGTGGTGATCTACATGTATTACGTGTTCATCGAGTCGTGGTGTCTCGGATATGCGTGGTATTACCTGACCGGGGCGATGGAGCTGGGCCGCGATCCGGAGGCTTACGGGCAATTTTTCGCCAGTTTCACGGGGTTGGAGGAAAACGCGTCGCTCTTTGCCAACCCGCTGGGGGGCCCGCTCATTTTTCTCGTCATCTGCATCGCGGTCAACTTCCTCCTGATCAATCGCGGCCTGACGCGCGGCATCGAATTGTTCTGCCTGGGGGCCATGCCGTTGCTCGCGTTGTGCGCGGTTTTGGTGCTGATCCGCGTGCTCACGCTCGGCACGCCAGATCCGGCGCGGCCGGAGCTGAATGTGATCAGCGGCCTCGGCCAGATGTGGAATTTGCAGACCGCCGACAAGTCGGTCTGGCAGTCGCTGGCCAACGGCAAAATGTGGATGGAAGCGGCGGGGCAGATTTTCTTTTCGTTGTCGGTCGGCTTCGGCGTGATCATCACGTATGCGAGTTATCTGCGGCGGGACGATGACATCGCGCTGAGCGCCACGACGGCCGCGGCCGGCAACCAATTTTTCGAAGTGTCACTCGGCGGCATGATCACGATTCCCGCGGCGTTCATCTTCCTCGGGGTGGCCGGGGTGGCCGGCGGCACTTTCGCGCTGGGCTTCAACACGCTGCCGCTGGTCTTCGAATCGATGCCGCTCGGGCGCTGGGTCGGGTTCCTCTGGTTCTTCCTGCTTTTCCTCGCGGCGATCACCAGTTCGCTCTCCATGTTGCAACCGGCCATCGCGTTTTTGCAGGAGGGCTTGGGGCTGAGCCGCGCGCGGGCCACCGCGCTGTTGTGCGGCGTGGGGACGGTGGGGACGCTTTTCGTGGTCTGGTTCAGCAAGAGTCTGGTGGCCCTCGACACGTTCGACTTTTGGATCGGCACGTTTTGCATTTTCCTGCTGGCCAGCGTGCAGACCTTTATTTTCGGCTGGGTCATGGGTCCGCGGCTGGGGTTGGAGGAACTCGACCGCGGTGCGGGTTTCCGGGTGCCGCGGATTTTCGCCTTCATCATCAAATACGTTTCGCCTCTTTACCTGCTGGTCATTTTTGTGGCCTGGGCTTGGCAAAATATGGGTGACAGCGTGCAAAGCTTCCGCGAGGACGCGGTGGTGCGCTGGTCGATTTTGTTTCTGCTCGGGGTGGCGGCTTTATTTTTGTGGTCGATTCACCTGGCGGTGCGGCGCTGGCAGGCCGGGGAGGCGAAGTCATGACGTGGGGCGGCCTGCTCACCATGGTGCTGTCGGTCGCCGGCACGACGGGCTTCTTCGCCTGGTGCATTTGGCGGATTCTGCGCGCGCCGGGGGAGACGGAGAAGATGCACGGGGTGCTGGATACCGAACTCGCGATAGAGGAAGAGGAGCGCCGCCGCCGCGAGGGACGAGGGAACTGAGCCGGCACTGGCAACGGCGAAACGAAAGTCCGAATCCCTATTGCTGCGGAGCCGTGCTTTGCGCGGTCCCCGAGGTCTGAACTTCGTCCGTGGCTTTTTTGGGCAGGCTGCGGCCGATCAAATACGAGGCGATTTTAACCGGAGGAGGTGCCGCACAACCGGCGGGGAAGGCGATAGCGTGCCTGCATGCCTCTTTTTTCAGGAAATCTGGGGTGCGTGACGTGTGGGGGTTTTCGCTCATGCCAATCACCGGGCCCCGCGACGAAACCCTCACCGCGGGTTTTGATCCTGCTCGTCGGGCGGAGCAGTGGCGGACATAAGAGGACTGCGCAATCCGAACCGCATGACCAGCAGGCGGGTGGCCAAGGCGCCTAAGCCGTAACCATGCAATTGAAGACGCAATAAAAGCGCGGCTTGGTTCGGTTTGTCCAGGGGGCACGGCCGTCCCGGCCGTGTTGTCGGGTCGTGACGGGCGGGACGCCCGTGCCCCCTTGGCCACGTGCCACCTCGCTCACCAAATAGTTAGTCAACTCTCGCCCAGACGCGACTCTGTTGCCGTGCCAGAAATGGCAGAATGTTTTGCATGGTTACGCCTAAGATGGTCGTCACCACCCCCAACCAAACCTCGGCGAGGTTGAGACGGCCGGCTTCCCAGATGAGAAAGAGCGAAAAAAGAAAACCCCAGAGCAGTGCGACCTCGGGGTAAAGACTGCCTTTGAGGTTGGAATTGTTGGAATCGGCGCGGACGACATCGCGGATAATGCCCCCACCCGCTCCGGTCAGCGCGGCCAGCAACGGGCCCCACAACCAGAGAGGTTCGCATTGTTGCTCCACCGCCACAACGACGCCTATGACGGTGAAGGCCGAGAGGCCGACGGCATCAAAAAAGAGATAGATGTTGGATGACAGTTGGACGCCGAGCAACGATTTGGGGGCCACGCCTTTTTTGCCGAGGTAATCGGTCACCTTGTAAGCCAGAGCCCCGGCCAGAACCGTGGCGATGATAACGTAGAGGTAGATTGGAGACGCGACCACGGCGAGCGGTGAGCGACCGGAGATAAGGTCGCGCAGGACCCCGCCGCCGACCGCGGGCAAACTCGCCAGAATGAATGCGCCGAAGATGTCGTAGTGCTCCCGGCGGGCGAGAAGGACGCCAGAGATGGCGAACGCGACGGTGCCGACGATATCGAAGAGGTTGAACTACGCACTCTGCACGGTGATGGCGAGCAGCACGGGCATGGCATAGTGCCTGAGGATCCTGTCGTATTCCCCGGAAGCTTTCAGCTGCTGCAAGCCCCGATTGAAGGCCTCGACGTCCCGCAGCGTGGTGGATTTTTTGCCGAACATCACGTGGATGTCCGCGGCAAAGACGGGAATTTTATGCTCACTTATCTGTCGCTGCACGCCGGCCCGCCAAGCCACGGCCGCGACAACCAAACGGTCGGCGATGAAGGCGTCGATCTCTCCCTTGAGCAGCCTGGAAAGGTTGGTGTTGTCCGTGTCGGCGTAAAAGATGCGGTCGGCATTGACCGGATCGAGGGCAAAAGCCTTGACCTCCGGACCGTAGAAAAATCCGCCGACCAGACCGACCCGCATCCCGGAAGCGGACAACGCGGCGAGAAGTTCCTTCAGATTGGAGGCGGGCAACCGGTCTTGATCCGCGCGCCGCGTGACGAGCACATCCGTTTCGGTGCGGTAGGGATGGGAAAACCAGGCATATTCCTCCCGCTCCGCCGTCTTGTAGGCACCGGCGGCGATGTCCCGTTCCCCGCTCCTTATTTGCTCTTGGTGCTCTCCCCAGTCTATCTGCTCATAGGAAACCGTGCTCCCTGTTTCGGCGAGGATGCGCGTGACCATCTGGATATCCAGTCCCCTCAACTCGCGGAGGGGTCCGCGGTTTTCCTCAAACTGGTAAGGATCCCAACGATACCAGCCACCGCGGAACTCACGTCCTTTTTCCTGCGCCTCTTGGGCGGTGGTCGTCGCGAGAGCAAGGACGGAGACAACCAGAGAAAGAAGGCACCTTATGCCGGGTAAAGTTCGCAAAGCGGATCGACCAAAGTCCGTCGGAAGCTTGGGCCGCAAGCCTTTCTTTTCGGGGAGCGCGGGGAAGGGTGGATGGCGCAATCTAAGCGGGCCCGCGCAGTTGCGGGGCGCGGTCGGGGGACCAGGGATTGGTGGTGAACTTCGATTCAGTGAGTTGCTCAATGGTGTGCTCGGCGCTTTGGCGGATTCCGCCCAGGCAAATGCCCTCGTAATCAGCCGGAAAAGCCCCGAGTAATTCGACCGATCGAGAGAAGAGGCGGGCGGCCGGTTGGAGGCGGCGGCCGTGGATGCGGTGGGCTGGTGCGCGGTGGTGATGCTGCAAGTGCACGTAGGCGCCGGCAAATTGGATGAGGGCTTTGTAAAAGACATACCGTTCGCCCTGCGCTCCGAGCCAGATGTGCTCGAGCACATCGTGGGCTTCGTAATAGGATTGCCCGTTGAAAAGCCGGAAGTATTCGAGGTAGCAGGGATGCCAGGAGGAATCGCCGTCCCGTCCGGTCATCCGCGCCGCAATCCTTTCGTGTTTACCCATGGCCTGTGCCGAGTAAGAATACACAGGGTGCGCGGGGGGGACAGGGCAAAAAACACGACCGACCGGCTTGGCTCCGGCCGCGGGTCAGCTATGGTGGAGGTTCTTTGATGGAAGGCTTCTGGTTTATCTGGCTGGCGGCAGGTGCTTTGTTCTCCGCGCTCGGCGCTGCTTTGGGCGGGTTGGAAGCCGTCCTCCGGCACACTCCGCGCGAGCGCATGGACCAATGGCCGCGGTCGCCGCGCCTGGCCTTGCAGGCGTCCGACTTGGCCCATCCGCGCGATTGTCTTTTTACTTTTCTCGTCCTCGGCAGTGCCTTGGCGCGGGCTACCGGATGGTGCGCACTGTGGTTGGCCGCGGTGGGGGTCACACGTTCTCTCGGCACCCCGCTGTGGCCTTGGATTTTGGGGTTCCTCGCCCCGGCCGTCCTGCTCGAAGTCTTCCCCGCGCTGGTGGCCGGGCGCCGTCCGCGTGCTTGGGAACGTCCGCTCCTGCGCGCCGGGGCGGTGGTCTGGCGGGTCTTCGGTCCGTTCTTCGACCGCATGCAACCTTTGGTCGCGGCTGTGGCGGGGAAATTGTTCCCCTGGTCGCTCGGGGCGCGGGCCCAACTCGGACCGGAAGAGGTCGAGACGCTGGTTTGGGTGCGAGAGGAGGAGGGCGAGTTTGCCTTGCCCGCAGCGGAAGCGCTGACCGAAGTGCTGCGGCTGAGCCGGGTCACGGTGCGCCACTACATGACGCCGCGGGTGGACGTCGTTTTCGTCGAGGATGAAATGACCAACGAGCAAGTGCGGGCCATCCTCCTGAAAAAGAAATTCCTCCGCGCGCCGGTCATTGGTGAAGCGCCCGACGAGGTGGTCGGCCTCCTCGACACGCGCGCCTTGAACCGTCTGCCCGAGGGGATGCATTTCACCGAGATCCTGCTCCCGCCGTCCTTCGTGCCGGAAACGATGGAAGCCAGCGCCCTGCTCGGCAGTTTCCTCAAGCACCGCCAGCCCCTGGCCGTGGTGCTCGACGAATTCGGCGGCGTGGAGGGCGTGGTCACCTTGCAGGACTTTATCGAGGAAATCCTCGGTGACGCCGCGCCGCGGGTGGAGGCGGATCTTTACATCGAGCAACTCGGTGACGGTCGCCTGCTCGCGGCCGGAACGGCACGCCTCGATGATCTGAGCGAATACCTCGGCTTTGATGCGGCGCGCCAAGGCATCGAGACGATCGGCGGCCACATTATCCATGAGTTGGGCAAGCTGCCGCGGCAGGGGGCTTCGGTGCGGCTGGGGCCGTGGAAGGTCACGGTTCGTTCCATGGCGCTGCGCCGGGTGCGCGAAGTGGCCCTGCAGCGGGTGCGTCCGCCCGAGAAGGGGGACAATTCATGACCCTCTTGGCTGCCGCCGCCTTGCTCGTTGTCTCGTTCGTCTTTTCCGGGCTCGATGCGGCCTGGCATGCCTTGGACCGCGTGCGTTTGCGCCACCGGGCGGACAAAGGGGACCGCCGGGCCAAGGCCATGCTCGCTTGGGAAACGGTGCGGCCGCAGGCCGATCTTGTCCTGGTCTGGACGAGCCACGCGGCGGGCGCGGGAGCCTTGGCCGTCTTGGCGGTTTCCGGCGCGTTGGGCGGGTGGCGGGGATTCCTCCTGTTGCTTTTCATCCCGGTCTACGCGCTTTTTGTCGGGTTACTCGCGCGGCAGGTTTTCCGCCGGCTGCCCTTCGTAGTGCTCAGTCATTTGTGGTGGCTCGTCACCCTGGCTGGATCGATCTGGGCGCCCTTGGCCCGGCCGGTGGCCCGCTTACTCCGGCGGGTGCCGCCCGATCCGTTGCCCCGTCTTCCGGCCGGCGAGGAATTGATGACCTTGGCCGGGAAGACCGAGGGCATTTCGCCGCTCGAGATTTCCATCTTGCGGAGTGTGCTTGATTTTCGCCGCATGACGGCCGGATCGCTCGCCTTGCCGGTCGAAAGGTTTGCCTGCGCGCCAGCGGATACTCCTCTCGGGGAATTGCTCGCGGACCGTCAGGTCGCCGACGCGCTGCACGCCTTGGTCATCGGCCCCGACGGCCTGCCGCTCGGCGCCATGTCCTGCGGATCTGCGGTTTTGTCGGGGGCTATGACGGCTAGGGCGCAGTCCTTCGCCCGGCCGCTGATTTCTTTCCCCTCCGACCTGCCGGCCTGGAAAGCCTTGACCAAGCTCCGCCGCGCCCAGACTCCGGTGGCCGAGGTGAGGAACGTGGAAACCGGACGGTTTGTTGGTGTCATTACCGAGGAATCGGCCGTGGCGCGCTTGCTCGGGCAGACGGTTTGAGGCGTGCAAAAGAGTAGATGAGACGTATTACTCTCATGCCTATGCCTGCCACCGCCTCCCTTTACTCGCGGAAGAACCCTTTCCCGGCCCAACTCGCAGTCCAGCGCTCCTTGACCGGATCCGGCTCGGGGAAGCAAACTTTGCACTTCGAGGTGTCGCTGTCCGGTTCGGGTTTGGCATACGAGGCGGGTGATTCGCTCGGCATTTTCCCCGCGAACGACCCGACGGAGGTGGCGGCCGTGCTTGCCGCGGCAGGCCTCACGGGCGAAGAGCCGGTCGAAAGTGCGGGGACCACCCTGCGCGAGGTGCTGACCGGCCAGGTCACGCTGCGCGAACCGTCGCGGCAGTTGCTCGCCGCCATTCTCGAGAAATGCCCCTCCGCGGCCGAGTTGACCGAGTTGACCGATCCGGAGGCCAAATCGGTGATGGAGGATTGGCTCGATGGCCGGGAAGTGGTGGACATCCTCGAGAGCTACCCGCAGGCCAAGTTCACTCCCGATGAATTGGTCAAGGTGCTGCGCAAGCTGCAGCCGCGCCTTTACTCGATCGCTTCGTCGCCCAAGGCCCATCCCGAAGCGGTGCATCTCACTGTGGCCGTGGTGCGCTACGATTTGCACGGGCGCAAACGTCAGGGGGTGTGCTCGACCTACCTGGCCGACCGTGTTGTGGCGCGTCCGCTGCCGGTCTTCATTCACTCGGCAAAACATTTCCGTCCACCGGAAGACCCGACCGTTCCGGTCATCATGGTGGGTCCGGGCACCGGCATCGCGCCCTTTCGGGCTTTTCTGCAGGAACGCGAGGCGACGGGGGCGACCGGTCCGACCTGGCTTTTCTTCGGCGACCGGAACCGCGCGACCGATTTCCTTTACGAGGAGGAAATGAAGGCCTGGCGCGAGCGCGGCGTGTTGCACCGCCTCGACACCGCCTTCTCGCGTGACCAAGCGGAGAAGGTCTACGTGCAGCACCGCATGTTGGAGAACGGGGCGGAAATCTGGCGCTGGCTCGCGCAGGGCGGCTATTTTTACGTCTGCGGTGACGCCGCGCGAATGGCCAAGGACGTCGATGCTGCGCTCCATCGCATCGTGGAAGAAGAGGGTGGAAAAACCCAAGAAGAAGCCGCCGCTTTTGTCGATGAATTGAAAAAAAGCAAGCGTTACCGGAAGGACGTCTATTGAGCACCGCGGGGCCAGACCGCTCCTTGCGAAAAGTGCACTTTACCGGGATTTGCGGCACGGCGATGGGTTCGCTCGCCGCCGCCCTGCGTGACCGCGGGGTCGTCGTGACCGGCTCCGACCACAAGGCCTATCCCCCGATGTCCACCTTCCTTGAGGGCAAGGGCATCGCGATCCGCGAGGGTTATGCCCCGGAGAACATCCCCCCCGACGCCGACTTCGTGGTCATTGGCAACGCCATGACCCGCGGCAATCCCGAAGTGGAGTCCGTCCTCAATCGGAAGCTCCTCTACTACTCGTTGCCCGAGGCGCTGAAGATTTTCTTCCTGCGCGGCCGGCACAACTTGGTGGTCAGCGGGACGCACGGAAAGACCACGACCACCTCGTTGTTGGCCTGGATTTTCGAATCGGCCGGTCTCGCCCCGTCCTGGCTGATCGGTGGCCTCCCGAATAATCTCGGGCAGGGTTGCCGTCTCGGGGAGTCGAAGTATTTCATCCTCGAGGGAGACGAGTATGACACAGCGTTTTTCGACAAGCGCTCGAAATTCGTCCACTACCTTCCCGAATTGCTCATCGTGAACAATATCGAGTTCGACCACGCCGATATTTTCCGTGATCTGGAAGACGTCATGACCAGCTTCCGCCGTCTCGTCGCGATCGTTCCCTCCGAGGGCATGGTTTTGCTCAATGCCGACGACCCCAATTGCCGGGCGCTGGCCGAGAAGTGTCCGGCCCCGCTGGTCGAGGTCGGTTTCTCGCCCGATACCGGCAACCAGATCCGCGACGTGCACTACGGACGCGAGTCGTCGGCTTTCACCCTTTTCGGCCAGCGCTTCGAAGTTCCCATGATCGGGGAGTTCAATGTGCGCAACGCGGCCATGGCGGTGTCCGCCGCGCATTTTTACCAACTGCCACTGGAGGAAATCGGCAAAGCTGTGCAAACCTTCACCGGTATCCGGCGCCGACAGGAGGTTCGCGGGGAGGCTGGTGGGGTCACCGTGGTCGACGACTTCGGCCATCATCCCACGGCCATAGCTCAGACCATCGAAGGTCTGCGGGTCAAATTTCCCAGCGGCAAATTGTGGGCCGTTTTCGAACCGCGTTCCAACACGACGCGGCGGGCGGTCTTTCAGGATGTGCTGCCCAAAGCCTTCTCCGGGGCCGACGGGGTGGTGCTGGCCCAAGTGGCCCGCATGGACCAGTTGCCGCCCGACCAGCGGCTTGACCCGGAAAAAGTCGTCTCCGACCTCCGGCGCGCGGGCAAAGCGGCATTTTACGAAGCGGACACGGCGGCGATCATTCATCGCGTGGTCGGTCTAGCCGGCTCGGGTGATGTCATTGTCGTCTTCAGCAATGGCGGATTCGACAACATCCACCCCAAACTGCTCGCGGCACTTGAGGCGAAGGGTTAGGTGGATCGCGCTCTCCGAGTGCGATTGGGTTTGAAGGAAATCGCGCTCGGAGAGCGCGATCCACCTTCAGATTGACCGCAGCACGTGGACGGTCATTTCCGGTGGGCAGTTGAAGCGGGCGGGGACGCCGCAGGAACCGGTGCCGCGCGAGGTGTAGCCGTGGAGCCCTTGGCATGTCCATGGGCCGGCGAATTGGGCGGGCGGACATCGGCCGTTGCGCACCAGGGCGAGGCCGCCCGGCAGGCAGATTTGTCCGCCGTGGGTGTGTCCGCTCAGCATGAAGTTGAAGCCGTAGTGCCGCGCCTCATCGTAAACCTCCGGACTGTGGGCCAGGAGAATGGAACAGGCGCCTTGCGGGAGACCGCAGCGGGCGGCTTCGAAATCGTGGGTGCGGTAGAAGTGCGGATCGTCGAGGCCGGCGAACCAAAGTCTGTCCGCTCCGCGCATGACGGACGTGTTTTCATTGAGCAGAACGCGCACTCCTGCCGCTTCGAGATGCGGGACGATCTCGATGATGTCATGGTTGCCGAGGACGGCGAGGGTGCCGGATACGAGCGCGGCCCCGATCCGCCGGATGTCCGGCAGGCAGGCGTGGAAGTGGCCGGCAGGATGGTCGGCGAAGTCGCCGGTGATGACGGCGAGATCATGGGGCGTGCGGGCGATAATTTCGACCAAGCGGTCGGCGAAACCTGCCACGCAGTCGAGGTGCAGGTCGGAGAGATGGAGCAGGCGGAAGCCGTTGAAACTTGGCGGCAGGTTGGCCAGTGGTTGCTCTCGGGTGACGGTGCGGATGTCGAGGCAGTTGGCGCGCCCGCGTTCAGCCAGTCGGGTGAGGCGGAGCAAGGCGTTGATCATGCGGTCGACCGGCACGACACGCTCGACGACAAGCGGGCCTTCGCCTTGATGGACAAGGCGGGCACGCAGGTCGGCTTGGCGCCGGAGGCGCTGGCGGAGGAGGGACGGTCCGAGCCGGGCGGCCAGCCGGCGGAAATCGGTCGTGTCGTCCGACATGGACGCTTAATTCGGGTAAACTTTGCCGGCGTCGAAGGCCGGCTTTTCCCCCACGGAAAGTGGCAGGCCTTCCATGTCATAGCCCTGGAAGAAACAACTCTGGTAACCGGTATGGCAGGCGCCGATGGTCTGGCGGACCTCGAAAAGGAGGCAGTCCTTATCGCAGTCGGCATACCAACGGACGACATCCTGGGTGTGCCCGCTGGATTCGCCTTTGAACCAGAGCTTCTGCCGCGTGCGGCTCCAGTAATGCATCTTCCCGGTGGCAAGCGTTTTTTCGAGCGACTCGCGGTTCATCCAAGCCATCATAAGCACGCGGCCGCGCAAGGGCGTGGCGTCCGAAGCCTCCTGCACAATGACCGCGATGAGCCCGTCGGCGTTGAATTTGAAGTCGGTCATGGCAGGGACAATGTCGCGGGAGCGAGCGGGGGCGGGCAAGCGGTATTTGGGTAGGGGCACGCGGCTCGCGTGCCCGCTTTGGCGGAGCGGACGAGCGGGCCGCTCGTCCCTACCACGGGAATTCAGATTTCGCGCATGAGTTGCACGTGCGGGGCGGAGTGGCTGACCGGATGGCCGTCGATGGCGACGAGGAGGTCGCCCCGGGAATCGATGCCGAGGAAGGGTCCGCGGATGGTTTGGTCCGCGACGGACAGCTCGATCTCCCGGGTGCCACCCCAGTGGCGGTTGATGTCGTCGGCCAGCGCCGCGAAGCCCTCTTCCGCGACGCGCCCGTGCAGGACGCGCAGGGCGATGAGAATTTCTTCGTAGATGTCGTCCGCGGGGGGAGCAAGGGGAAGTTCCTCGGCGAGCGAGGTGGCGATGGTCGCGAGTTCGGGATCGGCTCCGGGGTGGTTGGTCACGTTGAGCCCGAGGCCGATGACCACGCGGTCGGGGGCAAACTTTTCCATGAGGATGCCGCAAATTTTTTTCGGTCCGACCAGAACATCGTTGGGCCAGCGCAGGCGGGCCGTGGTCAGGCCGAGTCCGCGCAAGGTGGCGACGACGGCGAGTCCTGCGGCGAGGGGAAAGGCGGCCCAACCGCGGTCGGGCGGATCGAGGGGGAGGACAACAGAGATCCACAATCCTCCCTGATCCGAGACCCAACGTCGTCCGTGCCGGCCGCGCGCGGCGGTCTGGGCGCGCGCACGGATGGAGTGCCAAGGGGGCAAGTCGCGCGCGTAGTCATTGGTGGAAGCAAGGCTCACGGCTTCGTGGAGCGTCCAACCGCGCCACTCGCGGCTGGAAAGAAGAGTTTCGGCAGTCATGGTCGTTGCTTTGGCCTCGGCCTCCTGCCCATGGTTTTAGCTTGTGCTGGGCAGGATGCCAATGCCCCGAGCTTCGGGTCGTAATGGGTGGGACGTCCGTCTCCTCTGGCGGGGTTGGCTGGTCTGGGTGGCCGGGGAGCACAACCGGCGACCACGGCCCGGCCCCTGGGCCGGCGACATTCGGGCCCGTGGCACCCCATGAGCGCCCCGCGATTCCAAGTTTGGTATTTTGCCCCAACATGGCTTGATTGACCGCCTGTGTTGGGGATCAAGCAAAGACAAATTCCACCCCCTCCATGCTGGATGGCCCGTTGTTCCTTGCTGACCGGACTGGCCCTTAATAAGTTCGCTGGACAATTCTTGGGCAATTTTTTGAAAATTAGGCATTCTCACCTTTCATGGTTGTTGGTTTCACCCGACGCGCTGCGGCGCGGATGGCTAGGCTGGGTATTGTCGGGAGCGGTGACGCGCACGGGCGGGCTGGAAATTGTTTGGGCCGGTCTGGTTGACGAGCTGGCGGGCCGGGCTGCCCTGCTGGTTTTTTGCGGGGAAGATGCGGTGGCCAAGTTGTCCGCGGCTGTTGGTTCGGTCCGAGACGCAGGCTCGCTTGCCGCGATGCTCGGCGAGGGCATGCTTTCGGTCGCGGAGCCCGGGGCCGACGTCCTGGCCGATCTGGAAAAGTTTGCCGCGGCACAAAACGGGGCTTTGTCGTTGCCGGTGGCGGCGGGGATCGAGCGCTCCCTTGTCCTGGTCAAGCCGGACAATTTCCACTTCCCCGGCACACGCCCGGGTGCGGTGATCGACGTCTTCGCCCGCACCGGCCTTGTCCCGGTCGCGCTCAAGGTCCACTATATGTCGGTGGCGCAGGGCATGGATTTTTACGGTCCGGTGCTCGATGCGCTGACGGAGAGGTTCGGGCCGGAAAAGGGCCGTGACCATTGGGAGAATATCGTCGAATTCATGTCGGGTTCGCGGCCGTCGGCCGTGCCGGAGAGCGACCATGCCCGTCCCGGAACCCGCAAAATCCTTGCGCTGGTCTTCGAGGGACCGGACGCCATCGGGAAAATCCGCGCCGTGTTGGGTCCGACCGATCCGGCCAAGGCGCCCCCGGGCACCATCCGCAAGGAATTCGGCACCAGCATGATGATCAATGCGGCGCACGCCTCAGATGCGCCGGAAAATGCGGCGCGCGAGATCGGGATTGTGCAGGTGGCGGACAACTCCTTGAAACGATTCGTTGAATCCGCGGCCTCGTCAGCGTAGGTTCTTGTGGCTCAACTTTTATCCCGAAACACATTTATGGACCTCTCTGCCAACGCCGCCCAACTGACACCCTCCCTCACCCTCGCGATCGACAGCAAAGCCAAGGCCATGCGCGCCGAGGGCATCGACGTCTGCGGATTCGGGGCGGGCGAACCCGACTTCGACACGCCGGAGCACATCAAAGCCGCGGCGATCAAGGCCCTGCAGGAGGGTTTCACCAAATACACCCCAAGTGCCGGACTTCCCGAGTTGCGCACGGCGATCAGCGAGAAGTTTTCCCACGACAACGGGATTGCCTACAAGCCGAGTCAAGTGGTGGTGAGCAATGGCGCCAAGCAATCCTGCTACAATGCGATCCTCGCCTGCTGCGAACCGGGCGACGAAGTGATCATTCCCGCGCCTTACTGGTTGAGTTATCCGGACATGGTCAAGCTGGTCGGGGCCGAAGCGGTCATCGTCCAGACCAAGGCGTCGAATTCCTACAAAATGACCGCCGAGGAATTCGAGAATGCGATGACCCCGCGGACCAAGATGGTCATCCTGAACAGTCCGGGCAACCCGACCGGTTCGGTCTACACCCGCGAGGAGCTTGCGGCGCTGGTCGAGGTGGCTTTGACCGAGGACATTTTTATTCTTTCCGACGAAATCTACGAGAAGCTCATCTATGATGACGCCAGCCATGTCAGTGTCGCTTCGCTCTCCAAGGAAGCCTACGACCTGACCATCACGATCAACGGCTTCAGCAAGGCTTACGCCATGACCGGATGGCGTCTCGGCTACCTCGGTGCGCCCGACCACATCGCCAAGGTCATTGATTCACTGCAGAGCCACAGCACGTCCGGCCCGAATTCCTTCGCGCAAAAAGGCGCGGTTGCCGCGCTCAAAGGATCACAGCAGTGTGTGACCGACATGCGCGACGAGTTCAACGTCCGCCGCGAATACATGTATGAGCGCCTCGCCGCCATCCCGAATGTTACGACGGTCAAACCGCTCGGTGCGTTCTACATGCTGGCCGACATTTCCAAGTTCGGGCTGAGTTCGACCAACTTCGCCGACCGTCTGCTCAGCAAAGCGGAAGTCGCCGTCGTTCCGGGCATTGCCTTCGGCGACGACAAAACTGTGCGCCTGAGCTACGCGACCGACCTGGAGACGATCAAAACGGGCCTCGACCGCATCGAGCAGTTCTGCCGGACGATCTGAATCCCGCGTAAAGATTCTCCACCACGGGCGGCCTGCGGGTCGCCCGTTGTCTTTGGTGCGCATGGTGCGGAATTATTTTCTTCCACGACTTCCCTGGCTTACCGGGCATCGGCCGGCTCTTCGTCCCCCTCGAGGAGGGTGGCGAGATCGATGCCGGCTTTGCGGGCCATCCGCTCCAGGCGGATGAAGATTTGCGCGGTGATGAATGCATCGCCCGAGGCGGTGTGGCGGTCGTGCGGCTCGACGTCGAAGAGTGCTCCGAGATTGTCGAGGTCGAACCCGCGGATCTCGCGTCCTTCGAAGGCCCCGCGTTCCTCCAGGGCGAGGGCGATGCGCATGGTGTCGAGCGCGGGATTCGGCAGATCCCGGCCGAGCCGCCGCGCGGCATGGGCCACGATCTTCTGGTCGAAGCCGACATGGTGGCCGACGAGCACGGCATCGCCCACGTAGTCGAGGAACTTGTTCACCGCTTGCGCCTCGGTTTCCCCGGTAGCCGCTTCGGCCTGGGTGATGCCGTGGACGAGGACTGCGGAAGTCATGCGCCAGTCGCTCAGGATGGCGTCGAATTCATCGTCGAGACAGATCTCCCCGTCACGCACCGCCACCGCGCCGATGGTCAGGATGCCGTCCTTCGACGGGTCCAGCCCGGTCGTCTCGCAATCGAAGACCACGTAACGCGGGTCAGCCTTTGAATCCATAATGGTTCGCGGTGAAAGCGATGAGCGCACCGATGTCGCGGAAGGCCGATTTGAGTTGCACCTGCTCCGTGCGGCTGAGCGCGGCGGGCCGGAGTTCGTGTCCGTCGTCCCCGTCACGCAGTCCCTGCCCCGCGCGGAAATACTGAGCGACGCGGAAAGCACGTGCGCCCTGCGCGAAGATGTCCGCGCCCTGCGGAAAGCGCACGGCCGCCGCGGCCAGACGTTCGAGCGTTCCGGTCGTGCCCAGGTCGCCGCCGTCGAGATGGAAGACCCGCGCCACATCGCTGACCGGCCCGAGCGCATGGTCTTGCAGATCGATCGTCTCGCGGGCCAGTCCGTCCGCTTCCACTGCGTATCCCTCGTAGATGGTGACCGGCGGCAGGTTGCCCAGCGCGTCATTGGCCAGCAGGCGGATGAAATTGGGCCGCGCGGCCATTTCGTCGCGCAGCGCGGTGAAAACCGTTTCCAGCAAAGCCGGATCACCCGCGACAACCGAGAGATCGAACATTGCCATCTGCTGCCAAATTTCCCCGCCCATCGGATCGCGGACGAGGGAGCGGAAAAATTCGCACCACTCGCCGACCGTGCGGCAGCGGGCGCCGGCTTCCTCCGGAATGGCGGCGGGTGCCGCGGGGAATCCCGCTGCGGCGAGCCCTTCGTCGATGCGGCCGAGGAAGTCTTGCGTCCAAGTGCGTGTTTTTTCGTCCTCTGACGTCAGGCCTGCGGCGGCCATATTCGTTGCAGTGAGGAGTTCCCCGCGGCCGGCTTGGCCGGTCAGCGCCAACGCGAAGGACCCGGGTGCCGGTCCTGCTTTCTCGCGCGCCCAAGATTCCACGCGGCGGAACATGGCACGCCGCGTCTCGGCGGCCAAATGCGTGCACCACGGAACATCGTCCGGCGAAGGCAAATCGCCGGCGAGCAGCAGATCCAACTCCCCGCCCATGGTGCGTAGTGACGAAGGCGAGTCGGCCCGGCGGATTTCCTGCACGAGGGCCAGAGGATCGCGTCGTTGCGACAGCGAGATGGACCTTTCCGAAATCATTCCCAAGGCCCGACTTTGCGGCGTGCCGTCCTCGGTCACGCAGAGATGCCGGATACCGTGGCGGATCATTGCGAGTAGCGCATTCTGCGGCGTGGTTTGGGGCGAAACGGTGATGACCGGACGACGCATGATGTCGTTCACCGCGGCCTCGGTCGGCACGCGGCCCGTGGCGATTTCGTTGCGCAGATCGGTGTCGGTCAGCACACCCGCCGGGTTTTCGCCGGCCTCGACGACGAGAAAAACGGGGTTGTCTGCGGCGCGCATCGCCTCCGCTGCTTCGCGCACAGTCAGTGAGGCCGCGCCCGCGACGAGGCCGGCTTGGAGCCGCGCGAGATGTTTTTCCGTTCCGCCGCGCCAGCCGGACGGACCGCTGCGTTGCGCGGTGCCTGTATCCACTTCTTCCGAAGCAAAATAAACTTTCAGAAAACGGCCGACCCGCGGCGACTCCGTGCAGAGCCGGGTGAAGACGGAAACGTCGAGGGCGTAGAGGATCGAGTCCTCGTCGACCAGCGCTGAATCGGTATGTGACTCCTCGCCGAGCACGGCCCCCGCACCGACGAAGTCGCCCGGACCCCGCAGGTCGGAGAGTTTCTGCTTCTCGCCGCGCACCAGCCGCACCGATCCCTTGTTGATGACATAAAAATAGCGCCCGTGTGCGGTGCCTTGGTCGAAAAGAATCTCCCCCTTCTCCGAGAACTGCACCCGTCCCGACCGCGCCAGCTCGAGCAGCGCCTCATCCGGGAGGTAACTGAACGGCGGGAACCCTTTGAGGAAATCGGCGACGCGGAGGATGATGGCGGATGTTTTCAGAGCGGCCGCCATCTTCTATGCAGGCGGGATAAAACAAAGGAGAAACCCTCTGTGGCGCGAGGGTTTCGGTGGCTATGGTGGCCATGCCAGCGATCGCGGCTGGGAGTGGTTTGCCCAGGGGGCACCCGTGAAACGGTTCAGTAAACCGTGAAAATTCAAAACGGGCGCCGATTCGAGAAGGGCACCGACGGCGAGGACGCCGCCGCGACAATATCGTCTGGAGGTGGAGCGGCGGTGTCCCCACCTTCGCATCCTTTTCTCCGCTGGTGCGGAGAGACGCTCACCAAACAGTTAGTCAACTCTCGTTCACGTGCGCCTCTCGTGCCGCGCCAGAAAACGCAGACCTTTTGCATAGTTACGGCTAAAAAGCGACCCGACATCAAAACTCAGATCCTTCTGCTCTATCCCGGCAAACATTGCCGCTTCTACTTTTCCGAACCGCCGGAGCAAAGGCTTCACGGAATAGTGGGCCCGTTCCTTCGCAAACATTCTCTGGGATTCGACACGGCCGGTCCAACCGGAACGCAGTGAAGATGACCCCTAGACAAAGGCCCAGCCCTACCACTCGATCCATAGTCCCTGAACCCACGCGTTGGCGGGTGTGGTTTGGGAGCAACTGGGGCTGGCGTCGACGGCGAGCTTGGGCAGGCCAGAGGTCAGAAAGCCACAGCCGAGTC
>JAGYIO010000020.1 GCA_018402585.1 Chthoniobacterales bacterium
GTCGTGGGGGTTAAGCGGCGGGACGCCGCTTCTACTTTAAGACTGTAGCGTAGCCAGCCGGCTGGCGACGCTACACAGGGTGGCATCGGCAGCCTCCTGGAGGAGGAGTTTTTAAGTTTGTAAGTCTGTAAGTTTTAAGCATCCCCCCTTTCCGCTCTCCGGTCTCTCCTCATCCTTCATCCTTTATCCTTCATTCTTGCCTCTCCGCTCTCCGCTTTCCGCTCTCCAGTCTCTCCTCATCCTTCCCACTTCATCCTTTCCCGCCCCCTCCCCCCGCCAACCCGTATGAATACTGGCCTGACGGGCGATCGTGAAATGTGGCAACGCAAGGCGTTGCGGGCCAGTGGGCTGCAATGTGACGAAAACTTAACATTAAAGGCTTTGTCTATCGGACCGCCGCCGCGCACTTTTCGCCTCGTCGCACGAGTTGTTTGCCCAAGGTTTGGGCGCGTGCGGCGATGCAACCAGCCATGAATGTCATAACCATGAACGAAACACGCCTCTTCGCGAAGCCGCGCTTCCCGGCTTTCGACGGCGCGCGTCCGAGCGCCGTGCTGCCGGCGCGCTTCCGGCCGTCCATCGCGTTGCCCCCGCGGGTGCACGCCGCGCGCCGTTTGCCCACGGAAAATTTTCTCACCTCCGCCGACCGCCCGATCGCCTCGGCTTTGCCAACTTCTTCTTCCGCCAACTGACCTCCGACCTCTGACATCCGATCTCCGACTTCCGCCAACTGCCAACTCGTAACCAAGCCATGAAAACTGCCATCACATCAACCACGTCAAATCGCCCTAGGGCGAGCTTGAGGAACGCCGACACATCGTCATCGCCGATTCGCGGTGCCATTGCTGCCGTGTTGCTCATGGTCATGATGCCATTCGGGCGAGCCGATCTTCTCTATTTCAATGATTTTGGGACCACAGCAATTTCGGGAGTTACTTACACGGGCACGCCCACGCTGGCCACCGGTATTTCTTCCGCAGTGTGGACTACGAGTGTGGCGGCAGGCTTCACCAGCTTCGCCGGCTCGTCCGGTCAGGCGCTGTCTTTGAACAACTCTGGCGGCACGCCGACCATCACGCTGACTTTGACTTTGGACAACAACTACACACTCGATCTGGAAGACTTCAGCTTCTGGAGACAACGCAGCACCGCAGGCGCGCAAAATTGGACCTTCTCCGTGCTCTCGACTCAAGTGGGATCGGGATCGGTCACCACCGGCGGTTCTTCGACGGGCACGCAAATCCCGACGACAACCGCGTTCGGTGGCACGGAGGGATTGAATATTTACACCTTCAGCTTCGGGCTTAGCGGGGCTACGACCACGGGCACTTTCCGGCTCGATGACTTCACTCTCAATGGCACGCTTACCTTGGCCGCCGGTGCTCCCGCCACGCTTTGGGACGGCACAGGTGCCGCCGGCACTTGGCAAAATGGTGTCACCGGCCAGTTCGCCGGTAACTACGCCAATGATCTGGCCAACACCGTCACCTTCACCGGCACGGGCGGCACGGTCAATGCGGCGGGAACTCCGCAGGCGGGCAGCCTGACTTTCAGTGCGGATGCCTATGATATCACCGGGGCGGTGCAACTCGGCGTCGGAGACGTCGATGTTGCCAACGGCGCCCATACCGCGACGATTTCCGCCGACATTTCCGGAAGCGGATCATCGGGTTTGACCAAGTCGGGCAACGGCGTGCTGGTGCTCTCCGGCAACAATTCGTTCACCGGCGCGACCTCCGTTTCATCGGGCAAGGTGGAGATCCAGTCGGCCAACGCCCTGGGCGCCACTGCCGGATCGACCACGGTGGCGGACGGCGCGACGTTGGCCATTTCCGGCTCGGTTGTCACCGCCGCCGAAGCCGTCACGCTGAACGGCAGCGGCTTGAACAGCGAGGGTGCCCTGCGCAACGAGAGCGGGTCGAATACTTATAGCGGTGCGGTGACGCTGGCCAATAGCGTGCTCATTACTTCGGCGGCGGGTCAACTGACCATGAGTGGCGGCATCAGCGGGACGGGGCAGGTGCTCACCGTCTCCGGCGCGGGCGATACCGTGATCTCCTCGTCGGGGCTCAACACCAGCACCGGCGGCCAGTTGGTCAAGGAAGGCGCTGGTGAACTGACTGTCTCGGCGGCCGGCAACTTCACCGGCGGCACGACCGTCAACGGCGGAGATTTGCGGGTCAACGCCACCGGGGCACTCGGCAGCGGGGCGGTGAACCTTTCGCAGCCCGGCGTTTCTTTGCTCACCGGGAATGGTGTCAGTCTGTCCAATGACATCAACGTAGCAGCCTACGTGGGCTACGGTGAGGGTGGAAGCTTCATCATCAGCGAATACATAGAAGGATCCTCGAATAACAAATATATTGAACTGTTCAATGGCACGGCCGAAGCCATCAATCTAGGCGATTATCGGGTCGTCCTGTTCGCCAATGGTGATGCCTCGCCGACGGGAACGCAAAATCTCGGTGCGCTGACCGGCGGACCGGCAACCCTCGCAGCGGGGCAGACTTTGGTTTTGAAAAATTCAGCCGCGAGCTTGGGGCTTCCGGTCGGCGTGACCGGATTCAATTCTGCCGTTGCCAACTTCAATGGAGACGACGCTCTGGCCCTGCAGTCGGCCGATGGGTCGGTGAACTATGATATTTTTGGAGTCATCGGGGATCGCTCAGTGTGGACGGCGGGCGATCTTTCTACGGAGAACCAAACGCTCACGAGAGACGGCAGCGTCCTTACCGGAGTCACGGTCAATCCCTCGGGCACCGGTCCCAGCGCTTTCACTACCTTGGGAACGCAGTGGACCGGTTATCCGATTGACACGGTGAGCAACTTGGGTAGCCACAAGATGAATTTGGGGAGCGGCGTCGCAATCGTCGGCTCGGATGTCGCGGGAGCATCGGTCACCTACGCGGGGAGCGTTAATCTTGCAACCACAGCTCAGCTGACAGCTGCATCGGAAGGCCTAACAACTTTCAGCGGCGTGCTTTCCGGTTCTGCGGGCATCACCAAAACCGGCGCGGGCACCGTGACCCTCGCCGGCAACAACACCTTCACCGGCGGGGTGGCCATCAATGATGGCGCGCTTTCGGTCGGGGCCGACAACAATCTCGGCGGGGCGAATGGCGCCATCAATCTCGGCGGCGGCACACTGGCCATCACCGAAACCTTCACCCTCGGCAGCGGCCGGCTGGTCACCCTGGCCACGGACACGACCAGCACGTTGTCGGTGGGCGACACGAAGACGCTGACTTTTGACGGCGACTTCACCGGCGCGGGTGCGTTGGACAAAACCGGCATCGGCCGCCTCAGCCTGAGCGGGAGCAGCAGCTACACGGGGGCGACCACGGTCTCGGCCGGCGAGCTCGCCCTCTCCGGCGGATCGATCGCCAGTTCCGCGGTCACCGTGGCCTCCGGCGCGAGCCTCAGCGGCTACGGCTCGGTCGGCACGATCGGCGGCGCGGGCGCGATCAATCCGGGCAACAGCCCCGGCATTCTGACCACCCCGCAGGTGGATCCCTCGGCCGGAACAGATTTCAACTTTGAAATGACCGGCACTGCTCCGACCTACAATAACGCGGCCAGCAGCGTGAACGATGTCATCCGGATCACCGGCGCCACGCCTTTTAGTCAGGCTCTCGCCGGGGGCAACGAGCTCAATCTTTACTTCAGCGGAGCTGCGCTTTTCACCGGCAGCACCGCGGTGCAATACCAAGGCGGCTTCTTCACCGACCAGTCAGCGAGTTTCGCCAGTTCGATTAGCAGTGCCGCCTTTAGCTACTACTTCGCCAACGCATCCGGTTCCACGGTCTACAACGGCCTCAATTATTACACCCGGAACGAATACGAAACCCTTGTCTTGAGCACGAACATGCTCATCACCATCTCGACAGTGGCCCAGACGGCCAACTTCGACAGTGGCGACATCAACGGGCAAGTCATGCAAGTCCAGGTCATCCCCGAGCCGAGCACCTACGCGTTGCTCGGCCTGAGTGCTGTTGCTCTTGGTGCCTACCAATGGCGCCGCCGTCGCCGCGGGTAAAGTTGCGGAAGTTTGCGGCGTCGCGGTGGATCTGGCGCCCGCCAACCTACAACCGCTTTGCACAGGGTCCACCCCCTGGAAGTGTCATGAGCGACCGACCGCCGCACTTTTATCCCTTGCTCACGACCCGCTTGCGGCAAGATCTGGCGCCGGATAATTGTGGACCATGCCGCAGCGCGAATGGACGATAAGCCTTGCGGAGGGCAGTCGCATTGTTGTCGACCTGCGAAATTATCGGTCGACCACGGAGTCTTTTTCGGTCGTGCTGATCAGCGAGGTCGAGGGCGAAGAAACATGCAGCACACGCTACGATACGGCCCATGACCAGCCGCATCGGGACGTCCTCGGGCGGCGGGCGGGCTGGCTCGAGAAGGAATGGATGCTCTGGTCGGAGAACAAAGATGCTTTCCGCTCTGCCTTGGCGGATTTGCGGGCCAATTATGAGCGCTACCTTGACTTCTACCTCCAGCATTGATGCTCCCGTCATCATCAGGGTTCCCGTCACCGCGTCCTCGGAAACGCGCATGACGGTGAAAGAAGCCGAGGACATCCTGCGCGCGCAAGGCTTTCGTCCGTCCACCGCGGCCGAACGCCGGCGGAATCGTAAAGTCTTCCGCCCCGCGAAATAGTTGCCGCCGGAGCCCAGTTTGGAGTGCGGCGGCTTGACGCCGCTTTTTCATCCAGCGCTGACCAACAAAAAGACAAGCCACGGAGGGAAGAAGCGACGTGTGACGTGTGACGAGTTTTTGTCGCGGCGCTCTGTGATCGCCGGAGCCCTCTACCATCGAAAGACAAGCCACAGCCGGAGCGCAGCGGAACCGGGCAAAAGCGAGATGGCCCAAAGTCCCTG
>JAGYIO010000021.1 GCA_018402585.1 Chthoniobacterales bacterium
TTGATCGCCTGAACTGCGCGCATGGATTACTTCGCGCAGCAGGCCATCAACGCCATCCAGCTCGGCTCGATCTACGCCCTCATCGCCCTTGGCTACAGCATGGTTTATGGCGTGCTGGTCATGATCAATTTCGCCCACGGCGACGTCTTTATAGTCAGCTCGTTCTTCTGCTTCCTCCTCCTTCTCGTCCTGCCGGTTCCCTTCATTGCCGCGCTGCTCATCGTCATGCTCGCCACCGCCATCCTCGGTGTCTGCATCGAGCGTCTTGCTTACCGCCCGTTGCGCAATGCCCCGCGCGTTTCGGCCATCATCACCGCCCTAGGTTGCGGCCTGGTCATCCAAAACACGACGCTGAGCATCAGCCCCTACTCCCAGCGCATGCCGGAATTATTCACGCCGGTGACTTGGAACTTCGCCGGGCTGACCATTTCCTCCCTGCAAATCCTCATCGTCGGCGTATCGGTCGGGCTCATGCTTGCCCTGGATTTCTTCATCCGCAAAACACGCTACGGCATGGCCATGCGGGCCATCGCGCAGGATCGTGTCACCGTCCCGCTTATGGGTGTTCCGGTCAACCAAGTGATTGCCGTGACCTTCGCCATCGGTGCCGCACTGGGTGGCGCGGCCGGCGTGCTTTACGCTTCGGCCTACCCCGTGATCAGCGCGACGATGGGCGTGCTCGTCGGCTGGAAAGCATTTGTTGCCGCGGTGATCGGAGGCATCGGCAACGTGCGCGGTGCGGTCCTCGGGGCCTACGTGCTCGGCGCGGTTGAAGTCTTCACCGTCACCGTCCTTCCCTCCACCTACCGCGACCTTGTCGTCTATACTTTGCTCCTCGTCATCCTCATCTTCAAACCCTACGGGCTGCTCGGCCGTCCCGCCGTGCAGAAAGTATGACACGCTGGCTGCAATATCCGCCGCCGCGCGGCGTGCTCCTTGCCCTGCTCGCCGCCGGGCTGGCTGCCTGCTTCGCCATCGAACAGTTCGGTTTGGTCGACGACTACGTGCGCTTTGTCCTTATCACGCTCGGGATCAATATCATCCTTTGCGTCAGCCTCAACCTGGTCAACGGGTGGATGGGGGAATTTTCCGTCGGCCACGCCGGCTTCATGGCCCTCGGTGCCTACCTTTCGGCCTGCGTCTCGGTCAAATGGCTCAGCTGGGGCAACCCGCTTTGGATGTTCCCGCTTGCTGTCATTGGAGGTGGCCTCATGGCCGGCGCCGTGGGATTTCTCCTTGGTCTGCTCTCCTTCAAAACCCGCGGTGACTACCTCGCCATCATCACGCTCGCCTTTCTCATGATCGTGAAATCCGGAATTGAAAATATCCCGTATGTCGGCGGCCCGCGCGGTTTTCTCGGGATCGACAACCACACCACTCTTCTCTGGACGGCGATTTGGACGGTTCTCACCCTCTGGACCATCCGCAACCTCGTCTACTCGCGCTTCGGCCGCGGCATTGTCGCGGTGCGCGAGGATGAAATCGCCGCCAACGCCATGGGCGTCGACACGCGCAAAGCGAAGCTCACCGCCTTTGTCGTCTCCTCGTTCTTCGGCGGTGTGGCCGGAGCCCTCTTCGCCCACCAGTTGCAGTTCATCAATCCTTCGGTTTTCGATCTGGTCAAATCGACCGAGATCCTCGTCATGGTTTACCTCGGCGGGGTTGGTTCGCTCGCCGGGTCTATCCTCGGCGCCACCGCCTTCACCTTCCTCTCGCAAGCGCTCCAACCCCTCGGCACCTGGCGTATGGTCATTCTTCCGCTCCTCCTCGTGCTGCTCATGATCTTCCGTCCCCGCGGCATCATGGGTATGCGCGAGTTCTCCTGGTTCGTTCCCCGTCGCGAGTTTCCCGCCAAGGAGGAGAAAAAATGAAGCCCTTGCTTGAAGTCCGCGACGTGACCATGCGCTTCGGCGGCCTGCTCGCGGTGTCGGATCTCTCGTTCGAAGTCACCCCGGGCCACGCCCACGGGATCATCGGACCGAACGGCGCAGGCAAAACAACCGCTTTCAATATCATCACCGGCATCTACGCGCCGACCGCGGGCGATGTCCTTTTCCGCGGCGAATCCCTCGCCGGACAACGCCCCAGCAACATCGCTCGCCGCGGCATCGCCCGCACCTTCCAAAACATCCGCCTCTTCCGCGATCTCACCGTGCTCGACAACGTCCGCATCGCCTCCGACGCCCATGCCCGCTACGCGCTGCCCGGAGCGATGGTCCAACTTCCTGCCGCGCGCCGCGCGGAGCAAGAGACCATTACCCGCTGCTTGGACCTCTTGGAAAAATTCGGCCTGGGCGATGCCGCCTACGAGCGGGCCGGCGATTTATCCTACGGCTCGCAGCGCCGCCTGGAGATCGCCCGCGCCATGGCGTTGCAACCCGCGCTCCTGCTCCTCGACGAACCCGCTGCCGGGATGAACTCCGCCGAAACCCTCAAGTTGGTCGAATTCCTCGGTTGGCTGCGCGATCATTTCTCCGTGACCATGCTCCTCATCGAGCACCACATGCAGTTGGTCATGACCTTTTGCGACCGCATCACCGTCCTCGACTTCGGCAAAACCATCGCCGAAGGCACGGCCGCCGAAGTGCGCAGCAACCCCAAAGTCATCGAGGCCTACCTCGGACCGGAGGACGGCCATGAGTGACCCCATGCTCCGCGTCGACAACCTCGTGGTGCGCTACGGCGACATCCGCGCGGTCAAAGGAATCAGTTTCCAGGTGCAGCAGGGCGAAATCCTCGCCTTGGTCGGCGCCAACGGGGCCGGCAAGACGACCACCCTGCGCGCCATATCCGGGATGCTGCCCTTTGAGGGCTCGGTCGTTCTGGAAGGGCGCGACCTGCGCGGGCTGACGCCCGACCGTATCCTGCGGCTCGGTCTTTCCCATGTGCCCGAGGGGCGCGGCATCTTCGGCGGACTCACCGTGATGGAAAACCTGCAACTCGGCGCCTGGATCCGCCGCGACAAAGCCGGCCGCGCGCGCGACTTGGAGCTGGTCATGGATGTGTTCCCCCGACTGCGTGAACGCGTGGCGCAACTTGCGGGAACTCTCAGCGGGGGGGAACAACAAATGCTCGCCCTGGCCCGCGCCCGGATGAGCGATGCCCGCATCCTTATCCTCGACGAACCCTCCATGGGTCTCGCCCCGAAGCTCGTGCAGGAGGTGTTCGCCGTCCTTCGGCAACTCAACAAACGCGGAGTGACCATCCTCCTCGTCGAACAGAACGCCAACATGGCCCTCCGCCTGGCCCACCGCGCCTGCCTCCTCGAAACCGGCAATCTCGTGCTCGAAGGCCCGGCCTCGGAACTTCTCGTCAACCCGCGCGTCCGCGAGGCTTACCTCGGGGCGGGGTGAGGGAACGTGGGGATTTTTTTTTAACAAAAGGTAACGAGCACCGGAGCACAGGGGTGCTCGGGGCAGATGGCCGCAGGCCACCCGAAGGGCAAGACGAGCGGGAGCGAGCGAGTCAACGAAACGAAGGGTTCGGAAATGCATATTCTCTACTCGAAAGCTGATGCGTTGAGCCGAGAGGTTATCGGGGCGGCCATCGAGGTGCACCGGATCATGGGACCCGGGCTGATTGAATCGGTTTACGAGAGGTGCCTGCAGCGGGAACTTGAATTGCGCGGCATCGCATTCACCAAACAAACGGCCGTGTCAGTCGAATACAAAGGCCTGATCTTCGAGGATACCCTGCGCTGCGATCTCCTTGTGGAGGACTGTCTGCTGATTGAACTCAAGGCCGTCGAAACGCTTCATCCTGTGGGCAAGGCGCAACTCCTCAGCTACATGAAGCTTCTCGATATTCCCCTCGGTCTGCTGATCAACTTCCACGAAGCCCTACTCAAACAAGGCGTCCACCGACTTATGCTACCGGGCGCCAATCAGCCCCTCTGAACCCTTCGTTTCCTTCGTTATCTTCTGTTCAAAAAATCCAAATGCTCCACCACCCCCCGTTTCCCCAGCCTTGTCAAAACATCCCAAGTAATCGTCCCCGCCCAAGCCGCCACCTCACCGACGGTTATTTCCCCATCTCCCTGTTTCCCAAAAAGCACCACCTCTTCACCGGGCGCCACCTCGCGCGGCAGACCGGTCACATCAACCATGAATTGATCCATCGTGATGCGGCCGAGGATCGGGCAGCGCTTTCCGCGAATGAGCACCTGCGCGCCCTGGTTTGAGGTCTGCCGCGGGTAGCCGTCGGCGTAGCCCATGGCCAGGGTGGCAATGCGCATCGGTTGCGCGGTGATGAAATCGCGTCCGTAACTGATCCCGCGTCCGGGCCCGACATCGCGGACCAAGGTAATGCGGGTCTTGAGTGTCATGACCGGACGCAAAAGTTCTTCAAAGCCGGGTAGGGGAGAGATGCCGTAGAGCGCCAAACCGGGCCGCACGCGGTCGGCGGCATGTTCCGGCCGCTGGAGCGAACCCGCGCTGTTAAGGGCGTGAAATTTTGCTTTCGGTAAAATCGGACGCAATTGCGCGACCAGTGTTTCCCACGTGCGCAATTCTTCCGCGGTGAAATCCGGGTCGCTATCGGCCACTGGCAAATGCGTCGAGACGCTCTCGATCTCAAGACCTTCGACCACCGCGATTTCTTGCGCCGTTTTGAGCGCTTCGTCCTGCCAGACACCGATGCGACCCATGCCGGTGTCGATGCAAAGGTGGATTCGCGCGGGCTTTCCTTG
>JAGYIO010000022.1 GCA_018402585.1 Chthoniobacterales bacterium
GATGCGTTCCTGCGCGGTGCGCATGCGAGGGAGAAGTTCCTCTTCAATGTAGGAGGTGGCGAAGCGGCTGAGTTCGCCGCTGGCCACGTAGTGATCCTTGCGCGCACCGGGCGTGTAGACCGTGCGGACCGCGCCGAATTCTCGCAGGAGTTTCAGGCCCTGGCTCGCCGCGCCCAAACTCATGCCGGTGCGGGCCATGATGTCAGCCATGGCGAGCGGTTGGGCGGAGACAAAGAGGAGTCCGTAAATCTCGCCGACCGATTTGGGCCAGCCGAGCAGGCGGAGGAAATTGATAAACATCTCGATCGACTCGATCTCGAGATCCGAGAGATGGGAGGCTTTAAGCCGTGGGGCTTCGGCGAGGGCGGGCATGAGAGGAGGAGGAGAAGGCTGAGGTTGGAAACTTGAAACCTGAGTGAAGGGGGAAGGAGAGGGCTGAGAACTGAAACCGGAAACCTGAGTGGGGAAGCGGGAGGGCCGCGGTGGCGGGTGACTGGTTACAAGTTAAAAGTAAAAGGTTGGAAGGCGGTAAGGCCTCGTCACAGCATGGGAGAGTTCGACACTGAACACTGAAAACTCTGCGCTATGCGCAGCTAGCCACCGATTGCGGAAGATGAACGGCGAGGATTCTTCCTGGTATCAGTTGATCGCTAGGGCGACCTATCTTCGCTGCGCCTCCGGTTGCGCTGGCACGCAACACGGACGTGTTCAGGCGTGCGCGCGGAGGAACTTTTGGACCTCGTCGTGGTTTCCAAGAAAATGGAAATACAGGGATCCGTGAATGTCTTGGAAGATTAGGCGTTGCTGAAGGCCCGCGCGAGATTCGTAAAGATTCGGAGCCAAACGCCGGATGCCCAAGCCACCGTGCAAGTGAGGGTAGCCCCAGTTAGCACGCACGGCTTCGATGGCATTGCCCAGCCTGCGGCGGTCGGGCTTGGAAAGAAGACGAAGCTGCGCGATGAGGTCGGGATCGATCTCAATCGGCAAGGATGGCTTCGAGGTCGCCGTGGAACTTTTTTGCGGTCCCTTTGCGGCGGGCGGTTTGCGCTTTGGCATGAAGTTGACGGGAAACGGAACGGAGTTCGGCAGCCTCAAGGCCGTAGGCACCCTGCGAACGACCAAGCAGGAATCGCGCAAAATCGGTGACTTCGGCCCGCTTCGCTGCCGGCAACGCCTCGCAAAGCTCGACGATTTCCATGGTTTCCGTGCTCATAAAAACAGTTTAGCAGAAAAGACGGAGGGGGCAATAAGGGCGGCGAAGCGCGGCAATGAGTCGCTTGGTGGCGGGTTGATGGTTAGAGGGCGGAGGCTAGCGGCTTACGGCATGAGGCATACGAACGGAAGTCAGGAGACAATATTAGCCACCGATTGCGGAAGATGAACGGCGAGGATTAAGCCCGGTATCAGTTGATCGCTAGGGCGACCTATTTGGCTAAGGCCCGTCTCGCAGACTCGGCTCAGCAAGAAAACAGGGGGGAAGACTAAAAGACGGAGGGCGTTGAAGGTGAGAAGGTGTGCTTAAGGCACAAGGTGGGAAGGTTGGAAAAGACAGGGCTGAAACGTGAAACTTGAAAGCTGAGTGGAGGGGGAAGAGAGGGCTGAAACGTGAAACTTGAAACCTGAGTGGTGGGTGAAGGAGAGGGCTGAAACGTGAACCGGAACGAAGTGCAGATAGGTCGTCCTTGCGACCAAACCTGAGCCGCAGACGGGCCCAAGCCAAACCTGAGTGGGGTGAGCGGCCGAAGGCCGCGGTAAAAAGTAAAAGGTTACAGGTGAAAAGTGCGAGCCGGAGTCCACCGCGGCGGACGGAGACAGCGCGAGGGTCGCCGCGGCGACTAAACTGCCGGGGGCAACGTGGGACGGTATCGAGTCACGAGTAGCTGGTAACCAGTAAGGACGGAGGGTATGAGGGGAGCAACGCGGAAGTGATGCAATGGATGAATGTTAACAATTCCCGTTGGGCGCTCGTTACTTTCCAAATCCCTTGATTTTACGGCTCTCAGGACTTGGAGGAGCGATAAGTAACCTTATCGCTTCAAGCAGTTGCTGGAGTTGTTTGTCATGTCTTCCCACTTTGCTTTCCAGGATAGTGATCTTGGCTGCCAGTTCTTTGTGCTCGCTTACCGCCCGAGCAAAACTGACAAATGCCCGAACTACATACACACTCATCTGGACTGCCTTGGGTGAATTCAAAACCGACGCCGCCATCACCGCGCCATGCTCGGTGAAGGCGTAAGGCAGGGCTCGGCGCGCGCCTCCCCAACTTGAAGTCACAGATTGTGATTTCAAGTCGGCATCTTCAGACGTTGTTAGTTGAGCCGGAGTAAAGCGGAGACAGCGTGAAGTCATCTGAGCGCAAACATAAAGTCAATCCGATTTTGAAGCTGCTTCAGTGTCAGTTCCATTGCTGCTTACTGTTCAGGAGTTTGATATTTAGAGGACGGTCGCCGGGGCTCGGACCCGTCAGACTGTATCGGTGAAGGTGAATAAGACTAAAAGACCAAGAGCCGAGTCTGCGAGACAGCGCGAGGCGCAGCCGAGGGCAAACGAAGAGACTAGCGCCGAAGGCGCGGTGGCGAGTGGCTAGTGGCGATACCAGGAAATGCGGCGCAAACCTTTCACTGCGTCA
>JAGYIO010000023.1 GCA_018402585.1 Chthoniobacterales bacterium
AGGCAACGCGTCCAAGGTGGATCGCACTCTCCGAGCGCGATGCTCCCTCATGAAAATCGCGATGGATTCCTTGCGATCCACCCTCCATGAGCTGGTTTTCCTGGAGGGCGAGCGTCCACGCGAGCCGCACACGGAAGGTTGCACAAATCGTAATCCGCTCACCATTTGGTGGGCCCCACCTAAGCGCAGACTGTAGCCGCCGCACTCTGTGCCGCGGCTACAAGGGGAAGATCTCAAATGCATTGTTCCAGCTGAGACCTTTGGAAGAGCTATCGCTCGGTCTTTCAACCACGGTTCCAGATTCAGAATGAGGCCGCACTCATTCTGCGTGCAGTGGTCTACGCAGAGCCGTTGGTGTCAGGCCACCTTCGCGTGGCGAATGGCGGCTTCCGCGGCTGTTTTTTTCCTGTAATTTCCCCTTGTAAACTTTCGGGGGGGGATAACAAATTGGAGTCACTTTTTTTTCAGGTTCCACGGCCGTGAGCGCTTCTTACTGGTGACGCTGCATTCTTGCCGGCGAACCCCACGGCCTCACCAGATCAAACCATGAAAAACCACCCTCTCTTCCTCTTCTCCGCCACCGCCCTGCTGACTTTGTTTACCGCGAGTGCGCTGCGCGCGCAGTTTTTTGGGAATAATCTCATTGTCGGCTCGAATTCCTCCGGGGTGACGACCAACTTCACTTCCGGGACGAATTTTTATGACAATACCGCCGTCGGCTATGACAGCTCTGTCTCGAATAACACGCTCCGCGTTTATAATGCGGGCACGCTGCTGACCATTGGCGATCCAAGCGATCGTTTTTCTCGTGGCGGTCAGGTCTACGTCGGTTTCGACAGCAGCAGCGGCAACACCCTGGTCATTTCCAACGGCGGCACGGTGTCGGCTATTCAATCGGAGATCGGCGCGGGCGTGAGCACGAACAACACCGCGCTGGTCACCGGCGCGGGTTCGCTCTGGACCAGCGACTCCAGTCTCGCTGTTGGCGCTGGTGGCAGCGGCCACAGTCTGGTCATTTCCAACGGCGGCACGGTGGCGACTGGTGGTGCATGGGTCGGCGCAAACAGCGCAAACAACACCGCGCTGGTCACCGGTGCGGGCTCGCTCTGGACCAACAGCAACTTTCTCGCTCTTGGTCTCGGAGGTGGTAACGACAACAGTAGTAACAGTCTGGTCATTTCCAACGGCGGCAGCGTGGCGACTTTGAGTGTGTCTGTCGGCTCCGGCCCTACCTCCTCCAATAATACTGTGCTGGTCACCGACGGGGGCACATGGACCAACAGCTCGATTTTCACAATCGGCCGGGAGGGCCGTGGCAACAGTTTGGTTATCTCCAACGGCGGCAGGATCCAAAACAACGCGGGAGTCATCGGAGATTTCACCAATTCCTTGAACAACTCGGTGCTGGTGACTGGCGCGGCTTCCACCTGGACCAACAGCGGCGCTCTGACCATCGCACAACGGGGTAGCGGCACGCTCACCGTGGTCAGCGGAGGAAGCGTCGCGTCCAGCGGCATCACCATTGCCTCATCCAACACCGCCACCGGCACCTTGAACCTCGGCCGCTTCGGCACCAACGACACGGGCGGCACGATCATCGCCCCGACCATCGCCTTCGGCGCGGGCACCGGCGTGATCAACTTCAACCAAAGCGACGCGGTGACCATCACCTCGGTAATCAGCGGCGCGGGCACGCTGAACCAACTCGGCAGCGGCACGACGATCCTGAGTGCGTCGAACACCTATACGCGTGGCACGGTGGTCTCGGCGGGATCGCTCGTCGGCACGACGGCCAGCCTGCAGGGCGCGATCACCAACAATGCGGCGGTGACTTTCAACCAGAGCACGGTCGGCACCTACAGCGGGGCGATGAGTGGCAGCGGCTCCCTGAGCAAAACCGGCATCGGCCGCCTCAGCCTGAGTGGGAGCAGCAGTTACAATGGGGCG
Organism: Chthoniobacterales bacterium; assembly: GCA_018402585.1. Classification (GTDB taxonomy): domain Bacteria; phylum Verrucomicrobiota; class Verrucomicrobiia; order Chthoniobacterales; family JACTMZ01; genus JACTMZ01. The sequence continues at coordinate 1,948 of JAGYIO010000023.1, forward strand.
ACCACGGTCTCGGCCGGCGAGCTCAACCTTTCCGGAGGATCGATCGCCAACTCTGCGGTCACCGTGGCCTCCGGCGCGAGCCTCAGTGGCTACGGCTCGGTCGGCACGATCGGCGGCGCGGGCGCGATCAATCCGGGCAACAGCCCCGGCATTCTGACCACCCCGCAGGTGAATCCTTCGGGCGGAACGACTTTCAACTTTGAAATGACCGGCACTGCTCCGACCTACAACAATGCATCCAACAGCGTGAACGATCTCATCCAGATCACGGGCGGCACGCCATTCAGTCAGGCCCTCGCCGCGGGCAACGGCATCAACATTTACTTCAGCGGAGACGCGCTCTTCACCGGAAGCACAGCGGTGCAATACCAAGGCGGCTTTTTCACCGACCAATCAGCGAGCTTCGCCAGTTCAATCAGCAGCGCGACGTACAATTACTACTCCGCCAACGCGAGCGGGACCAATTCCTACAACGGGGTCAATTACTACACCAAGGCCCAATAGGAATCCCTCGTCTTGCTGACCAACATGAACATCACCGTCACAACGGTGGCCCAGACGGCAAACTTCGGCAGTGGCGCCATCAACGGGCAGGTCATGCAAGTTCAGGTCGTTCCCGAGCCGAGCACCTACGCGTTGCTGGCCTTGGCCCTTGCTGCCTTCGGTGTGCACGTGCTGCTG
>JAGYIO010000024.1 GCA_018402585.1 Chthoniobacterales bacterium
GTCAACTCTCGCCCAGGCGCGCCTCGGTTGCCGTGCCGGAAATGGCAGAATGTTTTGCATGGTTACGGCTTAGGGTGCTGATTCCCGCAGAAAATCCCGGATGTTGCACCAGCGGATCCCGTCGTGATCTTGCCGAAAACTCTCGTCCATGCTGAGCAAAAGCCGGGGGTGGTTGTCATTGATCGCGCGCAGGGGGCGCAGTTCCCGCTCGAGCGTTTCCGCCGTCGGCAGCAGGTAAGCGACTTGGACGTAAAGCCGTGCGGATTCTTTGGTCGCCACGAAATCTACCTCGTAATCCCCCCAGCGCCCGATTTCCACCGAGAACCCCCGCGCCAGCAAATGGTTGCAGACAACGGTCTCGAGTTGGATGCCGATGTCCTGCACCCGGTGACCGAGGATGGCGTTGCGCAAGCCCCCGTCGGCGGCGAAGAATTTGTCGTTGACCTCCAGAATTTTCCGGCCGCGGAGATCGTGCCGCCGGACGCGGTGCAGCACCCTCGCGTCGACAAAGTAGCCCAGATATTCAAGGACGGTATCGACGCTGGTGCGGATGTTCTGGGACTTGAGATAGTCCGCAATGCGCTTGGCCGAAAGCGGAGACCCCGAGGTATCGAGCACAAAGCGTAGAAGGCTGCCGAGCAACCGCACGTTGCGAATCTGGTGACGGGTGACAACATCCTTGAGCACAACCGTGTCGCCGATGGCCCGGAGGTAATCGAAGACGGTGGCGTCCTCGCGTGAGATGGCATGCAATCCGGGCATGCCGCCATGCCGCAGGAAACGGGCAAACGCCTCGCCAGAATCCGGCTCGCCGGAAAATTCCAGAAACTCCGCGTAAGTCAACGGATGGACGGACAACTCCACATGCCGGCCGCTGAGCCGGTCCGACAACTCGGAGGAAAAGACCCGCGCGTTCGATCCCGTCACATAAACATCCGCGGTGGCGGATTTCAGAAGCGATGCGACGGCGCGCTCCCATCCCGCAATTTCCTGCACCTCGTCGAGCATCAAGACGCCCGACCGCCCACCGAACTCGGCCTTGGCCAACCGATGCAAATCCTCGCCGGTCCGCACGTGGTCCCAATCCATGCTTTCCTTGTCGATGGCCAGGAGGGGAACTTGCGGTTCGCGGGCTCGAATCGCCTCGGCCTGCAGGCGCAAAAGGGTGCTCTTTCCCACCCGCCGCATGCCGGTGATCACCTTGATCACGGGCTTGAAAGCAAACTGGTCCAGCCATTCTGTGTATTTCTTTCGAGTATGCACGAAGTGTTGCCTCTATTATCTTGTTATTTCGGCTGTGCAAGAAGCTTTTGCAGGTCCCGCTGGCTTGGTCTGTCTCCGCTTGCTGATTTCCCGCCAAACCACAACTCACTGTGGGGAACACGCCGACCGGAGAATGGCATGAATCACCTCGCCAGAGCGCATCTGGCCCATGATTTGATCCAGTTCGGGAAGGTTGCCGCGATGGGAAATAAAACCAGGCCAATCAATTTTCTGCTCACCAAGAGCGCGGAGTATTTCGGGAATGTCGTTTTCGGGATGACTTTGGCCGCCCTCTGATCCGGTCAGCGTGCGACCAAAATGGAGCGGAAGCGTGTGGATACTCACGCGCTGGTCGCTGGGCATAACACCAAATAGCACGCAGCGCCCGCCGCGCAGTTTGGTCAGATCATAAGCAGTTTCGATGACTTTCGGGTTTCCTGTGCCGTCTATGGTGACATCGGCCAAGCCACCGAGAATTTCCTTCACCCGCTCGGCGGCATTTTCGCGCGAGGCGTTGATCGTGTGGGTCAGACCGTATTCAGCGGCTTTGGCCAGTTTGTGATCATGAAGATCGACGCCGATCAGCGGATTGGCTCCAGCCAATTTGGCACCAAGCACCACCCCGAGCCCGATGCCCCCTACCCCGAAGATGACCACAGACTCGCCCGCTTTGACCTTGGCATCGTTGTTGATGATCCCAAACCCGGTGGTAAGCGTGTCGGCAAGCAGGCAGCACAGCTCAAAATCGGTATCGGGCGGGACTTTGGTCAGACGGTTTTCGGAAATGACCGCATACTTTTGGAACGTGGTGATCGGACCGGCATTCACCTCGCGTCCGTTCCATTTGTAAACAGACCCGCCGGCATCGATCCCCGCCCCCGGACGCCAGTGACAGGCCACACGATCGCCGGTCGCGACATGCGTTACCTCAGATCCAACCTCGAGCACGACCCCGCCCGCTTCATGCCCGAGCAGATGCGGCAGGAAC
>JAGYIO010000025.1 GCA_018402585.1 Chthoniobacterales bacterium
AGGCCGATCGGAAAGTTGAGGGTGAAGCATATCTCGCACAACTGTCCGGCTCGGGACATGCACCTGCAGCGATTTTTCTCGCCGACGCCTTAGGCAATGGAAAATTTGGCCTCATCAAGGATGAGTCCAAGGCTGAAGCATTGCTCAAGCCTTTTGCTGACCAGGGCAACGCTGACTGCCAATTTCTGCTCGCTGCACTCTATCGATTCGGCGAGTCCTTCGTTGGCGAGCGCGACCAAGCCCTTCCGCTCATTGAAAAAGCCGCGGATCAGGGCCATCCTGACGCCTTGCTAATCCAGCAGGGGACTAAACCCTAGGGAAACGAGCAGCTAGCTACCTGGAGGCCCGACGACGGCGTAAAAAGTGGGCGCCAAAGCCGAGAGCAGCTAACCCCAACAGCGTGTAAGTTGATGGCTCGGGGACAACGCTGAGGTCGTTGAAGCCAAAATTTTGACCATCGCCTTGATCTCTATTGTAAAACCGGACGCCGGTTAAATCGGATATGACGCTGCCTGCGTTGAAATTGTCGCCTGATGCCGACCCAAAAGAGTAGGAATACGAACTTCCACCATTGTAAGTGAAAGACAAAGCTAAGGCAGTATTAACCACGAATCCTTGAGAGGTCCCAAAGTCGTTACCGCCATCGTTGATTTGCCAGCTACCTTTACCGACGTTTTTAAGCGTCCATCGTACAGCTGAACCGCTAAGAAACTGCACTCCGATTTCGCCAAAATTCTCGCTCGTGTTGGCAAGCGATACTGAAAAAGACTGACCCCCAACCAAAGCTCCCCCAGTGAACGGGCGATCTGCGATGGATAGAGCATCCGTCGCGTTTCCGGCGAAAATACCAAAAGTAGTGGCGCCGAGTGCAGTTCCCCCGATGTAGCTGCCCTTGTTGCCCCCTCCAGTGGTAGTCAGCGTCCAAGAACCAAATCCAGTTCCACCGTTGTCGCCAGTTGTCCATCCGTCGCTGTATGCAGCATTCGATGCATTATCACTTGCAACACTGGCAGAGAGACTAATCGAGGGGACCGCAGCAACCATCACAACCGCCGCAAGGAGGAGTTTTTTCATAAGGGGGGAATTTAGATGTTGGGAGAATTCTCAATGGCCGCAGCCTCAAAAAGACTGTGTCATTTATGAAATCTAGATACGCCCGATTTGCCGGAAGGTCAACGAAAATTTTTCAAGAATTTCGACCCCGGCTTTCAGGCGGGTTTCCCGGCCGGTGCGGTGCCGCGGAGAAAGGGTAGGGGCGCCGCCTGGAGGAGACCTGTTGCGGTCGGTCGACACCAGGTCCACCGCGCCGCCCAGAGCTGAGCCCGCCGCCCGTCTTGCCCTTCGCCAGCCCATCCCCGCGCCACGGGGCTTGTCCCCGTGGACGGGAGAGGCCAAGGTCCGCCCATGCGCACGAGACGCACGGACCTCGTCCATCGCATCGCGTATTCTTGGACCGGCTGGCCGAAGGACGAACCCTTTCCATCCGAGCCGAGCGACGACTTCCTCCCCACCCTCGACGCGGCCTGGGCCTCCGACCGCCTGCGCCGCCTGGCCCACCGCTGGCAACCGGATCTGGTCCAGTTCACCTTCGCAGCACCGGGCAATGCCTCCCCGGAATTCGTCGCAGCCCGCGCCAAGGGCCGCCTTGACCATGCCTTGCGCCGAGCCGGGTGGCGGCACGGCCTGCAGCGCAAAGTCGCGGTGCGTTCCCTCGGGGAAAACACCCTCGAGGTCGTGCTCCGCTACATCGCCACCCAATTGGATCGCGCGAACCTGGCCGATCCGCGCTACGCCCACTCGCTGGCCGAGGCGGCCTGGGAGGATGGCACCATCGATCTCGACGAGCCCTTGGCCAGCGGGCACGGCCGCTATTGGTACAATCTGCACCTCGTCGCGGTGACCGGCGGACGCTGGCGGATCGGGCGGGAGGATTTTCTCCCCAAGGTGACGGCGGCCGTGCGGTCTTGGAGCGCGGAGCTCTCGGCCGCGGGCGGTCCGGGGGAGGCGCGGCCGGGGGTGCATTCGCTCGCCGTGATGCCGGATCACGTGCATCTGGCGGTGCGGGGGCCGTCCGCGCAGTCGCCGGACGCGCTGGCCGGCGCACTGCGGGGGGCGCTCAATGGCGCGGCGGGGTGTCTGCTTTTCGACCCGCGGGTTTACGCGGGGACGTTTTCCTCCTATCCGCTCGCGCACCTGCGGCCGCGCTGAGCCGCCTGTTGCGGTCGGTGGACA
>JAGYIO010000026.1 GCA_018402585.1 Chthoniobacterales bacterium
TGGTGGAAGACGAGATGGTCGCCGTCGATGCGGGGGAGGAGAAGCTGACGAGCGGGAAGCCAGTCGAAAGGACGGAGGTCGGGTTCGGCGGGCAGGGCGCTGAAGGCGGCGAGGGTGCGGGCTTCTTGCCAGCGCGGGAGGGATGGGATACTCGTGCGGATGCTTTCCGAGGCGGCCGCACAAGCGGCGGGAGTCATCCGGGCAAGCTCGGCTCGCATGCGGCGGCGGAGTTCTGTTTTGGCCGGGGAGGGCATCGCAATATTCGACAAAGTGAGTCCTGCCGAGAACCCAGACAAGCCCGCGCGGGCCAAGAAACGGATTTTGCCCCAGTTGCGGCGGCCCAAGCCGGAGCATCATATCGGGTTGAAGCCGCGCGTGGGTTGGCATCGCCGCAATTTTCTCTCCGAGGTGGTCTGGCCGAGTTTGTTTGAGCGGCGCACGGGGGAGCGGCGCACCCCGGAGTTTCCGGCGCTGACCTCAGGGCAGGTCGCATTGACCTGGATCGGGCACGCCTCGTTTTTGCTCCAGGCGCCGGGAGTGAATTTGCTGATTGATCCGAATTGGGCACGATGGTTGAAGGTGATCAAACGGATGCGCGAGCCGGGGTTGGAACTGCAGGCGCTGCCGGAGATTGACGCGGTGTTGATCACGCACGCGCATTTCGATCATCTCGACAAGCGGACCCTGCGCAAGGTGGCCTCGGAGCAGCCGATCGTGGTGCCGCGCAACGTCGGGCGATTGGTGCACGGGCTGGGCTTTGACCGGGTGCATGAACTGGAAACGTGGGAGTCGATGCAGTTGGGTGCGGTCAAGGTGACCATGACGCCGGCGCATCATTGGGGGGCGCGGATGTTGGCCGATTCGCACCGGGGATTCGGGGGGTTTGTTATCGAGGTCGAGGGGCGCTCGATTTTCCACTGCGGGGACAGCGCGTATTTTCCGGGGTTCGCCGAAATCGGGAAGCGGATACCGGTGGACATCGCGCTGCTGCCGATCGGGGCTTATGATCCGCCGAGCGGGCGCGAGGTGCACATGACGCCGGAGGAGGCAATGCGGGCTTTCGTCGAGCTGGGCGCGCAGACCTTCGTGCCGATGCATTACGGCACATTCCGGCTGAGCTATGAGCCGGCCTGGGAGCCGCCTTCGCGGTTGATCGAGTGTGCGGGGGCGGCAGGGTTGCTTGAACGGGTATGTTTCCTGCGCGAGGGGGAACCGCGGGTCTTTTGAGCGGCGCGAGGGTGGAACCTTCTTCAGAAGTGGTTCGGGGGAGGCGGCCACGAGGTGGTATTAAGTTGATCGGCGTCGCGGCAGGCATCTAGATTGAAGCCACAATTTTGCGGTTTATGAAATGCCGCTCCGGTTCCATGAAGGCCAAGCGCTCACATTTTCGGCTCGCAGTCTTTGTCCTGCACCTACCCGCTTTGCTTGCGGCGGGACCCTCCGCGGTGCGCGCCGAACCTGTCGTGGTTGAGATGGTGCGGGTGGGAAATCCTGGCAATGCCCCGGACGCCACGGGCTACGGGAATGTGTCCTACGAATACTTCATCGCGAAGCATGAGACGACGATCGGCCAATACACCGCATTTTTGAATGCGGTCGCGGCGGAGGATTTGTCTGGGCTCTATGATTTGAGGATGCAAAGCACGGTGTCTTGCGCGGGGATTCAGCGCCTCGGCGAGCCGGGGGCCTACACGTATGCCGTGATCGGTCCCAGCGGCTCTACGCCGCCCGGGGCGGCGAGCGGGCCGAACCGCCCGATTGCGCTTGTAACATGGTTCGATGCGGCGCGGTTTGCCAATTGGATGGCCAACGGTCAGCCAACCGGAAGGCAGAACAGCGCGACCACGGAAGACGGTGCCTACACGCTCAATGGCGCCACAAGCGGTTCGGTTTCGACGAGAAACGCGATCAATCCGAATACGGGCGAGCCGCCTGCTTTCTTTATTCCGCTCGAGAACGAATGGTATAAGGCGGCCTTTTACAACCCGGACCTGCAGGGCGGCGCCGGCGGCTATTATCTCTACGCGACGCAGAGCGACGTTTCTCCCGGTAACTTCCTCGGCAGCGGTGCCAATCAGGTGAATTATATCATTGCCGCAACAGGCTTTTTTTCGGTTACGCAATCGCCGGAATTTTTACTCACGCAGAACTATCTGACGGACATCGGGGCCTTCACCTCCAGTGCGAGCTACTACGGAACT
>JAGYIO010000027.1 GCA_018402585.1 Chthoniobacterales bacterium
ATTCGGTGCGGTTTTGGGGTATTGAACAACTGGAGGAGACCGATGCCTCCGGCCGGACGAAGCTGGCTCAGATCGAGGAACTTGGCCTGAACTTTACCCCCGGCCTCTGGGTCGAACACGAGCGCCACGGATTTTCGTACCTTGACCCGGAAATGGTGCAAAAGCAGCGCCAGAAGATCCGCGCGGCGGTGCGCCGCTACAAAGACCATCCGAACCTGCTGGTCTGGGGACTGGGCAACGAAATGGAGATTTTTCCCGGGAGGCCGGAAGCGGAGCGCGTCTGGAAAGAGCTGGAGGAACTGGCCAAGATCGTCAAGGAGGAGGACCCGAATCGTCCGATTATGACAGTGATCGCCGGGGCCGACGAGAACAAGGTGCGCGAGATCATGGAGCACTACCCCTCGATCGACATCCTCGGCATCAACGCCTACAGCGGGGCCGCCGGCACGGGGATGAGACTCGAGGGACTCGGCTGGAAAAAACCTTTTGTCATCACCGAGTATGGTCCCTCGGGGCACTGGGAAGTGGCCAAGACATCGTGGGGCGCCCCCCTCGAGCCCAACGCGGACGAAAAGGCGGCGCAATATTTCGCCACGCTGCAAAGCGTGATGGAGAACAAAGAAGGAATCTGCCTTGGTTCCTATGCTTTCCTCTGGGGCCAAAAGCAGGAAACCACCCCCACCTGGTATGGGATGCTCCTGCCGACCGGAGAAAAACTTCCCGCAGTCGACGCGGTCGTGCGGCAATGGACCGGAGCGTGGCCGGCCAACCGCAGCCCGAAAATCGAAGCGTTGCGCTTTGCCCAAGGCACGGACCGGGCCAAGGCGGGCACGAAGCGTGAAGCCATCGCCGTGGTCTCCGACCGCGAGCAAGACGACCTGACTTACGAGTGGACGGTCATGGCTGAGAGCAAAGACGTCAAGTCTGGCGGGGATGCCGAGAAGGTGCCGCCGACTTTTTCGGAAGCAGTTGAGGCCGGCCGCGGGCCGGATTGCACCGTGACCTTCCCCCCGCCCGGTGCCTACCGCCTCTTTTTGGTCGTGCGGGATGGCCAAGGCGGGGCAAGCACGGCCAATCTGCCGTTTCTCTCCGAGTGACCGACCCACACTGCGGAGTTGCCTCCGCCCGGCTGCTGAGTTCTATTGCCGTGGCATGCTTTCATCCTCACCGCAACTCCAACGCGGCAAGAGCCGCGACCAATACCTTTACCGTCAGATTTCCGAGCGCATCCGACGGAAGATCGAGAATGGCGAACTGGCCCCCCTCGCCCGTTTGCCCTCGATGGACGAGCTGGCCAAGCAGCTCAAAGTGAACAAAATCACGGTGCGCAAAGCACTGGGGGAATTGCGGGAGGAAGGGCTCATTTACAGCGTGCCCGCGCAGGGAACGTTCGTGGCCGACCCGCTCGCCCCGCAGCAAAGGCGCAAGCAGAGCTCGATGGTCAGCGTAGGCCTCGTCGGCCACGTGCTGCGCAAAAAGTCGATGGGACCTTACCACTTGGAAATCGTCGGCGGGATCCAGACCGAACTGAGCCGCCAACACGCCGCGCTGGTCATCCTCCCTGCCGGCGAACTGCGCAAAGAGGACGACTATTTCCGCTTGGTCTCCAAAGCGCATGTCGATGCGGTGATTTACCTGGGCCCGATTGCCCCGCCGATTCTCGGGCACCTCATCCGGCAAGGTCCGCCCGCGGTGGTGGCCGATGCGCCCCAAGGCAGCGGGAATGCCGATGTGATCTGCTTCGACAATGCAGCCGGGGCCAGAGCGGCGGCGGAGCATCTTTAT
>JAGYIO010000028.1 GCA_018402585.1 Chthoniobacterales bacterium
CGACAAATGCGCATAGGCCTTGGCCTCGGCCGTGCTGGAGACCACGGGAATGAAACCTTCGCGCATTGCCGCTTCGCGTTCTTCCGGCAGGCACGGACTCAAAATCAGAAGATCCTTGTCCGGCACGACAGCGCGCACGGCGCGGGCTTCGTGCAAAGTGGCCACGCCGAATTGTGCGGCGAAGGGCGCGAGGGTCTGCGCCACCTCGGGTCCGCCATGGCCATAGCCGTCGGCTTTGACCACGGCGATGAGGCCAGGTTGGTCGCCGACCGCCTTCCGCACGGCGGCCGCGTTGTGGCGCAGGGCGCCGTGGTCGATCTCGGCGCGGAGGCGCCAGGACTCGCCGGCGGGGCTCACGGATTCTTCGATGCGGCCTCGAGCATCTTGGGATCGAGTTGCAGCATCTGCAGCACGCCGTCACCGCTGGTGATGCGGGGCAGCACGCCGTCCCAACGTTCGATCGTCCGCAGGCGCAGGACCTCGGGGCGTCCGCTCAGCGCCTCGGCTTCACGCGTGATCGCTTCGGCCCGGGCGACCGACTCCGCTTCAATGGTGAAAGCTTGGGCCGCGGCGGCGAGTTTGACTTCCTCGTTGGCCGCCTCGGCCTGGGTCACGCGACGGAGCTTTTCGTTCTTGGCCTGCAAGGCGGCCTGCTCGGCCTGCACCTTGGACTCGATCGCTTTGTTGAATTCTTCGGAGAATTTGAAGTCGGTGATGGCCACGTTGGCAATGTTCAGGGCTCCCTCGACATCTTTTTCCCCGAGCGTCGTGTTGATGAAGGTCTCAATCGCTTGCTGGATCTGTTGTTTGACCACTTCGCGCTGGGTCACAAGTTGCTCGGCGGTGAATTTTGCGGTGACCGCTTTGACTGATTCCTGGACGGCGGGATTGACGATGGTCACGGCGATTTTTTCCGGCGTGCCCACCCGCTGGAAGGTCAGCGGGGCGAGGTCGCCGTTGATCGCGTAGGTGGTGGTGACGTCGGTCGTGACAATCTGCAAGTCACGCGAAGCGGCCGTGGCCTTGGCTTCGCTCGCGGTGAGACGCGTGGTCATGGGAACGACTTCCTCGGCAAAAGGCATTTTGAAATGCAACCCCTCGGGCAGGGCCACGTCTTTGACCGCGCCGAAGCGTTTGACCACGCCGACGGTGCCGGCATCAACGGTGACAAAAACGCCAGCCGCCGCCACGAGCAGCAGGATGACGACAATGAGGAGCGGAGCAAGTTTGCCGATCAATTGGGTGGGATCGACGGAACCGGAGATGGAATGTTTCATAATCAGGAAGGAGTAGA
>JAGYIO010000029.1 GCA_018402585.1 Chthoniobacterales bacterium
AAGGTAGCAACTGTCTTAACATTGGGATGGTTGAAGGGTGTGGATTTTGAGTTGGGAGTTGAGGTGGACGACGAGTTTGCGCATGAGTGCGGTGAGGGCGACTTTAGGTGCTTTGCCTTTGGAGAGCAGGTGCTGGTAGAAGTCACGCAGGACGGGATTGCAACGGCTGCCGACCAGAGCGGCCATGTAAAGGGCCTTGCGTGCGGTGGCTCGTCCGCCGCGGATCGAGCGTTTGCCGCGCAGGGTGCCGCTATCGCGGTTGAAGGGTGCCACGCCGGCCAAAGCCGGAGCGGCTTGGCGCGGAAGACTGCCGAGTTCAGGTAGATCGGCCAGGAGAGTGGCGGCAATCAGATTACCCACTCCTTGGGTGGCGACCAGCACCTGACGTTTGTGCCGCAAGACCGGATCCTCAGTGATGGTCTCTTCCATGAGTTTTTCGATCTGGGCGATGTTTGTGTCAAACCAGCGAAGGTGGTTTTTGATCATGCGCCGCATGGTGGGATCCTCCAGATAACTGAGGCGGTTGGACTCGGCCGCGCGCTGGGCTTTGAGATCCTCGCGCCGAGCCACCAACTCCGCCAAGCGAACCTGCTGGGCGCTGGGCTCAGGGGTGCATTTCGGCGTGAAGACTGAACCGTAATCAGCCAAGACCCGTGCATCGATGGCATCGGTCTTGGCCAAAAGGCCCTTGCTACGGGCAAAGGCTCGCACCCAAGTCGGGTTGAGCTGGCTGACGGGCACCTTGGCTTGCCAGCAGGCGCGCAACAGCGCGTTCTCACATCCTCCGGTCGACTCGCACACCACGTGGATCTCGGGGTGTTCGACGAGCAACCGTCGTAACCAAGCGACGATGGTTTTGGGGTTATTGTTGAGCCGGGTCGGCAGCTTTAAGCCGGAGCTGAAAAGCTCCAGGTGATCTTTGGCCACATCGACTCCGATGAATTTGACGCTTCTTTCCTTCATGATTTACTCTTCCTTGTGTTACGAGCTGGCGGCGGACATTGACGCCCGTCGTCGCTCTGGCAACTGTTCGAGTTAGAAAACCAAAAGGCACCGGCGGCCAAACTACCTTCGGACTCCCCATCAAGGGGGGCGCGAGGGACGAAACGACCTGCCGGCGCCGACCCGCTGCTGCTGCGCAGCAGCAGCGGGTCTCTTCTGGCTCCCATCGGACACACTCGTGCCCGACAGGTGCAGAGATTAGCACAGGAGGAAGAAACAAGGGACGAGCGGCCCGC
>JAGYIO010000003.1 GCA_018402585.1 Chthoniobacterales bacterium
TCACGGAGGCCAACAGCCTGACCCGACCACGCTTTCGCGTGCCGTCCCCGTTTACCGCACCAGCTCGTTCGTCTTCAAAAGCACCGAGCACGCGGCCAATCTTTTTGCCCTCAAAGAACTGGGCAACATTTACACCCGGCTGATGAATCCCACGACTGACGTGCTGGAAAAGCGCGTCGCGTTGCTCGAAGGCGCGCCCGAAATGGGCGGGCTGGGGGTCGCTTCCGGCACGGCGGGCGTTTTTTACTCGGTCATCAACCTCGCTTCGGCCGGCGACAATATCGTCAGCGCCCGCAATCTCTACGGCGGCACCTACACGCAGTTCAACGACATCCTGCCCGCCCTCGGGATCAAGGTGAAACTGGTCGATTCCAACGACCCGCAAAACTTCGCCAACGCCATCGACGACAAGACCCGCGCGCTCTTTGTTGAAACCGTTTCGAACCCAGCGCTGGAAGTCGTCGATCTCGAGAAGGTGGCCAAAGTGGCCCATGACCACGGGATCCCGCTCATTGTCGACGCGACCTTCTCCACGCCTTACCTCACCAAGCCGCTCGATTTCGGGGCGGATATCGTCGTCCACTCGCTGACCAAATGGTTCGGCGGGCACGGCACCGGCATCGGCGGGGTGGTGGTCGACAGCGGACGTTTCAACTGGGCTGCCGGCCGGCACCCGCTCTACGACCAGCCGGATAACAGCTACCACGGCCTTCGCTGGGGTCATGATCTCCCGGCACCGCTTGCGCCCTTGGCCTTCATCCTGCGCATGCGCACCGTGCCTCTGCGCAACCTCGGCGCCTGCATCGCTCCGGACAACTCGTGGATGTTCCTCCAAGGCATCGAGACCCTGCCGCTCCGCATGGAAAAACATTGCGCCAACGCGCTTGTGGTGGCCGAACACTTGAAGAAGCACAAGGACGTCGAATGGGTCCGTTTCCCGGGCCTGAAGGACGATCCGTATTACGATCTCAACAAGAAGTATCTCCACGGCAAGGGCGGCTCCATGGTCGTCTTCGGCATCAAGGGCGGCGCCGCGGCCGGCAGGAAATTCATCGAGGCGCTCAAACTCTTCTCGCACCTCGCCAATGTGGGTGACGCCAAAAGCCTCGCCATTCATCCGGCCACAACCACGCACTCGCAACTCAACGAGGAGCAGCAACGCGGGGCGGGGATCACGCCGGAGCTGATCCGTCTTTCCGTCGGACTCGAGGATCCCGCCGACCTCCTCGAGGACATTGACCAAGCACTCGCGGCAGCAAAGTAACACCGATTTATGAGCAAAGGCGTCGGCACGGTCGCAACGCAGTTTTTGACCTTTGGCAGCGCGGACGATCCCTTCGTCACCGCGGGCGGCGATGCATTGTCCGGCGTCACCATGGCGTATGAGACGTATGGACAACTCAATGCGGACCGTTCCAACGCCATCCTGCTTTTCCACGCCCTGAGCGGCAGCCAGCACGCGGCCGGCCTCAACCAAGCCGTGCCCGGCACCGATCACCGCTGGACCGAAGAATTGCACCTCGGCTGGTGGGACAGCTTCATCGGCCCCGGCCGCGCCCTCGACACGAATAAATATTTCGTGGTCTGCGCGAACTACCTCGGCGGCTGCTACGGCTCGACCGGACCATGCTCGGTCGACCCCGCCACGCAGAAACCTTACGGCAGCAAGTTCCCGCGGGTCACCGTCCACGACATCGTCCGCTCGCAGCTTCCGGTGCTTGAGCATCTCGGCATCGAGCGGCCCCACGCCGTGGTCGGAACTTCCCTCGGCGGCATGATGGCGCTCGACTTTGCCGTGCATTGGCCGGACCGCGTCGCCAACGTCATTACGATCGGCACCGGCCTCCGCTCGCACGGCTTGCAACAAATGCACAACCTCGAGCAGATCATCGCCATCACCCGCGATCCGGATTTCCGCGGCGGGGAATACTCCGGCACGCCGGGCCCGGTTCACGGGCTCGCGCTGGCCCGCATGATCAGCCACAAAACTTTCCTCTATGCCGACGTCATCGAGGAGCGCGCCCGCATCGATATCGTGCAGCCGGAAACCGATCTGCCCTGGTATGAAATCTCCAGCGTGCTCGAGAGCTACATGCTTTATCAGGGTCAGAAGTTCGTCAAACGCTTCGACGCCAATTCTTACCTGCGGATCATCGACGCCTGGCAGCAATTCGACCTCTACGAGGACGCCAAGCACGCCGGTTGGCATCCGCTCTTCGGACGGTGCCAGAACCAGCACTACCTCGTCTTCACGATCGATAGCGACTGCTGCTTCTACCCCGACTACCAATCCGAAATCTGCGCCGAGTTGAAAAAAGCCAACGTCCCGCACCTCCGCCTCACCGTGCACTCCGAGAAAGGCCACGACAGCTTCCTCCTCGAACCCAAGCTCTACACCCCGCACTTGGCTTACGCTCTGGGTCAATAATGGAGAAGCCGCGGCCCATGGACGGGCTGAAGCTCAAGGGGGTGTGTTTCGACTTTCGCTCACTATTTGGTGAGCGAGTTGGCACGTGGCCAGGGGGCACGGGCGTCCCGCCCGTCACGATCCGACCACACGGCCGGGCCTCCTGCTCGTAGAGCTTACGGCTCGGAGGGACGGCCGTGCCCCCTCAAAAAAACCGAAGCAAGCCGTGCCTTTATTGCGCCTCCGACTGGATCGTGCCGGCCGAGACTCCCGTCGGCTTTCTCGTTTTAGCGGGGCGCCGCAGTCCCCGGCGCAGGTAGTTCCTTGGTCCGGTCAAAGAACCTCTTGACCAGCAGACCGGCCGCCACGACCAGCCCCAAGGCCAGCCCGACCCACATGCCTTGCGCCCCGTCCCCACGGGCCAAGGCCAGCCACGTTCCGAGCGGCAAGGCGACCAACCAGTAAGCCGCCACGGTGATCAACATCGGCCCCGTGGTGTCGCGCAGCCCGCGGAGCAAGCCGGACCCGACGACCTGCACGCCGTCGACCAATTGGAAAATGCCCGCGATGACGAGGAGCGAGGCCGCCAGTTTGATTACGGCCGGCTCGCGGACAAAGGCGGTGGCAATCGCCACATTGGCGACGAGGAAAAGCACGGCGAACGCCGCCATGGCGACCAACCCGATCAGCCACGACCCTGCGGCAATCGGACGCAAGAGGTCCGTCCGCCCCGCACCCATGACCTGGGCGATCCGCACGGTCGAGGCCATGGCCACGCCAAGTGGAAACATGAATGTGGTCGAAGCACAGGTGATGGCAATCTGATGCGCGGCCAGCGGCACCGCCCCGAGGCGGCCGATGAGTAAACCCGCCACGGCAAAGGCCCCCACCTCGCTCAAAAGCTGCAAACCGGTCGGCAGTCCGAGCCGGAACAAAGACCACTGGTCTTTCCACCAGGCCAGATCGAACCCGCACCGCTCGCTCGGCCGTGACCACCCGGCCCAGACAAACCAGACCAAGCCCACTACCGTGACCACGCGGCTGACCAGCGTGGCCCAACCGGCGCCGGTCAATCCCATGGCCGGCGCGCCCAGATTGCCGTAGATCAGAATCCAGTTGAGCAGCACGTTGAGCCAGACCCCGCCGAACATGATCCAGAAAGCCGGCCACGGACGTGATTGCGCGTCGAGGTAGTTGCGCGCCGAGGAGGTCAACCAAGCCGGAATGAGCGACCAGCCGACGATGAGCATGTAGCCTTGCGCCTCCTCGACCACCCCCGGCGCCTGGCCGAGAAAATGGAAAGCCGGATAAACAAAATGCAGCAGCGCCGCACCCGACAACCCCATGATGACCGACAAGCCCATCCCGGCATGGAGGGCCCGTGCCATGGCCGGCACCACCCCGGCCCCGTGCGCGTGGGAAACCCGGATCGAGACTGCGGTGAGCACGCCGTAGCCGGTCACCGCGAGGACAATAAGAATGTTGTTCGCAAAGGCACAGGCCGCCAGCGCAATCGTGCCGACATGACCGATCATGATCGTATCGGCCACGCCCATCAGCATTTGTCCGACCTGCCCCGCGGTGATCGGCGCGGCCAGCCGCAAGGTCGGGCGTAACTCACGGAGCGTGGCGCGGGTAAAGGTCATGCCGGACTGCGGATCGTGCCCGAAGGATTTTCCGCCGTCGAGGTCTTGCCCCGGGGGAGGATGGTTTGCATACTGCTTTCGTGGAAAAGGCAGCCCTCAAGTTTTTCGAGAACCTCATCGCCACGCCGTCCCCCTCCGGCTTTGAGACCGGAGCCCAGCGGGTCTGGGCGGATTACGTCCGGCCGCACTGCGACGCGTTCAGCACCGATGCTTACGGTAATGCCTTTGCCCGCCTCGGTCAGCCCGAGAACAAGCCGCATATCGTCCTCGCCGGGCACATCGATGAACTCGGCTTCATGGTCTCCCACCTCAACGAGGACGGCTTCCTTTTCGTCCAAGGTATCGGCGGGATCGACCGCGCGCTTTTCCGCGGACAGCGCGTGCACGTGCACGGACCGAAAGGCACCATCACCGGGGTGACCGGATCGCTGGCCATTCATTTGCAGGAGCCGGATGACCGCAAAAAAGTGCCCGACCTCCACGAGATGTATATTGACATCGGGGCCGGCTCAAAGGCCGAAGCGGATAAGCTGGTCCGGGTGGGGGACTCCATCACCTACGCCGACGGCTTCGAGCGTCTGCAAAACCAGCGCGTGGCCGCCCGCGGCTGCGACAACCGCATCGGGGTCTGGTCCGCCGGGGAAGCCCTGCGGCAACTCGCCGCCCAGCCGCCGAAAGTCTGCGTGACCGCCGTCTCCACCGTGCAGGAAGAAAACGGGCTTTACGGGGCGACTATGGCGGCTTATTCGCTGCAACCGGATGTCGCGCTCGTGGTCGACGTGACCCACGGCACCGATATCCCGAACTGTTCGAAACCCAAGCACGGCGATGTCCGTCTGGGAAAAGGTCCGGTCATTTCCTTCGGCAGCTCGAATCACCCGGTGGTTGTCCAGCGCCTCCTCGAGGTCGCCGCCAAAGAAAAAATCCCCGTGCAACGCGAGGCCAATCCGCGCCGCACCGGCACCGATGCCGACGCCTTTTTCCTCCAGCGCGGGGGCATTCCCACCGCCTCGCTCGGACTGCCCAACCGCTACATGCACTCGCCGGTCGAGGTCATCGACCTCGACGACCTCAAGGCCATGGCCAGACTGCTCGCCGCTTTCTGCCGCTCGGTCAAACCGGGGGAATTTTTCCACGTCAAACTCTGATCCTATGAGCCAACCCGTCTCCACCTTCATCCGCCACCATTACCGCCACTTCAACGCCGCTGCGCTGGTTGATGCGGCTGACGGCTACAGCAAACTGATCGACAGCGGCGGCAAAATGCTCGTCTCCCTGGCCGGCGCGATGAGCACGGGCGAACTCGGGCTCTCCCTCGCCGAAATGATCCGTTGCGACAAGGTCGGCATCATTTCCTGCACGGGCGCGAATCTGGAAGAGGACATCTTCAATCTGGTGGCCCACGACTTCTACGAGCGTGTCCCGCATTACCGCGACCTCACCCCGGCTGACGAACAGGCCCTGCTCGAGCGGCACATGAACCGGGTCACGGACACCTGCATCCCCGAAATGGAGGCCATGCGCCGCCTGGAGAAAGCCGCGCTTGAGGAATGGATGGCGGCCGATGCAGCCGGAGAGCGTTATTTCCCGCACGAATTCATCTGGCGGACGATCAAGTCCGGCCAGCTCGAGCAATATTATCAGATCGACCCGAAGGACTCGTGGGTCATCGCCGCGCTGGAGAAAAACATCCCGATCATCGTGCCCGGCTGGGAAGACTCCACCATGGGCAACATGTATGCCTCGCACCTTATCACCGGCGAAATCAAAAACGTGCACACCGTCCGCACCGGCATTGAATACATGATGTATCTCGCCGACTGGTATCAGCAGACTTCCCCGACGCCGGTCGGATTCTTCCAGATCGGCGGCGGCATCGCCGGAGATTTCCCGATTTGCGTCGTGCCCATGCTCCACCAAGACCTCCAGTTGAAGGACATTCCGGTCTGGGCTTATTTCTGTCAGATCAGCGATTCGACCACCAGCTTCGGATCCTACTCCGGGGCCGTGCCGAACGAAAAAATCACCTGGGGCAAACTCGAGGCGCACACCCCGAAATATATCATCGAATCCGACGCCACCATCGTCGCCCCGCTGGTCTTCGCCCTCATCTTGGGCTGGTAAACTTATGTCTGTCCGCGATCTGGCCCAAAGCGAAGGAGAGGAGACCGCACGCAATGTGCTCGGCGGACCGCTCCAACCCTGCAGTTTCGATCCGGCCACCGGTTTTTTCCGGGACGGCCACTGCCACACCTGCGCGCAGGATCAAGGCTCGCACACGGTTTGCGCCATGATGACCGCCGAGTTCCTCGAATTTTCCAAATCCCGCGGCAACGACCTCTCCACCTCCGTCCCGCAGTATGGTTTTCCCGGCCTCAAGCCCGGCGACCACTGGTGCCTCTGCGCCGGCCGCTGGCTCGAAGCCTGCGAAGCCGGCAAGGCGCCGAAGGTCAATCTCGAGGCGACCAACGCAGCGGCGTTGTCCCTCGTGCCAAGGGAGCTTTTGGAACGACACGCCCGATGAGTGATGGCTTGGTCTTGACCGAGGAGCAGACGTCGCGTCTGCAGGCGACCATGGTGTGTTTCGGGAGGCTGCAGAAGCAGCGTGGGCGCGAACTGCTGGCGACTGGCGCGGTGGGAGAGTTGCTCTGGGACGACGAGGGTCAGTGCATCGAAGCCAAGATTTGCGGCAGCCGCAGCTACCTTGTGCGGGTCATGTTCTTCGACGACTTTGTCGAAACCGCTTGCACGTGTTCTTTCGGCGATTATTGCAAACACGCGGCGGCCGTGATCTTACATTGCACCAAGGCCGGCCCGCTGCGGGTTCTTGAGCCTCGGGCGGCCGCTGCGCCGGGCGCTCTCGGCCAACTCGTGCAGGCCCGGGTGCGGAGAAAGTTGTCGGGAAAGTGCTGCAAATTGCTCGACGCGGCTCAGTCCTGGATGGATGCCGGGCAGCCGCAGGTCGACGCGGAAGAGTTTTATGGAGCTTTCGGCCGGCCTTTTTACCTTGGGCACTATCGCGACCAAATCACCATTTTCCCGCGCGAATCTCCACCTTCCACGGCTGCGGAGTTTCTCGCCTGGCTGGCCCTGACCGCGAAACAGCGGCAGCTTGTTCTTCCGGATCCGCTGCCGCAAGCCGTGGATGAAGCCCTCCTCAAACAGTGCCGCGCTGTGCGCGACGAGCTGGAGGCGGTGCAGGTGTGGAAATCTTCGCTCGCACGTTGGACCGAGCCATCCGTCACCGCAGCCATGCTGCCGACATTCCGCCTGCGCCTGAACCGGGACGGGGGATCTGTCGAGATGCGGGCCGGGGGCACCGGCGAATTTGTCAAAGCCACCCGCACCGCCGTGGAACAGGCCCTGCGCGTGCTGCGCAAAAGTGCCAGCGCGCGGGTCGGACGCGGGTCGGCCGCTGTGCTCGGCGTGACGATTGACGGCTACGGAAACTTCCGCGGCCTGCGGGCCGCCCCGCACGAGGACTCGCTGTTGCGCTGCCTCGCCAGTTTATTGGAAGACCAAGACGCCATCGCCGTGCATTTGGCCGGGACGAACGGTGGCCCGCTCGAACAGGTGTCGAGCCCTCTGCAGTGGCAACTGGAGGAGCCCGCGGCTGCCACCGACGGATCCTACCGCCTCAACCTCGTCGATGCGGGAGGACGTCCGGCGCCCCCGGCGTTGGCCATCGTCCCCGGGGAACCCTGCTTCTATGTCACACCTGCCGCCGTTTACACGGTCGGGAGCTGGCCGCGGGCGGCGGAACCCTTACCCCTGCCGGCCATCATTCCCGCCCGCGCGCTCGAATCCGCCGAGGGCCTCGCCGTCCTCCGCCGCTTGGCCTTGCCACTGCCCGGCCGTCTCGTCCGGCGGATCCGCCAACTGCGGCGTAAAGTCGAAGTGGAGGCCAAAGTGGTCCGCCCGCATTACGCCGCCAGCGAATACGTGTGGCTCCGCGCCCGCGCCACGCCGGCCTTGCCGGAACGCGGGGCTCTGCAATGGGCCGGCGATGGTTGGCACGAGGAGTCGCGTCGCCGCGGCACGTCCGCCGGCGCTGACACCGGGGACGCCTTGGTGGATATCGACGACAGCATTCTGCCGCCGTCCGCGGTGTGGCTCCAAGCCCTGCCCTGGCGATTGGCGAACAACACGCCTGCATCGGGGATTTGGCACGAGCAGCGGATCCTTGGCAAAGATTGGCCACAACGATTTGCCGAATGGCTGGCGGCGCGGCCGGACGGTTGCAATGTGCAACTCGATGGTGAACTGGCCAGTTTGGCCGATGGTCGTGTCGCGGGGCGCCTGCGTTTGGATGTCGAGGAAGCCCAGGGCCAGATCGACTGGTTTGACCTCCGCGTCGGCCTCGAACTCACCGACACCGAACTGAGCGAGCCGGAAGTCGCGCTCCTCCTCAAGGCCTCCGGCCGCTGGGTGCGACTGGCAGGCAAGGGTTGGCGGCGATTGGAATGGAACCTCAGCGGGGAAGAGGAAAAAGAACTCGCGGCCATCGGACTCGCCGCGCACGACATCGGCCCCGAACGTCAGCGCCTCCATGTTTTGCAACTCGGCGCACTGGCCAAAGGCCCGAGCCACTTGCTGCCGAAGGACCGCGTGGCGCAGGTGCGGCGGCGGCTGGAGGAAATCAAGACCCGCGTCACCCCGGACTTGCCGCGTGCCCTCACCGCGGATCTGCGTCCCTATCAAGTGGAAGGATTTCATTTCCTCGCCTACCTCGCCGAGAACCGCTTCGGTGGGGTGCTGGCCGACGACATGGGGCTGGGCAAGACCGTGCAGGCGCTGGCCTGGCTGGCTTGGCTGCGCGAGCAGGACTTGCTCGGTGGCCCCGCACTCGTGATTTGCCCGAAATCCGTGCAGGACAACTGGCGCGCTGAGGCCGCCAAATTTTATCCCGGTCTGCGCGTGGAAGTTTGGAACCGCGCCACGGCCGGCCGAAAGGCCTTGGACGGGTCGGCCGATCTTTTGGTCATTCACTACGCGCAGTTGCGCGCCCACGCCGACGCTCTGCAAAAGAATGTCTGGGGCGCTGTCATCGTCGACGAAGCCCAAGCGATCAAAAATCCGGGCTCGCAGAATGCCCGCACCGCCTGCGCCCTCGTCGCTCCGCACCGGCTGGCTCTGACCGGCACGCCGATCGAAAACCGTCTGACCGACCTTTGGTCCATTTTCGCCTTCGCCATGCCCGGCGTGCTGGGCCATCGCGCGGCCTTCACGCGTCAATTCGAACGGA
The DNA here is from genome assembly GCA_018402585.1 of Chthoniobacterales bacterium. Lineage (GTDB taxonomy): Bacteria > Verrucomicrobiota > Verrucomicrobiia > Chthoniobacterales > JACTMZ01 > JACTMZ01. The sequence goes on from JAGYIO010000003.1 coordinate 9,299, forward strand.
GCGATGATCCGCTGGCCCGGCGGCGCCTCGCCGCCCGCACGCGCCCCTTTCTTCTCCGTCGCACCAAAAACGAAGTCGCCCGCGACCTGCCCGATCGTGTGGAAGAGGATCTTTTCGTCGAATTGGAAGGCCGGCAGGCGGACCTTTACCGCGCCGAATTGAAACGTGCCCGGGCCCAACTTCTCAAAGTCCGCACGCCCCATCAACTCGACAAACTGCGCTTCAACATCCTCACCAGTCTGCTGCGCCTCCGCCAAATCTGCTGTCACCCCCGACTCGTCGGGTTGGACGAGGAGGGTGGGGCGGAGATCGCGAGGGACGCCCCGGAAAGCGCCAAAGTGGTCGCCTTGCTCGAGACGCTCGAGCCGCTTATGGAGGAAGGCCAGAAGGTCCTCGTCTTTTCACAATTCGTCACCATGCTCGAAATTCTCGACGCAGAAGCCGCGGCGCGTTCGTGGAAACGGTTCACTCTCACGGGTCGCACCGAGGATCGGGGTGCGCTGGTCGGGGAATTCCAGAATCATGACGGCCCGGCGGTGTTCTTCATCAGTCTCAAGGCGGGCGGCACCGGCCTCAATCTTACCGCCGCCAGCTACGTGGTCCTCTTCGACCCGTGGTGGAATCCGGCTGTCGAAGCGCAGGCCATCGACCGCACCCACCGCATCGGACAGAAACAAACGGTCTTCGCCTACCGCCTGCTCGTCAAAAACAGCATCGAGGAAAAAATTCGCGCCCTGCAAAAGCACAAAGGCCGGCTGGCCCACGACATTCTCGGCGAGGAAAGTTTTGCCCAAGCGCTCACCCTCGACGACTTCCGCTTCCTGCTGGGGGAGGATGATGACGAGGCCGCTGGGCCGCCGGTGCGCGGCCAGACGCGGCGCCGTCCCGAGCCCGCGAAGGTGTTGCGCTAAACCGGACAGTTACCAGTCCGGGGCGGAGAAAAAATCAAAAGTATCATGGGTCTCAACCCGCTGCGGGCGACGGGGGCGGGCCCGTTTCCCCGGCTTCTTCCGCCCGTTCCTCCGCGCCAACTCCTCCGCCGCGCGTTTGATCCGTGCCAGTTCCTGCTCCAGAAACTTCGCCTTTTCCTGCAGTTGGAAGTGTTCCCGGTGGAGTTTCTTGCGCAGTTCGTGCGCCAACTTCGTGCGGTCCTGGCCCTTCCACAGCTTCCAAGCCTCCGAGCGGCGGACTGCGGACAGCCGTTGGCGCAGGGCTCGCACGCCGCGGCGGAATTCGCGCGCCGCCTCGCGCAAATGGAAAAGCGTGCTCCCCGCGGCATCGATTCCCTCGCGCAAGTCGGTCACCGCCACGAGAATTTCCAGCCGCTCGACATCCCCGCGACCATGCGCCTCCTGAAAATCGTGCCAGAGGCCGATCGTCGTGCCCCGCCCCCCGGCGTCGGGATGCAAGCGACGGGCCAGTTGCCGGTAAAGCTCCTTCAGCCGCGCCTCCAGCGGACTTTCGGGACCGGCGCGCCGGGGCGTGGCAGCAGGCCACGGCCCCCTCTGTTCCGCCTTCTCCGCCCCGGGGCCTCCGCGGGGTGGACCCTGGAAATCCCGAAGTATTTCCTCGTAAACGTTCGGCGGAACTTCCCGCGGATCGAGTCCGAAAACCTCGCGGATAAACTCGTCTACCACGGTCCGCATGATCTCCTCGTCGGTGATCTCCTCGTCTTCCACCCTGCCAGCTTCACGCCGCTGCGCTTCTGCTTCATCCGCTTTATCCCGCAGGTAGGCTTCCTCGGGCGAAATACCTTCAAAAAAGGCGCGGGCGTGGAGATTTTCGAGGATGTCGCCGGTCTGCTGCAGTCTCGCTTCCGTTTCACGCAGTCCCGTCAGCAACGTCCCGAACTGCACGGCCTTCCACCGTTCGAATTCCGGCACGGCGACCCGCTCGAAAGCCTCGAGTTCCCCGCGGAGCCGCTCCGTCTCCTTCATCAAGGCCAGTGCTTCGGCCGCGGCGGTCTTCCGCAGGGGGGCAGACTCAACGAAGACCAGCGCCCGACAGCCATGGCGGCTCGGATCCGTCGCCGCTCTTTCCCGCTGCCGTCGGCGAGCTTTCGAGGTGCGTGATCTCATGCCTGTGTCAAGCGGACGGGTGATGTTCGGCCGGAAAGGCTGGCAGAGGTGTCTTCCTTCGTCAGCTACTTCAGCTTTTTGACTTTCAGACCCTTGAACCGCCCGATCTGCGGCAGCTTCCCGACGAGCGGCTTCGCGTAAGCGATAAACGCCGGCGTCACATCATTCGCGTCCTTGTTGATAAACTTGTCCGGCATGTGGCGCGTCTCCTTCGAAACCTTGCGCAACTCGACCAACCCGTAAGCCGGCGCATATCTCTTGCCGGGTTTCCGGTTGATCGTCACCGAACCGCTCTGCGTCTTGCCGCCCACCGCATGCTTCACGGCCAGCTCGCCGACTTCGCGGGCCTCGGCGGAATCGACCGACGACGCGATATCCGGGAAGGAGCGCTGCAGATACCCGAAGGTGTCGGCGCGCACCCGCGAGATCTTTGTTTTGCTCTTGATGATGCCCGCCAACAGGTCGCCGAGCGCGCCGGAACCGCTGAGTTGCACATTTCCGTGCGAATCGACTTCCTTGCTCAGCTTGGCCGCAACGGCCGTTCCTTGTTCGTCGCAGATCCCCTCCGAGACGGCGACAACGCAGCGTCCGAGCTTGGCGTAAACTTTCTCCACATCTTTGGCGAACTTGTTTTCATCGAAGGGCCGCTCCGGCAGATAAACGAGGTGAGGGCCGTCGTCGGGATAGACCCGCGCCAGCGCCGCCGCCGCGGTGAGAAAACCGGCATGACGCCCCATGATGATATTGATCTTCACTCCGGGCAACGCGCGGTTGTCGAGATTGTCGCCCATGAAAGCCTCGGCGACAAAGCGGGCGCCACTGCCGAAGCCCGGCGTGTGGTCGTTCTCGCGCAGATCGTTGTCGATCGTCTTCGGGATGTGGAAGCACTGCAACGCGTAATTGTTCGCTTTCGCTTCCTCGTTGATGATGTGCGTGGTTTCGGCCGTGTCGTTGCCGCCGATATAGAAGAAATAGCGGACCTTGTATTTCTGCAGGACATGAAAGATGGCCAGGCAGTCGTCTTTGGTCGGCTTCTGGCGCACCGAACCCAGCGCCGACGATGGCGTCTTGGCCACCGCCTCGAGTGTCGCCGCGCTTTCTTTGCGCAGGTCGATGAAGTTTTCCCCGAGAATCCCGGCGATGCCGTGCAGCGAGCCGTAAATCTTTTTGATCTGCGGGTGCTTCTTCGCCTCGAGGACGGCGCCGACCAGACTTTGGTTGATCACCATGGTCGGTCCGCCGCTCTGGGCGATGACCATGTTGCCGAGAGGAGTTTTGCTTTTCGCCATAAATAAGACCGAAAAATTAACGAACCGGTGCCGGGGCGTCGAGAATCCTCTCGGTCTGGAAAGTGGCAGGGGCATCCTGCCGGCATCTTGCCCGTGATGACGACACGTCATCGGCAGGATGCCGATGCCCAGATTCCCCTCACGGGGACAATCGCTCGATGCCCCAGCCATCCCCGCTTCGTGTATAGCGGAAGCGGTCATGCAACCGGTTCTCGCGCCCCTGCCAAAATTCGATCTCGGCCGGCACCACGCGGAACCCGCCCCAAAACGGGGGCAGGGGGATCTCCCCCTCGGCAAACTTCCGCTTCACCTCGTCCCATTTCATTTCCAGAAATTTGCGTGAGTCGATCACGGCACTCTGCTGCGAGACCCACGCGCCGAGGCGGCTGCCGTGCGGGCGGGAGACAAAATAGGCCAGCGACTCCGCCGCGCTGATCCGCTCGGCCCGCCCGAGTATGCCGACCTGCCGCTCAAGCGCGTACCAAGGGAAAAGCAGACTGACTTCGGCCTGGAGCGCGATGTCCTGTGCCTTGCGGCTTCCGTAGTTGCTGAAAAAAACAAAGCCCCCCTCGTCGTAGGCTTTGAGCAGGACGGTGCGGGAACTCGGACGTCGCCCGTCCGTGGTGGAAAGAACCAGCGCATTGGGCTCGAGCAACTCGGCGGCCATGGCATCGGCAAACCAATGGCGGAATTGCCCGACCGGATCGGGGGCAAGGTCGGCCCGAGACAAGCCATCGCGGGTGTAATTGCGGCGCATTTCCGCCACATCGGCATGCGGGTGCTCAAGACTCATGGTTTGAGCATAGCGGCTGGAGGCCTTCCGGCCAAGACGGGGATTGACACCGCGGGTCGGAGACCACATGTTTTAAACGGTCGTATGCCCAAGAAACTCCCCGAGTCCACCCGCGAACGGATCCTCCGCGCCGCCGAAGGTATTTACGCTGCCAGCGGTTTCCATGGCATGTCGCTCCGCGATGTCACCATGCTTGCCGGGGTCAATCTCGCCGCGGTGAACTACCATTTTGGTTCGAAGGATAAACTGATCTTCGCGCTGGCCGACCGCCGGCTGACCCCGATCAACTCGGAACGCCTTGCGCGTCTGGACAAGCTGCGCCAGAAACATGGCAAAGAGCCCATTCCGGTCCGCGAGCTGGTCTGCGCGCTGATCGATCCGATGTTTAAAGCTTTGCGCCAAGGCAAGAACACCCGCGCGATTACGGTCCGTCTCGTCGCGCAAATGATGATCGACGACCCGCGGCGTTTCGCCCAAATCCACAAGACCTTCTACAAGCCGGTCCTCGATTGTTATCACCTCGAGTTGCAGCGAACCATACCCCAGCTCCATTCGCACCAAGTCAACGCACGTTTCTTCTGCGCCTTCGCGACCGTCCTCGGCATCCGCCTCATGCACGAAAGCATGGAGTGGTTCCTCAAGATACGTTCGGAAGACAAACAGTTCGATATCCTGGAGGAAGAAATGCATGCCTTCATGCTTGGAGCTTTGACCGCGCCGGCGTCATGACGTCAAGCCGCCCGAAAATCCTCATCTTTGGGGCCAGAGGCCGGCTCGGCGCGGCCTTGGTTCGCGCCTCCGTGGCCGATGGCGAAGTGCACCCCCTCGGCCGGGCCGAAGGCAATCTTGCCGATCCGGCCGCCTGTGCCGATCGTGTACGCGCGGAACAACCGGCCATCGTGATCAACTCGGCCGCCCTGACCAATGTCGACCTCTGCGAAACCGAGCGCGACCTGGCTCGGACCGTCAACGCCGATGCAGCCGGTGCCCTGGCCCGCGCCTGCACCGAGGTGGGAGCGCGGCTGATCCAGATCAGCACGGATTATGTTTTTTCTGGTCAAGGAAAGGAGCCCTATGCCGAAGACGACAGCCCGGAGCCGATCTCGTGGTATGGACAGACCAAGCTCGAGGGCGAGCAGCAGGTCATGGCGGCGGAGAGCCGACACGCCGTGGTCCGGGTCGCCTGGGTCTTTGGTCCGGACCGTGACAGCTTCGTGGACAAAGCGGTGCAGTCCTCCCTGCGGGGCGAACCGGTCAAAGCAGTGGCCGACAAATGGTCTTCGCCCAGTTACACGCTGGATATTGCGGATGCGCTCCGGGCCTTGTTCGCTCCGGCTGCTCCCGGTGGTATTTATCATCTCTGCAACCGCGGTGTCTGCACCTGGCGCGACTGGGCGGAGGAGGGGATCAGAGCTGCCGCAGCCCTCGGCGCCCCGGTGCAGACCCGCACGGTCGAGCCGCTCCGACTGGCTGAGCTTGGCGCGATGGTCGCGCCGCGTCCGGTTTACAGCCCCTTGTCTTCGGCCCGGATCGAGGCTTTGACCGGACGCCCCATGCGGCCCTGGCCGGAGGCGGTCGCTGCTTATGTGCGACTTTTAGCCGAAGCGGGACGGCTCCGCGTCGACTGAAGATCAAAGTTTGGCGGTTCAAGCGGGGTCAGGGCGCGCGCATTCCACCAGACAAACAAGATACCCGGCAGGAGGACCAGGACGACCTCGGCCGCCCAGACCGACGCGAAGGCCGTAACGGAATCAGCTTCGAGTCCCGGACGAGCGAAGGCGCGGTGGACGCGGAGAAAATCCAAGCGGTAAGCCATTTGGGTCAGCCCGACGAGCAAGGGCGCCGCAGCACCGCAAAGCAACAACTCATCGGCCCGCGGTAATTTCACCCAGGCGGCCAGACCGCCAACCAGCCAAATGGCGGCCAAGGCAGTCGCGGCAACCAAAAGCACACTTGGAGCCGCCCGCAGGTTGGGCCAAAGGATAAAGGTGGCAAAAAGAGCGGCGTAACCCATTTGCAGAGCCGCACGGCGCCGCAGGGCGGAATGAGCATGAGAGGAACGGGTCATGACTGGGTTACCCGGCCGGAGGGCCGAAGCACACATCTTGCAACTATACATGACATATATTGTCTATAGTTATAGGCTTGAGGGCGGAACCGTGACCGTCAGCACCGTCGAACCGCAATCCGGACCTTTCGGCCCAGCTTCGTGGATCAAGACAAGGGCTGCTGCGACCGAGTGGACGCAGACCTTCCCCTCGGACCAGGAATCGAAGCAGCTGCAGAGGTTTTCCAGCTCTGATCCCAATCTCAAGCCGGCGCCATAGGTGCGTGAGCCCATGCGCACCGCACCTTTGAGCAGCGGCGGATCATAAGACACGCGCAGAACTTTGCCCGTGTCGCGGAGCTTGCGAGCAGCGTGAACGATCGGCCAGCCAGCAGCGGCGGCCAGCTCTTTTTCCGTGATCGGCACAGTCATGTCCGGTCATTGCTATGCCTCCAGCCACCGCACGGCACGCGCAAAATGTTGGCTCCACGGGTGGTTCGCCCTACAACAGACCGCCCATGCCGAACCGGATCGATGAAAAGTTCGCCTCCTTGCGGGCGGTCAACCGCAGCGGATTTGTCGCTTACATCACGGCCGGCGACCCGTCCCTCGAGGCCACCGAGCGTTTGGTGCCTGCTTTGGCCGAGGCTGGTGTTGATGTGGTCGAGCTTGGAGTTCCTTTCTCCGATCCTCTGGCCGATGGCGTGGTCAATCAGTTGGGTGCTCAACGTGCTCTCGACGCCGGGACCACCTTGGACAAGGTGCTCCAGTCCGTGCGCCGTATCCGCCTTGTCTCGGATGTCCCCATCGTCCTCTACACCTACCTCAATCCGGTCTACATCCACGGATTTGCAAAATTCCACGAGGAAGCTGCCGAGGCCGGCGTCGATGGCGTGTTGATTTTGGATCTTCCGCCGGACGAAATTGCGGCCAACCGTGAACTCGCCGACCAGCACCACCTCAAGTCCATCCGGCTCATCGCGCCGACCACGCCTCCGGCCCGCATGGAGATGATCGCCCGCACGGCTGACGGATTCATTTACTATGTCTCCCGCGAAGGAGTGACCGGCGAGCAGACCCGACTATCCGACTCCATCGCGAGTCAGGTCTCGGAAATCCGGCGGCACACTGACTTGCCGGTCGCCGTCGGCTTCGGGATTTCCACTCCCGAACAAGCGGCCCAAGTCGCGCGTCAAGCCGACGCGGTGGTGGTTGGCAGTGCCATTGTGCGCACCATGGGCGAATGCGGTGGTGCCCCCGACTTCATCGACCGCATTGTCTCCTTTGTCACTCCCCTCACCGCGGCAGCGCACCGCGCGCGCGAATGATTCGTCGGGCTTGTCATGTCCGCGGGAAAGGTGTTGAAGAGCGGGCACCTTATTCATGATCTACGACTTTTCACTGCGCACGGTCGGCCTCGTGGCCGGCCTTGGTTTGGTTGCGGCGCATGCCTTCGCTTTGCTGCGGACCGATTGGACGATCGACAAATTGCGCGAGTTTCCCCGTTCCTATCCGGCTGGCGTGTTTCTCTTCCTGCTCGCCGCCGCGTGGGCCTTTTGGCTGGCTGCGACGATGGACCTCGGAGAGTTCTCCCCGAACCGCACTCTTATTTGCGGGGCTATTCTGGCCGCGGCAGTCATGGTTCCTTTGTTCGCCGAGGAATTTCTCGCCGTGCGCGCCGTTGGCATTCTGGCCCTGTTGGCCGCTGAACCGCTTCTCGGTGCAGCCTTCCTGCGGCCCGAGCAAACCCGCCTGCTGCTCGTCATTCTCGCCTATGGTTGGGCCGTCGCCGGACTCATCTTCGTCGGCGCTCCTTACACCATGCGCGATGCTCTGCAATGGGCTTCCCGGTCCTCTGGACGCTTCCGACTGGTTGCCTGGGTCGGCATCGCTTATGGAACCCTTCTGGTTGTTGTCTCGCTGCTTTTCTTCGGGGCGGGCCCTGTCCAATATCCACTGCCCTGATGTTGCAGATTATTTTCAACGACCTGAGCGCGGCCGAAATGGCGGCCTTACCCAAGCTTTTGCAGCTGGAAATCCTTGGGGAATTCCAGGTCCTGCCCGACGACCTGGATAAACTTGATCCGAAACTTTACGGCAAGGTCTCCCGGGACGGTCGCACGCTTTATCGTTACCGTGCGGGTGACTACCGTATTTATTTCGAACCGCATGATCACGGCCTGCTCATCCGCCGGGTGCTGAGCAAGAACACTATCCGCGACTTTCTTTTCCGGGCCAGCCTGCCTATGGCCGAAGACGAGCAGCTGGCCGGAAACCACAAGTTCTGGGAACTTATCGAGCAAGACGGCAAAAAGCCGTAGGACCGCTCCGGTTCACCCGCTCATCCCCGCAGGAAAACATCACCCCCCAACCGCCCATGAACAATCAACAAAAACTGACCAACCCGTTCTACGTCCTGCTCAGTCTTCCCTCCACGGCCATGGGTTTTGCCTTGTGCGTACAGATTTCCGCACTGAGCTGGATCCTCAGCACCAAATACAATCTTTCCATCGAGCATGTCGGTCTCGTCTGGCTGGCCGGCCCGCTGGCCGGTCTGCTTGCCCAGCCAATTGTCGGCCTGATCAGTGACAAAGTCTGGTTCTGGGGCGGACGCCGGCGTCCGTTCATCCTCATCGGCGGTGTTACCGCATCGCTCATGCTTCTCGCCCTGCCGTTCCTCGGCCAGTTGAGTGAGCTTTCCGGCATCCAAATCCTTTGGACCGCCATCATCATCGCCCTCACCCTCGATCTGGCCATCAACGTCGGTTTCAACCCGACGCGGTCGATCATTGCCGACCTCACGCCAGACGGGGAAGCCCGGACCAAAGGCTTCACTTGGATGCAGACCATCTCCGGCATGTTCGGTGTGCTCGCTTACGTCATCGGCGCGATCTTCGGCAATTACGCCCTCATTTACTTCGGCGTTGGACTCGTTCTTTTCTTCAACGTCATCCCCGCCTTTTTCCTCAAAGAGCCTCGCGATCTTGGCCCGGTCGCCGCGCACGACGCGCCGACCGAACCCGCGGACGGACACGGCAAGACCAACTTGCCCCGCCTCTTTCACATCTATACCGCGCACGCTTTCACCTGGCTCGGCGTGCAAACCATGTTTGTCTTCATGTTTGCTTATGCGCAGCACGCGCTTTTTCCCGGGGCGGCCGATCTGGACGAGGCCCAAAAAACCTCCCTCGGGCAGGTCATTTCCATTTCCTTCCTCATCATGAATGTTGTCGGTTTCATTCTGCCCGTTGCCGTGCTGCAACCCATGGCGAAGAAGGTCGGCCTCGTCCGCACCCACACGCTTTGCATTTTCATCATGGCCCTCGGGTATGCCGGGATCATCCTGTTCGGCAAAACCGCACCCGCGATCTACGGATTGATGGCCATTGTCGGCATCGGCTGGGCCTCCGTGGTCAGCCTCCCCTTTGCCATCATGAGCGACAGCGTGGACAAAGCCCGTATGGGTACTTTCATGGGCATCTTCAACCTGTCGGTGGTCATTCCCCAGATCATCGTCAGCGTGGCCATCGGCACGGTCATCGGCGCTGCGGCCGACAAATCGATCACTTTTATTATCTGCGCCGTTGCCCTCGCCATCTCCGCTGCCCTCTGGGCATTCCTCAAGGAGGACCGGACCGAACCCGGTGAACTCGCCATGGGTGGTGGCGGTCATTGACCGGCGTTGACCGCTTGAATCCATTTGACCAGCCCACCCGGCGCAGTTAATTTTTTCTCTTCAACCACGCGGCCATAGCTCAATTGGATAGAGCATCTGACTACGGATCAGAAGGTTAGAGGTTCGAGTCCTCTTGGCCGCAGTCTCTGAATCAACGAGTTACAGAGAATCGGTGAAAAAGCCCGCTCGGCCAGTGCCCGCATGGTGCCCTTTAGAAATTCAATCCGGCACTGAAAGTCACTCGCTTCTCCCCTGCCATCCCTGCCGCCATCGAGGTTTTTTTATAACAATTCCGCCATAATGAATTTTCGACTTGCACCAGCGGGCGTAAGGGGGCAAGTAAATTTTTTGAATTTATGAAAACCTGTCCTGCTATCACCATCGTAGCAGCGTTGTTCACTGCCCTTACCCTGACCACGCAGCCCGCCGCGGGGGCCGTAATCATCTTCAACAACCTCGGGGCTGGCTCCTTTGCCGGGTCCTTCGGGGTGAGCAATTCGCAGTCGAGTGCGCAGTCCTTCTCGACGACGTCCTCGGGTTTCATCCTCAGCGAGGTCACCCTCCGGCTTTGGAACCAGAACGGAACCAGCGGCAACTTCGAACTGCAAGTTTGGGACGCGCTCGGTGCCTCAGGTCGCCCCGGGGCACAGGTCGGCTCGGCCATCTACACGGGCTTGGCGGAGAACCTCGGTAGCGAATCCGCCAGTCTGCTCACCGTCTCCGGATTGAACTTCACCTTGGTCCCCGACACCACTTATTACATGGTGGCGGCCGGCACGAGTCTGGCCGATATTCCAGACGACTTCGGCCCCCAGCCCGGCACGCTCTACTGGGATGCCACGAACGTGCGGAATTCCGACGCTTATGACACCAGCAACAGCGGAGCCAGTTGGAATGGCCCCTACAGCCAAAACCTTTACACAGAAATCACCGCCGTCCCCGAGCCCTCGACTTACGCATTGCTTCTCATGGCCGGAGCAGGATGGCTGTTGTGGAAGCGCCGGAAGGCTTCCCTTTGACCTTTGGTTCTTTGCCTTGTTGCCTGCGGTGAGGTGGAAAGCCCGCCACAGGCCAACCTCGCGCAAAGATTTTGCACCCTACTCCGCGACCGCATCGGCCAGATATTCGGCGTCCCGTGCGCGCTGGCGCGCAATGCTGCCGTCATCGCTCATCGGGCGGGCGTCCTTGCCACGCAACCTTTGATTTCGTTAGTGGACACGCGGGGAAGCATCGGTGTTGATCGGGCACTTGTGTCTTAGCCGTGTCCATTCAATTGAACCACGGATGACACGAATTTCACGGATGGGTTCAGAGAAATTTCAAGACAATCCCTGCCGGCGGATTACTCACCAAATGGTGAACTTTCTTTACGGTTTCCTGCCCCTCATCAAGGTGCTTGGCATCAGTGTCATCCGTGAAATCCGTGGTTAAAGGTTCTGCATCGTTACGGCTTAGGCGTAACCATGCAGTTGAAGACGCAATAAAAGCGCGGCTTGGCTCGGTTTTTCCAGGGGGCATGGCCGTCTCGGCCGTGTTGTCGGGTCGTGACGGACGGGACGCCCGTGCCCCCTTGGCGACGTGCCAACTCGCTCACCAAATAGTTAGTCAACTCTCGCCCAGACGCGCCTCTGTTGCCGTGCCAGAAATGGCAGAATGTTTTGCATGGATACGGCTTAGGTCTTTAAAAGATTACTTTTTCCAAAACCGCCCGTCATCTCGGGCCGAACCACTTTTCATGCAGCGCGTCGATATGGCGGCGCACGCTTTGATTGTTTGCGATGGAAGGGAAAAAGTTTCGATCACTGGCAATCAACGCGGGTAGCTCTCGCAGATCGCCGTCAAGTTCAATGCAAGCGCAGGCATCGTCCATGACTTCGAGGATGCGAGAATTGTAGGCAGGGCCAACGCACGCAGAGCGCGGGGCGTTGGGTCGTTTGCGGTCGGCCTTGCTGCGAATGTTGCGGTGATACCAGTCAAGCGCGGCCTCGGATGATGTCCTCGGGCATCCACGCTCAACATGCTTGGCTGCCATCTGGCGAGAGCACCCGAGCGCGTCAGCTATTTGCTGTTGAGTCATCATAATTCAAAAAGATTGGCGCGGCGGGTGAAGTATGCGGCCTTCATTCCCCGCGAGAATTTCCACAGAGACAATGAACATGATCGCGATATTGCCCTCTGGCTGCACCCCGAAACAGGTCAGCCCCGCAACACCAACTACACACGCTGCGAACCGCTTAAGTTGTGGATAGACACGCTACGGCAGCGCATTATTGATCATCGCTACGACCATCAGCCAGGGCGGCCTCGCCTCAAGTCAGCCCTAACGCCTCCGGCGTGATCTGCCAATACTTCGCGGCCTCGGTTTTTGGCACGGCAGTCTTGTAGTGCTTGAACAGCATGGTCGAACCTTGGTGTCCCATGTTTTCCATGCAGCGGGACAGGTTCTCAAAGTGCGACATGAAGTAGCTGCCGAAACTATGTCGGGCCACATCCTGCTTCCATTCGATCCCTGCGGCCTTGCGTAGTATCCTCATGCGATTGATGCGGCCCTCAAGCGGGATGATCTGGCCCTCGGCCTTGCCATGCTTGGCGAGGTAGTAGCGCAGCCAATCCACAAGGTTTTGCTCCATGTGAACAATGCGTTGGGCGCGGGTCTTGGATACCTTCGCGGGGATGATGACCATCTTCTCGTCCATGCGGATCATCGACCAATCCATCTTGATCAATTCACCATTGGTCAGATCGGGACGGATGCCGGCAAAAAGAGACAGGGCAATATAGGGGATGAAGTAAGGCGCGGCCTCGGCAGCGGCAACCAGAAGTTGCCTTGTCTCGTCGATGGTGAGGATGGGCGTCTCAGCATCATCGTCGGCCCCAGCCACGGCCCCCTTGCCCTCGATCATCTTTTTCGTGATCGGGTTCTTCGCGGCCAGACCTTCCGCGATCCCATACTCAAAGACGGCGCGCAGGGAGCGGAGATTGGCAATAGCATAGGCTGGCGAGCATCCGGCCAGCTGCGTCTCGATCTGCGCGGCAGTGATGTCGGAGAGCATAAGGTCGGCCAGCGGCTCGGCATGACGCTTGGCATACTTGAATTGCTGAAGGTAGCTCGGGCGAAAGGGAACCCAAAGCACGGCCCCACTGCGCGCCCTCACCTTCCGGCCTCGGGCCTCGTAGCGGTCAAAGACCTCGCGCAGCGGAGCGGATGCGGCGGCGACCTTGCGGAGTCTTGACCATTCTTCAACGATCTCAAGCAACCTCTGCGGCGGTTGGTCGCCCAGCAAGCGGAAGGCGGCAGCGGCAGCGTCACGTTGCGAGACAGACAAGGTGGCCGTTGCGTCACGGCCTTCGCGCTCCACGCGAATCTTTTCATCCTTCGCGTAATCCAGTGCTTCGCGCTTGGTGTTGAAAAACTTCCTTTCTCGTCTCCCGCCCTGCGCGTAGGCTGCCGGGATGTTAACGCACCACGGGCACGGCCTGTCTTTCATCTCCATCGGGGTGAATTGGGGTGTCCTCATCTCCCCATCAGTGCCCGTTAGTGCCCGCAAAACAAGCTATTTTCACCATTTAATGGGTAGGAATGGGGTAGTTCCTACTGTAGAAACTGATATCAACACCGGCAATCTTGCTGACTACGGATCAGAAGGTTAGAGGTTCGAGTCCTCTTGGCCGCATTTTCCGCCTGACAGGTGACTTTCCAACCGCGCCGCACCACCCTTTTTGATCAGCAAAAAGCCGCCGGGGCACGCTGTGTCAACTTTGGCGGATGGGAAATGCCGGTGCAGTTCACCTCGATCATCGAGGAGCACCAAGCGGTGCGCACGACCTGCGGCGTCTTCGATATTTCGCACATGGGCGAGGTCTTTGTCTCGGGTCCGCGCGCCTTTGCGTGGTTGCAACACATGCTGGCCAACGACCTGTCCAAGTGCCCGGCGGACGGGGCGCAATACACTTTTCTCCTCAACGAACGCGGAGGGGTGATCGACGACCTCATTGTCTACCGCATGGCGGACGACAATTTCCTCCTCTTGGTCAATGCGGCGAAAATCGAGGAGGACGTCGCCTGGTTGGAACAGCACGTGAACGACGGCGTGACGATCGATAACCGCAGCGACACGATGAGCGCGCTTGCCGTGCAAGGACCGCAGGCCCCGCGTGTTTTCCGCGAGGTCTTCCAGTGCGAAATGCCGGCGCGTAACAGCTTTGTCACGCTGGAAAAGTGCCGCGGTGCGGTCATCGCGGCCGGCACCGGCTACACCGGCGAAACCGGTTTCGAGCTTTTCTTCTCGAGCAGCCTCGCGGCCGACCTTTGGCACGCTTTGTTGCAAGCCGGGGTCAAACCATGCGGACTCGGCGCCCGCGACACGCTGCGCCTTGAAATGTGCTATCCGCTCAACGGCTCTGATCTTTCTCCCGACCGCACTCCGCTGGAGGCCGGTCTTGCCATGTTTGTTGCCTTGGACAAAGCGGACTTTATCGGTCGCGACGCCCTCGCCGCCCAGCAGGCGGCTGGCCTTCCCTCCAAATTGGTCGCCCTGCGCATGACGGAAAAAGCTCCCCCGCCCCGCGCTCACTATCCGGTGCTGGTCGACGGCCAACTGGTCGGTGAAACGACCAGCGGGGCGCTCTCGCCCAGCTTGGGCGAAGGTATTGCTCTGGCCTACCTGCCCCCCGACTTTGCCCAGCCCGGTCAAGTGGTCAAAATCGACATCCGCGGACGCCCCTTTGCCGCGGTGGTTGAAAAGAAGCCCTTTTATCGTCCATCCTCTAACCGGCCGTCGTAACTCCCGCGGCCAGCCACCACATGAATGTTCCGAATGATTTGCAGTATGCCGAAACCCACGAGTGGATCCGCGTCGAAGGCGACACGGGCACGGTCGGCATCACGGACCACGCCCAGCATGAATTGACCGATATCGTCTACGTCGATCCGCCGAAAGTCGGCGCCGTCCTGACCGGAGGCCAACCCGCGGCGGTGGTCGAATCGGTCAAAGCGGCGAGCGACATTTATTCTCCCGTGGATGGCGAAGTCATCGCGGTGAACCCCGCCCTGGCCTCCGAGCCGGCCTTGGTCAACACCTCACCCTACGAAAGTGGCTGGCTCTACCAACTCCGGCTGACCAATCCAGCGCAACTCGAAGCGCTGAAATCCCCCGAGACTTACCGCGCCCAAATTGGCTGACCCCTTTTTATTTCATGAGCACCACCGCCGCAGCGCAGTCCGATTTTGTCCGCCGTCACGTCGGTCCCAACCGCCCAGAAATCGCCCAGATGCTCGAGGCGGTCGGCTATGCCGACCTCGACGCCTTGATCGACGCCACCGTGCCGGAAGTAATTCGCCGCCGCGCGCCGCTCGACCTGCCGGCCCCGCTCGATGAGCCGGCGGCTCTGGCCGAAATCCGCGCCCTGGCCAACCAAAACAAACCCCAATCCTGCTACCTCGGCCTCGGCTACCACAATTGCCACACCCCGCCGGTTATCTTGCGCAACGTCCTCGAAAATCCGGGATGGTACACCGCTTACACCCCCTACCAGGCGGAACTCGCGCAAGGCCGCCTCGAGGCCCTGCTCAATTTCCAAACCATGGTGGCCGACCTCACCGGGTTGGAAATTTCCAATGCCTCCCTGCTCGACGAGTCCACCGCGGCGGCCGAAGCCATGACCATGGCGCACGGGGTCAAGGGCTCGGGGGACAAATTTTTCGTGGCGGACAATGTTCATCCGCAAACCATCTCCCTGCTCCGCACCCGGGCCGAACCGCTCGGCTTGAGCATCGTCTCGGGTCCTTGGAGCGAAGCCGCGCTCGACGCCTCCTACTTCGGCGCCCTCGTGCAATATCCGGCCACGGATGGCCGGATCGACGATTACGGGGACTTGGCCGCCCGCATCCACGCCATCGGCGGAACCTTTGTCGTGGCCTCCGATCTTCTCGCCCTCACCTTGCTCAAGCCGCCCGGGGAATTCGGGGCGGACATCGTGGTGGGCAGCGCCCAGCGCTTCGGCGTGCCCCTGGGCTACGGCGGGCCGCATGCCGCTTTTCTGGCCACGAAGGATGACTACAAGCGCCGCCTGCCCGGCCGCCTCATCGGTCTCTCCAAGGATGCGGCGGGCAATCCGGCCCTGCGCCTCTCCCTCCAGACGCGCGAGCAGCACATCCGTCGGGACAAGGCCACGAGTAACATCTGCACCGCGCAGGTCCTGCTCGCCGTCATGGCCTCAATGTACGCCGTCTATCACGGCCCGGAGGGTCTCCGGGCCATCGCGCAACGGGTGCACGACACCGCGGCGACTCTCGCGGCCATTTTGAGCCAAGCCGGACACACCGTGCACCACGAGATCTTCTTCGACACTTTGCGTGTCACGCCGCGCGCGCCACTAGACGCAGCCAAGGCCGGAATTTTGTTCCGTGAATTTGCCGACGGCTCGGTCGGAATCGCCCTCGATGAAACCACGGACCTTGCCGCGCTCAACCGCATCCTCGCCCTATTCGGGCTCCCTGCCGTGGCGGACGTCGCATCGCACGACTTCGCTCCCGCGGTCGCGCGCACGTCCTCTTTCCTCACCCACCCGGTTTTCAACTCTTATCACACCGAAACGCAGATGATGCGTTACCTGCGGCGGTTGGAGGGACGCGACCTCGCGCTCAATCACAGCATGATCCCGCTCGGGTCCTGCACCATGAAGCTCAATGCCGCCGCGGAAATGATCCCGGTTACCTGGCCGGAATTCGGCAACTTGCACCCCTTCGCCCCGGTCGAGCAGGCCAAGGGCTACGCCGAACTCTTTGCTCAACTCGACGCCTGGCTGGCCGAAATCACCGGCTTTGCCGCCGTCTCCTTGCAGCCCAATGCCGGATCCCAAGGGGAATACACCGGACTACTCGTCATTCGCGCCTACCACCTTTCGCGCGGTGACACCGGGCGCCACATTTGTCTCATTCCGACCTCCGCCCACGGCACGAATCCGGCCAGTGCGGTCATGGCTGGAATGACCGTTGTGCCCGTGGCCTGCGACGCGCAGGGCAATGTCGATGTCGCGGACCTCCGGCAAAAGGTCGCGGAGCATGGACCGAAACTCTCCGCCCTCATGGTCACCTACCCCTCGACCCACGGCGTCTTTGAAGAAAGTATCCGCGAAATTTGTGATCTGGTCCACGCGGCCGGCGGTCAGGTTTACATGGATGGCGCCAACCTCAACGCGCAGGTCGCCCTCTGCCGCCCCGGGGATATCGGTGCGGACGTCTGCCATCTCAACCTGCACAAAACTTTCTGCATCCCGCACGGTGGCGGCGGCCCCGGGATGGGCCCGATCGGCGTGGCTGCACACCTCGCCCCCTTTCTGCCGGGCCACAGCATGATCAAAACCGGCGGGACCCAGGCCATCGGCGAGGTCTCCCAAGCGCCCTGGGGCAGCGCGAGCATCTTGCCCATTTCGTGGATGTATATCCGCATGATGGGCGCCGCCGGGCTGGAGCACGCGACCAAGGTCGCCATCCTCAACGCCAACTACATGGCGCAGCGCCTCGATCCGCATTTCCCCGTCCTCTACAAGGGCAAAAACGGCCGCGTGGCCCACGAATGCATCCTCGATCTGCGCGAGTGGAAGCAGCGGGCGGGGATTGAAGTGGAAGATGTGGCCAAGCGCCTCATGGATTACGGATTCCACGCGCCGACCATGAGCTGGCCGGTGCCCGGCACCCTCATGATCGAACCAACCGAAAGCGAGTCGCTCGAGGAGCTCGATCGCTATTGCGACGCGCTCATTGCCATCCACGGGGAACTCGTGGCGGTCGAAGCGGGTCGTCTCGACAAAGAAGACAACCCGCTGAAAAACGCCCCGCACACCGCGGAATGCGTCATGGCCGACGAGTGGACTCACCCCTACTCCCGCGAAGTCGCCGCCTTCCCCCTGGCCTGGCTGCGGGCTCACAAGTTTTGGCCCGCCGTCCGCCGGGTCGACAACGTCTACGGCGACCGCAACCTCTTTTGCACCTGCGCGCCGGTCGAAGAAGTCGCGGCCTGACCTGGCATGTTGGAGTGCGGCGACTCGGCGCCGCTTTTCTCCAGCCGCGCTCTTATCGCGTGTCCGGCGCCTGCAGCCCGACCAACCCGCCTCCGTATCCCGTCATTTCGAGGTAGCCCCGCGCCCCTATCGCCTGCCCGCCCCGCGTCCCCACGGCCCGCACACTTCCCTCCCAATAAGAAATCGGACGCAGGACCAACTCCTGTTCGTCCAAGGCGGCCTCCACCGTGACCTCCAAATCCAGCTTCGGGATGCGCACCGTCCACTCCACCGGATAAACACCCCCAGTGGCCTCGCTTCGCCAAGTCCGCCCCGGCAACATCTCGAAATCTTCATTCTTCACCGCCGTGCTTGCGCCCTTTGCGTCGATCCACGTTCCATGCGAAAACGGATCGCGTCCCCCATCCTTCAGCCGGATCTGGAAAAGCATCAACTCCGTCCCGTCCTCGAATTGCAAACTCAACCAGTCCCAACCGGTCTGGTCTTCCGTCAATTGGTTGGTCGCCCATTCTTGATCGAACCATGACCAGCCATTCACCGCCACCGCCCGGCCGTCGATCATCAGGCGCCCAACGGTTTCCAGCCGGGTGAAAGAATAGTAGTGCGAAGCCCGTCCCTCACCCTCGGACTTCTGACTCACCCCGTTGTCGCCGTGGAAGACCGGGGGCTTGTCTGGAATGAGCGTTAGTTCCAAGGCAAACGTATCGTCCTTCGCCTGCAAAACAAACCCGCCGCCCTCCCGCAGACGCAACTCCCAGTCCTCAATCCATGCCACACGGTCGCCCTCGGCAAAGCCCGCTTCGCCGAATGCCCCGCGCGAGACCTTTTGCGCATAATGGAAACGTCCGCCGGAAATCTCCGTCACCGCGAAGTGGGCCAGCTTGATCTCACCGACCGCAAAACGCGTTTCGACCTCTACTTGCCGTTGCACGCCCTGACGGAAAAACGTGAGCTGATACCCGTAGTCCCGCCCATCGTCTCCGGTCAGGTTCCCCGTGAAATACCACCACTCGGTTTTGAAGTCCGGGTGCGCATGGTGATCCCGCGGAAATTCGTATTTCCAACCAGGCAAGGCCAGGGCCCAGCCGTCGGCCGCCGCCTGCGGGGTAACAAGTCCGCTCCAGCCGGTCAAAAGCAGGGCGCTAATAAAGAAACGATTCACGCGGCGCTTCGACCTCCTCGATTTTTTCCAGTTCCAGACTCGGCTCAATGACCCCTCCCCGGTTTTCGAAACGTGCCACGCCGGTAATCCTGACCCACCCCATACGCGGCACCTCCACCGATTCACCCACCACCTTGATGCCCAGCGGTCGCGCATCCGCCGCACAGCAGACGACAAACATGCGGACCAAATCGAACCCGCCCTTCGCTCCGCCCCGCGGCGGAACATACTGGCCGAGGATAGAAACCCGCTGGTTTTCGAATTCTTCCCGCAAGGCCGGTTCCTGCGCGGCGAAGAGCAAGTCGAGCGTCTCCACTTGAATCGCCCCATCCGCAGTGCGGGTGAAATATTCCACCCCTTCCTCCTGATCCTCGGGCCATGATGCGTCAGCCGAATCCACACTATCATCCCACGCCGGGGCATCCTGCCAGGAACCGCCCGGCAATTCCGCGGAGGGCAATTGCGAGACATCGGTCACGATCCCCCGGTTCATCACCATGGCTTCGCCGAATTGGCTGGGCGAAATGAAAGCCGCCGCGGTGATAGGCAGTAAGAGCACGCCGAAAGCAAAGACCGCACCCGCGCTCAGCCGTCGTCTCGGTTCCTCCCCCTCGTGATGACAACCACAGTCGTCGCAGCCCGCATCGGTCTGACGCGAGGCCCACCACCACAAAGCCCCCAAGACGACCAGGCCGGCCCCGGCGGCGGCGACATAGGCGTGGAACTGTGGGTGCAAATACGATGCGATGCGTCCGCTCAGGTAAAAATAAAGAAAAGTCGTTCCCCAGAGGAGCAAGGTGACGAGGGTGAGGATTCTCTTCATTATCCGCGGAAGTTGGGGATGGGTAGCAAAGTGCAGGCCGCGAAAATCAGCAAAATGAGTGCCGCGACGAGGAAGCCGATGAAGCGCTTGCGGAAGACCAACCCGTAAATGAAGACCAGCTTCAGATCGACCACCGGGCCGAAACTCATGAAGGCCAGCTTCGCGGCGGACGGAAACGCGGTGAAGGTCGCGGCGACAAAAGCGTCCGACGTGCTGCACAAGGAAAGCAGGGCAGCCAAAGCCATCATGCTCCCGACGGCCAGCGCACGGTCATCGGCCAGCGGCATGATCACCTGCTGGTTCACGCTCGTGTTGAAGAGCGTGGCCACCGCCGCACCGAGGACAAAAAAGACCGTCACATCCAGAAAGTCACCCGTGGCCGCCCGCACTGCGGCGGCCGACTTTTCTTTCCCGCTCCGTAGATCGGGGTGGTCGTCAATCACCGGGGCGGCGACCAGATCCGGTCTGAGCACCCAGACACGGCGCAGGAAATGGACGATGCTGGCGATGACCACCGCAACGGCGAAGGACAGCGCGATCCGGCAGAGCATCATTTCCAACGGTCCCTGACCGCGGAAAGCCGCATAAGTGCTCACGGCCACGATCGGATTCACCACCGGGGCCGCGAGCATGTAGGCCATGGCACTGGAGAGGGGCAGACCTTTCTGCAGGAGGCGGCGAATGACCACCACAATGCCGCATTCGCACATTGGCAAGATGGCCCCGAGGGCGCCGCCAAGGAGGATGCCGCCGGCCGGATGGCGCGGAAGAAGACGCGCGAGTACCCGTGGCGGGAGAAACGCGTCGATCAAGCCGCTCAAGACCACCCCAGCCAGAATGAAGGGCACCCCTTCGAGCACCACACTCAGGAAGGAGTAAGCGAAGTCCGGCAAACTAAACCAAAACCAGTGATCCATCCGATCCAAGAGTTGAAATCAGATCGCAGGTAAAGGCAAACGGGCAGTGGTTCGGTCCGGAAGAAATCGGTTGCCTTCCCCGTTGCCGAGGCTTCCCTCTGCCCTTCAAAGCCATACCCTCCCGAGGCATGCCGATGGCCCGTTCTGCGTTTGCCCTTCTCGTCCTTTCGCTTCCCCTCTCACCCGGACTAGCCGGGGCGCCGCACAACGGACTGGTTGCGCTCGAGACGGTGCAACCTCCCTGCCTACCCGAGGTGCGCTACGCCACAAGGCACAATTTCACCGGTGAGATTCTTTACCCGCTACCGCGTCTCTTCCTTCACCGCGATGCTGCCCGCGCCTTGAGCCGGGTGCAGCGCGATCTGCAGAAACGCGGGCTTGGCCTCAAAGTGTGGGATGCCTACCGGCCGCTCGCCGTGCAGCAAAAAATGTGGAACCTCATCCGCGACGAGCGCTACGTCTCCGATCCGGCCAAAAATCAGGGTCGACACACCCGGGGCACCGCGGTTGATATCACCTTGGTCGATAAGACGGGCCGTGAATTGCCCATGCCCAGCGACTTCGACGATTTCAGCGAGCGCGCCCACCGTGATTATCGGGGAGGCACCGCCGAGCAGCGCCGCAACCGTCAACTCCTTGCGGACGTCATGCAAAGGCACGGCTTCATCGGCTTCCCTACCGAGTGGTGGCACTTCGACCTGAAAGGATGGGAAGCTTATCCCCCTCTCGACATTCCAATCGATACTCTCGCCCAGGAAACGCCTGCCGACGCCCGTCTTGGCAGCATCGAGCACCTCGTCTTTGTCTGGCTCAAGCGTCCCGGCAACATAGCAGACCGCGCCGCGCTCATCCGCGCGACCAAAGAACTCCGCGAGTCCACCGGCCTCATCGAATCGGTCCGCTACGGAGGCCCTGTCCCGAGCCAGCGCCCGACGGTGGACGACACTTTCGACCTCGCTCTCCTCATGCGCTTCAAGGACCGACCGGCTCTGGCCAACTTCGAGAAAAACCCCGCGCACGAAAAAGCCATCCGTGAAGTGCTCCGGCCGCTGACCCGCAAAGTGCTTATTTATGACGTCGCCACGGAATAACCACCGCCCAGCCGCCTGTTCCACCCGAAAAAGAAAGCGGCTCCTAATGGAGCCGCTTTCATGAAGGACAGAGAACCTGACTTAGCTCTGCGTGCTCTCCGTCTTTTTGTCTTTCGACTTTTCGCCGCCGCCGGTGCAAGGACCGCAGTCATCAGCGAAGGTGGACGAGGAGAGGGCAACCAAGGCGATAGCCGTGGTAACAATGGTTAGGAATGATTTCATCACCTAATCTACGACCATCCCGCCCGTCCGGATGTTCAATCTTTCATTCCGGTTTCGGGAGTCCCCCGGAAGCGCTGCTTACACTCGGCCCGCATCGTAAGCGAAGAGGGCCATCCGGCCCTTGGATCAGGGAGAACTCGACAAGGTTTATCGTCGGGGCATTCTTACCGGCATGCATTCCACCCTTCCTATCCTCCTCTCTGCTTCGATCCTCGCCTGCTCCCCGGCCCAAGCCTGCTCGCGCGCCCTCTTCAAAAACAGCGAAGGCAGCGTGTTCACTGGTCGCTCGATGGACTGGATGAACGCCACCGCCACCGATCTTTATCTTTTCCCGCGCGGTCTGTCACGCGAAGGGGGCACTTCAGGTGACACCCTCAAATGGACGTCGAAATACGGCAGCCTGATTTCTTCCTTCTACAATGCGGCCACGGCCGACGGCATCAATGAGAAGGGTTTGGTCGCCAACTTGCTCTACCTCTCCGTCTCCGATTACGGTTCTCCGGAAGGGAAACCCACCCTCAACATTGCGGCATGGACACAATACGTCCTCGACAATTTTGCCACGGTCGCCGAGGCCGTCGCCGCTTTGGAAAAAGAGCCCTTCCGCATTATCGCACCCGTTCTGCCCGGCGGGGTCGCCGCCAGCGGCCACCTTGCCATCTCGGACTCTTCCGGGGATTCTGCCATCTTCGAATACCTCGACGGCAAATTGGTCATTCATCACGGTCCCGAATACAAAGTCATGACCAATGAACCCGCTTACAACGAGCAGTTGGCCATCAACAAGTATTGGAAGGACGTCAAGGGCGACGACTTCCTCCCCGGCACCTCGCGTCCGGCCGACCGCTTCGCCCGTGCCTCCTATTACATCAACGCCATCCCGACGAAACTTGATTCGGCTTATGCCGCCATGGTCCCCGGACAAGACCTCGACGCGCAAAGCATCGCCAGCGTACTCGGAGTGATCCGCGATGTCAGCGTGCCTCTCGGGATCAGCACACCCGGCCAGCCCAATGTGGCCTCCACGACCTGGCGTACGATCTCGGACCAAAAATCGCTGGTCTATTACTTTGACTCCGCGACCTCGCCGAACATTTTCTATGTCGAGCTCGGTAAACTCGATTTTTCGGCGGGTGCCCCGGTGAAAAAGCTGCCTGTCTCCGGCGGCCAAATTTACGGCGGGGAAGTCTCGGACAAACTCCAGCCTGCCGAACCCTTCGCGTGGCTCCCGGATGATGCAGCCTCCGCTCCGGTTCCGGGAGATGCCCCCGAAGCCTCCGAGAATACACCGGGTGCCTGACATGGACCATTTCACCGAATACCTCAAGGTTTTCATCGCGGTCTTCGTGCTGGTCAACCCGCTCGAAGGCATCCCCATTTATTTGGCCCGTACTCAGGGCATGTCCAACGCGCAGCGTTTGGCCATCGCACGTACCACGTCGATTGCCATCGCGATCATCCTCTGGGTCGCCCTCGCCCTCGGCCATGTGGTTCTGCAGCTCCTTGGTATCAGCGTCGGGGCCTTCACCTTGGCCGGCGGCATCATCATTTTTCTCATCGCCCTGAAAATGGTCCTCGGCCCCACGGGCGGCGACCTCGGCGGATCCGGTCCCGCCGATGGCAGCTTCGCCATCGTGCCGCTGGCCATCCCGCTCCTCGCCGGACCCGGCCCGATCAGTAGCGTGATCGTCTACGCGAGCAAAGGCATCACCGGGCAGGGCGCCTCGCTCAGCGATGATCTGGTGCTGGCCGGCATCATTCTCGTCGTGGCCGTCGCCGCCTTTCTTTCGCTGGCCGTGGCCGATCCGGCCCGCCGCTTGCTCGGTGACACCGGCATCAATGTCTTCACCCGCATCGCCGGCATCCTCGTCGCTGCCATCGCCCTCGGTCTCGTCCACGAAGGCCTCGGCATGCTCTACCCGCAGTTGGCCAGCTCTGCGCCGTAACGAGCAAAACCACGACACACCCTTGTAGCGTCGCCAGCCTGTCCGCCCGGGGGCGGATTCCCAAAGATGGTCGTTATTCCCCCGGCGGCCCGCACCCCGCACCTATCTTGCTACCGTCCCGCCAGCCCCAACTCTCGGGCAGCCTTCATCAGCCGCACGTCTTTACTCCACAGACCGATTCCCTCCACCGCACAGGACGCCAGCAAGTTCACATCGACGAGCCCCAGACCGCGTCCATGCAGCGCATGACGGCCGATAAAAAACATCACTTCATCATGCGACACTGACTCAACCCGCGGCAGATCGGTGAGCAGTGATAGAATTTCTTGCCGGTTCCGCAGGTTCCCGCAGGCCAGTTCACCGATAACGAACGGGTGAACCACGACCTCGCCATTCTCGAGCAAGCGAGTCAGCCGCTCCTCACCCGACCGCAGATGGTCGATCCAGACCGAGGTATCAACCAGCAGCATTCAGGCGGCACGGCGCCGCGGCACCGCTTTGGCTTTTTTCTCGGTGCCGCCCAACCGAGCCAGCCGCGCCGCACTCATCTTGGCGATCAACGCCTCCAACCCCATGTGCACCAAGGCCGTCTTTTCCTTTACCCCCGCCAAAGCAGAGGCTTTCGAAATCATCTCCGCATCCAAAATCAACGTCGTCCTCATGCATATCAATATGGCTGTTTCATCTGCATAGGTCAATCGCCGGCAGCACATTCCTTGTAGCGTTGCCACGCTGTTCGCCGCGGGCTCCGGCTCAGCTCAGGTGGATCGCGATGTCCCTATCGCGATATCGTTCCAAAACATCGCGCCCGGAGGTCGCGATCCACCCTTCCCCGCGCAATAAGCCGGGCGCTCATCTCAGTTGGTCGCTGTGGCGACCCGTCTCGCTCTGCTCGGCTGACCGCCGCTCCAATCCCACTCAGCCTTCAGGTCTCAGCCTTCTGCTCCATCCCTAAAAAGTTCTCCGCCAACGCCTCGTAAAGCGCCACCGGGCACACCCGCCGCGAGGCTTCGTAAGCGACGATCGACGCCACCCCCAGCGGCAAAGTAAAGGCCACGGCCCCCGTCATTTCGATGAGAATAATAAATGACGTCATCGGGCTCTGCACCACGCCGGAAAAATACGACACGACCCACAACAAAATGATCCCCTGCACCGTCGCGCCCGTCACGGCCAGCCAGGGCGCCGTCAAATGACCCAACCCCGCCCCGACGGAAAACGACGGATCAAACAACCCGCCCGGAATCCCGGTCAGCAGCACCATCATCGTCACCGCCGCGCGCTGCAGCGCATACCACGGACCGATATTCTCCCGCACCGCCGCCATGCGCTCCACTTCCTCCGCCGGCAGCGTCGCCAGATACTGCGGGCTGTCCTGCAAAATCAGCGCCCGTGCCTGATCGTAGCCGGTTCCCAGCGCCGCACCGTCCGAACTCCAGACGACCCCCGCACTGACCAAGCCGATGACCAGCGCCACCACCCAGAACCGCCGCCGGATCATCCTCGAGACATGCGGCACGACAAGGAGAAGCACCTTGGCAAAGAGCCCGCCAAGCAACCCGCCGGCCAGCCCGATGATCAGCACCGCGATCCACGGTCCGGGCGTCATAAACTCCAGGGGCAACAACCGGTCATAGTCGATGCGGCCGTAAAAGAAATAGTTGCCCAGAAAAACCACGCAGACCAGACACGCCACCATGACCGTGCGTACGATGGTGCCGAGATTTTCCTTATCGAACCGCCGTCCGATTTCCTCGAAGGCGAAGACGATCCCGGCGATCGGCGCATTGAAGGCCGCCGCAATGCCCGCCGCACCTCCGCCCATGATCAGCCCGCGTTCCATCAAATGACGCGGAAACACCGTCCATTTGCTCACCAAGTGCATGAAGCACGCCCCGAGTTGCACGGACGGTCCCTCGCGTCCGATCGACAAAAACGAAAACATCCCCAAGCCCAGCAGCAACGCTTTACCGACCGCCACACGCATGGACAGCAACCGGTCCCGCAATTCCCCCGGCCCCGCCTGCAACACCGCGATGGTCTGCGGGATCCCCGTGCCGTCGGTCCAAGGAAACACGTGATCGCGTAGCCAAAGAATCAAGGCGAACCCCAGCGGCATGATGATAAACACCGCCCACGGTGCCGCTTCCCAGACGACCCGCGCCAGCTTGGTCGACTGCAGATCGAAAAAGGCGAAGAGCAGCGCCCCCAGGCCCGCGAAAACCGCGCCGATCAACGCCGCGCCAAGTGCGCGCCAGGTGCTGTGCGTGGATTCGTTCTTCATCGGGAATGCGGTATAACAAGGTCAGCGCGTGCCGTCGATGATCCGGTGGATCGCGATGTCCCCATCGCGATAAATCGACCCACAATATCGCGCCCGGAGGGCACGATCCACCCAAGCTTGGACGAAGGGAACCGTGTCCAGCCGGAACCGAGGCATGGCGAGATAGCCCGCAGGCAATCACACGGCTGGACACAATCCTCTTCAATCTTCCCTAATTTGACCGCTTCGCTCAGCTCTTCGAGCTGTCTGTCTCGCTCCGCTCGGCTGTGGCCTGCCTTTTCACTCCGCCTTGGCCGCCGCCAAAGGCTGCGCCTTGGACGTGATGTCCTCCGGCGCGAAATCATTCTGCAGCGCAATGACCCGCATGCCGGGTTGACCAAAGTCGATGGCTTTCAGATCGACCACCTGAATCTCCAGCCCGGTGTAGGTCCGGATGTAAGTCTTCAGATTCGTCCGGTCATGCGCCACGGCCCACTCGGTGGTGTCGGTGTTGACCAGCTTAGGCTGGCCGGCCGAAGTGAGGAATCCCTTCGTATTCGGAGTCTGATCGGCCGTGTTGCTTTGGATCGCGCCGTTGAAGATGTCGAACGTGTTGAGCACGTGGAAGCCGAGGTTGACCGTGTCGGACGCCGTCGCACCCGGAGTGGCCCAGCTCGAGAAGAGCGCAGCGCGGACGAAACGCGAGGGTGGCGTCATGTCGCCGGGCAAGCCGACGGCGCCGCTGCCCTGCCCGTAGTTCACCGCAGTGAATTTGCCCAGTGTGCGCTCGGCCACATTGACCGGCGAAAGGTCGACGTAGTTGCTCACGTTGATCTCCTGCCAGTTGTAAGGCGGCGAGTTGGTCAGGGTGCCGAGCGGCGCATCATGGATGCTCAGCTTGCCGCCGACGTATTCGGCAATGACCACCTTGTCCGTGCTGTCACCGATCCAGTAGTGGACCGCCAGGACTTCCTTGAAAGGCACAAACTCCTGCTGCGCCACGTAGACGTCGTTCTGTAAAGCCGCCACGGCTTCATCCACGGAGGAGCAATTGGCCAGGAGATAACTCAGCACTTCCCAGCTGCCGATCGACTTGTCCGCCGGCGCCGCCTCGGGATCGAGATACTGCGTAAAACCCGGCAGATAGAGCATGCCGAGAGCCAGGCCCTTTTCATTCTGACCATCCGCCACCAGCGTCGGGGCGACATCGACGTTCAGTCCGACGAAACCGTATTTGGCCGTCCACTTTTTGCCCGGCTTTCCGCCGGGGGCCGTGCCGGTGAAGTCCGTGCCGCGCGGCACGACGAGCACCTTCGAATTGAACGGATACCCGAACTCCATGGAGCGGAAATAAATCTGCGCGCCGTCGTTGGATTTGATTTGGAACGCCGTGCAAGCCACAGCGGGGCTGGGAATGCTCAGTGCCAAACAGGCCACCAAGCCGGCCAAGGGGTGTCGGAGTTTTTGCATAAGTCTGAAGGATCGGAAACTGCCGTCCGTGCCACAAGGAAATAGGCCGGATGCATGGGAACAAAAGGAAACGAAGTTGACGAAGTAGGAACGGACTAACCCAGTAAAACTCTTCTTCGTGGCCTTCGTTATCTTATGTTCAACGCGCGTGCCCCCGCCCCGCATCGCCCTGTGCGTAGGCACGCTAAAACTCAAAGCTCAGACCGATAATCGGGCCGTGCGTGGTCACGTCGTAGCGGAACCCCGCCTGATCGTATTCGTATCCGAGCGCACGGTAACCGACAACCACAGCGAACCATCGGCTGATCTGCGCGCCGACCCCGGCCAGCGCCTGCCACGTCAGTTCCGAATTCGCCCCGAAGCCGCCGATGTCGCCACGAATGGGGATGAACAGCCAGTGGGTCAGATGCGTCTGCGTGCGCAGGCCGATCACCGGATCGACCCAAGTGCGGCTCCAATCTCGCGATTTACCCGGCAAGAGTCCCGGGGTCAGGTCGGCGTCCAAGCCCAGCGAAGCCAGACGGAACCCGCCCAGTAAAGCCATGGTGAAGGCCTTGGTGTCGATGACGCGATAGCCGAGATAACTGGTCCAGAAAACTTCGTAAGCCTTGGTCTTCAGCTCCCCGAAGAACGGCTGTGTTTCGCTCGTTGACGACTTAACCTGGGCATAGACGAGGTCGTTTTCCAGGCTCCAGCGCTCGTAAGCCACCTCGATGTCGAGCATGGCGCCCAACGACACGTCGGGGGCCACTTTGGAGAAACTGACATTGGCATCCCTGCTCAACGGACCGGCCCCGACGCTTCCGCTGGTCGAGGGCAGCCAAGCGTAGGGCGTGATGCGGAAACGCCACGGCGAGTCCGACGCCTTCCCGCGCTCATCGATCACTGCGGGCTGTTCGGGAGAGCCCGCGAAGACCAGCACTGGACAGCAGACCGCGAGCAGCAGGAGGCTTTTCATAGTGCCATTGCTTTTTCGGGCTTGGCCCTAAAGACAGCCCCGCGTTTGTCCCGACTTCGTGACCTTCGCTTCCTTTTGTTCAATAACCTGAGGCTATTTGACCGTCACCATTTCCGACGGCGTGAAGTTGACATGGTCCTGCGGGCCCATTTCGACGGTGACCATCTTGTCGCCGGCGGCTTGCAGGGCTTGGGCGAGATCGATGACGCGCACATTCGGGTTCCCGTAGGTTTTGAAGTGGTAGTGCTTCTTGGCCAGGTCGCTGACCACCGTCCAGGAGGTGTAGTCGGGGAATTTTTCCGAAACGCCGGCGGGGGGCTTGGCGACGCCGGGCGGGATGTCGAAGTTGTTGAGGAAATGGAACATCGTGCCCACGGCCTCGGCGCTAGTGGCCTGCGGCAGGGCGTTTTGCAGATAGAACGCCATGCGCACGAAGCGCGAAGGCGGGGTGAAGTCGCCGGGCAGACCGCGCGAACCGCCACCCATGCCGAAAGGCGATAGTTCGAGGTCGCCGATTTTCTGGTTCGCGGGATAGGCCGCGGACATGTTCAGGTAGTTGTTGAGGTTGGTCAGCATCCAGGAGAATTCCGGGGCGTTGGTCAAAACGCGCACGGGGTTATCGTGCACGACGAGTTCTCCGCCGCGAGGCTCGATGGTGATGCAGGCGCCGGTGGGATCCTGCACCTTGATGTGCAAGTCCGGCACGATGCCGAGGAGGTCGATCACCACGGGCAAGAGGGCGATCTTACCGATATTCGCCTTCACCTCGGCGACCGTGGCAAAATTGCTGAGAATCCACGCGGTGACTTGGGCGGGCGCGAGGCCTTTGGCCGAGTTTTCCGGTGTCGCCTCGGCGTATTGCGCGAAGCCGGGGAAGTAAAAGAGGCCGACGTTGAGGCCTTGGTCGTTCAGACCGTCGATCAGCATGTCATAGTTCGTGGCGGCGGTCGGGCCGACAAAACCATATTTCGATTTCCATTTGAGGCCGTTCTTGCCGGTGGAGGTCAGTCCGGTGAATTCGGACCCGGCCGGCCAGACGGCGAGCACGGAATTAAGGGGTTCACCGAACTCGAGTGTGCGTCCGACGGCCACGCCGCCGTCTTTGGCGGTGAGTGCCCCGCCGGTGCAGGCGAGCGCGGGTTGGTTGGCAAAAAGCATCGCTGCGAGAGCGAGCACTGCGGGCAGAACTTTAGGTGTTTTCATTGAGTTATGTCTATTGGGTTTGAAATAAGCGGAAAAAACGCCGTTGTCTATTCAGGAAACATCGGAGTGAAGCTGACACGCATGCCCCATTGCTGACCGGGCACGGGCGACTGAGCATAGTATTGTAGCTCCAAGGCAATTTGCACCGGGAGTTTGCCGAGTTTGAAGACTTGGCTGACTCCGGAGTTGAAGGAAATCGTCCAGTCCTGGTCGGCCTCCTCGCTGATCCAGTTGTAGGACGATTCGCTGTCCACCGAGATGGTCGTTGCCGTTTTGAAGGTGTGAGCGATGAAGGGCTGGACATACGTCGTGTTGTAATCGCCCGGCCCGGCCACGCGCCAGTTTTGCGTGACGAGCGAACCGATGGTCCATCCGTCGCGCTGCCACAAGGCGACGCCGGTGGGACCGAGGGTCATGACATCGCCGCCCAACCGGCGCTGCGTGGCGGTGGGTAGAATTGCGGTGGGGCCGATTCCCCAAATAATCCCGAGCGGCCCGGGCGCCATCGGCGAAATGAATGTTTCCAGCTCAAGATCCCCCAACCCACTGACATAGCCTGGCCCATACACATTGCTCGTCGAGATAAAGGGCAAGACAGGGCGCACGATATAATTCCACTCTGGCGTGATGTGCAGCGGAATCACCGGCTGGAAATTGAGCAGATAAAGCGTCCCGTTGTTCGCTCCCACGCCGAAGTCGAAGTTGTTTTGGAACTGCACGCTGATCAGATCCGCCACGGGATTCTGCAGTTTCACGGCCAGAGCCGCGGTATCTGTCGGCGCAGCGGACGAGGTGGTAACGGGAACAGGATCCGTGGCGAGCGCCGCCGTGGACATGGAGAAAACAAGGAGCGCACGGAGGGAGGGCGATTTCATGCGACGTAAATTCTTTCCACCCCCGCAAAAATGTAAATCCAGAATTTTCTCCCGGTTGATCGCGTGCACGTTTTGAGGGGCTTTTACTCATTGGCTTTGCTGGCCACAAAACCACCCTTAGCCGTAACCATGCAAAACATTCTGCCATTTCTGGCACGGCAACAGAGGCGCGTCTGGGCGAGAGTTGACTAACTATTTGGTGAGCGAGGTGGCACGTGGCCAAGGGGGCACGGGCGTCCCGCCCGTCACGACCCGACAACACGGCCGGGACGGCCGTGCCCCCTGGACAAACCGAACCAAGCCGCGCTTTTATTGCCTCTTCAACTGCATGGTTACGGCTAAGCCGTAACCATGCAAAACATTCTGCCACTTCTGGCACGGCCACAGAGGCGCGCGGGGGCGAGAATTGACTAACTATTTGGTAAGCGAGTTGGCAGGTGGCCAAGGGGCACGGGCGTCCCGCCCGTCACGATCAAACAACATCAAACAACACGGCCGAGACGGCCATGCCCCCTGGAAAAACCGAGCCAAGCCGCGCTTTTATTGCGTCTTCAACTGCATGGATACGGCTTAGACTGCACCCAACGATGAAACGCACCCTTCTTGCCCTCACCACCGCTGTTTTTGGCACCACCATACCTTTGACGCTGCAAGCAGACTTCAAACCCGAAGTGAAATTCGCGGAAGTCAACGGGGTCAAACTGGCCTACTACATCCGCGGCGAAGGTGAACCGCTGCTCATGATCAACGGGTTCGTTTCCAGCATGAGTTTGTGGGATCCCCTCATGCTCGAGACCTTGGCCCAGCAGCATCAGCTGATCCTCTTCGACAACCGCGGCGTGGGCCTGTCCACCGACACGAAGGAAAACAACACGACCA
The DNA here is from genome assembly GCA_018402585.1 of Chthoniobacterales bacterium. Classification (GTDB taxonomy): domain Bacteria; phylum Verrucomicrobiota; class Verrucomicrobiia; order Chthoniobacterales; family JACTMZ01; genus JACTMZ01. The sequence goes on from JAGYIO010000003.1 coordinate 41,013, forward strand.
TCCGGCAGATGGCCGACGATGCCGCCGGGTTGATCAAAGCCCTCGGCCTCAAGAAGACGAACATCCTTGCCTACTCCATGGGCGCGCGGATCGGACAGCAGCTGCTCATCCGGCATCCCGACCTGGTAAACAAAGCCGTGCTCTGCGCCGCCGATCCGGGCGGTAAATATGATGACCCGGCGGCGCCGGATGTGGAAGCCAAGCTCAACAATCCCGACGCGCCCAAGATGGAAAGACTGGCGCTCACCGTCCCCGACACCGCGGCCGGGCAGGCCGCGTTGAAAGCCGCACTGGCACGAATCAAGGCGGCTGTTGCGTCGGGTATCATTCCCGACGATTTCGACGTCTCCAAACAGACCACCGAGCGTCAGGACCGCGCCCGCACCACGCTGTGGAAGGCGGACAACAGCAACTTCGAGAACCTGAAAAACATCAAGGTGCCCGTGCTCATCACCGACGGGCGTTACGACGCCATTGATCCGCCAAAAAACTCACTCATCATCGCCAACCAAATCCCTTTCTCCTGGCTGGCCTTCTTCGACGGCGGCCATTCGTTCCTCTACACCTCCCCGAAGCACTTCGCCGACACGGCCAACGCGTTCCTACAGTAAAAGAGTAGAAGCGGCATCTTGCCGCTTATCGTCCAAGGTTAAGCGGCGGGGACGCCGCTTGTACTTTTTGACTGCGACTGCAGTGTTTCAGCTGAGGCCGAATCCGGTTTGCGGGACGTAGTTCCACAGGCTAAAGATATCATCATGAAATTTGTCACCTTGATTACCCGCGATGAGGACGGGATGTGGATCGTCGAATGTCCGGCCATACCCGGTTGTGTGAGCCAAGGCAAAACCCGCGCCGAAGCGCTCGAAAACGCCCGCGAAGCAGTCGCCGCCTGTCTCGGAGTCCGCGCGGAGCGCGGGATGCCCCGCACGGTGGAAACCGAATAACTTCAAGTCGTGGCCTGATGCCCTCGCTGCCTAAGGTCAGCGGACGCGAGGTGGTCAAGGCGTGTGCCAACGACGGTCGAGGAATTCGTCGCTCTGCTTGATTAGGCTCGCGCGAGCACTCATGGGGAACGGGTAGCCTGCCCGCCTTCAGACAGACAACACGGGCGGGACGCCGTGCCCCCTGGTCACGCACGAGATAGCTCACCCAAAAGCGGGTTACCCTTAAAACATGTTTCCCTCTGCCAGAGCATGGAAAACACCATTCCTCCGCATCGTTGTTGCTAAGGAATACAGTTTGCGGGGAAATCGGTCGCACCTTAGAATCTGTTTTATGAGCGTTGAGCAACTCGAGCAGGAGGTGTCCAAGCTGGAGCGCGACCAGTTCGCACGCTTCTCCGCATGGTTCGAGCAGTTCCGCGCCGATGCTTGGGACAAGCAAATCGCCTGCGATGCGGAAGATGGTAAATTCGATGCCGTCTTCGCGGAGATCGACGGGGAGTTGCAGCGCGGCGAGATCCGGCCGCTGTGAAGCACCTCGCCCGGAAATCTTTTTGGGAGCACTACGACCGGCTGCCGAAAAAGACCAAGGCGCTGGCCGATAAAAATTTCGAACTCCTCAAACAGGATCCTCGGCACCCCTCACTCCAGCTCAAAAAAGCCGGACGCCTTTGGTCGGCCCGGGTTGGCCGCGACTTCCGCGCCTTGGCTTACGACTCGGCACAAGGACTCGTTTGGTTCTGGATCGGCCCGCATGACGAATACGAACGCTACCTCGGCTCACTAGGTCGCTAGTTCGGCTTTTCAGGGGGAACGGGCGTCTCGCCCGTTTTCAGAGCGCCATCACGGGCGAGACGCCCGTGCCGCCAAAAGATCGGTCCGGCGCTAGGGCCCCTTCTGCGGCTTGGCCAGCGGCGCCGCTACATCCAACTCCGCGCTTCACCCCGGCCACGGACATGCTATGCGTCACCGATGCCCAGATCCCCTCGCCCGGCTCTCATTCTGGCTCTGGCATTTTGTCTCTTGGGCTACGAGTGGTCCGCCGCGTTGGAGGGCGACTCCTCCTCCCCCCTGGTGGGGACAGCTGGCTCGCCCTCAAACCAAATGTCGCGGCCCGCTGCGGCGAGCGGGTCGTACCAAACGGCGGACCTTGAGCCCGACACGGTCCTCTCGCGTATTTCTTCACTGCTCAAAACATCCGCCCAGCCTGTGGACCTCGAATTTTTCGTCGATTATTTCGGCGTCTTCCAAGGCAATCCGGTGGGCGGTCAATCGCAGGGTGTGGCCTATTCGCAATACCTGCCCTTCGGCTTCGTCTGGAGGGAGCCATTCGGATGGCGCGGGGGCGGACTTCGGGTTTCCGCCGTCTCCGGCGCGGGAAACAATCTTTCCGAGACGATCGGCAATGCTTTCACCGTCTCGCAGGCCTGGGATGGGAACACCTTGTTTCTTTATCAAGCTTACCTCGTGCAGAAGGCTTTCGATGACAAATTGGAAATCGGCATCGGCCGGGTTTCCGCTTCGCAATACTTTGCCACCCTTCCCGCCTTCGATTTGCTCGTTTCCGGCGGACTCAATTCCGTGCCCATCGGCCTCGAACTCAACTCGACCTTCACCGGCAGCGCCTCGGCTTCGTGGTTCGCGGGGGCGCGTTGGCTGCCGATGAAGGAGACCGTTCTCACCGCGGGAGTTTTCCAGGCCCGCGCCGACCTCGGACAAACCGGACCCTACGACGGCTTGGATTTCGGACTGGATCCGGACGATGGCACCTTCGGCGTGGTGGAAATCGCTTGGACTCCGCACTCGAAAGAATTCGCCTCCGTGCAGGAGGACCGGCAGTTCACCCGCGGCCGACGTGAGCTCAACGGCAACGGTGTCGGTTTTCCCGGCGTTTATAAACTCGGGGCCTATGTCTCGGACCAACCGCAGGTGTCCTACCCCGGCGGATGGGGCGGAAGCCCTTTCGGCTTCTACGGGATCGGACAGCAAACGCTCTGGGAGCAAAGTCCGGGTCAAGCCAACACCTCGCAATTCTCCGTCTTCGGGGGCGTGGTCTGGTCACCACCGAGCGGCGTGACGCAAATGCCGGTGGACGGATTCGCCGGCACCGTCTGGCGCGGGCCGTGGAGCGCGCGTCCTCACGACCATTTATACACATCATGGCAGATCGGCAGCTTCAGCGAGCCTTACGCGCAAAGTCAGGGGCAAAGTTCCGCCGGCGCCTTCGAGTCCGTGCTCAACGCGGGCTATATCATCCAAATCACCAAGGAATTCTCCGTGCAACCCGACATCCAATACATCATCCAGCCGGACGGCTTCGGCCAATACGGCAACGCGCTTGTGCTCGGGCTGCAGGTGACGATCGAGCTTTAGAGCAATTCAAGAAATGCGGTGGCTCGCATGGTTTCGGCGCCGGGGACGGCGCCGCTACATTTAACTGTAGCGTCGGCGTCCTCGCCGACGAATCGAGGGGTTCGCGGTAGACCCTGCCGCGACTACAGAAACCGAAACGCCTTTCAGCGCTTTCCCCGTGTCATTGGCGTCCTTGAGTGTGCTGAACCGATCCCCTCGGAAAAGCGGCGCCACCGCCCTTGCACACGCCCCCTTCCCGTTGTATAGACATTTATTGTGACTTCTACCTACAACATGCGCGAGGCTCAGGCCAGCCTGCCCAAGCTTTGCCGCTCCGGACGGCGTTTTGTCATCTCCAACCGCAACCGCCCCGTGGTCGTCGCGCTGCCCGTCGAGGACTTCGAAGCCCTGATGGAAACCTTGGACGTTCTGGCCGACCCGGCAGCCATGAAAGCGGTGCAAGCCGCGCGAGCGGGCAAGACGAAATACCGCACGCTTGACCTGACCGATGAAAATTTCGGCCTCTGATCAGATCGCGGCGTGGTTTACCGCTTTACCGCCCCAGACCAAAAAGAGAGTTCGCGCCGCCCTGCGTGCTTTGGCCAAGGGAAAGGGCGATATCAAGGGCCTGCAGGGCGATCTCGAGGGCTTCAGCCGTCTGCGCATCGGGGGAATCCGCATCCTTCACCGTCAGGTCTCGGCCCGGGAAATAAAGTTGGAATACGCCAACACCCGCGACGTGGTTTACGAAATGTTCCGCCAACTGCTCGCCGGCGAAAAGGAATAACGAGGCCAATACGGCAACGCGCGCGTGCTCGGGCTGCGCAGGTGACGATCGAGTTGTGGCGCTGCCCCCGCGGTGGTAGGGCGCGACAGCCTGTCCGCCGTGTGCGGATCCCCGGCGCGCCGTGTTCATCTATTCAACCACCGAACGCGCGGCGGGTCCGGAGGCCCTGCCCTACCGATAGTGCACTCGCCGCGGCGAACGTCTGTGTCGCTTCTACTCTTCCTTCGCCGAGCCGAGGAGAATCTGCGTTCCGTCGAGTTGGTCGTCGTTGATCTTGTCCAACGGAACAGTGACCACTTTTTTGATGGGCGACAGCTTGTCGATCTCGAACTGCGCGAAATTCAGCGCGTCGATCGTGCGCAGGAAGTAAAGATTCCGCACTTTGTCGTTCATCCAAGTGAAGAGCGTCACCTCGCTCGAGGTGGTGCCCGGAGTTCCTCCTTCGGCCGAGTAACCTTTGTCGATCGAGAGGTCGTAGGGACGGTCGAAATTGTTGAGGATATGCCCCAAGGTGATGACCGCGTCCCGCGGCGAGTCGGCCTTGCGCACGTATTGCGTGTAGAAAGCCGCTTTGACGAAACGGCCGGCGGAGATTTGCGAAGAGGGCACGCCGGCCAGCGCGTTGCCGCTGTCAGGCGCGTTCACCTCGAGGTCGCGGAACTGACCAGTGCTCTTGTCGAGATTACTCAGCTGCGCGTAGTTGTTCAGGTTTGTCAGGTGCCACGGAAAATCCGGGGCATTGGTCACGACACCCACCGGGTTGTCGTGGATGTTTTGTTTGCCGTCCAAATACTCGATGACAATCCCCGCGCCGGACTTGTCGAAAAGGATGTAGTGCAACGGCGCGACGAGATTTCCCATGAGCGGAATCTCCGGGAGCCAGACACTGACAGAACCGTCCTCCAGCGCCGCTCTGACCTCTGCCACGGATTTGAAGTTGCCGAGGAGGTAAAGGCCAAGGTCGGTGGAGGCCAAAGCCTTCGCGGCATCAGATCCCGCTCCGGTCGGCGATTGGGATTTCGGCATTTCATTGGTACTCACGGACAGGCCTTGGTTGTTGATGGCTTCCACCATCATATTGATGCCATTGCCTACGCCCACATCGCCACTGACTCCCAGCACAGGATACTTCGTCTCGAAGGGCAGGCCGGGCTCGTTCCCCGGCGCCACGGAAACGACCTTGGTGCCGGCCGGGACATAGGTCATTTCGAATGGCAGCGGCACTGCGTATTCCATCGTCTTGCCGCTGTAGGCATTGCCTTGCTTGTCGGTGATCATCAACGCCGTGCAGGCCTGTGCGGAGGGCACGGCCATGACAAGAGACAAGCTGAGAAGGAGGAGAAGCGATCTTTTCATAAGGGGCTTAACGTAGGAACTCCCGGCAGAAATGCAAGCCACGACCGCCCGCCGCCACGAGGCCGTGCAACGGCAATCCGCTGGATCCCGACGCCCCCCGCTTAGCCGGAATGATGCAAAACATTCTGCCTTTTCCGGCGCTGCCCCAGAGGCGCGCCTGGGCGAGAGTTGACTAACTATTTGGTGAGCGAGTTGGCACGTGGCCAAGGGGCACGGGCAGCCTGCCCGCCGTGCGCGGGTCCCGCCCGTCACGATCAAACAACACGGCCGGGACGGCCGTGCCCCCTGGACAAACCGAGCCAAGCCGCGCTTTTATGGCGTCTTCAACTGCATGGTCCCGGCTTAAGATCCCTGCTCCGGATAAAACAACTTGAAGGAATCCGCCCCGGCCTGGTCCACGTCATAGGTGAGGACGGACTTCACCTCCTTGACGTCTTTCAGCTTGTCCATGTCGATGACGGCCCAGTTCATCGCATTGATGCTGCGGAAGTAGAGCAGGTTGCGGGACAGGTCCTGCAGGGTCGTCCAAATGGTGACTTCGCTCGAGGTGCCACTGCTCCTGACCCCGTCGCCCGTGCCGCCCGCCTCATCCACCGTCAGATCATAGGGACGGTCGAAATTGTTCATGAGGTGCGCCAGGGTGACAATGGCCTCGTCGGGCGTTTTGGCTTTGCGCACGTAATTGGCATAAAAAGCCGCTTTGACGAATCGTCCCTGCGATGTCTCCGCGGACGGCAGGGCCGTCAAGGCGATGCCCGCATCCTGGGTCTGGAGCTTGAGCTTGCCCAACTGCCCGGTGTTTTTGTCGACATTGGTGAAGGTGTAGTTTTGCAGGTTCTTCAAATGCCACGGAAAATCCGGACCGTTGGTCATCACCCCGACGGGGTTATCATAGACATTGACCTTGCCATCCGTGAATTCGACCACGATGGAATCGCCGTTTTTGTCATTGATCGCATAATGCAGCGGCAAAGGCGTGCCCGGCGCCACCACATTATCCGTGGGCACCCAGAATTCGGTCTGACCACTCGTCAGGGCCGCTTTGACTTCCCCGACAGACTTGAAGTTTCCCAGCACCCAGGCACCAAGGTCGTTCGACGCCAAAATCCGGGCCTCGTCGTCGCCCACGCCGGGTGATTCCGTGCCGTTCAACCAATTCGCCGAAAAACTGACGCCTTGATCGTTGATGCCTTCGGCAAAGGCCACCTGCTTGGCGGAGGTCACGACCGGAAAACTCATGCCCAGAATGGGATACTTGGTGTCAAAGGTCAGGCCTTGGTTTCCAGTCGGCGTGGCGGAAATGACTTTCGTGCCGGCCGGGAAATAGGTCATGTCCAGCGGCAGAAGCACACTGTATTCCAAGGTTCTTCCATGATAAGCGCGCCCGCTCGTATCGGTGACAAGAATGGTGGTGCAGGCTTGGGCCGCGGGGGCATGAAGCAGCAGCGCGGCGATAACGAGGAGGACGGGAGGCAGCTTTCTCATAAGCTATTTATTTTTGTCCCTCGCCCTCCCAGGACAAGTGAAAAATGCGTTGTGTCTCCATCCCCGCTGCAACAGGGCCCGCTGGCTGCCTACGCCGCAAGGAGGCAGAAGCAGTGGTGGTTGTCAGACTCTGACGGCCACCAGCAATCCGGGTGTCGTGATAACGACATAGATCCCCTGACTCCGTTCAGCCGAACCGCTTCAACTCCCGCGACTCCACCATGTTTCGTTCCGGACCAGACCTGCCGGCTTCGCGACTTTTGCTTTCTCCGGCGAGCAAGGACTTCCCAAAAATCCAAAGCGCCACCCCGACCATGGCCACGGCAAAAATCTTTCGGAGCAGCGGGGCGGACAGACGGCTCTTCAGCGCGGCCCCACCGGACATGCCCACGGCCCCGCCGAGGAGAAACCATCCTGCCACAGGAAGGGGAAAAGTTTCCAAGGCAACGAGGTTGGAAGAAAAAGCGGCCGCGCTGATCAGGAAGATGCCGACCAGCGAGGTGGCCAGGGCGCGATCCATGGGCATGGCGGTAACAAGAAGCAGGGCGGGAACCACGAGGAATCCCCCACCCACCCCGAACACCCCGGAAAGCACTCCGGTCAGGGCTCCCGCCGCGACCAACTTGCCCGCACAGGACCAGCGAAAACGGAGCACCCCATCCGGGTCGCGGCGACAGGAGAAGGCGGTCAGAGGCACCTCCGCCGCTCCGCTGCTCCGCCACATCTTGGCGCCGATGAACAGCATCAAGGCTGCAAACAACCACAGCGTGATCGCATCAGGCAACGCACTCCCCAGCCATGCCCCGAGGGGCGCCCCCAGTATCCCGCCAGCCCCAAGCAGAGCACCTGCTCCCCACACCACCGAGCCGCGCTGCAAAAGTGCCCCGTAAAGAGCGGTCAATCCCACCACCGCCAAGGAAACCGCCACGGCTTCGCGCAAAGGCAGCCCCAGCACATAGAGCAGGAGAGGAACGGCGAAGATCGAGCCTCCGCCACCGGTCAGCCCCAGGGAAATCCCCACCAGTGCCCCGCATAGGACCGCGTCGATCACGATCAGTGAGAAATATTCTGTTCGTTGGCGATGCGCTCACACTCCGCACAAAGACCATCAATATGAACGGCCGGGAATCCCTGCGCCGCCAAATAGGAAGCAGCCAGCGACGCGCGCTTGCCGCTGCCACAATGGATGAACAACCTTTTGCCTCGCGGCACTTCGGCCAGCCGGTCACGCAGTCTGGTGTAAGGAATGGAAATCGCGCCGGGCAGGTGCCCCTCCTGAAATTCGGAGGTCGTGCGCACATCCAAGATTACCCCTTCCGTGGCGGCTTTCGCCGCATCGAAATCCGGGAACATCGTGCGTTCCGCCGGAACAATCTCCCCTCCCGCTTCCTGCCATTGCCGGCCGGAAATCCAGCCGACCAGACCGTCCAAGCCAATGCGATACAACTGCAAGGCAGCCAAGTCGGCGGACGCCTGGTCCTCGGCGATCAAAAGAATTCTTTCATTTTCCCCGACATAGGAGCCGGCTCCCGCGCTGAAAAACGGTCCATGGAGCGGCAGATGGATGGAGCGCGGCACATGACCTTCGACAAACTCATCCCGCGAATCCCTGCTGTCCAAGACGCTGACCGTAGGATCATCAACCAAAGCTTTCGCTTCGGCCAAAGACAAGGCCACGGCCGGAGGCACGGCGCCGGTGACGCGAATCCCATCACGGTTGACCCTCTTCATGGTCGCAAAATAAACGGGCGACTCCGGTTGGCCTCGCAGGATTTCTTTGACGAACCCCTCGGGATCGCCCGCCGCCTGACGCAGCGGCGCATTATACTTGCGCTCATAGCCCAAAGTCGTGGTCGGCACCGCCCCCAGAGATTTGCCGCAGGCACTGCCGGCACCATGACCGGGTAAGATCTGCAAAAAATCTTCCCGCGAAGCCAAACGCCCGACCAACGAAGCCTGCAGCTTCCGTGCCGAGGGTTCCATCACGCCCTTTTGACCCGCTGCACTCTCGAGCAAATCCGGACGGCCCACATCCCCGACAAAAAGAAAATCCCCGGTGGCCAGGGCGATGGGGGAATCCGCCCCTCCGCCCAGATCGGTGACCAAATAACTCATGTGCTCGGGCGTGTGCCCCGGGGAGTGAACCGCTTCGAGCAAAATGTTGCCCACCTTGAAGGTGTCCCCGTTTTTCAATAAAAAGGTGTTGGGACGCCCCTTGCTCCACTGGTAAGTCCAGTCCTTACCGCCTTCGTCGGAAAGATACAATTTGATTTGGGGATCCGCGGCGAACTCTTGGCTGCCACTGACAAAATCCGCATGGATGTGGGTCTCGGCCACCGCCGTGATGCGCAGACCATTCTGTGCCGCCAAGGCCTCATAGCGCGCAATGTCCCGCTCGGGATCGATCACCACGGCTTCGCCCGTGCGCTGGCACCCCACGAGGTAGGCGTATTGGGCCAGGTAAGGATCAAAAATTTGTCGTAAAAACATAAGGTGTCAGAAAAGTGGTTCGTTATCGGGCACAGGTCGCTCCGCCCTCCGCAGAGCAGCTGCCCCCGCGGTTGTTCCAAGGCATCCGGGCCAACATCAACCCCATGCCACACCAGTCGGTCAGCCCGGCAAAAATCAACCCGCACCCCACAAAGCCGCTCAAAAGCAGAAACCACGGGGTCACCAACGTGCCCAAGACCACGCCGGCCACGATGATGACGCCGGCCCCGATGCGCACCTGACGCTCGATGGAAATACTCTTCTTCCCGCGATTGACCGGCAATCCGGCCTCATCCCAGGCCGTCACACCGCCCTCCAAGACCTCCAGCCCGCCGTGCCCCGCAGCCTCCAACTTCTCCGCCGCCTGCTTCGCGCGGTTCCCCGACCGGCAAATCAAGGCCACCCTCGAACCGCCCATGTCCTTCACCTTCTGCGGATCCAACTCATGCAAAGGCATCAAGCGCGACCCCGGAATATGCACCTCCTCGAATTCCGCCGCCGTCCTCACATCGAGCAGAATGCCATCGTTAAAATTGTCGTTCAGTTCCTTGGCGTGAATCGTTTTCATTTTTTTCTTGGATAAGTTGGTTCAAAGGACATATTTTATCGCGATATCGCGATATGCAAGCAAAAAAGCAAAGTAAAATCTCCATGTCCGATGGGCAGGTGGAGGAGGCCGCGCGGCTTTTCGGGATGCTCTCGGAGCCGGCCCGGCTCTATTTGTTGCGCGCGCTCATGGAGGGGGCTGCTCCAGTCGGGAGGCTGGTCGCGCTGACCGGGATAAAGCAAGGTACGGTTTCGAAGCATTTGGGCATCCTGCACGCCAGCCGTTTTGTGGCCCGCCGCCGCGAGGGAACCCAGGTCTGGTATGAAATCTCCGAGCCGGCCCTGTTCGAATTGTGCGAGCTGATGTGTTCGAGGATCCAGCGCGATGTCGAAGGACAGATTGCGCGCCTCGGAGCGGACCGGCACGGCAACCCTGCGGCGTAACTTTGCAGAAGCTGCTGAGCCCCGCCGTCAGTTCAGAAAAAGATCCGTCGCGTCGAGTTGCGTGTTGGCATTGACCGCATCGAGGGTCACTACCTTCGGCGCCTTGAGCACGCTCAGCTTGTTGATGTCGAACTTCGAGAAGTTGAGGGCATTGATCGTGCGGAGGTAGAAGTGCCCCTGCGTCAAATCGTGCAACACGGTCCAGTCGGTGACTTCGGAAATGGATTTGGGGCCCTTCGACGCCGCCATGCTGCGTTCGCCGGACGGCAGATCGCCCTCGAGGTCCTTCGAGATATCCTTCGGACGGTCAAAGTTGTTCATCACATGACCCAGCGTAAAGATGGCCTGCTCGGGGGTTTCGGCTTTGTGCGCGAAGGTCGAGTAATAGGCCGCTTTGACGAAGCGCCCGGGTGAGGTCTCGACGCCGGGCAGGCTGGCCATGTTGCCGCCGCTGTCGTCGGCCTGCACTTCCAGCTTGTTGAAGCGGCCGCGGTTTTTGTCGATGTTGGTCAGGTAGGCGTAGTTCTGCATGTTGGCCAGATGCCACGGGAACGGCGGATTGTTGGTTAACACTCCGACCGGGTTGTCATAGACGGTGGTCTCACCGTCGGTCCATTCGATGACAATCCCCGCCCCCGTCCTGTCGAAGAGCGCGAAGTGCACCGGCATGTCGCCGTCGCCGAGGAACGGAATCTCCGGCAACCACACCGCCACTTCTTTTTTGGCCAACGCTTCTTTGACCTCGGCCACCGTCGCAAAATTGCCCAGCGCCCAGGTTCCCAGATCGAGTCCCGAAAGCACCTGGTCGGCCGGCACCCCGGCGACATCCGGCGACTTGTTGCCGCTGAGGGAATTGGTCGTGAAGGTCAACCCTTGATCGTTGGTCGCCTCGTGCAGGGTGTCCTGCTTGGCATCAGGCACCAAACCATAGGCCGTGACCGCCAGAATCGCATATTTGGTGTCAAACGTTTTGCCCGGCTGGCCGCCTGGCGTGACCGATTCGATGCGACTACCGGCGGGGTAATACGTCATGCGGTCCGGCACACTCCCGACAAACTCCATGGTCCGCCCCACGTAAGGAAGCCCCTTGGCATCGGTGTAAAGCAGAACAGTGCAAGCCGAAGCACGCGGCGGAAGCACCAAGGCAATGAGAGCAAGAACAACAGGAAGGATGTATGTCTTATTCATAAAAGTCAGATTTTAAAGCCCACCCCCCAACCCCACAAGCCCCCTTTCCCCCTGTCGTTGTTTTCCGGCAGTTCGACCCCTGATACCAGTTCCCAAAGATTTTTGACTTAATCAGTTTCGCGCCCGGTAGCGTCCGCTGTTTGCCTTAACCGTAACGATGCAGAGGCTGTCGCGCTTTCCCTGCACTGGCCGAGGGAAACGCTTTTTCAGGGCGAATCACCTTTGGGTGAACATTGTCGCGCCTGACCAGGGGGCACGGGCGTCCCGCCCGTCACGACCAGACAACACGGCCGAGACGGCCTGCTGCTCGAGGAATGCCGTCAGCGCTGGCTGAAACGCCAACCGCTGGCCGTCCGCCACATCCGGGCGGCGTTTCCCGCCCTGACTCCCCGCGAAGCCGAGGTGCTTGTCTGGCTGTGCGAAAGCAAAAGCGACGCGGAGATTGCTACCGTCCTCGGCCAGAGCCGCCTTACGACGAGCACGCACGTCCGCAACATCATGGCCAAACTCGGCGTGGAAAGCCGGCTCGCCGCCACCCTCTCCACCATCCGCCGCGTCCTCATGGCCAACTGATGCCGCACACGGAAGGTTCTTGGCCGCAAAGCTGCCGTCGGAAACAGTCCGCGAAGCAAACATCAGGAAATTGTTTCGAGGCAAATCGCCCGCCATTTTGCGAAGCCCGGGAGCGAGTCGCTTGCCCTTCGTAGTTCTGGCGCCGCGGCGACAGAAACTCTTCGCCGCTTTAGCGAAGGAGCAGTAACTAAAGGTCAAGAGCGTAGCGGAGTGCTTCTTTGATTTGCTCTAGGAGTTCGGCCGGCATTTTGCCAAGTTTGCGCTCGAGGCGGTTTGTGGGTATCGAGGCAATACCCTGCACGTTCACGAATGACGATTCGCGCAAGAAAGGCAACATCCCAAGATCAACCTCGTAACGACTTCCACGATTTTGCGTGGTCACGGGAACATGGATAATCAACGCCCGAGGCGGATCTTCATCCGCGCGCGAGACAATAAGCACGGGACGCGTCTTGGCGGCAAGCCCCAGATCGGCGAGCCAAACTTCGCCGGGTTCAGTCCGCATCGATTATATCCAAAACTTCCTGTTCCAAATGGCGGGGCCGCATCAAGTCGAGCGCATCAGCGTCCGCCCAATCAATGATTTCACCGATCAAGCGCTCGACTTCGGAGGCGGTTTCAGGCTTCCAGCCCGACAGCTTGCGATCTAATTGCTCGGCAATGGCAGTCATATGAAAAAAGTAAGCGAGCCAAACGCGCCGGTCAATCTGTAGCCACGGCACTCTGTGCCGTGCACCCGCTCACCAGCGCGGCACCGGGTGCAGAAGCCCCCTCCCCGGCGGCGGCGCTCAGCCGATCAGTCCGCCGGGCGTGGGGTCGATGCGGCGGCCGCGGTCGGCCAGGGCGAGGAAGGCCAATACCATGGCGATGGCGGCGGGTAGAAAGAGCGCGACGCCATCGGTCACGGCATCGACGAGAAAACCGATCGCGCCGCCGGCGGCGAAGCCGAGGAGGATGAAGAAAAAGAGCCCGGCCCACTTCAGGTTGGGCTCGCCGTTGATGCCGTTGCGGCTGAAGGCGGCTTGGATGAAGAAGTTGAACGCCATCTGGACGACGAAAGTGACGGCCACATTGCCGTAGAGCATGCCGTTGCTTTTGTGGAAGGCGTTGCCTTGGGCGCCGGCGACGAAACTGACCGCATAGGCGATATGGTGCGGGTCGCAGTCGCCGCGCCACGCGAAGACGCCGCAGACCGCGAGGATCGCCGTCTGCGCGAAGAGGACCCAGGGCGTGTAGCTTCGCCCGCGGCGCAACATGGTGGTGATGAGGATGCCGCAGGTGAGCGAGCCGAGACCAAAGGCGAGGATGGAATAAAAAGCGAAGCCGAACCTCGTCCAGTCGCCTTGCACCAACCAGTAACCGCTCGACACGACATTGCCCGATTGCACGGTGGCGAAGGTCTGCGCGTTGCCGAGCGTCCACGCGTCCATCGTGCCGGCCATGAAGGCGAGAAGGAAACCGACCAGCGGCTTTTCCATCAAAGGAAACCGCGGCAGGTCGGCCGGGGCGGTGGAGCGGTCCGTCAGGGCGGTCGAGTCCTTGCTCATGACCCCTGCCGGAATTGCTGCCAGATCGACAGATCGAAGCCGGGCGTGTCGCGCCACTTCAGGAAGGCCTCCGCATCCATGGCGAAGGTGAGCGGGGCGCAGAGGTCGACGCGGCGTCCGGTCACCAGCTTTTGTTGGCTCATCCACCAAGCCGGCTCGGCCTGTGTGGTGAATTCGACGGCGAGGGCGATCTCGGCGTCCTTCGGCGCGGTGACCGGCGGGTCGAGCGCATCGACGGGGTTGAGGGTGAAGAGTCCGCTGCTGCCGAGGTAGTCGCCGCCGCTGAAGTTGGCCACCAAGGTGTAGGCCTGCGTGCTTTTGGCCATGCCATACCAGAGCGCCATGGTGTTCTCCGGATAACGCACCGCGAAAAGATCGGGCGCAATCTGCAACCACATGCCGTATTGCCCGCGCCAGGAAGTCGGATGCGCGATGATGTCGGCCCGCAACACACCCAGGGTCCCAGAGCACTCGGGAAACCGGGCCTCGCCACCCATCATCATGCCGATGCGTCCAATGGCTGTGTCGAAAACGGGAAGATCGTCACCGGCCGCCGCCCACGCTTTTTCCTCCGCATCGAGGTGCGTCTTGCGGTAAAGGCCGATGATCCGGCCGTCCGGTCCGAAGAGCACGGAGGCGGCAAAAAGCTGTCCTTTCTCTTCGAGCACGAAGCTGCCGACGACATAGGCAAAGTTCTCGTTGGCCACCTCGGAGAAGGTTTGCCCGGCCTGCCCGTTGATGTCTTCCGCGGCGGCGCGGGCGGCCGCCGCGTCGGACGGCACGCCGGTGAGGGTGTATTCGGGGAGCACGATGAGGCGGCCGGCGGCGGAGGGCGGGTGCACCCTGGAGAGCAATTGCGAAATCTTCGCGGTGTTGGCGGCGCGGTCGCCCGGCACGGGGGCGAATTGCACAGCCACGCCCTGCACCGTGTGCCGCTTGGGACAGGCGTTGTGATCGGTGGGCGCGCGAAAAAAAGCCAGCGGACCGTAAAGCTCCGGACGCCGTTCGGCGAAGGAGGCGCGGGCCGGATTGTCATAATCGGCGGGATCGATCTCGGCGTAGAGGATGCGCGGCGGCATATCCGGCCCGACATCCGGCGTGGAGGCCGGGGCTTGGGCGATTTTTTCCCCGCGCGGCGACCAGATCGAGGCGAGGCCGCCGTAGAAGACGGTCAGGCCGGTGGTGGGATTGGTTTCGCTGTTGTTGCGGTCGGTGGCGATGAGGGCGACGCCGTTCCAGGCGTTGATCTCCTGCACGGCGGAAATGGTGGAGTGGTTGGCGACGGACTCCGGTTCCCGCGCCAGGGCGCGGTCGGAACTCGACATGAAGCAGATGATTTGTGCGCCCTTCAACGCCGCGGTGCGGGCCACCTCCCAATAGGTGTCGTCGTAGCAAATCTCCATGGCCAGCTGGCCGTAGGACGTGTCGAAGACCGGGTAGCCGAGGTTGCCGGGGCTGAACCATTTCACATCGTCGGGATTGAGCCCGACTTTGCGGTATTTGCCGATGTAGCCGGCCGGACCGACCAGGGCGCCGGAGTTGAAGGCCAACCCGCTGGCGCGGTCGATCTCCGCGATGCCCACGGTGACATAGCAATCGTATTTGGCGGTGAGGACGGAGAGCGCGTCGGTCGTCCGCCCCGGGATGGTGTCGAGGTAGGGCTCGAATTGCTTGCGGTCCTTGTAGATGTAACCGGAGGTGGCCGTTTCCGGCAGGACGATGATCTTCGCCCCCGCCCGGGCCGCCTCCTCGACGATGGCGCAGAGAGGCGGGATGTTTTTTTCGAACTCGAAAAGGGCGGGATTGAACTCGACCGCGGCCACCTTGAAGGGCGGCGGGGTGGACTTGGCCATGGTCACGGGCCCCTATTTCGTCATGAAGACGTCCTTCTTCGGGAACTTGTCGAAGACGGAGGCGTCCACCCCAAAATTGGTGGCGAGGATGTCGCGCGACTGGCCCGCGATCCATTGGGTGAGGTCGATCGTCTGGTAATGACCGCTGTTGAAGACGATGAGGATGCGGCCGGTTTCTCCCCCGGTATTTTCGATCGAGTGACCGAACCCCTGCGGCATGTAGGCGACGTCGCCTTGGTTGAGCGCCTCCTTGCGGAAGCGGCCCTTCGAGCCGAAGAGGGTGACTTCGAATTGTCCGCCCAGCACATATTGCCATTCGGCGGCATTCGGATGCCAGTGGAGGGTGCGCAGGGCGCCGGGTTCCATTTCGAGGACCACTCCGGTCATGGTCGTGCTGATCGGGAACTGCGACCCGTCGACGCGCCATTCCTTGCCGCCCTCGAAGACCTCGAACGGATCCTGCGAGAGCAGGCTGTATTTGTGGGTCAGCGGCGGGGTCTTCCAGCCCTGCAAAGGCGCCGGCGCAGGCACCGCCGGCGTCTTCCCCTTGGCGAAATAGACTTCCTTCTTCGGGAAATTGTCGAAGGTCGAGGCCGGGACGCCGAAGTTTTTCGCCAGGGTGTTTTTGTCCACCAGACTGATCCAGTCGCTGATGCTGAAGGTGCCGAACTCGGAGAAATAGCCGTTGTCGAAGACGAGGAGGAAGTGGCAGGGCTTGTCGCCGAGGGTTTCAATCACGTGACCGTGCCCGCGCGGGAAATACCAGAGGTCGCCGGGACCGAAGTCGTTGGTCTCCGAATGGCCCGCCGGATCGATCACCGTGGTGCGGACCAACCCTTCGGTGACAAACCCCCACTCCGCCGCGGTGGCGTGCCAGTGCATTTCCCGCATGACGCCCGGCTCCAGCCGCATGGACACGCCGGCGATGCCTTTGGAAATCGGCAACTGCACCACTGTGGCCTCTTTGCCGAAGCTGCCGCCATCGACGCGACCTTCGGACTTTTCCAACTCGAACTTGAAAGTCGGCAACTCGGCGCCGGACGTGACCGGATCAGGAACGTTGTTCTGGAAAGAGCTGCTGCCTCCTTCAGAGCTGACGGGATAGGTCGTGATGAACATAATAGTTGATGTGGGCCAGTAATGCTTTTTATAGCGGACAAGCAATGCCGTCCAGACGCGGATCGCTGGCGCCACAGAGACTTTCGGGTTCGAGCATAATGGCCTGGGCGGAACCTTCGAAACTTTCCCCGATATTGCCCGGCGAGGCGGGAGTGGAACCGTCCCAGACCACCTCGTGTCCCATCGCGGCCAGACGTTTTCCCAGGTCGGGCAGCGGATGGCGCTCGAGAGAAATACGACGCCCGTCAAGAAAGCGCACGCGCGGCGCGTCGAGGGCCTGCTGCAGGTTCATGCCGCGGTCGATGAGGTTGAGCAGGATTTGCGTCTGGCCCTGCGGCTGCATGTTTCCACCCATGCAACCGAAGGACATCTTCAATCCGCCCGACGCATCAAGAAGCATGGACGGCAGGATGGTGTGGCGCACGCGCTTGTGCGGTGCCGCGGCGTTGGGGTGGCCGGGCGTGAGAACGAAATCGGCCAGCCGGTTGTTCATGACCACACCGATTCCCGGGACGACAATTCCGCTGCCGAAAGGACCCGAGATGCTGGTGATGAGCGACACGGCCATGCGATCGCGGTCCACAACCGTGAGATAGGTGGTGTCACCGAAGACACGGCCGCACGGCGGGTTATCCGAGGCGTGGTCACTATCGATGGCCGCCCGGCGTTGCTTGATAAACTCGGGATCGAGCAAATTCTCAATCGGGGCCTTGAGAAAGCGGGGATCGGCAACCGTGGCAGCGGCATCGGCATAGGCGAGTTTGATCGCCTCGAGAATCAGATGGCAGGCCTGGACCTCATCCGCCGCGAAAATGGCCGCCATGTCATAGCCTTCGAGGATGGCCAGTGCCTCGAGCGCGACGATCCCCTGCCCGTTCGGAGGCATTTCCAGAATGGTGTGCCCGCGGTAGCTGCCGCGGATCGGTTCAACCCATTCCGCTTGGATGGCATCGAAGTCGCCCGCCTGCAGATAACCGCCTCCCTTTTGCACGGTCTCGACAATGCGGTCGCGCACTTCGCCGGAATAAAAGGCGGCACGACCTTCGCGCCCGATCCGACGCCACAAGCGCGCCAAGTCTTGCTCGCGGAAAATAGACCCGGCGGTCGGCACCTGACCTCCGGGCAAGTAAGCCGTGGAGTCCGGCGAATACTTGCGGAGTAGCGGGGCACCGGCCGCCCACGCCTGAGAGATTTTCGCGCCCACCGGGAAGCCGTCATCGACCAGTTTGGCCGCGTGCTCGAAAAGATCGGCCAGATCCATGGTCCCGAACTGTTTATGCAACTCGAGATAGCCGTCGAGCGCGCCGGGGACGTTGATCGATGCTGCCCCGGCTTGCGGCATATTGTCGCCATACTCCGCACGCACGCGCTCCAGCGTCATCAAGGAACCCGAAAACCCGCTGGCGTTCAAACCGTGCGCTTTGCCGTCCTTCCACACGATGGCGAACATATCGCCCCCCAGACCGCTCATCATCGGCTCGGTCACATTGACCACCGCGGCCATGGCCAGCGCCGCATCCGCGGCATTGCCGCCAGCCTGCAAAACATCGCGCCCGGTCACCGCGGCAAGCGGTGTGCTGGAACAGGCCAAGCCGTAGCGGCCATAGACAGGAGCACGGCGATTATCGAAAGGGACGGGTGCAGGCATGACCAGAATACTGTAAAAGGCCCACCGGACCAACCAAGGCCAAAGAGCGAGGCAGCCAAGGCCACCTTGCTGCCCGTCGGACGCCCTTAGATTGGAGAGAATCTCCACACCCGGCTTCAGCCGGTCGCAGTTTTAGTGATGGTAAGACGTCCCCTCCTCCGCGGAGAGCGGCGTGACAGCCGGGTGCATTTCGAAATATTCGATCGCGCGGCGGAAATCCTCGAGCAAGGCAGCGACGAGGTCGCGGCTCACGCCGTTGCGAACCAGAATACGTTGCACCACGAGATCTTCGCGGTCTGGCGGCATGCTGTAGGCCGGCACCTGCCAACCGCGTATGCGAAGACGGTCGGCCAAGTCGTAGAGCCCGAAGGGCGCCTCGGCGCCGTTATACCAATCCTCAAAAGGACTTGGACTCATGAATGACGATCGTCGGGTAGGGACACGCGGCCCGCGTGTCCGTTGTTCAGAGAGCGGACGAGCGGGCCGCTCGCCCCTACCTTAAGAGGTAAAGTTCACAGCCTTCTCGGGTTTGGTATTAAACCACCCATCACGATCTTCACACACATCTTCACAAATGGATGGATATCAAGGCTATATTCAACTCTAGTATTGTGTATTTCAATTACTTGCGTATGTTATAGGGTATTCATAAAGATCTTCATAAAATGGACGTATACCGCCATGCCAGCGCCATGGAACCCCTGATGCCTTCAGCGGAGGCCGGGCACCTTTCCGAACTCACCTGCGACATCCTGCGCGAGTCTGGCCGCCTGACCGGCCAGGTCCACTCGCCGCACGTCCTCCACGCCGCCGCGGATTTGGTCCGCGAGATGAACTGCTACTACTCGAATCTCATCGAGGGCCACAAGACTGCCCCGCGCGACATCGAGCGCGCCCTGCGCCGCGACTTCTCGCGCGACCAAACCCGCCGCCACAACCAGCAACTCGGCCTGGCCCACCTCGCCGCGGAAAAACACATGGAGGAACGCCTCGCCGACCCGTCCATCGATGTCTACGACCCCGCGTTCCTTTGCTGGCTCCACCGCGAATTCTACGAACGCCTCCCCGCCGAGCTGCACGTGGCCCGAACCAAAAGCGGACGCACCTACCGCATCACGCCCGGACAACTCCGCGACTTCATGGTCGATGTCGGACGCCACACACCGCCCGACTTCACAGCTCTGCCCGAGTTCCTCGCGCGCTTCGGGAAATTTTACGCCGATCCATCCATCCGTTCCACCGATCGCCTCGTCGCCATCGCCGCCGCCCACCACCGGCTTGCTTGGATCCATCCGTTCGGTGACGGCAACGGACGCGTGGCCCGTCTGCACTCGCACGCCCTGCTCATCCGGCACGGGGCGGACGGCAGGGGACTGTGGACCCTCTCCCGCGGCTTGGCCCGCCATCGCGAGCGTTACTATGCCGTCCTCGACGCGGCCGACCATCCGCGGCGCGGCGATCTCGACGGACGCGGCAACCTTTCCGACGCCGCCCTCACCGCCTTCTGCGTTTTCTTCCTCGAGACCATGCTCGATCAGATCCGTTTCATGGGCGGACTGCTCGACCTGCCCGCTCTCCGCACCCGCGTGGAACGCTACTTCCAGTTCGAAACACTCGCCCTCCGTCGCGAACGCGAGCCTCTCATGCGGATCGTCCGCACCCTCGTGGATGAGGGTGAAATTTCCCGCACCCGCGTGCAGGACATCACCGGCAAAGGCGCAACCCTGGCCGCCCGCCTCATAAAACGCGGCCTCGACGAAGGCTACTTCACCACCCCCACCCCAAAAGGCCCGCTCCGCATCGCCTTCCCCGCCAAAACCCACGATTTCTTCTTCCCGCAACTCTTTCTCGATCTGCCGGTCACGGAAGACCAACGTTGAAATGATGACGCCCCAAGCGGGCCGAGCGACCAACCCAGCGTTGAGAGCCGGAGTCCGCCGCGGCGACCAATTGAGAGGCTAAAAGCCAATGACTTGTCGATCCGGGCGCACTCACCCTAAGCGCGAGTCAGGCCGATGATGTAAGTCGCTCCTACTCAGTCCCTCAACTTTCATCACTCAACTTTCAACTGCGCTTTTAGGCTAATGATGGTAAGACGTCCCCTCCTCCGCGGAGAGCGGCGTGACAGCCGGGTGCATTTCGAAATATTTGATCGCACGGCGGAAATCCTCGAGCAAGGCGGCGACGAGGTCGCGGCTCACGCCGTTGCGGACCAGGATGCGCTGCACCACCAGATCTTCGCGGTCCGGCGGCATGCTGTAAGCCGGCACCTGCCAGCCGCGCACACGCAAACGATCGGCCAAGTCAAAAAGCCCGAAAGGCACCTTCGCACCTTCCCGCAGTTTCCAGCTGACGCACGGGATCCCGCCGGCCGGATCGCCGCCATAGATGATTTCAAACGGCCCCAGTTTGGGCAACTCCGCGGCAAAGAACTGCGCCGTGTCGTAGCACGCCTGATGGATCTTCCGGTAGCCCGCGCGGCCGAGGCGCAGGAAATTGTAATACTGCGCGATGATCTGTCCGCCCGGACGCGAGAAGTTCAGCGCGAAGGTCGGCATGTTGCCCCCGAGATAGTTGACGTTGAAAATGAGATCCTCCGGCAGATCGGCTTTCTCCCGCCACACGACCCAGCCCGCACCCAGCGGAGCCAGGCCGAACTTATGACCCGACGCGTTGATCGATTTGACCCGCGGCAAACGGAAATCCCAGACGAGATCCGGCGCGCAAAACGGCGCCAGAAAGCCGCCGCTCGCCCCGTCCACATGGATCGGAATATCGAATCCCTGCGCCGCCTGCAGCTCATCGAGTGCGGCACTGACGGCGGTGACCGGTTCGTAATCCCCCGTAAAGGTCACCCCCAAGGTCGGCACGACCCCGATGGTGTTTTCATCGCAGCGCTTCACGACCTCCTCGGGCGACATGATGAGCCGGTCTTTCGTCATCGGGATCTGACGCAATTCCACGTCCCAATACCGCGCGAACTTCTCCCAGCAAATCTGCACCGGTCCGCAAACGAGGTTCGGTTTGTCTGTCAGCTTGCCTGCGGCACGGCGCTTGGCCCGCCAGCGCCACTTCATGGCCATCCCGCCCAGCATGGCCGCCTCGCTCGAGCCAGTCGTCGAGCAGCCGATGGTGTCCGCCGCGGACGGCGCATGCCAAAGGTCGGCCAGCATATGCACGCACCGTTCCTCGAGCGCCGAGGTCTGCGGATACTCATCCTTGTCGACCATATTCTTGTCGAGGCACTCGTTCATTAACTGGTGTACCTCAGGCTCCTCCCACGTCTGGCAAAACGTCGCGAGGTTCTGCCGCGCATTGCCGTCCAACATCAGTTCGTCGTGCACCAGCTGGTAAATTTCCTGGGCCGCCTGCTCCTCGCCAGGGAACTTGAATTTCGCCAGCGCCGTCGCCGCGTCAGGAGCGGCAAAGATTTGGTCGTTTAGGTCGCCAATCAGAGAACTTTTCGAATGCAAAGGCATGGCGGAATACTCGGGAACATTGCTCCGCGAGGCAATAACTGACGTTTTGTTTTCTTTCTTCGTCCGTCACTACCGCTCATAATGCAGCCTTGCTGACGCCCTCAGGCGTTATTCTTGCTCTCTCTTTCCATGAAAACAAAACGCGTTCTTATTCTCGGTGGTGGTTTTTCCGGCTTAGCCTGTGCGCAGAAGTTAACCGACGAACGTTTTGAGGTCACTCTGGTCGACCGCTGGAATCACCACCTCTTCCAAGCGCTGCTCTATCAGGTGGCCACCGCGGGTCTGACCATGGCTGAAGTGGCGCAACCACTGCGGAGCATCCTCTCCGCGCGCAAAAACGTGACCACTTTGATGGACGAGGTGACCCAGATTGATCTGGGGGCACGGCAGGTGCACTTGAAGGACCACGTGCTCGATTACGATTACCTGGTCATCGGGCTCGGCGCCAAGACAGGTTATTTCGGCCATCCCGAGTGGGAGCAACACACGCATGGGCTCAAGAGCCTGAAGGACGCTATGCGGATCCGCCGGGAAGTTCTCTTGGCCTTCGAGCGGGCGGAATCGGCCGCGGACCCGGCGGAGACAGAGCGCTTGTTGACCATGGTAGTGGTGGGCGGCGGACCGACGGGGGTGGAAATGGCGGGATCGTTGGCCGAGCTATCGCGCCGAGTTCTCAAGAATGACTTCCGCCGCATCGACCCCTCGAGCGCTAAAGTGCACCTTATCGAGGCCGGACCAAAACTCTTGCCCATGTTTCCCGACAGCCTGCCCGAGTATACCCGCGAGCACCTGACCGGCATGGGCGTCCACGTGCATCTGAACTCTCCCGTCGAGGAAGTGGGCCGGGGCTATGTGCAAATGGCTGGTGAGCGCATCGAGTCCGACATCATCATCTGGGCGGCCGGGGTGGAGGCCAGTGAAGTCACACGCACCCTGGCCGGCATTCCGCTCGACCGCACCGGCCGTATCGAGGTGCTGCCGGATCTCAGCCTGCCGGGTCATCCCGAAGTTTTCGCGGCCGGCGATCTTGTGGCCTTAACCGACCCGAAGGGCGCGGTCGTACCCGCGGTTTCGCCGGCAGCCATTCAAATGGGCCAATTCATCGCCAAGCTCGTGACCGCCGAGGCGGAAGCCGGGACCCGTCCGGCCTTTGTTTATTGGGATAAAGGCACCATGGCGACGATCGGCCGCAAGGCCGCGGTGGTCAGCTTAGGCCGCTTGCAAATGCGGGGATTCGCTGCCTGGCTCATGTGGCTCTTCGTCCATCTCATTTTCCTCATGCACATGAGGAACCGGGTCAACGTCTTCATTCACTGGGTCTGGTCCTACGTCACCTGGCAGCGCGGGGCGCGGATTATTCAGCCGTAGGGCGTGATCATGCCGCGGCACGGCCTTTTCTGGCCAGGGGGCACGGCCGTCCCGGCCGTGTTGTCGTGTCGTGACGGGCGGGACGCCCGTGCCCCCTGAAAGATCCATCGTCCGTTGCCCATTCGGTGACGGTGTTGCCGCTTCTACTTTCTACAAAATTCCTTCAAACGCACCGCGCTTCGCTTCCAGCTCCTCCCATCGACTGTAAGCCGCGCGGATTTTCGCTTCGAGTGCGGTCGACTCCGCCTCGATCTTCGGCAGAGCCCCGGGATTGGTGCGGTAGAGTTCCGCGTCCTGCAACTGCGCGGCCAATGTGACCTGCTCCGCCTCCCATTGCTCGATCTGCCCGGGGAGTTCTTCCAACTCCCGGCGCTCCCGGTTGAGGAACTTTTCCGCACGTCCCTGGCGTTCCTTTTTCGGGACGTCCACTTTGGCAGGAGCAGGCGCGGCAGCTGGAGGCACCGCGGCGCCACGGGCGGACCAACGTTGCCAATCGCTGTAGCCCCCATTGACCTCCGTAATCTTCCCACCGCCTTCGAAGACCAGCAGACTGGTCACCACCGCATCGAGAAAGGCGCGGTCGTGGGAAACGAGGAGCAGGGTTTGCTCCCAGCTGACCAGCAACTCCTCGAGCAGCTCGAGCGTTTCGGCATCCAAATCATTGGTCGGCTCATCGAGCACCAGCACGTTGGCCGGTTGCAGAAAAAGGCGGGCGAGGAGCAGGCGGTTGCGTTCGCCTCCGGAGAGCAACCGCGCCGGCATGCGCACGCGGTCGGAGCGGAAGAGGAAATCACCCAAGTAACTGTGGATGTTGCGGTCGCGGCCTTGGAAATGCACCGACTGCGAGACGCCGGCCACGTTCTCCGCCACTGTTTTGTCCAAATCGATCTGATCCCGCAGCTGATCCAAATACACGACCTGCAAATTGGTCCCCGTGGTCACTTGCCCGGACTGCGGGGCGAGCTGCCCCAAGAGCAATTTGAGCAGGGTGGTCTTCCCGCAACCGTTAGGACCCAAAATCCCGATCTTATCCCCGCGGAAAATCTCGGTGGAAAAGTTCTCGACCAGTGGCTCGGGCATTTCCGGGTGTGCGAAGGTGATGCCCTCCGCCCGCAAAACCCGCTGACCCGACACCGCGCCCGCCTGAATCCCCATCTTGGCCGTTCCCGAGCGCTCGCGGCGGCGGGCCCGTTCGCGGCGCAGGTCAAGCAAGGCCCGCACCCTGCCCTCGTTGCGGGTGCGGCGTGCTTTGACTCCCTGACGCAACCATGCTTCCTCCTGGGCTAGTTTTTTGTCAAAAGCCTTCCATTGGACGGACTCGGCTTCGAGCACCCCGGCTTTGCGTTGCAGGAATGTGTCATAGCCGCAGGCCCAACCGAAAAGCCGTCCGCGATCCAGTTCGACAATCCGGTTGGCCAGGCGCCGGAGAAAGGTCCGGTCATGCGTAACAAAAAGCAGGCTCATCGGGTGCCTGAGCAGAAAATCCTCCAGCCAGAGGATGGAACTGAGGTCCAGATGGTTCGTCGGCTCATCGAGCAGGAGCAAATCCGGCTGCCCGGCCAGCGCCCGGGCCAGCAAGACGCGGCGTTTCAGCCCGCCGGAAAGCGAGCCGAACGCGGCCTCGGGAGGCAATTGCATTTCGGCCAGCAAATCGTCCAGCCGCAGATCGATCTCCCAATCCTCCTCGTGCCGGGTCAGCGAAATCCCGCCCCGCACCACGGAGAACACCGTGCCCTCCACCCCTTGCGGAACTTCCTGATCCAAGCGGGTCATGACCGCGCCGGGCGCACGAAGAATCTCCCCCGCGCTCGCCCCCTCTTCCCCGGCGATGAGCCGCATCAGGCTGGTTTTGCCGCAGCCATTACGCCCCAGCAAGGCCACCCGTTCGCCCCGCTCGATCGAAAGATCGGCCCCGTCGAGGAGGTAATCCCGCCCGTAGTGAAGAGAGACAGAGTTCAACTGCAGCAGAGCCATGGGCGCGTCACCCTGCCTCAAAAAAACTCCGGCGCAACCCCAAAGTCAGGGACAGTCCGACGGGGTCAGCCTTGATTGATTGTGTTGCGCCCGAAAACGAGGCTACAAAACGCCCGACTCCGCCTCCGGAGCAAAAGTGTTCCGCGCGATGCGCGGATAGACCAGCGGGAATTCAAAAGCCGGATGACGCGGTCCCGACCACGGAGCATTGATCGCCGATAGGTGGCTCGTCAAAAAATAGGCCGGCTCCACATAGTGACGACGCACGCGGGAGAACGCTTCCCATGCCGCTTGTCTGTCCTCTACCACCTCAATGCCATGGGATACCATGAAATCTACAGTCTGATCCCATTCGGCCCGCGTGATACCCGGATCGGGCGCCAGGCCTTCGCCGCGATCGCTGAGCAGACTTTCCTCGATGGCCCACGTCAGCATGGCGTCCTCAGACGTGCCGCCCGCCGTGCGGGAAATCTCGCTCATTTTTAGGGCGTGGAAAGTGTCCGCCCCTTGGGCCAGGACGCGCACCATGTCCATGTTCCTTCCGCCTGCGACGGTTGTCAGTTGCAGGGCGGCCGCATCCATCACAGCCAGCAGCGTGACAGTCCAATGCCGGTCACGCACCGGCGAACGGAAATGATTGAGCAGCGGATAAATGTATTGGCTGACCCGCATGGCGCAGAGCCAGTCGATAACTTTTTCCACCGCGTCCGGCTGCCAGTTTTCCTGCAAAACACGAAGGCGCACCAGCATCTCCGGACCCCACGCCGGCTCGCCGCAGGTCATGGCCATCTTGCTCATGCTCGTCTCGCGCGCCGTGTAGGCAGTGTAGAGCGTGAGGAGGAAACCGATGAAGACGGACACCACCGTTGTCCCGGTGAAGGCCGCGACAAACATGGCGATGTATCCGGGCGCACCCGTGATATCGACCATCCCGAGCGTGCTCATGCCGGAACCGGCGCGGTAGAAAGCGGCCGTGGGCGAGCAACCCGTCGCGCCGAAAAAGAGAAAGGAAAACGCTGTGACAAAAATGGCGAGGAAGAGCGTCAGATAGAGCAGCACGGTGGTCGGACCCTGCACGGCGAGGAAACGGTCCAACTGCACATAATTGCGCGCCCGGTGGGCGATGGCGCGGAACAAGACGTGACAGGCCCGCGTGACCAAAAGCGCGATTTTCTGGTTGCTCGGACGCGGCACCAACATCACGCCGACCGCGGCCATGATCGCGGCCCAAAGCAGCATCAGACCGAGGACCAGCGCGCCCCCGCGCAGGAAGATCATCATCCAGTCCGGTCCGGCGGAGGCGAGCAAGTTCATGACTCAGGGCTTGACCACGGCGACCGACGCCGTTTGCCCGATGCGCAACGGCACGGGGGGCTCACCGCTCACCTGCACCCGCACCGGAAAGCGGTTGGGCAGGCGCACCCAGTCGACGGTTTGCTGGACATCAGGCAGCATCTGGTTGCCGGCGGTGCTCCCGTCCTGCACAAAAATCCCCCACGCCGTGCTGACCACTTTGCCCTCGAACGGCTGGCCGTTGTGCCCCATGAGCGTGATGCGCACGGTGTCGCCGGGCTGCACGTGGTTGATCTGCGTTTCCTTGAAATACGCCGCCACCCAAAATGTCGAGGTGTCGACCAGCGCAAGCAATTGCTGCCCGGCCGCGACATAGGTGCCGGGGCTGGTATTGATATTGGTCAGGTAGCCGTCGACCGGGGAGACCACGGTGGAAAACTCCAAGTTGAGTTCCGCATTGCGCACCGCCGCTTGCGCGGCCTCGACGTCCGCCTTGGCCGCTTCGAAGGCCTGCACCTGATCGTCATACTGTTCGCGGCTGATCACATTCTGCTGCAGCAGATCGACCGCCCGTTTGGCATTCGCTTCCAGATCGGCCAGCTTGGCCTCGGTCTGCGCCAATTGGCCCTTCGCCTGCTCCAGCGCCGCCTCGAACGTGCGCGGGTCGATCCGGAAAAGCAGGTCACCTTTCTTGACTGGTTGGTTGTCCTTGATCGGGATCTCGATGACCGGGCCCGCCACCCGCGGGGCCACGCCGATGACATTGGCCCGCACGTAGGCATCGCGCGTCCAAGGCTTGGTCAGGTAACGCGAATAGAGGAGTAACGCGGTGACCAAGGCGAGCACGACGATGCCCAGGGTGATAAAAATTTTCGGTTTCAGGGGGCGAAGAGAAGTCCCAGCACGCTGCCGCAGAGTACAGCCAGCGCAATGAAAAAGAGCGGAAGATTCCAAATATGGCGGGTCAGGCGAAGTTGCTCGAGAGCACCCATCATGAGCCATGCCAGCAAGAATCCGAGCGCGCCAATGACCATGCCCCAAGGCAGCATGAAATCACCAAGCACGATTTCGGGAACATGCAGCGAAAAGTCCATAACAAATCAAATCGTGTGCAGGTTTTTGCCGTGGACGCAAGCCGCCCCTGACCGCACCATCCGCCGCGTGGAACTCGCCGCGCAGCAACTTCTCGCCCAGCGTGTGTGGTCCGCGCTCCATCCGCGCGCGGCGGCTCTCGGATTGCAGATGGCCCTCGCGGGCATGACGGCCTTCTTTTTCGCCCAGACCCTGCGACTGCAATACCCCTCTTGGTCGGTTTTCACCGTGATCGTGCTCCTGCTCGCGCGCTATGTCGGGGCGATCGAGGAAAAGGCCTTTTTGCGGCTCATCGGCACGATTATTGGCGGCGTGCTCGGATACCTCGCGACCGGTGCGTGGCAGCAGTCACCGCTCCTCTATCTCACCACCACTTTTGTCATCGTGACCGTAAGCATGGCGTTTTTCGGACAGTCCCGCGCGCCCTACGCTTTTTTTCTCACCGGGGTGACTTTCATCGTGGTGGCGTCCAATGGAATGGCGCATCCGGACGATTCGTGGGCTTACGCCTTGGCCCGCGTCGAGGAGGTCCTCCTCGGTATCGTGGTCAGCATCGTCGTGCAAACCACCATATTCCCGAGCTACGCCAACCGCGATTTCCGGCGCATCCTCGGCACGTCCCTCGACGAACTGGCCGTCGCGACCCCGCTCGCTGCCGCGCGCTTTACCGGGCGGCACCGCGGATTCGCCTCGGCACTGCGTGACTTTCCCCGCTTGGCCTCGCAGATGCGCACTCTGCTGCGCTCCGGCGCACGCGAAAGTTCCAGCTTCCGGCGGGAGATCGGGCGCCACGGCAAGACGGTGGACCTCTTCGCTCGGGCCGCGAGCCTCCTCCGGTCGGTCGAACCCCTGCCGCCTGCCCCCGAACCTTATCGCTCGCGATTGGCGGGAGACGTTTGCCAAGCGGGGGATTTGCTCGCCGTTGGTTGGACGGAATTGCGCAGGAGTGGCCGCCTCGGGGCTGGTACGAGGACCGCTCTCGACGAGGTGGCGCGCCGCATCGGTGCGGCCATCATCGACCTGCGGGACAATCCCGAGGCGCAAAGCCTCGTCCCGGCAGAGATTGTCAACGTCTCAGGCCAACTTCTGGCCCTGCAGGAATTGCGGCAAGTCATCCTGAACCTCGACGAGCTTTGGCTTCCCGAGGAGAGCAAAGCTCGGCGTGAGGAGAAGCTCGCCTTGGCTCCCCCGTGGCCGGACGCGTTCTGGCTGCGCCACGGCATTCGCGCCGGACTGGCCACGGTCACTGCCTTGGTCATCGAAAATTGGCTCTCGCCGCCGGGAGGAACTTTCATGGTTTTGTGCGCGTTCAACTTCACCGCTCTCAATGCCTTGAGCCCCGAAGGCTCTGGGGACCGGGGCGCGTTTGACTACGTTGTGCTCTTTACCATCATCATGGCCGCAGCCGCTCTGGCTCTCGTCGCCGGCACACCCTTGATGGCGAGCTATGCCGTCTTCAATTTGTTCATCGCGACGTGGTTGTTTCTCTTTGGCTATTGGGCGTATGACCGCAACGGGATCACCGTGCCAATGCAAGTATCGTTCCTCACGCTTGTCTCCATCATCAGCCTGAACGCGCAAGAACCCGTCTCTTTCCAAAGTATCACGGGAACCTTTTTCGGATTGGTCAATGGCTTCCTCATCGCCTCCGTTTTCCAGCGCCTTCTTTGGCCGGTGTTGCCGCAGCGGCAGTTGCAGCGTGCGGTCCCGGACTATCTCCGCATCGTGGCCTCATGCCTGCCGGCCGGCCTCGCCAGTTTGCCTCTCTGGCAACGGACTAAAGTGGCTCTCACGCCTTCGCAAGGACGTACCTACATCGCGGCCATGGCCGGTGCTACCTGCCCTGCCGACGAGCGCGAGCGCTTGGAAAACTATCTTCTTACCCTGCAGCAGTTGGTCGGCGAGGTTCTTCTTTCCGTTGGACGCCTGCTTCCCGCTTGCCCCCCTCCGCTAGCGGAGGAACTCACTCCGCGCGTGGAAAGCGTTCGTACCATGATCAAATCCGGCTTGTACAAATTGGCTGATGCCTTCGCCCAATCCCGTCCGCCTGCCGACCACTCGGCCGAAATTGCCGCCTGCCTCAGCGCCTGGGACGACACTATTGTCGTGATCCGCCGTGTTCTCCGTGAAGTAAACGCCGATGCCATCACCGGCGTAGAGGTGATGGGGTTTGCCTCCCGCTACCGCACAGCTCTTGTCCTCCTCAACCAGGCCTACGGCGAGGCCCGGCAACTCAAGCTGTCTGACTATCTCGGCGACGTGGCCTTGTAGCCACCGGCCGCAATAAACTCAGGCCTCGGTCGCCGCCAATTCCTCCGCTGCCTCATTGCGCGGCGGCGCCTTGGCCGTGGAGAAGGCACCGGACGAATCGGTGAATTTCACGCTGACCAATTTGCTCACCCCCTGCTCCTCCATCGTCACCCCGTAAAGCACATCGGCCCGCGAGATCGTGCGCTTGTTGTGCGTGATGACGAGGAACTGGCTCTGTTGCACGAAGCGGTCGAGCATGGCGAGGAAACGGTTGATATTCGACTCGTCGAGCGGTGCATCCATTTCATCAAGGATACAAAACGGGCTGGGCTTCACCATGTAGATGGCGAAGAGCAGCGCCACCGCGGTCATGGTGCGCTCACCGCCGGAGAGCAGGGACACGCTCTGCAACTGTTTGCCCGGCGGCTTGGCCGTGATTTCGATCCCGCTCTCCAACGGATCCTCTTCGTTCATCAGGCCCAAGTCGGCCTTGCCGCCGCCGAACAGCTCCTTGAAGGTATCGCGGAAGTTGTCGCGGATCTTGACAAAGGTCTCGGCAAAGAGCGCGGTCGTCGTCGCATTGATTTTCTTGATCACTTCGAGAAGTTCTTCCTTCGAGTTGGTCAAGTCGGTGAACTGCTCGTCGAGGAAGGTCTGACGGTCGAGCAGGTCGTCGAACTCCTGGATGGCATCGATATTGACCGGTCCCATCGAATCAAGTTTGTCGCGCAGTTCCGTGACAAATCCCTCGATCTCATTCCAGTCCAGTTCGGCTTCAACGGACTCGACGGCAACTTCGACCGCCTCTTCGCCAGTCTCGGTTCTGGCCTCCAACGCAGCGACTTCATCGACCTCGGCCCCTTCGGCAGAATCACCAGCGATCGCTTTCACCTTCCGGCGCTTGCGGTGGTCGCGCACCGCACAGTGCAGCGCGTAAGTGTCGAGCTGAACCTCGACCAGTTCCACGTGATGACGGCGGCGAATGTCCTCCGCGAGATTCTCCGCCTTGAGCCGCAACTCGGCGGCCCGGACCTCGAACTTGCCCTTCTGCTCCTGCATCTCGCCGTGTGCGCGGCGTTGCTGGCGTAAAGATTCGTCCGCGCTTTGCACTTCAGCCTGCAGACTGGAGCGCTCCTTTTGCAGTCCGTCGAGCCCGCCTTGCTTCTCGTCGAGTTCGGTTTGGAATGACGCCGCTTCTCTGGCCAGCGACTCCGTCTGCTCTACGACAAACTTGGTCCGCTCCTCGGCCCCGGCCTTTTCTTGTTCGCGTTGACGGATCGTCTCCTCCAGTTCCTCGATGCGGCTCACCATGGGGGCACGCTGGGCCTGCAGACTCTCCTCAAGTTGGCGGGCGGCCGCGAGTTGGACCCGAAGTTCGTTAAATTGCTCGGCCGCCGCTTCCTGCTCGCCCGCTTCACGCTGGGCCTGCTCCATGGCGGCCGCCGACTTGCCATTGGCTTCTTCGACCTGCCCCCGGCACACCGCAATACGGTCCGCCAGTTCCTGCGTCTTCTGCTTGGCCACTTCGAGCTCTTGCCCGGCACGCTCCTGTTCGCGCGCCAGCGAGGCGGAACGCCCTTCCGCATCGTGCAATTCCTTTTCGAGCAGGCTGTGATTGGCCCGCAAACCAGCCAACTCGTTTTGCTGGTGGCGCACACCGGCCCGGGCGGCTTCGAGCGCTTCCTTTTTTCCTTCGCGACCGGTGAGCACGCCGAGGCGCGTGGCTTCGTGGCGCCCCAACTCGGCCTGCACGGCGGCCAGCTTCAGCCCCAGCGAAACGATTTCGTCCCGGCGCTGCAGGGCGGAGGTCACGCCCTCGCCGGCCCGCCCGCCCGTGACAATGCCCGCGGCGTCAATCAATTCGCCGTGCTGCGTGGCGAAAGCCACGCTCGGATGGCGTCCGCGCAATTCTGTCGCGTGGTCCAAATTGGTGGCCAGGGCCACGTTATGCAAAATACCGCGCACCAGACGCTGCAGGTCGTCGGCCTCGCAACGGACGCGGTCAGCAGCCCAACCCAAAGAGCCCCCCGGTGCCGGGCCGGGTTCGGGAAAATGATGGCCATTGGGCGTCACCACACTGGCCCGGCCGAGTTTGTGCTCGTAGAGCGATTCGAGGATTTCGCGGGCCGGGGTTTTGTCCGTGATGACAATGGTGTCCCCCCGGGAACCAAGCGCCGCTTCGATGGCCGGTAAAAACCCGGATTCGACCCGAAGCAGACTGCCGAGCATGCCGCGCACGGCCGGTTTGAAATGATCCGGACGGTCGAGGCCGCGCAATACCGCCTGGGCGCCGGGCGACGCGCCCTCGCCTTCGAGATTGAGTTGCTCGAGGACCTCGAGGCGGGACTGGATTTGGGCCAGGACGCGTTGCGAGGCGGCCATTTCCTGCTCGATACGCTGACGCTCGACTTCCCCGCGTTCGACCTCCTCCTCGGCGCGGTCCAGGGCGGTTTCGGCCGCGTGGAGTGCCTCGGTTGCGGTGGCGACTTGACCAGAGGT
The DNA here is from genome assembly GCA_018402585.1 of Chthoniobacterales bacterium. GTDB lineage: Bacteria > Verrucomicrobiota > Verrucomicrobiia > Chthoniobacterales > JACTMZ01 > JACTMZ01. The sequence goes on from JAGYIO010000003.1 coordinate 73,297, forward strand.
GTCTTCCAGCCGTTTGCGCGCGGCGGCCTGACCTTCGAAAATCCGACGACCTTCGTCTTCCAGTCCTTCGATGCGTCCTTGTGTCGCCTCACGGCGCGCCTCGAGTCCGGCCAATTCCCCCTGCAAACGGAGCGATTCGTTTTCCGCTTTGCTGATTTCGGCGCGGATGGCCTCGAGCGACTGCTGTGATGTTTCCCGGCGCCCGGCACTCTCACGCAAGCGCGCTTGCAAGGCGTCGAGAGCGGCGGAGCGTTCCGACAATTCGGCGGCAACGCGGATTACTTGCTCGTTGGTGCGGCCCATTTCCTCGCGCTGCACGCGCTGGCGTTCCCGGGCTGCCGTGGATTCCTGGTCGCAACGCAGGATGTTCTCGCGGAGCTGGTCGCAAATCTCGCTGTTATGCGCGGCGCGGCTTTGGGCCTGGACCATGCGGTCACGGATCGACTGCATCGACTGGCGAGCGGACTCCACGTGCTGTTCGAGCTCGGTCAAGCGGGTCCGGTGCCCGGCCACCGCAGCCTCGCCCTGCTCCAAAGCCAAGACAGTTTCCTGCCAGCGTGACTCGAGCGAGCCGAGTTTCTCCTGCAGTTCGCTTTGCGCCCAGGCGATCTGGTCGTGCTGACGGCGGACGAAATTGAGTTCGAGAATTTTAAGGTCGGTGGAGAGCGATTGGTAGCGGCGCGCTTTGCCGGCTTGGCGCTGGAGTGAGCCGATCTGGCGCTTGACCTCGCGCATGATGTCATTGACGCGAACGAGATTGGCCTCGGTGTATTCCAGTTTGCGCAGGGCTTCCTTTTTCTGCGCCTTGAACTTGGTGATGCCGGCCGCTTCTTCAAACACCGCGCGCCGGTCCTCCGGACGACTGCTCAGGATCAAGTCGATCTTGCCCTGCTCCATGATCGAATAACTGCTGCGCCCGATCCCCGTGTCCATGAACAGCTCATGAATGTCGCGCAGACGGCAGGGAGTTTTGTTGAGCAAATACTCCCCTTTGCCGTCGCGGAAAATGCGGCGCGTCACGCAGACCTCTTCGTAATCCGTGCCCAGATGCTCGGCACATCCACCGAAAGTGAGCGAAACCTCCGCCATGCCCACCGCGGAACGGGAGTCGGTCCCGCTGAAAATGACGTCTGCCATTTCGCCACCCCGCAAGGCTTTGGCCGATTGCTCACCCAGACACCAGCGGATCGCGTCGAGAATATTCGACTTGCCGCAACCATTGGGGCCGACCACCGACGTGATGCCCTCGTGAAATTCCAAGTGCGTCTTGTTGACGAAAGACTTAAAACCTATCAGTTCAAGTGATTTGAGATACATGGGGAAAAAGCTGCAAAATCCATTCTCTAAGCGCCACAAAGGCCCTTGGCAACCCCGTATACCACTAATTGTGGCGTCAAGTCCCATCCACCCCCATATTTAGATTTATGCCCGCCAACGAGAATTCCATCTCCTTTTCCGGTAAGACCGATCTCGACCTGCTCTTCGAGTTCCTCCGCTTTCCCACCGTCTCGACCAAAGCCGACCATGCGCCCCAGATGCAGGCCTGCGCGCGGTGGCTCCAGGCCCTCCTTCGCCACGGCGGGTTCAAAGCCGAGGTGTGTGAAACCGGCGGACACCCCGCCGTCCTGGCCCACGGACCCGAGGCCCCGGGAAAACCCACCGTGCTCATTTACGGGCATTACGACGTCCAGCCGGAGGAACCGCTCCATCTCTGGACCTCCCCGCCCTTCGAGCCCGCCCTCCGCAACAAGCGCGTCTTTGCCCGCGGATCGACCGACAACAAGGGCCAAATCCTCGCCCATCTGCTCGGCGCCATCCACCTCCTCCGTGAAGAAGGGGCCCTGCCGGTCAACCTCATCTTCCTCATCGAGGGCGAGGAAGAGACGGGCAGCACGCACTTGGATGACTTCATCCGTGCGCGGCGCAACGAACTCCGGTGTGACGTCATCGCCATTTCGGACACCGGTATGGTGGCCGAAGGTTATCCCACCTTGACCCAAAGTCTCCGCGGCATAGCCGCCATGGAGCTCTTTCTGCGCGGCCCGGCCACCGACTTGCACTCGGGCATTTTCGGCGGAGCGGTGGTCAACCCTGCCGCCGCATTGGTCAAAATGCTCGCCGCGCTGCACGATGCGCACGGACGCGTTGCTGTGCCCGGTTTTTATGACGATGTCACGGCCATTCCCTCGGCCGAACGCGAAATGCTCGCCTCACTTCCGATCAGCGAAGCCGACTACCAGCGCGAAACCGGTGTCCTCCTGCTCGGTGGCGAGGCGGGTTACTCCAGCCTCGAGCGCATCGGCATCCGCCCCACGGCCGAGATCAATGGGCTGACCAGCGGCTACCAAGGCGAAGGAACCAAGACCGTGCTCCCTTCCACCGCCTCGGCCAAGCTCACCTTCCGACTGGTGCCCAACCAGAAACCGGACCGCGTGCTCAACCTGGTCGAAATTCATCTCCAGAATCTCCTCCCGCCCGGCGTCGAAATGGAGATCGTGCGCGGGCACGGCGGCATGCCCTACGTGCTGGACCTGAAAAGCCCTTGGTGCGGCGCCGCCCGGCGGGCCCTGGAGCAGACCTTCGGTCGAACGCCCGCTCTCATGCGCGAAGGCGGAAGCATTCCCATCGTGCAAAAGTTCCGCGACCTCCTCGGCTCGGATACGCTCCTCCTCGGCCTCGCCGCCCCCGACTGCAAAGCCCACGCGCCCGATGAAAATTTTCCGGTCGAAAGTTTCGAGGCCGGCATTCGACTGCACCAGCATTTGCTCCGGGAGCTTGCCGTGCCGGTCTGAGGCGATCATTGCCGCGTGACACGTAGGCGGATCATGCGTGAACCGGCTTCGGTGGGGGTGGATAGGTCGGCCGCCTCCAACACAGCCTCGTTATCCGTCAGCACTTCCAACGACGCACCGGACCACGACTCTCCGGCGTCGGGACCGCTCCAGGCTTCAAAGCCGTAAGCAAGGTCCGACACTCCCGGCGACTTGTCGAAGCGAACGATGAAGCGGCCGGTTTCGCTGTCCCAGCGCGTGATCAAAATGGAGCTTCCGTCCGCAGTGAGCGGGTCGCGTCCCGCGGCATACTCCAGCAGATTAAGGAGTCCGTCGCCGTCCGGGTCGGCATCTTCCCCGGCGAGTTGCGGGTTCAACCTCTCCTCCACCGACCACCAGCGCTCCGTCCACTCCTGCCAAGTGGACGGTTGGGCCAGGGTCTCGCTGGCCACACGGATTAACGAATCGGCCCCGTCACCGCGCACGTCCGTGGAGGCCTCCCAAAACATGACGCCGCCCAGCCCCAGATCCCGCGCATATTCGAGCTTGCGCCGGAGGGCCCGCGGACTGTCATAGCCGATCCACAAATCGCCGTTGTAAAAATAGGAAGCTTCGGCCGCCTCATCCCAGCGTTCCGCCCCCGGATTGTCCCGCACCAAGGCGGCCACCGTGCGGTAATCGTAGAAGCCGGGTTCGACCGGCAGCGTGCCCGGCCCGAGACCGGACGCAACGCTAAACGGAACCTGACTCGTCACGCCCTGCCAACCGTAACCGTAAGCGGGAATGCCCAGGGCGATTTTCGCCGCGGGAACGCCCGCTGCGAGATACCCGCGCACGGCTTCGTCGGTATTGTAGCGAGGATTCGGATCCAGCGCGCTCCGGAACAAAGGCGCATTGTGCCCGGTCTGCGTCGCGATCCACCGGCCGTGGAAATCGTAAGTCATCAGATTGATCAAATCGAGCTGCGCGGCCAGCGCAGAAAGATTGATCCGCTCGAATTTGTCGAAACCCGCCGGCATCGCCGCCGTGATCTCGTAGCGTTTGCCGTCCGCGGCCGATTGCACGTCGAATTCCGCCCGGATGGCCCCCGCGAGCAAGGCATAATTCTCGCCGTCTTCCGGGCGCACGTTGCGGTTCACATCTGTGGCCACCACGGGGTACTCCCAGTCAAGGTCCACCCCATCGAAGCCATATTGCAAACAGAAGGCCCGGACCGAGGCGGCGAATTTGGCGCGGGCCGCGGGCGTCGCCGCGACTTCCGAGAAGCGCCCGGAATCGAACCAGCCGCCCACCGCGATGAGTACCCGCAGGTGCGGATGGGCCGCTTTGATCCGCGCATACGCACCGAAATTTCCGCGCAACGGGGTGTCCCATTTGTCGGGACCGATGGCGCGCTCGAGGTCGGCCCATGGATCGATGATGGCCATTTCACCCTCCGGCGAGATCCGGGCAAAGGCGTGGATGACATGGGTCAGCCGGTCCGCCGGAAGATGCTCCACTTCGTAGCCCTTTTCGTAAATTCCCCAACTGGGGAAGTAGGCAACCACACTTTGGCGCAGCGGCGCGCGGGCGGCGGGGGGTATCGCCGGATCACCCGACGGCACCTCGGCCCCGGCCTCGTCGCCTCCGCTGGAGGTCTCATCGCCATCACTAGGGTCGCCGCCACTGCCCACCTCACCACCGCCGGCGGCGGCCCCATTGACCGTCATATTCTCCGCCCCCGCGGCCGGATCGCCATTGACCTGCAGACCGAACGTCACGCTGCCGCCCGCGGCAATTTCCCGCGCCCAGGCTTCCGGGATGAAAGTATGCCGTGGGCCGACGCTCTCCGTCAGGACGGCGCTCCACCAATTGACCAGCTGGCCCTCGAGATCGAGGGAGAGGGTCCACCCATTGACCGCAGTGCTGCCCTGGTTACGGAGGGTCACATTGGCCACGTAGCCGCCGGTCCAAGAATTCACCACTGTGAAAGTCGCTTCGAGATGACAATCGGTACCGCAGTGGCATTCGTCGAGCGGTTGACCGCAGGGCCCCGTTGGCTCCGCCGCTTCCTCCGGCTCGGGTTGGTAGACCGTGCCGGGGGTCACGGCCCCACCGCCATGACCGTTGTCCGCGCCGAAAACCACATCACTGACCGAAAAAAACACTTCCCCCACGGGATCGATGCGCTGCCAAACAACCAAAATGACATGCCGTCCTTCGCGCTCCGGCAAAACGGTGTCCCAGGCGTAATTATTTCCCTGCAAGGCCGCATTCTCCGCCCCCGGCAAAGGCTCAAAATCGGCCCAAGCCAAAGCGGACTCCGGATCCCAATCTGCCTTGGTGATGAAAGCCCGGAAGTAGCTGGGGGAATGCGGGGTGGTTGCGTGGTAAACCAATCGATACGGCCCGGACTCCACTGCGGTGGCCGCCCAATCAGAGCGGACCAAATCCAGCCCGGCATACTTGGCCCGGCCACCGCTGGCCAGCTGTGCGTCAGGCACATTGGCCTGCCAGTCATAGTCTGGCAAATTACGCGAGACCTCGTTCCAATCGTAAAAGGGCTGGGTCCCATTGACGGCCAGTGCCGCAATCGCCGCGTCGCTTTGCGGGGTCTGTGGGTTATCGAGAAATATCCGGTAAACACGACTCACCGGATCGAGCATCGAGCCGTGGGCCCGGGACGACTCCGTGGTGCCGCCGCAAAGAAAGGCCAGGATGAAAAAAGCCGCCGCGCCTTGGTGTAGTGGGAACAATCTGGCCAGGTATTTTTTCTTCATAAGGTCCGGACCAAGGTCGGCCCGTAATCATTGACCAAATGACGGCCAAACTGTTCAAACGTTCGTTCGTTTGGATTGGGGGTTACGACAAGCCGTGACGGCAACAAGGCCAAACCTCAGCGGTAAGCCTCAACTCCACGGCGTGGTTCCTCTCTCGCCGACGCCGGAGCTCCGCGCCTCCCCAGAGAGAATCCGGTCGATGGGTTGAAAAACTTGCACCTGACGTTGGGACCATTATGGTGGCAGTTAACGCTCGGGTGGTGAAATGGCAGACACGTACGTTTGAGGGGCGTATGCCGTAAGGCATGGGGGTTCAAGTCCCCCCCCGAGCACTTTTTATTTCAGCACGTCCAAACCTCTGTGGATGCAGTATTGATGGGGGTTCCCGAGGATTTGATGCAGCACTTTTGAGAAGCCTTTTGTTCCCCCTCATACCCGCAAGTCTGTATCAAAAAGTATCAAAAAAAGTCCTTATACTCCTCGTCCGTTGTTTAGATTTGCGATGCACGAAACCCGCAAATTCGACCCTCTTACCGATAAACCGCCATCTTCGACTGCAAGCCGCTTCGGCCGACGCGGCAGCGCCGATCACCCGCCACCTCAGAGCTCCATCGCATACCGCAGCGCCTCGCGGATGGCATCCATGGTCGGCGCGGTGAAGCGGCCGACCGGGCCTTTCAGCTCGTGGTATTGGATAGCCTGCAAGCCCTGCACATTCGCGTAGCTCTGCTCGCGAAGGAACCTCACTCGCGGCAGCGGCACCTCACAGTCTGACTCCCAGTTCTGCGTCGTGATCGGCACGCACAGCGCCAAGGCTCGCGGCGGATCATCGTCGCGCCGGGAGACAACCACGAAAAAGCGCACCTTGCCGGAGATGCCGAGATCCACGCGGTAGGCCGCGCCGCGCTCAGGACTCATAGATAGCGTCTATCGCCGCTTGCCGCCTGGCGCGCGGGAGGAGCAGATCGTCGTTGTCCTCGCTTTGCAGCGATACGGCGAATGGCAACCCTTTCCGCAACACCACTTGGGAGAAAAACATCCGAATCGCCTCGGTCTGCGATATGCCCAAGCGGCGCAGGATCGTCTCCGAATCGTGCTTGAGCTTCTCGTCCAATCTGGCCCGAACGACTGCCTCTTTCACTGCCATGGCCCAAAAGTGGCGCTTCCGGGCTACATTGTCAACGGCTGTAACGAGCCGCCGAGCGTAGCGAGGTTGGCTGGTCCGGTGTGTTAGGCCGTTGTGTGTTCATGGGGTGAAACAAACAGTGTCTCGGTGAGTGGAATGAAGGCGCGCACTCCACACCATCGTCGATCGAAGCTACGACTCGGATTGCGCGCATCGGTGCGTCATCCCAAAAGAACTGCACCTCGACTTGATAGCGAGTGCCGCTCGCGCCAAACACCTCGCAATTTTCGACATGCTGCGACTCCACGAGTGGAACGAGCTGCGCATGGTCAGTGAAGCGAGCCAACTGCTCGGTGAGGATTTTATGTGCTTCGGCTTTGTCCATACGGATGCATAGGCCTAACGTCAAAGGTGACTCACGGCTACCCGTGGCGCGGCTCCTGCCCCGAGCGAAGCGAGGAAGCAGGAGGCGTGACGCGGGTAGCCGTTGAGTCTACCGCTTTGTTGGGCATTTTAGTATCGACCGACTTCTATAGGCGTTTCACCAGTAATATCAGCCATTCTGCGACTATATCTTTCAAGCTCAGCATTCCTTTGCTCTTCGCTCATTCGCACCGGCGCATAGACAATACTCGGAGCCAGAACATCGAAGCCTACAAACTCCAGCATGCCTCGATGAATTGGCTTCAAAATGCCAAGAATGTCGCCATTGAAGCCATCTTTGGCGTAGGCCTCGGCAGGACCGCCGGTTGTTAGAGAGAGAAGCGCCCGCTTCCCTTGAAACACGCCTGTGTCATAAATCCTGCCCCCGCCGTATGTGCGTCCCATCGCAAAGACACGATCGACCCAACCCTTGAGCACTGCAGGAAGGCCAAACCACCATAACGGGAATTGCCAGATCATCAGATCGCACCACTCAATCTTCTGCATCTCAAGCTCAAGATCTGGAGAAAAGCCTTGCATTTCTGAGGCGTGCATTTCTTCAATCTGCAACTTGAGGAAATCAGGGTTTTTGACGGTCTGAAAGTTAGCGCGGCTCGATACCGGGTCAAACGCCATGGCGTGAAGATCGGAGGTTTTCACCTCCCATCCCGCACGAATCAACGCCGTCTGGGCCGTTGAGAACAGGGCATAGTTAAAGCTCTTCGGTTCCGGATGCCAATATACGATAAGCGCTTTCATTTGATTTTCTTCATTGAGGATAGCTCTATTACCATTGTCCCGCCTGAATTACCACGGGAGCACAAATGGACCTCCAAACTTGCGCATCTCCGCAAATAATGCGCCTGTGGGACCTCCATCCGGCAATGTCGCCAGATAGACAGCGGTCTCAGCCCCCTCTTCGACGGTGTAGGGGGCATCCGGGCCTCCAATGTCGGTCTTCATCCATCCCGTCGAGTATGAGTTCACCAGAATATTCGTTCCGCTCTACTCTTTGGCCATGAGCAGGGCCAGCGCATTCATGACCGCTTTTGAGGCGCGGTAGGAAGGTGCGGCGGGATAGTGGCCGCCCAACATGAGGTTCAGACAAGACATCTCGGTGGAGACATTGACGATTCGTCCGTAGCCATTCCTTTTCATGATCGGGATCAGCGCCTGACTGATGCGGAGCATGCCTGCAGCATTCGTCTTGATGGTATCAAGTAAGATTTGCGGTTTGGCGGTGAGAACAGAGCCCTCCTCTTTCGAGTGATAAGGATTCACTCCGGCATTGTTCACCAGGATATCTACCTGACCGTATGTCGCTTCAATCCAATCCGCGAAGCTATTCACGCTCTCGTCATTGATGATATCGAGTTGCTGCCCGTCTGCTTCCAACCCTAGGGATCTCAACTTTTCTCGGGCTTCATTGGCGGCCTTCAAACTCCTTGCGGTGACGACAACCCGCAAATCGGGTTTGTGCGAAAATCTTCGTGCGATTTCAAATCCAAGGCCTTTGTGGCTACCTGCTATCACTGCGATTTTCTCGTTCATTGTTTGACTTTCTTTCTTCTTGCCCAATGTATAGAACACGACAGTTCGCTAATATTGGGTTTTACGACTGGTCGCATATTACTTGTAAGTGAGGGGCAGTTGTCGAAAGCTGGGGTTTTGCGGTCCTATGTCATCGGCAGATTTACACCGGGTACGGCTGGGGTCCAAGCCAACCTTGCCAACTGCATCGTCTGCCCGGTTCGGCTCCACTCACCGATGCCCTTGCACGAGATTTTCGCAGTGACGCTTGTGCGAGCGCGGGATAAAAACGCGTTGGTGAGGCAGCATAGGATCAAAACCGTATCAGAAAGCCGAGGCGTGCACTTGCGACAGCCTTTACACTAGTAAACTCTTTACGTTTCAAGTCCCCCCCCGAGCATTCTTTCTTTTCTTCCCCCGCCCGGTATGACCCGCAGCCAGGCGAGTATAAAGGGCTTCACTCCGGCATCCTCCTCACGCCCTTGATGGGAAGCCAAGACTTGGAGCGGGCAGGCGTCCGAGCTCAAGCCGCCTCTGCGCGCATCTGCTGGAGCTGGCGATGCATTGCCTCGGTCTTGGCTGTATTCAGTGGGTAGAAAATAATGATCACGCCGTTGAGCAAGGCTAGGGCCCCGGGAATAAGACAAAACATGATCCGGATCCCCATGAGTGATTCAGGGCTCTGCTCCTCATTGGCGACAAATCCGGAGAACCCGAGGATCCAACCAGACATCGTGCCTCCAATGGTCAGGCCCATCTTTTGCGCGAACATCGCCCCGGAGAAGACCAAACCGGTGGCTCGGCGACCGAACTTCCATTCCCCGTAGTCCGCCACATCGGTGTAAAGCGCCCAGACCAAGGCAGGGGTCGGTCCGGCCAGCAGGTTGGCGAGCAGATTGACCCCGAACATCAGCGCCATTTGATCGGGTGGAATGAAAAAGAAGCCGATGAGGACCATCCCATTGGCCAGAGTAAGGATGGCCAAAGCGTTGCGCTTGCCCAGGAGGCGACCAAGCAGACCGGAGAAAGCCACCCCAAGGATGAAGGCAAGCATGCCACTAGAGAGGAAGACGGTGACGATATCGAAATTGAGAAAAAAAGCAGTACCGGCTTGGCCGAGGCTGAAGACCGCCTTCTCGCTGTCTCCCACATAGTATTTGAAATAATGAATGGTCACGGCCCCACGAACCGCCACGCTAGCCAGAGTGCAAACCGCGGCCGCCAGCATGATGATCCAAGGCCCGTTGCGGCCCAGTAATTTGAGATCCTCCAAGACGCTCACGTCTTGATCCCCCTGCGGGGCCACCCGCTCCCGGGTCGTTACGTAGGTCAGGAGAAAGAAAACAATGGAGAGGACTCCAAAGACCGCCATGGTGACTTGAAAACCGAACACCTCATCGTCACCACCAAAGAATTTGACCAGAGGTCGGACCAGGAGCGAGATGATGAAACCGCCGCCAAATGCGCCGAGAAAGCGGTAGGTGGCCAACGACATGCGGTCTTTTTCTTTGGGGGAGATGACCCCCATGAGGGCGGAATAGGGCACATTGATTGCCGTGTAAATCATCTTGAAAGCGATGAAGGTGGTGTAAGCGTAGATCAGTTTACCCACCTGCCCGAGATCCGGATTGGCAAAAATGGCGTAGCCGAGCAATCCGTAGGGCAGCGCGCACCAAAGGAGAAAGGGACGATATTTTCCCTGCTTGGTCTGCACCCGGTCAGCCAGAGCGCCCATCATCGGGTCGTTGACCGCGTCCCAAAAGTTCGCAATGAGATACATCGTACCAACCGCCAAGGGATCGAGGCCGAAGACGTCGGTATAATAATAGAGCAGGAAGAGATTAAAAAATTGAAAGTAGAGATTGGAGGCGAAGTCCCCCGCCCCGTAGCCAATTTTTTCGGTCAGGCCGAGCTGGTCTGGTCCTTGAGGGGGAATCGTCGTCATGGTTGAGGAGGGAAATAAAACTAGCGGGGGGTGAACCGTCGTTCCAACCTAAGATACTAAAAGCAAGCGTTTGCTCGGCGAAGTAAAAGAGGGCAATGACCAGGCATTCACCCGCCAAACAGGGGGAACCGAAGCCCAGTTGTTTGACCCCACGCAGGTAAGGGGCTGCCCACCGACCAGGGGTCAGGATCCCGGACCTGGAGGGGTCGAACCTGCCGACGCGCCTCACGGTGGGTCTGGAACCGGGTTGTTCAGGTCGCCCAGTCTGTATTTGGTCGAGACTCCGAGCTACCAGGTGTCAAATTTTTAGCCCCTTCCGGCCGTTCTCCTCACCAGCGCAGGCCTCCCCCATTCGTGTCGATGCAGGATCCAGCCCGGCCGGATTTACTTGGCCACTTGCGAGGGTGGCAAGATGGCTAGATCAAATGGGGCCGGTGACTTTACCGCTCGGGATGGTGAGCAAAGGCCGCAAAAAGCCGAGGCTAGCCGGTGGTCTCCGGAGTGTTTCACCGCAGGTCTTTGGTGACTTGCGAGGCCCGATCCGGCACCAAGCCAGCCGCGCATTGGATGGCCCTGCGCGGCTTGTGGCCCCCGGAGCCCAGCCGGACCACCTTCCGCCCGCGCGAGTACTGCGGCCGGAGAAGTCCGCGGGAGAAATTGCGGGTATGGGCTAAAGTCCTTGGGCTACGGCGGGCCGTTTCCCAAGCCCTTAATACGCGCAATACGTGTCGTGGAAGGCTAAGTCCAACCTGATCAATTGCTCCTGGACCCGGTCAAGATACTCGTGTAATCCGTGCCGGAAGACGCGGTCGATCGTGGCGTAGTCGAGCTGCGAGCGAAGCAACCCCGACAAACGTTCCGGCTCAGTACGAAAAAGACCTTCCTCGGTGCAGGCAATGCGATGGAGAACCTCGTCCAGCCGATCCACGCAGAACCGGACGGAGCGCGGGAACTCAGCATGGCAAAGGAGGAATTCGGCCACCCCCCATGGTGTCGCGTCACCTGGGCGGATTTTCAGATAAGCCTCCATGCCGCTGCACGAACGCAGGACGGACATCCATTGCGAAATGTCAACGTTGCCCCCGACTTGCTCTCCGCTCGGCAGCAAAATGTGGTATTTTAAATCAAGGATGCGCGTGGTGCTATCCGCCCGTTCGATAAATTTTCCGGCCTGCACAAAGCGCCACGCTTCACTGTGCGTCATGGTCGCATCGGTCACGCCTTGGAAGAGCTGCGAGGCGAAGGTCACCTTGTCGTAAAACTCGTGGGAATTGGCCCGGAAGTCGCGCGCCGCGGAGCCCTCGCGGAAATAAAGCCAGAGCGCGTTGATTTGCTCCCACATTTCGCTCGAAATCTGGTCGCGCACGGCCCGCGCATTTTCGCGCGCATAGCTGATGCACGAGCCGATCGAATTCGGATTGCGCGGCTCGAAGGTGACGTAGTCGAGCAGGGCTGCCGCGGTGAGCTCGCCGTGCAGTTTCTCGAAAAGTGTGGTGTCCTCCAACGTGCTCAGGATCGGAGCCCAGAATTGGCGCTCTGTTTCCACGCCGCGGCTTTGAAAATCGAGCAGCATCTGCACATTCACATCGAGCAGCCGCGCATTGTTCTCGGCCCGCTCGATGTAGCGGCCCATCCAATAAGTGGACTCTCCGACCCGGCTCAGCATGGCTCGTGTCCTCCATCCAGCACCCAAGTATCCTTGCTCCCGCCGCCCTGCGAGGAATTGACCACCAGCGAGCCCTCGGGCATGGCCACGCGGGTCAGTCCGCCTGGAATGATCTGCACCTCCTCGCCGCAGAGAATGAAGGGGCGCAGATCGATATGCCGCCCCTGCATCGAACCCTCGCACCAAGTGGGGGACCGGGAGAGCGAAATAACCGGCTGGGCCACGAAGTTGCGCGGGTCCGCGGTGATCATGCGGCGGAAATCGGCAATTTCCGCCTTCGTCGCCCGCGGACCGATGAGCATCCCGTAGCCCCCGCTTTCGTTGGCCGACTTGACCACCAATTTTTCCAGATTTTCCACAATGTATTTCCGGTCAGACTCCAAAGCGGAAAGAAAGGTCTCCACGTTCGGCAGGATCGCCTCCTCGCCGAGGTAAAATTTGATCATGGCCGGCACGTAGGAATAGACGACCTTGTCATCGGCCACGCCGGTGCCGATCGAATTGGCCAGACTCACATTGCCTTTACGGTAAGCCTCGACCAGGCCCGGCACACCGAGGAGGGAATCCGGACGGAAGACCTTTGGATCGAGAAAGTCGTCGTCGATCCGCCGATAAATGACGTGCACCGGTTTGAGCCCCTTTGTCGTCTTCATCAAGACACGGTCGTTTTGCACCAAGAGGTCCGCGCCCGTGACAATCTCGATCCCCATGGACCGGGCGAGAAAAGAGTGCTCGAAATAGGCGGAATTGTAGATCCCCGGAGTGAGCAGCACGGTTGTCGGGTTGCCTGCCGCGCTGGCCGGTGCGACATGGTGCAGCACGTCGACCAGGTCCTGCGCATAACGGTCGACCGGACGCACCCCGTAGCGGGCGAACAATTGCGGAAAGACCCGCTTCATGGTCATGCGGCTCTCCAAAACGTAGGCGACGCCGGACGGACAGCGGGCATTGTCCTCCAAGACGAGATAACGCCCCTCGCGATCACGGATCAAGTCGGTTCCGCAGACATGGATGTAAATATCCTTCGGCACATTGAAGCCCATAAATTCCGGACGGAAATGCCTCGCGCTGCGGATGGTTTCCCCCGGAATAACCCCTTCTTTGATGATGCGCTGCCCGTGGTAAATATCATGGAGGAAGGCGTTTAGCGCGGTGAGGCGCTGCTTGAGCCCCCGCTCGATCTGCCGCCACTCGCCGGCGGGAATGATCCGCGGCACCAGATCGAAGGGAAAAATCCGCTCCGTGCCCTCCTGTTTGTCATTGTAGACCGTAAAGGTGATTCCTTGGTTCAAATAAGACCGCTCGGCAATTTGCCGCTTGCGATTGAAGTCGTCGGTCGAGAGCGCCTCGGCCCGCTCCTGCAGCATCCGGTAGTGGGGGCGAACTTCGCCCGGCGCAGCGAACATTTCATCGTAAAAGTCGCCGGGGTCATAATCGTGGAACAGGGAGGTCATAGCGAAGCTCGGAGCATAAAGTTAAAGCACAAAATGTGCCATCTCCTCCCGCCTTGGCCTGCGGTCAAGGTTTGCGCCCCGTCCGCAGGGCCTCCCGCGCGGCCAGCACCCGGGCGAGCGCCTCGTCGGGCGACGATCCGAAGGCTGTGAGGTGTCCCATCTTGCGCCCCGCCCTGGGTTCCGTCTTGCCGTAAAGGTGGATCTTCACATCGCCGGAAGCCGCAGCGGCCGCCCAATCCGGCTCCCCGTCCGCCCACAAGTCCCCAAGCAAATTGGCCATGGCGCAAGGCCGCAGCAATTCGGGCGATCCCAGCGGCAGACCGCAGACCGCGCGCACCTGCTGTTCGAACTGGCTGGTCACACAGGCATCAATGGAAAAATGGCCGCTGTTGTGCGGACGCGGTGCAAGTTCGTTGACCAGCAACTTGCCCTCTTCGAGCACGAACATCTCTACGGCCAGGACTCCGACCAGATCGAGACGCTCGGCCATGGCCCGGGCCAACTCCGCGGCACGAACCGCCACCTCCGGCGCCACGCGGGCCGGCACCACCGTTGTGTCGAGGATGTGGTTGCGGTGGAGGTTCTCACAGACCGGATAGCAGACCGACTGCCCGTCGTCGCCCCGCGCAACAACGGCCGATATTTCCATGACAAAGGGCACTTGGGCCTCGAGCACAAACGGTCCCCCCGAGAGGTCGCACCGCCGCGCCTCTTCGTCCGAATTGAGCCGCCGCTGGCCTTTGCCATCGTAACCGAACGACGCCGTTTTCAAAATAGCCGGATAACCCGTGCGCCTTGCGGCCGCCACCAAGTCCGCGGCCGTGGCGACGTTCGCCCAGGCCGGCAGAGGAAATCCGCCTGCGGCGAGAAATTCTTTTTCCCGCGCGCGATTCTGCGTGAGGTGCAAAATCCCGCCGCTCGGACGAACCTCGCAATGCTCGGCGGCCCACTGCACGGTTTGCCGCGGGATGTTTTCAAATTCGAAAGTCAGGACATCCACCCCTCGGGAAAATTCCCGGACCGCCTCCTCGTCCAGATAGTCACGCGAGACTTCCCGGTCCGCTATCTGCCCGGCCGGCGAATCGGCCTCGGGGACGAACACATTGACGCGGTAACCCATGCTCCGCGCGGCAAGGATGAACATGCGGCCGAGTTGGCCGCCGCCCATCAACCCGATGCGGCTGCCCGGGGCGAGTGCGGGACTCATGAGGGCAGCCGGCCCGCCGCCAGCACGGCTTTGGTCTGGCGCGCGCGGAATTTTTCCAGTGCCCCGCGGACCTGCGCATCTCCAAGCGACAAAATCGCCGCCGCGAGGAGTGCGGCGTTGATCGCACCCGGTTCGCCGATGGCCAGCGTGCCGACCGGAATGCCGGCGGGCATTTGCGCGATGGAAAGCAGCGAGTCGAGGCCCTTCAATGCGCGGCTCTGGACCGGCACGCCAAGCACCGGCAGATCCGTGTGCGCCGCCACCATGCCGGGCAAATGGGCCGCGCCGCCGGCCCCGGCAATAACCACCTGAATGCCGCGTTCCCGCGCCGCCTTGGCGTAGGAGGCCATGAGATCAGGCGTGCGGTGGGCCGATAAAACGCGCTTTTCATGCGGGATACCCAGCTTGGACAACAAGTCGGCCGCATGTTTCATCGTCGGCCAATCCGACTTGCTGCCCATAATAATGCCCACGAGAGGTTTCTGCTTTTTCATAACGTTTTCCTGACCGGCCAGTATTGCTTAAATCATCGCGCTTCGACGGACAAGACTGTCAGCCCCGCGCGCCGCGAAAAAATCCCCGGCCACCGCCCAAAGAGTGCTTTATCGCGGGGGCTCTGCTCATTAGGCTCCCGCCCGGGTCGCGGACGACCTTAGAAACGATCATGCCAAAGCCGCCGCAAAAAACCACCGCTCAACCATTCCTCGACGTGGCGGGAAAAACCCTGCTCGTGGCCAACCGCAGCGAAATCGCCATCCGTGTTTTCCGGGCCGCCAACGAGTTGCACATGCGGACCATTGCGGTTTACGCGGAGGAGGACCGCTTCTCCATCCACCGCTTCAAAGCCGACCAAGCCTACGTGGTGGGCCGCGGCAAGGGGCCGGTCGGCGCCTACCTCGACACCGAAAGCATTGTCGGATTGGCCCGCGACCGTGGGGTCGACATGATCCATCCAGGCTACGGGTTTCTTTCCGAAAACGCCCACTTTGCCCGTGCCTGCGAAAAGGCCGGCATTATCTTTGTCGGTCCGCGGCCGGAGCTGCTCGATATGATGGGTGACAAAACCGCGGCCCGGGCCCTGGCGATCAAGCTCGGCGTTCCCGTCCTCCCCGGCACGGAAGAACCGGTCGACAACCGCGCCGAGGCCATCAAAGTCGCCAAGAAAATCGGTTTCCCGCTCATGATCAAAGCTGCCTTCGGCGGCGGCGGGCGCGGCATGCGCGTGGTGCGCAAGAAAAATGATCTCGCGGCGCTCCTCGACGAGGCCCGCAACGAAGCCGGACGCGCCTTCGGCAATCCTGCCGTCTTTCTCGAGAAATACATCCCGCGGGCCAAGCACATCGAAGTGCAAATCCTCGGTGATGCCCACGGCGGCGTGCTTCACCTGCACGAACGTGACTGCTCGGTGCAGCGACGCCACCAGAAAGTGGTCGAGGTCGCGCCGTCGATCAATCTGCCGGACGAGGTCCGCGCCGACCTCTGCGACGCGGCGGTCAAAATCGCCCGGGGCATCGGTTACAACAACGCAGGCACGGTCGAGTTCCTCTACGACTACGACCGCCACGAGTGGTTCTTCATCGAGATGAACCCGCGCATTCAGGTCGAGCACACCGTGACCGAACAAATCACCGGTATCGACCTCGTGCGCTCGCAGATTTTGGTTGCAGCAGGCGCGCGCCTGCACGGACCCGAACTCGCCCTGCCCGCGCAGGAAGCCATCCCGCGCAACGGCTTTGCCGTGCAATGCCGCGTGACCACGGAGGACCCGGCCAATGGTTTCACCCCGAACTACGGGAAGATCGTCACCTACCGCAGTGCCGCCGGCTTCGGCGTGCGCCTCGACTCGGGCATGGGCACGACCGGCAGCACGATCACGCCGTTCTACGACTCGTTGCTGGTCAAGATCACCACCTCCGGGCAGACCTTCCCCGTCGCCCTCGACCGCATGCACCGCGCCCTGCGCGAATTCCGCATCCGCGGCGTGAAGACCAACATGCCTTTCCTCGAGAATGTGGTAACCAACCCGGTTTTTCGCTCGGGCCATGCCACCACCACCTTCATCGACAAAACCCCGGCGCTCTTCGAATTCAAACCGCGCCGGGACCGCGCCTCCAAGCTGATGCAATTCCTCGCCGATGTCTCGATCAACGGAAACACCGAGGCCAAAGGATATCTCCCCACCGGCCGCCTCGCCCCTGCGCCGCTGCCCGGCGTCGACCTGCGCGTCGACCCGCCGCCCGGCACCCGCCAGCAATTGCTCAAGCTCGGACCCGAAAAGTTTGCCGTGTGGACGCGCAAGCAGAAGCGCGCCCTCTTCACCGACACCACCTTCCGCGACGCCCACCAGTCACTCCTCGCCACACGCGTGCGCACCCATGACATGCTCCTTGTGGCCGACGCCGTGGCCCGCCGCACCCCGCAGCTCTTCAGCCTCGAGATGTGGGGCGGCGCCACCTTCGACGCCGCCCTGCGCTTCCTGCGCGAAGACCCCTGGGAGCGACTCCGCGCCCTGCGCGAAAAAGTGCCCAACATCTGCTTCCAGATGCTCTTCCGCGGTTCCAATGCGGTCGGCTACTCGAATTATCCGCCGAAGGTCGTGGCCGGTTTTGTCCGCCACGCGGCGGAAAGCGGGATGGATATTTTCCGCGTCTTTGATTCGCTCAATGACCTCTCGAATCTGCGCGCGGCGATGGAGGCCGTCCGCCAGACCAGCGCGGTCTGCGAAGGCACCATTTGTTACACCGGCGACATCCTCGATCCCCGCCGCACCAAGTATGCGCTCAAGTATTACGTGAAGCTGGCCAAGGAACTGGAAAAGATGGGTGCGCATTTTATCGCCATCAAGGACATGGCCGGCCTCTGCCGCCCGTTCGCGGCCCGCGCCCTGCTCAAAGCCCTCCGGGCCGAAACCGACCTGCCGCTCCATTTCCACACCCACGACACGAGCGGCGTCAATGCCGCGTCCGTGCTGGCCGCCATCGAATCGGGCGCGGACATCGTCGACTCCGCGATCAGCGCGATGTCCGGATCGACCTCGCAACCGAATCTCAACAGCCTCGTCGCCGCCCTCCAACACACCCCGCACGACAGCGGTCTCGACCTCGACGCCCTCAACGAGTTCGCCGACTACTGGGAGCGGGTCCGCACGTTCTACGCCCCTTTCGACACCGCCCCGCGCACCGGCAGTGCCGAAGTCTACCTTCATGAAATGCCCGGCGGACAGTTCACCAACTTAAAAGAGCAAGCCGCTTCGATGGGCCTCGCCCACCGCTGGCCGGAGATCGCCCGCTGCTACGCCGAGGTCAACCAGCTCTTCGGCGACATCGTCAAGGTCACGCCCTCGAGCAAAGTCGTCGGCGACATGGCCCTCTTTCTTTTCACCCGCGGCATCAAACCGGCCGACGTCCCGAACCTCCCTCCCGGCACACCCTTCCCCGAGTCGGTCAAGGACATGCTAGCCGGCGGACTGGGCGAACCCATCGGGGGATGGCCGAAGGACGTGGTCAAAGCCGTGCTCGGCAAAACCAAAGCCAAACCGGCCCGCGCGGCCAAGGTCAGCCTCGAGACGGTGCGCAAGGAGCTGGCCGGCAAACTCAAGCACGCCCCCGACGAGGACGAACTCTACAGCCACCTCATGTATCCGGACGTCTTTGCCACCTTCAACAAATTCGTGCGCGAATATGGAGACGTCAGCGTCCTGCCTACCCCGGCTTTCTTCTACGGACTCAAACCCGGCGAGGAGGTCGCGGTTGAAATCGAGCAGGGCAAAACACTCTTCATCAAACTCATCAACATCGGGACAGCCGACAAGGACGGTCACCGCATTGTTTTCTTCGAACTCAATGGCATGCCCCGCGAGGTGACGATCACCGACAAGTCACTGCAAACCACGAAGAAAGCCCGCCGCAAAGCCGACGCGTCGAAACCGCTCGAAATCGGCGCACCCATTCCCGGCATGGTGACCAACCTCGACCACGGCACGGGAGCCAGAGTAGCCAAAGGCGACAAAATCCTCACCATGGAAGCGATGAAGATGCAGACCACAATCTATGCGCCCTGCGACGGCGCCATCGACGAACTCCTCGTCGCCACCGGCGACGCCGTCGACGCCGGGGATTTACTGGTCAAGATGCGGGAGTAGCAAAGACCTCTTTCTCCGAGAACCGCACCAACTCGCCAACTTTCGATGTGGCGTCGGGAGCAGCCCAAGAAATCTGCCAATTCCTGCGTGGTCATCAGCACCCGTTTTTCGGGAGCATCCTGTCGTGTGTGTTCGTGTGTCTTCACACCGTGCCGCACGGTGTCAACGTGCTGACGCGTCATGTCACCGCCTGTCGCAGTTCGTGAGTGGAAAACCACGTTTTCCACCTCGTCCAAGCCTCCCTTAAGCAGTTCCTATTTGGAGCGTAGGAGCCTCGTTATCAGCGTGTTGCTACTGCGCGGTATGGGTGGGTTGCCGGAGCAAAAAAGTGTAAAGCTGAAAAACGTTTCCTCATGGGATTTTATTGGGGAACTCCCTCCCCTTGGACGTGAACGACTTACATAAAAGATTGCTTATATTGTGCGGTCTTATCCGCGATATTACAAATCACCAAACACGCTCCTAATGGACGACACCAAAAATAATCAAAAAACTCCCTTGACTTTCATCGCATCTCAAATATGATAATTCAATTAAGCGTCGCGATTTTATTAAACTGACCTCCGCCGCCGTGGTAGGCTCGCAGTGTTTGGGTTTGATCCGTCTTGTCGCGGCGGCGGGCGAAGCCCAGTTTCGCAAAAACATACTGATCATCATCACCGATCAGGAACGTCCGCCTATGTGGTTTCCCGACGGGTGGGAAAACAGCAACCTTCCTTCCACCGTCCGGCTCAAGGGCAAAGGGTTGACTTTTAACAGCGCCTTCGCCTGCACGGCGATGTGTTCCGCGTCGAGGAACTCCCTTTTTACTGGCCTTTTTCCCGCGCAACATCTGTCCACCGATACGCTCACGCAGTATTCGTCTCAGGAACAAATTCGACACCAACTCGACCCCACCCTGCCCAATCTGGCCACCTGCCTGAAGGAAGCCGGATACGATGTGATTTATAAAGGGAAATGGCATATGAGCTCCGGGGTGGAAAGCGCCGATGGAACCGCGATTCCAGACGATATTTCCCGATACGGTTTCGACGGCTGGGACGCGCCCGATGCCGGGGCAGACATCCAACCCTCGACCTTTGGCGGTGGAAAAGCCGATCACGACCAGCGTTTTGTCAATGACTCCATCTCATTCTTGAATGACCGCCTGGCAAATCCTTCCAGCAAGCCGTTCTGTCTGGTGGTGTCTCTGGTGAATCCGCACGATGTCCTTGCATATCCGACGAGCTACGATGACATCGGCGATTATCCCGACGATCCCTGGCTGAACCCGACCGTACCACCGATTTCCATCCCTTCGACGGCAAACGAAAACTTGCAGCTCAACAAAAAGCCCACCGCGCAAACGGGTGTGCTGCGGGTGATCCAGGCGGGGCTTGGACCGCTGGACACACCCCAAAAAAAACTGAACTACCTGAATTTCTACGGTAACCTGATGAAAAAGGTGGACGGGCAGATCGGACAGTTGCTCGGAGTTTTTGATGCGGCCGGGGGCGAGAACATGCTTAAGAACACCTTGATTATCCGCACGTCGGACCATGGCGAAATGGGGCTGAGTCATGGCTTGAGGCAAAAAACTTTTGTTTCCTACGAAGAAACCATCCGGGTGCCGCTCATCTGGTCCAACCCGGAGATGTTTCCCTCACCACGCACTTCGAACGCCATGGTCTCACATGTCGATCTGCTGCCGACACTCTGTTCGCTCACGGGCGTTCCGAACTGGCAGTCGAAAGGGTTCAAGGGCGTCGATTACAGCTCCTTGATTTGGGATCCCGAAGCGCTTCCGGTTCAGAACCATGTCCTGTTCACCTTCGATGACATTTACGCCGGCGCGGATATGACGCGGTTTCCAAACGGGGTGGCGAATCCGCCGAACCGAATCCAGATGATCCGCAGTTCTGAGTTTAAATACGCGCGCTATTATGACCTCGCCGGGGTGCAACCAGATCAGGGCGAATTCTACGATCTCCGTCCCGATGGGGGAGACTATGACCCGGCTTTTAAACAGCCGCTTGAGATGAATAATCTTTCGGAATGGGCTGCGGCAAATTTCCCAAACCCACCGCTGCTTACGGCTGAACAGACTGCCGCCCGAACCCAACTGTCGAGCGACCTGGCCGCCGCGGTGGCAACCCGGCTTCAACCCCGTCCCAAAAACGCTCCCCATGGCCCGGACGATCTGAAAATCGAAGTGGTCCGCTGGACCGATGACTCCGGTCCGCACGCCCAGGTCCAGATCACCTTCCTCTCGCGTTATGGAGAAACGTATCAGATTCAGCAATCGCCAGATCTCCTCACATGGGCGAACTTTAGCGACCCGATTCCCGGAAACAACGGACCGGTTTTGCGGCATTACGACATCCTGCTGCCTAAAGCCTTTTACCGGCTTCAATGGACCGGCCCGGCATGAGGTCGGGCCCCGATAATTTTCATGTGATGGCCAAACCTTCCGGCGCCATCTGCAACCTCAACTGCACTTATTGTTTTTACCTGGAGAAGGAAGCCCTTTTCGACCGCGAATCGAGTTTCCGGATGAGCGATGACGTGCTCGAAGCCTATGTGAGGCAACAGATCGATTCGCAACAGGGTTCAGAAGTGCTTTTTGCCTGGCAGGGAGGCGAGCCTACGTTGATGGGATTGGATTTTTTCCAAAAAGCAGTCGCACTCCAGCGAAAACACGCGGGCGGAAGGACGATCAGAAACGCGTTTCAAACGAACGGCGTTTTGCTCGATGACTGCTGGTGCGAATTCCTGCGGGCCAATGACTTTCTGGTGGGCCTGAGCATCGACGGTCCGGAGGCGCTTCACGACCTATACCGGGTTGACAAAGGGGGCAAACCGACATTTGCAAAGGTTTTTCGAGGACTGGAGTTTTTAAAAAAACACGGGGTTGAATTCAACACGTTGACAGTTGTTCACGAAGGAAATTCGCGTCATCCCCTGGAGGTTTACGAGTTCTTAAAAAGTTCAGGATCGCGCTACCTGCAATTCATCCCCCTGGTGGAACCACAGCGGAATCCTTCAAACGATGGCACGGCGGATTCCGTGGTGACCGATGCCAGTGTGCGGGCGGAGGATTACGGCAATTTTCTTATCTCCGTCTTTGAACATTGGGTTCGAAACGACGTGGGAAAAGTATTCGTTCAAATATTTGACGTGGCGTTGGGGATTTGGATGGGACATCCCTCAACCCTCTGTCTTTTCAAAGAAACATGCGGGGATGCCGTGGCTTTGGAGCACAATGGCGACCTCTTTTCCTGCGATCATTTTGTTTATCCCCGAAACCGGCTGGGAAACATCCTGACCCAAAACCTCGGCGACATGGTCCGTTCCCCGCAACAGCGAACTTTTGGAACCGAAAAACAATCGAGCCTGCCTCAGTTTTGCCTGGATTGTGACGTCCGTTTTGCTTGCAACGGCGAATGCCCCAAAAACCGCTTGCTCCGAACACCAGACGGGCAGCCAGGACTCAACTATTTATGTGCGGGTTATAAAAACTTTTTTCACCACGTGAATCCCGCCATGAGAGGGATGGCATGGCTGGCGCTTTCTGGCCGGTCCCCGGCTGAAATAATAAATTTTTTATCTGGAAATTTCATCTCGCAAAACGCCGGCACCTGTTCCTGATTCTTCAGATTGTGGCCCTGCCGACTAGGGTGTGCGCCCAAATTGGAGGCAGACCCCCTCACTCCCAGACGCCCACCCCCCTTTCTGACCGTCCCCGGTGCAGCGGGCGTGAAAGCAAATTCCTAGCAGTCACCATCACCGACAAGTCACTGCAAACCACGAAGAAAGCCCGCCGCAAAGCCGACGCGTCGAAACCGCTCGAAATCGGCGCACCCATTCCCGGCATGGTGACCAACCTCGACCACGGCACGGGAGCCAGAGTAGCCAAAGGCGACAAAATCCTCACCATGGAAGCGATGAAGATGCAGACCACAATCTATGCGCCCTGCGACGGCGCCATCGACGAACTCCTCGTCGCCACCGGCGACGCCGTCGACGCCGGAGATTTACTGGTCAAGATGAGGGAGTAGCAAGGGCCGCCGCTTGGCTGCAACCGCGGCACTCTGCGCCGCCGCGAAATTCAAGCCGCCTTTCCGATCTCCGTCGCTTCCGTGATCTCCTCGAGCTTCCCGGTCCGCACGTCGTAAAGATACCCGTAAACCGGGATGGATTTCGGCACGAGCGGATGGTTGCGCACCTTTTTCACGTCATCGATCACCGCCTGGCGGTCGTCGGTGAAGGTCAACCAATCGATCTTCGCCCCCTCCGGCGAACCCGGCCCCTGACCCACATCGCGCCAGCCGTTTTCGTCGACCACCGCTTGCTCGAGACTTTTGGAGAGCAGGTCAGCCATGACCTCGCTGTTGAACAGCACCATGCCGCAATCGGTGTGGTGGATGACGAAAAATTCTTTGGTCCCGAGCAATTTGTAGGAAATGACCAGCGAGCGGATGGCATCGTCACTCGCCCGGCCGCCGGCATTGCGGATGACGTGGGCGTCTCCCTCGGACAAGCCGGCCAGCTTGGCCGGATCAACCCGCGCGTCCATGCAGGTCAGCACGGCAAAACGCCCCCCCGGGGGCAGCGGAAGTTTTCCCCTCTCGCCGAACTGGGCGACGTATTCGGCATTGGCTTTCTCGACGCTCTGGACCACGGGTGACTTTTGCATGACCTCAAGCTAACTATCTGGGGAGCCTTTGGCGAGCCTGATCAGAGCATTGACTCCACCGCGGAATCCCTAGGCAACTCGCGCTGGTCTTCACGGGCTGCTGGCCTTCACGGACTAACATTTTGCCACCAAGAGTGTGCTCGACCCTGCCGCACTATTCTTCACGTTGGGCTTCGCCGCCCTTGAGCTCAAGAGCGACCTCGAGATCCCCCCGCCGCTGCCGAAACTTTTCTCCCTCTAGCTGATCATCGCCGTC
Organism: Chthoniobacterales bacterium; assembly: GCA_018402585.1. GTDB lineage: Bacteria > Verrucomicrobiota > Verrucomicrobiia > Chthoniobacterales > JACTMZ01 > JACTMZ01. The sequence goes on from JAGYIO010000003.1 coordinate 97,250, forward strand.
GGCTCCACCGACCACACCCAGCTGGCCGCGTCCGGACTCACCCCGACCGTCCTGCTTTTCATCACCGCAGCCATGTTCCTGGCCCGCAACAACGAGCCCTGTGGCGGCTGCTTGGTGGCCATCATGTCGCTCATGTCGCTCATGGCATCACCCGGAAGCACCTTTCCCTGCCGCCTCACCCTTGGCCTCCCTCTTTATTGGGCGGCCACCCGGTGGATGTGGGGACCTTGACCTGAGTTGAGGGATGGCGTGCGTCTTACAGGGGGCCAAGTCGAAACGCGCCGCAGTTCTCGAGGCATTGACCGGCTTCAACCGCCACACCCGCTTGCCAGTACAAAGCCATCGCACGTGCGGCGGCCGGGGACGGGCGCCTCCCCCCAACCGACTCACTGGAGAACGAGCGTCCGCGCGAGCCTCCGCAGAGCAGCCCCGTTTTTGATCCTCGCAAATGGGGCCGTGCGCAATTTGCGGGCCTTGCTCACGGTCTGATTGAAGCAGGCGCGGCTGAGCCAGGGGGGCAACCGTCTTGGGGAGTGCAACTTTTCGGGGAGTTCCGCCGCGTTGCCTGCCTCCACTTTGTCTCCCCGCGCCGACCTCTCTCGAGCCGATCCCACCTACTCTGCGCACCGCAACCGGCAATGCCTCCGCAAGTATTCTCGGCCACCCACACGGTTTCCTCTGGCTGCCCGCATGGTTCGTCCGCCATGGGGTGTGTCATCCTGTCACAAAAGAAATTGGCATCTGCCCGCAATGCGCCACGATGGCACATTTACGCATCCCCGCGCGAGGCCAAACCGTTTGACCTAAGTCACTCATTACAGGTTAGATGTGACAGGTTGCACCCCCCTTGGCCCCAATCCTGCTTAATTATTTCCACTCAAACCTTAACTTTTTCGACTTTATGAGCAAAATCCTCGGTATCGACCTCGGCACAACCAACTCCTGCATGTCCGTGATGGAAGGCGGAGAACCCGTTGTGCTGGAAAACAGTGAGGGCGCGCGCACCACGCCGTCCGTCGTCGCTTTTGCCAAGAATGGCGAACGCCTCGTCGGCCAAGCCGCCAAGCGCCAAGCCGTGACCAACCCGACCAACACTGTTTTCTCGGTCAAGCGCTTTATGGGGCGGAAATTCGACGAACTCAACGCCGGAGACAAACGGGTCCCTTACAAATTGGTCAAAGCAGCCAACGGCGACGCCCACATTGAACTCGAGGTCAACGGGCAGAAGAAGTCTTTCAGCCCGCCCGAAGTCAGCGCGATGATCCTGGGCAAACTCAAGTCGGACGCGGAAGCCAAGCTCGGTGAAAAAATCACCCAAGCGGTCATCACCGTTCCGGCTTATTTCAACGACTCGCAGCGCAACGCGACGAAGGACGCCGGCAAAATTGCCGGACTCGAAGTCCTGCGCATCATCAACGAACCGACCGCGGCTTCCCTCGCTTACGGCCTGGACAAAAAGAAGGACGAAAAAATCGCGGTCTATGACCTTGGCGGCGGCACCTTCGACATCTCGGCCCTCGAAATTGGCGAAGGCGTCTTTGAAGTCAAAGCGACCAACGGCGACACCCACCTCGGCGGCGACGACTGGGACCACAAGATCATGGACTGGATCATGGCGGAGTTCAAAGCGGATTCCGGCATCGATCTCTCCAACCAGCCCGACGCGGTGCAGCGGATCAAAGAGGAAGCGGAAAAAGCCAAGATCGCCCTCTCCTCCGCCCAAGAATACGAGATCAACCTGCCCTTCGTCACGGCTGACGCCAGCGGTCCGAAGCACATCCAGAAAAAACTGACCCGTTCGAAACTCGAGCAGCTGACCGACGACCTTTTCACCCGCACGATCAAACCGGTCGAAGCATGTTTGAAGGACGCAAAGCTGGGCAAAAACGAAGTCAATGAACTCGTCCTGGTCGGCGGTATGACCCGGATGCCCAGGGTGATCGAGACGGCCAAGAACCTAATCGGACGTGATCCGCATCGCGGGGTCAATCCGGACGAAGTTGTAGCCATCGGCGCTGCGATCCAAGGCGGCGTGCTCAAGGGCGACGTGAAGGACGTCCTCCTGCTCGACGTGACCCCGCTGACTCTCGCGATCGAGACGGCCGGCGGCATCGCCACCCCGATGATTCCGCGCAATACGACCATCCCGACGAAAAAGTCTTCCACTTTTTCGACCTACAGCGACAACCAGCCCGGGGTCGAAATCAAGGTCCTCCAAGGCGAACGCGCCATGGCGAAGGACAACAAACAGCTCGGCACCTTCCATCTCGACGGCATCCCGCCGGCTCCCCGTGGCCTGCCCCAGATCGAAGTGACCTTCGACATCGACGCCAACGGCATCCTCAACGTTTCGGCCAAGGACCTCGGCTCCGGCAAAGAGCAAAAAATCTCCATCACCGGATCGAGCGGGCTCTCCAAGGACGAAATCGAGAAAATGCAGAAGGAGGCCGAGGCGCACGCCGCGGATGACGCCAAGGCGAAGGAAGGCGTCGAGGCGCGCAACAACGCCGACTCGCTCGCCTACCAGTGCGAGAAACAACTGAAGGACCTCGGCGAGAAAGTTCCCGGCAACCTGAAGCAGGAAGTCGAGGATCTCGTGGCCAAAGTGCGCGAGGCGCTGAAGGGTTCAGACAGTGAGGCGATTAAGTCCTCGGCCGGCGCCCTGCAAGCCAAGTTCCAAGAGGTGAGTAGCGAACTCTACAAGCAGGCTTCGGCCCAACAGGCCCCGCCCAGGCCGGAAGACGATGCCGCGGGTCCTGGTCCCACAGCCACCAACGATGGCGGCGCGAAAAAACCAGGCGACGTTGTCGATGCCGAATTTGAAATGGTCGACGAGGAGAAAAAACCCTGACCCGGCCGGATCTTTGAACCCGCGCGGGCGGACGTGTGTCCGCTCGCGCCTTCAACAACCCAAAACCAACCAACGGAGGTAAGAAACCAACAATATGGCAGCTAAATTAAAACCGATCGGCGACCGCGTACTCGTTGAGCCGCTCGACGAAAAGGAAACGGTCAAAGGCGGGATCATCATTCCCGACACCGCCAAGGAAAAACCCCAGGAGGGGAAAATTATCGCCATCGGCACCGGTAAATCGGACGACAAGGGCAAGAAAATCGAGTTTGTCGTCAAAGTCGGCGACAAGGTGCTCTTCAGCAAATACGGGGGCACCGAAATCAAGGTGGACGACAAGTCCTACCTCATCATGCGCGAGGACGACATCCTCGGCGTCCTCAGCTAAACCCTGAATCACTTAACACTTAAAACTTAGAAACTTAAAACTACAGTTATGGCATCTAAACAATTGGAATTTGATGAAGCCGCGCGGCAGAGCCTGCTCCGTGGCGTCGAGAAATTGGCCAGAGCGGTCAAGGCGACCCTCGGGCCGTCCGGACGCAACGTCATTCTCGACAAGAAATTCGGCAGCCCGACCATCACCAAGGACGGCGTGACCGTCGCCAAGGAGATCGAGCTCGAGAATCCTTACGAAAACATGGGCGCCCAGCTCGTTCGCGAAGTCGCGTCGAAGACGTCCGACATCGCCGGCGACGGCACTACCACCGCCACCGTTCTGGCCGAAGCGATTTATCGCGAAGGTCTCAAGAATGTGACCGCCGGGGCCAACCCGACCTCGCTCCAACGCGGCATCAACAAGGCCGTCGCGGCCGTGGTGGCCGAACTGGGCAAGATCTCGAAGAAGGTCTCCGAGAGCAGCGAAATCGCACAGGTCGCGACCGTCTCGGCCAACTGGGACAAAACCATCGGCCAAATCATCGCTGACGCGATGGAGAAGGTCGGCAAGGATGGAACCATTACGGTGGAAGAAGCCAAGTCGATCGAAACCACCCTCGACGTGGTCGAAGGTATGCAGTTCGACAAAGGCTACCTCTCGCCCTACTTCGCGACCAACGCGGAAGCGATGGAAGCCATCCTTGAGAACGCCTACGTCCTCATCCACGAGAAGAAAATCAGCAGCTTGAAGGATCTTCTTCCGTTGCTCGAGAAGGTGGCTAAAGGCGGCCGTCCTCTCCTCATCATTGCGGAAGACGTCGAAGGCGAAGCCCTCGCCACTCTCGTGGTGAACAAGCTCCGTGGCACCCTGCAGGTCTGCGCGGTCAAAGCCCCCGGTTTCGGCGACCGGCGCAAGGCCATGCTCGAAGACATTGCCGTCCTCACCGGCGGCCGTTGTATCACCGAAGACCTCGGCATCAAGCTTGAGAGCATCACCCTTGATGACCTGGGCAAAGCCAAGCGCATCGTGGTGGAAAAAGAAACCACCACCATCGTGGAAGGCGAAGGCAAGAGCAAAGACATCCAGGGCCGCGTCGCCCAGATCCGCCGCCAGATCGAGGAGACCACCTCGGACTACGACCGTGAGAAGCTCCAAGAGCGCCTCGCCAAGTTGGCCGGTGGTGTCGCCGTGATCAATGTCGGTGCCGCGACCGAAACCGAAATGAAGGAAAAGAAAGCCCGCGTCGAAGACGCCCTCCACGCCACCCGCGCGGCGGTCGAGGAAGGCATCGTCCCCGGCGGCGGCGTCGCCCTCATCCGGGCCCAGAAAGCTCTGGCCAACCTCAAGCTCGAAGGTGATGAAGCGATCGGAGCCCAAATCGTGCACCGCGCGGTTGAAGCCCCGCTCCGCCAACTCGCCGACAACGCGGGCCTCGAAGGCGCGCTCATCGTGCAAGAAGTCAAGAAGGGCAAAGGCAGCGACGGCTACAACGTGGCAACTGGCAACTACGAAGACCTGGTCAAAGCCGGCGTGGTCGACCCGACCAAAGTGACCCGCAGCGCGTTGCAAAATGCCGCGTCGATCAGCGGCCTGCTCCTCACCACGGAGGCTCTCGTCACCGAGATCCCCGACAAGGAGAAGGCCCCGGCCATGCCCGGCGGCGGCATGGGCGGTATGGGCGGCATGGACTACTAAGTCCCGTCTCAACCCAACTCACCACGGGGCGGCCAGATGGCCGCCCCGTTTTTTTTGCCCGCTCTGGACAACCCGGACCGGGGCGGTTACCGAGAAGTCATGCAGCAGGTTGTGGCTCAAACCCGCTTGGCCTGGGGCATTCTCGCCACCGGGCGGATGGCCGCGAGCTTTGCCCGCGGCTTAGCAGAATCGCAACAGGGTCGCTTGGCCGCCGTGGGCAGCCGCTCGCGCGCCAACGCGCAACGTTTCGCCCACGACTTCCCCGGACTTCGCGCCCACGCTTCCTACGAGGCGCTACTGGCCGATCCGGGAGTGCAGGCCGTTTATATCGCCACCCCTCACCCGCAGCATGTTGAGTGGGCGGTCCGTGCGGCCGTTGCGGGTAAGCACGTGCTCTGCGAAAAACCTGCCGGATTAACCCACGCGGAGATGGTGATCATGGCCGAAGCCGCCCGTGCGCACTCGGTGCTTTTCATGGAGGCGTTCATGTATCGTTGTCACCCGCAAACCGCGAAGATCGTCGAAATGGTAGGCCAAGGCCTGCTCGGCGACGTCAAACTCATCCAAAGCGCCTTCGGGTTCAACGCTCCCTTCGACCCCGGGTCACGACTTTGGTCAAACGCCACAGCCGGGGGCGGCATCCTTGACCTCGGTTGTTACCCTGTCTCGATGGCGCGCTTGCTTGCCGGGGCCACGGTCGACGCGCCATTTCTCGATCCGGTCGAGGTGAGCGGCGCGGGACAGCTCCATGCAAAGACCGGAGTCGATGTGGTGGCCGCAGCCACCCTCCGCTTCCCGACCGGACTGGTTGCGCAAGTGGCGGCCAGTCTCGGCGTGGAACAGGACAACACGCTGCGCGTCTACGGGACCCAAGGCATGCTGCGCGTTCCCTCCCCCTACCAACCGTCCTGCGGCGGCGAGCCGGCCAAGTTTTTCCTGCAGCGGTGGGGGCAGGAGGAAGAAATCTCGCTCCTCGCCCCGGGCACGCTTTACGCACTCGAGGCCGACGCTTTTGCCACTGCGGTGGCCGAGGGGCGCCGCGAAGTGCCGGCCATGACGATAGCCGACTCGCTGGGCAACATGGCCACCCTTGACCGATGGCGTGCCGCCATCGGGCTGATTTACGAGCAGGAGAAAGTTACACCCCGGCGAACTCCAGCCACTGCGACTTTGCGCAACACGTAGCCATCTGGAAAACCGGGCCCTGTGCCACCTCTTTGTCGAGCGTCCGGTATTTGTTCAGAGCTCCAGCCGCAGATCGGCCATCCCGTAGATCTCGACATGACAAATTCCGGGAGTGACGCCCTCCCAGCTTGCACTATGGTGAAAGAGGGCCGGCGCCCCGACCTGAAAACTGCATGACTGCAGCCCGGAAGGTAGCTTACCCCTCATTTATTGTTGGAATGCCGACCTACTGCGCCAATACACTTCCCTGCCTTGCCCCACTCCGCCCGTCCATGAGTACTCGCCGCGAAACCGACACCATGGGAGCGATCGATGTTCCCTCCGACCGCTACTACGGAGCCCAGACTGCCCGCTCGCTCCTTCACTTCGACATCGGTGACGACACCAAGCCGCGGGAACTGATCCGCGCTCTCGGTGTCCTCAAAAAAGCCTGCGCTTTGGTCAACCAGAATCTCGGCAAACTCCCTTCCGAGAAGGCTTCGCTTATTGCCCGGGCCGCCGACGAAGTGATTGCCGGCCAACTCGACGACCATTTCCCTTTACGCATCTGGCAAACCGGCTCCGGAACCCAGAGCAACATGAATGCCAACGAGGTCATCTCGAACCGCGCCATTGAACTCGCCGGGGGTGAGATGGGGTCGAAGTCCCCAGTGCACCCCAACGACCATGTCAATATGTCGCAGTCGTCGAACGACACCTTTCCAACGGCCATGTCCATTGCCGCAGCGGAAGTCGTTGTCCACAATCTCCTCCCTGCCGTGCGGGAACTGCGCGACGTTCTCGACGCCAAAGCCACAGTCTTCGCCCGCATTGTCAAAATCGGCCGCACCCATCTCCAAGATGCCACACCGATTACCCTCGGGCAGGAATTCTCCGGTTACGTCGCCCTGCTCGAAGCGGATCTCGTCCGCATCGAAGTCACCCTCCCCGGCATCATGTCCCTGGGGATCGGCGGCACTGCGGTCGGCACCGGACTCAACTCCCACCCGGAATTCGGCGACCGCGCCGCGAAAACTATCGCCGACCTCACCGGACTCCCCTTCACCTCGAATCCCAACAAATTCGCCGCCCTCTCCGCCCACGACGAATTCGTCTTCGCCTCCGGCGCGCTCAAGACGCTGGCTTGCTCGCTCATGAAAATCGCCAACGACGTCCGCTGGCTGGCCAGCGGGCCGCGTTGCGGACTCGGCGAGTTAATCATCCCCGAAAACGAACCCGGCTCGTCCATCATGCCCGGGAAGGTCAATCCCACCCAGAGCGAAGCCATGACCATGGTCTGCTGCCAAGTCATGGGCAACGACGCCGCCATCGGCTTTGCCGGCTCGCAGGGCAATTTCGAACTGAATGTTTTCAAGCCCGTGATCATCCATAACTTCCTGCACAGCGTCCGGCTCCTCTCAGACGCCTGCCGCTCTTTCACCCATCACTGCGCCGCCGGGATCGAACCGAACATGGAGCGCATCAATCACTACGTGGAGGACTCCCTTATGCTCGTCACCGCGCTCAACCCGCACATCGGCTACGACAAGGCCGCGCAGATCGCCAAAAAAGCGCACAAAGAAAAAAGCAGCCTTCGAGCGGCCGCTGTCGCCTCCGGCCACCTCAGCGGCGAGCAATTCGACCAATGGGTCAACGCCGAAGCCATGACCCGTCCTTGACGCTTTGTCTTTCTTTCTTTCAACTCTAAATCCTCAATTGCCTCTGGCTGTCTCCGCTGCGCTACGGCTCTCAACTTAAACTCAACCAAACTAATCATATGCTCAACGTAGGATCCACCGCCCCTGACTTCGCCCTTTCCTCGAAAAGTGCCGATGGGCTGAACTTGGTCAAGCTCTCCGACCACCAAGGCCAAAACGTCGTTCTACTCTTTTTCCCCATGGTTTACACCAGCGTCTGCACTGATGAATTCTGCGCGGTCTCCAAAAGCTTTTCCGACTTCGCCGGCGCCACGGTCATCGGCATCAGCGGCGACAACCCGTTCGCCCAAGAAGCCTGGGCGCAGAAAGAAGGCATCACCGTCACTCTGGCCAGCGACTACGATCACCAAGTCGCGCAGGCCTACGGCATCGCCTACGCCCAATTTGCTCCGCAACTGAATCTTCCCATGGGCGGCGTGGCCAAGCGCTCCGCCTTCGTCGTGGACAAAAACGGCGTCATTCAATACGCCGAATCCCACGACGACCCGCGCCAGTTGCCGGACTTCGACGCGATCAAAGCGAAGCTTGCCGAGTTACCATAACCTCCGGGCTTGTCCATCAGACGGCTCCGCAACGGCTCATAGACCCAGCGCCTGGCGCCGGCAATGACGCAGGTTACGGTCGGCTCCGATCGTTTGGGATGCGAACATGACTTGGTAGCTTCCGAACCGCACACGGCGAATCCCTGAAAATCGTCGGTCAATGCTCGAAGATCCCCGCGTTCATGCCCCACATCTTTGATTGCCACGCGCAAGGCGTGGCGCGGTTGCGGCGGCAGCCTGCCTCCACCAAGGTGCGAGCGTAGCTTTCCAAACTCGATGGACTCCCTGACCCAGATCGCCCTCGGCGCGTCCGTTGCCGCGGCGTGCGTTCGACCTGAGCAGCGGCGCAAGGCCGCGTTGCTCGGCGCAGCGCTTGGAACCCTGCCCGACTTGGACGTCTTCCTCGACTACGGCGGACCGGTCGAAAATTTCACCATGCACCGCGGGTTCAGCCATTCACTGGTTGTCCTGGCCGCAGTCGGAACCTTGATCTGGTTCGCCCTGCGGTCTTTCTGGCTGCCGGCGCGCGAGGCACCACGACGATGGTTCGCGGCCATTCTTCTCGCTCTCCTGACCCATCCTCTTCTCGACGCGCACACTGCTTACGGCACGCAGCTCTTTTGGCCGTCGGGGTCGACCCCGATCTCTTGGGCTACGATCTTCATCATCGACCCGCTTTACACTTTGCCACTGCTGGCCGGGATGACCGCTGTTCTGATCAGGCCCGCATCCCGGACTGCAGGACGCTGGCTGATGGTCGGACTGCTGTGGAGCATGCTCTATCTCGGGTGGTCATGGCTCGCACAGACCATGGTTGCCGCGAATGCCCGTCAGAGTCTCAACGCTCAGGGAGTTGCCGATGCCCGCTTGTTTGTCACCCCCGCACCGCTGACCACACTGCTTTGGCGCGTGGTCGCCCGCACTGAGGGGGGCTATTACGAAGGCTTAGATTCGGTTGCGGCCGGTGATGGCCCAATCGAATTCACCTTCTATCCCTCGGATGACCGTATTCTCGCCGCGGCCCTGCCTCATGCCCCCGCGGCACAAAGGCTGCATTGGTTTGCCGATGGATTTATCGGCGTTTCCGTCCAGGACGAGACGCTTATCCTGAGCGATCTGCGCATGGGAGAACACCCCGATTATGTCTTCCGCCACGCGGTGGCCCGGTATGGAAATCCCCACTGGCATGGCATCGAGCCGGAAAGACTGCCCAGCGCCATTCCAATCCGTCAGTTGAAGTTGATCTGGCAACGCATCTGGGATGAATCGCCCGGCCGGTAGCAGGGTTCAGCGCTCCTTGCGGATCCGGCAGGAGACCGCTCCGTGCGGAATTTCCGGCGGTCGCTCGCCATGCTCCATGGAGTATGGCGCGCCAGCAACCGCTTCGCGGCACAGGTTTTGCAGATCCTTCTTGCCCCACTCGGAATAGTTGCAGGACACCAGCAAACATCCGCCCGGTTCCAGCAACCCGAAGCACTGCGAAACAAGATCGGGCAAATTTTTCTCGATGCGGAAAACGTTCCCTGCCGCACGTCCAAAAGTCGGCGGGTCGAGCACAATGAGATCGAACTTCTCTCCGCGCTTCACCAAACGAGGCACGACCTTGGTGGCATCATCGACCAGAAACCGGTGGCCACCCGCCGGATCGATCCCGTTGGTTTCCAAATTCGCCCGCCCCCGCCCCAGCACGCTCCTGGCCGAGTCCACGCTGCATGTTTCCGCGCCCGCCGCCGCGGCGCAAACCGTGAAACTGCAAGTGTAGGCAAAAAGGTTGAGCATCCGCTTGGCCCCGAAGGCCGCCACCCATTGCCGGTTGGCCCGTTGATCGAGAAAGAGTCCCGACGAATATCCGGCGGCGGGCTCCACGAGGTAGGCTATTCCGTTTTCCCGCACCATGATCTCGCCGGGATTCTCTCCGGCCAAAAGCATGGCCGGCTTTTGGTCGATCGCTCTTTTCACCAAGACCCGCCCGAGCCATCCGCGCGGCGAGAAGCCGTAGCGCCCCATGACTTCCTCGCGCAGCCCCTCAACCTGCGGAGGCTCGGCTCCGCTCCAAAGAATCCAGTCCCCGTAGCGATCAAGCCAACCACCTCTCCCATTGGCCAGGCGATGCGCGTCGGTGCCTTCAGCACCGAACGCTGTCCACTGCTCGGGGGAAATCCAGTCCATGCGCGGGCAAGATGCATCAGATGGTTTGCCGCGCCAACCCTTCGCTTGCATCCTGCGGGTCATGTCGCTGCGCCTCCGCTGCTTCTATCACCCGGATTTCTTCCTCCCCCTCCCGCCGGGGCATCCTTTCCCCATGGAAAAATTTCCGCAGGCCCGCGACCTGCTGATCGCCGAGAACGCTCCGGTTGAAATCACCGTCACCGCCCCGGCCCCCACCCGCCAGCTCCTCCGCGTCCACACCAGTGAATACCTTCGCAAACTGGCCCATGGCACCCTCGACCGCACGGAGGTGCACAAGCTCGGACTCCCCTGGCATCCCCGCCTCCTCCACCGTTCGGCACTCGAGACCGCCGCCACGGTGGCCGCCTGCCATCATGCCCTGTCCCAGGGGATGGCCGCCAACCTGGCCGGAGGCACCCACCACGCCTTTCCTGACCGTGGCCTCGGCTACTGCGTGCTCAACGACGTCGCGGTCGCCATCCGCGACCTGCACGCAAAAGATGCCTCCCTGCGCATCTTCGTCGCCGACACCGACGCCCACCAAGGCAACGGCACCCATGCTATTTTCCGCGACGACCGACGCGTCTTCACTTACTCCATCCACGGCGACCGTAACTACCCCAGCGCGAAAGAACCGGGCACTTTGGATGTCGGTCTGGTCCGTGAGGTTTCCGGCCCGGATTACCTTGCCGCGTTGGACGAAACTCTTCCGGCCGCCTTGGACCGTTTTCCCGCGGACCTCGTTGTCTGGATTTCCGGCGCTGACCCCCACGCAGACGACCGCTTCGGCCAAATGAAGCTCAGCACCGAGCAAATGCTCGAACGCGACCGCTTGGTCATCCACTGGTCCCGCACCCGCCGCCTCCCCCTGGTCATTCTCTACGGCGGAGGTTACCACCGCGTCCCCGGCATGACCGCCCGCCTCCACGCCAACACCATCACCCTCGCCGCCACCCTCTTCAGCTCCGCAGGCAGGAACAAGCGGGCCGTCCGTCCGCCCGCCTCACCACCAACCGGCGCGCCGGGCGTCCCTCCCTCCCGATCACTGGCATGAAAGTCAACCCTGCGCCTTCAAGCCTCGAGCTCGTGGTGGCCCGCCAGACCGAAGACCTCGCCTGGCTCAAGCGCGTGCCGGAACAATACAGGATCACGGTCTACGACAAAGGTGACGGTTCAAGTGGAGGGCTGCGGCTGAGCAACGAGGGCCGCGAAGCTCAGACCTACCTGCACCATCTCAGCGAGCGCCATGAATCCCTCGCCGCCACGACCGTTTTTGTCCAAGGCCACCCCTTCGACCATGCCCCCGACTTGCACAAAATTCTCCGCGCCCTGGCCGAAGGCACCTTGGCCCTCGTCGACTTCCACTGGCTCGGCTTCCTCGCCGAGACGGACGACTCGCGCGGCCGTCGCCTTTTTGTTCCTTGGAGCAAAAACCCCGACCGTCACGAACTCCAGCTCGACGACTTCCACGCGCAATTATTCGGAGCTCCCGGTCCGGCAACCTATCGCTTTTTCGTCGGCGCCCAATACGCCGTGACCCGCGCAGCAGCCCAGCGCCGCCCTGCGGAGTTTTATCACCAGGCCCAAGGCCTCGCAACCGGCTTCCCCCACGCCCCGCACTGTTTTGAACGCTGCTGGGACCGCGTTTTCAAGTCGGACGGAACCGCCGGCCGCCTGCCCCCCGGTCAACCCACCGCCTACTTCAAGCCAATCAAACGCCTCCGTTCGTCCCTCTCCACCCCGCCGAGCCACACCGCGGACTTCCCTTTTCCCTCCCGCACCCAAAACCGGATCCGAGGGCACTCCCTTGTCCAACCTTGTCCCCGCGCGAAAACCGCGCTAATTTGATATTTTCGTGATCACGCACCGCACCCCAGAAAATCATGACCCGATCACTTGGGTGGGTCGCGTCCCGGTCTACGCCACGACCATCATCGTTGCTCTTTATGTGGTCAGCATGATCGGCGTTGCCGTTACCCTGGCCTCCGGAGCGGAAGGCGTCCTAACCAAGCTCACCTTTGACACCGAATCCGTGCTTCGCGGGGGCGAAATCTGGCGCTGCCTGACCTACGCCTTCGTCAACCCGCCGGATCCGTGGTTCCTCATCTCGCTGGTCATGCTCTACATTTTCGGCCGCGACGTGGAGCAATACCTCGGGCGCAAGGTATTCGTCCGTCTTTACCTCGGCTTCCTCCTTCTCGGTCCATCTCTCCTCCTCGCGGCCTCACTCGTCACGAGCCAACCCTTTTCCCTCACCCACAGCTGGGCCAACTTCGCCGTCTTCCTTGCCTTTGCCGCCCTTTACCCGGGCGCCCAACTCCTTTTTCAGATCACGGCAAAACTTTTTGCCTTGGTCCTGCTCGGGCTCAGCGTTCTGCAACTCCTCGCCAACCAGCAGTGGGCCGAAATGCTCGTGCTCCTCACCACCGCGTCGCTCGCCTACTTTGCCATCCGGCACGGATCCACGCTCAACCTTGATTTCGTAGCGCGCCTCCGCCCCGCCTCCCCGCGGAACAAGATTCCCCGCTTGCGGGTGGTCAAGAATCCGGAGAATGAACCACTCGACCCCCACGGCATCATCGACCCGCTCCTCGACAAGATTTCCGAGCACGGCCTGGCCAGCTTGACCCGCCGCGAACGGGAGCAACTCGAACAAGCCCGTGCCGCTCTGCTCGCCAAGGAGCGGAGCTGAGACGATGGACGGCGACCGCTCCATCACTCGCACCGACGGCAACGAGCTGCACGACCCGTGCTACGTCAATGCCATGTCGCATTTCTACCGCGGCGAACTTGGCCGCATCATGATCTGGCGTCAGCGCCTCGACATCACCACCACTTGGGCGATCACCAGCACGACGACAATCATCACGGTCGCCTTTTCCTTCCGCGACATCCCGCACATCGTCTTCTTCTTCAACTTGGTCATTGTCTGGATGATGCTCTGGATTGAGGCTCGACGTTACCGCTTTTATGACGCCTTCCGCGGCCGTGTCCGCATGATCGAGTCCCATTTTCTCGTCGCCACGGTTTCACGCAACCCCAACCTTCTCGGCGGCGACTGGCAAAAATTAGTCTGCGAAGACCTCATTCTTCCTTCTTTTAAAATCAGCAAGCTGGAAGCGGTCGGTCGGCGGCTGAAGCGCAATTACGTCTTTATCATCGCGATCATCATCGTGGCCTGGATGACCAAGATTTTTATGCACGCCCGGCCGCCCATTGAGTCATGGTCGGCCTTCTACAACGCACTGGCCGTGGGCGAACTTTCCGGCTGGTTGGTCGGCGTCGTCCTCGTCTTCACGATCACGGCAACCACGGCCCTCACCTGGTATGTTTCGGTCAACAGCGCCGGGGAAATCACCGACCTGCGGGGCAGCCACAAGGAACAATGGCGCATTTGATCCGTTAGTTTCAGGCGCACCTTGCTCCTCACCCCCGATGTCCGCCCAACTCGAGCTGCTCCCGGCCGAACCCCTCGCCCGCCTCCGCGCCATCGTGAGCCTCCTGCGCTCGCCCGCAGGCTGCCCGTGGGACCGCGAACAAACCCACCAATCGCTCCGGGCCGGAATCCTCGAAGAAGCCTGCGAAACGATCGATGCCATCAGCAAGGAGGACGACAGCAATCTCTGCGAAGAGTTGGGCGACTTGCTCCTCCAGGTTATTTTCCACACCGACTTGGCGACCGAACGTGGCGCTTTCACCCTTGAGGATGCGGCCCGGCAGACCTGCGAAAAACTCATCCGCCGCCACCCCCATGTCTTTGCCCAGAGTGAAGCCGGTGACACCCGGTCTGTCCTCCGTCAGTGGGAGCAAATCAAACGTGAGGAAAAAGGGGCCTCAGCTTCCATCATGGCCAATATTCCCCGCGCCCTCCCCGCCCTCCTCCGTGCGGCCAACATCCAGAAGAAGGCCAACCGGGTCGGCTTCGACTGGCCCGACCGCGCCGGGGTGCTCGAGAAGTTCCGCGAAGAGCTGGCCGAGCTCACGGCTGAACTTGCCTCCGGCGACCCGAAGCGCCTCGCACACGAACTTGGCGACCTCCTCTTCACCACGGTCAACTTGGCCCGCAAACTGGGGATCGAGCCCGAACTCGCCCTTGAAGAGGCCAACCAACGCTTCATCGCCCGCTTCCAACATATGGAAACATCCTGCGCCGCCAACCAGCAAAAGCTGGAAGAACTGACCTCCAAAGATCTCGACACCCTCTGGCGCGAAGCCAAATCGGCCAACTTGTAGCCACGGTCGCCGAATCCTGGTCTCCACCCCATGACTCGCCACCATACGATCAACGCGGCGATCTCCGTCCTCCTCGGCGCCACCCTCCTCGCTGGGCTCTGCTTCACCGTCCTGCAGGCCACGACTTGGGATTGGTCCGGCGTCTGGGCCTACCGCCAAGTCTTCTGGCGCGGATGGCTCAACACCATCTGGATTTCCCTCGCCGCTCTCGGCCTCAGCGTTCTGCTCGGCCTCCTCGCTGCTCTCGGCCGCCGCGCCCGTTACCCCGCGCTGCGCTGGCTTTCCCTCGGCTACGTCGAACTCATCCGCGGCACCCCGCTCCTGGTCCAACTTCTCATTCTTTTCTACGTCGTGGCCGATGCCGTCGGTCTGCAAAACCGCTACGCCGCCGGCATCCTCATTCTCTCCGTTTTCAGCGGCGCCTACATCGCCGAAATGATCCGGGGCGGCATCGAGAGCATCAGCAAGTCCCAACTCGAGTCGGCCCGCGCCATCGGCCTGACCCGCTGGCAAACTTACCGCCACGTCATCTTCCCCCAAGCCATCCGCCACGTCCTTCCGCCGCTGGCCGGCCAAGCCGCTTCGATCATCAAAGACAGCTCCCTCCTCTCCATTCTCGGCATCGAGGAATTCACCCTCGCCGCCCAGCAAGTGAACAGCGCGACCTACAGCACGCTGGAAAGTTATCTTCCCTTGGCCATCGGCTACCTCGCTTTAACTTTACCCGTCTCCCTCCTCGCGCGCCGCCTCGAACACAAATTCCGGTATGAAACGTGAGCCCCTAGAGGGCGGCCCTTCCCAGCCGTCGCAACGCAGCAACCGGCGCCTCCCCCGCGGCTCGCAGGGACGCTCGCCCTGCAGTCACCCCGCGACCTCGTGAACCTCGCTTTCCACGACCTGACCAAGCGCTACGGCGGGCACACCGTGCTCGACGCGATCACCGCGCAGCTTGATTTCCCCCACGTCCTCGCCCTACTCGGACCCTCTGGCGGCGGCAAATCCACCCTCCTCCGCGTCATCGGTGGACTCGAATCCCCCGAGGCCGGTTCCCTCACCGTGGACCACCAACCGGTCCCCACCATGCAAAAACCCCTGCGCGTATACCGCAGCAAGATCGGCACGGTCTTCCAGTCGTGGAACCTCTTTCCCCACCTCGACGCGCTGGCCAACATTATGTTGCCCCTTACCGCGGTCCACGGGGTTGAGCCCGAAGCAGCCCGGACGCGATCGCTCGAACTTCTCGAGCGCCTCCACCTTAACGGCCACGCGCACAAACGCCCGGCGGAACTCTCCGGCGGGCAACGCCAACGGGTCGCCATCGCCCGCGCCGTGGCCATCCGTCCCAAGCTCCTTCTCTTCGACGAGCCCACCTCCGCCCTCGACCCCGAAATGACCGCCGAGGTTTTGGAAGTCATCGCCGATTTGAAATCCGAAGGCCGTACTTTTGTCCTCGTTACTCATGCCATGAACTTCGCCCGAACTGTCGCGGACCAAGTCGCCTTCCTCGCCCACGGCCAGATCGTCGAACAAGGCGCCGCCCAAGAATTCTTCGCCGCCCCCCGGACCGAAACCGCTCAACGCTTCCTCGCCAAGGTCTTGAAGTATTAGGCTGGTTCGCGGTGGCCCTAGCACGATGACCAAGCGAATATCGTGCCGGGACGGCGCGATCCACCTTAACCTTAGGTTGCCTCCGCCTCTCCCCGAGCGGGAGGCTCTCGGAGCTAGAAGCCCGCCGCTGGTCCTCTCATTCGTTTCGGCGCCGAGGTCTGCGGGGCCAGAGCCAACCCTCCCCGAACCGGCTTTCACCGGCCGCCGCCACTCCCTCCCTCACGCCGTCGCCTCAACCGCATTCCGTACACTGGCCAGCGCGTAGTCCCGGTTCATCTTGGCAATAAAGGCCGCCGGCACACCGGCCGGGCAAACCGCTGCACACTCGTAGAAGTTCGAGCAATTCCCGAAGCCTTCGGCATCCATCTTGGCCACCATGCCGCGCACCCGGCGGTTGGCTTCCGGTTTGCCTTGGGGCAGCAGGCCGAGGTGCCCGATCTTGGCCGAGACAAACAACATGGCCGACCCATTCGGACAGGCCGCCGCGCAGGCCCCGCATCCGATGCAGGCCGCGGCGTCCATGGCGTAATCGACCACCGTCTTGGGGATCGGTGTGTCGTTGGCGTCCTGCGCGTTGCCGCAGCGTTCGCTGATGAAGCCGCCTGCCGCGATCACCCGGTCGAAAGCCGAGCGGTTGACCACCAGATCTTTGACCACGGGAAAGGCCCCGACCCGGAAGGGCTCGATGTAAATCGTGTCCCCATCGCGGAACTTCCGCATGTAAAGTTGGCATGCTGTGCCCCGGCCTGGTCCCTGCGGGATCCCGTTGATGGTCAGACTGCAGGATCCGCAAATTCCCTCGCGGCAGTCGTGATCAAAGGCCACCGGCACCTCGCCACTTTCGCTCATCCGGTCATTGACAATGTCCAGCATCTCCAAAAACGAGGCTTCCGAAGGAATGTCGCGAGCGTCCACAGTTTGGAAGTTGCCCTTTGTTTTCCCCTCCGCCTGCCGCCAAATTTTCAGATCAAAGTTCATGGGATGATTGAGGGATGAAGGTTGAGGGTTGAGAGACTAGGAACGCAGATAGTTACGCAGGCCACTGAGCATGCGGATGAGCTCTTCCGATTCAGGGTAAAGTTTTTGCAATGCTTGTTCGTCGAGCAAACCCTGTTTGCGAGCGATAAATCCCTGACTAACCAGTTCATAGAGCGAGCCGACAGCCAGTTCGACGAACCGGGCAAAGTCTTGCCGCGAGGACCGCGAACTTCCCTCGGCGCTATTGGAAGAAACTGACACAACTGCCCGGCGCATCTGGCTCGTGATGCCAAACCTCTCTTCAGCCGGAAAGGCCTTGGTGCAGTCGTAAACAAATGCGGCGAAATCGACCGCCCTCCGTCAGACGTCAAGCTTCTCGAAGTTGAACCCTCTTTTCTGTTCTTCAGGCACTTCTCCACTCTCCTTGGCGGCTTAATTCTGTGTCTCTCAACTCTCATCCCTCAACTCCCAACTATTTATAACTCCGGGTGGCCAATTCCACGCCATCGTATTCTAACGGCTCTTTGATCAAGTCCGGCTTGTTTCCCTCGCCGGTATATTGCCAGGCCGAGACGTAAAAGTAATCCTCATCGTTGCGCAGGGCTTCGCCTTCGGGCGTTTGATATTCGACGCGGAAGTGACCGCCACAGGACTCGTTGCGGTCGAGGGCGTCTTCGCACATCAACTGGCCGAACTCAATAAAGTCCGCCACCCGGCCGGCCTTTTCCAGCGAGGCATTCAATTCGTCGCCCTCGCCGAGGACACACACGTTGCTCCAGAACTCCTCGCGGATCTGGTCAAACTTCTTGATCGCCATTTCCAGCCCTTCCTTGCTCCGCGCCATCCCGCACTCGTCCCATAACAGCTTGCCGATCTCTCGGTGGAAACTATCCACCGTGCGGGTTCCTTTGATGCTCAAGAGGCGTTTGACCCGTTCCTTCACCTCGTCCATGGCCCGCTTGAATTCCGGACGATCGACCCGCGGGCAGGTGCCGCGGACCGGGGCCAAATAGTTACCGATCGTGTAAGGCAGGACAAAATACCCGTCGGCCAGCCCCTGCATCAAGGCGCTCGCCCCGAGCCGGTTGGCCCCGTGATCGGAGAAATTGGCTTCACCGATCACAAAAAGCCCGGGTACGTTGCTTTGCAGCTCGTAGTCCACCCAGAGCCCGCCCATGGTGTAGTGCACCGCGGGATAAATACGCATCGGTGTCTCATAAGCATTCTCACCCGTGATATTTTTATACATCTCGAAAAGATTTCCGTAACGTTCGCGGATGGTCGGCTCGCCCAGACGTTTGATCGCGTCGGCAAAGTCCATGTAAACCCCCAACCCGCCCGGACCCACCCCACGCCCCTCATCGCAGACTTCCTTGGCCGAGCGTGAAGAAATGTCGCGCGGCGCCAGGTTCCCGTAGCTCGGATATTTGCGTTCGAGGAAATAATCGCGGTCGTCCTCCGCGATCTCAACCACTTTTTTCCCGCAGTCCTCCCTGCGCTTGGGCACCCAAATCCGCCCGTCATTGCGCAGCGATTCGCTCATCAAGGTTAGTTTCGACTGGTATTCGCCGCTCACCGGGATGCAGGTCGGATGGATCTGGGTAAAACACGGATTGGCGAAAAGTGCCCCGCGGCGGTAGGCCCGGTAAGTCGCGGTGACATTGCACCCCATCGCATTGGTCGAAAGAAAAAAAGCATTGCCGTAGCCGCCACTGGCCAGGATCACCGCATCGGCCGCATGAGCCTCGATTTCGCCCGTCACCATGTTGCGGGTGATGATCCCCTTGGCCTGACCATCAACCAGGACCAGATCGAGCATTTCGTGGCGCGGATGCATTTTCACCGTGCCGGCCGAAATCTGATGACTCAGCTCGGAGTAAACCCCGAGGAGCAACTGCTGCCCGGTCTGTCCCCGCGCGTAAAAAGTCCGCGAAACCTGCGCCCCGCCGAAGGAGCGGTTGGCCAGCATCCCGCCGTATTCCCGGGCGAAGGGCACGCCCTGCGCCACGCACTGATCAATGATGTGCGTGCTGACCTGGGCCAGACGGTAAACATTCGACTCGCGCGAGCGGAAGTCACCGCCCTTGATGGTGTCCATGAACAAACGATCCACGCTGTCGCCGTCATTCTGGTAATTCTTCGCCGCGTTGATCCCGCCCTGCGCCGCAATGCTGTGTGCCCGGCGCGGGCTGTCTTGGTAACAGAAACATTTCACGTTGTAGCCCTGCTCGCCGAAAACGGCCGCCGCCGATCCTCCGGCCAAACCGGTGCCTACGATGATCAGCTCGTAGCGACGCTTGTTGCCCGGACTGACCAACTTGCTCGCCGCTTTGAAATTGGCCCATTTGTCGGCCAGGGGACCAGACGGAATTTTCGGGTCAAGGGTCGTGGTGCTCATAATTGTGAGGAAGCGCTTAATTCCGGTGCTACCCGGCGGTCGGCCGGCAGAATTTTCAGAAAACCCGTGACTGAGGCGACCGGAATGCTGGCAAACCCGATGATCAAAGCCCAAGCCAGGAGCAGCCCGCCCTGCTTGATCAAGCCGAAGGACTTGCGTCCGCTCAGCCCAAAGGTCTGGAAGACACTGGAAATTCCGTGGCTCAAATGCATCCCGAGCAAAACCAGGCTGACCAGGTAAAATCCGGAGACCAAGGGGTTGTGGAAACTCAAGATGATCATGGCGGCCACATCATGCCGCCCCTGCAAATCGTAAAGATCGGCGTGGGGGCTGAGGCCCCCGGCAAACTGCAAGACGTGGAAAATGAGGAAACTCAGGACAACCAGCCCGCTCAAAGCCATGGTGCGCACCGCGAGTGTGCTTTGCACCCGTGCCTTGACCGCATACCGCTGCGGACGGGCCCGGCGGTTGGCAATAATCAAGGACATCGTCGTGCCGATGTGCACGGCGAAAACGAGCAACAAGCCGCCCCGGGCAATCCACAATAGAACCGGATTGGCGTGCAAGGCTTGGGCATACGCATTGATCCCTTCGCCGAAAGGCCCAATGTAAATGGTCAGATTTCCGGCCAAGTGCGCGAGCACGAAGAAGATGAGGAGCCCACCCGAAATACCCACAATCCACTTCTTGCCAATCGACGAAACCAGAAAGGCCAAGAGCGGGTTTGGCTGGCGGGGACCCTTGGAAACAGAAACCACGGACATAAGTAAGCACACTATTAGATAACCTAATAGTTGCAACGCTTAAGATCAGGCCTTGGATGCCCTTCTTGACCCAAGTCGCCCCTTGCACGACCGGCGCTCGTGGCGTAACCATTTTGACCATGAAAATCCTGCCTCCCCTTGGCTTTGCCTTTCTGCTCACCACTGCTCTGGTTCTCGCCCGCGGGGGCGGCGGAGGTGGAGGGGGTGGGGATCGCGGCGGCATGGGCGAAGAGGGTTTTCGCGAAGGGGGCATGGACGATGCCGGTTTCCGGGACGAGGCCCCGCGCCTGGACGAGGACAGCATGGATACCTCCGGCCGTCAGGACGACGTCAACGTCGAACGCGAGGGCAATGATGTGAACGTCGCCCGCACGGGCGATGACAACTACCGCGTGAGCGACGTCAACAGCTCCGCCGAGGTCAATGTCCGGCCCGAAGGCGATGATACCGCCAACCTCAACGTGCGCACCGCGGACGGACAAGATTACAACACCACGGTGGCCGGCCCCCAAGGTTACCGCGCCGGCTACGTTTGGCAGAACGGCGACTACGTTGCGGTAGACTGCGATCCGTTTGTCCCCTACGCTGCGCCTTTCGGGGCCTGGGCCGGTTGGAATGTCCTGACCCAGCCCGAATACGTCCAATATCCCGTCTATTCCACCTTCCCGGTGGAGACCGCCGTGGAAGTCGCTTTGCAGAAACTCGGACTTTACACCGGCCCGATCGACGGCAACGCGACCTCGGTGGCCGGCGCCATCGAGCAATACCAGAGGCAAACCGAAGTGCCCGTCACCGGCACGATCACCCCCGAACTCCTCACCGCCCTCGGCATCCAAGCGACCTACGCCCAGTAAGCAAATCGCGCCATCCCTCACCACGAAGGCAGGTGGATCGCGATGTCTCTATGGCGATGATCGCGCTGACTCATCGCGCCGGGACGGCGCGATCCACCTGGGGTAGCGGCGGCGTCTCTCCGAACGGTGGGCTCTACCAGCCGGAAGCCCCGCCGCCGGCCGTTGGCCCTGCAACTGCCCCCCCCAATGAAAACTGAACACTGACCCACTGCACACTTTCTTATCCCACTATCCCCGCCACCGCCCCGGTCATAAAGCAGGCCAGACTTGCCCCCAGCAAGGCCTTCCACCCGAACCGCGCCAACCTCTCCCGCTGCGACGGCGCCAAACCCCCGATCCCGCCGATCTGCACCCCGATCGACACAATGTTGGCAAATCCGGCCAAGGCGTAGGTCAGAATCATCAAGTCCCGGGGATGAGCAAAAGCCCCCGTTGCCCTCAGCTCCCCGAGTTTGACAAAGGCCACGAATTCATTGAGCACGGTCCGCTCCCCAAGTAATGCTCCCGAGAGGAGCACCGCATCCCCACTGATCCCCATGAGCCAGGCCACCGGCGCGAAAATCATCCCAAGCAGAAAATCGAGCGAGATCCCGTCGAAAACCCCGCCGCTCCAATTCGCGACCAGCCCATTCAGCCCGGTCACTTCGCCGAGCCATCCCTCGAGCACAAAGTTGACCAGCGCGACCAACGCGGTGAAAACCAGGAGCATGGCCCCGACGTTCACGGCCAACTTGACCCCATCCGTCGTCCCCCGGCAAATTGCGTCGAGCAAGTTCACCCCATTGCCCTCCTGCGCGAGGTGCAGCGACTGATCGACCGGCTCGGTCTGCGGGAGCAGGATCTTTGCGATGAGCAAGGCCGCCGGCACGGTGATGACCGACTTGGTCAGCAGATGCGTGGCAAAGACCAGTTGCTGCTGCGGATCGGCGCCGCCGAGCAGACTGATGTAGGCGATCATCACCGCCCCCGCCACCGTGGCCATTCCCCCGATCATCACGCAAAGGATCTCCGACGGCGTCATGCCCGCCAGCCAGGGCCGGATGAGCAACGGAGCTTCGGTCTGGCCGAGAAAGACGTTGGCCGAAGCCGACAAGGTCTCCGGTCCGCTCAGCCGCATTGTCTTGGAAAACACCCACGCCATCCCGTGCACGATGACCTGCAGGACGCCGAGGTAATAAAGCGCCGCGCTGAAGGCCGAGAAAAAAACAATCGAGGGCAGCACACTCAGGGCGAAAACCATCCCGTGCGACTCTTCATCGAGCAGGGACCCGAATAAAAACCGCGTCCCCTCCCCGGTGAATCCGAGCAGTTGCACGAAAAATAGCCCGACCAATTCCACGGCCGAACGCACCAAGGGCACATGCATGACCAGACCGGCGAGGACAAACTGCAGAAGCAAACCCACCCCGACCACCCGCCAAGGAATGTTCTTCCGGTCGGAGCTGAAAAGGACCGCGATGCCGAGAAAGACCACGATGCCGGCCATCCCGCGCAGTGAATCGAAGATCGTTTCCATTGACGGCAAAAGCGGCCCGGACCGCGGCCAGCGCCCCTCAATGCATCCCCGAATCCCCCGACAGCGCCTTGGCCATATCGCCAACCACCGCCTTGGCATCGCCGAAGACCATCAAAGTTTTGTCCATCGTGTAGAGCTCATTGTCGATCCCGGCGAAGCCCGGCTTCATCGAGCGCTTGACCGCCAAGACCGTCTTGGCCCGGTCCGCCTCGATGATCGGCATCCCGTGGATCGGGGACTTCGGATTATTCTTTGCTGCCGGATTGACCACGTCATTCGCCCCCAGGACCAAGACGACATCAACCTGCGGCATTTCCGGATTGATCTCGTCCATCTCGATCAGATCATCGTAGGGAATGTCCGCCTCGGCCAGGAGCACATTCATGTGTCCGGGCATCCGGCCGGCCACCGGGTGGACCGCAAATTTCACCTTGATCCCCCGCTTGATCAACTGGTCATAAAGTTCGCGCACCCGGTGCTGGGCCTGCGCCACGGCCATGCCATAGCCCGGCACAATGACCACCGAGTCGGCTTGCTCCATGATTTCCGCCGCCTCGGCCGGTGAAGCACTCTTCACTGCGCCACTTGTCTGGGCCCCGGCCGAATCCTGCACACTGCCGAAGGCGCCGAAGAGCACGTTGGTGAAACTGCGGTTCATCGCCTTGCACATGATGATCGAAAGAATCAGCCCCGAAGAACCGTCGAGGGCCCCGGCAATGACCAGAATCTGGTTGTCCAAAACGAAGCCCATGGCCACCGCGGAGAGGCCGGCATAAGCATTGAGCAGGGCAATGACCGTGGGCATGTCCGCCCCGCCAATCGGAATGATCAGCATAATCCCAAAGGCCAGGGAGAAAATGATGAGAAGCGGAAAGAGGAAGGACAACTGCGGGTTGATCATGAGGGCGGCCCCACACCCGATGGCCCCGGCCAAAGTGAGGAAGTTGAGCAGGAGTTGCCCGCGGAAGGTGATGGGGCGCCCGGGAAGAATTTCCTGCAACTTGCCGGCGGCCATCAGGCTGCCCGTGAAGGTGAGGAACCCGAGGATGACCTCGGCCGAAATGGCGAACATGCGGAAAGTGGTCAGATTCTGCCCGCCTTCATGCAGCCAGAGGTAATACTTGGCCGTCCCGACCAGACCCGCGGCCAAACCGCCAAAGGCATGGGAAAGCGCCGTCCGCTGCGGCACCGCGGTCAAAGGAACTTTGGAGAGCGGCACCCCGATCAGCCCGCCCAGCATCACCGCCACGGCAATCCACGGCAGGCTGGAGACGGCGACCGCCGGATTGAGCAGCGTGCCACCCACGCCGAGGACCATAGCCCAGACCCCAGCCCAGACCCCGCGGCGCGCCGACTGCGGCGAGTTCATCCACTTGAGGGAAAAAATGAACAAAATGCCGGCCACCAAGTAGGCCGACTGGACCAAGACCAGATTCCACTCCGCGCTCATCAACCCTTCTTCTCCTTTTCCCGGGTTTTGAACATCTTGAGCATCCGGTTGGTGATGAGGAAGCCGCTCACGATGTTGACCGAGGCGGCGGCAATCGCGACCAGACCCACCACTGTAATCCACAACGGGTGCTCGCTGCTCACCTGGGGACCGGCCACCAGGATCGCCCCCACGATGACCACGGCCGAAATGGCATTGGTCAACGACATCAACGGCGTATGGAGCAGACGCGAGACATTACGGATCACGTCCAAGCCAATGAAGGTGGCCAAGACAAAAATGAAAATGAGCGGAAGGTAAGAGCTCAGAGCAGGTGGCTCGGCAGCGGCAAGGAGAGGGATCATCTTATGGGGTGGGTTCGCGGAATTGCGGGTGCACGATGGCACCCCCGTGGGTGAGCAGACAGCCGGCCAAAATCTCGTCCTGCGGGTCGATTTTCAGCGCCTTGGACTCTTTGTCCCAAAGGTGCTCGATCAAGGCCAGGTAGTTGTTTGAAAGCATCTGGCTGGCGTTCACGGCAACCTGATCGGCCAAGTTCGTCGCCCCGATCAAGAGCGCGCCCCCGACCCGCTTTTCCACTCCCGGCTCGGATCCTTCGACATTGCCGCCGGTGGCCGCCGCCAGGTCGATGACCACGCTGCCCGGGCGCATCGCGGTAACCATCGCGGTGGACAGGATGCGCGGCGCCGGCCGGCCGAAGACCTGTGCGGTGGTGATGACCACATCCGACTGCGCCACTTGTTTGGCCATCACTTCTCGTTGCTTGGCCAACTGTTCCTCGGTCAGCGCTTTGGCGTAGCCTTGGGTTGTTTGTCCGGTTTCACCCAGATCGACCTTCACAAATTTCGCCCCCAGACTCAGCACCTGCTCTTCCACCGCCGCCCGCGTGTCGAAGGCTTCCACTTTCGCACCGAGGCGCTTCGCCGTGGCAATGGCCTGCAACCCGGCCACTCCCGCACCGACGATGAACACCTTGGCCGCGGCAATCGTGCCCGAGGGGGTCATCATCATGGGAAAAACCCGGTCGAGACGCTCGGTCGCAAGAATGACCGCCGCATAGCCGGCCAGGCTGGCCTGCGAGCTGAGTACGTCCATCTTCTGGGCGATCGTGGTGCGCGGGATCATTTCCACGCTGATCACCGAAACACCCGCCGCCGCCAAGGCGGCCACCAGTTCCCGCTCCTGGAAAGGATCAAGGCTGCTCAGATGCACCGCACCGCGCGGGGCCGCATCTTGGCCGGTCGGACGATTCACCCGCACGACCAATCCGCAATTTTGCAGTCCCGCCGCCTCGGCCACCAGGCTGGCCCCCTTGGCCGCATAGTCCTCGTCGCGCCAGCCGAGACGCGTCCCCAACCCGGCCTGAACCGCCACGCTAAGGCCGAGCTGGTGAAGCTTGCCTGCGTTGTCGGGGGAAAGTGCGACCCGCACCGAATCCGGCTCCCGGGGAAAATATATGGTCATGAAAACAGTGGGTTTATAGGACCCGACCAGATTCGCGGCAACGGCAAACTTTTCCTTTGCCTTGCCGCGCTTACGCCGGCTGACCGAACAGTCCCCGGATGGTCTGACCCGAGGCGCAATCGCGAAAAACCATTTGCCGGCCGGCCGCCCCCGGCTCCGCGCCCTCCGCGGCCTCGGCGCGCAATGCCGCCGTGCTCGAAACCAGGCCCCCATCTCGCCGCTCTGCTTGAGGACCGGCGGACCGGAGCTCCCGCCGCCCTAACCAGCCGTGACCGTCAACCAAGTGCGCCCACCCGCTTGATCGCCGTTTACCTCGGTGAACGCGCGGGAGACGATGCCTTCGGTCAGATTGTAAAAACGTCCGCCCCACTGCCCGACCACCCGGATGTTCCGCTCTGTCCTGACTCCCCCCGGACAAAGGCAACGCGGTCAAAACCGTCTCGCCCCGGTCGAGGCACAGAATGACCACACCACCCTCGCGGTCCGCCGCGAGAATCTCCTCCACCCCAGAGACTGTGCCCTCAAAGGTCATGACCCCAAGTCTCCTGCCGTCTGCTCCTCGAGCACATGATGGTTGGTCACCACCTCGCCCGCCGACCCCGCAATCTAGCCGCTGCTCACGGCACTCAAGTCCGATTCACGGCAGTCCGGGCAGAAATAGACCGAGCCGATACCCGCCACGGCGCGGCAGACCGCTTCCTCATCCTTCGCCCCGGCAAACGGCCCCGCCGGTAAACCCACTATCTTTCCCTCCGCCGCAGCCAGTGACCACGTCGCCGGACCTCCCTGCAACCCGGCCACCCCGGACCAGGCCAAGCCGGCGACAAAGCACTGCTCCAGCGCTGCCTCAGCGATCACCGGCGCGGTCTGCCCCGCGTCCGCCAAAGCAAGCAGGACGAACTAGCGCAGCGTGATGGGCCCCTTGCTCTACTTTGTCATAAGCAAACCCACCCCGCCCTGCTCCTCAGCTCCCCGGACGGTGAATGATCTGCTCCCGCTGCAGGGTGACGACCCGCGGCTCCGACCCGTCGGCCGCTTGCACCTGGATCGTGACCGGGGTCTGCGCATTTCCTTGGATCAGGCCGACCACATCGCCGATCGACATGCTGCGTGAATTGACCCAGGAACCGCCTTGGTCCGCCACAGCGAGCAAGCGGTCCCCCGAGCGCAGTTGACCGCTCGCGCTGGCCGGACTGCCCGGGACCAACTCCTGCAGCACCGGCAAACCATCTTCGCCGCGCGACAGACGGGCCCCGATACCCACCGGCGCCGTGCTCCTGATCCCCTGCTGCGCCGAGGCGCGATCGCTCTCCTGCGGCAGATTGTTCGCCCACTGCATCGCCGCCACGGTATCCTGCGCCGCCCAGTTGGCCGCGATTTGTCCGGCGGTCCGTTCGCGGATCTGCGCGTCTTCCGGCGGGGCCTGCAGGAAGGCCTGCGCCGCAGACGTCGGGTTCACCTTCACTTCCTCGGCCAAGACCCGCCCGAGCAACACCGAACGCATCCGCGAGTCCTCGACCTGCCCAGCCCAAACCCGCGCCTCATCCGGAGCGGCCGAGGCCCAACCCGAGACAAAGCGGGAAAGAAAACGGGCCTGCTGCCAGTCGGCCAGACCATCGCCCATGGCCAAGGCCGTGGTCGGATCGGTCGCGGCCAGCTTCTCCGCCGCCCGCGCAAGCACCCGGCCCCGCTGTTGGTCGGTCAGAAACTCGTTGGCCAGGGCCGCGGTTTGCACCGGTGTCATTTTGCCTTCGTTCATCAAATAAAGACCCAAGGCACCGGCCACCCCGAAGCGACCCACTTCGCCGCGCTGCACCAACTCGGTCACACTCTGGCCCGACCACTCGCCGAGGAGGGCAAGCATCGCCATATCGCGGGAGGCCGTATCCGGCAATTCCCGCACCCGGGCCAAGGCCACTTCGGGACCCAGGCCGGCCAGCGGACGGAACATCGCGTTCAGGTAATCCTCCCGCGCCCGCGGACTTTCCCCTTCGGCCAAGGCCACCTCCGGCCGCGCCGGGCCCGCTCCCGCGCCACCTTTCTTCACGGTCTTCGCCGCCATGCTGGCAAACCCCCCATCCGGCCCAAGTTCGCCGGTCAGGGCCGCTTGCCCTGTTCTCTCCGCCTCGGTTGGTTCCGCCCCGGCCTCCCGCCCGATCGTGGGTCCCTGCAACAAGAGCACACCACCAAGAATCGCCGCACCCAGTGCCAAGAGCGCGAGACCAAATTTCAGTGAGCCTGTCATGAGAAGATAAAGTTACCCCAAACCCGCCGCGATCAAGCACAGAATTTACCCCGCGCGAACCGCAAGCATCATACCGGAGGCCGGGAAAAAGATCTCGGGCCTCGGACCGCGGATGTCCTACCCCCTTTGTTTTACTCGGCCGGTGAAAGCAAATCTCGACCCCAACCCCGACCACAACATCTGGAACAACAACGGCACCTGGTGGCTCCACGCCACCGTGCACCATCCGAACCACACCAAGGAACGCGTCCGCGTCTCTCTCGGGACGAAAGACCGCGACGAAGCCCGTGAGCGGCGCGACTTCATCCTTGGTGGGACCAATTCCATCGTCTCTCGCCTCTCGCGCACACTGGCCAGGCCCGAGATGGCCGGACACGGCTGTCCTCCCGGGCGCTGGAACCCAACCCACTGATCCTCACGACCAGCGCCACCACGCTCTCCGCGCGCGCACAAGTTCTACTCTTGCGCGGTCGCCGGGTTCCTCGGGGTGTCCTCGTCAGAATCGCTCACCCCATCTTTGACCTGTTGAAAAACGGTCCGGCCAAGCAAGCTCGAGGCAATTCTGACCGGCGGCGGCGCCGCGCACCCGGTGAGAAACACAATGGATAGGAGGATGAGTGTTTTTTTCATAGTTTTTTTGAACCGCGGACCTATGGCCTGCGGAGCGGGGCAGACCATAGGCCAATGCCGAGCTTAACGGAAAGCACTTCCCGCGCCTCTGCCCTCCCCCGCGTGTCACCCTGCGGACTGCCGTGCGCCCGCGGGCGGAATCAGCGACTCTGCGGTGCCGGAATGACCCGCACCACGCCTTGGTCCTTCGTGCCACCCGATTTGCGCTCCCGCGAAAGGTAGCCGTTGCCGAACTTCGTACTCGTCGCACCGGCCCCGCTGGTACTCCGGCTGATCGACCCGGAACCAAATCGCTGCGTGGTCGTGGTCGTTCCGTCCGAAGACCGGCTGATCGTCCCGGAACCAAAACGGCTCGTCGTCACCCGCTGTCCATCCCCCCGCGTGATTGCCCCGTCCCCGAACTTCGTTGTGGTGAAAGTTTTGCCGTCCGAAGAGCGCGTGATCCAGCCACTGCCGAACTTCGAAGTGGTGTAGCGGGTTCCCTCCGAACTTCGCGTGATGTAACCCTCACCGAATTTGGTGGTTGTCGCCGTGCCCTTCACCTTGGGAATGACCACCGGCGTAGGACGCTTTTCCTCCGCCCGCCCCTCCTTCCCCAACCCCAGGGAAAAACAGGCGAGTGCCAGAAACCAGATGATGAACCGGGGCAGCAGAACCACGGCCCAAGGTTGCGCTCCGGGAGACAAGTGGCAAGCCCGGAGTCTTCGCCCGTCCGCCACGACCCCTTCCCTCCAGTCCGGGCCAACCAAGGCCACCCCCCTTCGCCGATTAGACCCGCGGCTTCTGAATTCCAACGGCCTTGGGCCCGCCTCGGGAGCGGTCGCTTGGCCCCACCCGTGGTGGCTGCAGGCAGGAGTGTTGGACTATGGAAACAACCGCCCCGGTTCCCCACCCCACTATGGCTCGTTCCGGACCAGACTCGCGGACTGCGCGACCTCTGTTTTCGCCAGCGAGCCCAGACTTGCCCACAATCCAAAGCGCCACCCCGACCATGGCGAGGGCAAAGATTTTCCGGAGCAGCGGGGCAGACAAGCGGCTCTTTAGCGCGGCCCCGCCGGACATACCCAAAGCCCCGCCGAGGAGAAACCAGCCCGCCAGCGGGATGGGAAAATTTTCCAGGGCGACCAGGTTGGCCGAAAAAGCGGCCGCGCTGATCAGGAAGATGCCGACCAGGGAAGTGGCCAAGGCCCGTTCCATGGGCATGGCCGTAACCAGCAGCAGGGCGGGTACGACGAGGAATCCTCCCCCCACCCCGAATACCCCGGAAAGCACTCCGGTCAGGGCCCCCGCCGCCAGCAACTTCCCGGCACAGGACCAGCGAAAACGGAGCACTCCATCTGGGTCACGGGGACAGGAGAAAGCAGTCAACGGCACTTCCGCCGCGCCGGTGCCTCGCCACATCTTGAGGCCGATGAATAACATCAAGGCCGCAAAAAGCCAGAGGGTGACGGCATCAGGCAGCGCGCTGCCCAGCCCAGCCCCGAAGGGAGCACCCAATATCCCCCCAGCCCCGAGCAAAGCCCCTGCTCCCCAGACCACCGAACCACGCTGCAAAAGCGCCCCGTAGAGCGCGGTCAATCCGACCACGGCCAAGGAAACCGCCACCGCCTCGCGCAAAGGCAGCCCCAACACATAGAGGAGCAGAGGGACGGCGAAGATCGAGCCTCCGCCCCCGGTCAGACCCAAGGAAATCCCGACCAACGCCCCGCAGAGGACCACGTCGATCACGATCAGTGAGAAATCTGCTGTGCGTTGGCGATGCGCTCACACTCGGCACAAAGGCCATCCAGATGAACGGCCGGGAATCCTTGGGCGGCCAAGTAGGAAGCAGCGAGCGACGCACGCTTTCCACTGCCGCAATGGATGAACAACCTTTTGCCTCGCGGCACTTCGGCCAAGCGGTCACGCAGCCTGGTGTAAGGAATGGAAATCGCCCCGGGCAGATGCCCTTCCTCAAATTCGGAGGTCAAGCGCACGTCCAAGATGACCCCGTCCGCGGCGGCCTTCGCCGCATCGAAATCGGGGAACATGATGCGCTCCGCCGGAACGATCGGCCCTCCCCCTTCCTGCCATTGCCGCGCGGAAATCCATCCGACCAGACCGTCCAAGCCAATGCGATACAATTGCGAGGCAGCCAAGTCGGCGGACGCCTGGTCCTCGGTAACCAGAAGAATTTTTTCGTTTTCCCCCACGTATGATCCGGCTCCCGCGCTGAAAAACGGCCCGTGGAGTGGCAGATGGATGGAGCGCGGCACATGACCCTGCACCAAGGCATCCCTCGAATCCCCGATCTCCAAAACGCTGACCTCAGGATCGTCAGCCAAGGCCTTCGCTTCGGAGAAAGACAAGGCCAGAGCCGGAGGCACTCCGCCGGTAAGGCGAATGCCGTCGCGGTTGACCCTCTTCATGGTCGCAAAATAAAGCGGCGGCTCCGGTTGACCGCGGAGGATTTCTTTGACGAACCCCTCGGGATCGCCTGCGGCCTGCCGGAGCGGCGCATTGTACCTGCGCTCATAGCCCAAGGTCGTGGTCGGCACCGCACCGAGAGATTTTCCGCAGGCACTGCCTGCCCCATGACCGGGCAGGATTTGCAGAAAGTCTTCCCGGGAGGCCAAACGCTCGACCAACGAGGCCTGCAACGTCCGGGCCGAGGGCTCCATCACTCCCTTCTGACCCGCCGCACTCTCCAGCAAATCCGGCCGACCCACATCCCCGACAAAAAGAAAATCCCCGGTGGCCAAGGCAATGGGGGACTCCGCCCCTCCCCCCAGATCAGTGATCAAGAAACTGAGGTGCTCCGGGGTGTGCCCCGGGGAGTGCACCGCTTCGAGCAAAATGTTGCCCACCAGGAAAGTGTCCCCGTTCTGCAATAAAAAGGTGTTTGGACGGCCCTTGCTCCATTGGTAAGTCCAGTCCTTCCCGCCCTCGTCGGAAAGATACAATTTGATTTGGGGATCCGCGGCGAACTCTTGGCTCCCGCTGACAAAATCCGCGTGGATATGGGTTTCGGCCACCGCGGTGATGCGCAGACCATTCTGCGCCGCCAAGGCCTCATAGCGCGCAATGTCCCGCTCGGGATCGATCACCACGGCTTCGCCCGTGCGCTGGCAGCCCACGAGGTAGGCGTATTGGGCCAAGTAAGGATCAAAAATTTGTCTTAAAAACATAATTCGTGGAAAAGTTGTTCCTTAGCGGGCGCAGGTTGCTCCGCCCTCGGCCGAACAGCTTCCCCCGCGGTTGTTCCAAGGCATGCGGGCCAAGAGGAGCCCCATGCCACACCAGTCGGTCAGGCCGGCGAAAATCAGCCCGCACCCGACAAAGCCGCTCAAAAGCAGAAACCACGGGGTCACCACCGTGCCCAAGACCACGCCGGTCACGATGAGCAATCCGGCCCCGATGCGAACCTGACGCTCGAGGGAAATACTTTTCTTCCCGCGCTTGACCGGCAAACCGGCCTCAGCCCAAGCCGTCACACCGCCCTCCAAGACCTCCACCCCGCCCTGCCCCGCCGCCTCCAATTTCTCGGCCGCCTGCTTCGCCCGGTTGCCCGAGCGACAAATCAAGACCACCCTCAAACCGCCCATCCCCTTCACCTTCTCCGCGTCCAGCTCATGCAAGGGCATCAAGCGTGACCCCGGAATATGCACCTCCTCGAATTCCGCCGAAGTCCGCACATCGAGCAGGATGCTCCCGTTAAAATTGTCGTTTAGTTCCCGGGCGTGCATAATTTTCATTTTTGTACTGGATTTACTGGTTCCGAGTGCATATTTTATCGAGATATCGCGATATGCAAGCAATAAAAGAAAAAAAAGTCACCATGTCTGATGGACAGGTGGAAGAGGCGGCGCGGCTCTTCGGCATGCTCTCGGAACCGGCCCGGCTCTATTTGCTGCGCGCGCTCATGGCGGGGGCGGCGCCGGTCGGACGGCTCGTCGCCCTGACCGGGATGAAGCAAGGCACGGTTTCAAAGCACTTGGGCATCCTGCACGCCAGCCGCTTTTTGGCCCGCCGCCGCGAGGGAACCCGGGTCTGGTATGAAATCTCGGAGCCCGCCCTCTTTGAATTGTGCGAGCTGATGTGTTCCCGGATCCAGCGCGACGTGGAAGGACAGATCGAACGCTTCGGGATGGGCCGCCTCGGTGATCCGACGCGCTCAGCCTAAAACCGAAATGGCGAGTCGGCGGCTTGTCCCACGGCTGGGAAACAGTCGTCAGGTTTTCCGAACAACATGGTGCGACCACACGCTACAGACGGGGAGCCCCTTGGGCTTAGCCACCCCGGTCGCATCCAAGCACGAAACAGACCGCAAGAGAACTGAAACCAACCCTCGTCGGCCGCAAATTACCTTGCGGGAATGTCAAAATTCGCCTGCGAGGTCATGAGCCAGCGCCCACCCTTGCGGATGAAGGTCGCCAAGTACGGTGCGGAGCTGTCCTTGTAGCGAATACCCTTGATGGTGTAGGCCGCTCTGGTCATGTACCGGATGACGAGAGACGAATCGGACCGGGTGACATTCATCCGGCCGATTTTGAAATCGTTGAGGTTAATCTCGCCCTTGCCGAGTTTGGCCAAAAATACCGATCTGTTCATGTAGGTGCCGTCGGCCCTCGCCACCTGCCAACTCGGATCAAGCGTGTCCTCCAGCCCCTTGACGTCGCGCTCTTTGACTTGCTGCCAGAAGGTGGTGAGCAACTCCTTGGCCTGCGGGCCGGGCCTTTTGCCGGCCATGGCCCCGTCGCTGGCTGCCGAATTTGGACCGCCCGCGATCAGCGCGCAAAGGGTGGCCAGACAAAAGATCAGTGGCCAGCGGTTGCGGATCGAAAAAGGCCCCCGCTTTTGGCCAGCGGTGGCCACGAGTGGGCGCTTGGAAGTTGCTTGCATGCAAGGAAAACAATGGCAGACCGGTCGAGGAAAGACAAGCCCCCGCCACATCGGGCTTAATACCAAAGGCCCATCGCCTTTGGACTTTGTCCTTCGGCCCCGGGGTAAGGTCGGGCCTCCGCGCCGACCGCGAACATTCTCTGGGATTCGACATGGCCGGTCCAACCGGAACGCGGTGAAGATGGCCCCAAGTCCCTGATCCCGCGCATTGGCGGGTGTGTGCCGAGAGTAACTGCGGCAGCAAAGCCCAGGGGGAACGGGCGTCTCGCCCGTTTTCCGACAGACCATGCGGGCGGGACGCCCGCGACCCCTGCCCAAGCCAGAAGTCGACTCGCCCAGCGGGTCCGCCATAACGTGAATTAGTCGGGAGTCCCTGAACCCGCGCGTTGGCGAGTGTGGTTTGGGAGTAACTGGGGCGGCAAAGCCCAGGGGGAACGGGCGTCTCGCCCGTTTTCCGAAAGACCACCCGGGCGGGACGCCCGCAACCCAAATCATTGGGGTGTGGCATCGGCATCCTGCCGATGGGTTTGG
This sequence comes from Chthoniobacterales bacterium, assembly GCA_018402585.1. Classification (GTDB taxonomy): domain Bacteria; phylum Verrucomicrobiota; class Verrucomicrobiia; order Chthoniobacterales; family JACTMZ01; genus JACTMZ01. The sequence goes on from JAGYIO010000003.1 coordinate 131,320, forward strand.
ATCGTGACGGGCGGGACGCCCGTGCCCCCTGCCCGAACCAGAAGTCGACTCGCCATGCGGGCCCCGCCGTAACGCGAGTTACTCGGGAGGCAAAGGCCCCAGCCCTACCACTCGATCAAGAGTCGAAAAGCAAAAGGACGTTGGTATTATTCCTTGTTTCCACGTTGGGCCAATCAGGGCAAAATGACGTGCGTGGAGCGAAAACTTGGCCGTAACGATGCAAAACCTTCGACCTTTTCCGGCGCCGCGACAAAGCCGCGTCTGGGCGAGAGTTGACTAACTCTCTGGTGAGCGAGTTTGCCCGTGCCCCCTGGACAAACCGAGCCAAGCCGCGCTTTTATTGCGTCTCCGACGGCATGGATACAGCTTAGTTGGCACTGAATCGGTCCGCGTTGATCTGGGCCGCATCGAGCTTTGCGGAGCGCTTTTCGACCAAGCTCCGAATGATGACAACTTAACGCGATAAGGATACTTTAAGTTGCCCCATGAAATTATTCCTTCTCCATCTGGTCCTCTCGGCGTGCATCTTTGTTCCTCCGCTCCTTGCTCGGTCCGGGAATCCGGCCGTTACCGCATCCGCCAGCACGCGGGACGAGATGCGCGGGCAGCGCTACGGCGAGGTCATTGTGGTACGGGGCGGTCCGTTCGTTTTCACCGGGGAGGTTTTTAACACGCTCGGACTGAACAACTGCCCGGAACCGCTCTGGAGGGCACTCAATCCGCGCGCTTTGAAAAAGCAATTTCGTGCGGCCGCGGTGGTGCTGAACGGACCGCGCTATTTTGTCATGGACCGCAGTTCGCTGGCCGACCCGGGGCGGATCGAAACCTTCGGCGGCTTGGAAGCAAGACACTTGGCCGAGGTCCGTATTACCCTGCCGACCATTCTGCGCGGCCGCACCGCGCCCTACACCGAAAACAAGGTGGCCCGGACCTCGGAGTTCCTCTACCGCCAAGGTGGCCGGATTTACGAATTGATCGCGCCCGACGGCACGCACTATGTCATGCAGACCTACGCCCTGATCGTCGACCCGCATTTGACCATGGCCGACCTGACCAACTTGGCTCCCCGACTCCAGCTGCCTGCCGGCTGGCAATACCGCACCCGCGTGCTGGACCGCGACCTGGTGCTCCGGGCCGAAGGCACCGCTCACGTTTTGCAGGACGATCTGGAAAACAGCTATCAGCGGGTCACCCCCGCTCCTTGATCTCCGCATCCACGCCTTCGCTACTCGAGCCTCGCGCGGGCTTCGGCCGAGAGCTCTTTGGCCCGCAGGGGGCGCCCGGCTAACTTCACGCCTTGCGCGGCGAGTTTTTCAGCGATCGCCGCGGTGATCATGCGCGAGGTGCGGCGAGCATCGGCGGCCAGACCAGACGCGGCGGCACTGACCGCCAGCCGGGGGACCAAACCGAGTGGACTGCTGAAAAGCGCGCCGGGCTCCGCATTCGATCCTCCGGTCGTTTGGAAATGGGCGAGGGCTTGACGTCGTCCGCGGGGATCGATGCGGTAGATATCGACCACCGTCTCAAGGCGCGTACCGCCCAGCCCGAAGCCGACCATCGAGCGCAGGGCCCGGCTGCCCTGGTTCATGCGGACAAAGCGGCCCTCGAGGACCCAGTGCCGTGGATTCTTTACGCGCTCGTTCGCGCCAATCATCTTGGCCGGGCCGACATGCTTGCCCAGCCTCTCGACCAAACGGCCGGCCGATTCCACCCCGAATCCCTGGGCAAAGGCCTCGAGCTGCGCGCCGTCGCGATTGACCTTGGCGGTTCCCAGTTCCGCCGTGAAGGGCCGCACGCAGATCATTTCCGGAACCGGCACGGGGAACACCTTCCACTCGCGCTGAACCAAGCTGACCGAAGCGCAACCGGAAAGGAGGCTGGCCGCGAGGGCCGCCGCCAAGAGGGTCAGGAACGGGGGACAAGCGTGTCTTTTCGTCATGGAAAGTATCTCCGCACCGCCGCAGCACGAAGGCAAGCCGGCGATGTCAGGATGGGTGCAAGGCTCAGCCGGAACGATGCAGAAGCCGCGGCGATGGACGGGCTGCAGCAGAAGGAAATGCTCGTTCAGAGGGGAGGAACGAGCGGCCCGCTCGTCCGCTCCCCACCCAGCGGACGCGCCAGCCGCGCGTATCTACCTAAACCGTAATCAGGCCAAACATTCTGCCCTTTCCGGCACTGCCACAGAGGCGCGCCTGGGCGAGTGTTGACTAACTATTTGGTGAGCGAGTTGGCACGTGCCCAAGGGGCACGGGCGTCCCGCCCGTCACGATCAGACAACACGGCCGAGACGGCCGTGCCCCCTGAAAAAACCGAGCCCAGCCGCGCTTTTCTTGCCTCTCCGACTGCATAGTTCCGGCCAAGAACAACCCGTGACCGCGGTGCGGCGCTGCCTTAGGCTCTTTGTATGGAAAGGCACACATTCGCGAGTCTCGGACTTTCTCCGGAGATTCTCAAAGCGGTCGACAAATTGGGTTTCGAGGAGGCGTCCCCGATTCAAGCGGCAGCCATTCCCGTCTTAATGGCAGGCAAAGATGTCGTCGGGCAATCGCAAACCGGATCAGGCAAAACCGCCGCCTTTGCCATTCCCGCGATCGAAAAAACCGATCCCGCCCTGCACGCCGTGCAGGTGCTCGTCCTCTGCCCCACCCGCGAACTGGCCACCCAGGTGGCCGGCGAGGTGCACAAGCTGGCCGCGGGCAAGCGCGGGGTCCATGCCGTGCCGGTCTACGGCGGGTCATCGTTCGAACGTCAGGCCCAGGAACTCAAACGCGGGGCCCAAATCGTGCTGGGCACGCCCGGCCGGGTCATTGACCACTTGGAACGCGGCACGCTGAAGCTCGACCGCTTGCGTTTCATCGTGCTGGACGAAGCGGATCGCATGCTCGACATGGGTTTCCGCGATGACATCAAAAAAATCCTCGATGCCATGCCGGCGGAAAAGCAAACCGCCTTTTTCTCGGCCACCGTTCCCCCGACCATCCGCAAATTGATCGACCGCTACGCGCGGGATCCGGTCACGCTGAAGATTGACCAGAAAACAGTCGATGCTCCGGATATCACGCAATGGTATTACGAAGTTCCGCCCCGGACGAAATTCGACGCCCTGCTCCGGATCATCGATTTCCACAGCTACCGGTCCGGGATTATTTTCTGTAACACGCAGCGCACGGTGGACGATTTGGCTGATGATTTGCAGGCGCAGGGCATTCCCTCCGACCGTCTCCACGGCGGCATCGCCCAGGCGCAACGCACCCGGGTGATGAATAAATTCAAAGCGGGCGGGTTCGATTTCCTCGTGGCGACCGATGTGGCCGGGCGCGGGATCGACGTGGACGACCTTGAATTGGTCGTGAACTTCGATCTGCCTTATGACCCGGAGGATTACGTGCACCGCATCGGGCGGACCGGCCGGGCGGGCAAGCAAGGCGTGGCCATTTCCCTCGTGACCGGGCGCGACGTGCACAAAATCCGCTATCTGGAAAAATTCACCCACTCGGCCATCCGCCGGGGTAAACTCCCCACCGCGGGAGAAATCGGGCAGAAGCGCACCGACGCCCTGCTCGAGCGGGTCCGGCAGACCATCGAGTCGGGTCAGGGCGGGGCGCAGATGATCCACATCGACCGCTTGCTCGAGGAAGGGGCCGATTCGACCGAGGTGGCGTCCGCCCTCCTCCACATTCTCAATGGCGGCGAAGCCGCCGCGCCCGCCGCCCAACCGGCGGAAAAACCTCAAGCGGCCGCCAAGCGTGCGCCGATCGAAGCGCAGGGCGAGGACTCCGGCCCAGCGGGTGGCCCCGGTGCAGCCGACGAACCCCCACGCAAAGCAAAGCCCGGTAAAGCCTGGCTGCGCATCGCCTTGGGCCGCGAGGCGGTGAAAAACCCGCGTGACATCGTCGACCTGCTCGTCGAGGGCGCGGGCCTTCCTTCGCGCGAGGTCGGGTTTATTGCCCTGGGCGACGAGGCGAGTTACGCCGAGGTCCCCGCCGATTTTACCAAGGGCCTCTCGGCCACGGGGAACGCCCTGCAGACCTCGCGCGGGGATATCACGATTTGGCCGGTCCCCGGCCTGCCGCAAAAGAAGCGGCGCTGATCTCCGGTCCTCAACCGCCCGGCCGCGCCTCTTTTTGCAGGGCGCACAGCGCCGGTGAGGGTCAACGATCGACCATCGCCTCGATCTCGGCCAAGGACACCGTGCCACTTTGGTCCGCGTCGATCTTCTGGAAGTTCGCCGCGACCCGTGGCATCCCGGCTTCCGCCTCGGCCAGGGTAAGCTGACCATCATGATTGGTGTCCGCCTCGGCAAAGCGCGCGGCAATCTGGGCGTCACGTGAGGGGTCCGCCCACGCTGGCAAAACCAAAATGGTGAAAATCGTGGCGGTAAGGAGCTTTCCGATGATGGATGGCCTGCGAATCATGACTTACTCTCCAAAAGCCGACCCCGATGTAAAGACAATGCCGGTCAACAGGAAAGAGGAGAGCTCGCTTCCTTCAGGAGGACAAAGTCTGCTTTCTCTTTTTTTTCGAAAGACAAAATTTCAGCAGCGGGCCCTGCAACAAGGCCGGAGAACTTTCAATCCAGCATGGTGAGGTTGGCCTCGCTGAATTTCACGGCTGACTGCCGCGGCCCGGAGGGCGACGGGGTGACTGAGACAATGACCCGCAGATCATCGGCCGGCAGGGTTCCCGCGACGAAGACCTCATGCCACTCGTCATCCGTGGGGAATTCTTCGAGCACCACCTCCTTGCTGGCCACGGTTTGCTGCTCTCCGTCCTTGGTGCCCTCGAGCGTTAGTTCAACACTGTAGGGCCGCTCTGAGCCCGCCTCGTGCTTGTCCACCATGATCAGCACGGAAAATCGCACCCTCTGACCTGACTTGGCGCCGGTGACGTCTTGTTGCATGCCCGACTTGTTCTGGCCGCTAACCCGGTAATGATGGTAGCCCATCATGGCCCCCGAAGGGGTCTTTGGCTCCCATCCCGTCTCCCGCAGGAGCCAGTCGCCCCAGATGGTCCAACCTTCGGGCAACTCTGGATTTTCCGACGGGTAGCCGAAGTCGCCGTTCTCGAGGCTTTGCGAAAACAAGGACCCCGCCGTGACGAGCACGAGAGCCGAGGCAATGAGGATAATTTTGGACATAAAATATCAGCTAATGGCTCCCGGGTGCTCAAATCTGGACCAAGCCGCGCTGGACCCCGAGGATGGCGGCCTCGGTGCGCGTTTCCACCCCGAGTTTGGCCAGAATGTTGCGGACATGCGCTTTGATCGTGAACTCGCTGGCCGTGAGCACACGGGCGATATCCTTGTTCGATAATCCCCGGGCGATCACCGCGAGAATTTCCAGCTCGCGCGGGGTGAGGGTTTGAAAAGCGTCCCGTTCGGCCAGTCGTTCCGCCACGGCCGGCGGCAAATACTGGCGCCCCTCGACCACCGCGCGCATCGCAGCTTCGAGTTGTTTGCCGGGAATACTTTTTAAAAGGTAGCCGCTGGCTCCGGCCGTCATCGCCCGGTGGATATCCTCGTCCCCGTCGAAAGTAGTCAGCATGAGTACGCGCGCGTCCGGCCATGCTTTGCGGATGGTTTTCAAGGCGTCGAGACCCGTCCCATCGGGCATTTGCAGATCCAGCAGGGTCAGGTCGGGCTGATGCTTGGCGTGGGCGGCCACGGTTTGGGCCACCGTGCCGGCCTCGGCCACGATTTCAAAGTCCGCCCGCAAGTCGAGCACCGCCCGCAAACCCTCGCGGAAGAGTTCGTGATCGTCGGCAATGAGGATGCGGATCATCGCGAGATAATGCGTTTTTCCGGCTGCTCGGGCAGGACCACCTCGACGCAGGAACCGCCGCCGACCACGGAGCTCACGGCCAGCGAGGCCCCGAGCAACTGGGCCCGCTCGCGCATGTCTTGTTGCCCGTAATGGGGCCGTCCGTTGACGGGGGGAACCGAGGAGGGGTCGAAGCCAAGGCCGTTGTCTTTCACGGTGAGGACCATCTTCCCGTCCTCGCGCCGGAGCGTGACCTCGAGGGCGGTGGCGTGGGCGTGCTTCAGCACATTGGCCACCGCCTCTTGGGCGATGTAAAGCAACTCATATTCCTGCTCATGGGAAAGACCGGTCTCACCAGGACAAAGGTCAAGCGTGGAGGCGATACCGGTGTCTTCGGTCAGCAGCCGGACGGAATCGCGCAAGGCCTCGGTCAGGTTGTGCTTCTCCAGAGCCAGGCTGCGCAGCCCCCACACGGTGCGGCGAACTTCGGACTGGCTGAGACGCAGCAACTCCGCCGCCTTTTCCATCTGTCGCCGCACGGGGTCCGCTTCGGCCGCCTCCGGAGGCGGGAGCAAATCGCTGGCCGCATCCATGCGCAGCGCGGCACCGGCCAGGGTTTGTTCGAGCGAGTCGTGCAAGTCGCGGGCCAGACGGTTGCGCTCCGCGGTTACCGCGGCATATTCACTAAGTTCGCTGCGGCGCGCGCTGAGTTGGGCGTGCAATTGGTCGGTGCGGGTTTCCACCCGCTTGGCCAACGAGTCCCTCGCCGCGACAAGTTCGCACTCGGCGGCAAGAAGGCTTTTGTTTTTCCGGGTGAGTAAGCCGGCAAAAAAGAGCACGGTGACCAAGGCCGATCCGGTGGCGGCGAGAGCCATGGCAAGGCGCAGAGGAGTCCACCAAGGCGCCGGCTCCACCACCCGCACGTCGGCCAAGCTGCGCAGATAAATCAAAAGATCGCGGGGCTTCAAGTAGCCCTCCTCCTGTTGATCCGAACCGACCGAACCTTCCGCGATTCCGGTCACCGAAATGATCGCCCCGGGGGCCGCCGGGAGGGCGTCACGGGGAATGCTTCCCCCGAATTCGGCGGCGAAAAGCAAATTGTCGTCTTCCAGCAGGAGCCGCGCGGGACTCACATCGGTTTGCGTGGCAATGAGGCGTCCGGTCACTTGCACCAGCCGTCCCTCGTAGAAAAGAGCATCGCGTGCCGTCGACATGACCACGGGCTCTAGGGCGCTGCTCTCACCGAGAACCTGGAACTGCCCGTCTTCCAAAGTCGGGCTGAGCGGACCGGCGACTGGAAACCCCAGCACTTCCACCATGGAGTTCAAGGCGGGCGGGTCGACCTTACCCACGGTGCGTACCCGCACCCCGTGCTCCGCATCCTGAATTTGGAAAGACTCGTTGTTTTGCGCATGGGTGACCGTCCCCCTCGTGCGGATGCGGTGGCCGGGTGCCGCGCTGACTGGATATCCGAGCAAGCCCTTGAGCGGAGTGAGAGGCAGCGACGACACCGCCCGGGGTGATTCGACCACCTCGATGAATTCCGGGTTGGTCACCCGCATTTGCGCGGTAAGCACCTGCCCGGCTTCGTTCACCGCGACGGCGTCGATCCCCCTGATCCGCACCACGCCGTCCACCAGTTGGGAGAGCCGGTCCAATTGGTCGCGGGGAGTGAGGACGAAAATCCGCGTGCCATTGGCGTCCAAATGCATGATGGCGTGGTCTCGGCCCAAACGCGACCAAGGATGCACCGCGCGAACAATACCGGAAAGTTCGATATATCGGCAGTCGTAGGAACCGCTGAGTAGCTCGCTTCCGCTCACCTTTGCCGGCTCCGGCAGCCCGGGTTCCCCAATCACCTCGAGAGATTGCACAATAAAGTCGGGGGCGTATTGGCCTTTTTGGAGGTAGCCTCCGACCTCGACCTCCTGGCCGAGTCTCAAATCACGCGGACGATTCACGTGCATCGGCATCCAGATCGCGGCCGAGCCGTCTTGCAGGGCGATCTCGGTTTGACCGTCGCTGATGTGGTTGATGATCCCGCTGGTTCTCGCCGCAATGCGCAGACCCTTGCTGTTCGGAAACTCCCGCAATTGGCTGATGCTCAAAAAAGGAGCCTCCTCCGCGGCGGCCAGCGGCACGAATTCACCCGCCGCGATCAAGAAAAACAAAGAAACTTTGTAGAGTACGATCAAACCGACTTTTAGTTAGCCACAGAAGGTCCCGCTGGCAAAGCCGCCTCTGGGCATCCTTCTAGTCATTTCGGACTATATCCCCAAGTAGGAACCTGCACTATCTGTCTTCGTGCGCTTCTGCGTCGTTCTCCCGGCCCTCCTCATTGTCCTCTTTCCCGGAGTAGCTGGGGGGCAATTACTGCAAGTCGACGGTACCCGGATGGTCAACAGTTCGACCGATCAGGAAGTGATCCTCAACGCGGTCAATTTTGGCAATTGGATGGTTATGGAGGGCTACATGATGAACTCGACCAGCCAGGCGCCGGACCAGCACACGTGGAAAGCAAAGCTCACGCCGCTCATCGGCGCGGACAGCGTGAAGAGGTTTTACGAGGCGTGGCTGACCAGCCACGTCACCCAGGACGACATCAACCAGATCAAGGCTTGGGGTTTCAATGCGGTGCGTCTCCCTCTGCACTATGAATACTTCGTCAACCTCGGAACCCCCGATGTGTGGAACGAGCAAGGCTTTGCCCTCGTGGACGACATCATCGCGTGGTGTACCGCAGCCGGGATCTACGTCATCCTCGATCTGCACGCCGCACCGGGCGGACAAAGCGACAACAGCGGGATCAGCGACTACGATTCGACCAAACCGTCCCTCTGGGAAAGCCGGGACAACCGCAGCAAAACCGTCCGGTTGTGGGATAAAATTTCCGAGCGCTACAAAGACGAACCATGGGTTGCGGGCTACGACCTGATCAACGAACCGAATTGGAACCTGCCGGGGGGAACCCTCCTGCGTGATCTTTACGAGGACTTGACCCGGGTGATTCGCGCCAACGGGGATGACCACATCCTCTTCATCGAGGGAAACAGCTACAGCAACGACTACACCGGTCTGACTCCCCCTTGGGACCCCCAGCTGGTTTACGTCTTCCACAAATACCAGTCCTCGGCCGATTTCGCCTCCGATCTCCAGTGGGTTCTTGATCTGCGCACGGCGCAAAACCGTCCCATCTGGTGCGGCGAGCACGGAGAAAACAGCAACGACAACTTCACCAAAATGGTCGAACTGCTCCGGGGCCAAGGCATCGGCATGTCCTGGTGGCCGATGAAAAAGTTCGGAAGCATCAACTGCCTGGCCAGCGCCACCTTCCCTCCCGGCTATCAGGATCTCCTCAATTACCTCGGCGGCTCCAATCCCAATCTGAGTGCCGGAGCGGCTCGCAACACCCTGACCCAACTGGCTGAAAGTGTCCGCCTGGCCAACACCGAACCCCGCACTGAAGTCCTGCGCGCCATCTTTACCCAACCGGGCAACCGCGACACCGCCCCTTTTGGATCCGTGCCGACCATCCCGGGAACGATCTATGCCTCCGACTACGATCAGGGCATGAATGGCCACGCCTACGCGGATGCCGGGTGGGAAAACGTGCTTTACACCACGGGTGATTACACGGCTTGGAACGAGCGCTGGACCTACCGCAACGGCGGGGTGGACATCGAAACCTGCTCGGACCCTGACTCCAATGGCTACAACGTCTGTTTTTTCAAACCGAACGAGTGGATGAAATACACCGTCGAGGTCGCTTCCCCCGGGACCTACCGCATCGACCTGCGCGTGGCCAATGGCTCCGGGCAAACCGCCACCCTCGAGATCCAAAGCGGTGACGGAACCAAAACCTTGGCTACCGCCTCGGTGCGCCCTCGAGGTTGGTCGGACTGGGTGACGGTTTCCGTCAACGGCGGCTTTTCCACCGCCGGCCGCCAGTCGGTCCGCATCGCCAACACGGGCGCGTCCGACTGCAACATCAACTCCCTGCGCTTCACCAAGACCAGCGACACCGTGGCAGGGACCACTTCGGTCCCGGTGACCGTGACCACCGTTTCCCTCAAAGCGAACAACGGCGGATACCTCACGTGGAAAAGCTCAAGTCCCCACGTTCTGACCTGCGAGGCCACCTCGGAGACGGACAACACGCGGTTCACCTTGGTCGACGCGGGGGACGGACGCACCGCGTTGCTCGCCGGCAATGGCCAATACGTCCGCTACTCGGCCTCCGACAACAAGCTTTATGCCGATGCGACCAGCCTGGGGGCAGACGAGCAATTCACCCTGAACCGGCTCAACCGGTCGGTCGCCATCCAGGCGCCCAACTCTCTCTTTGTCTCGCAAAATGCCAATGACCCTGTCCTCTGCGTCAAAAGTGTCCTCGCGGGCTGGGAATATTTTCTCATGACCTCCCCTGTCACGACCCGAGGCGCTCCCGCACTCCCCTTGGGCGTCAGCATGAACAACGGGACGATCAGCTGGAGAACCATGCTCGGAGCCACCCACTACTCCGTGCAACGCCGCACCTCCTCAAGTGACTCGTTCCAAACCATTGCGACTGATCTTACCGGCACCTCCTTCATCGACCCCTCCCCCGCGAACGGAGCGACGAACACCTATCGCGTTTTGTCCCATGCCGGGACTTATGACAGTCCTCCTTCCGCCGAGGTCGGTTTCCTCGCCGCCGCCCTCCCCGCAGATTGGCGCGGGCAGGATGTCGGAAGCGTGGGCATTCCGGGCAGCGCCACCTTTCTCGATGGCACCTTCACCCTAAAAGGATCGGGTGCGGATATTTGGGAGACGGCCGATGGATGCCATTTTATCTCCCAGAGCTTGAGCGGCGATTTTGTCATCACCGCCCGTCTGGCCAGCATGGCCAACACGGACTACTGGGCCAAAGCCGGACTGATGGTCCGCGAGTCTCATGCCCCGGGCTCCCGGAATGTCTCCCTGCTCGTCACCCCGCAGGGTGGAGGCACCCGCCTGCAGTGGCGCACTTCCCCGGGCGGCCGCACCTCCGATCAGCAACTCAGCAGAAGCAACGCGCCTTTGTGGCTGCGCATCGTGCGCAGCGGCAACACCTTCACCGGCTGGCAGTCGGACGATGGACTGACTTGGACCAATACCCATGCGGTGACCCTCGGCCTGACCTCCGCGGTTTTGCTTGGACTGACCGTGACCTCGCACCAGAACAATGCGCTCAACCCGGCGGTGTTCGACCAGGTCAACGTGACCAGCCTGCCGCCCGGAACTTCCAGTTGGAGCTCCTTTCAAAACCTATGGTTCGCCGCCGGAGAGCCCAACAGCGCGCCCGAAGCCGATGCCAACAAGGATGACCTGCCCAATCTTCTGGCCTACAGCGCGGGGTTGAGTCCATGGATCCGGGCCACGCCCGACAACGGCGGGTCCCCCTTCTTCGGGATCCACGATGGCTTCCTGGCCATGACCTACACCCGCTTGCGCCACCGTTTCGATTTCGACTGCGTGGTCGAGGTCTCCGGCGACCTCGTCACTTGGAATTCCGGTCCGGGCTTCACCGCGGAAAGCGGAATCGTGCCGCTCGATGACATCCGGGAACAAGTCACGGTGCGCGATGCCATGCCGGCTGGCGGCTCCACTCAGCGCTTCATTCGCCTGCGGGGCATCTACCCGCGATGAATGGCTCGCGAACCAAGTCGGGCGGGGCGCCGCGACCGTCCGTGATCGTTACGGGCGGAGAACAGACAAGGCATATTGCAGACAAAGTTTGACCGTGGCTGGCTTGACGCCGAGGGCGCGCTGGGAGGCGGCGAGGCCGATCTGGGCGTGCAAATATTGAGCCGCGAAATGAGGCTTGATGCGGCCCATCCATTCTTCCTTCCTCCGGCTGCTCCGAAAAAAACGCGTGAAAATCTCCACCGTCGCGGCCTCGATCTCCGCCACTTTGGCCCGGGTCTTCGGGCCGAGGTCGAGCTGCGCGCCACGCATTTTCACGAAGAGGCAGCCGTGCTCGTAACGGGGATCTTCGCTCATGAAGACGATGAGCGCCTCCAACTTCGCGGCAAAGCTCAGCTTGCTCGAAAGCAGCCCCTTCACCTGGCTCTGGACCAAGCCGGCGTAGTGGTCGAGCGCGGCCAAAGTTAGTCCGTCCTCGCTGCCGAACTCGCGGTAAAGTGACGGCTTGGCCACCCCGGCCCGCTGGCAGATGGCATTGAGGGACACCCCGGGGCCCTCGTGCCAATACGCCTCGGTCGCGACTTGGAGCACGGCCTCCGGACGCATCGTCCGGGGCCGGCCTCGGGGCAGTTTGGTTTGGGTCGCGGGCATTTCTATACTGAGCGGTAGTTTTTGTTTGATGGCGCGGGCTGATGAATGTTACTGACTAGTCACTTAATCGAAACCCTAACCCTAAATCAACCCAGCACTAACCAATTCACACCATGGAAGACCAACCGAAAACAGTCGTCATCACCGGGGCCAGCAGCGGATTCGGCGAGGGCGCGGTCAAATGTTTCGCGGACCAAGGCTATCGTGTCTGGGGCACGATGCGGGACACCGCAGGGCGCAACGCCGCGAAGAAAGCCGCGCTGGAAGCCCATTCTCCCGGTATTTCCATCCTCGAGATGGATGTGGCCCACGACGACTCCGTGGCCGCAGGTTTTGCCCGGATTCTGGCCGCCGGCCCCGTCGACATCCTGATCAACAACGCGGGCATCATGTATCTCGGCCTCACCGAAGCGTTCAGCGTGGCCCAGGCCCACGAGCAGATGAACACGAACTACTATGGCGTCATCCGCACCACGCAGGCCGTTCTTCCCGCCATGCGCAAAGCGGGCCGTGGGTTGATCATCAACTGCAGTTCTCTTGTCGGCCGCATCTCGCCGCCTTTTTTCGGGACCTACACCGCGACCAAGCACGCTTTGGAGGGCTACTCGCAAGCCTTGCGTTACGAGGTGGCCAAGTTCGGGATCGATGTCGCCATCGTCCAGCCGGGCCCTTTCGGTACCGGGCTTCTCGGATCCGGCAAGCCTCCCGCCCACAGCGAGGTGCTTGCCTCCTACGGCGAACTCGCCGGCGTCCCGGCCGCCATGGGTGCCAACTTTGCCCAAATGCTGCAGAGCGAAGGTGCTCCGGACCCGCAATGGGTGGTCGATGCCTATTTGAAGCTGGCGGAAATGCCCGATGGCGAGCGCCCCGTGCGGACGGTTGTCGGGATCGCCTGGGGCGTCGACGAAATGAACCGCCTGACTCAGCCCATCCAGGACAAGATTCTCCACGAAATGCAACTGAACGGCGTTTTGGGCGGGGTCTCGACCTGAGGACGGCCGAGGTCAAGCCCCACTACAGACCCCTTAGCCGTAACCATGCAAAACATTCTGCCACTTCTGGCACGGCCACAGAGGCGCGTCTGGGCGAGAGTTGACTAACTATTTGGTGAGCGAGTTGGCACGTGGCCAAGGGGGCACGGGCGTCCCGCCCGTCACGACCCGACAACACGGCCGGGACGGCCGTGCCCCCTGGACAGACCGAGCCAAGCCGCGCTTTTATTGCGTCTTCAACTGCATGGTTACGGCTTAGTCCCTGAACCCGCGCGTTGGCGGGTGTGTGCTGGGAGTATCCGGGTTTGCGAAGGCTATGAACTTTGGCAGGCCAGAGGTCAGAAGGCCACAGCCGAGTCTGAGAGACGGCCCATAGGCAAATGGAAGAGGATGACAGAAGATGGTGTTCGCGCCGCTGACACGGCGCAAACACAGTCTCCGGACCGAAGCTTTGAGCGGGGCGCGTGTCAGCGCGCCCCGCTCTGTCCTCTGCTATCTTCTTCCATTTGACCGCTTCGCTCAGCTCTCCGAGCTGCCTGTCTCGTTGCCCTCGGCTGTGGCCTGTTCTTCTTCGTTTTCAACAGAGTAACTCCCGCAAGTTAGTCGGGAGTCCCTGAACCCGCGCATTGGCGGGCGTGGTTGGGGAGTAACTGGGGCGGCAAAGCCCAGGGGGAACGGGCGTCTCGCCCGTTTTCCGAAAGACCACCCGGGCGGGACGCCCGCAACCCAAATCATTGGGGTGTGGCATCGGCATCCTGCCGATGGGTTTGGATCGTGACGGGCGGGACGCCCGTGCCCCCTGTCCAAAGCAGTAATTGGCGGGTCCGCCATAACCCAAGTTACTCGGGAGCCAATGGCGCGTCGCTAACCACGGGTCTGGAGATCGGCAAAATGGGGGGTCTCAGCCTCGAAAGGGACCTGTGAGTTTAAGGTTGGGAAGTTGAAAACCGACGACTGTTCAGATCGGCCACTCCACCCTCACGACTTTCCACCACGATTTCCAACTTAGCGCGCTGCGAAAGCCGCCGGCGCGTCTTGACCGGCACACGGGTCGTCGGCCAGCCACCGCCGGATTTCTTCGAGGGTTTTGTCCCCGCAATTGCGTCCGCCTTTGAGCAACTCGAGCACACCGGCTTCGATTGCTGCGGCGCGTGACCGGATGCCGTGGCGGCCGAGGGCATTGACCGCCCGCGGCGAGAGACCGGCCAATTCGACCGAACCGCGCAAGGTTTTCAAGACGCGGCGGTGGCGCGAGAGCATGAGCGAGATGGCCTGAGGCGTGACCTGGAATTGCTCGGAAATCTCGCGGAAGGTGTAGCCAAGGCCGCGCAGGGTGGCGATATCGCGGACTCGTTGCGGCAGTTTCTCAAGGGTTGCCGCGGCCGGCGGATCGGTCGGGGTGCTGACCGAACAGTTGTATAGGGTCACGATGTCACTCATAGCCAAGTCCGAATCCCAAGGGGTAGAGCGGATTTTCGATGGTCTCCCGTTGGTGTCCGAGGGGGACTTGATCCATCGAACGCGGCCAGGCGAAGGACAACTTTCCGGTGGCCGGCGCGGCTCCGGTCAGCACATCGACCACCCCGGCTCCTTCCGTCCCGGGAAGCCAGGCGGCCAGGATGGCATACGCCTGATCGGCCACGTCGCCCAGAATCATGGGGCGACCGGACAAGACAACGACCACCACCGGCAGGCCTGCGGCTTTGAGCGCCGCGACTGCTGCGGTATCCTCCGGAGAAAGGGCCAAGTCATAGCGGTCGCCTTTCATTTCGGCATACGGACCCTCACCCACCACCACGATGCCCAAGTCGGCGCCTTCGCACTTCGATCCGTCGGCCGTAAAGTTGACCTCGGTCGTGTTGCCGGCCACTGCTTTGAGCGCGTCAAGAATAGTGGTTCCGCCCGGCGTGAGGTCGCCGCGATCACCTTGCCAACCGATGGTCCATCCCCCGCACTGCATACCGAGGTCGTCCGCACCGCTGCCCGCCACGTGGATCCGGCGTGGCAGCTTCTTGACCGGCAGGAGTGCATTGTCGTTCTTCAGCAAGACCACCGACTCGGCCACAGCCTGACGGGCCACTTTGCGGTGGGCCTCGGAGCCGAACTCCGGTTGCAATTCTTTGTTCGGCCAAAGATCCGGCTCCGCCTCCATCATGCCCATGGCAAATTTGACCCGCAGAATCCGGGTGACCGCATCATCAATCCGCGCCATGGGAACTTTCCCCTCCTCCACCAATTCCTGCAGCATGGTGATGAACTCCTTGTAGCGGTCGGTCAGCATCACCATGTCCATGCCGGCATTGATCGAAATCTCGATGCACTTCTTGTAATCCGCGCTGCGCACCTGCCCCGCCGCATTGTTGCTCTCCGGCGCGGAGTCGTCGGCCTCCGGACTGACCAACTGGTCGATGGCATTGTAATCGGAAATGACAAAACCCTCGAAACCCAGTTCCTTCTTCAGGATGTCGGTCAAGAGCTCCTTGCTGCCGGAGCATTTGACCCCGTTCCAACTGCTGTAAGACGGCATGATGGTGGCCACGCCGGCCTTGATCGCGTCGGGATAGGCGCCCAAATGAATGGCCCTCAAGGTCTCTTCGTCGACCCGCACATCGCCTTGGTCGAGCATGCCCTCTCCCCCACCCGGTTTGAATCCCGTTCCTCCATCACCGATGAAATGCTTGGCGCAGGCCGCGACCGACTCCCGCCCCGAGAGGTCCGTCCCTTGCAAGCCGCGCACCACCGCGGGGCCGAGCCGGGCCACCACGGCAGGATCCTCCGAGAATCCCTCGTAAGCCCGTCCCCAGCGGATGTCCCGCGGCACAGCGACCGACGGGGCGAAGGTCCATTGGATCCCCGAAGCCCGCACTTCCCGCGCGGTGATCCGCGCGATTTCCTCGACCAACTGCGGATTCCGGGCGCACCCCAGGCCGATGTTGTGCGGAAAGATGACCGCCCCGAGGAGATTGTTGTGGCCGTGGACTGCATCCACGCCGTAGATCAAGGGAATCCCGAGCCGCGATTTGAGCGCACGCTTCTGGCGCTCGGTGTAAAAATCCGCCCAGTCCGAAAGCTTGTTGCCGCTCTCCGGATCCGAACTGCCCCCGCTGAGCATCGACCCCAGGGCAAGGGTGGTGATGTCCTCGAGGTCCTTGACCGATCCGCTGTCCGGTTGGGTCATCTGCCCGACCTTCTCGGCCAGGGTCATTTTTTCCACGATGGCTTTGATCTTATCGTCGTTCGCCGTGAGCCATGGCGGGGAGGCGGCCAGCGCACTCTGACAGAGAACAGCGAACGCAGCGCTCAAGGTGGCCGGGCGGGCAAAGGGGGCAAGTGGCGGTAAAGTCATGGGTAGAGAGGTTTTGGGAGTTGCGGAGGAAGCCAGCCGAGCATCTAGCCACGCAGCAGCCCAACTTCACAAGCTCTAGCTCCGATTAGCGCCTAGTCACTTCGGACTATAGCGGCGGTGGATAAACCGGCGTAGTTTCCTCTCGTTCTTTGCGTCGCGTCCACGCAGCAACAAACAAATCCAAACAACCTCCACAACACCCAGTCCTCCCATGAAGCTCAAAACCAAAACCCCCAAGTTACGTCGCGCCCGCCTCGGAACTTCCCTCGTCACCGCGGCCCTCGCAGCGATCAGCCTTTCGGCCGCCAGTGCCCAAGACAATTCCTGGACCGGCGGCACGAGCACGGATTGGAACACCCCGGGAAATTGGAGTCTCGGAAATGTACCAAGCGGGCAGAACGCCATTGTGGACAACGCGTCGGGAAACATCGCAACCATCTCCGCGGATATTGCCGCCACGCCCAATGATATCGTCGTGCGCGGGGGAGGCCGCCTCGATCATCTTGCCGGAACCGCCGGCACAGGCGGAGGCAGTTGGATGTTTGTCGGCCAGAACGGCACGGCGGGCACCTACAATTTGGCGGACACCGCCACGGCCGCTGCCGGCCTGACCGGTTTTGCCCAGGGAACCGGTTCACTCAACGCCACGGGGAATCTAAACGTAGGTGCTGCTGGTGACAATCGGACCGGAACCGTGCGGGTCAACACGGCGGGAACGCTTGCCGTCTCCGGCGAATTCTTCATCGGTGACTCGCTCAACAGCACGGGCACTTTCAGCCTCGAAAACGGCAGCATGACGGTGAACAACAAGATCTATGTCGGCAACAACCGGGGCACCGGGACGCTGACCATGTCCGGCGGCACGCTGACCAAGACCGGCGGCGACCAAACTTTTGTCGGCCGCGACAGCGGCACCGGGACCCTCACCCAGAGTGGCGGGACCATCACGCTGAACCATGATTTCTACGTGGGACAAGGCGGCGGTGGCAACGGCACTCTCAATCTTAGCGGCAACTCGGTGCTCAACACCGGGCGTGATTTTGTCATCGGCCGCGAGAGTGGCACGGGCACGCTCAACATGACCGGCGGCACGATCACCAAGACCGGGGATGAGAAGATGATCGTCGGCCACAACAATGGCACAGGCACCGTGGTGCAGAGCGGCGGAACGATCAACGTGAATCAAAACCAGTTGTATATCGGCAACGAAAATGCCGGGGCTCAGGGAACCTATACCCTCAGCGGGACCGGAGCGCTCAACGTGGCGGACGAATTGGTCGTCGGCCGCGAGAGCGGCACAGGTATCTTGAACGTCAACGGCGGCACGATCACCACCTCGGGCAACGGCAACATGTATATCGGGCGCCGTAACGGCACAGGCACCCTCAACCAGACGGACGGGGTAATCAGCGTGATTTACGAATTCGGCGTGGGTACGCGCGATGACAACAAGATTGGCACCGGCACCTACAATCTGAGTGGAGGCACCTTGTCGGCGGGTCGTAACATCTTCATCGGCAAAGAACTCGGATCGTCCGGAACGATGGTCATGACCGGCGGGGCGATGAGCACGAGCGACAAGTTGCAGATCGGGCACAACCAAGCGACGGGCGTTCTCACCCAGAGCGGCGGCACGGTGAACGTGCAAAACGAAGTCTTCATCGGCAATGAAAACAATGCCTCATCGGTGGGAACCTACACCCTGAGCGGGACCGGCGTCCTCAACGTGGGCAACGAGGTCATTGTCGGCCGCGACAACGGCACGGGAACCTTCAACCTCGACGGAGGCACGGTCAACGCCACCAAGATTTCCGGCGGCAACGGCAGCGCGACGGTGAACTTCAACGGCGGCGTGCTCAAAGCCAAACGGGACGAGGCCAACCTGATCGAAAACCTGGACACCGCCAACGTCGAAAACGGCGGGATCAAGATCGACAGCAACGGGTTTGCTGTTGCCACCAGCCAGGCTCTGACCGGCACGGGCGGCTTGGAGAAGCTGGGCGCGGGCAGCCTGACCCTCAACGCAGCCAGCACTTACACCGGGCCGACGCTGGTCAGTGCCGGCACCTTGACCTTGGCCCTCAACAGCAGCATCACCAGCGCGGTCACTGTGGCCGACGGCGCCGCCCTCGGCGGAGCGGGCGCCATTGCCGGCGACCTCTCCTTCAACTCCGGCGCCAAGTTTGCCTTTAGTCTCACCCAGACACTTCTCGCCAACGGCGCCACGGTGAGCTTTGCCGACTTCGGCATTGACGATCTTGTCGGATTGTCCAGTGCGACCACGGTCGGTCTTTACAACCTCATCGGCGGCACCGCTATCATCAACACGAACGGACTGAGTAATCTGGGTGCCGCCAACGCCGCCGATCTCGGCGATGGAAAGTCCGCCTACTTCACCGAAGGTAGTTTGCAAGTCAACGTCGTTCCGGAACCCAGCACCTACGCTTTACTCGTCCTCGCCGGTCTGGGGCTGGCCGGCCACGTCATCCGCCGGCGGCGCTAAAGGAACATAGGCTCTCAAGCAGAACGCCCGCCAACCGGCGGGCGTTCTTTTTTTCACCCGGAAGCGGTACGTGCAGGCGGACGGATCCACCGAGCGGACGCAGCCGAGTCAAGGGGCTGAAGCGTCGTCGCCGCCGACTAAACGGTTTCGGAACAGTCGTAGCCACGGATAGAGGAAGATGGAGGAGGATGATTTTGCGCCGGTGTCAGCCGGCACAACTTTCTTCGGCTCATCTTCCCTTATCCTCCCCAATCAGTGGCTAAATATTTTTTGAAACCGCACTAGTCATTCCGGACTATAGCGAGTTTGCAACTTGGTGGTATCTTAAGGGTGCTCTCTGTCTTGACCTCCCCGTAAATCTCCCCCCGCAAGCCATCCTGCCCATGTCTCTCCCCACGAGTCCCCGCCGCCTCCTCACCACCCTCCTGCTCGGTGGCTTGTCTCTGACCATACATTCCGCCGATGCCGCCGAGCCGCCCGTTCGTGCCTGGTCGGTGGTCGAAACCGCCAAGGATACCGGACACCGGCTCAGCGCCGTGACGGCTCCGTCCAAAACCGCAGCCCCTGCCCCCAGCGCCATTGTCTGCCATCCGTCGAAGTCATTTCAGGAAATCGTCGGCTTCGGCGGTGCCCTCAGCGAGTCCTCCGCTTGGGTTTTGGCCCAGCTTCCACCGGACAAGCGGATGGAAATACTTCGCCGCTACTACGACCCCAAGGAGGGCATCGGCTACACTCTGGCCCGCACGCACCTCAACTCCTGCGACTTTTCCCTCAGCATGTGGTCGCTTACCCCCACCCCGGGCGACTACGACCTGCATGATTTCACCCTCGAGCCGATGCGCCGCTGGATGATGCCGCTCATCCACGATGCCCGCAAGGTGGCCGGGCCCGACCGCTTCAAATTGATGGCCTCACCCTGGAGCCCGCCGGCCTGGATGAAGAACAACAACCGCATGGACGATGGTGGTTCGCTCCGCTGGGAATACCGTCCGGCCTGGGCGGGTGTTTTTGTCAAATTCGTTCAGGCCATGGCCAAGGAGGAGGGCATTCCGATCTGGGCCCTTTCCGTGCAAAACGAACCCGGCGCCCATCAGCGGTGGGAATCCTGCACCTACACGCCGGAGCACGAGGCGGAGTTCATCCGCGACTTCCTCGGGCCCGCCTTGCACGCCGCGGGGCTGGAGGATGTGAAGCTGCTCGGCCATGACCACAACCGGGACTCGATCGAGAAATTCGCCGAGGCCGAACTCGGAGACCCCGCCACCGCCAAGTATCTTTGGGGCCTCGGGCTGCACTGGTATATGAGCGAGGACTACGCCGCCTCGTCGCGGGTGCACGAGAAATTCCCGGACAAACACATTCTCTTCACCGAAGGGTGCGTCGAAGGCGCTCCCGAGTGCATCGGCAAATGGGAGAACGGCGAACGCTACGCGCGCAATATCATCGGCGACTTCAGCAACTGGGTCTGCGGCTTCATTGACTGGAATATCGTCCTCGACCAACGCGGCGGTCCGAACCACGTCGGCAATTTCTGTGACGCCCCGGTCATCGTCGACACCAACACCAAGGAAGTCACCTACGGCCCCTCCTTCTACTACCTCGCCCACTTCAGCAAATTCGTCCAACCCGGCGCCCGCCGCATCCACTCGGAAGGCGGCCCGCAAGGAATCCAGTCCATTGCGTTCCGCAACCCGGACGGAACCCTCGCCGTCGTCGTCTTCAACCCGACCGAACAGCCCGCCGAGTTCGCCCTCGGGGTGGCCGAAGAAGCGAACCTGACCTGCCAGATTCCGGCCCGCGGCATCCAGACCTATTTCGAGTCCCCGCAGTCCTAAACCACCGAATTCCAACCAACCCTCATCCAACCCCCGAAACCCATGAAATCCACCCCCACCCCCCCTATCACCGGAAACTTCCTTCGGGCTACACCCGTTGTCGCCGCCCTTCTCCTCGGCTTGAGCGCCCCGCTCGGTCACGCCGTCGACAACTTTTGGAGCGGAGCCGTGAGCTCGGATTGGAATGACGGGGCCAACTGGTCGGAAGGCGGGGTGCCCGATACTCTATTTGACGACAACGCCGTTGTGGCCACAACCACCCCCAACATCGCAACGATCACCGCGGATATTTCCGCGACCCCCAATGACATCATCGTGAATGGGGGCGGTCGCATCGACCATCTGGCCGGCGTGGCCGGAACCTTCGGGGGTGCCTGGATGAAGGTGGAAGACGGCGTCTACAACCTGGCCGACACGTCGATCCCAGAAGTTGGTATCACCGGCTACGCACAAGGCACGGGTTCGCTCGACGCCACGGGAAATCTCCTTGTGGCCGCCTTCGGCGACAATCGGGAGGGCACGATCAACGTCAACACCGACGGGACCCTCACCGTTTCCAGCGAGCTGTTTGTCGGCGACTCCACGGGCAGTCAAGGCGCCCTCAACCTCGAAGCGGGCACCATGACGTTGAACAACACGAGCTACATCGGCAACAACCGGGGCACCGGCACGGTAACCATGACCGGCGGCACGATAATCAAAACGGGTGGGGGGCAGCTTCTCGTCGGGCAAAACAATGGTATTGGCCGCGTGTTGCACAGCGGCGGCACCATAAGCGCGAACAACGAAGCGTACATCGGCAATGCCAATGCCGGTTCGGGAAGCTACACGCTGAACGGGACCGGATCGCTTAGCATTTCCAACGAGCTCGTCGTGGGGCGCGAACTCGGCACGGGCGTTCTGAACGTCGACGGCGGTACGATTACGACCGAGGGCAATGGCAACATGTATGTCGGCCGCCGCAACGGCGTGGGAACACTCAACCAAACGGCCGGCACGCTCAACGTGAACCGCGAGTTCGGCGTGGGAACACGCGACGGCGACCAGGGCGGCATCGGTGCCTACAATCTGAGCGGAGGCGCGCTGGCGGCGACCAACAACATCTTTGTCGGCAAGGACGAATCCTCCTCGGTCAACGCCACCTCCTTGGTTCGTGGCGTGGCCTACGTCATCACGACGCCGGGCGATACAATTTGGACCGCATTCGGCGCAGCCGATAACAACGTGGGAACGGTCTTCACCGCCTCGGCCAGCGGAACCGCGGACAGCGGCACCGGTGTCGCGGTCAAGGTCACCGATGTGTCCGGCAAGTCGTCCGGCACCATGACGATGACCGGCGGAACCGTGACGGGCAGCGACAAGCTGATCATCGGGGAGAATGGCGCGACAGGCTTCCTTGCGCAAAGCGCCGGCACCATGAATGTGCAGAACGAAATCTATGTTGGCAACGGTCTTCCGCCCGCCCAAGGAACAAGGATTCTTTCCAATGCTAATGACGGACAACTCGAGAAGCGTTCCGAGTGGTCACCTGAAACCGTCATCATTCAAAATATCGACAACTGGAATGTGAGCATCGGCGAATGGTATGGATCCGGCCTGACGACCGCCGTCATCCCTTTCCAGTTGCCCGACTTCGGCGCGGTGGCTGATCCGTTCACCAGCGCCACCTTCGGGGTGAATCTTTACAACAAAGGAGATGCCACGGTCACCGACCTCGACCTCTACGCAGTGAGGGTCAGCCCTGCCCCCCAGATTGCCACAACCGACTGGTACAACGGTTCCGCCCCCGACCCGAACGCCACGCTGATCCAAGCGAGCTTCCTCACCCCCGCCAGCACGACGACGAGCGCAGGTCCCGAGAGTGGGCCCAACAACCTGACGGATGACGCGGGAAGCGCGGCACTCCTCGCCTACCTCAATGCCGCCTACGACAGCGGGAACGGGGCCGGACAGTTCGTTTTTCTCCGGGTGAGCTACGCCTCGGACACCTTCCCCTCAGGTTGGGATGCTTACAATTTTACAACCCGCAACGCCGCTCTCGAGGGCGATGCTCCGGTGATCAGCTTTACTTCTTCCGTCGCAGCGATCCCGCCCGACGCCACCTACACGGTCAGCGGTTCGGCGGTGGTCAACGTGGGCAACGAAATCATCGTGGGCCGCGAAAACGGCACCGGCACCCTCAATCTTGACGGCGGCACGGTCAACGCGACCAAGATCTCGGGTGGCACCGGCAACGCCACGCTGAACTTCAACGGTGGCGTCCTCACCGCGAAACGGGACGAGAGCAACCTGATCGAAAACTTGGATGTGGCCAATCTGGCGGGTGGCGGACTCAAAATCGACAGCAACGGGTTCAACGTGACCACCAGCCAGTTCTTCACGGGTACAGGCGGCTTGGAGAAATCGGGTGCAGGCCAGCTCACCTTGCGCGCACCCAGCACCTACGCAGGCACTACAACGGTGACGGCCGGCGTTCTCCGGGTCGAAAAAACCGGACTTAATGCCATTGTCGACGCCACCGCCGACACTTTGGTCGCCGAGTTCGCGGCCCCGACGGCTCCCGGGGCTTACCGCATCTTGCCCGGGCCTCTGGCCGGGTCCCAGACCTTCACCGCCACCGGTTTGGGCTCGCTCCAGCAGGCGACTTTCGACGCACAGACCAGCACCGTGACGGTCACGGGAGAGCCGGACGGCGACCCTTACGTGGCCTGGATCGAGAGCTTCACTCCGAATCCCCTGCTCCCGGATGACGCCTCCAAATTACCCACCGCCGACCCGGATGGCGACGGCATCGCCAATCTGATGGAATACGTGCTGGCCGGCGGCAACCCGGTCGTGCCGTCTCTCTCCATTCTCCCGACCGTGGCCAGCGTGGGTGACGATCTGGTGCTGAGCTACACCCGCAATGACGAATCGGAAGCGGACACCACCCAAGTGGGCCAGTGGACCACAGACCTGACCGTCTGGAATGACGTCGTGCCTGTGGTGGTCAACGAAAACGGGGCTTTGGCGGATGATATGACAGTCACCGTGCCCAAGAGCAATGCGGTCAACGGAAAACTGTTTCTCCGCTTGAAGGTGACCATGCCGTAACAGCCACGGCCCAGCGTCTCCCGGATCCAGATGGGCGGAACACCCCGCCGGGGGTCTCCGGCGACGGGTCCGGAATGCCATCGTGAAAAAAAGCCCCGCCACTTCCCACGGCCGCAGCAAAGTCGCAGGCTTCCCGTCCTTGGTCCCCGCCCCGCCACCGCGGCATTCTTGCCATGGCACGGGCTTCACTTTGATCGAACTTCTCGTCGTGATTGCCATCATCGGGGTTCTGGCCACCTTGGCCATCCCGGCCTTCTCCTCGGTGAGAGAGAGTGCGGACAAGGCGAAATGTGTCAGCAATCTCAAACAGATGGTGACCCTGACCACCACCATGGCCGCGGAAAACAACGGCAAGATACCAAATTGGACGGAAATTACCGGCCCCTGGCACTGGGACGAAATACGTCGCTTCACCGGGACTCCGACCAACACTCCCCTCAAAAACAGCATCTTCCAGTGCCCGGCGACCTGTCGCAATCCTGTCCTCGCCAAAGAGCTCGATGTGACCGGCGGGGAGTTTCCCGTTGGTCGCGGTCACTACAGGTTCAATAACTTTTATGCGGCGGGCCAGCGGCCCAAATTCAAAGCAAGCGACGCCCTCTTGTTCTGGGATTTCGCCTACACGACCACTCCAAATGCTTCATGGTCCCATTACCGCGGCAGCTCCAACCCGGTCCTCAACCTGGCCTACGCCGACGGGCATGTGGCCACTGTCAGTGCGACCGACTTGCGCGCGGGAAGCCGGTCCCAAGGCATTGCCCCGCTTTATCCGCCGGGCGGAAGCGATTACACCGCCCGGCTCTACCGGTTGGGCTGGGTGCTGGAAAAGTAATCTTTTGCTCATGGCCGCCCTCTCGGATTAAGTCGCATCTCGTGGCACATTTGGTAGAATAACTTACCATAATCCACCCGTGACCGCTTCCCACGTTATGACCACCACCGCCCCCTCCCACCTGCTCCGGGTCTCACTGCTCTCCGCGGTCGCCGCGCTCGGAGGTTTTCTCTTTGGCTATGATAGCGGGGTGATCAACGGCACGGTCGGGGCGCTGCAAAAGGCTTTCAATGCGGACAACCTTGGCAGCGGCTTCAACGTGGCCTCTATGCTGCTGGGTTGTGCGGCCGGCGCGTTTCTCGCCGGGCGACTCGCCGACCGCTTCGGCCGCCGCGCCGCGCTTTTTGCCGCAGCGATTTTTTTCGGCATCAGCTCCTGGGGCTCCGGCATCGCCACCGGATCGTTGGAATTTGTCGTCTACCGGCTGATCGGCGGCTTCGCGGTCGGAGGGGCCAGCGTGATTTGCCCGGCTTACATCAGCGAAATCGCCCCCGCCGCTTACCGCGGACGCCTCGCCACCCTGCAGCAAATGGCCATCGTGCTCGGACTCTTTTTCGCCTTTCTCATGAACTACCTCATCGCCCTGGGTGCGGGCGGAGCCTCGGAGCCGTTCTGGTTCGGCTTTCAGGCTTGGCAGTGGATGTTCTGGATGGAACTGGTCCCGGTAACCTTGTTTCTCGTGGGCGTGATTTTCATCCCCGAATCGCCGCGCTATCTCGTTGCCATCGGCCGCACGGCGCAAGCCGAGGCCGTCTTGGCCGGGCTTTCCCATCCGGCCGATGCCGCGGCCAAGGTGCAGGAAATCCGGGCCACCCTCGACGAGAATCATCGTCCGAGCATGCAGGATCTTTTCAATCATGCCACCAAACGCCTCCATCCCATCGTCTGGGTGGGCATTGCCATCGCCGCCCTGCAGCAATTGGTCGGGATCAATGTGGTTTTTTATTACGGCGAAGTGCTCTGGCGGGCGGCCGGCTTCTCCGAGGCCAACGCGCTGCTCATCAATGTCATCGGGGGCATCATCAACGTGAGCGCCACCGTGGCGGCCATTCTCCTCATCGACAAAGTCGGACGCAAACCCCTCCTCCTCACCGGTTCGCTCGGCATGGCGCTTTTCCTCGGCATCCTTGCCGTGGTCTTCGGCACGGCCGAAGTCGGTGCCGATGGCAACCTTGTCCTCGGGGACGCCGCCGGGCGCATTGCCTTGGTCAGCGCGAACCTCTACATCGTCTGCTTCGGCATTTCTTGGGGGCCGGTCATGTGGGTACTGCTTGGCGAGATGTTCCCCAACCGGATCCGCGGTGCCGCGCTCTCTCTGGCCGGACTCTCCCAGTGGGGCACCAATTTTTTGGTCACCATGACCTTCCCCATCCTGCTTGGCACCATCGGCCTGGGCGGAGCTTACAGCCTTTACGCCATCTTCGCCGCCATCTCGGGTTTCTGCGCGTGGAAATTTGTCCGCGAAACCAAAGGCCGCAGTCTCGAACAAATGGAGCTCTGAACCAGCTGGCGCCGGCCCGCTGACCTCCGCGGGATGAAGCAGTCCGATACAACTCCTGCCGCGCGACTGCGCCGCACCGCAGTGGTGCGCACCGACTACCAGAATTTCGAAATCTGGAAGTCGGCCCTCGCCACCGAGTTCCGGGTGTCCGGCGCCACGCATGCCTTTCATCACCGGCACCGCTTCCTCACCGGATTGGCCTGGGATATGTTGGCCGCCGCCGCGCTCCTCGGAAAAAAGGAGGAACCACGTTCCTTGCTCATGCTCGGGCTGGCCGGTGGAACCACCTTGCGCCTTCTGCGCCACCTGCTACCCGCCTGCCGCTTCACCGCGCTCGACATTGATGCGCAGATGGTCCGTCTGGCCCGCCGGCACATGGCACTCGACGCGACCGGGGTCGAAGTCATCGTCGGCGACGCTTATGCTTGGTTGCGCGCGAATCGCCGCACCTTTGACGTGGTCATCGACGACATCTATCTGGCCGGACAGACCGACGTCTTTCGGGCAAAGACCATGAACCGGCCGCTCTTGGCCAACCTGCGGCGAGCCATAGCCCCGGGAGGGGCGTGCTCGCGGTGAATCTCGTCACCGGCCCGGGCCACCGCACCATGCAATCGGCAACTCGCCGCATTCTACTCGCGTCCTTCGCCGAAGTGCGGACGGTCAAGTCGCCCGCGGCCATGAACGAGGTCCTCGTTGCCGGACAAATCGCGGCCCCGGCTTCCCGCTTGCGGCGCTGCAGGACGCTCTTTGCCGAGGCCGCCGACCGTGCCCACTGGGGTAAAATCATGGTGCGCCGCCTCCCCTCGGCGGCCTAACTTTGAAGGCTCGAGTCAACAGACTGGGAACCGTCGGGCAGACCCCTCCTGGTTGGCCCGAGGAGCTCACGCAGCCTCATCACCGTGCGGGGACCTCCCTCTGACCAACGCCGGCCAGCGAAGGCCCGAGATCCGCTCACACCACACTCCCGCACGCCTCCCGCACGCGCTGAATTCGAGATTACCGCAGGACCACACCGGTGAGCGGCGGCAAGGTGAGCAAGCGGGCACTGCCCTCATCTGCACGCAAAACCGCCCCCATCTCACTACTCGTGGAAAAAAGAATCTCCCCCTCGCCCTCCGTAAGCTGGACGGTCTGCTCCCGATTCGAACGGTTCAGAGCCACCAGGCGCAGGGCATCACCTGCCCCACGGCTGTAGACAAAGACGTTCTTCTCATCCTCGGCCGCCAAAACGGAGAATTCCGGCGTCTTGAAGGCTGCATGATCCGCATGCAGCGCTATGGCCTTGCGGTAGAAACCATGCACTTCTTGGTCGAAGTTCGGATCGTCTTCCTCGCGTGCGCGTCCGATGGGATCGGTTTTCTCGATTTCCATTTGCAGATCAGGCCATGGCATCGGCTTGCGGCAGTCCGGGTCATCCCCACCCCAAATGCCTGCTTCGACGCCATAGTAAAACATCGGCGCGCCGACGTAGGTGAGCTGGAACAGCGTGATCAAGCGCTGGATGGCACGCTCGTCCTCGGCAGGTGCGCGAACCTGGTACCCGGAATTGCTCCGCGCTGAATTACCCGGTTCGTCATAGTCGAACTTTTCCACGTTTTTGTATTCGCCGGCAGAGTTGCGGTTGATGATCATTTGCGACAGACGGTCGGTGTCATGCGAATCGGTCAAATTCCACAGCGCCAGCTGCACATCATCCGAAAATTGAACACGGCGCTCGTTGAGGAGTGCTCCGAAAGCGGATGGCTTGATGCTGTTGTCGATGAGGAAAGCTTTTACCGGCATGGCAAAGGCATAGTAGTTCATGGCCGCGGAAAATCCGGTCCGCTTGAGGTAGTCCGCCGCATTGGTCCAGACCTCGGGGATGGTGATGGCCTGGGGGTTGATTTGGAAAACCAGCGCATTCCACTCGCGCCAGAATTTGTCCGGCACCTCTTCCGACACATCGAGCCGCCAGCCGTCGATGCCGTCGCCCGGATCGCCATCACCATCCGGGTCCATCCAACGCTTGGTTGCGTTGAAAATGTACTGCTTCGGCCCGGCATGGAGATCGCTGCCGTCCGCATTATTGCGGAATTCGGGCAAGGTGAAAAATCCGGCCCAACCCGTGACGCGCAATTCATTGCGGCGCGTCTCCGGATCGTCGAAAGATTGGATCGTGAACCAGTCGGCGTAGCGCGACTTCGCGCCGTTGATCCGGATATCGCGAAACGCAAAAAAGTCGCGCCCCGTATGGTTGAAAACCCCATCGATCACCACCTTGATCCCGCGGTCGTGCGCTTTTCTGATCAGCTCGAGGAACAGCTTGTCCGCAGCCGTCCACTTCCAAGTCGCCGGATCATCCGTTTCCCCGCCGTGGCGGATGATCTCCAAGTCACCTTCCGGGTCGGGGCCAAAATTCGGATCAATATGGTGGAACGAGTTACCATCGTATTTGTGCTGCGAACGCCCGTAAAAAACCGGATTGAGCTTGATCGCCGTGACCCCCAGATTTTGCAGATAGTCGAGCTTGTCGATCACACCCTGCAGGTCACCGCCGTAACGCCGGTGGAAGACGCCGTTCTCGTAAAAGCTGTCCCCGATCGCCTTTTCCCACTCGTCACGGACGAAGTAATCGGCTGTCCACGGGGTGACCCGCCATCCACCCACATTCGGGAAATGCATTTCCAGAGTCTCGCGCGTGGGGTCGTTGGAGGGATCACCATTGCGGAAACGCTCGGGGAAGATTTGATACCATACAGCCGACTTGCCCCAATCGGGGACATTATTCAGCGAGGGCTTTGCCTCCTCCACCCGGGCCAGAAGAACAAAAATAAGCAAAGGTAAAAAAGGTATTTTCATCAAGAAAACGCTCAGGAGATGCCAAGCAGTCCCTGTCTCCCCGTCCGAGTCAAGGCACAAACCATTGCGACCCCTGCCAGCCTACCCTAAGATGGGGGATATCCGATGACTGCTCTTGCCTTCGCCGTGGCCTTCACGCTCGGTGTGTCGTTTTTCTGTTCTCTTCTTGAGGCCATGTTCCTCAGCACGACGACGGCCGAAGTCGAGGCCCTGAAAGAACGTAACCCGCGCCGTGGAAAACTCTTCGAGGATTCGAGGAATCACATGGAGGAAACCATTTCCTCCATTCTCACCCTCAACACCATCGCGAACACGCTTGGCGCGGTCGTGGTCGGGGGCATCGCCACCCGCCTCTTCGGCGATGCCTCGCTCGGCCTGATCTCCGCTTTGATGACCCTCGGTATTTTGGTCATCTCGGAGGTCATTCCCAAAAACCTTGGTGTGGTCTACCGGACCACTCTGCAAAAACACGCCGCCTTCCCGCTCTACTGGATGCGCCGTACCCTCCGGCCCCTCACCCACCTGTGCAATCTCATCGTCCGCGCCATCATCCGGCGGAGACCAGACAAAGGTGCCTCCGACCGCGAAATCGTGCTCCTGGCCGAAAAAGGCGCCCGCGAAGGCACCCTGACCGGTGGCGAGCGTGACCTCATCCACAACGCGCTAAGCCTCTCGAGCACACGCGTCGTTGACATCCTTACTCCCCGCAATGTGGTCGTTACCCTGGAGGATGACCAGACCGCCTCCGACGTCCTCGCCGAGCACCCCTCCATTCGCTTCAGCCGGATGCCCGTCCATTCGGGCACTCTCGACGAAATCACCGGCCTGGCCCGGCGCCGCGACATCCTCCACAGCATCGCGACCGGGCACGGTGAGCGCAAAATCAAAGACCTCCAACAACCCGTCTCCTTTGTCCCCGAGATGGCCACCGCGGCCAGTGCCCTGCAGACCCTCCTCGCCGCCAACCAGCAAATGGCCACCGTGGTCGACGAATACGGCGGCTTCGTCGGCGTTGTCTCGATTGAGGACATCATCGAGCACTTGATCGGACGCGAGATTTACGAGAAAGACGATGTGGCTGTCGACATGCGCGCCTTGGCCCGACGCCGCGGACGCCAGCGACACCGCACCCCTGACTTCCCCGCCACCAAGCCATGAAACACACCCGCCTTCTGCCTCTTCTTCTCGCCGCCGCGGCTCCACTCCAGGCGCAAATGCTGCCTCGTCCTGCCACCTCCGAGCCACCCCTCCTCACCGTGCAAGGCCGCGGCGAGGTCCGTGTCGCGAACACCATCGCCGTCCTCCAACTCGGCTTCGAAGCCGCCGGGCCCGAGGAAGCTCCGGTCCGCGAGGAAGTCACCCGCCGTTCCCAAGCCGTCCTCACCGCCCTGCAATCGGAGGAAAAAGTCCAACGCCTCGAGACCACCGCGGTCAACATCCGCCCGCAATTCACCCAGTCCCAGCCCGAGGCCGGCAAACGCCCGCAACCGCCCAAAATCACCGGCTACATCGGACAAGTCGCGGTCAGCTTCGAGTCTCCGGTCGAGGAAGCCGGTCGCCTCATTTCGTCCACGATGGAGGCCGGCGCCAACTCCGTCTCGAACATGTTCACCCGCCCGACCGACGCGGCCAGCCGCAGCGCGGAGAATGAAGCTCTGACCCTCGCCGCCCAAGATGGCGAAGCTCAAGCCCGCGCCTTGCTCGAAGCGCTCAAGCTCAAATGGAGCGGGGTCCGCACCGTCGACGCAACCGGTGGACGCTTCGACCCGCGCCCCATGCCGCGAGCCGCCATGATGATGAGCGCCGACGCGGCCCCTTTGCCCGAGCTTGATATCCAAGGGGGAGAAACTGTCATCGCCCGCGAAGTCACTCTCCAAGTCGAGTTCGCCCCGCAGTAGCGGCCCGCAACCCCGATGACGCGCGCTGTCCCCATCGCGGCGTAGTCCTATCACGACGGCGCAGCCTCGCTCTCCGCCGAAAACACGCCCCTGTAGCGGTGCCGTCCCCGGCTCGGGCCGTTCCCTCCGGCCGGGTCGGTCGCCGGGCGACCGGCCACACCACTCTCCACTCAGTCCTCAAGTTTCTCACCCTCATCCAAATACCCACGCCGCCACCGTGAGCACCGCCACCGGAATCAAGACCGCAAAAAGCAGATTCACCAAAATCCCCACCCGCGCCATCCGCGGCACGGGCACTAAGCCGCTGGCGTAAACAATCGCATTCGGCGGCGTCGCCACCGGCAGCATGAATGCGCAACTCGCCGCCATGACCGCCGGGAGCACGAGCAACAACGGAACCTGACCCATCCCGACCGCCACCGCCGCCACCACCGGTAAAAACGTGGCGGTCGTCGCCGTGTTGCTCGTCAACTCGGTCAAAAACAAAATCCCCACCGTCACGAGCACCACCACCAGCACGATCGGCAAGCCCTGCCACGCGGCAGTCAATGTCCCCAACCACGCCGCCAGCCCCGTCTGGTCCACCATCTCCGCCATACTCAATCCGCCCCCGAGCAAAATAAGCACCCCATAAGGCAGGTCACGTAAATCCCGCCCCGACAAAACAAACTCCCCGCGCCGCCAGTTCACCGGAATCAAAAACAGCGCGACTGCCGCCGTCATGGCAATCCCCGCGTCGGACACCCCCGGCAGCCACGGCTTGAGCCAAGGCTGCACCATCCACAGCACCGCAGTGGAGCAAAACACCACCGCCACCAAGATCTCCCCGCGCGACCAACTACCCAGCTTCGCCAGCTCCCCCAGCACCTCCTCACGCAAGCCGGCTAACTCCATCTTCCGATCCGTCAAACAAACACGCGCCAAAATGGCGTGGGTCAGAAAAATGCCCACCACCACCAACGGAACCCCGACCAGCATCCACTGACCGAACCCGATCTGCAGCCCGTAAGTCTCCCGCAGAAATCCCGCCATGAACGCATTCGGCGCCGTCCCGATCAAAGTCCCGACGCCCCCGATACTCGCCGCATAAGCCACCCCGAGCATCAACGCCAACCCCACCCCCTCCTGCCCCTTTTCATCGCCGCCCATCCGCGCGCGAAAGAGCGCCGCCACCGAAATCGCCATGGGCAACATCATCACCGTCGTCGCGCTGTTGTTGATCCACATACTTACAAATGCCGTCGCCACCATAAACCCCGCCAGAACACGACTGGCCCGCGACCCGGTCCGCCCGACAATCCAAAACGCCACCCGCTCATGCAGTCGCCACCGCTGCAAACCCAGCGCGAGCACGAAGCCGCCGAGAAAAAGATAAATCACCGGATTGGCAAAGGGCGCCGCCGCATCCTTGAACGGCGCCACATCAAGCAGCGGAAACAAAACGAGCGGCAGCAACGCCGTGACCGGAATCGGAATCGCCTCCGTCATCCAAAGAACCGCCATCATCCCGACCACCCCCGCCGTCCGCCATCCGGCCACACTCAACCCTTCCGGCGGTTCAGTCAGCAGAACAAAAGCCAGCAACACCGGCGCCGCCATCAACCCCACTCTCCCCGCCACACTGATGCCATGTTCCTGCACCCCCACACCCTGCCAAATCAGGAACCCCAAGTCCATGCGGTGCCGAGGGCCTTGTGCTCGCGGACCGCACCAGGCCGCTGCCTGTCGTGGCGTTGCCGCCCCGACGAAGGCCGTTAATCCCCGGTCACCCCCTCACTCAGCTTTCCGGTTTCCGCTTTTCGCCTTCCGGTCTTATAAGAACAACCGATGTCCGCCCCCAAGCTCACTCCCATGATGCGCCAATACCAGGACATCCGCCGCGAGCTTCCCCCCAACACCCTCCTCTTCTTCCGCCTCGGGGACTTTTACGAAATGTTTTTCGACGACGCCCGCGAAGCGTCTGCCCTCCTCAATGTCGCCCTGACCAAACGCGGCGACACCCCCATGTGCGGCGTCCCCTACCACAGCGCCCGCGCCTACGTGGCCAAACTGGTCGAAGCCGGCAAACGCGTCGCGATCTGCGACCAAGTCGGCGAAGTCACTCCCGGCCAACTCGTCCGTCGCCAAATCGCCCGCATCCTCAGTGCCGGCACGCTCGACGACTTCGGCCTCGAGGAAAACCGCCACAACTACCTCGCCGCGGTCTGCCCGGAGAAAAAATCCTCCGGCCTCGCCTGGCTCGATCTCAGCACCGGCGAATTCCGCCTCGCCGAAATCGAATCGCCCGCCCAACTCGCCGACCAACTCGCCCGCCTCCAACCAAGCGAACTCCTCATCCCCGACCACCTCGAGACCACCCCCGACCTCCCGCTGCCCCCCACCCCGCACGACGCCTTCGCCTTCGACCTGACCCAGGCCACCGACCTCCTCTGCGACCACTTCCGCGTGCAATCCCTCGACGGCCTGGGCTGCACCGATCTCCCGCACGGCACCCGTGCCGCCGGCGCCCTCCTCCATTACATCACCCGCAGCCTCCGCCGCGACGCACAACACCTCGCGCCCCCGAAACCCTGGCACGCCACATCCTACCTCCTCCTCGACGCCGTCACCCAAACCAACCTCGAACTCGTCGAATCCCGCAGCCCCGAAGGCACCAGCCTTCGCGGCGCCATCGACCGCACCCTCACTCCGATGGGCGCCCGCCTGCTCCGCGAATGGATCCTCCACCCGCTCCGCGATCTCGCCGCCATCACCCACCGCCAAGACCTCGTCGCCGCTTTCCATGATGACCCCACCCGCCTCGCCGCGATACGCGACATCCTCCGCGACATCCGCGACATGGAACGCGCCGTCTCCCGCCTCAGCCTCGCCTCCGGCAACGCCCGCGATCTCGTCGCGCTGAAAACCTCCCTTGCCCTCCTCCCGTCCCTCCGCGCCACCCTCGCCGAAAACGACACCTCCCCGCTCCTCGCCCTCGCCGCCGACCTCCGCACCTTCGACCCGCTCGTCGTCCTCCTCGAATCCGCCGTGGTCGACGAACCCCCGCCGACCCTCCGCGACGGCGGCATGATCCGCGAGGGCTACAACCCCGACCTCGACGAACTCCGCCGCGCCGGCACCGAAGGACGCCGCTGGATCGCCGAACTGCAAGACCGCGAAATCGCCCGCACCGGCATCAAGTCGCTCAAAATCCGCTACAACTCCGTCTTCGGCTACTACCTCGAAGTGACCAAATCCAATCTCGCCTCCGTCCCCCACGACTACACCCGCAAACAAACCACCGCCAACTCGGAGCGCTTCATCACCCAGGAGCTGAAAGAAATGGAAGGCCGCATCCTCGGCGGCGAAGAACGCGCCCGCGCCCTCGAGTCGGAAATCTTCGGCCAACTCCGCACCGCCGTCCTCGCCGAATTGGCCTCGCTCCAACACACCGCCCGCGCCGTGGCCCAGATCGACACCCTTGCCGGACTCGCCGAAACCGCCCGCACCTTCCGCTACATCCGCCCGAAACTCACCGCCACCGGCGCGATCAAAATCACCGACGGACGCCACCCCGTCCTCGACCAAACCATGCCCGCCGGGCGCTTCGTGCCCAACGACACCGCGCTCGACACCGACGCCCCCCGCCTCGTCATCCTCACCGGCCCCAACATGGCCGGCAAAAGCACCTACATCCGCCAGGTCGCCCTCCTCGTCCTCCTCGCCCAGACCGGCAGTTTCATTCCCGCGGCCGAAGCCGAGATCGGACTGGTCGACCGCATCTTCACCCGCGTCGGCGCGAGCGACGACCTGGCGCGCGGACAATCCACCTTCATGGTCGAGATGAACGAAACCGCCGCCATCCTCAACAACGCCACCGACCGCAGCCTCGTCATCCTCGACGAAATCGGCCGCGGCACCTCCACCTTCGACGGCCTCTCCATCGCCTGGAGCGTGGCCGAGCACCTCCACGACGTCACCGCCTGCCGCACCCTTTTCGCCACGCATTACCACGAACTCACCGACCTGGCCCGCACCCGCCGCGGCGTGACCAACTGCAACATCGCGGTCCGCGAATGGAACGACGACATCATCTTCCTCCGCAAAATCATCCCCGGCCCCGCCGACCAAAGCTACGGCATCCAAGTTGCCCGCCTCGCCGGCCTGCCCGAACCGATCCTCAAACGCGCCCGCGAAATCCTGACCAACCTGGAAAACTCCGAACTCACCGCCGAAGGCAAACCGGCGCTAGCCGAAAAACGCCCCCGCGCCCACAAACTCCGCGCCTTCACCGACCAACTCGACCTCTTCGAGTCCTAGCCGTAACAATGCAAAACAATCTGCCTTTTCCGGCGCTGCCACAGAGGCGCGCCTGGGCGAGAGTTGACTAACTGTTTGGCGAGCGAGTTGGTACGTAGCCAAGGGGCACGGGCGTCCCGCCCGTCACGATCAGACAGCACGGCCGGGGACGGCCGTGCCCCCTGGAAAAACCGAGCCAAGCCGCGCTTTTATTGCGTCTCCGACTGCATGGATACGGCTTAGCGTCTTAAACATCTGTAGCGGCGCCGTCCCCGGCGCCGGCCGTTAACCTAAGCTTGTAGCGGCGGTCTACGACCGCCGGAACCTATCCCTCCAACCCAGAGCAAAACTCCCGAAAAGCCCTCTCCTCTTCCGCCGTCGCTACCCCCGCCACAATGTGCCCCGCGAGACTCCTCACAACCAGTTTCCGCGCCGCCGGCAAGTCCAACTGATTGATCACGTCACGGATGATCGCCGCAAAAGTGTTTCCATTGTAAAAACAGAAAGCAGCGCCGCGATGACAACGCCTGCACAATTCGACAGCTTCATTGAGCGTTGTCTCTTGAAGGTAATGACTCTCCCAGAGCTGCCGCGTGACTTCGTGCCCGTCCGATGTCGGCTTATGCAGAGCACTCTTTGCCGAGCATAGCATCGCATTTTGCGCGGTCACAAACTCCCAAGAGTAGTCGCGCAGCCACACCCGCTTCATGGCTCAGCTTTTGTACGGTTGCTTCTTCTTGATTTCCTGCAACTCCGCAACGCCGCGGCTCTTCAAATAGCCTTTGCCCGTCTTGGCGTAAACGGGCTCCGCGCTGAATTGATCCTGAATCGCCAAACCCTCGCGCAGGACCCGCTGAAATACCGGATTCTCCAACATCTCCGGATTGATCACCGGCTTCATGGCTGAACTATACCATCACTCCATCCTCCACGCAAAGCCCCCATCCGTCTCCTCTCCGCGCCATCCGCAGTTCCCCTCCCAACCCCACCCGCGATTGACACCCCTCTCACTCCTCAAAGACACTCCCCCGATGCCCATCCTGCATTTCCAAAAGATGAACGGCGCCGGCAATGACTTCGTCCTGCTCGACAACCGCGACGGTTCACTCTCCCTCACCGACACTCAAATCGCCCGCCTTTGCCACCGCCACCGCGGCGTCGGGGCCGACGGACTCCTCCTCGTGGAAAAGCCCGAAGCCCAAGCCGACTTCCGCATGCGTTATTACAACGCCGACGGCCGCGAAGCCGAGATGTGCGGCAACGGCGCCCGCTGCTTTGCCCGATTCGTCCACCAACTCGCGCCCGCCAAGAACGGCACCGTCACCTTTGAAACCCCGGCCGGCCTCATCTCCGCCACCCTGCGCGGCGACCAAGTCTCCCTCGGCATGAGTCAACCCGGTCCCTGCGCCCCTGGCGTGGAACTCGACGCTGCCGGAAAAGCACTCACCGTCTACTCGATCCATACCGGCGTCCCGCACGCCGTGGTCCTGGTCGACGACCTGGACGGCACCGACGTCCATCCGCTCGGCGCCGCCCTCCGCCATCACCATCACTTCCAACCCCGCGGGACCAACGTCAATTTTGTCCGCCAGCTCGGACCCCAAGACCTCGCCATCCGCACCTACGAGCGCGGCGTCGAAGCCGAAACCCTGGCCTGCGGCACCGGCGTGGTCGCCGCCGCCCTGACCATCGCCACCCTCACCGGCGCCGAGTCCCCCCTCCGCGTGCTGGTCAAAGGCGGCGACACCCTGAGCGTTGATTTCCTCCCCGCCAAGGAAGGCTTCTCCCACGTCATCCTGACCGGCCCCGCCGATTTCGTCTTCAAAGGCGAGATACCAGTCTGAGCCTGAAGTGGCCTCGGCATCCTGCCGATCATCCCCAAAACCACACACCTCCCCCTCCCCGAGGACACGGGCAAACTCCCCAAACCCGAACCTTGCCGCTTGTCATCAACTCCATGGTTAAGGTTTAGTTTCCTTCCACCATGTTCGCCGGAACCTACACCGCCCTCGTTACCCCCTTCCGCCACGGCCAAGTCGATTACCACGGCTTCCGCCAACTGATCGAAGCCCAAATCGCCGGCGGGGTGGACGGCATCGTTCCGGTCGGCACGACCGGCGAATCCCCCACCCTTTCCCACGACGAACACCGCGAGGTGATCAAAGCCGCCGTGGAGATCGCCGCCGGACGGATCAAAGTCGTCGGCGGCACCGGCTCCAACGCCACGGACGAAGCCATCGCCCTGACCCAAGACGCCGAAAATGCCGGTGCGGACGGCGCCCTCGTCGTTGCCCCCTATTACAACAAACCCACGCCCGAAGGCCTTTACCGCCACTTCTGCGCCATCGCCGAAGCCACCAAACTCCCGATCATTCTCTACAGCATTCCCGGCCGCTGCGGCGTGGAGATCGGCGTGCCCGTGGTGGCCCGCCTTGCCCAAGATTGCCCGAACATCGTGGCGATCAAAGAAGCCGGCGGCACGGTCGAACGCGTCAGCCAGCTCCGCCAGGCCGTCCCCGACGTTTTCGAAATCATCTCCGGTGACGACTCGCTCACCCTCCCCTTTATCTCGGTCGGTGCGGTCGGCGTGATCAGCGTGGCCTCCAATCTCGCCCCCGCCCAAGTCAGCGAACTCGTCCGCGCCGCGCGTGACGGACAAATGACCCGCGCCGAACAACTCCACCGCCGCCTCTACCCGCTCTTCAAAAACCTTTTTATCGAAAGCAATCCCTCCCCCAGCAAATACGCCCTCTCCCTCACCCTGGGCCTCTCGCCCGAAGTGCGTCTCCCGCTGGTCGAAATGACCGAAGAAAACCGCCAACTCATCCGCGCCACCCTCGCCGATCTCGACCTCCTGCCATGAGCACCCCTCTTCGCCTCTGCATCCACGGCGCCCAAGGCCGCATGGGCCAAGCCCTCATCCGCTGCGCGGCCGAAGATCCGGAACTTGAAGTGACCGCCACGGTCGACACGGACGATAATTTCTCCGCCGCGCTCACGGAGTGCGATGCGGTGATCGACTTCTCCGCCATCCAGATCACCAGTCAGGTGGCCAAAGCCTGCGCCGAGGCCGGCAAAGTCCTCGTCATCGGCACGACCGGACACGAACTCGCCGAGCGTGAGCTGATCAAGCAAGCCGCAGCCAAGATCCCGCTCGTCTTTTCCCCGAACTACAGCGTCGGCGTGAACACCCTTTTCTGGCTCACCCGCAAAGCCGCCGAAATCCTTGGCTCCGACTTCGACCTTGAAGTGGTCGAAATGCATCACCGCCTGAAAAAAGATGCCCCCTCCGGCACCGCCCGCCACCTCGCCGAGATCCTCGCCGAAGTCCGCCAACTCGACTACGCCGAGTCCGCCCGCCACGGCCGCGCCGGCCTGGTCGGCGAACGCGCGAACGACGAAATCGGCGTCCACGCCATCCGCGGCGGCGACGTGGTCGGAGACCACACCGTGATCTACGCCGCCCCCGGCGAACGCCTCGAACTCACCCACAAAGCCTCCAGCCGCGACACCTTCGCCCGCGGCGCCCTCCGCGCGGCCAAGTGGGCCAGCAAGCAACCGGCCGGTCTTTATGACATGCAGGATGTGCTCGGCCTCAAGTAACCCGTAGCGTCGCCTTCCCCAGCGACAACCACTTCAGATCAGACTTGGTGGATCGCGATGTCCCACTCGCGATTTTCTTCACTTCACCTCGCGCCGGGGACGGCGCGATCCACCTTCCGCAACTACTCCTCCCGAACTTCCAAGCGCAGGAACTTCTGCGCTTCTCCCGGCAAGACCGGCACTGTCGCGCGGCCGCAGATCGCGGACTACCCTTTCTCCGGTTCTTTGCGTTTGAGAAAATCGAGGGCCGCGCGGAAACGCTCTTCGTTCTCCGGCGACGAAGCAGCCAAGGCTTCGTGCGCCTCGACCATGGTGCCTCGCTTGTATTCTTTGGTGGCGGCGAGAGCCAAGTTCTCCATTTCGTCCCGGGCCGGCGGAGCCGCTTCGAAGCCTTGGAAAGCCAGCACCCGGTCCAAGCCGTAGCGACTGAAAAGCGCTTCGACCTTGGCGTTGACCCGCGTGAAACCGATGCGACCGCGCGGATCCTCACGCAGACGCAGGGCCAAACCGGTCAGGATGCCGAGGAAGGTCGAGTCCATCATCTCGCACCCCTGCAGATCGAAAGCAAACGACCGGTGGCCGGCCTCGAACATCTGTTCGGTATGGGCGCGCAGGGTCGCACCGTTCTGAAAGGTGCCGTGACCGTCGACCCGCAGCCAAACCGTGCCACGAGTGACCAGTGTCCGCGTTTCGGCGGCCCGCAGCGCAGGACGGAATGTGGCCAGCGCTTGCTGACGCAGGACTTCACGGTCGTATTCCTTCCTCGGCTCAACCCGGAGCACCGGCAAGTCCGCCTTGGCCAGTGCCATATCGAAAAACTCGGCATCCACATGGTGACGCGGTTCGCCACGGTCAAACTCAATCACGCCGACGATTTGTCCGTTGTCCGGCGTGCAGACCACGAAGTCGGCATGCTCCAAGCGGAGGCGGGCCAGTGCGCCGTGACGCCAGGCCGCGAAGGCGGCAGGGGAAGGGCGGACCACGTCAGCCAGACTGACCTTGGCAAATATTTCAAACTCGGGAGAGAGTGCGCGCCGCGCCGTGGCCACAAAACGCTTCTCCTCCTCATCCAAAAGCGCAGCAGCCTTGCTGTAAGACACCGACTTTGTCCCGCGCCGCCGCCATCCACGCAGCCCCCAGATCAACCCTGCGGTGATGGCCGCGCCGAGCAGGAGACCTAAAGCAAAAAACGTCACAACAGTTTGCTAACTCCCCGTATAACCCCTTATCAAGGCCCGAATACGCCCCTGCGGCGGGAGTGCCTTTCCCCTTCCCTGCCTCTCCGCGCAGCAGACCTGCCCTCGGGCACCACCCCCGTAATCTCCGGGCCCCCCGGCGGCTCGCCTCGAACGCCCCGACAAAGCATCGAGCCGCGACACCTCCGCGCAAGACACCCTCCTCGGCAACAACCGTTTCAGATCAGACCTGATGGATCGCGATGTCCCGCTCGCGATTTTTCCACTTTACTCCCGCGGGGGACAGCATGATCCACCTTCAGCAACTAGTTTTCCCCAACTTCCAAACGCAGGAACTTTTGCCGCTCCCCAGGCAAGACCGGCGCAGTGGCGCGGCGTATTTCATAGTCACCGTGATCGCTGACCAACTCATCGGTCACACCGTCGGCCGACCAATTGCTCGTGTTGAGATCATTCTTCCAGACTACACGTCCGCTCACGCCGTTGAGTGATTTGCTGCGACGATAATCCAGATGGAAGCTCGTTGCGGTCGGCGCACCAATGACCATGGCTCCCGCCGCATTGCCGCCCGGTTGCAGGCCAAAGAAATATTCCGCCAAATTCACCAGACCGTTGCCGTCCGGATCCGCACCCGGAGATGCGTCAGACAAGCCGGCCGACCAATCCCCGAAGCTGACTCCCTGCACGGTCAACGTCCCGGGGAAATAGAAAATCGAGTAATTCGCCGGATTGAACGCCCCGCCGGCGGCAGCTGATGGCGTGAGCGTGTAGACACCCGCCGCATCATTGGCCGCCGTGCCGCCATTGGCGGCCAGAGTGACCGAACCAATCGTCTCCCCGTCGGCCAAACCCGAGGCGCTGAAGGCGGTCTGCCCGGGCCCAAGCGGTAATGACTCGCCGAACGGTTTACTTTGATCAAGAGCGGTGATGTTCAGCCCGCGCGGCCGCACTTCGCTTTCGGGCATGGCCATGACCGCCGGAGCGGCTCCCGCCGTGGTACACGTGATGTCACCCGAGTAAAACCCGACTGGCATGCCTGCCGCCAAACGGATGAAAACCACGGTCGGCGCCAGTTCACCCGCCCCACCGAGTGCCGCAGTCGGCGCATAGCCCGTCGTGCCATCCTCGCTGAGCGACAACTCAAAGCCGGTGGGTGGGGTGATGGTGATGCTTTCTTGCAAATCACTGCCGGCCACGAGGAACGAGGTCTGCGTCAGCGAGGGAAGCCCATAGGTGGCAATCTGGACGGAGGGCTGGCCGGAAAGCGCAATTTCCGGAGCCGGTCCCGCGGCGGCATCGGTAATGAGCAGATTGTCGATGTTGGCGCGGCGGTTACTAGAACCGGAGCTACCCGCTCTGATACGCACGCGCGCTGGGCCAGAAATATTCACAGCGGCGGAGAAAGTGGCTACCTCGGCACCGGCCGTGAATCGTCCGGCTTCGGTCCATACCCCACCTGCATTGGTGCTGTATTCCACGATCCACGGGATCTGCGTGTCCGACCCATAGCGCCGATGCTGAAAACTGATAGTCCCGATACCTCCTAGTTTGTCGTTCAGCATGACCATCTCGGAGGTGCCATAGCCTCGCAGGCGGGCGGATCTCAGGCCGTTTTTGAATTCGGTCTGCTCCGTGCCGATCAGCACCTCCGTCATGCTCCACGTCAACCCGTTGAGCATATCGGTTCCAGCGGCATAACCAGCTTTGCTCCCATCCTCAAAATCGACGAGGTAGCTCGTCCCCCCGGATGCGTTAATCGTCAAATTCAGCACCGCTTGTCCACTGCCAGCGGCATTGGAAGCCGTGAGAGTGACCGCAAAGCCTCCCGTTTGCGCGGGCACGCCGGAGATCAATCCGGTCGCGGGCACAATGTTCAATCCCGATGGCAGCCCGGTGGCGGCAAAAGTGTTGGGGTTGTTGCTGGCCGTGATCTGGTAATTGAAGGACTGACCCACCACAGCAACTGCCGTCGATGCGCTGTCAATGACGGGAGTTGCCGCCGAGCTGGCGGAATTGCGCGGCGCGGGCGGCCCGGCCGAAAAATCCGCACCGTTGTCTCCCGTGTCCATGGCTCCGCCTCCGGCACGGAAGATAGCAGTGGTCGCCGAAGGCGACGGAGCCGCCGCCGATCCTTCGTAAGCATTAGCCGCCCCGAAACCAACAAAGTCCTGCAGCCCGCTTTGTCCGACCGGCGAGGAACCCATGAAGAGCGCCGTGGTGTTGCGCAGGGCGACCTTGCCCTGCGTGGCACTCATCCTAATGGCACCAGTTAGGTCGGGTGTGGGCAACGCGGCACCCGTGGATCCGCCCGAGAGCCTGACGAGGAAATACCCACCGGGCGCGATCGTGCCGACCAGATCCACCTTCGTGCTCCAACTGGTTCCCGAAGCCGAGGAGTATTGCAGGCTCCAGCCCGCGAGATTGACGGCTGATCCGCTCCGGTTGTGCAGTTCGACATAGTCCGCATTGTAAACCGCCCCGTTGTTGCCACCCGCGCCATAGATCTGGCTGATTAAAACCGGTGACTCCACGATCGTGAAACTCGTTGAACTGGTCGCCACACCGAGTGGAGTGACGACACTTAGCGGACCGGAAGTGGTGCCCGCGGGCGCGACCGCGGTGATTTGCGTGGCGGAGTCCAAAGTGTAAGCAGTGGCATTCACACCGTTGAATCGCACGGCGGACACATTGGCGAAGTTGACTCCAGTAATGGTCACGCTCTCGCCCGCCGCCCCACTGGCGGGGCTGAACGCTGCAATCGATGGCGCACCATTCCCGACGAGCACGGCTACGGTCGACGGCACCGTGGTCGTCGAAAGATTGCCGTTGTCCCACGCCCGCGCGGCCAGCGCATAGGTCCCGGCCGCGGGCGGTGTCCACGTTGCGGTATAAGGCGAGACGCTGCCGGCGGCCACAATCTGTCCGTCGACGAGAAATTCCACGCGGTCGATGACCCGCGGCGATCCGTCCTCGAGTTCGCCAGAGGCGGTGGCGGTGGCGGACAAAGTCAGCGGCTGCCCGGAGGCGACCACGGTGCCGCCTGTTGGCGTATTGAGCGTGACCACAGGCGGTTGGCCGCCGTCGCCACAGCAACTCGACTGCACCGTGGTTATATCCAGCCGCCACCCGCCGGAGATCGAGCCAGCGTCTTGGGCGGCACGATCCACGACATAGAGCGCCCAGTTTCCGTTGGCTGAACCACCGTTGAAGGGGGAAAGAGCCGCGCCGTAGGGCACTGCAGGGGCCGGAGACGGCAAACTGCTGGACACACCTGTGGGCCGGAAAATGCCCGAAGTGATCGACGAACCGACAGACGCTGTCGCTTCGTCATCGAAGGTGATGGTGGCATTGACCGCATCCGTTCCTCCGCCAACCCTGCCCAGCAAACCGACGCGCGCACCGTCTGGTCCGACAAGCAGGACATCCAAGTCACCCGGATAGGTGTGCGACAGACCGACGAGAGTCACCGCGACTTTGCTGACCACCCCGGACCGGCCTGCGACATTGATGATCGACGGATAAGGCGTCGACGCACCGCTGTCCGGTATGGTCATGCTCGCCGGATTGGACGCTTGGGCGGATTCCGTGGCCGCGATGCCGAGCACGAACTCGAAAGCCACCGTGCCGAGACTGGTCGCGCCGTCCTGCAGAGCCAGCACAGCGCTGACCGTTGCCCCGCACTCACCTTCGGTAACGAATTCGAAACTCCGCGCCACCGCCGCACCACCCGCCGGCAGCACGCCGTAGGATTGCGGACCGCTCGTCAACGCGGTTACGCCGTTGCCATCG
The DNA here is from genome assembly GCA_018402585.1 of Chthoniobacterales bacterium. Taxonomy (GTDB): domain Bacteria; phylum Verrucomicrobiota; class Verrucomicrobiia; order Chthoniobacterales; family JACTMZ01; genus JACTMZ01. Next base: position 175,101 of record JAGYIO010000003.1, read on the forward strand.
AGCAAGGTGGCGGTCAGATTGGTCGTGCTAGCCGTGCCGTTGTTCTTCAAGGCCAGGGCCATGGTGACAATCTCACCCGGATCCGGCACTCCATTGCCCGCACCGCAACTCTCGGCCACCAACGTGCCACCGTCCGCAACGACCACCGGCACCGAGGCGGTCGCCCCGCCGGTGACCACTAAGGAGTAGGCCTGCGCCGAGGTGGTCAACGAGCCATCCAAAGATACGGTCACCGTGTAGGAACCGGCCTGCACCGGCGACGCCAGCAGCACCTGCTCGGTGTTATCAACGTTGTTTTTGCCGCGCGTGGCCGCCAGCGCCATAGAGGCGTCCGACCACGTGCCGACAAAGGGCATAACAAAAGGTTGGTAAACCGTCGTGCCGTCCGGCGCAGTGATCTTGAGATCGAGATTGTGGACCAGATTCGGCACGCGGCTGTTGTCGGCCTGCGCCGTGCCGGCGGGATCGGTCCAACTCAGCGTGGCACGAATCGGACTGACCCCATCCCACTGGAAGACGTGGGATCGCGAGCGCACGGACGAAGTGAGGGTGTTTTCGATCAGCTTCGGGGTGCCGGGAAATTGCTTCTGCGACAGGATAACATCGGCCGCTGCCTTCACGTTGATCAGGCCCCAGCCGAATTTGTAATCCGGTCCCGGCGTGCCGAGGTCGTCGGCCGTGTGGATGAGCAAGGCTTTGAGTAGACTGGCTGGCAGACGCCGGCCGCCGAACTCGCGCGCGTAAAGCTGGGACAACAGGGCGGCCGAGCCGGCAGCGGATGGCGTGGACATGCTCGTGCCGCCGTAGGACGAGTAAGCCGAGTCGCTCGTGTCGATCGGCGAATAGACGGTCACGCCATTGGCCACCACATCGGGCTTGATCCGGCCGTCGTCGCACGGGCCCCAACTCGAGAAGGTCGACATCGTGCCGGCCGCCGGTGAGCGCGCACCGCCGCTGACCGCATCGTTGACCGCGCCGACTGTCATAATATTTTTGGCCAAGCCGTTGAAGGTGATCGACTGGTAGCCGTTCTTGGCCGTCAACTCATCCTGCTCGTTGCCCGCCGCCCAGAAGATCAGGAAATAAGGCATACTCACGGCGAGCGTGTCCGTCGTGCGCGACTCCGCATTGTAGCGGCCCATGTCCGAGATCGTCGCGTTGTAGCCGTAGGAGTGGTTGGAAATAGGAATTTTCGACGAGTCACCGGTAGCGGTAGCCGCTCCGGAGGAGGTCATTTCCGCGTAGTCGCTGTTCCAATCCCACGAATCGATCGCCACGTTCGGCGCCATGCCCTTGGCCAGATTGGTGAAGCCGAGTGCACCGACCGTGCCGGCCACGTGGGTGGCGTGATCGTCGAGGGCTACGTTGTTGCGCTTGATGACCCGCGTGGTGTTGAACTCGCGGTGGGTGTTGCGCACCGCGCCGGCATCCCACACCCCGACCTTCACTCCCGTGCCGTCGAGATTGTAGGGCGCCGGATAAAGCAGATTGGCCGCGCTGGAGATGGCCGCGTTGCGATTCTGGGTCACCCGATAAAGCGGCTCGGTGCCCCGGATGTCGTGCAAGATAGCCACCCGTTGGCCCGGACCCTCGACCCGCACCGGAATATCAAGTTCTTGCGCCTTGGCCAACACGGCCTCGTAGCGCACTTCCTCGGCCTCCGCCATTTCCCCCACGGCCAGCGCCCGCTGGGCCGGATCCGCCAAATCCTTGCCAGCCAAAATTTCCGCCGGCGTGCGGTAAACCGTGAATCCGTCCGGCCAAGCCGGCCCACGCACCGGATCCGGCACCACCCCCTCGCCCGCGGAGGCCGCCGCACTGACCACGCGGGCTTGCTTGGGCTCCGATCGCTGGACAGGCGAAGCTGGCGGAGAGGTCTGCGCCGGGGCATTGGTTGCCGCGGGCATCGCTGGGGCCGTGCTGCTCTGGTCAACGGCGGCGGCCATCGCGGGAGACGATGATACCATATCGGCAAGGGCCAAGTCCGGAGCCGACGGCGCAGAAAGCGGAGCGTCATTGCCGACTTCATCGACCAGGGGGACCGGCAGAAAACCCGGGCCAAAGAAAACTCCTACCCCGAGCAACGCGGCCCCCAGAATGATGGTGGCCAGAAACAGGCGTGGACGGGTGTTCATGCAGGCCCGGCCGTTGATGCCAAGCTGGGTAAATCAACACCCGAAGGGCAGAATCCGCAACCAGTATTTTGCCTCGAAAAGGACTCGGGGGCTCAGTCGATCAACTCGTAGGCCGGCAGGGTCAAAAATTCCTCGAATTCGTCGCTCTTCGACATCTTGGTGAAGAGGTCCGCGGCTTCGCGGTAATGACCGCCGGCAAAACGCTCGTTCCCGACTTCCTCTTCGATTTTGGCCATCACTTGCGGCAGAAGTTCATCATAAACCGCCGGAGTGACCACGCGACCGTTATCGAGCTTCGCCCCGTAGCGCATCCACTGCCATAATTGCGTGCGCGAAATCTCCGCCGTGGCCGCATCTTCCATCAGGTTGTAGAGGGGCACGCAGCCGTTGCCGCCCAACCACGCCGCCAAGTATTGGATGCCGACACTCATATTGCCGCGCAACCCCGTCTCGGTGATCGTTCCTTCCGGCACCGCGACCAGTTGGCCCGCGGTGACCTTGACCTCGTCGCGCTGACGATAAATCTGGTTCGGGGCCGGCATGTGCCGGTCGAAGGCCTGCAGCGCGACCGGCACGAGGCCCGGGTGCGCCACCCAGGTGCCATCGTGGCCATCGGAGGCTTCGCGCTCCTTGTCGGCCAGCACCTTGGCCATCGCCGCCTCATTGGCCGCCGGATCGTTCTTGATCGGAATCTGTGCGGCCATTCCGCCCATGGCGTGTGCCCCGCGACGGTGGCAGTTCTTGATCACTTCGAGAGAATAGGCCCGCATGAACGGCACGGTCATGGTGATCTGCGCGCGCTCGGGCATGACAAATCCCGGGCGGTTGCGGAACTTTTTGATGAAGCTGAAAATATAGTCCCACCGGCCGCAGTTGAGTCCCGCCGAGTGGTCCTTCAACTCATAAAGAATTTCATCCGTCTCGAATGCCGCCAAAATTGTCTCGATCAGCACGGTAGCCTTGATCGTCCCGCGGGGTATCCCGAGCGCATCCTGCGCGTGCTCGAACACCCGGTTCCACAACCGCGCCTCGAGGTGGCTTTCCATTTTCGGGAGGTAGAAATACGGACCCGTCCCGTGCCCGAGCGCCGCTTGGGCATTGTGAAAGAAATGCAGACCGAAATCGAAGAGGCCGCCGCTCATACGCTCGCCGTCGACCAGGAAATGCTTCTCGTCGAGATGCCAGCCGCGCGGACGCACCATGAGCGTGGCCGTCTTGTCCTTGAGCCGGTAGCTCTTGCCCCCGCCCTCAAAGGTGATCGTGCGGCGCACCGCATCCTGCATGTTGACCTGACCGGCCATGAGGTTGGCCCAGATTGGCGCAGTCGCGTCCTCGAAATCCGCCATGAAAACCTTGGCGCCGGAATTGAGCGCATTGATCACCATCTTGCGGTCGACCGGACCGGTGATTTCCGTCCGCCGGTCCTGCAAGTCCTCCGGCAGGGGCGCCACCTTCCACGAATGATCCGACCGGACGTGCGCCGTCTCGCTCAGAAAATCCGGCATCTCACCACCATCGATCCGCTTTTGCCGCTCGACCCGCGCGGCGAGCAGACGCTGGCGCTCGCCATTGAATTCACGGTGCAGTCCCGCGAGGAATTCGACCGCTTCCGGTGTGAGCACACGTTCCTGCCCGGGTTGCGGTTGACCTCTGACTTCGATGACTTTGCTCATGCTGAATTATTTAAGCGCAGAGAGCGCCGCGGACACAGAGAAATCCGGAAAGTTTCTTACCGTCTGTGCTCTCTGCGTCCTTTGCGGTTTTCTTGATTACAACGGTTCATGAGAGAGCCGCGCCAGCGTCCCGGCCAGCACGCGCGCGCCGGCCGCGATGTGCGCCGGATCGCTGTGCTCTTCCGGCCGGTGGCTGTAGCCATTCCGGCACGGAATAAAAATCATCGTCGTCGGACACACCCGCGCCATGAACAACGAATCGTGATAAGCGCGGCTGACCATCCGTTTGGTGGCCAAGTCGAGTTGGAGCGCGACATTCTCGGTGATGGTAATGGTACGAGGATCGCCGTCGGCCGGCGGATCGCAATTGATTTCCTCCCACTTGATTTCAACCCCGCGGCGCGCCGCAATTTCCACGGAGGCTTCACGCATGAGCATCAAGGCGCGCTCTCTTGTTTCCAAGCAGGTGTCGCGCAAGTCGATCTCCAGCATCGCATCGCACGGAACGCTGTTGATCGCGTTGGGGAAAATTTCCCATTTGCCCGTAGTCGCCACGGTGTCCGGACTGCCCGAGGCCAGTGCGGCCTTCTCGACGGCCAGGGCTAACTCCGCGGCGGCGAGCGACGCGTCCTGCCGTCCGGGCATGAGCAGGGCTCCGGCGTGTCCGCCCTCTCCGGCGATCTTCACCCGGTAGGCGCTCGGACCGGCGATGGCCTGCACGATACCGATGGGAATGTTCTCCTTTTCCAACAGCGGCCCCTGCTCGATGTGCAGCTCGACAAAGGCCGAGTAAAAATTCTCCGGCAACGCCACCGTCTCCAGCGGCTCGGTCAAATCGGCACGGCGGCGCAGGTCCTCGAGCGATTGTCCCTCCGGATCCCGCAAGGCGCGTGCTTCGTCCAAGGACAACGCCCCGGCCAGCATCCGCGAGCCGAGGCAACCGATGCCGAAGCGCGTCGGTTCTTCGGCCGTGAAGACGACAACTTCGATCGAGCGCCTCGGCTTGAAGCCCGCCTTCTGCAGCGCTTCGATCGCGCTGATTCCGCCCAGCACCCCGACCACGCCGTCGAATTTTCCCGCATTGGGGATGGCGTCGATGTGCGATCCCGTCGCCACGGCGGGAGCCTCCGGCGCGCTGCCCACCCAGCGGGCGAACATATTGCCGACCGCATCGACCCGCAGGGAAAGACCGGCCCTCTGACACAATCCCGCCACATAATCGCGCCCGCGCAAATCGGCATCCGAAAAAAGCACGCGGGTCACCGCCGGCGGCTCCGCCTCAGTGATCAAAGACAACTCGTCAATCCGCTTCTGCAAAAGCGCGCCGTCGATTTCCGGAAGCCCCGCCGACATCACCCCAAGCGCGGTGCGCGGTTCACGTCCTTGTAGTAAATGTAGCGCGCCCGCGTTTTACCCATGGCAACAAACCACTGCGGACAATACGGCGCCAACCACAGCGCGTCGCCCTTCGCCACCGGATGCCAGTCCTCGCCGAGTTTGTAAACTCCGGCTCCCTCGAGGATGAACATGCCGTGCTCCATGATGTGACACTCGACGAAGGGAAGCGTCCCACCCGGATCATAGGTAAATAGATTCACCGCCAGATCGAACTCCGGCCGGTCCGGCAGCAAGGCTTGCAACTGCGCCGCCGGATCGCCGAGGAATGGCTCGGACTTCACCTGCTTCTCGTCCCCGAAAATCACCTCCGGCGCCGCCGCGCCGGGCAGCACTTCGTATTTCTTGGCAAAAAGCAAAACCCGCGCCCCGGCCTTGCTCGTCAGCTCGACAGTCCCGCCCGCCGGGATGTAAGCAAAGCCCCCGGCCTTCAACTCGTGGCCGTTCACCGCGCACGCCCCCTCGACCACATAATAGAAATGCTCGTCGTCCTGCGTGTGACCCGCCCCGCGCCCGCCGGGCTCCATGACATAAAGCGTCTGAGTCAACCGCGCCCCCAGTCCCGCGGACACCAGAACGTAAGCCGCGGTCTGCGTCCAGGCAGGCTCCACGCTGGGGACATGGCTGTCCGGCGCGATGAGCGCGTAAAGCGGGCGCACCACCGTGCGCGACGTGCCGAGAGGAGTGGGTATCATGGAGCTGTAAAAACTGCCTCCTCGCCCTGTCTCTGACGAGCACAAAGCTGCATCAACCCAGCATCCGCCGGAACTCCTTCGGCTTGGGCCCGAGCAAGACCGGAGCCAAGCGCAAGGCCCCGCGCCGCAAGGCTTCTTTGCTCCGCGGCAAATCCGGCGGAACCTTGCACACCCGCTGTTTTTTCAGCCATGCCTCGGCCATGCACACGTCTTGGATGTCGCCCAGCGTCTCACCGAGCCGATCCACCCGCCGCGTGAAACGCACCAGCCTGGCCCGGCCGCCGAGATACTCGCATTGGTAAAGCAACCGTTTCACCCTCCGCCGCCAATTGTGAAACAACTCATCCGGCGCATTGCGGCGTTGGGCTTCTTGCCAAGCTCCCCGCGCTGCTCGGTAAGTGCCGACCGCACGGTCCGCGATGTCCCCCCACTCGATCGCGCCCCAGTCTGGATAGTCCGCGAGCAAACCATCGGCAAAATCCACCAGATGCCTCGCCCTGCTCAGATCCGGGGGCCTCGCCACGCGCAAATGATGCGCCTCCCCCGGCGCATACTTGTCAGCCAAACCCTGCACGATCGTCGCATCACGCGTCTCGGCAAAAAGATCCTTCAGGTCCCCGCACGGAGGCAAAAACATCTCCCGCCATGCCGCCCCGCGCGGAACCAGACGACTGAGCGACTGCAGACGCTTGACGCGGGTGCGGAGAAAATGCGCCTGCTCCGCCGGATCGTCCGGAAACTTTCCCAGCGCCCCACCCGCCTCGCGCAGCAACTTCCGCAACGCCGCCCGCAAAGCCGGGCCCGGGGCCAACTTGCGGGGGGCAGAAAGCATGATGGGAAGTCTCGCCCCCGCCGCTCAGGCCAGCAAGCGAATGCAGGGGACAGCTCAAACTCTTCCCACACCGCCTGCACCGCCAGGGGAAACTCCCGACCAACGTCAGCACTCCCCGCATGCTGCGGGAGCAGATTCTCCAGTCGGCACCACTGCCCCCGCCGCGGGTCGACCAAGACCAGATCGGCATCCAGGGCCGTGGCAATAGACTCTTTCTCAGCCAAGACCCCAAAACGCGCCACCGCTTGCCGCGGCGTCAGGCGGGCGATTTCACGGGCTGAAAGTCCGACCGACCGCCAGACCGGCAAAAACTGCTCCGCCCTCCTCATCCCGCCCCAACATCGAAAAAATCCCCGCCTCTCCGCTGCCCCGGCGGACCAGATTCATGGTCCGTGCCGAGCGTGTCGACGGACTCGACCCGCACCCACCGCACCATTTCCACCCAGGTCGCCTCGCCGCGCAACGGCGGCGCACACTCGGCCGTTGCCCGGATGCGCACCGCGTCATTTCGGTTGAAGACCACATAACGCGGGCAGATTTCCGCCGAGACATCGGCCCCACCTTCGCTCAAACCGGCAATTTCACTCCACTCTTCGGCACGGTTCACAGGCACCACCTGCAGACGACACCGGGTCTCGCCCGCCAACCCGCAGCGCCGCATGATTTCAGGAGCGGAAAAGGAACCCGCAAACGGCGCGGAGGGCCCGGAGAAATTTTTCTGAAGCACCAACTTTATGGTCTTAGCCGTAACCAGGCAAAACATTCTGCCATTTCTGGCACGGCCACAGAGTCGCGTCTGGGCGAGAGTTGACTAACTATTTGGTGAGCGAGGTGGCACGTCGCCAAGGGGGCACGGGCGTCCCGCCCGTCACGACCCGACAACACGGCCGGGACGGCCGTGCCCCCTGGACAAACCGAACCAAGCCGCGCTTTTATTGCGTCTTCAATTGCATGGTTACGGCTTAGCGGTGGGGACAGCTTGGTCCAGCCGTCCCGACCAATCCTTTTCGCCAATATTCCCGCTCTTAAACCTCAGCGACTCAGCTCCCCCGGTAAGTCGCATAACTCCAAGGCGTGCAAAGCAGCGGCACATGATACCCCTGCGCCACATCGCTGATCCGGAACCGCACCGGCACCACATCAAGGAATTTGCTCTCCCCAAAATACGCGCCGAGATGAAAACTCAACTCATACTCCCCTTCGCGCATCTCCTCCGGGCCGAGCATCAACTCGTCCGTGCGCCCGTCGGCATTGGTCGCCAACGTCTTGACCAGCTCGTGGCCCGGCACCCGCCGCAACTCGATTTTCATTCCGGCAGCCGGACGCCCCCGCATCGTGTCCAGAACGTGTGTGCTTAGTTTGCCCATAAGATATCATGCAGCCGCAGCGCGGCGATTTTGTGGATCTCGGCCAACGCGGCTTTTTTCTCCGACGCCGCGTCATTCTGCAAGCGCTGCGGGAAGGCCTCCAGAATTGTCTCCTTTCTGTTCATCCGCGCACAAATGATGAGGGGAAAGCCGAACTTCTCGCGGTAAGCCGCATTGTGACGACGAAAGGCGTCGACTTCGTCCGCCGAGAGATCGGTCAATCCCGCCGACGCCTGCTCGCCCTGCGACTCGGCCGTGAGCACCGCGCGCCCGACCAGATCGGGGTGCGCCTCGATCAGTGCGATTTTTTCCTCCTCGGGCGCATGGTTCACTTCCTGCTGCAGCGCATGACGCAAGTGGTCGACGTCCGCGAACGGACGCTTCCCCGCCGCGCGACGCGCAAAATGCGGCGAGTGTTCATAGACCGGACCAAGGGCCGCCACGAACTCCTCTTCCGTCCCGGCGTTCAGCTTTGCCAGTTTGGGACTCATGACTTCGCCTCAATCCAGGCCATCGTTTTGCCAGCCAGCCTGTCCAGAGCCTCGACGCTCATCGCGAGGTGTTCCTCTTTGGTGTCCTCGATTTTGTTGTGACTGATCCCGTGCAGGCTTTGCGTGAACATCATCACGGTCGGAATGCCGGCCATGCAGACCTCGGCCGCGTCATGCAACGGACCGGACGGCAAACGGTGCGACACGCCGCAAGTTTCCTTGATCGCATCATCGCAGAAATTCACCAGGTCCGGATCAAACGGCGCCGGCGCGATGTGCCACAAGCGCTCCCACGAAACGGTGCAGCCCGCCTCCTTGGCGAATCGCTCACTGGCCGCCTTCGCCTCCGCATGCATCGTGGCCAACTTCGTCGCATCAAGATGCCGCTGGTCGAGCGTGATGCGGCAATCGGCCACCACACTCGTCACGATCCCCGGCTTCGTCGTGCAGGAACCGATCGTGCAAACCCCCATCCCGCTGCGCTTGGCGATCTCGTAAATCTCCGGACTCATCCGTGCCGCGGCGAAGAAAGCGTCCTTGCGCCGGTCCATCGGCGTGCTGCCCGAGTGCGCGGCCTGACCATGAAACGTGATGGCATGACGCTCCACGCCGAACGTCCCGAGCACCGCCCCGAGCGCAAGGCCCTTGTCCAACAACACCGGCCCTTGCTCAATGTGCAGTTCAAGGTAAGCCGCCGCATTTTGCAGCTCTTTCCCGCAATCCTTGACCCTCTCGAAATCGATCCCCACCTCCCGCAAGGCCTCCGGCAACGTGATGCCGTCCTTGTCGACCAACCCCCGCGCTTCGTCCATGTCGAGGTTCCCGGAGCAAGCCGACGAGCCGAACAAACTCTTGCCGAAACGCGCCCCCTCTTCGTCCGCCCAATCAACCACCCGCACGGTCACCGGCGGCCTGCCGTCGTATTGCGCGCTGATGCGGCGCAGCACCTCGACGCCCGCCAATGTGTTGAGACAGCCATCGAGCCATCCGCCGTGCGGTACCGAGTCGATATGGCCGCCGATGAGCAATTCTTTTGCGCTCTCGCCCGGCAACGTCGCCCAGAAATTCCCCGCCGCATCGTCATGCATCTCGACCGGCAACCCCTCGAAACGCTTGCGCAGATAATCCCGCGCCGCCACCCACTCTGGCGTGAACGCCACCCGCTGTGCGCCGTCCGCATTGCCGGTCAACGCGCGCAACCCTTTGAGTTCATCAATTGTTCGTTGGGGGGAAAGCACCTTGCTCATGCCGCAATTGTGCAAGGAAAGTCTTTACCGAACCACTGAAAACTGAACACTGGAAAATCCCCTTATGCCTATTCAGCCGCTCCTCGATGCCGAGACCGCCGCCCGCAACATGGCGGAGAAACAACCCCGCTACAGCCCGCAGGAGGCGCTGATCGAAGCCAACCGCTGCCTCTTCTGCTTCGACGCCCCCTGCATCATGGCCTGCCCCACCGGCATCGACATCCCGTCGTTCATCAAAAAAATCGCCAACGAAAATCCGACCGGCTCCGCCCGCACCATCCTCACCGCCAATGTCCTCGGCGCCAGTTGCGCCCGCGTCTGCCCGACCGAGGTCCTTTGCGAAGGTGCGTGCGTTGTCCTCGATCTGGAAGGCGATCCCGTCAAAATCGGACGCCTCCAGCGCTACGCCACCGACTACGTTTTCGACCACCACATCGACGTCCTCCACGCCCCCGCGAAAAAGAACGGCAAACGCGTCGCCATCCTCGGCGCCGGCCCGGCCGGGCTCGGCTGCGCCGCCGAACTGGCCCAACTCGGCTACGAAGTCACCGTCTTCGACAAAAAGAAGGAAGGCGGCGGCCTCAATACCTACGGCATTGCCTACTACAAAATGCCACCCCAGATCAGTCTCGACGAAGTCAAAATGATCGAGCGCCTCGGTGTGAAATTTCACTACGGCGTGGAGATCGGCCAGGACCTCACCATGGCCGAACTCGAAAAAAACTACGACGCCATCTTCCTCGCCCTCGGACTCGGCGGGGCCAACCGCCTCGGCATTCCCGGCGAAGATCTCCTCGAGGTGGTCGACGCCCTCGAATTCATCGAGTGGATCCACACCAAACCGCTCCACGAAGTCCCCGTCGGCCGCCGCGTCGCCGTCCTCGGCTGCGGCAACACCGCCATCGACGCGGTCAGCCAAGCCAAACGCCTCGGGGCCGATCTCGCCACCATCATCTACCGCCGCGGCGCGGACGACATGCCCGCCTACGGCTTCGAATACGAACTGGCCAAAAACGACGGAGCCACTTTCCACTTCCACACCATCCCGACCGAAGTCCTCGCCGAAAACGGACACGTCAAAGCCCTCCGCCTGGCCAAGACCGAAACCCGCGAGGGCAAAGTGCAAATCATCCCCGGCAGCGAATGGACCGAGGAATTTGACCTCGTGCTCAAAGCCGTCGGACAAGAAAAGCAATCCCGCGCCTTCGAAAAACTCTTCCCCGGCCTCAAACTCGACCGCAAAGGACGGGTCGAACACAATCCCGAGACCATGGCGACCAGCGTGCCGAAACTTTTCGTCGGCGGCGACTGCGCCAATGGCGGACGCGAAGTCGTCAACGCCGTGGCCGAAGGCAAAAAAGCCGCCCGCGGGATCAACGCCCTGCTCACCAAGCAAAAAGTCACCGGCCCCGTCCAACCCTCCCGCCACGGCACCAAAGACGGCGCCCTCGGCTCCGGCTTCAACCACCCCATCCGCGTCCCCGAACTTCTCGCCGCGATGAATTCCTAATCGCGTCACACGTCACAAGTCACACCTCACTTCCTCCCATGGCCGATCTCTCCATCAACTTCGCCGGAATCAAATCCCCCAACCCGTTCTGGATCGCGAGCGGCCCTCCCTCCAACACCGCCTACCAATCCCACCGCGCCTTTGAAGCCGGTTGGGGCGGCATCGTCTGGAAAACCATCGGTGACCCCATTGTCAACGTCTCCTCCCGCTACTCCGCGCTCAACCTCGGCGGACAGCGCATGGTCGGCTTCAACAACATCGAACTGATCAGCGACCGCTCGCCCGAAACCAACTTCCGCGAAATCAAGGAAGTCAAAGACCGCTGGCCGAATCACGCGGTCATCGCCTCCCTCATGGTCGACACCCGCGAGCGCTGGCACGAATTCGTCAAACGCTCCGCCGACTGCGGCGCCGACGGTATCGAACTCAACTTCGGCTGCCCGCACGGCATGTGCGAACGCGGCATGGGTTCCGCCGTCGGACAAAACCCCGACGTGGCCGAAACCATTGTCGGGTGGGTCATGGAAGCCACCGAAATTCCGGTCATCGTCAAACTCACCCCGAACATCACCAACGTCGTCTACGCCGCCCGCGCGGCCAAACGCGCCGGGGCCGACGCCATCTCGCTGATCAACACGATCAACAGCATCACCAACGTCAACCTCGACACCCTCACCCCCGAGCCCGCCGTGCGCGGACTCAGCTCGCACGGCGGCTATTGCGGCCCCGCGGTCAAACCGATCGCCCTCAACATGGTGCAAAGCTGTGCCGCCGACCCCGAGGTTAATCTTCCCATCTCCGGCATCGGCGGCATCGGCAACTGGCGGGACGCCGCCGAGTTCCTCGCCCTCGGTTCCCTCAGCCTCCAAGTCTGCACCGCCGTGATGCACTACGGCTTCCGCATCGTCGAGGACATGAACGAGGGCCTCTCGGATTACCTCGACTCAAAAGGCTACAAAAGCGTCGCCGACTTCTCCGGCGCCGCCGTCAAAAGCCTCTCCGACTGGCAATACCTCGACCTTAATTACAAACGCGTCGCCCGCATCGACTATGACAAATGCATCGGGTGCAATCTCTGCTACATCGCCTGCGAGGACGGCGCCCACCAATGCATCGACCTGGTCGACAGCGCCCCCTACGGACTCGGCCCCGGCCGGGTCCCCGGCAAGCCCGTCCCCAAAGTCCGCGAAGAAGACTGCGTCGGTTGCAATCTCTGCTCCATCGTCTGTCCCGTCGACGACTGCATCACCATGGTCGAAATCGAAACCGGCCGCGAAAGGTTCAGCTGGAACGACTACCAGACCCGCCTGGCCAAAGGCGAAATGGAACCCCTCCCGGCCCACCCGTAGGAGTTCGGTCACGGCGGCACCCTAATCGAACAGCCGTGTCGTGGGCAGTAACGCCACCTCCGCCTTCCACCTTCCACTGCAGAGTTGCCGCAGAGCACCCGTCCCGCCCGCCGGTCAGCAGCACCCGCCCGCCAATTGCTTTGCCCTTGATCCAGATCAACATCGGACGGACAAACCAGATCACCCGAAACTACGAACTAACCAACATGAGTAAACTTCTCCCCTGCCCGCTCTTCATCGGCGGCGAATGGACCAACGTCTCCGGCGTCGCCACCACCCCCGTGCACAACCCCTCGGTCGGCGAAGTCATCGCCGAAACCCCGCTCTGCGGCGCCGCAGTGGTCGACCAAGCTGCCCGTGCCGCCGCCGACGCCTTCCCCGCTTGGATGGAAACCCCGCCGGTCGAGCGCGCCCGCGTTCTCATGAGGCTCAAGGTCCTCCTCGAGGAACATTTCGAGGAGTTGGCCCAAGGCGTGACCCGCGAGCACGGCAAAACCCTCGCCGAAGCGCGGGGCGACGTCCGCCGCGGACTGGAAAACATCGAGTTCGCCTGCGGTGCCCCGACCCTCCTCATGGGCGAGTCGCTCGAAAACGTGGCCCGCGGCATCGACTGCGATTCCATCCGCCAGCCCCTCGGTGTTGTGGCCGGCATCACCCCCTTCAACTTCCCCGCCATGGTCCCTCTCTGGATGTGGCCCATGGCCATCGCCTGCGGCAACACTTTCATCCTCAAACCGAGCGAAAAAGTCCCGCTCACCTCGGTCCGCATCGCGCAACTCGCGCAAAAAGCCGGACTCCCCGACGGCGTGCTCAACCTCGTGCACGGCGGACGCGAAGCCGTCGACGCCATCCTGCGGCACCCGACGATCAAAGCGATTTCCTTCGTCGGCTCCACGCCCATCGCGAAATACATCTTCGAAACCGGCACCGCCCACGGCAAACGCGTGCAAGCCGCCGGCGGGGCGAAAAATTTCGTCCTCATCATGCCCGATGCCGACGTGGCCAACTCCGCCACCGGCCTGGTCGAATCCGCCTTTGGGTGCGCCGGCGAACGCTGCATGGCCAGTTCCACCGCCATCGCCATCGGTGACGCCGCGCACACCGTGCTTCCCGCGCTGGTCAATGTCGTCTCGAAAATCCGTGTCGGCCCGACCGACCGCGACCCGCAAGCCCAGATGGGCGCCGTCATTTCCCGCGAACACGCCGACCGCGTCTGCAACCTCATCACCCAAGCGGCCGACGAGGGCGCCAAGCCGCTGACCGACGGACGCCAGACTAAAGTCGCCGCCGCCCCGAAAGGCTTCTACGTCGGTCCCACCGTCCTCGACCACGTCCTCCCCGACATGATCACCATGCGGGAAGAAGTTTTCGGTCCCGTGCTCAACGTCGTCCGTATGGAAGACCTCGACAGCGCGATCAACCTGGCCAATGCCTCGATCTACGGCAACGGTGCCGCCATCTTCACCCGCAGCGGCAAAGCAGCCCGCGAGTTCCGCCACCGCATCCAAGCCGGCATGGTCGGCGTCAACATCGGCGTCCCCGCTCCCATGGCCTTCTTCCCCTTCAGCGGATGGAACCAATCCTTCTTCGGCGACCTCCACATCCAAGGCCGCGAAAGCGTCGCCTTCTACACCCAACACAAAGTCACCACCACCCGCTGGTTCAGCTACGGGGAAGGTTCTATTTGGAGTGACAAGTGACGCAGGCATTCGGGCCCAGGGGGCACGGGCGTCCCGCCCGTCACGAAATTCACCAACGTGGCATCGGCTTCCAGCCGATGGTCTTCCTTCAACATCGGCTGGAAGCCGATGCCACTAAACGGCGAAGCCCAGCGTGCTCATTCATTGAAAGCCATGTTGTCACTCTTTCGGACAATTTTCATCAGGCCGCTGGCAATCTCCGCACGAGCTCTTGCAACCGCCTCAATCACTTCCTCGCACACCAAAAGCTCGTCTTCAACTTTACCATCAGGTAACGCGTCAGCATGGGTTTGCCTCAGGTTATTCCAGCACTGCAGCTTCGTGCGGATTCCTCTCCAAGTAAACATCTGAGCAAACTCCCTTCACTGAAAACTGAACACTGAAAACTGTCCCCGCTATGCCCCTTCTCATCAAATCCGCCGACATCATCAACGCCGACACCCGCTACACCGCCGACATCCTCTGCCAAGGCGAAACCATCACGCGGATCGACCGGAACATCACCCCGCCCGCCGGCGCCGAAGTGATCGACGCAACCGGCAAATACGTTTTCCCCGGCTTCATCGACCCGCACACCCACATCTACCTGCCGTTTATGGGCACGGTTTCGAAAGACAACTACGAAACCGGCAGCAAAGCCGCCCTGGTCGGGGGCACCACCACGATTTTTGAAATGGTCTGTCCGTCGCGCGACATGTCGCCCGCCGACGGCTTCGCCACCTGGCAGGCCCAAGCCGAAGCGAAAGCCTGCTGCGATTACACCTTCCACATGGGAGTGACCCGCTTCGATGCGGACTCCGCCCGGCAGTTGCGCGAGATCGTCCAACAAGGCGTGGGCAGCTTCAAAATCTTTCTCGCTTACCAAGGCGCCTTCGGAGTCGATGACACCGAACTCTGGCACACCCTCAAACTGGCCAAAGAACTCGGCGTCATCGTCACCGCGCACTGCGAAAACGAATCCCTCGTCGCCCAACTGCAGGCCGAGTTGCTCGCCGCCGGACGCACCGGACCCGAGGCCCACCATGACAGCCGCCCGCCCCGGGTCGAAGCCGAAGGCGTGCACCACTTGATGTCCTTCGCCGCCCTGACCGGCGCGCACACCTACATCGTCCATCTCAGCTGCCAGGAAGCCCTCCACGCAGCCATCGCCGCCCGCGAGCGCGGCGTCCATGTCTTCATCGAAACGCTCATCCAATACCTCGTGCTCGACAAAACCTACGCCGAAAAACCCGACTTCGAAGGCGCCAAGTTCGTTATGTCCCCGCCCCTGCGCGACATCTCGAACCAAAACATCATGTGGGACGGCTTGGCCAACGGACTGATCAACACCGTGGGCACCGACCACGCCCCTTTCGATTTCAAGGACCAGAAACCGATGGGCAAGGACGACTTCACCAAAATCCCCAACGGCATCCCCTCGATCGAAGACCGCATCAACCTCCTCTACACCCACGGGGTGAAAAAGGGACGTCTCACCCTCCAACAACTGGTCGCCGTGGCCAGCACCAACGCCGCGAAAATTTTCGACCTTTACCCGCGCAAAGGCGTGATCCAACCCGGCGCCGACGCCGACCTCGTCATCTACGACCCGTCCTACCGCGGCAAACTCTCTGTGAAAACCCAGACTCAAAACGTCGACTACAACGCGTTCGAAGGCTGGGAAATCGAAGGCCGCCCGTCCCTCGTCACGGTCCGCGGCGAAGTCGCCGTGCGCGACGGCAAATTCGTCGGCACGGTCGGCCGCGGACGCTTCCTCCAGCGGACCCCGACTCACTTCTGAACGCGCACGCTTGCCCGTCGCGTAGCAGAGGTCCATGACATAATTTTCCGACATGCACCCCGCCCCCGAATCCCACGATCCGCGCCTCTGGAACGAGGACCTCGCACCCGTCCCGCCGGAGCGGCGCACTTGGACCACGTGGAACGTGGCCGCCTTGTGGGTCGGCATGGCTGTCTGCATTCCCACCTACATGCTCGCTGCCGGCCTGATCCAGCAGGGTATGAACTGGAGCCAGGCCATCTTGGTCATTCTGCTCGGCAACCTCATCGTTTTGGTGCCCATGACCCTCAACGCGCACCCGGGCACCAAATACGGCATCCCGTTTCCCGTGCTCTTGCGCGCCTCCTTCGGCCCGTGGGGCTCGAATATCCCCGCCCTCATGCGCGGCACCGTGGCCTGCGGATGGTTCGGCATCCAAACATGGGTCGGCGGCACCGCGATCTACGCCACCTCTGCCGTCATGCTCGGCTTCGATCCTGCGCAGCGCGTCCCCCTGCCGGTCCTCGGTATCGCCGCCGGCGAGTTCGCCTGCTTCCTGATTTTCTGGGCCGTCAATGTCTACTTCATCTTCCGCGGGATGGATTCGATCAAATGGCTCGAGGCTTTGAGCGCGCCGTTCCTCCTCCTGGTCGGACTCCTCCTCGTCTGGTGGGCCTGGACCGCGGCGGATGGTTTCGGTCCGATCTTTTCGCAACCGAGCCGCCTCGGCACCGATGCCGCCTTCTGGCCGGTCTTCGGTGCCGGACTCACCGCCATGGTCGGCTACTGGGCCACGCTCTCGCTCAATATCCCCGACTTCTCCCGCTACGCTCGCTCGCAGCGGGACCAGGTCGTCGGACAAGCCGTCGGACTGCCGGCCACCATGACCCTCTACTCGTTCGTCGGCATCATCGTGACCAGCGCGACGGTGGTCATTTTCGGCGAAGCCCTCTGGGATCCGGTCAAGCTTATCGCCCGCTTCGGCAATCCGTTCATCTCCGCCCTCGCCCTCCTCACCCTTGCCGTGGCCACGCTCTCGACCAACATCGCGGCCAATGTCGTCTCTCCGGCCAACGATTTCTCGAACCTCAACCCCGGCCGCATCAGCTTCCGCACCGGTGGACTCATCACCGCCTTCATCGGCATCCTCATGTTCCCGTGGAAACTCTACGAGGATCCGAGCGGCTACATTTTCGTCTGGCTCATCGGCTACAGTGCGTTGCTCGGACCAATCGCCGGCATCATGATCTCCGATTATTTTCTCATCCGGCGCAGGACTCTCGACGTGCCACAACTCTACCAGCCGCAGGGTGCCTACCATTATACCCGCGGCTTCAGCCTGGTCGGCTTCGCCGCACTCTTCCTCTCGATTCTCCCCAACCTCCCCGGCTTCCTCGTCCAAGTGAACCTGGCGCCGGCGGAAAACTTCCCCGCATGGCTGGTTGCCGGCTATCATTATGCGTGGTTTGTAGGCTTCGCCTTGGCTTTTCTCTTGTATAGTGTTCTGCGGAAATTGTTCCCAAACCGATGAAAACGCCCAACCTGCCCCCCACCGACCATCAACCGCTGCCCTACAGCGGGCCGTCTGCCGACGACGTGCTCGCCCTGCGCAAGCAGTTCATGAACCCGGGCATTTTCCTCTATTACAAAAAGCCCCTCATGGTGGTGGAAGGCCACCGGCAATACGTGTGGGATGAACAGGGCAAACGCTACCTCGACGGCCTCGGCGGCATTGTCACGATCAGCGTCGGTCACTGCCACCCGCACGTCATTTCCGCGGGCAACAAACAGAGCGAACTCTACCAGCACTCCACCACGATCTACCTGCATCCCAACGTGGCGCAATACGCGGAGAAACTCATTTCGAAAATGCCCCGCAATTTGCAGATGTGCTACTTCGTCAATTCCGGTTCCGAGGCCAATGACCTCGCCCTCATGATGGCGCGGGCCTACACCGGCAACTTTGACATCATCGCCCTGCGCAACGCCTACCACGGCGGCAACCAGTCGACCATGGGCATCACCGCCCACAGCACCTGGAAATACAACGTGCCCCACAGCTTCGGTTTCCACCACGCCCTCGCACCCTATCCCTACCGCGGAACCTTCGGCTACGACGATCCCGAGGCCGGTCCGAAATACGCCAACGACGTCAAAGAACTGATCGAATACGCCACCCCGGGGAAAATCGCCGGGTTCATCGCCGAGTCGATCCAAGGAGTGGGCGGGTTCGTCGAATTCCCGCCGGGCTACCTCAAAGACGTCTACGGCTATGTTCGCGCCGCCGGCGGGGTCTGCATCGCCGACGAAGTGCAAACCGGCTTCGGCCGCACCGGCACGCACTTCTGGGGCTTCGACACGCAGGACGTCATCCCGGACATCGTGACCATGGCCAAGGGCATCGGCAACGGCTGCCCGCTCGCCGCCGTCGTCACCACCCCGGAAATCGCCCATGCCCTGGTCGGCAAAGTCCACTTCAACACCTTCGGGGGCAACCCCGTGGTCAGCGCCATGGGCAAAGCCGTGCTCGAGGTCATCGAAAAAGAAAACCTCCAGGAGAACTGCCGCAAAATGGGCGATTACATCCTGGCCGGACTGAACAAGCTGAAGGAGAAGCACCCGGTCATTGGCGACGTTCGCGGCAAAGGCCTCATGCTCGGCATCGAACTGGTCAAAGACCGCAAAACCAAAGAGCCCGCCACGGCCGAATGCGCCCAAGTGCTCGAGACCGCCCGCGACCTCGGTCTCCTCCTTGGCAAAGGCGGACTGCGCGGACAAGTCATCCGCTTCGCCCCGCCCATGTGCATCAACCAAGCCGACGCCGACTTCCTCCTCGAAGTCCTCGACGAAAGTTTCAGCCGCCTGTGAAACACCATGGACACGCGCCCCGCGTGTCCCTGCCTGCGGGAGGGACGAGCGGCCCGCTCGTCCGCCAACCATGAGCGACATCCTTCAGGAATTGCTCGAAGCCCGCCGCGCCGGCCACCCCTGCGCCCTCGCCACCGTCGCCGCCACCACCGGCTCCGTCCCGCGCCACCCCGGCGCGAAAATGATCGTCTACGCGGACGGCTCTATCGCCGGCACCATCGGCGGTGGAAAATTCGAGTCCCTCGTCATCGCCGAAGCCCTCGACTGCCTCGGCAAAAACGAAACCACCTTGAAAACCTGGCCCCTCCGCGAGGACCAACCCGATTCCTTCGGCGCGATCTGCGGCGGCGAAGTCACCGTGCTCATCGAGCCCCAAGTCCCCGCCCACACCATGCTCCTCATTGGTGGCGGACACTGCGCGCAATCCATCGCCAAGCTTGCCGCTGAATGTGGTTTCCACGTCACCGTGGTCGAAGACCGTGCCGACATCCTCGCGCAGTGCACCGCCGCCCATCAGCGATTCACCGACTCCGCCCCGACCTACATCGCCTCGCGCGATTGGAACAAAAACGAAGCCATCGTCATCGTCAGCCGCCACTACGACATCGACCGCGCCGCCCTCGCCGCCGCCCTGGCCCAAGGCGGCATGGGCTACCTCGGCATGATCGGCAGCCGCCGCAAAGTCCTGCAAGTTTACGACCAGATGAAAGCCGACGGCTTCACCAGCGAGCAACTCGCCGCGGTCTACGCCCCCCTCGGCCTCGACATCGGCGCCGACTCCCCCGCCGAAATCGCGGTGAGCATCGTGGCCGAAATCCTCATGGTCCTGCGCGAAAAATCCGGCCGCCCGCTGAAACTCTGACAGGACAAAGTAGGGCGCGGCGTCCCCGACGCGCCGGGCCCGCGCTCCGGCGGGTCCAGAAGCCCCGTCCCACCTTTCCCGGCATTTGCCAACGCCGGGACACCACGCTAATATCCTTATGATGAGACTGGCTTTTATCCTCCTCGGCCTTCTGACGCTTGCCATCTCTCCCGCCCAAGCCCAATGCAAGGACTGCGGCTGCAAAGAAAAATGCTCGCCCAAGTGCACCTGCCAGCACGATGAGAAGCCGCAACCCCGATGAACTCCCTCGACCCGCGCACCAAACGCTTCCGCGCGGCCGACAAATCCCTCCAGCAGGCCAAGGCCTCCCTCCAGGGTGCGCAACTCGCCCTGGCCGACCTGCCCCGCTCCAACCTCTCGCCGGTCACCGCCGCCCTCGACTCGATCGACCACGCCCTTTCGCACATTGCGGCTGCCGGCGCGCAGATTGACGAAGCCCGCTTGGACGACAGCGAGCAGTTGGCTTGACCCAGACCGGCGTTGCCTTTTGCCGGCGGCCGGAGAAAATGCAGGTTTCCCGACGGCATGCTTTTCCTCACTCCGCGTTACCGCAAAGAAGCCAAGGTCGTCCTGCGCGCCGCGCGTAAACTCCTGCGCTACCGCCGCGACATCCTTCCCGACAAGCAGATCGTCGGACTCCGCGAAGCGAGCACCCGCCTCGAGGTGGCCCTCCGTAAAAACAACCGCGAGGACATCATCATGGCCACGGAGAAACTCCACGGCCTCTTCGACCAAGCCGCCCCCGCACCGCCTCTCGCCGGGCTCCGCGAAAACACGGAGGTCATCCTCGTCGCTCTGGTCATCGCCCTCGGCGTGCGCGCCTACTTCCTTCAGCCTTTCAAAATCCCCACCGGCTCGATGCAGCCTACGCTCTACGGCGTGACCGGCACCCAGACCGTCGAGCCCCTGCCCTCGTGGCCGGTCCGTGCGGCCGAATTCGTGCTGCGCGGACGCACCTACTTCGATGTCACGGCTGATAATGATGATTCCGTCATCGGCCTCCGCGAGGTCACCCGCTTCCACTTCTTCACCTCAACCGAAATCATCACCCGCACCCGCACCTACGACGTGCCCGCGCCGCTCAACGTGGTCCGCACCGATTTTAAAATCTACCCCGGCCGCCCGCTCCGCGCCGGACAACCCATCGTCCGCGGTTATGCCGAGAGCGGCGATCAACTCTTTGTCGACAAGGTCTCCTACAACTTCGTCCGGCCGAAACCGGGCGATGTCTTCGTCTTCCGCACCACCGGAATCCGCCGGATCGAAGCAGGCATCGCCCCCGGCATGGGCTCGCAATATTACATCAAACGTCTCGCCGCCGTCGGCGGGCAAACCTTGCAAATCCGGCCACCCGACCTGCTCGTGAACGGTACCGTCTCTTCGCTCCCCGCCTTCCGGCGGGTCATGTCCAACCAAGACGGCTATGCCGGGTATTCCAACACCAGCGCAGGCGGAGGCACCTTTCCCATCCTCGGCTCACCCGAGGCGGAATACACTGTGCCGCGCAGGTCCTATTTCGCCCTGGGCGACAACAGCTATCACAGCAGCGACAGCCGCTACTTCGGTCCGATTCCCGAACGAAACGTGGTCGGACGCGCTCTGGTCGTTTACTGGCCGTTCGTCGGGCGCTGGGGACTGATCAACTGACCGCGGAGAAATGACGGATGGCGTCCGCCACGCCCTCGCCCCAAGGGTGCGGAGAAATGTATCCGCCCTCGCGCCGGACCAGTTCCTGCACCTCACGCACCGCGTTCGCAGGACAGGCGACCATGGCGGCGGATGAACCGTCGAGCATCGGAATGTCATTATGGTGGTCGCCGATCGCGAGCACGTCTGCGCGCGGGATACCGGTCAAGCGGGACAACTCGGCCAGCGAAGATCCTTTGTGGATCGCGCGATGCGCAAAGCGCATCCATACGTGGTTGCGGTTGAAGGAAAACTCGGGGACCGCAACGGCCAATTCCCGCACCGCATCCGCCACTTGGTCCATCGTCCCAGGGTCGGCGGTCATCAATCCGGCCAGACGGCCATTTTCATACAGCAGCTCGATGCCATCGCGCGTCGCGACCATCTTCTCGATCGCCGTGAAGACCTGAGCCGCCCGGTCAAACAGCTCGAGCGTCTGGCGCTCGGTTTGCGCATTCCAGTCGCCAAATGCCTCCCAACTCCCTTCTTCAATACGGCGGTAAATATCTTTTTCGCTGGTCAGGACAAACTCGGGATCATGCGGTAGAGCCGCCTGCTCGAGCCCCTCAAGGGCAAACCACAATTGCCTGCCCGTATTGACCGCCCAGACCGCACCTTGCCGCCGCAACCCGGTGAGCGCTCCGGACAATGACCTTACGGTGTGCGCGTCGGGGTGGTGGCCGATCAGGGTCCCGTCGAAATCGGTGCTCAACAAACGGATAGGCATCGGTTAGAAATAAGCCGAATCTTTCTTCAAATCCAGCCGACTGATGAAATCCGCCTACGAACTTGCCATGGAACGGCTCGCCGCCAAGGAGCCGGTCGTGCAGCTCAGCGCCGACCAAAAACAACGCATCTCGGCCATCGAGGCGAAGTGCAAAGCGGACATCGCGGCGAAGGAACTTCTCCTGCAAAGCGAATTGGCCAAGACCCTCGCGACCGGGGCCAGAGACGAAGCGGCAAAAATCCAAGGCCAGTTGACCGACGAGATCCGGCGTTTCGAGGAGAAGCGCGAGCGCGCCAAGGACGCGGTGCGGGGCGAAACTTCATCGGAGAGATGAACCCTCGCCTGTCTACGGCCGAGGATGAGCTCTTTATGCGCGCGGCCATCAAGTTGGGCGAAAAGGCCGCACTGGTTGAGGGCACCGGCGGCCCTTTCGGCTGCGTGGTCGTCATGGACGGAAAAATCATTGCCGAGGGCGCAAATCACGTGGTCAGCGAGAACGACCCCACTTGGCACGGCGAAATGGAGGCCATCCGCGCCGCGGCGAAGAAACTCGGTAATTTTGATTTGTCCGGCGCCACGCTTTATACCACGGGCGAACCTTGCCCGATGTGCGCCGGCGCCATCTCTTGGGCCCGCATCGACCGCGTGGTCTACGCGTCGACCCTGGCCGACGCCCTGCGTTACGGTCAGTTCGACGACCAGCCTTTTTACGAGGATCTGGCCAAGCCGATCGCCGAGCGACGGATTCCCGCCACGCAGTGTTTGCGACCCGAGATGCTCGAGCTCTGGCGGCGTTACGAGGCGAGGCCGGACCGCATCCGCTATTGAGCGCCGGCCAGTCCGGCCTCCATCTCGTGGAACTCGCGCGCGAGGATGCTGCCGGCCTCGAATTTCATGACCCGTCCGGCCAGGTCGAGGGCGCGCCGTGCATCCTTCTCCCGCCCGGCCGCTTTCATTTGCTGGACGAAGGGCCGGACCACTTCGTAGAAAAAATTACCCCCGCCGGTCGGGCCGAGTTTTCCGCTCAACGAGCGGTACTCCCGCATGGCCCCGGCATAATTTCCCTCCTGCACCAGCCTTGAGAGCACTTCGGCCCCGGTTGCCGCGCTCAGATCGGTGCGCAGGCGGCGGTTTTCCCGGATCATGCGCGCTTCAATTTTGCGCGCCACGAATCCATCGCCCCCCGCCCGCTCCAACTCGGCCAACCGCGCTTGAAAGCGCACGCGCAGATCTTCCTCCCGGCGGAATTGGTCGATACCCGCCACGTAGTGCGCGCGCAACGCTGCCGTGTCCTTTGACGCGGCGAGCACATTCTCCTTGGCCTCCCATGCCGCAAAAAAGTCAGGCGAATAAAAGCGGGCGCTATCCGCCGCCGCCCCGGCCGAGGCCAAATCGCCGCGCCGCTGGTAAACTTCCGCCATGGCCAAGTCACCCAGTGCCCCGTCATGTCGGGTCAAACGCGTGGCCCGACTCGAAAGAGAGAGCAGTTCATGATCCGTGATGGGCATCCAGGTTTGCGGATCAAGCGCCTGCCCGACCGTATATCGCTGGTCAAGGAATCGGCCGGCATCCAACTCCCACTGGCCGTCACCGCGCAAATAGCCGAACCAAGCATGGCCCCCATCTTGTCCTTGGCCGGCAAAGTAAAGGGTCGGGATACCCTTGGCTTTGCCCGCCAGGCAGGCGAAATAAGCCTGATCGGTGCAAATTCCGCCCGTCATCTTGATTTTACCCAGCCGGTAATCGCCGTGTGGCCATTTGAAAATACCGCGGTCGGCCCGTTGTTGATCGTAGCGGACCAAATCAAGCACCCGGCCAAAGGTGTCCGCTCCCATCCGGACGTTCTGCGTCGCCCACTCCAGTTCCGAGTGCTCGACCGGGGCATCAACCAGAAATTTCATCTCCGCCGCCGAGAGTCGGCGCAAATCGTATTGGAGTTTTCGCGCTTCGTTGGCGCGGTAAAAATACTCAAACCGACCGGCCACATCTTGCCTCGACCGGGGCACCGCTTCCGGCGGCACCTGATGATGCGGCCAGAAGCGCGGCTCCCGTTGGTCATAGACCAAAGCAAAGGCCAGCATGAGACTGCGGTAAGCGGGCCATGCGGCCGGGTGGGCGCGCCGCAACTGCTCGAGACGCGTCAAAACCACCGGAGTAAAATCATCCGGCTTCAATTCGCGGAAAAACTCTTGGAGGAACTCTTGGTCATTGGCCAGGCCGGCGAGAAAGTCCTCGTTGGCCCGCGCCGCGACTGGTCCGTTGCTCGGCGTGTAGTCATCAGGCAGAAGCTCCTGCAGAATTTCCGCCGGCACCTGAACCGCTTCAAATGCCTCCAATGCGGTTGGCAAGGGCCGTCCGGATGAATCGCTCGGCAAGGGCGCACCGGACGGAACGACCAGCAGTGCATCCTCTTTCTCCGGATTGCGCAGCACGCGACGTCCGAGCCAAGCCTGCAAAGCTTCCGGTTCCGGCCTGCCGAGGAGGCGGCACCATTGGTATAGACGCTGCCACTGACGAAAGATGCCATTCCCGGCACTCCCGGCCTGTGCGGAGTGCGAGGGTATCCATTGATCCACCAATTGGACTTCCAGCGCATCGGCGGCGGCCGACCAGCCCATGGCGCGAACGGCGACCACATCTTGTGCGGTCGGCACATGCTGCAGATCAAATTCGGCACGCACCAAAGCGACAGAGAGAAACCCGAGAACTGAAGCCGACCAAGCACGACGCATACCCTAGCATATCCACCCCGGCCCCCTTGCCAAGGGGCACAATCCGCCTTTATGCAACGAGACAACCGCTCTAAACTTCTCCGTTACGCATGTTGCCTTCCTCCGAACCCAGCGCCATCCGCGTCAAAGGTGCCCGCCAGCACAACCTGAAAAATATCGACGTGGTCATACCGCGCAACCGGTTTGTCGTCCTCACCGGCCCGAGCGGCTCGGGAAAATCCTCCCTCGCCTTCGACACCCTCTATGCCGAGGGGCAGCGGAAATATGTCGAAAGCCTCTCGGCCTACGCGCGCCAATTTCTCGACCGCCTCGAGCGTCCCGACGTGGATTTTGTCGAAGGACTTTCCCCTGCCATCGCGATCGAACAACGCACCGCCTCGGCCGGCCCGCGTTCGACCATCGCGACGACCACGGAAATCTACGACTACCTCCGCATCCTCTACTCCGCCCTCGGTGTGCCGCACGATCCGGAAACAGGGGAGTTGGTCCGCCGCCAGACTCCGCAGGAAATCACCGATGCCATCCTCGCCTTTCCCCCCGAAAGTAAACTCGTCCTCCTTGCCCCCGTGGTACGCAACCAAACCGGAGAGTTCCGCGACATCATCGAAAAACTCCGCCGCGAGGGTTTCGTCCGCGCCCGCATCGACGGTGAGATCACCGACCTCGGCGGGGAGACCCGCATCCGCCTGGAAAAAAAACGCCGGCATCGAATCGAAGCCGTGGTCGACCGGCTCATACTCAAACCCGGTCTCCGCCAACGCCTCGCCGATTCGGTCGAAACCGCTTTGCGCTGGGGCGAAGGACAGCTCGTGGCCTCAGTCCAATCTCCGGGTGTCAAGAAATTCAGCGACCACCCTTTTTCCACCGCCTTTTGCAATCCCCGCACCGGGTTCACTTTGCCGCGCCTGACCCCGCAGCATTTCTCCTTCAACAGCCACCTCGGGGCCTGCCCGGGATGCCAGGGGCTCGGGACCGAACCTTACTTTGATCCGGACCTCATCCTTGATCTGGACAAATCCCTTGAGGACGGCGCCATCGTGGCTTGGCGCAAGGGCACCCCGAAAATGGAGTCCTACTACGCGGCCTTGACCGCTGCCCTCGCGGCCGATGCCGGCGTGCGCACCGACTTGCCCTTGGGCAAACTGCCGCCAGCTTTCCGCGAACTTCTCCTCCACGGTTCCGGCGACCGCGCCCTTGGCCTCCAGTTCGGCACCGGGGCGGCGGGCCAAAAGATGGCCAAGCCCTTTGAAGGCCTGCTCGCGCAGCTCGCACATTTGCTCGCCCGGGCCAAAGGCGAATCGCTCAAGCAGCGCCTCAAAGCCCTGCAGAACCGCCGGCCCTGCGCCCGCTGCCACGGAGCCCGTCTCCGCCCCGAAATTCTCGGCGTCACCTTGATCACTTCGACCGGGGAGGAATATGCCATTGATACCCTTTGCAACCTGACCATCGCCCGCGCGTCCCAGGTCATCGGACAGCTCCGCTTGGCGGGTCAGGATGAAGCGATCGCGGGCGAAGTCGTGACCGAAATCGCCCGCCGCCTCGCCTTTCTCCAAGAAGTCGGCCTTGACTACCTCACCCTGACGCGCGAAAGCGGCACCCTCTCCGGCGGCGAAGCCCAGCGCATCCGCCTCGCCACCCAAATCGGCAGCGGCTTGGCCGGCGTCCTCTACGTTCTGGACGAACCCAGCATCGGGCTGCACCAACGCGACAACGAACGCCTCATCGCCACCCTCAAACGCCTCCGCGACCTCGGCAACTCGGTCCTTGTGGTCGAGCACGACCACGACACCATCGCGGCGGCGGACCACATCATCGACATCGGTCCGGGGGCCGGACCGCTCGGCGGACGGATTGTGGCCCAAGGCACTCTGGCCGAAGTGACCGCCTCGCCGCAGTCCCTGACCGGACGCTATTTGGGGGGAGAACTCCGCATCCGCGTGCCGACCAAGCGCAACCAGCCCCTTACCCCCCGCGCGCTGGTCGCCGGCACATCCGACGGCTGGCTCAGCGTGACCGGGGCGCGCGAGAACAACCTGCAGAATGTGGACGCCCATTTTCCGCTCGGCACCTTTGTCTGCGTCACCGGCGTCTCCGGGAGCGGCAAATCGACCTTGGTCAATGACATCCTCCGCGCCGCCCTGGCCCGCGATCTTTACCGGGCCAAGGACACCCCCGGCGCCCACGACGCCATGCTCGGCGCCGGGCAAGTCCACCGCTTGGTGGTCGTGGACCAGTCGCCGATCGGCCGCACCCCGCGCTCCAATCCCGCGACCTACACCGGCGCTTTCGGCCCGATCCGCGAACTCTTCGCCCAAGTCCCCTCCGCCCGCGTGCGCGGCTACAGTGCGGGACGATTCAGCTTCAACGTCAAAGGTGGACGCTGCGAGCACTGTCAGGGGGACGGCTCGCTCAAGATTGAAATGCATTTTCTGGCCGATGTCTTTGTTACCTGCGACGTCTGCCGCGGACGCCGCTACAACCGCGAAACCCTTGAAATCACTTACAAGGGAAAAAATATCGCCGACGTGCTCGCCCTCACCGTCGACCAAGCGCTCTCCTTTTTTCGCGCTGTCCCCAAGGTGGCCGACAAGCTAGCCACCATGCAGGAGGTCGGCCTCGGTTACCTTACCCTCGGACAATCGGCCAGTACCCTCTCCGGCGGGGAGGCCCAGCGGATCAAACTTTCCACGGAGCTGAGCAAACGCGGGGGGTCCAAGACCCTCTACATTCTTGACGAACCGACCACCGGCCTCCATGTCTCGGACGTCGACACCTTAATGCAAGTGCTCATGAAACTGCGGAATGCAGGCAACACTCTCATCGTGATCGAGCACAACATGGACGTGATCAAATGCGCCGACTGGATCCTCGACCTCGGGCCGGGCGGAGGCGAACATGGGGGTCTGCTCGTTGCCGAGGGAACACCCGAAGCAGTGGCCAAAGTAAAAGCCAGCCACACCGGCTACTACCTCGGTAAAGTTCTCGGAAGATGAAATCCGCCGTCTTACTCTGGCTCGCGCTCTCCGCCGCCTCGCTCGCAGCCGCTCCGTCTGCCGCGGACAAAGCCGGCGCCGCGCTCCGCGAGGGAATGCCGCAAGCTGCCCTGGCCCCGCTCGAAGAGGCACTGGGCAAAGCTCCCGCCGGGGAAAAAAATGCCCTCGGATTGCTCCTCGCGCGGGTGCAACTGGCCGCTGGCCGCCCAGAAGATGCGCTTAAGACACTCGACGGTCCCTGCGACCGGGGTTCAGGCGAAGCAATTTTCCTCCGGGCTGCCGCTTTTGCGGCGCAAGGCAGCCTTGAAATGGCCGCCAAATTGGCCGCCCCGCAGGCCGCGGAGAACCCTGAGGCCGCCCTCCTCCTCGCCCGCATTCGCGCCGAACAGGGCAACACCGAGGCCGCTCGCGCCCTTCTGCCCCCGCCCGCGGAGCCCTTGCCCACCGACCCCAATACCTTGCGTTTACTTCTCGACCTGCAACTTTCGGCCGGCGATCCCGCCACGGCCGAGTCCCTGATCAACTCCGCCCGCCAAGAGCAACTCCTGCCCGCGCCCGAACTTGAGGTCGCCCTCGGCCGCGTCCGCCTGGCCGAAAACCGGCCCTCCGAAGCCTCAGAAATCTTCCGCAACATTCTCGCCACGGGGCAGCCCCCAGCACCCGTCCGGGAGAATGCGCGGCTCGGATTAGCCCGGTCTCTGCTCGTGCTCGGCGTCGACGCCCGGGCCCGCGAGGTCCTGCGTGAAGGTCTCGGCGAGGCACCCGATGCTTTGACCACTCGCGAGAGCATGGAGCGATGGGTCGCCTTGGAAGGCCAGCTGGGCGCCGATCCCTCGGCGGACCTGAAGAGGTGGGCCGAAAACACCGGGAGCCGCCGCGCCTTGGAGGCCCGCCTGCAACTGGCCCGCCTCGACCTTGATCTCAAACGCCCCGACGCCGCCATCAGTGTCTTGGCCGAAGTCGCCGCGGATCCGAACCTCGGACCCGACGAAGCCCTGCGCGCGCGTCTCCTTCTAGCCGAGGCTCGCATCGCCGCCGGTCAGACTAAGGAAGCACTGGAACTGCTTGAGACCATCCCCCCGGTGGAAACCGGCCCGGCATCCGCTTACCGGCTGGCCGACCTGCGCGGGCGCGCCCTGGCCGCCACCGCAGCGCACCGCCGCGCTTACGATTCGTTCACCGCGGCGGTCCAAGCCGCCCGCTCACCGGAGGAAAAATCCGCCGCCGCGGCGAACTGCCTCGTCTCCGCCCTCGCGGCCGAAGACCTCTCGCTCGCCCGCAATTCCTTTGAACTCCTCCGCGAAGGCGAACCCGGCAATCCCGACCTCGTCCGCTGGTCTTTCCTCATCGCTGCGGCCGAAGCGCGCGGTGGGAAGATTGACGGACTCACCGCCCTGGCCCGGCGCGCCCCCGCCGTTGACTACACCTTCCAATCCAAACTTGCTTTGGCCGAGTGGCGCATGGGCCGGGGCGAGGCTCCGGCCGCCGAGCGCATCCTGCGCACCGCGCAAGCCGAGGCCAACACCCCGCCACGCGCTGCTTCCCTCGCCGCGGCGGAAATTTTCGCCGCGGACAATGCCGGTTCACGCCCCCGCGAGGAACTGGTCACCGCTGCGACCGAACTCCTCGCCGCCCACCCCGACGCGCCGGAAGCCCCCGACATTGCCTTCAAACTCGGAGAGCTTCACTCGCGTGCCGGTGACCACGCAGCGGCCGAATCGGTGCTCACCAAGCTGGCCCTGACCTTGCCCGACGCCGAGGCCGCCGCGCTGGCCAAATTCTTTGCCGCGCAATCCGCCTCCCGCAGCATGAGCACGGAGGGGGCCGGTCGCGCGCTCGCCGCGTTTGACCAGATTGCCCAAAGCAACTTTCCCCTCCGCCACCGCGCCCGCTTTGAGCAGGCGTCCCTGCTCTTGCGCGACCGCCGTTTTGCCGACGCCCTCACCTTGTACGACCGCATCCTAGGCGGCGACCCGCCGTTGGAGGTTCGCCACGCCGCGCTGATGGAAAAAGCCGACACACTTTTTGCCTTGGGCAGTGACGAATCCAAACGTTTTGCCGAAGCAGCCAGAGTCTATAACGGTCTGGCGGATGATCTCGCCGCCCCCGCGGACTGGCGCGACCAGGCCGCCTGCAAGCGCGCCGCCGCTTTAGCCAAGGCCGGGCAAACCGAAGCTGCGCTTTCCGCTTACCGCGAGGTGCTCTCCCGTCCGCCGGGGACGGACGCGGATCCGTTCTGGTTTTACAAGGCCGGACTAGAGGCCGGACGCCTTCTGGAGGAACAAAAAGACTGGCCGGAGGCCATTGCGGTCTACGATAAAATGGCATCCGCAGATGGCCCGCAGCGCGAAGAGATAACGCAACGGGCACGCCGCCTCCGACTCGAGCATTTCATTTGGGAAAATTAATCATGTTGAATACGACCAATGCCACCTCGGACGGCCACACCAAACTTTTTATTCCCGGGCCTGTCGAGGTTTCGGAAAAGACCTTCCGGGCCTTTTCCCACCCGCAAATCGGCCACCGTGGCAGCGATTTTTCCTCGCTCTACGAATCCATGCACCCGCGGCTGCAAACCCTTTTCGGCACCACCGGCCCGGTTTATCTCGCCACGGCCTCGGCCTGGGGCGTGATGGAAGGGGCGCTGCGCAATCTTGTCCAAAAAAAAGTGCTCAATTGTATGTGCGGTGCTTTCTCCGACAAATGGTTCGACGTGAGCAAACGCTGCGGCAAAGCCGCCGAAGCCCTGCAGGTTGAATGGGGCGACCCTATTCTGCCCGAGTTGGTCGAGGCAAAATTGTCCCAAGGCGGCTTCGACGCCATCACCCTCATCCACAACGAAACTTCGGCCGGCGTGCTCAATCCTTTGGCCGAGATTGCCGCGGTGGTGAAAAAATACCCTGAAGTGATGTTCATCGTGGACAGCGTATCGTCCTTTTCCACCGTGCCGCTGGCCATGGATGATCTCGGAATTGACGTCCTCCTGACCGGGAGCCAGAAAGCCCTCGCCCTGCCGCCCGGCCTCGCTCTTTTCAGCGCAAGCAAACGCGCCCGGGCCCGGGCCGCGACCACGCCGGACCGCGGATACTACTTCGACTTCATCGAATTCCAGAAAAACTGGGAAAAATTCATGACGCCGAGCACGCCCTCCACCGGACATATCTGGGCCCTGCAATCAAAACTTGACGACATTTTCGAGGAAGGAGTGGCAAACCGCTACGCCCGTCACGCCAAGCTGAACCGCATGATTTCCGATTGGGTCTCCGCGCACGGCTTCGAACACTTTGCCCGCGAGGGTTACCGCTCCAAGGCGCTGGTTTGCGTGAAAAACAACAAGGAGATTGACGTGGCGGCATTCTGCTCCGCGCTGAAAAAAAAGCATAACGTGGCGATCAACGGCGGCTACGGAAAAATTAAAGGCACTACGTTCCGCGTTTCCAACATGGGCGACGAAACCGAGGCGACCATCGGCGAACTCCTCGGCTGGATGACAGACTGCCTGCCAGGCTAATCGAATGGTCCGCTCGCCACGCAGTGGCCCCAGCTGCACTTCTATCACCACCTCCGCCCCGCAAACCGGCCTCATTCTGCAGCTTGCAGTCCGCGGCACTCTCTGCTAACTATTCTTTTCTCGCTTCATTCCCAGCAGCCACCCTACCCGCATGCAAGTCCCACTCCTCGCCCGCATCCCTTGGGATCGCGTCAATTGGACGACCAGTATTTTTCTGGTTTTCATCAACACCCTGGCCCTCACCGCCGTGCCGCTCTACATCTGGCACTATGGAGTCGACTGGTTCCAAGCTGGCCTCTTTTTCTTTTTCTACATGGCCACCGGTTTTAGCATTACCTTGGGCTACCATCGTCTTTTTTCCCACCTCTCCTTCAAAGCGAAGTCCCCGGTCAAATTGGCTACCCTGCTCTTCGGGGCCTGCGCTTTTGAAAATTCCGCCCTCGACTGGTGCTCGGACCATCGCAAGCACCACAAGCATGTCGACCATGATGATGACCCCTACGATATCAGCAAGGGCTTCATTTGGGCGCACATAGGCTGGCTGCTCTTCAAACTCGGGCCCGAGGAGCCCATGGACAATGTCAACGACCTGCGCCGCGATCCGCTCGTCATGTGGCAACATCGCTGGTGCATTCCGCTCGCCATCTTCCTCGGTTTCGGCCTTCCTCTGCTCCTCGGCTTCCTATGGGCTGGTGCGGTCGGTGCACTGGGCGCCTTCCTCCTGGCTGGCGTGTTCCGGGTCTTCGCCGTGCAGCACAGCACCTTCTTCATCAACTCAATGTGTCACAGCGTGGGAAATCGCCCTTACTCCACGCGCTGCAGTGCCCGCGACAGCGCGGTCATGGCGCTCTTCACCTTTGGCGAAGGCTACCACAATTACCACCACGAGTTCCAACACGACTACCGCAATGGCGTGAAACGCTCGAACTTCGACCCGACCAAGTGGTCGATTTGGACTTTGGAAAAGCTCGGTTTGGTCAGCGACCTCCGCCGTGTGCCGGACGAAAAAATTCTCCTCGCGGAAATGCAAGAGACAAAACGCCGCGCGGCCCTCAACAGAGAACAGCACAACGAAATCGCCCCGGTCTTCGGCCAACAAATGCACGAGGTGTTTCAGCAGTTGAGCGAGCGCCTCGCGACCAACTACGCCGCGATCGAAAAAGCACTGGCCGAGAAAGTCGAGGTCTCCCGGCACGTGATGGAAAATTGCCGCCGCGAAACACGCGAGTTCGGCGCGCTCCTCACCGACCTCGAGCGCCGCCTGCCTGCGACCGCTTAACAAGCCCAGCCCGGGAATTCGAGCCCGGTGCTGGCGCAAGACCGTTCGGGTTTACCGGGCAGGGTAAGATTGGCTTCCGAGATCGCCGTGAAAAAACGCTTTCGGGCAAGCAAGAACCTTCTTCCCCGGCGGGCACCTCAACCCCCCCCTCGGCGCGTTTTCGCGACGTGTCTTTAGGTTCTTTTGTTTGATTTCTCGGGGAGTGCCCACCCGGCATCCCCATCCTGCTGTGCATTTCAGGGCAGGACGGGCCAGAGGCCCGTGCCACTTTTCGACCCAACCCCAAGTGCGGCGGTCAAGAACTTCGCCGAAAACGCGCGAAACTCGCCGCCAACTCCGGGCCGGGCTCACAACTCGACTGCAACCCCGGGGACCGGAATGACCACCTCGGTTTGCGGGCTCACCTTCGGTACCTCCCGGGCAAACCACGCCACGGCCGGTGGATCCCCGTGGACCAAAACCAACTTTTTCGGCTGTACGCGTTGCACGTACGCGAGCAAGCCCTCCCGGGTACTGTGCGCACTGAGCGTGAACTCGTCGAGTTTGCACCTCCGGCGGACCGGTTGTTCCCGACGATCGAGGAGAACTTCACCCCCTTGCCGACCCGCCCGGAGGCGGCCAGCCGGGGACCTTGGATCAGAATAACCGACAAACATGCAGTGAGCGCGCGGATTCTCCAGAATGCGCGGAGCCAAAATATTCGACAACGTATTTTCAGTCATCATGCCGCTCGATATGGCGTAGATCGTGCGCGGGCGCACCTCCAAATTGGCGATGTCGCGGCCACCCACCACCTCCATAGGCAAACACTCGGCCAGCTTGAGGTCTCCGTGCTGCCGCGGGGCGCGCCCGCGCAAACCGTCGGTGACGCCCGTGACTTTGGCGCTCAAGCCGCCGACAAATAAACCGAAACCGCCCCGCAACGACCCTCCTTTCTTCGCCCCGTAGAGCAAAGCGAGCAACTCCTGCGTTTTGCCCAAAGCAAAAACCGGCAAAAGCACCGGACTGCCCGCTTCGAGGGCCGCTTGCAAAGTGGTGAGAAGGCGGTCCTCCTCGCTGCGGCGCGTCATGCCCTCCGGCGTGGGGCTGTCTCCCCGGGTTGTTTCCATGATGAGCACCTCAATATTTTTTTCCGGAAACTTCGCCCCGCGCATCAGGGTTTGATCCTCAAAATTGACGTCACCCGTGTAGAAAACCCGCTTTCCCTCCGCCTCGAAGAGCACCCCGACAGAACCAAGAATATGTCCCGCGTCGAAAAACTCCGCAGTGACACCATGGCCCCCGAGGTCAAGCCGCTCCCCCAAACCGATGATTTCCCAGTCCGACGACATCTTCTCCACTTCACGGTGGGTGAAAAGCGGCAGGTCCCGGGCGGCCAATTCCTCCCGCTGCCGCGTCATGACGTTGACCGAATTGTGCAGCATCACGTCGGACAAGCCCGCCGTGGCCTCGGTCATGAAAACCGGCGCACCAGGCGCCTCCCGCATGGCCAAGGGCAGGCAGCCCACATGATCCTGATGGGCATGGGTCAGCACCATCGCAGCGAAGCCCCGGCCCTCGAGGAGCGAAAAGTCGGGCGAGGCCAGCGCCCCGGCCGCACGCGGGTGCATGCCCGCATCAAGGAGGACACGAACCCCGCCGGCCTCGAGCAAGTAGCAATTTGCCCCGATCTCCTCGGCTCGTGTCAGGTTGGTGAATTTCATCAAGTCAAGGTCTGAACCATCCGCTTTGCTCTCCCTTCCTCCCTATGATAAGACCTGCCGCCAAGGTCAGCAAGGTCAGTGCCGCCGGCAAGGCCACTCGCCCGGAAGCAAATAGAGCCAAACCGATCAGGGCAAAAACCAGCAGGGCAAAAAAACCGGCAAGCAAGGCACCTCCATTCGAGCGCCGGGCCGGACCCAGCCCCAGGAGGCCCGCCACCACCGCCACGACCAGCGGATACCACCAACCGGGCGAGTGAAACAGCCGGTTAGTCCGCACGGCCTCCCAAGCCGAAGCCCATTGCTCCACCGGGGTGACCGGCTCGAATCCCTCTTCCACCACGCGAGTTACCTCCGAGGTGGCCTGCGCCAGAACAACCAGATGACCGCGCAAAGGTGCCACGCCACCCTCGCGTTCAAATTTTTCCGCGAGGACAAACAATTCGGTCATGGTTGTGACCGTCGTCGCTGACGCGGCAGGCAGGAATTGCGCGGCACCCGTCTGATCCAACATGAGCTGACCCGAGGGCCCGCGCAATCCGGAGGAATCGGCAGTGACTTCGGACCACCGCCAGCCCTGTGCCGCGGCCCAGGCCAGAGCGAGGAAGGAAGGGACGGCACGGTCGGCATTGCGAGCGGCTACCTGAATGCTTTTGGCGCCGCCCCCAACGCCCACGGGGGCGGTCAAAAAACCCCGGGCTAATCGGGCTGGTCGCCCGACCAACCCCATCATCTCCGGCCAGCCCGGGCCAGGCACTCCAGGCAACGGAGTCCATCCGGACCCGGGCGCCGCGGAAACCTCGTACCCGCCGAAGAGCGGCATCCGGCCTGCCGCCTCGACCATACGAGTAGGGTCGCCGGTCAACCCTTCAACTCCCGCCCCCAAGGCACCAAGCCGCCAGACCGCCCGGGCAAACAAGGCCCCGTCGAGCATCGCCATCCGTCCGGTTCCCGCCAACTCGGATGCCTCCTCGTCGTAGAGCACGAGGGTGAGAGGTGGTAAAACTTTGGTCGCGGACGTATTGGCCGCCAACCAGCAGAGGAATCCACGCTGGATCAGATCGAAGGTTCCCCGCGCGCTTTCCCGTTGGAGCCAAAACGCCAAAACGGCCAGTCCGGCCAAAAGAAAAAGAACCGGCGGGCGCTTCACCCCGCCTCCTTGCTTAATTTTTCGTAGTGGGTCAACAAAGCAGCCATGTGCTGCTCGGGCCGGAATTTTTCCCGCCAGACCTCGCGCGCCCGGGCACCCATGGAACGCAGCCTCCCCGGATCATCGAGCAAAGATTTCACCGCATCACGGAATCCGCGCCGCTCCGCAAAGGGCACGAGCAGCCCGGTCTCCCCGTGAGAGAGCCAGGCACGGATACCCTCCGTCTCGAAAGCCACCACCGGCTTGCCGTGGGCCATCGCGCCGAGACCCTCCAGGCCGAGCGGTTCGTTCCAGCGCACGGGCATGACCACCAAATTGGCTTCACGATAAAGCAAAGACCATTGCTCGGGCGTCGGCTCACCGACAATGCGCACCCGACTGCTCAACCCGCGGCGCCGCACATGCGCCTCCAGCATTTCGCGATCCCGCCCGCCGCCAGCCAGAACCAATTGCACGTCACGGGGCAGCTCCCGGACCATCCGTACCACCATCCAAACGCCCTTCTGTCCGAGCAGGCCCCCGACATGGAGAATGGTGCGGAGGGAAGACATCGCGGGCTGCCGAAATTCCGGAGGGGGCGGGGCGTAGGGCGGCAGCGCGACCAGCTTTTCCCCGGGCACTCCGTTGGCCAAGAGCTGACGGTGAACCGTGGCACTTACGGTTTGCAGAGCATGGAGCGACCCCAGCGCGGCGAGGCTGCGGGTGACCGCGCGGTAGCGCATAGAATTCAACGCGGGATTCCAGGATCCGCAACCGCGGAACACATGGGCCCCGCAGCACCCCCGGCCGTGCGCGCGCGAGCAGGGCGCACTCGGACCTTCGAGGGTCAAGCGCCGGCCCGAGCAATAGAAATCATGGTTGTGGACGCAACGCACCGTCGGCTTGCGCGCGGCCAGCCAACCATCAAGCAAGGTATTGCCCACCCCATGCAACTGGATGACGTCGGGAGCAAAATCCTCGAGGATCGCTTCGAGCCGCAGCGCACTGCTGTCGCGCGGCATCAGGCGTTGATCCAGGTCGTCGTAGATGTAACCCGTGCCCTCGAGCTGTCCGGCTCCGCGGTCATGAACCAAAGCCACCTCGTGGCCGGCCAAACGCAACCGGTGGATGGTGTCGATGACCATGCGGTTCATGCCTCCGCCCATGGGCAGGGCCGAGCGGTTGAAAAAAAGAAGACGCATGCCGCTCAATGGTGGGAGGCAAGAAGGGTGCGCGCGTGGGCTCGCGCTGAATCCGTATCTTGTCCACCCAGCATGCGCGCCAACTCGGCCACCCGTTCCGGACCGCCCAACTCTCCGACTGCCGTGACCGTGCGTTGGCCGTTGTACTCTTTGGTGACCGCAAATTGCCGGTGGGCCGCAGCCGCCACCTGCGGCAAATGGGTAATGCAGATCACCTGGTGGGCCGCGGAAAGGCCGCGCATTTTTTGTCCGACCTTTACCGCCACCTCCCCCCCGACATTGGCATCAATTTCGTCAAAAACGAGGAGAGGCACCCCGTCCTGCCCGGCCAACACGGACTTGAGGGCGAGCATGACGCGCGAAATCTCGCCGCTTGAAGCAATGGCCCGCAGCGGCTTCACCGGCTCACCGGGGTTGGGCGCAAATTCGAACTCGGCCCACTCCGCACCCAGCGTGCGGACCTCGCCCAAAGCTTCCAACCGGACCCCGAATCCGGCCCGGAGAAAGCCCAACTCCCGCAACTCGGCGGTCACGGCCTGGGCCAAAGCCGGCGCCGCCTTGACCCGGGCGGCCGAAAGATTCTGGGCCAGCTCGGCCGCTCGGCCGGCCGCGGCGGACGCTTCCTTTTCCAGGACGGCGATTTTTTCCCCGCGCGTCTCGATCTCCTCGAGACCCTGGGCGGCCTCTTCGCCGCGGAGTACAATCTGCTCGATCGTCCCCCCGTATTTGCGTTTCAAGGACTGCAGAAGGTCGGCCCGCGCCTCCAACTCGCGCAAGGTGCCCGGGTCGGAGTCGATCTTCTCCGCGTAACTCCGCACGTCGTGCTCCAGATCGGCCAAGCAGGTCGCCACCGCTCCGAGGGCCTCACCCAGTCCGGCAGAGCACGGGTCCAACCTGGCCAACTCACGGGCCGCGCGGACCGCCTCGGCCAAGGCTTGGCGAACACCTCCCTCCCCTTCGGCTCCGAGGGCCGCCTCCAGCTGGCTGCTCAACTCGAGGAGACGCTGGCTGTTCCCCGCGGCGCGCAGTCGCGAGAGAACTTCCTCCTCTTCATCCGGTCGCAATTTGGCCTCCGCGATTTCTCCGGCCGCGTGGGTTAACATCTCGCGCCGCAGGGCGGCGTCCTGCTCGAGGGCGCGCAATGACGCCATCTCACCGGCCAAGCGGTTTGTCTCGCGGTGCGCTGCGGCAAAGGCCGCGGCCACCGCCGCCGCGCCGGCGTAAGCATCAAGAACCCGCGTCTGGGCTTCGCGCGAGAAAAGTGATTGGTGATCGTGCGGGCCGTGCAAGTCGACCAACCGGTCGCCCAGCGCCTTGAGCACGGAGAGCCTGCAGGGTGAACCATTGACAAACTGCCGGCCGGACCCCGTAGCGGAGAGCGTGCGTTTCAACAAGAGCTGGCCCTCGGCGCACGGCTCCGTCCCCTGCTCCTCCAGCCAGACGTCGAGCGCGCCCGAGTCGGCCGTTTCAAAGGCGGCCTCCACGGTGCAAGCGTCGGCCCCGGCACGGATGAGCGATTTGTCGGCCCGCTCTCCCAGCAACAATTGCAGCGCCCCGATGAGCAGCGACTTACCCGCGCCAGTCTCGCCTGTGATGGCAACCAGCCCGGGACCCGGCTGCCAGGCCAAGTCCTCGACCAAGGCAAAGTTTTTGATTCGGAGGGATGCAAGCGTTGCGAGCACGGGCCGGATTATGCAAGTCTAACCGGTTCAAGTCATGGCCGAACTTTCGATTACCTTTCTCGGCACCGGCACCTCCCAAGGGGTGCCTTTTGTGGCCTGCGACTGCGCCGTCTGCCGTTCGACCGATAAGCGCGACAAACGCCTGCGCTCGTCCATCCTCATCGAGGCCGAAGACGTCACTTTTCTGGTCGACACTACCCCCGATCTCCGGGCCCAGGCTCTGCGGCACGACCTCCGCCGGATCGACGCCGCCATCTTCACCCATTCCCATACCGACCATGTCGCGGGGTTCGACGACCTGCGCCGCTTTTGCGAATTGGCCGACCGTCCCATGCCCATCTACGCCTCGCCGCAGACCATGGCCGACTTGCGACGCGTCTTTTACTACGCGTTCGACGGACAACATGCTTTCCGCAATTACGTCCGGCCCGAACCCCACGAGGTCACCGGCCCTTTCGCAATCGGCAGCGTGGAAATCATCCCGGCCGAAGTTCCCCACGGCAAAATGCTGGTCTACGGCTACATCTTTGCCCGGGCCGGACGCAAACTCGCGGCCTATTTCAGCGATTGCCATCACGTTCCTCCCGCCGTCATCGCACAAATCCTCGACATCCCTGTCCTGATCATCGATGCCCTGCGCCACAAGCCTCATCCGAGCCACCTCTCGCTGAGCGAAGCCCTCGAGGTGGCCACCATCACATCCGCCGGTCGCGCTTATTTCACCCACCTCGGACATGACCTCGGGCACGAGGAAACGGAAAAACTCCTACCTCCCCACGTCCGCCTCGCCCATGACGGCCTGCGTATTGAAATTTAGCACTGCCCTCGTCGCCCTCGCGGCCGTCCTGGCCGCCGCGCGGGCCGACGACAACTTGGTTCGGCAAACCCGTGAAGCCGAGGCCACGCTTGTCGTCTTCAACATCCGCGATCCGGAATCACGCGGGTTGGCCGAATATTACGCGGAGCGGCGCCGCATACCCGCGGATCAGGTCGTCGGCCTCGACACTCCGCTGGAGGAAGAGATCACCCGCCGGCAATTCAGCGAGACCATAGAAAAACCCCTGCGCAGCTTGTTTGAGCGCAAAAAATGGTGGTCCGTGCGGAAAACTCCCGGAGGCAAGCTCGAAGTTACGGGCGGAAGGATCCGCTTCATCGCCCTCATGCGCGGCATCCCCTTGAAGATCGTCACGACAATCCCGCCACCTCTTCCCGACACCACTCCGCCCCCCCGCCCCTATGGCGGGGATCCGGTCCGCAGCCACGATGAAGCCGCGGTGGATTCCGAACTCGCCGTGCTCGGGGCATTCGACAACGAGCATTTCGGTATCCTCCAGAACCCTTACTTCCGGCGCTTTTCGCCCATCCTCGATTCCTCGATCAACCACGGACTCCTTCTTGTCGCACGGCTCGATGCCCCGACCGCCGACACCGTGCGTCGGATGATTGACGACACCCTCCTGGCCGAACGGGCCGGTCTCTACGGTTGGGCCTATATCGACCGGCGGAGCATTGCCGAAAGCCCCTACCGTGAAGGCGACGAGTGGCTGCGCACGGCCGCCGCTGAATGTTGGAACCATGGGATTCCGGTCAATCTGGACAATACTCCCGCCATTTTTCCTGCCGGCTTCCCCTTGACCGATGCAGCGCTTTATTATGGCTGGTATGCTTGGACCGCCGGTGGAGCCATGAGCGCCCCGCAGTTCGTCCCGGGTGCGGTCGCGGTGCATATTCATTCCTTCAGTGCCGGCACCCTTCGCGATCCCAACGCGAACTGGGCCGCCCCGCTCATCACCCGCGGGGCCGTCGCCACCCTGGGCAATGTTTACGAACCCTACCTTGATTTCACCCCGCACCTTGACGTCTTCAACGAGAGACTCCTCCAAGGATTCACCCTGGCCGAAAGCGCCTACATGTCGTTCAAGGTTTTATCCTGGATGACCACCGTGATCGGGGATCCCCTTTACCGCCCCTTCGCCGAGGCACAGTCCAGCGGCTGGCAGCGTGAACCGGACCCAACCACGGCACCATGGCTCTCCCTAGGCAAGCAACTGCGCCGAGGCACCCGCTCGGGGCCCATGCAGGCCCTTTATCTTGAGGGCCTCGCGCGGGAGAACCCGAGCGGATTAAATTACGAAGCCCTCGCTATGCTCCAGAGTTTCCACAATGAGCCGCGCGCTGCGCTCAAATCACTCGAGCTGGCCGGCACACTCTACAAAAATCCGGCCGAATCGTTCCGTACCCTCGTCGAGCGTCTGCGCATCATGCAAGCGCTGGCCGATAAAAATGCCGCGCTCAAACTCATCGACCGCTCCTTGCGGCGAATCCAGCCCCCCGACCGCGCGAAGCTTCTGAGCGACATTCGGAACGAAATTGCGCCTCCTCCACCGCCCCCGTCCCCCACTCCCAAAAAACCATGACGAAGGAGACCAAGGGCACCGGTCTGCGCCTGCCGGCGGGACCAGTCGCGCCCGGGCGGGGCTCAATTTTTCCAGTCAGGACCCGACCACCGGGCAAAGCCGTAAACCCCCTTCTGCGCTGCGCCTACGAACAAGCCTGCGAAGCCGGCGCGGCCCGGGTGGCCGAGGGCCCGCCGTCCGCCGGGAACGAACTTGCCTGGCAAGCCCGCTGGTTTTCCGGAGCCTGCGGACGCGCCTTTACCACGACCTCCGGGGCACAGGCCATCATCATCGATTTCGGGGAATGGAACCGCGAAGCCGGTCCGGATTTTGTCCGCGCCACCGTGCAGCTCGATGGACGCGAACACCGTGGCGCGATCGAGGTAGATCTCGCTGCATCCGGTTGGGAGCAGCACCACCACGCGATCAACCCCGATTACGCGGACGTGGTTCTCCACGTTGTCGTGGACCGCCCGTCCAAACGCCACTTTTCGCGCACCCTCCACCACCGGGAGGTCGCACAAATCTGCCTGGCCGATCATCATGAAACAGCACCCGAGTGGGGTTCGATCGCCGCAGCCCGCCCCGGACGCTGCGCGGCGCCACTCCGCGCCCTCTCCCTCGACCAGTTGTCCGATCTTCTCGCCGTCGCCTCACGTCGGCGATTGGCGCGCAAAGGGGCTCTCCTCGCAGCCATGACGGAGGCCCGCGGGGTGGACGCCGCACTTTTTGAAGCTCTGGCCATCACCCTTGGTTACAAGAACAACAAGCTGCCCTTCCAACTTCTCGCCCAGCGCGTGCCGCTCAAAGTGGCCGCTTCCGCCTGCGGCGAAGCGTGGCTCTTCGGGGTGGCCGGCTTTCTTGAAAAGCCGGAACCTCCACCGGGGGGCGGGCGCCAAGAAATCGCTGCCCTTTGGTCCGTCTGGTGGAAGCTTCGGGCCGCACACACCCAGGCCATCTTCCCACGGACCACTTGGAAACTCGGCGGGATCCGCCCGGCCAATCATCCCCTGCGACGCCTTGCCGCGCTCGCGGCCAGCGCCCGGCGGTGGAAAAGCGTGCGTGCCGCTCTCGAATCAGGTGACCTCGCACACCTGCAAGCAACCCTGGGCTCGCTCCAACACCAGTTTTGGTCCTTCCACACCTCCTGGACCAGCCCACGGCGCCAAACCCCGCTCGCCTTGCTCGGCCCGGATCGCGTCCGTGAGATTTATGCCAATATTGTTCTGCCCCTCTCCCTCTCCCGCGGCCAGGAACCACCTTGGCGCGATCTCCCTTCCGGACCGTGCAACGCCACCTTGAAGGTTGTTGCCGCCCGTCTCTTCGGCGGCCCGCTGCCCCGCAGCCTTCCCAAACGCCTTTTTATCCACCAGGGCTTGCTCCAGATTTATGCTGACTTCTGCTTGCGCGATCACGGCGAGTGTGGCCAGTGTCGCTTCCCGACTTTGGTGGCCGACTTGCCCGCTTGACCGCACGGCGCGGCAAAATAAGCTTGAGGGACCAGCGGCATGACCTCTCCAACCGACCTGACCAAACGCCCGCCCCGCGGTGCGCGCTGCCGCCTCGGCGGTTTTGCCATCTTGCCCCGTATCATCGACAAAGGTCGTGCCGTGGCTGCCGGTACCAATGGCGAATTCAACTACGCTTGCCCTCTCGACATGGAATTTTTCGATTTCGCGTCCGTCGACCCGCAAGACTTTCAGAAACAAATTGCGGCGGGCCTCGGTGACGGCGACCTGCTCACTTGGATCGGCCAGAACTCCGGCCCCAAGCGACGCGCCCACGAAATCGCCCTTTGGTCGCGTTTTATGGAAGACCGCGTGCCGAGCGATCCGGAAAGTCGTGAATTCTTCCACGGGGCCCACAAAGCGACGGCCGGAGCACGGTCCGACATCGGAACCTGGTTCGACCTCCTCGACCTCGACGACTACGCATCCTTTGGCGGCAAAGTCTGACCATGCCCCTCCGCCTTGGCGTCAATCTCGATCACGCCGCCACCTTGCGGCAAGCTCGCTACGCGCGTGATGCGCAGAGCAGCCTGGCCGAACCCGATCCGGTCGAGGCCGCCCTCATCGCGGAAAAAGCCGGCGCTGACGGCATCACCGCGCACTTGCGCGAAGACCGGCGGCACATGCAAGACCGCGACATCTACCGGCTCAAGGAGTCGCTCCAAACCAAGCTCAACCTGGAGATGGGCAACGCGCCGGAAATCGTGGCCATTGCGCTGCAAGTCAAAGCCCACGACGCCTGCTTGGTCCCGGAAAATCGCCGCGAAATCACCACGGAGGGCGGCCTCGATTGCCTTACCCACCGCGCCGCTCTGGAGTCGACCATCGGCAAACTACATGCGGTCGGAACGGTGGTTAGTCTCTTTATCGACCCCGACCCCGAGCAAATCTGCGCCGCGGCCGACCTCAAGGCCGCATACATCGAACTCCACACCGGCGCCTTCGCCAACGCGACGGGCCGCGCCCGGCAGCACGAACTGCAACGGTTGATCACCGGGGCCCAGCAGGCCCACGACCTCGGCCTCCGGATCAATGCCGGTCACGGCCTCAACTACGAAAACGTGTCCGAACTTTTCACCGTCCCGCACCTGGTCGAACTCAACATCGGCCACGCCATCATCTCCCGCGCCCTCTTTACCGGCCTGGCTTCCGCCGTAAAAGAGATGAAGACCCTCTGCCAAGGGTATCCCCTTTAGCCGTCCCTCTTCCGCTTGTCGCGGCGGTCTCTGACTGCCGGAACCCGGGGGTCGAACCGAGCGGGCCGCTCGTCCGCCCGACACACCACGGGCCGGCCAGCCGCGGGGCCCCTTACCTTCAAACCTCTGCGTTCTCTGCGGTTTTCTCTCCCCCTAGGGCACTGCCGCCACGTCCCGCCCGATTTGCGCCCGCAACTCCTCGACCGACCCGAACTTCCTCTCCCCCCGCACAAAGCGCAAAAACTCCACCTCGATCTCCCGCCCGTAAAGATCCCCCTCGAAAGCCAAAAGGTGCACTTCAAGCATCCGCTTTTCATCCCACGAGACGGTCGGGCGCAGGCCCAAGTTGGCCAGCCCGGAAAAAGTCTGCTCCCCTATCCGAACCCGCACCGCATACACCCCATCCGGGGGCAGTTGGAAACCGTCCGTCTCAAGATTAGCGGTGGGAAAACCCATCTCCCGCCCGAGCTTGCGACCGGCCACCACCTGGCCGAACACGGCATAGGGACGTCCCAACGCCTCCGCGACGAATGACAGGTCCCCCCGACCCACGGCCAGCCGGATCGCCGTACTCGAAATTGGCTTTCCCCCGATGGTCACAGCGGGAATCCCATCCACTTCAAATCCTCCCATCCGCTGGAGCAGGCCCACATTACCCGCGCGTCCTTTCCCAAATTTCCAGTCGGCCCCGACCACCACGCCACCGAGCGGACGGCAGGCCGCCCGCAAGTCCTCGACAAATTCCTCGGCGGTCTGGCTGGCGCGGCCCGCCTCGAAGGGCAACACGGCAAGGTGGGTCACGCCCTGACGTGCAAGCAGTAATTCCTTGTGTCGTGGACTGGATAACCTCAACGGTG
This sequence comes from Chthoniobacterales bacterium, assembly GCA_018402585.1. GTDB lineage: Bacteria > Verrucomicrobiota > Verrucomicrobiia > Chthoniobacterales > JACTMZ01 > JACTMZ01. The sequence goes on from JAGYIO010000003.1 coordinate 219,603, forward strand.
GCTCGGCACGCTGGAAGAACATCATCGGATGCGGTTCGAAGGTCATGACCACCGCCGTGCCCCCACTCTTCTTGGCGTCGGCCCGCGCTTCCTCGATCAGGGCCCGGTGTCCCCGATGCACCCCGTCAAAAATCCCGATGGCCAGATAGACCGGCCCGGGCAAGGACCGCAACGACTCCAAATCGTGGAGGATCTCCATGCGGCTCAGACCCCGCGTGAGCGGGACACTTCGGGCAGACTCATGATGCGTGCTTTGACCTGCTCGGGCGGCCAGGTGCGCAGTTCCTCCACCGTGATGACCCCGTCTGCGCGAAACTTTCCCGAGGCCGTGCGGCGCAGGGCTTTCAGATGACCGCCGCAACCCAGCAGTTCCCCGATATCATGCGCATAGGTGCGCACGTAAAAGCCCTTGCTGCAGACCACGCGGAATTCCACCTCGGGCAGGGCAACGTGGAGAATCTCGTGGCCGTAGATGTGCACCAAGCGGGGTTCACGCTCGATCGTCTTGCCCTGGCGCGCCAGCTTGTAGAGCGGGACGCCGTCCTTTTTGATCGCCGAAACCATGGGCGGGGTTTGGTAGAAGTCACCCTGGAAACCGGCGAAAACCTCCTCCAATTTCTCCGGCGTCACGTCCGGCACCAGTCTTTCCTCCAGCACCGTGCCGTCGGCATCCTGGCTCGTGGTGGTCTGCCCGAGGCGGATTGTGCCGACGTATTCCTTGTCCTCGCTCATGAGAAGGTCCTGGATTTTCGTGCCCCGGCCGATCGTGATGATGAGCAAACCCGTGGCCAGCGGATCAAGGGTGCCGCAGTGACCGACCTTGCGCGTGTTGAGCACGCGGCGGGTGATCGCCACCACGTCGTGCGACGTCATGCCGGGGGCCTTGTCCACGAGGAGGACCCCGTCAATCATTGAGTCGGATTTCATGACAAATGGCCTCCAATACTTTTTCCTCCGCGTCGCCCAGGGTTCCGGACAATCGCGCCCCCGCAGCCTGCGGGTGGCCCCCTCCGCCGAAAAGAGCGCAGATTTTGCAAACGTCGAATCGTGGTTCCTTGGAGCGCATGCTCAGCCGCACTTTATGCTCCGGCAATTCCTCGAAAAAAACCGCGACCTGCACGCCTTCCACCGCACGAAGATGATCGATCAACCCCTCATTGTCCTCCGGCAGCACGGCGAGGCTCTTCGCGGTCTCCCGCGACAGACTGAAACTGGCCACCCGGCCATCGCAGCCGAAGCGGGCCGAATTGAGCAGCGCTTTGAGTAACTCGAGGCGGCGACGCGGATAGCTCTCATACATCTTACGCGATAACTCCGGAACATTGACCCCCTTGTCGACCAAGTCCGCGGCCAGCCGGAAAGTATGCGGCGAGGTTTTGCCGTATTGGAAGGACCCCGTATCGGTGGAAATCGCCGCGTAAAGGTTTTCCGCCATGGCCGGGGTGATCGTGGCCCCCACTTCAACCAGATAGTCGTAAATAATCTGTCCGGTGGCCGGCGCCGAGTCATCGATGAAGTTCAGGTCCGCGTAACGGTGATTGCTCACGTGATGGTCGATATTGATCCAGGTGGTCACTTCTCCCGTGGCCTTGAGCACGCGGCCAAGACGTTCCTTGGTCGAGGTGTCGAGCGCGAGAAAGACATCGAAATCGCGCTTCCCTTGCTCCGGAGGGGCCTGGACGAGGCCGCTCTCCGGAAGGTAGCGGAACTTTTCCGTCATTCCCTCCTCGTTCCAGAGCGTCACCTCTTTGCCCTCCGCCTTGAGATGGAGGGCCAGGGCGATAGCCGATCCATAGGCATCGGCGTCCGGGCGCACGTGGCAGGACACAAGAATGCGGGTGGCCGCATCGAGCGTGTGCCGGATCCGCCCGAGGGTGGCCTCGATTCCCTGGCTCATTCGCTGGGCTCCTCCTCGACACCCAACTCCTCGAGAATATCGAGCACGCGGGACCCGCGTTCAATCGAGGCATCCAATTTGAAGTGCAGATGCGGGGTGAACTTGAGCACGACGCGCTTGGCCACATCGGCTTGGAGGTCACGCCGGCTGTTGGCCAGCCGCTCGAGCGCCTGCCGCTGCTCTGCGGCGTTACCCAACACGCCGACGAAGACGATGGCATTGCGCAGGTCGGGCGAGACGTCCACCGAATTCACCGTAATCAAGGCGCGGCCAGTCGGCACCTCCCGCAGGACGGCCATGCTCAGCTCCCGCTTGAGAATTTCAGCGACGCGGACCATGCGATTTTTCATCTCAGGAGTTGAGGGTGGCGCGATCCGGGAGGCGGGACGTCCCGGTTCGGGGTCACTCGAGTTTTTGGGCTACTTTTTCGAGAGTGTAGGCCTCGATGAGGTCGCCGGCTTCGTATTCCTCGTAATCGCCCAGCTTGATGCCGCACTCGAAACCGTTGCGTACTTCCTTCACGTCATCCTTGAAACGCCGCAAAGTGGAAATACCTCCGTCGTAAATCGGCTGCTTGCGGCGCAACACACGGGCCCGCGCGGTCCGCAGGATGCGTCCGTCGGTCACCATGCACCCGGCGACGATGCCTTTGGTCAGATCGAAGACCTGACGCACTTCGGCGTGGCCGATCACGTTCTCGCGAAGTTCCGGCTCGAGGAGGCCGGCCATGGCTTCCTTCAACTGGTCGATCAACTCGTAAATGATCGAGTAAAGTTTGATCTGCACGCCTTCGCGCTTGGCGGCGGTCGCCGCGCTGTTCTCCGTCTTGACCCCGAAACCGACCGTTATGGCGTCGGAGGCGGTGGCGAGAAGGATGTCGGACTCGCTGATCGGCCCGACCGCGGCATGGATAAGATCAAGGTCGATCTGCTTGGCCTTGATCTCGCCGAGTGCCTGGACCAGCGCCTCGAGCGAACCTTGCACGTCGGCCTTGAGCACGACCCGCAGCGACTTGCGCTGGTCGGCCGCGAGGTCGTCAAAAAGACTTTCCAGGGTGGCGCGCTGCGGGGCGGCCAGCTTCTCTTTGCGCTCCTCCTCCTGCCGCTCCTCGCTCAAGGTGCGCGCGGCGCGATCGGAATCCATGACCATGAGTTCGTCGCCCGCCCGCGGCAGGCCGTCGAAGCCAAGAATTTTCACCGGCATACCCGGACCGACCTGTTTGACCGGCTTGCCGAAATCGTCGATCAGGGATTTGATTTTACCCCACTGCACGCCGCAAAGGAAGGCCTGGCCGACCTTGAGCGTGCCCATCTTGACAATGACCGTGGCCGTCGGGCCGCGCCCCGGCTCCATTTCGGCTTCGATGATCGTGGCGCGGGCCGGCACTTTCGGGCTCGCCTTGAGTTCAAGGACCTCGGCCTGCAAATTCATCATTTCGAGCAGGTGCTCGATCCCGAGGCCTTTGGTGGCCGAGACCGGGCAAACGATGGTCGTGCCGCCCCAGTCCTCCGGAGCAAGGCCAAACTCCTGCAGTTGTTGCTTCACGCGATCGACATTGGCGGAAGGCAAATCGGTTTTGTTCACCGCGACAATGATGGTCACCCCGGCGGCCTTGGCGTGGCTGATTGCCTCCTCGGTCTGGGGCATGATGCCGTCATCGGCCGCGACAACCAGCACCACGATATCGGTCACATTCGCCCCCCGGGCCCGCATCGCGGTGAAAGCCGCATGGCCGGGTGTGTCCAGAAAAGTGATCTTGTGGCCGCCGTGGTCCACGGCGTAAGCCCCGATGTGCTGCGTGATGCCGCCCGCCTCGCCCGCCGCGACGCGCGCCTTCCGGATGAAGTCCATGAGCGACGTTTTGCCGTGGTCGACGTGGCCCATGAAAGTGATGACCGGCGGGCGCGGTTCGAGTTCGTCTTGGGCCACCACAACCGTGGGCTCGGCTGGCGGGGCGACCACCGGCTCGGCTTTGTGCACGCCAGCACCGGTTTGGCGCTTTTCCTTCTCGAAAACAAAACCGTGCTTCTCGCAGACCTGCCCGGCGACACCCGGCTCGATCGTCTGGTTCAGATTGGCGAAGATGTTCAACTCCATCAGCTCTTTGATCACCACGAAGGGCTTGATGCCGAGGGCTGCGGCGAGATCTTTGACCACGATCGGCGGCTTGATGTTGATGATTGGCTTGCCGTCCTCGGTCAACTCGACTTCATCCGCGACCGCGGGCTCCACCGGCAGGACGGCCACGGGCAGAACCGGAGTCTCCACCGGTTTCTTCTTCGGCTTCTCGTCAATGAGCGAGACAACTTCGACCGGCGCCTTGGGAGCCGCCTTCGGCTTGGCCGCCTTGGCTTCGGCGGCAGGTTTGGCCGCGGGGGGTATCGGCCTCGCGGGGGATTTACGCGTGGCGGGCTTTCTCGTGGCGGGCGCTTTGGCAGGCATGCGGTTGGTGGACAAAATTATTCTGCGGCAGCCACTTCAGCCGGGGCGGCGGGTTCGGATTTCCTGGCCTCCAGGCCTTTGGCCCGTTCGACGATTTCCACCGCCTTGCCTTCGTCGATGCCGAGCATGCCGACCAGATCGGCCGCTTCGACCCCGCCGGCCACCAGATCCTGCGGACTGGGAATACCGTTCTGCACGAGTTTGACTGCGGTTTCCTCGTCGAGTCCGAGTTGGGTTTTGAAAGCTTCGGTCGCACTGGAGACCTGGTTTTCGAAGGCCTGTTCTTTCGAGGCGTCTCTCTCAATATCCACTTCCCAGCCGGTCAACTTGGCGGTGAGCCGGGCGTTTTGCCCTTTCTTACCGATGGCAATGGAAAGCTGGTCCTCGTCGACACAGACCTTGACCCGCTTGTCGGTTTCGTTGATTTCGATTGACTTGATCTTGGCCGGCTTGAGTGCCTCGACCACAAATTCTTTCGGATCGTCACTCCACTTGATGATGTCGACTTTCTCATTGTTTAATTCACGCACGATATTTTTCACCCGCGCCCCGCGCATGCCGACACACGCGCCGACCGGATCGACCTTGCTGTCCACGCTGGCCACCGCAACTTTGGTGCGCACACCGGCTTCCCGCGCGATGCCTTTGAGTTGCACCGTGCCATCGGCAATCTCGCTCACTTCCAACTGGAACAATTTGCGCACGAAATTCGGGTGACTGCGCGATAGAATGATCTGCGGACCCTCCTTCCCGTTCTCCACCGCGACGACATAGGCCCGGAGACGGTCTCCCACACTGTATTCCTCGGTCACCACCCGTTCACGCGAGGGCATCACGGCCTCGAACTTGCCCAGATCGAAAATCACATCGCTCTTCATAAAGCGGCGCACCGTGCCGCTCACGATATCCCCCGCGCGATCCTTGAACTCCTCGTAGATCCGCTCCTTCTCAACCCGGCGGATACTCGACATGATGGCATTGCGCGCCACGCCGGCCGCAATACGGCCGAAAGCGGCCGGTTCGACTTCCACCTCCAGTGCGTCACCGATCTGGACGCCGGGTTTGAGCACTTGGGCGCGGGCAAGCAGCACTTCCTCCTGTGGATTGTTCACCTTGTCAACCACCAGGACGTTGGCCACTCCTCGGATCTTGCCGGTCTTCGGGCTGATCTCGACGCGGAGTTCGCGGGTGTATCCGCCGAAACCCTTCCCTGCCGCTTTGATAATGGCCTCCTGCATGGCTTGCAACAAGGTGTCGCGCGAAATCCCGCGTTCGCGCTCCAGATATTCCAGCATGGTCAGCAGCTCGTTGCTCATCGTCGTGTGTGTTTTGAGGATAAAAAAAAGTGGGCCGAAACCCACTTTTCGTCAGAAAAGGTTGTACCAGACAATGAATCGCCCGGGCAGAGGTGTCAAGGCATGCGCGATGCAGGGTTCGAACCTGCGACATCTTGCGTGTGAAGCAAGCGCTCTACCACTGAGCTAATCGCGCCAAAGTAGGCCCTTTATTTGCCACGCGCGCCGCGTCGCGTCAATCCCCCTACCGCACGAGGAGCCGGTCACCAGTCGCCAGTCCCTCCAGCACCGGATAAAAGCCCTCGACCTCCTCCCCCACCCGGATGCGCACACTTTCGGGACCGCCTTCGCCTCCGCGCATGCGCAGGACAGAAGCGCCCGCCCCTTCGAGTCGCACGCACGCGGTGGGGATGAATAACTGGTCGGTGTAGAGCGCGACCATCGCCGTAGCCTCCCCGGTCAACCCGCCCCGCAGAGCGAGATCCGCATTGGCCAATTCGCCCTCGACGCGAAAAAGCCGCGTGGCTTCGTCCGATGCACGTGCCACATGGACCACGGGGACCTCATAGACTTGGCCGGGGGCGACCGGCAGGCGGAGACGCACCGCAGCGCCGGCCGGGAAGGAGGCCACGTCACGCTCGTTGACATAAAAGATCACGCGCAGGCGGCTGGTGTCAACCAGACGGACCACCGGTTGGTTCAGGTTGACTGCTTCGCCGACCTGCACGAGGCGCTCGGCTACCGACCCGCCAAAGGGCGCGCTAATCGTGTGATCTTCGAGGCGGGCCCGGGTCGCATCTTCCTCGGCATCGGCTTGCCGCGTCTCGGCCCGCACCGATTCAACCTGCGTTCGTGAAATGACTTTGCTTTTGCCCAGGATCTCCGCTTCAGCAAGCAGACGCTGCAACTCTCCGAGCTTCGCCGCGGCCCGCCGGTATTCACTGGCTGCGATCTCGTTGTCGAGGAGGACCAGCGGATCACCCAACCGGACCAACGAACCAGGCTCGACCTTGACCTCCGAGACACGCCCCGCCACCTCTGCAGGAACATTGGCCACCAGCCAAGGATCGACCGCCGCCGGAAAACGCCGCTCCCGCTCCACCGTGCGGCGCTCGACCGTGAAGAAGAAATCCTCACGCTGCCGCCAGTTGGCTTTTTCCTCGTCGAGACGGCGCTTTTGTTCGACGTTTTGAAAATAACGCCCGGTCACGGCGAGCAGCACCGCGACGAGCAAAAAGAGCCCGGCGAAGGTCAGGATGGCGCGTTTGGATCGGCGGGCGAGCATAGTCAACGGTATCGCGCGGAACCACCCGCGTCACGCCTCAGGCACCAAGCCGCACAACACACTCAATCTCGACCTGCATATTCATGAGTTGTGCCCCGACCGTCGTGCGGGCCGGATAATCGCCGGTAAAAACTTCTTGGTAGACCGCATTCATTTCGGCAAAATTTTTCTCGGTCAGCTGGGCGAGAAAAACCCGGCAGCTGACCACCTCGGAAAGCCTGCCCCCGGCCCCCTCGATGACCTTGCGCATGTTCCTGAGCACCAGGCGGGTCTGCTCGCCGACCGGGCCGTCGCACATCTTGCCGGTGGCCGGATCCATCGGCGTCATGCCAGAAACGAAAAGAAATTTTCCTTCGGCCGCAACGGCGAGGGAGTAAGGACCGATGGCCGACGGACCCTCGGGGACGGAAGTGATGCTTTGGCGCATGCGGACTTTTTATCCTGCGGCGCCGCGAAAGCAACGCTGCGCTGCCGTGGCACCGGGGGTGGACCGCGAAAGCGTCGCCGGTTAGCGCCCCGCCACCGCCTTGCGCAGGGCATCGATCTCCCGCCCGGTCAACTCCCGCCACGACCCGCGCGGCAAACGCCCCAGACGCAACGGGCCAAGTCGGGTCCGGGTGAGCCGCTTCACCTTGTAGCCCAGCGCGGCGAACATACGGCGGATTTGACGGTTAATCCCTTGGGTCAGCACGACCCGCACCTTGTTCGCGCCCTCCACGTGGACATGCGCTGCTTTGGCCCGCCCCTCTTCCAGGTAAATCCCTTTGATCAGCTTCGGAATGAGACTCGGGTCGAAGGAGCGGTTGAGCACCACATCGTATTCTTTTTCCACGTGCCGAGAAGGGTGGGTCAAGGCTTGGGCCAGGTCGCCGTCATTGGTCAAAAGCAGAAGCCCCTCGCTTTCCGCGTCAAGTCGTCCGGCATAGGGCAAGGTCGCCAACTCGCGGGGGAGCAATTCATAAAGCGCCGGCTTGCCTCCTTGCCCAGCGCGTGAAGTCAAACAGCCCGCCGGCTTGTGCACCGCCATGTAACGCGTCTCGGCGGTCCGCACCACCCGCCCGCGAGCCACCACCGTATCGCCAACTTCGACCGCGGTGGCTAGTTCGCGCACCGCCCGCCCGTTGATCCGTACCCCGCCGGCCAGGATGATCTCCTCGCAGGCCCGGCGCGACCCGAGTCCGCAGAGGGCAAGGTAACGGTTTAAACGCATCGTCCGGCTCCGGTGGCGGCGGGAAAACCCGCCGCGACGATCACTCGTCCGGCTTGGTCTTTTTCAGGCCGACTACGCTCTGGCCCTCTTTGAACTGTCCGCGCTTTTTCAGCACATCGACGCGCTCGAAACGCTTGAGAACATTGCGCTTCGCTTTGATCGCGCCTTGGCCGCGGAGACTTCTGTGCTGGCTCATATGGACAGAATCTATAACCGCTCGACCACCACCTGCCAATCAAAAGCTGGGGGGAGGAGAACGGGCGGCCGATCCCGCGCTCAGACCAACCCCAATTTCATCCGCCCCGCCTCGGTGATCATGCCCTGGTTCCAAGGTGGTGACCAAACCAGATCCACTTCGGCCGACTCCACCCCGGGCACGGTGAGGACACGGCTGCGCGCGTCGGCCGCAATGGTCGGCCCCATGCCGCAACCGGGCGCGGTGAGGGTCATTTTGACCTTCACCGTGGTGCCGCCCGCTTCGCTCTGGCCGAGGATCAAATCGTAGACCAATCCGAGGTCCACGATATTAACCGGAATTTCCGGGTCGTAGACATTTTTCAATTGCGTCCAGACATCTTCGTCCTTCACCTCGCCGCTCGCCGCGACAGCGCCCTCCGGCTTCGTCCCGGCCTCCTTTTTCTCCGGCACGATCCCCAAGGCATCGGCATCCGCTTCGGCGATACGGGCCAGACCCGTCTGCGTTGCCACGGTGTAGGTGCCACCGAGCGACTGCGTGATGATGACCGGACTGCCGGCCGTCAGCGTGGCTTCCTCGCCGCTGGGAATAAGGACCACTTTGCAGTCCCGGGTCAGGGTTATTTCACGTTGTTCCATGGGGGACAAGCTAACCGCCGGCGCCGGGCAATCCAATCAAATGGTTTCGCGCCTTGCCGGTTGGTGTGTAAACTGCCTGCCTCTATGAGCTGGCCTACTCTCTGGCAGGGCAAATGGTTCCTGCTCGCTCTCGTCGTGGCGACTGCCGCGGCGTGGTCCTTTACCCCGTGGTTGGCGGTCCTCCCCGGTGGCCTGCTCGCTTTCACCCTCTGGTTTTTTCGCGATCCGGCCCGGTCCATTCCCGGCGGATCGGGCCTCATTGTTTCGCCGGCCGACGGACGCGTCACCGACATCGTGGAGCTGGAGGAAGCGGAGCTGATCAAACGGCGGGTCCGCCGGGTCGGCATTTTCCTCTCGGTTTTCGACGTGCACGTCAACCGCGCCCCGGCTGATTGCCGGGTGGTCTACACCGCCGAGTTCGAGGGCACGTACCATGATGCCCGCAGCCCGGCCGCTTCGACCCACAACACCGCACGCACTTGGGGTTTCGAGTGTCCTGACGGAGTCCTCCTCGTCGTCCGCCAGATCACCGGAGCGATCGCCCGCCGCATCGTCCCTTGGGCCCGGCCCGACCAGCAACTGGCAAGGGGCGAACGCTTCGGAATGATCCGCTTTGGATCGCGCACCGAGATATGCCTTCCGCTTGAGGCGGAAGTTCTGGTCCAGGTCGGCGACCAGGTCAAAGCAGGCAGCACCATTGTCGCCCGCTTGGCCCTCGCTGCCCGGACCGCGCGACCCGTCGGCGACCCATCCGCCGCCCGATGAGCCCCGAGCCAGACAACCAAACGGCGAGGATTTATCTTCTGCCCAATCTGATGACCGCGGGCAACCTGTTCTGCGGATTCGCCGCCGTGCTCAACATTCTCGACGCGGTCATCCAGATGAATGCCGGACTCAATCCCGCGGGAGAGATCCATGCCGCAATCTGGTTCATCCTCGGGGCCTGCGTTTTCGATTTGCTCGACGGGCGGCTCGCCCGGCTCGGGGGAAACGAAAGCGCCTTCGGGCGTGAGTTTGATTCGCTGGCCGACATTGTCTCTTTCGGCGTGGCCCCGGCCCTGCTTACCTTTCACATTGTGCTCCGCGATTTCGACCGCTACGGCATGCTCATCGCCTTTGTTTACCTCGCCTGCGGCGCCCTCCGCCTCGCGCGGTTCAATTGCCTGGCCGCGCAGCGCGGGGAGGATGCGGCGAACAAAGATTTCGAAGGCTTCCCCATTCCGGCCGCCGCCGGCCTCATTGCCTCGCTTACCTTATTAATGCTCTCGCTCGACGCCGGAGAGAAAACGATCGGACCGTGGAAATTCGCCCTCCCCCCGCTCATGCTTTTTCTTTCCTTCATGATGTTCAGCAAGATGCGCTACCCAAGTTTCAAGGCGGTCAACTGGCGCACCCGGCGTTCCATTCCGAAATTCATCGGCATCATCGTCGTGCTCATCTTTACCGTGATGAACTACGAGTGGATGCCGGCTCTGATCTTCATCGCCTACCTGCTCTACGGGCTGGCCCGCCCGCTCATCTCGCAGGCTTGGCGGCGGGAAATCGAAACCGAACTTGGCGAGGACGAAGGGAACCCCACGGAAAACCGTGGGGCTTGAATGGAGCGCGGGTCAACCGGTGCCGCTTAAAACGGAATGTCGTCATCGGAAGGCTCTTCGGAACTTGGCGCCGCCTTGGCCGGCTTGCTTGCGGCCACGCCGGAGCGGCTGCCCCCACCTCCGCCGCCTTCCCCCGCCTCGCGGCCGCCGAGGAGTTGCAGGTTTTCCCCGATAACTTTCAGTTTGGAGCGCTTTTGCCCGGTCTGTTTGTCGTCCCAGGTGTCAAGCTGCAAGCGGCCTTCGATCATGACCGGGCGGCCTTTTTTGATGTACTCTCCGGCGATCTCAGCCGGGCGACCCCAGAGGGTCACGTCGACAAAGGTGGTTTCCTCGCGCTTTTCGCCGCCGTCCGTCGAGTAGTAGCGGTTGACAGCAAGACCGAGTTCAGTCACCGCAGTACCCTTGGGCGTGTATTTTACCTCGGGATCGCGGGTGCAATTGCCGAGGAGGACGACTCGGTTGTAAGAAGCCATGGTGGTCGGATTCAGGCCGCTTGCGCGAGGGGTTTCAGTTTCTGGTAATGTTGCAGATGGATCACTGCATCGAGTTTCCACTTGGATTGCAAAGCATCGATCTGGGCCGGTTCGGCCTGGATGATGAAGTTCACGTAGTAGCCGGATGTTTGCTTGCGGCTCACGTAGGCAAAGTGGCGCTTCTCAAGACGCTGGGTCTGCTCGAGCTCGATCTGGTCGGCTTTGATCTGTTTTTCCGCGGTCTCGATCAAGTCATTGATCGATTCTTCTTTGCCTTTGGTGTTGAGCACCACCAGCACTTCGTAACGTCGTTTGGTCATGAACCTTCTTTATTGAACTCATTCATCGCCGCGGCAAGCCCGTTTTTCAAAATAACGCGAATCGATTCGGCCGCGCGGTCGGTGAACGCCCCCAGCGCCGCCTCCTCCTCCGGGGTGAAAGGCGCAAGCACGTAGTCGGGTAAAGCCATGGGAGGCGGCGGGTTGCCGATCCCGAGGCGGAGGCGCGGCAGATTCTCGGTGGCAAAATGGACCAGGACGGACTCGAGGCCATGGTGGCTCCCAGCACTACCCGCGGAACGGATCCGCAACCGCCCGAAAGCGAGGGCCGCATCGTCAAGCACGACCAAAGTACGCTCGGGAGGGATTTTGTAAAAATCGGCCATGGCCCGTACGGCGACCCCGCTGAGATTCATGAAGGTCGACGGCTTGAGGAGCCAAGCTTCTTTGAAACGCGAAACCTCGCCCCCGAAACGCTTTTCCCCCTGAAAGCGCTCCGTGGCCAGCGCGTCAAGCGCAAGCCAGCCAATGTTGTGCCGCGTGCGGACGTAGCGGGCCCCGGGATTGCCCAGACCGGCGACCAGCCATGGCGGGGGGCCGGTTTCCATCGGGGTAAGGGCTTACTTCGACCCTTCCTTCGCCTCGCCATCCTTCGGCTTCTTCTCGTTGATCACTTCGGGTTCGGACGGGCTGCTTTCGATCGCCGCTGCGTCGTCGGCAACTTTCGGTTCGGAAACCAGGAAAACGGTGACCTCGCCCTCGGCCAGATACTTCACGCCGGGCAGAACGGGGAGATCACTGACGTGCAAAGCGCTACCCAGACCAAGGCCGCTCACGTCGACGCGGATCAAATCCGGCAGGTCCTTGGGCAGACACTCGACCTCGACCGTGCGCAGACTTTGTTCCAGGAGACCACCGCCGGTCCGCACCCCGGCCGCTTCGCCGACATGTTCGATCACCACCTCGGCGATCAAGGTTTTGTTCGTGGAAACAGCTTGGAAGTCGATGTGCAAAATGAGGCGGGTCACCGGGTGGTGCTGCACCTCGTTGATCAGGGCGAGACGGGCCACGGGCTTGCCGCCGTCCTCGATCTCGAGATTGACCAGAATGTTTTCGCCCACCGCGCGGGACAACAGCGTATCGATGGCGCGGCGCTCGACTTGCAAGGGCTGGGCTTCCATCCCGTGGCCGTAAAAAATGGCGGGCACCGCTTTGGCGGCTTTGACTTTTTTCACCGCGTTGCGCCCGAGGGCTGTGCGGCTGGTGGCCTTCAGACTGACTTGATTCGACATAAGGGGCGGAAACCTACACAGATTGCCCGTTGATTTCAAACAAAGAAGTCACCGACTCGTCCTCATGGATCCGCTTGATCCCCTCGCCCAGCAGGCTGGCCACCGAACAAATAGTCAGCGGGCAACCCTCGAACTTCGGCAAGGGAACACTGTCGGTCGCGACCAGTTCCTTGATCTCCGACTCCCGCAGGCGCTGGGCCGCCACGTCGACTAGGACGGCGTGGGAAACCATGGCATAAATATCCTTCGCCCCCGCGGACCGCAGGATGCGCGCCGCCCCGGCCAAGGTACCGGCCGTCTCGGTCAAGTCGTCGACCAAGAGAACATTTTTCCCCTCCACCTCGCCGATGACGTGCTGAGCCTCGGTTTCCGTCGCGCTGACCCGGCGTTTGACCACGATGGCCAGGCCGGCATGGAGCACCTGCGCGTAAGCCGAGGCCATTTTCACCCCGCCCACGTCGGGCGAAACCACTACGAGATCGGGGATCTTCTTTTTCTGCAGGTACTTGATCAGCACGGGCAGCGCATAAAGGTGGTCGACCGGAATATCGAAAAAGCCCTGCAATTGCTGGGCATGCAGGTCCATGGTCAGTAAGCGGTTCACCCCGGCGGCCACGATGAGGTTCGCGACCAACTTTGCCGTGATCGGGACCCGCGGCTGGTCTTTGCGGTCCTGCCGCGCGTAGCCGAAAAAGGGAATCACCGCGGTGATGCGCGCCGCACTTGCCCGCCTCGCCGCGTCGACCAAAATAAGCAATTCCATCAGGTTCTGGTTGGTGGGCGGACAGGTCGGCTGAATGATGAAGACATCTCGCCCGCGCACGTTCTCATTGATCTTCACGAAAGTCTCGCCGTCGGGAAACGAACTCACCGTGGCGTCGCCCAGCGGCACACCGAGGTAGTCGGCGATGTCCCGGGCCAATTGCGGGTGCGCCGTGCCGGTGAGGAGTCTCATATCTGCTTTGCCGCGAAACATGGGAGAACCTTCCCCGACCGGAGGCCGGTCTTGCAATTGCAAAAAAGGCGAACGCGGTAAAGTATTGACTCCTGATGCACGCACCACTCATCCGCCCGCCTGATCCCGCCGAGATTCTCGCCCCGCTTGGCCTGCCCCTCTCCCCGGCGGTGGCAGCCTTGGCTCGCGATTTGGCCCCGGCCGACGACGAACGCTTGGAGGAAATGGCGCGCCGCTCGCGGGCCATGACCCGCCGCCACTTCGGCCGCACGGTCCGCCTTTTTGCCCCGCTCTACCTTTCCAACGAGTGCATCAACAGCTGCTCCTATTGCGGCTTTTCGCGCGAAAATGCCATCCTCCGCGTCACCCTCGAGGCCGAACAGGTCCGGGCCGAAGCCCGGCACCTCGCCGCCCAAGGCTTCCGTAACGTCCTCCTCGTCGCGGGCGAACACCCCAAATTCGTCTCCAACGGTTACCTCGAAAACATCCTCCGTACCCTCGCGCCGAAGATCCCCGCCCTCTCCATCGAGGTCGCACCAATGGAGACGCCCGACTACCTCCCGCTCGTCGCGTCTGGGGCCGAAGGTCTCATCGTGTACCAAGAGACGTACCACCGCCCGACTTATGCGCGCATGCACCTTGCCGGACCGAAAAAGGACTACGATTGGCGGCTGGCCTGCCCGGAGCGCGGACACGCCGCCGGCTTCCGCCGCATCGGCATCGGCGTGCTTTTCGGATTGTGGGATTGGCGCGAGGAGGCCATCGCCCTTGCCGCCCACCTCGATCACCTCTTGCGCACCTGCTGGAAAGCCCACTTCACGGTCAGCTTCCCCCGTCTGCGCCCCGCGGCCGGCGATTTCCAACCCGCGCACCCGATCAATGACCGTGATTTTGTCCAAATGCTCTGCGCTTTCCGCCTCCACTTCCCGCGCACCGGCATCGTCTTGAGCACCCGTGAACCTGCCAACCTCCGCGATGCGGTCGCGCCACTCGGGGTCACCATGATGAGCGCGGGCAGCCAGACTGAACCGGGCGGTTACACCGGACTGGGGCACGACGACCTGCACCTCACGGTGCGGGGACGAGCCATGGCCTGCGAAACACCCGCCGGCGCTCTGGCCACCGAACAATTCGCCATCTCCGACCAACGCACCCCGCAGGAAGTTGCGGCGCGCCTGCGCCAGCTCGGACTCGAACCGGTTTGGAAAGACTGGGACCAAGCCATCCTCGCCAGATGAAGCTTCTCCTCAACGGCGATGAACGCACCGTGGAGGCAACGACCGTCGAGGCCCTGATCGCCGAACTCGGCCTTCCCCTCTCCGCCGCCTTGGTCGAACACAACGGCACCGCCCTTCTCCGCTCCGAGTGGGCCAAAACAAATCTCCGAGACGGCGATCGCCTGGAAATCATCCGCATGGTGGCCGGCGGATGACACCGCGGGAACGATCAGGCCCTCATGCGCAGCCCGAGGCCTAGTCCGCCGGCCCCGAGCAAGAGCAGGGCCAAGGAGGAAGGCTCGGGAATGGTCGCGACACAGGGCTGCTCGCCACCCGCGTCGGGAGCGATGAAAATTCCCATGGCGTAGTTGCCGTAAACGGTGTTGGCCGCGGTCGAATCACTGCCGGGATAAAACAGCGAAGTCCACTCCACATTCGTGGCGAAACCGGCGCCGTTTGTGGCGATAAATCCGAACCATTCGCCGGTGCTTGGCCCATTGGTCAGCGCCGCCGTCATGCCGACGACGTTGAATCCCCCGTCTGCCGCCGTCACGCCCTCGAAATGCGAAACAACCGCACCGGGAGCGATGACATACTCGGTCAGATTGGTGAAGCTTGCAGCCACGGAGTCGTAGTTCACGATGAGGGCCTTGGTCAGGCCGAGCGGCTCGGCCGTCCCGCCGATCAGCGTGTAGGAAGAACTGCCGATCCCGTTTTGCCACACGCCGTAAAGCGAGGTGGTGCGGCCGCCCGGAAGGTTGATCGTGGCGAAGTTCGAACTCACCATATTTTAGATGAAACCGCTACCAGGACTGGCGTTGGAACCGCCCATGTTGAAATTGCCGACCACCAGATCACCCATCACGCTATGCGGTATAGTGTCATGAACAGTGCCGCCGGCTACGGCATCCGGCACCTGGATATTCATCCATGTGCCCCCGCCCGCCGCCGCTCCGGTCTAGAGCGCTCCGAATAGCTGGTTGCCGGTATTGGTCTGGTTATAGGTCCCCACCGCGCGGATGTTGCCCGTACCGATCGACGGGTTGAATGCCGGCGTGTCTGGACCGTAAAGAAGCGTGTTCGTCGTGCTGACGCCTTCAAATGCATTGAGGACATTGGTTGTGCCGCCGCCGAAAAGGTTGCCAACGTAAAGCAGGCCCTGTTTCCCCGGTCCATTGCCGGTGAAGACCACGTCCTGACCGGACGGACTGGTTGTGGTTCCGCGCACTCCGGTCACCGAGTAATCGAGGCCGAGAATGGGCTGGTAGGAAACCTGTGCGTGGCTGGCGGAGACCAGCAGGGTGAAGGCGGCAAACAACGCAGCCAAGATTGTGGGACTGGAGAGCGCATGCATGGAACAACCCAACCTCCCCTCCCGCGCGCGCGTCCAGCCCCAAAAAGAGGCAGCGTAATCGACGATCTTCTCCTCGGCACAAAGAGCCCGTCCCTGTGGGCCGGGAACCGGCCTGGCGCAAGCAGGAGAATGTGGGCGACGTCAGGAATGCTCTCCAACGACCGTTTCGCACATTTTTGTCGCGGCCGCGACACGCAAAACCCCCCAAAGGCGCCCGCAACTCTCGACCACACTTCCCCGGTAACGGCCGCCCGCGCGCATCGCGGCCGCTCACCCGAACAACAACTTCGCCCCCGCAATCACCAACACGACCGCTAACAACACCGCAATCCCCCGCACCGGCAGATGCCGGCTGCCGAGGCGCGAGCCGATGAAGCCGCCAACGGCAACCACCACGGCCAAGGGCCACGCGAAATCGGGCAACTCGCGTCCGCTCCGCACATAGCCGGCCAGTCCGGACGACGAATTGAGCAAAATAAAAAGCGACGAGACGGCGGCAGCCTCTTTCACCTTGGCCCAGCGGCAAAAGAGCAGGAGCGGCGTGAGAAAAATTCCGCCGCCGGTGCCGGTCAGGCCGGACAAAAACCCGATGCCCGCGCCGGAGGCCACGGCCGTCGGTCGCGCCGGACGCACCATGTCCGGCGGGTCCGCCTTGCGGTAGAGCAAACGCCACGCGGAAAACCAAAGCACGAGGCCGATCAAGATCTTCAGGTAATACGCCGGCACCTCGAGCCATCCGCCGAGGAAGGCCGCAGGCACGGACAACAACGCGAACGGCCAGAACAGCGACCAAACGAAATGTCCACCGCGCCACCATTGGATGAAGCCGATCGCGGCAACGAGAATGTTGAGCGTCAGAGCCGTCGGACGGATCACTTCCACCCCGAAACCGAAAAGTGTCAGCACCGCGATGTAACCCGAAGCCCCCGCATGGCCGACGGACGAGTAAAGCAACGCAACGATAAAGATCGCGGCGGCGAGAGCGACGAACTCGCCGGACACCTCAGGTCCTTTCGACCACGACCTCGCTGCCTTCGACCCGCAAGGCCACCACATCCGCCCCGGGCGGAATGAAGTCACCCTCGCTGCGCGCGTCGAAACTTTCCCCGCCGAATTCCGCACGTCCGACCGGACGCAGCATGGAGAGTGCTTTGCCGCGGTCGCCCGCGCGCACGGGCAAGCGGCCCGCGCCCGGTTCGTCCATGGTCAGAGATCCCCCGGCCGGTTCGCTTGTGGTCAGCACGAGGCGCCGCAACACCGGTATTTTCGGAAAAAATTGCGCGAGCAAAAAGATCGCCACTCCGGCCAACCCGATGGCCACCCCGAGGTTGGCCAGCGGGAGAAGGAACAGATCGAAGGACGGCCATTCCGGCGCGGTCGGGTAGTAATCAACCATGGCCCAGAGCAAGGATCCCAGCATGAGCAAGGTCCCGGCCAAAGCCACTACCACGATGCCGGGAATAAAAATCAGCTCGAGCAAAACAAGGACCATCCCCAGCACAAAAAATGCCGCGACCTCCATCCCGGTCAGCCCGGCAACATAGTGCCCGGCGAAGAAGAGGAGAAAACTAATTCCGGCCAGAATGCCCGGCACGCCAAAGCCGGGTGATTTGAATTCGATGTAAGTGCCGACGATTCCGCCGATCAGAAACAAGGGCGCGAGCATGGTAATGACCAGGGCCGCCCGCTCAAAACCGCTCGGCTCGGCTTCAACCACCGGGCCTTTCAAGCCCGCAGCGCGCACCAGCTCGGGCACCGAGGCCGCGATACCTTCGGCCAGCAAAGGTTTACCCCCGATCTTTTGCACTGCCTCCTGCGCGCTCAAGGTGAGCAATTCGCCTTCTTCCGAGATCACCTTGCCTCCGACCTTCACGCCTTTTTCCCCGTTGATGAACGCCTCCGCGAGTTCCGGGTTGTGCCCGCTGTTCTCCGCCGTGCTCCGGAAGTAACCGGAATAATAAGAGACAATCTTGGCGTTGAGCGTTTCGGGGATTTCCTGTCCCCCGCCCATGACCGGAGCCGCCGCACCGATAGCGCTGACCGGGGCCATCCAAATATGTTTTGTCCCCAAAGCGATGAGGGCGCCGGCCGATCCGGCATTGGGATCAACGTAGGTGTAAGTCGGGGCCTTCACCTTCATCAAGGCCTTTAGAATATCCACCGCCGCGCCCAACTCCCCGCCCGGGGTATCCATGTCGAGAATGTAGGCCGAAGCATTGGCCGCTTCACCCATTTTGATGACCCGCCGCAGAAAAAGGAATTGCGCTTTTGAGACCTCGCCCTTGAGCGGAATAACCACCACCGCACCTTCCGGCACCTCCCCGTCGAGCTTCTGCACCTCGGGCAGCGCATCGGCCGGCGCTTTGGCCGCCCCCGTGACTTCCGCCCCCGCGAGCGAAGCCATCATCAAGAAAAGCAAAGGCGAAAAGAATTGCATGCCCCGATCATCACCGAGGCGGGGCTACCCTCAAGCCCAATCGGGCGAATTCGCGCGCCCCGGCTCGCCCCATCCGCTAAGCTCCTCGCCATGCCCCGCATTGCCGAGGAAAGTATCGAGCGCGTCGCCGCCGCCAGCGACATCGTCGAAATCATCGGCGGTTACTTCCCGCTCAAAAGGGCCGGCTCAAGTTGGCGGGCCCTCTGCCCCTTTCACCGCGAGAAATCTCCCTCGTTCCACGTCAGCCCGCAAAAGCAGGCCTATTACTGCTTCGGCTGCGGCGCCGGAGGCAGCGTCTTCAAGTTCGTCATGGAATACGAACGCATCGACTTCGCCACCGCGGTCCGCCGCCTCGCGCAGAAAGCCGGCCTGACCATTCTGGAGGACGAATCCGCCCCCGGTGACGACCAACGCCGCGAATTGCGCCAACGGCTCCTCGCCCTGCATAAAGTGGCCGCTGACTGGTTCCAGGCCAACCTCCTCCGTTCCCCCGGAGGCGCCACTGCCCGCGATTACCTCAAATCCCGCGAGATCAGCTCCGACATGGCAAAAAATTGGCAAATCGGCTACGCGCCGGAAGGCCGCAACGCCTTGCTCCAGCACGCGCGCGCCGCCGGCTTCAAAGACCAGGAGCTGCGGGCCAGCGGACTCTTCCACGGCGGCGAGGACAAGCCGCTCGCCGACCGTTTCCGCCAGCGCCTCATTTTTCCCATCCGGAACGACTACGGCGAAGTCATTGCCTTCAGCGGACGCGTCCTCCCGCCTTCCGAGGATCCGGCCAAATACGTCAACTCGCCCGAGACCCCGCTTTTCAGCAAAGGCCGCGCCCTCTTCGGCCTCGATAAAGCACGCCGTCCGCTGGCCGACGCGGGCCTGGCCATTGTCTGCGAGGGACAACTTGACCTCATCCGCGTCTTCGAGAGCGGTCTGGAAAATGTCGTCGCCCCGCAGGGTACGGCCTTCACCCCCGCCCAAGCCCGCCTGCTCAAACGCTACACCGACACCGCGGTTCTCTGCTTTGACTCGGATCGCGCCGGCCGCACCGCGGTCGAACGCTCCCTGCCCATTCTGCTCGCCGCCGGCTTCGGTGTCCGCGTGGCCCCCTTGCCGGCCGGCGAGGATCCCGACTCGCTCATCCGCAAAAACGGATCCGACGCCTTCCGCGCCCTCATTGAGTCCGCCCCGGACTATTTCGAGTTTGCCCTCGACGAAGCCTCCTCCGGGGGAAAACTCGACAACCCAACAAGCAAGGCCGCCCTGATCAGAAAACTCGCCGGCTTCGCCGCCCATCTGCCCGACGCCGTGGCCCGCGAATCTCTGGCCTCGCGACTCGGACCGCAGCTTGCCGTCTCGACGCAAGCCTTTCTCGCCGCCGTACCGGCCAAGGCCACGCCAACGAACGAGGAAGACAGCGCCGCTGAAGAGGGAGACAGCCGCCGGGAAGTGGAACCGGACCATACGATCCGCCTGCTCCTACACGTGGCCCTTGGCAGCCTCGAAACACGGCAATGGTTGGCGGCCCAAGATACCCGGATTCTTTCCGACCGCCCCGGCGCGGGCCTCCTCGCACAATGCCTCTCCGCCACCTTCGATCCGGCCGACACCGCCGCGGCCCAAGCCTTCTTGGCCACCCTGCCGACCGAAGCCCAGTCGGTACTCGCCGCACTGCTCATGGGCCGACCGGCCACGGATCCCGGGACCATCGCCCGCGATACCCTCCGCAGCTTGCAGCGACAGCAACTTGAAGCACGCCGCGCCGCCCTCACCGCCCAGCTCCGCCAGTCCGGCCTCCCCCCCTCCGAAGTCGCCTCTTTGCAGGCCGAAGTAGTTGACATCATCCAGCAGATGAGGCAGTTTTCCTCGCTGCACTGACCTGTTCTTTGCACCGGGCACACCACGAGTCATCCTCTGGTCCCTCACCCCGACCGACCAACTGTTCTATGGCCACCAAATCGAAGAAGAAGCCAGCCAAAGTCAAATTCGCAAAGCCCAAAAAGCCTCTACGCAAACCCGTGGCGAAGCAAAAGACCCCGGCGGCAAAGTCCGCGCCCAAGGCAATTAAACCCGGAGGAGAGAAACCAGCACCGCAGCCTGCGGCCAAAACCAAAGCCGCCCCGGTCCCGACATCCAAAAAGCCCGAAGCCGCCACCCCCCAGCTTAAAAGCAGCGCGAAGAAATCCGCCGCCAAGCCCCCCGGCGGCAAGCATCGCGCCTTGGAAGCGGCTCCCGTCGATGTTGACAAATTCATCGCGGACAAAACCCGCGAGCTGGTCAAGCTGAGCAAGGATCAGGGCTACCTGACCTTTGACGACCTCGAAGAAAACCTGCCTTCCGCGGTTAACGATCCGGACGTCATCGACAAGATCATTACCCGTCTCCGCGAGGTCGAAATCGAACTGATCGAACAAAGCGACATCGATACGGACAAAGCGCCGCGCAAAGAAGAGGAAAAAGAAGAAAAACCCGAGAAGGACGAAAAGTCTGACGGCCGCCTCGACATCCTTGACGATCCGGTCCGGATGTATCTCAAACAAATGGGCCAAGTCCCCCTTTTGACCCGCGAGCAGGAAGTCGAAATTTCCAAACGGATTGAAGATGCCGAAATCCGGGTCCAGGACATCGTCTACCGCATGGGCTTCGTGGCCCGCGCCCATCTCGACCTGGCCCAGAAACTTCTCGACCAGCGTGAGCGTTTCGACCGCGTCATCATGGACAAGAAAATCGAAAGCCGTGAGCGCTACATGAAGGCCCTGCCGCGGCTCTGCGCCACGATCAAGTCGGCCGCGCAACGCATCGACCTCCAGTTTGTGGTCATTGTCAAAAGCAAGAAGCCCACGGCTCCCGTCCTGAAGACCTTCGAAAAAGCCATCGCCGGTCTCCGCGCCCACTACCCCAAATTTTTCTACAAGCAAAAGATCACCGACGACTTCGTGCAGGCCGCTGAAGACACCCACCGCACCTTGCTTCACCTAGGCGGCGAGCACTCCCAGCACGCCGCGCGCGCCAAACGGAGCGCCGAAGCCAAGCGGAAAGCCCAGGAACTGGCCAAGCGGATCCACGAGCTTTCCCTCCGCGCTTGGATGGTGCCGGACGTCTTCAAGCAGTCCTACGGCGACCTCCGCAAGTGGCACCGCGCCGCCCACCAAGCCAAGACCGAAATGGTCGAGGCCAACCTCCGCCTAGTCATCTCGATCGCCAAGAAATATACCAACCGCGGCCTCTCCTTCCTCGACCTCATCCAGGAAGGGAACATGGGTCTCATGAAGGCGGTGGAAAAATTTGAATACCGCCGGGGTTACAAATTCTCGACCTACGCCACCTGGTGGATCCGCCAAGCCATCACCCGCTCGATCGCCGACCAAGCCCGCACCATCCGCATCCCCGTGCACATGATCGAGACGATCAACAAACTCATCCGCGTACAAAAACAGCTCGTGCAGGAATACGGACGCGAACCGTCCTCCGACGAGATCGCCGACGAAATCCAGCTCCCGGTGGAGCGCGTCCGCGCCGTGCTCAAAATGGCGCAGACCCCCATCTCCCTGCAAATGCCGGTTGGCGACAGCGACGACACAAGCTTTGGAGACTTCATCGAGGACAAATCGGCCGAAAACCCCGCCGACAGCGCCGCAATCATCCTGCTCAAGGACAAAATCAAAGATGTTCTCGAGAGCTTGACCGACCGCGAACGCAGCGTGCTGGAACAACGTTTTGGCCTGGTTGACGGCTACCCGCGCACCCTGGAAGAGGTCGGCCGCCAATTCAAAGTTACCCGCGAACGCATCCGCCAGATCGAAGCCAAAGCACTGCGCAAAATGCGCCACCCCACCCGCCTGCGTCAGCTCGAAGGTTACCTTGAGCCCCGCGATATCTAAGGCCCCGCAACTCCCCGCCCGCCCCGGGGTTAGACCCTGCATGAGTAACGACCAGCTCTGGATTCTCCTCGGCCGCAGTCCCCGCCCCACCGCGCCCCCTTTCTTCGCCGCCAAAGTGGCGCGGCGAATCGCCCACCCACCAAAGCGTCGCCGCTCTTTCGGCTGGCCCCTCTTTCGCTGGCTCGCCCCCGCCGCGCTGGCGGCCTTGGTCCTCCTCGCCCTGCTCCCCCGTCCCACCACCGAGACGCCCGCTCCCGACCTCACCACCCTTGACCTGCTCGAAATGCTCAGCCCGGAAGACCACGAAATCCTGACCCAAGCTGGCTGGCCCTACAACGACAGCGGCGCGCTCACGGCCGGCTGGTAGGACAAGACACCGGGCAACTACCCCCGAGGTGGGCCCCCGCATTCTCAGCCATGACCGGCAGAGCGGAGGACAGGACGGCAAGGGCGAGGACTAGAGCTTTGATAGTTTGCCGGAAGATGCCCACTCGGCTAGAAATCCCCCTCTGTGGTCAATCAAGTTTGCCGGCGGCATTCGGTCGCCTGCGGCGACCTGTCTCCGGCTCGAACTGCGCTCTCATCCCACCGGCAGGTTTCAAGCCGCCTGCGGCGGGCTGGCGGAAGGGGTGGGATTGGTCGCCTGCGGCGACCTGTCTCCGGCTCGAACTGCGTTCTTCATCCCACCGGCAGGTTTCAAGCCGCCTGCGGCGGGCTGGCGGAAGGGGTGGGATTGGTCGCCTGCGGCGACCTGTCTCCGGCTCGAACTGCGTTCTTCATCCCACCGGCAGGTTTCAAGCGCGCCTGCGGCGGGCTGGCGGAAGGGGTGGGATTGGTCGCCTGCGGCGACCTGTCTCCGGCTCGAACTGCGTTCTTCATCCCACCGGCATGTTTCAAGCCGCCTGCGGCGGGCTGGCGGAAGGGGTGGGATTGGTCGCCTGCGGCGACCTGTCTCCGGCTCGAACTGCGTTCTTCATCCCACCGGCATGTTTCAAGCCGCCTGCGGCGGGCTGGCGGAAGGGGTGGGATTCGAACCCACGGTGGGCTTAACCCCACGCTCGATTTCGAGTCGAGTGCCTTAAACCGGACTCAGCCACCCTTCCTCGCAGTCCTCTTTATACTTCATCCGCCCCGGTCTGGAATCTCCAATTTCAAATTCTTCGCCCTCACCCCCCCCTCCCTGCACTCAAGTTTCACCCTCAAGCTTCCGCCCTCTCCCTCTCACGTCCCACAAAACGTTCGGTACGGCTCTCCGCCGGCCATCGGCCCCACCCGATACGCCTCATTCTCCGGCCCCGCCTCAAACGGCCGCGCCAGCACTGCGAGCAAGCGGTGCATCGCCGTAAAATCCCCCTCGCCCGCCGCGGCCAAAGCTTCCTCCACACGATGATTGCGCGGAATAACCACCGGGTTGGCCGACCGCATCAGGGCCATGACTTCCGCTTTCTCCGCTGGCTCACGCCCCAAACGCACCCTCCACTTGGCCTGCCACGGCTGAACCGCAGACCCTCCCTGCACTGAAAGATCCAGCAGTTCCCCGGATTCCACCGAGCGGGTCAAGTCGGCGAATGTATTGGTGAAATCCGCACCGGACGAATGCATCGACCCCAAAAGCTCCTGGGCCAAGGCAACATCGCCTTCCTCCGCGCGGCGCAAACCAAGCTTGGAGCGCAACCGGCCGGCGTAAAAAAACTCATAACGTTCCGGAAAACGGGCCAGCGCTCTTTCCGCCATTTCGACCGCCTTGGCCTGATCTGTATGCAGCAACGGAACCAGCGCCTCGGCCAGGCGGGTAAGATTCCAATGGGCTATAGCCGGCTGATTTCCGAAAGCATAACGTCCACCACGGTCAATTGAACTGAAGACCGTGGCCGGATCATAGGCGTCCAAGAAAGCACACGGACCATAGTCGATCGTCTCTCCGCTCACAGCCATGTTGTCGGTATTCATCACGCCATGCACGAATCCCACCCCCGCCCACTGCGCAACCAATTTGGCCTGCCGCTCGAGCACCCCTTCGAGCAGGGCCAGTGCGCGGTTCTCCGCGTCCAGCGAGTCCGCATAATGCCGCCCCAAGGTGTAATCAACCAACGACCCGAGCAGTGCGCGATCACCCAACGCGGCGGCATATTCGAACGTCCCCACCCGGATATGGCTCGAGGCAATCCGGGTCAAGACCGCCCCGGGCAGTAACTCCTCCCGCGCAACCTCCTCGCCCGTGGTGGCCACGGCCAGACTGCGCGTGGTCGGAATCCCCAAAGCATGCAGCGCCTCGCTCAGCACATATTCGCGGAGCATCGGACCGAGCGCGGCCCGGCCGTCACCCCGCCGCGAATACGGCGTCCGTCCCGCGCCCTTCAACTGCAGATCAAATCGTGAGCCGTCTGGCGCGACCTGCTCGCCAAGCAGCAGGGCGCGTCCATCGCCCAAATTGGTAAAGTGCCCGAATTGGTGCCCGGCATAAGCCTGCGCGATGGGCTCCGCGCCTTCCGGCAGACGGTTCCCCGCAAAAATCTCCGCACCCGACTCTCCGGCCAGCGCCACCGGATCCAAGCCCAATTCCAAGGCCAGTTGCTCATTGAAAACGGCCAAACCCGGACGCGCGACCGGCACCGGTACGGCTCGCGTATGCAGCGCCTCC
This sequence comes from Chthoniobacterales bacterium, assembly GCA_018402585.1. Taxonomy (GTDB): domain Bacteria; phylum Verrucomicrobiota; class Verrucomicrobiia; order Chthoniobacterales; family JACTMZ01; genus JACTMZ01. Next base: position 244,686 of record JAGYIO010000003.1, read on the forward strand.
GGCAAACCTGCGTAGGAATGCTCCAACTGCCAGCCCGCTGCACTTTTTCTGTCAGACTGGGGTTTCACCCGCTTAAATTGCTTGTTCGAGCGAATCTTTCAACCCCTCTCTGCGTCCTCTGCGTTCTCGGTGGTTATTTTTCTCATGCCAAACTTCAGCACCTCCGCCTGGCAAAACAACCTGCCTCTTTACCACGCCATCCTCGCCCTGCCCTTCAACGTGGAGCTTGCTGCCGGCACCCTGCGCGAGGATCGCTTCCGCCACTATATGGTGCAAGACGCCCACTACCTCGAGGGATTCGCCCGCGCCCTCGCCCTCGCCGCCGCCAAGGCCGACTCCAGCGATCACCTCGTCCAATTCGCCGCGGCGGCCCAAACCGCTATCCTCGTCGAGCGCGCCCTCCACACCGACCACTTGGCAAAGTTCGGCCTCAGCGCTGCCGACTTCGCCGCGGCCTGCCCGACGCCGGTTTGCCATCATTACGTCAGCTACCTCCTCCGCGTGGCCGCCCTCGAACCCTTCCCCGTGGTCCTGGCCGCCGTCCTACCTTGCTTTTGGATTTACCGCGAAGTGGGAAAAAATGTCCACGCCCGGGCCACCCGACCGAATCCTTACCAGGCCTGGATCGAGACCTACGCGGGCGAGGAATTTTCCGCTGCGGTGCAGGCCGTTGTCAGCACGACAGACGAAGTCGCGGCAGGCTGCTCCGCCGACACGCTGGCCGCCATGCACCTGGCCTTCACCTGCGCGACCCAGCTCGAATGGATGTTCTGGGCGAGCGCCTACCAACTCGAGAGCTGGCCGGTTTAATTGCTTTTCCAGCCTCGGAACAACGGTCTACGGTGGGAAGGTTCTCTTATGTTTTCTCCTCTTTTCTCTCGCCCACCCGCAACCCCGCGCTCCTCGCGGCAGGTTCTCCTGCTGGCAGCCTGCGCCGCCCTCTCCGGCTGCATCATGTTTCCCAAGGCGCCGACCATCACACCGCAGGCCCGCACCCAAGCCGCCCGCGTCGACACGGGCGATTTCGCCTGGGGATTTTCCTCATCAAGCTGGCAATACGAGAACCGCAAAACCGGCCCGGACGGCAAACTGCCCTTCCGCACCGACTGGGATATCCTCACGGAGCAGGGCAAAGCAGTGCCGCGCGGCAACACCGTGGTCATGTCCTGGAGTGAGTTCGATCGCGACCTGGCCGCGCTGAAAAAAGTTGGCGCCACCCATTACCGCCTCAGCCTCGAGTGGGCCCGCATCGAGCCGAAACCCGGCCAATACGACGAGGCGGCCATCGCCCGCTACGTCGAAATGACCCGTCGCCTCAAGGCAGCCGGGATCGAACCGGTGGTCTGTCTTTGGCACTTCACCTTCCCCGATTGGCTCTACGACGAGAAAAATCCCAAACGCTCGAACTGGCTGCACCCCGATTCCGATGCCCGCTGGCAAGCCTACGTAAACAAGGTCGTCCCCCGGCTCAAACCGCACGTCCGTTATTTCGCCCCGCAAAACGAACCCAACGGCCAGATCGCCACCGCTTACCTCAACGGACAATGGCCGCCGGCCATGACCGGCGCGCTCGGCACCTATGCCGCCGCCGTGCGGGCCAGCGCCCGCCAGTTCCGTCAGGCCGCCGCTATCATCAAACGCGAACGCCCCGACGCCGTTGTCATGTCCGTGCAAGCCCTCCCCTGGTGGAGGAAAAGTTGGCTCGATCCCACGCGCGCGGCTTACCACGGCATGCTGCGGATGAATTTCGACCACCTCGATAAAATTTGGGACGTCTGCGACGTCATCGGGATCAACTACTACTATAGCCAGAAAGCCGGCCCGATCGCCGCGCTCGGTCTCGGCTCCCACCGCGGACCCAATTTCACCGAGATGGGTTGGGACATCGATCCGGCTGGGCTTTACAAACAGATCCGCCTCGTCGACAAGCGCTACGGCAAGCCGATGATGATCACCGAAAACGGCATTGCCACGAAAGACGAAGCCCAACGCAAGCGTTACCTTGAGGAGCACGTTGCTGCCGTGCAGCAAGCCCGGGAAGACGGACACGACGTGCGCGGCTACTTTGTCTGGTCGCTGCTCGACAACTACGAATGGCACTACGGCTACGACGCCACCTTCGGCCTCGCCCGCATGAACCCACGGACCTTTGCCCGGGAACTCAAACCCGCCGCCTTGACCTACCGCGACATCATCCGCCGCGGCGGCGTCCAACAAATCCCCGCCGCCGTCCTCAAGGCCTCCGAGAGCAAATAGGCAGCCACTGCCTTATTGCGTCGCATTCTTCCTTTCGCCTCTGGCGGCCCCCACCTTTGTCCACCGGGGAGGGCGCAACGCCAATTTCTTGTGCAACCGGCATCGACGCCGCCTGCCGACGATGGCAGTTTTCTCCTTCACTTCTGGTGAGGTGGCTGAGTGGTCGAAAGCAGAGCTTTGCTAAAACTCCGTAGTCCAAAAGGCTACCGAGGGTTCGAGCCGAGCGCAGCGAACCGGAGGTCGCAAGACCGGAGATAGCCCCCGGCAAACAGGCGAAGCCAATCCCCTTCGAATTTTTCCACCCGCAGCGTTTCACCCCCGGAAAGGTGGCCGCTGCAGCACGCGGCATTGACGCGCCCGCACGCAAATGGCAATTTCCTCGTCGACTGGTGAGGTGGCTGAGTGGTCGAAAGCAGAGCTTTGCTAAAGCTCCGTAGTCCAAAAGGCTACCGAGGGTTCGAATCCCTCCCTCACCGTTTTTCTCGGGATGAAAACGCTCGGGTTTTGAGCCGAGCGCAGCAAGACAGGCGAAGCCAATCCCTCCCTCACCGCCATTTCCATTGATGAAACGCGCAGCCATTCTTGCCTTGCGTTGCTTGCTCGGGCTTTTTTTCCTTGCGGCCGGACTCTCCAAAGTCGGCGCGCCGCTGCAGACTCTCGCCGCGGTTTATTCCTACCAGATTGTGCTGCCCGATGGACTGGCTCTGGCTATTGCTTATGCTCTGCCATGGGTCGAAATCATCCTCGGCCTCGCTCTTTTCTCCGGGTTCTTCCTGCCCCTCACCCTCGCCGCCACCGCCGGTATGCTCCTCGCCTTCACGGTGCTCACCGCACAGGCTTGGTGGCGGGAACTTCCCATCGACTGCGGTTGTCTCGATTTAAGCGGGTTGCATCCGTCACTCGCCGTGCTGGCCACGCCGGGTGGCGCGACCCTGCGCAACATCTTTCTCCTCGCACTCACTGCGCTGATCGGTTGGCTGATCCTCCCCCCGCAGGCCGAGACTACGCAGCAACGCTGACCCCGCTCAGACTCCGATCGCCACAGCACGCAAAATCTGGTGGCCTCGCAGGAACTCCGCCTGCCCCATGCGCTTGCCTCCGGAAAGTTGCACCTCGAGCAATTGCAAAACCCCGCCGCCACCACAGGGCAGATGCAATTGCGCGGGATCGGCGGGGCAGGAGCTGACCGCAGCCCGGTGAACCTTGATCTCCAGGCGCCGACCCGCCACCGTTTCGAGCAGGGCGGTGCACCCCGGCCAGGGATGCAACCCCCGCACCATGCGCTCGAGTTCCACCGCACTCTTGCTCCAATCGAGACGGCCGCTGGCGCGGCTCAGTTTCGGTGCATAGCTTGCGGCGCTCTCCTCCTGCGGGACGCGCGGAGCACAACCTGCGCGGAGCAAAAGCAAGGCCTCCTCGAGAGCCTCGGGGGCAAGAGCTGCCAATCGGTCATGCAAAGTCCCGGCCGTTTCCCCGGATTCAAGGGCACACGCCTTGCGCAGCAAAATGTCCCCCGTATCGAGGCCCGCATCCATCCACATCACCGTGATCCCGCTCTTCCCGTCACCGGCCAAGACAGCAGCATGGACCGGAGCCGCGCCACGGTGACGCGGGAGCAGGGAAGCATGGAGATTCAAAGCGCCGAGCGGGGGAACATCGAGCAGCGTCTGGGGCAGAATCTGGCCGTAGGCCATGACCACAAAAAGATCGGGCGCCCAACTCTTGATTTCTTCCACTGCCTGGTCCGAGCGGACGCGCGCAGGCTGCAGCGGGGTAAGACCATGGGAAAGGGCCAACTCCTTGATCGCGCAGGGCGTGAGTGGCAAACCGCGGCCGGCCGGCCGGTCCGGCTGGGTCACCACGCCGACCACTTCGAGGCCGGGCCTCGCCAACAAAAGACGCAGGGCGGGAAGGCCGATGTCCCCGCTGCCGAGAAAAACCGTCCTCATCGCCCCGGTTGTCATGCTCCCCGCCGCGGGGCCAGAACGGTCCGCGCGCGGAGCAACTCGCCGGCGGTGACCTCTCGCCCTCCCAGCGAGTCGGCGCATCCCGTGCAGCGGTAGTCGTAGATTTCCTTGTCCGGCAAAACGAGGAGCAATCGTTCCCGCACCGGCATGGCTTGGCCGCAACGGCGGCAGTAAAGGCTGCTGGCCCGCAGATTCTCGAAGCGTCCGTTCATGTCACCGCACTGAATCCTTCCTCACCGAAGTGATTGCGCCGGTCCTGCGCGAGCACACCGACAAGGTTACCGAGCACGTCGACCGGCGAAAGCATGGCATCTATGTGCATGATCATCTCCTCGCCATAATAGGATAATAAAGGCCGGGACTCCTCGTCGTATGTCTCGAGCCGGTGCCTGATCACCTCCTCGTTGGCGTCATCAAAGCGGTTGTCGCGCAAGGCGCGCCGCTTGAGGCGCTCAACCAACTTGGCCCGATCGGGACAAGTCAGATGGAAAATTTTTCTCACCCGGACGATGTCCTCGAGCATTTTTGCCTGGTGGATGTTGCGCGGGATGCCGTCGAGCACGAGAAAGTCGTGGTCCGGATGGAAAGCGTGTGACTCGACGCTCTGGTCGATGCGGATCTTCCAGAGTTTGACCGTGATTTCGTCCGGTACCAGTTCGCCGCGGCTCGAATACTCGAGGAACTGCTTGCCCAACGGCGTGCGTAAATCGAGGGCGCGGAACACGTCTCCACAGGCACAATGGTAGTAGCCGGGAACTTTGCCCAGCACGCGGCCCTGCGTTCCTTTGCCGCTGCCGGGGGCACCGAAGATGAGATAAGTTTGGTATTTGCTCATAGTTTGCGGACGAACCGGAGCGCAGTGTATGCCGCACTCCGGGAAAAACAACGCAGCACTGCAAGCCCCGCTCCTTGACACCGTATCTTCACAGTCGTAAACAAATCCTTTCCCTCCTTCCGTGCACACCGACGAACAAGTTCTCGAAGTCCTCCTTGACCAGTTTCAGGTCACCCAAGAGCAGGTCAGCGAGGCCCACGAAAGACACCCGGGCGCTCCCGTGGTCAATGCGCTGCTCGAGACCGGGGCGGTACAACCGCGCGACGTGCACGGAGCCATCGCCCACTTCCACGGCCTGAGTTTCGCGGACCTCGACGAAGCACATACCACTGAGCGCGCCCGTGAGTTGCACGAGCTGATCCCCGGCGAAGTAGCCCGCCGCCACCGCATCCTGCCGCTCCAGCAAACTGACCACGGCTTGCAAGTCGCCATCGGTGACCCGATGAATTTCGAGGCCTTTGACACTGTGCCTTTCCTGCTCAAAGCCGAAGTCGAGTTTCTTTATGCCGATCCGGAACGGATCGACACTTTGCTCGCCGACATCTACCCGCGCCAAGCCGGTCTCGTGGCTGCCGGGACGGAGGAGGAGGAGGCCGGGGGCGCGTCGACCGAAGACGATGCCGGCATCATCAAACTGGTACAGGACTTCCTCGAAAAAGCCCAAGAAATGCGGGCCAGCGACATTCATTTGGAACCGCTGGAGGCGGGATTTCGTGTCCGCTTCCGCATCGATGGTGAGCTGGAACAATACAAACTCCTCCCCCACGCCCTCCAAGGCTCGATCATCAGCCGTCTCAAAATCATGACCGAGACGATGAGCATCGACGAAAAGCGCGTCCCGCAGGACGGCCGTATCCAATGCCAGGTCCGGGGCAAAGCGCTTGACCTCCGCGTCTCCACCATACCGACCTCGCAGGGAGAATCCATCGTCATGCGTCTGCTCGACCAGTCGACGCTCTCCATCACCCTGCCGGACATCGGTTTCATGAGCGACGACCAGGAGTATTTTCGCGGCCTGATCAAAATGGCCGACGGCATCATTCTCGTGACCGGCCCGACCGGTTCGGGCAAGACCACCACGCTTTACGCCTGCCTCTCGGAGATCAACAACGAGAGCCGCAAGATCATCACGGTGGAGGACCCGATCGAATACGTCATGCCTGGGGTCAACCAGGTCCACGTCAAATCCGACATTGGCATGACCTTCGCCCGCGCCCTGCGCTCCATCCTGCGTCAGGCCCCGAACGTGATCATGATCGGCGAAATTCGGGACATGGAGACGGCAGGCATCGCGATCAATGCATCCCTCACCGGCCACTTGGTCCTTTCCACCCTGCACACCAACGATGCCCCGAGCGCCATCGCCCGCCTGATCGATATCGGGGTCAAACCCTTCCTCGTCTCCAGCGCAGTGCGCGCCGTCATGGCCCAGCGCCTTTGCCGCAAACTTTGCACCTGCAAGGAAGCCGGCATCCTGAGCGAGGACGAAATGGTCGCCCTACACCTCGATCCCTCGCAACTTCCCGACGCCACCATCTACCGGCCGAAGGGCTGCGAGCGCTGCCGCTTCACCGGCTACCGGGGACGCCTCGGAATTTTCGAAATTTTCAAAATCGACGACGACATGCGTCAAATGATCAACCGCATGGGCGACGACAAGGACCGTTCCGAGCAAGTCAGCACGGTGCAGCTCCGCAATCGGGCGCGCGAGCAGGGAATGCGCACCCTGCGGGAGGACGGGTTCCAGAAAGTTTTTGCCGGGCTGACCACTTTTGATGAGGTGCTCGCGGTGACCATGGGAGACACCGAATAGCCACATGGACCCGCACCTCGTTATTACCACTCTGGCCGATCAAGGCGTCATTCCGGCCGAGCAATCGGACGCCCTGCTCCAAGCGATTCTGGAGAGCGGTCGCGCCCCCCAAGACTTCCTCATTGAAGAGGGGCAGATTGACGAGCACACCTTTTACCAAGCCATCGCCCATTCCATCGGTGCGAACCACATCGACCTGACCGACTTTGAACTGGAGAACAGCCTGCGGGACAAAATTCCCGTCGGCCTGGCCCGTCTCCACCGGGCCCTGCCGGTCGCCAATCTGGACGGCACGCTTTATGTCGCGATGAGCGACCCGCTTGACGCGCAACGCATCGAAGAGCTCCGCTTCGCCCTCAACGAAAACATCCAAGTGAGCGTAGCCCCGGTCGGGCGCATCGAGGAGCTCATCGCCCAGTATTACGAGTCCGTCGACTACGCCACTGAAGGCTTTGCCGCCCTGACCCAAAAAGAGCTGCGCGAAAAACTGAGCCAGGCCGGTGCCGCGGTGTCGGCCGGCAACCTCTCCGACGATGAGCGCGCGCAGTACGTCACCACCATCATCGACAACCTGATCGACATCGGAATCAAGGCCAAAGCCAGTGACATCCACTTTGAACCATTCGAGGAATTTATGGATGTGCGCATGCGCGTCGATGGGACCCTGCGCTCGCTCCTGACCCGCTCCGACCGCAAGGCCTACAGCTCGATCGGCCGCGAATTGGTCTCGCGCGTCAAAATTATCGCGAACCTCAACATTGCCGAGAGCCGCCTGCCCCAGGACGGACGCATCCAGCGCAGCGTCACGCGCGAGGGCAAACCCTTCTCGATCGACCTGCGGGTCAGCACCCTGCCCACCCAGTTCGGCGAAAGTGTCGTGCTCCGCATTCTCGACCGCTCGGCTGTGCAACTCGACCTGGACAAGCTCGGAGTGCCGGAGAACGTGAAGAAAACCCTGCGGGACATGATCAAGCTGCCCAACGGCATCATCATCGTCACCGGGCCCACCGGCTCGGGCAAGACCACCACGCTTTACGCCTGCTTGCGCGAAATCAACGAACCCAATTCGAAACTGCTCACGGCCGAGGATCCGGTCGAATACGACATCGACGGCATCATCCAGGTTCCGGTCAACGAAGGGATCGGTCTCGACTTTGCCCGCTGCCTGCGCGCCTTCCTCCGGCAGGATCCCGACCGCATCCTCGTGGGCGAGACACGCGACCTCGAGACGGCCCAGATTGCGATCCAAGCCTCGCTCACCGGCCACCTGGTTTTCACCTCGCTCCACACCAACGATTCAACCGGGGCGATCACCCGTCTGATTGACATGGGGGTCGAACCGTTCCTTATTTCCGCCTCCCTCGAGCTGGTCGTGGCCCAGCGTCTCGTCCGCCGCACCTGCGCGAAATGCATCGTGCCCTACGAGCCTTCGGAGGAGGAACTTCTCCTCCTTGGTCTCTCCGCCCACGAGGTGGGCGACAAAAAATTCTTCAAAGGCAACGGCTGCGAGGAGTGCAACGACACCGGTTACAAGGGCCGGCGGGCCATCTATGAAACCCTCCGCCTCAACGACACCCTGCGCGAAATGATCAACCAGCGGGCCCCGGGCGTCGTGCTCCGCCAGAAGGCGATCGAACTCGGCATGCGCACCCTGCGCGAAGAGGGTCTCCAAGCCATCTTCGACGGCGAGACCACGGTGGAGGAAATCCTCAAATACACCTGAAGCCTGCTTTTTCCCGACCGAACAGAACGGCGCGGAGCGCGTCTTTTTGACCCTGCCGGCGCACTGCTTACGCCCTGTGCGCACCAATGGTTCCCCGCAGGTCCGGCTTTATTTCCTCCGAATCAGGGCTTCCCCAGCCAGCGCGACAGTCCCCCGCGGGCCACGACCCAGCGCCAGACAAGCCACCCGGTGAGTATCCCGAGCAGAGCCCCCGCGGCCACATCGGAGACATGGTGGGCGTTGAGTTGGACCCGCGACCAAGCGATCGCGGCCGCCACGAGCAAGCCGGCCGCACCGGCCCAGCGCCGGGAAAGAAAAAGCGGAAAGAAAAAGCCGAAGGCACAGGAGGCGTGCGAGGAGGGGAAACTTTGGAAATTATGCTGGAGGGAAACCCAGCGGTCCTCGTGCTTCGGACCATACCATCCGTGTTCGACCTGCTCGACCCGCGGACGCACCCGTCCGGCGCCCAATTTCAGGAGGTTCGAGGCCAACCCGGCCATGATTCCGGCCAGGATCATGGCCGTGAGGATCCGCGACGAGGAGACGGTCCGCAAGCGCAGGCTGAGCGCCAGTGCGACGACACCCGCCGCGAGCAAGAAAGGAAAATCCCCGTAACGCGAAATAAACCGCGCCACCTCGGTCCACCCCGAGGCGATACCGGTTTTCACCACCTCCAGCACCGGTTGGTCCCAAACCAATAAACCCGCCACGGTCAAAATAATGGCCGCGACGGAGAGCGAAACGGTCCACAACACCCCGAAGGATTCCTTCATGGCGACAAGTCTCGCAGGACACTTCGCGAACTCACGGCAAAAAGACCGCAGCAGATAACGGCGCCATTTCCACGCGTAACTCACCGCCCATGCGCCGCAGCATCGCGGACCCGCCATCGGAAACAAAGCGGGCCGGCACCACCGCATCCGGCCATTCCTCAGGTGCGGCCAGACGCACGGCTTGCCGGTCCTCGCTGCGATTAAAGACGACAACCGCAGACGCCTTTCCTCCACCACGCTCGAAGGCCAGGGTGCCGGCCGCGTCGTCCGCACCCAACCAGCGGAACGCGCCCGTATTAAGCACTGGTATCTCGCGCCGCAGCGCAATGGCCGCCTGGTAAAACGCGTGCAAATTCCGGTCGAACCTCACCTCCTGTGGCTCGACCCTCTGGCCGTCCGGCCCGAGGCACTCCGGATCGTAAACGAGATCATCCCAGAGCATGGGCTTGCGGCAATCCGGGTCGTTCGCCCCCCACATTCCGGCCTCGCCGCCGTAATAGAGAAATGGAGTGCCCACGTAAGTCATCTGCAAGAGCACGGCCATGCGCACCAACTTCCGGGCCCGCTCGTCGGGTTTCCGCCATGGGTAGTGCGGATTGTGCTTCGGAGAAACTCTTCCACTCACCGCCAGATCAAACTCCTGCCGCTTCTGGTATTTCTTGCCCGCAGCTCCGTCGAAGGCGGCCGAGGCTGCCCGCGGCGTATCATGGGAATCGAGCAGGTTCTGCAGACGGAATGCGGTCCGCTCCGGCCAGGCGGCCCGTGTCCGGTCAAGCCACGCGGCGAATTCGGTCGGGGTGATCGCCGTGTCGAAAAGCCAACCCTTGACCGGCATGGCGAATCCCTCGTAGTTCATCGTCGCATCAAAACCGCCCGCCAGGGTCACGTCGTGCGCGTCCCGCCATATTTCCGTCACGGTGTAGGCAGACGGATTGAGCCCGTGGACCAGGATGTTCCATTCGCGCCAAAAAGCGTTCGGCACCATCCAGGCCACATCCAGACGCCAGCCATCGACTCCGCGTGAGACATCACCGTCCGGCGCCATCCAGCGGCGCGTCACGGCCAGCAGGTAAGCCTTCACGCCGGGCACAAGGTCACCCGTACCGTCCGGCGCCGTTTGGGCAAACTCCGGCAACTCGGCAATCCCCTGCCACCCGCTCCAACGAAACTCGTTCTCCGGCGTATCCGGGTTGTCCCAGGACTGCACCTCGAACCAGTCCTTGAAAGGCGAGGCCGGGCCGTTTTTCTGCACGTCCTGAAAAGCAAAGAATCCGAGGCCGGCATGGTTGAAGACGCCGTCAATCACCACCCGGATGCCGCGCTGGCGCGCCTGCTTGATCATTTCGAGGAACAATTTGTCCGCCGCGGTCCATTGCCACGTGGCGGGGTCCTCGGTTTCCCGGGCTATAATGGCCAGATCGCCGGGGGGATCCGGCCCGAACCATGGATCAACGTGGTGAAAGCTGAAGGTGTCGTATTTATGGTGCGAACCGGACCAGAAGACGGGATTGAGGTAAATCGCGTTGACTCCGAGGTCCCGCAAATAATCGAGCTTGTCGATGATTCCCTGCATATCCCCCCCGTAACGCCGGTCAGTCACCGCCCCAAAAAAGTGGTCTGCCTTGGCCTGCTCCCAGGCATCGCGCGCATACCAGTCCGAGGTCCAGGCACTGATCTGCCAGGAATGCGGGACCCACTCCTTGCTGCCGAGGCTGTCGCGGACCGGATCGTTGGCCCGGTCGCCGTTGCGGAAACGTTCGGGGAAAATCTGATACCAAACCGCGGAGTCCTGCCACGCCTTGGGGTCTGGCCGCGGGGCCAGCGCGGGGGCGTCATGGGCGGCAGACAGATAGCCTGCGGCCAGCCAGCAAAGCCATCTCACGCGATTCTCCCCATCGCACGCAGCATATCGGCCTCCGCCGGAGCGAGCGGTATGACGCTGAGCCGCGATTGACGGAGCAGGGCGATGTCACGCAGGGCCGGTTCAGCCTTGATCTCCTCGAGGGTGACCGGTTTGGCAAAGGCGTGTTGCGGAATGAGATCGACGCACGACCACTTCCCGTCCTCTGCCGTCGGGTCGGCGTAAGCTTCACGGGCCACGCGCGCGGTTCCGACCACCGATTTGCCGGTCACGCTGTGGTAGTAAAAAACCTCCTCGCCTTTCTTCATGGCGCGAAGATTGTTGCGGGCCTGGAAATTTCGCACCCCCGTCCAAGACGTGCCTTGGTCGCGCACAAACTGAGTCCAGGAATAAGCCTCGGGCTCCTGCTTGACCAGCCAGTGGTTCATAGTGCCACCACCGCCGCGGGACGCAGGCGTCCGGCCAAAAAATCCCGGATGTTCTGCACCGTCCCGAAATTGATCCGCTCGATTGCCTCAATGCTGTTGAAGCCGACATGCGGGGTGAAAAAAACATTCTGGTGGGCGAGCAACTGCCGGTTGCGCATGATCCCCTCCAGCTCCCGCAGCCTTTTCTCCCGGCGCAAGGGATCGCCGCCCGGGGTGGAAATGGCGTGGATCTTCTGCACGATCTGCGCCCCGATGATCCGCGAAGCATCCTGGCGGAAGACAGTATCATCCTCGAGCACATCCAAACCGACCCCGCCTATCTGCCCGCTCTTCAACCCGGTCAGCAAGGCATCGATATCGACCAAGGCTCCGCGCGCCGTGTTGATCAGGATGAATCCGGGTTTGCCCCGGGCCAACCGCTTCGCGCTGAGCAGGTGGCGCGTCCGCGGGTTGAGCGGAACATGGAGAGTGACGACGTCGGAGCAGCGGAGCAGCTTGTCGAGGGAGACGTAGCGAAACCCGATCGTCCCGGCCAGTTCGGCCTCCGTTTTCCGGTCGAAAGCGAGGCAATCCATCCCGAAGGCCTTGCCAATGGCCAGCACCATGCGGCCGACCCGTCCCGTTCCGACCACCCCGAGGGTTTTTCCCCGTAATTCGAGGCCGCGCAGCCGTGCGATCGCACCGCGACCGCGGTTCCTCGTCTCGAGACATTGCCGTAGGCGCCGGGTCACCCCGAGGATGAGGGCAAACGTATGCTCTGCCACGGTGGCCGCCCCGTAGTCCGGCACCCGGGCCAGGATGACACCGCGGCGGGCCGCCGCCTTGAGGTCGAGGTGGTCGCTGGCCGAAGAGCGCGAAGCCACCAGCTTCACCTTGGGATGACGACGGAAAAACTCCGCCCCGACTCGTGAATGGATGAAAACCGAGACAATTTCCGCGTCCCGCGGCACGCCGGTGATGTCCTCGACGAAAACAACGTCATGGTCGGCCAAACCCTCGGCGAAAAAGGGCTGCTCATCGTCCTCGGTTTCGACAAAAACAATTTTCATCCGTGGGTGCTGCGGAATGCTTTTGCTCCCGCTAGCCGGAAAGAGTTTAATCCCCAAGCGTCATGAGACGAGGCCTATTTGTTACTTTCGAGGGGTCCGAGGGCTGCGGCAAGTCGACCCAGATCGGGCGCCTTTCCGCGTGGCTGCAGGAGGCCTCGCGGCCCTGCCTGACCACCCGCGAACCGGGGGGCACCGCGGCCGGGGACCGCCTGCGCGACCTGCTCCAACATGCGCCGGAAGGCCACGCCCTGGTCCCCGAGGCCGAGCTTTTTCTTTTTGCGGCCAGCCGCGCCCAGCACGTGCGCGAAGTGATTCGCCCCGCGCTCGAACGCGGCGAGGTCGTGATCAGCGACCGTTTCCACGACTCGACCGCTGTCTACCAAGGCGTGGCCCGCCAGCTCGACCCGCAGATGATCCGCACGGTCAATCGATTCGCCACCGGGGAGACCGTGCCCGACGTGACCTTCCTTCTCGATATGGACGCCGGGGAAGCGCACCGCCGTATCGCCCGACGCGACCAACCGGCCGACCGCATGGAGGGCGAGCCGCTTGCTTTTTACCAAGCCGTGCGCCGGGGCTACCTTCTGGCCGCAGAAGGCGAGCCGTCACGCTTTGTCGTACTCGACGCGACCCGACCCGAGAAAGAACTCGCCGCGCAAATACGCGGTGCTCTCAGCGAAAAATTCCATGGCTTTTTTACCCGCTGACATCCTCGAACGCCTGCGCCGCGCCCATCAACTCGGGCGTCTCCCCCATGCCATGCTCATTACCGGTTCACCGGGCAGCGGACGGGCCCGTTTGGCCTTGCAGATCGCAGCCATGGTCAACGACACCACCAGGGAAAAAGCGGCAGTGCACCCGGACATCCACCGCCTCGAGCCCGGTTCCAAATCGCGCCGCATCCTGGTCGAACCATTCAAGGAATTTTGCCTTCCTTTCTTCGCAACGAGCTTCCAAGCCGGAGCAGTCAAAACCGGTATCGTCCTCGACGCCGACCGCCTCCACCCCAATGCAGCCAACGCCTTCCTCAAAACCTTGGAGGAACCGCCGGGGAACACCCTTTTCATTTTGGTCACTTCAAATCCCGGGCTTCTCCCCATTACCATCGTCTCCCGCTGCGCCCATTTCCCCCTCCGCACCGCGGCTTTGCCTGCTCTGGACGGAGCAGCCGCCGTGGTGGCCGAAGCTACCGGGCAACTTCTCGCCGCGCCGCCCCGGGCCCGGCTCGGAGCGGGGCTCCTCCTCGCCCGGCGCTTGCAATCCCTCCTGCGCGAAGCGCGCGAAGTGGTCGAAGACGAGATTTCCACCGCCTTCAAGGCGGAGAAGAAGCGTCTCGGCGACACGGCCGACGATGAATGGATCAAGACCGAAGAAGGGCGGCTCAAAGCTCTCACCGAGGCCCGCGTACTCGCCACCCGCCAACACCTGGCCGGCATCGTGGCCGAGCGCGCCGCCGATGTGCTCCGTGCGCGGCACGGTGTCGCAGCCCTGCAATTTCCGGCGCTGGCGGCCGAATCCGGACGCCTCGCCGCCCAACTCGACGATGCTTCCCTGCTGCGTATCCTTGACGGCGCGGCGCGATTACGTCTTTTTCTGGAACGCAACGTGAAAGAAGATATCGCCTTGGAGGCCGGCTGCCTCGCCCTCGCCCGCTCATGAACATGCACCTTGTCCTCAAATTCGGATCTGGGGTCCTCACCTCCGATGCCAGCGGGCTGGAACTCGATGCCGCACAATTCACGCGGCTGGCCGGGGAAATCGCCGCCCTGGTCAATGCCGGGCATTCGGTCGTGGTCATCTCCAGCGCGGCGGTCGCCGCCGGGGTCGCCGCGCTGGGTTTAGCCGCTCGCCCCGTAGCGTTGCCGGCCAAGCAAGCCTGCGCCGCGGTGGGCCAAACACAACTCATGCGCACCTATGAGGAAGCCTTTGCACGGCACGGGCTCACCGCGGCCCAAATCCTCCTGACCCACGGTGACCTCGACAGCCGGCAACGCCGCCAAAACGCGGAAAGCACCCTGGGCGAACTGCGCGCTTTCCCGCGGGTTGTTCCAGTCATCAACGAAAACGACTCCGTTGCGGTGGAGGAACTTCGCTTCGGCGACAATGACCGCCTCGGGGCTGAGGTGGCCCAACTTTGCCGTGCCGACCTTTTCCTCATTCTGACCAGCTGCGATGGTCTTCAAGCTGCCGGTCACCGTCTACCCGTGGTGACCGAACTGGCCGAAGCCCGCGGTCACGTCACTAGGGAAACAGGACGCCATGGCACCGGGGGGATGGCGAGCAAACTTGACGCCGTCGCAGCCGCCACGTCGGCCGGGATCGAAACCTGGATCCTTGACGGGCGGCTGCCGGATCAGTTGGCCGCCGCGACTTCCGGAAGAGACGTCGGAACACGTTTCCCCGCCAAGCCATGATTCGCCGCACCACCACCATCGCTGCCGTGACCTGGACCGAGCTGGTCCGGCTCAAGGTCTTTTATTTCCTCATCATTTTTGCCCTCCTGATCATCGGAAATGCTTTTTTCCTCGCCCGCTTCAGCTTCGAGGAAGAATTCCAAATGCTGAAGGACATCGCGCTCGGGGCGATGAGCATCTTCAGTTCGCTCCTCGCCATTCTGGCCACCGCCACCCTCCTGCCCAAAGATATCGAGGACCGGACCATCTACACCGTTCTGGCCAAACCCGTCTCGCGTACCGAATACCTTCTGGGGAAACTTATGGGAGTTTTTCTCCTCCTTGCTCTGGCCGTGCTCCTCATGGGAGCCGTCTTCGTGATCGTGCTCCTCCTCCGCACCCAAACCCTCCTCCACTCCGCCCAAATCGAAATGGCTGCGCTGCCCCCGGCCGAACTGCAGGCCGCGCTGGATAAAATCCGCGCTACCGGCTATGACCCCAACCTCCTCGCGGGCGGGATCATCATTCTGCTCAAAGCATGGCTGCTTGCCGCCTTGACCATGTTTATCTCGACCTTCGCCACCTCGACCATTTTCACCACAATCACGGCCTTCGCCGCCTACTTCATCGGACACCTCCAAGCCACCGCCCGTGAATACTGGCTCGCCGCGGATACCTCCGGCCTCTTCACCAAATCCGGTCTGGCCCTCGTCTCCCTCATCTTTCCCGACCTGCAGGCTTTTAACCTCGTCGACGACATTGTGACCGGCGCGGCCATCCCCGCGGCAATTTTCTGGCAAACCGTCGCCCTCGGTGCCGGCTACATTGCGGTCTACACGGCGCTGGCCGCCGCCGTCTTCCACCAGAAGGAACTTTGAGCCATGCGGCCTGCCGTCCTCTGGACCTCTGTCCTCGCCGTCCTCCTCCTCTTCGGTCTGGCCCGCCTGCCGCTCGAGAAGTCCCTTGACACCGCGCACCGCGCGGCTGGTCTGCGCACTACGGTGCTGAATATCGAGTTGCGCGAAGAGATCGGCCAACTTTCCTACGCGGCCGCCCTCAGCGGATTCCGCTCCCTCATTGCCGCCTTTCTCTGGATCGAGGCTCACACCGCGTGGGAGCAGACCGCGTGGGGCCGCATGGCCGGGCTTTTCCAGAGCGTGACCGCCCTGCAACCGCGCTCCCTCGTTTACTGGGACTTGGCCAGCTGGCACATGGCTTGGAACGCCTCCATCGCCGCGCGGGAAAATCCGAAGGAACCGAGCGAATTTCTGCGCCGACGCGCCGAACGGGAATACCACGAACTCGGCCGCGACTTCCTCCTCCGTGGAATCGCCAACAATCCCGACCCCCACCTTCTCCACGAACGGCTCGGCATCATGTTGCGCGACAAATTCCACGACCGCTGCGCTGCGGCCGACGCCTTTGCCGCCGCGGCGGAAAAACCCGCCGCCCCGCCCTACGTGAAGCGCCTCGCCGCTTACGAATTGGCGGCCTGCCCGGGGCGCGAACGCGAGGCTTACCAAAAATTACGCGCCATCTACCTTCTGGGTCAAGAAGAGCGCATGCCCAGCGTTATCTCTCTGCTCAACCAACTCGAAGCGCAACTCGACATCCCCGCAGCCGAACGCCTGGCGCCCCCCGCAGCACCATGAGGCCCCGCCATCGGGATTGCCATGGGGTTCGGGTCAGCGGAGTCTGATCGCTCATCCGCAGCCCATGCGCATCGCCCTCTTCGGTGACATCCACAGTAATCTCGAGGCCCTGCAATCGGTCCTGGCCGACGCGCAACTCCAAGGATGCACCCACTACATCTGCCTGGGCGACCTCGTCGGCTACAGCGCCGACCCGGTGGCCTGCCTCGAACTGGTCCGATCGCTCGGATGTCCGGTCATTAAAGGCAACCACGACGAGCAGGCTGCCATGTCGGGCTCGCTCGAAGGCTTCACCGACTTGGCCGCCGCGGCCATGGACTGGACCCGTCGCCAAATCGGCGAGCCGGACCAAGCCTGGTTGCGCTCGCTCCGCCTGCAGCGCGTTATCCGCGATTTCACCGTGGTCCACGCCACCCTCGACACCCCGCACAAATGGGGCTACGTCGCCACCCCGGGCGATGCCGCAGCCAGCTTCACCTACCAGCACACTCCGGTCTGCTTTTTCGGTCACACCCACGAACCGTTCCTCTTCTCCACCGGCTTTCTCGTCAAGAAAAAGACCTTCGACCAAGTCCAGCTCAAGCCGGGCACTCAATACTTGATCAACATCGGCAGCGTCGGCCAACCCCGCGATCAAGACTGGCGCGCGGCTTATGTCATTTACCAGCCGGAGACCCTCGAGGTCGAACTGCGCCGCATTCCTTACGACATCGCAACCACCCAGCGGAAAATTCTTGCCGCCGGACTTCCCGCCGAACTGGCCGAACGTCTCGCCCTCGGGAAATGAATCCGGCGCGCCTCCTCGTGCTCAAGCCGAGTTCCCTCGGTGATATCGTGCACACTTTGCCCGCCGTCGCCGCCCTGCGGGCGAAATTTCCGGACGCGCACCTCACCTGGATGGTCAATCCCGAGTGGGCCCCGCTCCTCGAGGGCAACCCGCACCTCAATGAAACCCTCCTTTTCCCCCGCGCCGATTTCCGCGGACTGCAAGGCTGGCGGCGCTTCGGCCGCTGGCGGCGCGCCTTAAAGCGGCAAGCCCCGCCCGACCTCATCCTCGACTTCCAAGGCCTCCTCCGCACCGCCCTCGTGGCCCGCGCCTTCCGCGGCGTGCCGGTCTACGGACTCTCCGACGCCCGCGAAGGCGCGCGCTTCGCCCAAAACAAAACCGTCCCCGTCGACCCCGCCGCCCACGCCGTGGAACGCTACCTTGCCCTCGCCGCGGCCACCGGTGCCACTCTGCCCGGACCACCCGAGTTCGCCCTGCCCGAGGGCGACCGCCCGTCGGAAGCCATCCCCGCCGAACCCTTCCTTGTCTTCCACCCCTTCTCCCGCGGCCGCGGCAAATCGCTTGCACCGCAATCCGTCACCGCCTTCTGCCGCGCCGTCGATTTCCCGGTTGTCCTCGTCGGCCGCACCGACCTCAAAGTCCCCGACCTCCCGCCCAAGGTGACCAACCTCCTCAACCGCACCAGCCTGACCGAACTCCTCTGGCTCCTGCGCCATGCCGCATTCGTGGTCAGCGTTGACAGCGGTCCCCTCCACCTCGCGGCCGCCGTCACCGACAAACTTCTCGCCCTGCACACCTGGAGCGATCCCTGCCAAGTCGGCCCCTACCGCCCCGCCGCCCACGTTTGGAAAGCCCGCAATTTCTTCCCCGCTCTCGACCCCGTCAGCTCGTCCGCTCCCGAGGTCATCCCTTCCACCCAAGACGCCGAACAAATCGCCCGCTGGGTCCGCGAGCGTCTCCCCCGCTAACGCCGCCAGCCTGTCCGCCGCGCGCGGAGCCCCGGCGATCTTCCTCACGCCCCCGGCGAAGCCATCCCCCGCCGCGAAATCTTCCGCCTGAGCAAAGCCAGCGCCTCCCGCGCTTCCTCCACGCACAGCAGGGCGCACAGCCCGAAGTAAACCGCGGCCGCCGCGCCGATGATCGCGAGCAACGACCACAAGCGGTCAACCAAGGACACCGAGGTCAGCCACGGCGCCAGCCACTCCCGCCCGACCAGCACCACCGCAACCAACCCCGCCGCGGCCACGACAATCCGGCCGAACGAGCCGAGCACCTTGAGCGTCTCCATCCCTCCCGCCGCCCGCCGCATCAGCACATAAAGGATGCAAAAATCGATCGTCGCCACCAGCCCGGTCGACAGCGCCAACCCTTTGTGCCCCATGCCCAGACGGAAGGTCAGCAGCCAGTTGAGCACGATATTCAGCCCGATCCCGAACAAGGTCACCAGCATCGGCGTCCACTTGCGGTCCAGCGCATAGAACGCCGGCGAGAGCACCTTGATGCACGCGTAGCCCATCAGTCCGACCGCGTAAAATTGCAGCGCCGCCCCCGTCTGCAAGGTGTCATTCGCGGTGAACTTTCCCCGCTCGTAAATCAACCCGATGATCTCGCCGCTCATCATCATCAATCCGATCGTCGCGGGCAGCGTGAGGAACAAGGCCAACCGGATGGCCTTGGCCAGCGTCTCCCGGAAATGCGCCATGTCGCCGCCCGCCGCGATCTTCGCCACCGCCGGCAAGGTCACCGTCGCCACGGCCACGCCGAAAATCCCGAGCGGCAACTGCATCAGGCGGAAGGCATACGAGAGCCAACTCACCGCGCCGTCGCCCAGGAAGGAGGCGAAGACGCTATTGACCATCACATTGATCTGCACCGCGCTGGCCGCAATGACCGCCGGTAGCATCAGCCACAACACGCGCTTCACCTGCTCGTCGCGCCAACCGAAGTCGAAGTGGAAGGTGAACCCGACCTTCTTGAGGCTCGGGATCTGCACGGCCAGTTGCAAAAAACCGCCGATCAGCGTGCCGATGGCCATGCCGATCAGGGCCCGCGAACCGAAGGTCGGATCGATCCACCAGGCGAGACTCACCCCCCCGAAGATCGATCCGAGGTTGTAAAAACTCGAGGCCAGGGCCGGCACCCCGAAGATATTGCGCGAGTTGAGCATGCCCATGACGAGCGCCGCCAACGAGACCAGCAAAATGAAGGGGAACATGATGCGCGTCAGCTCCGTGGCGAAGGCCGCCTTCCCCGCGTCGAACCCCGGCGCCAGCACCCCGATCAAGAGCGGCGCGAAAATCATCCCGAGCAGCGTCACCCCGCTCATGAAAACCAGCGCCAGCGTGGCCATCTTGCGCGCCAGTTCCCACGAGGCCTCGTAGCTCTTTTCCACCCCGAGCTTGGAAAACACCGTGACGAACGCGATGGACAACGCCCCCTCGGCAAACAAATCGCGCAGCAAATTCGGCGCCCGATACGCCGTGATGTATGCATCCATCCCGCGCCCCGCCCCGAACAACGCCGCGAAGATCAACTCGCGCGCCAACCCGAGCACACGGCTCAGCATGACGGCCAGCGCCACCACGCCCGCCGCCCGCGTGTTCAGTTTTTCCTTAACCATGCGCCGCCCTGCGTAGCCGATCCATGATGGCCATGCCCAGCCCCGATTCCGGAATCGCGCAGGCGTAGAGTCGGGTCAGGCCCGACGCGTCGAGCCGCCGCAAGGCCGCAAAAAAGAGCGGCGCCGCCTCCACCGGGTCCGAGGGCAACACTTCCACCACGGCAAAACCGGGACCGACCGCACCGAAAGCCAGCAACCCGCTCGTCGCCGCGTCGCTGGGCAATGCCGCCTCAGCCGGCCAGAAACACAGCGGCGTGCGCGGTGCATAATGACTCTCCAACATGCCCGGCGCCGACACGCCCCCCCCGCGCGCCGCCCGCACGACCGGTGCGAACTTGGCCAGTTCCTCCGCCGTGACCGGACCCGGACGCAACAAAATCAACCGCCCGTTCTCCACCGCCACGATCGTCGATTCCAATCCGTGCCGGCACGGTCCCCCATCGAGCACCAGCGGGATGCGTCCGCCCAATTCCTCGAGCACATCCTGCGCCGTGACCGGACTGATCCGCCCGAAACGATTCGCACTCGGCGCGGCCACCGGACGTCCCAACTCCTCCACTACCGCGGCCATCACCGGATGCGCACTGCAACGCAGCGCCACGGTCGGCAAACCGGAACGCACCAGATCCGGCACCAGATCTTTGGCCGGCAAGACCATGGTGAACGGCCCCGGCCAGAATGCCGCGGCCAGTCTCGGCGCGAGCACTGCCGCAGCACCGGAGACGCTCGACAGCACCCCGATCCACGACGCATCGGCCACGTGCACGATCAAGGGATCAAAGGCCGGACGCTCCTTCGCCGCAAAAACTTTGGCCGCGGCTTCGGCCTGAAGCGCATCGCAGGCCAGACCGTAAACGGTTTCCGTGGGCAAGCCCGCCACCCCGCCTTGCCGCAACAAATCCGCCGCCTCCTCCGCCGCAGGCCTGATTTCGGCCAGGTCATGCGCCGGCCGCAAGCGGGTCTTCAAAACTTCTGCCCTCTCGACACTTTTTGTCTGAACCCCTTGCTGGAAAGACACTTGTAGTTTTTTTGCTCGACCATGAAAGCTGCCCCTTCAAGTTGCCCCGACGCCCGCTCACCATGACCCGGCCGGTTATCTTTTCCAATAAGCAATTGACCATCGCCGCGCCGTCCACCATATACCCCCGCGGGCGCAGAGTATCGCGTCAACAACCAGCCCCTTCTGCATGCCCCAAGGAATAATCAAGTGGTTCAACAACAAAAAGGGTTTCGGTTTCATCGCCGACCCCAGTAGTGCCAGCGCCGATATCTTCGTTCATTACTCGGAGATTCGCGGTGATGGTTTTAAAACGCTGGAGGAAGGTGACACCGTGGAGTTCGAGCTCAGCCCGAGCGACCGCGGACCGAAGGCCTTGAATGTCGTGAAGATCTGAACGTGTTTCGTAACTTGGCCCTCGTCGGATTCATGGGCTCCGGCAAATCCAGCGTCGGGAGACTCCTCTCGTCGCTCACCGGCTTCGCCCTCGTCGATACCGATACCCTTGTTGCGCAGGAAGCCGGACAATCCATCCCCGCGATCTTCGAGCAGCACGGCGAAGACCACTTCCGCACGCTCGAAACCAAAGTCCTGCAAAGTCTGGTCGGCCGCATCGGCCTGATCGTCGCCACCGGCGGCGGGGTTATCGTCACGGAGGAAAACCGTAAACTTCTCCCGCAGATCGGCCCCGTGGTCTGGCTCGACGCCAGCCCGGAACAACTCTACCAGCGGGTCAAACAGAGCAAACGCCCGCTCCTCCAGACCGCCGACCCCCGCCGCACCGTCGAGGAACTCTACCGCCAGCGCGAACCCTTCTATCGCGAGGCCGCCACCGTCCGTCTCGATTCCGGCACCCTGACCCACCGCCAAACCGCCGAAGCCATCCTCAACGCCTTGCAACAAGAGCAGGCCCAGCAATAAAATGCTCCAAGCTTGAAAACCCCCGCCCCGCGCCTATAGTCACATTTCAATTATTGCCTCGTGGTGTAACGGTAGCACTGCAGATTCTGGATCTGTGTGTCATGGTTCGAATCCATGCGAGGCAGCCATGCGAAGCATGGCGAACTCAAGTCCCCGCCACGCGCAGCAACCCTCGGAAAGGTCGCCCTCGCGACCAATCCATGCGAGGCAGCCATGCGAAGCATGGCGAACTCAAGTCCCCGCCACGCGCAGCAACCCTCGGAAAGGTCGCCCTCGCGACCAATCCATGCGAGGCAGCCATGCGAAGCATGGCGAACTCAAGTCCCCGCCACGCGCAGCAACCCTCGGAAAGGTCGCCCTCGCGACCAATCCATGCGAGGCAGCCATGCGAAGCATGGCGAACTCAAGTCCCCGCCACGCGCAGCCACCCTCGGAAAGGTCGCCCCGGCGACCAATCCATGCGAGGCAGCCATGCGAAGCATGGCGAACTCAAGTCCCCGCCACGCGCAGCCACCCTCGGAAAGGTCGCCCCGGCGACCAATCCATGCGAGGCAGCCATGCGAAGCATGGCGAACTCAAGTCCCCGCCACGCGCAGCCACCCTCGGAAAGGTCGCCCCGGCGACCAATCCATGCGAGGCAGCCATGCGAAGCATGGCGAACTCGTGTCTCCGATAAACGAAGTCATCCCCGCAAAGACCGCCACAGGCGATCAATCCATGCGGGGCAGCCAAACTTAAAGACCCCCTCCGCATGTGCGCTGACCGTGCGACTTTTGCCCTCATCATCATTGGTAGTGACCTTGCCAACCTGGCAGGCGTCGCACGAAAGAGCTCTACTTGAGGATAATCTTATCATTGTCCGCCAAAACATAATCGTTGCCGTCTGCAACCAGTCTAAATTCCGCATAAGCAAAAGTTGCTGCTGGAGACAAGCCACGGATCATATCACTTAACTCAATCACTTCCATGCCCGCACCGATCGTGGTTTGACCAGGTAATGATTGCAACTTTAATCCAAAGGTATCATAAAGATTCACCTCATATAAGACTTCGAGGTCGACGTCGGTTGAGCCCGTCCGAAAAATCGCAATGTGGCTGCCGACCTTTTCGCTGCTGACCTCAACCAGTTCAAAAGTACTGTCCTTGGCGGCTTTAATGCGGACCGGATCAAGACCCAACATGTAGACATTCACGCCGTTGTACATGGAGAAGCTGGAAATATAGAAACTCCCATTGGTATCCCAGGAATCATAGCCAGTTATGAAGGCCTGTGAGCTCGCGACAGTATCCAGTTGGCTGAGCTTAGCCAGCTCGGTGGTGACACCCGATGCAATATCAAACTCCCAAATGGAATTGGGATAAGATACATCACTTACTCCGATATAAATTTTTTCGCCATCGGCCGACAATTGAAAAACCCAGGTTTTCGGCACGCCTTTACCAATGCCGCTAAAGTGGGGCCGTCCCACAAAACTCCACGAGGCAGTGGCATCGGTAAAGCGATAGACGTTGCCTTGGTCGTCAGCCGTATAGAGAATTTCGCCTGCTCGGTCCCACTGTCCAACTTCCATCGCGTTGGGGCCCTGCAGCGGGAAGTCTTGGAGTTCTCCAAAGCCAGTGGCGGGATCATAGTACCAGACATGATTGAAGGTGCTGGCAGACTCGCCCTTATACCATTGAGGACGACTGGAGCCCCCTGTCATGTAGACTCGCCCACGCGAATCAATCCACATAAAACGAGTACTGTAAAAGTAACCGGTCCAGGCACGCGGTTTACCCAAAAGCGTGGTCTCGGCCCGATCAATATTGTAGCGAACCAATTCATTTGTCGGAATGGACATCCCGTAGAGTAAATTATTCGCCACGTCTTTTTGAATAGTCACTATCTGCAGGTTGGGCCAACCGACTCCAGCAGGCTCAGATACGCTCAAGTCGAGCAATTCGTTGTCAAGCGGTTCGTATCCATACCAGTGAAATCCACGGGTGTTTAAATAATCGTTGTTCATGTTTGAGCTATCGAGTGTCGCGACGTAAACTCGACCGCCGTGAGCGATGGGGCGCGTATGAAACTTCTCGGCGCTTTCGCCCAGCGTCCAGTTGTTAACTTTGCGAGAGGCCGTCTCCGCATCACCAACCCAACGCAAAACTCCATCGGACTGATGGAGTCGATACAGCATCGAGTTGCTCACGTGGTCGTGTCCGGAAATATAGATGTCGCCATTGGGATGCGATCCCACGGCCAACCAGCATTGATCGGGCCTGTCGCCGTTCGGTGCGTTGGGCAATTGCCAAACCCTGACCCCCTCAAGGTTCCCCTGTCGCATCTGATCGGTGGGAATAGGGATGGCCGAAGTGGTAACACTAAAGGAATCGCTGACGCTATCAATCGTTAGCACCGTGTCGATGGTCGTCGCCAGTTGCGCTGCCGCCATCTGCTGAAGCGTAATTACCTGTCCATTTGAAATTATGCCATCCGCATCGGTAAAGGCACGGCCGTCGATGGAATATTTTCCGTTCTCTATACTAATAATTGCGGTTCCACCAAGAACAGAGACCAAAATGGAGTCGGAGGTGACTAAAGAGTCCGGGGCAGCGCTGGTCAAACTAGCCAAACTAAATCCACCCGGCTCCACTCCCACCTTGCGCCTCTGGATCCGGTAGAATCGAACAGCGGAGAGCGGTGTCGAGTCTGTGAATTTAAGAGTGGCTCCATTGCCCACCAGCTCCTCTTGCAATGGAACCCAGCCGACGTCTAGCGACTCGGTGGTCTCAAGTTGGTACCAGTAACCCGGGAAGGAATTGACCGAGACGGTTGCGAGGCCATTGACCATACTGATATGGGCCACGAAGGGTGCAGCCGGATCAACGGTTGCCCCGAGGGTGGTCGTAGCACCTTCCCAGGAGACGCCCGTATCTTCACCGCCTCCATTGACCGCCGAGTTGGCCAGCGCCATGAAGGCCAGGATTAGTGACAGTTTTTTCATTAATTGCCGAGTGGTATGGCCAGGACAAGGGTCAGGGTGGCGGTGGAACCGTCACTTCCCCTTTGGAGCGGCGGGTCGGAGGCTCGCATTTCCAGCCTACCCTCCCCCGGGCGCTTGACGCTCAAAGCCTCATCTGGCGCCGACCGGGCATGGAAGTCACCGCTTCCAGCCGCAAACTCCGGGCCAAGGCACCGGAGGCCCGGAAAGCGATTTCCGATCGGATATTGAACCTTCATACTAAAGTGCGGGGACTCCATCCCCTCGCTATCCAGAGGCTTGAACAAGTGGCGAATCCAGTAGTTTGCACTCTTCCGGCCAACTCCAGTCGGTCTTTCCTTTGCCACTCGCTTAGAATTTTTTCCGTCGCGCTCGGCATGGACTTGTGTCGGAATGTTGGGGTTGGCGTTCGTCTGCGAGTTCAGTCTTGGTGCCGGTTGAGGGTGTTTGACTTGCTCATATCGCCAAAGTATAGCCACCCGAATGTGGCAAGAAGCAAGTTTTTCGGTCTATGTCTCGTGGTTCGGCTCCCTGCGAGGCAGCCATCCACAGGATGGCGAACTCAAAACTAAACCACACGGAATCTTAAAGTGGCATCGGCATCTCTCCGAGCCGTAAGCTCTACGAGCAGGAGACCTGCCGATGACGTCCATTCCTCACGGGCAAGATGGCCGTGCCACCTTCTCCACACCAAGGCCACGCACAAAGGCGCGCCCCCCACACGCTGCTTCCCCCCCAAGGGGCATGGGCGTCCCGCCCGTCACGACCAGTCACCACGGCCGGAACGGCCGTGCCTCCTCTACGTCAACAGCACGACTCCGCCCCAAAAAAAGTCACCCCGTCTCCCTGAAATAAACCAATCACACCCCCTCTGCTCAATCTTCTCCCCCAACCAACACACCCTGCAGCGCCGGCCACATCGTCGCGGCAATCTGCTGCTGCCCCTCAGCCGTAGGGTGGATCAAATCCGCTTGGTTCATCCCCGGATCACCCGCCACCCCCTCGAGCAAAAAGGGCAACAACACCGCGCCATGCGCTTGCGCCACCTTGCCGAAGACCGCGGCAAAGGACTCCGCGTAATCCCGACCCATACTGCCCGGCATCTGCATGCCGGCCACCATGATTTTCACTTGCGGATTCGCCGCACGCGCCTTGGCCATGATCGCCGCCAGGTTTTCCTCCACTTGCTCGACCGGTAAACCGCGCAAGCCGTCGTTACCGCCCAAGGCAAGGACCATCACCTCCGCCGCCCCCTCGCCCAGCAGCCAATCGACCCGCCGCAGTCCCCCCGCCGTGGTATCCCCACTCAGGCCGGCATTGACCACGGAGTAATTGAGCCCCGCAGCCTTGATTTTCTCCTGCAGCAACGCAGGGTAAGCCTCTTCCGGTTCCAGATTGTAGCCGGCCGTGATGCTGTCACCGAGAATGACCACCCGGCCCGGTTCGCCGGCCACCGCCGCCGCCCCGACAACCGCACCGAACCACAAAGCGTAAAGACTTCCGCGCATATGATCCTCCAGCAAACCACGGAACCGGCTCCGGCCAAGAGCGAAATGACCGCGCCCATCCTCGCCGTCCGCGGACTCGGCAAGACCTATACCAGCGCCGGACACCCCCTCACCGTCCTCGCCGACATCACCTTCGTCCTCGCCCCGGGTGCGCCCTGCGCCATCGTCGGACCCTCGGGCAGTGGCAAAACCACCTTGCTCGGACTCTGCGCCGGGCTCGACCGTCCGACCACCGGCCAGGTCGTCCTCGACGGACACCACCTCAGCGACCTGGACGAAGACGCACTCGCCGCGCTGCGCAATGCCACCACCGGTTTTGTTTTTCAAAGCTTCCAACTCCTCCCCTCGCTCACCGCCCTGGAAAACGTCCTCGTGCCGCTCGAGCTGCGTGGCGTCCGCGGCGCGCAAGCCACCGCCCTCGACAACCTCGCCCGCGTCGGCCTGGCCGACCGCACCGACCACTACCCGAACCAACTCTCCGGCGGCGAACAACAGCGCGTCGCCTTGGCCCGCGCTTTTGTCCACCGCCCGAAAATCCTCTTGGCCGACGAACCGACCGGCAACCTCGACGACGAAACGAGCGGACCCATCGTCGACATGCTCTTCGACCTCAACGCCACCGCTGGCACCGCGCTGGTCCTCGTGACCCACGATGCCGAGCTGGCCCGCCGGGCCGGACGCGTCATCACCATGCGCGGGGGACGGATTTTGTCCGACACATGAAGCCGCCTCTGCCGACCAGCCTGCCCCGCCTTCTCGTCCACCCGTGGATCTGGCGGATGGCCTGGCGCGATTCGCGGCGCGAACGGCAACGTCTCGCTGTCTTCGCCGCGTCCATCGTGGTCGGCATCGCCGCCCTGGTTTCCATCCACGCCCTGCGGGCCACCCTCGAACGCGGCATTTCGCTTCAAGCCCGCGAACTGCTCGGCAGCGACCTGCAAATCTCCGCCCGCCTCCCGTTTGACCACACCGCCCGCGCCGCCTTCGCCGCCGCAAGCACCGCCGCCGATTACGAGACGAACTTCACCACCATGATGACTTTCCCCTCGGGCGAAGCACGACTCGTGCAACTGCGCCTGCTCGGCGGCGCATTCCCGTTCTACGGCAAAATCTCCACCCAGCCCGCCGACGCTTGGGCCGCCCTGCGCGAGCAGACCGCACCCGTGCTCTTTCTCGAGCCCGCCCTCCTCGATCAGTTCGGCGTGGCCATTGGCGACAGCGTCCGCCTGGGCGAGGCCGACCTGGTCATCAGCGGCACCGTCTTGCAAACCGCCCCGCGCACCGGGCGCTTCGCCGGCTTTGCCCCCGACGTCTATGCCAACCGCGCCGCCCTCGACGCCACCGGATTACTCACACGCACCAGCCTGGCCGGCTACCACGCGCATTTGCAATTGCCCGCCGAGGCTGAACCTTCCGGCGTGGCCGAACGCCTCAGAGCCCTCTTCCCCGAAGTCAACTGGGAGATGGAAACCGCGGACAGCCGACGCGACCAGATCGGCGAAGTGCTCAACCGCTTTGAACAATTCCTCTCGCTCATCGCCCTTTTCAGTCTGGTTCTCGGCGCCATCGGCGTGGCCAGCGCCATGCACGCGCAGATCCGCCGCCGACGCCAAAGCATCGCCATCCTGCGTTGCCTCGGACTCTCCTCGCGCGGGGCACTGGCCGTTTATTTCGTGCAGGCCGCCGTCCTCGGCCTCCTCGCCACCCTGGCCGGCGCCCTCCTCGGCGTGGCTCTCCATGCCGGCATCGTCGCCTGGTTCCGCGAAGACCTGCCCGTCGCCCTCGCTTTGCTTCCTCCGGCCGGCATCATCCTGCGCACCGCCTCGGTCGGCTTCCTCGCCTGCCTCGGCTTCGCCCTTCTCCCGCTCCTCCAAGTGCCTGACATCCCGCCGCTCGCCGTCCTGCGCGACAATTCCGGCGGAATCAGCCGCCTCCGCCTCGTCCTCCGCGCCCTGCCGGTCGGACTTTTCCTTTTTGCCCTGCTCACCCTCCTCTCGATCCTCGGCAGTACCAGTCTGCAACGCGGGTTCGCCTTCCCGCTCGGACTGGCCGGCGTTTTCCTGCTCCTGCTTCTCGCCGGACAACTTCTTATTCTCACCGCCCGCCACGGCGCCAAACTCTTCCCCGGCTACCTCACCCGGCAAGGCTTGGCCAACCTCTTCCGCCCGCAAAACCAGACCCTGCTTTTCGTTGTCTCGCTCGGCCTCGGCGTCTGCCTTCTCACCCTCACCGTGCTGGCCCGCGCGCAAGTCCTCCGTCAGATTGCGGTGACCGAATCAGGCACCGGACCCAACCTCTACCTCGTCGATGTGCAACCCGACCAGGCCGACGACCTGCGTGGCCTTCTTGCCGAGCGGCTACTCCCCGTGGTGGAAAGCGCACCAATGGTCAACATGCGTCTCGTCTCGGTCAAGGGCACCGAGGTGCGCCAACTGCGCGACGAAGGCCGCGTGCCCGCGTGGGTCCTGCGCCGCGAATTCCGCTCCAGCTACCGCACTACCTTCAACGCAACCGAACGCGAGATCGCCGGCCAATGGCCGCCCGCGCCGTGGCAGCCCGACGACCCCATCCCGCTTTCGCTCGAGACCGGCATGGCCGCAGACCTCAACGTCGGCCTCGGCGACCGTCTCGTGGTCGACATTCAAGGCCGCACCCTCGAAGCGAAAATCGTCCACCTGCGCGAAGTCGATTGGAGCCGGCTCAACCTCAACTTCTTCATGCTCTTCCCGCCCGGCGTCCTCGAGGACGCCCCCGGCTTTCACGTCATCACCACCCGCCTGCCGGAGGACACCACCTCCGGACGCCTCCAAGCCGCCATCGCGGCGAAATTCCCCAACGTCTCCGCCATAGATCTCTCCCTCATTCTCGAAACCGTGCGTGAGCTCCTCGGCCGCGTCGGCCAGGCCGTGCAAGTGCTCTCCGCATTCACCATCGTGGCCGGTATTTTCATCATGACCGGGATCTTCCTCAACGGACGCGAACAACGCACCCACGATGCCGTCCTCCTCCGCACCCTGGGCGCCTCGACCCGCCAACTGCGCACCATCCTTTGCCTCGAATTCGGCCTGCTCGGCTTCCTCGCCGCCCTCACCGGCAGCCTCCTCGCCCTCGGCGCGCATGCGCTGATCGCCCGCTTTGCCTTCTCCGCCGACCCGGTCTTCCCTCTGGCCTCCGTCGGCCTCATCCTGCTCGGGGCGGCCGCCCTCTCGCTGCTCATGGGCGGACTGCTCAGCCGCGGCGTCTGCCACGCTCCACCGCTCTCCATTCTGCGCCGCGAATAAGATGAATATCCCCACGCAATGTCCTTTCAGCGGACGGCGCCTCCCGGCCGACCACTCCCCCTTGCTGGCCGACGAGGCCGGCCTGCCCGCCGATCCGGTCGAAGCTGCGCACGCGTTCCTCGACCAGTTTGCCCAGGAAAACAAGATCGCACCGGACCCCGCCCGCCGCGAGCAAGTGGCCGCGGAAATTCGCCGCCACGGGTTCTATGCGCAAACCCCCGCCGAACTCGCTGCTGCCTGCCGCCTTGCCTGGCGCAACAACCGCCGCTGCATCGGCCGACGCTTCTGGGAATCCCTCGAAGTGGTCGACGCACGGGATATCACCACGGCCGGAGGAATTTTCGAGGCCTGCCTGGCCCACCTCCGCCGCTCGACCAATGGCGGACGGATCCAACCCCTCATCACCGTCTTCGCCCCATCGGGTCCGGACGCCCCCGGCCCGCGGATCCACAACTACCAACTCATCCGCTACGCCGGCTACCGCGCGGCCGACGGCACCGTGCTCGGCGATCCCGCCGAGACCAACTTCACCGCACGCCTCATCGAGGCCGGGTGGACCCCGCCGCAAACCCGCTCCGCCTTCGATCTTCTCCCGCTCCTCATCGAAGTCCCCGGGGAAAAGCCCCGCTTCTTCCCCGTGCCGCGGGATGCCGTCCTTGAGGTTCCCCTCACCCACCCGACCCTGCCCTGGTTCGCCGATCTCCGCCTGCAGTGGCACGCACTTCCGGCCGTGAGCAACCTGACCCTCATGACCGGCGGTGTCCGTTACACCGCGGCACCCTTCAGCGGTTACTACATGGTCACCGAGATCGCGGCGCGCAATTTCGGCGACCCGCATCGCTACAACTTGCTCCCCGTCGTGGCCGATCGCCTCGACCCGCAACTCCGCTCGCATGACCCACTCTGGCGCGACCGCGCCTTGGTCGAAATCACCGCCGCCGTGCTTCACTCCTTTCGCCGCGCCGGCGTCACCATGGTCGACCACCACACGGCCTCACGCCAATTCGTCGACCACCTCGAAAACGAAAAAGCCGCCGGCCGACCCGTGCCCGGCGACTGGGCTTGGCTCGTGCCGCCCATCTCCGGCTCGGCCAGCCCCGTCTTCCACCGCGCGTACGATCCGCGCCGCCGCTTGCCGGATTTTGTCTCGGAACCACGGAAAAATGAATAGACTTGGTCCACGACGAGCCGGACCGCCTGCCTTGCCCCGATGAATCTCCGCCACCGTCTCCTCACCCTGGCCCTGGTCCTCGCCCTGCTTGCTCTCGCTAGCTTCGCAGTGGCCCGCCTTATTTTGCCGCAAGTGCTCGTCAGTTGGGTGGCCGGGCCGCAGTTCGAGCGCCTCTTGGCCAACGCGGTCGGCCACGCGCTCAAGGTCGAAGGCCAATTCGGTCCGCTTACCCTGAACCCTGATCTTTCGGTCACCGCGGAAAATTTTTCCAGCACCGGTTGGCCGGGCCAAGCCATCGGGGGGCTCGACGCAGGCCGGGCCACCGGCTGGTTCAATCCGGCGGGCATCCTCCGCGGACGCTGGGAGGTCGACCGCATCGATATCGCCCGGGCCAATTTCCGCGTCGTCGCGCCAAACAACGAATTGAAGAAGCAGGACCCCGTGATCCCGCCCAAGCCCTGGTATGCCTTCCTCCTGCCTTCGCAATTCCACTGTGGATGGATCGAATGCCCCGACATGACCATTGAATTACCCCTCGGATCAATCCCGGTGCGCGGGACCGGAATGCACCTCGGTGCCATGATGGTCGGGCGGAATTTCCAATACTTCGGCCGCGGCGGTCATCTCGTCCTGCCCGCTTATCCCGACCTGGCAATCGACGGATTCGAGGTCTACGTGACGCACGAGCTGATCGAGATCGACTACCTTTTTCTGCGCGAACCCGCCTCGACGCAGAGCAACCTCGAACTCAAAGCCCGCCTCGGCCAGCAATCCGACAAAAGCATTGACGCCTCCGCGCAGATCACCTCGCTCGAGATCACGCCTTTCCTCCCGGCGGATATTGCCGCCGTGCTCTCGGGACGGCTCGAGGGAAAACTGACCTACCGCGTCGGCCCCACCGGGGAAAATGCTTCCGGCGAGGGCAATATCGCCCTGCAAAACGCGCGCCTTCGCGACTGGAACTACCTCGATCGCCTCGCCGCGCGCGCCGGCCAACCTGCCTGGCGTAACCTCGCCCTTTCCCGTGTTTCCCTCGACTACCAACTCGAAGGTGATCTCCTCCGCGCGGAGAATATCGTCGTCCTCGCCCCCGGTCTCGCCGACCTGCGCGGCTCCGGATCATGGAATATGGAAACCGCCGCGGCCGCCGTGGAGATCTCCGCCTCCAGCATTCCCCTCGGCGCCTACCTCCCGGCTTCGCTCACCGGAAGCCTCGCCGGCGAACTCGCGGCCGAACTCTCCTGGACTTGGCACGGCACCAAGGTCGCCGAGGGCCGCGGCGGCGGCAGGTTGCACTTCATTGGCGGACGACTCGAAGGATTCCACTTCCAGAAATTCCTCGACCGCTTCCTTAAGTCCTCAGCCTACACCACGATCAAAGTGACCCGCGCCTCCGCGCATTGGCGGGAGGACGGCCGCGGCTTCCATCTTGACCAACTCGATGTTCTCGCTCCCGATCAAGCCGGATTGCGCGGCGCGGTGCGCATTGCGCCCGACGGAACCCTCGCCGGAACCGTGCGGGCCGGATTACCCGCCTCCGCGCTCAAATGGTTGCCGGACGCGACCACATCCGTCTTTGCCCGGCAGGAAGACGGCCTCCATTGGTGCGAGATCGAACTGTCCGGCACGGTGAAAAAGCCGCTCAACAATCTCAGCGCGCAAGTCATGCATCAGCTTGAAAAACATCCGCTCGCCCTGGCCGAACTCGCACTGCGCGGGCTCAGTTGGTGGCTCGGTAACCAGCTCGGCAGGGCAAACGAGAGTTGACCACCAGCGGCTCGGGGGGAAGTTTTCCATTGGCGGACCAGCCCGGCAGTCCACAATGACCTTTCATGCCTCCGCTTTCCTCGGTCAATAAAGTCGCTTTCCTCGGTGACTATCCCCCACGGCAGTGCGGCATCGCCACTTTCACCCGCGACCTGCGTAATGCCGTGGTCGCCGCGAATCCCGCCTGGAGCTGCCCGGTCATCGCCGTCTCCGACCGCGCCGGCACCTACAATTATCCGTCCGAGGTCCGCTTCGAAATTCCCCAACCCGACGTCGCCTCCTACGTGCGGGCGGCCAACTTCCTCAACCTCGCCCACATGGACGTGCTCTGCGTGCAGCACGAATTCGGTATCTTCGGCGGGTCCGCCGGGAGCCACCTCCTCGCCCTCCTGCGCCGCGTGCGCATGCCCGTTGTGACCACCCTCCACACCGTGTTGGAAAATCCGGACCCCAACCAACGCCGCGTCTTCCACGAACTGGTCGACCTTTCCTCCCGTCTCGTGGTCATGGCGGAGCGCGCCCGCGGTATGCTGACCAGTCTTTACGGGGTCGATGAGGCCAAGATCGCGGTGGTCCCGCACGGCATCCCCGATACCGGCTTCACCGATCCGAGTTTTTACAAGGACCAGCTCGAGGTCGCCGGGCGGCCGGTCATGCTCACCTTCGGACTCCTTTCCGCGAACAAAGGCATCGAATACGTCATCCGCGCCCTGCCCGATATCGTCCGCGACCACCCGCGGATCGTTTACATCGTGCTCGGCGCCACCCATCCGAACCTCATCCGCGAGGAAGGCGAGAGCTATCGGCTGCAACTCGAGCGCATGGCCCGCAGCCTCGGCGTGGAAAACAGCATCCGTTTTGTCAACCGCTACGTCTCGAACGAGGAACTGCGCGAATACATCGGCGCGACCGACATTTATATCACCCCCTACCTCAACGAGGCCCAGATCACCTCGGGTACCCTCTCCTACTGCTTCGGGGCCGGAAAAGCCGTGGTCTCGACCCCTTACTGGCACGCCGGCGAATTGCTGGCCGGCGAAGCCGGCGTCCTCATTCCCTTCCGCGACGCCACCGCCGTAGCCCGGGAGGTCGGCGCCTTGCTCGCTGACGAGACCCGGCTCAATGCCCTGCGCAAGCAGTCCTACCTGGCCGGACGCCACATGATCTGGCCCGAGGTGGCCGCGGCCTACACCCGCCTTTTCGCCACGGCGGGCGACCACCACGAAGTCCATGCCCACCACAAGCCGCGGCCGGCCGCGCCCTTTGGCGAGCATTCGCACCTCCCCCCCTGGCGCTTCGATCATCTCCTGCGCATGACCGACAGCACCGGTATCTACCAGCACGCCATTTTCACCGTGCCGTGGTTCGACCACGGATATTGCGCCGATGACAACGCCCGCGCCCTCCTCCTCTCCGTTCTCCTCGAAGGCCTCGACGAATGCCCGGCCGAAATCGGGGTGGCCCGCGCCGCTTACTCCGCCTTCCTCCAGCACGCCTTTGTCCGCGACACCGGGCGCTTCCGCAACTTCATGAGCTTCGACCGCAAGTGGCTCGAAAAACACGGTTCGGAAGACAGCCACGGGCGCACCCTCTGGGCGCTCGGCGCCGTGGTCGGCCGCACCCGCAACGAGAGCCTCCGTTCCTGGGCCGCCCCGCTCTTCGACGAGGCCCTGCCCGTCGTCGAATCCTTCACTTCTCCACGGGCCTGGGCCTTCACCATTCTCGGACTCCACGAATACCTGCGTACCCTCGAAGGCGACCTGCTCGCCGCCCGCATGCGCGAGGACCTCTCCGCGCGGCTCTTCGCTCTTTGGCAACGCGTGGCCACCCCCGAATGGCCCTGGTTTGAGGAAGTGGTCACCTATGACAATCCTCGCCTCTGCCACGCCCTCATCCTCTCCGGCCGCTGGACCGCCAACGAGGAAATGCTCCAAGCCGGCCTCACCTCGCTCCGCTGGCTCATGCAGCACCAACGCGGGGAAGGTGGCTGTTTCCGTCCGATCGGATCCAACGGCTTCTGGCAAAAAGGCGCCGGGCCCGCCGCGTTCGACCAACAACCGGTCGACGCTGCCGCGGCGGTCGGCGCTTGCATCGAGGCACATAATGCCACTGCCGACCAAAGTTGGCGCGCGGAAGCCAACCGGGCCTTCGACTGGTTCCTTGGGGCCAATGACCTCGGCGAATTGCTCTACGACCCGGCCACCGGCGGTTGTCGCGACGGACTCCACCAAAACCGGACCAATCAGAACCAAGGCGCCGAATCGACGCTTTCCTTCCTCCTCGCCCTCGCCGAGATGAAGGCCCTCGATAATACCAGCGCCGCCTTCCAAGCCGACTTCAGCGCACTTGGCAAATGAACCTCCGTCGCCAACCCTTCGAATTACGACCCGACGCCCGGCGCGTGCTCCTCCGCCCCTTCATGGCCTCGGTCATCGTCAAACCGACCGGTCACCCCGAGCCCAGCCGGCTCCTCCTCGATGTCCTCACCCGCGTCCTCATGCTCGACGAGGCCACGGTCGCCGCCACGCTGGACAATGTGCTCGCCGAATTCCACGACCGCCACGTGGATATTCGTGCCCTCTTCCTCGAGCGATTCAACAAATTGGCCCCGCTCATTCCCGTCGACCGTCCGCTCGACGGGGCCCGCCAGTTACTCATCGGCTCCTATTTCACCAACGAATATTCCCTCGAATCCAGCGCCCTCTTTAACCCGAGCATCGTGGCCGCCCCCGACCAATCCGGACTCGCTCCCGGGGAATTACGCTTCGTTCTCAGCCTGCGCGCCACCGGCGAGGGGCACATCTCCTCGATCACCTTCCGCTCGGGCCTCGCCGCGGCTGACGGCACGGTCCGCCTCGACCCGGTCTCGAAATTCGTCCACTCCCCCCGGCCCGAACCCGCCGCCAAATACGACCTGCAGCTCTTCCGCCGCAAACTGTTCGAATTGGGAGTCCCCCACCATGCGGCCCACGCCGCCACGGCCGGACTCCCCGACGTCTTCCACATGCCCGAACTCTTGGCCCGCGCCGCCGCCCTCCGGCGTGACGGCAGCGACCCCGAAATCGTCCGCGCCGGCGAGCGCGCCATTTCCCTTGCCGAGGCCAATTACGTCGTGCGCTTCAAGGACGGTCTCAATCTCTCCGAAAAAGTTATTTTTCCCTACTCCCCACTCGAGAGCAACGGCATCGAGGACGCCCGTTTCGTGCGCTTCACCGATGACGACGGCAAGGTCACCTACTACGCGACCTACACGGCCTACAACGGGGTGGACGTCTTCCCGCAGATGGTTACCACCCCCGACTTCTGTGCCTTCCACAGCAGCACCCTGAACGGCCCCGCGGTGCGCAACAAAGGGTTCGCCCTCTTCCCACGGAAAATCAACGGCCACTACGCCATGCTCAGCCGCCAAGATGGCGTCAATATCCACCTCATGTTCTCCGACCATCCCCACTTCTGGTATGAGTCGCAGGTCATTGTCCGCCCGGCGCAACCTTGGGAATTCACCCAACTCGGCAACTGCGGGTCGCCCATCGAGACCGAGGCCGGCTGGCTCGTCCTGACCCACGGCGTCGGACCGATGCGCAAATACTGCATCGGCGCCGTCCTCCTCGACCGCGCTGACCCCTCCCGCGTGATCGGGCGCCTCAAAGAACCATTGCTCGGCCCCGCCCCCGACGAACGCGACGGCTACGTGCCCAATGTGGTCTACACCTGCGGCGCGCTGCTGCACCAAGGTGTTCTGGTGATCCCCTATGCGGTCTCGGACACCGCGACCCGCTTTGCCTCTGTCGCTCTCCACGAGTTGCTCGACGCCCTCCGCCGCGGCGCCAATTGAAACCACGCGCATCCTCGAGCCCGGCCGGCTCGAACCCGCCCCCTCCACCGCGCGGCCTCGCCCCATTCCGCTCATCCCTGGCAGGGGCAACACCATGACCACCGTCTGCTCGATTGGCGAAGACGCCGCGCGCAAAAAACCCGGGCCGCAGGAGAACAGTTCGCGGGACACACGCTGGGAACACAACGTTGGCCGCTCGATTGGTCCCTCCCGAGATACCCCCCGCGGCTTCTTTTCCGCCGCCTTCATCCCGGGCCCAAGCCACTCCTTCACTGCGGCAAACGCAGCTCAAGCAGTTGGTAGGCTGCCGCCGCTTTTGTCGCTTCGCGGCCGGCTGCCTCGTAATCCCCCTGATCTGCCTCGCGCGCCACGGAGGCCCACGCTTTCGCCGTGTTGTTCGCCATGCCCTCGACACGCTGTCGCGCCGTCTGGTCCGAGGATTCCAGCAGGCCGGAAATGGCTTTGACACAAGCTGACAGGACATCGGTCACCGCGTGGGCCTCCGCAGCATTGCCGGCTTCGAGCAGCGCCGTGAGTTCGGGCTGCTTCGCCGCGATCACCGCACGCACCTCGGGCAGGGTGGACGGCACTTCGATCTGTTCGTGACTGTGCCCGTGGCCATGGTCCTCACCCGCCTGCAAGTTGAGCGGGAGAACGAAAGCGGCAAGAAGAAGGAGGTATTTCATCATGGTGTTGTCGCCGAGGGGGGAAAGGCGCCGGGCACCAGCCGGGCCGAGGCCCGTCGGCCATATTGCCAGAAAACCAGCGGGCGGACGAGCAAATCGAGCAGTGTGCTCGTAAACAAACCGCAAAAGATAACGACCGCCACGGGGTGGAGGATTTCTTTGCCCGGCTGGCCGGCCCCGAGGAGCAAGGGAAGCAGGGCCAGGCCCGCGGTCAGCGCCGTCATGAGCACGGGAACCACCCGCTCCTGCGTGCCGCGCACAATCATCTCGCGGCCGAAAGGCATCCCCTCCTCGCGCATCAGGTGCAGGTAGTGCGAGATCATCATGATCCCGTTGCGCGCGGCGATTCCGGTCAGGGCGATGAAACCGACCATCGAAGCAACGGACAGTATGCCGCCAGAAAGCAATTTCAGGCCGAAGACCGCACCGACGAAGGCCAGCGGAATGTTCAGCATGACCTGCGCGGCAAAGGCGCCACTTTGGAATTGCAGGTAGAGAAGGAAAAACATGCCCACCAAACTGAGGGCGCCAAGCAGCAGGATGAGTCGCGAGGCCCCGGCCTCGCTTTCGAATTGTCCCCCGTAAGTGAGATAATAACCCCCGGGCAGCGCGACCTTCTCCGCCACCGCGGCCTGCGCCTCGCGGACCACCGTGACCAGATCCCGGCCGGCCGCATTGGCCGAAACGTAAATGCGGCGCTGCCCATTTTCCCGGTTGATCATGTTCGGCCCCATCGCCTCGCTCACTTCGGCGATCAGCCCGAGGGGCACCAACTGCCCGGCCAGGGTATCGACCGGAATGGAGCGGATCGCCTCCAGATCTTGGCGCGCCTCGTCGGTCAGTCGCAGCACCACGTCAAAAGTCCGCTGGCCCTCAAGCACCTCGGTGACCGCCGCCCCCTTGATGGCCAACTCGGTGTAACGCGCCGCCTCCCCGGGCCGCACTCCGTAGGCCGCACACTTGGCCCGGTCGAAGCGCACCTGGATCTGGGGCACCAACGTGAGCCGCTCGACTTGCACGTCGGTCATCCCGGGGACCCCGACCACGACGTCACGAACCTCCCCGGCCAGCCGGCGCAGCACCCCGAGATCATCGCCGAAAATTTTTATCGCGATCTGCGCCTCTACCCCGGAGAGGATGTGGTCGATCCGGTGCGAGATCGGCTGGCCGACACTC
Source organism: Chthoniobacterales bacterium (assembly GCA_018402585.1). Taxonomy (GTDB): domain Bacteria; phylum Verrucomicrobiota; class Verrucomicrobiia; order Chthoniobacterales; family JACTMZ01; genus JACTMZ01. Next base: position 283,166 of record JAGYIO010000003.1, read on the forward strand.
ACCCCGACGCCCGGCAGGGTGGCCAACCGTGCGCGGATCTCGGCGAGAATTTCCGCCTTGGAACGTGCGGAGGAGTCCAACTCGAATTCGATTTCCGTCGTGTTGACCTCCATAACGTGCTCGTCGCCCTCGGCCCGTCCGGTCCGGCGGGCGATGGTGCGGGCCTCCGGTAGCCCGGACAACAAAACCTCGGCCATGCGGCTGATCCGGTTGCTCTCCTCGAGCGAAGTGCCCGGGGCGGAGACCACAAATGCGGTGATACTGCCCTCGTTGAACTCCGGGAGAAATTCGCGACCGAGGGTCGGCACCGTAAAGAGCGCCGCGACGAAAAGCCCGCCGGCCACGAGGTAGACGCGGTGCGGCGCGCGGAACCCGATGACCAGCAAGCCCGCTTCCCACCCCTTGATCCTCCGCACGAGCCATCCGTCCCGCGAGTGCTCCATGCGTTTCATCCGCGGGAGAAGCAAGGCGCACAAGGCGGGCGTCACGGTGAGCGACACGATCAGCGAAGCGAGAATGGAGACGATATAGGCCACGGCCAAAGGGGCGAAGATACGTCCCTCGATCCCCTGCAGGGCGAAAAGAGGGAGGAAGACGAGCACAACCAACACGGTGGCATAGACGATGGAATTGCGGATTTCCCGCGAGGCCGTGACCACCACATCGAGCACCGGCCGCGGGTTCGCCGCGTGGCGGTTTTCCCGCAAACGACGGAAGACATTTTCCACATCCACGATGGCATCATCGACCAATTCGCCGATAGCCACAGCCAAGCCACCCAGCGTCATAGTGTTGATCCCCAGACCGGCCGCGTGGAAGACGATGAAGGTGGTCAACAACGACAACGGAATCGCGGTCAAGGTGATCGCCGTGGTGCGGAAGTTGAGCAGGAAAATGAAGAGCACCACGGCCACCATGAGACTTCCATCCCGCAGCGCCTCCTCCACATTGCGCACCGCCCGCACGATAAAATTGCTCTGCCGGAAAATGTCGGTGTGAACTTTTACCCCTTCGGGCAGCGACTTTCCGATGACCTCCAACTCGGCCTCGATCTTCCCGGTTAGAGCAACCGTATCCGCCCCGGGTTGTTTCTGCACCGTGAGGATCACGCCGGGACGCCCGTCGATGCCCGCATCCCCGCGCTTGTGCAGGGAGGCACCTTCACGGACCTCGGCAATCTGACCGAGTAGAATACTCGATCCATCGGGCAACACCTTCACCACCGTGATGGCCAAATCCTCCGCGCTTTCCACCCGGGCCAAATTGCGGATCAGCCGCTCCTGGTGTGCATCGGGGAGAAAACCTCCGGAGGAATTGACGTTCGACTCGTCGATCGCCGACTCGACCTCGTGCAAGGTTACGCCGGCGGCCACCAGCCGCGCGGGGTCGACCAGCACCTGGTATTGCCGCACGTCCCCGCCCATCACGGTGATTTGCGACACCCCGGGGATACTCATCAAACGTCGACGCAGATCCCAGTCGGCCAGGGTGCGCAACTCGAGCGGCCTGACCGACGGATTTTCACTGGTCAGCCCGATGGCCATGATCTGGCCCATGATGGATGACACCGGTCCAAGGAACGGCCGGATCTCCGGCGGCAACCGCGGTGTCACCTCGGCCACTTTCTCCGCCACGATCTGCCGGGCCCGGTAAATCTCGGTCTCCCAGCCGAATTCTACAAAGACGAGCGACAACCCGATCCCCGACATCGAGCGCACCCGCTCCACGCCCGCCGCACCATTGACCGCCGTCTCCAGCGGCATGGTCACCAGGGTTTCCACTTCATCGGGTGCCAACCCGCCCGCCTCGGTGAAAATGGTCACCGTGGGGCGATTGAGATCCGGAAACACATCAACCGGGATCTGGGTCAGCACGTATCCGCCGTAAGCGGCAATGAGCGCGGCGCTCGCCACCACCAAGAGGCGGTTGCGCACCGAAAAGGCAATCAAGCGGTCGAACATGGGCTTAGTGCGCGTGGTCGTGGCCCGCATCCGCCTCCGTTGCCCCACCCGTTGCCGCATATTGCAGTTGGTAATGCCCGTTGGTCACCACGCTGTCGCCCGGAAGGACGCCTTCGACCATTTCCACCCGGTCACCAGCGGTCAACCCCGTGACCACCTCGCGCCGCTCGAAATGCAACGGCTCGGTCTGGACGAAAACAAACTTGGCCCCGAGCAGACCGAGCACCGCCCGGCGCGGCACCGCGACCACGGTTTCGGGCGCGCCGGTTTCGACCAGCATGCGCCCGCGGTAATTCGGATGGAGTTTGTCGTCCTGGTTCGCGACCAGCGCGTAAATGTGGAAAAACGGGCTGCCCTCGGTATGGCCTGGATCGACCCGCTGCACCAACCCCTCGAAGCGCTCACCGGGGAAAACATCGAGCAAAAGCACGGCCTTTTGTCCCGCCCCCACCCGGGTCAGCTCCGGCGATTGGTAAAAACTGCCCCGCGCCAGCAACTCCCGGTAGTCGCCGGTCTGCATCAGCGTGGTTTCCGGGGTGAAGGGCTGACCGATGACCACCGCCTGCTCGAAAACCACCCCCTCGAGCGGGGCGCCAATTTCCTGCGGCGGGCTCCCCACCGCCAAAGGCGCGACGCGCAGCAAAGGTTGACCTTTTCCCACCTGCTCGCCGAGCTTGGCCAAGAGCTCGGTCACGCGTCCCGCAAACGGGGCGGTGATCCGCGCATGGCGCTCCGGCGGGAGCACAAGGACCGCGGGCACTTCCAGCACCGGCGCCATCTCCGTGATCTCCGCTTCGACCGTCTCAAGCTGGAGATTCGCCGCCTGCGCCGCGGTCAGGACGACCGGCCCGGCAGCGGTCACACCAGCGGATCCCGGTTCGTCCGCATGGTCGTGGCCCGGCCCGGCCCGCAGGGTCAGGGCCGCGACGGCCAGACACCAAATCATCATCATGGTCCTCATAGTCTTTTCCTCCGATGTAAGGGTTTCTCTTCCAGATAGGCCGCCGCCATGGCGGGATGCGTTCCGCCCGCGGCTTCCAACTCAATCAGCGCCACCGCCAGCTCTTCGATCACGCGCGTCGCCTCGACTTGCAGGGTCGTGCTCTCGGCGCGGACAAGCAACAAATCGCGGGCCTCGACCCGCCCCTGCTCGAAGCCCTGCACCATCTCGCGGCTCGCCTCGTCGATCACCGGTTGCGTCTCGCGTCCATAGCGCCGCCACTGGTCCTCGAGCAGCGAGACCCGAAGGCTCGCCGCGAAAATGTCGTTGCCCACCTCAAGTTCAAGCGCGCGCACCCGCGCTGCTCGCTCCTCCTCTGTGGCCCGCGCCACTTCGATTTCTCCCGTCTTGCGGTCCCAGACCGGCAGGGGAAGGCTGACCTTCACGCCGAGAAAATGGCCCGTGTCGATGCCGCCCGGCGCATCGACCCCGCGGTCCTGCATGTATTCCACGCCGACCCGGATCCCCTCCCACGCCGAGGCCTGCGCCAAACGGGTTTCCGCCCCGCCGCGGTCCAGCCCAAGCAGGGCCAATTCCAGATCGGGACGGTAAGTGGCCCGCGCTAAGCCGGCCCGCGCCCGCAAATCGTCCAGCGCAGACTCAAGGGTTTGGGTCAGCGCGAGGGGAGCGCCCGCTGGCAGGCCCGCCGCGGTTTTCAAATCGAGCAGCAACGTCTCGGCCTCGGTCGCCGCACTCGTCGCCACGGTGCCCCAGCGCTGCTCGTCCACCCGGGCCAAGGCGGACTCCGCCAGCGTGCCCTGCCCCGCGGTGAGTCGGGTCGCGGCCAACCCGGCGGATGTGGCGGCACCCTCCCTTGCCTCGGCCGCCGCCACGGAACGTCGTCGCGCCGCCTGCGTCCGCACGTAAAGTTCCTGCACCCGGGCAATGAGCAGGCGCTCGTGATTGCGCACTTCCCGCAGTGCCTCGGCCACCCCGACCCGGCTCACCTCGCGTGCGAACGATAAACGCGCGGTCAGGGGCAGCACCTGATGCAGCCCGATGACAAATTCACCTTCACCATCACCACTGGTCAGAAAGTCGCTGAAACCGTTGAACTCAATATCTGGATTGGGCAACAAACCTGACTGACGCAAACGCCCCTCCGCCTTCTTGACCGCAAAGCGGGCAGCGGCCAAGTCGCGGTTCCCGATCAAAGCAACCTGGACCGTACCTTCCATCGACAGCTCCATTCCCCAAACGGGGCAGAAGAGCCCGCCAGCAACAAGCAGCGCGGCAAAAAATCGGCCACTTGGCGAAAATATGTTTCGTGTTTTCATTGTCCTAATCACCGGCGAATACCAGATGCCGCGCCGGCCTGCGGCGCGGAGACATACCGTCGGACCCGAGCTCCGGTGGGCATGTCGGGATTGTCGTACGGGCACACCTCGCCCGTAGACCTTCAGGACAGCCGAGGCGGCTGCTCGAAGGGCTCGGCCCGCGCAGCGCATGCCACGGGACATTTTGCAGAAAACGGAGCAACTACTTCGGAAACGGTGAGCAGAAAAACCGTGCCGGCTAACGCGGGGGCATGATCATGCGAAGTGCAGCCGTGGTCGTGCTTCGGGCCGGCATCGTCATGGTCGGAAGCTTTGTCGGGATGGGCAACGCACTGGGCGTGCGCTGCGATCTCCCAGTGCTCATAAACATGAACCCCTCCTCCCACCGCGAGGAGGGCCAAGCCAACCAGCCAAAGAACACGAAAATAAGGCGTGCTTCGCACAGGTCAAGGTTCAAGAGCTCCCGCTGGTCTGTCAAGGCTGCAACTTTCTTTTCATGCTGCCGCAGCTCGATCAGGGTCGGACTTGGCCTGTCCCCTATCCCAGCCCTCAGCCCAAAATCATTGCCCTGCCCGTCTTCGTGAGATGGCCACCGACAAAAAAGACCACCTCGCGTCTCCGCGAGGTGGTCAAGGAAACAAAATTTTTCCCGGTCGGTTTGACCCGAGAAAACGACTAGCCGCTTAATCAGGCAGCACAACCGTGTCGATCACGTGGATGACGCCATTGGAAGCCGCAACATCTGTGCCGATTACCGTGGCATCGCCGTATTTGACCGAACCACCCTCGACGGCGACAACGACTTCACCCCCACCCAAGGTCGGAACTGCACCAGCCTTGACGTCGGCGGCCATGACTTTGCCCGCGACTACGTGGTTCTTCAGAATGGCAGTCAGCTTGGCTTTATTTTCGGGCTTGAGCAGGTCATCCACCGTGCCGGCCGGCAATTTGGCGAAAGCGGCATTGTTTGGCGCGAAGACCGTGAAGGGACCAGCTCCCTCCAGAGCCTCGACCAATTCGGCGGCCGAGAGGGCAGCCACAAGGGTGCTAAAGTCGGTGTTGCCACTGGCCACGACAACGATGTTTTCGTTTGCCGTGGGATCCGCGATGGCTGGGGTGGTGAAGTAGGAGGTAGCGGTGGCGAACACAGCGGTTGCCATGAGGGTATTAAGAATGGATTTGTTCATTGCTAAGTCTGAACGACTGGGAGGGTCCCGGCAGACGCATAAAGTTGACCGGACTCGTCGCCGGGGCCTTGGCGGCACACTCCGCGGCGAGGTCCATCGCCTCCACCCAGGAGACGACTGCCAAGGCTGGAGCCCGCGCCAGAACGCAAACTATCAAAATCAAGGCGCCTCCTCGTTCAGGAAGGTGGCAGGCGGGCCAGCGAAAGGTTCGAGCGAGCCATGGAGAGGACCGCTTGGGCCCTCTTGCTTGAAGATGGAGCCAATAAGGACCTGTCGCCGTAGGTCTCACAGACCATCCCCAGGATTAAGTTTGCCCAGCCATTCCCAACTCGGATCCGGGTCACCGCTCAACCTGCAGTGACGCTGCGGCCGTCTGCCAGGGAAGTAAATAAGCCGATTATCGGCTCGGCTTTGACCTAAGCCGTGTCCATGCAAAACATTCTGCCATTTCTGGCACGGCAACAGAGTCGCGTCTGGGCGAGAGTTGACTAACTATTTGGTGAGCGAGGTGGCACGTCGCCAAGGGGGCACGGGCGTCCCGCCCGTCACGACCCGACAACACGGCCGGGACGGCCGTGCCCCCTGGACAAACCGAACCAAGCCGCGCTTTTATTGCGTCTTCAATTGCCTCGTTCAGGCTAAGCCGCTTGGTGTTTGACCAATTCTAACACTTTTTTTTGATCCCCCCGCGCTGCCCAGATCATGCGCAAAAAGTCGGCCAGATGAATGCGGTGGGCTTTCAGAAAATTCCGATCTCCACCGCAGCCGTACATAATGTCGCGACAGAGCCTTCCGCCGAGAAAACACTCTGCTTTCTGCGTGATACGTGGCAGCCATTCAATACCTTCAACCGCTTCAGTTTTGGGGGGAAGTTCGGAGGAATCGAGCATTTCTTGTGACCACTCTCCATTTTGCTCGTGGAGAAAGTAGTCGCGGCGCGCAGCAGCGACGAGAAGGAATGTCTCCCAATCCGGTTCGCCGCGATTCACGTAATCTTCAATGTAGTCGAAAACATTAATCGGCTTCAGGCCGATAGTCGCGAGCGCACTTTTTTCGTCGGGGGAAAAACATTGTTCTGGATCCCGCGTGCCCTCACCAAACCGCAAAGTTGCAGCGTCGTAAATGTCTTTGAGTTCCTTTTGCCAACTATATCGAGTCATGGCGCGAAGATCATACGGATTGAATCGCGTTGCAACGGAATTTCCATGGGCTGGGCTCCATCATCCAGGTCCAGCGCGGCAAGTTGCCCCTTTGTTTCAAGGGCTGCCATCTAGCCTGTACTCGCGGCAGAAGACCACCTGGCGAAGAAATCCGCGCAGAGCGAAACGGAGACCATGCCGAGGCTGCCGAACTGGGTCTTGCGCAGGCCGACCGAGGAGGCCGCGGCCAGATCGACGGACCAGACTAGGGGTGAGGACAATTTGGGCATGGTTTTAGGCGGGTTACCAGCGCAGCCCGAACTACTTCGGCGCTCTGTCGAGCTTGCCCCCCTTGGATGGGCCGAGCGGGGTAGGAAATGAGGGAAGGAACTCCCCCGTTTTGTACGTTTATCAACCTGTTTTGGCCCGTTTCCCCCGCGCCGAGGATGGCGATCGCCCCAGCTTCATTCGCCCCGCTGTTCATCACGTCGCTGGCGACAAATCGCGCCACGCCTCATCCTCCTCGGCAGAGTCCCAATCCTGCGACCAAGACGTGGCGGCCAAAGGAAGCAGGCTGGCATGGACGGCCTGATCAGAATCTCCACCCGAGCCGCTTGAGTTGCTGCGCTTGGGCAATCCCGCCTGCAGGGTGGCAATGAGCCGCTGCTTCTGGTCGACCGGCAAAACCTCGGCGGTTTGTTCGATTTCGGCCCATGTGCTCATAGGCGGTCAATAACCCGGCAAATCAGCTCCCGCAAACCGGATTCCACGCTCTGTTCATCCCGCGCCCGGCCATGTCTTAATCTCGGCCCGGCAAGGGCACATCTTCACGCGCCGCGCGCTGCCAGGCCAGGGGATCGCTGAGGCCACGGAATGGATTGCGGTCGCGGACTTTCTGCATGATGGCGCGCGGTTCGAGAGGGCTCCTTGCCGCAGAGGAAGCCACTTCGAGCTTGGCCTCGAACCCGCACGCGGTTGCCACGCAAGTCCGGCCGCAACGGCAAGTGCAGCGTTCCATCCGGACAGGCGTCTCGGACAGCCGTAACTGAACCCATCGAAACACCGTTCCGCATGCGGGCTGCTCCGGCTAATACGGATCTAAGCACCGGGCGCACGGGCGGAGGAGTAATGGCATGCGCCTTTTTGCCAATTATCGCAGTGTGGCCGCGGTGGAATTTCAAAGGTAAAGACCTGACCCCTTTCAGCACCGTGTTGTCCCAAATGTAGGATCCGGCGCCGACGAAATATGCAGTATTAAATCCCCCATCGCCGACCTGGATAGTTTGGCCGCTGAACAGCTCGGTCTCGTCCCCCTCGGAGGTGACAACCGTGAACTCGTCCGTTGCTGCGTCGTGGCTCCAACCGTATCCCGATGCTGCGAGAATCCGCTCGGCAACCTCGCGCGTGCAGCAAGGCTTCTTCCAGCCGTTCCAAGACGAGCCGTCCGACCATCCCTCAAACTCCCCCTCGATTGCTTCGAGATAGAAAGTCCCAGCGCTGAAGACGGGGATCTGCTCGGCAGGCTCCACGCTTTGAAAGCGGCCAATTTCGGGAAGCGGCAAAGCGAACTGCAAAGCGCCGCCCAGCGGATGCACGAGAAGTCGTCCTCGGATGTCGAGGCCGTCCACGACAACCGCCCCATCGGGGTATTTCAGGTCGTCCCGGACAATGATTTCTCCCTTTGTGAACATGGGCATATCTCACCATTTCAGCAGCCCCCACCCCCCGAGCCAAGCAGGTCTGGGCTTTATGACGCACAAAACTTTGGTCGGCCTCCAGATGGTCTGGCATGGTCGGCGGTAGAAAAGACCACCTCAACTGAGGCGCGAGGATTCTTTCCAGAAATCAGCAAAACGGATACTCTGAAATAAATGCCCCCGCCCGAAAGCACCGCCGAGTCATCCGTCGAGAAGGTCCTGCGGATGATCGACTACCTGACTCGGGTGGCACTGCTGAAGACCAAGGTTAACCGTGATCTGGCTGGCTATGAGGAGGTTGTCTGGCTCTCCTCCGTGCCCTCGGACAAACACTGCTTCACGCAGGCCTCGGGTCGTTCTGAGGAGCACGAGACCGACGTGTGGCTTGAGGTCAAGGCAGGCAAGGAGCCTGGCCTGCCGGAGGTGCCGGGCGTTTGCAAAGAATGGATCGATCCGGAGACTCTCACGGACACCAGTAAGCCTCCCCAGCTCGGGGCGGAGACCACGCTGGAAATCCCCAACCCGGCTTGCCCGGAGGATTCCGGTCAGCCGAAAACGATCCCTAAGGATGCGATCCTCACTGACCACCCGGAAGTGCAAGCGGCTTGGGCTAAATATTTGGAATCGGATTGGCGTCCATGGGCCGACAAGCACGACGCGTGGAAAAAGGTGCATGACATTTACTCCGCGATCTTCGCGATCCACCAGAAACAGCTGCGGCTTGGTGAGGAATACGAGCTTGTCCTCGGACTTGGGCTGCTCAGTTGGCTGACTCCGACAAAGCAAAGAGTCCGTCGGCACATCATTGCCGCCGACGCCCAGCTTGAATTCGAATCAGGCGTCGGAAGGTTCACCGTCGGACCACGCGCCGACGGCCCAAGACTGCGCGTCGAGTTGGATATGCTGGAGTTGGAGTTCCAGCCCGCCGGTGGAGAAAGCGCGGCTTCGGCTGGCTTGGTTGCCGCGGCGGACGATCCGTGGGATAGCGCTCATCTCGAACCGGTCTTGCAGGGCCTAGTTCATTCTCTCGACGCCTCGGGAGAATACCGCAACTCCCTCGACCCAACGGCAACTCCCTCGACCAAACCCGTTGTCGAATATGCGCCGGCACTCATCTTACGGAAGAGATCCGCCCGCGGTTTGACGCAAGCCCTTCAGGTCATCAAAGAGCTGGTCGAATCGGGTGAAAAGTTACCCGACGGATTTTCCGATCTGGCCGAGATCTTGTCTCCGGATGAAGCAGAATCCGGAGGCGGAGACGACGATTCTCCCGAGGAATTCGCCGGTGAAATTTATTTCCCCAAGCCTTCGAACGACGAGCAGAGACAAATCGTCCACAAGTTGCGACGATCCCGAGGCGTCCTCGTACAGGGCCCTCCGGGCACCGGCAAGTCACACACCATAGCCAACCTCATCTGTCACCTGCTGGCCACGGGTCAGCGCGTTTTGATCACGGCAAAGACGCCCCGTGCCCTGCAAGTCTTGGAAGGTCATATCCCGGAAAAACTTCGACCTCTCTGTATCAATCTCCTCGGTGCAGGATCGGACGAGCGCCGATCGCTCGAAGCCAGCGTCAGCGGCATTCTCCGGAAGAACGAGGAGTGGCAAGCGTCGCGGGCAGAGCGCGAGAAGGCAGATCTCGAAGCGCAGATCAAGATCACGCGCTCAGGCAAAAGCGCGTTGCAGCGGAAATTGCGCGACATTCGCGAGGCAGAGACGCATGAGCGGACAATTGCCGGCGGAGCGTACAGGGGCACCGCCGCCCAAATTGCCCAGCAAGTCAACCGGGACAAGCCTCTCTACGACTGGTTCAAAGATCAGTTGCAGCTTGAAGCCGAGCTCCCGGTGATACCTCGTGACGTGCACAGCGCTCTGCAGGCTTTGCGTTATTTCACACCTGCCAAACGCGAGGAGCTGAAGCTCCTCCGAGCCGACGAAATTCCGGAAGCGTCGGAATTCGCTGCACTTGTCACCGAGGAGAACGTTGCCATGGCGGAGGAACGGGAGATCTGGCCGGAGGCAGATGAGCAGTCGGCGGAGGTCCTGCTGCGAGAAGAAGAAACGGAGGTCGATGCATTGAAGGATCTCCTCGCCGATTTTGCCGCCTGTCGTCGCGCTGTTGCGACCTCGCCTGCCAAATGGATGCCGGATGCAGTCAGGGATATCTTGGCCAATCATGCCACAGTTTGGCAAACGCTGCACAAGTCCACCGCCGATTGCGTGGCGGATTTCACGCCTCTGGCTGCAAAAGCTGACGACACCGCGATCGACCATCCGCCTGATCTCAAGCCGGACAATCTCCAGAAAGATGCCGACAGGCTGCGTGTGCATCTGGCCGGCGGCGGGAAACTCGGTTGGGGATTGTTTCGACCGAAGCTGGTCAAAGATCTCCTCAAGACGCTCAACCAGCTCAGGCTGAATGGACACCCCTGCCGCACCGCGCAAGATTTCGCAACGGTGGCGGAGACTTTCAAAGTCCGGCTCGGGATTGAGAAGACCTGGCAACTTTGGTCCGGAAAGTGCGAACGCACGGACGGCCCATTGTTGCTGCAGCTCTCTGCGTTGTCCGCCCTGAAAGATGCGCTGGACAACGTTCTGCCCCTGGCTGGCAAGCTGGCCAAATGCAAAGAGAAGCTGCAGCGCTTCCCCGCGTTGACCGCACCCGATTGGAACGATCCGGCCAGTCTGGACAAGTTGGTTGCCGCCTGTCGCTTGGCCAAAGCAAGGAGGCGACGCAGAGAAGTGCAGGCCGGGATACAATCGATTGTTGCCGACGTTGAGAAAATTGCCGCTCAGCCGAAAGCCCATCCGTCGAACAAGCACCTTCCGGATGCGATAGGCGCCCGGGAGGTGGAGAAATACGAAGCGATCCACAAGGAGTTCGCCACCCTCTCAAAAGACGCGGAGAATCTCGTCCAGCTGCAAGAGTGGATGCGCTATCTGGCGGGACTATTGCCCCAGTTGGCAAAAGATCTGGAGAGCACGTCTGACCAGCCGCATTGGACGGAGCGCAGCAAAGACCTTGAGAAGGCTGGGAAGTGGGCGCAAGCCAGGCACTGGATCGAGGACTACATCGGCAAGGAAGACCTCGTAGCGCTCGGCAAGCGCATCACGCAGGCCGAGGACCAGATACATCACACCATTGCCGAACTCGCGGCCCTGCATTCCTGGAGTCACTGTTTCGACCGGCTGAAAGAAAGCCATCGCCGGCACATGGAGGGGTGGCGGCTTTCGATGCGCCGTCTGGGCAAAGGCACCGGCAAGCATGCGCCGCGCCACCGCCGTGAAGCCCAGCAGAGCTTGGAATCCTGCCGCGAAGCCGTGCCGGCATGGGTCATGCCCCTGCACCGGGTCTGGGATACCGTGAGTCCCCAGCCCGGCATGTTCGATGTTGTCATTGTCGACGAGGCCTCGCAGTGCGGACTCGAGGGGCTGCCCCTGACTTTCCTGGCCAAGAAAGTGCTTATCGTTGGCGACGACAAGCAGATCAGTCCCGATGCGGTCGGCGTGCCGCTCGCCGCTGTCCACCGGTTGATGCAAGAGCATCTTGGAGACTTTACCCACCGGGCATCTTTCGACATCGAGAGCAGTCTCTTTGACCACGCCAAGCTCCGCTACGGCACGAGCAGGATCACACTTCGGGAGCATTTTCGCTGCATGCCCGAGATTATTCGCTTCAGCAACGAACTGTGCTACGCCGATACGCCCCTCATTCCCTTGCGTCAATACGGGCCGGACCGCTTGCCGCCGCTCAAACACTTTTTCGTCAGCGGCGGATACCGCGAGGGCGAAGGCAATCGGGTGATCAATCGCCCCGAAGCTGAAGCCATCGTCGACAAGATTGAAGCGATGTGTGGCGATGCCAGATACGAGGGCAGGTCAATGGGCGTAGTCGTTCTGCAGGGCGAAGCTCAGGGTGCACTGATCGAAAAGCTGCTCCTCGACCGGATCGGGGCGACTGAAATAGAGCAGCGCCACCTCATTTGCGGCAACCCCTATACCTTCCAAGGCGACCAGCGGCATATCATTTTTCTCTCCATGGTCGCCGCGCCCAACGCCCGCATCGGTCCGATGGCCTCACCCGCCGACGAGCGCCGTTTCAACGTCGCAGCGAGCCGTGCGCAAGACATGATGATTCTTTTCCACTCGGTGCAGTCCGAGGATTTGAGCCACACCTGTCTGCGGCGACGACTGTTGGAATATTTCAAGGGCACACGGCAGGCGGAATTGGCCGGCCTGACCAAAGACGAGTTGGAAATGCGGGCTGCCCGAGACAACCGGCAACTGGTCGAACCTCCGAAGCCTTTCGGCAGCTGGTTCGAAGTGGATGTGGCGCTGGAGCTTCTTCGGCGGAATTACATCGTTTACGCCCAGCATGAGGTGGCCGGAAAATTCATCGACCTGATGGTCGAAGGCGGCAAAGCAAGACTAGCCGTCGAATGCGATGGCGACCGCTGGCACGGAGCCGACAACTACGAGGAGGATATGGACCGCCAGAGAAGGCTCGAACGCTGCGGCTGGGCTTTTTTCCGCGTCCGGGAGGCCGCTTTCTACGCCAACAAAGAAGAGGCTCTCCGCGGTCTGTGGGATGCGCTGGAAGAACGCGGCATCCATCCGGTTTCCGCACCACCGCCCATAGAGGTGCAGCCCGAGGAAGAGCCGGACGATGAGGAAGAGACAACAGACGATATCGAGGAAAATGAGCCCAAGGTGGTGGCGACCAATGGCCGCCGCCCCGAGGATGTGCCAGCAACGGAAGTGCAGGAGGTGATCGTCAAAGCACTCGCCAAGTGCCCGAATACAAGCTGCACCGAGCACTCGATCACTCCGCGGGTCTTGAAAGAGCTGGGCATCATCACTCGGGGCCAACCCTACGCGGATTTTGAGCGCCGCGTGATACAAAGCGTGGCGGTGCTCGCGATGCGTGGCCAGTTGGAGCGTTACAAAGCAAAGAACAAGCGTTTGAGGCTCATCGAGTAAGCTGACTCAAGGGCCCGGTGGATGCGGTTTAGGCAGGCATCGGGCGATTTCTTGAGGGAATGTTGCCAGATGCGGATGACTTTCCATCCTTGGCGGCGGAGTTGACGGGTGACGTGGCGGTCGCGGGCCATGTTGGTCTCGCGTTTGCGGTCCCAGAAGGCGCGGTTGGTTTTGGGACGAGTGTAGCACTTGGGGCAGCCGTGCCAGAAGCATCCGTCGACGAAGACTGCGACCTTCTGCTTGGGAAAAGCAAAGTCCGGCTTTCCGGGCAAAGGAAGATGCGTTCTCCATCCGGTGATCTTGTTCTGCCTCTCCTTGTTGCCCTTGCCCCGGATGAGGGACGTGACTTTCGAGCGCTTCCTTTCTGGCCAGATGTCAGTCATCCGGTCAGGCGCTCCTGCCTAATCACACGTCCATGTTCTCGCAACCACAGGCCAACAAAAGTGCATGGGTCTCGTCCAACTCTGGCAGCACTTGAGGAAGGCAAATAATCACTCCTTCACGCCCCCTCGTTAATAAAACGCGATAGGCGTTCCGGCGAAGCTGGAGAGGGTTCTTGATGGCTTTTTTTCTTTGAAACTTCATGGCTCGGCTGTCGTTCCAGGACCCTCGCTCCCTGATGAAGTCTGTGCCCCAAACAAGGAGAGTGTGATCGAGCTCGAGGCCCTGCGCGGAGAATTCCGTTGCTACGCCGTGACCTGGGTCCGCCTTCGGGCGGTGGAGAACGAAGGGAGCGACGAGGCGACCTGGGGCTCGGGCGCACCAGAATCGAGGTGCTTCAGCTCCGGGCTCAACTGATTCGGGCCGGGCCAGAGAACCGGTCTATTCCTTGCGGACCACGCCGAAGAACTGCGGGGGTTCCTTTTCTTGGCCATTCTGCAACACCCAGGCAAGTTCGGTGGCCAAATCCCCGCGTCCGAGTTCGCGCAGGCGGGCTTGGTCGGACTGGGCCAGATCGTTCTGGCCCATGGCCTGATAGAGAACCCCCCGATACATGTAGGCCTCGGCCAGTTTGTCGTTCAACTTGATCGCACGATTGTAGTGCTTTAAGGCTTCGTCGAAATGGGCGCTGCCTTGTTTGCGCAGGACAAAGGCCAGGTTGTTGTGCGCTCCAGCGTTTTTTTCGTTGGCCCCGAGGGCAGCCCGCAGATCTTTTTCCGCCGCGGCATAGTCTCCTTTGAGCAGCTTGTTCGTTCCCGAGGCAAACAAGGCGGCATCATTGGCTTTGGCCGGCTTTTTGGGCGCCGCGGAAGGCGCGCCCAGAGCGAGCGATCCGCCGAAAAAGGAAACCGCGAAGAATAAGGTGAGGAAGTTAACGGGCATGGGGGACTTATCGTTGGGTTCGGTGAGAAGTCAAGGTGCGGTCTGCCGGGCTAAAGCTGACAGGGCGGTTTGGATCCGATCTTTCTGGCGGAGTGTTGCGCGGAGGGATGGGGGAATGGCTTCAAGCCCGAGATGCGCGCCGAGCCAGGCTCCGGCCAGGGCCGCGCGGCCCGCGTTGTCACCGCCGGCGGCGAGAATGCGCAACAAGGTGCCGGCGAAGTCGTCGGGCGTCTGGATGACGGCGACCAGCGCGGAGGGGAAACTATTTTTCAAAGGACAGGACTGCCCCAGCTGTGCGGTGGCCTCGGTGGTGGAGAGGTGTTTGCGTTCGAAGACCTCGCGGAAACGCAGGGCCAGCTCCGAGCCGAATTCCGTATCTTGGACCGTGGTTTCCTGCACACGGTGGACCGCGCTGTGCAGATCCGTGCCGGAGAGCAATTCCTCGAGCAGGCGCGCGTGGATTTGCATGTAGGCAATACTGCGGGGATGGTTTTGCCGGACCCGGGTGGCGCGGGCAACTTGTGCGGCCAGACCGGGCGTGGCCCGGTAACGGGCGACGACGGGGGCCAGGCTGGTCGCGGTGGCCAGTTGGTCGTCATCGGCTCCGGATTGAAAATCAAAATCCTGCGCTGGCTCGTGATTTGTCCCCGATCGCGCGTTTTCCAGCGTGCCCCGCGTGGCGGAATCCAAGTAGCCGGCATACGCCGCGGAACCAAAGTGGGCGACAAAGCGCTTTCCGTAATCCGTGGGGTCAAGGTCGCCCCGCTCGGCCATTGACTCGAGGAGGAGGAGGGCTGCTTCTCCGTAGTGGGTGAGCTCGCCGGGTTGTTTGCCTGCGTGGTAATGACCGGGGCGCGGGAGTTCGAAACCTTTGAGCTCGGGATAAAACGCCTGAAGATCCGCCAGATTATAAATCCAGTGGGTTCCGAGGCACATGGCGTCACCGATAAATTGCCCCCAGATCATGCCTTCGACCCGGCTTTGCGTGGTGGGATTGGTCATGGTGAGGAGGAGCCCCAGGCGGATGAAGTGTCTCTGCTTTTTGGAGTGAGGCAAAGGGCGAATCTGGGCCCGCGGTTCTTCCCGTGGTCAGACCAAGTCGCCGGCGCCCAAGTTTCCTTTTTCGGCAGATTGGTGTTGAGGGATTCTCTTGCCCCAATCATGCGCTCGCTTCTCAAGCCAATCCGACTGAACCGTCGGCGCAAGAGCGCGGCAGCAAGTATTGGGAGAAAGAGGAGGAGCTTTTACGACTCCGCCTCCCTGGTAGGTTTTGTTGCCGACTTTGCTGAGGAGATTCTGCAAATAAGCGAGAGTCGCGAGGTCGGGCAGGTCGCCCGACGAGTCCCGCATGCGGGACGCACCCCGAGCGCACTGCGCTCCGCTGGTCAGGGCAATCTGATTCGCCGCAGAGCCGAGTCTCGACGAGACGGGCCCACCGGCAAACCAGTGCCGGGTAAGGGGGTGACGAGTGGACTCGGAGGGGGCGGAGGCGCGGTACACTTGGGCGACTTCAGACTCCTGGTCGCATTGCTCAACCAGCGGATCGGCCGCGAGTAGAGGGCGAACAAAGGGCTGAAAAATAGCCGCCACCGGGTCGATGACCGACTCCAGCGCCTCCACCGGCTCAATTCGCTCGGTGACCGGCGCCCGCAGCGCCGGACCAAAGTCATGCCTGGTAAATTGCCCCGATCACACGGCAGGCTCATCATCCCACCCGATTCGGGCCAGCGCGGAAGAGAGCGAGAACGTGGTGCGGAGGAGGCTTTTCAGCAGATCAGTTGACCACCAGGCCTTTCACGCCCCCGGGGACGCGGAAAAGGAGGCGCGAGGGAATGCGGTCACCGGGATACCAGAGCTTTTGCTCCCATCCCGAGGTATCGGGAGTGCTGGCCCGCATGATGATCGGGCTGAACCCTCGTCCGAAGTCTGCCGTCCAGTTGCCGGAACGGGTGGAATTGACCACGAGTTCCAAGGGTGTGGTACCGATGTATTCGCCATTGAGTTCGATCACGAGGCCCGAGGGCCAGCTGCGGATAACGATCGTCTTGACCGGATCCGCCACCCTCACCTCAGGCTCCGGGCCCGAAGCGCAGGCGGCGAGAAGGAGGGTGAAAAGGAGTCCGCGCGGCATACAGTGAATTGAACAGAAGGAAGCCAAGGATCAAAGGGGTTTGTCTGTCATAAGCGCCCGGGCGGGCCTGAAGCAGTTTTGAGGCGGAAGTGGACTTGCTGGCAAAACTTGCCCCAACCCAACGTCTCGTCCCGGCCTTCGTCCCTCAAGAGGGCAGGGCTCTGATCCGCACAGCGCTGGCCTGCACCTGATCCGGCGCCAGGCCCAAGAGTTTGGCCACCGCCTGGCGGTAGGCCTCAAGCTGGCCCTGGTAAGCCTCGCGCAGGTCAACGGGCGTTTTGTCTGTCTTGAAATCGTAAAGGGCAGCTTTGACCGGCTGGCCCTCTGCCCCCAGCGTGAGGTGCACGCGATCGAAGATGCCGCTGACCGGATCACCGTCAAGTTCCAGATCGAAGGCTCTCTCCCGCCAGACGGCGCAATGACCCTCCGGTCGCCGGAGCACTGCGGCCCGCTCGCTGCCGAGAAAGTCGCGGACCAACTGGGCCGCCGCCTCACTTGCGCCGGAGTAGTCAGGCTCGTCCCCCAGCCATTCAACCTGGGCGAGCAGGGCGTGCACCTCCGTGCCAAGATGACGCGCCGCACCACCGCCGAGGATCAAGCCTGCGGGGAGGTCCTCACCCTCAGACGAGGAGGGTGCGTTCTGGAGGGACTTGCCAGGCCCCGGCCGGAGTTTCGTGCCGAGAATCCTGGTCGGAGGCCGTTCCTCCGGCCGGTAATGCTCAAACCACCGGGGGTTTCCCAGCGTGCGGTTCTCCGCATCACATCCGTCACCCGAGGGAAAGTAATCCTGCAGCCAGCGGCCGGCATTTTTGCTCTCATTCAACGGGGCCCGCAGGCAATAAAGCGCGTGTTTCGCGCGGGTCATCGCGACGTAAAGCAGGCAGAAGTTTTCGTAGGCCTGCCGGGCCCGCAAGTGCTCGCGGGCAGCCCCGAGGGTTTCATCCGCGGCACAGATGTCTTTGCAGGGAAGCGAAAGGCCCCATTGGATTTCCCCCTCGCTATTGCGGTGCAGCGAAATGCCAGACGTGTCGCGCAACTCGGCCATACCTTTGCCCCCAAGTTCAGGCAGGATGACCATGTCCAGACCAAGACCCTTGGAGAAGTGCGTGGTCATGACGCGGACCACACCCGGCGTCTCGCTTTCCTGCTCGATGCGGTGGTCGACGAAGGTGAGGAAGACGCGGAGATCTTCGTTCGGTTTCCGCTGTGCCTCGTAGTCGGAGGCGGCTTCGATCAAGGCTTCGACTTTGGTGGCCTCAAGGACGGACTTGGCCACCGCTTGGCGGACCCACCCGGACAAAGTCGCGGCCAAACCCGCTTCGGCGATCAACCCGAGGGCCTCGAGGTGGAAAGCCGCCGGGTCATGCCCGGCGATGAAGCCGAGCGGAGAGGCGAGGAATTGATGTTCGGCAATGCGGTCGATGGGCGCAGCGAGAAACTTGACGAGAGCATAGAGGGCCAAGCTCTCGGGTGTCTTAAGGCAGGGGTTGACCCGTCCTTCCGCCGCCACCGGGATCGGTTCCTTTTGCCCGCGGAGGAGGGCGACATAGTGCTCCAAGGCGGCGCGGGTGCGCACGATGATGGCGCAATTGATTCCCCGGCCGACCGGATCGACTTCGCGCAAGATTCCGAGCAGGGCCACGTCGAGCGCCATCTGGCTGGCCTCCTCACCATCGTCCTTTTCGACTTGGAGCGTCCGGAGTTGCGCAAAGCCCTGGCCTGCACGTTCCGGCCGCGCCTGATGCACGACCCAGGCCTTCTGCCAATGCGCGATGGTCTCGCCGGGTAGAGCGAAATCCGGGGCCTGCGCCAAACGGTCGGGCGCGAAGACCTCATTGATGACCTGCACGATGTTTCCGTCGGACCGCCAGGAATCGGGAAGTTGCTGCCGGGCGATCTCGACCCCGCGTTGCGTTTTGAAGTTATCGTGCACCTGCTCGAACAACTCGAAGTCCCCTCCCCGCCAGCCGTAAATGGCCTGCTTGGTGTCACCCACGTAGAAAAAGCTTCGTCCTTCGTCCTCGCAAACCACGTTGTCCACGAGGGGCTGCATGATGCGCCACTGGAGACGGCTGGTGTCTTGAAACTCGTCGAGCAACCAATGGCGGTAGCGCCCGTCCAAGCGATATTCAATGTGCCGGTGGTCGATGTTCTCCAAGTGGCGGGCGAGCAAGGTGGCCAGATCGCTGAAGGTAAGTTGCCCGGCGAGGCGGACGCAACGCGCGTAAATGCGTTCGTAAGCTGCGAGTAGAGCGTAGAGCGCTCGGGAGGAACGCAACTTGCTCTGCAGCTCCTGCTTGAGCAAGGAGCGCGACAGGTTGTCGCGGAGGGCACGGACATTACCGCGCAGGAACAGGCATTTGCTCTCGGTTTTGCCGCCGGCAATCGGAATGTATGGGTCCGCTTTTTGCCTTTTGCCCAGGCCGCGGTCGCTCAGCTTGACCACGAAATCCTGGAGGATCTTGCTCATGCGCCGGGGCGGACGGTGGGCCACGGCCAAATCCAACCAACCGGCCAAGACGGCTTGGGCCTCAGGGTCGAGTTGGTTCGTTTTCTCGACTTCGGCGCGGAACTTGTCGGCCGCCAGAGCTGTATCGTCAGCCGAGAGAATCGCGCATCCCGCGGGCCAAATGATCGCAGCCTGACCCCAAGGTCGCTCCGCGGGTGTTTCGCCGAACTTTTCCTGCAGGGAGGTGGCGGCACGGGAAATGGCCTTGAGGGCGGACTGGTCGGCGCGGTTGCGACTTTGTTCACGCAGGACTTCGATGAATTCGTCCAAGCCATTTTCTTTCGCGGCCTCGGCAAAAAGCCGCTCCAGCGTGCGTTGCTGGTTTTCCTCCTGGTCGGCCGCGTCGAGGAGTTCCACCTCCTGGGACAAGCCCAACTCGAAGGGGAAGGCGCGCACGATCCGGCCGAAATATTGGTCCAGTGTGCCCATGGAGAGCCGGGGCAGGGCCTGGACGAGAGCCCGGAGCAACTTGGTACAACCCTCGGCGTCGATCGGCCGGCAGTCCGGGCCCAAGGCCTTCCGCAAGTTTGCCAATTGCGCGGGGTCGGTCGCCGCTTTGGCCAGACGCTCGAAGAGTTGCTGCAGGAATTCCGCCGCGGCCGCCCGGGTGAAGGTCAAAGCGAGGATCTCCTCCGGCTTGGCCTCGCGCTGGAGTAATTGGATGCAACGGGTGACCAGGCAGTGGGTTTTCCCGCTACCCGCGTTGGCCACAATCAGCAAATTACGTTGGAACGTTTGCTCTGCGCTGCTCATGGGTTGCCCTTCAGCCGGTCGGCCGATGCCTCATCAATCAATTTGCGGGGATCCTCCGGCCCGAACCAGTCCTTGAAATCATCAAATTCGACTTCCGAGGAAGGCGACGGAGGCCAGAACTGCCCGGTCTTGACCAGACCGGCAATACGGGCCGCGCACCTTTCCGCCGAGGTCTGCATTTCTGCAGTCAGGGCAAAGAACTCGAGCGCGCTCGGGCCAGCCTCGCCATCCGGCGGCAGCAGAAAGTAACCAACGGCCACGCCTTTGGCCGCCTGCTCGGGCCAAATTTTCCGGGCCAACCAAGCGTAAAGCGGAAGTTGCAGTTCCTTCCAGGAGCGCAGTTGCGCTCGGCCCGTTTTGCTCCAGGTCTCGAGATCCGCTTCGGGCAGATGATCCCTCCCACGGAGCGGGCCAAGGTGCGTCTTCAGGGGATTTTTCGGCTGCGAGTAGGTCTTATAGTCAAGGATGCGCAGACCGTGCTCGGGGTGCACATCGATCCGATCGATCGTCCCGGTCACCGCGAGGCCCCCGAGCAGGCACTGGTCGTCCGCCACGACTTTGTATTCCGCTTCCAGCGTCGACCATCCGTCCGCCCGAAGGCCAGCCTCGGTCGCCGCGGCCACCACGAGGCGGGCCCGCATGCTTTCGATTTGCACCTGCACCACGGGAGAAGGATGATCGCCATAGAACCGCGGGACCAGAGCATCAAGGAGCCTGGAGAGATGCCGGGCAATTTCTGCGCCGTCCCGTAGGCCGGCGAGTGATTTATCGAGAGCAAATTCTTCGAGCACCTTGTGCATCACAGTGCCGAAGTCGGTGGCCGGGATTTCCCGGGCGTCGGGATCGACTTTGCGCAACTTGAGGATAGTGCCGAGGTAAAAACGCAGCGGGCAGGCCAGATAATTCTTGAACGCCGTGACCCGGATCGACCGGGGCGGCCACTGCTGCGCATCGGGCGCGGGAATCTGCAATTGGAAAGGGACCTCCTGCTGTTCGCCGCGCACCGAGCGCGGGGCGGGACGAAGCAAAAGACCGGAGCGCTCCGGCAACTCGGAATCAAGACAGCCGAAAAGCAGGCGGGACGGACGGTTCGGTTCCCCCTGGGGGCCGAGCCGGGAGAAGCCGAGGCGCACTTGCGCTCCCGGGCGCGAAGCGAGGAGGCAGGAAAGCAGATACGAGTCGCGGGCCAGGCGGCCGTCCTGGGTGACCAGCCCGAGATTCTTTTTCGCACCGTCAGGCAGGAAGGAATCATCGTGAGTGCCCGACGGCAATGCGCCCTCCCGGCAACCGGCGATGACCAGATGGCGGGCTGCACTCCATGGCGCCTCAAGCCAGCCCTGCACTTCGATCGCCCCGTCCGGCGCGCGGGGGAAGATCCGTTTGCCCATGATGTCGGCCCGCGAGGCCGCTTCGCGCATCGCTGCAGGCAACTGACGGAGGAGCGGCGAATCCGCAAATTGCCCCGCGACTTCCGCCACGGCGGCCAACTCCCGGGCGGCAAAGGAATCGGTCGGCACTCTGCCGCGATGCCGGTTGACCGCTTCGAGCATGGCTTGGCCCTCCATCCTTTTCCCAAGCAAATTCCCGGCGGTCGCGACCAAAGATTCTTGCGCGGGGAAATCGGCTTTCTCCGCGGACCGGTCGGCCTGTTTGAGCCAGCTGCGGGCCGCCTCGACCGACTCGCAGAGGTGCTGGGCGATCAACTGGTCGCAGGCCTCCCGCGCGGTTCGCGTGGTGAGAGGCGACGGCTGGCCGCTCGCGGCAACAAAGAAAGAGAGAAATCGCGGCTTCTGGAGCAAAACCCGGAGATCACGCCAGCGGTGGCCCCGCGCAAATTCATCCCAACCGAGCAGAATCTCCGCCGATTCGGTCCGGGCCAAGGCCCGACCTTCAGGCAGATAGGCCTCCGCCTCGCGCCAGGCAATTTCCTGAGCGAGGGCCGCGGCCGACTCGGGAGCAGCGGCGAAAATTTCGAAGTCCGCCTTTTCCGCCCCGGCGGCGTAGTCAAGGAGGAGCCCCGCTTCGGTCGGCGGATCATTGGCGGCGACAATGATCTTCGTTTCCACCCGGGGTTGATTCTCCCTCCACCATGAGGGATCAGCGCGGCCCCAGGCGCTGAGGTGCGCGGCTTGACCGGACGGACTCCAAGCGAGCACCTCGACCGTAAGGCCCAAGCGGTCGAGCGATTGCAAGTAAGTTTCCACGATGGGCGCCAGATCGGGGATGCAGGCCACCACGAGGCGCCGGCACCCGTGGGGCACGGTCGGATCGTGCCCCTCGGCCAACCGCACCTTATTGGGGTCGCGCAGACCATACTTGGCTAAAACGGCAAGGTATTCGGCGTAAAGTTTTCCGAACGCCTGCCAGCGCTGCTCATCACCGGAACACACCTCGACCATCTGGGGGGAAGCAGGATTCAGCCCAGCTTCGGTCAATTGGTCACACACGGCGCAGAGGCGGGCGGCGACCGCAAAACGATCGTCTGGTGCCTCGAGGGGCACAACTTCCGGGACGAGTGCCTTGAATCTTTGACGCCGGGTCGGTTCGAGGAGCAGGGCCCAGGCCGCTTCGCGTTCCAGCCGGCTGGCTACCGCGAGGCCCTTGGGGAGCAAGGCCTCCAAAGGCAGACGGAATTGCGGGGAGAGAACACCTTTCTTGGCCAATTCCCGCCGGATAGCCCGCCCAGCCCCCGCGGTGGGGATGAGAACCAAGGTGTCACCCAGATCAACCGGAGTCCCTTGCCGGCCAAAGAGCAGAAACCCGGCAACTTGGGCTGGGAGCGGGGCCGCCTGTTCAAGTGGGATGATGGGCTTCAAAGCAAAAAGCAAAATACCTGTTCAGAGCCAAAAGCCGAGTCGGAATCGTGTCATAGGCAGGTTGACCAGCCTCGGTCTGCGGTCGCCCCGCACGCTGACGGCCGGATTATTTCATTCTCTCTCCGACCCGGGATGCTTTCCCCGACCAGAGAATCAGGCGTAGGTTCAAGACATAGTTAACGCCCGTGGTTCAGGACATAGGTAACACATGGGCTCTCAGGCAGAGTGGGAGTCTATGCCGTGGCAAGAAATCAAACCTATGGACCAAAGACTGGAATTTGCGCTTCGGGCGCAGCGATACGAGAACTTTCGGGCCTTCTGCCGGGAGTATGGGATCAGTGCCCGGGTGGGCTACAAATGGAAGCAGAGGCTTTTGGAGGAAGGCGCCTTGAGTTTGGCTGAAAAGAGCCGGCGTCCGCGCCGCAGTCCGACTGGATTAAGCGAGAGTGAGAGGTGCCAGTTGGTGGCGTTGCGCCACCGGCATCTGCACTGGGGGTGCGCGCAAGTTGGCCGATCTTTATCGCCGGGCCCACGGCACGGCGCCGAGTGAGAGCACCATCAAGCGGGCGTTGGATCGCTGCGGGCTGACGCGCAAGCGCCGCCAACGCCGGGCCAGTCTGGGAGGTCAACTCGGCGGTCACCCAGTGGCCGCGGCTTGCCATGACATCTGGACGGTGGACTTCAAAGGTTGGTGGCATGATGCCGAGGGCCGTTGCGAGCCTTTGACGGTGCGCGACGAATACCCCCGCTACGTGTTGGAAGCGCGCTCCTTGGCCAAGGCCAAAACCGAGACGGTCCAAGCCTGCTTCGAGGCTTTGTTTGTCCAACACGGCCTGCCCGCGGCCATCCGCAGCGACAACGGTGTGCCTTTTGCCAGCAGGCACGGCCCGGCGACAACAGCCATCATGAAGGCCGGCATCTTGACCTCAGCAACGAAGTGGCAGGAGCCGACTCTGCCGAACGGCAAGCCGCGCTGGATATCTGGCGCCAAGAATTTAAGCAGATCCGGCCGCACGAGTTGCTGGGCATGCAACGACCGGCCGATGTTTATCGTCCCAGTCCGCGACCTTGGGAAGGAACGCCCGAGCAGATCAACTACGAGGGTTTAATGACCCGGCGGATGCGGCGCTGCGGACAGATCGGCTTCTTGGATCACGCCTACTCTATCTCCAGGGCTTTGGTTGGTTGGGATGTCGGCCTCAAGCCCGTCGAGGACGGTGTCCTCGAAGTCTACTTCGCCAAACTCTTGGTCGGACACTTGGATCCCAAAACCCCCAGCTTCCAAGCCATGGGCGCCGGCCCCAAAGCACACCGTCATGCGGCTTGAGGATCACATCCCCTGCGGCGGCTCTTGCCACCCCTTCTCTGCACAACATTGACCAACCCCTCAACAACATTACCAACAACTCACGGCAGCTCTTACCCATGTCTTGAACCTAAGCCGTAACCATGCAAAACATTCTGCCATTTCTGGCACGGCAACAGAGTCGCGTCTGGGCGAGAGTTGACTAACTATTTGGTGAGCGAGGTGGCACGTCGCCAAGGGGGCACGGGCGTCCCGCCCGTCACGACCCGACAACACGGCCGGGACGGCCGTGCCCCCTGGGCAAACCGAACCAAGCCGCGCTTTTATTGCGTCTTCAATTGCATGGTTACGGCTAAGTGTTACCCATGTCCTGACCTACGCCCAGACTGACCTCAGACACCACGGCGCACAATCGTAGCGTATGATCAATCCCGCGGTCGGAAAGGCCAATCGTGACGGCTCGAGAATTTGGACCGACCGCCAAATCGTGATGCGGCTCATGGACGAGAAAATCACCGCGGGATGGAGACCTTTCCATCTGTCTTCAGCGCACCTTGGCGGGTTAAGCCTCGGTTTCGGACCGATACCTCCCCTGCGAGTAAAGGCGTGACAATCAACCCGCCCAACCCTTCGTTCGCGGTCTTCTCTTTCCATTGAAATTGCCGGAAAGCCAAGGGACGAAGGACCCCAGCACCCCGAACGTTGACAGTCCATTTCCTGGCCATACCATGGGTCTCATGGCTGGTGTCGTCCCCCTCTTGATCGGCGGGATTTGCGGAACATTGGTCATGACAGTTTTCCTGCTCGTTCCGCGTTGGTTGGGCTTGGGGAAAATTGATGTTATGCCGGCGGTGGGCTCGCTCATTCTCCGTCGCGAGCAAAATGTTTTTACGATCGGGTTACTGCTCCACCTCGGCATGGGCCTGATCTTCGCTTTTATCTACGCCGCCTTCCTCGGTCTCTCCCGATTACCCTTCAACGCCATGACCGGCGCCTTGCTCGGCACTGTCCACGGTGTGGTCGTCATGCTGCTTGTGGCCATCGCGATCATGGAACACCATCCGGTCGCCCGCTACCACGCGAAGGGTCTCTCGACGGGGATCTCCCAGCTCGTCGCCCACATTCTTTATGGCCTGACCGTCGGCACGGTCGTGGGCATGATGCACTGATGCGCCGGCACCGCGCGGCAAGATGGGTCTCCAGCACTGATTTGAGGTCCCCCAAAAAGGGGTCAGGCTTATATTTTAAATCTCGCAGCTGCGGCCAGACGTGGAGAGGCGAAGTCATGGCAGGCCGACCGCGATTGGAGTTTGAAGGCGCGATTTACCATCTGATCAACCGGGGCAATTAGGGCAAAGACTTGTTGGGCGAAAAAGGGGTCGGCGGAAGTTTTCCAAAGGGCTCTTGCCGAGGCCCCCGAAAAATGCGGGTGGAACCTTCGCCAACCGCTTCAACCGCTTCCACGGCGCGCGGGGACACCTGTTCCAGGGCCGTGACCAAAGCATCCTTACTGTGGGAGGTCGCCCGTTGCTCGGGCTGGTCGACTCCATCCATCTCGATCCGGTGAGAGCGGGCCTTCTCGCGCTGCCCAACCTCGGAGAGCACACATTCTCCAGTTATCCGAAATTCTTCCGAAAATTGACCTGCCGCTACTGCATCGGTTGGGCTGTCGCCTCCGCCGGGTGTCGTCGGGGGATCAAAAAAATTTAGGCCGCAGTTTCCGAGAAAGCGGGAAAGGAAGCGCCGGAGCACGGCAGCCAACCCTTGGTGGGGCGAGGTGCTCAAGATGGGCCATCCGAGCCGGGTCGGCAATCTCATGAAGAGCATTTATACACGACGCCATAAATAAATGCGCATGCTAAACTTGGCAGAGCCTGTGCAGAACCGCGGCTTTTCTCGTCCACTGGCCAAACAACTTCTCGACCGTGTCCATGATGTTGCTCAGTTCCGGCAAGTAGCGGTTGTGCAGGCGCAGGCGACGAACCAGTTTCCACACTCTCTCGATGGGGTTGAGTTCCGGGCTGTAGGGCGGCAGGAACAAAAGGCGAAAGTCCGGTTCTCTGGTTCGTCTCCATTCCTTGTGCATGGAGGCGTGGTGATACTTGGCATTGTCGATAATGAGCGCCACCCGACGGCCGGACCTGCAACTGACGGCGTGCAGACGCCGGAGGAAGGCCCAAGTGGTCACCGCATCAAATTTGCCTTCCTCCCGGGAGAAGCAGAACTTGCCGTCACGCAAGCGAACCGCCCCGAAGTATCCCACGCTTTTGCGGGTGGGATGATGGAGGACAACAGGATCTTTCATTTCCGGGGGAACCCACATGACGGCGCGGGAGCCGTGCTGCTGGAAATGGACTTCATCAACAGCCCAGAGGTCATAGCCTGCGCGCGCCAGCCTTCGCAGTTTTTTTATAGGCCCTCTGGGCCTCGGGATCGGCATGGGCCAGCAGAGGCCTCGGCTTTCGCCGGCGAAAGCCGAGTTGACGGAAGAGCCTTTGGCATTGCCGCACTTGGAGATCCACGCCGAAGCGTTTCATCACAAAGCTGGAAAGCGTCTTGCCATCCCAGACACCCTCATCGCCGACCCCGGCTTGCTTGGGACTCTTGCGCAGGGCAGATCCGATCACGGCCATTTGTTTTTCATCAAGCCGCCTGGGCCTCCCCGGACGATCACCCTCGGCCAGGCCGGCGAACCCGTCGTCTTCAAAACGCCGGACCCAATTCTCCACGGTTCTCGGAGCATCACCGAGCATGGCTGCCACCTGCGGACAACTCAGGCCTTGGGCCACAAGTAAAACCCCATGCAGGCGATGGTCATAGCGACTCTGGTCGCAGCGGCGGATTTCATCATGAAGAGCGGGGATCATGGATTCGGCGTCGGAGATGCGTAGAGCTTTCATCCCGCCAACCTAACGGCCAGATCACAATGCGCAATTACTTATGACGCTAAGTATAAATTAGAAGCCTGAGCCGTAACCATGCAATTGAAGACGCAATAAAAGCGCGGCTTGGTTCGGTTTGTCCAGGGGGCACGGCCGTCCCGGCCGTGTTGTCGGGTCGTGACGGGCGGGACGCCCGTGCCCCCTTGGCGACGTGCCACCTCGCTCACCAAATAGTTAGTCAACTCTCGCCCAGACGCGACTCTGTTGCCGTGCCAGAAATGGCAGAATGTTTTGCCTGGTTACGGCTTAGCCCTTTTTTGTTATGCGGCGCTTGGGAGACCGGAAGCGGGAGAATAAAAACTCTGGGCGGGAGGATGCCCCAGCAGCGGTCACGCGGGCTCGGCTCGGGCCTCAGGACTTGCTGCAGGCGTCGCCTTTACAGGCTGCGCTCGCTTTGCAGGCATCTGAACCGCAGATGTAGCCGCAATCCTTGCACTTGCAGGGCTGACCGATGACGCAGCCATCCTGATCAATCACCTTATCCGATGCGGCCAGCACGGGGGTCAGGGCCAAGACGAGGAGCGCGAGGGTGGTTTTAAATGCTTTCACGTGGGCAAATTTGGGGCGCCGCGGAGAAGAAGTCAAATTGCCTCTTGATTGAGTCTCGGATTGCTCCAGCGCCCAGTTCCGGAGGCAGGCTCAAAAACTATTTGCCTTTCGGGCAGTTTGTGGCAATGTATGTGGGTTATGAAATCATTGTTCACACTAGCCCTCACGGTCGTCTCCATGGCCGCTTTCGCCACCTCCACCTTCGCCGGCAGTTGCGGCGGATGCCCGGACGGGGAGAAGAAAGATGGTGCCAAGACTGAAGACGGCGCCACGAGCTAAGCTCTGAGTCAAAAAATCACAGAAAGGCGGCCGTTTCGGCCGCCTTTCTTTTTTGGTCAGAGGCCGCACGGTACGAACGCGCCGCCTGTTGCGACCGGCCAGTCGCTGTGGAGGGATCTGATTTTTTCATCGCGCCAATCTGAGGACTCATTGGCCAGGCGCCCCACATTGCGACCTTTTTGGCCGAAGAGCGTGAAAATTTCCAGGGGTTGCTCTATGGTGGGCCGATGAAGACCTTTGCACCCCTGTTTGGCCTGGCCATGCTGACCTCCTTTGCCATGGCGACCGAAACACCCGATTACAAAGTGCTCGTGCAGGACGGGAAGTTTGAGCTGCGGGATTATCCGGCGCTGACACTGGTCCGGACGGCTGCCGGGGACGGGGATTTCATGCGCTTATTCCGATACATATCGGGCACGAACGTAGCGGAGCAGAAGATCGCCATGACGGCGCCGGTCTTGATGACAAAGGATGACGGGCAGAGCGGCATGAGTTTTATTCTGCCGCGCGACGTGGCGGCGGGAAAGGTGCCGGTTTCCGCGGATGCCGCGGTCACGATGGACGCTTTGCCGGCCGGACACTTTGCGGTTTACCGTTTCTCAGGCGGGCGGAACCAAGCCAATGAAGAGGAGTCACTGGGCAAGTTGCGCGCGTGGGTCGAGACCCGGCAGCTTGCGGTCGAAGGTGCCCCGCTCTTCGCCTATTACGATCCCCCGTGGATCCCGACTTTCCTGCGCCGCAATGAAGTGATGCTGCGCTTGTCGGGGACCCAGCCGTAAAGGTAGGGGCATGCGGCTCGCGGGCCCGAGGCGGCACGGGGTCAGACGCCCGCCGCTCGTTCCTCTCCAGCGCAGCGGCAGCCTTGAGCAAGGGCCGGGCATGGGCTTACAATCTCCGCCTTATGGGACGTCAATGGTTGTTGGCCAAGCGCGAGGTTGCCTCGCTCCGGAAATCGCAGGCCACGGGGAAATTCATCCGTGAGATCACCATCGCGGCGCGCCAGGGGGGAGCGGATCCGGCGACCAATTCGCGGTTGACCGCGGCATTGGAGAAAGCACGGCGGGAAAGTGTGCCCAAGGATGCCATCGAGCGGGCAATCGCCAAAGGCGCTGGCACCGGGGCCGACAAGATCTCGCTCGAGCACATGACTTTCGAGGGTTACGCGCCGCATAAGGTGCCGCTCATCGTGGAAGTTTTCACCGACAACCACAACCGCACGGCGCCAGAAATCCGCGTGCTTTTCAAAAAGGGGCAACTCGGCGCTTCGGGTAGCAACAAGTTTCTCTTTGACCACGTCGGTCTGGTCGAGGCCTACACGGCACAAACGGGAGTCGACCCGGAGGAAGCGGCCATCGAGGCGGGGGCCAATGAAGTCGAACTCCTCACCCACGCGCAGAACGATGACATTCCGGCGGACGCAACCGGCGCGCGCTTCAGCACGGACCGCACAAACACGCACAGCGTGGCGCAGTGGCTCTCGGGCCATGGCTGGACCGTGGTGACCAGTGAGTTGGGCTTTGTCCCAAAGCAATGCCCGGAACTGCTCGGGGAGCAAGGCGCGGAAGTGGGTGCTTTTTTGCAGGCGCTCGATGACCACGATGACGTGCATCGGGTTTGGGCCGCGGTGAAGTGATTGCCGGCCACTCCGTACCCACTTCTTCCGGGAAGGGCCGACCGCTGTCCTTCGCCTGCGCGGGCTTACAAATGCCCGCGGGTCATGAGCGCGCTGGGCTTGGCCAGGCCACGAGGTGTGCCGAGAATTTCAGAGAGGACCACGGCCTTGCGTTGGGCGGAGGCATTGGAGAGGAGGGCGCGCACGTTGCTGCCTTGCCAAATTTGGGGTGAGGCATCGTCCATGGCGGCGAAAGCCGAGGCGAGTTGCCTGGTCTTCTCGTCGGGTTGCGCGCCCCGGGCGGGAGGATGCCAGGAAGCCGCGGTGGAACGAGGTTTCGCCGCCACGGGTTTGGCCACGGGCGGAACTGGCAGAGCGTCTTCGAGCGTAACAAGTTCCTCTTCGGCAAAGATGTCACGGTCGGCGACCACCGGGCCGGGCGGCGCCTCGTCAGAGGGCAGGCCAAGCGCATCCATCAAATCCTTGAACGGGTCACGCTCGGCCGGCGCCGCCTGGGGCGCGGGGTCGGTGTAAATGTTACGGCGCGATTCGCGCTTTACCTCCCGCTTGTCGACCCGCGCCGTCTTGACCAACTCGCGCTTCTTTGCAGCCTTTTGCATCAGCCAATTGACCAGGCTGATCAACCCGATGACGACGAGGAGGACTAGTTGTTCCATGGCGGAACCGGATGCAACTCTTTACCGCGCCTCGGCGTCGCCCCGCTCGGAACCGGCGATAGATTCGCGCATTTGCGAGTCGGCTTGGATGTTTTTCATCCGCATATAATCCATGATCCCGAGATTGCCGGAGCGAAAAGCCTCGGCCATGGCTTGGGGGACCTGCGCTTCGGCCTCGACCACCTTGGCCCGCATTTCCTGGGTCTTGGCCCGCATTTCGCCCTCAAGGGCGACGGCGGCGGCGCGACGGACTTCCGCTTTGGCTTGGGCCACCACTTTGTCCGCTTCGGCCTGCTCGCCCTGCAATTTGGCGCCGACGTTTTCGCCCACGTCAATGTCGGCGATGTCGACCGAAAGGATTTCAAAAGCGGTGCCGCTATCGAGGCCCTTTTGCAGGACGGTTTTCGAGATACGGTCCGGATTTTCGAGCACATCTTTGTAAGAAAGGGCCGAACCGATCGAAGTGACGATGCCCTCACCGACGCGGGCAATGATGGTTTCTTCGGTCGCGCCGCCGACAAAGCGGTCGAGGTTCGAGCGCACGGTAACCCGGGCTTTGACTTTCACCCCAATACCGTCGCGGGCCACGGCGTCGATCGTCAGGCGGCCGGAGCCGGGGGCGGGGCAATCGATGACTTTCGGATTGATGCTCGTGCGGACGGCCTCGAGCACGGTTTTGCTCGTGCCTTTGATCGCGAGGTCGATGGCGCAGGCGCGATTGAAGTCGAGTTTGATCCCGGCTTTGTCCGCCGCGATGAGCGCGAGGACCACCGAGTCCACACTGCCACCGGCCAGGTAGTGGGCTTCAAGCTCATCCGCGTTGAGCGGGATGCCTGCTTTGACCGCGGTGATCCGGCTATCGACGATCATGCCGAGAGGCACGCGACGCAGGCGCATTCCGATCAGGCTGGCAAAGGAAACCGGGGCGTCAGCCACTTTGGCCCGCAGCCAGATACCGAAAAAATTAAAAAGAACGATGAGAAGGACAAGACCGAAAACGACAGCCAGTCCGGTGACGATGTAGATGAAAAGTGACCCCATGTGGCTCAACCCTACGCGGTTCCGGGCGCGGAGACCAGACCATCTTTTCGCCGCACGGCCACCCGCATGCCATCGGCCGCGGTGACCACGAGGAGCTCGCCTGACTCCAGAAAATCGCCCACGGCCGTGACATCAACGCGTTTCCCGTTGATTTGCGCCGTACCGGAGGGGCGCAAAGGGGTGAGGGCTTCGCCGCTTGCGCCAATCATCGCCTGGTGTGCCGCGGCGGTGAGGTCGGCCGGCTGGCGCGCCTTGAGCATGAGGCGGCGGCCGATGCGAGTGCGCGGGAAGAAATTAAGCCAAAGGATGAAGCCGATGAGGCTGAGACCGCCGACCAGAACAGCAGCAAGCAGGCCGGCCGAAGATCCGTATTGCACATAAACAAGGATGACCGAAGCCATGAGGCAAAAAAAACCGATGGTCCCCAGAATGAGGCCGGGGAGAAACACCTCGGCCGCAACAAGGGCGAACCCGACGACAAAGAGCACGATGATGAGGGATGAACTTTCAGGCATAATCAATCAGGGGGGGCGGTCGCAGGTTGTTCCGGACGTCCGACAAAAAAGGCGCTGATGCTCTCACCGAGGCGCACGGCGACATTTGTCGTCGTGGACCAGGACTTCTCGCCCCAACGGCTGGCGTGGCCGACGAGTCCCCCACCCTCAACCCAGCGGTCGCCGAAGGAACCGCCACTGGTGGGCGGCGGAGGGGTCCGTGGCGCCGCCGCGCGGGCGGCGGATCCGGCCGCAGCCGCTGAGGGCCGGCGCAGCCGCGAAACGATATCCCCGTCTTGGGCGGAGACTTCCATCTTGCCGAGTTCGAGGCCGGCCGCATCGTAAAGTTGCACCAACCATACCGGTTCGGCCTGCTTGTTTTGCAGCAGGTAGTTGAGGGATTGGAAGCCGACCTTGCCGGCGGCCGCCTGCTTGTTCGCCGCGGCAAAGGCGCCGGTCGAATCAAGGTTGAGCGAGCGTGCACCCATGACCAAGAGGGCAGGGGAGCCGGCGGCACGCACCGGCGTACGCTCGCTGGTCACCCCTTGCGCGGTCACGGCGAATTCGCGCACGCCGCCGCGCGCAGCTTCATCGCGAAAGGTGAGTAACCAACGCGATGGCTGCGGATCGCCGTCCACCCCACGCATTTCCACCAAACGGCCCAGCCAGTTTTCACCTTTTTCGCGGCCCACGGCGCGCAGGGCTTCGTAAGCGGGAAGCTGGGCACTTTGTCCCAGGGCCGGCGCTGAGAGCAGCACCGCAGCAAGGAGAAGAGCGGTCGTGGCTTTCATCACTCCCTATTAAGGACCCGATCGCGGTGGTTTTCCAGTGCGGAAAAAACGGACACCCAGCCGGCTGGACTCAAACCCGCAGACGCGCTTTTTCGTCGGGGGGCAAAAAAGCAATCTCCCAAGCATTTTCGAGGGCCTGCACGATCTGCGCTTCGTCCAGCCCCGCCGCGGGCGCGGCAACGTCGAGTTCGTAAGGCAAATCAATGCCGCTGATGCCGGGATCGTCGGTAT
Organism: Chthoniobacterales bacterium; assembly: GCA_018402585.1. Taxonomy (GTDB): domain Bacteria; phylum Verrucomicrobiota; class Verrucomicrobiia; order Chthoniobacterales; family JACTMZ01; genus JACTMZ01. The sequence goes on from JAGYIO010000003.1 coordinate 315,861, forward strand.
TGATCGTGGCGAGCAGCCCGGCTTGGAGAAACTTTTTCAGCGGATGGCTGGCGTACTCCGGCACGGTGCTGGTCTGGACATTACTGGTCAAGTTGGCCTCGATGCCGATGCGGCGCTGGAGCAGCAGCTCCATGACGGCAGGATCCTCGGCGGCCCGGACGGCATGACCGATACGTGTGGCCCCCAGTTGGTCGAGGGCGGTGACGATGCTCTGCGCTCCGGCCGCTTCCCCGGCATGCACGGTGACCTGCCAACCGGCCTCGCGCCCCTCTTGAAAATGCTCGAGAAAAAGTTCGCCGGGCCAGTTGCCTTCGTCGCCAGCCAGATCGAGCGCGACAATTTCTTGCCGGTGGTCAAGGAGGGCCCGCAATTCCCGCCGGGCCCGCACCGGCCCGTAGCTCCGGGTGAGAATACCGATCAGGTTGGCTTTCACCCCGGTGGCGGCCTCACCCTCGCGCACCCCGGAAATCACCGCGGCCGTCACCTCGGAAGGATCGAGATTGTGTGCGTCGGCCATAAAGAGCGGACTGAAGCGCAACTCGAGGTAGCGGATCCCCTCGCGCCGCGCATCCTCCACATTTTCACGGGCCACCCGGCGACAGGCCTCGTAGTCGGCGAGCACACCGGTCATCCAGCGGAATTTGGCTAGAAACTCAATCAAGCCGGGTTGGGGCGTGCTGACCACAACATGCGGCTTGAGTGCCTCGAGGCTGTCGCCGGGCAAAGGGATACCGTGCTGCCGGCCGAGATCGAGAATGGTTTGCAGGCGGACACTGCCATCGAGATGGCGGTGAAGATCGATGAGGGGCGGGCGGGCGGACATAAAGGAGACAAGAATTTGTTTTCTGGGTTGGGGCGACAAGTCGAGTGATTCAAGCTGCGATTTGCTCCAAGGCCTTCCCCACGTCGGCGAATTGGTAGGGGTAACCCCGCACTTCCGCCACCCCCGGTCGCACGCGCGAACTGTCGAGGAGGAGCGAGGACATATCTCCCAAGACCGCGCGGAGGACAAAAGCCGGCGCGGGCAGAATGGCTGGACGGTGGACCGCGCGAGCCAGGAGACGGGTAAAATCGGTGTTGGTCACCGGGTGAGGCATCACGGCGTTGACCGGACCGCCCAAGCTTTCCTCACCGATCGCCCACAAAGCGAGCCCGGCCATATCCTCGACGTGGAGGCAGGACATCCATTGCCGACCGGAGCCGAGCCGTCCACCGAGACCGGCGCGGAAGACCGGAAGAATGCGTTTCATCGTTCCGCCCTCACGTCCGAGGATAAGTCCGATCCGCAAAATGACCACGCGGGCATTGCGCACCTTCATGGCCTCGGCTTCCCAAGCCCGGCAGACCTCGGCGAGGAAACCGCGGCCGGGCGGGGAATTTTCTGCAACTTCGGTCTCGCCCGTGTGGCCGTAATAACCGACGCCCGAACTGCTGATCAGTACCCGGGGCGGATGCGCAGCGCGGGCGAAACCTTCGGCCAGAGAGCGCGTGCCCAGCACGCGGCTTTCCATGATGCGGCGGCGCTTTTCGGAGGTCCAACGTCCGACCACCGGTTCGCCGGCCAGATGCAGGACGGCATCAAGACCCTCCACGTCGGCCGGTTCGCCCGGTACGAGGCGGCGCGTGCGCTCATCGCGTGGCTGGCGGGAGAAAGGCACAACTTCCCATCCCCTTGCCCCGGCCAGACGTGTCACGTGCCCGCCGATGAAACCCGAGGCTCCGGTGATCCCGAGGCGCATGGTCAGAAGGTGCGATGCATCCAGCTGTAAGGAAAGCGGTTGCCCGGGCAGTCGGTCGGCCTCGGGTTGATTTCGCGGTGAGCTTTGACCATGAGCACGCGCCCTTTACTCCGGCCGACGCGTTTGCGCAGGTATTTGATTAACTCCTCCAAGGCGGCCAGCTGCGCTTTGCTCGGTAGATCGCGGTTGAAGTCGCCGACAAAGCAGATGCCGATGCCGATGTTGTTCAGGTAGTCACTGGCCACGTGCCCGCCATTGATCTGACGAGTCCAGCGCGGACCGATCTCAATCTCGCCGTCGCCGGACGAGGTGCCATTGCCGATCACAAAGTGGTAGGCCAGGCCGTTTTTCATTTTGCGCACGTTTTTGTGGTAATGGCCAAAGATACGCGCATTGCCTTGCCGGGTGGCGCTGTTGTGCACGATGACGTATTGCCAGCGCCCGCGCTTGACCGGAGCACGGTCGATCGCGGCACGAACGCTGCGGGTGAGATAGCGGTGACGCGGGCCGCCACCCAACCCGAACCAACCCCGGCGCTCACCCGCCGGGAGCGGAGCCAACCCTTGTTCCTTCTCCTGTCCTGACTTCTCAATCACGATGGGTGAGGTCGGCAGCTCTGGCCCGGATGCGCGTCCACCTTGAGGGGTGGGTCCGGAGCGGGGCGGCGGCAGCTTGATGACCTCAGACCTCTCCTCCTTGGCCGGAGGCAGAACGAGATCATCCGCGCTTTCGGCCACCAGCGCTGGGGGTTTCGGGCGCGGCGGAGGGGTGGCTTTTGCTTTTGGCGTGGCCCGTGGAGCGGGCTTGGGACGGGGCGGAGGCGTGGAGCGGGGCGACGGGAGGGTGATCGGCTCCAGGGGTTGCTCGACCGATTCAGCCACGGGCCGAGGTCGTGGTTGGGGGCGCACCGCCGGCCGGACCGGGGAGGCGGCAGGAGCCGGCTCGATCGACTCGCGGGCCTGGAGGAAGAGATCGCGTTTGCGTTGTTCCTCCGGAGAAATCTGCGCAGGGGCGGAGAGCGCGGCCGAGAACGAGAGCCCGAGGCTGATCAAAAAAACGGGCGCGGCACGCACGGGGAGAAGCTAAGGGCGCAGCGGAGGGGATTTCAACCCGATTGCGCTCCGGCGCGCGCATAAGCGACCCGCACGAGACAAAGACCATCGGACGGCGCGACCATGCGCGGCAGATCTGTTGCCCTCCCGGCGAGGCGGCCACGCAGGGCCGTCTCCGTGGCTTTACCCTGCGCCACGCGGACCATACCGGCGGCCAACATACGGACCATCCGGTAAAGAAAACCGTCGCCGACGAAGCGCAAGCGGACGAGCGGCCCGTGGCCGGAGACAGAGATGCGCCGGAGATGGCGCCGGGCATGGCGCACGGGTATGCCGCGGCTGGCCGCAAATCCGCTAAAGTCATGGTAACCGGTGAGGATCTTAGCCGCGCGACGCAGCGCGGCCGGATCAGGTGAAGGAACGACGTGCCAGGCGCGCGCGGCCCAATGCGGCGGGAGAACCGGGCCGATCCAGAGCAGGTAGTCATAGGTTTTGCCGGTGGCGGAATAGCGGGCGTGGAAATCGTCCCGGGCCCGCGTGCAATTCATCACGCGGATGGCCGAAGGGAGGGTGGCATTAAGCGCGCGTTGCCAGAAAGCAGGCTCGAGGTGTTTGTCGGGAACATCGGCGTGGGCCACCTGGCCGAGCGCGTGGACGCCGGCGTCGGTCCGGCCGGAGCCATGCACGTGGACAATCTGGCCACCGGCCAGACGAGTCAGTGCCTCCTGCAAGATGTCCTGCACGGCGCCTCCGCCGGTCTGGCTCTGCCAACCGCGGAAGGAGGCGCCATCGTAGGCCAAGGTCAGCTTAAGTCGCATGGGTCGCGGTCGAGCCAGCTCTGCAGGAGAATTTGCGCTGCCACTTGATCGATCACCCCGCGTTGGTCACGCGCTTTGCGTCCGCTTTCCCGCAGGGCGCGCTGCGCGGCGACCGTGGTCAGCCGCTCGTCCCAGAGGTCGACCGGACAAGTGACCCGAGCCCGGAGATTTTCGGCAAAAGTGCGCGCATTTTCCGCCGCGGGGCCGTAGGTGCCGTTCATGTTGCGGGGCAGACCGATGACAATGCGGACCGGCTGGAGCTCCGCCCACGCGGCCGCGACCGCCTCAAGGGCGGCCTCGCCCCCGGGCAGAGTTTTCCAAGGCTGCGCGAGCATGCCGAGTTCGTCGCTCACCGCAATGCCGGTGCGCGCGGTGCCCAGGTCAATCGCCATGGTGCGGCTCATCGAAATGGCGGAAAGGTCATTGCAAGGCCTCTGGAATGGCGGGCACGATGTTTTTGATCTTCTCGGCTTCGTTGCGGTGACAGACGAGCAGCGCGTCGCCTGTCTCGATCACGATGAGATCCTGCACGCCAACCAGAGCGACGTGCTTTTGGCCGCTGGAGAAAACGATATTATGCGCGGAGTCTTGCGTGGTGAGCGGTCCGTTCGCGGCGTTTCCTCCCTCGTAAGCGGGCAAGTATTTGGCCAGCGCAACCCAGCTGCCGACGTCATCCCAGTCAAAGCCCGCCTCAAGTTCGAGCACCCGAGTGGCTTTTTCCATGATGGCGTAGTCGACGGATATTTTCGGGAGCCGGGGAAATTCCGCTTCGAGCAAGGCCAGCGGATCGTCCGCCGTGCGCAGGCGGGAAACAAAGGCGGCCAACTCGGGCGCGTGCTTGGTCAGCTCACCCATGATGGCCGGGATCGACCAAATAAACATGCCGGCATTCCAACGGAAGTTGCCCGCTTTGAGGAATGAGTCGGCCAGGGAAGGATCGGGTTTCTCCCGGAAGCGCTTCACTTCGTAGATCGCGGGCTCACCCCCGGAGACCCGCCGGCCCTGCTCAATGTAGCCGAAGCCGGGGCAGGCCCAGGTTGGTTTGATCCCGATGGTGAGCAGTGCACCGGAATCCGCGGCCGCGCGGGCCCCGGCGAGGAGGTCGCGGCGGAAGGTCTCCGTGTCCTTGATCAGGTGATCGGCGGGCAAGACGGCCATGACCGCTTGAGGGTCGCGGCGTGAGACGAGACCGACCCCGAGGGCGAGCGCCGGTGCGGTATCGCGTTTGGCGGGCTCGGCCACGATGTTTTCCGCAGGCAACCCCGGGCAAGCCGCGCGAACCGCGGTTTCCTGCTCCTGGTTGGTGAGGACAAAGACCCGCTCGGGAGGAACGGCCGTCCCGAGTCGGGCGATGGTTTCCGCCAGCATGGTCTGCTCGGAAAAAAGTTTGAGCAGTTGCTTGGGACGGGCACGCCGGCTGTAGGGCCAGAACCGCTCGCCACTGCCGCCGGCGAGAATCAGGACATAAAGGTTTGCAGCCACCACGGGATGAGACAATTTTGCCGCACCGGGCGCAACCCTGCGCGAAAGTATTTTACCGGTTACGGTTGCCAGCAGCTGTTATCTGGAGTAGGCACGTGGTCCATGGCAAATCCTCTCGACCGGTTTTCGCGCAATCTTTCCGCCACCTCCCTGGCCGCGGTCGCCGAAATGGCGGTCGGCGTGGGAGCGGGCCTGCTCGTCGCCGACCAGCTCGGCAAAAGCGCCCGGCAGCGCCTCGGGGTTGTGGTCTTGCTCGCCGGACTCGCGGCGACCATTCCTCTGCTCATCGGAGCGGGCGTCCGGGTCAACCGCGAACTGGGGGAAGGACGCCGCACGCGCCGCCGCCTCGAAACAATTCGCCACGATTCCGGCTTTGCCGAGGACGGTGAGTTTTATTGAGCCACCCTCCCCTCATCCTCGCTTCAGTTTCGCCCCGGCGGAGTGAATTGTTGCGGACGGCCGGAGTCCCGCATTCCGTGGTGCCCGCGGGAGTGGCGGAAAGCAACGACCCTACGCGGGGATTGATCATGCTCGTCGCGGCCAACGCCCGGGCCAAGGCACTCAAAGTCGCGGCGCGCTGTCCGGACGCGGTGGTGCTCGGCGCAGATACCCTCGTCTGGCTCGGAGGCCGCGCCTTGGGCAAGCCGGCAGATCATGAAGACGCCCGGCGCATGCTGGGGGAGTTGTCGGGGCAGACCCACGAAGTCGCCACGGGGGTTCATCTTATCAGGATGGAGCCACGACAGCAGGTCGAATTTCAGGAGATCACCCGGGTGCGCTTTCGTCTGCTCGGCGCAAAGGTGATCGAGGAATACCTCGCCACCGTCGATGTGCTCGACAAGGCGGGCGCTTACACATTGCAGGAAAAGGGCGAAATGCTGGTCGAAACAGTGGAGGGCAGCCGGTCGAACGTGGTCGGGCTACCCCTGGAGCGCACCATGGCGGCCTTGGCGCAGAATTTCGGGTGGTGAGCAAAGAGGTCTGGTCAAGGGGGGAAGATCACTCCGGAACGGGGCGATCCGCCGAGCCAAATAGCGACCGTCTATTCCCCTCCGGGAGGACGGTCGAACGCGGCGTTCTCAAAGCGCGTGTATTCTTTGATAAAAGTCAGCGCTATTTCCCCGACCGGCCCGTTGCGCTGTTTGGCGATGAGCAGTTCGGCTTTGCCGGCCAATTCAGATTTTGAATCTTCGTCATCCTCGTAGACTTCCGGCCGCACGAGGAGCGCGACGACGTCCGCATCCTGCTCGAGGGACCCGGATTCGCGCAGGTCCGACATGCGGGGCTTTCCGCCGCCGCGTTGCTCGGGTTGCCGGTTGAGCTGGGCCAGAACGATGATCGGGATTTCCAGTTCCTTGGCGAGGGCCTTGATCCCGGAGGAAATTTCGGCAATTTCGATTTGGCGGTTATCCTGTCCGCGGCGGGAAGTCGAGCGGCACAATTGGAGGTAATCGATGGCGATCAACTCGATACGGTGACGGTCGCGCATGCGGCGGGCTTTGGCCCGCAATTCAAGGATGGTGAGGCTGGCCGTGTCATCGATGAAAATGCTGCTTTCGCTCAGCGCGGCGGCCGCGTCGTTCAGCTTCCCGTGTTCGGCCCGGGCCAACATGCCGGAACGAATTTTTTTCATGTTGACGCGTGCCCGGGAACAAAGCATGCGCTGCACGAGTTGCTGCGTGCTCATTTCCAGACTGAAAACACCGACCGGTTTGGGTTCCTCGAGGTTGAGCGCAACGTGCTCGACGATATTCATGGCCAGCGCGGTTTTGCCCATGGAAGGACGCGCCGCAACGATGATCATTTCGCCCGGATGCAAGCCGTCGGTCATCTGGTCGAAGACGGTGAAGCCGGTAGCCAAGCCGCTGATCCGCCCCCGCTGTTGGTACATTTTCTCGATGTTCTCCAACGCGGCAAAGACCTCGTCACGCATGTCGGGCGCGGTTTTGCGGAAGCGCGTTTCCCCGATGGTAAAAATCTCCCGCTCCACGTCATCGAGCAATTGCGGAACATCGCCCTGCTCCTCGTAACAGCGGGCCGCGGACGAAGTGCAAGTCGTGATCATGCGGCGCAAGAGCGACTTCTCCAGGACGATGTCGAGGTAGTGCGGGGCATTGGCTGCGGTGGGCACAAAGCCGAACAATTCGGTGACCGCACCCGGGCCACCCACGGCGTCGAGAACATTGAGATCGCGCAGGCGGTTGGTCAGCGTAATGACGTCGATCTGCTGGTTGGCCGACCACATCTCGACCAGCACGCGAAAGATCGTGCCGTGGGCCGGGGAGTAGAAAGCCTCCTCCTTGATCTGTTCCGCACAATCGTTGAGCACCTCGCGGGGCATCAGCAGAATCGACCCCAGAAGTCCCCTCTCCGCCTCGACGTTCTGCGGTAAAGAGCGATGCGCATCGGGCGCAGCGCCTCCTACTTTGGCCGCAGCATTGCGCCGCGCGGGCGGCGCGCGGCGGGCGGCGGGCGCTGTGAGATCAACCGAAGGGGTCATATTGAACCTTATTCTGGGACCGCCTGCAGCGGCCGGTCAAACGCGGACCTTGCGCCGGGCAAAAAAAAGAAAGGACTCGAGGCAGAAAAACCGGCCTAACAACTTGTGAACAACTCAGCCCGCGCTTTCTGCCTCGCGCCGGACACTGCGGCCGCGCGGGCGCGGCCCACCCTCGCTCTCGCCCTCCTCCTTGGAGGCGGCGGTAGGTTTCGGATGTTTCGCGCTGACCGTGAGTTTCAGGCCGGTTTGGACTTCGGGGTGCAGGCGGACGTTGACCGTGAACTCCCCGGTTTCCTTGATCGGACGCTCCAGAACAATGCGGTGGCGGTCGATTTCCTGACCGGATTCCGCTTTGACCCGGTCGGCGATGTCTTTGGCCGTGATCGCGCCAAAGGCTTTGCCACTTTCACCGGTTTCGAGAATAAAGCTAAGTTTCAGTTTACCGAGGCGCTTGGCGAGTTCATTCGCCCCGTTTAATTCGGCGGCTTCGCGCTCGGCCCGGCGGGCCATGAGCGAATCGGTCCGGCGCAGCGAGGCAGGTGTGAGCTCGTGGGCCATGCCGCGGGGAATGAGGAAATTACGCGCGTAGCCACGGCGGACTTTGACCACATCGGCCTCGGCGCCGAGCTTCGGGACGTGTGCGGTGAGAATAACTTCGGTGTTGGACATAAGCAGATTGGTGGGAAGCCGCAAAAACAAACTTGGCCTGGCGGCGGGACCAATGTCAATCACCCATCAGTCTCTCCGCCATATGGACCGGCTGAAAAAGTTCGACCTGCAAGCGCGAGGTCAGGTCCGCCGCCCGGTCCAAGGGGGCCAGAGGGCCACAATCATCCAGCCAATCCAGACGAACCTGCGACCCGGGCTGCAGGGCGGACTCCGGAGGATTGGCCGAGCGGCAACCGGGCCACCAAAGGGTGACCGGAACACAGACTTCGGCCAAGCGCGGCAGGGCGGCAGTCTGGAAGCGGCCCGAGAGAATACGTTGCACGGCCAAACCGGCGCCATACTGCCGGGCGAAGGACGAATAAACCGAGACGGGTTCGGTCAGATCGATGTTCCCGGCAGCGCTGCGGCGACCGTTGAGCCAGCGCTCAAGGCAGGCGGGACGGGCCAGGTAGTTGGCGTAAATCCAACGGCGCCCGGACCGGGTCCAAGCCGTAGCCCGCACCGGCGGAGGAGCCCAAGGTCGGAGCCAGTGATCCGTGCCGGACGGATGAAAGAGGATGAGCCGCGCGACAAGTTCGGGATGCTGCGCGGCAGCCAAGCAGGCCAGGGCGGCGCCGAGGCCCGAAGCGACGACCACCGGTCTTTTTCCGCCGCAGGTGGCCCGACAGAATTCATGGAGACAACGGGCATAATCCTCGGCCCGGAGCGGACGATCAGGACGCTCGCTTTCGCCGAAGCCGACCCAGTCGGGCGCCAAGACGCGATGACTTGCGGCGAAGAGCGGATAAATTTTCGACCACTCATACGATGCGGCCCCCGGAAAAAAATCGTGCAGAAAGACCAGTGGTTCCCCCTCTCCGCTCACATGATAAACAACCTGTCCCCGCGTGGTGCGCTGCACGCGGCGGGCAAAAACGGCGGGCGAAATGATGTCCGGCAGCGACGGTTGCGGCAGTGGACGCCCGCCCCGGCGCAGGGCCACGAGCGCAGCGCCGAGCAGACCGGCCCCGAGTCCCATGCCGAGACCTTTTTTCCAAAACACAGCCATATGCCTGTGCAAAAGTACCGCCTGCTCCGTATTTGACAATGCATCGGTCGCTTGCGGCCGTCCTGACTGCTGCGCAGGATGGCGGCATGAGGACAAAGCGCTACCGCCCGAACGTCGCCGCTATCTTGCAAAGACGCGACGGCTTTGTCCTCATCGGCCAGCGCTCAGACTTTCCCGGGAGCTGGCAATTCCCGCAGGGGGGAATCGACGAGGGCGAGTCACCGGAGGAAGCGCTCCACCGGGAAGTGTTTGAGGAGGTGGGGATCGCCGCCGAGGCCTACCGAGTTTCCGCGCGGAGTGGTCCGCACCGCTACGACTTTCCTGCCGGCCCGGACCGGCGCGGTTTCGACGGGCAGGAGCAAATCTATTTCCTTTGTTCCTGGCGCGGGGCACCCGCACCGGACTTGGGGGGAACCTGCGGGGAGTTCAGCGCCCTTCGTTGGGTCGAATTGCCCGATTTTCCCCTCCATTTGGCACCTCCCATGAAGCGAGAAGTCTACCGCACTGTTCTAGAGCAGATCTTTGCCAGATGAAGGATTCGAATTGACTGCGCACCGCTGGCGGCTACTTTACGGCTCTACCAAATGCACCCAATTCCGGCTCATCCGCCTAAAACTGCGGGAAGTGCCTTAAAGAGCAAATTTGGCAGCCTTGAGGGAGCAGCTCTACCGGCGCGCTCCTCGTTTTCGTCATGTCCATTCCTTCCAAACCAACCCTCCTTAACCGCTACCATTGGAAGTTAGCCGAACTTCCGTCCGGCTCTGGACTCGTCCCGGCACCGTTTACTTTGCGCCCGGCGGGCGAGCAGGAATTGGAAGATGCCGTGCGCGTGGTCCAAGCCAGCTACGATTTGGATCCTGACTGGAGCGGATGCGCGAAGCACATTAACCAGGTAATCTTACCCGGTTTGCGCCGCGCCTTCGAGGGGGAAGCGACCTGCCTTTTCCTGCTCCACGGGAACCGGGTTATCGCCGTCTCGGCCTACGACCCGGAGCCGGCGGACGGCATCCATTTTGTCACGGGTCCTTGTGTGCTCGTCGAATACCGCAACCGCGGCATCGGCGGTGCCTTGCTCCACGCCACGCTCGAGGCTTTGGGTGCGCGGGGTCTGACCGAAGCCGTCGGCCTGGCCCGGCCCGGCACCCCTTCGGCGAAATTTCTCAGCCGCAAATTCGGCGGCCAACACCTGCCCATCCCCGCGCCGATGGTCCAACCAACGGGTGCGGAGTCGGCAGTTGCCGCTTGACGCGAGGCGCGCCCTTGCCTCGCGCAGCTGGACCTGGTGCCATATTTGCCGTGCTTGAATTGCTCTTCATCATTGCCTTCATCGCCTGGGTGGTGATCACCGCCCTCCAGTATCTGGCCGGATTGGCCGCCGCCCCGACTTTGCTTGCCGCCTTGCTCACGGTGCCAATTCTGGCCATATGGCGGAGCCGGCTGCTCATCCGCCAGGCGCACCTCGAATTCGCATCGGCACGGCGTCGCCCGCTGCCGCCGGAGCGCTTCTATTGGCCCTCCGCGCGGCGCCGTTTGGGCTGGAGGATCGGACTGGCCACTTTCGCGGCCTTGGCCGCCTGGCCGCTGGCCATCGCTTGGCCGGCACGCTGGTCGATCGATTCCGGGTCGGCCATGGGTTGGGCGGCAGGAGCCATCGCGCTGGCCTCATTGGCCGAGTTGGCCGCCGCCCTCTGGCTTTACGTTCGCGCCTCCCAGCTATTCGACCATCTCGCTCCCACCGCGCTCGGTTGGCTCCGGGTCGGGCTTTATCGCCTTTCGGACAACCACGAATTCCTCGGCGAAGAACCGTTGCCGCGACGCAAAATCGTACGCGAGTCGATTTATTAAACGAGAGGCCGCGCTGCACGGACCCGCGCTGCACCCGCCTCGAGACCGAGGGCAAGACGGACCACTTGGAGGAAATTATCCGGCGGATCGGTGAAGGAAAGATCGAGCGTGCCCGGGTGGCCGGATGGAGCGCGCAAGCCGAGCTGGTCGAGACGGCGGGCCACGGTGCGGGCGCAGTTTGCGGCGGAGTCCACCAGCGTGATGGCTGGTCCGGCCGCCCGTGCCAAGGCTTCGGTCAACAAGGGATAATGCGTGCACCCCAAGACCAGCGTGTCGGCATCACCTGCGCGGATTGCTCCAAGGTAACGTTCGAGCACCGCATCGGTCACTTCATCTTCGAAAAGGCCTTCCTCGACCAGAGGCACCAGCAACGGGCAGGCCCTACTGGTGACCCGTATGCCGGGACGAGCCGCGCGCAGGGCATCGGCGTAAGCACCGCTCCCGATTGTCGCTTTGGTGCCGAGCACCGCGATGTGCCCGGTCACGGTGGCGGCCAGGGCGGCCTCCACCCCCGGCTCGATCACCCCCTCGACCGGCACACTGAGCACCTCACGAAGTCGGGCCAAGGCCAGAGCCGAAGCCGTGTTGCAGGCGACCACCACCATTTTCGCACCCTCCCCGACGAGCAGGGCGGCGATTTCTTCACTGTAGCGTTCGATGGTGCGGCGCGACTTCCCGCCGTAAGGCACGCGCGCGGTGTCGCCAAGGTAAAGAATATTTTCGCCCGGCAGTTCGCGGCGCAAAGCGCTGACCACGGTGAGTCCGCCGATCCCGGAATCAAAAACACCGATCGGCCTTTCTGCGGTGGAGGAAGACGCTGGCATCAATACTGCTGCTGACCCTGCTGCTGGCTGCCGAGCACGTCGAAGGCCAAGGGTAGACTGATATTCGGCGCCTCCTTGAGGGTCACCATGAGGAGCACACCCACACCAACCTCGCCGCTCGTCTGGTTATTGAAGGTGGCACTGTTGTCCGTGATGAGAAAGCCCGCCGAAATGAGCCACGAACTCAGGTCGCGGTGGACCATGTAACGCTGGATATCCCAGGTGCCGAAAGTCACATCATAGCGGGTGGCCGCACTGACCGCCCAATGGTCATTGACCCGCCAGTAGCCCCCGACGGAAGCCTGACTGTCGTTCTGGAAAAACGGGCTGCTCTCAATGAAGCGCTGCGAGAAAAAGAAAGAGAAATCCTCAACCGGCTGCCAGTTGAGGTAGGAATTCACGTCGGTGAAACCTCCGTCGGAGATCGGCAACTGGGTGGTGGCTCCAAAAGTGAACCAAGGCACCGGGGAAAAGGCAAAGTTGTTGTAAAGGTTCGAGAATTGACCCGGGTCGTCCAGGTAGGGGTTGTCGAAATTCAGGTCGAGAAAAGTTTCCAGGGCGAACCACTCGTGGTTGCCGTCATCGCGACGGGTGACCAGACGGTTGCGCACGCCGAGGCGGAGCAAGTTCGAAGTGGCGATGCCGTCGATCATGTTGAACTGCGGGAAATTGAGCGACGGCAATTGCGCCGAAGGCACGACACGGTCAAATTGCAGAATCTGGTCCGGGGCCAGCCCCGCATTGTTGACGTAGGCGTAATTGAAGAAGGGTTGGACGACGTGGAGCAGGCCATCAAGGCCGAAGAAACCGGATTGGACTTGTTCGAATCGCGCCGAAAGTTTGAAGGAGCCCTCGAACCCGGCGTTCATGATCGGACGGAAGGTGCCGTTGTTGTAGTCGTTGCCCGGCACCGCAATGTAGCCGGGGGAATTCGGATCCGAGTCCCCCGTGCGGCTGTAATAGGTCCCGCGGAAGCCGACCCGCGGGGTGAGCGAAAGCCAGCCGAAGTAAGTCTTCGGGTAGGAGAGCTGGTGAAAGGTGTCGAAGCGAAAGGCCGAGTAATTGTTCAGCCCGGTGGTATCGGCGAGAACGTTGGGGTTGAAAACAGAGTCCTGCAACTGCGTGATGTAATCGGGCGTCTCACCGGCGGGAAAATTACGCTGCAAGTAGCCGCCTCTGGTCGAACCGTCGTAAAAAATCGGCAGCCCGAAGAGCGGGGCCTGCTTGGCCGTCCAACTCAACTCCGGCAAGCGCGAAGTCACCTCCTGCCAATTGTTCATCTGCCAGCGGGCCAGAAGGTTGACCTGGAAATTTTCGGTCAGCCAGTTGAAGGACGTGTTGTTGTCCGGTTGGGGATCGACCGCAAACTCCGCGGGGAAAAAGTCCTGCAAAAAATAGTCGTCACTGATGCTGTTCAAATCCGTGGTGGCATAAATGTTCTCATCAACAACCAACCGGTTCTTGAACGAGACAATCCAGCGGTCGCGGCCCGGCGGGTTGGTCCGCGGGAAGGCGGTGTCGTTGGTCTCCGCGTTGTTGTCGTCGGCGTAGTAAGCGCGGAACTTGCCATTGCTCGTGTCATTCGGCCCATAGGCGCCATCCACGTCGATCCCGAAGGCTGCTCCGCGCTCGGTCCGGTAATCGAATTTGGCCAAGGCATCGATTTTTTCGGTCAAGGGAAAGCGGTAGCCGAGGAGGAGGAAGCCTCCCCAAGTCGAATTGTAGCCCGGCTGGATATCCAACCCGGCCTCGCCAAGCGGCGCGTAAAGGTAAGGCAGCCAGAGGACCGGGGTCTGACCGACGTAAAGGGTGGCATTGGTCAGGATCACGCGGTCGTCGGGGTAAATCCGGGCGCCTCCCGCTCGCAATTGGTAGTCCGGCTGGGAGTTATCGCTCGTGGTCAGACGGAGCGCCTGCGCCTGGAATTGGCGGAAGGTCGGCGCCCGCAAACTCACCGCGCTAAATTTGTAGACCTGGTCGCCCCCCTCGAAATCCAGCGCCTCGATTTGCCGCTTCTCCAGATTGTAGATCGCCCGCTGCCCGTTGAGGATTTGGCCTTCGTGATAAATACGTACATTGCCCATCAGGAGCACCTCGCGGGTCTCCGGATTGTATTCGGCGTAGTCGCAGTAGATGTCCGTTCCCCGGAAATGGATCCGCACATTGTTCTCCGCCACCGCCACGCCTCCCTCAAACCGCGTTCCGCCCTCCGCCCTGATCTCCACGGGCACATCGCTGAAGCTGCCGAACTGGGCAAGCGCCGCCCTGCTGCCCGCCAGAAGGAAACAGAACAGCAGGACAGGGTAGCGCATACCGGAACAAGCCTAAAAAAAGAACCCGGCGAAGCCAGTCAATTATGGCCGCGCTGAGGCTGGCTCAATCAACGTAACCGGCAGGATGCCGCAAATGCCATTCCCAGGCATGTTGGACGATGCACTCGATATTCTGGTAACGAGGCTCCCACCCAAGCTCGCGGCGGATCTTCTCCGAAGCGGCAATCAGGCGCGGTGGATCACCCAGACGACGCGGCTTCTCCCGCACCGCAATGTCTTTTCCGGTCACGCGGCGGCAGCAGTCGACGACCTCGCGCACCGAGGTCCCACCTCCCGTGCCCAGATTGAAAAAACCGCTCTCCGTCCGGCCCAGCGCCCGGATGTGTGCGTCAGCCAAATCAAAGATATGGATGTAATCGCGGATACAGGTGCCGTCCGGCGTCTCGTAGTCGGTCCCGTAAATCTCGACCGCTTCTTTCTGCCCGAGCGCAACTTTGAGGACATTGGGGATCAAATGAGTTTCCACCCGGTGATCCTCGCCGAACTTCACCGATGCGCCGGCGGCATTGAAATAACGCAAGGCAGTGAAGCGCAAGCCGTGGATTTCGTCATACCAACGAAGAATTTTTTCGAAGATCAGCTTGGACTCGCCATAGGGGTTGATCGGCCGCTGCGGCAGGCTTTCGTCGATCGGCAAGCGCTCGGGAATTCCGAACGTCGCGCAAGTGGAACTGAAGACGAATTTTTTCACCCCGTTCTCCGCCATCGCATCGAGCAGGTTGAGGCCGCTGGAGACGTTGTTGCGGAAGTACTTTGACGGATTGGTCATCGACTCGCCGACCAGCGCATTGGCCGCGAAATGCATCACCGCATCCGGAGCAAACTCCTTGACGGCAAGCCCGACCGCCACGCGGTCGGACAGATCGGCTTGGTAGAAGGTGGCCCGCGGGTCAACCGCGGCGCGATGCCCCTCAGTCAGATTGTCGAGCACCGCCACCTCGTGTCCCCGATTGAGCACCTCTTCAACGCAAATACTCCCGATGTAGCCTGCCCCGCCGGTGACCAATAACTTCATCAAGAACCTATAACGGGAGCGAGGTCCGCAATCAAACTGCTTCCTCCGGACGTTCCGTTACGATGGTTCAACCCGCAAAGCCACGGGGTAAACCGTCCCGGGTTTGCCTCCTCCCGCCAAAATCAACGAGGCCAACCGCACGATTCTTTGAGCCACAGATGGATCAAGAGTTTAGGTTCAGCCGCCCTCCCTTACTCATACCCACACGCGTGGTTTCTTCGGCGCGGAAGAAGAAGTCTCGGGGGCCTAAACCAGATGGCTCTTTTGTTTGCCATGTTCTCCAATCCGGCCCGTCCGCGCCTCCGGCAGAGCCTCCGCGGAGGGCCGCTCCGCGTCGGCGCTGTCGGCCGCAACCGCCGCCTCCAGCAAATCAAAACATCCAAACACCTCGTCCTGCGCGCGGCCGGCTCGGTCAGTCCCCAGCACGGAGGCGCCCCGGTGCATTTTGCGATCAGTGAACCGCTCATTTTCGGCCTCGGCGCCCTCGCCTCTGGGGAGGCCAGAGAAAGCAAAGGCAGATCATGAAAACCCTTTACCTCATCGGCGCGGGACCCCTTCGGAGATCCCGTCCAATGTGCTCCTCAGCCTCACGGGCCTGCCAGCGTCACCTGATTTTGCCCGCGGCGTCTTCCAGCACAACGGGGCTTCCTCTCCGTGGCCGCTGTGTGGCATTTTTCCGGGGTGAACTTTCCATCCTTTTGGTCATCCCGACACCCTCAAGTCTCAAAACCCGCCGAACCGCGCTGCGGCATTCCTCAGCTGAAAATCTGATCTGACACGCCGATTGCGGATCTCGCCCGCTTGGCAGCGGCGGCCGCTGACTGCCGGCCGTCCTCCCCTCCAAACATGACCATCGAGGAAAAATTCATGCGTGTGGCCATCCGGCTCGCGCGCCGCAGCACCGGCCAAACCCGGCCAAATCCGGCGGTTGGCTGCGTCTTGGTTAAAAACGGACGGATCATCGCGCGCGGCTACCACCACCGCGCCGGCCAACCGCATGCCGAAATCGAAGCGCTGCGTTGCTTGAAAAATCCCGCCGCGGCCCGCGGGGCCACGGCTTACCTCACGCTCGAACCGTGCAGCACCCACGGACGCACCCCGCCCTGCACCGCAGCATTGCTCCGGGCCGGCATTGCCCGCGTGGTCAGCGGCGCCATCGATCCCAACCCAAAACACCGCGGCCGCGGGTTGCGTCAGCTGGCGAAAGCCGGAGTCGAGGTAACCTCGGGAGTCCTCGGCGACCAATGCGCCGCACTCAACCCCGAGTTCCATCATTTCATGGCGACCGGTCTGCCTTGGGTCGTGGCCAAGTGCGGCCTGTCACTCGACGGTCGTCTCACCCGGCCGCCGGGCGAAGAACAATGGATTACCTCCCCGGCCGCCCGGGCCGACGCAATGAAATTGCGGGCCCGGGTCGAGGCGATTCTGGTCGGTGCAGGAACCATCCGGGCCGACGACCCTGCCCTCACCGTGCGCGGCCTAAAAGGTGCGGAGCAACCAAGACGCATCATTTGGGCCCCCCGCAGCGCGCCTGCCGCCAAGGCCAAAGTTTTCACCGACCGTTACCGCGAACGCACCATGGTGCTCAGGCAGTCCACCTTGCGCGCCGCCCTTCGTGCCCTGGGCCGCCAAGGCATCCAATCGGTTTTGGTCGAAGGTGGGGGTCACACCTTGGGCCGGCTCTTCGCCTCCCGCCTGGCCAACGAGGTTGTCTTCTACCTCGGTCCAATGCTGGCTGGGGGCAGCGTGGTCGCGGTGGCCGGTGCCAAGCTCTCGCCTCCTGCCGTCCTCGCCCAAACCCGCGTTGTCCGCCTCGGCAGTTGCCTCCGGCTCTCCGGCCGAGTCGAGATGAGCAAGGCATGAGAAGTATTTCTCATATTGTCGAAAAATATTCTTGTCCTCCGCCGCACCATCCGCCAGTGTTGCCCTTGCAGGAAATCCTGCACGCAAACAAAACCATAAACCAAATCATGAAAAAATATATCATCACAGGTGTCATGGCCGCTGTCGCCGCTACTTCGGCGTTCGCGGGCCCTGAAACCGTTTCCAAAGAAGTCATTGCCGTTGAGCCTACATGTCTCTTCCGCGACCAAGAAATTCAGCTCGACCTTTTCGGTCTCGGAGACTTTTACCAAAGCTCTGGCGATCTCGGCGGTCGTCCTGCCTGGGGCGGCGGCTTGGGCCTCAACTACTTCTTCTCGAAGTATGTTGGTGTTGGCCTCGAGCAAGACCTCTTCGGTCGTAACAGTGGCAGCAGTGCCGGCAATGACTTCGGTTATACCCGCTGGGCCACCATCGGTAACCTCTTCCTGCGTTATCCGATTTGCTCGATTAATCTCGCCCCTTACCTCATGGTCGGCGGCGGCGCCATCTACGGCAATGTGCCCAAACTTGGCGGTCAAGGCATCGGACATGTCGGCGGCGGGCTTGAGTATCGTTTGACCCAAAACATCGGCCTGTTCAGCGATGCTCGTTATCTCTACTCGGGAGCTGCCGGCTTACCCGGTTCCCAGCTCATGTGGCGCTACGGCCTGCGCTTCGCGTTCTAATTGAAGAAGAAAAATGATTGACCAGCGGCGCCGGAGCAATCCGGCGCCGTTTTTCTTGCTTTGATGCCAAAACAGGGATTCCCTTCTTCTGCCGGAAGTCCTAGCTTTGAGGCGTTATAAAAACCATATCCCCCTCCCATGAAAAAATATCTTATTCCAAGTGTCATGGTCGCTGTTGCCGCTACCTCGCTCTTCGCCGGCACTGAAACCGTCTCCCAAAAAGTCGTTGCCGCCGACCCCACCTGCCTTTTTCGCGATCAAGAATTCCAACTCGACGCGTTCGGACTCGGCGCATTCTACCAAGGCAACTCCGAGATGTCCGGTCGTCCTGCTTGGGGCGGTGGTCTGGGTGCCAACTACTTCTTCACGAAATTCCTCGGCATCGGCCTGGAACAAGACCTTTATGGCCGTAACAAATTGGGGAATAAAAGCCAGGAGAATGACTTCCGTTTCACCCGCTGGGCCACTATCGGTAACCTCTTCCTGCGTTACCCGATCTGCTCAATCAACCTCGCCCCTTACCTTATGGTCGGCGGCGGCGCGAACTACGGCAACGGACGTTGGAGCCCGGGAATTGCCGGTCAAGGCTTCGGCCACGTCGGCGGCGGTCTCGAGTACCGTATTACGGAGAATGTGGGTTTGTTCAGCGACGCTCGTTACCTCTTCTCAGGGGTGAGCGGTTTGCCGGACAACCAACTTATGTGGCGCTACGGCTTGCGCTTCGCCTTCTAAGCCGTGTCCATTCAATTGAACCACGGATGACACGAATTTCACGGATGGGTTCAGAGAAATCTCAAGACAATCCCTGCCGGCGGATTACTCACCAAATGGTGAACTTTCTTTACGGTTTCCTGCCCCTCATCAAGGTGCTTGGCATCAGTGTCATCCGTGAAATCCGTGGTTAAAGGTTCTGCATCGTTACGGCTAAGCGGACGACTGAGTCGGTTCCCGAACGGCGCCAGAACCATCTGGTGCCCCTTTTTTGCGCGGGAAAACTGGGGAACAGACCCACCTCCGCCGCGTCGCTTTTTACTTCACGTGGAAGCGCGTGGACCTGGGCAGTATTTGAGTCCGAGGGTGCTCCAGGGTCGCCGTGGAGACCGCCCCTCCCGCGGGGCGGGAAAATTTTAAAGCGGTTTAAGAAGTACAGTCGTTTCTCCCCGCTTCGGCGCGGAGACGGAGGCGCCCTCTCTTTGCCGTAACCATGCAGAACATCCTGCCTTTCCCGCCGTTGCCACCGAAGCGCGCCTGGGCGGGAGTTGACCCATATTGTTTGGTCAGCGAGTTTGCCGTTGGCCCAGGGGGGCACGGGCAGCCGGCCCGCCGTGCGCGGGTCCCGCCCGTCACGAGCAGACCACACGGCCGGGGACGGCCCTGCCCCCCTTGGCAAACCGAGCCAAGCCGCCTTTTTTATGGCGTCTTGAACTGCATGGAGACGGCTTAGGAACAAGGTCGGCCCCCTTTCCTCCGAGGGTGGATCCCCGCCGACCGTCATGGAGGGTTGAGGCACGGCGCCCGCAGACCGCCGCTCCAGAAAAGACCGGCCGGCAGGATTACTCCGCGGCCGGCTCGTTCGTCACGCCTTCGCCCACCATGTAGCGGGTGAAACGGCGGATGACAATGTTCTCGCCCAGCTCGGAGATCTTCGATTTCACCAGGTCGGCAATGGTCAGGTCGGGATTCTTGATGAAAGGCTGCTCCAGCAGGCAGATCGTGCCATAGAACTTTTCCACTTTGCCTTCGACAATTTTCTCCATCATGTCGGCTGGCTTGCCTTCGACTTGCTGACGGAAAATGGCTTTCTCCCGCTCAATTTCGGACTGGTCGACCTGCTCGCGGGAGACGCAAGTGGGATTGGCCGCCGCAATGTGCAGCGTGATGTCTTTGACCAGTTCACGGAACTTTTCGTTCTTAGCCACGAAGTCGGTCTCGCAATTGACCTCGACCAGCACGCCGACCTTGCCCTGGAGGTGGATGTAGGAGGCCACGGTGCCTTCCTTGGCACTGCGCGAGGCTTTCTTCCCGGCCGAGGCAATGCCCTTGGCGCGGAGGAGGTCTTCGGCTTTGCTCAGGTCGCCCCCCGCTTCGGTCAGCGCGCGCTTGCAGTCCATCATTCCCGCGTTGGTCTTTTCGCGGAGTTCACGGACGAGTTGGGGTGAGATGGCGGACATAGGGAAATTTACCATTTTCAGTTTTCAGTGCTCAGCCGATCCGCAGCGGAGCTGCGCGAGCCTTTATTCCGCGACTCCGGAGAGGGTCGTGTCGGTCTTCTTCTCGCGGATCCCGGAAGCACCTTTGATCGCTTCGACCAGCTTGGTCAGTACCACGCGGATCGAGCGGATGGCGTCATCATTGCCGGCGATGGGGTAATCGATCACCTCGGGGTCGCAGTTGGTATCGACGATGGCCACCACCGGGATGCGGAGGCGGTTCGCTTCGCGCACCGCGATGTCTTCGCGGGTCGTGTCGATCACAACCACGGCATTCGGGAGTTTGTCCATCTCGCGCAGGCCGGCCAGGTTCTTCATCAGCCGGGCCAACTCGCGGCGCAGGGAGGCTTGTTCCTTCTTGCCGATCTTGGAGAGGCCGGGCCCTTTCAGCTTTTTCTCGATCTCCTGGAGACGGGCCACACTTTTGCGGATCGTCGTGAGATTGGTCAGGGTGCCACCGAGCCAGCGGTTGTGGACATAGAATTGACCACAGAACTCAGCGGCTTCTTTGATCGCCTCTTGAGCCTGCTTTTTGCAGCCGACAAAAAGAACCTTGCCCCCCCCGGAGACGATCCCGGCGAGGAACTTACTCGCGCGGTCAAGTTGCTCCACAGTCTGGCTGACGTCGATGATGTAGATGTCGTTTTTCTCTTCGAGGATGAATTCCCGCATTTTCGGGTTCCAGCGCTTGGTCTGGTGCCCGTAGTGGACCCCGGATTCAAGGAGTTCGGTGATCAGTTCGATGGATGCCATGGGATTGTTCTTGGTTTAGCCGGCTTCTTTTTCGCTTTCGGCCGTGGCGGCGAGTTCCTCTCCCAGATCAACCTGCACGACCTCGATATCGCGGGCGCCTTGGAAGCCGGTGCCTGCCGGGACGAGGTGACCCATGATGACGTTTTCCTTGAAACCGCGCAGCATATCGACTTTGCCCAGAGTGGCGGCATCAGTGAGGACGCGGGTGGTGTCCTGGAAGGAGGCTGCGGAGATGAAACTTTCCGTGCTGAGTGAGGCGCGGGTGATGCCAAGGAGCACCGGCTCGCCTTCGGCCGGTTTGCCGCCGAGCTTGGTGATGCGCTCGTTTTCCTTGTCGAATTCGGTGCGCTCGACTTTGTCGTCCCAGAGCAGCGTAGTGTCACCCGGGTCGGTAATCTTCACCTTGCGCAGCATCTGGCGGATGATAATTTCGATGTGCTTGTCGTTGATCTCAACGCCCTGCAAGCGGTAAACCTCCTGCACTTCGTTGAGCAGATGCTCCTGAAGTGCCGCCGGGCCGCAGACCGCCAGGATTTCGTGCGGGAGCACCGGCCCCTCGGTCAATTGGCTGCCCTTCTTCACCCGGTCGCCGTCGGCCACAATGATGTGCTTGTTCATCGGGATAAGGTGCTCTTCCTCCTCCTTGGTTTCGGGGTCGAGGACGAGGAGACGGCGCTTGCCGCGGGCCGTGCCTTCGATTTTGACAATGCCGTCAATCTTCGCGATTTCGGCCGAATCCTTCGGCTTGCGGGCTTCGAACAACTCGGCCACGCGGGGCAACCCGCCGGTGATGTCTTTCGTCTTGGCGATTTTCCGCGGAGTCTTGGCCAGAAGCTGTCCGGCTGCGACTTTTCGGTTGTCGGCCACCACAACGTGGGCGCCGGCCGGGATCGAGTAGCTGGCCACGATTTTCTTCTCACCATCGACCACCACGATCTGTGGATGGAGATCCTCTTTGTGCTCGATGACCACGAGACCGGTGATGCCGGTAGCCTCGTCGACTTCGCGCTTCACGCTGAGGCCGGGGATCATGTCGCGGAATTCCACGGTGCCGGGCTTTTCGGTCAGAATGGGAAGATTGTAAGGGTCCCACTGGACGAAGACTTCGCCTTTCTTGACCGTGCCACCGTCGTTTGCGGAAACCACCGAACCGATCACAATGCTGTGACGCTCGAGTTCACGGCCGTCCTTCTCATTGTAAACGCCAATGAAGCCGTTTTTGTTCAGCACAATGTTGTTCCCGTCGGTCGAAGTGACCGTGCGAAGCTCGACATAACGGACCGTGCCGTCGTGCTTCGCCTTGATGATCGGCTGTTTGAAGGTCTGGCTGGCCGTGCCACCAATGTGAAAAGTACGCATCGTCAGCTGGGTGCCGGGCTCGCCAATGGACTGGGCGGCGACGATGCCGACCGCCTCGCCGAGGTGGACCAGTTTACCGTTGGCCAAATTGCGGCCGTAGCACTTGGCACAGCAGCCGCGCTTGGATTCGCAGGTCAGGACCGAACGGATGCGGAAATGCTCCACACCTATGTGTTCGAGCGCGGCGGCAGTCGCCTCGTCGACGATGTGGCCGGACTTGATCACCACCTTGCCGCTGACCGGATCCTTCACTGTTTCACAGCTGGTGCGCCCGATGATGCGGGTCTTCAGGTCGACGACTTCCTCGTCACCTTCATAAATCGGCTGGACGACGATGCCTTTGACCGTGCCGCAATCCTCCTCCGTGATGATGACATCCTGGGCGGCGTCGACCAACTTGCGGGTCAGATAGCCGGAATCAGCCGTCTTCAGCGCAGTGTCGGCCAGACCCTTGCGCGCGCCGTGGGTCGAGATGAAATATTCGAGGACGGTGAGGCCTTCGCGGAAGTTCGAGGTGATGGGACGCTCGATGATCTCGCCGGAGGGTTTGGCCATAAGACCACGCATGCCGGCCAGCTGTTTGACCTGCTGGCGGTTGCCGCGGGCGCCGGAGTCGACCATGAGGAAGACCGGGTTCATTTCCTTGCGCCCCTCGTTGTGGTCGAGGGTGCGGAACATGACGTTGGAGATTTCCTCACCCGCGTGGGTCCAAATATCGATGATTTTGTTGTAGCGCTCGCCATCGGTGATGATGCCCTTGCGATACTGCTTCTCGACTTCGTCGATCTGCTTGTGAGCGCGGTCGATTTCGACCTGCTTCTCCTTCGGGATGATCATGTCGACGATGCCGATGGAAATGCCGGCACGGGTCGCTTCCTTGAAACCAAGATCTTTGAGACGGTCGAGGGTTTCCACCGCGACTTTTTGCCCGCCCACTTGGTAGGTGTTCCAGATGATGTCGCTCAGCTGTTTCTTCCCGGCCGGCTTGTTGATGAAGCCGAGGCCCTCGGGCCAGATTTCGTTGAAACGGACGCGGCCCGCCGTGGTCTCGATGACTTTTTTCGAGGGGTCTCCGTAAACGGTCTGCTTCGCGAAGTCGGGGTTCTTGTAAAGAATGCGGGTATGGGTCTTGATCGCATCTTCCGAGATGGCCAACTCGACTCCGCTCGAGTCCGCGAAAAGCGGTAGACGCTCGTCGCGGTTTTTTGCCGTGATGCGGGGATTTTGCGTCAGGTAGTAGCAGCCCAGGGTGATGTCCTGCGACGGCGTGGTGATCGGCTTGCCGCTGGAGGGCGAGAAGATGTTGTTCGTGGCCAGCATGAGCATACGGGCTTCGAGTTGCGCCTCGGCCGAAAGCGGGACGTGCACCGCCATCTGGTCGCCGTCGAAGTCGGCGTTGTAGGCCGTGCAGACCAGCGGGTGGATGCGGATAGCTTCGCCTTCGATCAACTGCGGCTCAAAGGCTTGGATGGAAAGACGATGGAGGGTCGGCGCCCGGTTGAGCAGGACAGGGTGACCTTTGGTCACTTCCTCGAGAATATCCCAGACGACCGGCTCCTGCCGCTCGATGATTTTCTTCGCGCTGCGCACGGTGTGCACGTAGCCGAGCTCCTTGAGGCGGCGGATGATGAAAGGTTCGAAGAGGACGAGAGCCATCTTCTTGGGCAGTCCGCACTGGTGGAGCTTGAGCTCGGGTCCGATCACGATGACCGATCGGCCCGAGTAGTCGACGCGCTTGCCGAGCAAGTTTTGCCGGAAACGGCCCTGCTTGCCTTTGAGCATGTCGCTGAGCGACTTGAGCGGGCGGTTGCTTGCGCCGGTCACGGCGCGGCCATGACGGCCATTATCAAAGAGGGCGTCCACCGCTTCCTGCAGCATGCGCTTTTCATTGCGGATGATAACCTCCGGCGTCTTGAGCTGCAGAAGGTTTTTCAACCGGTTGTTCCGGTTGATGACACGACGGTAAAGATCGTTCAGATCGGAGGTGGCAAAACGGCCACCTTCGAGCGGGACAAGCGGACGGAGGTCCGGCGGGATGACGGGCAGGACATTAAGGATCATCCAGTCCGGGCGGGTCCGCGAATGGAGGAAGCCTTGGGCCAGCTTGAGACGCTTGGCCAACTTGGTTTTGGTCGTCTTGCTTTTGGTCTTTTCCATCTGCTCCTGCAGGTCCTTGACCAAGGCGCCAAGGTCGATGCGCTCGAGCAGCTTTTGCAGCGCTTCGGCCCCCATGCCGGCGGTGAAGTCCTCGCCGTATTGCTCTTCGGCTTCGCGGAATTCTGCTTCGCTCAGGAGTTGACCGGCCTCGAGGCTGGTGTTGCCCGGGTCGATCACGAGGTAATCCTCGTAATAAATGATGCGCTCGAGTTGCTTGCCCGTGAGGTCGAGCATGAGCCCGAGGCGGGACGGCGTGCATTTGTAGAACCAGATGTGCGAAACAGGCACGGCCAACTCAATGTGGCCCATGCGCTCGCGGCGCACCCGGGCCAGGGTGACTTCGACCCCGCAGCGGTCGCAAACCACACCCTTGTGCTTGATCCGCTTGTATTTTCCGCAGGTGCACTCCCAATCGCGGGTCGGACCGAAGATGCGCTCGCAGAAAAGTCCGCCCTTCTCGGGTTTGAACGTGCGGTAGTTGATCGTCTCGGGATTTTTCACCTCGCCGTGACTCCAGGAACGGATGGATTCGGGGGACGCCACCGTGATGGAGACTTGGTCGAAGGCCGGCGCAGTTTCGCCGGACAGGTCGCGTAGCATTTGGTCGCTCATGATTTTTCTTTGCTCCCGTTGCGTGGTCAGGCCACGAGATCGGCCGCAACGTGGCCGGGTCGGCCGGCTTTGACGTCGAGTCCGAGGCTTTTCATTTCTTTGATCAGCACGTTGAAGGATTCCGGTGTGCCGGCCTCCAATGAGTTGTCACCCTTGACGATAGATTCGTAGATGCGCGTGCGGCCCTGCACGTCGTCAGATTTGACGGTGAGCAACTCCTGCAGCGTGTAGGCGGCGCCGTAGGCCTGGAGGGCCCAGACTTCCATTTCGCCGAAGCGCTGGCCGCCGTATTGCGCCTTGCCACCCAAGGGCTGCTGGGTGACCAGCGAGTAGGGACCGACCGCGCGGGCGTGGATTTTGTCCGCGACCAAGTGACCCAGCTTCATCATGTAAATGTAGCCGACCACGACTTCCTGCTCGAAGGCATCACCGGTGCGGCCGTCGTGCACGATGGCCTTGCCGTTGGGTTGGACCCAAGTGAAGCCGTCGACTTTGCTGGCCTGTTTCATGTAGTCGAAGATTTTCTCCTCGTTGATCCCGTCAAAGACCGGAGTGGCCACTTTGAAGCCCAGCGCCTTCGCGGCAATACCGAGGTGGGTCTCGAGGACCTGCCCGACATTCATGCGACTGGGCACGCCGAGCGGATTGAGCACGATATCGACCGGTGTTCCGTCGGCGAGGAAAGGCATGTCTTCTTCGGGCACGATCTTCGCGACCACGCCCTTGTTGCCGTGACGTCCGGCCATCTTGTCGCCCACGCTGAGCTTGCGCTTGCTCGCAATGTAAACTTTGACCTGCTTGACGATGCCCGGATCGACTTCGTCGCCGCTTTCCACCCGCATCAGGTTCTCCTCGCGCTCATGCTGGAGGTCGTCAAAACGGTGGCGGTATTGGCCGATGATCTCGAGGATCTTGTTGCGGATCGGGCTCGGGTCGATTTCGACCTGGTTGTAGACCCCCGCCAATTTGCGCAGGAGGGTTTTGGTAATTTTGCGGTTGGCCGGAATAATAATTTCGCCACTCTCGCCATTAACCACGTCGAGCGGGATTTTTTCGCCGAGCAAGACATTGGAGAGCGCCTCGGTCAACTGCTCGTGAAGTTCCTCGCTCCGCTTTTTGTAGTCCTCGTCGAGTTGCTTGGCGTGCTTCTTCGCCTCGGTCGGCGAGAGCTTGGATTTGGTCAATTCCTTTTTCGCCGAGACTTTGACGTCCATGACGATGCCGTAAGTCCCGGAAGGCACGGTGAGCGAGGTATCTTTCACGTCGGCCGCCTTCTCGCCGAAGATGGCCCGAAGGAGGCGCTCTTCCGGGGCGAGTTCGGTTTCGCTCTTCGGGGTGATTTTGCCGACCAGAATGTCGCCGGGTTTCACTTCCGCGCCGATGCGGATGACGCCGTCGGGCCCGAGATTGCGCAGGGCTTCTTCGCCCACGTTCGGGATGTCACGGGTGATTTCTTCCGGACCGAGCTTGGTGTCACGCGCACCGATGTCAAATTCGTCGATGTGGATCGAAGTGTAGATGTCCTCCTTGACCACACGCTCGCTAATCATGATGGCGTCCTCGAAATTGTATCCGCTCCAGGGCATGAACGCGACGAGCACGTTGCGTCCGAGGGCGAGTTCGCCCTTCTCCGTGCAGGGTCCGTCGGCGATGACCTCGTCCTTCTTCACGGACTGTCCCTTTTCGACGATCGGGTGCTGGTTGATGCACGTGCTGCTGTTCGAGCGCATGAATTTGCGCAGTTCGTAGACGTGAACGTGCTTTTCCAGGTCAGTCTTGATCTTACGCTTGCCTTCGGGCAAGCGGCCATCCTTGGTCACAATAATCTGGTCGGCTGTGACCGAGGCCACTTTGCCCGTCTCCTCGGCGATAACCACCGCCTTGGAGTCGCGGGCCACCCGACCTTCAAGACCGGTGCCAACCAGCGGCGAATCGGAGCGGAGAAGCGGAACGCCCTGACGCTGCATGTTCGAGCCCATGAGGGCCCGGTTGGCGTCATCGTGCTCAAGGAAGGGAATGAGTCCGGCCGCCACGGAAACGAGCTGCTTCGGCGAGACGTCCATGTAGTGGACCTTGGCCGGTTCAACTTCGAGAAAGTCGCCGCGGTAGCGCACCGATACTTTTTCTCCGAGCAACTTGCCCTGGCCATCGACCACCGAATTGGCTTGGGCCACAAGGAAGTTTTCTTCCTTGTCGGCCGGGAGGTATTCGATCGAGTCGCTGACACGCCCATTGGTCACTTTGCGGTAAGGGGTTTCGATGAAGCCGAAATCGTTGATGCGGGCAAAGGTGCTGAGCGAGCTGATCAAGCCGATGTTCGGACCTTCCGGTGTTTCGATCGGGCAGATCCGGCCGTAGTGCGAGGGATGCACGTCGCGGACTTCAAATCCGGCGCGGTCGCGGCTCAGGCCGCCGGGCCCGAGGGCAGAAAGGCGCCGCTTGTGGGTCAGCTCGGAAAGCGGATTGGTCTGATCCATGAACTGGCTCAATTGGGAACGACCGAAGAAATCACGGACCACGCCGCTGAGGGCTTTCGGATTGATCAGTTTCGAGGGGGTAATGTGCTCCAGGGCGGAGTCGAACAAGGTCATGCGCTCTTTGACCACGCGCTCGGTGCGAGCCAAACCGGTACGGCACTGGTTGGCGAGAAGCTCGCCCACCGTGCGGACCCGGCGGCTGCCCAAGTGGTCGATGTCGTCGACCAAACCTTCTTCGCGCTTGAGTTCGAGCAGGTGCCGAACCGCGGCGACGAAATCTTCTCGGGTCATCACGCGGTTTTCGTCCGCGACATTGAGGTTAAGCTTGAGATTGATTTTGTGGCGCCCGACCCGGCCGAGGTCGTATTTCTTCGGATCGAAGAACATGCGTTTCAGCATGCTTTTGGCGTTGGCCACGGTTGGTGGATCACCGGGGCGCAGCTTGCGGTAGATGTCCTTGAGGGCCTCTTCCTCGTTGTGCGCAGGATCCTTGCGCAGCGATTTGATCAGGGTCTCGTCCGCCGAGACATCGACCACACTCACCTTGGCGATACCGGCGGCAAGGAGCCGCGCGATAGTCGCTTTGTTCAGCGGTTCGAAAGCATTGCCCAAGACAATTTCACCGTCTTTGATGTCCTCGACCAAAACCTTGCTCGCGAGCTCGTCCTCATCGAGTCGACCGCTCAGCTTGAGGTCCTGTGGCGTGTAGAAAAGGCCGACAATGTCCTTGTCGGACGGGTACCCCATGGCGCGGAGGAAAGTGGTGGCGAGGAATTTGCGCCGGCGCTTCCGGCGGTCCATGTAAACATAAAGCAAATCGTTGGTGTCGAACTGGACTTCGACCCACGATCCGCGGTCGGGGATGATGCGGAAGCTGTAGAGGACTTTTCCGTTGGCGTGGACGTTCGACTCAAAACAGATGCCGGGTGAGCGGTGCAACTGGCTGACGATGACGCGCTCGGCCCCGTTGACCACGAAAGTGCCCTGCGGGGTCATGAGCGGGAGTTCGCCCATGTAAACTTTTTCTTCCTTGGTCCCCTTCTCGTCTTTGAAGCGGAAGGTCACATGGAGCGGCGCGCTGAAAGTCTCGCCTTCGCGTTGGGCCTCGAGCGAGCTGAGTTTCGGGGTACCGATGTCGTAGCCCGTGTATTCCAGCACCATCTTTTCGTCGTAACTCGGGATGGGGAAAACTTCGCGAAAAACGGCCTCCAGTCCGGTGTTCTTGCGCTTGGAGGGCGCGATGCCCTCCTGCAAAAATTCCCGGTAGGAATTGACCTGCAGCTCGATGAGGTTGGGCGCTTCCGTGGTTTCCTTGAGTTTGCCGAAGTAAAGACGATCAGACATGAATACGGGTGGTGGTTGTTGCGCGAGGCGCTGGACTATTTCTCGGCCACGTTTGCAATGCCGGTAAGACAAAACAGCCCTAGACTGGCCGCTCGGGCGCAGAGACGCCACGGTGACTCAGAGTAGGGTGTCAAGCTTTGGACAATGGTTGGACGGGATTCCCGAGACAGACTCTGCAATATAAGTGGCTCCCGGGCGGGGGTCAAGGGGAAATATTCCCTTTATTTTCCCGCCCGGGGAGCCGATTTACTTGATTTCGACTTTGGCGCCGGCCGCTTCGACTTTTTTCTTAATCTCTTCGGCTTCTTCCTTGGTCACGCCTTCTTTCAAGGCCTTGGGAGCGCCTTCGACCAGGGCCTTGGCGTCGGCCAGGCCGAGTCCGGGCACGGCGGCACGGACCTCTTTGATCACGGCGATTTTATTCCCGCCGGTCTCGACGAGGATGACGTCAAAGGCGGTTTTCTCCTCGGCCGGGGCGGCGGCACCACCAGCGGCGGGCGCGGCGGCAGCGGCCACCGGGGCGGCGGCACTGACTCCCCATTTTTCTTCGAGGGCTTTGACGAGTTCGGACACTTCCAGAACGGTCAAGCCGCTCAACTGGTCCACGATGGTTTCAATATTAGCCATACTATCTGTTTAGCGGCCGCCTCGGCTCCTGCCTCCGCGGCCTGCTTCCTTGGTTGTGGTTTTGTCGCCCGCCGGAGCTCCGACGAATTTGAGGCCGACCGCTGTCCGCCCGACAAGGAACCGTTGCTGTTTGGTTTTTTCCGCGCGGTGACGAAGCAACCGCCCGGAAAAGATTTCAGGCCGCCCCTCCCGCGGCGTCGACTTTGGCCTTGAGCACCCGCGCGAGGCTCGCGCCGGGCTCGTTGAGCGTGCGGACCAGCTGGCTGGCCGGCATGTTGAGCAAGCCGAGCAACTGGGACTGCAGGACGGGGAGCGGGGGCAAGTCAGCCATGACCTGGACCTGCTCGGCCGTGAGCAGCGCGTTGTCGAGAATACCAACCTTAACGGCCAGCTTCTTGAATTCGGCGGCGAAAACCTTGATTACCTTCGCGGTGGCACAAATGTCCTGTTCGCCGGTCACGATGGCCGTTTGGCCCGCGAGGGAACCGGACATATCGGGCAGACCAAGTTCGGTCGCCGCGATACGCAGCATGGTGTTCTTCACCACGTGACATTCGGCACCGACCGCAGCGAGGCGGGTGCGGAGCAAGGCGAACTGGTCGACCTTGAGCCCGGTGTAGTCGGCGACCAAGAGGAACGGCGAGGCGTTCAGCTGGTCTTTGAGATCTTTGACGATATTGGCTTTTTCGGGGCGCATGGCGGTCAGTTCTTGCTGAGGTTGGATAGGTCGAGCGCAATGCCCGGGGTCACGGTGGCCGCAATGGTCACGCTTTCGAGGAAAATACCTTTGGCCGTGGGCGGCCGCGACTTGGCCACTGCATCCAGGACAACACCGGCATTCTCGACCAAGGCATCTTCGCTGAAGGAAAACTTGCCCACGGGAACGGCAATGTTGCCATTCTTGTCGAGTTTGAACTCCACGCGTCCGGCCTTCACCTCACCCACCGCCTTGGCGGTGTCGTCGGTCACGGTGCCGGTCTTGGGATTGGGCATCAGGCCGCGCGGTCCGAGCACCTTGCCCAGCTTGCGCACCTCCGCCATGGCCGCCGGGGTCGAAATGGCCACGTCAAAATCGGAAAAACCCTCGGTGCACTTTTTGATCATGTCCTCGTAGCCGACGAATTCGGCCCCGGCCGCCTTGGCCGCTTCGGCCGCCGCGCCGGAGGCGAAGACGAGCACGCGGACAGCTTTGCCGCTGCCGTGCGGGAGCGGAGTGGTGCCGCGGACCATCTGGTCCGACTGCTTCGGATCCACTCCCAGGTGCATCGAGAGGGTGACGGTCATGTCATATTTGGCCGGCGGCATGCTCTTGAGCACTTTGACTGCTTCGGCCAGCGGATATTTTCGCGCGGGATCAACGGCTTTCTTGGCCGCCTCGTAACGTTTGCTTCGGTTTTTTGCCATGGTATTTTGCAGTGCGAACGTCCGCCCGGGCGGACTCCTGCGGTTGTGCGGCCCGCTTGCGCGGGACGCGGGTTGGAAAATCCTTATGCCTCCACTTCGACGCCCATTTGACGGGCGGTGCCGGCGATGATCTTCATCGCGGCCTCTTCATCCCGGGCATTGAGGTCGTTCATCTTGATCTTCACGATCTCGAGGAGTTGCTTTTTGGTCAGCTTGCCGACCTTGGTTTTGTTCGGCTCTTTCGATCCGGCCGCGATGCCGGCCACCTTCTTGATCAGGACGGACGCCGGGGGCGACTTGGTGATGAAAGTGAAGGATTTGTCTTTGTAAACCGTGATAACCACCGGAAGGATGTCGCCGGCCTGCTTTTGCGTGGCGGCGTTGAACTCTTTGCAGAAGGCCATGATGTTGACACCCTTTTGCCCGAGCGCCGGGCCGACCGGAGGCGCGGGATTCGCTTGCCCGGCCGGGATTTGCAGTTTGATCGTTCCGACAATTTCTTTAGCCATAAAGTTCTATTCTTCGCGGTCCACTTGCCAGTATTCGAGTTCGACCGGCGTCTCGCGTCCGAAAATGGTGACCGAAACACGCAGCTTGCCCCGGCCCGGATCCACCTCCTCGACCACCCCGGTCTGACTCTGGAAGGGGCCGTCCGCCACTTTGACTTTTTCGCCCACTTGGAAGGAAACCTTGGGCTTCACCGTGTCGACGCGTTCCTCGATCTGGGCGAGCATGCTCTCCACTTCGCGCGGGCGCATCGGCGTCGGGCGGTCTTTCGTTCCGGCGAAGCCGATCACTCCGGGCGTGTCCTTGACGAAATACCAGGTGCGGTCCATCAGCCCGCCGTCTTCGGTCAAGAGGTGCATGTTGGCGATGATGTAGCCGGGGAAAAACTTGCGCGTGGTCTCGCTTTTCTTGCCCTGCTTGATTTCCTGCACCCGTTCGGTCGGGATGAGCACATTGAAGACCAAGTCGCCCATCTCCTCGGTTTTCAGCCGCTTCATGATGCTATCAAATACTTTCTTCTCCTGGCCGGAGAGGACCTGCACGACAAACCATTGGTCGCGCGGGGCGGGGATGCGAAGGACGTTGGGCGACATGGGGATTTTTTCTTTAGGGGCGGGTCAGCCACCCGACGGTGTTGACCAGCATGAGATCGAAAAAGGCGATGTAGCCGCCCAAGATGACCATCGCCACGATGACCACCACGGTCGAATCGGCCAGCTCTTTGTAGCGGCGGAACCCTTTTTCCTTCGGGTCCCACGGCCAGGTGGCCTTGAAGAGTTCGACCCGGACTTCGGCGATGAATGTTTTGAGCTTGCGGAACATGCGCGGGAAAGACGGCGACCAGGGTCAAGCGGAGAGCAGGCCAGGAGGGACTCGAACCCCCAACCGACGGTTTTGGAGACCGCTACTCTACCAATTGAGCTACTGGCCTGTGCGTATCCTCCAAAGATTAATCCAGAATCTCGGCAACGCGACCGGCGCCGACCGTACGGCCGCCTTCGCGGATGGCGAAACGGATGGTTTTTTCCATGGCGATCGGGGTGATCAGATCAACTTCCATCGCGATGTTGTCCCCGGGCATGACCATTTCCACTCCGTCCGGCAACTTCACCGTTCCGGTCACGTCCGTGGTGCGGAAGTAGAATTGCGGACGGTAGTTGGAGAAGAACGGGGTATGACGGCCGCCCTCGTCCTTGCTCAGGATGTAGACTTCGGCCTTGAATTTCTTGTGCGGGCTGATCGAGCCGGGCTTGGCCAACACCTGGCCACGCTCGACGTCATCCTTTTTGATCCCGCGGAGCAGGGCGCCGATGTTGTCGCCGGCCATCGCGTCGTCGAGCAACTTGCGGAACATCTCGATGTCGGTGACCGTCGTCTTGACCGTGGGCTTGATCCCGACGATTTCAACTTCCTCCATCTTTTTGACCCGACCACGCTCGACCCGGCCGGTGCAGACCGTGCCGCGGCCTTCAATGTTGAAGACGTCTTCGATCGGCATGAGGAAGGGCAGGTCGAGAGGACGCTGCGGCTCGGGGATGTAGCTGTCGACGGCATCAATCAGCGCGTTGATCGCTTTTTCACCCTCGGCATCTCCGTTCAAGGCCTTCAAGGCGGAACCACGGACGATCGGAATGTCGTCGCCGGGGAATTCGTATTTGCTCAGCAGGTCACGGATTTCCATCTCGACGAGATCGAGGAGTTCCGGGTCATCGACCATGTCGCATTTGTTCATGAAGACCACGACCGAGGGCACGCCGACTTGGCGGGCGAGCAGGATGTGCTCACGGGTCTGGGGCATCGGGCCGTCCGCCGCGCTGACCACGAGGATGGCGCCGTCCATCTGGGCCGCGCCGGTGATCATGTTTTTGATGTAGTCGGCGTGGCCGGGGCAATCGACGTGCGCGTAGTGGCGCTTGTCGCTTTCGTATTCCACGTGCGCGGTGTTGATCGTGATGCCGCGCTCTTTTTCCTCGGGCGCCGCGTCGATGTCCGCGTAGCCGCGGGCCTGCGCCTTGCCGGTCTTGGAGAGCACGGTGGTGATCGCCGCGGTGAGGGTGGTTTTGCCGTGGTCCACGTGGCCGATCGTGCCGATGTTCACGTGGGGTTTGTCGCGTTTGAATGCTTCCTTAGCCATAGTGCTTGGTCTGTTTGGTTGGTTTAAATGTTGCGAATTTTGCGCCGCGCAGGCTGGAGCCCATGACCGGGATTGAACCGGTGACCTCGTCCTTACCAAGGACGTGCTCTACCAACTGAGCTACATGGGCAAACTCCGCAAAGTGTTTTTAGGTTGATGTTTGGTTCTGAATCGCAGCCTCAAAAAAAGCGAAGCAGTCCGGGGCCATCCCCCGTGTTTTCAGCGGATTTACGGCCTGCGGACTGCGCGACTCTTTCGCAGCGTTGACCCTTTATGCCTCTGCAGCCGCTCGGTGTCAAAGGAGATTTTAGGCCAGGCCGTTCTTGCCGAGGGCGAGCGGCCGGATCTCACTTTGAAACAGGGCCGCTTTGCCCAATGCGCATTCTCCACGGCCCTGCCAGAGGCAAGGCCTGGCAAGACCGGCATTCCCTTGGCGCGATGATCTGGGGAAGCCACCGCGTCCGGCGCTCGACGCCGGGGAAACCGGGAGAGCCGCCCTGCCTTGGACACGAGCACCCGCCAAGGAGAGGGAGCAAATGGCCGGCGTTGACCGGCCCAAGCAGCGTCATGCCCGCTGCTTTTTATTCCGCTTTCGGCCCCAGCCCCGAGAAGCCCAAAGATTGAAAGGTCACCTTCCGGCGCATCCAAAGGAGCCATCCCGCTCCGCTGAGCAAAAGCAACGCGTAGGTGGAGGGCTCGGGGATGATGGTCAGGATGCCGAGATCGTTGGGAGGGGGTGGACCTTGATAGTTGTTGTCACTGACGGAAAAAGAAGGAGTTTCGTTGAAGGGGAGCGTGATCGCGTTAACCGAGCCAGCCAGCGTCCCCCTAAATCTGAAGCCTGAAAAAATAATAGCCTCCAGACTGTCGAAGTCAGCAGTGTAGCGAAAATCGGAGGCGTTATTACTAGGATTATACCTCAGGAGGCTAGTCAGACGGGGGGTCGGCGCATTACCCGTGAGGTCAAGCAACGAAAAGGAGACGCTTGAGAACCCCCCAGCCCCGACGTTCTCTCCGCTGGCAAACCATCGGTTGAAGGTGGCAAACGAATAAGTGCCTTGCGGCGTGATTTGGAACTGGGAGCCGGCAGGAGCCACCACGTCCAAGGTGATCGTGTCACCGGCGTTCAATCCGGTGAAATCGGCAGCCGGTAGGACGGCGTAACCCACCTTGTAAAGAATTGCGGCAGGATCTCCATAATCGAGGTCTTCCGGGGTGTAGGTGGAGGTCACGGTGTTGCTCGTGACGATGGTTATATTCAGATCAGCGGCTTGGAGACCGGAAATGAAGGTGACGACGGCGGCAAAAGCCGCGACGGAGCAGGATGTTTTCATGGTTCGATTTGTTTGCAGCCGTGGGTCGAACCGGTGAGACCGGTGGGTTGCTGCTGTAACAAGCCCACGGCTGGGGAACCTGAAAGGAGAACAACGGGGCTACAATACTCGATCGTCCCACCCGGGCAAGTCGCAACTTAAGAACAAGAGAATTTTCACAAGAGGCGGGGGTGGCCGCGGCTCGCGAGCCCGGCCGCCCTCGGGGCCTCGGCCAGAGAGGTAATGGCCTGGTGTCTCATGACCTAAAAACGTAGTTGAAAGTTCAGGGACATTGTTGGGGTTACTTACCTCCTCGGCCTGACTCACGCTGGTCACTCTGCGTGAAGCGAACAGTGGCTGGCTTTCAACCCCTCAATTGCTCGTTGGGGTGGACTCCGGCTCTCAACGAGGTATTACCTCCGGCCGTCTCCGCAATGCTCCGGCTCTCAACGCCTTTTCAAGGGCGACGGCATGCCGACCAGGACCCATCGCTCTACCTGTCGCGGGGAAAACATGATTGCCCCGACAACTTGGGCGAATATTCCGACCCATTCCCGCGCACGGGATCAAACTGGCCTGGGAAAAAAGGGGGGAGCACCGGCGGATTAGCCGATCGGCCGTGCAGCCGCTAGGTGGAAACCACTTCCGCAAGACGCCTGATCGCCAGGGCCCGTCCCGTGGCTTCGTCCACCTCCACCACCGCCCCGCACACCCGCACCTCACCCCCGGCCACCGGCAGCGTGGTCGGCATCCCGGTGAGAAACCGACGCAGGATCGACTCCTTGGTCCGGCCGAGGACGGAGTCCGCCGCCCCGCACATCCCGGCATCGCAAAGGAAGGCCGTGCCGCCGGGAAAAATCTGCTCGTCCGCAGTCTGCACGTGGGTGTGGGTGCCGACCACAGCGGAGACCTTGCCGTCCAAGTAACGCCCGAGGGCGATCTTTTCGCTCGTCGTCTCGGCATGGATATCTACAAAAATGACCGGCGTGGCGGCGCGCAGTTTCTCCACTTCCTCCATGGCGCGATGGAACGGGTTGTCCAAGGGCGGGTTCATGAAAGTCAACCCGCGCACATTGAGCACCGCGACCGGACCCTTGGCCGTCTCCAAGACCACCGACCCCGCCCCCGGCGTCCCCTCCGGATAATTACACGGGCGAAGCAGGCGCGGCTCGGTCTCGATGTAAGCCGGCAGGTCTTTTTGATCCCACACATGGTCACCCGTGGTGATCACCGTGGCCCCCGACTTGAGCAGCTCGATGCACTGCTTTCCGCTGATCCCGCGACCGCCTGCGGCATTCTCCCCGTTGACGATGGTGAAATCGACCGCCAGCTCTTCCTGCAACACCTTTAGTCTCTGCTGCAGGGCTTTGCGCCCCGGCTCCCCGACCACGTCGCCCAAAAAAAGTATCCGGATCATTTTGAACCACCCATACAACCACGGATTTTCCCGTTGTCACGGGAGGAAACAGTCCACCTGCCGCCTACATCCACCCGCGGAATCCGCGTCACCCGTAGCCCCAACTCCCCCTCACGATCATTGATTTCCACCGCCCATGGACCGACATTTGGGGCTGCCAACGCCATGCTCTTCGCCCGCACCGCCCTTATCCTCTTGCTTCTCGCCGCCAGTTTGGAGGCGCAAAAACTCACACCCCTTGCATCCCGACCGGACTGGTCGTCGTTGCAGAAATTCCAAGGCACCATGACCAAGGACGAATTCACCCGCCTGCTCACCGAGGTCTACGCCCCGCGCGACGCATGGCGGGAATCCTTCACCATCGCCGAGGACCACGCGACGGTGGTGACCACGCCCGGCCAACCGCCGTTCCGTCTCGACTTCGCTCCAGGCGCAGCGAGCGCGAGGCCCGTTCCCCGTTATTGGCGGCCGGGACGGAGCCTCCGCGGACTGCGCATCGCCCTCGACCCTGGACACCTCGGCGGCGAGTGGGCCCGCATGGAGGAACGGTGGTTCCAAATCGGCGAGAACCAGCCCGTGATTGAAGGGAACATGGTGCTCACGGTGGCCGAGTTGCTCAAAAAGGAACTCGAGCGCCGCGGGGCCAAAGTCGTGCTCCTGCGCACAAGCAGCAAGCCCGCGACCAGCCTGCGCCCGGAAAAACTCCGGACCCAAGCCGCCGCCTCCCTCCGCGAGCGTGGCCGCCCGCTCAATCCGGCCAGCCTCAAGGCCGAAAGCGAACGCCTTTTTTACCGCACCGCGGAAATTCACGGCCGGGCGCGCCTGGTCAATCAACGCTACAAACCGGACCTTGTGCTCGCCCTCCACTTCAACGCCGAAGCCTGGGGCAACCCCGCCCGCCCCATCCTGACCGAACTTAATCACCTGCATCTCCTGGTCAGCGGTTGTTATTCCGCGCGAGAACTCGAATACGATGACCAGCGCTACGACCTGATGGTCAAATTGCTCAATCGGTCACATGACAAAGAGGTCAGCGTCTCCCGCGCCGTGGCGCAAGGCATGGCCCGGGCCACCGGACTCCCGCCCTACACTTACCGGGGCGACACCGCGATCAACGTCGGCGGTTCCCCCTACATCTGGGCCCGCAATCTGCTGGCCAACCGCCTTTTTGAGTGCCCCGTGGTCTATTTGGAACCCTACGTGATGAACAACCAGGAGGTCCACGACCGCGTCCAACTCGGTGACTATCCCGGTCGCCGTAACATCAACGGCACCCCGCGCGAAAGCATCTACCGCGAATATGTGCGCGGCGTGGTCGACGGCCTCGTGGCCTATTACGGGGAAAATTGACCGCCGCCACCGCCGATTTTACCGATCGAAAAATCCATCCGTGCCATCCGTGATATCCGTGGTTAAAAATTCCGGCTGATGAAAATCCTCGCGGTCGCGAACCAAAAAGGCGGCGTCGGCAAAACGACCACTTCGGTCAACCTGGCCGCCGGTCTCGCCGCGCGCGGCCAACGCGTCCTCCTCGTCGACCTCGACCCCCAAGGCAATGCCACCAGCGCCGTCGCCGCCGACCTCGAAAATCCGCCCACCCTTTACGGTCCGCTCACCGGCACCTCCGACGTCCGTTCTTGCCTCACCCCGACCCGCCTGCCGAATCTCTCGCTCATCGCGGCCAACCTCGACTTGGCCGGGCTGGAAATCGAAGTGGCGCGGATGGACGACCACCTCCAGCAACTCCGCCGCGCCCTGCAACCCTTGCGCGACGTCGACACCTTCGACTTCGCCATCCTCGATTGCCCGCCCTCGCTTGGCATCCTCATGACCAACGCCCTCGCTGCCGCCGACCAGCTTCTCGTCCCGGTGCAATGCGAATACTACGCGCTGGAAGGCCTGGGCAAACTCATGTTCGTCATGGGTCAGATCCGCGACTCCGGGGCCAACCCCTCACTCACCCTCTCCGGCCTCCTCATGACCATGTTCGACCGGCGCACCAACCTCGCCGAGGCCGTGGTCAAAGATGTCCGTTCCCACTTCGAGGAGGTGCTCTATGACACCGTCATTCCCCGCAGCGTCCGCTTGAGCGAGGCCCCCAGCTTCGGGCGCACCATTTTCGAACACGACCCGCGGGGAACCGGCGCCGAGGCCTACGGTCAACTGGCCAAAGAATTCCTCAAACGCCACGAAGCTAATCTCTCCTTCGTGAATGCCCCTCTTTAATCCTCCCCCGGTAGCGACGGTCGCCGCGGCGACCGTCCGTTAACCCAAATGCTTCCATGACCCAAAACGACATTCTCGCCCTCTTCCGCCAAACCGGCGCCCTCCTCCACGGCCACTTCGTCCTCCGTTCCGGCCTGCACAGCCGCGAGTTTTTCCAATGCGCCCTCCTGCTGCGCGACACCAAGGTGGCCGAACGGGTTTGCGGCGCCCTCGCCGAGCAGCTGCGCGCCACCGAGTTTGACACCGTAATCTCCCCGGCTTTGGGTGGCATCCTGGTCGGTCAGGAAGTCGCCCGCCAACTGGGCAAGCCCCACATTTTCAGCGAAAAGAACGACACCGGTGCCCTGGTCCTCCGCCGCGGTTTCAGCATCCAGCCCGGCGAGCGTTTCGCCGTGATCGAAGATGTGGTCACCCGCGGCGGCCGCCTCATGGAGACCGTGGAGATCGTCAAAGAGCAGGGCGGAGTGGTAGTTGCCGCCGCATCCTTGGTCAACCGCTCAGGGGGCGAACTCCCCGCGATGGATTTTCCCTTCCATGGCCTCGTCGAGTTGAATCCCGCCACCTTCCGGCCCGACGCGCTGCCCCCCGACCTCGCGGCCCTTCCGGTGCTCAAACCGGGGAGCAAATAGCGCGCTTCCTCCCCCCAAGGCGAACTTTGCTGGCCCGCCGTGACCACCGAGAAAAAAACGTTCAGCCTCCTGCACCCCCGGACCAAAGGCAGTGGGGGTTTGCCTTGCGCGGAAAGTCCCCCTGACGCCCCTCGAGGCCTCTGCGCTCCGCTCGGGCCCACGCGAATTTTTTGCCGACTCTCTAAGCCGTATCCATGCAAAACATTCTGCCATTTCCGGCGCTGCCACAGAGGGGCGCGGGGGCTAGAGTTGACTAACTATTTGGTGAGCGAGTTGGCACGTGGCCAAGGGGCACGGGCAGCCTGCCCGCCGTGCGCGGGTCCCGCCCGTCACGATCAAACAACATCAAACAACACGGCCGAGACGGCCATGCCCCCTGGAAAAACCGAGCCAAGCCGCGCTTTTATTGTCTCTTCAACTGCATGGATACGGCTTAGCCGTAACCATGCAAAACATTCTGCCATTTCTGGCACGGCCACAGAGGCGCGTCTGGGCGAGAGTTGACTAACTATTTGGTGAGCGAGTTGGCACGTGGCCAAGGGGGCACGGGCGTCCCGCCCGTCACGACCCGACAACACGGCCGGGACGGCCGTGCCCCCTGGACAGACCGAGCCAAGCCGCGCTTTTATTGCGTCTTCAACTGCATGGATACGGCTAAGCCGTAACCATGCAAAATATGCTGCCATTTCTGGCACGGCAACAGAGGCGCGTCTGGGCGAGAGTTGACTAACTATTTGGTGAGCGAGTTGGCACGTGGCCAAGGGGGCACGGGCGTCCCGCCCGTCACGACCCGACAACACGGCCGGGACGGCCGTGCCCCCTGGACAGACCGAGCCAAGCCGCGCTTTTATTGCGTCTTCAACTGCATGGATACGGCTAAGCCGTAACCATGCAAAATATGCTGCCATTTCTGGCACGGCAACAGAAGCGCGTCTGGGCGAGTGTTGATTAACTATTTGGTGAGCGAGTTGGCACGTGGCCAAGGGGGCACGGGCGTCCCGCCCGTCACGACCCGACAACACGGCCGAGACGGCCGTGCCCCCTGGACAAACCGAGCCAACCCGCGCTTTTATTGCGTCTTCAACTGCATGGTTACGGCTAAGGCGCGGCCCGCACAACCACCACCATTTTGCTTTCCACCTTGCCGGACGACCCCCCTCATCCTCATTTGGGCGACCACCGCGACGCTCCTTGTCAGGGAATTCACCGCGCTTTTTGCGGCCGGCTTCGTCAGCCAACTCCGCTCCGGAAGCCACGTTGCCATCTTCAGGCGTCTGGCCATGCCGCGGTGCGCTCACCTCATCGTCGTCGGCCCGGGACAAGTCGGGTTGCGCTTGGCCCAGAAATGACAGCCAATGGGCAGCGCCGTGGTCAGCATCGAGCAAAACTCGAGTGGCCGCACACGGCAAATCGCCGGCAACTGCGCCATTCTGTTCCTGATCGGGGACAGTGCTTGCAAAACCGCGGTCCCTGCGACCGGAATCAAGGGGGCCGTCACCCTAGGCGCGCCCGCCGCGACTCCGCCCTTGCGCGTTGTGATCCGCGCCGGCAGCGACGACCCGATCGATGAAACCCGCTCCCTTTTCCAGATCGGTGCCGTGGTCGCTGTCAATGGCCTCACCGCGGCCTTCGTGCACGCCTCCCTCGAAGCAACGCCTCTCCTCTGCGGTTATGACCACACCCGCTGGCATTGTGGCGATCGAAAAATCCGGCGCCGCGGTTAGAACCCGGCCGCTGCAGGCCCAACGCTGCTCCCGCTGCTGAGCTTTCCGGTTATTTTTCCCCAGCCCAGAGTACCCCCCCTATCTCCGCATCCATAGACCGCTGAACAAAAGCAGCACCCCGATGGCCACCGCACCGCCATTGCCGAAGTAATGCGGTGGTAAGGCGAAAATATCGTCCGGAATCAAGCCGACCAGCGCCAGCCCAAAAGCCAACACGGCCAAGACGATGAAAACATTGCCCACCAGACGCCTATGCTCGCGCAGATCAAATTCTTCCATCCCTCCATCCGGCCACCCCAGCCCCGGATGATCAATCCAAAAAAAACAGATTGCCCTGCCCGCTGTAATCAGCCAGTCTGCGCCCGTTATGGAAGAATCCCTGCAAATCATCGAAACCGTCACCACGGTTTCAGCCTTAAGTCCAGGTGGGTTCGGTTTCGTTGTCAACGTGCTGAGTCTCACCATCGCCGCCATGGGGGCTGCCACCGTGTTCTTCTTTTTGTCACGTGGCTCAGTGCTCCCCAAATACCGTCCAGCCCTGATCATCTCAGGTCTCGTCACGCTCATTGCCTGCTACCACTACGTCCGCATCTTCAATAGTTGGGAAGGCGCCTACGCCAGTGGGGACATGAGTAATTTCAACGATGCTTACCGCTACGTTGACTGGCTCCTCACCGTGCCGCTGCTCCTCGTCGAGTTGGTTGCCGTGCTCGCCTTGCCCAAACTTATTACCCGCTCGCTCTTGACCCGCTTGGTCATTGCTTCCGTCTTGATGATCGGCCTCGGCTACCCGGGCGAAATCTCAGCCGATGCGGGAACCCGTTGGATGTATTGGGTGCTCAGCATGATCCCCTTCCTCTACATCCTGTATGTGCTTTGCGTTGAGCTTACCAAATCGCTCGACCGTCAGGGCGCCTCAGCCCGCGGCCTGATCAGCGGTGCCCGCGCGCTTATTGTGGTCAGCTGGGCCTTTTATCCGATCGCCTTTGCCTTGCCGATGCTCGGCTTCGGCGAAGCCAACGCGACCAATGTCGGCATCCAAGTCGGCTACAGCATCGCGGACATCGTGTCCAAGGTCGGTCTCGGTCTCTACGTTTACTTCATCGCCCGCGCCAAGTCGTCGGAAGAAGATCCGTCGTATGCCGCGGCCTCGCACTAAAAGCTAACGCTTCAATTCATCGCGGCCGGGGCCCTCATGGCCCCGGCCGCTTTTTTTCTTTCCCTCAGGTCTCCAAGTCTCCGCCCTCCGCCCTTTCCCCATGCCTTCCCCCCGCCCGCACAAATCCGCCCGCCGCGACAACCTCGTGCTGGTCGAACAAATCCTCACCGACGCCACCCGCGCCCCCGGCCGTCTCGGCCAGGCCGCCACCTACCTTCTCGAGCGTCCGGGCAAACGCGTCCGCGCCCGCCTCAGTCTCAACCTCGCCGAGAGCCTGCAACTTGCGCCCGAAGAAGGCATCGCCCTTGCCGCCGCGGTCGAACTCCTGCACAACGCCTCGCTCGTGCTCGACGACGTGCAAGACAATGACGAAATGCGCCGCGGCCGGGCCAGCATCTGGCGCACCTTCGGTCACA
This sequence comes from Chthoniobacterales bacterium, assembly GCA_018402585.1. Taxonomy (GTDB): domain Bacteria; phylum Verrucomicrobiota; class Verrucomicrobiia; order Chthoniobacterales; family JACTMZ01; genus JACTMZ01. Next base: position 358,203 of record JAGYIO010000003.1, read on the forward strand.
GCCAAGCGATCAACCTCGGCACTTTCCTCATCGCCCAATCCACCGCCCTCGCCGCGCGCCTGCCCGGCATCAGCCCGCTTTTCGCCGCCGCCCTGCGCGAAGCCACGGCCGGACAATCCGCCGAGCTCGATTTTCACACCGCTATTCCCACCCTCCCAGCGTACGAAACAATGGCCGAGGCGAAAACTGGCGCCCTCTTTGCCCTCCCCGCCCAATCCGTCGCCACTCTGGCCCGGCTCCCCGACGACCTCGCCGCCACGATCGGGCATTCCTTCGCCCGTCTCGGGGCCGCTTACCAAATCCAAGACGACCTCGCCGACGCCTTTGGTCTCAAAGGCCGCGCCCGCGCCGGCCTCGATCTCCGCGAAGGCAAAGCGAACAGCCTCGTCCTCTTCCACCTCGCCCTCCGCCCCGACGACCGCGCCGCCCTCCTCGCCTTCCTCCGCGACCCATCCGCCCGTAGTGACACCCCCCCGCTCGACGCCTGGCTGCAGCAACTCTTCACCTCCGGCGCGGTCGCCGCCGCGCAAGAGCACCTTCACCGCCTCTGCGACGAAATCACCGCGGCCGCCGCCAACCTTCCCGCCCCCGTCGCCCCGCACCTCGCCACCCTCGCCGCCGGCATCCGCGAACCCGCCATCTTCCAACGCACCGTCAATCCGACCACTTCTCGCGGCGGTCTATGACCGCCGCGCCATCCTCCTCCCGCGCCCTCGTCATCGGCTCCGGCTTCGGCGGACTCGCCGCCGCCCTCCGCCTCCGCGCCCTGGGCCAAGAAGTCACCTTGCTCGAACGCCAACCCGACCACGGCGGGCGCGCCCGCGTCTTCCGCCGCGACGGATTTTTCTATGACGCCGGACCCACCGTTCTGACCGCGCCCTTCCTCTTCGACGAACTTTTCGCCCTCTTCGGTGAAAATCGCGCCGACCACATCGAATTCCTCCCGGTCAAACCGTGGTATCGCATGATCGACGACCAAGGCCGCTCCTTCAATTACGGTGGCACGGTCGAAGACACCCTGCGCGAAATCGCCAAATTCAACCCCCTCGACCAACGCGGCTACCTCCAGCTCCTCGAAAAATCCCGCCAGCTCTATGACACGGGGTTCACCAAACTTTCCGCCGAGCCGTTCAGTTCGCTCACGGACATGATTCGCATCCTCCCCGACCTCGCCCGCCTCCGCGGCGACCGCACGGTTTACGATCTGGTCTGCCGCCACCTGCGCGATCCGTCTCTGCGCATGTTCTTCAGCATCCAACCCCTCCTCGTCGGGGGCAACCCCTTCGACACCTCCTGCCTCTACTCCCTCATCCACTATCTCGAACGCCAATGGGGCGTCTGGTTCCCCCGCGGCGGCACCGGTGCCCTGGTCGACGCCCTGCTCGCCCTCGGGCAGCGCCACGGCGTGCAGTTCCGCCATGCTGCCACGGTGGAGGAGATCCTCATCCGCCACGGGCGTGCGGCCGGCGTCCGCCTCGCCGGGGGCGAAAAAATCGACGCCGACCTCGTTGTGGCCAACGCCGACCCACCCACCGTCTACCGTCACCTCATCCCCACCGTCCACCGCCGCAAGTGGACCGATCGGAAACTCGCCACCCGCCAATACTCCATGGGCCTCTTCGTTCTCTTCTTCGCGACCAACCGCCGCTACGAGGACGTCGCCCACCACACCATCCTCTTCGGCCCCCGCTACCGCGAACTCCTCGATGACATCTTCAAACGCGGCATCGTGGCCGACGACTTCAGCCTCTACCTTCACCGCCCCACCGCCACCGACCCTGCCATGGCGCCCGACGGACAAGACACCTTCTACGTCCTCTCCCCCGTTCCCAATCTCCAGCACCCGATCGATTGGGACACCGAGGGGCCCCGTTACGCCCAGCGCATCCTCGACCACTTGCAAAAAACCATCCTGCCTGACCTCGACCAACACCTCGTCTCCCAATTCCACGTCGCCCCGCCCTACTTCCGCGATGCCCTCCTCACCACGCACGGCACCGGCTTCTCCATCGCGCCCATTCTGACCCAATCCGCCTGGTTCCGCTTCCACAACCAAAGCGAAGACGTCCCCGGCCTTTACTTCGTCGGCGCCGGCACCCACCCCGGAGCCGGCATGCCCGGCGTCCTCAGCTCGGCCAAAGTCGTGGAAAACCTCCTCCGCCGCGCGGCATAATCCACCAATTTCCAGGGGGCACGGGCGTCCCGCCCGTCACGACCCAAAACCCACCCTCCCCTCTGTGCCCTCTGCGCTTAAAAATTTCATCCTCCCCGTGAGCACCCCAACTCCCGCTGAGCTCCTCGCCCGCGCCGGCAAAAGCTTCCACCTCGCCGGCCAATTCCTCCCGCCCGACCACCGCACCGCCGCGACCCAGCTCTACGCCTTCTGCCGCGGCCTCGACGACCTCGCCGACGAAACCGGCGATGCCGCCCAACTCGAAACCGTGGCCACCGCCCTGGCAAAGAATGACCGTTCCCACCCCCTCGCCGCTCTCTACCTCACCCTCGAAAATCCCGACCCCGCTCCGGCCATTGCTCTGGCCCGCGCCTTACGCGACGACACCGGCCCGACTCTCATCCCCGACGAACGCGCCCTCCTCCGCTACGCGCACGGCGTGGCCGGCACGGTCGGACTCATGATGGGCCGCGTCCTCGGCGCGACCGATCCCGCCGCCGCCTGGCCCGCCATCGACCTCGGGATCGCCCTCCAACTGACCAACATCGCCCGCGACACCCGCGAAGACGCCGATCACGCCCGCCGCTATCTCCCGGCCACTTGGCTTGACCTCCCACCCGCTTCCATCCGAAACGCCCCCGAACGCGTTCACCAAGCCGCCCTCCACTGCCTCTCCCTCGCCGAGCCCTACTATACCAGCGGCCTCGCCGGACTCACCTATCTCCCGCCCGAATCACGACGCGCCATCCGCATCGCGGCCCAAGTCTACCGCGAAATCGGCCAAGAACTTCGACGGCAAGGACCCCACCGGACCACCGACCGTGTGGTTGTCCCTCCTTGGCGCAAGGCCACCCTCGTGGCCCAAGCTTTCTTCGCGCCCGCGCCATGGACCACGCCCGCCCCGCCTCACAACGCAGCACTTCACCACCATCTCGACGGCCTCGTGGGGGTGCATCGATGACCTCCCGCGGCGCCGAACTTCCGAAAGGTAGGGACGCGCGGCCTCGCGCGTCCGCCCGAGAGGAAACGGACGAGCGAGCCGCTCGTCCCTACCAATACGACCTCGCCTTCGCCGGCGCCGGCCTCGCGGCCGTCAGCCTCGCCGTCCGCCTCGCCGCGCTCCCCGATCCGCCCAAGATCATCCTCCTCGACCCCCGCACCGAATTTCCCCGAGACCGCACCTGGTGCCACTGGCAACTTCACGAGACCCCTTTCGAGAACGCCATCACCCACCGCTGGCACCGTTGGACCGTCCGCACCCCCACCGCTGGCACGATCACCGCCGCGACCGCCCGCACCCCCTACATCCGCATCCCCGCCGACCGCCTCCACCAAATCGCGGCGGAAAAACTCACCGCCTCTCCCCACGTCACCATGCTCCGCGGCGTTTCGGTCAACACCATCGACCAACACCCCGACCACACCACGCTCCATCTTTCCGACGGAGAACACCTCACCGCCGCCTGGACCTTCGACAGCCGTCCCCCCGAGAACGACCAAGCCCCCTGGCGCCAAATCTTCCGCGGCCTCGAACTTCACTCCCCCCAAGCCAACCTCAACACCGAGACGGTAACCCTCATGGATTTCCAATCCGCCGACTCCGACGGCATCCGCTTCTTCTACGTCCTCCCCCTCGACCCCAACACCGCCCTGGTCGAAGACACTTGGCTCGTCCCCGCCGGCCAATCCCCCGCCTTCTCCAACCAAGAAATCCTCTCCTACGCCCAAAAAAATCTCCCCGCCACCACCTGGCAAATCCGCCACCAAGAAGAGGGTAACCTCCCCATGGGCCTCCTCCGTGCCAGGGGGCACGGGCGTCCCGCCCGTCACCACCAGGACACCACCTCCTCCCCCCCTACGTCCTCCATGTCCTTTGCGGTTAAAATCAAAAATCGCATCATCCCCTGGGGCACAGCAGCCGGCGCCGTGCGCGCCTCCTCCGGCTACGCCTTCTCCCGCATCCAACGCGCCAGCGAAGCTATGGCACAATACTGGTCGCAACACCGCTCCCCCGATCCCGCCATCACCCATGAATCCAGACTCCTCGCTTGGATGGACCGCGTCTTCCTCCGCGCCCTGACCCGCCACCCGGAACGCGTTCCAGCCTATTTCACCCGCCTCTTCGATCGCGTCCCGCCCGATGCGCTCATCCGTTTTCTTGAGTCGGAACCGCGCCCCGTCGATATTCTGCAAGTCATGCGCGCCCTGCCGCCCGCGCCTTTCCTCTCCGCCGCGCTGCGATGAACACTTGGTTTCCCACCTTCTCCCGCCGTCACACCCTCGCGGTGGTCGTTCTGCTCGCCGTAGTCCTGCTCGCTTCGCCTCTTTTTCCCCCGTTCCCGCTTTCCGTCCAACTCACCCTCCTCGCCGCCGCCGTCGCCCTCTTCGGCCTCCCCCACGGCGCGCTCGACTTGGCCCTGGTCCAAGGCGCCTCCCGCGGATCAGGGCGCGCCCTCACCGCGGCCGTCGGCCTCTATCTTGTCGTCTCCGCCGCGGTCCTCGCCGTCTGGCTCACCGCTCCGGTCGTTGCTCTGGGCGCCTTTCTCGCCATCGCCGTCATCCACTTCGGCCTCGGCGATACCGAAGATCTGCACGGACCCCAACGCGCCCTTGAAGCCCTGGCCCGCGGCGGCTTCGCCGGCCTCGCCCCGCTCGTCTTCCACCCGCAAACCACCCGCGATCTCTTCGCCCTCTTGGTCGGACCCCAAGCCACCGCCACGCTTGATCGCACCGTCAATCTCGTCATGCCCGCCGCCGGATGGCTCTGGGTCGCCTGCCTGGTCGCCGCGATTCTCTGGCGCCTCCTCCAACGCGCCCCCGGCTGGCTCCCCGCCACGGCCGAACTCCTCCTCACCACCGCCCTCTTCGCCGTCTGCTCCCCGCTTGCCGCCTTTCTCCTCTACTTCAGCTTCGTGCATTCCGTGCGCCACATCGCCGACCTCGGCGCCGCCCGTTTCCCCGAGTCCGCCGCCCGGGCCCGTCGCTGGCTCCTCCGTGAGAGCCTGCCCTTCACCGCCGCCACCATCCTCCTTGCCGCCCTTGCCTGGTTTCTCTTCGCCCGTTCCCTCGATCTGAACGAAGCCCTGCTCCGCCTCATCTTCTGGGGACTCAGCGCCCTCACCGTGCCCCACATGATCCTCACCGCCTGGTGGCACGGTCGCGGCGACCCGCAACCCGGTGATCTCTTCGCCCGCCATGTCTGAAGCCGTCCGCGCCTTCTTCTCGCAGTGGGAGATCTACCGTCTCTGCATCGAACACAACACGCTCTTCCACCGCGAAGTCGGCAAGATTCTGCGGCGCGAATTGCTCGCCCGCCCCGCTCCCTTCACCTTTCTCGACCTCGCCTGCGGTGACGCCGACCTGACCACCGCCGCCTTGTCGGGAACCAAGGTCTCCGCCTACACCGGGGTCGATTTCTCCACCCCGGCGATTGCTCTCGCCGCGGAAAAAACCGCCGCCCTTCGCCACCCGCGCAGTTTTCAGGAAGAAGACTTCACCCACTTCCTGCGCGACAACCAGGAAACATTCGCAGTGATCTATCTCGGCCTCTCCTTGCATCATCTCGAGACCGCCACCAAGCGCGAGCTAATGCAACACCTGCGCCGCGCCACGGCGGAAGGCGGATCCTTCTACCTTTTCGAACCCATCCTGCACGCCGGCGAATCGCGCGAAGGCTATCTCGAGCGCTGGGCCGAAGCAATGGATGGCCCTTACGATCCGTTCCCACCCGCCGCCCGCACCGCCTTGCGGGACCATGTCCGCGCCTCGGAACGACCGGAATCAATCGAAGAATACCTCGCGTCCGCGCACACTGCCGGATTCTCCCCCGGTGAAATCCTCTTCACCGACCCCGGCCATTTCTACGCCCTCTTCCGCTTCCAAGGTTAGCGCGATTTCGGAAGCGTAGAACCCGCCGGCTGTAGCCGCGGCACTCTGGGCCGCGTTTTCACTTCCGCGCCGCGGCCCAGAGTGCGGCGGCTACAGAAGCACTTACACCGCTCTCAACCGAGCAAAGGCGCCCCGCCTTACTGCGAGAGCAGTAGCTGAAACTCCGGTGTGCCGCGCACCATGGCATACATCGGGTCATTGGCCAGGGCGGACTTGGCTTGGATTCCCCCGAGTTGAACTGCGCGCCGCGCCGACTCGAGGAACGAATTCATTTCGCGGTTGGCAAACTCGAAACGGGCCAAAGCGAGCCAAACTCCCGCATCGTTGGACCTCACCGTGACCAAACGGCGCGCCGGGCCGAGACCCGCCTGCCACTGGCCGTTGCTGTTGCTGAAATCAACGGCAAAGCTGAGGAAGTCCGTATTATCACCAAAAACCACGGCCGACGCTTCGAGCTGTTGCCGGGCCGCATCAGGTTGACCGGTCTCCATAAAGAGACGAAGCAAGCCGGAAAGCACCTCCGCGTTTTGCGGATCTACCGCCAGTTCCCGTTGCAAAACGTCGATCTCGCGGTCCGCCTCGCGCAACCGGGTGACGCGCTCCCGCGCTTTGCTTACCCCGCGATTGTTCGGATCGCCTTCGACGGCACGATCCCAAATTGCGGCCATCTCCTCCCAGCGTTTTTGCGCCCGCAGGATATCACTCAAGGCCACAAGCGACTCCATGTTGTTCGGGTGCAATTCCAAGGCCTGACGGTAGGCCCGCTCGGCCTCCGTCCCCATCTGCCGCGCGCGGTAAATGTTAGCCGTCGAATTGCGCAACTTGGAGAACGACCGCTTGGCGTCAAAGTCCTCGTGGAAATTTTTGTCGGCCAGCAACCGCTCGACGTAATTGTTCCAATAACGGAAATCCTCGGCCACCGCCTCCGCGGGCAAGGTCTCCAAGGGTTCCTTGTTCAAGCGGTAGCTCAAGCCGTTGGGCACCGCATAAGGATAGGTCCACTCCATGGGGAAACTTTCCTCGATGAAGAATTCCCGCTGGTCCTTGTTCTTCTCGAAAATCCATTGCGCGATGGCCGCGTGGTAAAGGATGCCGATACTCGGGTCCTGCGGATTGGCCCCGGGCGGCAGGTTCATCGAGACATTGCGCACGATTTCGATCAGCTCCGTCTCGCTCGGCATGATCGTGTCCTCGACCGGATATTGCCGGTCACGGCCCAGCCACTTTTCAAGCCAGCCCTCGGCTTTCGGGCGCCCCGGTGCGTAATGGTCATGGATGTATTTCTGGTAGAACGCATCGGCCAAGGCGTTCTGCGTGACAATGACCAGGTCACGACGGTCAAAATCCGCGTCCCGCCGGTCCTGCCGATCGACGAAGCTTTCCCCGAGAATCATGTAGGTCGGCACAAATCGCCCCGGATCCGTGCCGCCGAAAACGAAAGCACCCTTTGGCAAATCCTTCAGCATGTCGTGTCCATACTGCCAACCAAACCAGTGGTCGCGCTGGCTGCAGAGCGGCGCATTCTGGATTCCCGTCCAAAGAGGGAGGAGGGGCAACAGGCAAGCCGCGTAGCGCAGACCCGGCCGCACGGAGATCAACCGCGCCAGGACATAACCGGTGCCTGCTGCGCAGAGCAGGGAAAAAAGGAGGTAAGCGTAACCGTGGTAGGGAAACTGCAAGGACCACGAGTCGATGCTGGTTTCCGTGCGCTCCATGATCGGCTGGAGGAAGGCCGAGAGGATGAAACCGAAGAAAAGGAGGTAAAGAAAGGTCCGCTGAGGCAATGGCAACCGGAACACGGCCAAGACGGCGGCCAAAAATGCCGCGACACTCCAGGGGGTGAAGTTCTCCATCAGCTTGCCCCAATAAAAATTGGTGAATTCCCGGCCGAGTTGCAGGGTGGAAACCCGCTCGGGATCCTCCGCTTGCGCTGGCTTCTCCGGGGCGGTGCCCATCCCTTTGCCCAAAGTTCGCACGATGAGATCGGACAAACTCCCCGCATATTGCGTGCGGTTGATCGAATAAAAAAATCCCTCCGGAGTGCTGGTGTAACCCCAGTTCATCGGCGGATTGGTCGACGAGGCGAAAGGCATGTAGGCGTAGGGGAGCAGGCCGAGGATGACCACCACCGGCACAAGTAGGACGATTTTGAGGTCCGTACGCCGCCATTTCAACACGAGGAGGACGATCAACCCGAACAGGGCGAAGTAGAAGAACCGCATGGCGGTCGACCAGGTCGTGGAATCGTTGGAGAGCCAGGCAAATCCGAGGTAGACCAAAGCCCCGCTGACCAACGCCGCAACAAGCACTTCCCAAAACACCGATCGTCTGACCAGCAAAGGCACGAGGAGCGGCAGGGGGGCCAAAGCGAGGGTCAGGTGGTGGTTGCTCATGCCCAGCGAGAAAGCAAAAAACGTGGCAAGGATCGGCTGGTCGTCCTGCGGACGCCGCACCCACCAATAAAGCGAAGCAACGAACAGCCCGATCAGGAGTCCGTGCAGCGTGTAAACCTCCGCGATGACCGCCTGGGTCCAAAACGAGAAACTAAAGGCGAAGAGCAGGCCGAAGGAGACCGCAATAAGGCCGGTCAAGAAAGGAGCAACCTTGATTGGGGTCTGCCCTCCGCCCCACCAAGGCATCATCCAACGCAGCATGCTCGCGGCAACCAGGGTGGTGACCCCGACGGCCAGCGCTCCGCACAGCCCGCTGAAAAGATTGATCTCCCAGGCCGCATTGCCGAGCGGGAGCAACTGAAAGAGCCAGGCAAGGATGGTCCAAAGCGGATACCCCGTGGGATGAGGCACGCCGAAGTGCTGCGCCGCGACAATGAACTCACCGGAATCAAGCAGGCCGACATTCGGCTGAGCCGTGTAAAAATAAACCACTCCGCTGACCAAGGCGGCGACCAGCGCAGCCCACCAGTCAGCGCGAATAAAAAGCGGTAGCCGCAGGTCGGCCTCCTCGGGTTCGGTTACTTGCGCCATAACGAAGTGAGCCGCCGAGCAAACACCTTTCCCGCCCCCGACACAAGCCTTCCACCCGTGGCCAAGCCGCCGCTCGTCTGCTGCCTCGCGATGTCCGTCTCGAGATTTCCAAATTAAAAAGTCCCGAGGGAAACGCCGGTGCTGCCGTGCACTGCGCTGGCCTGCAACCAAAGAACTTCTGCTTCTTCAGGTTTGCCCTCCGGCTCGGCCTACGCCGTCTCCACTGCCTTCGGGCTCAAGTCCCTCCCTCGCAGTCTAATCCTCTACCCTACCATGCCCTCGGCCAGCTCATGCAATTCGTCGGACACCCTTTTACGTTCGGCCGCGTCCAAGCGGTCGATGAAAAGTATCCCATCCAAATGATCAACTTCATGCTGGAGCGCACGGGACAACAAGCCCTCGGCCTCAAATTCAATTTTGTTGCCTTCAAGATCAATTCCTCGGACCCGCACCACCGCCGGCCGCTCCACCTCGCCGTGCACCCCGGGGATACTCAAGCAGGCCTCGCTGCAGGACTGTCTCGGGCCGGTCAACTCAAGTTCCGGATTGAGCAGCACCATGGGCATGTGTTTCCGCACCGGCCGCGACTTTCCGCCGATGCGCAGGACGCTGGGACGCTTTTTCGCCTCGCTCGTGTCGATCACGACAATGCGACGCGCCACGCCGACCTGGTTGGCCGCCAACCCACATCCGTCATGCGCATACATGGTCTCCAGCATATCGTCGGCCAAACGGCGCAACGCATCGTCAATTCCGACAATCAGCTCGGCTTTGGCCCGCAAGACAGGGTGTCCCAATTTGGTGATCGCGAGCATAAGCTTAGGGTTTCCCCGTTTCCGGCGGGCGGGCAAAGGCCGGGAGATTGCGGATCCCCGCATCACGCAGCGCGTCGATGATCCGCACGATGACCCGAAAAGGAACGCCTTCGTCGGCCTGTAGCGCGATCCCGCGTGCCGGGTCCGCTTCGTTGGTCCGCCGCAGTTCCACGGCCAGCGTTTCCAGGGTCACCGGCTGACCGTCGAGTTGCAAAGTCTGCTCGTCTTGCACCTCGAGAAGAACCGGTTCTTCCTTCGTCTCGGTTGCCGCGGCAGATTTCGACTCGGGCAAGGCAATTTTTAACTGCGGCTGGGTTTTTTTGAAGGTCGTCGTGACGATGAAAAAAATGAGCAGGATGGCCAGGATGTCGATGAGCGAAACAATGACCAAGACCGGCGCCCGCCGCTTCCTTGTGTAAAAACCTGCACCCACGGCCGTTTACCGATTTTCAGGGTAGCACTTGGCCAACAAGTCGGCCACCACTCCCTCCATGCTCACGGCCATGGTTTCGATCTTGCGCTGGAAATAGTTGTGCGCGACAAGGCTCGGAGCAGCCACCGCCAATCCGACAATCGTGGTGTTCAAAGCCTCGGCGATGCCGCGCGCCACCGCGATCGGGTCACCCACCCCGGCCCCGCCGCCGAGATTGGCAAAGACACTGACCAATCCGGAAAGGGTTCCGAGCAGGCCGAGTAAAGGCGCCACACCGGTGGTCATTTCGAGCACGGCCATCCCGCTTTCCATCCGCACCACTTCATGACGCGCCCTCACCTGCACCGCTTCGACATTTTCCTGCCGTGGCCAGTTGAGGTGCCGGAGACAGACCGAAATAATCCGCCCGAGCGGCGAGTTGCTGCGCTGCGCCATGTTGGTAACCCGCTGCAACGAATCGCCAGGTTGCAGACTGTCGACCGCCGCCTCCACCCCGGGCGGAATAATCAGGCTCCCCCTTAAAGCGAAGCCGCGGAGGAGGATGACCGTGCCGGCCACAATGGAAAGGAGCAGCAAAAGCAGCATGAAAAAGCCGCCGCGCACAAAGAAATCCAGCGCTCCCTGCAAGGCTTCGGTCATTTCAATTGGTGATGATGCTGAAGGTGTAGTCCATTTCGATCTGCCCGCCTTTCAAAGTTTGGAGAATATCCGGCGGGATCGGCGGGATCTCGGCGGAAAGAATAGACTCGACCGTGACGATTTCAAAACTTTCGTTCGAACTGTTCGTGATGATCCGCGGACGGCGGGCTTTGCCGTGGCGGTCGATGATGAAGACGACCGACACGGTTCCGTAGCTGAAAAGGTCCAGACGCGAGCCGATATGATGATACCAACTCGACCCAATAGCGTCGCTGATCGCCTTCCGGTAGCGGCCCAGCGGGGTGGAGAGCGAGGCAACGGCAGACTTGCCACGATTGCTTACGCTCCCGCTTAGCCGGGTCGGTCGTGCCTGACGCTGGTAAGATGGCCTTGAGGGCGGCGGGGCGGGCGGAGGCGGACGCTCGAGCGGCTCCTCCTTTTTGGCCGGCTGCGCACTGGCCAAAAGTACGTCGGCCTCGACCGGTTCGGGTTTTTTTTCCTCCGGCTGGCTCTCTTGCGGTTGTTCGGGCTGCGGAGGTTGCGGCGGCGCCGGTTCCGATGGTGGCGTCTCGGGGGCGGGCGGTGCCTGGTCGACTTGGGCCAAGGCCAATTCCTGTTGCTCCAACTCGAGAAAATCCTCCTTCCGGCCATCCTGCGAAGGCAAGGGCTCCGCACCCGTGGCCGCCTCGGGCGAAGCGGCCGCCGTGTCGCGATCCGATTCAAAGAGAGCTTGGTCGGGAGGCCTTTCCGCCTCCGGCGCCGAGGTGTCGACAAACTGCGGCGTCGGCGGTTGCGGGAGGGGCTCAATGATGGTGATGGCGATTTCCTCCACCTGCTCGGGAGGTGGCTCCAGCCCGAGGATGGCGAACCAGGCGGCGGTGAGAATAATCAGCAGGTGGGCCAGGAGGGATAAAAGCAATGCCCAGCCGGTGCGGCGCCGCCGCTTTCGCCTCTCCGTGGTGCGCCTTCCACTCACCCGCGCGCCCTCCGAGCGGTCATGCGTGCATGATGAAAGAGGTATTGTTGCGCATAGCCGGCATGCGGACCGAACCGCGAGGCTAACCTCCGCTCCAAAGCGAGCGGCGTCGACTTCTGGCCTCCGCGCCAGTAGCTCCGGCGCATGATGCGGGCAATCCAGGTATCGACCGGAAAGGCCGAGAGGCGGCCGAAACCAAAAAGCAGGGCGCAATTGGCCACCTTGCGCCCCACCCCGGGCAAGGTGCACAACGCTTCGCGCAAGTCGTCGTCATCGAGAACCTCCCACCCAACCAAGTCGGCCTCGCCCGAAGCCACGCGTTGCGCAGTGGCCTGCAAATTTTTCGCACGATAGCCCAAGCCGCAGGCCCGCAATTCGTTCTCGGACGCTCCGGCCAGCCGTGCCGGCTCCGGGTAGGCCCGCCACCCGGATCCCGGCACGGCGCGCCCGAACAGTTCGCGCAAAGCGAAGGACATTTGCCGGATATGAACGACCTGCTTCATCGATGAGGTAATAAAAGTGGCCAAGCATTCCCAGGCCGGCTGCCGGAGTATCCGCAGCCCCCGGCAAAAGTCCAAGGCTGCAAGCATCGTCTCGTCCTGCGGAAAACCGGCATAAACCTCCGCCAAGTCGTGGTCCATGGCGAAATACCGCGCCACCCGCGTGGCGTTCCCGCGGACCACTTCAAGTTGTCCTCGCTCCACGCGCAGCACGGTCAATTCCTTCCCGATCAAGCCCTCCCAAAGCCCCACCTCCTTCTCGGTCCAATGAAAGACCTGCCCGCATTCCAGCGTGGCCCGGAGATTGATCATCGCCCCGGGCCGTGGCCTTTCCGGCTGAACTCTGAAGACGGCATCACGGAAAACTCTCCCCTCACATCAACCTCACCGGGATGAAAAATTGCAGGGTTCCGCTCCCCGCGGCCAAACCTCCCGGGGTTTCGATGCCGATCAACAGAGCTTTGCGCACCCTCAAGGCAGGCCCACTTGGCAGGCCGAGCAAAGCCGCGGCCAGACCAGCGAGATCCGGTTGGTGGCCCACAAGCAGGACGGAGGGAAACTTCGCGTAAGCCTTCAGCTCATCCAGCGCGGCCCACGGATCCATCCCGCACCTCGCCCAAGGCACTTCGACCAGTTCGGACTCAGGCAAACCTTTCGCGACAAACTTCGCGGTCTGCAAGGCGCGTGTGACCGGACTCGTTAAAATGACCGCCGGCTCGATCCCTTGCCGCTGGCAAAATTTCCCGACCCGCAGAGCCTGCTCGCCGCCCTTCGGGGTCAGCCGGCGCGCTTCATCACTCGCGGCGAGCATCTCGGCTTCCGCGTGCCGGAGCAGATAAAGCAACATGGCCTACATTACCATTCCGCCATCCACGACCAGCGTCTGGCCGGTCACGTAGCCCGCCTCGGCCCCGGCAAGGAAAGCCACCGCCGCGGCGATGTCCTCCGGCAGGCCGAAGCGCCCCAGCGGGATGCGCTCGACCACCGCGGTGCGGATCTTTTCGGGCAGGACGTTGGTCATGTCCGTCTCGATAAAGCCCGGGGCCACGGCGTTGACCGTGATTCCGCGACCGGACAACTCCCGGGCGATTGTTTTGGTCAGGCCGATGAGCCCCGCCTTGCTCGCCGCGTAGTTGGCCTGGCCCGCGTTGCCCATCAGGCCGCTGACCGAGCTGATATTGATGATCCGCCCGCTGCGCTGCTTGACCATCGGGCGCTGCACCGCGCGGATAAAGTTGAAGGCGCCCTTTAGATTGGTGTCCATCACCACGTCCCAGTCGTCACTGCTCATCCGCATGCTCAGTCCGTCGCGCGTCACCCCCGCATTGTTGACCAAGATGTCGACCTTTCCGAAATCCCGGAAGATCACGTCAGCCAATTCCTGCACTGCCGAGAAATCCGCCACATCCACCGCATAGGCTTTGGCCGCACCTGGATGCGCCGTATTGATCGCTTCCGCCGTCTTGCCCGCATTGGCCTCGGTCCGGCTGATCACCGCCACTTGCGCGCCCTCGTCCGCCAACTTCTTGGCAATGGCCTCGCCGATCCCGCGACCCGCCCCGGTCACCACGGCCACCTGCCCGTCAAAACGTTTGCTCATAACCGGCAATAAAACACCATCCGCCCCCAACCGAGCAAACCCTAACCGTCCTGCGGAGTGCCCGGGCTGCCGTGTCCGATCTTCCGCAAATCCGTTGCTTCCGCCCGCCCGCTGCGAAAGACTCCGCTAACCCTTTGCGTCACTCATCGCACACTGAACACTGAAAACTTAAGCATGACCAAACCCTTCAGCCTTTTCCTCGCCCTGCGCTACCTTCGCCCAAAGCGCACCTTCCTCAGCCTGATCACGGTTATTTCGATCCTCGGAGTCACCATCGGCATCATGGTGCTCATCCTGGTTATTTCGGTCATGACCGGCTTCGAACAGGAACTGCGGCGCAAAGTCCTCGGCTTCGACGCGCACCTCGTGGCCGGTGGTGAATCGGTCATTTTTGACTGGCCGGCCCAAGCTGCGCAGATCCGCGCGGTCGAAGGGGTCACCGGCGTGGCCCCTTTTGTCCAGGGCCCCGTGCTGGCTGAATTCATGGGCCGCCGGCTCGCCCCGAAAATTCGCGCCATTGACTCCGAGGTCGAACGTGAGGTCACCGCACTGCAGGACTTCATGGTCGCCGGGGAGCTGAAACTCGAGGGTAATGAAACCGTCCTGGGATCCGCTCTGGCCGGCATTCTCGGTCTGGGCGTAGGCGACACCCTCACCATTTATTCGCCGGGCAATTTGAACGAGATCATCGACGGGATCAACGCGATGGAACAAGGCGGGGACAAAGCCAAAACAGCGGGCGAACTGCGCGAAATGATTCTTCCGCTCGAACTCACCGTGAGCGGTATCTTTTCCTCCGGACGTTACCTCTACGACTCCGAATTCCTCCTCGTGCCCCTGCACATTGGCCAGGAACTTTACGGGCTGGGCGACGGAGTGCACGGGCTCACCATCAAAACTGTCCACCCCTACGAAGCCGCCGCCGTCCGGGCCCGCATGGAAGGTCGCATCGATCCGGCTTTGGGCGTCTCAACCTGGATGGATATGAATCGCGAACTTTTCGAAGCCATCCACATGGAGCGCAATGTTATGTTTTTCATCCTGCTCTTCATCGTGATCGTCGCCGCCTTCGGGATCATGAACACCCTCATCACGGTCACGGTGCAGAAAACGCGGGAGATCGGCATTCTCAAGGCCTTGGGTGCCCGCACCGGCCAAATCATCAGCGTCTTTGTCGGGCAAGGCATCGTGGTCGGGCTTTTTGGCACCGCCATCGGTCTCGGTCTCGGCATCTGGCTGGTCCAATACCGCAACCAAATCAGCCAGTGGCTCTCCGGCGTGCTCGGCATCGAAATCTTCCCCCAATCCATTTACCAATTCGCCGAAATTCCCGCCGAGATCGTTCCCTCCGACATCGCCATCATCTGCGCCAGTGCCTTTGCCATCTGCACCGTGGCCGCCGTCATCCCCGCCTGGTTCGCCGCCCGGATGGACCCGGTCAAGGCCCTCCGTTACGAGTAGTGCGCTGCAGGCGGCGGGTCCGGAAACCTCGCCCTACCGGGTTTACCCCAGGAAAAAAAAACCCGCCGCCCCGCCGGCCAGAATGGTCAAGGCCGGATTGATTCGGGTTAGCGTCAAGATGATGGCCACGGCCGCACCGATCCCGAGGGTGAGCAGATTAAAATCCCAGTCTTTGGCCGGATTATAGCTCGCGGTTTTACCCAGTGCGTAACAACCGGCGAGCATCAGCCCGATGACGATAGGCGCCATTCCGCGCTGCACCGCATCGCGCCATGGCGAACCTTCGGCCGCGTCCCAGACCTTGCTCACAAAGTAGCAGAGCAAGCAGGCGGGAAAGAAGAAAGCGACCAGCACCGCGAGCAAGCCGGCCAGCCCGGAGACCTCGTAACCGATGAGCGCCACACAGGTCATGTTCGGCCCCGGAGCCAGTTGGCCGAGGCTGTAGATCTCGGTGAACTGCGTGTCGGTCACCCAATGACGTCTCTCCACCGTGACGTGTTCCATTTCCGGCAGAACCGCGGTGCCTCCCCCGACCGCGAGCAGCGAAAGCAGGGCAAAGACATTGATCAGCTCGACAATCTTGCTCATGCCGGTTCCTTTTCCGTGCGGGGACGGTGCATCCAGATGGCCAGCGGCGCGACCACCACCAAAGTGACGAGCAAGGAGACATGAAAAATCCCGACCAGCACAAAGACAACCACGACGAAGATGAGGTCCTGCGGACGGATCAATTGTTTCCACCCGATTTTCAGCGTCACCTGCAAAAGCAATCCCACCGCCGCCGCCGCCACGCCGGTCAGTACCACGGCAACCTTGGGATCATGGCGCAAAGCCACGTAGGCAAAGCCAAGTCCGGTGACAATCACCGCCCCGGGCAGGATCATGCCGAGGGTTGCCGCCAGCGCGCCCGCCGCCCCGCGCAACCTGCGACCGACAATCACGCTCATGTTCGTGGAGTTCAGACCGGGCAAGGTTTGCGAAATTTCCAGCGCCGCCATGAAGCCGTCCTCATCGAGCCACTTCTCTTTGTCAACCAGTGCCCGGCGCAAGTAGGCAACAATGCCGCCGCCGAAGCTGGTCACCCCGATCAGGGCAAAAACACTGAACAATTTGCCCAGTGAAACCCGCGGTGCGGCCTCACTCATGGTTGACCACCGGCTTGTTCCCCAGTCCGTAAACCAAGGCCGTCTTGGTCGTCCCGAGCAGAACCCAATCCTCCGCCGTCTTCTGCAACTCTTGGTGGAAGGCCGCCGCTTTTTCCAGAGTGCCCTCCAGCACGGCGTCCGACTTGTTGAATTTGCACTGGAAGGCGAATTCCCCGCAGACCGGCGTCTCCAGCTTGCGACTCCGCCAGACCGCGATCGTCGTCTTCCCGACGTAGTGATGACCGAAATGCGCCAGGCCGACATTGACCTGCACCTCCTCGACCGCCATGTCGTTGACCAGTTCGATCCGCGCGTCCCCTTTCTCCTCGATGGAGCGGAAAGCGGGGAAAGCATGCGTGATATTTTTCAGCGCGAAATTCATCGCCTCCCGTGGCAAAGCAAGGACTGAATTGTGCGAATAAATCGAGCGAATGGCGCCCAGACGGTCCGGGCAGGGCAGAATTTCCTCTTTGAACTTGATCCGCGTCTCTCCGGCCAAGGCCGGCCGCACATCGACCGCCGCAGCCTTGGCAAAATCCGGATGCCGGAACTTCATGGTCAGCTCCGGTGTCCCCACCGGCCAACCTTCCTTGTAAAGGGTGCGCAACCGCACAATGAAGTGATTGTTGTAAAGGTCGAAGGCCGGCGTATCGAAGAAGAGCACCTCGCGCACTTGGTTGACAAAAGCATCCCCCGACTCCTCCAACTTCACATCGAACTGCTTGGCCACCCGCTTGACCACCTGCCAGAAATCTTGGAAAGCCTGCGGCGTGGTGAACCGCTCCGGGTGGAGGAGAATCTTATACTCCCGGTAGTGCAGGTCATCGTGCGGGCTGTTCGAAGGATCTTCGGCGAATTCGGGCACCCCTGTCACTAAACCACTGCACCCGGCCAAAATCCACCTCCCTTATCGCCTCCTCTGCGGCCCATCCCCTTTCCTCACCAACCGGACAACTCGTCAGCCGGACGCACAATTTCCAAACCCGGAATGTGCTCGAAATGACGATCATCGGTCAGCACCGCCGCCCCGCCCGCTGAGGCGCAAGCCGCGATCAAGCAATCCTGCGACGGTAGCGTGATGCCGCGCCGATCGAGCGACCACGCCAACTCTGCCGCCCGCGCCCACGTGGGATGACCCGTGGGGATCATGATCAGCAGATCGAAGAAGGCACGCAGGTGCCGCCGGATGCGTTCGACCCGAAGCCCGCGCTCGACTTCCAAGCGCACCATCCCGCACGTGGCCACATCGGTCGATCCCGCCCACGCGCCGAGCACGGCGACGGGATCGAGCCCCCGCCGCAGCAGCCCGATGTAGACATTGCTATCGACCAGAACGCTTCCGCTTTCCATGGACCCTCCGCGCCTTGTAAGCCGCCTTCGGCTCCGCGGCCCTCAAAGCCGCCACATCGTAGGAAGGCTCAACCGCAGCCCGCAACTCGGCTGGAGAAAACGGACTCGCTACCGCCACCGTGGCCCGGAACCCGGCCTTCCGCGCCATCTCCCGCAGCGCCAGATCAACAGCCTCGGTTTTGCTTTCGCAACCGTGCGCCGCCATGACTCTCGCCAAAAGCGCCTCATCGATGTGCATCGTCATCTTCATGCCATACTCGGTATGGCATTGTCCCCACCCCCGCAAGTTTTTTCTCAAAAAAAGATTCCCCCGCTCTCGCCGCCCCCCTCTCAAATACGAAATTTTGAATCGCCCAATCCGCGCCGATCTCAAATCTGAAATTTCAAATCTCCCGTCCCCGCCCCATACTTCTCCCATGGACCTCGCCCAAGCCGCCGCCGACTGGGAAAAGCTCCGCACCTGGACCATGCCCTTCGGCCGTTTCAAAGGTCGTCCGCTCCACGAACTCCCCGCGGAATATCTTTGCTGGTTCGAGCAGAAAGGCTGGCCGGATGGCGACCTCGGACGCCTCCTGCAAATCGTCCTCGAAGCCAAGCGCCAGGGGGCCGACCACGCGTTCGAGCCGCTTCGGAAGTAGCGGCTCGAAGTTTTCCGTGTTCCATTTACAGTTTTCAGCAAGGCCAGTGAGGCGTTTACTTTTCCCCTTCCGAACTGACCAAACACTGAACACTGAAAACTGAACACTTTCACCAGATGAACATCTCCAAAGACCACGCCGTTTCCTTCGACTACGAAGTTCGCAACAGCCGCTCCGAACTGCTCGACAGTTCCACGGAAAGCGGACAACCCCTGTTCTACCTCCACGGCTACACCAGCATTGTGCCCGGACTGGAAAAAGCCCTCGAAGGCAAAGCGGCCGGTGACCAACTCGACGTGACCGTTCCGCCGGTCGAAGCCTATGGGTTACGAGACGAACGGCGGATGGGTCAGGTCGAACGGTCCATCTTTCCCCAAGGTGCCGAGATCAAGCCCGGCATGCGCTTCCAAGCGACCAGCCAGCACGGAGCCGACAACGTGGTGGTGGTCGCGGTGGAGGGTGACACCATCACGGTCGACGCCAACCATCCGCTGGCCGGCGAAACCCTCACCTTCAACGTCACCATCCGCGAGGTTCGCCCCGCCACCCCCGAAGAAATTGCCCATGGCCACGTCCACCACGCCGCGGCCGACGAAGGTTGCTGCGGCGGGGGCGGTTGCGGCTGCCACTGATCATGCGCCCCGCTGGAAGACGGCCGTCCCCGGCCGCGGCACTCGACGAAGTCCGCGCCATCTACCGCGACCTCGCCGCGCATCCGATCGGGCGTGACTGCCAACTACGCACGCAGTGCTGCCACTTCAAACTCACCGGCAAAATCCCCTACCTCACGCGCGGCGAAGCCCTTCTGGCCGCCCGCGCCCTCAAAGCCACCGGACGCAAAACCCTCCCCTCCCGTCCCGACGGGGCCTGCCCCCTGCTCGACGGGCAAACCTCGCGCTGCCTCATCTACGAAGACCGTCCCTTCGGCTGCCGTACCCACTTTTGCGCCGCCGCCGGCGGACCCTACGCCCGCCGCGAGGTGATCGACCTCATCCGCCGCCTCGAACAAATCGACGAACAGCTCGGCGGCGACGGCCCCCGCACCCTCCCCGCCGCCATCTCGTCCGAACTGTAGCGGGGCGTCCCCGCCGCCGGCCGTTTCCCCTCGGTGATGAAAGTTTCCGGCGGTCACAGACCGCCGCCACAGGCTTCAGTCTCGGCCTTCAAACCTGATCTCCACCCACCCGCACCGCACGCGTTTTGTCCAAACGCAAAATCCCCGCGCCGGAAAGATCCAGCATGGCTTTCGGGTCGGTCACCTTCTCGCCGCGCCACTGCACACTGCCCTGCACCACGAGCCGCCGCACGTCGCCGCGCGACCTGCTCTGGCCGAAACACCGGGCATAAGCCTCCACGCCCGCGGTGATCACATCGACCAGAGGGAGTGCCGGGGCGAACGAAGGCAACTCGGCGTTCTCCAGATCACGTCCGCTGAAGCGTTTTTCAAATTCCTCCAGCGCGTGATCCGCCTCGGCCATCGCATGGAAACGTGCCACCAAGTCACGGGCCAATTGCTTCTTCGCCGTCATCGGATGCTCGTCCCGGCACAATTCCCGCCCGAGCAACTGGCCATGCCAACGCGCCATCAGCCCGTCGGATATGCTCATCACTTTGCCGAACATCTCACCCGGCGCCTCGCTCACGCCGATCGCGTTCCCGAGACTCTTGCTCATCTTCTGCCTGCCATCCAACCCTTCAAGAATGGGCAGCATCATCGCCACCTGCGGCTCCTGCCGCTCCTCCTTCTGCAGGTCGCGCCCGACCATGATATTGAAAAGCTGGTCCGTGCCGCCGAGTTCGACGTCGGCCCTGATCATCACCGAGTCCCACCCCTGCATGATCGGGTATTGCACCTCGTGGGCCCGGATGGGTTGGGCTTTGTCCATCCGCTCGCGAAAATCTTCCCGCTGCAGCATTTGCTGGAGCGTGACCCTGCTGTTCAGTCGGATGACATCAGTGAAGGTCATTTTTTTGAACCACTCGCCATTGAAGACCACCTCGGTTTTCGCTTTGTCCAGCACCTTGAACGCCTGCTCTTGGTAAGTCTTGGCGTTGGCCAACACTTCATCGTGCGTCAACTGAGGACGGGTGGCGGACCGTCCGCTCGGGTCGCCGATCATCGCCGTGAAATCGCCGATGATGAGGATGCCCTCATGGCCGAGGTCCTGGAATTGGCGCAGCTTTTGCAGTCCGACCGTATGCCCGAAATGGATGTCGGGCGCCGTCGGATCAACCCCCAGCTTGACCCGCAGCGGACGTCCCGCGGCGAGTTTCTTTTTCAGCTCCTCGCGGCTGATAACCTCCGCACATCCGCGGCAGAGAAATTCGGTCGTTTCGGCAGGACTCATGTGCTCAACGGGGACGGTTGAGCAATTCGCGCACTTCGTCGATGGTCAGCGAACCCTCCGAAGGATTGACCACATCAATCGAGCCCTGTGCCTTGCCGCGGACCACAAACTCGCGGGTGTTGTCCTTGCCGGTGACCTCGCGCAGCGGGGCCGAACGACCTTCGTCCACCGCGGCCCGCGTCTCAAACGAGCGCGACGAGTAATCGCGGTCGGCCAGCACATAACGGTTTAACTCGCGGGCCGCCTCGGTCGCATAAACTCTCTTTCCGAACCAGGGATTGCGGATGCCGAGGAATTCGCGCGTGGTGAATTCCTTGGTGCGGGCCGCTTTGACCCCCGTGTATTCGACCGCGCCTTGGAATTCACGCCCCTCGAATGGCTTGGCGGAAAACGCTTTGGCGCCCATCGGATTGGACCGGTCACGATCCGGGTTCATGATACGGTCCATCATGCGCTGTTCCTGCTGCTGGGCGGCAGCGGTCGCGGCAAAGAACATTGCCAGCGAGATGAGGCGACTTAGCATTCCCCTTGCATAACCGAGCCCCGTCCCGCCTGCAACCTCCGCTGCCGACCGATATGACTCCAACCACCCCTTCCCCCTGCGTGGCGGCGGCTATCGCCACCCACCGACGTGAGGCCCAATTACAGCGCCTGCTCGCGGCCCTGGGCAAAAGCGACCTGCCGCTGACTGGTGGTGTTTTCGTGGCCGACAATGCCTCGTCACCCGAAACACGCACGGTCTGCGAGGCAGTGACCGGCGTCGCTTGGCTGCCCCGGCCGGTGAACAACGGACCCGGCCCCGCGTGGAATACCGCCGCGGCCAAAGCCTTGGAAAATCCGGACGTCACCCATGTCCTGGTTCTCGACGATGACGTTGTTCTCCCTGCGCATGCTCTAAACGGTCTGCTCGAAGCGCTCGTCACCGTTCGCGCGGGCGCTTCCGCCCCGCTGCTTTTCGACCAGAACGACCGCCTCTGGGCCTTTCCCGAACCCTGCGAAGCCGCCCTGCGCTCCGCCATCCGCCGCACCCACACCCGGGAGGAATGTCGCCAGGCTTTCGGCGATCTCCCCCACCAATTCTGCTGGGCCACCGGGGCCTGCATGCTCTACACCCGCCAAGCCTTCGAGACCTTGGGATTTTTCCGCGAAGATTTCTGGATGCTCGGTGAGGATCTCGAGTTTTCCATGCGCGCGGCCTCGCTGCTCGGCGGCGTCTTCACCGCCGCCGTCGCAGTGCCACACCTCCCGCCTCCGGCCAAAACAGCCGCCATCCGCACCTCTCACCGGCTCAAGTTCCTCGCCCTCCTGCAGAATCTTTCCTACCTCGCCTTCCACTCCCCGCACCGCGCGCATCTGCGTTCCTATCTCGCCGGCAACTTCAAACGTTATGTCCGCACCGAGGGCTGGGCTCCCGGCACCTTGTGGGATGGCTGGTGCGCGTTCTACGAGGGTGCGCTCTGGAAACAACCCGCCGGAACCGCGGCCGGCGGCCGGCTGCGGGAGCGCGCCGCGCGCCGCCTCGACGAGAAATGAACCATCACGCCGCCGCGCGCCGCATTGTGGTGCAAACCCTCCATCACCTCCCTGTCGAGTTGCGCGAGGCGGCACGCCAGGTTCCGGTTTGCTTTGAAGATTTTCCCGATGAAGCGTTGATCGCTGACGGACTCGATCCCGAGATCCTTGGACTCTTCGTTGGCGCACCACGCCACGAACACGGCAACGATCCGGGGCCCCCGCCCCAAATCATTCTCTATCTCGAAAACATCCTCTTGGAGGGCCGGGAAGCCGGCACGGGTTTCAACCAGGAAGTGCGCCGCACCTACCTCCATGAACTCGGCCACTATCTCGGCTTGGACGAAAAAGCCCTGGCCGACCGCGACCTGGATTGAAAAAGCGGTGTCATGCCACCGCACTCCAAAAGGACACCACCCGGAGCGAAAGCCCTTTGGAGTGCGGCGGCATGACGCCGCTTTGGTCTCGACGGCCGCTGCCCGTGGACGACCGCGACTTGGACTAAAAAAACAGCCGCGGCATTTCTGCCGCGGCTGCTGTTGAATCGTTGATTGTTTGGTTTACTCGCCCTCGGGGCTGACCGCTTTGAAGAGCAGGGCTGCAATGACGCCGCCCGCCAGGCAGCCGACGATGTAGATCCAGAGTTGGGACCAGAGAAAGAGGCCGGAAACGCAGGCGGCGATGGCCACCGCCGGGTTGAAGGCACCGCCGGAGATCGGTCCGACGCAGAGCGCGCCGACCATGACCGTCGCGCCGATGGCCAAACCAAAGTAGGAATTGCCTTCGGCTTTCTTGCCGGTGGCCACGTTGAGCACAACATAGGCCAGCGCGGTGGTGAAGATGATCTCGGCGAGGAAAATCTTGCCGGGCTCAAGCTGCAGCACGGTGATGCCTTCGGGTCCGACCAAGGCGAACGCGGCGAACGCGGCAGCGACCGCGCCGGCCACTTGCGCCATCCAATAAGGAAGGATTTGCGCGTAAGGCATGGCCCCGCGGATGGCCGCGGCCAAGGTGACGGCCGGATTGTAATGGCCGCCCGAGATCCGTCCGCCCGCATAAACCATGACCGCCAACGCGAAGCCGATGGCCACCGGCGCGAGCAGCGGCGCACCGACCACGCGGGTGGAGAGACTGATCACGAGGAACAGGAAAAATGTTCCGAGGAATTCGACAAGGTATTTATTCATAGCGGCTGCGGTTGTAAGCGGCGCACGCACCCGCAGCAAAACTTTTTCACGCATGGGTTATTAACTTCACCCCACTGCATTGACCGCCCGCGAGAGCAGCACAGTGAGAATGACAATGGAAAGCCCCACCTGCAGCATCATCAAAACTTTGGCCAACCGCGAGACAGGCACTTCCAGCGTGGGACCGAAGGTTGTCGACGTGTCGAAGGACAGATAGATGTAGTCGAACAATTTCGGATCCGGCAGACGTCCGTTGCGTCCGGGAATAACAAACGCGCCGCCTGGCGTGGCACGATCGAGCATCCAATAGCATGCCGCGAAGGTCAGCACACTCATGGCCCCGATCGCGCCCACGTCCCACAAGCTGGCCAGCCCCGTGGCCTTGGCCGTGGCGCTCAAAAGAAGAGCACCGACATTGACCACCAAATGCAGCAAGGCGAACCCCAGATAAGCGGTCAGTCCGGGCAGGATGATGCGCGAGTGCGGGTGGAACACGGCCAGGACGATGAGGGAAAGGAGAAACAGGAGAAGAAAATTGCTGCCGTAATGGAAAGTTTGCACCACGGCCACGCCCGCTTCGTTGAGTTCCCCGCTCGAGCAAAGTTTGTCGGTCACCGCGAAATCGAGCAACTGCACGCAAACCATGAGGGCGGCCAGACGCCAGTGCTCGCGTTTCTCTAGTGGCACTTCTACTTCCATACCCATCATTTAGACGGCTTTCGCCTCCCCGACGAGCTTCTGCAACTGCAAGGCATTGCGCGCCCCGGCTGGACCGGCAGTGTTGTCGAAGACCACGTAGCGCCGCCGGTCCGCATGGTGCGCAAGGAACTCCGCCAGGCGCTCCAGGTCTTGGTCGCCGTAGGAGCTGTAGTATTTGCGCGGCGTCCCGTGCAAACGGACGTAAAGCGGGACCTCTCTTTTTACCCCGCGCAACGGGTCCGCCTTCGCCGCGGGAATTTCGGTGAGCACCGGAGCGATGCCGTGCTCGCCGAGCAGCTTGCGCGCCGCAGGCTCCTGCCATGAAGCGTGCCTCGGCTCGCAGACAGCGCAGCCACGGTAAAGTTTTCGCAAAGACGACCAAAACCGGTCCGCCACTTCCGCATCGAAGACCAGCGTGGGCGGCAGTTGCAACAACAAAACGGCCAGTTTCCCACCGAGCCCGGCCACCGAAACGAAAAAATCACCGAGCAGGTCGGTATTTCTCAGCCGCGTGTAGTGGGTGATGAGCCGGTGCATTTTGACCGAGAAACAAAATCCGTCGGGGACTTCCCCCGCCCACTTCTCGTAGGTGGCCAGCCGCACTTGGCGGTAGAAACTCGAGTTGATCTCAACGAATCCGAACGTACCCGCGTAGCGCTGCAACCCCGTTGCTCCCTCCGCCGCTAGGGGCGACATTTTGCCAAGGCGGCGCGACGCCTCGCTCCATCCGGCCAATCCGATGTGCACCGGCGCCAGACAACTGCTATTGCGGCTCGTCGACATACGCGCCGTTTTAACCAATGACGGAGTACGACCCAAGCGGTCAAGCAGCGGCAGCTGCAGAACCACGGTGGGCGGCCTTCCATCTCCCAAGCTGCGCTAGCAAAGCAAAAAATGCCGATGGTGTGCTTTGGTTGGAATTTCCACCCGATTTCGGCGACTTCCCTCCGCAAGCTGTGGACAGTGAAAGAAGGTGGCTAGGGAGGGAATCGAACCCCCGATACGATTCCCCCCTACTGATTGTCCTCCGTTACAGAGTAATCGAGGCACGAAAAACACGCTTGAACGTCTGCGATTGTTAGGCCATTGTTAGGCCATGCCAAGCATCCACAAGAAGCAGCGACGAGATAGGAAGTCATCACCCTACTATTATGCATCATTCCGGGGCGCGGATGGGAGGCAATACTACCGCAGCACCAAAAAAACTGACCAGAAGGAGGCACTGGCCGTGGCGATGGATTTTGAGCGCATGGCCAGAGGCCTGCTGACCGAGGCGCATTACCGCAGGGTGGCCGCGGAGATCTACGAACGCGCGGCCGGCAAGCCTTTGAACTTCCACACGCTGGGCCAATGGTTGGACCAGTGGATGAAGAACACCACGGCCACCGTGGATGCGCGCACCCTTACGGACTACCAGGCAGTGGTGGACGACTTCCGCGCATTCCTGGGCGAGCAGCGCACCGGGGGGCCATTGGCGGCCGTCACGCCGGACGACGTGACCAACTTTCGCGACGAGCTGAAGTCCCGCGGCACCGCTCCCAGCACGATTAATAAGAACATCCGCAAGATCCTTTCCCTGCCATTTGAGGCGGCGCGGCGCCTTGGATACGTGACCCTTAATCCGTGTGCCGCGGTAAAAAAGATTAAAGAAACCACCCCCAAGTCCAAGCGGAGCCGGCAAGCCTTCACCGCGGAGCAGATCGAGGCACTACTGGACGCCGCGCGCACCGGGAAGTGGAAGGACAAGGGATGGGATGGTGCCATTGTCTGCGGCATGACCACCGCACTGCGCCTGGGAGACATTGCCAACATGACGTGGGGCCAAGTGGATCTGGGCGCCGCCACCGTGACGGTGGACCCAGACAAGAAACAAGACGACGCGCAGACCATCCCCCTGCACCCCGCGTTCGTGCAGTGGCTTAAGGGCCGCACGGCCGGTATCGCAAAGGCGCCGGTGTTCCCCCACCTGCACGGCCGCACCCCGGGCGGCGCCAACGGTCTGTCCAGCACCTTCAAGAAGATTATGGACGCGGCCGACGTGCACGGCCAGATCACCCGCCGCGGCGCCGATGCCAAGAAGCGTAAGGAACTAGGCACCCGCGCCGGCCGCACCCTCACGTCCTTGTCCTTCCATTCCCTGCGCCACACGGCCACGAGCTTGATGGCCAATGCCGGCGTGGAGGCCACCACCCGGAAAAAGATCACCGGCCACACGGACGATTCGGTGCACGCCGGATACACGCACCACGAGCTGGCCACACTGCGCACCGCGGTGGAGAAAATCGTGGTGCCGGGGGGTGCCAAGTGAGGAAGGTGGCCAAGACCATTAGGGCGGCCAAGCGCGGCAAGGATTGCCAACCCTTGCCAAGGCTTGCCAAGAAGTCCCTCCCAGCACGCGCGGAGTGGGATTTTTCCAAGGTCACGCGGAAGGATTCCGCGGTGGTCTGCATGCGGGAGTATGCCAAGGAGTGCCTGCGCGGAGTCAAAGACGGCCGGCTGACTGATGGCATTGTGAAGTGCGCGGAAATGTTCGTGGACACGGTGCCCGGTGCCACCGCGGAAAAACTGCACCGCGCGGTCTGCCGCGGGATGCTGTGCCGCAGCAAAGCGTCGGCCGACGATACGAAGAACCACCCGCCCCTCCGCGCGATAGATCCCACCGTCATGCCTAACGCGACGCCCAACAAACCCGAGATGCCACCGGGTGCGCAGGTCGTCATGTTTATGGTGAATTGGCGCGCAACACACCGGGAGATCAAAAAGGCCTTTGCCGACTGGCTTAACGCGCAACAAAAGCAACAGCAGCACCAGACGTGGACGTGGATTAAGCCAATCAATGCTGCACTTGGCATGGTGGAGGGAGAAGCCCTGCTCGACTACAACGACGTGGCCAACACTATCGTGGACATACTGGACCCCGCGGTGCCTGTGGGCGGCCACTTGTCGATGCCCGGTGCAGCAGTGGTGGAGGCGCAACGCGCACTTTCCAATCAGCGCAAAGGCCGTGGGGATTCCAAGCGCGCACTGCTAACAGATCTGGCCGTCTATCGGTTGCACTTGGCCGGGTGCACCCCGGAGCAGATCGGGAAAGCACTGGGCGCTGGCCGGCTGAAATTCTACGACGCCGCCTTAGTGCGCCGCGCCACGGAAAATGCGGAGGAGTATCTGGCACGAACCCTATTTTATGGCTACGCGTGCGAGGCCTACGCACTAGGCATGGGCAAGCAGCCACCAGAGTCCGCGCAGACTTAAAAGCGAACCGCTTTTACGTAATTAGAAAAGTTGACATGCACGAGCCATTGTTCGCTCGTGATGACTATACCTATCAACACCGCTGGCAGCACCACGGACCCGATCCGCGGAGCTGAAAACTCACACCACAACCCCGCCCTGCGCACGGAATTCGTGCGCTTGCCAAAACCCGGCACATCGTGCGCGGTCACCGGCCTTTCCCGCAGTGGCATGTGGGATCTCGTCGCCAATGGCTACGTGAAGTCCGTTTGTTTGCGCAAACCCGGCGCGGCCAAGGGCACCAGGTTGGTGCACCTGCAGTCCCTCTTGGACTACCTGCACGCGCACGTGGACGTGATCCAGAAAAACTAAACCACCAACCCGGACCAACATGAAAACAGAAAAGCAAAACGCTGCCACCGACGCGCGCCACCAGCGGAAAATCGAAACACTCAGCCGCGCACGCTTGGACGCGGTGGGCGAAGTCATGCAGGCATACGCATGGCTGGATGAGGTTGCCGAGGCTGCCAAGGGCACCATGCAATCACTGTCTAACGCGGAGAAACTGGTGCGCCGGCGCGAGGCCAAGCTGCACAAGGCAGACCGCGCGCTGACCGCGTATCTCAAAAAGGAATCTGGGAAGTGAACGCGACCACCGCACCACCCGAAAACGCAAACGCCGCCCAAAGTAGGACGGCGCCGCGTGAATCCCGGACCAACGAGACTTGTTCTAAACGTAGCACGTCAACCGCACCGCGCAAACTGCGCGTGTGGATCAAGGCGCCGGTGCGCCGCGGTGAGGAACTGAACCAGTGGATCTGGGACCGTGCGTGGCATCTGGCCATGGCTGGTGCCACCGCGGATTCGGCCTGCAAACTCCTGCACGGTCTCGTGGGCCACGAGGCCAGACCGGGCGAGATCGAGCGCGCAGTGCGTCGTGCCTTTGTCATGGCACGCGGCAAGGCCGGCACTGTCGGCACCGTGCCCGGAGGCCGCCCCGCCCCCAAGTGGCCAGATCCAGACCACGCGGCACTGGTGCGCGTCTGGCAGGACCACCCGGCCGCGGTGGACGATCTGGTGGCACTGTCGCCGGCCGTGGCACCAGCACACCCGCTGGACGTGCTGCGCGAGCTGCACCGCGCGGACGACGAGGATCTGCTTTGCCTAGGCATCAAGCCCACCGGGCCATTCTACACGCAGACTTTCGCCACGTGGGAGCACTGGCGCCGGGATCTGCCGCAGTGGGAAATGTGCGTGCCGAATTTGATGCGCAGCGCACACGGCACCACGGATGAGGGCAACCGATCCGCGCGGTGCCGGGAGAATAGCTGCGGCAAGGGCGGCCAACGGTTCCTGGTGGTGGAACTGGACATATCCGCGGACGCCCTGGTGGTGGCCGAGCTGGGCGCACGGCCGGCGGACGTGTGTGCCGCGGTGCTCATCCACAAGCTGGGCCTGCAGCAAGTGCGCATGGTCGTGTCGTCCGGTGGGAAGTCACTGCACGCATGGGTGCCGGCCGGCGGCCGCACGCAAGAGCAGATCGAGCAGTTTTACCGCGTCTGGCGCCGCTATGCGGTGGACTGGCGTGGATCACTCCCAGAGCAGCAATTCCGGCTGCCGCAGGGATTTCGCGCGGACAAGGCCGCGGTGCAGCGCGTCGTCTATTGGAACATGGGAGGGGGCATTTAATGGCCACGATTCCACCAACAGTGTTACCGACAGGATGGCAGGAGGTAAGCGTGGACCTAGAGCCGGTGGCCGTGCCAGTGGCCGTGCCGCTCTTGGACTACCTAGACCACAAGCCGGACCCCAAGGATACGCTGCTGGGCAACCGCTTCCTGTGCCGCGAGGGGGGCATGCTTTTTGTCGGGCCGTCGGGGATTGGCAAGTCGTCGGGCAGTGTGCAAATGGACGTGTGCTGGTCTGTTGGTCGTCCAGCCTTTGGCATCGAGGCCGCGGGACCGCTGCGCATTCTCGTGATCCAAGCGGAGAACGACGCCGGAGACCTGCACGAGATGGTCAAAGGGGTGCTCTCGCCGCTGCGCTTCACGGCCGCGGAGATGGCCATGTGCCGCGAGAACCTTCACGTCATTGGCGAGAAGGCGCGCACGGCCACCGCTTTTGTCGATCAAGTGCTGGCACCCGCGCTGGAACACTACCGCCCGGACATTGTGCGCATCGACCCGCTGTTAGCCTTCCTGGGCGGTGATCCGTCGGACCCCAAGGTGCTTTCACCATTCTGCCGCAACTGGATTAACCCGCTGTTGGAGGAGTTTCAGTGCGCGTGCGCGTTGAATCACCACACGCCGAAAACCAACAACCGCGACACGTCCAACTGGAAACCGTCGGATTGGATGTATTCCGGTGCGGGGAGTGCGGATCTGACCAACTGGGCGCGCGCGGTGCTCGTGGTGGAACCGACGGCCAACCCGGACGCATTCCGCTTCATCGCGGCCAAGCGCGGCCGCCGCACCGGCTGGGTGGATGAGCTAGGCCAACCGGTCTATCAGCGCATTTACTGCCACACGGAGGGATCTATTGCGTGGCGCGAGGCCACCCCGGAGGAAACCGCCGGCGTGCGCAGTAAGAACCAGGCCACCATGCCTACGGACGATGCGCTGATCGCGCACGTGCCGGCCACCGGCACCATCCCCAAGGATGTGCTGTTGGCCAAGTGGAACGGCACCGGCATGGGAGTGCACAAGTGCAGAGCCAAACTGCAGGTGCTTTTAAGCGAAACCCCCCCGCGCATTTTTGAGCACTACAAACAGCGTTCCAGCACCCGGCCGCAGAAGTTGATTTCACGGCAAGAGGAAACCTTTCTTTGAGATCCGCACGATGATTACAACGATCCGCACAGGAGATTGTAACAATCTCACCAGATACCCAGAGATAGATAGATACAGACAGGCGTATTCCTATACGCCTGTATGTATCTCGATCTCCCCCGCGGAGATCCCCACAGGCAACGGCATATAGGCAACTTTACTCCCCGGTGCCGACGACAGACTACGCGAGCGCGTGGCGGTGGAGATCGCACGTCTACAAGTGCGACGCGCACTGCAGGACGCTTCCGGCGCTACTGGACACACCGACGATCTGCGCGCTCGATGCGGTCACTTGTGTGCTTTGGCCACCAAAGGTTCCCTAGCGGGGGCCGGCGGCGAACATCACGCCGGTTGACACCGCGCAAAGGGCACAATGGCCACCCGCTGTCACACAATTCGCCCCGGGCGACTATCAAGTCCAATCCGCGCGTTCGTGGCGCGACTAATGGCCGAGGTGCACGGTGTGACCATCAAGCGCGCCGCGGCCATTGTGGACCGCGCCCCGGGCTGCCTGTGGGCCGCCGCAGTGGACGCCCACACGTCCGGGTGCCGCACCCTGCGCGACTTTGAGCAGTGGACCGGCGAAACCCTCACCCAGCTTTCCAAATGAACAGATCACAAATCCTTAACACCCGCGCCGCACTGCAGGAGGTGGTGGCGGCCAGTGCCAAGCCGACCGCGGCCAAGAAAGCCGCACTGCATAAACTCGCGGAGCTGCGCAAGATCGAGGCCAAGGCCGCCGCGCGCACCGCACCCAAGCAGATGAGCAAAGAGGGCAAGACTGACGCCGACACACGGCACTTTGCTTTCAACAAATACAAATTCCTCTGCGCGCAACGCGGTGCACTGACCCGGCGCTGGGGCCGTCTGTCGCGCGACGAATTCCAACTGCACCAGGCGTTGACCGAGCACCTACCGGCCGAGGCGCCGCCGGTCCTGCCACCACACGGCACCCCGACGCCAGTCCACAGCAAGCTCTGGGACGATTTTGTGGGCAGCATCAAAGCAACCCTCACCGCGGTCCGCGACCTGCCGGTAAAACAACTCTAACTTTATGAAAATCATAGACCTCGCAGAACAGGCCACACGCATGGCGAATCCGTCGGCGCCGGCACTGGGTGGATTCGACATCCAGCAAGAACTTAAGAAGGCGCTGCGCAAGGCGCTGAAACCTATCGAACCCAAGGTGCGCGCTTACCTTGCCACCAAGGCGGAGATTCAAGCCAAGATTGACCGATGGTCAGTGGAATCCTTTGATCGCAAGTTGGAGGAGGTGGTGCAGGCCGCCCACGTTGGTGACGCTACCGCGGCCGCGGAGCTAGAAGGTGGCAACGGTCCGTCCCGGGAAACTT
This sequence comes from Chthoniobacterales bacterium, assembly GCA_018402585.1. Classification (GTDB taxonomy): domain Bacteria; phylum Verrucomicrobiota; class Verrucomicrobiia; order Chthoniobacterales; family JACTMZ01; genus JACTMZ01. The sequence goes on from JAGYIO010000003.1 coordinate 389,962, forward strand.
TCGATAGGCTTTGCGGGTTGGCATGGCAGGCGATGGACGAGCACGAGCGCAACCACCGCGCGGTGTTTGCCGAGGCCGCCGGCTTGATCGAGCAGCCTATGCACGACGTCGTGAGCAAAGGGCAGCAGATTTTGGATACGACGTTGGATGGCTTGGGTGTGCCGCGCTTCACGCTGCAAGGCGCCACCAACGGTGTGAACTATCTCGTGCACAATTTGAAATGCGCCGGCCGCGGTGAGGCCGCAGACCTGCAAACACTTTGGGATGCGCTGGAGTAGCCATAAAAATGGGGACCACAAGATGGACGGATCGCGGCGGGTTTTCCTTAATGGATTTCGCCCGAGCTAGACCGTGCACGGAAGGACCGCGGAGTGTCCGTGCTCCCCACCCCCCGGGCGGGAACCCTCTAATTTCCAACCGTCGCAAGTGCCCGATCAACACCGATGTTTTTCTACGTGTTCACCGCGACACCAGAGGGTGAACAAGTGAACACCGCACCATGACGATCCGGGAACAAGCACTAGGTCTGGACGCATCACCCTCGCAGGTGCACAAGTGGCGCACCCGCGGCATGCCGGCCGAGCTGGGACCGTCGCAGGCGTGGATCGCGGCAAACGTTCGGCGCCGCGGACGCAACCAGCAACCGTCACTTGGCACCGTGGCACCACCGCCGGCGGCCAGCACGGACGACCCGGACGATTTGCGCGACGCAAAGTGGCTAGCACGTCGGGCCTTTGACGAAGCGGCCAAGGCCTCGCCGGCCGTGCTGCCGCAGTTAATCACCGCTTACCACCGCGCGTGTGGCGCCATCGCGGAGATCGAGCGCAGCATGATCGCGCGCGAACTGGACGCACAAACCCTCATGCACCGGGACCAAGTGTCGTTGGTCATCGCGGAGTTTTGCGGAAAGCTCACCGCGCTGTTGGACGCACTGCCGGCCAGCGTGGCCGCGCAGGCCAACCCCGCAGACCCGGAGCTGGCGCGGGACGCCATCGCGGACCACGTGGAGCAGATCCGCGCCACCATGGCCGACCCACCGCTCCAATGAAAACTTTTGCAGGTGGCCGTAAGGCTGCGTTACTCGCCGGCGTTCGTCCGCACCGTTCCATTGTGGGCCGGCGCGGGAGGTTCCGTCGTTAAGTTCATTCCGCCGCGGGGGGCGCGAGCAACCCCCGCGACCTGCAATCCCCCTCCCCACTGGTGGCACCGCGTGTGGACCGCCGCGGCCACAATGGGACACACGGCGCCGGCATTTTGCACTACGCGTGCAGGGGGTGAATCGAACTTCTAAAACACGCATGGCACGCGTGAGAGTGTTAGGCCATTGTTAGGCCTTTGAGCATTTTTCCTGCGACTTTTTGCGTAAGTCGTTGATGATCAGAGAAAGTGGCTAGGGAGGGAATCGAACCCCCGACACGAGGATTTTCAGTCCTCTGCTCTGCCAACTGAGCTACCTAGCCGATGCGATGAGGGAGGATTCTACGCACCTCGGGCTGCTGATCAAGTTTTTGCCGCGGCGGAAGGCATACGTCCCGGCGCACGGTCCGCCGGATTCGGGCGGCCTCACTCCACCGGTGCCACGGGACGCGCCTCCGCCGCCGTGAGGGGAATACTCCCTGCCGAAACACCTTCCCGCAGACCGGGAATCAAACGCACGTCCCAGCAGGCCAGCAAGGCGAGCACGGCAAAATAGAGCGAGTAGCGGTTGATCGAAAACGGCCCCGCCGCCAACTCCAGTGACCCGAGTGCGTCAAGAATGGCACCCCAGGCCATCGGTGCACCGCCCAAGCCGAGACCGCACACCACAGTGAAGACCGCGAAGAAGTGATTGCGGCCCATCGCCGGCACGCTGACCATGATGATGCGCGTGTTGGCCACGCCAAAAACCGCCCCGGCCAGACCACCGAGGACGTTCAATCCCCCGACCAATCCCGGCCATCCGGGCAGCAAGCCGGCGGCCAGGGCAAACCACCCGAAAATAACCAGCGCCATGAGGATGAGCCCGCGGCGCAACCACGGCTTGCTACCCGTGACGTCAAGCCGCGGAGCTGTGATGGCCA
>JAGYIO010000030.1 GCA_018402585.1 Chthoniobacterales bacterium
TGTCTTCTTGAGCGCCCCCGCCGCTTGGCGGATCAATTCCCTCTGACCGATTGGCAACCGGATGGTTAGCGTAGCCGTGTTCATGAATTCATAAATACGATCAGTAAGACAAAACGCAAGACACTTATTAATCGTGGCATCGGCATCCTGCCGATGATCGAGCCGGAACCATGGGCAAGATGCCCATGCCACTTTATACCGCGCCGCTACACTTTCCCCTCAAGCCCGAGACGCTCTCGCCCGTAGCTGCGCTGCTCGACCACTTCGCACCACGCGTCGTTGGCCAAATACCATTCAACCGTGCGGCGGATGCCGGATGCGAACGACTCCGAAGGCTTCCAGCCCAACTCATGGGTCAGCTTGGAAAAATCCATCGCGTAGCGCAAGTCGTGCCCCGGGCGATCCGTGACGTAAGTCTTGAGCCGCGCATACGGCCCCGCTGGATCAGGCCGCAACTCGTCAAGGAGCCCGCAAATCGTCTCGACTACCTCAATGTTCATCATCTCGGCTGCGCCGCCGATATTATACGTCTCGCCGAGGCGCCCGCCTTGCAAAACCGTCCAGATGGCGCGGCAATGATCATCCACGAAGAGCCAGTCACGGACGTTCTCGCCTTTCCCGTAAATCGGCAGCGGCTTTCCCTCAATCGCGTTGCGGATGATCAGCGGGATCAGCTTTTCCGGAAATTGGTAAGGTCCGTAGTTGTTCGAACAATTCGTGGTCACCACCGGCAGCTTGTGGGTGTGGAACGCCGCCCTCACCAAGAAGTCACTCGCTGCCTTGCTCGCCGCATAAGGACTATTCGGCGCGTAGGGCGTCAGTTCGGTAAAGGCCGCGTCACCAGCGTGCAGCGTTCCATAGACTTCGTCGGTGGAAACATGAAGAAAACGGAAGCGCTCCTTTCGCTCGCCGGACAACTCCTTCCAATACCCCCGCACCGCATCAAGCAACCGCTGGGTCCCGAGAACATTGGTCGTGATGAAGGGCTCCGGCGAATCGATCGAGCGATCGACGTGCGACTCTGCGGCAAAGTTGAGCACCGCGTCGATTTGGTGCTCGCGCAGCAACTTCGCCACGAGAGCAGTGTCTCCGATATCGCCCTCGACAAAAACATGCCGCGCATCGCCGTCCAAATCCGCCAACGACCCGCGGTAACCCGCATAAGTCAGCAGATCGAGGTTGACCAGCGTGCCGACTTTCCAATCGGACGATTGCAAGGCGAG
>JAGYIO010000031.1 GCA_018402585.1 Chthoniobacterales bacterium
TAAATCCCGGAAACCTGAAACCTCTCACGGGGACACAAAGAGCACGGAGCCAGCGAAGAAGGCCTCCAAGGTGACAAAGGATGACTCTGCAGGATCAGGTTGACAAAGGTAGGGGTGGATTCATTTTAGTCGTATGAAAGTCGCCTCAAAATCGCCTTCGAATCGGCAGACTCTTACTCTGACCCGCAGCGCCTTTGGCATCTTGGACAGCTTGCGCGGCACCGTGCCGAAATCGGTCTTTGTCGAGGAGTTGCTGGCCAAGGAAAAGAAGCGCCGCGAGCGTGAGACGTTCTATCGGACCGCGGTCGCGTCCTACACGCCCAAGGTGCGCGAGGAGACGCTCAAACTTAACGAAGAAATTCCGATCGCTGCGGAGTGATAACAATGCTTAACCGCTTTCAGACTTCGCGCGGATGGTGGATCACGATGTCCCCATCGCGATTTACAAATTGGAATATCGCGCCGGGACGGCGCGATCCACCTTGCCAGATGTCGGCAGCAATTCCGCGGCACGAATGAATCTGCCGTTGTATTCTTCCACCGCGGACATCTCCCGACCCAATCTCGTCGGTTTGCAGCATCCCGCCCTGTCCGCTTTGCCCACGCAACTGGTTTGTCCGCTCCGCGAAAATCTTTCGCTCACCCCGCTGCGCGTGAAGATCCGCTGGAGCGGTGACGACTATGTGGTGGCCTGCGATCTGCTGCGCCCGATCAACACCGCCGCGTTGAAACGCGTCGGTGAATTGGAAGGCGCCGCATCCACAGAAATCCTGCGCACCTTCCAGCTTTTGCTGACGAGTGAAGAGTGAAATCAGGCCGAGGTTCCAACAGAAGATAACGAAGGCGAATCCCCTAAGCTTGCCCCGCTCTTCGTTTCCTCTGTTGCTGCAGGCAACCCTCCTGCGCAAGCGTCGGCGCAGTGGTCCAGCCTTTTTGGAGTGCGGCGGCCTGCTACACCAACTCAGGAACGTGGTCGGTCTCGTAGCCTACAACCAGCGTTCCCAGCACATCCATGAACGAGGCGAGCGGATGATTCTCGTCCTCGCCCACCTCGTCGGTAATCTCATCCAAGAGGGCGACAAGACGTGTGTAATCCGCATCGGAGCGAGGCAAGCAAATGAGCGTGGAAATGGGCGCCCAGTTCCGCGTGAGGGTTTCGAGTTGTGCCGCGCTCATACCCTCCAAGTTCCTTTGTCGTAATCAC
>JAGYIO010000032.1 GCA_018402585.1 Chthoniobacterales bacterium
ATGGTGGCGGCCGCGGGGGGTGCTTCGAGGCCGGAGCCGGAGGCGTCATTCCCGCCGGTGGAGCATTTCCAGGAGGTGATGGTGCAGACGATTCCGCGGGGGTGCTGGGTGGACCATAATTCGGGCTATGTGGGGGTGGCGCCGATCGCGGTGCGGGTGCGGACTTCGGAGCGGGGGTATCCGCTGGGGATCAATGCGATTACGGTGACGCATGCGAGCGGGGCCTGGGAGCGGAAGATGGTGCGCTATGGGGAGCCGGTGCCGGAGCGGATGCTTTTTGATTTGCGGGGTTTGTCGGGGGTGGGGCCGGCGCTGTCGTGGCGTTAGTTCCAGTTGGGTTTGTGGAAGTTGTTTTGCCGGCGGGCGAATCCGTCGCTGACCCAGGCGAGGCCGCGGATGAGCAGCCAAGCGAGGGTGGAGACAAGGGGCGTGGTGATCAGCAGGAATAACATGACTCGCCAAACGACGATGCTGGGCATGCTGAGGGCGGTGAGGGTCATGGCGAACAAGTAGGCGCTGCCAGCGAGGATGGCGGCGAAGATGGCGAGGCGGCGGAATCCGGTGCGGGTGTGCGGGGTCATGGGTTTTGTGCTTTGACTTTCCTGCGGCGGGGGCGTGGGAAGGTGGCGGCGCGGCGGGCGGCGGCGGATCGGGCGGGGCTGGGGCGCTGGGCCAGGAGTGAGGCGGCGTTGATGGAGGCGCCGCAGTGGGGGCACAGATCGGGGGTGTGGGGTGCTGAGGGTTGCATGCTTTTACTTTCCTCCGGTCCGGGCGTAGATCGTGATATCTTTGGTGGCGCGGAGAATGGTCTTTAACTCGCGGAGGATCATGACGACGAGCCCGGGCGGGTGGTCCTGCAGGAGGTCGGCGATGACTTTGCGGGCGATCTGTTTTGATTCTTGGTGACTCATGGCGTGGCGGCCGCGGCCGGCGCCGGTGATGTTCCGGCGCCGGGGTGCGGCGGTCAAGGGTTGTTGTCGATGATAACCGGCCATTCGTGGGACGGTGGGAAATCGCCGTTTTCGTCTGCTGCTGGGCGTTGACGGATTAGCGCGACCTGCGGTTCGTTGGTGCGCTCGTCCATGTTGCCCTTTTTTGCCTCTGCATCCAGCCATTCGTGGACTTGCGCCACCTCAGCGGCGAGCATCTTGTGCAGCTCGTCGCGGGTGGGTTGCCCAATGACTCCGATGTATTC
>JAGYIO010000033.1 GCA_018402585.1 Chthoniobacterales bacterium
GGCCGACCGAGCCTTCGAGGCCGGCTGGGGGGGCGTGGTCTGGAAGACGATCGGCGAGCCGATCGTGAACGTGGCCTCCCGCTACTCCGCCCTCAACGTCGGGGGCCTGCGGATGGTGGGCTTCAACAACATCGAGCTGATCAGCGACCGCTCCCCGGAGGCCAACTTCCGCGAGATCGCCGAGGTCAAGCGACGCTGGCCGCACCACGCGATGATCGCCTCGCTGATGGTCGACACCCGCGAGCGGTGGCACGAGTTCGTGAAGCGGAGCGCCGACGCGGGCGCTGACGGGATCGAGCTCAACTTCGGCTGCCCGCACGGGATGTGCGAACGGGGCATGGGCTCGGCGGTGGGGCAGAATCCCGACGTGGCCGAGACGATCGTCGGCTGGGCGATGGAGGCGGCCACGATCCCCGTGATCGTCAAGCTCACACCCAACATCACCAACGTCGTCTACGCGGCCCGGGCGGCGAAGCGGGCCGGCGCCGACGCGATCTCGCTGATCAACACAATCAACAGCATCACCAACGTCGATCTCGACACCTTCACGCCCGAGCCGGCCGTGGCGGGAAAGAGCTCCCACGGCGGCTACTGCGGCCCGGCCGTCAAGCCGATCGCCCTGAATATGGTGCACGCCTGCGCGGCCGATCCCGACGTGGGACTGCCGATCTCAGGCATCGGCGGGATCGCCAGTTGGCGGGACGCCGCCGAGTTCATCGCCTTGGGCTCGACCAGCCTCCAGGTCTGCACCGCGATCATGCACTACGGCTTCCGGATCGTGGAGGACATGACCGACGGCCTGTCGGCCTACCTCGACTCCAAGGGGTTCACGTCGCTGGCCGACCTCCGGGGCCGGGCGGTGCCGCGGGTGGGCGACTGGCAGCAGCTCGACCTCCACGCCAAGCGGGTGGCTCGGATCGACTACGAAAAGTGCATCGGCTGCAACCTCTGCCACATCGCCTGCGAGGACGGGGCCCACCAGTGCATCGACCTGGTCGATCCGGCTCCCTTCGGCCTGGGGCCGGGCCGGGTGCCGGGCAAGCCGGTGCCGCAGGTTCGCGAGCACGACTGCGTGGGCTGCAATCTCTGCTCGCTGGTCTGCCCGGTCGACGGCTGCATCACGATGACGCCCGTCGAGACCGGCCGGGCCCCGCTCAGCTGGACCGCCTACCAGGCCG
>JAGYIO010000034.1 GCA_018402585.1 Chthoniobacterales bacterium
GGTCCTCCGCGATACGAGCCCGCAACGATTGCAACCGCGCGACCTCTTTCTCATCCAAACGAGCGTCTCGTTGCACGCGTACCACTTCCCGAGCCATGTCAGTCCTCTAAGTCGTATGCGGTAATCGGGTAAAAGGCGTTTTCATCCACTTCTTCAAACGCCACCACAAGCACCCTGCCTGCCTGCGTCTCGCCGATCGCAATCGCACATCCCGACGACCGGCTTACGTCAAGAAGCGTCACGTTGCCCAAGACCTGCTCAACCTCTTCGGGGGTCACGCCGTGTTCGCTGATGTGCTGCACATTGCCGCCAGGATCGTCCTCCAGATCCCAAAAGACGCGAAGCGGAGGCAGATCGATCATGGCATTATAATTCCTTTCCAGAACGCTCGCGATGCGTTCGGGAGACAAAACAGGCCGCCGGACACGTGCACAAAAGAACACCTTCTGCTCAGGTTATCGATGCGTGAGGCCAGAGAAAAGCGGGACGGGCGGTGGTGCCGTGGGGTTGGCAGGCAAGCACGCCGAGGGCTGGCGGGAAGCCCATGGGTATCCGCGACGTTTTGGCGATGCTGCAGCATTGGGAGGCAAGCGCGACGGGCAGCGGTGCGGCGAAGTTGGGAGGCAAGCGGGACGGGTCCGCGGGCCGCATAGCGGCCTCGGCTTTGCCGAGGTGCCTCCGGCACCCGTGGACCCGTCCCGTTCAAACCGGCGTCCAGCACGTTCCGCAGCAGGGGGAGGCAAGCGGGACGGGTCCGCGGGCCGCACAGCGGCCTCGGCTTCGCCGAGGTGCCTTCGGCACCCGTGGACCCGTCCCGTTCAAACCGGCTGCCAAGGCGCGAAGCGGGCCTCGCGTTCAAACCGGCGTCCCCCGCCGTGGCCTGCGGCCAGCGCCCCCGGCTCACGCGGCATCTTCGAGGTCGAGTCGCAGTCGCTTGCCGAGGGCTGTGGCGTAGCGGGCGAGCGTTTCAAATGTGACGTTGGGCCGCTCGCCTCGCTCGAGTTTCGACAGCGCGGAGCGATCAATCCCCGTCAGCCTTTCCATATCACCAAGAGTGAGGCCTTGCCGTTGCCGGGCAGCCCGCAGTGCCTCGCACACCGCCGCAACGGCCCGCATCTCACGGAGCATCTCGCGGGCCCGCTGCTTGATCTCGGGCA
>JAGYIO010000035.1 GCA_018402585.1 Chthoniobacterales bacterium
AGGTAGGTGAGGAATTTTCTGGCACAGGCGATGAGGGCGACTTTGGTGGGTTTGCCATTGGCGCGCAGGCGCAGGTAGAAGGTCTGCAGGGGCGAGGATTTTTTCCGGATGGCGCTCAAGGTCGCCATGTAGAGGGCGCGGCGCAGTTGGTTGCGACCGCCTTGGACAAAGCGCACTCCGCGTTTTTCCCCGCTGTCTTTGGCAAAGGGGGCCAAGCCACAAAGAGCGGCGACCTGTTTGCGGTTGAGCTGGCCGAGTTCAGGCAGCTCGAGCACCAGAGTGGCTGCGGTCACCTCGCCGATGCCGAACTCGGAGAGTAAACGGCGGTAGCGGGCCTCCAAGCCGGGGTCGGCGGTGATGACCGTGACGATCTGCTCTTCCAGGGCCGCAATAGAGGCGTCGGTTTGCCGCAGATGTTTGCCGTAGAGTGTTTTCAGGCCACGGTCGGTGGCGTGCTCCAGAAGGTTGAGCCAAAAGACGCGTTGCCCGACCAGAGCCTGACGGCCGCGCAGCAACTCCATGGCCCGGAGATGGGCGGCTGACATGGGCGGTGTTACCGGCGGCTGCAAGTGCTCAGCGTAGTCGGTGATGATGGCGGCGTCGATGCGGTCGGTCTTGGCGCGCTGGCCGCGGGCTTTGGCAAAGGCGCGCACGCGCGCGGGGTTGACGATGGAGACGGGCACACCGGCGCGGTGGGCCAGAGTGGTTAGGGGTTTTTCATAACCTCCGCTGGCTTCGAGCACCAAATGGGCGTGGGCCGGGAGTTTGCGTAGCCAAGCTTTGAGGGCCTTGGCTTGATTGGGACAGGTCGGCGGGAGATGGGTCCCGTCGATCTGCAGGGTGTTTTTACTGACGTCGATACCGATGTAGTTAATGCTTTTCATAGTGCTCAGGCTTGTCATGCGAGCTCCGGCGCGAGATGAATCCCTGCCGTGCTCAGGCAACTGTTCGAGTTTATGGAAAAAGGACCCAAGCCGGACCTTTGGCTTCTACTCAGACTCGCCTTGCGGCGATACTTAGCGGCGTCGCGGTCACGACTCGGGCCGCGCTACCGGGGGTCATGACCCCCGGTAGCGCCCTTCGGGCTACTCACCCGAAGACATTAGCACTATAGCAAAAAGGAACAGACAAGCGGC
>JAGYIO010000004.1 GCA_018402585.1 Chthoniobacterales bacterium
CGCGAATCTCGCGGAGAAACTTCTCGTCCCGCTCCTGGCCAAATTGTCCAACTTCGTGCCGGGCGCGGGTATCTGGCTCAACACCCAGCGGCCCGAATGGAACGATGCGAACAACGCGCTGGTCGGACCGGGTGCTTCTGTTGTCACCCTCGCCTACATCCGACGCTACCTGGCCTTCCTCGCCCCGCTCCTCGCCTCGGCGCCGGGCCAGACCGTGGCGGTCTCGGCCGACCTCGCAGTGCTGCTGCGCGGCATCGCCTCCGTGCTGGAAAACAACCGGAAATTGCTGCGCAGCGGGCTGACCGACCGCACCCGGCGGCGTCTGGCCGATCAATTGGGGAAATGCGGCGAGGACTACCGCCAAAAAATCTACGCGCGCGGACCCTCCGCGAAGCGCACAGTCTTGCCGGTCGCGGAGGTGCGTCAGTTCCTCGCGGCCGCCTTGGCCTGGACCGACCACACCCTGCAACTCAACCGGCGCCCAGACGGGCTTTACCACTCCTACAATCTTATCGCCTTCGAGGGCGCAGACCGCGTCACGGTGCGTCACCTCTACGAAATGCTCGAGGGCCAGGTGGCCATCCTCAGTTCCGGCCTCCTCTCCCCGCGGGAAGCTCTCGACCTGCTGCGCGCCCTGCGCCGCAGCGCGATGTATCGCCAGGACCAGCACAGCTACCTGCTCTATCCGGAGCGGCAACTGCCCCGGTTCCACGAACGCAACAACCTCGCCCCGCGCGACGTGCGGGGCAGCCGCCTGCTGCGCAAGCTCATCGCAGACCGCAACCGCTTGCTCGTCGAAAAAAACCCGAAGGGCGGGGTTCATTTCCGCCCCGGGATCGGCAACCGGCGCCAGCTCGACGAGGTCCTCGACCAACTGGCTGCGGATCCCTCCCTGCGCGCCTTGGTCGCCTCGGAACGGGCCCGCCTGCAGCGCGTCTACGAGGATTTGTTCGACCACCACTCGTTCACCGGCCGCTCGGGAACCTTCTACGGCTACGAAGGCCTTGGCTGCATCTACTGGCACATGATCTCGAAACTTTTGCTCGCGGTGCAGGAGAATTTTTTCCGGGCCGAAAGAGAACAATCGCCGGTAGCAGTGCGCCGCGGGTTGGCCGCCGCTTACTATGACATCCGGAGCGGGCTCGGCGACTCGAAGACGCCGCAGGAATACGGGGCCTTCCCCATGGACCCCTACTCGCACACCCCGGGCAATGCCGGGGCGAAACAACCGGGACTGACCGGCCAGGTCAAAGAAGATATCCTTTGCCGCCTGGGCGAACTCGGCGTGTTTCTCGAGCAGGGCACCATCCGCCTCCAACCGTCCCTCCTCCGCGCGGCCGAATTCCACCAGCTGGCCGGGAAATTTTCTTACTACAGGACGGACGGCACAGCGAAAAGCCTCGATCTGCCGCCCCAAAGCCTCGCTTTCACGGTCTGCCAGACCCCGTTCATTTACCGGTTGTCGGACCAAGACGCGCTCACCGTGGTCCGGTCCGGCAGGAACTCCACGCGTTCCGCCGAGCTGACCTTGGACCCGGAAAGTTCCCGCGATGTGCTGCAGCGCACGGGAAAGGTCCGCGCGGTGCAGGTGGAACTGGACGCGCGCCGCTGGTTCCGCCACCGGTAGGCAGCAGGCGGGGCCCGCAACAGAAGCCAGCCCGACCCGGGGGACAAAATACTTTGAACAATCTGAGCCTTAATTAGGTCATACGTTTAATCTAAAATAGCGCTATGTCCCACCGCAAACCACCACCCCCAGCGTCAGCCAGAAAAATGTACTTCCGGCCTCCAACCCATTTGACAACCCTCCGCTCACGCATATGGTATACAGCTATGTTACCCCAGACACTGAAAGTCCGCCTGTGCGCCCTCACCGCCCTTCTCACTTTTTCGGCCCTCCCAGCGGCGCAGGCTGCCACCACCACCCTGCTCGACCTTAATTTCAATGACCCCAACTCAAGCTACCCGAGTTTCACTCATGTTCCGGTCACCGGCGTACCCAACCCGCTCAAGCCGGCCACGAATAACAGCGGACTTTTCCCACCGCCCCGACGAGCGGATATTTGGCCTTAACCCCGAATGCCTCCGCAGTCACCCCAACCAGTTTCTACGGGGTTGGGCCGCCAACACAACTTTGGCCACGGTCAACAGCCCGTATACCGCGGGAGGTTTCGGCCAAAACAACCTGGCCAAAGTTTCCCTCACCGCCCGGGTGCGGGCCCGCGGGCTGCCGGCCAATGGCGGCGTCGTCATCCTCAAACTCCACGCCGCCGGAGACAACCCCAATGCGGTGCCGAGCGGCTACAAACGCGTCATGTTCGAGCCAATCTTGGTCAACAACGGCGACTGGGTCACCATTGGCGGAACCTTGGACGACGCCGCGCTGAGAAGCGCCACCGCCCAAGGCACGCGCTACAACTTCCCGACCAACGCGGCCAGCTACACGGTTCTGGTCGAAGCCAGCGGGTTCAACCGCGCCGGCACCACGGGTATGTTGCCTATGCCAACAATCCGACCGTTCCGGCCAGTGGCGGACGCAAAAACCCCGGCTTCGACCTAACTGCGAGCAATGTTCGCATCGAAATCGACGACGTGAAATTGGTGGTCACCGACCCTGCGACCACCGGGTTCCTGCCCTCTCGACCCCGACCCAATTGCTGCGCAATGCCAATTTCGACCTGGGCGATGGCAATTGGTCGTTTTTCGAGGGCGCCTTCATGTCGACCGATGGTTGGGGCGAAAATGGCAACGCCAATGTGGCCATCATTCCCGGTTGGTCCGGCCTCCCCTACGCGGGCTTCATGCAAAACCAGATCGGCTTTGATCCAGCGAACGGCAGCTTTTTAACCTGACCTTCCGGGCCAAGTTTGAGCCAAACTATTTTGCGGACCAAACAGTGGTCACTTTCATGAACGGCAACGACACCGCGAATTTCAAGACGGTGGACATCAACGACCAAGTGGCGGCCAATCTCGGTGAGTGGGCCACTTACACCGTCCGCTACAACGCCTCCTCCGCCGACCTCGCGGCGATGAACGGCCTTATGTCGGTCAAAATCCAACCGCTTGGCCGCCGGGTTGGTGCGGAGCAGGCCAGCGCCCTGATCGACGACCTGGTCCTTTCCCAGCAAAGTGCCGCCGTGGTCGGCCCGCAGCTCACGGTCAAAGTGGCCGGCATTTCCTACACCAACGGGGCCGACGCCACCCTATTCTCCCCTCTCCTCGGCACCACGACTCCCTACACCATCGTGGTCCAGAACGACGGGGCCGAGACTCTGCTCTGTCCCTCTGTTTCACTGTCTGGGACGTCCTTCGCTTGGAGCGGGGGCTCGAGCGCCAACCTCGAACCCGGAGAAAGCCGCACTTTCACCGCGACAGCGACACCGACCGACCGCACCCCACTGACCGGAACTCTCATCGTGCTGAGTAACGACAAGGACGCCACCGACCAAACTTTCTCGATCAACTTGTCGACCACGCCGGTTGCCGCGTCCGACGACTTCAGCAGCGGCACCGCTGAATCGCTCGGTTGGAGCCCCATCTACAACCCGAACAGCACGACCTTCGACCTCAACGGATCGGTCGCCGTGATAGGTGGTGCGCTTCGGCTCGAGGTGGATTCGCAACAAGGCGCGGGAACCTATCCCTGGTACTACGGCGCGAAAAAAGTGTTTGCCTCGCCGGGCAGCATTGACCTGACCCGCAGTTCTCTCGCCACAGCATTGCGGGCCTACGGAAAATTCGTCGGAGCCGCGAACAATAAAGTTCAGGTTTACCTCGAATCGTTGAGCAGTTCCGGAGCAGCCACCGGCCGCGTTTCCCTCGGGCAGTGGGTCGATGAAACCACCGCGGGGTCCGATCCGGGCCTCGGCAGCTACTTCGATCCCGACGGGACCGACGACCGGGTCGCCCTTCTGCTCCCTGAAGGGGGAAACTACACCAGCGTGCAGTCCACCCTCTCGGCGGCGATCAGCGAGGGCTTCAATCCCGACGCTCCGGCCTTCGCCCTCGTCATCCTGATGACCGACTTCGAGTTCGATCTCGGGCCGGGCAAAATCGTGGAGCTGGACACCATCGGCCTGAATTTGGTGACCAAGCCATTCGAAGTGGTCAACGGCGGCTTTGAGGAAGATTCCACCGACTTCGCGGCAGGCGCCACACCGGCCGGTTGGTTGCAATACCCTGTCGAGGGCGTCAGCAAGAACCTCGTGGTCAACGGCACCTTGGTCTACAATGCGAGCACCGGTTTGGAGGATGCCAACGTGCCTTTCCTCGCGTATGCGGGGACCAAAGCGACCAAAATCTACGGGCAGAACTTTTACCAAGGCGACACCTGGGTGGGCCCCAGCCAGACCGGAGTGGTTTACCAAGAGTGGCCGGTTGACGGGACGGCCGAGATGTCTCCGGGCCAAGCGATCCACGCCCGCGGCGTAGCCCAAATCTTCAGCATTGACCCGCTGACCGGTGGCAGCACCTTCAACTTCGGATTCCGCTACATGGACGGGTCAAACCTGCAAATCGGCTCGGACGAGGTCACCACGATGACCGCAGGCAACAGTGCGACCGACCAGTGGGTCCCCTTGGTGGCCAATGGCACCATCCCGACCGGTGCGGCCAAGGTGCAACTCATCGCCGAGTTTGTGCAATACAACTCGACCGACGGCGGCGCGGTCTACCTCGACGATCTTTCGGTTGGCTTCGGTCAAGTTCCGACCACGCAGGACGTCGACGGCACCACCTACCAGCTCGTCTGGTCGGACGAATTCGACGGCTCCTCACTCAACCCTGCCAACTGGACAGCCGAGAGCGGCACGGGCAACAACGGCTGGGGCAACGGCGAGGCGCAATACTACACGGACCGCCCCGAGAATCTACGGGTGGAAAACGGCCACTTGATCATCGAGGCGATCAAAGAAAATTACGGAGGCTCATCGTGGACCTCGGCCCGGATCAAAACTCAGGACAAGCGCAACTTCAAATACGGCAAGTTCGAGTTCCGCGCGAAACTGCCCAGCGGCCAAGGCCCTTGGCCCGCCGCTTGGATGCTGGGCTCCAACATCTCGACGGTCGGCTGGCCGCAGTGCGGCGAGATTGACGTGATGGAATGGCGCGGAACCTTCGGCCAAGCCAATACCGTGAGCCACGCCCTCCACTCCCCCGCCCGGCACGGAGGCAACCCGGTCGAACCCGCCAACCGCACCCCGGTGAGCAACCCGTCCACCGAATTCCACACCTACGCCGTCGTCTGGAAGAGCGATTCCTTCATCTTCAGCGTGGACGGCGTGGACGTCGCGACCCTGACTCCGCCGGCGGCCGATGCCGAGGTCTTCCGGAAGGAATTCTTCCTGCTGCTCAACCTCGCCATGGGCGGTGTTTACAACGGCGGCACGATCGATCCGTCACTGACCAGCGCGACTTACGAAGTCGACTACGTCCGCGTCTATCAGGCCACGTCTGCGTCTTCAGACACCACGCCGCCGGTTATCACCCTGGCGGGCGTCAACCCGGTGACCGTGAACTGGGGCAGCACCTACAATGACGCCGGAGCCTCCGCCTTCGACACCGGTGACAACGCCCATGTGGCCGTTGTCCCGAGCAATGCAGTCGACACCTCCGTGCCCGGTGCTTATTGGGTTTACTACACCGCGACGGACAGCAAGGGCAACGTCGGCAACGCCAGCCGCACGGTCAATGTGGTCATGCCGAACGGGGGGACGGATGTGGGAGCTGACGGTTTCGCAGACATCACCCGCTACTCCTTCGGGGGCAACGGGAGTGACCCTCTCCCCCGCTCGCTCTTCCCGGTCCACGAGATGACCACCATCGGCGACACTCGCTACCTCAAGCTCACTTACTACACCCGGACCGACGACAATGTGGACAATACCCCCTTGGTGTCGACCAGTCTGGCTTCGAGCAGCGATTGGACTACCGATGGCGTGGAGGTCCAAGTTCTGAGCACCGTGACATTCAATGGCGCGACGCTCGAAAAACGTCAGGCCACCACCCCGGCCGCCGGCTCGAAGAAATTCTTACGCCTGCGCACAGACTTCATCGAGTGACGGCGCGAACCCAAAGCATCCCGGATCAAAACTGCCTCGCACGCAAAATGAGTTGTGCCACCCGCTCCCTGATCTAAATTACCACCAGCATGAAGATCCCCTCCAAACCAACCGCTGCCTTCACCCTGATCGAGCTGCTGGTCGTCATCGCCATCATCGCCATTCTCGCTTCCATAGCCGTTCCGGCGGTGAATGGCGCGTTGAAACGGGGGACCAGCGCCGCCTGCCTCTCGAACCTTCGGCAAATCGGCATTGCCACCATCGCCTATGCGGTGGACAACGACATGTTCCTCCCTGCGGCCGGCGGCGGAGGCAGCCCGGGCTGGGCGGTGGACATCGCTTCTTACACCGGGGTCGACTCCAAGCGGAACAAAAGCATCTTTGTTTGTCCCGGCTGCGACGTGCCGGTCGGCACCGGGACCGGAAGTGAGGTCGCCGTGACCTACGGGATGCACGGGGGTCTCATGCCCAAAGGGGGAGAACCCCTTGCGCTGGATATGGTAAAAAATGCCTCCAGCTTGATCCTCTGCGCGGATATGTGCCAGAACCCGAGCAATAAGGGATGGTCCCCCTATTCGATCGAGAACCCCGGCGATTTCACGGGCGGTGGGCGCGGCGGGGGCACGACCACCACGGACACTCCGATCGCCGACGGTCCGGACAAAGACGCGGGGAACAACCCCTGGATACGTTACCGCCACAACGGCAGTGCCAACGTCGTGATGGGCGATGGCAGCGCCCGCTCCTTCAAAAAGGGGACGATCTTAAGCAGCAACGCCCGCATCGTTAAGTAGCAAAGCCCCCGCCGCGGCACCGACGCCCCCCCGGCCAAGTTGACCACGCGGGCTCGGTTTTCAGCCGGCATAACCGAGCAGCTTGCGCTCACGGATGATCTGGGCCACCTCTGGGGGAACACACTTTATCCAGGCCGGATCACCGGCCCGGATCATGGCGAGTACTTGGGGGGACTTGATCCCGAGGATCTCTTCGCGGTAGTCGGTCACCGGAACAATGAAGTCGTTCTCGCGGAGATACCCGTAAAGATGGGTCAGCCGGGCTTTGACCCGGAAGTTGTCCGCCGTGATGATTTTCCCGTCCCTGGCGCGCCGGGGGAAGGCGTAAAGGCGGACGTTCTTTTTGAAAAGCCGCCCGAGCCCCTCGAGAATGCCGCCTTCCAAGTCGGTGTAATATTTCTCCTCGAAAATCTCCTCCAGGGCGGGCACCCCGAGTGCCAGGCCGATTGCCTGGTCGGTATAACCTGCAAGGTAATCGACCAGACGGAAATATTCCCCGAAGCTGGAGACCAGCACAGTCTGGCCGAGGGCGCCCAGGATGTCCGTGCGGTCGAGGAAGTCCTGCGGGTCGAGTTGACCGGTGCTGAGGAGGTTTTCCATCGTGATCTCGGCCAAAGTGAGGACTCCGCGCGGCGCCTCCTTTTCGCGCGGGGCAAAGCCGTGATAAGCGCAGCGCAGCATCTCGTGGGTGACCTGCGTGACGGGGCGAAAACTGCCGCGCTCGACCAGCACCGCACGCTTGTAGAGTTCCTCGGACGGTTGCAGGACTTCGCCGTCCGCGCGGAACATGGCGGCCCGACCCAATCCCTGGGCGACCAACTGGAGGCTCATCAAACGGTTGTCGACCGTGGAAAAATCCGGGCCGTCGAAGCGAATCATGTCCACCTCAATGCGTTTCGCCGTGAGGTCGTCGAGCAGGCTGCCGATCAACTTTTCCGGCTGGCGAGGAAAGCGGAAGGCCCCGTAGATCAGATTGACCCCCATGATCCCGATCGCTTCCTGCTGGGCGGTAATCTCCGCGTCGAGCATGCGGATGTGGATGATGATCTCGTTGACCCCCCCGCGGGGGACCGTCTGGAAACGGATGCCCATCCAGCCGTGCGATTCGTGGTCCCCGTGGAAACTGCGCGTCGCCACGGTGTCGGCAAAAACGAAAAATGTCTTTTCCGCGCCCAGCTTTGTCTCAAGACGCTCGCCCAGCAGGGAGTATTCGTGCCGGAGCATGCCGCTGAGGCGCTCGCGGCTGACGTAGCGCTGCACGGGCCCGTAAATGGCGTCGCTGAAAGTCATGTCGTAGGCCGACATCGTTTTGGCCACCGTGCCGGCCGCCGCACCAACGTGAAAAAAGCGCCGCGCCACCTCTTGTCCCGCCCCGATCTCGGCAAAGGTGCCGTAGACGCTGCCGTCAAGATTGAGATCGAGCGCTTTGCGGTTGGCTGAGAGGTTGTAATCGTTGCCGGGCATGAAAACGGCGGAGTGTGGGCGCGCCCGGGCCGCAGGGCAACGGCAAAGGGGGTGACCTTGCTCCTCTCGGTGCTTGCCAGCAGCCCGCGGCGCCTTGAAGTTGTCCCAGGCTCCCATGTCCTGCGCGCCAAATCCTCCGCCCTGCCGTGATGGTCGCGGCCGTCCTCCTGCTCGCCTGTTGCAACCCCGCCCCGCGAGAAGCCGCATGAAGTCGTGGTCTGGCACCAGAAGACCGGTGCGGAGCGGGCATTCCTCGAGGAGGTGGTCAAGGCCGACAACCCACCCGCCAAGAAATTCGCCCTTCTGCGGCGCGTCCTTGACGACCTCACCGGCGAAGAGGTCCAAGTCGCCATGGCGGCACGCTTGTTCACCAGGCCGAGCGCTCCACTCTGCCCTCGCCTCTCCGGCCGTCCCCCAATGCCACGTCTTGCCGCTGGCCATCGAACAGGCCAAATATTCCCTTCCCATGCCCGTTGACTCCCGCCTGCGCTTCCTTTGGGACGGTAGGCGCGGGCCATACCGCCGGGTCTTCACGGAGAACCTTTCGCCGGACGAAGCCGCGCGCCTCATGCCGCGCGAGGCCGAGCGGCGGATCACCGAGGGCCTGCGGTGAAAAAAGATGACCAACTGGCCGAGGCGGTTGCTTTGGCTGCCGCGGGCGGATGGGACCCGGCCGCGCGTCGCCGCGTTTTCCTCGCTTTCTGTTTGCTGCCGGCCCTCGCCCTGCTCGCCATCGTGCTGGTCTACCCTTTGTTCTACAATGTCATGCTTTCGTTCTCCGACGCGAGTATGGACCGCATCCGCGACTGGCAGTTCACCGGGGTCAGCCAATACCTTCTGGTCTTTCGCGATGAGCAGTTCTGGGTCATTTTGGGCAAGACGGTGGTCTGGACCGCCGTAAGCACTTTCCTTCAGGTTGCCATCGGTCTGGCTCTGGCCGTCGTCCTGCACCAAGACTTTATTCGCGGTCGCCCGGCCTGGCACTTTTTTCTGCTTCTCCCTTGGGCCATGCCGCAATACATCGCCGCGCTGACTTGGCGCGGGATGTTCCACGGTGAAAACGGCGCGGTGAACCAATTCCTCGGAAAGACCCTCGGCCTCCCCCCGATCGAGTGGCTTACTTCCCCCTTCGAAGCCTTCGCCGCGGCCACTTTGGTCAACGTCTGGATGGGTTTTCCCTTCATGATGGTCGTCGCCCTGGTCGGCTTGCGCAGCATTCCCCCGGCCCTTTACGAGGCGGCCATGCTCGACGGGGCGTCGACCTGGACCCAATTCGTGCGCCTCACCGCGCCCCTGCTGCGGCCGGTCATGCTCCCGGCCACCACGCTCGGTCTCATCTGGAATTTCAACAACCTCAATGTCATCTGGCTCTTTTCCAACGGCGGCGAGCCCGGGGACTCGACCCACATCCTCGCTTCCTACCTTTACAAAACGGCTTTCACTTACCACCAATTCGGATGGTCGGCTGCACTGTCGGTGGTTATTTTTGCCATTCTTTTTCTCGCCGTGCAGGCCTTCCTCCAGGCCGGACGTGGGCCGCGCTGATCAGCGCAGCCAAAGCCACCCGACCACCGCCGGGCCACCCGCGATCCAGAGGAGCGCGCCCCCGGCAAGATACGGGCCGAACGGGATGCGACCGGCCGCCTCCAGACGCCCGGTGGCGAGCAAAACCAGCCCGGCAACCGCACCGACGATGGATCCGGCCGCGATGCTGAAAAGGGCCCCGGGCCATCCGAGGAAAGCTCCCAAGGTGAGCATGAACTTCACATCGCCGAAACCCATGGCTTCGCGCGGCACGACCAGCGCAGAGGCCACCCCGCTCCAGCCGTCCGCTGCAGCGTAGTCGCATGACCTGCCACCGCGCTGGACCCCGTCCGGCCCGAGACGCCACACCTCGCCCTGCTCGGTCTGCACTTCAAGCACGTCCGTCGGACGAGAGAACAACTCCGCCAAATCCCAGTCATCCTCCCCCAGGCGGAGATAAGGACCCTCGGCCCGGGCCTGCAGGGTGAAAGTCTCCGCGGGTCGCAGCTCGATCCGCTTGCGCCCAAAGGCCAGTTTGCCCAATTCGACCACCGCAAAAAGCACGGCAAAACCGACCCCGGCCCCGAAGAGGCTCGAACGCAGCCGGGCCTCCCAGTCTTCGCCCGGTTGCAAGCCGGTGACCAGCGTGCTCAGGACCACACCCGCCGCCGCCCCACCCAGGGTGAGACTGTCGGGCAGGATCATATGCTCGAGGTCGATAAAGGTTCCCGCGACGAGAATACCGGCCAAGATCAGGTAAGCGGCGGCGAGCGGCGGGGGGAAACTCGACCAGAGCCAGAGGAAGAGCCCCGCGGTGAGAAGCTCGATCAAGGGATAGCGCGCCGAGATGCGCGCGCCGCAACCCGCGCACCGCCCCCGGAGCCAGAGCCAGCTGGCCACCGGGATATTCTCGTACCACGGAAGGGTGCGCCCGCACGGCGGACAAAAGGAACGTTTGGGGTGACCCAGCCCGATGCCGCGCGGCAGGCGATGGACCACCGCATTGAGGAAGGAGCCGCAGATCAGGCCGAAGAGAAAAACCAGCGCGGAGGCCCAAGCCGCGCTCATTCCCGGGGAAGTTTTTCCTCGGCCAACTCGCAGAGCAGGTGGAGGAGGAACTTTTGCGCTTCCTGAATCCGCGCCGTGCTCTCGCCCGGCACGATCAACTCGATCTCGGCCGCGCCCCGCGTGAAGCCGCCATCGCGCCCGAGCAAGGCAATGCTCACCATTCCCCGGCGCCGCGCTTCTTCCACCGCGGCGAGCACGTTGCGGGACTTGCCCGAACTGGAAATGGCGATGAGCACGTCGCCGGCTTGACCAAAGGCGCGGACCTGCCGGGAAAAGACGTCACCAAATTCGTAGTCGTTGCCGATGGCGGTCAGCAAACCGCCATCCACGCCCAAGGCAAGCGCGGGATAAGGTCGCCGGTCGCCGGAAAACCGGCAGACAAATTCGGCCGCGATATGGGCCGCGTCGGAAGAACTCCCCCCATTGCCGCAAAGCAGCAGCTTCCGGCCGGAAAGCAGGGCGGCAATGACCGCGTCTGCAGCGCGCCCCAGTGGTGCTTCCAAGGGTAGAAGCGCATCAAGCGCGGCACGCGCCGCCTCCAGGGACCGTTGGTAATGCGTCATGGCTGCCGCCTCCGGAAAAGGCCTGGGAGAAACATCTTCATCAAGGCCGAGCATCTTGATCACGCACTCGGTGAAGCAAGACAATTCCCGCGGAGCCCTGCGCCGTTTGACATCGGCGGCCAAACCTTCTTTCCTTCCGGGATGTTCCTGCGTTCCGGCTCATTTCTCGCCGCCTTGCTCCTCGCCGCTTGCCTCGCGCCGCCCAAGGCCGTGGAGCTGGTCGATGCGCCGGTTCTGCCCCTCGCTCTCGACGGGGATTTCTCCTTCCGCAAAATCAGCCGCTTCCTCAATCAGCCGGCACTTTTTCAGACCACGCAGAACGAGACGATCAACTTCGAGCGGACCCGGGTAAATTTCGGCGCCCTTTCCGCGGAGGAGCGCCGGCGGCGCGAGGGCACCTATTTCGATTTCTTCTGGCGGGCCAACCGCCCGGCCGATGTCACGGTGCGCTTGGAATACCGCCAAGCCAAGACGGGCAATGCCCTGCGGGCCCAAGAGATCGCCTACGAACAGGCCCAAGGTTCGGTCAAAACTTCCTTCGCCGTGATCGGCGACAACCACCGATGGAACGGGCCGGTCACCGCTTGGCGCTGTCTTCTCATCGAGAACCAGCGCATCGTGGGCTTCACCCAATCGTATCTCTGGAAGTAGCCGGCCCGATCTTCTTCCTTTGGCTTGCCGCGTTGGTGCGGTCTGTTTGAATCGTTTCTTGTGAGCAGCGTGTCGTCAGTGCAAGTCGGGGTCGCCGGCCCCTCCGTCTGGGTCCGCATCAAAGGTCGCGGCACTTTCCAAAACAGCGCCGGACTCAAAGAATTCGCCGCCGAGATGATGCGGCGCGGTCACCGTGAATTCATCGTCGATCTGGCCACCTGCGAATTGATGGACTCCACTTTTCTCGGCACCTTGACCGGCATCGCGCTCGGTCTGCCGGCTGACGGCAAGCTCACGGTCATCCGGGCCAACGAGCGCAACCGCAGCGTGATGCAGAACCTCGGCCTCGACCGCATCTTCGCCTTGGCGGAGAGCACCCCGCTGCCCGGCCCCGGCCGGCTGGAAAACGCCGAAAACAATCCCCCGCAAACCGCCCGCCGCGAAGCCATCGTCCAAGCCCACGAAAATCTGGCCGCGGTCAATCCGGAGAACGCCATCCGCTTCAGGGAAGTGCTCGACTTCCTGCAACAAAAGTCACCGTGAGCAGCGCACCCTTGCGGCACCGGCCTGCCGGCCCCTAACCTTTCCGCCCCGCGCGGGAACCCATGGTCACCGGCCTGCTTATCATCTTTATCGCGCTCTCCGCCTTCCTCGGTTGGCGCAACTTCCGGCAAAAACGCGCCCTGCATTTGCTCGGGCAAGAGTGGCGCGCCTTGCAAGTCGAGGAAAAGCAGGTCTTCGATTTTCTCCACGGCCTGGGCGAAGCCTTTGGAGGCGGCGTGGGGCGCCGCGACTTGCACCGCCTGATTGTCGAAAGCGCCGCCCGCATCCTCGCTGCCCATGGCGGGGCCCTCTACCTGGCCGACCGCTCGGGACAATTCCTCGCGCCCGCCCACATCAGCCGGACCTGCGCCCCGCTGGTTCAGGTGCCTGCTCACATCCGCGCGCAGGCCGCGGCGAACCCCGTCGCCCTTGAAAGCTACTTGCGGCTCCATCCGGTGCACCCGGGCGACGGCGCCGTGGCGCGCATCTGGAAAGAGGGCGGGGTGCGCATTTTCAATTTCTCCGATCCGGAACTGGCCGGTTTGGCCGCCTCGGGCCAAGGCGCCACTTCGGCCCTCGTCGGCTGCCTCTCTTATCGGGATAAAATTCTCGGCGTCCTCGCCGTGGTCAACGGCCCAATGAGCACGACCTTCGGACCGGACGACCTCGCTGTCTTCAAAGCGATCGCCGAGCAATCGGCCTTTGCACTTTTCAGCGAAGCAGTCTACCTCGAGGCTGGGGAGAAGCGGCGGCTCGATAGCGATTTGGAAACCGCCCGGGAAATCCAAAGCATCCTCCTCCCGCCCGCCTCGCCCGAGATTCCCGGATACGAAGTGAGTGGACTCAATATCCCCGCGCGGCACGTCAGCGGCGACTATTACGATTACCTGCGGATCGACGAACACCATTGGGGTCTGGCTATCGCCGACGTTTCGGGCAAAGGCATTCCCGCCGCCCTTGTCACCGGGATGTGCCGCAGCCTGCTCCGCGCCGCGGCCCCGGGTTGCACCTCGGCGGCCGAAGTGATGCGCGCAGTCAACCGGCGGCTTTATCCCGACATCAAGCAGGACATGTTTGTCAGCATGCTTTACGCCGTAATCGACACGCGAACCAGTGACGTGACCTTGGCCCGGGCCGGGCACGACCCGCCCCTGCTCTATCGCGCGACCAATCGCGAAGTGCTTCCTCTGCGGCCGCCGGGCATCGCGGTGGGCATTGACAGCGGCACGGTGTTCGATAGGGTAATTCGCGAAGAAACGGTGACGCTCGCGCCGGGAGATGGCATCCTCCTTTACACCGACGGTGCCACGGAAGCATTGGATGCCCACGGATCAGAGTTCGGCCTGCCCCGGCTCATCCAGGCGGTCCAGGTCAACGCTCCCAAAGGCGCCGCCGCGACCGTTTCCAACCTCGCAGCCGAGCTGCGCGAATTCGCCGGCCAGTCCGCACAACACGACGACATCACCCTCATCTCCATCCGCAGATTATGAAGAAGAAGCAGCAAAACAAAACATCCCCCGATCCGGTCAAGGAAGCAGAGCCCCAAGCCACGGCCAACGCGGCCTCGGATCCCGCGGCCGAGGCGGAAAAATTCCGCGATCTCGCCCTGCGCAGCGCGGCCGATTTCGACAACTTCCGCAAACGTGCCGCGCGCGAGAAAGAGGACTCCATCCGCTACGCCAACACCGCCCTGCTCGGCGATCTGCTTCCCTTGATCGACAATTTCGAACTCGGTCTTGCCGCGGCCAAATCCGCACCACAGGCCGAAGCCATCCTCCAGGGACTTGGCATGGTGGCGCGTCAATTCCGCGATTTCCTTTCTTCCGCCGGCCTCGAGGAAGTGGCGACCGAAGGTGCCGCCTTCGACGCCAAGGTCATGGAGTCCGTCGGCCAGGAAAACAGCGACACCGTGCCGGAGGGTCAGGTCCTGCGCTCCACGCGCCGCGGCTACAAATTAGGAGACCGGCTTCTCCGGCCGGCCAGCGTTTTTCTCTCCCAGGGCCCCGCCGCCTGAGCACCCATGTCCGCCCGACATTCCAGGGATCCCTACGAGACCCTCGGGGTTTCCCGCAGCGCCGCGGTCGAGGAAATCAAAACCTCCTACCGCAAACTTGCCATGCAGTATCACCCGGACCGCAATCCGGGCAACGCGGAGGCGGAGGAAAGCTTCAAGGAAATTTCCCAGGCCTACGACATTCTCATCGATGCCGAGAAGCGGGCCGCCTTCGACCGCTACGGATACGCCGCGTTTCAAGGTGCGGGGGGCGGGGCCGGTTTTCATGACCCGTTCGATCTCTTCCGCGAAGTCTTCGGCTCGGGTGGCGGCGGCATCTTCGAACACTTTTTCGGCGGCGGGACCGGCGGGGCGGACCAAGCACGCGGCGCGGACCTGCGCTACGATCTGGAAATCAAGCTCGAGGAAGCGGCCCGCGGGGTGGAAAAGGAAATTGAAATCAGTCAAACCGGACGTTGCTCGGCCTGCGGCGGTTCCGGCGGCGGACCCGGGGCGCGCCTCCAGACTTGCCCGACCTGCCGCGGCCGCGGCCAAGTGATCGCCTCGCGCGGCTTTTTCCAGGTCGCCCAGCCATGTCCCCGCTGCCACGGCGGGGGCGAGCTATTCGACCACCCGTGCAAGGTCTGCCGGGGTGACGGACGCGCCGAGGCCACCACGCGGATCAAATTGAAGATTCCGGCCGGTATCGAGGACGGTTCCCGCCTCCGCTCCAGTGGCAATGGCGAGGCGGGCCTGCGCGGAGCCGCCTGCGGCGACCTCTACGTCGTCATGCACATCCGCGAACATGCGGTCTTCGCCCGCGACGGAGACGATCTCTTCTGCGAGATGCCGGTTTCCTTCGTCACCGCGGCACTGGGCGGTGAGGTCAATGTCCCCACCCTCGAAGGCAAGGCCGCGCTCAAAGTCCCGGCCGGCACGCAAAATGGTACGGTCTTCAAATTGCGGGGCAAAGGCATGCCGCATCTGCGCGGGTCGGGACAGGGTCAACTCCTCGTCCGCGCGGTGGTCGAAGTACCGACCAAACTCACGTCCGAACAGCGGCAGAAATTGGAAGAATTCGCGCAGAGCTGTGGCGACCAGAATGCACCCATGACGAGGGGCTTTCTCGAACGGGCCAAGGAATTTTTCTCCTGAGCCTCACCAACCGCGCTGCTCCACCGAGTCGAGGTGGCGCGAGATGGCGTCGCCCCGCCGCACGGCCGAACCCGCGGCCGGCGGCAGACGCACCGTCCCGGCCTCCGGTCCGGCCGATGTTTCGTTTGCTTGATACCAGTTCATCTGGTCGGTGATCTCGCGACTCCGCTCATCCAAGGCCAAGCGCAATTCCTCCGTCGCCTCGAAGCGGCGGGCCAAACCACGGCGCCGGCCGCGGGCCAAAGCATCGAGCAGGGTGCGGTATTCCTCCACCAGCGAGGCGTAAAGTGGATGCGAGCGGAAGGCCAGGCGCTGCGACTCCTGCGCCCCTCGGGCCAGACGGAACCTTCCGTCTTCCTTGCGGGAAAGGACGAGGAGAACCTCTGCCGCGGGGGCACCGTCGACGGACTGGTCCAAAGCCCCGAGAATTTGCCGGAGCCTTTTCCCGGTCGCCTCCGCGCCGAGGAACTCAAGCTTCTGCGGGGTGGAGAGCCGCGCCACGGCCAAAGCCCAGAGCCGGGTCAATTTGGCCTGATCAGCGGCCAACTCCGGCCAGGTCTGGGCGAAACGCTGCCCGGGCTCGCGGGCCGGCTCGGCCAAAGTGAGATTTTCGATCAGACGGCGGCGGCCATCGGGCAGTTCCAACAGTCCGTTGTAAAGAGCGAGACTCTGCGCCGCATGCACTTCGCGTGTCCGGCCCTGCATCGTCGCGGCATTCTGCCGCAGGAAGCGGTCAAAACGCGGCATGGTCCTCGCCTCGAGCAGCTGCGCGTAGAGCGAGGCATCGCGGGATGCCTCGCGTCCGAGCGAAGCGGCCAGCGCGGAAGTCAACCAGTCGGGCGGCTCGACAAAGCGGCCACCCTCAAACTTCTGCCCGCGTAAAGCACGCTCGAGGAGGAGGGCACGCAAGATAGCGCGGTCCACCGCCGCAAAATCTGCGACCGAGCCGGGAGCCACATCGACTTGGATCTTGCGACCCGCCGCACCGGCCTCGAAGACTTGCACCAGCACCGGTGACTGCCGCAGACGCAGCCCGTCACCCGGGGGGAGCACGATAAGTATGGGCGCCTTCCACCCGTCGGACTCCTGCCACTCGCGCCGCAGGCCGGTTTTCAATTCCTCGGCCCGCCGCACAAGGTCCGAGCGCTGGCCGCGGGTGCCCCCGAAAACGGTGAACTGTTTTGAATTGCTTATCGTGCGGTTTTCCGGCTTGAGCAACTCCGGGGCAGCGACCTGGGCCCGAGCCGGCCCGCAGGCCATCAACCCGGCCAAGACCCATGGCCCGACCATTTTCACCGCGGCTGACCCGACCAGCGCAAGGTGACCGTCTCGGGGGTGATCGCAATGTGCGAGGCGGTGGCCAACTCGCCGAGAGGTCCGGCCAGCGCAGCAAACAGACGGTCAAATTGGCGCTGGACCAACTTTCCGCTCACCGAGGGCAAGGGCAGACGTCCCACCGAAAAACTCCGCGCGCTCAAGCTCGTGCCCTCGCCTTGAGCAATGGGTGCATAGCAACCCTCCAAGTAAAGGAGCCATCCCGCCGGAAGTTTTATT
Source organism: Chthoniobacterales bacterium (assembly GCA_018402585.1). GTDB lineage: Bacteria > Verrucomicrobiota > Verrucomicrobiia > Chthoniobacterales > JACTMZ01 > JACTMZ01. The sequence continues at coordinate 17,371 of JAGYIO010000004.1, forward strand.
TCCAGACCAACCCGTACCTCACCCGGACCCGCCACGGCATAGACACGTTGGGGATCGAGGCGAACAAAGCCCTCGCCCTGCGGCTTGAGCACGACGCTCGCAACAAGCCAGGTGTTGATATCCGCCGCGGGCACACTGAAGGAGCGGGTGCCCTCGGCTTGGGCGGAGGTCACCACCAAAGAATTCAGGCGCTTGGCCAGAGCGGTGTCCGGGGCAACCGCAACCGGCAAATCGTGCGGCGGGAGCAAAGCGAAAACCGCGACCCCGACCAGGCCGGCAAGAACAAGGAGTCGCACCGCATTCCGGAAGAAGCGCCCCGAGGCGAGCGGCTCGCGGGGTTTCTTCATTTTCGCCACATCGGTCGGATGCATGTAGCCAGTGGGCGGCGGCGGCGTCTGCGCGCCGCGCTCCAGACGTTTCCCGCAATTATGACAAATCACCCGGGTCGAATCATTCTCGTATCCGCAACTGGTGCAATTCAGGCCCATAAAAATCTTATTGGCTCCCGCTCCCGGCGGACGGACTAGCGGCGGGGGACGGAGAGGTGCTGCCGCCCGGGGCGGCCGGAGGAGTCGCCGCCGGTTTGTCCGCCGCTTTGCTTTCCTTCCCGCCACCCCCGCTCTCTTGCTTCGCGGCCTGCTTGTATCCCTCGCTGCGGTAATCCGTAGTGTAGAATCCGCTGCCCTTGAAAATGAGACCGGCGCCGGTGCCGAGCAGCCGCTTCACTTTGCCGCGCCCCCACGGGCTCACTTGGCACTGTGCTTCGGGACAGGTCTTGAAGGCGCTATCCTTCATCGACTGGAAGACTTCGAAATCTTTCTCGCACTTCAGGCAATGGTAATCGTAGGTAGGCATAAGAACTGCAGGTTGTTTAGCCGCAGTCCGCCCGCCCCGCAAGCCGCCTTCCTAGCGGCGCGCCTCAGCCCAGGCCAATTCCCGCGCCGCGAGATCGGAAGCCAGGAGCGACTCGAGGTCGCCGCCGGGACGATCGCCGCACCTTTCGAGCACGCTCGTGACGATTTGCCAGATGCGCGGGAAGGCGATCCGTCCGGCGAGGAACTCAACCACCGCCACTTCGTTCGCCGCATTGAGCACGGCCGGCGCCGCGCCCCCCTGTTCCGCCGCCTGCCGCGCCAGATTGAGCGCGGGAAAAACGTCGTAACGCGGTTCCTCAAAGTCCAAGCGGCCGAGGCTGGCCCATTCGAGCGGAGGGAGCGAACCCGCGAGACGGTCGGGCCAGGTGAGCGCATATTGGATCGGGAACCGCATGTCCGAATGGCTCATCTGGGCGAGCACGGAACCGTCGACGAACTCGACCATGGAATGCACGATGCTCTGGGGATGGACGACCACATCGATCCGCGCGATCTCCACGTCGAAGAGCCAGCGCGCCTCGATCATCTCAAGGCCCTTGTTGAACAGCGTGGCGGAATCAATCGTGATTTTTTCGCCCATGTGCCAGGTCGGGTGACGCAGCGCTTCCTGCCGCGTCACGGCAAGCAGCTTGTCCTCCGGCCAAGCGCGGAAAGGCCCGCCGGAGGCGGTGAGAATCAGTCGCCGGACCTGCCCCGGATCGCGTCCTTCCAGGCACTGAAAAATCGCGTTGTGCTCGCTGTCCACCGGGAGAATGCGGCGGCCGCTGCGGCGGGCCGCAGCCATGACCAATTGCCCGGCCACGACCAGCACCTCCTTGCTGGCCAGCGCGATGTCTTTGCCCGCTTCGAGCGCGGCGAAGGTCGGACGCAACCCCCCCGTGCCCACGATAGCGACCAGCACCATGTCCGCGCCTTCCCAGCGGGCCAGTTGCTCCAAACCGGCGGGGCCGGTGAAAACAGCCGCCGGTTGGTAATCCAGCTTGGCCCGTAATTCCGCCTCCGCGGCCGCGTCGGGCACCGCGAGGGCCGCTGGCCGTAACCGGTTTGCCTCCACCGCGAGCCGCCCGATATTGCGGAACCCCGACATGCCGACCACGCGCACCCGCCCGGGCAATTCACGGGCCACCCGGCAGGCGCTCTGCCCGATCGAGCCGGTCGCGCCGAGGAGCACGATGTTACGGCAGCTCATGAGGGCAGGCCAAGAACCAGACGCATGTAGAAAAAAAGAATGGGGGCGGTGAAAAGCAAACTGTCGATCAGGTCGAGCACCCCGCCAATCCCCGGGAGGAGTCCGCCCGAGTCTTTGGCCTCCGCACTGCGTTTGACGATCGATTCGGCCAGGTCGCCGATCACCGCGGCAAACCCGAGCAGAACTCCGAGAATCAGCAGATCAAGAGGGCCGAAGACGGCCAATTTGTCGGGGATGAGAAACCAGAGCCCGAAACTTCCGCCCACCGCGAAGAGGATCGCACCGGCCAAACCTTCCCAGGACTTATGCGGACTGATGTGCGGCACCAGCTTGTGGCGGCCGAAGACCGAGCCGGCCAGATAAGCGCCCATGTCGCTGAACTTGGTCACCAAAAGGAGGTAGAGCACGTAGTATTGGCCGATCGTCTCCCCCGTGGGATCGCGGGGCGCGAGGTAGACGATCTTGGTCAGGAAATTGAAAAGCCAGGGGATGTAAAGCAAGCCGAACAGGGTGTAGGCCATGGTTTCGAGCGGATTCTGGTCGCGCGTGCGGCGGAACATTTGCCGCCCGAAGACGATCAGGAGGAAGAGGACAAGGACGGCAATCTCGAAGTCGTAGGACTTTTCCGGACCATAGGAGCGGAAGGTGATAAAACTTCCGGCCAGAAAAATCACCGCGGTGATCAGCGCGGTGAGTTTGAAATTGGGCACCCCGCGCCGATCGAGCATTTCGAAGTATTCCCACAATCCGAGCAACCCGATCCCGGCAATGGTGATAAAAAAAAGTTGCTCGTAGCCCGAGAGGACCGTGCCCAGCACCAAGACCCACAAAAGCAGGGTGCTGACCAAACGGCGGCGGAAAGTTAGTTCGGAGGACTCGATCAAAACAACCGCCCATGGTCAAAAGCCCGCGGGGCAAAGGCAAGCGTGCATTGGCCCCGGCCCCGTCACGATGTTAGAGTCGGGGCCGCGATGAGCCTCACCGTATCAACCCACCCCGAGGAAACGATCGCTGCCGGTCGCGTCCTCGGCGCGCGCCTCGTCCCCGGGACGGTGGTCGCCCTGGCCGGCGATTTGGGGGCAGGGAAAACCCACTTCGTGCGCGGGCTCGTCGCGGGTTGGGGCGGAACCGGGCCGGCCACCAGTCCGACCTTCACCCTCCTCCACGAGTACGCCACCCCGCGCGGCCCCGTCTTTCACCTCGACCTTTACCGGGCGCGAAGCGCGGCCGAAGTCTGGGACGCCGCGCACGACGAAATGAGCGAAGCGACCGGCCTCCTGGTCATCGAATGGGCCGACCGGTTTCCCGAATTGGTCCCACCCGGCGCATGCCGGGTTTCCCTCACTGCCGCGGGGGAAGGGCGCCGCGAGATTACGATCGAGCCGTGAAAACTCTCGCGATCGAACTATCCTCGGCCGCGGCGGGAGTCGCCGTGGCGACCGAAGGGAAGATCACGGCGCTCTGCCGGTTCGAGGCGCCCCGCGGGCGCGGGGCGGAAGTTTTTTCCGTGCTCGCCGGGATGCGTTCTGCTTGGCAGGGCGCGGAGCGCGTGGCGGTGGGCATTGGTCCGGGTTCTTACAACGGACTCCGCGTGGCTTGCGCCTTGGCTGGCTCTTGGCAAATGGCCCTCGGGGTCGAGTTGGTCGCCGCTCCGTCCTGCTGTCTCCTCGACGTGGCCGAAACCGCTTACTTTGCGGCCGGCGATGCGCGCGGCGGCCGGATCTGGTCGGCACGTGTCGAGCAGCGTGGATTGGGCGGCGAGATTGTCCTCCTCACCCCCGACCAATTCCGCCGGCAGGCCGAAGCAGCCGACCTCCCGGTTTATCGCGTGGGCGATCTGCCCGGGTTTGCTTCACTCCCGGCGGCCGGGCCGGAGGCCGGGGTGCTCGCTTTGCTCGCCCCCCGCTTGGTTCCGGTCGATCCTCTCCGCTTCGGGCCTATCTATTTGAAACCGCCGCACATTACCCCGCCCCGCCCGGTCCGCCCGTGACTTGCCACCGCCCGCCGATGCGTGTTCATTGCCCCCTGCGTACCCGCGCGAAGATGCCGCGTTTTTTTCTCATCCTTCTGGCCCTCGCCCTCCCGGCGCCCGCCCAGCAACGCCTCACCGACGTGGTCGAGGTGCCCCGCCCCACGTGGGAAACCCAGAAACAAGCCCGTACCTACCTGCTCAATGTGCCGGCCCCGCGCGGGCAGATCACCGACCGCCACGGTGCCCCCCTGGCCCAGACCCGCGTGGCCTTCAATCTCGGCCTCAGCTTTCCCACTCCGCTCGAATTCACCGACGGGCAAACGGTCGCCTTCGCCCGCCGGCAGATTCTCACCGCGGAGGAACTTCTCGGCCGCAGCTTCAAGGTGACCGACGAGGCACTTATCCAGCATTACCACAACCGCGGCATTCTCCCGTTCATTCTGGCCGAAGATCTGACCAACGAGGACATGGCCAAAGTGAGCCGCGGACTGGGCACCGGCCTGGTTCTTCAGCACGCCTACTTCCGGCATTACCCGCTGGGGCCAATCGCGGCCCACCTCGTGGGCTACACCGGCCGGGTCGCCCCCCTCTCGCTCAAACCGATCGAGAACCGGGACCTTGTCTTCCCCGATGCCGAAGGCCGCGAAGGGCTCGAGCAGGTCTTCGACGACCAGTTGCGCGGCACACCCGGCGTGCTCAACCTCACGCTCAACTCCGAAGGCCAACGCACCACCGAGCGGATCGTCCAGCCGCCGGTCCCGGGATATAATGTCATCACCACCCTCGACCTCACGGTGCAGAAAGCCTGCGAGGACGCCCTGGCCAAAACCGGCCGCCGCGGCGCCGTCGTGGTGGTCGACCCGATGAGCGGGGAAATCCTCGGCATGGCCTCACGCCCCTCTTTCGACCCCAACGCCTTCATTCCGGTCATCAGGCCGGAGGTCTTCGCTCAACTCAACAACGACCCGGATGTCCCGCTCTACCCGCGGGCTTTCCGCTCGGCTTACCCGCCCGGCTCAACCTTCAAAACCTTTGTCGGACTGGCCGCACTGCAAACCGGGTTGATCACGCCGGAGACCCGCATCAGCTGTCCGGGCGGTCTCCAAGTCGGCAATTTCTATTTCCGCAACCACCGGTCCGGTCATTCAGGGCAACTCACCCTGGCCCAAGCCCTGGCCCAATCCTGCAACACCTGGTTCTACCAAGCCGGATTGAAAATCAGCGCCGAACCGATCATTGAGTGGTCCAACGCCCTCGGCCTCGGCCGCCGCACTGGCATCCCCCTGCGGGCCGAATCGGCCGGAAATATTCCGACCGACGATTACATGGTCCGCGTGCACAACCGCAATATCCTCCAGGGAGACGTGGCCAACATGAGCATCGGGCAAGGCGACATCCTGGTCACGCCGCTGCAAATGGCCCAGGCCATGGGCGTACTCGCCGCCCGCGGCAGCTTCCACCAGACGCGCCTCGTCAAGCAGGTGCAGAGCCTCGACAACCGGGTCGTCTCGGCTTACCCGGACCGCATCCGCGCCGAACTCAACATCGCGGAGGAAAACCTCGAGGACCTCAACAAAGGCTTGGTCATGGTAACCAGCCACGGCACCGGCACGGGACGCCGGGCCGCCACCGTCAAAGGGGTCAAAGTCGCCGGCAAAACCGGCACCGCCCAGTGGGGACCGGTGGCCAAACGCCGCAACGCCGCCTGGTTTGCCGGCTACGCCCCGGCCAACCACCCACCCCTCTACGCCTTTGCCGTAGTGGTCGAAGGCAATCCCGGTGAGTCCCTTTCCGGCGGCTCAAACGCCGCCCCGGTGATCGGCAGTGTTCTCGCCACCCTGCTCAAAGACTACCAGCCGCCGGAGAAAGTGGCCGAGGAGGCAGAACCTGATGATGAAGCGGCCGATGAAGCCGTCCCGGCCCAGGGTGAAGAGGCGGGCGACACCGAGCGGACCGAAGACCTGATGAACCCCGAGGGTGCGCCCACCCCGGCAGAGCTCTCCGCGGTCGAGTAAGGCCCTTTGCGTTTGCCGGCCCCGGCCGGACGCGCGATGATCCGCGTCATGTTGGAACTGCGCGAGGTCACGGTGAGCGCCGGTGACCGGGCGGAAGCACCGGTTTTACTTTGCGCGGTCACGGCACGTTTTCCGCGCGGCGAGGTCTGCGCCTTGCTTGGCCCGAGCGGCAGCGGCAAGACGACTTTGGTGCGGGCCGTGGCCGGCATGGCCGAGACCAGCGGGGGATCCTTGCATTGGCAGGGAGTGGACCTCGATTTGGAGGACCTCCCGCCCTCCCAGATCGGCTACGTGCCGCAATTCACGATCAGCGAGGAAAACCTCAGCGCCGAGGAAAACGTGGTCCTCGCCCTCCGTCTGCGCGTGGCCGGACTCGCCGGGGCACAACTCAGCGCGCGCGCCACCGAGCTGCTCGACCTCACTGGCCTGTCCTCCGCCGCGCCGACCCTCTCGAAACATCTCTCCGGCGGACAGCGCCGCCGCCTCGCCCTCGCCATGGAATTGGCCAGCGAACCAGCTCTGCTCCTCTGCGACGAGGTGACCAGCGGTTTGGACGCGCGCTCCGAACGCGAAATCCTCGACTTGCTCCGCCGTATCGCCCGCGAAGGCAATCGCGTGGTCATTGTCGTCACCCACGGACTGCGCGATCTTGAAGCTTACGACAAAGTCGCGGTGCTGAGCGGCGGTTACCTCGCTTACCTCGGACCTCCGGACACCCTGGCCCACTACTTCCGGGTGACCCGGCCGGAGGAAATTTTCGAGCGCCTCCCGCAGCGTGAGGCCGCAGAGTGGCATGCCTCGTGGAGCAAGCACCGCACGCATTTCGAACCGGGGAACGCGGCGCCTGGGGAAAGCACGGCGAAAAACGACACCAAAGCGGCTGTTCCCATCCTCCTGCCCGGCGCCATCCGCCAATTTCTTACCCTCACCGCCACCCGTTGGAAAATTTTCTTCCGCGACAAGGGCAATATCGCCCTGCAAATCGGTCTCGTCCTCGGCTTCCCGCTCGTCGTGGCGGTTTTCGCTTTGGATGGGCTACCCGCCGTGCCCAGCTTGGACGCCGGCCTGAGCGGTGATCTGGTCCGGCAACTGATCGAAGCCCGCACTTTCGCCGAAGGGGCGAGCAAGGCGGGCAGCGCGGTGTCCGGCCTCATCCTCCTGCAAGTTATTCTCCTCGGTCTGCTCGGGGCCAACAACAGCGCACGCGAAATCGCCGGAGAACGCGCCATTTTCGAGCAAGAACGCTTTGCCGGGCTGAAACCCTCGGCCTATCTCGGGGCCAAAATCGTTTTTCTCGCTGTGCTTGTCCTTGTGCAGTCCGCATGGATGACGTGGTTCGTGCGCACCGTGACCGGGTTTCCCGGCGACGGCTCCCAACAATTTCTCTTCTTCCTCCTGGTCAACGCCGCCCTGACCGCCACCTGCCTCGGCATTTCTGCACTGGCCCGCAGCGCCGACCAAGCCTCACTCGCTTCGATTTACCTGGTCGGTTTCCAGTTGCCGCTTTCCGGTGCGGTGCTCGCCCTGCCGGCCGGGTTGGACGCCGCCCTGCGGCCCTTCGTCGCCGCCTACTGGAGTTGGAGCGGGGCCTTGCAGAGCCTCCGCGAGACCCGCTACTACGACGTGCTGGAACTGGTCGTGCCGACCACGCTTTCCGCCGCTTCGCTTTGCTTTTGGGTCCTTCTCCTCCATATCATCTTCGGCATTTTTATGGCATGGCTGGGTTGCCTTCGGTCCGCTTGGGATCGATAGTGTTTTCCCATGGCCCGCCGCGCCCGCAGCACCCCGAAAGCCGGAATCATGATCGGCGCGCTCGTCGTTGCCCTCCTCCTCATCGCCCTCGGCGGCTATTTCCTCGGCGCCGGAGGGGTCCCCTACCGCACGGCACCCGAATTCCCGGTCGAAGAATACCTTTCCTCCTCCAGTTCGTTGCGCGGCAACAGCTACCGTTTGAGCGGCGCGATGCTCAACTCCATCGCGTGGTCACCGCAGTCCGGCCGGCTCATTTCGGTCGAGCCGACCGGTTCCGGTTCGCCCATCCCGGTCGTGGTCCCGCCCTCGCTGGGCGAAGGCAGTATGCAAAAGGGGCAACGCTTCCATTTTCTGGTCGAAATCCGCGAAAACGGCATTGTTTACGCCACGGACCTGACCAAATCATGAGACCACTACTGGCCACACTATTTGTCGTGCTGCCCGGCGCTTTTCTCGCCGCGCAGCAAAACGCCGGGGGTGCGGGCGATTCCGAGGCCGCCACCGGCGGGGCCCGTCCGCCCCAAATGAACGAGGGGTTTCTCGGCCGGGATATTCCCGCTTTCGACCCGGGGAGCGAGGTTGCTTCCTTCGACGGCAAACTTTGGAACATCAACAACAACCGGTTGCTCCGCGCGCGCTTCGAAAAGTATCTCAACGCGCCGGCCGCGACTGGCGCGGCCGATCTGGCCTACCGCAAGACGATCGATCGCATCCTCGAGTTGCTCGCCCCGGGCAATGCGACCCGGAAAAATATCGACGAAGCCTTTGCTCTCTTGGCGAAGGCTTCGGAATACCAGGACGACGCCAATCTTTGCCGCACCATGTCGGATGCCATCCACGCGGCGCGGGTCAGCCTCGAGACGATCAAGAACCTCCAGCGGGAAAACACCCTGCTCGAGAGACAGCGCAGCACCGCGGAATGGAACAACATGATGGCGGCCCGCTCCTCGGCGCTCGGAGTGGCCGGCGGCAGCGATGCGGCCATCGCCGCCCAGCAGGAAAATATCCGCTTCGCGCGTGACGCCAAAATGGCCTCGGCCAAACGGATCCTTTCGGACGTCGCCCAGACCATCGAAAACAACAAACTGCGCATCGCCTTGACCGAACTCAATACCCGCGGGCATCTCCAGGCCCTCATCATGCAGTATTTCGCCACCCGCCGCTTCGAGCACGTGCTCATCGCCAACCGCTTTTACCGCGCGATCTACAAGGACGGGGACAACTCGATCGACGTCTACAAACGGATGGTCGAATCGCTCCCCGTAAACCGGGATGCCGGTCAGGCCCGGATCACGGCCGAATTCGACCCGACGGTGGCCGCGGCGGGAGGCTCGTCCGACCGCGTTGTGGGGGCCAGAGCGGGAACCGATGGCGCGGCCGCGGGCGTGAGCAACCGCGCGGAGGGGACCGGGGGCAACGGGGGGTCTTTTGCCGCCAGCGGGATGAAACTCGGTTTGGAAAACTTCAGCATCGAAAGCCTGACTGGCGGGGCAGCGGTCGCGGCGCAGACCCTGAGCAAATTGGTCAGCTCGCTCAGCCAGGTGGACAGCCTGGCGAACGAAGCCATCCGCGACATCAATGAAGGCGTCGAGGCCTACAAGTTCCTGCTCGAGCAGGGGGAACTCAACAGTGCCGTCGAGCGCCTGGCCGAAACTTTCGCCCTCGGCGAATTCATGCCGAGCGTCCGCCTGCTCCCGCGCGAAGACAAACGACGGGCCCTCAAGTTCACCCAGATGGGGAACGAACTGGTCGCCGCGCTGGAGGTCAATGACCTTACCCGGGCGGAAAAGCTGGTCGAGGAAATGACCGATCTATCCGCCGACTTCGACGCGAGCAAGCCGCTCGCGAAAATTGAAACAGCCAAGACGATCAGTGCGATGCACCTGGCCAAGGCGAAGAATGCCGCCCTCTCGGGCGACCGCGCCGCGATGGAATCCGAGCTACGCGCCGCCATGGAAATCTGGCCGCGCAACCCGGCCTTGGCCGAGGTCGGGCAGAACATCTTCGCGCAAACCGACCTGCAGCAGCAGGCCTTGAGCGAACTGCAACGCCTCATCGAGCAGGGCGATCACCGGGCCATCTTTGGCCAGAATGCCAAATTCATCGCCGCGACCGCGCTTTATCCCGAATGGCAGGAAAAACTCGGCACCATCCTCGAGGCCATGACCGAAATCGAGGGATCCCTGCAGCGCGCCCGGGAAATCCAACAACGCGGAGACGCGGCCGGCGCTTGGGAAAGCATCCAGCTGGCCTCGGACAAATACCCCGCCGACAATGAAATCAACCGCCTGCGCGCCGACCTGGCGAGTGGAGGGGCGGCCACTTTTGTCCAGGCTCTGAACCAAGGGGATGAGCTCGCAGCCCGTGGCGAATCCGGCGCCGCCCTCGCCTGGTATCTCCAAGCCCATCGAGAGTATCCGCCGAGCAAATTTGCCGGGGAGAAGATCAGCGCCCTGGCCGAACGCATCTTGCCCGGCGCGTCTCCCGCCGCGCCCTGAGCGGCCAGCTTTCTCCGTGCCCTTGCTCCCCCCGGCGGATAGCCTTTGCGACCTTGCCTCATGTCCTTCCTGCGCAACCTCTGGCCTTGGTTGGCCGCCGCTTTGAGCGGGGGCCTCCTTACCCTCTGTTTCGCCCCGTTTGACCAGTCCTGGCTGGTCTGGATCGCCCTCGCACCGCTCTTGGCCGCACTTTGGTTCGGCCCCCTCCACCCGCGCTACCCCTTGCTCCGCAAAGTGGAACTCGGCTACCTCGCCGGGCTGGTCTACTTCGGCGGGTCTCTCTATTGGATCACCATCCTGACCGTTCCCGGTTGGTTTATCCTCTGCCTCTACCTCGCTCTCTATCCCGCGCTCTGGGCCGGGATTGTTTTTGTCATTGCCACCCCGCGCAACCCGGTCCGCTCGCCCTCGGTCTGGCTCAGCTCATGGCACAATCTGGCCACCGCAGGGATCGCGGCCGCCGCTTGGGTCGCGCTGGAAAGCTTGCGTGCCCACGTCTTCACCGGCTTCGCCTGGAACTCACTGGGCATCGCCCTGCACGGCAATATCCCCCTCATCCAGCTCTCCTCGCTCACCGGCGTGGGCGGCCTCTCCTTTCTCGCCGTCCTCTCCGCCGCCATCGCCGTGGCCACCGTGCGCCGCCTGATAATCGAGGCCCGCGGCGGAAAAATCCGGCCCCACTTTGATTTCACCCTCACCATCGCCCTGATCGTCACGGCCTTCGCCTACGGGCTCCGCCAAATCGGAAGCCCGGGCGAGTCCGTCCCCCTCCGCGTCGCGGCGGTGCAACCCTCCATCCCGCAAAACGAAAAGTGGAACCCCGCCTTCGAGCAGCGCATCTATGACACTTTCGACCGGCAAACCGCCGTCGCCCTCGCCCTGCAGCCCGACCTTCTCCTCTGGCCCGAAGCTGCCACCCCCCGGGGATACTTCGAAGACCGCGTGGCCCGCGAATTCGTAGACAAATGGGCCGCCGCCGGGGACCATGCCCTCCTTTTCGGCACCCTGCGGCTGAGCCACGAAGCTGACTACAACGCCGCCGTCCTCCTGACCGGACCCGACAACCCGCCGCAATTTTATCCCAAGTCCCACCTCGTCATGTTCGGCGAATACGTCCCTTTCCGCGATAGCTTCCCGCTCTTTGCCATCATTGTCGGCGACATGGTGCCGGATGACTTCGACGCGGGGGACGGTCCGGTCATTTTTCATCTTTCCGCCCCGCCTCTCGCTCTGGCCCCGTTGGTCTGCTTCGAGGACACCCTCGGTTACCTCGCCCGACGTGCCTCCAACCTCGGGGCGCAGCTTTTTGTCACCGTGACCAACACCGGGTGGTTCCAACGCAGCGCCGCCGGCCGCCAGCACCTCGCCCACGCCGTCTTCCGCTCTGCGGAAAACCGCCGCCCCATGGTGCGTAGCGCCAACAACGGGGTGACCTGCTTCGTCGACCACCTCGGACGCGTCCGGCACACCTTGGCCGATGCGGACGGCGACATTTTCGGGGAGGGCGTCCTCTTTGCCGAGGTGGAGGTGCCGGTCAATCCACCTACCACTTTTTACATGAAATACGGGGAGGCCTTTTCCTCGGCCTGCCTTGTCGCGACCTTCGCCCTCCTCGGCCTCGCGGCCGTGCGGAGAAAACGTTAGGGTTTTCTTGAGACGTGGCGGGTGTGGTTTGGGCAGCAACTGGGGAGCGAAGCCCAGGGGGAACGGGCGTTTGCCTATGGGCTCTCTACGTCCCGCTTTAGCGGGACTCCGGTTCGCCCGTTTTCCGACAAACCACTCGGGCGGGACGCCCGCAACCCAAGTCAGCGGCGCGTGGCCTCGGCATCCTGCCGATGGGCTTGGTTGGTGACGGGCGGGACGCCCGTGCCCCCTGCCCGAACCAAACGTCAACTCGCCTCGCAGTTGCGTCAGCCCGGCGGGCGCATTACCTTCATCTACCATGAAAGGCCGACCCAAAGCAGGGGATCTCTCGGGTTCATTGCTCGTCGCCCATCCCATGATGGCCGATCCGAATTTCCGGCGGACCATCCTTTACCTTTCGCACCACAGCGCGGGTGATGGTGCGCTCGGCTTCATTCTCAATCGTCCGCTCGGCCAAAACGCCTCCGACCTCGAGATCGGCGACACCTTGGAGCAAATCCCCCACGTGCCGATCTACGAAGGCGGACCGGTCCACCGCAACCAGGTCATTGTCGCCACCCTCGAGTGGGACTCGGCCGCCGAAGCCTGCAAATTTCAACCCATGGAGCGGCCGGAAGGCGAGTTGGACTTGCCCGCCGGCCATGATGAGAAGCTCCGCGTCTTTCTCGGCTACGCCGGGTGGTCGAAGAACCAACTCGAGCAGGAAATCGCGATCAACTCCTGGCTCGTGGTCAAGCCGCACCCGGAATTGCTTGGCGCCGATGCCGACGACAGCACTTGGCATCGCATCATGTGCGGTCTGGGCCCGATGTATCGCGTGCTGGCCGACTCCCCGAACGACGCCTCGCAAAATTAACCCGCGCGCCGCGCGCGGGAGTGTTCAGTTTTCAGTGATTCAGTTTTCAGCACACCCCCACGCGCCGACCTCAAACCAAGCCACTCACCCAAAACTGAATCACTGAAAACCGCAAACTCCTCCTCCCCCTTCGCCGCCAAAGTCTACGCGGCGCTCCAAAAAGTCCCTCCCGGCCGCGTTATCACCTATGCCGCCCTCGGTCGCCGGATCGGCTGTCACTCACCCCGCGCCATCGGCCAAGCCCTCCGCGCCAACCCCTTCGCCCCGCAAGTCCCCTGCCACCGCGTCATCGCGTCCGATTTGACCCTCGGCGGCTTCAAAGGCCATACCTCGGGCCAGGCACTCGCCGAAAAACTCCGCCTCCTCGCCGCCGAGGGCATCGTCTTCAAAAATGGCCGTCTCTCCGACCCCCAGCGCGCCCTCCGCTAACCTCCCCAATTTTGTCGCGGCAGTCAGCCGAGCCCCAGCGAGACAGGCGTGGCCAACTGATATGACCGCCGATAACATCCAATTTCATTCAAACTCTGCCCCCACTGAAAACTGAACACTGAAAACTCCCCCATCATGCACCTCCGCGGCCAAATCATCGACATCCCCAACCAACGCATTTTCCCCGGAGTGATCGAAATCGCCGAGGGCAAAATTGCCACCATCCGCGAGGACATCTCGGTAACCGATCCCGGCTACCTCTGCCCCGGCTTCATCGACGCCCACGTGCACATCGAAAGTTCCCTGCTTACCCCGCCGGAATTCGCCCGCTTGGCCGTGACCCACGGCACGGTCGGCACCGTCTCCGACCCCCACGAAATTGCCAACGTCCTCGGCCTCGAAGGTGTGCGCTACATGCAGAAGTTGGCCGCCCAAACCCCCTGCAAAATCCACTTCGGCATCCCCTCCTGCGTCCCCGCGACCAACTTCGAAACCGCCGGCGCCACCCTCGGACCTGAGGCCATCGAGGAACTCTGCCGCGACGAATCACTGCTCTACCTCTCGGAAATGATGAATTTCCCCGGGGTCATCCACCGCGACCCCGAGGTCATGAAAAAAATCGCGATTGCCAAGCAATACGGCAAACGGATCGACGGACACGCCCCCGGCCTCCGCGGCGAAGACCTCAAGAAATATGTCTCCGCCGGGATCGAGACGGACCACGAATGTTTCCAGATCGACGAGGCCCGGGAAAAGCTCGCCCTCGGACAAAAAATCCTCATCCGCGAAGGCTCTGCCGCGAAGAATTTCGAGGAACTCTGGCCCCTGCTCAATGAAGCGCCGGAGTCTTGCATGCTCTGCAGCGACGACAAGCATCCCGACGACCTCATGGAGGGCCACATCAACCAACTCTGCGCCCGCGCCGTGGCCCACGGTGTGCCCCTCTTCAACGTTCTCCGTGCCGCGTGCGTGAATCCGGTCGAGCACTACGGACTCCGCTGCGGCCTCCTCCGCCCCGGCGATCCTGCCGACCTCATCCGCCTCCACGACCTGGTCAGTTTCCAGGTCATGGAAACCTGGATCGAAGGTCAGTGCGTGGCCCGCGGGGGCCAATCTCTTCTTCCGAGATCAAAGTCCCCCCGGGTCAACAAATTCGAGGCCACGGCAAAGGTTGCCTCCGACTTCGCCCTCCCTGCTCCGGCCGCGTCATCGGACCCCGCGTCATCGTCACCACTCCGGATCCGCGTGATCGAAGCCCTCGACGGACAAATTATCACTGGGGCCGGCGAGGCCGAAGCCCTCCTCCGTGACGGCCAAGTCGTCGCCAACCCCGAGCAGGACATCCTGAAAATTGCCGTGGTCAACCGTTACACAGACGCCCCGCCCGCCGTGGCCTTCGTCCGCGGCGTCGGGCTCAAGTCCGGCGCGATCGCCTCCAGCGTGGCCCACGACTGCCATAACCTCGTCGCCATTGGTACCTCCGATGAGGACCTGGCCCGCGTGATTAATCTTCTGATCCAAAACGAGGGCGGCATCGCCGCCGTCGGTCCCCACGGCTTGGCAGACGTCCTTCCCCTCCCCGTTGCCGGCCTGATGAGCGACGGCTACGCCGAAGATGCGGCAACGGCCTACGCCCGCCTGAGCAATGCCGCCAAAGCCCTCGGCAGCCCGCTCCATGCCCCCTACATGACCCTCAGCTTCCTCGCCCTTCTCGTCATCCCCGCCCTAAAACTCAGCGACCTCGGTCTCTTCGACGGCAGCAAATTCCAATTCGTCCCGGTTTTTACTGCCGGCCCCAGCACCGCAGCGCTTGCTTAAGCAGCAAGAAGGGCGCCCGAGGGCGCCCTTTCGCGAGTATGAACAATTAGGATTTAAGCGCGGCGACGGCGCACTGCGTATCCTGCGAGAGCCAGTCCTGCCAGGCCCAGGAGCGCGTAGGTCGAAGGCTCGGGAACGGTCGCAACACCTTCCACGCGAACGCCAGCTGTCCCACTGCCGCCCCAAGTGATCTGGGATGCAACAACATCGCTTAGGACCCCAGCTATCTGGAGTGGTGAATATCCCGCGTTGAGAGTGAATGGCAGGTAATTAGCCCCGATGACCTCACCGATGGGAACTGAAGTCCCCTGATATTGAAGGACCGCCGCTCCCCCGGTATTATAGATGTCGAGAACCATGGGAGATGAAGGATTGGCTCCCGTGAAAACAACTTTTACGAAAATAGTGTTAGCCAAGTCTGCGTAACTGCTCCAATCAAGAGGACCGCTATTATAAGTTCCGACCAGGGTATCGCCAAGGGCCACGGAAGGACTGAAAGTGAGTCCAAGCTCGCTTTGCGCGTATGAGGCTGTGGTCACTTCGGTAAGCACGGTGTATGATCCTGATCCAAAATCAGCTAAATCAATATAGTCCGACGAAGCTTTGGCCAGGCTAAGGGTGAGCGTGAGGGCAAGAATGCCTGATGTGATGGTCTTCATTTTTTGGTTTATATAGTGGTGTGTTTGTCGTTGGTGGTGGGATTAGGTAAGATTCGTTAGACTATTATTAAAGATCGTAAGGAACCGGTTGGGATAGCGTGGTGTAGCCGGTCGCCGATCCTTTACGAACGATTTGCATGGAGGTTCCGATGCCTAGAACGGTGCCGTTCGCGTCAGGAGTACCAAAAGCAACTTTTTTCCAGGTGGTACCAGAGTAAAAGTAGGTTGAAACGACGCCGTTAGCCGTAAGGATAACGGTGTCTGCCGATGTTGCGTTAGCCCCCGGGGTGACAACGCTTGATAATCCTGATGACCCCAATGTTGTGTCCGTCGGCCAAAATTGGGAAACAACTGTTGTCCCTGCATTTTTGACCGCAACATTACGTTGTTGTGTTGGGACTTGACCGGTGACGACAAAAGACAGGGCCGTATTTGCCAGACGGGAATACTGGATACCGTAGTAAGGGAGTAGAGCGACATTGGAAGCGTCAGGACTTCCGAAAGCTACTTTCACCCATTTAGCGGAGTTTGTGTTGTAGAAATAAGTGCTGGGCACACCGTTGCTAACAGCGATGATTGTATCCGCCGACGTGGCGGCAGTACCGCCTTGGACGCCACTTGAGACTGGTGTGCCAAAGAATGAGCTCAAGGTGTCGCAGGCAAAGATTTTGTAGGTGTCGGTTCCGGGCACGATGTCCAGGGTGGTCAGATCCACTTGTGTCGTATCAATTGAACTTATTGTTACCGTGGTGCCCGTGTTGGCAGCTCCGGCAATGGCGCCTCCGGTGTTGGCGGAAGAAGCGATGAGGAACAGACGACCTTCAGCCGCACCACTGGTGATTTGGATCAAGAAGGGCGTGGCAGGCTGGGAAAGCGCGCCAGAGGTCCATCCGGCATTGCTGTTGGAGATTGTGTTGGCCGTGACCCCAGTGATGGTGCCGGCGACTTCGCCAGTGATTTCTTCGGTTTCCATGAGGGGAACCGAGAAAAGAGTGTTTTTCTTGGCCGTGCCAGTGCCAGCGGTGATGCCAACGGTGACAAACCCTACGGGATCGGTAGTTGCGGTTGTTAGGCCATTCGCGCCGGTCAGCAGAACAGACGAAGCGAAAACAGCCGCGAGGGAGAAACGAGTAATGTTCATACGACCCAAAGATAATGGAGTGGAGCCGGTTGTCAAAGAGTTTTTGGCGGTTGTCGCGAAATTGTCACCTTTGCTTATCCTGTTGATGGCCTGCAGTTTAGCATCATCCCTAGCCTCTGCCTCCTTTTTTTTTAAAAAAAGAAAGCTCTTTTCAAGGATTGGAAATACTTACTGCGCCGCGGGGCAGGACCGAAGAGCCCAGCTCTCGACGCAGCGCTCGGTCTGCCGCCGCGTCATCCCCAAATTTCAAGGCAGGGTCAGGCAATAAAACGATGGTTTGAAGGCTGGGGGCCAGCGCGAGCATAGCCTTGAGCTCCGCTGGCGCGCCGCTTCCCCGGCGCACGGCCTCGCGCCAGCGGAGGGCAACCGCGGATTGGGCGTCGGGGGGGGAGACCTCGACGGCTTCCCCGGCCTCGGTAGCCTCGGCGGCGGCCAACTGCATTTTCACCTGGAGCAAGGCAGAACTTTTCCAAGGGGACTGGCGGCGCAAGGCCGAGAGCAAATGAGCCTGCGCGGCGGAGCCTTCCCCGAGTTGACGGCTGAGTTCGCCGTGGAAGAAATGGACGGAAGCTTCGGAGGGGCTGCTTTCCGCCGCCTCGAGCAAAAGTTGTCTGGCCTGCGGACCGGCCCGCGCCACGCCCAATTCACCGCGTCGCAGCCACACCCCCAGCGCGGCCAGTAATTTGGCCGAGGCCTCGCTGTCCCCGCGCTGCGGGGCATTGGCCATCGCGCGGGAGAGGGCGTCGGCGTCCCTTGCTTGCAGGGCGATTTCGCCGGCCAGCAAAGCGAGCCCGGGCAATTGCGGATCGGCCTGTTGAGCGAGGGCCAGTTGGGCCATCGCGTCGTCCATCCGTTCCTCGTACCGCGCCCGCACGGCCTCGTCGAGCGACCGCAAGGCGGAGGCCCGCTGCTCGCCGGTCGACGGCGAGATATCCGAGGCCGCAGCCAACCGCCTGAGCTGCAGCCGGTGCGAGAAGAAGCTCGCCACGAAGGAGGAAAGAATCATCAAGGCGGCGACGCTGCAGAAAATCATCCGCCGATTTTTCCGGCGCCGGAGCGCTTCGGGGGAAAGACGTCGTTTTTTCCGCCGCGGGCGCCTCCGGCCGGACGAAGGGCGCTTTCTGCGGCGCGAACGCGACCGGCGGGGCGGTGGTTTCACCGGGACAGGGGTCGGAGTATTCATGGCTGCAAAAACATCCAAGCTGAGATTCTAGCTCATTTAGTCAAGCGCGGCCTCAAGCGCAGGGCACCGTGTTTTTGGCCGGCCGGGACCATGCCGTCGGCCGCCCCCCCGCTTTTCTTCGTTCCCAAGAGCCGCGCTTTGCGCTTCGCTTGGAGGTCTGGCTTATGCTTTCCGCACGGCAATCGATCACCATCCGCTTCGCGGACGCCGACCCCGCCGGCGTCATTTTTTATCCGCGCGCCATCGCCTTGGCCCACGCCGCGGTCGAGGATCTGCTGCGGCGCAGCACGCTTGGTTGGGACGCATGGTTTGCCTCGCCCGATTACGCCGCGCCCTTGCGCCGGGCGGAGGCGGATTTCTTCCTCCCGATGAAACCCGGCCAGTCCTTTGCAGTCTGCGCCAGCGTGGAGAAAATGGGCACCTCATCGGTTACCTTCCTCGTGGAATTCCTCGAGGCGGCCGGAAATATTGCAGCGCGCATCCGCACGGTCCATGTCCTGGTCGAGAAAAAGACCGGACAACCGCTGCCCCTCGGGGCGGAAATCCGCAGCGCGCTCGGCCCCGGCCGCTGAGCAGCGGCCCCGACGATCAATAGCGGGGCGTTTTACCCAGCGCATTGCGGACGATGGTGGCGGTGACGATGCTCTCCGGCCGCGCGAAGGCGGGAAAGACCTCTTCGCTCGCCCCCTCCGCCTCGGCCCGCGCCGCCTTGTTCTCGGCCACCACGCGGAGCGAGAAGCCGTTGCGCTCGTCCGGCGCCAGGCGCAGCGCGACGCGCCCCGACCGCACGCGGCATTGCAACGCACGCTCGAGCGCCGCCAGATCGACCAACTCGCCGCGGATTTTGACCAAGTCATCGAGGCGCCCGAGCACGCGCAATTCGCCTCCGCGCAGCTCGGCCCGGTCGCCCGTGCCATACCAGCCGTCACGCTTCGGATCCTCCCATCGCGCCCGGCCATCCTCGTGGAACATCATCCATCCGGTGAGCAAGGAGGGCCCGCGCAACTCCAAGACCCCCGCATCATGCAACCTCGCTTCCAGATGACCGAGCAAGGGCAACCACTCCGCATCGCGAGCCCCGATCCGCGCCGTGGCCACTTGGGAGCCTGCCTCGGTCAGGCCGTAGCTGGCGAGCAAGGGCCAACCCAAAGCCTGAGCCCGTTCCCGCAGGCTGTGGTCCAAGGCGCCGCCGCCCACCACCACGGCGCGCAAACACTCCGGGGCGGGCAAGCCCGCCGCGACCAGGTCATGGACCTGGGCCGGAACCAAAGCAGAGAGCGTTGCGCCGCAGTCCGCTGCCTTGAAAACAAATTCTGCCGCATTCCAGTCGCCCAGGCGATGACCAGGCACTCCGGCCAGCGCGGCACGCACCACGATGCCGAGACCTCCGACGTGAAAGATCGGCAGGGGGTCGATCCAGACATCCGCCGCGCCGGCCGCCAAGTGCAGATTGACGGCGCGGGCGCTGGTCTCCAAGGCGGTCCGCGAGAGCGCCACGATTTTGAGCGAGCCGCTGGTGCCCGAGGTCCCCAGCCAGACGTGGTCCGCCAGATCGGGAAACTCCGCGGCCCAGACCCGGTCCCGCCAGACCGAGGCAAGACGGGGGTTGAGCAGCAAGAAACTCCCCCGGGACTCCCAGAAAGGGCAATCCTCCCGCCACAAATCCAAGCCACGCAGCATGGGCCTATCATCCGCCGTTCGGGCCGAATTTCCAAAGGCAAATCCCCGGCACCGGTTTCCTTTCCCCCCTTACCCCACATTCGCACCCCCTTTTTCCTTGCCTCGTGGCCGCCCCGCACGCAATTTAGCTGCCCTTTCCGGCCCCGCTCCCGCGGTGCCGCCGCTGTCAATGGCCAGGGTAGCTCAGCGGTAGAGCAGGGGACTCATAAGCCCTTGGTCGGGAGTTCGATTCTCCCCTCTGGCACCAAAGCAAGACCTCACCACTATGGCCAATATCAAATCCGCCGCGAAACGCGCCCGTCAATCCATCGTGCGCACAGCCCGCAACCGCAGCACCCTGCGCAGCCTGAAAACCCTCGCGGTCAAAACGAAAGTTGCGCTCGGGACCAAGGACCAGAAAAGCTCCGCTGACAAAGCGCGCGAGCTGGTCTCCGAACTCGACCGAGCAGTCAAGCACGGCACCATCCACCGGAACGCGGCCAACCGCCGCAAGAGCATCCTGGCCCGCAAACTTGCGGCGCTGGCCTCTTAGCCGTAGCCATGCAATTGAAGACGCAATAAAAGCGCGGCTTGGTTCGGTTTGTCCAGGGGGCACGGCCGTCCCGGCCGTGTTGTCGGGTCGTGACGGGCGGGACGCCCGTGCCCCCTTGGCCACGTGCCAACTCGCTCACCAAATAGTTAGTCAACTCTCGCCCAGACGCGACTCTGTGGCCGTGCCAGAAATGGCAGAATGTTTTGCCTGGTTACGGCTTAGCCGTAGCCATGCAATTGAAGACGCAATAAAAGCGCGGCTTGGTTCGGTTTGTCCAGGGGGCACGGCCGTCCCGGCCGTGTTGTCGGGTCGTGACGGGCGGGACCCGCGCACGGCGGGCAGGCTGCCCCTTCGGCGGCGCGGGCGGTCTTCACGGAATGCGCGGTGACTTCTGCGCAACTTTCCGAGCTCATCAAGCCGCAGAGGCATGGCCAGAACACTGACCACCGCATCACGCACTTCTTTAAAGAGTGTCCACTGCCGCAAATCTTCACAGTCGATAACCCCATGGGGAAAAAACGCTCCTCGCACATCAACCGCTCCAACAGCAACGCCGTGAGGATCTTGCCCTGCATCCAAGCTTGGGCAGAGTCCTGCTTCTTTTTCGGCAACTGCCCCAGCATGAGTAGGCTTTTGAGCCTTTTGAAAGCCAACTCCACTTGCCACCGTGCCCGATAAAACTCCAGCGCCACCCGCGCACTCATTTCTCCCGCCGGCACCGTGCAGATCACGACGATGAACTCCGCATATTCCAGCGTCGATGGTTTCACCTGCTCGAACCGCTCCCTCATCTTGGCTTTGATCTTGCGCCGCGTCCGCTCCGCCTGCTCCGGAGTTTTGCGCAGCGCACAGACCCTGGCCTGCATCCTTTTGTTTCCGGCCAGGAACGACACCGGCCAATGCCCGATCTTTCCCAGCGGTAAGGCCCGCAGCCGCTTGAGTAAATCGAAGGTTTTGCCCGCGGCGCTGAGCAGCGGAAAACTCGTGCTGTGGTAACGCAGGATGACGTCGGCCCCCGCATCCATGATCCGCCCGACGGCTTGGCGATCGTTGTAGCCACGGTCCACCAGCACCAGGTCGCCGGGCTGGACCGGCAAGCGCCGCAAACTCTCCCCACCGCGCTTGTCGGTTAGTTCGAAAAATCGCAGCACATCTCCGGCAACCGCAGGCTGTAGTGAATACGCCAATCGACGCCCGTCGATCCCGGCTCCTGAATGTCGGTCGCATCCAGAATGCGAACGCTGCGCCCGAAGCTCCAGCAATCCCCAGCCTCCCGCAGCAGTGGTCGAATCCCCTCCAAGAGATGCCCGGTCAGCGCAGCAAGCCAGCGGTGTGAGGTACAGAGCCTCTTGTGCAAGGCCATGGCATTGAGTTTGGGCAATCCTTGGGCTTCGGCCCGCGCCACCGTTTGTTCCAGGGAAAGCCCTCCGGCAATATGCATGAGCAAAAGCCGCAAGAGATCCTCGCCATGTTGGACCCGCCCGCGCTTGCGACGCATGGCCCCGGCGGCTCGTGCACTGCTGTCCAGGTCCTCCGGAAGAAACCGGCGAAGTATTTCCCACTGCCCTGCGATGTTGTTTGATCGTGACGGGCGGGACGCCCGTGCCCCCTTGGCGACGTGCCAACTCGCTCACCAAATAGTTAGTCAACTCTCGCCCAGACGCGACTCTGTGGCCGTGCCAGAAAGGGCAGAATGTTTTGCCTGGTTACGGCTTAGCCGGAACGAGGCAGAACCTTTAACCACGGATTTCACGGATGACACTGCTGCCAAGCACCTCGATGAGGGGCAGGAAACCGTCAAGAAAGTTCACCATTTGGTGAGTAATCCGCCGGCAGGGATTGTCTTGAAATTTCTCTGAACCCATCCGTGAAATTCGTGTCATCCGTGGTTCAATTGAATGGACACGGCTTAGCGCCGGAGCAAAACAAAACCAGCGTCCTCCACCGGCCGCTGAGTGACGACCGCCTGACCATAGAAAAGGCGCGGCCCGCGGGCGGATGAGTATCCGTCTCACCAGGGCAGCCCGCTGCGCTTCCCGTTGCGCGGCATTCTTGCTCCGCTCGGTTCTCGCCACCTGCGGCGCGTCGCGTTTAGTTTCGGGCCATGTCGCCCGAGATCTACGAAAAACTCGGACTGTTGTACCTCGGCCGCGAAGTCGATCCGGAGGGCCAACCGAGCGAAACGCCGCTGCTCTACGATTCGCGCCATCTGACCACCCATGGGGTCTGCGTGGGCATGACCGGGAGCGGTAAGACGGGGCTGTGTCTTGCCTTGCTCGAGGAGGCCGCCATGGATGGCATCCCGGCGCTGATCATCGATCCGAAGGGCGACCTGGGAAACCTCCTGCTCACTTTCCCGAAGATGTCGGGCCCCGACTTTTTGCCCTGGGTCAATGAAGAGGATGCCGGCAAGGCTGGCGTCTCGCTCGACGAGTTCGCGGCGGCCGAGGCGGAAAAATGGAAGGAGGGCCTTGCGCAATGGGGTCAGACCCCGGAACGGATCGCGACCCTGCGCGAGAAGTGCGAGATCGCCATTTACACGCCGGGGAGCAACGCGGGGATCCCGCTCTCCATTCTGCGCTCCTTCGAAGCGCCCTCCGCCGAAGTGGCGGCCGACTCCGAACTGCTCGCCGAGCGGGTGCAGAGCACGACTTCCAGCTTGCTCGGACTGCTCGGGATCGATGCCGACCCGCTGCAGAGCCGCGAATTCAGTCTGCTCTCCGCCCTTCTCCAGCAAGCCTGGAAAAACGGCCAGTCTCCCGACCTGGCCGGCCTCATCGCCGCAGTGCAGGAGCCGCCCTTCGAGAAAATCGGGGTGCTCTCGATCGAGGATTTTTTTCCCGCACGTCAGCGCCGCGCTTTGGTCATGGCCCTGAACAATCTGCTCGCCTCGCCCGGCTTCGCCGCTTGGCGCGAGGGCGCACCGCTCGACATTGCCACCCTCCTCCATACCCCGGAAGGAAAACCGCGTTTGGCCGTCCTGAGCATCGCGCATCTCTCCGACCCCGAGCGCATGTTTTTTGTCACCACCCTGCTTGAGGAAGTCATTTCCTGGATGCGCCGCCAACCCGGCACCCCCTCGCTGCGCGCGCTCCTCTACCTCGACGAAATCTTCGGTTACCTCCCGCCGGTGGCCAACCCACCCTCCAAAGGCCCGCTCCTCCTGCTCCTCAAACAGGCTCGCGCCTTCGGCCTCGGTCTGCTCCTCGCCACCCAGAATCCGGCTGACCTCGACTACAAAGCCCTGGCCAATTGCGGCACCTGGTTCATCGGCCGCTTGCAGACCGACCGCGACAAACAGCGCGTCCTCGAGGGTCTGGAAAGTGCCAGTGCGGGCCGCGGGGCCGACCGCGCCAAACTGAACAATCTGCTCAACGCGCTGGGCAAACGCGTCTTCCTGCTCAACAGCGTGCACGAGGCCGAGCCCAAACTTTTCACCACCCGCTGGACCATGAGCTATCTGCGCGGGCCCCTCACCCGGGACCAAATCCGTCTTCTCATGGATCAGACCGGACGGCCCGCCGCGCCGCCCACCGCATTGCCCCCGGCCGCGCTGGCCGGCAGCATAGTCACCTCGCCCGAGCCCCCGGCCGCGGAGCCCGGCGTCTGGCAACTCGTGCTTCCGGAGGCCGGAAACCTGCTTTACCCCTCGCTCGGCCTGCGCATCCGGGGCACCTTTGCCTCCCGGCGTCCGGCGGCCGAGGCGGCCGCCGAGGTGCTGGTCCGTGTTCCTTTCGGGCCCGACGGGCGACCAGCTTGGCCGCAGGCCAGCGTGGCCGGCGCGACCCACCAAGCACATCCGCCGGTCGCCCACCACGGCCCGGTCTTTGTGACCGTTCCTCCAGCCGCCCGGGAGGCAGCCGCACAACAAACCTGGCAAATCGAGGGACGGGCGCAACTCGGCGAGCACTTGGAAATTTCCGTCCTCCGCGCGGGAAAAATCATCGGCGCACCCTTCGAGAGTGACGCCGAATTCGGTCTGCGCCTGGAACAAGCGGCCCGCGAGGAGCGCGATGCAGCCGTGCAGCTCATGCGGGAGAAGTTCGCCCCGAAATTGCGCACCGCGGCCGACAAAGTGGGTCGCGCCCGCGAGGCCGTGGCCCGCCAGAAAACGCAGGCCCGATCCGCGCAGGTGCAAACCGCGATCAGCGTGGGCACTTCGGTCCTCGGGGCGCTCTTTGGCAAGCGGGCCTCCGGACTCGGTCACCTCAGCCGAGCCGGCACGGCCGCCCGCGGGGCGACGCGCGCCATGAAGGAGTCCGCCGAGGTCGGCACGGCGGAAGAAAAATTGACCGTCGCCGAAGCCGCGGCGGCGGACCTTGAAGCCGAGTTGGAAAGCAAGACGGCCGGGCTGCCCTCGCCTTCCGCCCTCGCTTTCTCCCCGGAAATCCTCCGCCTCAAACTGCTGCCCGCCACCCTGCGCATCGATTCCACCGGCATCTTGTGGAGCGCCTGAGCGAACCGCGCCTCGGGCCAGACCCGGCCGGCCGTTTGGCCTTTTGCGCTTTGTCCTGACCCCGTTTCGGGTTTGACTCCAACCATGACGGCGCAAGTGAAGAACATCCTTTCGTGGTATGGCGCCGACAACCCCGGCACCCTGACCAATCTGGCGCGCCTCCTCAACCACGGCACGCTCGGGGGCACGGGCAAGATGGTCATACTGCCCGTCGACCAGGGCTTCGAGCACGGCCCGGCGCGCAGCTTTGCCATCAATCCGGCCGGCTACAGTCCGCTCTACCATTTCGAATTGGCCATCGAGGCGGGCTGCAATGCTTACGCCGCCCCGCTCGGCTTCCTCGAGGCCGGGGCCCGGGAATTCGCCGGGGACCTCCCGCTCATCCTCAAGCTGAACAGCAAAGACATGACGGCCGACGAAAAGGACCCCATCTCGGCCCGCACGGGCACGATCGATGATGCCCTGCGCCTTGGTTGCTCGGCGGTCGGCTTCACCATTTACCCGGGTTCCAGCCTGCGTTTGGAAATGTATGAACAACTCGCCGAGTTCGCCCACGAGGCGAAACAAGCGGGGCTGGTCGTCATCGTCTGGTCCTATCCGCGCGGCACGAGCCTGAGCCCGGCCGGCGAAACCGCCATGGATGTCGACGGCTATGCCGCCCACCTCGCCTGCCAACTCGGGGCCCACATCGTCAAAATCAAACTCCCCGCCGACCACCTTGAACAACCCGCCGCGAAAAAAGTCTACGAAGCGGAAAAAATCCCGATCCGGACCCTGACCGAGCGCGTCCGCCACTGCGTGCAATGCGCCTTCGACGGACGCCGCATTCTCATCTTCTCGGGCGGCCCGAGCGAGTCGGACGCCACCCTTCTCGAGTCGATCCACGCCATCCGCGACGGTGGCGGCTTCGGCTCGATCATCGGCCGCAACTCTTTCCAACGTCCGCAAAAAGACGGACTCAAACTCCTGCGCGAGGTCATGGAGATCTACGCTGCCCCCCAGAACCAAAGCTGATGCAACTCGGAATGATCGGACTCGGCCGGATGGGCGCCAATATCGTGCGGCGCCTGATGAAGAACGGACACCCCTGCGTGGTCTATGACACCCATCCGGACGCCGTGGCCGAGTTGGTCAAGGACGGCGCGACCGGGGCCGGCTCGCTCGAGGAATTTGCCGCCCTGCTGGAGAAACCGCGTGCCGCCTGGGTCATGGTCCCCGCGGCGGTCACCGACCGGGTGATCCAAGACCTTGTTCCGCACCTCGAGAAAGATGACATCGTGATCGACGGCGGGAATTCTTACTTTCGCGACGACCGTCGCCGGGCCAAGGAACTTGCCCCGCAAGGCATTCACTACATCGACTGCGGCACGAGCGGCGGGGTGTGGGGACTGGAGCGCGGCTACTGCCTGATGATCGGGGGCGAGAACGGTCCCGTGCAGCACCTCGACCCGATCTTCAAGACGATCGCTCCCGGGCGCGGTGATCTGCCCCGCACGCCGGGACGGGAAAAAGCCGGCGGCACCGCGGAAGACGGTTACCTCCATTGCGGCGCGGCGGGGGCCGGACACTTCGTCAAGATGGTCCATAATGGTGTGGAATACGGCATGATGGCGGCCTTGGCCGAAGGCTTCGATATCCTGAAAAATGCGGACGTCGATTCGCGGCCGGTCAGCCATGACGCCGAAACCGCCCCACGGATGGGCCATGACCTCGACTACGCTCTGCCCATCGGGGAAATCGCCGAGCTCTGGCGCCGCGGCAGCGTGGTGCAAAGCTGGCTCCTCGACCTCATCGCCATTTCCATGGTGGAAGATGCGGAGTTAAAAACTTTCTCCGGCCGGGTTTCGGATTCGGGCGAAGGCCGCTGGACGGTCATGGCGGCAATCGAGGAGGGCGTTCCGGCCGACGTGCTCAGCGCGGCGCTCTACGCCCGCTTCCGTTCGCAGGAGGTAGCCTTCTCGGACAAGGTCTGCTCGGCCATGCGCTATCAATTCGGTGGACACTCCGAGAAAAAGGAAAGCTGAGTGAGACCACTGCCGGGCAGGAGCAGACAAGCGGATCGGCAGGGACCCCTCCGTCACGCGATAAATCTTCCAAGCCCGCAAAAGCAAAGGTGGATCGCGATATCCTTATCGCGATTACTCCGACGATTATCGCGCCGGGACGGCGCGATCCACCTTTGGGGCGCCGGTCTTACCGGCCAGAGATCAATCCGTTGACGAAACGAATGGCCGGGCCGAGCAACGGAAGATGCTGGTAAATTCCGGCGGCCGGATTCCAAAAATCCTGGTGCAAAATGATCCGGCCTTCGTGGTCGAAGCGCAGCTGCGAAATACCTTCGGTCATGATCGGCTTTCCCCCGGCGAGGTTTTTCGTGCGGATTTCCATGCTCCAACGGGCATAGACATCCGGTCCGGAGACCGCGACATCCTCGAGACGGGCTTCCACTTTCTCCGCGCCGCGCGCCGTTTTGAGCAGATACTTTTCCACCGCCTCGATCCCGACCTCGGTTGCGACGGTGTCGTTGAACCACGCATCGGCGGCATAGGTTTCTCGCACGAGGGCTTTGACCTTTTCCTCGCTCAGATCCCCATAGAGCGCGGCAAAGCGTTGCACCGCCCGCTGCGCCGACTCGTTGCTCCCCAAGGGGACACCGGGACGCTCGGCCAGCGCCTGGGCGTAATCGGCCCGGAAGTCGGTGGGACCGGAACTGCAACCAGGGAGGGAAAACATGAGGAGAAAAGGCAGGAGGAGGATCTTCACGTCTCATCCTCGGCCCGGTCCGCGCCGAGGGCAAACTCCGCTTTGAGCATCGCGGCAAAGTCGCCGCTGGGGCCGGCATAAAACGGATAGCGCGCCGCGTCCTCCCCCTCGGGAAGATGCCGCCAGTGCTTGTAGGCCCAGAGCCACCCCTCGGGCTGACGCCGCACCTGTGCCTCAAAGGCATCCCAGCACTGCTGGGCGATTTCCTGGTGGGTCGCCTCCGGCCCGAAGTGCAAAGGCGGGTGCGCGATCGTGCGGTAGCGTCCGTCCGCCAGGGGCACACTTTCGATCGGAATGATGGGGAGCCCGGTCCGCTTTTGCAAAACGGCGTGCAGCTTGGTTACCGAACACCACCGGCCGAAAGACTTGATCGGCACGGAGGGCAGGCGCGGATCAAGTTGCAGGTCAATGAGGACACCGATATTGCCTCCCGCTTTGAGATGTTTCAGCGTGACGAGCATGGAGCGTTCCTGCGGGACGATGCGGTGGCCGCTCATGGCGCGCAATTGGTCGAAGATCGGGCCGAGCAAGGGATTGCGGAACCGCTGGGTGACGATGCAGCCGGGCAGACGCTCGAAGGAACCGGCAATACTCAGCCACTCGAAGTTCCCGTAATGCAGGCAGACAAAAATGCCGCCGTGGTGCTGGCGGTTCAAGGCGCGCGCCTCGTCCCAGCCCTCCATGACCATGCGTTGCGGATAATTCTCCGCCGTGAAATTGCGGGCCCAAAACAGTTCGAGCATCGAGCGGGCGAACTGCCGGTAAGAATCGCGCCCGATCTTCCGGATCTCCTCCGGCCTCTTCTCCCCGCCGAAGGCCATTTCGAGATTGGCCTGCGCGTAGGCCCGCCCGCGCTGGTCGAATTGGTAAACCAGACCGCCGAGCAACCAGGCCAGGCCTCGCACCGCGCGCCAAGAGAGGAGCGGAATGAGGCGCGAAAAAATCCAGAGCCCGGCAAACTCGATGCGGCAACGGAGGCGGGCCCAGAACCCGAGGTCTTCCCAGTCTGGAAATTTTTTCCCCACGGATCAGGTGGCCGCTGCGGGCTCGAGCCGGGGAAAGACCGGACGGGGCTGGCCCACCGTATGCCCTGCCGTGACCGCACCCCAGGCGGGGGTGAGGTTTCCCGGGCAACCGAGTTGAGCCAAAAGTTCGTCCGAAGCCTGCGGAATGACCGGATGAACCAAGACGGCAGCCAAGCGCGCGGCTTCCACCAAGGTGACCAAAACCTCGTCGAGACGGGCCGCATTCTCCGGATCTTTGGCCAACTTCCATGGCGCCGAGCTTTCGACAAAACCGTTGGCCGCCGCGATGAGTTCCCAGACGGCCTCAAGCGCGGAATGAATTTGGTAGACCTCGAGCGCCGCCTCAAAACGCCGGGTGGCTTCCAACCCGAGCACCTCGATGGCCAGAGCGTCCGCCGATTTGTCCGCCGGCCCGGCCTCGAGCGTCCCGCTGCGGTAGCGACGGGCCATACTGACCGTGCGATTGACCAGATTGCCGAGGTCATTGGCCAAGTCGGCATGGTAGCGGGCCTTAAGCCGTTCTTCATTAAAGTCAGCGTCCTGACCGGTCGCGATGTCACGCATGAGGTAGTAGCGCAAAGCCTCCGCCCCGTAGCGGTCGGCCAGAGCATCGGGATCAACCACGTTGCCCGAGCTCTTGCTCACTTTGGCCCCCCCGAGGTTCCACCAGCCATGAACGAGCAACTTCGGCATGATCTCTAAGCCCGAGGCCTTGAGCATGATCGGCCAGTAAATACCGTGGGCCGGCACCAGAATGTCTTTGCCGATGACCTGCACGTCGCAGGGCCAGAGTTCCGCGAAATCGGGCAGGCCTGCTCCCACCTGCGCGCGGAACCCGGCGAAGGTCGCGTAATTCATCAACGCGTCGAACCAGACGTAGGTCACAAAGTCGCGATCGAAGGGCAGTTCGATCCCCCAAGCCAGACGCGACTTCGGACGCGAGATGCAGAGGTCCCCCCCTTCCTTGGCCAGCGCATTGGCCAGCTCGTGGGCCCGGAAAGAGGGCTGGACAAAGTCCGGATGCGCGGCGAGGTGCGCGGCCAGCCAGGGACGGTATTTGGAGAGCCGGAAATACCAATTTTCCTCTTCGATAAACACCACTTCGCCCCACTCGGGTCCGAACTCGCCTTGCGCATTGCGCTCCTTGTCGGTCAGAAATTGCTCCTGTCGCACGCTGTAGTGACCGCTGTGCCGGGCCTTGTAGAGGTCGCCTTGGTCGTGCAATTGCTGCAGCACGGCCTGCACCGCGGCAATGTGGCGCGGATCAGTCGTCTCCGCCCAGCCATCGTAGGCAATGCCCAATTTTTCCCACAACGCCTTGAATTTTGCCGTGATCTCCCGGGCAAATTGGGCCGGAGCCACCCCGGTTTTTTCGGCCGACTGCTGGACTTTCTGCCCGTGCTGGTCGACGCCGGTGAGGAAAAAAACCGGACGTCCGCGCTCGCGGTGCCAGCGGGCAATGACGTCGGCCAGCACCTTCTCGTAGGCGTGACCGATGTGCGGCGGCGCGTTGGTGTAATCGATCGCGGTGGTGATGAAAAAGGTTGGTCCGGGCATCGCTCTACTATGAAAGCCTCCCGGCGCCTCCAACCCAACGTCAAAAAGCGCCGGAGCGCGGTTACATCATCGGACGCAGGACCTGCAGGGCGGATTCCTGCCGCGCCGTGGTCAGCCATTGGGCAAAAAGGAGCATCTCTTTGCCCTCAAGGAGACCGCTTTCCATCATCGGCCGCTGCTCGGCCGCAACCTCCTCGTCCAACTCCCCGCGTGAGGCCAGATAAACGGCAAAACCACCCTCGGGCGTGGGGGTAAAGTCGCCCAGCGTGCCCTCGGCCAAATCGATCGCGGCCATGGCGATCTGCCGCCGGTCGGGCTTGAGTTCCCGGTCAAGGACGCTTAAGGCGGAGACCTTCTCCGGCTTGACCCCGGCCGCCCGCGCCGCTGCGGCAAAATCCTTGCCTCCCCCCATGGCGGCGCGCAGCTCGGCCAAATCACGATCCGCCGCCGCGCGGACCATGCTGTCGCGCTGGCGCGCGATGAGGTCGGCCATCAGGTCCGCCCGGGCCTCCTCGAGGGTCATGGGCCGCGCGACTTCCACCCCGGCCACCTCGATCACCGCGAAGCCTTCGTTGCCCACTTGGATGATTTCAAAATTACCCGGGCCCGGCGGCAGGCGGAAGGCCACTGCCGCGGCCGCCGTGACCACTTTGCCCTCTCGACCCTCCGAAGCCGCGCCCGTGGCGGCGTCCGCGGCAAAAAACGGCGTGGTTTGCACTTCGAGACCCTTCTCTGCGGCCACGGCCACAAGATCCCCGCCCCCGTCGGCCAGCGCCTGCGACAAATCTCCGGTCGCCGTGGCCGTCTTTTGCAAGACTGCCACCCGCTCGGCGCCGGTCAACTCCGCTTGGTCCGGCCCCAAAGCAAAAAGCACGTAGCGCACCGACCGCTTCTCCGGCACCTGCAAATCCTGATCGCGAGCGGCGAAGGCTTCGGTCAGCTCGCTCTCACCGACCGACACGTTTTTTGCCACCGAGGTCGCCTTCCAACGGAGGATCTCAAGATTGAGCGGACGGATGCGGTTCAGGGCGGTGGCGGCTTCACCGGGCATGACCATGGCTGGCGAACCGACCAGATCTTTGATCCCGGCCAAGCGCAGGCTGTCCCGGATCACGTTCTCCAACTGCCGCTCGGTGAATCCGCGCGGTGCCAATTGTTCCTGCATGAAGGTGGAATATTTCACCGGATCGAATTGCCCTTCATTTTGGAAAACCGGGAGCGACTTGATGCGCTCGACCACCGCTTGGTCGCCCGGTTCGACCCCGAGGCGGGCCGCTTCATGCTGCATAACCATGAGGTTCCAAATGAAATTGTTCGCTGCTTCATCTTCCGATTGGGCTTGGCCGGCGAGATCGCGGATCAGCTCAAACTGACCCAGGGCGAGCGCCAACTGGTAGTTGCGCACCGCACGCTCGATGTCCACCTGCATGACCTCGCGGCCGTAAATCTTGGCCACGATGTTGCTGCCCACCCGCTCGAGGTCGGTCGTGTTGTAAAGCCAGGCAAAGGCAATGATGGTCAATGCGGCGACCAGGGTCATGAGCCAGCGCTGGTGCTTGCGGATCGAGGTAAACATGGGACGATTGTCTTGAAAAAGACGCAGCTCTGGCTTAATTGGTTGGTTCGATGAAGGCAAGCCCCCGCAGTCCCGGAAGACTATGGCCCGTCTTGGCCGGATTGGCTGCGGCCACCCTGACCGCCGGGGCCCAAGATGCCGTGGTCATGAAAAGCGGGCTGACCCGCGAGGGGAAAATTACCGGCCTGAGCGGCGCAAATCTCCGTCTGCAAGTCGAAGGCGGCTCGACCGGAATCCCGCTGGCCGAAATTCGCGAGATCCGCATGGATGCTCCGCCAGAGTTCGACGCGGCCGCCTCGCGCTTGGCCCGCGGTGATGCGGCCGGGGCGGTGGCTGCCTTGCAAGCCATCGAGGAAACCTACGCCGGTTTACCCGCCCGATGGGCCGAGCAGGCCGCTGCTCTGCTCGGCGATGCCAAGTTGGCCGCCGGCGACCAAAGTGGCGCAGCGGCGGCTTATGAAAAACTCATCCAGACTTATCCGGAGGCCACGGCCTTGGCCAACCTCGGCCGGGCTCGCTTGGCCGTGGAGGGTGGCCGCTTTGACCAAGCCTCCCCTTTGCTCGCATCCCTCCTCGCGACCTCGGACCAGACGGCCTTCCCCGCGGCTTCCGACGCGCCCGCCCTTTGCCAAGCCCACTTGCTCAACGGCCGGGTGCAAGAGGCCGCCGGCGCGTATCAGGCCGCCTTGGCCAGCTACTTGAAGGCCAGCGCCCTCTTCCCTTTCGACCCAAATGCCGCCCCCGAAGCCCAGAGGCGCGCGGACGCCTTGCGCGCCGAACATGCCGGCCTGAGCGCACCCTGATTTTCCCAACACCGCGAAAACCTATGATGACCCACCGCCCGCTCATTCTCCCCGTCTTTTTGACCTCCGGTTTGCTTGCTGCTTCCCCCGCCCGCGCCGCGGAAGCTGAAGGCGGGAGCACCTCGATCGTGGAGATGATTTTGCACGGCGGTCCGCTCATCATCATGATCTGGCTGGCCATTGTGGCCACCTCGGTGGTCATGGTCACTTTCATCATCCAGCTTTTCCTGCAAGTGCGGCCCCAGAATCTGGCCCCCAAGGCCTTGGTTGGTGCCCTGGACGAGTCGCTCCGGGCCGGTAATTTCCAAGAAGCCTGGGAAACTTGCCAAGCCAATGCCAAAACCTACCTTGCCGCCGTGCTGGGCGGGGCCTTGGAGCGTATCGGGCGCGGCAAGGATGCGACCGACACGGCGATCATCGATCTCGGCATCCGCGAATCCCAAGTTTTCAAAACCCGCAACAGCTACCTCTCGGTCATCGGCGTGATTGCCCCGATGATCGGACTGCTTGGCACGGTCATCGGCATGATGGGCGCGTTTGCCGTCCTCGGGCAGAGCGGGGTTTCCGACCCGCGCAAGCTCGCCCTAAGCATCGGCGAGGTCCTCCTGGCCACCGCGAGCGGTCTCTTCATCGCGATCCCAGCTTTCATTTTCTATTACTTCTTCCGCAACCGGATCAGCGATGCCACGGTCTTTGCCGACAGCGAACTCAACCACCTGGTCGAAGATATACCGTTTGAGGAAGTGAAGGGCCTGCGCATCGGGGAAAACTTCCAAGCGGGTGACGGCTTGAGCCCCGGGTCCGAGCAGTCCAAGGTTTCGCACAAAGTCTCGATGCAACTGGCCACCAATTGCCCGGTCTGCCAGACCCCCATCGTGCCGGGGAGCAACCCGTGCCCGGGCTGCGGCACCACGCTCGATTGGCAGTCCTAACCCGATGTCCGCCGCCGCCCCCAGAAGAGGCAAAAAGAGGCACCGTCAGCCCGAGGCGGAACCCGAACCGGAATTCCAGATCGCACCGATGATCGACATCTTGCTCGTCCTCCTCGTTTTCTTCATGTCGATCAGTTCGACCGAAGTATTGCAGTCGAACCAAGACGTCCGTCTCGCCGTGGCCAAAGAAGCCAAAGACGCGAAAGAGAATCCCGGCCAGATCATCGTCAACCTCGCCATTCATCCGCTGAGCAGCGCGGTGGCGATCAGCGTGAACGAGAAAGACTACCCCTCGCCCGGCGATCTCATCCCCGTCCTGCAAAACCACATGGCGAAAAACCCGATGGTGCGCGTCCTCATCCGCGCCGACAAAGAGGTGCGCTATGCCTCCCTGAAAAGCCTGCTCGAGGCGGTCGGCAAGGCGGGTATCGCCAACGTAACCTTCTCGGTGGTCGACAAGGAGGCGGCGCCGACCCCGTCCTGACCCGCTTGCGTCCCGGCGGCAATTGGTCGAATTTCTGAATCATGGGCGGCTCTGTCAGTTCCGGGGACGGCGATGCCGGTTTTCAGATCGCCCCGATGGTGGACGTTGTCTTCGTCCTCCTTCTTTTTTTCATGGCTTCGGCCGGATCACAGGTCGTGGAACGTGAGTTGAACATCAGCCTGCCCAGCGGCCGCGGCGGACAAACCTCCGGTCCCCCGCCCACCCCGGTCATCATCGAGATCAGTGCCGATGGCGTGGTCAGCATGAACAACCGCGTCTTTGACACCCCGGCGAACAAGGAACTGCCCGAACTGCGCGCACAACTGAGGGAGAATATCGACCGCTTCGGCGACAAAGACCCCGTGATCATCCGACCGGACGAAAATGCCCGACAAGAGCGCATCATCGACGTCCTCAATGGCGCCGCCGCAGCCGGAGTAAAGAATCTGACCTTTAGCTGAGACCTTGGGGTTTGCGGGGAGCCGGCCGGTTCCCGGGGAGTGCAACCCAGCAATCTCTGCCGCGGAATGGTTTCGGGGACAAAATGACCCTTGCCTCACCTCCCGGGCGCAGGCACAGACTCGGCGCATGGGAGAAGAATTGCCCGCACCCGCCGCCGCGGCGGAAAAAAAGTTTGCCATGATCCTCTCGGTCGCCGCGGGGATTTTGCTCCTCGCGCTGAAAGCCCTCGCCTGGCAATGGACCGGATCGACCGCCATTTTGAGCGACCTCGGTGAAAGTGCCGCGCACTTGGTCGCGGTGGGCTTCGCCGCTTACAGCCTCTGGCTCTCCTTGCGACCGGCCGACGCCAACCACCTTTACGGGCACGCCAAGATCAGCTTCTTCTCCGCCGGCTTCGAGGGCGCCATGATTATCGCCGCAGCCTTATACATTCTTTACGAAGCGGTCGGCGCCGCCCTGCGCGGTCCGGAGTTGTCCCACCTCTCCATCGGCCTCGCCCTCACCGCGCTCGGTGCGGTGCTCAACGGCGCGCTTGGCTGGCATCTTGTCCGCACGGGCAAGAAACGCGGTTCAATCATCCTCGAGGCGAACGGACATCACGTCCTCACCGATTGCTGGACGAGCATCGGCGTGCTCATCGCCCTGACACTCGTGCAGCTGACCGGCTGGCTGTATTGGGATCCTCTCTTCGCGGCCATTGCCGCCTTGAACATTTTTTTTTCCGGACTGCGTCTCATCCGTCGCAGCGTGAGCGGCCTGATGGATGCCGCCGATCCGTCCATCCACCGCCAAATCGAGGCATTGGTCAGGACCGAGACCCGCAAGCACGGCATCACGCACCACAACCTCCGGCACCGCAACATCGGCGACGCGCACTACGTCGAACTCCACCTTAGTTTTCCGCCGGACGTCCTTCTGCGTGACGCCCACCAAGTGGCCACGCAGGTCGAGGATTCCTTGGAAAAGAAAATCCACCCCGCGGCCAGTGTCATCACACACCTCGAATGCGAGGGCGACCACGTTTAAGCGCGCAACGACAAATACTCGCGCGAAAGCCGCACGTAGCGCAGGGCCCACATTTTGATTTCTCCCTGCTCGGCCTCCGTCAAAGCACGCACCACCCTGGCCGGCGTGCCCAGAACCATGGAGCCGGGCGGTATCTGCATCCCCTGGGTCACGGTGGCATTTGCTCCGATGATCGAACGCCTGCCGACTTGCGCCCCGTCCAATATGACCGCACCCATCCCGACGAGCACTTCGTCCGCCACCCTGCAGGCGTGGACCACCGCATTGTGCCCGACCGTGACCAGTCGGCCCAGGATGGCCGGGAGATCGTCCGCCGTGTGGACCACGGCCCCGTCCTGCACATTGGACTGCGCCCCGAGGATCACCTGCGCGACATCCCCGCGCAAGACCGCCTGCGGCCAGACGCTGGCCTCGGACCCGACCGCAACATTGGCGACCAGCGTGGCACTCGGCGCGATGTAAGCGTCCGGCGCGATACACGGCACGCTGCGGATGTTGCGGCTGATCGTGGCGAGAAAGGTCTCGGTCAGCCCGCAGCTTTCTTCGCTCATGCCCCCAACGGGCCTGCCCCATCCCAAATTGTCAAACCAAAAGCTGCCCGGATTTTTTGCCCAGCGGGGGCAATGGCCATTGACAGCTTGCGGCTGCTCGGGGCAAAAAGCGGGCACACCTCCACCCCCTACCTCCAACCAACCCGCCTCTCCCAATTATGAACAAAATCAAACTCATCGAATCGGTCCAAAAAGAACTCGGCAGCACGAAGGCCGATGCCGAACGGGCGGTCAACGCGGTGATTGGGGGGATCAAGTCGCACCTCAAAAAAAGCAAATTGATGCAACTCGTCGGCTTCGGCAGTTTCAAAGTGGTTCACCGCAAGGCGCGCCTTGGCGTGAATCCGAAAACAGGCGAACGAATCAAAATCAAAGCCTCCAAAAGTGTCAAATTCGGGGTCGGCAAAGACCTGAAGAGCAAACTCTAAATTACTTTTGCCCCCACCCGGGTAACCCCGTTGGGTCGGCTCGCCGCGGGGGGATACCCATTTTTCGACCGCCGATTTTGGTCAAGTCCCGCCCGCGGCTCAGCGCAGATGAGATAAGATGAAAAAAGCCATCCGTGTTGCCGTGACCGGCGCAGCCGGCCAGATTGGCTATTCCCTTCTGCCCCGCATGGCCAGCGGCCAAGTCTTCGGGGCCGACCAACCCGTCATCCTTCAACTGATCGAGATCGAACCCGGCATGGCCGCCTTGCAGGGTGTGGCTTTGGAATTGCAGGACGGCGCCTTTCCTCTGCTTGAAGGTATCGAGACCACGAGCGATTTGCACCGCGGTTTTGACCGCATCACCTGGGCCCTCCTGATCGGCAGTGTGCCGCGGAAGGCTGGCATGGAGCGCAAGGATTTGCTCGGCATCAACGGGAAAATTTTTGTCGGTCAGGGCCAGGCGATTGAAAGCAACGCCGCGGCCGGGGTCCGCATTTTGGTGGTCGGCAATCCCTGCAATACAAATTGCCTCATCGCGATGAACAATGCGCCGGCCATTCCCCGCGACCGCTGGTTTGCCATGATGCGTCTCGACGAAAACCGGGCCAAGGCACAGCTCGCGCAAAAGGCCGGGGTCCCTTGGCGCGAGGTGAGCAACATGGCCATCTGGGGGAACCACTCGAACACCCAGTTCCCCGATTTCGGCAACGCCCGGATCGGCGGTCGCCCGGTTCCCGAGGTGATCCCAGACCGACCGTGGCTTGAAGGCGAATTTATCCAGACGGTACAGGAACGGGGGGCCGCCATCATCAAAGCCCGCGGGTCGTCCTCCGCTTTCTCCGCGGCACACGCCGCGATTGAAACCGTGCGCAGCCTGACCACGGACACCCCGCCGGGCGATTGGCACAGCGTCGCGCTTTGCTCGGACGGCTCCTACCGGATTGCAGAGGGCCTGATCTGCGGCTTCCCGGTGAGCAGCAAGGACCAAAAAGCGAGTATCGTGCCGGGCCTCCCGCACGATGATTTTGCCCGCGAGCGCATCGACAAGTCGGTTCGCGAACTGCAAGAAGAGCGCGCCATGGTGGCGGATCTGCTGCCCCCCTAAACGCCTGGCGGGCGGTCAGGCCGCTTTGGCCGCGCCCGGCAGTGACGCCTTGCGCTTTTTGCCGCGCTTCGGTTGCACGGTGGCCTCCGACTTGTGGCAGGCCACGATGAACATCGGGGGAATGCTGGCCAGAAAATACTCCACCTCGTGGGCGGCATACATCTTGGTATGCCCCTTCAACTCCGGAGTGACTTGGTAAACGATAAATTGGCCGTCGGGGGTCAAGCCATCGTG
This sequence comes from Chthoniobacterales bacterium, assembly GCA_018402585.1. GTDB lineage: Bacteria > Verrucomicrobiota > Verrucomicrobiia > Chthoniobacterales > JACTMZ01 > JACTMZ01. Next base: position 55,016 of record JAGYIO010000004.1, read on the forward strand.
CACCTCGCGGAGAATCTCCTTTTTCTTTTTCGGATCAAGGTAGCTGAAAGGAATGCCCGAGATCACGTAGTCGGCTTGGCTAAATCCCAGCTTGCGCAATTCCTCGCGGAAGCTGGCCGCATCCTGCTCGTAGATCAGGACACGATCATCACCCCGGAACTGCTCGCGCAAATGGTCGGCCAGGTGGCTGTCCAATTCAAAGGTGAGCAATTTCGCGTCCGGAGCCAGCCGCTTGGCCAGTTCACGGGTGTAGCATCCTTCGCCCGCACCAAATTCGACGAAGACCCGCGCCTTGGCGAAGTCCATCTTGTCCAAAACCCGGCGGACGAGCCCCTTGGAACTGGGCAGAACGTAGGCCACCTGGAGCGGACGGGCTAGAAAACGGCGGAAGAGGATGGCGCTCATGTCGAGCGGCATGCTAGGAGTGCGAGTCATGTCGAATCAAGCGCAAGGTGACCTTCCCGGCAGATGACGGCTCCCCGCACCGTCGGCCTGGCCGCCTGCGCGGCCCTGGTCGTGGCCAATATGGTCGGCACCGGCATCTTCACCAGTCTCGGCTTCCAGGTCGGTGAAATCCCCTCGCGCCCGGCAATTCTCCTCCTCTGGAGCCTCGGGGGCGTCCTCGCCCTCTGCGGCGCCCTCTGCTACGCCGAACTTTCGGCCGCCCTGCCGCGCTCCGGCGGGGAATATCATTTTCTCGGGCAGATTTACCATCCGTCCCTCGGTTTTATGGCCGGCCTCGTCTCCATCGTGATCGGCTTCGCCGCTCCGGTCGCCTTGAGCGCCATGGCCTTCGGGTCGTATTTGCAAGGCGTCTTCCCGGGCGTCCCGCCCCTCGTCGCATCCGTCGCAGTGGTCGTTCTGGTCACCCTTTTCCATTTGCGCGACTTGCGGCTGAGCAGCATCTTCCAAATTTTTTTCACCGGGCTGAAAATTGCGCTCATTCTCTTTCTCATCGCGGCTTTCTTCAGCGCCCCCGCCTCGACCCCCTCCGCGGCCGCCCCCTGGAGCGACTACATGCTGACCACGCCTTTCGCGGTCTCGCTCATGTTCACCCTTTATGCTTATTCCGGATGGAATGCCGCCACCTACATTTTGGGTGAAGTCCGCACCCCGGGACGAATCATTCCCTTGGCTCTCGCGGCGGGCACTCTGGCCGTCACAGCCCTCTATCTCGGTCTCAACGCGGCCTTTCTCCACGCTGCGCCCGCCGCGATGCTGGCCGGACAACTCAACGTGGCCCAAGTCGCGGCCCAAGCCGTCTTCGGCCAGGAAGGAGGACGCGTGGTCGCCGGCATTATTGCCCTCGGGCTCATTTCGGCCATCAGTGCCATGACCTGGGCCGGCCCCCGGGTGGCCATGGTCATCGGCGAGGATTACCCGCGCGTTTTCGGTTGGCTGCGGGTCCGCACCGCGGCTGGCATCCCCGCCGCGGCGGTGCTCGGGCAGAGCTTGCTCACGCTCCTCCTGCTCCTGACCACAGCTTTTGAGGAGGTGCTGGTCTTCACCCAGTTTGCCCTTTTGGCCTCCAGCTTTCTCACCGTGTCGGGCGTCATCGTCTACCGCTTCACCCAACCGGATTTGCCCCGGCCCTTTCGCGTGCCCTTTTATCCCCTCACCCCCTTGCTCTTTCTCGCCATCAGCGCGTTTGCCCTCATTTATACCGCGGCGGCCAAACCAACCGAGGCCATCTGTGGCGCCCTCACCCTGCTCGGCGCATTGGGGCTTTATACCGCGGTGGCGGGAAGCAAGCAGAAGGGCAAAGCATGAAGCGCTTTTCTGGCCGGCCGCCAACGTCCCGCCACCAGCCCCCTGGCGGCACTGCACGATTCCCCGGCCGACGGCCAGCACGCGGACAACTACGCGGCGCAATGGTATCGCTACGACGACCTTTATTTCGCGCCGCTCTGCTCCTGGTCGGCGAACCAGGCAATCCTCGCAGCTTGAACCCCGAGGAACTCGAGGCCGGCTCTGGCCAAGCAGAGCGGTCCGTTCTCTTTGCCGCCCCGGAGCAAAACCAGACACGAGGTGCCGGGTGAGGACAAACCGGCGCGTCAGGCGCCGCCCGCCCGGTGGCGCCCCGACATGGCGCGCGCCAAGGTCAGTTCATCAGCATGCTCCAAACCACCCCCGACCGGCATTCCTTGCGCCAATCGCGACACCCTGACACTGCGTGGAGCGAGCAATTCCGCGAGATAATTCGCGGTGGCCTCGCCTTCGACGTCGGTACTCAGGGCGAGGATGATCTCGGTGAATTTTCCTCGCTCCAGACGCGAGATCAGTTCGGCCAGCCGCAAATCCTCCGGCCCCACGTGCTCGAGCGGAGAAAGGCGTCCACCCAAGGAGTGATAAAAACCGCGGAAGGCACCCGAACGCTCGATCGGCAAAATATCCGTGGCCCGTTCGACCACGCAGAGCAAATCCTCGCGGCCCTCGTCCAGGCAAATGATGCAGCGTTCTTCGACCGCAAAAAACCCGCAGGCCAAACACGAGCGTACCCCATCGCGCGCCGCGGCCAAGGCCTCGGCCAGCGCGGAGGGCCGCTCGACATCCTCCAGCAGCCAAAGCGCGAGGCGCTCCGCACTGCGCGGACCGACCCCGGGCAGCCGCCGCAACTCACGGACCAGAGCCGTGAATGGCCCGGGATAGTCAACCGCCTTCACGAGCCGGAAGCGGTGCGCCGCGCCGCCGCACTGCGCAAGGCAAAGATACGGGCGGCCGCATCGTCCTGCTCGCGGGCCAAAGTTCCGAAGGCATTCTCCGCCTCGGCCCAACGTCCGTCCCAAAAAGCATCCCACGCGAGGTCCCAACGCGCGCTGGCCCCGCCGTCCGCCGCGGCCGGCCCGGTTACCTCGTGCAACAAGACCCGCTCCCCTTCGAAGTCCCACCACGCCATGCGCCGCGATTTCCACCCGGCAGCCACCTCCGCGGCCAGCGACTCCTCGACGAGGAGACCAGCCGCATACCCGCGGGCCGCCGCCGCCATGCGCCGCGTCCGACGTAAAGGGGTTCCGCTGACTGTCCAGCGGACTTCCGCCGGAAAATGACCAACCCCGGAGACACATTCGCCACGCGAGAGCGCGGCACATCCGCCGGCTTCCTTGATCCAGGCATGCAGGGCGCAAACCAAGTCCTCCGTGGGCGCCGGTTGCCCCCAAAGGCCAAAGGCAAAGAGGGCACCCTCGCCATCGCAACGCTCGAGGTATCCTCCGGCTCGCTGAAAGTGCCGTGCGGCGCGCGCGGTCAACCCGGGTCTTTCGTTCCAGGCGGCGTGTGCTCCCCCGGGATGCCCGGGCCAGAGGATCTCCGCCACGGCCAGAACCTGACCGCTCGGACCATCTTCCAAATGACGCTGGTCCAGCCGCGTGCGGAGAAATGTTTCTCCGACCCGACCGCCGACCAGCGACTGCCAGCGGGCGCGCTGCGAACCCGCGGGAGTGCCGGAAAAAGCCAAAGCTCCTGCTCCGGCCAACCCGGCGGCCGTGACCGGCACGAGCGAACTCAGCTCAAAGCCGTAAAGCCCCGCCAGCCAAATACCGCCGCCCAAAAGCCAGAGGGTGGCCAGCCAAATGAGAACCTTGAGCCCGCCCCGCGGGATATCGACCACGCACCAGGCCACCCAAAGCGCGGCGAAGACCGCGAGAAGGGCCTCGGCCGGCGGATTAACCAGGGGCGGACGCCAGCCCTGCCAGGTCGGCAGCAGGGGCACCCACAGCAGGGGCAAAGCCAGCACGATGGCGACCAAGGCGCAAATCAGCGCGGCTTTAAGATGCAGGGCCAGCGGGTGTTTCATCAGGAGAGTCGCCACGATAGGCGCGCACGACCAGATCGCTCAAGAACTTGTCAGGCGATTCCACCGCTTCACGCGGGAGCACGAGCGGACCCCCGTCGGGGGGACTCTTGACCAGACGGAGCCCGAATTCGTAGTCCTTGAACAATACCGCACACAATTCCCGCACCGGTTGCTCACGGCTCACCGCCATTTCCACGAGCAGGTCCAACGCTTGAGGCGCAAATTTGAGGGGCAATCCTTGCGGCTGCCCGAGTCGCTCGGCGAACTCTTCCGCACTGGACCGGAGGACGCGCAGACGCTCGTCTTGGCCACTGGCCCGCAAGTGCGCCAAGCGGTCCGCCGGCCGCTCGATCAGGTCCAGATCAATGCGCAACGAGGTCGTGCCCGACCCGGGCAATTCGAACTTGAAGTCGCGCAGCAAGCGCTCGCAGACCGTGAGCAGGCCCCGGGCCCCGGTTCCCTCCTCCGCGGCAAGTGCAGCAATCCGGTCGAGGGCCGCATCGTCGAAAACCGCCTCGATCCCGAAGGCGAGGAAAGCGCGCTCGTATTGGCGCAGGATACTGCCCTCGGACTCGGACAAAATTTTCCGCAGGTCCGCGGCGGTCAGTTCCTCGCAGGCCACGCGCACCGGAAGACGTCCGACAAACTCCGCCTCCATCCCGTATTCGATCAGGTCGGCCGTGGTCACCCCATGCGGCCAGGCCCGATCCTCGGCCGGACCCGCCGCTGCGGCAAAACCGATCTGGGCCTGCTTGCGCCGCTTCTCCACGATTTCCTTGAGTCGCGGAAAGGCTCCGCTCACGATGAAGAGGATGCTCCGCGTATTGACCGCCTGCCGGCCGGGCTTGCTCCCGCGCTGCAATTCCATCACGGCCTGCATCTGACCCGCCAAATCCATCGGGTTGCGCAACGGCACTTCCGTTTCCTCCATCAACTTGAGCAAGGCGGTCTGCACCCCGCGCCCGCTCACGTCGCGGCCGATCATGTGGCCGGAGGTCGCGATCTTGTCGACCTCGTCGAGGTAAACAATGCCATGCTCGGCGCGCTCGGTGTCCCCATCCGCCTTTTGCACCAACTCGCGCACCAAGTCTTCGACGTCACCGCCCACGTAGCCGGTCTCGCTGAATTTCGTCGCGTCGGCCTTGACGAAGGGGACGCCGATCAATTCCGCGATCTGCCGCACGAGGTAGGTTTTGCCCACGCCGGTCGGACCGGTCACGATCACATTCTGCTTGGCGTATTCGACCGGAGCCGTTTCCCCGCGCCGGGCGCGCTGGCGCAAGAATTTTGCGTGGTTATAATGGTCGCAGACCGCGATGGAGAGCACCTTTTTCGCTTCGTCCTGCTTGATGACAAAGCGGTCGAGGTGCGCCTTGATCTCGCGCGGTGTGAGGTTGAAATTGAAGATATCATCCGTCTCCCCGACCACCGTCTCCGGTGCCCCCGCGGGCTCGGAAGCCGGGGAGGCCGGTTGTTGGAAAGCGGTTTGCAGAAAGGCCTGCAGGCGACGTTGCAATTCGTCGGGTCCGGGAGAGTTGGTCTCGCTCACCCTGTCACTTTAGCGGGCGCCGGGCCGGGCGCAAACTCCCTAGCCTCCCGAGAGGAGTCTCTCCGCCACCCGCCGGTAAGTGCTCCAACCCTCCACCCCAACCACAGGATCAATCTCAAGGAACCGCGCGAAGAGGCGGTTGGCCTCCTCTTGCTCCCCCAGCGACCAGTCCGTGACGCCAGCCACAAAAAAGACGAGCGACCCGGAACCGGTTGTCGGATACCTCGCCAGGTCGTCGAGGCGCAGCGGGTTGGTCCGCAAACCGAAGCCGGCCGCATCAAGGAACATGTTGGCCAGTTCCCGGTCCTCCGCCCGGTCGTTAAACAGCCCGGTCTGCGCGAGCAAACGCCATTGCTCTTGTGCCGCCGCGGAATCCCCGGCCAAGGCGCAAGCCAGGGCAAGATGGAACCTCGCCCACTGGGCGCGCGCGCTGCGCGGCGCAGCGGATAAAGCCGCTGCCCGGAAACTGCTCTGCGCACCGGCTTGGTCTCCGGCCGCCAGAGCCCCGAGTCCGCTCGTCATCGGATCGGCAACCACCGTCTCCTGCCCACGCATAATTGTTTCGCGCAGCGCGGCAATCTTCGGGCGCCCGCTGGTCAGGAAAAGCCCAAGACCCACGGCGAGGATAAGCAAGGCTGCCACCATGGAAATCAAGGCCACCGAGAGCTTGGTGCGATTGGTTTCCACCTTGACCACTTCCCGCTTGGCCCCGCCCGGCCGGCCGGCCTGCTCAAGGACCTTGGCCCGGGCAAACTCGAGGTGCTCAAGCAACTCGCGGTAGGAGGCGTAACGGTCACCGGGCTCTTTGGCCAACATACGATTGATCACGTAGGCCGTCTCCGGCGAAACGTCCGGGGCGAAGGCCTCGAGGCTCACCGGTTGGCTTTTGATTTGCTTGAGCGCGACCAGACTCGCGCTCTCCGCTTCGAAGGGCGGACGACCCGCAATGGCGTGAAAGAGCGTGCCGCCCAAACTGTAAATGTCGCTCCGGAAGTCCTCCCTTTCGTAGTTTAATCGCTCGGGCGCAATGTAGTAAGGCGTGCCCCAGATTTCCCCCCGCGCCCCCGCCTCATCTTCGAGCACGCGGGCCAGGCCAAAGTCCACGATCTTCGTGGTCTGCGCGTCGGAAAAGAGAATGTTTCCGGGCTTCACGTCACGGTGGATGAGCCCCTTCTCCGCCGCCGCCTCCAAGCCCTGCGCGATTTGCGCGCCAATCCCGAGCACCTGCGCCTCGGACACCCGGGTTTGGAGGGCCACGAGGTCATCGAGCGATCCCTTCTCGACCAATTCCATCGCGAGATAAAATTGTCCGGACGCCTCGCCGAAGGAATAGACGCGCACCACGTGCGGATGATTGACCAAAGCGGTGACCCGGGCCTCTTGCTCGAGTTTGGCCCGCTCTTCCTCGCCGGCGCTCATCTCAGGGCGCAGCACCTTCAGCGCGACCATGCGCTCCAGGGTATGGTCATAGGCCTTGAAGACCGAGCCCATCCCGCCCTGGCCGATCAGCTCGACGAGTTCGAAATTATTGAAGATGCGGCGCGCGCACAGCCCTTCCCCGCAATGCGGGCAAGAGATTGGCGCAAGGGGCAATTCGTCGCTGACGTCGATGGAACCGCCGCAGGACGGGCAATTCTCGATCAGGGTGGGAAAGGTGGACTCTTCCACGCGGCAAACCTTGCGCCGCGCGGCCGGAACGTCCAGCGTTTCCACCGGAACCGATGGACGACACCCTTTATCGCACGGCTGAACAGCGCGCCGAACGCCTCGACCGCTGGCTGGCCGTGCAGTGGCCTGACTTCAGCCGGGCCCGCTGGCAAAAGGCGCTGACCTCCGGCCTGGTCCAGGTCAACGGCACCGTGGCCCGCGCCTCCGATCCGGTCCGGGCCGGCGACAAAATCGAGGCCCACCTGCCGCCCCCCGCCCCCCTTCCGGCCAGCGTCACACCCGAAAATATCCCCCTCGACATCCTTTATGAGGACGAACACCTCCTCTGCCTGAACAAACCTCCCGGCCTGGTGGTCCACCCCGCGGTCGGCCACTGGCAAGGCACCTTGGTCAATGCCGTGCTCCATCACTGCGGTCCGGTCACCGCGGGTGGTCACCCGCTTCGCCCGGGCATTATCCACCGGCTCGACAAGGACACCAGTGGCTGTATTCTCGTAGCCAAGACGGATCAGGCCCTGACCGCCTTGGCGCGCCAATTTGCCGAGCGCAGCGCAGAGAAAACCTATCTCGCCGTGGTCCGTGGAGTTCCCCGCACCTCGGCCGGTTCGATCAACGGTGCGATTGAGCGCCACCCCGTGCACCGCCAACGTATGACGATCAGTCGGCGGCCGGGTGCCCGCGCCGCGGAAACCGCCTGGCGCGTCCTCCACTCCGACGGCAAACTTTCCCTCCTTGAGTGCCGGCCGAAAACCGGCCGCACCCACCAGATCCGCGTGCACCTCAAACACCTCGGTCATCCCGTCGCCGGCGATCGCACCTACGGAGGCGGTGCGGATTATCCGCGCCAACTACTCCACGCCTGGAAAATTGCCGTGACCCATCCCGCAACGGGCGAACTGTTGGAGTTCGCCGCCCCGTTGCCCGCCGACTTTCCCTTGCGGCCGGCCCCCGCGGGCTCCTGAGATCCGCCTGCTCCCCGCAATCCAGTCGGTTTGAGCGGAACGACTCTTCCCGCGCCCCTCACCAACGGCGCCGCTGCTCCCGCCCGAGCAATTCCAACTGCCGCCGCTCCTCGCGGCTGAGACTCTCGATCCCTTGCTCAACGACCCGCGAAAGCAATTCGTCGGTCTGCGCGGCACGCCCCGCCTCATCCCCGGGCCGGGTGGCGCGCGGCGCGCTGGGAAGCCACCACCAAGTGAGCAATGCTCCGGCCAGCGCGCCGCCCAAATGGGCGAGATGACCGATCTGGGGAAAAATGCGAAGCGCGGCACAGAGCAGGGAGACAATGATGATGCCCCGCCCCAGCGTCTTTGCCTTCATGCTCACCGGCAAAACAAAGAAAAGCAGGGCTCGCAGGGGCATTTCGGGATAAGCCGTGGTGAACGACAAGACCAGGCCGCAAACCGCACCGGAGGCGCCGATCAATTCGGCCGAGGGGGCCGCAAATGCCGTCTGGAGCAAACCGCCCGCCAGACCGGAAAGAAGATAGAGCAACAAGTATTTCACCCGCCCCAGCATGCTCTCCACTTCCGGCCCGATAAACCAGAGGCCCAAAACATTGACCGACAAATGCAGGAGGTTGGCGTGCAGGAAAAGATGGGTCAGCAATGTCCACCAGCGCCCCTCGGCCAACGCTTGCCTGCTCAGCGCCCAGCCCGAAAGATCCAACCCACGGTCTCCCCCGAGCAAGAGGATCTCCAGTGCGTAGCCCACCAGGCAGGCCGCAGCCAGCGACACCGTAACCGGCGCCGTGCGAAACTTGTCCCGCAAATCGTGCACGGAGTCAAACTAACAGCCGTGGCGCGTGGGGGCAACGCGCGCTTCCCGCTTTGCATCAAGCTTCGTTGGGATAATCATTGCCCTGCCATGCCGCGCTGTCTCCGCCCCTGCCTCCTCGCCTCTGCCGCACTCGCCGCCCTGGCCGTTGCCGCGGTGCTCGCTTTCAACCTGCATCTGCAGTCGAACTCCATGCAGGAGCAGTTGCGCAAAGCGGCCCTCGAGACCATCGGCCTGCCGCTCAAAGTACGCAGCGCGGTGTACACGCCTTGGGACGGAATTTGCCTGCGCGGACTGGTCATGCCCGACATGGAAAATGCCGGGGTCAACTTCCTCGAGGCCTCCGAATTCCGCATCATGTTCCGCCTCTGGCCCCTCTGGCGGCGCGAGTTCGCGGTGAGCAGCCTGCAACTCAACGAGGCCGTCCTCACCTGGCGCCAGAACGCGGAGGGCAGATGGCGGGTGCCGCGCCAACCGGCCGACGCCGTCCCCGCGCCCGGCGGCACGCCGGCCACGGCACGCCCCGCCACATCACCCGGGCCGACCCCGGCCCGGCCGGCGGTGGAAATGGTCGGTGCCGTGGTACCCGAGCCGGTCATGGCCGTGCGGGTCGACGGCATGGAAGTGCGGCGCTCGCGCATTCTTTTTGAAAACCGCGACGGCTGGCCTTTGCTCGATGCGGACGGCATCACAGCGCGGGCCAGCCTCTCCGGCGACGGCAACGCAAGCGGCGAAGCACGCGTGCCCGAAGCCGTCCTTGCCGGCCTCATCGTGGCCCGGGACCTCGCGGCCGATTTCACTTTGAAGGCCGGTCTTCTCCAACTCAGCGGCCTTCGCGGAGAAATCGCGGGCGGAAGCCTCGCCGGCCAAGGCAGCGTAGCCACCGTGGCCGAAGGCTCGCCCTACGAGTGGGATCTCCGGCTCGAGGGATTCCAAATGTCCGAACTGCGCTTGCCCTCCTCGTTCGGGGGCACCCGCCTGGAGGGCACCCTCGCCGCCCACTTCACCGTGCAGGGACGCAATGCTCCGCAACGACGACTGCAAGGGCAGACCAGGATCGATCTGGCCAACGGCCGCATGATTCCCTCCGACTACCTCAAAGGGCTCGGCCAAGTGCTCGGCATCCGCGAAATGCAGGGGCTCGACTTCCGCGAGGCCTACGCCGAGCTGCGTCTCGATGACGATTTCATCCACCTCGCCCCGCTTTGGCTGCGTTCCGACGAGTTCGCCGTGGAAATGAGCGGCCCGATCACCCGTGGCGGCGGCCTCGACTTGCGAGCCCGTCTCCTCCTCGGACCCTCCTCCGCCGCACGCCTCGCCGCCCTGACCGGGCGCGCCTTGCCCGCGGCCGCAGTCGAGGGGATGCCCGGCTTCCGGGCGGTCAACTTCCGGGTGACCGGGACCCTCGAGAAACCGCAGAGCGACCTCGCTTCGCGCCTGCTTGGCGGCGGGGTCGGCGGACGGATCGGCGAATTTTTCCTCAACTTCATGGGATCACCTTGACCGATGCGCGTGATTGCCGGAACCGCGCGCGGCCTGCGCCTCGACTGCCCGGCCGGCATTACCCGGCCCATGATGGACCGGGTACGCGGGGCGGTTTTCTCCAGCCTCGGCGACGCTGTGCCCGGGGCGCGCGCCCTCGATCTTTTTGCCGGAAGCGGGGCCATCGGGATCGAGGCGCTGAGCCGCGGCGCCGCTTCCTGCCACTTCGTCGACCGCCATCGCCGGGCCTCCGAAGTCATCCGGAGTAACCTCGCCCGGGCCAAATTATGCGGCGCGGTCCGCCAGCAGGAGGTGGCCGCCTACCTCGGACGCACCGCGCCCGCTTCCTTCGATCTTGTCTTTGCCGACCCGCCGTTTGCTCTGGCCACCGGGGATCCCGCCCACCCCACGTCTCTTCTCGCCGGGAGCGAACTGGCCCGCTGCGTGGCCCCAGGCGGGTTTTTCGTAGTCGAGTTGCCGCAGGAACCACCCGAGGCTACCCCGTCTTGGGAATTGCTCCGCAACCGCCGTTACGGGCAGGCTTGGGTCGCGATGTACCGCCGGACGCTCGACGCATGACGCGCTTTCTTTACCAACTCCTCTTTCCCCTCGCCTTTCTCGTCATCCTGCCGTGCTACCTGGCCCGCATGTTCCGCCGCGGCGGCTATCGGCGCGATTTCGGCCAGCGCTTCGCCCACTACAGCCCGGAATTACGGGCGCGCTTCGAGCACGGCGAATGGATCTGGGTCCACGCGGTCAGCGTTGGCGAATTGCTCATCGCGCTGAAACTCCTCGACGAACTCCACCGCCGCCACCCGGCCTGGCGCTTCGCCCTTTCCAGCACCACTTCCACCGCCCACGCTCTCGCCCTCGCCGAGCAGACCGACTGGTGGGTCCCCATCTACACTCCGGTGGACCTATCTCCCTTCGTCCGCCGCGCGCTCGACGCCATCCGGCCGCGAGCCATCGTGCTGACCGAAAGTGAAATGTGGCCGAACTTCATCTGGACGGCCCAACGGCGCCGCATTCCGGTTGTTTTGATCAACGCCCGCGTCTCCCCGCGCTCCGCGCGCCGTTACCTGCGCTTTGCCTCCGTGCTTCGTCAGGTGACCCGACACCTGCAGGCCGTCGGACTGCAAGAAAAGTCGCACGCCGGCCTCTGGGCGCGCCTCGGCCTGTCAGCGCAGCGCCTGCACCTGACCGGCAGCGTGAAGTATGACCCGGCGGGCGACCTGCCCCCCGGCCGCGACTTCCGTCCCGTGCTCGCCGCCTTCGGCTTCATGCCTTCCGACCCCATCCTGCTCGGCGGCAGCACCCACGAGGGCGAAGAGGAAATTCTCGCCCAGTGCCTGCGCATCTTGCGCACCCGCTTCCCCGCCGCGCGCCTCCTCATCGCCCCGCGTCACGTCGAGCGCACCGCGAAGATCGCCGCCAGCCTCGCCCCGAGCGGTTACCGCATCGCGCGACGCACCGACCCTCAGGCCGGGCCGGCTCCAGATATTCTTCTCCTCGATACCACCGGGGAATTGCGCGATTGGTATGCCTGCGCGGATGCCGTTTTTATGGGCAAGAGCCTCGCCGGATCCGGCGGACAAAACCCGGTCGAGGCAATCCTCGCCGGTCGTCCAGTCCTCTTCGGTCCGCGCATGGGAAATTTTGCCGCGCTCCGCACTGCGCTCCTGGCCGTGGGCGGAGCGGTCGAAATTCACGACGCCGAGCAACTCGCGGCGGAGACCATCCGGCTTTGGACCGACCCGGCCTACCGCGCCAAGCTGGTCGAGAATGCGGGATGCGCGCTGCGACCGCACCTTGGTGCCACGCTGCGGACCGCCGAGTTGGTCGAAAACGTGGTCATGGGGAGTGACTCGCCCCAGACCCGCGTGTAAACTCGGAGGAGCAATGCGGGCCAAACCCTTTAAAATCGGCAATGTCACGGTGGGCGGGAAAACACTCCTGCTCATCCTCGGCCCCTGCGTCCTGGAAAGCGAAAAGTCGGCCCGCCGCGCCGCCGCACGGATCCTGGCCATGACCCGCCGCCTCGGCGTCCCGTTTATCTTCAAAGCCTCCTACGACAAAGCCAACCGCACCTCCGGAGCCTCCTTCCGCGGCCCGGGCCTCGAAGCAGGTTGCCGCATTCTCGCCTCCATCAGCCGCGACCTCGGCCTGCCCGTCACGACCGACGTCCACTCGCCGGAAGAAGTCGCCGTGGCCGCACGCCATGTCGACCTTTTGCAAATCCCCGCCTTTCTTTGCCGCCAGACCGACCTGATCGCCGCGGCGGGAGCCAGCGGCTGTGCGGTCAACGTGAAGAAGGGCCAATTCCTCTCGCCATGGGAAGTCGAACCCATCGCGCGCAAACTTCGTGCCGCGGGCTGCCGACGCTTCTTCTTCACCGAGCGCGGGACAACTTTTGGCTACAATAATCTGGTGGCCGACCTGCGTGCCATCCCCTGGATCCGCGCCCAGGGCTTCCCCTTGGTCTTCGACGCCACCCATGCCGTGCAACGACCGGGCGGGGGCGGCGATCACACCACCGGGGACGGCGCACTCGCACCCGTGCTCGCGGCCGCCGCGGTTGCGGCCGGGGCCGACGGTGTTTTCCTCGAGACCCACGAGAACCCGGCCAAAGCTCCTTCCGACGGCCCCAACCAGATTCCCCTCGCCCGCCTACCCGCCGTCTTGCGCCAACTGCTCGCCATCCGCCATGCGCTTTAGCCTGTCCGTCCTCCTCGGCCTTCTCCTCCTGCCCCTCGCCGCCCTCGCGGAGGAAAGCGCGGGCTTAAGCCCACTCGAAATTCCGGTCGCCATTGGCCAGAGCGTCAAAGAAATCCGCGTCCCCCACCACAACGCTCAAGGTAAACTCAGTCTTCGTTTGAACGCGGAGCGGGCCGAACGCTCCAGCAGCAGCGCATTCACCTTCGCCGATTTGCGGATCGAAATTTTCGACGACGAGCCGGATCAAGCCTCCCTCGAGGTGCTTCTCCCCGAAGCGGTCTTCGACCAAAATACCCGCCGCTTGGTCAGCGACCGCCGCTCGGTCATCAAAGGCGAAACACTCGAAATCACCGGAAGCCAACTCGAATTCGACATCGACACCCGGACCAGCCGCTTGCGCGGACCCGTCACCATGGTGGTCACCGCCTCCGACGCACTCCAGCCATGAAGACCGCCCTTTTCCTCCTCGCCCTTGCCGCCTCCACGGCGGCCCAAACCGGCGCGGATCCCCTCGGGCTCGGACCCTTGGCCGATACGCGACCGCTCGGCTCCAAGACCGAAATCACCGCGCAAGAAGAGGCCACCTTCGACGAGCAGCAAAACACCGCGATCTTCGTCGGCAGCGTGCGCGTCACCGACCCCAGCTTCCTCCTCTCGGCCGACCGGCTCACCGTTTTCCTCAGCGCCGACCGTTCGGGCATCGAACGCGCCGTGGCCGAGGGTAATGTGGTCATCGTGCAGCACGCCGCCGACCAGGCCGAGGAGAATAAAGGGGCGGTCGGCCGGGCCGAGCGGGCCGAATACCGGCCGGCCGACGGCCGCGCCACCCTCAGCGGCAGTCCGCAAATCCAACAGGGTATCAACCGCCACATCGCCACTTCTCCCGGAACACGCATGATTCTCCACCGCGACGGGCGGGCCAGCACCATCGGGCCGAGCCGCACGGTGATCACCGACGCCTCCGCACCCGAATTGCCATGACCGCCGAACTTCCCGCCGCCAAGCCGCAGCAAACTGCGACCCGCCCGATTCTCCAGACGGAAAAACTGGTCAAAATTTACGGTGGACGTGCCGTGGTCAACGGTGTCGACATCCACGTGCGCCAGGGCGAAGTCGTCGGCTTGCTCGGGCCGAATGGGGCCGGCAAAACGACCAGCTTCTACATGATCGTCGGCCTCGTCCGTCCGAATTCGGGCCGCGTCCTCTTCGACGACCAGGACGTCACCCGCATGCCCATGTTCCGCCGCGCCCGCGCCGGCATGGGCTACCTGCCGCAGGAGGAATCCGTCTTCCGCAAGCTCACCGTGGAGCAGAATCTCCTGGCCATCCTCGAGACGACCAAGCTCTCCCGCCCGCAACGCAAAGCCCGCTGCGAAGAACTCCTCCATCAATTCGGCATCGAGCACATTGCGAAAAATGCCGCCCTCACCCTGAGCGGCGGCGAGAAGCGCCGCCTGACCATCGCCCGTTCCCTCGTGACCAGTCCCTCGCTCCTCATGCTCGACGAACCTTTCAGCGGCGTCGATCCCATCGCGGTCTTCGACGTCCAGCAGATCATCTCGAAACTGCGCGACGCCGGCCTCGCCATCCTCATCACCGACCACAATGTGCGCGAAACCCTCGCCATCGTGGACCGCGCCTACCTCCTCTTCGAAGGACGCGTCGAAAGCGAGGGACCGAAAGATTTCCTGCTCAATGACCCCGTGAGCCGCCGCCTCTACCTCGGCGAAAGCTTCCACATGTAACCCCCATGGCCTCCCTCGCCATCGATCCCCCCAGCGTGGGGCAATTTTTCGAAACCCACGCCGACACCCTCGGACTCGAACTGGTGGCCGGCAAAACCGGCCTCGACCGCATCATCCGCGAGCCCACCGTCAACCGTCCCGGTCTCGCTCTCTCGGGTTTCTACACTTACTTCGCCCCGAAACGGGTCCAAGTTTTCGGCAGCGCCGAACTGAGCTACCTCCAGAGCCTCCCCGGCAGCGAACGCAAGGATCGCCTGCGCCGCTTTTTCGGCTGCACCATCCCCTGCCTGGTCATCGCCCGCCGGGCGAAGCTACCGCCGGGTGTCACCGAATTTGCCGACCGCGCCGGCATTCCCGTCTTCCGCACGCCGATGATCACCATGAAATTCATCAACGCCGCCACCATCGCGCTCGAACTCGACTTCGCCCCGCGGCGCAGCGAACACGGGAGCATGGTCGATATCCTCGGCGTGGGCACCCTGATCCGCGGGGCCAGCGGCATCGGCAAAAGCGAGTGCGTCCTCAGCCTGCTCGAGCGCGGTTACAGTCTGGTCAGCGACGACATCACCCGCTTCCGCGCGATCGAAGGTCGGGACCTGATCGGCGCCTCCGCCGAGCTGACCCGCTTCCACATGGAGGTCCGCGGGATCGGCATCATCAACGTCGCCGCCATTTTCGGCGTCCGCAGCATCCGGACGGAAAAGTCCCTCGACCTCGTTGTGACCCTCAAAGATTGGACCGAAATGGAGGACGTCGACCGCCACGGCCTCTCACGCCAGTTTTACAAGATCCTTGGCATCTCCGTGCCCCACGTTATTATCCCGGTACGAACCGGTCGTGATCTTGGTCGTTTGGTCGAAGTCGCCGCGTTGGACCAGAAATTGAAGTCCCACGGGACGGACAGCGCCAACGAGTTCAACGAACGGCTGATCAAGCAAATGAAGGGAAAGTGACAATATCATGGGGATCCTCGCCAAAAAAACCGGTGCGGCGGAAAAGCGCCTGACCCGCGAATTGGTCATTCTCAACCGCTACGGGCTCCACGCCCGCCCCGCGGCCCTCTTCGTCAAGACCTCGAACCGCTTCAAAGCCGAGGTTTGGGTCGAAAAGGACGGCGAGGAGGTCAATGGCAAGTCCATCATGGGCCTTATGATGCTCGCCGCCGGGCACGGTTCCAAACTCAAGGTCTCCGCCGCCGGCTCCGATGCCGAAAAATTCCTCAAGGAAATCGGGGAACTCGTAGCCAGCCGCTTCCACGAGGACTGACCGGCCCAAGCATTCCCCCTTCCCCCCCCCTGCGCTTTCCGATAAAAAGCGCGCGGTATGGCGGCACGGCAAGAAAGAGAAATCATTTGGCAAGGCCTTGGCGTCTCCCCGGGCATCGTCGAGGGCGAGGCAGTCGTCCATTGGCAGAACGAGGAAGAAATACCCGTTCACAACATCACCCCGGAGCAAATTCCCGCCGAAATCGCCCGGTTTGAGGTCGCCCTCATCGCCACACGGCAGGAACTGCTCGAGATTCAGCAGAAAATTTCTGCCGCCATCGGGGCGGATGACGCCAGCATCTTTGACGCCCACCTCCTCGTCGTCGAGGACCGCACCCTCATCGATGAAGCCCTGCGCGGACTCGAGCGCGACTTGAACAATATCGAGTTCGTCTTCCATCAGGTCGCCGAGAAATATTGCCGTACCCTCGCCGCGATCGATGACCCCTATCTGCAGGAGCGAGTGGTCGACGTCGAAGACGTCACCCGCCGCATCATCCGCCACCTCCTGGGCAAATCCCGCGAAGAACTGCACAAACTCGACCGGCCGCACCTCATTGTGGCGCGGAATCTCACCCCCTCAGACACCGCGCTGATCAACCGCGAATTGGTCCGCGGCTTCGTCACCGAACAAGGCAGCCGCACGTCGCACAGCGCCATCATGGCGCGCTCCCTCGGCATCCCGGCCATCGTCGCCCTCCCCGGTATCTGCACCAAAATCGCGACGGGCGATTATCTTCTGCTTGACGGCTACAGCGGCAAACTCGTCGCCTACCCCTCGGAGGAGACGGTTTTCGCCTACCGCCAAAAAGAAGAGCAACAAGTCGCGGTTGCCCACCAGCTCGAGGCCATCCGCGAAACCCCGGCCAAGACGCGCGACGGACGTCACATCGTCCTCTCGGCCAACATCGAATTGCCTTCCGAGCTCGACGCCGTCGCCGCCTCGGGTGCCGAGGGTATCGGTCTCTTCCGAACCGAATTTCTTTTTCTCAACAAGACCGTTCCACCCTCCGAAGACGAACAATACGAGGCCTACAGACAGGTGGCTGAACGCTGCCGCCCTCACGGCGTCATTTTCCGCACCCTCGACCTCGGGGGCGACAAACTCATGCATCTGACCGAGCAAACCAGCGAGGACAACCCCTTCCTCGGCTGCCGCGCCATCCGCCTTTGCCTCGACCAGCCCGAACTTTTTAAGACCCAGTTGCGGGCCATCCTTCGCGCCGGCGCCCACGGCCACGTGCGCCTCATGTATCCCCTGATCGGGCAGACGGACGAAATCCGCCGGGCCAACGTCCACCTCGAGGCATGCAAAAAAGAACTGGCCGACCGCGGCGTCCCCTACCTCCACGACATGGAAGTCGGCAGCATGATCGAGTTGCCCGCCGCCGCACTCATTGCGGATCAACTGGCCAAGGAAGTGAAATTTTTCAGCGTGGGGAGCAACGACCTCGTGCAATACACCATGGCAGTCGACCGCGGTAACGAGCGCATCGCCCACCTTTACCAACCGACCCACCCCGCCGTCCTGCGCCTCCTCGCCATGGCTGCCACTGCGGCCCACGAAAATGGCCTCTGGATCGGCCTCTGCGGCGAAATGGCCTCCGAGATCCATCTCACCCCGCTGCTCCTCGGACTCGGCATGGATGAATTCAGCGTGGGCAGCCCCGCGGTGCCGCGGGTCAAAAAAGCCCTGCAAAGCCTCGACTCCCGGGACTGTAAGGAGTTGGCCGGCCGAGCCGCGCGGCTGACCGATCCGCAGGAGATCGAAAACCTCTGCCGCGACTACGCCAAACAACACTACCCCGAGCTCTTCGATTTTTGAGTTTCTCCCCGCCCCCTCGCCGTACCCCTTCGGCCGCGACAATTCGGGCCGGAAATTGAGCCGAGTCTTCGAGACAGTCCTTAGCCGTAACCATGCAGAACCTTTAACCACGGATTTCACGGATGACACTGATGCCAAGCACCTTGATGAGGGGCAGGAAACCGTCAAGAAAGTTCACCATTTGGTGAGTAATCCGCCGGCAGGGATTGTCTTGAAATTTCTCTGAACCCATCCGTGAAATTCGTCTCATCCGTGGTTCAATTGAATGGACACGGCTTAGCCAACCCCGAAAACCGTCAACTTTCCTCCTCTTGCGCCTCACCGACCTTCGCCTCGCCTTGGACGAACTCCAACTTCGCCCCACGAAAAGCCTCGGGCAAAATTTTCTCCACGACCAGAACCTGGCCCGCGCCATCGCCGCAGTGGCCCTGCCCGAACATGTCCCTTTCGCGGTCGAAATCGGCCCCGGCCTCGGCTCCCTCACCGCCCCCCTCCTCGAGCGCTGCGACCAGCTCCTCGTCATTGAAAAAGACGCCCGCCTCGCCGCTTGGCTGCGCGCCAAATTCCCCGCCGACCGGGTGGCAGTGGTCTCGGGCGACGCGATCGGCTTCGACTGGCGTCCCCTCCTCCTCCACGGCCCCTTTCCTCTCGCCGGCAACCTGCCCTACTGCGCCACTTCGCCGATCCTGCGCACCTGGCTCGGCCCATGCACGCCGGTCATCCGCGCCACCTTCGCGGTGCAGGACGAGTTCGCCCAGCGCCTCGCCGCGCTCCCCGACCAGCCTGACTACAGCGCCCTCACCGTGCGGACCCAGCGACTCTGGTCCGTGCGCCGCGAACGTCTGCTTCCCCCCACCGTTTTCTTGCCCGAACCCGGGGTTGATTCCGCCCTCGTCACCCTCGAGCGGAGGCAACCTCACGAGTTCCCCCCGGTTCGCGCCCTTTTTTTTGACCAACTTGTCCAGCGCGGTTTCAGTCAGCGCCGCAAACAGCTTCGCTCCCTGCTCAAGGCCGATCCCGCCGTTTGGTCCGCTTGGTGCACCAGGCACAATCTTCCCCCCACCTGCCGCGCCGAGAACCTTTCCCTCCCGCAATGGGTCGCCTTGGCCCGCATCCTCGATCCCGCCGCGGCGACTCCCGCCCAGCATGACGGGGAACAATTCGAGATCGTCAACGAGCAGGACGAAGTCATCGGCACGCGCCCCCGCCAAGAAGTCCACGACCGCGCCCTCCTCCACCGCGCGGTGCACATTCTGGTCTTCAACCGCCAGGGCGAACTCCTCCTGCAAAAGCGCTCCGCCGAAAAAGACCGCGAGCCCGGCAAATGGGACTCGAGCGCCGCGGGACACCTCGAACCCGGCGAGACCTATGCCGCCGCCGCCGCACGAGAAACGGACGAAGAACTCGGCATCCGCCCCGAACTCACCCCGGTCGGCAAAATCCGCGCCTGCTCGAAGACCGGTCAGGAATTCGTCGAGGTCTTCCGCGCAGAACATGACGGACCCTACGTGCTTCCGCCCTCCGAAATCGAAGACACCCTCTTTTTCCCCCTCACCTTCATCCGCGACTGGTTGGCGGCCCGCCCCTCAGATTTCGCCCCCGGCTTTCGCGAAGTCAGCCAATTCCTCCCCGCCAGGTAGCTCCCAGGCGCACCCCCGGACAAACCCCGCCCTCAACGCGTCTCGATCGCCACGCCATGCAAGGTTGTCATGTGCGCAAAATTTCCCTCCGCCGCCGCCATGCGGAAAGCACGGTGACCATGACCAAAGGCGCTGACCGCCGCCGGATGCAAGTTGCGGATCATGATCCCATTGGCCCCGATGTCCGCGGCAGCCTCGGCCAGCGCCTCGAGGCCCATCGTTATCTTGGCCTCGTCCGAGAGGAAAATGGGGAAATAGACGTGCGCTTCGATCAGGGCGATTTCGCGAAACCCGGACGGCAGGCTGCCGTAGACCGCGACCTGCGCGGGATCGGTCGGGGGATTGGGCGGCCCCATCATTTTTACCTTGGTGCTGACACACCCCGACGCGGCGAGGAGACAAAGGACCGCGGCCCAAGCGGAAGCAGTTCGGAACGGACGCATGGACCACTGCTAACAGATGACGGCGCCGGGTCAATCTGCCACTCTGGCCGGATGAGACTGCGCCCCGTCCTGGCCGCGATACTTTGCGCCGGATGCGCGAACTACCACTCTTCCCATGTCTTGGTCGGACCAATCCAACCACCGGTCGATCCCTCCAGCGTGCGCATTTTCCTCCACCCGCCCGCCAACTACGAAGAAATCGCCTTAGTCAAGGCAGACAGCCGCGGTTCCTTCCGCTGGAGTTCGCAGGGCACAACGGATCTGGCCCTGGAACGGCTGAAAAACCAGGCCGCGCAACTCGGCGCCAACGGACTCCTCAACCTCTCTCTCGGCGAGTTAGGAGCCGCCTCCCCCACCCTCGGCACCGGCGTGGCCTACGGCTGGGGCGGACCTCCCGCCGGCTACGGCCTCGGCACCTCCGTCGGCGTCCCCGCCCCCTTCAAGTCCGCCACGGCCCTCGCCATCCGGATGCGTGGGAATTGAGATCACGGCACGTCTGCAAGGGCGTCAGCCGACTCCCCGGGGGTCGGGCCCGACCCTTGCCTTGCCACCCAGACATCGCGGTGTCCAACACTCCCCCACAACGCAAAACGGGCAGGCAAGCGTGCCGAGGCATACCCGATGATGAGGGCGCAGTTAGCGGAAGAAGGGGGCTCCCTCGCTGCGATCGGAGCGGACGATTGCTCCAGCTCCTCGAGGGAATGGACACCGGCAGGCTGGTGAGTGCGGCGCGCTGAAGAACACTAGTCTGGTGGTCGCAGCCTGCCGTCTGAAAAGAAAGAGACAACACCACTTGTCAAATGTCCGGACTCTTCGTGCATTTCCATTCCGCTCTGTCCGGCCCCTTTCAGAGAGACCCCGCAGTCTGGGGATCCGCTTAAACACTAACTTCGTGAGGTTTTACAGGGTCAGAAAAGCGAGTGGGTCGGGTGGGACTCGAACCCACAACCAACGCCTTAAAAGGGCGCTGCTCTACCATTGAGCTACCAACCCCTTGCTTGCTGAAGATACATTTTAGCGCGTGCGGATGCCGGCTCAAGATTTTTCCGCGCTACCAAGCGACTGCCAGGCCTGCCGCACTTCGGCCGCATGGTCTCCGGTTTGCGCGCTTTGTACGATCCAAGCAATCTTGCCGTCCTTGACCAAAAAAGACTGCCGCTTCGGCATGCCAAGCAAGGGAATGGTCGGCACCCCGAAGGCCTTGGCTACCGAGAGGTCCGTGTCGGCCAACAAAATGAAGGGGATCTTCTCGGCCTCGGCGAATTTTTTCTGCGCCTCCACCGTATCCGCACTCACCCCGATAATTTGAATGCCGTCCGCCGAGAAATCGGGAAAAGCATCGCGCAACGAGCAGGCCTGCGCGGTGCAACCGGGCGTTCCCGCTTTGGGATAAAAATAAACGAGCGTCGGACCTCGGCTATAGACGTCCGCCAACTGAACTTCCACCCCATTCTGGTCACGCGAAGCGACGCGCGGCGCCTCGTCGCCGACAGACAGGGCGCCCACCTCACTGGTCAGGCCGAGAAATGAAAGCATAAGAACAAAAGTGAATGAAAAACCGTGCATGGACGAGAACTTATCGCGCCCGTGGCCTGATGCAAGGCACCGAAGGCCGATCAACCCCCACCCGCTTCTCCTTGCCAAGGTCGCGCCTCGTCCGAATGATCCAGACCCGATGGCCGAGCAGGAGAACCGCAGCAACTGGCGCCGCCTTGTTGCGCTCGCCGTTTGCGCCTTGTTTGTCCTCGGCGCGCTCATCGCCCTGCGTGGCCCCGATGCGATCAGCGCCGCCGCGGCCGAAGAGTCCGGCCTCTGGCTGCTCTCCGGTCCCTCGTTCTGGAATCCACTCACCCTCTGGGCCGCGCCCAGCACGACCGCCTTTGCCTTGGCCGGTCCGCGCGCCTGGCAGAACCTCCACGTCTTCGTCGCCTGGTTGGCGGTACTGACTTGGTTTTGGCCGCTGCCTCTCCGGACGTGGCGGGGTCTCGGCCCGCTGGTGCCCGCTCTGCTTGCCGTGGTCCTCTCGGGACCGGCCAGCGGTTGGAGCGGTTTTGGCCTCGCGGTGCTCCTCATGTCTGCCTGGCGCACCGTGACCTTCCACTGGTCGCCGCGCCTTGCCGCCCTCACCCTCCCCCTCGCCGTTTGGCTTTCGGTCTGGCTCTCACCCGGCGGACTGCTCTTGGCCGCGGCCTTTACCCTCGATGCCTGGTCACGACTGCCTCGTCGCTGGGCCCTGGGCGCCATCGCCCTTGCCATCACCTCAACACAATTCACCCCGCGAGGCTTTGGCGTCTGGCCGGAAGCGAACATTTTTCTCTTCTCGTCCCCGCAAAGCGGACTCTCCGCCGCCGCCGTACTCGCCCTGCTCGCCGCTCTCGCCATCCTCGCCTTCGCCGCAGCCGACGCGTCGCGCCACAACGCCAAGGGCGCGGTTCTTGCCCCCGTGTTCTTGCTGCTCGCGGCGGCCTTCGGCCAAACCGCCCTCCTCTGGCCCTTCGCCCTCTGGCTCATTCCCGCTTGGCCGGCCGCCCTCGACCAATGGCGGCAGACCGGTTTTGCCTTCCCTTGGTGGATGCAGGCCGCGGCCATTCTTGCCGCGGCCGCACTCGTCGTGCCCCCTGCGCTCGAGGCGGCGCCGCGCTGGTATGCTTTGGCCATGACCCCGGCCGCGGTCCAGCCAACGCTCACCCGCCCTTCCCTCCCGGCTGACCAACTCGTCTATATCAACCCGGGCGGCTTGCCCTTGGCCCGCTTGGCCGGCCCGCTCCCCGCTTCGGTCGCGACCGCCGACGGGAAGCCGCTCGGACGCGAACCTTCCCTCTGGCGCGCCCGCGACCGCCAAACCCGCTTTGACGCGGTCTGGCTCCTCGGCGAAAAGTCCGACTATGCAGCCCTCGCCCGCCACCTCGGTGAATCACCCGACTGGCGGTTGGCCGCCGTTGATGCGACCGGCGTGCTTTTTCTCCGCGCAGCGCAAACCAAGGAGTTCGCGACCGAACCCGCGCAACAAATGGCGCGCGAAATGTGGGGCGGGGCCAACCGCTCGGCCTTCCTCGCCGAGGCCGCCCTCTCCGCGTTGGCGGCCAATGCGCTTCCCGAGTCGGGGGAGTTGTCTGCCGCGGCCGTGCGGAACTCGGATCTCTCGGCGCTGGCGGCGGCGGTGCGGGCCCGCACCTTGGTCTCGCTCGGTGGGGTGCGCGCCGCGTTGGAGGAAAGCTCGCGCGCCGTGGACCTCGACCCATCGCTCCCGCTCGCCTGGGAAGTCCGCACCGAGGCGTTTCTGCACGCCGGACTGACCGATAATGCCTACGCCGCCGCGCAAAAAGCCGCCGCCCTCGCGCCCGGAGATACCGGCACGCTTTGGCTCGCCGCCCGCGCCGCCCATGCGGCCCGTGCTTTCCAGACCGAAGCGGAATTGCTCGAGCGCCTTGTCGCCCTCACGGCCGCCCGCGGGGGAGACGCCGGCTTTTACCGCCTGTATCTCGGCCAATCCTACGCCAAACAGGGACTGGCCCGTCCCGCCCTGCGCGAAATGGGGCTCGCCGTGGAGTCGCCAAGCCTGACCGCGAAACAACGGAGCGAACTCGAAGCGGAAATTGCCCTGATCCGCTCCTCGCCCGGCGCGCGCTGATCCGGTTTTTGCTTAACGCGGACCGCGGCGCGGTGTAGGTATATGTGTGAGCAAAAAAGCCGCCCGCGCCAAAAAAGCACCCCTTCGCCGTTATTCCTCGCAGGTCCTGGACGGACCCGAGCGTGCTCCGAGCCGCGCCATGCTCTACGCGGTCGGTTTCGGGCAAAAAGATTTTGCCAAGCCGCAGGTCGCGATCGCCTCGACCTGGAGCATGGTCACCCCCTGCAACATGCACCTCGACGTGCTGGCCCGCGAGGCGGCCGGCGGAGCCAACGCCGCGGGCGGCAAAGCGACCATCTTCAACACCATCACCATTTCCGACGGCATTTCGATGGGCACCGAAGGGATGAAGTATTCGCTCGTCTCCCGCGAGGTGATTGCCGACTCGATCGAAACGGTCATCGGCTGCGAAGGCTTCGACGGTTTTGTCGCCATCGGCGGATGCGATAAAAACATGCCCGGCTGCATGCTGGCCATCTCCCGCCTGAACCGCCCCGCGGTCTTCGTCTACGGCGGCACCATTCTTCCCGGCTGCCTCAACGGCAAAAACCTCGACATCGTTTCGGTCTTTGAAGCGGTCGGCCAGCGCGCGGCCGGCAGGATCGACGACAAGCAACTGCAGAAAATCGAAGCCTGCGCCATTCCCGGCGCCGGATCGTGCGGCGGCATGTACACGGCCAACACCATGGCCTCGGCGATCGAAGCCATGGGCATGAGCTTGCCGAACAGCTCGGCGCAAGCCGCCATTTCCGCGCATAAAAAGACCGATGCACGCGAGGCCGGTGCCGCAGTGGTCAACCTGCTCAAGCGCGGTATTGTTCCCTCAGACATTGTGACCCGCGAATCCTTCGAAAATGCCATCACCCTGATCATCGCGCTGGGCGGTTCGACCAATGCCGTGCTCCACCTCCTGGCCATGGCCCACGCGGCCAACGTCAAATTGCACCTCGACGACTTCACCAAGATCGGCCGCCGCGTCCCCGTGCTGGCCGACCTCAAACCGAGCGGCCAATACCTGATGTCCGAACTCGTGGCCATCGGCGGCATCGTGCCACTCATGAAGCAACTCCTCGCGGCCGGCCTGCTCCACGGCGACTGCCTCACCGTGACCGGCAAAACCCTCAAGCAGAATATCGCGCCCTGCAAACCCTACCCCAAAGGCCAGCAAGTCATCCGGCCGCTCAAAGATCCGGTGAAGAAGGGCAGCCACCTCGTCATCCTCTACGGCAACCTCGCACCGGGCGGGGCCGTGGCCAAGATTTCCGGCAAAGAAGGCGAGAAGTTCCGGGGCAGGGCCCGGGTCTTCGACTCGGAGGAAGCCGCCCTCGCGGACATCCTGAAGGGCGCGGTAAAAAAGGGTGAGGTCATTGTCATCCGCTACGAAGGACCCAAAGGCGGGCCCGGCATGCGTGAAATGCTCGGCCCCACTTCCGCCGTGATGGGCAAAGGCCTGGGCAAAGATGTGGCCCTGGTCACCGACGGACGTTTCTCCGGCGGCACCCACGGATTCGTGGTCGGCCACATCACTCCGGAAGCCTTCGATGGCGGGCCGCTTGCCTTGGTCAAAAACGGCGACCCCATCGAGATCGACGCGATCAAACACCGCCTCACGCTCGACATTCCGGCCGCCGAGATGAAGCGGCGCAAGGCCAAGTGGAAGAAACCCGCCCCGCGCTACCGCCGCGGCGTGCTCGCCAAATTCGCGGCCAGTGCGACCAGCGCCTCAACCGGCGCCGTGACCGACGCCGGGCTCTGATGCTCCGCGCGGTCATTTTCGACTGGGACCGGGGTCGTCGTTGACTCCTCGGCCCACCACGAGCGCAGTTGGGAAATTATCGCCACCCGCCGCGGACTCCCGCTTCGGCCCGACCACTTCAAACGCGGCTTCGGCCAGAAGAACGACGTGATCATCCCCGACCTCGGTTGGGCCCAGGCTCCCGGCGAAGTGGCCGAACTCGCAGAGGAAAAGGAAGAAGTCTACCGCGCGCTGGTGCGCGAGAAGGGCATCCGACCGCTGCCCGGGGTGCGCGAACTCCTCGCGGCCCTGCGGGCCCGCGATATCCCCTGCGCCATCGGTTCGTCGACCGAACGCGCCAACCTGGATCTGCCCCTCGAGCTCATGGCCCTGGCTGACTTTTTCCGCGTGATCGTTTCCGGCGAAGAAGTCGTGCCGGGCAAGCCGGACCCCTCTGTCTTTCTCCTCGCCGCGGAAAGACTCGGCTTCGCCCCAGCCGAATGCGTGGTCATCGAGGATGCGCTGGTCGGTCTCGAGGCCGCCCGTCAGGCCGGTATGCCGGTCGTGGCCGTGGCCACGACCAACCCGCTCGGCGCCCTCGGCGCCGCCAATCTGGCCGTGCCCAGCCTGGCGGGGATCACCCCCGAACTCCTCGCCTCGCTGGCCCCAGGCTAAAAAAGTTGGTCCTCCAGCTTGCGCGCTTGCGCATTTGGTGGAAGGTTGCCCGGTATGCCTAAGACGTCGAAAGTCTCGCACCGTCTCGACCTGCACCTCCCCTACCATGGCCCCGCCTTGCGGACCATTGCCTGCTTGATCGAGGAAAACCTCTCTTGTCATCCCTCACCCAATGCCAAACTCGAAGGCCTTGAGGGTGAATGGGGGCAGGATATCGCCCAATCTTGGACTGCCTTGCACGACCTTATGGAGCAGTTGGAGGCCGCAGCCGATCACGTCGATGCTGCGCTGGAAAGTGCCGACTGTTAAGTTGCGCTAGTGTCGGTTCGGCCTTGGCTCCCTTCACGCCCAAGCCCGCTTGAGGATCGACGGTCCGTAGCCCCTGCGGCAACCACTCCGCATGCCACCCGAAGTCCTCAAGCAATTGGCTCTGCCCCTGGCCCTCTTCGCCGTGCTCTTCGGCCTGGGGCTCAGTCTGGTCCCGGCGGATTTCCGCCGCGTCGTTCTTTCGCCCCAAGCAAAAATCGTCGGCCTGACCTGCCAGCTTGTTTTCCTGCCGCTCATCGCCTTTGCGCTCGCCCTCATCTTCCGTCTGCCCGGCGAACTCGCCGTCGGGCTGATGATTCTCGCCGCCTGCCCGGGCGGACCCACCTCGAATGTGATTACCCACCTCGCCAAGGGCGACACCGCCCTCTCTGTCACCCTGACCGCCATCTCCAGCATGGTCTGCGTTTTCACCATTCCCTGGATTGTCGCCTTCTCCATGGACTGGTTTCTCGGCCGCGGCGCCGCGGTGCAATTGCCCTTCTGGAAAACACTCGGACAACTCACCCTTGTCACCATCCTGCCCATTGTCTGCGGCATGGCTGTCCGCTCGGCCCGCCCTGCCTTCGCGCAGCGGTTGGAACGTCCGGCCGCCGTCTTTTCGCTCGTCTTCCTCGCCCTCATCATTGCCGCTGCCGTGCTGCGGGAAAAGGACCTCGCCGACCAATTTGCCACCGCCGGTCCCGCGGCGATGACCCTCAACCTTGCCGCCCTGACCCTCGGCTTCGCCGCCGGTTGGGTGGCCGGCCTGCCCCGCGCCCAGAGAGTGACCATCGCGGTGGAAACCGGCATCCAGAATGGCACCCTCGCCCTCGCCATCACCCTCGGCCTGCTCGACAGCGCCAGCCTCGCCATGCCCGCGGTGGTCTACAGCCTCTTTATGTTTCTCAGCGGCGGCCTGATCGTTTGGTGGTTTGGCCGCCCCAATGGGACAAGGGCAAAAACGCTCCAGTAGCCGGTCCGGGCGGTCAGCTTCCACCCCTGACCCCTCATGGGGGTAACCAACTGGTTTCCGTCAAACGAAGCGCGCGGCCGCCGCGTTTGCTTCAACCTTTCCTCACGTCTTCCCGCACTTCCTGGACGTAATTCACGGCAATCAGGGCCGAGGTTACCGTGGTCTGATCGAGCAGGTGCCGCATGTCGACAAATTCACCTGCCTCGACCACGCGTCGCATCTCAAGATCCATGTCCTGCGTCCCGCCGGGAGGAGGGGCATGGCGGAAAAAGACCGCGTGATTGTGCAGCACTTCATTCTGGGCGGCTTTGTTCGCCGGATTGAGGTAGAACATCCGGCGGAGCCGGTCCTGGTCGATGTGCGACAAGTCGGCGGTCAAATCCTCCCCCGCCCCGCAAATCAGGGCGCTTGTGCCTTGGTGGCGCGGGGTTTTGTCCGACTCGAACCACGTGTCATAGTTTGACACATCGGTGATCATCCTGCCATTGGCTGGTCGGTTGGTCAGGAGCGGCGACTTGGTAAGGCCGGCCCCGAAGGCCCCGTGGATCTCGGCCCGCATGGCCAGACCGAGCACGCCGCGGTAATCCGCACGCCGCTCCTTGGCTTGGTCGAAGAGGGCGCGGTAAAGGTCGCGGATGGTGGCCGGGCGCCCGGGCGCGGCGGTGAATGCGACGAATTCATTGAAACCCCCGCGGATACTCGCGTTGAATCCCGTATGGAGCACGACATTGGTCGAGGCCTTGCGCGGGATCATGTAGTCAGGGGTGTCGTTTCCGTCGGTCGGCAGCCAGACCATGGTTCCGGCCAGCATGACGGCTTCGCCCATGAGCGGAAGGTAGTCCCCGGGATTCCCTCCCAAGGCGCCCAGGCCCAGCGAGTACTCCGTTTCGAAAAAGGGCTTGTCCGCGACCAATTCCGGGGTGATCGCGCAGTCGATGACGTTGGCAATATCACCAAGAATGTCGAGCGTGCCCGCACCGCTCCCCAAGGTCTGAAAAACGAAGGTGCCCGCCTCCGTTTCGTTCGATTGGCCGCTCCGGGCGGAGGGTCCGGTCGGCCGGAGAGCGCGCACCGCCTCGTCCACCATGGCGTAGGCCGGAATCAGGCCGGAGAGTCCCGACATCTCGATCACGGAAGCGCAGAAAGGCTGAAGACCGGACAAAGCGAAGGCGGATCCGGATGCCGCGGCAGACTTTTGCACCATGACAAGGAGGCGCACGCCGGCGCTGCTCAAGTAAGAAAGCCCGGCGCAATCGAAAACGGTCGGCACGCCAGGTTCAAGTGGAGACAACACGCGCTCCGCTTCCTTCGCGCCAAAACCGTCGAGCCGGCCGGTGAACTTTGCCACCCGGACCCCGCAGGTATTTTCCAGGCTGATCTTCACAGGTGCAAAGTCCGCTTCAAGGTCAGCACATTGAAGCCGGCTTCGCGCCGGTAGTCCTGACTGTCGGTCAGCTTTTTGCAGAAGTGGACCCCGAGTCCCCCGATGGGACGATCCGCGGCCGGCAGAGTGACATCCGGATCCGCGCGGAGGAGCGGGTTGTATTCCGTTCCCCGGTCGGTCAGGACGATGGTCAGCAAGCCGTCCTCCACCGACAAATCCAGGCTCGCCGCATGCTCCCGGTCCGGCACACCACCATAGTCGATCACATTGGTCACCAGTTCCTCGGCCACGATTTGCAGCGCGAAAAGGTCCTTCTCTCCCAGTCCCGCCGCGGCGGCGAATTCCGCCGTGAAAGGCTCGAGCTTCTGCAGCTCGGTGCGGTCGGCAAGAAATCGGGCGGAGGCTTTCACGGGAAAGACAGTTCGACCAGCGAGACGTCGTCGTCAAACACCGGTTGGCTGTTCAGCGCGCGCAATTGCTCCATGGTCCAGGCCGCCGCGTTCTCCTCAGGCGCGCGGGCCAGCAGTTGCCGCAGATCGTCGTGCGACATCATCGAGCCGTCGTGCCGCACGATCTCGTAAGCCCCGTCGCTGAACACGAAAAGCCGCGCGGCCGGTGGAATGACCGCTTCGGCCGAGGCAAACTTCATTCCCGGCATGGCGCCGATGACCGGTCCCTTGGCGGCAAGGATTTCCGTGCTGCCGTCCGCCCGCACCAAAATGGACGGCGGATGGCCCCCGCCCGCAAAGCGCATGCGACGGGTGGAGGGGTCGTAAATACCGCACCACGCGGTGAAGAACATCTCGCCGTGTTTCTCCATGGGGAACGCGTTGTTCAGCCCGGTGAGCACCTCGCCCGGATCGGAAAAATTCACTCCGGGGAGGGATTCGGCCCGGATGACGTTGAGCACACTGATCGAGAGCAAGGCCGCGCCGACCCCGTGTCCGCAAACGTCGAGCAGACAGATGCCGAACTTGCCGTCCTTTTCGGGCCCGTAGCCGAAGGCATCGCCTCCGAGCGAGGAAGACGGCAGGAATTGCCAGGAGGCGCTGACCGGGCCGTCCTTGATCGGCGCAGGCAGCACGCTTTGCACGTAAGCCGCCGCCTCGGAAAGTTCCGTGGCCAGCTTGGCCTGGCTTTCCTGCAGCGCGGCGAAGGCGGCCTGTTCGGCATCGCGCAGGCGTTTGCGGTCGAGTGAGGATCCGATGCGGGCCCGCAGGAGCACGGGATTGAACGGTTTGGCCAGATAATCTTCCGCCCCCTGCTCGATGCAGGCGACCACGCTCTCGATCTGGTCGAGCGCGGAAATCATGATGACCGGCACGTGGCGGAGCTTTTCGTCCGTCTTGATCCGGCGCAGGACTTCGCGGCCGTCGATCCCCGGCATCATGATGTCGAGCAGGACGAGATCGAAATCCTCCGCGGCCAGCCGCTCCAAGGCCGTGGCTCCGTCATAAACCGCCGCGCAGGTGTGGCCTTCCTTTTCCAAGCGGCGCTGCAGCACCACACAATTCTCCTCCTGATCGTCGACAATGAGGATTTTCGCCGTGATGGCCGCCGGAGCGATCGCCTCCTCTTGAGGTGGGGACGAGCGGCCCGCTCGTCCGCCCTCTTCCGTTCCGGACGCGCGAGGCCGCGCGTCCCTACCTTCCTCCACCAAAACAATCCGCCCCGGCTGGATCTCCCGGGTGATCAGATCGGCCAACCCGCGGGCCGCCCGCCCGATCTTGTCCAGATCCTCCCGGGTCCGCGCATTCTCCTCGCCCTCCAGATCCTCCGCGACCAATTCGGAATAGCCGATGATCTGGTTGAGCGGCGTGCGCAGGTCGTGGCGCAAAGCCGCCACCGCTTCCTCTCCGGATACCGCTGGATCAGACATTGGGCAGAAACTTGCCGATTTTCTCGAGCAAGCGCGGCAATTCGATCGGCTTGGTATCGTAGTCGTCGCAACCCGCAGCCATCGCCTTTTCCCGGTCGCCCGCCATGGCGTGCGCGGTCAGGGCAATGACCGGGATCTTTGACAACGCGGGGTCCGCCTTGATCGCCTGCGTCGCCGCCCAGCCATCCATGACCGGCAAACTCATGTCCATAAGAATGAGGTCGGGCCTTTCGCTCCGCGTCATCTCGACGCCTTGCTGGCCGTCCATGGCCATGACAATGGCGAAGCCTCGCCGCTCAAGACGGCGCGAGAGCATATCGCGGTTCATTTCGTTGTCTTCGACGATGAGAATTTTCGGCATGGGGATCAGTTTGGGTTGAGATTTCGGCGGATAGTTTCGAGCAGAGTCTCGCGCTGTCCCGCGCCCTTGCGCAAGGTCTCTTGCACCCGGCCGGAAAGCAGACCGCGCTCGTCTGCCGTGAGATCCTTGGCGGTCAGGACCACCACCGGGATGGCGGCGAACTCCGGACCCTCCATGCGCAGGGCATCGAGAAAAGCAAAGCCGTCCATTTCCGGCATCATCAGATCAAGCACAATGAGCGACGGACGCGCTTCATGGACCAGTCGCAGGGCTTCGCGTCCGTTCCGCGCGTGGCGCGACGGCCGGCCGGCCGCCTCGAGGGTGCGGCGCACGATGTCAGCCGCCATGGGGTCGTCCTCGACGACAAGAACATCGTCCCCATGGGGAGCGATCCGCCGCGACACGACCTGCAACACCCGGGACTTGTCGATCGGCTTGGTTAGGTAATCGGAGGCACCCAGCGCGAAGCCCATCGGCTTGTCGTCGACCATGGTCATCATGACCACCGGGATTTCAGCCGTGGCGGGGTCGGCCTTGAGGGCGGAAAGCACGGCCCAGCCATCCATGCTCGGCATCATGACATCGAGGGTGATCAGTTCGGGTTGGTGCTCCTTGGCCAGCGCGAGGCCTTCCGCGCCACCGGACGCGGTGAGCACGGCATAGCCGTCCTTCTCGAGCATACGCTTGAGCAAATCCCGTGAATCCGGATCATCGTCGATCACGAGTAAAGTGCCGCGGGTTGCCGCGGACCGGGTTTCGGGCGCAGCTTTCGGCGCAGCCGCTTCTTCGGCTGCCGGTTCCGGGGCCGGTTCCTTGCCTTCGGCCGGCAAGAGCGCGGTGAAGGCACTGCCTTGTCCGGGCACGCTTTGGACCGTGATATCGCCGCCGAGCAACCGGCAGAACTTGCGGCTAATGGCCAACCCGAGGCCGGTGCCGCCATATTTGCGCGTGGTCGAGGCGTCGGCCTGCACGAACTCTCCGAAAAGTTTGTCCGTTTGCTCCGGCGTCATTCCGATGCCGGTATCGCTCACCGCGAAGGAAACCATCTGGTCGGCCCGGCGCGTGATCTCCAACGTGATCGTGCCCTGCTCGGTGAACTTGGATGCGTTGCTCAAGAGATTGAAGAGGGTCTGACGCAGCTTGGTCAGGTCGGTGCGCATCGTGCCGATGTCCTCCGGGCACTTGAGTTCAAAGACATTCCCATTCTTGGCCACCAGCGGTTCCACCGTGGAGGACACGTCGCGCGCGGCCTGCGCGATGTCGACCGGTTCGAGGAAGACCGTCATGCGGCCCGCTTCGATCTTGGAAAGATCGAGGATGTCATTGATCAATTGCAGCAGGTGCTTGGCCGAGGAAAGGATCTTCTTCAGGTCGGACTCCATCCACTTTTCCCCCGTGTCTTCCGCTTCCTCGAGCAACATCTCGCCGTAGCCAATGATGGCATTCATCGGGGTGCGCAATTCATGGCTCATGTTGGCCAGGAAAGCGCTCTTCGTCTTGCTTGCCTCCTGCGCCTGGGCCCGCGCCTCTTCCGCATCTTCGACCGCGTGCTTGAGGTCGGAGGTGCGATCGGCCACCGTTTTTTCCAAGTTGGCATTCCAAGCGGCAAGGCTGGCCTCGCGCTGGCGGATCTCGTCGGCCATGCGGGTGAAGGCCCGCCCGAGGTCACCCACCTCATCGCCGCGCTGCAACAGGGGCGTAAGCTTCCCGCCGGTCATTTGCCCTGCCTCCAGTTCCGCCGCCGCGACGGTGAGATGCCGCAACGGGCCCGCCACGCGGTGGGCAATGAGGCCGACCGCCCCAAGGAGAACGAGTAGGCCGATCCCGCCCACCGTGCCGAGCCGCCAAGCCAGCGCACGCACTGGAGTAAGAAGGGTGGCATAGGGCACATCGAGCACCACCTTCCAGCCGGACAGCGGTGCGGTAACCCAGTAGACGAGGCGCTCGGCCCCGTCCGGTCCGCGGTAGTTGGTTTGGCCGGAAGGTGTCGCTTCAATCGAGGCCCCGGCCGGAAGTTGCGAAATGTTCGCTCCCGGATTTCCCTCGCCGATCATGAGGCTGCTATCGGGGTGCGCGATGATCTTTCCCGCCGGGCTGACCAGATAGGCGAAGTCCGACTCGTGCCCGGCTGTTTCTCCGGCCATGGCAATGTCGACCTCTTTAATCAACTCCTGCATGTCGTCCAGCGAAATATCGACACCCGAAATGCCGTAGAATTCCCCCTCCGGACCGAAGACCGGGGCATTGACGCTGAGCATGGTCACGTCCGAACCGCCGCCGTCGAAATACGGCTCACTAATGGTCAGCTGGCCGGATGTTTTCGCGCCCCAATACCAAATGGTCGACGGCTGGTCGATGTGGTAGTCGTTCTTGTTGATCGTCGCTTCAGGATAGGAATTCCGGTCGATCCACGGCATGGACATCGGGTCGCGGAAATCCGCATTCTCGAATGTGTAATAGGCCCCGAACACTTCGTTGGCCGGAAAGCTGTCCATGATCCGGCGCAGTTCGAGCATCACATCCGGGTGCGGGTCCGGGCCACGCAACCCCTGCACGGCCGCCATGGTGGTGACGAGTGACTCGACCCGCCCGACCATCGCGTCGATTTCGACCGCATGGAACTCGACCTCGGCCAAGGCGCTTTGCGTGGTGCTTTCGATCAACTCGGCCCGCGCTGCGCGGTAGGCAAAAAGGATGAGCACAGACATAATGGCACCCGCGGCCAGAGCCGTCCACAGGGTGAGCTTGCCCGCCAAAGTGTTGAGTCCGAAGAAACGCCGCATAAATACCGTCCCATCCATAACCCGTCCGCCGCCCGATCGGCAACGCCGCAACGGCCCCAGCGGAAATTTCTTGC
Source organism: Chthoniobacterales bacterium (assembly GCA_018402585.1). Classification (GTDB taxonomy): domain Bacteria; phylum Verrucomicrobiota; class Verrucomicrobiia; order Chthoniobacterales; family JACTMZ01; genus JACTMZ01. The sequence continues at coordinate 88,718 of JAGYIO010000004.1, forward strand.
CGGGCTTCGGTGCGGGGGGGCATCTTTCAACTCATGCAATGTTCCTTCCTCACCGACAACAACGTCCTGGTCGCGTGCCCCTCCGGCCGCATCGACACCATTACCTACAACGATTTCAAAACCGCCCTCAACGCCGAACTGGACCGGACCCAAGCCAAACACCTCGTCATCGATCTGACCGACCTCGAATACGTGAGCAGTGCGGGTTTTCGTGAATTCTTCCTCGCCGGACGCCGCATGGGACGCGAAAGCGGCACGCTCTCGGTCTGCAGCTTCCAGCCCCAAGTGAAGGAGCTTTTTGAAATCGCGCAATTCATGACCGCTTATGCGGTGCATGACACCAGGGAAGCAGCCGTCACCGCAGCCAAGGCCTCCTGATGGACATCGTCCGCCGCAGCGAAAACGGCATCCCCGTCCTGGTCCTGACCGGCCGTCTCAACCAAGCCAGCGCCGATGCCCTGCACGCCGCGGCGATGGAAGTTGCCGGGGACGAAACGAATAAAGCTCTGGTCGTCGACATGGGCGGCGTCGATTTTATCGCCAGCGTCGGCATCCGTTCCCTCATCCGCCCCTCCCAAGCCCTCGCCCTGCGCGGCAGCACACTCGCGGTGGCTAACCTCAGCCCGCAAATCAGCGAGTTTTTCAAACTGACCGGCCTCGACCAAATGTTCCGCGTCTACGAAACCGTCCAAGACGCCGCCGCCGGCGTCGCCTAATCCCCCGCTTGTAGCGGCGGTAATAGACCACCGCTACAACCTCACTCAGGTTTGGCCGCCGCAGCGGCCTGCCTCGGTTTTTCCAGGGGGCATGGCCGTCCCGGCCGTGTTGTCTGATCGTGACGGGCGGGACCCGCGCGCCTCTGTGGCAGCGCCGGAAAAGGAGGAATGTGTTGCATAGTTACCGCTGAGCGAAGCGATCATTGGCTCGGCCTTCGAGGTGCATCACGTCCTCGGATACGGATTTCTGGAAGCCGTTTACCGCAACGCCATGGCGGCGGAACTACAAAGCCATGGCTTCAAAGCCGAAATGGAAAAGCGCCTGGAGGTCCTTTACAAATCAACACCCGCTGGTCTCTACGTCGCCGATCTACTGGTCAACGTTCTGGTGCTGGTTGAACTCAAAGTGGCGGATGAATACCGCGCAGCAGACGAAGCCCAACTGCTCAACGAACTTGCCGCGACCCGGTTGCCGGTCGGCCTGCTGATCAACTTCGGCCGACGCAAAGTAGACTTCAAAAGAATGGCGTGGAACCTGGGGGAGTCCTGATCCAAGGCCGATGATGAATTGTTGCCGGCCGGGGTCACCCGGCCGGCGACTTATCCTCCGAAATCCTCTTTCATCCGTGGCTGGTTCGAACAGCTCGTCGGAACCTCTCAATCATCCCATCGACATAAGCCCCCGGATCCAGCGCGGCATCCTTGATCAACGGCGTGAGATCCATCCCGAAAATCACCTGTGCCGCGCGGTCTGGGGAGTGCGGATCAGAAAACGTGGCGTGCGCCGCCCGCCGACCGGCCACCGCAAGGTCGTAGCGTTTACCTCCACCGATCTGGGAGAGAAAACAGGCGGATAACTTCGCCGCCAGCGCCTCGTGGCCGGTGACGTCCATCACCACCTTCTCGTTGTCCGGCAGCCAATCCAAATCCCGCCATCCTTCACAACCGATCACACGTTGCGGACGGATTTCAGGAGGCAGCGAACGCAAAGCCTCGATGGCGGCCCAAGCCACGGCGACATGCGTCGGATGCTTGTCGGCCAGATTGTGGGTGTACACCACCTCGGGTTTCATCGCTTCGAGAATCCCGCGCAAGTCCTCCCGCAAGCGCGCATCCGACCGGTCCCGCACCTCCGAGCTCGCGTAGCCGAGCTGGATCATCGCGCCATAACCACCCTCCACTGCCGCCGCCCGCTGCTCCGCCCGCCGCAAATCCGCCATTTCCGCATCGGATAATCCCGCATACGCGCCGCTCCGCGCGCTCCCCGCCCCATCCGTGCACGTCACCCCGCCAAACCAGCGGTCACTTGGGCCGAAACATTCCGCAATCCCTTGGAACGCCATGAACTCAAGATCGTCTTGGTGCGCCCCGATCCCCAGATGCGTGGTCCGCGCCAGCGCCGTATCTACCGGACAACCGTCCGGCACGAACACCTCCGCTGCGCTGCGCGAAAATCTTACCATGAAAAATCTGCCGGCGGAGGGGATCGAACCCACACTCCCTTGCGGGAACCAGATTTTGAGTCTGGCGCGTCTGCCAGTTCCGCCACACCGGCTTGGGGACAAAACGCTAAATCCAAATGCACGCCAGGTAAAGCGCCGCGATGCTGTCCGCCGGACAGATTCACAGCGCGGTAACGCTGCCGTTGAGGGCCAAAAGTAGAAGCAACTGTGTTGTTAGGTGGATGAGGTTTGGAGGTTTTTCAGGGTGGAGTTAAGGTAGGTGAGGAATTTTCTGGCACAGGCGATGAGGGCGACTTTGGTAGGTTTGCCATTGGCGCGCAGGCGCAGGTAGAAGGTCTGCAGGGGCGAGGATTTTTTCCGGATGGCGCTCAAGGTCGCCATGTAGAGGGCGCGGCGCAGTTGGTTGCGACCGCCTTGGACAAAGCGCACTCCGCGTTTTGCCCCGCTGTCTTTGGCAAAGGGGGCCAAGCCACAAAGAGCGGCGACCTGTTTGCGGTTGAGCTGGCCGAGTTCAGGCAGCTCGAGCACCAGAGTGGCTGCGGTCACCTCGCCGATGCCGAACTCGGAGAGTAAACGGCGGTAGCGGGCCTCCAAGCCGGGGTCGGCGGTGATGACCGTGACGATCTGCTCTTCGAGGACCGCAATGGAGGCGTCGGTTTGCCGCAGGTGTTTGCCGTAGAGTGTTTTCAGGCCACGATCGGTGGCGTGCTCCAGCAGGTTGATCCAAAAGACGCGTTGCCCAACCAGAGCCTGACGGCCGCGCAGCAACTCCACGGCCCGGAGATGGGCGGCTGACATGGGGGGTGTTGCCGGCGGCTGCAAGCGCTCAGCGTAGTCGGTGATGACGGCGGCGTCGATGCGGTCGGTCTTGGCGCGCTGGCCGCGGGCTTTGGCAAAGGCGCGCACGCGTGCGGGGTTGACGATGGAGACGGGCACACCGGCGCGGTGGGCCAGAGTGGTGAGGGGTTTTTCATAACCTCCGCTGGCTTCGAGCACCAAATGGGCGTGGGCCGGGAGTTTGCGTAGCCAAGCTTTGAGGGCCTTGGCTTGATTGGGACAGGTCGGCGGGAGATGGGTCCCGTCGATCTGCAGGGTGTTTTTACTGACGTCGATACCGATGTAGTTAATGCTTTTCATAGTGCTCAGGCTTGTCATGCGAGCTCCGGCGCGAGATGAATCCCTGCCGTGCTCAGGCAACTGTTCGAGTTTATGGAAAAAGGACCCAAGCCGGACCTTTGGCTTCTACTCAGACTCGCCTTGCGGCGATACTCAGCGGCGTCGCGGTCACGACTCGGGCCGCGCTACCGGGGGTCATGACCCCCGGTAGCGCCCTTCGGGCTACTCACCCGAAGACATTAGCACTATAGCAAAAAGGAACAGACAAGCGGCGTCCCCGCCGCTTAGCCGCGGACGACAAGCGGCGGGGACGCCGCTTCTACTTTTCCGAGCCTTCAAAAATGCGCCACCGTCGCCCCCTCGCACCGGTAAAAAGGCACTCCTACCCGGGCAATGTGCGCGGCCACCTGGACATCGGTCCGTGTGTCGTGGTGAAGCAAGCTGAAGGTGTAAGACAGGAGCAGGTCATCCAATTCGTCCTCAATCCGACCGAGCACACGCCAATCGAGACCTTCGCCGTAGAGCGCCAGGTCGATGTCGGAGCCTTCCTTGGCCGTGCCCTTGGCCCGCGACCCGAAAAGCGTGGCTTTCCCGACCTCGGGAAAATGGGCCAACACGTCTTGAATCCGCTGCACGGTCTGTGGGCTCAATCCGTGCGCGTTCATGACCCCGCCTCCTGAAGCCGGGCAAACCGCGTCTGCAACTGCGAAAATTGCGCACAATACCGCGTGAGGATGGCCTCGGTGATCTCGTTCGCCGTCTTTTCGTTGTAGGTGTGGGTCGTCTGATTGCGGCTCTTGATCATGTCCATCCAGACTTCGCCCTCGGAAATAAGGTTGTTCTTGAAGGCCTCGCGCGTGGCCCCCTTGGAACCGACCACCCCTTGGATGCCTTGGCTTTCGAGGTAATCTTTGAGCACGTTCCAAGCCAGTTCGTGAGTGCACTCAAACGCCTGAATCAACCCCTGCTTTTCCAACGGAGAAAGCTCCCGCTCCCCGGCCAGCCGGGCGCCGTCCGAAAGGCGGTCAAACGCCTGGCCAAAACTCTGCAAACGCTGGTGCCAGCGGACGTCAGGGTCATTAAGCATTCAACTATCGTGGCGGGAGACGCAACCGATGGCAGCCTCAAATTCGGCCGTCACGTCCTACCCCAGCCCAGCCGCCCGGATATGCTGGGCCGCTTGGCCCCGCGCGAGATTTTCACTTCCACCCGATAGCCCAAGTCAAAGGGGTCAGGCCTATAATTTAAATATTGCAGCCGCGGTTAGGCGGTGATAAGGCATCGTCATGGCACGCCAACCGCGATTGGAGTTCGAAGGCGCGATTTACCATGTGATCAACCGGGGGAATTACCGCAAAAACTTGTTTGGCGAAAAGGGGGCGGCGGAAGCTTTCGAAAGGGCCCTCTCCGAGGCCTGCGAAAAATGCGGGTGGGTCGTCCATGCCTATGTCCTGATGAGCAACCATTACCACCTCGCCTTGGAAACGCCGGAAGCGAATCTTGTGCAGGGCATGGCGTGGCTGCAGGGAACCTTTGCCAACCGCTTTAACCGCTTCCACGGCGAGCGGGGACACGTGTTCCAAAGCCGTTACCAAAGCATCCTTATCGAGGAGGGACGCCCGTTGCTGGGTCTGGTCGACTACATCCATCTCAATCCGGTGAGAGCCGGCCTTCTCGCGCTGCCCAACCTCGGGCATCACACATTCTCCAGTTATCCGAAATTCTTCCGAAAACACCCCCCCGACGGACTGTGCCGGGCCCGCTTCCTGGAAAGCCTGGAATTTCCGGACTCCGTCCGCGGTATGAGAAAATACGCCCAGCATCTTGAAACGGTCGAGGAGCGCGATCCGGCCAGACATGACGAATTGATCCGCCGCTACTGCACCGGTTGGGCTGTCGCCTCCGCCGAGTATCGCCGGGGGATCAAAAAAATGTATGCCGGAGTTTCCGAGAAAGCGGGCTGGCAGGGCGGCGCGGTCAGGATGTTGCGGGAAGCGAAATGGGAGAGTGAGTTGGCCGCCTTGTTGCGCAAAGCGCGCAAATCGCGCAAGGAGATCGCCGCTTCGGCCAAATCGGCGGAATGGAAGGTCCGGATCGCGCGGGAAATGAAGCGCAGGACCACGGCAACCAACCCTTGGTTGGCCGAAGTGCTCAACATGGGCCACCCAAGCAGGGTCTGCAATCTCATCAACGGCATTTAAATTATAGGCCTGACCCCTTTTTCGGCTCCTTCGCGCGTGGCCCCTTTGGACCCGACTACCCCTTGGATGCCTTGATCTTCGAGGTAATCTTTGAGCACGTTCCAAGCCAGTTCGTGAGTGCACTCAAACGCCTGGATCAATCCCTGCTTTTCCAACGGAGAAAGCTCCCGCTCCCCGGCCAGCCGGGCGCCGTCCGAAAGACGCTCAAACTCCTGACCAAAACTCTGCAAACGCTGGTGCCAGCGGACGTCAGGGACGTGGGGCATGCAACCAACGTAGCGGGTAAAGCAACCGATGGCAGCCCCAAATTCCGAGATCGCGTCCCGCCCGCGCCTACCGCCCCATGATATTTCTGCACGCCGAGCGCGGCATGAGGCGCAGCCGACAGCGCCGCCGAAGTCTCGGCTTGGCTGCCCGTTAAAAATCGAGCGTGAGCAGGCGGATGCCAAAAGGCGAATGGTAATCCCTGCGGGTCAGCCGGCTGACGCCAAAAGGCGAAAGGAATTCCCGGCGGGTCAGCCGGTTGTCCCTGTTCAGATCCATGCGTCGCCGGGTGAAATCCAAAAACCGCGCGTTCGAACCAAAACGAATCAATTCACTGCGCTGGATCACGCCGTTCCGGTTTTGATCCACCCGCGCGAAACTCCGCTGGGTGCCTCCGGCTCTGGTCCACTCAGCGACAGTGATGGCGTCGTTGTCGTCGGTATCCGCTGCGTCCATGGCGTAGTCTGCGTAGAGGGGGGCGATTGACTCCAACGTCAGCGGCACGGCAACGTCAGTCGATTCTTGGTTGCTTTGACAACCGCCGACCAACAAGAGCGTGGCAAGAAGGAGGAGAGGTCGGGAGGTGCGCATCGGAGGAAGAACCTATGGGAAAACCTCTTTGGCCATCAATAGCAATCCATCGGACTCGCTCCGCCCAGCAACACCCGCGAACAGCAGGGCGGCCGACAAAACTTCGTCGGCTTCGTTATCTTCTGTTTAAACTCTTCCGGCGAAGCCATCGTCATTCTTCGCTTCCAGCCACGACTACCTTCCCAACACGCGTCGGGGGGAGGAGCTTGGCCGCTTCGACCCGCGCGGGATTTTCACTTCCACCCGATAGGTCACGCGCACGAGCAGATCACCGCGGCCACCGCGTGGCTTGGGCAGACCTTCGCCCGGCACCCGGAGCACCGCACCGCGCGTGACTCCGGCCGGAATGGTCACCCGGACCATGCGACCATTCGCCCCGGGGATCGTCTCGCTGCCACCGCTGGCCGCCCGCGTGGCGCTGACCCGCAGGTCGGTGCGCAGGTCGGATCCGCGCGCCCGGAGGCGGCCTCCGGGCAGGACGCGCAAACGCACCACGACGCAGCTGCCGGAAAATTCCTCCGCGCGGGGCAGACGGAATTTGGTGCCCGGGGCTGTGTCGGGCGGGACCTCGAGTTCATAGCTTTCGGCGCCGTGCGGGTTGGCCGGATCGTTGACCCGGATGGTCAGCGTGGTCCCGCGGAAAAACTCTTCGCTCCGCAGCATCGCATCCTGGGCAATGTCACGATGCCTCCCGCCCCGCACCGTTGTGCCGGCGGGGTTGTCCCCGTCCAGCTCGCGATCGTAGTCCGCGCGCCGGAGAGGATCGCTCAGGGTGGCGTGCGCGGTATTGAGCGCTTGGGCCCGCCGCGTGGCTTCGGGCGCGGTGTGGTTGACGTCCGGATGATGTTGTTTGACCAACCGGCGATAAGCCGCGCGGATTTGCGCGGTGGTGCAACGCCGGTCGAGGCCGAGCGTGTCATAATGATTCGGGGCGCTCACACCACGAGAGCCCGCAGGCTCGACTGCGCCAGCGCCTCACGCCGGGCGGCATCGTTTACCCCGGCCTCGCTCTTGAGGCAACGGGCCAAGGTGCCGAGAAAGCGATCGAAGGGAGCCTCCCTGCCGTCGTCCGCTTCCTCATCCGGATACTTCGCATCGAGGATCCAAGTGCCTGCTTCGGAGGACTCGCTCAATTCCTCCGCCCAGCCCAGCACCGTGCTGACCGGATCCCCGGGAAAACGTGCCGCGACCAAAGGCAGAAGATCCGAGGTCCGCGGGACATTGAGCAGGAGGGCGAGAAAAAAACGATGGTCGGGGTCCTCGACGGAACTACGCAAGCTGACCAGCCGGTCGCGCCAGACGATTTCTTCCAAGGTGGGTGCGGCATAGGCGGCGAGCGCTCCGTGTTTTTTGGCAAAAACATCCCACGTCTCCTCCCATTCCCCCCGCTCCTGCAGGGCGACCAGGCAGTTTTGCAAAGTGAAGAATCCCCGCTCGTAATCGAGCGAGGCCACCATGGCGCGGACCACTTCGGCAAAGTCCTCTGCCCCCGTCCGGTCGAGCACGTCGAGCAATTGCAAGCGCCGGGTGGTCAGGGCGTCGGAAAAAAACGGGTCCACCGCGACATGCGGCGGCAGGTAGGTGAATTGCGGTCCGGTCCCCGGATCCGAGTGAGTGCGCACCACCACCGTGACGGACGGAGTTTCGAGGTGAAAGAGCGAGTGAATACTGCTCCCCCCGGAAGTGATCGGCACGGTGCGCCCTGTCTCCAGCAATTCGGTGCCGGTCAGCTGCAAATCCCCCAGCCGAAAATGTGCGGTCACCGGCCGCACGTGAGCAAAGGCAAACTCGGAATGCAGACTCGACCCCTCCAGAACATGAAAGGCCCCGGAGAACTCGTGCTGGTGAATCTGCGTGGTCCCGTCCAGCCAGAAGAGCAACTGGATGTAAAACCGCGGGTCGTCGAAGACCACCAACTCCGGCTGACCAAAGCCGGAGGCCGTTTGAAAAGCTTGCTCGTCGTCGCGCAAAAAGGCGCGGGTCAGGGCCTTGACGTCCACCTCTGCCGCCGGGGGATTTTCCTCGAGAGTGGCCTGGGCGAGGCTGGGGAAAGCGGCGAGGGAAAAATCCGCCGCCTGCCACCGCTCGCGCACCCGCCGCCCGAGACCGACAAAAAACGCATCCATCGCCAGGTACCATCTGCTGCTCCACCCCGACCAACAAGAGCATTTCCGCTCGGCGCATCCGGAACACGCTTCTTTGCCGCGATAGGCTTGCCGCGCAAACCCGGCCCGTTCTCGAGTCGGTTCAGGTCTTCATTTTCGACACGGCCCGCTCCAGGGTCGGGTGAAACTCAGCCCATTTCCGGCTCCCCGTCCTCCCCGCGGCCAAATACTTCCCCGCTTCGCTTCAGTGCGGAATCTTCCGTCGCACGGTGCGTCCAAACCACGCTTTTCTAGCCACCCACCACAAGACACCGGTCGCCAAAAGAAGCGCATAGGTCGAGGGTTCCGGGATACTGGCGACACGGAAGCCGACCCAGGCGCGGTCCCCGTCCGGAAAGCCATTGCTACTGCGGAACGAGGAACTCAGCTGGCTCTCGGGACTGGTCCAACCGCCACCGCGGATGGTGCGCACATTGGTCGCGGAGTTGTTGTCGCCGCTCAGCGCGGTCTCCGTCCACTCCCACACATTGCCACCCTGACCCATCGTGCCGTAGGGACTCAAGCCGCCGGCAGCAATCACCCCCGCGGGCGAAGACTGGTTCGTCGGCTGGAGATAAACCGCGGAGTCTGGTTGGGTCCCGCTGGTTACATGAAGCGGCGCCGTGCTGCTCCCTGTCGGGTAAGGAAAATAAGCCGAGCCGGCCGGATTATAAAACGCCGCCTTATACCACTCGTTCTCGCTGGGCAGAAAATAGTAGGCAGCCTTGTTGCGGTAGAGATTGGTTCCTCCCGCCGTCCAGGCCTGGTCGCTGCTCCAAAGCGCCATACTCCAAGCGGTGCCACTCCACGTCAAATCGTAAGCCGCCGTCTTCCCCGAACTAGTGTTGAGGAAATTGACGAAGGCCGCCGCCTCGTACCAATTGAGGCTGGCCGCCGGTTGGTCGCCGGTCCACGGCCCTGCCGTCACACCAGTCATCCCGCTGGCCGTGGCTTTGTCGATCGCGTCCTGCGAAATTTCGTGCGCACCCAGACGGTAGGAGTAAGCCACCGCGCCATAGGTGGTCGTATCAGCCGCATTGCCCGCATTGCCGATATCGACAAAGTCGATGGTGAACTCATTGCCGCTCGTGCCAAAATTGTCAGCTTGCGCGGCAGGATGGACGGCAAAAATACAGGGGACCAAGGAAAGTAAGCAAATCAAAGGAAGACGACGGCTCATCTGGAGCTGTGTACGCGGCGGCTCACCCGGAAGCAAACTCGAAACCCTCGTTCTTCGGGGAGGCCACTCGCCTCCTTACCGGCCGACTTAGCCGTATCCATGCAAAACATTCTGCCATTTCCGGCGCTGCCACAGAGGGGCGCGGGGGCTAGAGTTGACTAACTATTTGGTGAGCGAGTTGGCACGTGGCCAAGGGGCACGGGCAGCCTGCCCGCCGTGCGCGGGTCCCGCCCGTCACGATCAAACAACATCAAACAACACGGCCGAGACGGCCATGCCCCCTGGAAAAACCGAGCCAAGCCGCGCTTTTATTGCCTCTTCAACTGCATGGTTACGGCTTAGGGGGTACGGCCAAACGCTGGCCCTCAGGCAGCGCGGTAATTTTCTCCAGTTTTGCCTGCAACTCCCGCACCGTGAAAGGATGATGATGCCAAAGCCATCCCATGCATCAATCCTGGAAAGAAGCCCTCCACGGGATGGCCACTTTGGTTCATCCTTGCTTGGGGCCGTGGCGCTTTTCGCGGTCAGCCACCACCCGAGCAATGGACCGAAAAATGCAGGTCCTTGTTTTCTCTTCGTAACCTTCGCTGCCTTTTGTTTTCAACTGCCGACCCGATGACCACAAAGAAACATCAACCGCTGCAAGTGGTCGCCATGCACGGGTGGGGACGGGACGCGCGAACTTGGGGACCATGGCAGAAGGCAACGGATTCTCGGGGATGGCTCTGGCACGCGGGCGAACGGGGCTACGGGGCCCTGCCGCCCCGCATTTCCGCGTGGCCCGGACCGGGGAGAGCAGGGCGTCGACTGGTCATCGGCCGCTCGCTCGGCCCGCATATGGTGCCTGCGGACGTTTTCCGAGAAGCCGATACCGTGGTCTTGCTGGCGAGCTTCGCGACTTTTGCGCCCCCGGGGCGAGTGGGTCGCCGCACCCGCGCGGCTCTGGATGGAATGGCGGCGTGCTTGCAGGACGAAACCCGCGCGCGGGCCATGCTCGAAGTTTTCACGGCGAGGGTTGCGGAACCTCAATCGCCCGACCTTCTTCCGCCCGGGCCTTTGGATGGGTCCCTCAGCGAAGACAACCGGTCGCGCCTGCGGGAGGATCTTGATTTGCTGGCACGTTGCGATGGATTGCCGTCCGGGTTCCCACGCGGCGCACGGGTGCTCCTTGTCGAGGCGGAGGAGGACCGCATCGTGGAACCGCAGGCGCGGGCCATGCTGCGCGCGGCCTTACCGCAGGCGGACGTGATTACGTTGCCGGGTGTCGGTCATGCCTTGCTCAGCGACGGCGTGATGGCGAACGTGATCGACTGGGTCGAGTCGTGGCGGGACACGGAGATCATCGACCCGGAGGGACGCAGGCTGTCTGAAATTCTGCCCTGACGAGCCACAGGGACCCCGCTGAGCTAGGCGTCAGCCCTCCGTCCGGTTCCGCCGCCAAACGCGAAACCAGATAATTGACGCGATCGCGAGCAAGACGAGCGGGACGACCCGCGGCTCAGGCACCTGCATGATAGTGGCTCCCCCGATGAGGGCGGTGATTTGCCCATAGTTGGTGCCGTCGTAAGGCAGCTCTCCCTTGTATTGCTGGTAGTCGAGGGCAAGGACATTGCTCAAGGTGTCGACCACGCCATTATTGGTGTTGGTCAAGAAGATGGAGGGCAGGATGGAAACCGTCCCGGGGGTCACCTTGAGGGATACCGGGGCACCATTGGTGTCGTAGTGCGCGGGGTCGAGGGGATCGATGAATTCCATCCTCCCGGTTGCCCCAGCACCGCTGCCGGTCCAGTCGACCCGGGTAAGGAGAACATTGTGGCCGACGGATTGACCTTCGTAGAGGATCTGGAGGGTCACCGGGCTGCCGCCGCGCAGAGCGGTGGCGAAGTAATCAAACGTGGGGAGACCCTCGACGTAGTCGGACGGCAGGGGGCCGATCAACTCATTCACAAGGCCGTTGGTGGTTCCCTGCGGGAGCATTCCGCTGACCCGGGTGGAGGCAAAGCCGCGGTCCGAGAGAAAAGACCGCAAACCGAGCGTCAAGTTGACGACGGGCACCGTCCCCACGTGGGGGTCTGTCTTCATATAGTTGGGTCCTGCGAGAAGAACCGCCGTTTGGGCCCAATAATTGGTCTGGTTAGTTCCGGCCAGATTGGTGCCGTAGATTTCCGGGTATTGGTTCTGCAGATAAACCATGGCATTGACCACAGTGGTCGGCGCGCAGGCTTCGCTAGCCAAATCCGGCCCCGGAGCGGGCTGGTTATTGAGCTGCCATTGGTCGAGCCATCCGGCCAGCGACGCGTCGACCGATGCGGTGTTGGTGTTGGCCCTCGCCCAGTCCGTCCCGGCGGTGGCGAAACAGACTAACACCCAGCAAAGAATGGCTTCACGATGTCGCATAAAAGGTCTCTATACCCCCTGCCCCCGGCAGCGTCAACGACAAAAGCCGGTCTTGCGCGGTTTTCTTCGCATTTCCCTTCGCTGGGTTCTCTTTTACATTCCACAGGATCTTGATTTGCTCGGAAGGTGCGATGGCATGCTGGCAGGATTTCCGAGCAGTGCCCGGGTCCTCATTGTCGAAGCTGAGGAAGACCGCATTGTGGAACCCGAAGCACGGAGAATGCTGCGCGAGGCTTTGCCGGACGCGGATGTGATCACACTGCCGGGGGTCGGGCATGCCTTGCTCGCGGGCGAGGTGATCGACCGCGTCGTGGCGTGGGTCGAGGCGCTGCGGGACACGGAAGAGTAGAAGCGGCCGCTGCGGACGAGCGGACCGTATTCGAAAGGTAGGGACACGCGGCTCGCGTGTCCGTTGGCCACCGAGCGGACGAGCGAGCCGCTCGTCCCTACCTTAAAACGCCAAAACCGCGGCCTTACTCACTCGCGCGGTAGGTCTCCGGGAGATAGATCGCGCCGTAGAGCTCGAGGAGGTTTTTGCCGTCGGGCGTGTCGGGAGCAAAGATGGCGTCGACGGGCCCGGCCACGCTGAGCACTTTCCCGTCTTGCCGCAGAACTTCGAAGCCGAAGAGCGGCGGGGAATCCGGATTTTGGAGAAGATCGAACTGGTCCGCGGGAAACCAGTAGGCGGTCATGAAAATGACTTTTTCGCCCTGCTCGAGCGGGCTGTAGTAGAGTGTGGCGGAGGCCAGGGCCCCGGCTTTCTGCACTTCCCCGGCGAACGGACCTTCGATCGGGCCGGTGCTCAGGCGAGGGAGGATTGCTTCGGCCGTTTTCAGCGTGAAGGGGACCGGATCGAGGGGCAGCACGGCCTCGGGTTGACCCGAGCAGGCGGCCAGGGAGACGAGGGCAAGGAACAAGAGGGTGCGTTCGGTTTTCATTAAGGAGGTGGGGTGGCCGATACTTCGGCGGTAAGAGAACTCTCGAAATCCCGCAGGACGTCGCGCAAGCCGAGCAAGCCGGCTTTTTTCCCGGAGTAACGCACGTCGTCGATCTTCCAACCGTCCTCATCGACCAGCACGACCTCATCGGTCCAGGTGACATTGTAGGGCTCGTTGCGAAAGCGGACCTCAACCACGGTCTGGCCATCCTTCACGCCTTCCGGCCCGATTTCAAAACTGGTGAAACCTTCGTAGAGACCGGTAAAAATTTCGCCTTCGAGCAGGAGCGGTTTGTCGGTCGGGAACTCACTGGCTTTGATCCGCGCGGCCGATTCTTTCTCCCCTTCCGCCGCCGATTGCAGCGCGGCCACGAGCGCCCGGGAGAGAAAGACCTGATCGGCCTGGCGGTAGTCGCCGCGGTAGCCTTGGAAAAACTGCTTTGCCGCGTTAGACGCGGTGGGCGGGGCGGACGGAGGCGGTGGTTCGGGCGGACGACCGCAAGCGGCAAAAGTCACAACCAGCGCGAGGCCAAGCAGCGAGCGGAGGACTGGTTCCATCCGAAAAAAAAGCTCAGAACGTGCAGCCCGCACACCCGCTGAGGGCCAGAGTGGAACAAAGCAGGATGAGGAGCAGGAAGGTGGAGCGCATAAGTCGGTTCGGATCAGGGGTTGACCGGACGGAGAGGTCCGCCGGGGATACGCTCGAGCAGATTGCCGTAGGGTCCGCGGCTCCGGGCCCGCCAGTATTTGAAGGCGTCCCCGCTGGGGCGCCGCGAAGGGTGGACGAGCCGATACTGCTCCATGGTCAGGCCCCATTTTTCCATCGCGGTGATTTTGGGCGGAGTTTCCGTGGTCACCACGCTCCCCTCTTCTTGGGCCCAGCCCGCGGTGACGGCAAAAAGGAGCAAGCACAAGGCGGTTCTCACGGCGGAAGGTTGGGCTGAAGGGCGAGGCGGTGGCAAGGACGAAGTCCCGGGTTGCCGTTGCCGGGCCGGAGCTATCCTGTCATCTTGTCCGCACCTGATGACCCCGAGTTCCGGACCGGCGCTGGAAGGCGGCAAGTTGCCCCCCTTCCGGCTGATCGCGGCGGCTTTTGTCGTGGTCTATCTTGGCTACGGCTTGAATTTCCTCGCGGTGAAAGTCGCGGTGGAAACCATGCCGGCCTTTCTCTTTGCCGGATCGCACATCTTGCTCGCGGGCTTGATTATGATGGGGTGGCGCCTGGCCCGCGGAGGTTCGCTGGCCATACCCCAAGGGGGCGTGACGCGGGCGGCGCAGGCGGCATTTTTTCTCTTCGTCGGGGGCGTCGGACTGGTCACGTTGGGCGAGAAACTCGGGTTGGCTTCCGGCGCGGCGGCCATGATCAAGGCTTCGGTGCCGCTTTGGGTCGCGGTGATCGAAGCGTTGCGGCCGCGCGGGGAAAAACCGACCTGGCTGATTGCCGGCGGACTCCTGCTCGGCGCGCTCGGGGTGTCGTTGCTCGTTCTCCCGAACCTCATGGCGGGCGGTTCCAGCGGCGCGGCGCTCGGCACGTGGGTGCTCCTGGCCTCCGCCCTGCTCTTCGCCCTCGGCACGCTGGAAGTGCGTCATCGTCCCCCATCCCCCGACACGGTGGCCAATGTGGCCTGGATGATGGTGCTCGGGGGCATTTATCTCTGGGCGATCGGACTGGCCACCGGCGAGGCCGGGACGTTGTCGCCCTCAGATTTTACCTGGCCCGTGCTGGCTTCATTTCTTTTTCTCCTCGTCGTGCACTCGCTGGCCGCTTTCTCCGCGCTGAATTGGTTGCTCCGTCACCTGCCCGCCGCGGTGGTCACGACGAAGTTCTATGTCTCTCCCGCCATTGCCGCGCTGGCCGGATGGCTCGTCCTCGGGGAGATGATCGGAACCGGTGCGCTGGCCGGTCTGGCTTTGATCCTCGGCGGGGTGGCCGTGGTCATGCTCGGTGAGCGGCGGCGGAGGGCGGAGCCCGCCTTAAAGGCCGACGACGCGGACGAGCTTGAGGGGTGAGGACCTGCGCTCAGGCGGAACGATGCAGTTGAGATCTTTCCATCGTCGTCGCGGCGATTGAAGGGCTGCAGCAGAAGGAAATGTTCGTTCAGAAGGTAGGGACGAGCGGCCCCGCTCGTCCGCTCCCCAACCAACGGACGCGCGAGGGTGTGCCTTTTACTTGTTGTGCGAATTTGCCATGTCGGGCACGGTGTGCCTTTGGGAGCAGGTGCTGGTAGCAGCAGCGGGTCGGCGCCGCAGGCGGCCGGCTTGCGTGCTGCTCGCGCCGCGGATCGAGTGTTTGCCGCCGGTGCCGCTATCGCAGTTGAGTGCGACGCCGGCCAAGCCGCCCAGCTCGGGAAGACGGAAGGTAAATCGGAGGAAAGAGCGCAAATTCATCTGTGGCCAGCACCTGACTTTTGTCCGCAAGACCGGCTCAGTACTCTCCATGTCGCTGGGCGATGTTTGTGTCAAACCCGAGATCACGTGGTGGGATCCTCCAGATATGAGGCGGTTGCGCGCCGCTGGCAAGCCTGCCCGAGCCACCAACTCCGCAGATCTCTGGGCGCGGCTCAGCCCGTGAAGGCCGTTGCCAAGACCGTGCATCGATGCACGGTCTTGGCTGAAGGTCTTCACGGAAAGGCTCGCACCCAGCGGGTTCGCTGGCGAGGGCTGGCTTGCGCAGGAGCCAACAGCGCGTCCAACCTCCGGTCGATCGCACCACGTGATCTCGGGGTTTGACACAAACATCGACCAGCGACATGGTGGATTGAGCCGGTCGCGTTGCGGACAAACGTCAGGTGCTGGCTCGACCCGATGAATCTGACGCTTCTTTCCTTCATGAACTCTTCCGCGGCCGGCGGCTTGGCCGTCGTGCCTCAACCGCGATAGCGGCACCGGCGGCAAACCTCGATCCGCGGCGGACGACGACCGCCGGCGCCACCCGCTCTGGTCGCAGCGTGGCAGGTCCTTCTGACTTCATCGGCACCCTGCCCAAGGCAAAGCACAAAGTCGACGAGCGCCCGTCGTCCACTCCCAACCACCGCCATCCCGCGTCCCTACCTAAGCCGCATCCATGCAGTGGAAGACGCAATAAAAGCGCGGCTTGGCTCGGTCTGTCCAGGGGGGCACGGCCGTCCCGGCCGTGTTGTCGGGTCGTGACGGGCGGGACGCCCGTGCCCCTTGGCCACGGGCCAACTCGCTCACCAAATAGTTAGTCAACTCTCGCCCAGACGCGACTCTGTGGCAGTGCCAGAAATGGCAGAATGTTTTGCCTGGTTGCGGCTAAGGCTCAGGGCAGGCTGCTCACACCCATCAGAAAGCGGTCGCACTCGCGGGCCGCGGCGCGGCCTTCGTTGATCGCCCAGACCACGAGGCTCTGGCCGCGGCGCATGTCGCCGGCCGCGAAAACACCGTCCACGCTGGTCGAGAATTTGCCGTAGTCGGCCTTCACGTTGCTCCGGTCGTCGGTGGCCAGGCCGAGTTTTTCCACGAGGGGCTTTTCCGGTCCGAGGAAGCCCATGGCGAGGAGGACGAG
Organism: Chthoniobacterales bacterium; assembly: GCA_018402585.1. Classification (GTDB taxonomy): domain Bacteria; phylum Verrucomicrobiota; class Verrucomicrobiia; order Chthoniobacterales; family JACTMZ01; genus JACTMZ01. Next base: position 105,253 of record JAGYIO010000004.1, read on the forward strand.
TTGTCCGGGAATCACTTTCTCCGTGCCGGCCAGGTCCACCGGGGAGTAACGGCCCTTCGCATCGAGTTTCCACTCGATCTGCACGGTGTGCAATTCGTTGACCCGGCCGTGGGCATCGCCGAGGAACTTTTTCGTCGTGGTGCAATAGACCCGCGGGTCGGCGCCGAAGAGCGCGGCAGCTTCTTCTTGGCCGTAGCCCATGCGGTAAATTTGCGGCCATTCGGGCCACGGGTTGTTCGGGGCACGGGTCGCGGGTGGCTTGGGCAGGATTTCCAGTTGGACCACGCTCTTACAGCCTTGGCGCACGGAGGTGCCGACGCAGTCGGTTCCAGTGTCACCACCGCCGATGACCACGACGTGACGGTCCTTGGCCGAGAGATGGGCGGGGACTTCCGTGCCGTCGAGGAGGCACTTGGTATTCGTGCTCAGAAATTCCATGGCCGGATAAATGCCCTCGAGGTCGCGGCCCTCAATCGTGAGATCGCGTGGCTGGGTGGCGCCGCAACAAAGAATCACCGCGTCGAACTCCTCCCGGAGTTTTTCCGCCGGATAGCTTTGTCCGACATTGGCGTTGGTCACGAACTCGATGCCTTCGGCGGCGAGGATGTCGACCCGGCGTTGCACAATGTCATCCTTGTCCAACTTCATGTTGGGGATGCCGTAGGTGAGGAGTCCGCCAATGCGGTCGGCGCGCTCAAGGACGGTGACGAGGTGTCCGGCCTTGTTCAGTTGATCGGCACAGGCCAGGCCGGCCGGACCGGAACCGACCACCGCGACCTTTTTCCCGGTGCGCTTTTTCGGAGGGCGGGGCACGACCCAGCCTTCGTTGAAGCCGCGCTCGATGATCGAAAATTCGATGTTCTTGATCGTGACCGGGGGTTCGATGATCCCGAGGACGCAGGCGCCTTCGCAGGGTGCGGGGCAGACCCGGCCGGTGAATTCCGGGAAGTTGTTCGTCTTGTGCAGCCGGTCAAGGGCTTCGCGCCAGAGGCCGCGGTAGACCAGGTCGTTGAATTCCGGGATGAGGTTGTTCACCGGACAGCCGCTCGCCCCGCCATTGAGAATCATCCCGGTCTGGCAAAACGGCGTGCCGCAATCCATGCAACGCGAGCCTTGTTCGCGCAGCTTTTCCTCCGCGGTGTGCACGTGGATTTCCTCCCAATCGCGGATCCGCTCGAGCGGCGAACGATCGGCGGGGATCTCGCGGGTGAATTCTTTGAATCCGGTTGGCTTGCCCATAAATCAGTTGCCCCCCACCCGCGCCAGGTCGCGCGCGTTTTCTTCGAAGGCGGCCATGACTGCTTCGTCGCCGCTCAGGCCGGCGGCAATGACGCGATCCATCGCTTGGAGGACGCGCTTGTAGTCTTTCGGCAAAACTTTGATGAACTTCGGCAGGGTCTCATCCCAGGCGGCAAGAACCTCCGCGGCGCGGCTGCTGCCGGTCAGTTCGCCATGGCGCTCGATGAGGGACTTCAATTCGGCGCTCTCTTCCGCGCTTTCCACCCGATCGAGGTCGACCATGTCCAAATTGCAATTGGTGTGGAAGGTGCCGTCGGCATCGAGGATGTAGGCGATACCGCCCGACATGCCCGCGGCGAAGTTGCGTCCGGTCGGACCAAGCACAACCACGCGTCCGCCGGTCATGTATTCACAACCATGGTCGCCTACCGCTTCAACCACCGTGGAGGCTCCGCTGTTGCGCACGCAGAAGCGCTCGCCGGCCATGCCGCGGATGTAAACCTCGCCGCCCGTGGCGCCGTAAAGCGCCACATTGCCGATGATCATGTTGGTCTCCGCCGCGAAATCCGACTCGGGCGAGGGCTGGATGATGATCTTGCCGCCGCTCAAACCTTTGCCCACGTAGTCGTTGGCATCGCCTTCCAGGCGGAGGGTCAAGCCGCGCGGGGCGAAGGCGCCGAAGCTTTGCCCGGCCGAGCCGACAAAATCGAGCGTGATGGTGTCCTCGGGCAGCCCTTCGAGCCCGTGCCGCTTCGAGATCTCGTAGCCGACGATGGTGCCGACCACGCGGTTCACGTTCCTGATCGGCAGGCGCGAGTGGACTTTTTTGCCCTTCTTGATCGCCGGCTCACAAATTTTGAGCAGGGTGGTCATGTCGAGCGACTTCTCGATCCCGTGGTCCTGCTTCATGGTGCAATAACGGCCGACTTCGTCGCCGACTTCCGGCGCGTAAAGAATGCGCGAATAGTCGAGCCCTTGCGCTTTCCAATGATCGACGGCCTTGCGCATGACAAGTTTGTCCACCCGGCCGACCATTTCATCGAGGTTGCGGAAGCCGAGTTGGGCCATGAGTTCGCGCACTTCGGTCGCGATGAAACGCATGAAGTTGACCACGTGGTCGGCCTGGCCGGTGAATTTTTTGCGCAGCTCGGGGTCTTGCGAGGCCACGCCGACCGGACAGGTGTTGAGGTGGCAGGCGCGCATCATGATGCAGCCCATGACGACGAGCGGCGCGGTGGCGAAGCCGAATTCCTCCGCCCCGAGGAGCGCGCCGATGACCACGTCGCGGCCGGTTTTGAGTTGCCCGTCCACTTCCACGACAATGCGGCTGCGCAGGTTGTTCAGGAGCAGCGTCTGGTGCGTTTCGGCCAGCCCGAGTTCCCAGGGCATCCCGGCGTGTTGCACGCTGGAAAGCGGGGACGCGCCGGTGCCGCCGTCGTAACCGCTGACCAACACAACATCGGCATGGGCCTTGGCCACCCCGGCCGCGACGGTGCCGACCCCGACCTCGCTGACCAGCTTGACCGAGACGCGGGCGTGGCGGTTGGCATTCTTCAGGTCGTGAATCAGCTCGGCCAGGTCCTCGATCGAATAGATGTCGTGATGCGGCGGCGGCGAGATGAGCCCGACACCCGGGGTGGAGTGGCGCACTTTGGCGATCCAGGGATAAACTTTGGTGCCCGGGAGCTGGCCGCCTTCGCCCGGCTTGGCGCCCTGCACGATTTTGATCTGCAATTCCTTGGCCTGCGAGAGGTAGTAGCTGGTCACCCCGAAACGGCCGGAGGCGATCTGTTTGATCGCGCTGTTTTTCGAGTCGCCATTGGGCAGGGTCTTGAAGCGCTCGGGGTCTTCGCCGCCCTCGCCCGTGTTGCTCTTGCCGCCGATGCGGTTCATGGCGATGGCCAGCGTCTCGTGGGCTTCCGAACTGATCGAGCCGTAAGACATGGCGCCGGTCTTGAAGCGCTTCATGATCGCTTCGACCGATTCGACTTCTTCGACCGGAATCCCGCCATTTTCGGGAAATTCGAAATCAATGAGACCGCGCAGGGTGGAAAGCTTCTGCGACTGGTCGTTGATCGAATCGCTGTATTTGCGGAAGGCACCGAGGTCCCCCGTGCGGCAGGCGTGCTGCAGGAGGTGGATGGTCGTCGGGTTGAAAGCATGGTGCTCGCCGTCATGGCGCCACTTGTAAACCCCGCCCGCGTCGAGCACTTCGTCGCGGTAGTCACCGCTCGGGTAGGCCCGGAGATGGCGCTCCTCCACCTCGCGGGCAATCCCGGCCAGGTCGATGCCCTCGATGCGGGAGGCGGTTGATTTGAAATAAGTGTCGACCACCTCGCTGTTCAGGCCGACGGCTTCAAAAATTTGCGCGCCGCGGTAACTCTGGATGGTGGAAATGCCCATCTTGGACATTGTCTTGACGATGCCTTTGACCGCGGCCTTGACGTATTGCTTGATCGCCTTGGACACCTCGATCCCGGTGAGGTTCTGCCGGCGAATGATGTCCTCGATCGATTCGAAGACAAGATACGGGTTGACCGCGCCCGCGCCGTAACCGGTAAGCAGGGCGAAGTGGTGCACTTCCCGGGGCTCGCCGGACTCGAGGACGAGGCCGACTTGCGTGCGCGTGCCGTCGGCCACCAGGTGATGGTGCAGACCGGACATGGCGAGGAGCGCGGGGATGGCCGCTTTCTCCTCGGTCACCCCGCGGTCGGAGAGAATGAGGATGTTGACCCCTTCGGCAATCGCTCGGTCGGCGGCTTTGAAGAGTGCGGAGAGAGCTTTTTCCAAGGCAGGCCCGCCGCCGGCCACCGCATAGTGGATGGGCAGGGTGGCGGACTTGAACCCGGGGCGGTCGAGGACGCGGAGTTTTTCCAGTTCCTCATTCGTGATGACCGGCGAAGCCAGCTGAATCTGGCGGCAGCTCAGCGGCGTGGGCTCAAGGAGGTTGCCTTCCGAACCGAGGGTGGTCAGCGTCGAAGTGACGATTTCCTCGCGGATCGAATCGATCGGCGGGTTGGTGACCTGCGCGAAGAGCTGCTTGAAGTAGTTGTAGAGGAGCTTGGGTTTGTCCGAGAGCGCGGCGAGCGGCGAGTCGTTGCCCATCGAGCCGATCGGCTCGACCGCCGTGCGGGCCATCGGGGCGATGATCAGGTTGAGATCTTCTTGGGTGTAGCCGAAAGCAAATTGCCGCGTGGTCACGGTCTCGTGATCGGGATGCGGTGGCTCGGCCCCGGCGGGCAAGTCTTCCAGTCTGATCAGATTGTCCTTCAGCCATTCGCCATAGGGATGCTCTTTGGCCAGGGAGGCTTTGATTTCTTCGTCCGAAATGATGCGCCCTTCCTTCGTGTCGACGAGGAAGATGCGGCCGGGCTGGAGGCGTCCTTTCTGCGCGATGCGCTCGGGTTCAATTTCGAGGACACCGACCTCGGAGGCCATGACGACGAGATCGTCTTTGGTCACGTAATAACGGCAGGGACGGAGACCATTGCGGTCCAAGACGGCGCCAATCTGCGTGCCGTCGGTGAAGGCCACCGCGGCGGGACCATCCCACGGCTCCATGAGACAGGAATGGTATTCGTAAAAATCTTTGTGGTCCTGCGGCATGGTGCCGTGTTTGGCCCACGGCTCGGGGATCATCATGACCGCGGCGTGGGCCAGCGGGCGGCCGGAAAGGACGAGAAATTCAAAGCAATTGTCGAACATGGCCGAGTCGCTGCCATCTTGGTGGACGATCGGCTTGAGCTGCTCCATGTCCTCGCCGAAGAGCGGCGAGGCGAACTGCGACTCGCGGGCGTGCATCCAATTGACGTTGCCGCGGAGGGTGTTGATCTCGCCATTGTGGGCCACGTAGCGGTAGGGGTGCGCGCGGTCCCAACTCGGAAAGGTGTTCGTGCTGAAACGCGAATGAACCAGCGCCAGCGCGCTTTCCATGCGGGGGTCGGTCAAGTCGGGATAAAATTCCGCGACCTGCGCCGTGGTCAACATGCCTTTGAAGACGATGGTGCGGGAGGAGAAACTCGGGATGTAGAAGAAGCTGCCGCCGGGGGTGCCAGCGTAGCGCACTTCGTTGAAGAGGCGGTGACGGATGACGTAGAGTTTCCGCTCGAAAGCAAGGTCGTCCTTGATCGACGGACTGCGCCCGACAAAGGCCATGCGCACTTCGGGCTCCTCGGACTTGGCCGTCTCACCCAAGGTCGAGTTGTCGGTCGGGACGCTGCGCCAGCCGAGAAATTTTTGCCCCTCGGCCCGGACCACCTGCTCGAAGCGCTCCTCGATTTTTTGGCGGAGCTGCTTTTCGGGCGGGAGGAAGACCATGGCCACGCCGTAGTGACCGGCGGGCGGGAGATGGATGTGCTCCTCCCTGGCCACGGCTTGGAGAAATTTATCCGGCAGCTGAATGAGGATGCCGGCGCCATCCCCCGTGTTTTCCTCAAACCCGCAGGCGCCGCGATGTTCCAAGTTGACCAGAATTTGCAGGCCCTGCTCGACAATCTGGTGCGACTTCAGGCCCTTCATGTTGGCCACGAAGCCAACCCCGCAGGATTCGTGCTCGAATTGCGGGTCGTAAAGTCCTTGGCGGGCGGGTCTTTTCATCGGCTTTACCGGCCGGAGCCGGAGGGATCGTTTAAGTTATGGTTTTCGCCCTCTGGGGCAAAGAAAAACTGACCCCCCGACGGCAAGAAAAGCAACGTCCCTGCCAAGTCCGGCGGACGCCGGGGAAACCCATTCTGGACAGAATGGACAGATTTGCTAGCTTTCCCGCATGGGCACATGGCAACTGCAAGAGGCCAAGCAGCAATTCTCGAAGGTTGCCGCACGAGCCGCCACCCGTCATCCGCAACTGGTCACCAAGCACGGCAAGCCGTTCGTCGTCATCGTCGATGCCGCCACCTGGCAACGCGAAAGCGAACCCCGACGCAGCCTGCTCGAAGTCCTGCAGGATTGCCCCTCGGATCTGACTGACTTGCCGCTGGCCCGAAGTCACGACCTTCCCCGGCCCGCGAAGCTGTGAGCTGGTTGCTCGACACCAATGTGATCTGCGAGCCGACGCGGCGCGCGCCCTCGCCACACGTGGTGGAGTGGCTGCGGTCCGTTTCTTCCTCCGGGTTTTATGCCAGCATCATCACCCTGGGGCAAATCCGCCGCGGCATCCTGCGGTTGCCATCCGGCAAGAGGCGCCGCAAACTCGAAAAATGGATGCGGGAGGATTTCCTGCCCGCCTTCGACGGACGCATCCTGCCTCTTGGCGAAGAGGAAATCACGGCTTGGGCCGAGATGCTGGCCGCCTTGGAAAAACGCGGCCGCTCCATGCCGGCCATCGACAGCCTCATTGCCGCGACGGCCCTGGCCCGCGACCTGACCATCGCGACCCGCAATACGGAAGATTTCGCCCACAGCGGCGCGCCAGTCTTCGATCCTTGGCGGCCGGGCTAAAGTGCGGGCGTTACGGGTGCTTGCTCCTGACGACCTCGATATCCAAGATGAAAGGGAAGTGCTTCAAAGATAACTTCCAATGTACGCGCTCATCTTCCGCGTATTTTTGTGGACCACGGCCTGTCTGGTTTTCGCCACGGGGCGCGCAGTGGGGGCCGACGAGAGAAGTTCCCAGCTTCCCAAAATCGCAACCTACCGGCTCGTCGAGATCATCAACCGCGTCCAACCTGAAGGCGTCGCGGTATTTTTTCGGCCGGCGGAAAAGCGCGATGAATACAAAAAGCTCCAGGACCGGCAGCGGGCCCTGGCCGCGGCGATTTCCGATAACTCGCGCCCGCCCGGGGACTTCAACCCGCAGTTGCAGCAAGACATGGCTGAGTTCAATTTGATCCAGGCCAAGCTTGATCTGTTCAGGCAGACGTTCGGCTGGCACGGAAGCTCCGAGGAGGAGTCCAAGATCCTCGGCTACCTTCGCACGAATTATCTCGCCAAGTATCCGCTCATTATCGAGGAACAGACTTGGATCGCGATCAAAGACAAGTTCAGCAAGAGCATGGTCGGAGACATCGAAGTGGTGGACCTCACCCCCGAGGTGATCAAAACAATGCTGGAGGCAACGGGACGCGCTGACCCCGGATCACCGCGTGGAGACATCCGCGGGAACTGAGCATCCGTGCCGAGGGCGATTCAGCCGCCTTTTGGCAGGGTCTTCCCGTCGATTTCGTCCTGCAGCGCCCCGATGACCGGGCCGGTCAAGTCGGTCACCTCGACCCCCGTGCCGAAGGCGCCGGTAAAATTCGATTTGAGCTGGTTGTAGGCTTCGGATTCCAAGATGACCGGAAACTCCGCGCCGAATTTCCCGGCAATGAAGTCGAGAAGAATACTCCCTTGGTTGATGCTCGCCCGCTGCTGGAGAATGAAATTTTGGGCGAGCTGCCGCCTCTCCTGCATGAGAAAATATTCTTTCTTGGCAGCCTCCAGCTCGTCCATCGTTTGCAATCCCAACGCGCGGTCACGCATCGCGGTTTCGGCGACCTCAAGCTCTTTGAGCTGACGGCGCATTTCGACGGGAAGAAGAAGGAGTTCGGTTCTTCCCATGACCTCATTGCTGATTTGCTGCTCGCGGTAAGTGGCCAGCTTGACTTTCGGGGCAAGCAGAGCCCCGGTAACTGGCGGGTCCTCGGCCTGCGATTGGCCATGGGCGGACGTCTCGACGAACGCGGACGACCCGCGTACCAGCCCGAGTTTCGCTTCCACGAGAACGCCCAACACCATGCCTGCTAAGCAGCCGCCAAGGCCGAGAAGCATCGAAAATCGCACCCTGCCAACGCTAAACTCCGCGGCCGCGGCTTCAAGGCCAAAGCCGCCTCATGCCCTCGATGACTTGGAGCCATCGGCAGGATGCCAGAGCACACGGCTCAACGCCGCTTGCCCGGCGCACGTTTGGCCGGACGTTTTCCGCCGCGGGTGCGCAGGCGTTTTTCCGATTCCGGGCGGGCGCGCAAATCGAGGATCAGGGGTAGTCCGGGATATTCGCGCACCCGGCGCAATTGGGCGCTGAGATACGTTTCGTAGGTCGGCGTGAGCAGGCCGGGAGCATTGACGAAGAAGAGGAAGCGGACCGGGGCAAAGGGGCGCGGCTGCGTCTCCTCGAGTTGCGTGGCGTAAAAGACCTTCAACCGGCGCGTGCCTTTCAGCGGCGGCGGGTGGAGACTCATGGCATCGCGGACCACACGGTTCAACTCGCCCGTGCCGAGCCGGCGGGTGGCGTGCTGGCGCACTTTTTCCAGGGTGGTCCCAAGACGCTGCAGATTGTCGCCCGTCTTGGCCGAGAGCAGGACCATTGGGGCGTAGGGCAGAAAAAAAAGTTGCGCGTGCCAGATGGCAAGCTGTTCCTTGAGGCCGTCGCGCTTTTGGTCCTCCTCCGGAATCAGATCGGCCTTGTTCACCGCGATGACCACCGCCTTGCGCGCTTTTTGCACCAGACCGGCAATGCGCTTGTCTTGCTCGGTCACACCGACTTGGGCGTCGACGACCAGCACGCAGACGTCGGCCATGCGGATCGCTTCCTCCGAGCGCATGACGCTGAAGACTTCGACCGACGTGTTGTGTTTGGAACGGTGACGGATCCCCGCGGTGTCGAGCAGGAGGTAATTGTGCCCGCCCAACTCGCAGGGCACCTCGAGCGCGTCGCGGGTCGTGCCGGCGATTTCGCTGACAATGGCCCGCGCACTGCCGAGGAGCGCGTTGGTCAAAGAGGATTTGCCCACGTTTGGGCGGCCGATGATGACGATGCGGGGCGGGATCTTGACCTCGGGGGCCTCGATTTTTTCTTCGGCCGCCCCGAAGGCCTCGTCGATGGCCGAGATCAGATCGCTCGTGCCGCGACCATGCACCGCACTGACCCCGACGAGGCGCGGAAAGCCGAGACGCTCGAACTCCGCCTCGCGGTCATCGTGCTTCGGATCATCGATCTTGTTGACGACCAGCACGACCGGGCAAGAGGCGCGGCGCAGCTTTGCGGCCAACTCGTTGTCGAGCGGGAGGAGTCCGTCCTGCCCATCGACGACAAAGAGCACGACATCGGCACCGACCAGGGCATCGTCGGCCGCACGGTGCGTGGCCTCGGCGAAATCGGGATCCGGCGAGGCGCCAATGCCGCCGGTGTCGACAATCCCGAAGAGATCGGGGCCGAGTTTGCAGACCGCCTCGATGCGATCGCGTGTCACCCCGGGTTGGTCGTGCACGATGGAAATGCGCCGCCCGGCCAAGCGGTTGAAGAGGGCAGACTTTCCGACGTTCGGACGGCCCACGAGGACGGCTTTTTTCATTGCGCTTGCGCCGCCCCTTCCATGGCGTGCATACCGCGCCACATGTAGCCGAGGCCGCTGAGCAAAGTGCAGAGCCCGGCCGCCCAGACCACCCACTGCTGTTCAGGAATCTGCAGGAGGACCCAAGCCACGGTAGCCATTTGCAGGGTGGTGGCAATTTTCCCGAGCATGCTGGGACGCACTTCGACGTCGCCGGTGAAAAATTTGAGCAGTCCGCAGCCAACGAGAATCACCACGTCGCGCGCGATGACCAGCACGGGGAACCAGAGCGGCAGGCTCACCGGCCACGGATAGAAGCTCAAGGTGATGATGGCGCTGAGGAGGAGGCCCTTGTCGGCGATCGGATCGAGCACCACGCCCAACGCGCTGCGTTGGTTGAAGCGGCGCGCAATCCACCCGTCGAGGCCGTCGCTCGCCGCAGCAACGACAAACACCGCGACGGCAGCCCAGCGCAACCACTCTTCGGCCGCCCCGGCGCGCACGCTCACCGAGTAGTAAACGGCGAAGACGACAAAGACCGGAATGAGCACAATGCGCACCAGCGTGATTTGATTGGCCACCGTCATGAACCATGAGGGTGCCGCCCCAGTGCCCGCACGGCAACAGATTCTTCCTGTATTTCGCCTCCAGCCAATGCATGGTGCATCCTCTCGCAATGAATGCCCCCCTGCTCCATTGCCGCGAACTGCAGTGCGTCCGGCCACTCTGGCGGGAAGGTGATTCGCACGTGCGGGGCGTGAGCGCCGTCTTCGCATCGGGACAATTCCATGCCATCAGCGGCCCGGAGGGCTGCGGGAAGAATCTGTTCCTGCATGTGCTCGGACTGCTCGAGCAACCCGAGGCCGGCGAGGTCTGGCTCGGCGAGGTCAATACCACGAAATTACCGGCGGCCGAACGCGACGCGCTGCGCCTGCGCCAGATGGGCTTTCTTTTTCCAGCCTGCGCCCTGCTGCCTTCCTTGAGTGTGCTGGAAAATATCGCCTTCCCCGTCCTCAAGGCCGGCGGCACGAACGAAGCCGAGCAAGCCGAATGCACTCTGGCCGCCCTGCGGTTTTGCCATTTGGAAGAGGTGGCGGAACAGCGGGTCGGCGATCTTGCCGCAGACCGTCAGGCCGTGGCCGCCTTTGCCCGCGCCATCATCCACCGGCCGCAACTGCTGCTCGCCGAGTCGCCCGCCGCCGAGGAGCTTCTTGTTCCCCTCGCCCGGCGTGCGGTCGACGAACTCGGCCTCACCGTGGTCTGGGGGGCCCGGCCGGACGGACCGGCCTGCCGCGCCGCCGACCGCCGGATCCGCATGGCCGACGGACGCCTCGAAGGGGCATGAACCCGCTTCTTCCGCCCGGGCAGCTCAATGCGGCGGCCATTCTCCGGGCCAGCAAGTCGAACTTCCTCCCGGCATTCCGCTTGCTGCCCGCGGAGCGCCGTCACGACCTCGAAATATTTTACGCCTTCTGCCGCCTGATCGACGACCTGGCCGATCGCGGCTCGGCTCCGCCCGGCCTGCGCCGCCAAGCACTCGCGGCGTGGCGCACTGCTTTCCTCGCGGCCGACTTCGCCGGCTTACCCGGCAACCTCGCCTCCTTGATCCGGCGACGGAACCTCGACCGGCAACTCTTCCTTGAGTTGCTCGACGGCACAGCGACCGATCTCGCGCCGCGAGTGCGCATGGGAACGCGGTCCGACCTCGACCTCTACTGCCACCGGGTGGCCGGAACGGTGGGACAAATCTGCCTGCCGATTTTCGGAGCCGATCCCCGGCGCGCGAAGGAGTATGCCGAAACCCTCGGACGCGCCCTGCAATACACCAACATCCTGCGCGACACCGCCTCGGACCTGCAACGCCAGCGCTTTTATTACCCGCTCGATGAGGTGACCGCCGCCGGCCTGGAACCGGAGTTGTTCCCCTCCGGCGCGGAGCGGTATCTCGCGACATTCGCCGCCGAAGCAGGGCAACTTTTCGAACAGGCCGCGCGCCTTGAGCCTCCCGCCGATGCACGCGCCCTGCGTCCGGCCCGCATCATGGCGGCGATTTACCGGGCCCTCCTGCAAAAAATGCAGCGCGACCATTTGCGAGTGACCGAAAAACGCTACCGCCTTTCGGGACTGGAAAAACTTTTCGCGGTGGGGCGCGCCCTGCTCGCGCCTCAGTAGCCGGCTTTTTTCAGCATGGTCGACACGCCCTTGGTGTTGTTGACCAAGTTCGCCATGCGGAAGAAGACATGGCCGGAAGGACCGGAACCGACCGTGCGCGAAAGACCGACTTGCCGGACAATTTCCTGCGCGGGCCAACCCTGCTCGCTCATGCGGTAAGCGGCGATGCCGGGATAAACCGGAACACCCCGCGGGTTGACCGACGGACTGCGCCACCACTTGAGCAATTCGGTGAAGCACTGGTCGGATTGGTCCTTCCAGTAAAGCTGCGGCGCAATGTAATCGACCCAACCGCTGCGCATCCACTTCAGCGGGTCGGCATAGATTTCGTTGAACTGGTCGAGCCCGGCTTTCACCGTGGACGGCTGGCCTTTGGTGTAGATTCCAAATGGACTCACCCCGAAGAGGATACCCGGCCGCGCCTGCTTCGCCGCCTTGGACGAGCGCGCGATGAGGCGGTTCACGTTGTCCCGGCGCCAGTCTCCGAGCGACAAAGCCCCGCCGCCCGCGCGGTACCGCTCGTAAGTTTTGCCGTCGGGCAGCCTTCCGACCGAGGGATAGGGATAAAAATAGTCGTCGAAATGGATTCCGGCCACTTCGTAACGACGGGCGATGTCCGCCACCACCTTGACCACATGGTCCTGCACCTCGCGGGCCCCGGGGTCCATGCAGACGACCGAGCCGACTTTATAGGCATAAGAACGGTAACGCCGCGCCATGTGGTTCGAGGCGAGGGGTGCACCGGCTTTGACCGAGGCACGGTACGGGTTGAGCCAGGCATGCACGCGGATCCCGCGTTGACCCGCTTCGCCAAGGCAGAAAGCGAGCGGATCGTAACCGGGATCCTTGCCTTGGGTTCCACTGAGAAAGCGACTCCAAGGCTCAAGCGACGAGCGATAGAGCGCATCGCCCTCCGGACGCACCTGGAAGAACACGTCGGTCAGACCGAGCGACTTGGCCGAGTCAAGCATGCGGACGAGTTCCGCTTTTTGTTGCGCCACGGGCAGGCCTTTCTTCGAGGGCCAGTCGAGATTGTGCACCGAGGTAATCCAAGCACCACGGAACTCCGCCTGCGCCGAGAAGGCGCATGCGACGAGGAAAAACAAATTAAGCCACAATTTCGGTGCCGACGCCTTCATTCGTAAATATCTCCAACAGCAAACCATGCGAGAGCCGTCCGTCAATCATATGCGTCTTGCCCACCCCAGCCCGCAACGCCGCCACCGCCCCCTGCACCTTGGGAATCATGCCGCCTTCGAGGACACCTTGGCGGATGAGCGCATCGACTTGGCCGGCCCGCACGCTGGGGATGAGCGACCCGGGATCCTCGCGGTCGCGCATGATCCCGGGCACGTCGCTGAGAAAGACCAACTTTGCGGCGCGCAGGGCTCCGGCGATGGCCGCCGCCGCCTCGTCGGCATTGATGTTGTAGGTCAGTCCATCGCCCCCGCGCGCCACGGGGGAGACCACCGGCACACGCTCCTCCCGCAGAACTTTTGCGATCTCCGTCGTCTCCACCCCCGTAACCCGGCCGACAAAACCGATATCCTCCACGCCGCCTTGGCCGTCGTCGAGCAAAGGTAATTTCTCCGCGCGCAACACCTCGCGGCCGGAGAATCCGATGGCGTGACCGCCGAAAGCGTTGATCGTTCCGACCAACCGGGGATTCACCTCGCGGTCGAGCACCTCTTCCACGATACGGACCGCCGCTGCGTCCGTGACCCGTAGTCCGTGGACGAACCGCGCGGTCAATCCCGCTTCGCGCATGCGCGCACTAATTGCCTTGCCGCCGCCGTGCACCAGCACCGGATTGATCCCCACCGCCTCGAGAAAAACCACGTCGCGCAACAACCGCTCGACCACCTCGTCGCTTTCCATCGCACTTCCCCCGTATTTGATCACGAAGGTTTCTCCGCGGAACTTTTGCAAATAGGGCAAAGCCTCGATCAGGGTCGCGGCCCGCAGACTGGCGTCGGAAAGGCTCATCTTATTCGCTCAAGTTGAGTGCGACGTATTTCTCCGTCAGGTCGGTCGTGTAAACCGTGTAGAAGGCTTTGCCCTGGTGCAGGTCGATCGTCACGGTGAATTTGTCGCCGGAGACGGCTTTGACCAATTTGTCCTTCGGCGTGGGCGCCGCCATGCCTCCGCGCACCGCCACCACGCCGTCATAGTAGATGTCGACCAATTCCTCCCGGATGCGCACGCCGCAATAGCCGGCGGCATCTAGGATGCGTCCCCAGTTCGGGTCGTTCCCCGCCCAGGCACATTTGACCAAGGTGGAATTGGCCACCGCCTCAGCCACCTTGCGCGCTGCCTGCAGGCTCGAGGCCCCGCGCACCTGCACGGTGACGAATTTCGAAACACCCTCGCCGTCGCGCACGATCATGAAGGCCAGCCGGGTGCAGACTTCATTGAGCGCCTCGGTGAAGAGGGTGTGCTCGGGCAAACCGCTCTTGATCGGCCCGCCGCCCGCCGCCCCGTTGGCCAGCACCAGGACGGTGTCGTTCGTGCTCATGTCGCCATCCACCGTAATGCGGTTGAAACTCCGCTCCACCGCGGCATGCAGGGCATTTTGCAGCGTGCCCTTGGAAATTTTCGCGTCAGTGGTCACCAGGCAAAGCATGGTCGCCATATTCGGGTCGATCATCCCCGCCCCCTTGGCCATGCCGCCGACCCGGAACGTGCCACCCGGGGCCCGCACCTCGACGGCATATTCCTTGGCAAAGGTATCGCTCGTCATGATGGCCTGGGCCGCGTCCGCGCCCCCCGCCGCGGAGAGACGCGCGGCCAACTCCGGAAGTTTCGCCACCATTTTTTCCACCGGCAAAGGCACGCCGATGCGTCCGGTCGAGCAAACCAACACGCGTCGCACGCCGCAATCGAGCGCGTCGGCCAGACTCGCGGCGAGCGACTTGGCCGCGGCGATGCCGGAAGGTCCGGTGCAAGCGTTGGCGTTTCCGCTATTAAGCAGCACGGCGCAAGCCTGCGGCGAGCGCAAGTGGGCGCGCGAAACCCGCACGGGCGCCGCTTTGACCCGATTGGTGGTGAAGACCCCGGCCGCCACGGCCGGCACTTCGGAGGCCACCAGCGCCAGATCGGCGCGACCTTTGTTCGAGAGCTTGATCCCCGCAAAAACCGAGGCAGCACGGAAGCCTTTCGCGGCCGTGACACCGCCTTTGATCGTTTTCAACTTGTTCATATCAATCCCAATGTTTCGTCCCAGCCCTGGGAAAGATTGAAGGCCTGCACCGCCTGCGACGCAGCGCCTTTGCCCAAATTATCGAGCGCACTGAAGAGGAGCAAACGCCCCGTCCGCTGGTCCTCCCGCACCGCGATATCGATGAAATTTGTTTTGGTCACATGCTTCGAATCGGGCAGATGCGAAACAACCCTCACGAAGGACCGGCCCCGGTAAGCTTCACGCCAAACCGCTTCAACCAGTTCGGCATCCGCCCTGCCAACCGGAGTTGCCACAATGGTGGAAATCATCCCCCGCGTCACCGGGACGAGATGCGGCGTGAAGGTGACCGTCACCGCACACCCTGCCGCGGCCGACAACTCCTGTTCGATCTCCGAAAGATGCCGGTGCTTGGGCGCGCCGTAGGCCCGGAGACTTTCGTTGCACTCGGCAAAAAGGAGGGCTTCCTCCGCCTTGCGGCCCGCACCACTGACCCCGCTCTGGCTGTTGATCACGAGGGACGCCGGATCGAGCAACTTCCCTCGCAGAAGCGGAATCAAAGGCACCAGAATGCTCGTCGGATAGCAACCGGGACAGGCGAGAAGCCCCGCACCTTTCAGCGCATCATGGCCGAGAATTTCGGGCAGCGCATAGACCGACTCCGCGAGCAAATCCGGCGCCGGGTGTCTCTCGCCATAAAACTCGGCGAAGACTTCCGCCGACTTGAGCCGGAAATCCGCGCTTAAATCGACCACCTGCCGTCCGGCTTGGCGCAGGGGCCCGGCAAACTCCGCGGCCAAACCGTGGGGCAGCGCGAGAAAGACCGTCTCGGCACCGGATTTTTCCAGCGCCGCGACCGATGGCTCGATAAATTTCAAGCCCGCGAGGGCCGAACCGGCCAGACGCGGAAAGACCCGGGCCACCGTTTCTCCGGCTGATTGCCTCGAGGTCACCGCGACAATTTCGACCCGCGGATGCCGCGCAAGCAACGCAACCAGCTCCTCGCCGGAGTAACCACTTGCGCCGACTACGGCTGCTTTGACCTTTTCCATGACGCCGTTCTATCCGTTCCCGCGCCGCAAGGAAACGCGCAAAAAAGCCGAACGACTCGTCATTCAGACTGGACCAACTTCCGTGGCGCAATCTCCGCATGCGGAACCCTTTTTTGAGGCCCGCACCACCGACCACGCCGCAACCGGACCCATTTACCGTCCCTTAACAAGGTCACTCGACCTTCAAACGGATCACCTCTTCCGTTCCCGGCGCGGGTTTCGGCGCATTCGGACCGAAGAAATGCGCGTGCGTCAGCACCACTCCCGTGTGGTGCGAGGCCTGCATCGTCCAGAGGAGAAACAAACACGACGCCACCGCAACCAAGCGCGCCAGCAAGGACAAACCCGGGATCAGATTGGTGAAGAAAACCGTGCCGGCCGCGACCGCAGCAATCCATGAAGCCGCGAGCATCAAGTCCGAAGTGCCCTTGTGCTCCTGCACCGCCGCGGCCGTTGACTCCCCGACATAACGGACGGCCGCCGCTTCCTCCGTGCCCGTCTGGTGCGCCCACGTCGCTCCCAAGGCTCCGAGCACCATCATGAGAAAAGCCAAACGCACCACATAACGGTTCGGCCACAAGAGCGACAAAACAAGAGCCACCATCCCGAGGAGCAAAAAGGCCACCGGGAAATGCACCGCAAACGGGTGCAGAGGATCGGGCAGGTGAAGCATGGAG
The DNA here is from genome assembly GCA_018402585.1 of Chthoniobacterales bacterium. Taxonomy (GTDB): domain Bacteria; phylum Verrucomicrobiota; class Verrucomicrobiia; order Chthoniobacterales; family JACTMZ01; genus JACTMZ01. Next base: position 121,817 of record JAGYIO010000004.1, read on the forward strand.
CCAAGTTGCCCGCCAGACCCCCGCCAATCAACCCTTCCTCTTCAGCACCCGGGGCAAAACGGGCCAACCCATCCGCGAAGACAGCGGGGCCAACCATCGATCAACCTTCTCTTCAATGGACTCCGCGCCCTTTGCGGTGAAGAATCCTTGCCGCCTGATGTTCGAAGACCACCTGCAAAAGACCCTCGCCGACCTCGAGACGCAGCACCGCCGCCGGCGCCTCTTCGTCTCGGACCTCGCCACCGGTCCGCTCGTCCGCTTCGAGGGCAAGACGCGGCACAACTTCGCCTCGAACGACTACCTCGGCCTCGCCGCCCACCCCCAAGTGGTCGCCGCCGCGCTTGAAGCGACCCGCGAATTCGGCGCCGGCGCCGGGGCCTCCCGTCTCGTCATCGGCACCCAACGCCCCCACCGCGAACTCGAAGAAAAAATCGCCACCTTCAAAAACACCGCCGCCGCCCTCGTTTTTGGCAGCGGCTACGCTTCAAGCACCGGCGCCCTGCAAGCGCTCGCGACCAAGAATGACGTCATCCTCTTAGACAAGCTTTCCCACGCCTGCCTGGTCGACGGCGCCCGCTTGAGCGGGGCCACCATCCGTCCGTTCCACCACAACGACCCCGCCCACCTTGAGCACCACCTCCAATGGGCGCGGGAGAAACATCGGCAAGCCCGCGTCTTCATCGTGACCGAATCCGTCTTTAGCATGGACGGCGACCTCGCCCCGCTCCGCGACATCGTGGGACTCAAAGACCGCTACGGCGCCGTTCTCCTCCTCGACGAGGCCCACGCCGTCGGCGTTCTCGGCCGCGGCGGACGTGGACTCGCCGACCAGCTCGGCCTCGCCCACCGCATCGAAGTGCAAATGGGCACCCTCGGCAAAGCCCTCGGCAGTTCCGGCGGCTACCTCGCCGGATCACGCGCCCTCATCGACCTCCTCGTCAACCGCGCCCGCAGCTTCATCTTCTCCACTGCCCCGCCCGCCGCGACCGCCGCCGCCGCATCCGCCGCCCTCGACCTCTGCGCGGGTCCCGAGGGCGACCAACGCCGGGCCAAGCTCCGCGGACTCGCCGCCCTTCTCGACCCCGCCCCACCCGCCGCCATTCATCCGGTCATCATCGGCCGCGAAGAGGACACCCTCCAGGCCGCCGAGCAAATGGCCCGCCTCGGTTTCCACCTCCCCGCCATCCGCCCGCCCACCGTCCCCGCCGGCACCTCGCGCCTCCGCGTCAGCCTCTCCGCGGCGCACGATCCCGAAGTCGTTCGCACCCTCGCCGCCGCTTTGCCTGCCATTGTCGCCCCGGCAACCCCGCAGAACGACAACCCGGACACCGTCTGCCCCGTCTGCGGCGCGGCCCTCATTTCCGAAAAATGCAAAGTGGTCTGCCGCAGCGCCACCTGCGGCTACCGCATCGTTTTCAATTGCTCCGAATTCTGACCCGCCCACAATCACCATCTATGTCATGGACCGCACACCGCATTTCAGGGGGCTCAGGCCTCCCGCCTGTCACCTTCCATGATCCGCGGACACTTCGTCCGCGCTGCCAAATTTACCGGAGCCTCTCCGACACCTCGGCCTCCGCCATCTCCCGCGTCCCCACCCGCCAAGAAATCCCCGAGTCCGACCGCTGGGATCTCGCCCACATCTATCCCGATGACTCCGCCTGGGAGTCCGACTTCGCCACACTCCAGCAACGCTACCCACAGATCACCCAATTCCGCGGACGACTCGCCGAATCCCCCGCCACCCTCCTCGCCGCGCTCGAATTTGAAAAGAGCATCGACCAACCGCTCGAACGCCTCGGCACCTACGCCAGCCTGCGAGTCAGCGAGAATGCCTCCGACCCCGTCTTCCTCGAGCGCGAAGCGCGCCTGCAAAATCTCCAGACCGACATCGTGGAGAAATGCTCGTTCCTCAGCCCGGAGTTGATGGCTGTCCCGGATACGGAATTCGCCGCCCTCACCGCCGCCCCCGCACTCGCCCCCTGGCACCGCGTGCTCGAACGTCTCCGCCGCTTCCAGCCGCACATCCTCGCCGAAAACGAGGAGCGCCTCCTCGCCATGAGTTCGCAAGCGCTGGCCGGACACGAGGACACCTTCTCCCAACTGACCAATGTCGACCTCAAGTTCGGTCTCATCACCGACAGCGCCGGCCGCCAAGTCGAGTTGAGCCAAAGCAGCTTCAGTTCTTTCCTGGTCAAACCCGACCACGACCTCCGCCGCCGCGCCTTCCATCAATTCTACGAGGAATTCAGCGACCACAAATTCACCCTGGCCAGCACCCTGGCCAACTCGGTCCGCACCGACGTCTTCCACGCCAAAGCCCGCCGTTACCCGTCCGCCCTCGACGCCGCCCTCTTCCGCCACAACATCCCCGCCGACGTCTACCGCAACCTCGTCTCAACCGTCCGCGCCAACCTCGCACCCCTCCACCGTTACTACGAACTCCGCCGCCGCGCCCTCGGTCTCGAGGAAATCCACCACTACGACACCTACGTCCCTCTCGTGGCGCAAATCACCACGCACCTGACCTTCGACCAGGCCATCGACCGCACCATCGCCGCCACCGCCCCGCTGGGCGAAGAATACACGCGCGAACTCGCCGCCGGACTACGCGGACGCTGGTGCGACCGCTACGAGTCGAAAGGCAAACGCAGCGGCGCGTTTTCCAGCGGATGCTACGGCTGCCCGCCCTACATCCTCATGAATTACAAACCGGATGTCTTTGCCGACACGTTCACCCTCGCGCACGAGGCCGGACACTCCATGCACACCTGGTATGCCCAGCGCGACCAGACCTTCCAGGACCACCACTATCCGATCTTCCTCGCCGAGGTCGCCTCGACCTTCAACGAGGAACTCCTCACCCACCACCTCCTCGCCCAGACCGACGATCCGCCCATGAAAGCGTATCTCCTCAACCGCCAGATCGACGACCTCCGCGGCACCATCTACCGGCAGACCATGTTCGCCGAGTTCGAGAAAATTATCCATGAGCGCCAGGAAGCCGGCGAAGCCCTCACCCTCGACACCCTCACCACCATTTACCACGAACTGCTGGTCACCTATTTCGGACCCAACTTCACCCTCGACCCGCAACTCGACCTCGAATGCCTCCGCATCCCGCATTTCTACAGCGCGTTCTACGTCTACCAATACGCCACCGGCATGAGCGCCGCCATCGCCCTCTCCCGCCAAGTCCTCGAAACCGGCGACCCGTCCCGCTACCTCGCCTTCCTCCAGTCCGGCGGCAAAAAGTATCCCATCGACACCTTGAAACTCGCCGGTGTTGACATGACCTCCCCCGCCCCCGTCGAGGCAGCCCTGCAACTCTTCGCCCAGCGCGTCGACGAGCTCGCGCAACTCCTCAAGATCAACCTCGAAGCTGCATAAACTGTAGCCGCGGCACTCTGTGCCGCGCCTAGACGGAGCGATATCCATGAAACGCGCCTTCCTCGACAAACTCCTCGCCCGCCTCCGCCGCATCCAACCGGAAGACGTCGAAGCTTTCTTTGTCGAGTTGGCCCGCGACAAACGCTTCCTCGAGACCATTTTCAACGCCATCCGCGAAGGAGTCATCGTCACCGACACCGCCGGCACGGTCATCTACCTGAACGATGCCGCCGGGCTCCTCTTCGGCCTCGACCCCGCCGCCGCGCTCGGACGCCCCCTTGCCGAAAACATCAGCGGCCTGCGTTGGAAAGAACTGGCCCAAGGCCGCGAAGTGGTCACCCGCGACATCGAAGTCTTCCACCCCGCCCACCGCGTCCTCAATTTTTATGTCGTTCCGCTTCTCGCCGAGGACGACGACAAACCCGGACACCGCCAGCATGCCGGTTACGCCCTCATCATGCGAGACTTCACCGAGCGTCACCGCGCCGCGCAGGAAACGCTGGAAAGCGAACGCATCGCCGCCCTCCAACTTCTCGCCGCCGGCGTGGCCCACGAAATCGGTAACCCCCTCAACTCCCTCACCATCCACCTCCAACTCCTCGAACGCCGCCTGCGCAAACTCTCCGCAGGCCAGCAGGACACCCTTCTCCACCCGCTCGAAGTGGCGCAGGAAGAAATTAAACGCCTCGACACCATCGTCACCCAATTCCTCCGCGCCATCCGCCCCGCCCCGCTCCAACGCACCCCGCACGACCTCAACTCCCTCCTCCGCGACGCCGCCGAATTCCTCGGACCCGAACTCAAATCCCGCAACATCCTCCTCGAACTCGACCTCGCCCCCGGACTCCCCATTCTCGAGGTCGACCAAGACCAACTCAAACAGGCCTTCTACAACATCGTCAAAAACTCGAGCGAAGCCATGAAGCAAGGCGGACTGCTCAAAATCCGCACCGGCGCCGACAGCGAATGGATCAACATCAGATTCGCCGACACCGGCGGCGGCATGACCCAAGAAGCCATGGCCCGCATCTTCGAGCCCTACTTCACCACGAAGCAAAGCGGCAGTGGTCTCGGTCTCATGATCACCCAACGCATCGTCCGCGCCCACGGCGGCGAAGTCGTGATCGAAAGCGACCCCGGCAACGGCCTGAAAATCACCCTCCGCCTCCCCCGCCACGACCGCCAAGTCCAAATGCTCCCCGGCACCCCGCTATCGCTCCCCGCGCCGCAATAAAAAAAGAAACCACCGAGAACACAGAACCCGCAGAGAAAAAAGGTGGATCGCGCTGTCCCCATCGCGATAACCCCACCCCTCATCGCGCCGGGACGGCGCGATCCACCTCTTCCTGTGGCATCGGCATCCTGCCGATGTTGTCTGGGCGTCTCATAGCCCAGAAACGCTTGCCTTGGCCAGGGGCATGGGCGTCTCGCCCGTGTTGTCCCATTGAAAAACGCGCAGGACGCCCAATACTATTAACTTCGCAGTTTTCGGGATATCCACGACGGATCTCTGCGTAGATCCAACACCGCGCGGACCATAATCAGGTCGTCCCGAACTTCATAATAGACAGCAGAGGGAAATCTTTCGGAGAGAAGTCGATATTTGCCAAAATGCTCTGCATGGATTCCCGCGTAGAGCAAAAGCGAATTGATGTCAGAATAAAGTGAATCGAGAAAATAGCTTTCAAGTCCCGCCTGCTGTTTCTCGTAAAAACGAAACCCTGCCCTTAAGCCGTAACCATGCAAAACATTCTGCCATTTCTGGCACGGCAACAGAGTCGCGTCTGGGCGAGAGTTGACTAACTATTTGGTGAGCGAGGTGGCACGTCGCCAAGGGGGCACGGGCGTCCCGCCCGTCACGACCCGACAACACGGCCGGGACGGCCGTGCCCCCTGGACAAACCGAACCAAGCCGCGCTTTTATTGCGTCTTCAATTGCATGGTTACGGCTAAGTCCGCCAGGGCTGACGGCTGAATGAAAACTTTCACCGAAGCTCTTCTCGGAGCTGTTTCTTGGCTGTCTCCCAGTCAATTAACGTCTCTTCTCCCGACTCGATCAACCGATCTCGTTCCGCCAGAACCTCTCCATGCCACTGGGGTGAGACTATTTCTTCGGCGGTCGTAGACAGATTTTGCCACAGTGCTTCCATGAGGCGCAGCTTGTCTGGCGTGGTCATTTCCTGAAGGTCAACCGTAGTTGCCATCCTTAAAAAATAGCAGCGAGTGCGGGGAACTCAATTTTTATTGCCAACGTCCGCCGCGAGTGACGCGCGGTAGCGTGCTCACTCCGTGGCGTGGTTGAGCAGTTTCACGATACCTTGCCTAAAAGGCCAATGCCCCGCCGCGGTTTGCATTTCCTACTGGCCGCAGCGGAGCGCGTTTGCTTCGTCCGCGGGGCGGCCTCCCGGGTAATGATACGCGCCCGGCCGGTAGCTGCCCTCGCGAAGCTCCCGCTCCAGTCGCACCACCTCGCGCTCCCAGTCGGCAAAGAACCTCGCACCAGCCACCGTTCCCCGCTTGCCCAGCATGGCTTCTCGCGCGGCATCCGTGATGTTCTCGAAGGCGCAAATCCGCTCCCAGAGCTGCTTATGCCACTTCATTCCCGCTTGTTGCCCCCCTGGCCCGAGACTGCTTGAGCCACCCACCGACCATCCGCCCGCACTCCTCCAGCGCTTTCGCGCTGCAAGCAAATTGGCGGGCGCTGATCACATTGCGGTCCTTGACGATTCGCACCAGCCAGCGCACCGACTCGATCCGGCGGTTGGGACCCGGTCGAGCAAATCCGCTTTGGCCAACCCACGCGCATACGCCGCCTCCGCCAGCAACTCCAGCACATCGACCACCGCGTCCGCCAAGCGCGGGCCCAAGACGAAACGCTGATTCTTCGGAAATCCATCCACACGATCCAGCACCCACTTCGTGTAGTCATACCAGGTGGCCAGCGCTTTCGGTAGTTCCTCGCGGGACACGGCAAATGCTCAAAAAAATTTCGGCCGCTCCGCGGCTTCCGGTGGCCGGGACGGCTGCACGCCGCCCCGGCTCAAAGAGGAAAAGGGCAAAGGGCCAAAGATCAAAGGGAACCCTTCCGGCGCTTCCAAAGATACAACGCTCCTGCTCCCATCAACACCAGCACGTAGGTCGAGGGTTCAGGGACACTCGCGACACGAAAACCGACGCTGCTGTTCTCGCCCGCCGGGCCGCCGACGTTCCGGACCGAGGAGCGCAAGTCGACCTCGGTGTAGTCCCAGACGCCACCGCGGATCGCGCGATTCTCGGACGACAAGCTATTTGACCCGTCAAAAGCACTTTCATTCCACTCCCACACATTGCCGCCTTGGCCCATCGTTCCATACGGGCTCAAACCTCCAGCGCTCTCCACTATAGCCGGAACCGAGGCAGCGCTATTGTAAACCGCCGTGCCTGCGTTGGTCCCGCTGGCCACCGCCGTCGGCGCATCGTCGCTCGCCGTGGGATAGTCGAAATAATTCGAGCCGGCCGGGTTGTAATACGCGGCCTTATACCACTCGTTCTCGCTGGTCATAAAATACTCGGAGTCCTTGTGGCGGTAGAGGTTTTCCCCGCCCAACTGCCATGCGTCCGCACTGCTCCACAGGGTCATGCTCCAACTTCCGTTGAAGGTCAGGTTGTAGGCCGCCTGTTTCCCCGTGCTCGTGTTCAGCCAGTTGACAAACGCCGCCGCCTCATACCACGAGATAGTCGTGGCCGGCTGGCTTCCCGTCCACGGCCCCGCCGTGACATTCGACATCCCGCTCGCCGTGGCCTTGGTGATCGCGTCCTGCGTGATTTCATATTTGCCCACGCGGTATTCGTAGGGCACCGCTCCGTAGGTGGTCGTGTCGGCCGCGTTGCCCGCATTGCCGATGTTGACGAAGTCAATGGTGAACTCATTGCCGCTCGTGCCGAAGGTGTCGGCCTGCGCGGTTCCGATCCCCACCCATCCCAGTGCCAGCGCGAGAGCTGCCACTGCCGTCATTGGTTTCATTGGTTGCCCCGCAGCCGGCTTTTGTCAGCTACCGATTCCCATGAATAGCTTGAAGGACACAAATTGGACAAGTGACAATCTCGTCACCATGGACATTTGTTGCCTTACGGCTGGTCTACGACAGTGCGTTAATATTGGGCGTTGAGGAATGGTCGCAACTTGCTTGCCATTGAGTGGAAACTCTCATGTGTACGATTTTGCCAGCACCTACCCCATCCCGCCGAAAATAAACTCCGCCGCCTGCTGGACATCCTTGTCCCCGCGGCCGGAGAGATTGACCAGAATGATCTGCTCTTTCCCCATCTTCGGCGCGACTTTGATCACGTGGGCCACGGCATGCGCGGTTTCCAGGGCCGGAATAATGCCTTCTACTTTTGACAAGGTCTGGAAGGCCTCGAGCGCTTCATCATCCGTGGCGTAGTCGTATTCGACCCGCCCCGCGTCGCGCAGGAAGCTGTGTTCGGGTCCGACCGCCGCGTAATCGAGGCCGGCGGAGACGGAATGGGTCGACTCAATCTGCCCGTCGTCATTGGCCAGGAGAAATGTTTTGCAGCCCTGCAACACACCGAGTTTACCACCTTGGAAGCGCGCGGCGTGGCGCCCGGGTTTGATCCCCTCACCGCCGGCTTCGACCCCGACCATGCGGACGTCCTTGTCCTCGAGAAAGGGATAAAACAACCCGATCGCATTGCTCCCGCCGCCCACGCAGGCCACGAGCAAGTCGGGCAAGCACTCCTCGCGCTCGAGAATCTGGCGGCGCGATTCCTCGCCGATCACCCGGTGGAAATTGCGGACCATCATGGGATACGGATGCGCCCCGTAGGCTGTGCCGAGGATGTAGTGGGTCGAACGCACATTGGTCACCCAATCGCGCATCGCTTCGTTGACCGCTTCCTTCAGGGTGGCTTGGCCGGCGGTGACCGGCACAACTTTCGCCCCGAGGAATTTCATCCGCGTGACATTGAGGGCCTGACGCTTCATGTCCACTTCGCCCATGTAGACCACGCATTCCATGCCGAAACGCGCAGCCGCCGTCGCGGTGGCCACGCCGTGTTGACCGGCGCCGGTCTCGGCAATGACCCGCTTCTTGCCCATGCGGCGGGCGAGAATGATCTGGCCCATCGCGTTGTTGATTTTGTGCGCGCCGGTATGGACCAAGTCCTCGCGCTTGAGATAAATTTTCGCTCCACCGAGCTGCGCGGTGAGGCGCTCGGCCAGATAAAGCGGGGTCGGGCGTCCGACAAATTCGGCCAGCAGCTGATTCAACTCCCGGCGGAATTCCGGATCCTTCCGCGCCGCCTCGTAAGCCTGGGTCAATTCCTCGAGCGCGGTCATTAGCGTCTCGGGCACGAAGCTTCCGCCATACGGACCGAAGTGGCCCGTGGCATCAGGTTGGCTGGTGATGGTGGCGCTCATGAGGGGAATTTTAACCACGGATGGCACGGATAGCACGGATGATCAGAAACGGTATCCCGTCGCTCCTCCCTAAATCAGTGTCATCTGTGTGATCCGTGGTCAAATCTGTCTTTTAAAACTTTGGCAATCGCCCGGCGGTGCGGGGACGGAATGGCTATGCTTTCCAGCTCCCTCAGAGAAAACGCCTTGCGTGGTTCCGCGGACGCCATCAGGGACCGCTTGGTCGTGCGGTGGACCCGCAAGGTCACCCGTTCCCGCACAATACTGTAGGTCAGCTCCGCCGCCGGACCGGCCGGCGGCTCGCCCTCCAAGGGCGGCAGCCGCCACAAACCGACCCAGCGCCGCGCGGTGGACTGTTGGAGAAGGACGGCCTCGCCATCCCAGACCCAGGCCGCCAGCTCGGTCCGTTTCTTGATCGTCGCCTTCGGCGCCTTGATCGGCAGTTTCTCCGGATGCTTGGCCGCGCAAAATTCTTTGACCGGACAAAGCAAGCAATCCGGTCGACCCGCCCGGCAGACCAGCGCGCCGAGCTCCATCATGGCCGAGACAAATTCATATCCGCCTTGGGCCGGCAGAAGTTCTTCGAGCTTGGCCCGGACTTTGCCCAATCCCTTCGCCGTATCGACCGGCGCGCGGAGATCGAACAAGCGCGCCACAACCCGGATCACATTGGCGTCGAGCACCGGCACCGGTTGGTCAAAAGCAAAGGCCCGCACCGCTTGCGCGGTGTAATCGCCGATGCCGGGCAGATTGCGCAAACCTTCGTAATCACGCGGCACCTCACCGCGCAGATCGACCGAAATCTTCTTCGCTGCCGCGTGCAAGTTCCGGGCCCGTCGGTAGTAGCCGAGGCCCTGCCAAAGCGAAAGAACCTTGGACTCCTCGGCCGCGGCCAAGGCACCTGCGGACGGAAACCGCTGCATCCATCGCTCGAAATAAGGAACCACCGCCGCCACCGTGGTCTGCTGCAACATCATCTCGCTGACCAAGATCGCGTAAGGATCGCGCGTCCGCCGCCAGGGCAGGTCCCGGCCGTGCCGGCGGAACCAGGCACGCAAGTGCCGGCCAAAGTCCGTCTTGTTCACGCGACCATCAGAGCAAAGCAGGCCGCACAGACGAAGCCCAACCTTCTCGACGATGGAGGAACATACGCTTACACCTTCGTGGAGTCCCATGCCGCCGCTCCGCTCCCACACCGTGGCCCTGACTGCCGAGCAGGCGGACAAGCTGCGCGGCATCGTCGAACGGCAGGGATTCAAATTCGAACCGCGGCCCTACACTCTTTATTTCGGACAAAAACCCGGCCTGACCGTGGCGGTCTACGAGAAAGGCCCTAAAGCGGTGATCCAAGGCAAGGAAACCGCAGACTTCATCCAATTCACCTTGGAACCCGAAGTCCTCGGGGAAGCCCGCCTTGGCTACGAGGACCTTCACCACCCCGAACGCTTCGCCCCGCATTTCGGCATCGATGAAAGCGGCAAGGGCGACTTCTTCGGTCCACTCGTCATCGCCGGCGCCTACACCGACGACGCCATCGCCCGCCAGCTCCTCGAAGCGGGCATCCGCGACAGCAAATCGATCGGCTCCGATGCGCAAATCCGCAAAATGGCGGAGGTCATCCGCGCCACCCCCGGCCTGGTCAGCGAGGTGATCGTCCTCTCGCCGGAGAAATACAATCCGCTCTACGAAAAAATCGGCAACCTGAACCGCCTCCTCGCCTGGGGCCATGCGCGGGTCATCGAAAACCTCTGCGAAGGCAAACCCGACTGTCCCTCCGCCTTGAGCGATCAATTCGCCAACCCGGCCGTGCTGCAACGCGCCCTGATGGCCAAAGGACGCAAAATCGAACTGCGCCAGCAAACCAAAGCGGAAAGCGACTACGCCGTGGCCGCCGCCTCCATCCTGGCCCGCGAAAAATTCATCGACTGGCTGGCCAACGCCGAAAAAAAATGGGGTCTCAAATTCCCCAAAGGCGCCTCCGCCGCCGTGCTTGAAGCCGCCCGCACCCTCGTCGACCAACACGGCCCCGATGCCCTCCGCGCCACGGCCAAACTCCACTTCAAGACGACCCAGCAAGCACTGGCCTGAGGCCTTTGACTAAACACTGAGCCGAGTCTGCGAGACGGGCCATAGCCAACACTATCCTATGAAATTCCTCCTCCCCCTCATCCTCCTCCTTACCATCATCACTTCCTACGCCATGGAAACCAACTCAACCTCCTTCACCCTCCCCGGCAGCGCCTGGCAGGTGGCCACCTTCGCCGGACAGTCCCCCCTGACCGAACATCCGATCACCTTCGAATTCGACACCGAGGGTAATATCGCCGGCGACGCCTCTTGCAACCGTTTCGGAGGATCGTGCCAAATCGAGGGCGAAAAAATCAAGGTCGGCCCGCTCCGCAGCACCCGCCGCGCCTGCCAGCCGGAGGTCATGCGGCAAGAGCACAAATTCCTCGCCCTGCTCGGCGCGGCCACCATGTGGTTACTCGAGGGCGGCAAACTCGTCCTCAGCACTCCCGACGGTGAAATCAGAGCGGAGCAGCGGCCTGCGCCTGCAGACTAATTCCTCACTCGAGATGCATTGCATCTTTCCGCCTCCAGCGGTCAGGTCGGCTGGCTCCGCCGGCCGAACCGCCCGCCAAGGGATGTCAGCCTGGCTTCCGTTCTCATCTCCCGGCTCGCACGGCGAAAGTTCGCACCGAAGAGGCGAATTGCAGCCATGACATAGCGGGGCCGTCCGCGTACCATGCCTACATGCATTTTTCCCACCTTGCGCTCCGCACCTTCGCCACCCTCGCCGCCCTGGCCTGCCTGAATGTCTCGGCTAAGGACCCGAAACCAGCCTTCCAATGGCAGCCGGAGCGCTCAAAGTCCGGACCGATTCTAATCATCGTCAACCTCGACGACCAGCTGGCTTTCGTCTACCGGAACGGTATCCAAATCGGCCAGACCCCGGTGAGCACGGGGCGGCATGGATTTGCCACGCCGACCGGGGTGTTCAGCATTCTGGGCAAGGATGCCGACCATCACTCGAAGAAGTATAACAACGCCTCGATGCCCTACGCCGAACGGCTCACCTGGTCCGGAGTCTTTCTTCACGCGGGCTCCCTCCCGGGCTATCCGTCTTCCCATGGATGCGTGCATCTGCCGCTGGCCTTCGCCAAGAATCTGTACCAGATCACATCCGCACACGATACGACCGTCCTTATTACGCAGTCGACAAGCCAGCCGAGCGACTCCGCCGCGCCGGTCGAACAGTTGCTCGGCCTCGCGCAGGCCGAAGTTTCCCGCGAGCAACCTGGTGATGGCATTGTTTGGGAACCGGACAAGAGCAAGGATGGCAGCGTGGCCATTGTTGTCAGCGGGGCCGACAAGCGAATCGAAATTCTCCGGGCCGGGATCCTCATCGGCCAAGCACCGGCTTCTTTTGCCGATCCCAATTTACTCTTGCCCGAAGCGATTTACCTGAAACTCGCACCGGTCCCCGGAACACCATCGCCCGACTGGAGCGCCGTGGATATCGCCACGGCAGAAAAGGCGGACGCGCCACAGATCCTCTCGCAGCTTCAGCTGCCGCCGGCCATTGACTCCGAACTGAAAAATCTCATCGTGCCCGGCACTTTGCTCATCACGACGCAAAGCTCGCTCTCTCCGGATAAACGCTCCTCGACGGATTTCGTCGCCCTGCAAGCGAACGCCGCCCCGCCGGCCAAACCCTAGGCCCTGGTTCCCGATCGCGGCGCGCTCTTCAGACAGAATTCGGCCGAGCAAACGACGCTGCCAGGCAGGCCAAGGGCAAACATAGATTTGTGAGGGTAATCTTCCGGCGCTTCCAGAGCAGCCACTCGGCTCCGGCCAGAAGAATCAACGCCATAAGTTGACGCCTCGGGGCCGCTGGCAACGGAGAGCCCCAAGGCAAGAGGCGGAGCCAACGACCGCCCGTGCCTTCCCTCGGACGGCGTCCCCGCTCGTAAAGCACCGCGCCCGCCAAGCGGACCCTCAGGCAGCTTGAGCGGCGATGCCTTGGCGGCCTCGGCCCGCCAATCTTTACGCTGGCCGGGCTGCCTCTAAGCGAAGAGGATATTCAGCTTCGTTGGCCGATCTTCACCGTGTCGGCCCAGCACCTAATTTCCCGTGTATACCCAAAACGAAAAAGTCGAACCGATTGACGTCGCCGAGGAGATGTCCCGCTCCTTCCTCGACTACTCCATGTCTGTCATCATCTCCCGCGCGCTGCCCGATGCGCGCGACGGACTCAAGCCCGCCCAGCGCCGCATCCTTTACGCGATGCACGACCTGCGGCTTTTTCCCGGGCGCCAGCAGATCAAATGCGCGAAAATTTGCGGCGACACGAGCGGCAACTACCACCCGCACGGCGAAGCGGTCATTTATCCCACCCTCGTCCACATGGCGCAGAGCTGGGCCATGCGCGAAACCCTGATCGAAGGCCAGGGCAACTTCGGCTCGGTCGAAGGCGATCCGCCGGCCGCCATGCGTTACACCGAGGCGCGCCTGACCCACCTCGGCACCGCCCTCATGGCCGACATGGACAAGTCGACCGTCGATTTCGTCCCCAATTATGACGAACGCCTGACCGAGCCCGTCGTCTTCCCCGCCGCTTTCCCCAATCTTCTGGTCAATGGCGGCACCGGCATCGCGGTCGGCATGGCGACCAACATGCCGCCGCACAATCTCGGCGAAGTGATCGACGCGATCTGCGCGCAGATCGACCAGCCAAATATCAACCTCGACGGGTTGATGCAGCACGTCAAAGGCCCCGACTTCCCCACTGGTTGCACCCTCTGCGGGGTCGGCGGCATCCGCCAATACCTCGAAACCGGCCGCGGTTCGGTCAAGGTCCGGGGCAAAGCCGGGGTCGAGGAACTCAAAGGCAACCGCGAACAAATCGTGGTCACCGAAATCCCCTATAACGTCAACCGCGCCACCTTCGTCGAGCGGGTCGCCGATCTGGTCAACCAGAAGACGATCACCGACATCAGCGCCATCCGTGACGAATCGGACGAAAACACCCGCGTGGTCATCGAACTCAAACGCGATGCCAACCCCAAGGTTGTCATCAACAACCTCTACAAGCACACCGCGCTGGAGAGTTCGTTCTCCATCACCATGCTGGCCATCGACCATGGCAGGCCGAAGCTGCTTTCCCTCAAAGAGGCCATCGCCTGCTACATCGAGCACCGCCGCGAGGTCGTCCTGCGCCGCACCCGCCACCTGCTCGGCGAAGCCGAAGTGCGGGCCGAAAAGCTCGAGGCCTTCCTCATCGCCCTGGCCAATCTCGACGAATTCATCCGCATCATCCGCGGCTCGAAAAACCGCGAGGAAGCCAAAGTCAAACTCCTCGCTTTCGAATTCACCCGCAAACAGGTCGAGAAATTCGGGGTCAAAGTCCGCAGCGACCAGCGCCTGACCGACGGCGAATACCTGCTGACCGAACAGCAGGTCGACGACATCCTCGAACTCCGCCTCTACCAGTTGACCGGCCTGGAGAGCGACAAGGTGCTCGGCGAATACCAAACCCTCCTTTCCACCATCCAAGACCTGCTCGACATCATCGCCCGCGAGGAACGCGTCCTCGAGATCATCAAAGGCGAACTGCGCGAGATCCAAACCAAATACGCCGGCCCGCGGCTGACCGATATTGTGCCCGACGAAGGTGAGATGAACATCGAGGATCTCATCACGAACGAAGGCTGCATCATCACCGTGACCCACCGCGGCTTCATCAAGCGCACCGCGGTCAGCGCCTACCGCGCCCAGAAACGCGGCGGCAAAGGTGTCATCGGCATGCAGACCCGCGAAGCCAACGCGGAAAACGCGGAGGACGATTTCGTCGAACACCTCTTTACCGCGAGCACGCACGACTACCTCGTCTTCTTCACCAAAAAAGGACGCTGCTACGTAGAAAAAGCCTACAACATCCCCGAAATGGGCCGCGCGGCCAAAGGCCGCTCCATCGCCAACCTCCTCGAGTTCAAACCCGGCGAGGAAATTGCCGCCGTCATGCGCATCCAGTCGAAGTTGGGCGCGGGCAAAGACGAAACGTGGGACGAGAACCAGCACATCCTTTTCACGACCAAGACCGGCGTGATCAAAAAGAGCAACCTTTCCTCTTACCGCAACATCCGCAAGGGGGGCATCATCGCGATCAATATCGAGGACGGTGACGAATTGATTGCCGCGCTCATGACCAAGGGAGACAACGAAATTGTCCTCATCACCAAGGACGGCATGAGCATCCGTTTCAGCGAGGAAGGCATCCGGGACATGGGCCGCACCGCGACCGGAGTCTGGGGCATCCGGCCGGCCAAAGGTGACTTCGTCATCGGGGCCGCGCTGGTTGTCGCGGACACCACCCTCCTCGTGGCCGGGGCCAACGGGGTGGGCAAACGCACCGAATTCGACGAATACCGTCTGCAAGGGCGCGGGGGCAAAGGCATCATCACGATGAAAGTGACCGACAAAACCGGTGTCGTGGTCGGCGCCCTCAGCGTGCGTGAGACAGACGAAATCATGCTCATGACCAGTGGCGGCCAAAGTGTCCGCACCCGGGTGAGCGAGATCCGCATGACCGGACGCAACGCCCAAGGCGTGCGCCTCATCGGCCTCGGCGAGGGCGAAAAACTCCAAGCCATGGCCCCCGTGGTCAGCCAGATCATGGAAGAAGAAATCGAAAGCGCCGAAATCTAGCCGAGGCATTCCCGGATCCGCTCCCTCGCCTCCGCCGAGCACCCCGACAACCTGCTCTTCTACAACAGTGTAGCCGTGACCAGCGGACGCGCCCGCCCCGCCGGGCGCTTGCGGCTCCCGTGTTTGCTCAGCACGCGCTTCGCTTCCGCCCGCGTGCCCGGTCGCTTCCGCACGGCCGCGAACCGCTCCCGGGCCAGCGCCACCGCGGATTGGTGATCAACGAGGGGAGCAGGGTAGTCCTGGCCGATGAAACAATTGCAGCGGGTCTGCATTTCCAAGGGCATGAGATGCGGCTGGGACAACCATGATTCGGGCACCTGGGCCAACTCGGGAATCCAGCGGCGGATAAACACGCCTTTCGGATCCTGATCGAGCGCTTGCTTGGCGGGGGAGTAAATGCGCAGGGTATTGATGCCCGTGGTCCCCGATTGCATTTGGAACTGGCTGAAATGAATGCCCGGCTCGAAATCGAGGAAGTGCCGGCCCAGATAAACAGCCGGCTCGCGCCAGTGCAGCCAAAGGTGGTAAGCGGCAAAGCTCGCCACCATGGCCCTCATGCGAAAGTTCAGCCATCCGGTGGCCCGCACCGCGCGCATGCAGGCATCGACCAGGGGATACCCCGTGGTGCCTTCCTGCCAACGACGGAAACGCTCCTCGGCTTCCGACCCCGTCAGGAATTCCTCGCGCATCCCGTCGAAAGCGCGGGAAAAATTCTTGAACTCAATCCGCGGTTCGTCCTCCAGCTTCTGCATAAAGTGGCAGTGCCAGCGCAGCCGCGCGCCGAAACTGGAGAGTGATCCGAGCCACCGCCGGTCGACCGGCCCGCCACTCCGCAGCAAGGCACGCAGCTCGGCCACCCGGTTCCCCGCCGCTTGGTGAATGGTGCGCATACTGAGGCAGCCAAAGGCCAGATACGGGCTCAAACGCGAACACCCTTCCCACCCCGCAACCGGGCTCGACATGTCCGCCCGGTAATTCACGCCCCGCTCCTGCAAAAAGGAACGCATCACTGCACCCGCCTCGTTCAGCCCTCCAGGTTGCGCTTCCTGCTTGGCACTGGGCGGCAAACCCAAGTCCGCCGGCGCGCGCAGGCCGACTCCGGAAATTCCACGGGGCGAAGCCATCCGCTCCGGTGGGGGAACCACCGGACGGTTCATCCGTTCCGCCCAGCGTGCCGACCAACCATCGCGGCGGCGCAAGGGGCGGATCACCCCATCCTGCCGGAACTGCCGCCAGCGGATACCCCGCTGCGCGGCCCACGCCGCGACCCGCACATCCCGCCGGTAAGTGATCAGGTTACCCGTCTCAGCGTGGGAGAAGAGAGCTTTGACCGGCACCTCCTCCGCCAACCGATCGAGAACTTCCACCGCTTCGCCTTGGCGCAGGACCAGCGCGCCCCCGCACGCGGCCAAGGCCCGATCGAGATCGTCCAAGCATTGGTTGAGGAAGATGAGATGCGACGGATCAAACTCCCGCGCGCCGTAAAGCGCCGGTTCGTAAATAAAGAGGCCGAGCACCGGCCCATCCGCGGCCGCCTCGGCCAGCGGCTCATGGTCTGCCACCCGCAAGTCACGCTTGAACCAAACAAGGTTGACCGGAGGTTCCCTCACGCCGCCTTCCCCTCGTTCTGCCGTCGCCGGTCGCGCCGTCCGCTCCGGCAGGCCTCGCTGCAGAAGCGCACCGCATCCCAGTCACGCTCCCACTTCTTGCGCCAGGAGAAAGGACGACCACAGGCCGCGCAAAGCTTCTCCGGTAAATCCGACTTGGCCACTCCTCTCACGAAAGCCCCTCCGCGCCGGATTTGGCCAGCATCCGCCCGGCTTTGTTCCAAAACGGAAAGAAACCGCGACTGGCCTGCGGCAGCAAGACGGAATCCCACTTCCGACGCAACCCGACCAAGGAAATCTCCCGCCTCATAAGCTCGGCCGAAAAATCACCGAGTTCGTCGCGCAGTGGCCCGACAAAAGGCTCCATGATGAAAACCGAATCAATCTTTTCCGCACCGCAGGCCTGAATCATTTCCTCACGGTTCCGGCAGACACGCACCTCAGATCCGAAGTGCTCTCCGGCCCGCCGGGCCGCATCGGCCCGCGCCAGCTCGAGCCACTGCGCCCGCGGTTCCGACCGCGGGAGTTCCGGCTCCGGAACAAATTGCCAGACCACCGCCGGCCGAAGCGGAGCCACCGGACTGGTTTCCAGGCAAAGGTCCTCGTCATGCAGAATGAGGGCAACGCGCCGCTCCGGGTCAAGCAACCCGACCTCGTTTGGAACATCCGGCAGCCCGCTCAAGTCATCGACCGTTGGATCGTCGGCCCGACCGGCCCGGGCCACCACCTGCTCGTCGAGTCCGGTACCTCCCGCCTGCTCAAGCAATTCCGGAGCGCAAAACTTGCCGATATTTTGCGCCGTGGCCAGGTAGGTCTTGCCCCGCGTCTGTTCTCCGGCCACCCACCGCCAGCCCAGCGTGTTGCTCGCCGGGTCCGCATCGAGCAGATGAGAGAAAAAATGCTGCGCGCCGAGTTCCCAGGGCAACCCGCAATGGTGGATCCAATAGGAGGCCCACCACATCCGGGCGTGATTGTGCAAATAACCAGTCTCGAGCAATTCGCGCGCAAAGTGATTCATCAGGCCCGAGGGTGAGCGGCCTGCGGCCACTTCACGACAGGCCGCGGCAACCTCCGGACCCCCGGCACCAGCCGGACGGCTGGACGAAACACCGTAATGATCCCAGACCCGCGGATGCATTTCCAACCACCCCTTCCAATAGCCGCGCCAGAGCACCTCCTGTAAAAACTTTTCCACCACGCGGAAGGGATACTTCCCTAACGCCGCCTCCACCACCTCGGCCTCCGTGATCAAGCGATGCCGGATCGCGGCGGAGAGACGCGAGACCTGCGAATGACCCGGCAGGACATAATTGCGCCTTGCCGCATAGTGCGGAGCCTCGGCCAGAAACTCTTCGAGGCGTTGCAGCGCCGACTGCCGGGTGGCGGGAAATTCGCTCATGCTTGGAACTACGCGGCAGCCCGGGGGCCAAGACGCCGGCCGTCAGTATAACGCCGGAAAACTTGCTCTCCGCCCTCAAACCAGCTACATAGAAAGTTATGGCAACTACGTATTCCATCACCGAAGCCCAGGCCAAGTTTCCCGCTCTGGTCCGCGAGGCGGCCGAGCATCCGGTCGTCATCACCCGCCGCGATAAAGTCGTCGGCTACCTCCTCTCGCCGGAACGCTTCGAAGCAATTCTCGAAACCATGGAAATCTTGGCCAACCCGGAGGCGATGAAAGCCATCCGCGACTACGAAGCTGGCAAGACCAAATTCCATCCGCTTTCCGTGCTCGACGAAAAAGAATGAAAGTCAACGTCGCAGACCAGGTCAGCGAATACATCAAGCGACTCGCTCCCGACTCACGCAAACGCCTGCGCCGGGCCATCCGTTTGCTGGAGGAGGAAAAGGGGGACATCAAAGCGCTCGAAGACGACCTGCACGGCTACTACCGAGTCAAAGTCCGCTCTTACCGCGTCATCTACGCCTACCGTGGGACCAAGCGACCGGGCCCCCCGGAAATCGACATCCTTTTCTGCGAGTACCGCTCCAACGTGTACGAAGCCTTCTCCGCCATTGCCGTAACAAAATTTTCGATGTAGCGGTGCCGCTTGCCACGCCGCAAGGAGGGTCCCCGACACCGGCTGACTACTCCTCCACGGCCAAACCCTTCCCCCCGTAATCGCAAATCCCCCGATTCTTCGAGGCACCTACGAATTCGAAAAACTGCGCCGCTTCCGGCCCCCAATTCTCCTCGGCCGCGGCCTCTAGGGCCTGTGACACATTCAAGCGCGACAAATAAAGCAGCTTGAAGGCCCGCTTGAGCTGCAAACGCGCCTCGGCGCTGAGTCCGGCGCGCCGCAGTCCGATCGAGTTGAGACCGACCACCGTGTTCAGTCTCGAGGCCACGGTGTAAGGCGGGACATTTTGGCTGCATGCCGAATCCCCCTGGACCATGGCCAAGCAACCGACCATGACAAACTGGTGAAAGACCGAGCCCCCGCCGAGAAATGCGCTGTCGGCCACCTTCACATGACCGGCCAGGAGGACGTTGTTGGCCACGATAACACGGTGACCGAGAAGGCAGTCGTGGCCCAAGTGACACCCGGTCATGAGAAAATTATCATCCCCCACCACGGTGTCCGCATTTTCCCGGGTGGCGCGGTTGATCGTGACGTGTTCGCGGATCGTATTCTGGCGCCCGATGCGCACCCCGGTGTCCTTGCGCTCGACCTCAAATCCCAAGTCCTGCGGATTGGCCCCCAGGATCGTCCCATGACCGACTTTCGTCCCCTCGCCGAGCACGACGCGGTGCTCCAAAATCACCTGGGCCCCGATCACACAACCCGCACCAACCTCCGCCTCCGGTCCGATAATCGAGTAGGGCCCGACCTCGACGTCATTCGCCAGCTTGGCCCCGTCGGCCACCAGCGCGGTAGGATGGATGTTCATGAAGAAGTTGAGAGTTGAGGGATGAGAGCTGAGAGAAAATCAAATTCGCCAGAGAAACGGAATCATCCTCTGACTCTCCCTCAACTTTCAACCCTCAACCCTCAACTCAAAGCAGCCCGTGCTCTTTGAAGCTAAAGTAAGGCGGGGCTCCGGGGCGCTCGCGGCCGATGATGACATGATCGAGCAAGCGAATCTGCAGCAGATCCGCGGCCTCGCGCATCCGGCGGGTCAGGGCCCGGTCCGCCTCGCTCGGCGTCGGATCGCCCGAGGGATGATTGTGCACCAGGATAAAGGCGTAAGCTCCGTGACTGATCGCCGGACGCAAGATTTCCCGCGGATGGGCCAAGCTTTCGTTGATCGTCCCGAGCGAAACTTCCTCCGCGTGGATCAGCCGGTGCCGCGTATCGAGCAGCACGACCCGCAGCGACTCCCGGGGCAGATTTTGCAGCAACGGCCCCATGAAAGCGTAAATTTTCTCCGGCGTCCCCAGCGGTTCGCTTTGTGCGGTCTGCCGCGCCAAACGCTTGCCTACTTCGAACCCGGCGGCCATTTCACACGCCTTGGCCAGACCCACTCCCTTGGCCAGCTTGCGCAACTCTTTCACGGTCATCGGGGCCATCCGCGCCAAGGATCCTCCCGCCGCCTTGATCATTTCGTCGCCGACATCCACCGCGGTGCGCCCGGGCGTCCCCGTGCGCAAAAAAATGGCGAGCAACTCCGCATCGCTCAACGCGTCCGCCCCACGGTGCATCAACTTTTCCCGCGGCCGCTCCTCCTCCGGCCAGTCTTTGATCTTCGGCGTCGCCACACCCTGAAGATAAGCGACCGCGCGGCGACCACGCCAGCTTGCGTCGCGCCAAAGGCAGGGACGAGCGGCCCGCGCGTCCGCCCGGTTGAAGCGGACAGGCGCGCCTGCCCCTGCCCTGATTAGCCCGCCACCCGCCGGATCAAGACCTGCAAATACTCCCCCACCCCGCGCAACCCGCTGGTGAAACGGTTTTCGTCCAGGGCATCCAGCCCGACCAAGGCCTCTTCCACCAGTCGGTGGGCCGCTTGAGCCGTCTGCTCCAAGGCCCCGCGCTCCAAGAGCATAGAGACGATTTTGTCCGCTTCCACCTCGTCACCCCCGAGCAACAAGGCACTCACTTTATGGTGGTCTCCACTCCGGCGCGCCGACTGCAAGAGAAAAATCAAAGGCAAGGTCAGTTTCCCTTTGCGTAAATCGCTCCCCAGCGTCTTGCCGATTTCTTCTTCGGTCCCGACCAGATCGAGACAATCATCGTAGACCTGGTAGGCCGTCCCGAGCTTGAGCCCGAATTGCTTCAAGGCCCCGATCCGCTCCGGTGTCGTCTCACTCAAGAACGCCCCCAACTCTGCCGCCGCGGCGAAAAGCGCCCCGGTCTTCATCTCGACGATTTTGTAGTAGTCCGGGACCGACAAATTCAAATCGAAGCGCCGCTGGGTCTGGATAATTTCCCCGGTGCAAACTTCCGCCGCCGCATCGGCAATCCGCCGCACCACTTCGGTCTCGGAAAAATTGGTGGCCAACCTCATGGCGTGCGCGAGCAGCGCGTCGCCGAGGAGCACGCTGATCGCATTGCCCCACTTGGCATTGACCGTCGGTTGCTCGCGGCGCAGATCCGCTCCGTCCATGATGTCGTCATGGACCAGCGTGGCGATATGGATCAGTTCAATGATCACGGCCAGGTCGACATGGCTCGAGGTGATTTTGCCCGTGGAGCCGCCGGCCAACAAGGCGAGGGCCGGACGCAGCCGTTTGCCGGACGCATTGCAAACATACTCCACATAGCCCTCCATGGCCGGATCAAAGGCCCGGGCCTGCGCCCGAATCCGCTCCTCCACGCTGTAGAGATGCGTGTTGATCAGCTCGAACGTCTTTTTGAAGCGCGCCAAGGCGGCTGCATCAATCGGAACCTTGCGGATCTGGGTTGGATTCATGGCCATGCTTTACGTCCCGAAAAAAAAATCAGATCCTCACTTCAGCGCGCCTTGCGCTGCAGAATCGCCCGGAGGATTCCCAGCGGCAGCGCCACGGCCAAACCCATGAAAAGGGCCACCTTCCAACCGGGGATAACCCTCGCCCGGTCGGCCGCCACCGCGCCGAGCGCCTTGCGCACCACCACTTCGACCGGCACGAGCAACACGTCCGGCGAGCTCCATTCCGCTTCACCCGTCCCCCGCGAGGCCACCCGACCGAACTCGGTCTCCGCCGGCCCGGGCAACACCGCCGTCACCGTGATCCCCGTCTCGCGCAATTCCATGCGCAGTCCATCGCTGAAACTGTTCACATAGGCCTTGGTCGCCGCGTAGACCGACATCTGCGGCAAGGGAATTAACCCCGCGATCGAACTCACGTTGAGGATCGCTCCCCGTCCACCCTGGAGCAACATCGGCAGCAAATGATGGGTCAGCCGGGTCAAGGCCAAGACATTCAGCTCCAGCATCGCGTGGATCTTCGCCCAGTCCCCCGTGGCAAACGGCCCCCGGTCGCCCATCCCCGCATTGTTGACCAGAAAATTGATCTGGATTTTTTCCTGCTCCAACCACTCCAAAAAATCACGGTTCTGGTTCTCCCGCGTGAGGTCCAGGACGTAAACAAAGATGCGCACCCCCGGATACTCTGCCTCCAAGTCCGCCTTCAGTTCGTCGAGATGCCCCGCCCGCCGCGCCACCAGCACCAGCGTGCCCGCCACCGGCGCCAATTGCCGGGCGAACTCCGCGCCCAGCCCCGACGAAGCCCCGGTGACCAAAGCAGTGCAACCTTCAAAAAATCGCATAGTGTGGTTAGATGATAGTCCAACAACTCGAAAATCAAAGCCCCTTCACGACGAAAGACGGCTCGACCATCCGCAGCGTGCTCGACCGCAGCAATGCGCCGGTGGAAAAGCACAGCCTGGCCGAAGCCAGCATGGCTCCGGGCCAAGCCACCGAACGCCACCACCACAAAATCTGCGAGGAATTTTACTTCCTCCTCGAGGGCACCGCGCTCATGGACCTCGACGGCGAAACCCGCGAGGTCGGCCCCGGCGACGCCATCCTCATTCCCGCCGGCGCCCGCCACCAAATCAGCGCACGGTCAAAACTCCGCTTCCTTTGCTCCTGCTCCCCGCCCTACGACCACGCCGACGTCTACTTTGATTGATCGCCTTCCATGGCTGGGCGGGGCCATTGCCTCGCGAATAACTCGAGTGATGGCGGACCCACCCGCTTGTGGTTCGGGCAGGGGGCACGGGCGTTTCTCCGAGCCGTAAGCTCTACGAGCAGGAGGCCCGCCCGGCACGACCCCAAAGAACTCACCAAACACTGAACACCGAAAACTGAACACTCCCCTCCTTACCCCACCGACTCGAGCCCAATCTCCCCCACATTCCGCGCCCCGCACAAGGCCATGGCCAGATCGAACTCCACCCGGAGCAACTCCAGCACGCGGTAAGCCCCCTCCTCGCCGTCCGCGGCCAAGCCCCACAAAATCGGACGTCCGATCAGCACCGCCTTCGCCCCCAAGGCCAGCGCCTTGACCACATCCGTGCCCCGCCGCACCCCGCCATCGACCAAGACCGGCACGCGCCCCGCCACCGCCTCCACCACCCGCGGCAAGGCCTCAATCGTCGCCGGCGCGCTGTCAAGTTGACGCCCGCCGTGGTTGGAGACGAGCACCCCCGCCACCCCGTGTTCCACCGCGGCCCGCGCATCGTCCGGATGGAGCACACCCTTGAGTAGCAGCGGCAACTTCGTCTGACCGCGCAACCACTCGAGATCCTTCCAAGTGAGCGAAGGATCGAGCAGGGCCGCCGCATAAGCCGCCAAGCCCGAACCCGCCCTTCCCTCCGGAAAATGCTGCTGCGCATGCCTGGCCAAATTCGCCACGGTCAGGCCCTCCGGCAAAGCAAACCCGTTGCGCACATCCGCCTCCCGTTGGCCCCAGACCGCGGTGTCCACCGTCAGCACCAGCGCCCGGCAACCCGCCGCCTCGGCCCGCCGCACCAGGTCGAGCGTCACTCCGCGATCCTTGTAAATGTAGAGCTGGAACCACTTCGGACCCTCCGTCGCCGCGACCACGTCCTCGATCACCGTGGTCGCCAGCGTGCTCATCACCATGATCGTCCCCGCCCGCGCCGCGGCCCGTGCCGTGGCGCACTCGCCCTCGTCACAGGCCATGCGTTGAAACGCCGTCGGCGCCACCATGACGGGGAAGGAAATTCGTTCCCCCAACACCTCGACGGAAGTATCCCGCACCGTCACATCGCGCAGCACGCGCGGATACAATGCCAACTTCCCGTAACCCTCGCCATTGGCCCGCAAGGTCACCTCATCGTTCGCCCCGCCGGCATAATATTCGTAAGCCTTCCGCGCCAATTTCCCCCGCGCCACCTCTTCAAACTCCGCCAGATTGACCGGTTCCATGCCGCGAGCTTGCGCGGGCCTCGCCGAACCGGCAAGCGCGATCGCCGCTTGCCCCGCCTACCCGCAGCGGGGAAAACAAGACCGTGCCCAACGACTCCGTCATCACCGTCGACCACGTCGCCCGCGGCTCCCAGCCATTCATGTGGGCGGCGCACGACGGCACACCGTTCCCCGGCCTGGTGTGGCCGAACGGTGATGAGTCCCCCGGCAGCCACGTCATTTGCCTCCACGGCCTGAGCGGCTCGGCGGCCGACTTCGGTCCGCTGGCCCGCTGCCTGTCCGCCAAAGGCTGCACCGTCTGGGGGCTCAACCTGCGCGGTCAGGGCAACGACCCCGACCACCTCCGCCGCGGACATTTCCTCGACCCGCAGGAATGGCGCGCCGACCTCGCCGCCTTCGTCGCCACCCATCTGCCGGACACGCCCTACCACCTCATCGGGGAAAGCATGGGCTCCCTCGTCGCCGTCGATGCCGTGGCCCACGGCGCCCTGCGCCCGCAGCGCCTCGTGCTCTCCGCTCCCGTGCCCGAAACCCGCGCCCCCGTGCCCGGTTGGACCGTCGCCCTCCTGCGCCAAGCCAGCACCTGGGTGCCGCGCTTGAAAATCTCCCCCATGCGCTTCGTCCACGGCAAAACCTGCATCCCCCGGCTCACCGCCGACGACGAATACATGGCCTACCTCGACAACATCCCGCACCGCGTGAGCGGGTTCACCATCAGCTTCCTCGCCCGCTTCCACGACCTCATGCAGGCCGCGCAGCAGTCCGCCACCCGCATCGATGTGCCGACCTTGATGCTCTCCGCCGGACGCGACGTCTTCATCACACCCGCGCAAAGCCGCGCCTTCTTCGACCGCATTGCCGCCACCGAAAAAGAATACGTCTTTTACCCCGAGAGCCATCACCTCCTCTGGCACGACATCAACGCCGAAGACGTCCTCGCCCGCATCACCCGCTGGATCACGGAGGCCCGCGCATGAAAAAAAGTAGCACGAGCATCTTGCCCGTGACCTCCAATCACCATCGGGCCAGGGGGCACGGGCGTCCCGCCCGTCACGAGCCAAGACATCACGGCCGGGGCGGCCGTGCCTGCTGAACAATCATCCCTTTTCTTCCCATGACCCCCGAAGCCCAACGCCTCGCCGACAACCCCTCCCCCCACGACCCATGGCGCGCCTGGGGTCCTTACGTTTCCTCGCGCCAATGGGGCACCGTCCGCGAGGACTACAGCAAGGACGGCGAGGCCTGGACCTACTTCCCGCACGAACACGCCCGCAGCCGCGCCTACCGCTGGGGCGAGGACGGGATCTTCGGCCTGTGTGACCGCGAGCAACACCTGTGCTTCGCCCCCACGTTCTGGAACGCCGCCGACCCCATCCTCAAAGAACGCTTCTTCGGCCTCACCGGTCCGCAGGGCAACCACGGCGAGGACGTGAAGGAAGAATATTGGTATCTCGAAGCCGCACCCACCGCCTCGTGGCTCCGCGCGCTTTACCGCTACCCGCAACGCGCCTTCCCCTACGAAGAACTTGTCGCCGAAAACGCCAAACGCGGTCCGCTCGATCCGGAATACGAACTGCGCGACACCGGCATCTTCGCGGAGGACCGCTTCTTCGAGATCGAGGTCGCCTACGCCAAAGTTTCGCCGGATGACATTCTCGTCCGCCTCACCGCGAAAAATTGCGGACCCGACCCCGCCCCGCTTTGGATCCTGCCGACCTTGTGGTTCCGCAATCGCTGGACGTGGGACCCGGCGCGACCGAGAGCCGCAAGTCTCGGTACCTCTACCACCGCGCTCCTCACAGCGCAGGACGAGATGCTCGGTGAGTGGCTCTTGGAAGGACCCACTCCCCAAGAAATTCTTTTCACCGAAAACGAAACGAACAACACCCTCCTCTTCGGCACGCCGGACGCCTCGCCCTTCACCAAGGATGCCTTCCACCGCCACCTCGTCGGCGGGGAGAAGGGTGCGGTCAATCCCGCACTGACCGGCAGCAAAGCCGCCGCCCTTTACCGCTTCGACCTCGCCCCGGGGGCCACGGCCACCTTGGAACTGCGGCTCCGCGCGGCACAGGCCACGAGCAAAGTGGATTCCCGCCAGGTCATGATCGCCCGTGCCCGCGAGTGCGCCGAATACCACGACACCCTCGCCGCCCCGCGCCTCGGCCCCGCCGAACGCCAGATCCAGCAACAGGCCCTCGCCGGACTCGAATGGAACAAAATGTTCTACCACTATGACGTGAGCAAATGGCTCGACGGCGACCCCGCCTTCCCGCCGCCGGAACGCACCAATCCGCGCAACGCCCAATGGCGCCACTTCATCGCGCATGATGTCATATCGATGCCCGACGACTGGGAATACCCGTGGTTCGCCTGCTGGGACCTCGCCTTCCACACCATCCCCTTCTCCCTCTCCGACCCCGCGCTGGCCAAACACCAGCTCAAGCTCCTGCTCAAGGAATGGTATATGCATCCCAACGGACGCCTCCCCGCTTACGAATGGAATTTCGGCGACCCCAACCCGCCGGTCTACGCCTGGGCTGCCCTCCGCACCTACTTCTCCGACGCCCGCCGCAGCAGCACCCCCGACCGCATTTTCCTCGAGCACGTCTTCCACGCTCTGCTCATCAATTTCACCTGGTGGGTCAACGCCGCCTCGCGCGACGACCAACTCGAAGTTTTCGGCGGCGGCTTTCTCGGACTCGACAACGCCAGTCCCTTCAACCGCAGCGAACCTCCCCCCGACGGCGGTTACCTCGTGCAGAGCGACGGCACCAGCTGGATGGCCATGTTTTCGCTCAACATGCTGCTCATCGCGCTTGAACTCACGCGCGAAGACCTCGCTTACCAGCCGCTCGCCGGCAAATTCCTCATGCATTTTCTCTACATCTCGTCCTCGCTTGATCTGAGCGGAGAAAAGGGCGCCGACTTGTGGGATGACGAGGAAGGTTTCTATTACGACCAACTGCACCTGCCCGACGGCCGCCGCATTCCGATCAAACTCCGCTCCATCGCCGGCCTCATCCCCTTCTTCGCGGTCGAAACCATCCCCGACGATCTCGCCGACCTCGGCCGCCCCTTGGCCAACCGCTGGAGCTGGTTCATCGACCGCCGCCCCGACCTCCGCGAGATCGCCTCCCGCTGGCGCGCCCAGAACCAAGACGGCGTCCACCTCTTCTCCCTCCTCGACCGCCCACGCCTCGAGCGCCTCCTCGCCACCATCCTCGACGAAAACGAATTCCTCGGACCCTTCGGCCTCCGCTCGCTCTCCCTGCGCCACCGCGACCAACCGTTCGAACTGCAGGTCAACGACCACACCTACCGCGTGGACTACGCACCCGGCGAATCGACCTCCGGACTCTTCGGCGGCAACTCGAATTGGCGCGGCCCGGTCTGGATGCCGGTCAACTTCCTCCTCATCGAATCCCTGCGCAAATACCACACCTACTACGGCCACGACCTCACCGCCGAATTCCCCACCGGCTCCGGCCGCCGCCTCAACCTCGCCCAAATCGCCGACGAGCTGACCAAGCGCCTCACCGCCCTCTTCCTCCCCGGCCCCGACGGCACCCGTCCCTGCGACGGCGGCCGCGCCGGCGACCCGTTACTTTTCCACGAGTACTTCCACGCCGAAACCGGCCGCGGCCTCGGCGCCTCCCACCAAACCGGCTGGACCGCCTGCATCGCGGACTTGCTCCAGCGGTAGTCGGCAAATTGTCAGCCCGCTCCGCATTATCCCAATCGCCCGAAGCTTATGGACTTCAGCCATGCTTGGCCCCAGGTCGGGGACGCTGAACGTATCCCGCCCCGGTTACTCCCCAACCACACCCGCCGCGCGCGGATTCAGGGACTCCCGAGTAACTCGCGTTATGGCGGACCCGCCGGGCGAGTCGACTTCTGGTTTGGGCAGGGGGCACGGGCGTCTCTCCGAGCCGTAAGCTCTGCGAGCAGGAGGCCCGCCCGTCACGACCCAAGGCCATCGGCAGGATGCCGATGCCACGCCCCACTGACTTGGGTAGCGGGCGCCGCTGCGGTGGAGCGCGCCGGCGAAAAGTGCGACCGGATCAGGTTCGGGCACCGGCGAGTTCGCGGGCCAGCTCCCGCTCGATTTTTTCCGACGACCAGTCCGGATGACGGAGGGCGAGACCGGCGCGGCGCGTCTCGCGTGCCGTGCGCAGCAGCCCCTTGGCAACCTCCCACTTCTCGGCGACCGACATCGCGCCAAAACGTTGCCGTTGGATGGGGTGCAGCGGTTCCAGCGTCATGGTCGTGTCAGTCTCCGCCGCCCACCAGTCACCGGCAAGCTTGTTGCGGCCCGCCAGAGGATGCGCAAGTCGACAGTCCAGTCCATGCCGAAAAAGTGGCACGGGCATCCCTGCCCGTGATCGTCTGATAACATCGGCCGGCGGCCGATGCCACCCCTTCACGCAGTTTTCCCACTCAAGTTTCATCCCTCCTGCTCCTCCGCCGCCAGACCTGCTTGTCTTCCCTCCTCCCGGCGGGCAATCTGATCGCCTGCTCGAAAACGTATTCCTCGCACCTCCCTTTCCATGAAAATCTACCTCAACGGCCAACTCGTCCCGAAAGACCAAGCCGCCGTCTCGGTTTTCGACCACGGCCTCCTCTACGGTGATGGCGTCTTCGAGGGCATTCGTTTCTACGGTGGACGCGTCTTCCGGCTCGATGACCATGTCGACCGCCTCTACCGCTCGGCCCGGGCCATTGCCCTGACCATTCCATTGACCCCGGACGAGATGTCGCTCGCCGTGCTTGAAACCATCCGGGCCAATGGCCTGCAGGACGGCTATGTGCGCCTTGTCGTGACCCGCGGTGAAGGTTCCCTCGGTCTTTCCCCCAAGAGCTGTCCGCACCCGACCGTCTTTATCATCGCCTCGACCATCACCCTCTATCCGGAGGAAATGTATGAAAAGGGCCTCAAGCTCGTGACCTGCGCCACCCGCCGCATCGCCCACGGTGCGCTCAGCCCGATGGTCAAATCGCTCAATTACCTGAACAACATCATGGCCAAGATCGAGGCCGAACAAGCCGGCGCCGGAGAAGGCCTCATGCTCAACGAGCAGGGCTACGTGGCCGAATGCACGGGCGACAACATTTTCGTGATCCGCGATGGTCGTATCGCCACCCCGCCGATCGCCGCCGGGGCCCTCGCCGGGGTGACCCGCGCTGTGGTCTTCGAACTGGCCCGCGACCTCGGCGTCGAGATCCGCGAAGAAAACATCACCCGCTACGATGTTTACACGGCCGACGAATGCTTCCTCACCGGAACCGCCGCGGAAATCATTCCCGCGGTCGAACTCGACTCACGCCTCATCCACGATGGTGCACCCGGCCCGGTAACCCTGCGCTTGTCCGGGCTTTTCCGCGAATTGACACGCACCACGGGCACGCCGATCGGTTGAAAGAGATCATGCACTGCGACGTCTGCCAGAAAAACGATGCCACGGTTTACCTCACGCAAATCGTGGAGGGAAAAATGCAGAAAGTGAATCTCTGCGAGCATTGCGCCAAGGAGAAGGGGGTGAGCGATCCGACCGGCTTCGCCATGGCCGACCTCCTCCTCGGTCTCGGCGCCACCCAACAGATCGAGCGCGGCGGACAACCCGCCCAAAAGTGCCCGGTGTGCGGTTTCACCCAGATCGATTTCAAGAAAACCGGGCGCCTGGGTTGCAGCGCTTGCTATGACACCTTTGCCGACGGCCTGGCCAACCTCCTCAAGGGCATGCACAAGGGCCTCAAGCACACCGGCAAGATGCCCGCCCACCTCTCCCGCCGCTACGCCATGGCCGACCGGGTCAAATCCCTGGAGACCGACCTGCAAAAAGCGGTCAAAAACGAGAAATACGAGGATGCGGCACGGCTGCGCGACGAAATCCAGAAAATCGAGCACGAGCTACAGGCATGACTTTCGACCACATCGTGGCCCATCCCGGCCAATGGCTCCGCGGCGACGGTCCGCACGACAAAATCGTGGTGAGCAGCCGCATCCGTTTCGCCCGCAACCTCAAAGACCGCCCCTTCCCCGGCTGGGCGAAAAAGGCCGAGCGCCTGAAAATCCTCGGCGAAATCCAGGATCATGTCGCGGCCATCCCCGCGATGGACGACGGCTACAACGCGCCCTTGCAGGACCTCACCGCCTTGCAGAAACAAATCTTGGTCGAACGCCATCTGGTCAGCCGCGAGCACGCCTCGAAAAGCGCCGGCAGCGCCGTGGTGATCAGCCACGACCAGCAGCTCAGCATCATGATCAACGAGGAAGACCACCTGCGCATGCAGTCCCTCCTTCCCGGGCTCCAACTGCGCGAGGCCCACAAGATCAACAACGAAGCGGACTTCTTCCTCGAGGACCGCGTGCCCTACGCTTTCCACCCGGATCTCGGCTACCTCACGGCCTGCCCGACTAATGTGGGCACCGGTTTGCGCGCCTCGGCCATGGTGCACCTTCCCGCCCTTGTCCTGGCCGAACAGATCAACCAGATCGTCAATTCTGTGGGCAAAATCGGTCTCGCCGTGCGCGGCCTCTACGGCGAGGGGACCGAAGCGCTCGGCAACCTTTTCCAAGTCTCGAACCAAACCACCCTCGGTGAAACCGAGGAGGAAATCATCGACCGCCTGGTCAAAGTGATCGAGCAGGTCATCGAGCACGAGCAGAACGCCCGCCAGACCCTGCTCGAACGACGGGCCAACATGCTCCTCGACCAGATCGGACGCGCCTACGGCGTGCTCGGCCAAGCCCGCGCCATCGCCTCGAAAGAGGCGCTCAATCTTCTCTCCGTGCTGAAATTGGGGGCCGACCTCGGGCTTTTCCCTGAATCCACCCAGCTGGCGGTGGACGAACTTTTCATGACCACCCAGCCGGCCCACCTTCAGTTGGGGGAGAAAAAAGAAAAACTCAGTCCCGAGGAGCGCGACACCTTGCGCGCCGATCTGGTCCGTGCGAAAGTAAAAAAAATCCCCGAACCCGACATCGCCAAGGTCAAACCGGCCGGAAGCGGCAAGGGCAAGAAAATGGACCCATGAACAATTTCACCCCGCGAGCCCAGCAAGTTCTCGCCCTCGCCCGCAAGGAGGCCGACCGGTTCAACCACAACTATGTAGGCACCGAGCACCTCCTGCTCGGCCTGATCAAGCTGGGCCAAGGCGTGGCGATCAACGTCCTGGCCAAAATGGGCCTCGACCTCGAAACGGTCCGCATGGAAGTCGAAAAACAGGTCGGCTCCGGACCCGAGACCAAAATGGTGGGCAATATCCCCTACACGCCCCGCGTCAAGAAGGTCCTCGCCCTGGCCGGCAAGGAAGCCAAAGCCCTCGGCCACTCCTACGTCGGCACCGAGCACATCCTCCTTGGCCTCCTCCGCGAAGGCGACGGCGTGGCGGCCAAGGTCCTGAAGAATCTCGACGTCGACATTGAGCGCACGCGCAACGAAATCCTCCGCGAGCTCAACCCGAATTTCAGTCCTGAGGATGATGAAATGGAAACCGCCGACGTGGGCAACGGTGGCGCCGGCGGCAGCGGCAAGCAGGTAAAAACCCCCGCCCTCCGCGCCTTCGGTCGCGACCTCAACGACGTGGCGAAAAAGGGCAACATGGACCCGGTCATCGGCCGGGCCAGCGAGATCGAGCGCGTCATCCAAATCCTCTGCCGCCGGACGAAAAACAATCCGGTCCTGATCGGCGAAGCCGGCGTGGGCAAAACCGCCATCGCCGAGGGCCTCGCCCAGGAAATCGTGGCCGGCAATGTGCCCGAACTCCTCCGCGACAAACGCGTCATCACCCTCGACCTCGCCCTCATGGTCGCCGGGACGAAATACCGCGGACAATTTGAAGAGCGGATCAAGGCGGTGATGGACGAAATCCGCAAGAGCAAGAACATCATCCTTTTCATCGACGAATTGCACACCATCGTCGGCGCCGGTTCGGCCGAAGGCGCCATGGACGCCTCGAACATCATCAAGCCCGCCCTCTCCCGCGGCGAATTGCAATGCGTCGGCGCGACCACGCTGAACGAATACCGCAAATACATCGAGAAGGACGCCGCTCTCGAGCGCCGCTTCCAGACCGTCAAGGTCGAGGCCCCCAGCGTGGAAGACACCATCCTCATCCTCAAAGGCATCCGCTCGAAATACGAGGCGCACCACAAAGCCAAACTGACCGATGTGGCCCTCGAGGCCGCGGCCAAATTATCCGACCGCTACCTGACCGGCCGCTTCCTCCCGGACAAAGCGATCGACGTGATGGACGAAGCCGGCGCCCGCGCCCGCATCCAGAACATGACCCGCCCGCCCGATGTCAAAGCACTCGAGGTGGAAATCGAGGAAATCCGCGGGCAAAAAGAAGCCGCGATCAAAGAGCAAGATTTCGAGAAAGCCGCTTCTCTCCGCGACAGCGAAAAGCAGGCTCGCGAAAAGCTGGAGAAAATTCTGGCCGAATGGCGCACCCAGCGGGACGAAAAAGAGGTCATCGTGGGGGAAGACGAAATCCTCCACGTCATTTCCAAATGGACCGGCATCCCGCTGGCCCGCATGGATCAGAACGAGACGCGCAAGCTCCTCGCCATGGAGGGCGAATTGAAAAAGTCGGTCATCGGCCAGGACGAAGCGGTCATCGCAATGAGCAAAGCCCTCCGCCGCTCCCGGGCCGACCTGAAAGACCCGCGCCGCCCGATCGGCTCCTTCATTTTCCTCGGTCCGACCGGGGTGGGCAAAACCTTCCTTGCCCGCACCCTGGCCGAATTCATGTTCGGTGATGCCGACTCGCTCATCCAGATCGACATGTCGGAATACATGGAAAAATTCACCGCCTCCCGGCTCATCGGTTCGCCTCCAGGCTATGTCGGGTATGAAGAAGGCGGCCAACTCAGCGAGGCCGTGCGCCGCCGCCCGTATGCCGTCGTCCTTTTCGACGAAGTGGAGAAAGCCCACCCGGACGTCATGCACTTGCTCCTCCAGATCCTCGAGGAGGGCAAGCTGACCGATTCGCTCGGCCGCAAGATCGATTTCCGCAACACGATCATCATCATGACCTCCAACGTCGGTGCCGAACTGCTCAAGAAGCAAACCGGCCTCGGCTTCGGCGCAGCCAAACTCGACGAGAGCCACGAGGGGATGCGCGACAAGGTCTTGGAGGAGACCAAGCGCGTTTTCAAACCCGAGTTCCTCAACCGCTTGGACGACATCATCGTTTTCCACAGCCTGCAAAAGAGCGACCTCGAGCACATCGTCGACCTCGAAGTGAAGAAAGTGATCGACCGCCTCAAAGCGAAGGAGATCGTTTTGGTCCTCGAACCCGAGGCCAAAGAATTTCTGATCAACAAAGGCTACGACCCGCAATACGGCGCCCGCCCCATGCGCCGCGCGGTCGAGCGCTATCTCGAGGATCCGGTGGCCGAGGAAATCCTCCGCGGCAGCTACCAACCCGGCCAGCTCCTCCACGTGGTCAAAGACGGCGAAAAACTCGCCTTCCAAATCAAGGAGAAGACCGAGCCCTCGGCCCTCGCCGCCGCCGACCAGTAGGTTTATCGCGCCGTCCCGGCGCGCAGCATCGCGCACCCCTTGCGAGGGGGAGATCGCGATCCACCCCCAAGGGAGGGCGTGGCGTCCCCCCCAGTGCCGGGAATCAGCAGGTCGAGGCACGCGGCCCGCGTGTCCGGTGCGGAGCGATGGGACGAACCAACCGCTTGTCCCCGCGGCAAAAGCCAAGGCCCACAACCCCTTAGCCGTAACCATGCAAAACATTCTGCCATTTCCGGCGCTGCCACAGAGGCGCGTCTGGGCGAGAGTTGACTAACTATTTGGTGAGCGAGTTGGCAGGTGGCCAAGGGGCACGGGCGTCCCGCCCGTCACGATCAAACAACCTCAAACAACACGGCCGAGACGGCCATGCCCCCTGGAAAAACCGAGCCAAGCCGCGCTTTTATTGTCTCTTCAACTGCATGGATACGGCTTAGCCGTAACCATGCAAAACATTCTGCCATTTCTGGCACGGCCACAGAGGCGCGTCTGGGCGAGAGTTGACTAACTATTTGGTGAGCGAGTTGGCACGTGGCCAAGGGGCACGGGCGTCCCGCCCGTCACGACCCGACAACACGGCCGGGACGGCCGTGCCCCCTGGACAGACCGAGCCAAGCCGCGCTTTTATTGCGTCTTCAACTGCATGGATACGGCTTAGCTCCGCCTCCCGTTCTCCCCCTACTGCCAAGCCCACCCGAACCCGACCGATGCCTCCCCCCGACTCCACTCTGCTGCGGTCTTATCTTCCGTCACCGGCTCGGTCCCCCAACCAAACAAACCGCGGATTTTATCCACGTCCAGCCAAGCGGGCTCCGCCTCCATTTTGGCTTCCGGGCTCATGGGCGCAAGGTCCGGGGCGGGAGCCGGGACGGGATTTGCACCGGTGGTCAAGAGCATGACAATCTGCTCCCTAGTCAGGGGTGGCACGGTGGAGAGAAAGAGTTTTTGCGCCGCGAGCGGACCGAAGGCGCCCGCCCTTAGATCATAGCGACCCGCGGCACCCGCCCCGACAAGATCAAGCAGCGCAACCCAAGGCTGCTCGCGCGTGAAATGGACCGCACCCATCGCGGCCAGTTTGCCGCGGGAGGGAAAGGTCACCGGCAAGTTGGAGACCCGAAGAGTCCCGAGAAGGAGAGATTCGCCCAAGCTGCCCTGCAGATAAAGATCTGGCTCGAGCAGTCCGCCACCTGCCATCGGTCCCGCGCGCACCATGCTTGCCGATCCGATTTTCAGGTCGAGTTTCCACCTCGCAAAAGGCTGCAGCGTCACGCGCAACGGAACCACCACCGCCGCGACTCCCGCGGGATCCACGTGGGGCGTGAGGACGATCCCGCGCCGCAGCTCCGTGCCCTCAAGATCGACCGTACCCTTGACCTCACCGCCCTCGCGGTTGCCCCGCGCGGCAAGGTCAACTTTCCCGCAGAGGAAAAGATCCTCGTTCTCGTAGAGACTCAAGCCCTCACCCCGCAGGAGGATTTCGCACTGCAGATTACGCTGGTCGGCCCAATCCAGGCCGCCCGACACCGCGAGGCTGCCTTGACCCATCTTGGCGCTGGTTGTCTCGAAAACAGCCTGCGTTCCGGCAAAGGCCATCTTGGCTTGCACCGCCTCGACCGGCGACCAATCACCCGGAAAGAAAATTCTCCCGTCTTGCCATGCCAAACTTCCCTCTACGGCCGGCGCAGCCGCGGTGGCCCCGGCCTGAAGTTTGCCCCCGAGGAGGCCGCGGTCGAAATTGATCCCGCCAACTTTGAGTGAAAAGCGGGCCAGATCAGTCGGCGGGATTTCCAGCTGCACGTTCCACGGTTTCCTCTCGTCAATCAGGGTCCAACCACCACCCTCCGCCTCACCGAACACCGGCAAGTCCGCCCGCAAGGTCGCGGCCGCGGATCCTTCCGGCTGAAACTTCGCGCCGATCGAGGCACGCCGGTCTTTGACTTGCAGCGCGAGAGAGGCGCGCGCTTCCGGCAGGGTCAGAGCGGGGAAAACCGCGCCAAAACCGGTGACCGAAAAATTTCCGTCGATCACCGCGTTTTCCCAAGGACCACTTCCGTCGAGGCGCAGATCCGCCTTGCCCCGGAGTGTCGTCTCCTGGCCGAACAATTCGACCAGCGCGCCGAGGTCGAGGTTGTCTGAACGAAGGAAGGCGTAGATGTCGCGCTCGCGGCGGACCGTTTTTTCCCAAGGTTCACGGGTGAGGACCGCGGCCAACGAAAGCGGCAGGAACAATTCGCCGCGCATCAGACGCGAACCTCCGCTGAAGAGTTGAATATCCTGCACCGAAAGGCCCTCCTCCCCGAAATAGAGCGAGGAAGAGAGCGAGAGCGGTCCGCGATCGAGGAGAAACCGGGAGACGTAAATATTGCCGGGCGAGTAGCTGCCGGAGAACTTGCCATTGACCGCTACCGGATTGAGGTCACCGCTGAAGCGGACCAATTCCAAGGTGGAGACCCCGGAGTGCGCCGCCGCCGTGCCATCGCCATCCCAAAAAAGCAGCACGCCACCTTCGCGGGCCCAATCCGGGGCGAAGCGGCCGAGCGGCCCGAGATACCTGGCCAGCTCGCGGATCCGCAACTCAAGGCGACCGTGGTAAGCCAAAGCAGGATCAAGCGTGATTTGCCCGCCGCCGCGCAGAAAGTCGGAGCCGCTTTGCGCATCAAGATTGGTCAACTTGAAATCCCGCCCCTCCAATTTCAGGTCCGCTTGCAGCGACCCGGGGGGCAAGCCGCGCAGGGACAAATCCCAGCCGCGGACCTGGAGCCAACCCCGGCCGTCGGCCGCCTGACCCGATCCTTGGCCCCCGGCGCGCAGGCCGCCGGACAAACCATTCCAGGGAGGTCCGAACAAAGCAGCCAGGGCCCGAAGGTTGCCGACCTGCGCATCGAGATCATAGTCGAACGGTACCTCGCGCCAGCCCGACGGGGCCGTCGGGACGGTGATCGTGCCGCGCAGACGAACGAGGTTCGACTTCTGGCGCAGGTAGCATTCATTCAGCCGGACCCGCCCGCCCGCCACGCTGAGCCCAATGGCCAAGTCCTCGACCGCATTCTTCCGCCAGGCAAAATCGTTGGCCTCGAGCCGCAGCGAGATCTGTCCGGACAAAGGTTGGCCCGGATCGCCGTTAAAGGTTAGTTTCGCCAGGTCAATCGTGCCCTCCATCTCCCCGCTGAGACCGGCAAAGGCCGCCGCCCCGGCAAGCGAAAGATTGAGGGCGTTGAGGGCGGCCTTGACGCCCCCTCCATCCCAAGCCAGGTCGGCAAAAGCATAACCGCCGAAGGCCCGTGACTCGAGTGTGAGCGTGGTCTGGCCGACGAGCGAAAGCGTGGCGTGGTCGACCGTGACAGTGCGGTCGAGCTTGAGGTCGGCCAAATACGCCACGCCTTGGCGCCAAGCCGTGACTGCGGTGAGGTCGGCGAAGGCGCGGGAGTGCCGGCCGAGCCGGGCAGTGGCCTCGCGCACCCGGAGCTGGCCGGTGCGGTCCTCGTCGAGAAGAAGTTCCAGCCCGCGCAAATCAAGCGACCAGCCCGCGCCGGAAATTGCCACCTCGGCCTCGCTTACGGCCAGGACCCCAGGCCAGTGGGCCAGTTGACCACCAGCTCGACGGTCGATCAAAGTCTCCGCGGCAGGCCAAGGGCTGGTCACAATTTTACCCCGGACCCCACGCAGCGCCGCCCGTTTAATCCAGGTCTGCGGAGCAAGACCCCAATCGGCCAGCGCGGCCCAGTCGAAACGAATCTCCGCAATTTTCAGGTCGGTGCCGGATGGGCTGGAAACTTGCACGCTTTGCAGCACGATGGGCGCGAAAAATTCGGCCTCGGCCCCCGCCATCCGTATCGTGTGGCCTGCCGGGGCGCCAAGCCAGGGCCAGAGACGGAGCGCCACCTGGCCGAGGACAAATCCCTGAAAAAGCCAGAGCAGAGCAACCACCAGCACCACCAGGAGAAAGGCCAACCTGGCTCGGTGGCGACGCGCGGTGGCGGAGCGGGGATCCCGATACATGGCGAGGGTGAAGGATTAAACCGGCGCCCGAAGTCTCTCCCTCGAAAAAGTTGTAGCCCTCCTCACCGAATGGTGAGAAGGGCTACTGTTCCCCCCAGAACAATCTTTACTAAAGACGTCAGCAAAGTAACACGGAGCCCCCGGGAGGCAAGAGAAAAAAATAAATAAACTGCAGGGCACGACTTTACTAATTATAAGTAGCTATTGTGGAACTGTTTGTGATTTGTGACAATTTTGTCACGGGGATGGAAAATTCTCCTCAGCGCACAAAAAGCATGCGAATCCCTACCACAATCATCAAGATTGCGAAGGTTCGGGTGAGAAATTCATTGGAAAGAAGCTTGAGCCAATCGGCCGCCACCCAAGTGGTGGCCACCGCCCCGATCATGACCGGAAGGACCACCTGCCATTTGACCAGCGAGGCCGAGGCATACTTGGTGGTGGCGACGAGGGAGACCGCGATGATCACCGCGAGCGAGGTGGCCACCGCGGATTTCTGATCGAGGGCGAAAAGAAAAACAAAACCCGGCACCATGATCAGCCCGCCCCCCACCCCGAAGAGGGCGGCGAGCACGCCGGTGATTGCCCCGAGGCCGAGACCGAGGAGGAATTGCGTCGTTGTCATAGTCCCGATGAAAATTCCCCCGTGATCCACTCCAAGCGGTGGGCCAACAGGCGGTCGCTTTCGAATTCAAAATAGCCGCGGAAATTTCGTCCCTCAAGCACCCCGGGCAACCAATGACGGTCGTCGGCCCACATTTTCTCATAGGGAATCTCATCACGCCGCACCCAGAGCGGGATAGCCTCGTCCGTCTCCGTCGGCTCACCCTGACAACCCTCGGCCACAAAAACCGTGCAGTGCAAAGCGTAGCCGTCGGTAAATTGGAAGTGCAACTCCCCCCGCTGTTGCGGATCACGCGGCGTGACGCAGAGTTCTTCCTGCACCTCGCGGATGGCCGCTTCCAGCGCTGTTTCTCCCGGTTCGAGGCGGCCACCCGGACCATTGATTTTCCCCGCCCCCAACCCGCGCTTCTTGTGGATGAGGAGCACTTCGTCACCGCGGGTGACAAAGCAGAGGTTGGCCCGCTCGCGCGGTTGCCAGGTGGACCAGTCGGTCGTCACGTCGCAGTAGGGGTTATTTGCTTTTGGCCCGCAGGGGCACCACCAAGACCGGACAGCCTGTGCGCTTGAGCACTCCGGTGACCACGCTGCCGGTGAAAAGGTGATAGAGCGCGCCATGGCCGTGCGAACCCAGGACCAGACGCTCGGCCCCAAGTTCCGTCGCGGCGGCAATGATCTCATCGGCCGGGAGACCGAAACGCACGAGCGATTCACACTCCACGCCGTGCGCGGTGATTTCCTTGGCCAACTGGGCAAGCCGCTCTTTTTCGATGCGCTGCTCGACCTCGAGGTCCTGCCCGATCCGTAAACGCATCATTTCCGGGTCGGTCTCGAATCCCGCCACCTCCGCCGCAGGTTCGATCACGTGGAGCAAGACGAGCGAAGCACCCCGGACCTTGGCCTCCTCCACCGCCGCCGAGAGTAAATGTTCCTCGGTGTCACTGAAGTCAACCGGCACCAGCACTTTTTTCATGCGGATATCATCCTTCGCCCCGCCCCGCCGGACCAGCGCGAAATGGGGCGGGCGACCCATGGACAGCGGGGACGGTTTGTGGCAGGCTTTGGCGATGTCCATGCGGAGTATTTTTCTCGCCGCCGCGCTCGCCTTTGCCGCGCACGGCCTCCGCGCCCAAGACGAAGAGACGGAGTCGGCCGCCGAAATCCTCTCCGACGCCTACGCCCGCGAGGAACTCGGGGTGAACGAGCTGACCGCCCCATCCATCCAGCGGCTCTTCAACGAATTGGAACTCTTCAAGCCCGTGCCGGTCCAAGTCATCGCCGAGACGGACTTCGAGCGCACTTACAGCAACCGCTTCCAGACCTCCCTCAACTTCGGCGCGCTGATTTGCGACGGATTTTTCGCCGTGGTCGCGGAACAAAAAGGCCTGATTCAAAACGTCGGCCGCGCCCTGCTCCGGCAGGCCAAAAGTCTCGCCGTGGGCCAACGCCTTTCCAGCCACGCAAACAGCCTGCTCGAACTCGGCCTGCGCGGCGATTGGGCCGAACTCAAACTCGAATTGATCAAGACCCAGACCGGGGTCGAGGAAGCCATGGTCGAGTTACGGGACGAGGAAATGGCCCACATGATCAGCCTCGGGGGCTGGCTGCGGGGCTTTGAAATTGGCTGCATTGTCACCGCTGACGACTACAGCCCGCAGCGCGCGGCCGGACTGATGAAGCCCGAAGTGATGGATTACTTCCTCGAGCGGCTCTCCACCCTTAATCCACGCCTGAAGGACACCGAATTGGTCACTGCCCTGATCACGCGGCTCGAGACCATCCGTAAAATTGCCGCTGACGCCACCGATCGCGCCCCGTCGAAATCCGAGGTCGGGCAAATGCGCGAGCTCGCCGTGGAGATCAATACGATCATGTCCGCCCGGGTCGATCAAGACGGCCGGTTGGTCAAGAAGGACTGACCGTTGCCGCGGAACATCCGCTATGCCGGCCGTCTTCCGTCCACCCCCGCACAGCCGTGCCCCTCGGCTTCACGCGGAAGCCGAAAAATTTTTCCGTGCCCTCTGGTCTCTTCGTCCGCAGGAGGCGGCGGAACTCGGGTTGCACGAATACCGCGGAAAACTCGGTCCAAACCACCCGGCCGCGCACCGCAAGCAAATCGACCTGCTCGAGCAAACCCTGCCTCTGATCGAGGCGCTGCCGCCGGGGGAAGGCGACGACCAAACCGACCGACGCGCCTTCCTCGCTTACCTCCGCACCGCGCTTTTTTTCCATCGCGACCATCCCCGCTGGCAGATGGATCCGCAGACGCACAACAGCGCGGCGGTCAACGCGATTTTCCACCTCCTCGTCCGCCACTCGGACCAGCTCCGCGCGGTCACCCCCGCGATTCTCTCGCTCCTGCGCGCTGTGCCCCGTTACCTCGCCGAAGGCCACGCCTGCCTGCGCCGCCCTGTTCCGCTCTGGACCCGGCTCGCTCTGCGCTCGAGTGAGCACGCCGCGCTGTTTCTCGAGCAGGCGGCGGGGCAAATCGCCCCGCTGGCCGCCTCACCGGCCCGAGCCCGCCGGCTCTTCGCGGGGGCGGCCGCCGCCTTCCGCGATTACGCGCAACGACTCAAGAAGACCAAAACCGGGCCGGCGGGGAGTTTTGCCGTCGGCCGCGACAACTTTGCCCTCCTCCTTCGCGAACGCCTCGGCACCGACGCGAGCGCCGCGGAATTGCTCGCCACCGGTCACCGTTTGGTCGCTTCCCTCTCGGCCGAACTGAAAAAAGAAGCGGCCAAATTCGGTCGTCGCCCGGCAGCCGCAATCCTCGCGGAACTGCGCCAGGCCTGGCGACCGGCCGCCGCCAATCTTCTCGCGGAATACCGCCGGGTCACCGCGGAGACCAAATCGCGCCTCGCCGCGAACGACCTGGTCACCTTGCCGCGGGGCGAAAAGCTCAAGGTGCTGCCGGTGCCGGATTTCCTCCGCGAACAATTCCCCACCGCGGCCTACAGTGCACCCGGGCCGTTCGACCCGGACCAGACCGGTATCTTCTGGGTCAATGATCTTTCCGCCCTGGCCAGGACGGAGTCCGCGCGCCGCGCCGAGCTCGGGCAACACTTCGGGCTCGAGCTGACCTGCGCCCACGAGGCCTATCCCGGCCACCATCTCCAATTCATCGTGCAAAATAGTCATCCCAGCCGGCTCCGCCGCATGTTTTCGCACGCCATTTTTTACGAAGGCTGGACGCTCTGGTGCGAGAAACTCTGCCTCGAGCAAAAGATTTACCGCGCCCCGCAGGCCCGGCTCATCCAATTGCACGACGCCCTCTGGCGCGCCCACCGGATTCTGGTCGACATCGGGCTGCAGACCGGTGGTCTGACCCCGGCCGGAGCGATCCGCCACCTGATGAAACATCTCGGTTTCACCCAGGCGCGCGCCGCCGCCGATCTGAACTGGTACACCGCCGCCCCCACCGTTCCAATGAGCTACCTGCTCGGACGCGAGCAAGTGGCCGCCCTCTTTGCCGCGCAACACCGCCCCCTGCGCGAATTCAACGACTGGCTGCTCTCCCACGGCGCGGTGCCCTTCGCCTGGTTTTCCTCCCCGCGGGCATAGCGGCGGTCGGGGACGGCGACGCTACAGCTTTTGTTCCACCGGCGGAGGGCCAAAGCAATTCAGATAGGTGTATCCGCCGAGCGCCTTGTCGTAATCATCAAGCAGACGCATCCCCTCGGTCGGCTTCAAGCGGTCCTGTTTGATCGCCGCATCCACCTGCACCTTCATGCGGCGGACCAGTTCACTTTTCTCCCATTGGGTCAGGGCGAGGACATTGCCGATCGTGTTGCCACCGATGATCTCCTCGACGTAATAGCCGCTCTCTTCATCCTCATCCAAAAAGATATGCATCTCGTTGACCCGGCCGAAGAGGTTGTGCATGTCGCCCATGATGTCCTGGTAGGCGCCGGCCAGGAAAAACCCGATGTAGTAGGGCTTCCCCTCCTCCGCCCGGTGCAAGGGAAGCGTCGGTTTCACGTCCTGCAAATCGATGAAGCGGGAAATCTTGCCGTCCGAGTCGCAGGTGATGTCAACCAGGGTGGCCTGACGGTCCGGCGCCTCGTCGAGACGGTGCAGGGGCATGACCGGAAAGAGTTGCCCCAGGGCCCAGTGGTCGAGCAACGATTGGAAGACGGAGAAATTGCAGAGCACCTGGTCGCTGAGCGAGACCTCCAGGTCCTTCACTTCTTCCGGCACGTAGCGCACCCCGCGGAAAAGTTCGACCACCTTGGCCGCGATACGCCAATAGACCGTTTCGATCTTCGCTTTGGCCGGGAGGTCGAGCAGCCCGAGGGCGAACATCGAATCCGCCTTCTCCCGGATTTCCTGCGCATCATGCAAGCTCTCCAGCCGGTGCTTGCTCCCGAGCGAGGCGTAAATGCCGAGGATGTCCTGGACCACGGCGGGATCACCGTCGGCCGCCTTCACCTCGGGTCCGCGGGAAACCTTTTCGATCGTGCCGAACGCTTCGACGATGAGGACCGAATGATGCGCGGCAATGGCGCGTCCGCTCTCGCTGACCAGGATGGGGTGGGCCACTTTTTCCTCGTCGCAGACTTCCTGCACCGCGGCAACCACGTCACGGGCGTACTCATGCAGGGTGTAGTTGACCGAACTGTCGAAGGTCGTGCGCGACCCGTCGTAGTCGATACCGAGACCGCCGCCCACGTCGAGGTAACCGAGCTCATGTCCCAGCTTGTGCAGCTTGGCGTAGAAGCGGGCCGCCTCGCGCACCGCGCGTTTGATCGTGCCGATGTCCGTGATCTGCGACCCGACGTGGAAGTGCACCAGCTTGAGGCAATGGGCCATGCCTTCGCGCCGGAGGAGTTCGCTGGCCTGGACCAGTTCCGCGGTGGAGAGGCCGAACTTGGCATCCTCGCCGCCGCTCGTCGCCCACTTGCCGGAACCTTTGGTCGCGAGACGGACCCGGACGCCGATCCACGGTTCAACCCCCATCTGCTTGGCGATGGCCAGGACCTGGGTGAGTTCCTCGATTTTTTCCACCACCATGACGAGGCGCTTGCCCAGCTTGCGTCCGAGCATGGCATGGCGGATGTAGTCCGCATCCTTGTAACCGTTGCAAATGATCAGGCTTTCCGGGTCGGTATGCACGGAGAGGGCGGCAAGGAGTTCCGGTTTGCTCCCGGCCTCGAGGCCGAAATGGAAGGGCTCACCGGCGTCGACAATCTCTTCGACCACCTCGCGAAGCTGGTTCACTTTGATCGGGAATACGCCGCGGTAGACGTTGGCGTAACTGGAACCCGCAATGGCTTCGGCAAATGCCTCGTTCACGGTTTTGACGCGGTGGCGGAGCAGGTCCTGGAAGCGCAGGGTCATCGGGAAGGAGAGGCCGCGCGAGCGCGCCTCGGCGACCAGCTCCATCATATCCACCTCGCCGCGAGGGTCGCCGCAGGGGCGCACCGCGACATGACCGCGGTCATTGACCGAGAAATAAGGAGCGCCCCAGCGGTCCACATTGTAGAGCGCCAGCGCGGAGGAAGTGTCCCAATCATTCATTTGCGAGCGCGCTAATACGGCCATCTGACCCCGCGTGCAAATGGAATTTGTCAAAAAAATTGCTTTGGCCCCGGACCGGACCCGCGGTCAGACTTTGAAAGTGCCTGCCGCCCACCTTCCCAGCATCGAGCACGAGGTCACCGTGATGTTCTACGACACGGATTGCGCCGCTGTGGTCCACAACCTCGCTTACCTCCGCTTTATCGAGGAAGCGCGGACCATCATGGCCGAAAAAATGGGCATGCCCCTGCGCCAAATGGTCGAAACCGGTCTCTATCCAGTCGTCCTGCGCACCGAAATCGATTACCTCGCGCCGGGCAAACTTGGCGAACGCCTGCTCGTCCGCGGCGGAGTCAGCCAGCTGGCCCGGATCCGCTTCGGCGTGCACTTCGAAATCATCCGGCCGGAAGACGGAA
The DNA here is from genome assembly GCA_018402585.1 of Chthoniobacterales bacterium. Taxonomy (GTDB): domain Bacteria; phylum Verrucomicrobiota; class Verrucomicrobiia; order Chthoniobacterales; family JACTMZ01; genus JACTMZ01. The sequence goes on from JAGYIO010000004.1 coordinate 166,335, forward strand.
GCAAACTGGCCGATTGCCGGCAAACCCTCGCTCTGATCCGCATGCCCGGAGCCAAAGCAGAACGCTTGCCGGCCGAGTGGTTTGAATAAACCCAGTGGCCGGAGGATTTCTGCGCGACTGGGTCCGGACCGATCCACCACGGCCGGCCGGGAGACTTTTATGGCTCCGACAAATTTCTCTCCAACTCGCGCACCTGACGGTAGCGCTGGTCAATCACCGCCCGCAGCTTCCTGCTGGCCCCCTGCCAAGACAAGGCAATGCCGTTTTCAAAGAAGGCCAGCCGTTCAAGACGGTGCTTCTCGGGATCGGTCGACAGCGCGGAAGGCGTCGACTTGCCCCGGGTATCATTGATCCGGCCGATATGCCGGTCTCGCTCCTCCCCAGCCCGCAGCAAGTCATCGCACAAGAGCGCGGCCGTCTCGTAGAGGCGACTTTCATCCTTGGCGGCCCCGCGCTGCCTGTCCCGGATGCCTTCCCGCAGGACGCGGAGTTGGTCATTTTGTGCCGGGGACGGGATCTGGCCCTCCGTCGCAAAGGGAAGAGGTCCGAGAATTTCGTCCACCTGCGCATCAATAAATTGCGACAACCGGGCAACCGGACTCGCCTCGGGCGCCGGGGCGAACAAATATTCCCAACCAAAATAGACTCCTGCGGCAACAACCACCACCAGGAGAATCTTTTTCATCTGGCCGACCTTGCCGACCAAGCCGCCGCGATAAAAGGCATTTTCGTCCGCGGCATAAAAGCCCGCCTCCTACGCCCCGGCCCGCAACGACCGCGCCACGGCCCCGAGGGCCAAGGTCAGCTTCTCCCGTACCCCGGGGGCAAAGCCGCGCTTTTCGTGCAGGACGAGGAGTTGCAGTGCGTCGCAGCGCAGCAGGCTGGCGTTGCCCACTTCAAGGTGCAGGGTGATGCCCCGCGGCTCACCCCAACCGGCCCCACCGGCCTCGGCCGCGCGGTCCATCGCACCGGAAGCGGCCGCGAGCAGTTCCGGTTGCTTGAGATCGAGTGGCATGCTCCAGGCGGAGAGAACCTCGCGGCGGCGCGAGAAGAGACATCCTTCGATCCCCGGCAGAGCGCAACACAAACGGGGCAGATCGGCTGGCCTAATCTTGTCCTCGGTGTGGAAAATTTCCTGCAACACTTTGTCCGAGCGCAACCCGCTCGTGCTCCACGCCTGGTCCGCCCGCTCCAGGTGCGGCAATCCGGAGAGCACCCGTTCGCGGAGACCACCGGGCAAGACGGTCTCGTCCGCCCCGCCAGGCCAAACCTCCGACTCCCAGAGGACATGGAGCGGATGCCTTCCTTTCGGTTGCAGGGCCAAAGCTTTGGTCACGACCCAAGAAGAACTGGTCCGCTTTCCCTTTGCAATCCGCCGTTGCGGGTTAAATTCAAGCCATGACCCGCTTTATCCTGCCCATCGTGATCGGCGCAGCCATCGGCGCCGCGCTGGGTTATTTCGGTCAATGCACCTCGGGCACCTGCCCGTTCACCTCCACATGGTGGCGCGGAGCCTTCTGCCGGGCCTTCTGCGGCCTTCTCGTGGCCTGGCCTTCCTCCACGCCGTCATGACGACCGTGACCATCACCGAAGCCAAGAAACACCTCGGGGCCTATCTCAAGGAGGCTGTGGCCGGAGACAATATCGGCATCATTTGCGGCAGCCGTATTGTCGCCCTGCGTCCGGTCACCGTAACTTCGGTCGACTTCGAGGAGGCCGGCGACCCGGAAGTCGTGGCCAAACTCAGTGCCGAGCAACGCGACCACCTCTACGCGCAATTGAAAAAAGAGCGCAAAGCAGCCAAACGGCGGCGGAAGGAACTGCTCTCCGGCCCAAAACCGCGCCCGGCCTGACTCCCCGCGACGCTCTGGCCTTCCCCCGCAAGCCGCAGCGAACCAAAAGTGGCGTCGAGCCGCCGCACTCCAAAGCCACCCCATCCCACCCCGCGCCCTTTTGCAGTGCGGTGGCCAAACCACCGCTTTCCCCCGGCGCTTGACCCCTTTTTACTTCCGCCGTATACTGGACAGATGTCCAGCAAACCGACCAAGCGCCAGGAGCAAGTCTTGGATTACGTCCGCCGCCACCGCGCGCTCCAGGGACTGCCGCCCACGGTGCGCGAAATCCAGAAACATTTCGGGTTCGCCAGCCCGAACGCCGCCGCTTCGCACCTCCGCGCCCTCGAGGGCAAAAAATTGCTCTTCCGCCGGCCCGGGGCGGCCCGCGCCTTGCGGGTGGCCGGCGACCACGGCAAAGAAGTTGCCGCCATCCCGATCTACGGAGACATCCCGGCCGGGTTTGCCGACACACGCGAGCAACAGCCCGATGGTTGCGTCTATGCCGACCTCGACTCACTCGATATTCGCCGCACCGCCCGCACCTTCGCGGTGCGCGTGCGCGGCGATTCCATGACCGGCGCCCACATCCTCGACGGCGACCTCGTCGTGCTCGAACTACGCGAACCAAACCACGGCAACATCGTGGCCGCCCTCATCGACGGCGAAACCACCCTGAAACGCTACCTGCTCAAAAACCGCCGCCCCTTCCTCCGGGCGGAAAATCCCCAGTATCCGGACCTCATTCCCGCCCATGAACTCGTCATCCAAGGCGTGATGATCGCCCTCTTCCGCAAACCGAAGGACGCCGGGAGGCCGATCGAGCCATAGGTAGGGGCACGCGGCCCGCGGGCCCGGATCTTATAGCACGGACGAGCGAGCCGCTTGTCCCTACCATACTATTCCCGTCGCGGCGCCGGTCCTTTCACGCCCGCCCCCAAAAAAACAACGCCGCCGGGCATCATCAACCCGGCGGCGCGCTTGTTTTCAGTTTGGCTAAACTATCTTACTTGATGAAGAGCATCTCTTGGTAAGTCGGCAGCGGCCAGACCTCATCCGGCAGGTAACCTTCCAGTTCATCGACCGTGGTGCGGACTTTCGTCATGGCCGGGAGGACCTTGAAGGTCCAGTCGCCGAACTCGTGCGCCTTGCCGTGCACGGCGTGCAACATGGCCAGATCGCTCTCCAGCTGCGAAACGAGCGCGGCCACCTTTTCCAGGGTCGCGCTGCTCGTCGCCACTCCCGCCGCCTTCATCTTGGCCACCCCCTCGGCGAGGCTGGCCGCGTAGGACGCGGCGGCCGGGAAGATTTTGGTCTGCGCGATTTCAGCGACCAGCTTGGCCTCGACGTTGACCACCTTCTCGTATTGCTCGCAAAGAATGGCATAGCGGCTGCTCAATTCGGTTTCGGAAAGCACCCCGTATTTCTCGAAGACCTCGATAACCTCCGGTGCGGTCAAGGCGGGAAGCGCATCGGCCGAAGTTTTCAGATTGGGCAATCCGCGCTCCGCGGCCTCGGCATGCCACTCTTCCGCATAGCCGTTGCCGTTGAAGATGACGCGCCCATGTTGGTCCATGACCTCTTTGAGGGCGGCTTGGATCGCTTTGTTCAGGTCGGCGACACCTTCAAGCTTCGCGGCCATCCACTCGAGCGAGTCGGCCACAATGGTGTTCATCGCGATGAGCGGTCCGGAAATGGACATGTTCGAACCGACCGCCCGGAACTCGAAGCGGTTGCCGGTGAAGGCGAAGGGAGAGGTGCGGTTGCGGTCGCCGGCGTCCTTGGGCAATTCGGGCAGGACATCGACGCCGATCTGCAGCGTGCCGCGCTGCTTGGAGGTCGTCGCCCCGCCGGCTTTGATCTGCTCGAAGACATCGGCCAACTGGTCGCCGAGGTAGACGGAGATAATGGCCGGAGGTGCTTCGTTCGCGCCGAGACGATGGTCGTTGCCGGCCGAGGCGATGCTCGCCCGGAGAAGCGGGGCGAATTTGTCCACCGCGCGGATGACCGCCCCGGCGAAAACCAGGAACTGCGCATTTTCATGCGGCGTGTCACCCGGGTCGAGCAGGTTGCCTTGCGTGGCATTGCCCAGCGACCAGTTGACGTGTTTGCCCGAACCGTTGATCCCCGCAAAGGGCTTCTCGTGCAACAAACAGATCAGACCGTGCTTGTCCGCGGTCTTTTTCAGCACGGTCATGACCAGCTGCTGGTGGTCCGCGGCAATGTTGGCCGACTCAAAGAGCGGCGCGATCTCAAACTGCCCGGGCGCGACCTCGTTGTGGCGGGTCTTGGCCGGGATGCCGAGTTTGAAAAGTTCGCGGTCGACCTCATACATAAAGGCCATGACGCGATCCGGGATGAGGCCGAAATAGTGATCCTCAAATTCCTGTCCCTTGGGCGAAGGAGCACCGAAAAGCGAGCGGCCGGCCGAGAGCAGGTCGGGACGCGCGTAGTAAAACATCTTGTCGACCAGGAAATATTCCTGCTCGGGTCCCGCGGTGGCCGCGACCCGGCCCACCTTTTCATGACCGAAGAGCTTGAGGATGCGGCGGGCCTGTTTGTCCAGCGCCTGCATCGACTTGAGCAGCGGCGTCTTGGTATCGAGCGATTCACCGGTCCAGGAGACAAATGAGGTCGGAATGCAGAGCGTCGTGCCGTTGGCATTCCCCATGAGAAAGGCCGGACTGGTCACATCCCACGCGGTGTAGCCGCGCGCGCTGTGCGTGGCGCGGATCCCGCCGGAGGGAAAAGACGAGGCATCGGGCTCGCCTTGGATGAGGGTCTTGCCTTTGAACTTGGAAATGTTCGTGCGGCCGTCCGTGCCCGGATCATAAAAGGAATCGTGCTTCTCGGCCGAAGTGCCGGTCAGCGGATAAAAAATGTGGGCAAAATGCGTGGCCCCGCGGCTCACCGCCCAATTCTTCATCGCCTCGGCGACCTCGTCCGCCACGCCCTCGGGCAGTTTGGCCCCGTTTTGCACCGTCTCAACCACCGCTTGGTAAGTGGCCGGCTTGAGGGTTTCCTGCATGACGGCAAGACTGAAGGTGTTCGCTCCAAAGACCGTTTCGGGAGATTCCTCCACAAAATTGACCGAAGTGTCCTGCGATTTACGGGAGGCGATGGCGGTAATGGCCGCGGCACGGGATGTCATGTTGCTCATAGTATGCTGGATTCGTTGGGTTAGAGGACTGAAAAGACTTCCGGCCTCAGCCCTGAGGCCAAAGCAGAAAGTCGCTGGAAGATCGAGGCAGCACGAAGCGTGCCAAAACCACGGGTCAAAGGGGCGAATCGTGCCAGACGTTGCCTGCCCGACCCCGCGCACCATTTGGGGGGGGCGGGTCATGGCGATTTTTGACCAACCAAGACTAGCCAACCTTGCTGGCTCGCGGCGCTCCACCCGCCCAAACCCGCGGATAAACCGGCCGCTGCCAGGCCGCGACGAAAAACCCCAGACCGAGGAGGAGCAGAAAAACGGAAAGGAATTGCCCCCTGGTTAGCAGCCCGACATAGCCCGCATCCGGAAAGCGGAAGCTCTCGGCCAGGCTCCGGGTCAGCGCGTAGCCCACGAAAAACAAGCCCGTGATCACCCCGTTGGGCACCCGCACTTTGACCCGCACCAGCCACAACAGGACAAAAAGCAACAACCCCTCAAGCAGCGCCTCGTAAATTTGCGACGGATGCCGCGGCGCCAAAAAGGGCTCCAGCAGCACGGTCACCTCCGCCGACCGGGGGAGCAAAGCCAGCACCTCCTCCAACCCGACCGGGACGGCAAACAGTTCCTGCGCCGCGGCCAGCACCTCGCGCTGGGTTTCCACCGGCGCCTCGTAAAGTTCCTTCGGGAATTTCACCGCCCAGGCCACCTCGGTCGGTCGCCCGTAAAGCTCTCCGTTCACGAAATTGGCCAACCTTCCGCCGAAAATTCCCAGGGCCGCCCCGATGACCAGATTGTCGCCCAACCCCGGCCAGTTCACCTCATACCGCCAAGCATACCACAAGGTGTAGAGCGCAACCCCGAGAATGCCCCCGTGGGCCGACATCCCGCCCTGCCAGACGCGGAATAAGATGAGCGGATCCCGGAGGAAGGCGTCGAAATCGTAGAACAAAACATAACCCAAGCGCCCTCCGATCAACACCCCGAACACGGCGCAACCCGTGATGAAATCGGCAACCTTGTCGGCCGGGATGACCGCAAATCCGCGCTGGGCCAAAGAGCGATAGAGGAAAAAGGACGCGGCAAAGGCCGCCAAGTAGGCCAGCCCGTACCACCTGACCCCGAACCCGCCGCCGAATTGCAGCGCAAACGGATCCAGATTGTGCACCCAATAAGCGATCATAGGCTGGGGACCAGTTGGGAGTTGCCAGTTGCGGGTTGAGAGATCGGAAAAACCGGCTCTGTCGGGGTGACTTTTCCCTCAACTCTCATCCTTCAACCCTCAACCAGTTCAACTCTGCGGCACCATGCGAAAGCGGGCCGGGTCATAGCCCTGCTCGGCCAGCGACTTCATCACCTTGGCGTAATCCGCTTCGCTCATCCGCTTGTCGCGCGCCATGACCCAACCGTAGTCGCGCGAAGGATGCCCGACCGCCATGAAGCGGTAGTCCGGATCGAGATAAAGCACGTAATAGGGCAAGGCAATCGGCCAGAGGAACTGGACCCGCCATTCGGCATTGGATTTTTTGTCCACCACCCAGGCGATGCCGTTCATCACCTTTTCCGGACCGTCAAACCCGCCTTTGCGGTAACTGAAAATGTTGTCCATTTTGCCGTCCGGCCGCAGGCGATAGGTGTCCTTCGAATCATAGGTGTCGCGCTCCAACCAATAAGGAATGTGCGCGACAACCCACCAATCACCCATGAACCGCGGCAGATCGACATAATCCACCGCCTTGAGCGGCGGCTTCGAGGCGCACCCCGCGAAGAACGCGCAGCCCAACAAAGGCAGAAGCCAGATCGGTTTTTCCACAACCGCAGCAAACCAGCCCGCCGCGTCCGAGTCAAACCCGCCACTCCGCCTTTATCCTTTGTCACCCGCGCTTTCCGACACTTCCTCCTTTCCCCGCGCACCCGATAGCGTCATGCTGTCCGTTAACCTTCACGGCACTTTCCACCGACCCATGAGCGCAAACGGCAGTAACGGCACCACCATGATCAACGTCCAGATTGACGGTGCCTGGCGCCAGTTCCCCAAAGGCACCAAGCTCATCGAGGCCTGCATGCAGAGCGGCAGCTTTGTCCCTCACTACTGCTACCATCCGGCTCTGAGCACGCCCGGCAACTGCCGCATGTGCCTGCTCGAAGTCGGCGGGCCGAAAATGGACGCCAACCGGCAACCGGTCCTCGGCGCCGACGGTCGGGTCGAAATTGCCTGGTCGCCGAAACCGCAAATTTCCTGCGCCCTCGAAGTGACCGAAGGCATGGCCGCCCGCACCAACTCCCCGCTGGTCGAAGATTGCCGCAAGGGCGTGATGGAATTCCTCCTTATCAACCATCCGCTCGACTGCCCGATTTGCGACAAGGCCGGCGAATGCCGCCTCCAAGAATTTGCGGTGGAATTCGGCCAAGGTGGATCGAACTTCCTCGAGGACAAAGTCAAAAAGCCCAAACGTCAGGACATCGGGAAGCACATCGTGCTCGACGACGAACGCTGCATCCTTTGTTCGCGCTGCGTCCGCTTCATGCAGGAAGTGGCCCACGACGACGTCCTCGGCTTCGTCGACCGCGGCAGCCAGACCACGCTCACCGTCCACCAAGGCGAACGCCTGGACAGCAATTACTCGCTCAATACGGTCGACATCTGCCCGGTGGGAGCGCTGACGAGCAAAGATTTCCGCTTCAAGATGCGCGTCTGGTTCCTGCGCGAAACAAAAAGCCTTTGCACCTCCTGCGGCACCGGCTGCAACACGATCATTGGCGCGCGCGAAAACGAAATCATCCGCCAGACCCCGCGGCAGAATGACGCGGTCAACTCTTACTGGATGTGCGACCACGGCCGCCTCAACTACGCCTACCTTTACCGCGAAGACCGCCTCGTGGAGCCGCAACTTCGCGAGAATGGCCAACTCCAAAAATCCACTTGGCCCCGCGTCATCCAGCAAGTCGCGGAGAAACTCACCGCCGTCCCCCGCGGCCAAACCGCCCTCCTCGCCTCCGCCCGCCTGACCAACGAGGAACTCTGGCTGGCCGGCCAAATCGCCCGCCACCTCGGCATCACCCGGCATGACGTGGTGGCCCGGCCGCAAGAAGCCGACGGCATCCTGGTCAGCGACGACGGCAATCCGAACACCACCGGCGCGAAGCTCCTCGGACTGACCGAGGAACCCGGGGCCCAGCTCCGCGAGATCGGCGCCGCCGTCCTCGACGGCCAAGTCAAAGCCCTGCTCTGCTTGGGCGAAGATCCCCGGCACTTGGGACTCTCGGCCGAAGATCTGGCCCACCTCGACCTCATCGTCTGTTTGGACATCCTGCCCAACACCGCAACCAAGCTCGCCACCGCCATCCTCCCCGGCGCCGGCTTCGCCGAAAAACGCGGGTCGATGGTCAACCAGCAAGGCCGCCTGCAAAGGCTCAACCGCGCGACCAACCCGCCCGGCCAAGCCCGCGACGATTGGGAAATCCTTGCCGATCTCCTCCGCGCCCTCGGCGGCCCAGCCCCCCAAACTCTCGAAGGCGTCTTCAAAGAAATGTCCGCCGCCGTCCCCGCCTTCAAAGGTCTCACCCTGGCCAAGCTCGGCGAGGCCGGCATCCCGACGGAATCCGCCGGGCTTGCCATGGCCTGAGGTCGGTAGACGCCTGCCTGCGCCGTCTTTAGCCGTAACCATGCCGTTGAGGGCAAAAAGTAGAAGCGGCGGGTAGGGGACACGCGGCCCGCGTGTCCGTTCTTCAGAGTGCGGACGAGCGGGCCGCTCGTCCCTGCCTTAAGAGGTAAAGTTCACATCCTTTTCGGGGTTGGTATCAGACTCTCACGGCCGAACCAGCGATCCAGCGGCTTGGCCCTGATTGCGGCGATCAGCATGGCGGCCCGGGCTGCGGAGGGCCCGCCCACCCATCCGTTGTCTCGCTCACCAAGGAGATTATCTTCAAAAATCCTTCGAAGCCCCGATCTCGAGCAGATGCAAATTGACCTGACGGTCGGCGAAATCCCGCACGGCCTGCTTCTTGTCGATCTCGATCGGGGGGAACGTGTCATAGTGCACTCCGAGCACATCTTTGACCTCGAGGAAATCGGCCGCGCGCGCCGCATCTTCCGGGCCCATCGTAAAATTATCACCGATGCAGAGCACGGCGAACTTCAAGCAGGCGCTGTCGCCGATCAGTTTCATGTTGCGCGTCAACGCCGTGTCGCCGGAATAATAAAAATGCCCCAGCTTGGTCTCGACGAGGAATCCCGCCGGGTTCCCGCCGTAGCTGCCGTCGGGCATGCTGCTCGAATGCGTGGCCGCGGTCATCTTGACGCGCCCAAAGGGAAACTCTTTCGCCCCGCCAAGATTCATCGGATGCATCTTCTCCAACCCTTGCTTGCCGAACCATTCGACGATTTCCCAATTCGAGATCAAGGTGGCGCCGGTGCGCTTGGCGATGTCGACCACATCGGCCAGGTGATCGACATGGCCATGCGAGACGAAGATGTAATCCGCGGGGATTTTTGTCACGTCGATGGCCGCGGCCTTGGGGTTGGGAGTGATGAAGGGATCGAAAAGCAGATGCGTGCCATCCACCTCGACGCCGAAACAGGAATGTCCGTAGTAAGTCAGCTTCATAACCGTCAGGGTCTGAACTAACCGCGGCGTTTTTCATTGTCAAACAACCTCGGAAACCGTCGAAGTTCCGCCCGCATGCGCCGCCTCCTCCTCGCCTCCGCCAATTGGTTCCCCGCCTGGGTCCTCGGTGCCGCCCTCCTCGCCCTCTGGCAACCGGCGCTTTTCACCTGGTTCAGCGGACCCTGGATCGTCGGGGGCCTCGCCCTCGTCATGCTCGGCATGGGGCTGACCCTGAGCACGGGAGATTTCGCCGCCGTACTCCGCCTGCCCGGTGCCGTCGCCCTCGGTTTCGCCGCGCAATACACCATCATGCCAGTCCTCGGCTGGGGCGTGGCCCAAATGCTCGCCTTGCCCGGGCCGTTCGCCGTCGGACTCATCCTCGTCGCCTGCTGCCCGGGGGGCACGGCCTCGAATCTCGTGGCCTACCTCGCCCGGGCCAATGTCGCCCTCTCCGTCCTCCTGACCATGTGCTCGACGCTGGCCGCCGTGGTCATGACCCCGCTGCTCACCGGTTGGCTGGCCGGCGCCTACGTGCCCGTCGATGCGTGGGGCATTTTTCTCACCACCGCGCAAGTGGTTCTCGCCCCGGTCCTGCTCGGCCTGCTCCTGCACCACCAAGCGCCGCGCGTGACCGAATTTCTCCTCCCCGCCGGACCGATTTTGTCCGTCCTGGTCATCAGCCTCATCGTGGCCAGCATCATCGGGCAAAACGCCTCGGCCATCTTCGCCCACGGTCCGCAATTGCTTCTCGCCGTCACTCTCCTGCACGGCGGCGGCTTCGCCCTCGGCTACGTGCTGGGCCGCATTTTCCGCTACGACCGGAAGATCGCCCGCACCCTTTCCATCGAGGTCGGGATGCAAAATTCCGGACTCGGCGCCGTGCTGGCCAAAACCCATTTCGCGGCCGACCCGCTCACCGCCGTGCCCTCCGCCCTCTCCAGCGTCTGCCACTCGCTGCTCGGCAGCCTGCTCGCCGGCTGGTGGCGCCGCCGCCCGTGACGCTTGCCGCCCGCCGCCTTTTTGTTTAAGCCTCGCCTTTCTTCCCCCCCGCTGATGCACAAACCCCCGCTTTCTTTCTGGCAAATCTGGAACATGTCCTTCGGGTTCCTCGGCATCCAATTCGGCTGGGGCCTCCAGATGGCCAACATGTCGGCCATCTACACTTACCTCGGGGCCAAGCCCGAGCAACTCTCCCTCCTCTGGATTGCCGCCCCGCTCACCGGCCTGATCGTCCAGCCCATTGTCGGCTACTTGAGCGACCGCACCTGGAACGGCCTCGGCCGGCGGCGCCCTTACTTCCTGGTCGGAGCGATCATTGCTTCCTTCGCCTTGGTCGCCATGCCCAACTCGGCCGTTCTTTGGATGGCAGTCGGGCTTCTCTGGATCCTCGACGCGTCGATCAACATCACAATGGAACCCTTCCGCGCCTTTGTCGCGGACAAACTTCCCGAGGAGCAACGCAAACAAGGCTTCGCCATGCAAAGCCTGTTCATCGGGCTGGGCGCGGTCATCGCCTCGGCCCTGCCCTGGATTTTGAGCAACAACTTCGGCCTCTCGATGGAGGTCGCCGAAGGCCACATCCCCGCGGCCATCACCCTCGCTTTCTACCTCGGGGCCGGCGCGTTTATCCTCGCCGTGCTCTACACCATTTTCACCACGCCGGAGTATCCGCCGGAGGACATCGCGGCCTTTCTTCGCGAAAAAGAGGAAACCAAGGGCTTCTCGCGCGGGGTGCAAGCCATCTGGGACGGAATCGCCGCCATGCCGGCGGTCATGAAGCAACTGGCCGCCGTCCAGTTCTTCACCTGGCTCGGGCTCTTTGCCATGTGGATTTATTTTTCGGTCAGCGTGGGTGTCCACTTCTACGGAGGCGTGGCCGATGGCACCGACGAGCAACGCAAACTCTTCAGCGAAGGCGTGGCCTGGGCCGGCCTCTGCTTCGCCGCCTACAACGGCGTTTGCTTCGTTTTTTCCTTGGTCATCATGGCTCTCGCCCGGCGTTACAGCGCCAAGGCCATCCATATTCTCTGTCTGCTCTGCGGCGCAGCTGGTCTTGGCTCGGTCATGCTCTTGCAAGACCCGACACTCCTTCTCCTTTCCATGACCGGGGTGGGCATCGCCTGGGCCTCCATCCTCTCCATGCCTTACGCCATGCTCTCCGGTGCCGTTGATCCGAAAAAAATGGGCCTCTACATGGGCATCTTCAATTTTTTTATCGTTATTCCGCAGGTCGTCGCCGCGCTCGGACTCGGCTGGTTCGTGCAGCAATTCCTCGGCAACGATCCCCTCGGCGCCGTGGCTTTCGGCGGACTTTGTTTCCTCCTCGCCGCCCTGCTCACCCTGCGGGTCAAGGCCGACGAACCGATGGCCGCCGCTCAGCCTTCCCCATCGTCCGTCGAAGCCTGACCAGGTCCCAAACGCTCTGCCATCCGTCAGCCAGCGGCCGGAACTTACTCTCCTCGTCGTTGATCCACTCCACCGGAAGCTCATCGACCCGCAGGCCGAGTTGGCCGGCGAGAAGCAAAATCTCCGTGTCGAAAGCAAATCCGTCGATCCGGGCCCGGGCGAAAATTTCCCGGGCCGCCGCGCGACGGAAGGCCTTGAACCCGCACTGGGTATCCTTGCTCAGACTCAAACCGAGGCCCCGCACCACCTGATTGAACATCCGGCCGGCGCGCTCGCGCAGAAAATGCTGTCGCTTGGTCAGAATGCTTTGCGGATGACGCCGGTTGCCGATCGCCACCGCGACCTCCGGATGCGCAACGAGATGCGCGACGAACGGCGCCACGTGGGCCAGAGGGACACTGAGGTCCGCATCCATGAAAAAAATCATCCCGCCCGCGGCGCGGCGCATGCCGCTGCGCACCGCCGATCCCTTGCCGCGGTGCTCGGCATTCTCCACCACGCAGACCAGCGGGTCACCCTGCGCCGCCTCGAGCGCGACCCGCGCCGTGCCGTCCCCGCCGGGCTCGACCACGACCATAATTTCGCGCAGACCGGGGCACGCGGCGGCCAGCGCGCGCAGTTCCCGCACGGCCCGCCCGATGCGCCGCTCCTCGCGCCAGGCCGGCACCACAATTGACACGTCATCGGGGTCTGCTTCTGCCATACACTCGTCCTTTTATGCGCTTACCCGGAAAAATGCGCGCTTGGCCGTGGGACCTCATGGTCGTCATGACCCTTGCGGCCCTGCTCCGCCTTGTCCTGCTCGATCTCAAGGCCCCGCATTTCGATGAAGGGGTCAACGGCTGGTTCGCCGACCGCCTGCGGGAGACAGGGACCTTTGCTTACACCCCGGATAATTTCCACGGACCATGGCATTTTTACGCCGTCTTTCTCTCGCAAGAGCTGCTCGGGCGCAACCTTTGGGCGCTGCGCCTGCCGGTCGTGCTGGCCAGCCTCCTCACCATTCCCGTCTTTTTTCTTTTTGCCCGCTGGTTCGGACGCCACGCGGTCCGCTGGGCGGCGCTGGCTTACGCGGTGTCGCCGGCGGAAATTTTTTACGGACGCACCTCGATTCACGAAACATGGTTTGTCCTCTTCACCATGCTCTTCACCTGGGGCGTCCTCGCCCTGTGGCTCGAGCGCACCCGGGCCGGATGTTGGGCCGCCGTGCTCGGCCTGGCCGGCATGATTCTCAACAAGGAAACCTACCTCATCCACGTTGGCTCGCTGGCCTTGGCCGCCGGCGTCTTCGTGCTCTGGAGCAAAGTCTCGCCGCTGCAACCGCCGGTCGTGCGCGCCCCGGTGCGCGGCTGGACCCCGCGCGAGGCCTGGGCCGCCGGCGCGGTGGCCGCTTTCCTGCTCGTTTTTTTCTACTCGGGGAATTTTTTCCACTGGAAAGGATGGTCCGGACCCTTCGAGGCGATGATCGCCTGGACCCGCACCGGCACCTCCGGCCAGGGCCATGAGAAGACGGCTTTTGAGCTGCTGCCGTTCGTCAATTATTACTGGCTGGCCTTGCTCGCGCGCTACGAGTGGCCCGCCCTGGCCGGACTGGTCTGGTCCGTGCGCTACGCGTGGCCGGCACCCGCCGCGCCAAGGTTGCTCGCCATTCTCGGCGGCGGTGTGCTCCTCGCCTACTCGATCGTCCCCTACAAAACGCCCTGGTGCATCCTCGCCATCATCTGGCCCTGGTTCCTCTTTTTCGGCGCGGCCATCGAGGCCACCCGCCGCCGGTGGACGCGCGGGGCCGGCGTTTTTCTGCTCATCGCCTCCGTGGTCCTCGCGGTGCGGGTCAACTTCCTGCGCTATGAAGACGACAGCGAACCCTACGTCTACGTGCAGACCTACCACTCGATCGGCACCCTGACCGAGCCCCTCCTCGCTCTGGTCGAGGCCGATCCGCGCCACGCCCTCACCGCCGGTGCCATCTATCTCCAGAGCTACTATCCGTTGCCCTGGCTGCTCGGAGACTTCCCCAACGTCGGCTATCACGGCGGAAACATTCCCCGCGAGTTGCCGCAGGACGCGAAGTTTCATGTCATCGCGGTCGAGAAGGCGGACCAGATCCGTCCGCTCATCGGCGAAGGCTTCACCGAAAGAACCTTCAAACTCCGCTCCGGCATGGACGAGTGCCTCGTCTTTTTCTCGAAGGAGATCCTTGACGCTTGGCAAAACCTGCCGGATCAACGGGGTCCGCGGAGGGGCGAGCCATGATCGGTTGGCGTCTGCTCTGCGCCGGCCTCGTCTTCGTCGCCGTTTCGACCACGGCCGCGGCCGGTTTTGCCGCGCTGGCCGGCCAACTGACCGCGCCCGGCACATGGATCGCCCTCGCCTGCGGCGCCGCGGCCGCCGCGTGCACCGCTCAGCGCGCCACCGCGCCCCGTCAAAAAATCACCACGGCGGACGCCGTGCTTTTTCTCCTCTTCGCTCTCGCCGCCGGGCGCGCCTTTCTTTGGGTCATTTATCCCAAGGGCGCCAACCTCGAAGTTCTCTCGCCGCACAACCTCGGCGACATGGCCCTCCACCTCAACCTGATCCACCGCTTGGCCCATGGCGGCGCGTTTTGGCCGGAAAACCCCTTCCTCGCCGGCGCCATCTTTCCCTACCACCCGGGCATGGATTTGTGGAACGCCGTTCTGCGCATCGCCGGCCTGCCCGTTTACGAAGGACTCCGCTGGGCCGGGCTCCTCGGCTCCGCTGCCGCGGCCGCCGCCCTCTGGCGCTGGGGTCGCGGCTTTGCCCTGGCCGCCTTCCTTTTCGCCGGCGGACTCGGCGCGATCACCGTCCTCCAGACCGGCGCCCTCGACGGCCTGCTCGACGACGTGGCCTGGAAAAACACCTTCCTCGCCATGTTCGTCACACAGCGCGGCCTGCTCTACTCGCTGCCCGCCGGACTGGTGCTCCTGACCGTCTGGCGCGCCCAACTGCGCGGTGACACCGATGGACCCAAACTCCCCGTCCTCGCGCAAGTCGCGCTCTACGCCTCGATGCCGCTCTTCAACGCGCCCGCTTTTCTTTTCCTCAGCGCACTCCTCGCCGGTTGCGCGGTGGCCGCATGGAACAAAGGATTGCTCCGTCCGTTTTTTATCACCGGCCTGGTCAGCCTGCTTCCCGCGACTTGGCTGGTCCGCTTGGTCACGGTCGGCTTCACCGCGCCATCGGCGCTGCGCTTCGCGCCCGGTTGGCTGCACGAGGAGGCCGGGCTCTGGTTCTGGGCGTGGAATTTCGGTCTCTTCCTGCCACTGGTCATCGCCGGTGCCGTCGTCCTCTTCCGTCGCGGCGGCGCGGACCGCACCGCCCGCGTTTTCTACGGTGTCGGGCTCGCCACGCTCGCCTTCTGCTTCCTTTTCCTCCTCGCCCCGTGGGCCTGGGACAACACCAAGCTCATCCTCTGGGGCTACCTCGCGCTCCTCCCCTTTCTCTGGACCAACCTCCTGGCCCGCTGGCCGGCTTGGGCCCGGGCCGCGACCTGCATCCTTCTCTTCACCTCCGGCGCCCTGGCCTTGGTGGGCGGACTCGATGCGCGCCACGGTTACAAACTGGCCGACCGGGCCGAACTCGCCGCGGTGCAAGTTGCGCTCCGCGCCCTGCCGGTCAACGCCCGCCTCGCCACCGCACCCTCCTACGAACACCCGGCGCTCATCCTCGGTCAGCCTGTGGTCCTCGGCCACGACGGCCACCTCTTCAGCCAAGGCCTCGACTACGGTCCGGCGCAAGGCGAACTCGACACCCTGATGAGCGGCGCCCCGCCATGGCGCGACGCCGCCCGCCGCCTGCAGGTGCAATACCTCTTCTGGGGCCGACGCGAAAGCGATCGCTGGCCGCAATCCTCGCAGCCCTGGAAAAGCTGCGCCCAAATCCTTGCCGAATCACCCCACGGCACCCTCTACTTCCTCACGCCCTGTTTGTTAGGAGAGTGAATGGGGAGTTTTCAGTTTTCAGTGTTCAGTATTTGCAGAGTCAACAAACCGCAAAGTCGAGAAGCCTTGGCTGCAGCGGCTCGGAAAAGTAGAAGTGGCGTCCCCGCCGCTTGTCGTCACAGGTTAAGCGGCGGGGACGCCGCTTTTGCTTTTTGTCTTCAACTTCATCGTCACCTCTCAGCACCTTTGGCTGAACACTCCGCCGCGCGGAGTAGAGTTTTCAGTTTTCCGTATTTGCCGAGGCAACAAAGCGCAACACTGGGAGGACCTCAGCACCTCCGGCTGAAGACTGAATCACTGAATCACTGAACACTCCGCGCCGCGCAAGCGGCGCGGTGCGCCACGCTCAGAATTTCCACAGCTTGCCCTGCTTCGCATCGGCAAAGACTTGGGGGCTGAGCAGATAAGACATCGGCGGGTTGGGCAGCGAAGAGTCGTCGAGACGGGGCAGCGATTTACCCACTGTGGCGTCCCAAGGCTGGCTGGTCGAAATGTTGATCGGCGTTCCGCTCCGCACCAGATTGAAGGTTTTCTGCGCGGCTTTCAGCGGCATGCGCACGCAACCCATTGTGCTCGGATAGGGCTTCACAAAACCCCAATGCATGCCGTAAGCCGACTTGAACTCCATCCAATAGGTCATCGGATACCCCGCGCCGGGATTGCTGATCCGTCGGCGGTTGGCCGTCTTGAGGTAAATCTTGTAGTTGCCGTGCGGGGTGGGCGTGGACGGGGTGCCGACCGAGACCGGCGTGGCGAGCAAGACATCGTTGCCTTCGACCACATACAAACGCTGCGCACCGGTGCTCAGCTTCACTTGCACATTTGCCGGATTGCGGGGCTGACGGACCGGCGGGTCAAAGGTGAAAGAATTCCTGCCCCCCGGGCTGGTGGTTTCACACCCGGTGAAGACCGCAA
This sequence comes from Chthoniobacterales bacterium, assembly GCA_018402585.1. Classification (GTDB taxonomy): domain Bacteria; phylum Verrucomicrobiota; class Verrucomicrobiia; order Chthoniobacterales; family JACTMZ01; genus JACTMZ01. The sequence continues at coordinate 183,205 of JAGYIO010000004.1, forward strand.
GGGCCAGGACCGCGAGCAAAGAATTTAGGACGACCCTTTTCATGAGCAAAACTCATAGGCAGCTGGAGCGCAGAGGCAAGCACAAAGCGACCTGGGTCGAACTTGCGTATTGCCATGGCCGGCCCGTCCAGAGAGAAAAAATGTCGCACCTGACACCGCCCGTGAAGAAAACCATCCTGGTCGTCGACGACGAGAAAAACACCCGCGACGGGCTGCGCACCTCCCTCGAGGAGGACTACGAGGTCTACCTGGCCGCCGATGCCGCCGGCGCGCAGGCCGTCATGGAGACCGAGCGCGTCGACCTTCTCCTCACCGACCTGCGCTTGGGAGCGGATTCTGGGATGGATTTGCTCGCCTCGGTCCTGCGGCAAAGCCACCCGCCGGTCTGCATCATGATGACCGCTTACGGCACGGTCGATGCCGCGGTCGAAGCGATGAAGTGCGGGGCTTATGACTTCGTGACCAAGCCGGTCAATATCGACCGTCTCGACCTCTTGATCAAACGGGCCCTCCATGGTTCCGCCATCGAGCGCGAGAACGTCCGCCTGCGCGAGCAAGTCGAGCAACGCTTCGGCCTGGACAATTTCGTCGGTGACTCGCCCGCCATGATCCAGGTGCACGACACGATCAAACAGGTCGCGCCCTCCCGGGCCACCGTCTTGATCTCCGGCGAGAGCGGTACGGGCAAAGAACTGGCGGCCCACGCTATCCACCGGCTCAGTCCGCGCCACGACGGACCATTTGTCGCGGTGCATTGCGCCGCGCTCTCTCCGCAATTGCTCGAGAGCGAACTTTTTGGCCACGAGAAAGGTGCCTTTACCGGAGCGGGCGAACGTCGCCTCGGACGCTTCGAACAGGCCGCCGGCGGCACCCTTTTCCTCGACGAAATCGGCGAGATCGACGCCGCAACCCAGGTGAAAATCCTCCGCGTTCTCGGCGAACGCGTCTTCGAGCGCGTCGGCGGGAATAAAACCCTCGCCGCCGAAGTGCGCCTCCTCGCCGCGACCAACCGCGACCTGGCCAAAATGGTGGCCGAAGGCAAATTCCGCGAGGACCTCTTCTTCCGCCTTAATGTGGTGCAGGTTCACCTGCCTCCCCTGCGCGACCGCCGGGAGGACGTCCCGCCGCTCGTCGTCCACTTTCTGCGCGAGTCGTCCCGGGAGAATGACAAACCTTTCCGCGAGCTGACCGCGGATGCCCTCAAAGCCCTTTCCGCCTACCACTGGCCGGGCAACGTCCGCGAACTGCGGGCCGCCATCGAGCATGGCGTGGTCATGGCTGGCGGACCAAAGATCACCCTGCGCGACTTGCCCCCCGGCGTGCGCGCCTCGGCGGCCGGCGAGGCCCCCCCCGCCCCCCTCCCGCTCCATCTTGGCCAAACCCAGCTCTGTCTCGTCCGCCGCGCCCTCGCCGAGAGCGGAGGCAACCGCACGCTCGCCGCCCAAAAACTCGGCATTAGCCGACGTACCCTCCACCGGAAATTGCGCGAGCACCCGCAGCTCGCCACGAACTGATTCTATGGGCCTCGAGGTCAGCTTGCAGAGACTGCTCCATGCCTTCGAACAAGGCCGGGCCATGGTCTGGTTGCGCCGTCTCGTCGTCGCCATAATCATCGCGCTGCTCGCCACCATGTGGTTCACCTACAAGTTCAACGGTTTTTCCGTGCCTGAGTCCATGGACCAGGCACAGATCGGGCGCCAACTGGCCACGGGTCAAGGATTCACCACCCTTTACGCGCGGCCCCTCGCCCTGCATCTCATGCTCGCGCGGACCGGAACCATTGCCTCCCCCCTCCCGGAAACCAGCCAGGCCCCCCTCGGTCCGCTGATCAATGCCGTTGTCTTGCGGGCTGGCGGCCAGTCTTTCGCCCCCGGCTCGGACCAGCCCATCGTCCCGGCCGAGCGCGCCATCACCGCGGTCGCCTTCCTCTTCTTCGCCGGCTCACTCGCCCTCTCCTACCTGCTCGGCCGATGGTTGTTCGGCGGGCCCCTGGCCCTCATCGGTCTCGGACTGATCATCGCGAGCGACTTGATTTGGAGGTTCACCTTTTCGGGCCTGCCGCAAATGGCCATGCTTTTCCTTTTCACCGGCGCCCTCCTGGCGCTGGCCCGGGCCCTCGAGGCCAACGAGGCACGGCGCCGCTCGAAATCGGTCGTCATGGTTCTGACCGCCGCACTGCTCCTTGGCCTCATGACCTTGGGCCACGGGCTGGGCCTCTGGATCTTCGCCGGATTCTGGCTCTACGCTCTGGCGCTGCTTCGTCCGCGCTGGATCGTCGCCCTCGTTAGCCCTCTGGTCTACGCCCTCCCCCTGCTGCCTTGGGCCTGGCACAACTGGCAGGCCCTGCGCAATCCATTCGGCCTCTCCTTCTACCAACTGTACCGCTCGCCACAATCCGACCCCCTGGCCCTGCTCGCCGATTTCGAGCCGATCCTCGGTTTCCAAGCCGGTGCTTTCCTCCTCAATACGGCAACCCAGACTCTGGCGCAGGCCGGCAACCTGCTGACCTACCTCGGCGGGAGCGTGGTGGCCGCCGCCTTTTTCTTCGCGGTCTTCCTCCACGTCTTCCCACGCTGGCAGGCCGCACAATTTCGCTGGGCTGTGCTCTTCATGTGGTTCGGAGCCGCCGCCGGGATGAGTGTCTTCGGAGTCGATCGCTCCGTCTCGGTCAATCAACTGCACATCCTTTTCCTGCCGGTCATGATCTTCTACGGACTCGCCTTTCTTCTCCTCCTGGCGAGCCGCCTCGGCCTGGAACAACCCTTCCTGCGGGGCGCCTTTATCACCCTTCTTTTTCTCGTCTCGAGCATCCCGCTCCTCGGCACCATTGCGCTCAAACCCCCGCTGCTCAATTGGCCGCCCTATCTGCCGCCACTCATCTCGCGCTTCAACCAGTGGGTGCAGCCCGGCGAGGCCATCGCGGCCGACATCCCCTGGGCCACCGCCTGGTATGCCGGGCGCACCTCCCTGCTCCTGCCGGAAAATATCGCCCAGTTCGAGCTCATCCATACCGAGGGACTGCTGCGGGTCCCGCTGGTCGGCATCTACCTCACCCCCTTCAGCGGCGACCAACCCACCTATGAAACCATCATCCAGGGCCGCTACGGGGAGTGGGCCCGCTTCGTGCTGCGCGAAATTGGTGGTGACGACCTGACCGGCTGGATGCTGCCCTCCGCGGTCAACCTGCCGATCGAAGGCCAGAGCATATTTTACGCGGACCGCCCCCGCTGGCGTTGAACACTCGCTTCACCATCGACGCCCCGCCCGCCCGCCGCTAAACCAGAACGGACCCCGCACCGGCTGCACTGCACATGATCCATCAAGAAGACATCAATGTTCAGGATTTTGTCCACCAAATCGAGGCCGGCCGGCTCAAGCCGCTCGTTCTGCGTTTCCTTTTTTTCGTCACCGTGGCGGCCCTCGCCGCCGTTTATCTTTTTGTCATCTTCCGCGGTTTGGACTCCGAGACCGCCATGGATCAGGCGCAAATCGGGCGGCAGATCGCCGCGGGTTCGGGCTACACCACCCTCTATGTCCGTCCGCTCGCCATCTGGCAGTTCCTCAACCACCGCGAACTAATCCCCCCGAGCCCCCAGCCGGAGATCTACAATTTTCCCCTCAATCCCGTCTTCAACGCCGCCCTCCTCCGGCCGATCAAACGCTGGTGGCCGATGGGACCAACCGATGTCGTTTACCTCGGCGACACCGTGATTGCCGCGGCCGGCATCCTCCTCTTCCTCGGTTCGGTCCTGATCACCTTCTTTCTGGTGCGGGACCTTTTCGACCCGCGCATTGCCTGGTTGACCACCGGACTCGTTTTGCTCACCGACCTGCTCTGGCGATTTTCCATTTCCGGCCTGCCGCAAATGCTCCTGCTCTTCCTCTTCAGTGCGGCTCTCTGGTTGACCTACCGCGCCATGATGGCGCGGGAAGACAAACTGGCCGGGCGCACCCTTCTCTCCCTCGCCGGGGCGGCCTTGCTCTTCGGCCTCATGTCCCTCGCCCAGCCGCTGACCTCGTGGATGTTCCTCGGCTTCCTCGGCTTCGTCTTCACTTGGTTCCGTCCGCGCGCCATCAGCGGCCTGCTCGTCTTCCTGCTCTACGCCGCGGTGGTCGCCCCTTGGCTGGTGCGCAATTTTCTGGTCTGCGGAAACCCGCTCGGGCTGGGTATCTTCAGCATCCTCGACGGGGCGGGCAGCTCGGAGTTCTCCTTCATGAGCAACCTGCAGCCCGATCTGACCGCCTTTGGCACCGTGCGCGCCAAGTTGCGCGGCGGCCTGCTCGACCAGTTTCAAAACCTCTTTTCGTACCTCGGCTACAATGTGGCCGCCGCCGCTTTCTTTCTTTCCCTCCTGCACATCTTCAAGCAACGCGTGCCCAACTTCTTCCGCTGGGCCCTCGTGCTCATGTGGCTCTTTGCCGCCTTCGGCATGGCCGCCTTCAGCCCGCGGGGCGCCGTCTCCCACAACCAGCTCCACGTCCTCTTCGTCCCCCTCTTCATCGCCTACGGCATGGCCTTCCTCATCGTGCTCTGGAACCGCATGGACCTGCGCTTCGCGCCGGCCCGCATCGCTTTTATTGTGGCGGTTTTCGTCGCCTCGACCCTGCCCATGGCGGTGAATATCCTCACCGCGCCGCCCGGACGCGTCGCTTGGCCGCCCTACATCGCCCCCTTCATCCATACGGTGGCCGACTGGATGGACCCCAACGAAGTGCTTTGCTCGGACATGCCTTGGGCCACCGCCTGGTACGGCGGACGCAACTCCCTCCTCCTCCCCACCACGATCAAACAATTTATCTCCATCCACGACTACGAATACCTGGGTGGGCCGGTCAACGGGCTCTACCTCACCCCGGTCTCGGGCAACCGCCCGTTCATCTCGCAAATCGCCAAAGGTGATTACGGGTCATGGGCCACCTTTATCATGCGCACCGCCGACCTCTCCCGCTTCCCCCTGAAATACTTCACCCCCCTGCCGATCGACAACGAGTGCGTCTTCTACTCCAACCGGGATCGCTGGAGTAAAGGCCAGTAACCATCATGGCCGCCCGCAAAAAAGACGACACTCCGCAAAATTTCGAGGAAGCCATCTCGCGTCTCGACGCCATCGTGGCCAAATTGGAGGAGGACAAACTTCCGCTCGACGAAATGCTCGCCCGCTACGAGGAAGGCGTGGCCCTCGCCCGCTACTGTGGGGAGAAGCTGGAGGCGGCGGAACAGAAAGTGCGCCTCATTGCCGGCAAGGCGGACGGCACTGTCACTTTGCAAGAATTTGCCGACCGTGAAGAAACCTAAACAGCCCTCCCAAGGTAGGGACGAGCGGCCCGCTCGTCCTTCCTCGCTCAACCACGCCCTTCTCTTTCCCTGACCCGCCATCTCCAAATCACATGGCCAAAAGCAAAGCTTCCACCCTCTCCCGCCTCAACGGCCCCGCCGATCTGCGCGCCGTCCCCGAGAAAGACCTCCCGCTCCTCGCGCAGGAAATCCGCGATGAACTCATCCGCGCCGTGTCCAAGACCGGCGGCCACCTCGGGCCCAACCTCGGCGTGGTCGAGTTGACCGTCGCCCTGCACCGCGCCTTCCACTCGCCCCAAGACAAGCTCCTCTTCGACGTCAGCCACCAGGGCTACGTGCACAAAATGCTCACCGGCCGGCGCGAACGCCTCGAGACCATCCGTCAACCCGGCGGGCTCAACGGCTTCCTCCTCCGCAGCGAAAGCGAGCACGACTGCTACGGCGCGGGCCACGCCGGCACCGCTCTCTCGGCCGGCCTCGGCATGGCCGCGGCCCGCGACCTCCGCGGGTCCGACGAACACGTCGTCGTGGTGGCCGGCGACGCCGCCTTCACCTGCGGGGTTAGCTTCGAAGCCCTCAACAACGTGGCCGAAACGACCAAGCGCTTCATCGTCGTGCTCAACGACAACGAATGGTCCATCGCGAGGAACGTCGGCGCGGTGGCCAGCTACCTGAGCAAGATCACGACCAACCCGGCCTACGCCCACCTCCACGAGAAAGCGGCCAAATTCATCAAGACCGTCGGCGGACAAAGCGCGCTCGACCTCGCCCACAAAGTCGAGACCGGGGTGAAGCACATGCTCCTCCCCAGCGTTATCTTCGAAGACCTCGGGTTCCGTTACTACGGGCCGATCGACGGACACGACGCCGCCCTGCTCGAGCGCACCTTCGAGTTCCTCAAGACCCAAAACGAGCCCGTCCTGCTCCACATCCTCACCACCAAAGGTCAAGGCTACCCCCCGGCCATGGAGCAGCCGGACAAATTCCACGGCCTGGGCAAATTCTCGCCCGACACCGGGGAGACCGAGCCGGCCACCAGGCCCACCTACTCGCAACTTCTCGGCACGAAACTCGCCGACTTCGCCGACCACAACAACCGCATCGTCGCCATCACCGCCGCGATGGCCGGCGGCACCGGCTTGAACATCTTCGAAAAGCGTCACCCCGCACGCTACTACGATGTCGGCATCGCCGAAGAACACGCCGCCCTCTTCGCCTGCGGCCTCGCCACCCAAGGCTACAAACCCTTCCTCACCATTTACAGCACCTTCATGCAGCGGGCCTATGACATGATCATCCATGACATCGCCCTGCAGAACCTCAACGTCGCCCTCTGCATGGATCGCGCCGGCCTGAGCGGCGACGACGGCCCGACCCACCACGGGCTCTTCGACATCGGCTACCTCCGCCACATCCCCAACCTCGTCCACATGCAGCCCAAGGACGAAGAAGAGTTCGTCGACATGCTCTGGACCATGGCCCATTACCGCCGCGGCCCCATCGCGATCCGCTACCCCCGCGGCGCCGGCCCCGGGGCCGTGCCCAAAGAGCACCCGCAACTGCTCGAAATCGGCCAAAGCGAAGTCCTCCGCCACGGCCGCCGCGTCCTCCTCCTCGGCCTGGGCAATATGGTCGCCCTGGCCGAAGAAACGGCCGACCTCCTCGCCGCCCAAGGGATCGACGCCGCGGTGATCAACGCCCGCTGGATCAAACCCCTCGACCGGCAGACCTTGGAATTTTTCGCCCGCGCCGCCGAAGTGGTCTGCACCTTTGAAGACCACGTCCTGCACAACGGCTACGGCGCCGCGGTGATCGAAGCTTTGTCCGAAGCCCGCATCACCACCCCCGTCATCCGCATCGGCTGGCCCGACCAATTCATCGACCAGGGCAAAGTCGAAGCGCTCCGCGCCCAACACGGGGTGACCGCCGCCGCCGCGGTGAAAAAGATCCTCGCCGAGTTGAAAGAAGAACCCGCCGTGGCTAGCGTGACGCCCGCCGCGTGAGGCGGCGGCGGAGTGTTCAGGGTTCAGTGTTCAGTCCTGTCGCGTGGCCAGCCGTTTCGTGCCCAAATGAAGAGAAGCCTTGGCCGTATCCATGCAGTTGAAGAGGCAATAAAAGCGCGGCTTGGCTCGGTTTTTCCAGGGGGCATGGCCGTCCCGGCCGTGTGGTTTGAGGTTGTTTGATCGTGACGGGCGGGACGCCCGTGCCCCTTGGCCACCTGCCAACTCGCTCACCAAATAGTTAGTCAACTCTAGCCCCCGCGCCCCTCTGTGGCAGCGCCGGAAATGGCAGAATGTTTTGCATGGATACGGCTTAGCCAAAACTAAACACGGCGAACTCGGTCTCCACAGACCAAAAGACCGGTCTTTCAGCGGCCCGGTGGACCTGGTCTCCACCGACCACAACAGCCCACGCCTCTGAGCGGCCCGGTGGACCTGGTCTCCACCGACCACAACAGCCCACGCCTCTGAGCGGCGCGGTGGACCTGGTCTCCACCGACCGCACCAGCCCACGCCTCTGAGCGGCCCAGTGAACCTGGTCTCCACCGACCACAACAGCCCACGCCTCTGAGCGGCCCGGTGGACCTGGTCTCCACCGACCACAACAGCCCACGCCTCTGAGCGGCGCGGTGGACCTGGTCTCCACCGACCGCACCAGCCCACGCCTCTGAGCGGCCCAGTGAACCTGGTCTCCACCGACCACAACAGCCCACGCCTCTGAGCGGCCCGGTGGACCTGGTCTCCACCGACCACAACAGCCCACGCCTCTGAGCGGCCCGGTGGACCTGGTCTCCACCGACCACAACAGCCCACGCCTCTGAGCGGCGCGGTGGACCTTGTGTCCACCGACCGCAACAGGCGGTGTGACCTTGGCATGCCGCCCTCTCCCGCCTCCCCTGCGGTTTTTTCCTTCCTGCCCCCCTTACCAGGGCCTAAACAAAGTTCGGTTATTCTTCTTCACCACCCCGATAAAAAAATAAAACCCTCATGAACTGGTATCTCGACGCCCTAAAAAACTACGCAAACTTCGAAGGCCGCGCGCGGCGCAAAGCTTACTGGATGTTCATCCTCTTCTGGCTCATTGCCGCCGGCCTCACCGGCATCCTCGACAGTGTGCTCGGGACCAACGGGATTCTCTTTACCCTCTATGTGCTCGGGACGCTGGTTCCGCTCATCGCCCTCAGCGTGCGGCGGCTCCACGACATCGGGAAATCTGGCTGGTGGTATTTCATCCAATTCGTGCCTCTGATCGGCAGTATCTGGTTCATCATCCTCCTCGTGACCAACAGCCAACCCGGCAGCAACCCATACGGCCCCCATCCCAAAGAAGGGCCGGCCGCCTGAAGCAGGCGGCGGAGTGTTCAGTGTTCAGTGCTTCAGTTTTCAGCTACGGAAAAAAAGGACAGCCACCGATGAAAGAGGATATCAGAGGATTGTTCGTGGCCGTGTGATTGCCTGTGGGCCCATCTCCGGCCTATCGGTCTCCGGTTCCGGCCACAAACAGGTCTTTCCGCCGGAATAAATTGTCTCCAGCCGGGGTCGCACGGCTGCACACCGGAGCGCAATCGAAGGAGTCAACACCATCTCCTTTTATCTTCTTTTATCCGTGGCTAAAAGTTCCTCCGTTTATCCTCTTCCGTCCGTGGCTAAAAAAACTCCCCCGTTCCTCCTCGCCGCCCTCCTCGTCCTCCCCGGCTGCGCCTGGACCGTGCGCGCGCCGTCCGCCCTGACCGACCCCGTGCCGGTTTGGATCACCGAATACGGCAAGCATTGCCGCGTCGCGCTCCCGGCCGGGGATTCCACCTTCACCGAATACGGCTTCGGCGAATGGCACTACTACGCCCTCGAGGAACGCGGGTGGCTCTCGACCCTCCGCGCCGGCGCCGGCCTCGGCTCCGGGGCCTTCTCCCGCCGCACCTTGCTCCCCGCGGCCGACGGCACCCTCGGCCCGCGGCAAACCGGCGGCACCCGCTCCGAGCGCATCGCGGTCGAACGGACCCAAGCCGACCGCCTCCGCCGCGAACTCGACGCCCGCTGGCAGCGCAACCAGGACCAAGTCCGCCTCCGCCAAGTGGACGCGGTCCCGGTCAGCCGCGACCCCGCCGGCTACCACCTCTTCGAAAACTCCAACCACGCCACGGCCAACTGGCTCCGCCAACTCGGCTGCCAAGTCCGCGGGTTTCCCCTCATGGCCAACTTCCGGGTGGAAGACGAAGCAGGCCACCGATGAAGGAAGCTAAGAGAGCATGACCTTTTGGAGTGCGGCGGCTTGACGCCGCTTTTCCCTCCGGCCTTCAACGGCAGAAAGACAGGCCACCGATGGAAGAAGATAAAAGAAGATAGTTTCCTGAGGCCACTTCCGGAAGATGTGAACTTGTATGGCCGCGGGTCCCGCGGCCATACATTATCCAAGTCGTTTATCCTCTTAATCCGTGGCTAAAAAATTCCGTTGTTTCCCTTTTCAGGCTTGTCTGTAGCACATCTCGCGGACTCGACTGTGGCTAAATTTTTTCCGTCATGATCACCCTCGAACAGCAACTCATCGACCGCCTTGCCGCAGAGGGCGCGTCCCCATGGCGCGTCCGCTTGGCCCGCTGGATCGAGTCCCCGCGCGTCGTCGGTTTCATCATCGGCGTGATTCTGCTCAACGCGGTCGTCCTCGGACTGGAAACCGACAAAGACCTCATGGCCCGCTCCGGGACCTTGCTCTTCGTCTTGGACAAAACCTGCCTCGCCCTCTTCCTCGCCGAGATTACCTGCAAGCTGCTCGCCTTTCGCGGGCTCTTCTGGCGGAGCGGGTGGAATCTTTTCGACTTCGTGGTCGTGGCCGTCGCGCTCGTCCCGGGGGCCGGACCTTGGGCCGTCATCCGCTCCCTGCGCGTCCTGCGGGTCCTCCGCCTGCTCACCATGATCCCCAGCCTGCGCAAAGTGGTCGCCGCCTTCCTCCACGCCATCCCCGGGCTTGGCGGCGTGCTCGCCGTGATGGCCATCTTTTTCTACACCGCCGCGGTGCTGGCCACCAACCTCTTCGGCACCGCCTTTCCCGCTTGGTTCGGCACGATCGGACTCAGCCTCTTTTCCCTTTTCCAGATCATGACCCTCGAAAGCTGGTCGATGGGCATCGTGCGCCCGGTCATGGTCCAGTTCCCCTACGCCTGGGCCTTCTTCGTCCCCTTCATCATTCTGGCCACCTTCACCATCTTGAACCTCTTCATCGGCATCATCGTCTCGACCATGCAGGAGCTGAGCAACCAACCGGAGCCCGGCATCCCGAAGAAAGACCTCGCTGAGGCCCTCGCCCGCATCGAAGGCGATATCCAAGGCCTCCGCCGCCAGATCGAGAATGAGCCTCGCGCCTGACGGCGCGAGGAGTTTTCCGTGTTCAGTGATTCAGTGTTCAGCCCCGTCGCGGGGACGCTTTTCCCTCCCGCTCTCGCAAAAAAGACAGGCCACCGATGGAAGATGATATCAGAAGATAAGCTGGGCGCACTGACACGCGCCCCGCTCGTGGCTTCGGTCCGGAAACTGTGTTCGTGCCGTGGCAGCGGCGCAAACACCATCCTCTGTCATCCTCTTCCATTTGCCTTTGGGCTATCTCGCAGACTCGGTTGTGGCCAAAAAATTCCCCCGCTACGTCGACTCACACTCAAACTCAAGTTTGCCCAAAGGCTATCTCCGCCCTGCAAGCGCAGGCCTCCGGTTCAGCCCTAGCCGTCCTCCCCTCCATCTCTCACAAAGCAAAAGACAGGCCACCGATAAAAGAAGATGAAAGAGGATTGTTCGTGGCCGTGTGATTGCCTATGGGCCATCTCCGGCCTATCGGCCTCCGGTTCCGGCCACGAACGAGTCTTCTCCGGCGGAATAAACTGTCTCCAGCTGGGGTCACACAGCTGGAGACCGTCGTCTTTCCATCCTCTTATATCCGCGTTAATCCGTGGCTAAAAACTCCTCCGTTCATCTTCCCAAATTTGCCTATGGGCCATCTCGCCGACTCGGTTGTGGCTAAAAAGTTCTCCCGCTCCGTCCACTCCCACTCAAACTCAAGTTTGCCCAAAGGCTATCTCCGCCCTGCAAGCGCAGGCCTCCGGTTCAGCCCTAGCCGTTCCCCCCTTACTCCCCGATTTTCCGCAAAATCTCCGCCGCGAAGGGATCGCCCTCCTCGGCCAACTCGCGCAGAAACCGCAGCCCCAAGTCACGCACCGTCGGATCGGAATGCGTCAGGGCCGCTTCAGCCACGCGCGGGGTAAGAAAACGTCCGAGCATTTGCACCGCTTCGTCCTTCGACGCCTGTGGGAGGCGCGCCAGATAATCCGCTTGGATCTTCCCCTCGAGAAAAATGATGTCGGTCTGATCTTTGTCGCGACCGGTTTCCTGCTTGCTCACCACGAGATCGATTGGGTCGGGCAAGCGCGTGCCATCATCCAAAATCCGGCTGCGGCTCCAGATCTGATTGAACTCCGCGGGATCCAGTTGATTGGGCTTGCGGAAAATATCCAAGGGTTGGTTGACGCCGATAATGCGGATCGCACCATCACGACATATCACCTCCGGAAAATCTTTCGCCAGGACATTCTCCCAGTCGCCGATGCTCACAATCTGAAGGTGCGAATGGCGAGCAGTGATACTACAGACAGCATGGCACCACTCCCCGAGCGGAAGATCCGGGTCCAGCCAGACATCACTGTCGAATGTTGAGCGCGAAAGTCCATGGCCGACCACAGCGAGACCGCCAAGCAGCAAAACGCGATGCTCGCGAGCTAACTGCGAGGTCAACTCCGCTGCGGTTTGTTCAGCCCCCATTGCTCGGCCGTCTCCTTGATCCGGTCAGAAATCCAGAGCGCATCAGCCACGGAACGCACCCCGCCGGGCAGCCAGGGCTCGGAGTTGTCGGAGATGCGAGGTTTGTCCGGATCGGGCCCCTCCGGTCTGCCCTGCCAGCGCCGCAGCACCTTGCGCGACTTCTCCATGGAGTAGAGCATCTTCTGCCGCTCCACATTGGGCCGGTATTGCTTCACGCCAGCAGGCTAGCCCCAACCGCGCCCCTTCACAAGGACGAGGGGCGCCCCTGCTCGGTAGGGCGCGCGCCGCAACACGCGAGGCGCGCGCGCTCCCCAGGACCGGTTCCCCCCACTCTAACTCAAACTCAAGTTTGCCCAAAGGCTATCTCCGCCCTGCAAGCGCAGGCCTCCGGTTCAGCCCTAGCCGTATCCATGCAGTTGAAGAGGCAATAAAAGCGCGGCTTGGCTCGGTTTTTCCAGGGGGCATGGCCGTCTCGGCCGTGTTGTCGGGTCGTGACGGGCGGGACGCCCGTGCCCCCTTGGCGACGTGCCAACTCGCTCACCAAATAGTTAGTCAACTCTCGCCCAGACGCGACTCTGTTGCCGTGCCAGAAATGGCAGAATGTTTTGCCTGGTTACGGCTTAGCCGTCCCCCCTCCATCTCTCACAAACAAAAAGCCAGGCCACCGATGAACGCGGATAAAAGAAGATGACAGAGGATTGTTCGTGGCCGGGTGATTGCCTATGGGCCATCTCCGGCCTATCGGCCTCCGGTTCCGGCCACGAACGAGTCTTCTCCGGCGGAATAAACTGTCTCCAGCTGGGGTCACACAGCTGGAGACCGTCGTCTTTCCATCCTCTTATATCCGCGTTAATCCGTGGCTAAAAACTCCTCCGTTCATCTTCCCAAATTTGCCTATGGGCCATCTCGCCGACTCGGTTGTGGCTAAAAAGTTCTCCCGCTCCGTCCACTCCCACTCAAACTCAAGTTTGCCCAAAGGCTATCTCCGCCCTGCAAGCGCAGGCCTCCGGTTCAGCCCTAGCCGTATCCATGCAGTTGAAGAGGCAATAAAAGCGCGGCTTGGCTCGGTTTTTCCAGGGGGCATGGCCGTCTCGGCCGTGTTGTCGGGTCGTGACGGGCGGGACGCCCGTGCCCCCTTGGCGACGTGCCACCTCGCTCACCAAATAGTTAGTCAACTCTCGCCCAGACGCGCCTCTGTTGCCGTGCCAGAAATGGCAGAATGTTTTGCCTGGTTACGGCTTAGCCGTCCCCCCTCCATCTCTCACAAACAAAAAGCCAGGCCACCGATGAACGCGGATAAAAGAAGATGACAGAGGATTGTTCGTGGCCGGGTGATTGCCTATGGGCCATCTCCGGCCTATCGGCCTCCGGTTCCGGCCACGAACGAGTCTTCTCCGGCGGAATAAACTGTCTCCAGCTGGGGGCACACAGCTGAAGACCGGAGCGCGCGCGCTCGGGGCAGACCGCGCGGAAGGCGCGGCCCGCAGGGCGACATGAGCGCAAGCGAAGGAGTCAACACCATCTTCTTTTATCTTCTTTTATCCGTGGCTAAAAGTTCCCCCGTTTATCTTCCCAAATTTGCCTATGGGCCATCTCGCAGACTCGGTTGTGGCTAAAAAAACGCCTTCCGCCCCAGCCTCGCCACACGCCACACGTCACAAGTCGCACGCCACTTTTCCGCCCCCCTCTTTAACCTTTCGATCCCAGCGAAAAATCGCTAAAATAAAGGCATGAAAATCGCCCCGCTGGAGCGCCTTTTCTGGTGGGCGGATCGCACCGAGCTCCCGCCGGAGCGCATCGCCGCGCAGGCCATGGTGCTGGGGACTTGGGACGACATCCAGGAAACCCGGCGGCGCTACGGGAAAGACATTTTCGCCAAAGTTCTCTCGGCTCCGCCGCGCGGACTCTTCGACCCAAAATCATGGTCGTTCTGGCACAAGAAGACCGGGCGCGTTCCCGTGCCACCCCTGCCGGAGCAACCCGCCCCATGGCCTCGCCGCTGAATTGGCATCTCGACATCCTCCCCGCCGACCAACGCGCGCTGTGGGAGCACAAGTTGCAGGCCGGGTTTCCCGGTTGGGTGCTTTATGGCGGCACCGCTCTGGCCCTGCGGCTCGGACACCGCACGTCGGTCGACTTCGATTTCTTTTCTGCCACTCCCCTCGTGCCGCTGGAATTCCGCGACGAGCACGCGCTGGACGGCGATATTCTCCAAGCCGAGGCCAACACCCTCAGCGTCCTGCACCGCGGCGTGAAGCTCTCCTTTTTCGGCGGCCTTTCGCTCGGCGTGCTGCACGTGCCCGATTTGCTCGGACACTGCCCCGTGGCATCGTTGGACGATCTGGGCGCCGGCAAATTGGCCGCCTTGGTCAACCGGGTGGAACTGAAGGACTACCTCGACGTCACCGCCCTGCTGCGTCACGGGAGCGACCTGGCTCATCTGCTGGCCGGCGCCAACGCCGTTTACCGCGGAGAGTTTCCCGTCGCGGCCTGCCTCAAGAGCCTCACTTGGTTCGACGACCCGGCGCTCGCGGAATTGTCAGCGCAAGACCGCCACCTCCTCGAGCAAGCATCGCTCGCCGTCGATCAAGTGCCCACCGTCTCCTTCTCAGCGCGCCAAATCGGACAACCCGCTTGAGCCGTGGTTCTTCATAACTCGAGTCAGTCGGACGTGTTCAGTGATTGGCTAAGGCCCGTCTCGAAGACTCGGCTCCGTGTTCAGCCCCGTAGCGGCGGCGGCACCGCTTTTGGAGTGCGGTCCCGCAGGCGCGGGAACGCCGCTTTGGCTCGGACAGATCGGCTCCCCGGCGGAAAAAACAAAAGCGCCGTCAAGCCGGCGCACTCCAAAATTTCTGGCCTCAGCGGGCGCTACCACTAGAGACGAAAAGTCCAAAAACATTTCATGGTTGGCATGAGAGCCCGCCGGGTGTGGACCTCTTGGATTGAGACCCTCTCCCGCCAAGCTTCTGCCCCTGTAGCGGCGCCGTCCTCGGCGCCGGCTGTTCATCGACAACGACCGGCGGCGAGACGCCGCCGCTACAGCTTGAGCAGGTAGAGCAGGTGGCTAAAAAAATTCCGTTCTCCGTCCACTCCTACTCAAACTCAAGTCTCCGCCTTAGCCGTTCTCCCTCACACTCAAACTCAGGTCTCCGCCTTAGCCGTTCCCCCTCCCCCAACGGAAACGCCCGCCGAAAGGCGGACGCTCAGCGGCATCAAGGCCGCGAATCAATGTCGGCGGCGCGCTTAGCGGCGGCGACGACGGATCAGGTGACCGGCAAGACCGAGACCGCCCAGCGCGAGGAGCGCGTAGGTGGAAGGCTCGGGGACGGCGGCACTGCTAAAGTCCGTCGAAACGATCACATTTTTCACATACTGCGAGGAAGCCCCATTATCGAATGCTCCAGCTTGACGGACGCCAAAGCCGTTGATGGTAGTTGCCACTTGAGTCCCAGTGAAGGTGATGAGAGGGGCACCTATATCGAACGAACCAGCCCAAACAGAAATGGCATCAGATGTGGGATTATAGCCCAAAACAATTCGCTGTTCGCTGCCGATGGCAAAATTTGAGGTGGAAGAAGCCCCGATGGTGTTATTCGCCACGGAAACTCCCAAATCGTAGGCAGTGCCAGCGTCTCTCGAAATCATCCAAAACCTCGCATCAAATGCGTTGCCATTAGCAAACAGGAAAATGTATTCTTGCCCGGTTGTTGGGAGCGAATTTACGGTGAAATCCAAGCCCGCATAGGTCCAATCGCTTTGGGAAGTGAAAGCGTGAATATAATCACGGTCTGATGGGCCCATTTCCAAGCCTGTGGCTGCCAAGACCGGCAGCTGGATACCAGAGCCGCTGACAGACGTCCAACTCGAGTAAATCCCTTCGCTCATTGTGCCGTCCACATTAAAGGGCACGTTGATTAAAGCCTGAGCGTGAAGACCGACAGCCAGCGCAATGCTAGCAAAGACTGTGAGGATTGTTTTTTTCATGATGGTATGGGATTTTTGAGGATAGAGATGCGGGTTTGGTGAGATGATCAACAATTATTTTTGACGGTTACGACGGCGGGCGGCGTAGCCTGCCAGGGCCAAGCCGGAAAGGGCTAGGAGGGCGTAGGTGGAGGGTTCGGGGACTACATCGACGGTGCCATTGATCGAGAAGAGTCCGCCGTTTACTCCATCGTCAGCATAGTAGGCGGCTGTTCCGGTTCCTGCTGAGCGATTGACGTAAATTCGAAGTTCGACGCTGGAAGTCACTCCTTGCAGTTCATCAAAGCCACTCGTGGCAATGGTGGTGGTCACGTTGCCGCTGTTTACAATAGAAAAACTTCCCAAGCTGTCTGACGTGGTGAAACCTGTCAGTGAACTCAAAAGATTGAAATCGAAAGTTGAAGTTTCGTTAGAGGCATCAGCATTAAAGGTTACTCCAGATATGTTAAGCAGAAATCCAGTCGATGGAGTTAGAGTAAAGCTTTGATAAACATTACCTGAGATTGCGTCGCTGAATGTCGATGTGGTTAGGCCGGCAAAACCCAAAGATCCGAACGCAGTTCCAGCCGTGGCCCCGGACCCTAGAGCTAGAATCGCTGTATCTAAGTTGGAGTCCGCCGTAAGGGTGATTCCGGTGATCGAATCATTGCTGAAGTCGATTGGGTACGCGCCGGCAAGATTTCCGGCGGCGCCCGTTTCCTGAAAAGATACGATCGTTTGACCGTATAAACTTGCGGCCGCAAAAATGCTGGCGGCCGAGATTGAGAGCAGGATTTTTTTCATGGCTGGTTTCTTGGTGTGTTGTTTGGTTGGAGAGAATCTGCGGGACAGGTGCAAATTCAACCGATCACGAGGCTGGCGCAAGGGAAAAAACAGATGTGACAGAATTGTTACATGGGCGCTCGGGTTGAGGGGGTTAACCCTGGAATTTACAACCCCGCCTTAAGCCTCATGAATGCGAGATTCGCGGCGATTTGGACAAACGTTTCACACCTCAAATTACCTCTGGTCTTCAGAATCTTGACTGGGTTGGTGAGGAAAGAAATAGCAGGGAGCTGGGAGCGTGGAGCAGGGAGCCGGACGGAACGCGGCGCGCGCTGGGGCGCGAAAAAGGACCAAGGGACCAAGGGACGAAGGGTTAAGGGTCGCGGGTGGCTGGTGGCGGGTCACGGCGGCAGGGGCTATGACACTCTCGCGCGGCGGCTGTTTGCCGCAACCCGTGCCATTCGGCCAGATCGGCCGTCCTTGAAAGCATGGGCAAAACCCATCTTGAAAATTCGGTTGGTGCAACCGAATTTTCAAGGTTTTGCAACCCGCCTTACCCCCGCTCCCTCATGGGCTTTTGTTGGTGGCGTGTCTTTCGATGATAGAGGGCTCCGGCGCTTAGATCAGTTGGCTTCGCTTTATTTCAGCCCGTTTGCCTCTCGAGTAACTCAAGTTATGTCGGCCCC
>JAGYIO010000005.1 GCA_018402585.1 Chthoniobacterales bacterium
CCCGACACCGGGCGCTCCGCGCCCCCCCCCCATCCGTGCCATCGGTGTCATCGGTGGTTAAACCCTCCTACCTCCGACCGTATGCCCTTCATCCCTTGAGCCGATAATCACGGCGGTCCAAGCAGGAGTCGTAAAGCGCGCGATCGATTCTGATCCAGTCGGTGCCATTGATTCCGCGGCGGTTGGTCGAGGCCGCGCTGACCGGGAAGGCCGAGGCCATTTTGATCCAGCCGTTCTGCTTCTTGGCGATCTGCCGGATTTCCGTAGCGACTTCCGACAAATCTTGATCTTGGCTAAACACCAAAAGGACATCCGTTTCTCCTTGGTAGGCCGCGGCCACGATATCCAAAGCAAGACGCACATCGACACCCTTTTCTTGCCCGACAAGAACCGTCTGCTCCGTGCCATCCCTCAGGCGGACAAGCTTGTTGCGGTAGCGCAGCGAGCGAGAGAACGTGTTCACACCTTGGCGACTCATCTGTAGCAGTTTGGATGTCCAAAAGTGATTCCACGCGGCGTCATCCAAGGCGTCTGGAACGCCGGTGTAAAAGCGCGTGCCGACCAGGTCCCATCCGTGATCCGTGGCGACCGCAGCCGCCAGAGCCGCCACATCGTAGTTCGGGTAAGTGTAGCCGAAAGCCTGCTTGGCCGCCCGGAACAGATTTTGCCCATCGACGAAAGCGATCACTCGCTTGGTTGCAGGCTCCGACGGCACAGGTAAAAAATAACCCCGCCCGGGCCTTACGGCAAGTCGAGCGGGGGGTAAGTAATGGAACAATAGCCCGGCTTCTAAAGCACAGTCAAGTCGCCTTTTCGTGGCAAATCCGCCTGCCTCCCACTCGCCACCGCGGAGAAAGGATGAAGTGGGAAGGATGAAGGATGAAAGAGACCGGAAAGCGGAAAGCGAAGAGCGGAAAGGGGGCGCGCGGTGCGTGCCGTAACGAGTGGCGGGTCGCTGGTTACTGGTAACGGCGGAGGGCGAGATCAAACCGGAAAGGGGTGATGCTTAAAGCTTACAGACTTAAAAACTTAAAACCCCTCCACCAGGAGGCTGCCGGCGCCACTCCATGTAGCGTCGGGTGCTGGCTGCCAGCTCCCTGCTCCACGCTCCCTGCTCCTGGCTCTTAAAACTTACAAACTTAAAAACTTAAAACTCCTCCTCCGCACTCGCCACCTTTTACCCGCCACCAGCCACCGCGGCGCTTCGCGGCGCATGCCACCTTTTACCGCGGCGCACCGCGCCGCCTTGCGCCGCCTTGACTTTCCCCAGATGAGTTCGGACTTTCAGACCATGCGACTGACACCCGAACAGCAACAAATCATCCGTCGCCGAGTGACCGATTTCCTTGGAGACCAAGCTGGAATCTTCATTTACGGCTCGCGCCTGAACGACGAAGCGCACGGTGGCGACGTCGATTTGCTGGTCCGGACCTCGGAACCGGTCGAGACCCTCGCGCAGGCCAAGCTCCACCTGCAGTTGGAGGAAGCGCTGCAACTGCCGGTGGATTTGCTTTTCGTGGCCGAGGGCGCGGAAACCACGCACTTCAAACGGCTGATCTGCGCCCAAGCTCAACCGCTCGCGGCATGACGCACTCGCTGCTCGAGGAATCGCGCGGCCATCTGGCCGATCTGCTCGAAGCCTGCCAGCGCTGCGCTTGGTATTTGCACGCCAGTGCCGCCCACTTGCGCTGGCCCCTGACCGGGCGTGAACTGGCCGATCGCTCGAAGGATCTGGAGTTCTACGAACGCCTCGCGGCCATCAACGAAGGTTTCGGGAAGTTGCAGGATTTGCTCACCACCACGATGCGTCACCTGTGCAATCTGAGCGGAGAAAACACCGAGTCCTTCCTGCGCGTGGCCTCCTTCTGCGGCAAGGTCGGCATCTTGCAGTCGCTCGACGACTGGCAAGCCTGCCGCAGCCTCCGCAACCGCGCGGCTCACGCCTACGGCACCGACTACACGGAAACCGCCGGACACTTCAACGCCATGCACTCGCAGATTCCTCTCCTCACCGACACCGTCGTGCGCCTCTCCGCATACGTCCGTCAAACACTGCAGATTCAGACCGAAGACGAATCCTTCCTCCGCGACTTGCCCACCGCTTCCACTTTTGACCCGTAGCATCGCCAGCGGAGACCGGAGAGGGGAGAGGAGAGACTGGAGAGGGGAACCGAGCGGAGCAAGATAGACTGGAGCGCAGCGACAGCCGCGGAGCGGGATCGCCGGAGGGCGAGATCAAACCGAAGAGCGAAGAGCGGAGAGCGGAAAGGGGGGATGCTTAAAACTTACAGACTTAAAACTCCTCCTCCCACCCGCCACTTTTTACCAGCCACCTTTTACCGCGGCGCACCGCGGCGCATCCGTGCCGCCACGCGAGTCTCAGGCGTGCACCAATTCCGCCTCGAGAGGCTTTTCCCGGGAAAGTCTGCCCACTCCGAGGATGGAAAAACCGATCACCTGACCGTCTTTATTCACGCGCTCCATGACGGCATCGTTGTCCGTCTCGCGCATGGAGCCGGCTTCGTCGGAAAACGCAACCTCCATGAAGTCGCCTTCCGCGTCATACCAAACTTTTACTTTATGGGCCATCGTTGCTCTCCTTTTTTGATTTTGTCGGTCAGGTAAGCCGTCACGACAAAAGCATCATTCAAAATATACTTTACCACCACACAAAGCCATTTGTCGCCGACTTTCGTGTCGCGCTGGAAGGTGTAGAACAACTCCACTGCAGGGTCCGAGGCACTCAGGACGACACGCTCGGGGGCGGAAAGAGCAGGCCCGACACGCTCGAGCAAACCGACCATCTCAGCGTGGTCAAGGATGTGATCCTCGCGCTCGGGCGTAAGCCTCACCTCGCGAGCGGCGTAGTCGGTGAATACTCTCACTGCACCCGCAAGGCTGCCACGCGTGACCAGCCACCTTTGACCGCGGCATATTCCCGCTCGGCCCTCTCATTCATCGCGGCAAACTTGCCCGCGGTGGCGTCTGCCTTCATCTGGCGGTCCCCATCATCGTCCTCAAACGGATGCCGCACCGACATCAACTCACAATACTCCTGCGGCGCGAGCCGATCGATCGCTTCCTTGATTTTCGTGACTGTCGACATGATTGAACTCCTACTCGATCGGCCGCCGCCGGTCAATCGGGGCAAGCGGGGAGCGGGGCGCATGGAGCCGGGAGCCAGCCCGCGACGCCCCCAAACTCGTCACTCGCCACTACGGCACTTGCCGCCGCCAGCCATCCGTGATAGCCAACACATCATGAGCCGGACCTCCGCACTGGAAATCCTGCGGCGCATCAAGCCGCAGCTGCAATCTCGCTACCCGCTGTCGCGCCTGGCCCTCTTCGGCTCCACGGCCCGCGGCGAAGCCGGCGAGCGAAGCGATGTCGACGTGTTGGTGGACGTCGATCCGTCGATCGGCTTGCGCTTCGTCGATCTGGCGGCGGACATCGAAGAAGCCCTCGGCCAACCGGCCGACGTCGTCTCGCGACGCGCCATCGATCCCGCGCGCTGGGCGATCATCCAGCCGGAGTTGGCCTATGCCTAAGCGCGACGCGGCTTTGCTGGTCGGCGACATCAGAACCTGTCTGGCCCAAGTGGCTGAATACATCCGCGGCACGGACCTGCACGCGTTTCTGCAGGACCGCAAAACTATCGACGCGGTTACCCGCAACCTGGAAATCATCGGCGAAGCCGCGCGCCAACTCGACGACACCGACCGCGCGGCTTACCCTCACGTCCCTTGGGCGCAGATCGTCGGCTTGCGCCACCGCATCGTGCACGACTACTTCGGCATCGATACCGAACTTATCTGGGAAATCGCTTCAAAAGACGCACCCGATTTGGCGTCATCCCTCGACCAACGCGCGCTGTAGCTGCAATCTCGCGCTTCTCCGCGGCGCCAACGCCAGTCCTTGTAGCATCGCCAGCCCGTCCGCCGCGCGCGGATCCCGGGCGAAGGTCGTCCATCGCCAACAACCGACGGCGAGGACGCCGCCGCTACAATCTATCCCTCCTACATTTCACTGAACAAACTGTCCCCGCAGCCGGAAGCCGGGGAGCATGGATCTGGGAGCGTCGAGCCGGGAGCGTCAGCCCGCGACGCCGCAAAACTCTTGCCGTATGCCGTGTGGCACGGAGTTTTAAGTCTGTAAGTTTGTAAGTCTTAAGAGCTGGGAGCGTCGAGCCGGAAGCAGGCTTTTCGTCTCTTGATCTCTTAGTCTTTTGGTCTCTTCGTCTTTCAGTCTATCAGCTCTTCGCCCCTTGGCCGCGGCGCCCCTGACCTTGCGTCAGGGGATCGCAACAGCCACCGAACGAGCAACTCCATTGACACCATCGTCCGAGCAGACAACAACGAATCATGCCCGAGAAGCAATGGACGAAAAGCTTCGGTCATTTTGCCATCATTGTCCGCCGCAAAACCCGCGGCCCCGCAACGGTGTCTTTCGCTGTGGTTTTGGTCGCCTACGTCGCGGGAAAGTGGATCGACATCACCCGCTACGACACCGAGCATGGTATTCCCCACCGCGACGTGCTCGGAGCCAAGCAGGGCTTGCGCTACAAGCGGTGGATGGACGATATTTCCGTTAACGAAGCTTTTGAATATGCCATCCGTGACTGCACAGAAAATGCCGCGAGTTACCTCCAAGACTACCTCGCGCATTGATCCCCGCATGGTGGACGTCAAGCCTCCCCGGGGCTCGCTCACGAATGCCGCCGCCGAGCGCATCATGCGGCGCTACGGTCTCCGCCCGATGACCGCCGCCGAAAAACGCCGCTTCGCCAGCTTCCTGCGCCCGCGCAGCAAGAACGGAAAGTAGCAGGGCGCGGGTGCGCATGGAGCGTGAAGCCGGGTGCCGGAGGCAGGCCTGTCGTCTCTTAGTCTTTTGGTCTCTTCGTCTTTTAGTCCGTTGGTCGCCTCGGCGACCCGTCTCCAGTCTTCGACTTCCGGCTGTCTCTCCGCCCCCTGTCTCCTGCCCCCTGTCTTTTTTGCCTTCCCCCTCACTCGTCACACGTCACAAGTCACAAGTCAC
Organism: Chthoniobacterales bacterium; assembly: GCA_018402585.1. Classification (GTDB taxonomy): domain Bacteria; phylum Verrucomicrobiota; class Verrucomicrobiia; order Chthoniobacterales; family JACTMZ01; genus JACTMZ01. The sequence goes on from JAGYIO010000005.1 coordinate 5,035, forward strand.
AGCGGCGCGAAGCGCCGCCTCCCCCGTGAGAGTCCTCTGTTTTCCAGCTGAGCCGAGTCCGCGAGACGGGCCTTAGCCAACACTGAACACTGCCAACTGCGGCGCCTGGCGCCGCTTGACCCCGCGATGAATGTCTGTCATTTTGTCTGACATGCAAACGGTGACCACACGGGAACTGCAGCGCGACACACGATCGGTGCGCGAGCGCTTGCTCGCGGGCCAAAAGCTCCAGTGGGTGCTCGGCAAAAAGGTCGTGGGCCATCTTTTGCCTGCCGCCGAGGCGACACCAGCGCAGCCTTGGCCCGATCTCATGGATCGCCTGCGCGGCACCTACCGTCGTCCGGTCGGCCGCAAGCAACCGGCCTCCAGGCTGATCTACGAAGATCGTGGCTGAGTTCGGCGTCTATTTCGACACCGGGGTGTTGGTGAAGCTCTATTACCTCGAACCCGGATCACAGAAGGTGGCCGCGCGCGCAGCCAAGGAGACATCCCTCCCCTTCCCGCGGCTGGCCGAAATCGAACTCCGCAACGCGTTGCGCGTGCTTCACGGCCGCAAGCTTCTCACTGCCGACGAACTGTCTGCGGCGCTGACCATGGTCGACGACGACCTGCGCGCGTCACGTCTCCAGCGCCTGCTGCCCGATCCGGTCTCGGTGCATGAATGCGCCGAGGATCTCTCCCGCCACCACGCCGCCCGCACCAAATGCCGCGCCCTCGACCTCCTCCACGTCAGCCACGCCGTGGTCTCCGACATCCCCCGCTTCTTCACCGGCGACCACCGTCAGGCTGACTTGGCCCAATGCGCCGGCCTGCAGGTCGAGTTTCTGAAAGCCTGATTCAGAAGGCGAAGTAGCGGCTCAAGGCCGGACTGAATTAAGCCACAGCCGAGTCTGCGAATCGCAACGCAGTGGAGATAGGTCGCCCAAGCGACCAACTGATACCGAGGCTTTGCGAGATAGGTCGCCGCGGCGACCAAACAGCCGAGGACCTAAGCCGTGTCCATTCAATTGAACCACGGATGACACGAATTTCACGGATGGGTTCAGAGAAATTTCAAGACAATCCCTGCCGGCGGATTACTCACCAAATGGTGAACTTTCTTTACGGTTTCCTGCCCCTCATCAAGGTGCTTGGCATCAGTGTCATCCGTGAAATCCGTGGTTAAAGGTTCTGCCTCGTTCCGGCTAAGCCGTATCCATGCAGTTGAAGACGCAATAAAAGCGCGGCTTGGCTCGGTCTGTCCAGGGGGCACGGCCGTCCCGGCCGTGTTGTCGGGTCGTGACGGGCGGGACGCCCGTGCCCCCTTGGCGACGTGCCAACTCGCTCACCAAATAGTTAGTCAACTCTCGCCCAGACGCGACTCTGTTGCCGTGCCAGAAGTGGCAGAATGTTTTGCATCGTTCCGGCTAAGTCCGCAGGCAAATAAAAAGCAGGATAGCGGCCCGGCTGCCTGTCATCAGCCGGGCCGAGTTCTTTCTCTGGCATTGGCTAACGGCAAACCGCGGTCCCGTTCGGGCCGCAAGCTGCTGGATCCGCACGCTTTGAAGGAACAGAATGCAGCTTGACCAAGCTGCAGCAGAAAAGTTTCTTGGGCCATATTGTGAGCAAAAGACGCCCCACCATTTATCTGATCGCAGGACCCAATGGCGCGGGCAAAACGACTTTTGCCAGGGAGTTTCTTCCTGTGGCGGACGTTGTGGAGTTCCTCAACGCGGATCTTCTAGCCGCTGGCCTATCGCCCTTGGACCCCCGCCGCATGGCCCTCCGTTCAGGGCGCTTGCTCCTCGAGCGATAGAAGGAGCTCGTCGAGATGCGCCGCGACTTCGCTTTCGAAAGCACGCTGAGCGGCCGCACCTACTTGCACATGCTGCAAAATGCCAAGCAGGAAGGCTATCGCGTCCATCTCTGCTACTTGTGGCTCCCCAACGTGTCACTCTGCCTCCGCCGCATCAAGCAACGCGTCCGCAAAGGTGGTCATGATGTGCCGCCCTCCGAGGTGCGACGCCGGTTCGGTTCCAGCCTGCGCAATGTCTTCGCTCACTACCTGCCTCTGGACGACCGCGTTGCGCTCTTTGACGCCTTCTTCTCCCCAGCGAACTAGTGCGCGCTGGTCGGAGAACGGTTTCGAGTGTATCGTTCCTGAAGTTTATGAAGAGGTCCTCCACCAAGCCCAAAACGCCTAAGGGCAAAACCGCCGACGGTGCTGATTTCTTCCGCAAAGCCTCGGCCGCCATGCGCCGCGCCCAGAAAGCCGCCGAGCGCGAGAACGCCCGCTACGGCATGAAACTTGTGCTGGCCGACAGTTAAGTTCGCTGGCGCTCCCGACCCTCGCGCCGCAATCCGGTGTAGGAGGAACTGAAATGAGCGACAAAATGTTTGCCCAGTTGGTCGAAAGCAGCAAACAAGCCGGGCAGACTCGCCGAGCGCGCAAGATGCCCGCGAGCTAAGGGCGCGCGCTGGATTGGTCGAAAGCGCAGAAGGTCGTTTTCCCCGATCTCAAGCCCAGCACCGAGACCATCTCCCTGCGTATGCCCGCGCCATTGCTTCACGCCATCAAGCGCGAAGCCAACCGCCGCGACGTGCCTTACCAAAGCTTGATCAAAGTCGTGCTCGCCGAACGCTTCGCGGCAGCGCTAAACCTTCTTATCGTAATCGGCGTGTGTGCCGATCCACTCCCAAAGAAACATCCCGTCGTTAGTAAATTTGCCGAGCGCGCGGTAGTTGATGCCCGCGCGCACCGACCAGTTTTCATGGCCAACTTTCTTGAAATGCAGTGAGGGATGAAAAGCGTCTTGCTGCCACTTCCGGTAAGCTTTCCGTGCTGATTCACGAATCTCCGCGGGTAGTCCGCGGTAAAGCTCCCAAAACGTCTGCGTCCCTCGACTCGAAACGGTCAATCCCGGTCCTCGATGATGTCGCTCAGCGGACGGGTTCGGCCGGCAGCATATTCCTGCTCGGCCCTCTCATTCATCGCGGCAAACTTGCCCGCGGTGGCATCCGCCTTCATCTGGCGGTCCCAATCATCGTCCTCAAACGGATGCAGCACCGACATCAACTCGCAATACTCCTGCGGCGCGAGCCGATCGATCGCTTCCTTGATTTTCGTGACTGTCGACATGATTGAACTCCTACTCCATCGGCCGCCGCCGGTCAATCGGGGCAAGCGGGGAGCGGGGCGCATGGAGCCGGGAGCCAGCCCGCGACGCCCCCAAACTCGTCACAAGTTTACCTCAGGGGACACCTCCGCAGACTTCGGTCCAAGTTATAGCGGCGCCTCCCGCCGCCTCCCCTCCACTCAGCTCTCAAACTCAGGCCTCATCCCTCCGGACCCGCTTCCCCCGCGCTCTCCGTGCTCCCGTGAGAGTCCTCTGTCTTCCACCTGAGCCGAGTCCGCGAGACGGGCCTTAGCCAACACCGAACACTGCACACTGCGGCGGAGCCCGCACCGACGCCATCACCGCGCAGCCTCGCACCTACCTCTGCTTCACCCGCGGCGCCGGGCGCGGGACGCTTAGAGGAACTTCCCCGGGTTGAGCAAATCCTCCGGATCGAGGGCTCGCTTGATCCGGCGGTGCAATTCATCCGCGCCGGCCTCCACGGCCTGCGGCCACCAGCGCTGCTTGGCCAGGCCAACCCCGTGCTCGCCCGTGATACTCCCGCCCATGGCGAGGACGCCTTGAAAGAGCGCGTCGAGTGCCTGCTCCATTCGCTGCTTGGTCGCCGGTTCATCCGGATTCTCCACCATCAAGTTCACGTGGATATTGCCATCCCCGGCATGTCCGAAGCAGGCCACCGGAACGTCATAGTCGCGCCCGAGTTGCGCCCCGAACTCGACCAGTTCGATCAACTTCCCCCGCGGCACGACAATGTCTTCGTTCAGTTTTTTCAGTCCGGTCGCCCGGAGCGACCCGGAAAACCCGCGCCGCAGCGCCCAAAGCCGTTCGCATCCTTCGGCGGTCAGCGCGCTCTCAACCGAAACCGCGCGGGCCTCCCGCAAGAGCGCCGTGAGTTCCGCCGTCTCCGCCTGCACACTGGCCGCTTGTCCGTCGATCTCGACGAGCAAATGGGCTTCGCCCGGGGGAATCACCGTCTCGGCCCCCGCATGCTGGCGGGCCGCCTCGAGGGTGAAGCGGTCGGCGATTTCCACCGCGGAAGGCAAGTGCCCGTGGGCGAAAATCGATTGCACTGCGGCGGCCGCGGTCGGCATGTCCGGAAAGCTGGCCGAGAGCACGGCCCGGACCGGCGGCCAAGGGAGCAAACGCAGGGTCGCCTCGGTGACGATCCCAAGCAGGCCTTCCGAACCGGTGAAAAGTCCGGTCAACTCAAATCCCGTTTTGTTTTTGTGGGTGCGCCCGCCCACCCGCGCCACCGTGCCGTCGGCCAATACGACTTCGAGCCCGAGCACATAATTGCGGGTCACCCCGTATTTCAAGCAGCGCGGACCGCCCGCATTGGTCGCGATGTTTCCCCCGATGCTGCAGTCCGCCAAACTGGCCGGATCCGGCGGATAAAAAAGCCCCTTGTGCCGCGCGGCCTCCTGCAAATCTCCGGTGATCACGCCGGGTTCGACCACGGCCACGAAGTCCTCCGCGCTCACTTCCTTGATCCGGTCCATCCGCGCAGTGGAAAGCACGATCCCACCCTGCACCGGCACGCACCCGCCCACGTAGCCGTGACCCGCCCCGCGGGTCGTGACCGGAATCTTTTCCCGCGCCGCGATCTTCATCACGCCGGCCACCGCTGCGGTCGAGCGGCCGAAGACCACGGCTTCGGGCAAGGCGCGGGCAAACCACTTGTCGCCCGCCGCCGCCTCCCGCGAGGCGTCATCGGTGCGCACTCCGTCGATACCGGCAAAGCGGCGCAACTCGTCGATGATTCGCGCGTCCATCTGCATCTACATCCCCATGATCTCGTAGCCGCCGTCCACGTAAAGAACCTGCCCCGTGATCGAGGCCGCGCCGTCGCTGGCCAGAAAGACACCGGTGGCGCCGAGTTCGGAGGTTTCGCAGCTGCGCTTGAGCGGCGCATGCTCCTCGTAGTGCTTCATCATGGCGGAAAATCCCGCGATGCCACGGGCGGCCAAGGTTTGCACCGGGCCGGCGCTGATGCAATTGACCCGGATCTTCTGCCCCCCGAGGTCGTAGGCGAGGTAACGGGTGGAGGATTCCAGCGCCGCCTTGGCCACGCCCATCACATTGTAGTGCGGCACGACTTTCACGCTGCCGAGATAACTCATGGCCACGATGCTGCCCCCGCTGGTCATCATCGGCGCGGCGGCCCGGGAAAGGGCGACGAGCGAGTAAGCGCTGATATCCAGCGCGGCGGAAAAGGCCCCTCGCGAGGTGGAGAGAAAATCCCCCTCCAGCGCTGCCTTCGGGGCGAAGGCCACCGAATGCAAGAGCAAGTCGAGTTGGTCCGTGTGGCCCTTCACCTGGTCGAAAAAGGCCGCGATTTCCTCGTCCTTCGAGACGTCGCAGGGGTAGACCGACACCTTGGTGCCGAATTCCGAAACCAACTCCTCCACATTCTCTTTCACCCGCTCGCCCTGGTAATTGAAGATAAGTTTCGCTCCGGCCTCTTTCCAGGCCTTGGCAATGGCCCAAGCGATACTCCGCTTGTTCGCCACCCCGAAAACCACTCCTGTTTTTCCCTCGAGAATTCCTGTGCCCATAAGCTCTGCAGCATCCCAGAACCCCCGCGCCAAGGTCAATGACGGCGTCACCCCTCTGCGTCCCCGGACGCGAGAAAAAGTAGCATCGGCATCCTGCCGATGACGACCCGACACCGCGGGCAAATGCCCGTGCCACTTTCTGCGGCAGGGGCCACGGGCGTCTCTCCCGTCACGACCAGAGATCAGGTGGATCGCGCTGTCCCCAGCGCGATTCCCCTCCGGTCCATCGCGCCGGGACGGCGCGATCCACCTTTGCAGCCACTTCACCGCATTGCATGCCCGCACCCCCGGCCTTAGAATTCCCCTTTATGTCCGCCTGCTGCCCAAGCACAGCTCCCGACGGCGAGAGCGAGGAACTCGTTTTGAATCGCGAGGCCAAAACCTGGCTGCGCCTCGGCATGGCTGGGCTCCTCGCCGCGCAGGCCATGATCTTCAGCCTGGCAGTCAATATGTCACCGGTCGAAGGCAACGCCCGTTGGATGATCCACGGCGCCCTCGCGCTCTCCGCTCTCGGCGTATTCTTCCTCGCCGGTCTGCCCATTCTCCGCGAATCATGGACTGCGCTCCGGCGTGGCCGGGTTGTTTTCGAGCAATTTTTTCTCGTCGGCATCCTCGGTGCCTTCCTCGCCTCGGTGCACAGCTCGATCACCGGGGCCGGCGGCGTCTACTACGAAATTGTCGCCGTTCTCGTCGCCATCTACACCTTCGGCACCATCCTCGCGCGCCAACGTCGCGATGCCCTCCGCCGCTCGATCGAAAAAATCGGCGCGGCCTTTGATTTCTGCGAGCGGGTCGATTCCGCCGGCCACCAAGAACGGGTCACCATTGACCGCATCGTGCCGGGCGACCAAGTGCTGGTCGGTGCCGGGGAAGGTGTGCCGGTGGACGGCACCGTCTCCGACGGGGTCGCCCTGGTTTCCGAAGCGGCCTTGACCGGCGAGCCGTATCCGGTGGTCAAACGCCACGGCGACCGCATCCTCGCGGGGAGCCGCGTGGAGGACAGCACCCTGCGCATCGCCGCGGTCTCGCGCGGACGCTCCCGGCGGCTCGACGCCCTCCTCCGTTCCATCGAGGAAGCGCGGAAAAATCCCGGACGCATCCAACGCGAGGCCGATCGTCTTGTCTCCTGGTTCCTTCCGCTCGTCCTGGTTATCGCGGCCCTGACCACCATCGCTTGGACCCTGCACAGCGGCTGGATCACCGGTGTCTTCAATGGCCTCGCCGTCCTCCTGGTCGCCTGCCCCTGCGCCATGGGATTGGCCACTCCGGTCGCGATCTGGGCCTCCCTCGCCGCGCTGGCCAAGCGCGGGCTCTTCGCCCGCGGCGGCGATGCGATCGAAAGCCTCGCGCTGATCGACACTGCGGTCTTCGACAAGACCGGCACCTTGAGCGAGAGCGATGCGCGTATCGTTGATTTTGTCACGGCTCCGGGCATCGACCGCACCCTCCTCCTCCGCGAAATTTCCGCCGTGCAAACCGGCAGCTCGCACCCCATCGCCCGCGCTTTCCGCGCCCTGCCCGGGACCGGCGAACCTCTCCTCGCCCGCGACATCCGCGTGCTCGCCGGCACTGGCCTCGAAGGCCTTTTGCCTGACGGCACCCCGCTGCGCATCGGCAACGAATCGCTGCTGACCAAGGATGACCGCGTCTCCACCCTGCGCGATTTGCTCGCCGCTCCCACGGACGGTGGCCACGAAATTTTCGTCCGCCGCAATGGCCAGCTCGCCGGACTGGCCGTGATCCGCGAATCCCTGCGCGACTCCGCGCGCGAAGCCCTCGCCCAAATGAAAGCCCTCGGCATCCGCACCATCGTCATGACCGGCGATCGCGAGGAAAATGCGGCGCGCTTCGGGTTCGACGAATGCCTCGCCGGGCTCACCCCCGAGGCAAAATTGCACGAAGTGGAAAAACTCCGGGCGGCGGGACGCATGGTCCTCTTCATCGGCGATGGCATCAACGACGCGCCGGCCATGGCCGCCGCCACGGCGAGCATCGCCATGTCGGGCGGCAGCGAGTTGCCGCGCGAAACCGCGGCGCTCGAACTCAACGGCCAGGATCTGCGCGTCATCCCGCAGTCCATCGGTCTTTGCCGCGCCACGGTGCGCGCCATCCGCCGCAACATCGCCTTCGCCGCCTGCTACAACATTTTCGGCATCGGCCTTGCCGCGGCTGGCATCCTCCACCCCATCGCCGCCGCCCTCATCATGCTCGTCTCCAGCCTCACCGTCACCTGGCGCGTGCTGCACGAAACGTCCGACACCGCCCTGCAAAAAGCCGCCGCGCCTCAAGCGCCCCTGCCCGTCCGCCGCGCTTGGGATTTTCCGCAGTTCGAACGTCTCGCCTTTGCCCTGGCCCTCGCCTTGCAGGGACCGGTTATCGCCTGGCTCGGTGGTTTTCGCGGGGCGGGGGCCGCCGGGTTTGTCATACTTTTCCTCGCGGCGGCCGGCGCCGTCTTGCTCTGGTCGCGCGACCGCATCTGGTCCCCCGCCGCCCGCATGACCATGGCCATGTTCAGCGCAGGCGGGCTGGCCATGCTTGCCGGATGGTGGGCCGACGCCGGTTTTGCCGCCGTGGTCCGCGACGGTGTCTGCCTCTGCGGTTGCGCCGACTCGAACATGGGACTCGGCCTCCTCGCGACCTTCACCTGGATGGATGCGGGAATGCTGCTCGCCGCGTTGCCCGGGCTTTTCGTTGATCGGGAAATTTTCCAGTCCGTCTCCTCGCGGGTCTGGTGCTGGTTGGCCGGGCTGGTCGGCATGTTCCTCGGAATGGAAGTCGGGGCCATCGCCCTGGCCGGATTGCCCATCACGGCCGCCTCGGCGCAGTTCTTTCTCACCTACGCCGCGATGGTTCTCGGGATGTGCCTGGGTATGCTCGCCGGGTGCGAAGGTGCCCGGTTGCTGCATCGACGCGCATGAGCCAAAGCTGGGGATTCTGGGCGGTGTTGCTCCTCACCACGGCCGGTGCCTTGACCCAAGATCCCGCCGCGCAACCGGAGCCGTGGACGAAATGGGACCTGGCCACCGGAGACTGGAACCGGAACCGGCCGCTGGTCCAAGACCATGGCGCAGACTTTTTCAGCACCTACACCTCGCAAGTCTGGGGCAATGTGGCCGGCGGTGCGCGGCGCGGTGCGACCTATTCCGGCGTCCTGCAATTCGGCGCAGACCTCGATTTCGAGAAGATGTTCGGCTGGCAGGGTTCCTCCTTCACCACAACGTGGGTCTGGAACGCGGGAGGAAGTCCGACCGCTGATCTGACCGGCGCCCTTTTCCCGAGCAGTGGCAGCGAAGGACCGGCCGGATTCCGCGCCCTCGACCTGTGGTTGCAGCAGAAGTTTTTCGACGACGTCCTGACCATCCGCGCCGGCCTGTTCAATGCCGACCGAGACTTCACCCTTTCGGAAGGCTGCCAGCTTTTCCTCAATTCCGCCTTCGGTTGGCCCATTCTTTACAATGGCTCACTCGGTGGTCCTCCGGCCTACCCGTTCGCCGCGCCCGGCCTTTACGCCGCGGTCGAACCCGGCGGCGGTTGGAAATTCCAAGCCGCGATCATGCAGGGCGTCGTCTGGCCGCCCGCGGAAAACCCGACGAACTTTTATTGGCGACTGACCCGCGACAACGGCCTGCTCATCCTCAGCGAGGCACAATACGGTTGGAGCAATGCGGCCTTGCCCGGCACGGCCAAATTCGGTGCGATGTTCGAGACTGGCACGCCGGACTACGTCGACCAAGACGGCAGCGCCTGGGGTGGAGCGTTTATCTACGGCATCGTCGACCAGATGCTCTGGCCCGAGCCCGACGCGGGCCACGATTCGCGGCAAGGCCTCGCGTGGTTCAACCGCACCGGCTTCGGCACCACCCCGGACCGCGACCCGCTCGGCCTGCTTTTCAATTCCGGATTCACCTGGACCGGGGCACTGCCCGGCCGGGACGACGACGCCCTCGGGATCGGCGTCGTCTGGACGAAACTCACCCCGGGCCAAGCCGCGCAGCTCGACGGGGCCAACCGCGGCAACGAATTCGCCCTCGAAGCGACCTATCAGGCCCAACTCACCCCATGGTTCGAGATCCAGCCCGATCTCCAATTCATCGTCCAACCCGGCGGCAGCACGACTATCCCGAACGCCTTGGTCCTCGGCCTGAGCGCCACCATCGATTTCTGACCGCGCCGAGCGTCCGCAGCGCTCAGCCCAAAAACCCGTCCTCCCGCGAGGTAGGGCGCGGCGTCCCCGACGCGCCGGGAACCTTCACTTGAACAACGTCCCATTCTCCCGCGCCGCCTCGAGATAGATCGGCGGCAAGACCACCCCGCGCGCAGCGAGCACCGCGGGCCGCACCGCCACCTCGAAATGATCCGAGACCACCGGTGCCGGTGCCCCCGGGGTGTCCCGCGCGTCGAGCCAATCCAAAGCCAACCCGATCGCCTTGGCCCCGCTCTCCTCCGGCGGCGGCGAAAAGCTCAACCCGCCACCGTCCTCGACAAAATTGACCTGCGTGCCGATCGGCAACGGACGCGCCTGCTCCTGCGTCCATCGATTGATCTCCGCCGCCGTGACGCGCACCCCGCCCTCACCCGGCAAATCATGCGTGCCGAGCACCAGCAAAACATCCGCCGCGGCGACCCCTTGCACGAAAGCCCGCCAATCTTCCGCTTTCGCCACCAGCACTGCCTCATCCACCGACAACGGCGACCAGTCAAAGGCCCGCACCTGCGCCATCTCAGCCGACCCCGTCTCGTTGTCCACCCCGATCACCGCGACCGTCGGCGCACGCCCCGGAAAAAGATCCATCACCGCATCACGCACCGCGGCAAGCGGCAACTGCTCGGCAATGCCCGAGACATTGGCCGCGCCGACGTATCCGAGGTCGGATGGCGGACGATTGAGCGAGACATAGAGGATGCGCGGGCTTTCCCGTCCGACATATTCCTGTGCGACCAGCGAATTGGCCTCGTCATCGACCGCAATGAGCACATCCGGCTGGAACCGCGCCACGGCCCGCTGCGCCTCCGACCGCGCTTCCTCCACCCGCCGCGGCGCCGCCGGGGAATCCAAGCCGAGGTAGTTCCGCTCGACCGAAAGCGGACGCCGGTTGCGGGCCAGAGCCTCATCCATCCCGCGATCCACCTGGCGAGCCCACGAGGAGTCTGGGCCCGCCGAGTGCAGGACCAGAATGCGCGGCTTGGTCGCGTTGAAGAACCCCAGCAAAATGAGGAACGCGGCGAGAAAGCCGCCGATAAGCAGATTTTTCCAAAGATTTGTCATAGCAAGCCGAGCCACTGCCACCACGGGATCGAAGCGAAGACGAAGACCACCCGGGCCAGATTCATCCACATGTTGTAGCGCAAGAACCCCCGCTCATCGCCCAGCTCAAACAATCCGGACGCCCGGATTTGCATGATGCCGTTCGTGCCCTGATGACGGAAAAACGAAATGTCACTGAAGACGGCCGCGCAAAACACGCAGATCCATGGATTGATCCCCTGCGCCGCCGCGACCGGCAGGAGGATGATGGCCGAAGTGAGCATGCCCGCGGTGACCGGCAAAACCAGACGCACCGCCAGAGTGGTGAGCAACGAGGCCGCAATGAAAAATGCGATGCGTCCGTCGACAAATCCGTAAACTTCACCCGTGGCCCGCGCCAGAGCTTGGGCCAAGCCAAGGTGGTCCATGATCCGCATCATGCTGTCCATCCCGAGGAGGAAAAAAATCATCGGCCAATCAAGCTGCTTTTGGAAATCCTTGCGCAGCAGGGTTCCCGTCAGGAGCAACCCGAGCAGGACAAAGCCGGCCAGATAGGACGGCTTGACGTGATGCCAAGTCACCGTCGCGCAGCCGATCAGGAAGAAAACAAACCCCGCCGCTGCGATCCATTCCGATGCCTTGAGCGGACCCATTTCCGACAACTGCCGCTCCAGGTGGGCGCGGGGCAAAGGCGCTTCCGGTCCGGACGGAAACAGCCGGGGAATGACCAAAAGATGAGCCACCGTCATGCCGAGGGCCGCCACCCCCGCGGCGACCAGCCAGAAAAGTCCGGCAAATTCGGCCTGCACCTGCGGCGGCAGAAAATTCAGGGCGGCGATATTCGACGACTTGCTCGTCGCCATCATGGGCGAAAAGAGCAAGGCCCCGCCGAACATCGCGGCGAGCAGCGCGGTCAGCGCCGGGCCGCGTGCCGGCAACTTCAAACCGGTCGCCATATCCTTGAAGACCGGCATGAGCATCGACATCCGCGCGTTGGCCGAAGGCATGAGCGGCGAGAGCAAGTAGCCCGTGCCGAGCAAAGTCACCTGATGCCAGACCGGTTTGTCCGGCAAACGGAGCAGCAAACGCAGCATCAGCCGGTAACTCAACCCGGAAGAGCTGATCACTGCGGACAAAGCATAGACCCCGAGCAGGAGCAACAGGGCCGGCGAAGCAAACCCGGCCAGCGCCACCTCCGCCGGCGCGAGTCCGACAAACAAGGCCGCCACCACCGCAACCAGCGCAGGGACAAATTCCTCGACCAACCCGAAGACCCACAACAAGACCGCCGCCGCGAGCAGCGCCGTAAAGATGGCCGACTCGACACTCAACCCCGAAGCCAATCCCAAGACATAAACCAAAGGCGGCAGCGCAAAGACACACCCCCAACCGAAAATCACGCCGCCCGGCACACCCGTCTCCGCCGCACGCCGTCCCCGCACGAACGCGATGAGCCCCATAACCAGCCCCAATCCCGCCAGCAGTGCGAAGACCGGCCAATGTGCGGAGATAACCTCGAAGAAGCGGGAACCCATAAAGAACGAACGCGAGTTCTATCCCGAAATCGCCGTCGACAAAGCAACAAAATCCCCGCCTCCGCTTGTCACGCCAGCTCATAACGGCCCGCCCGGCCTCCCCCGCTACAACCAAACCCTCTCCGTCCTCCGCCCCCTCTGCGGTCCTCCTCAATCAATCCCCAAACAAAGCCCCTTCCCCGCACCCCAAGACATCATGGCATCCCCTCACTCCGCGTGCTATTTTCTGCTCCTCCGCGTCCCCGTAGTTCAACGGATAGAACGAGGGTTTCCTAAACCTTAAATCTGGGTTCGATTCCCGGCGGGGACAGGATCCTTTGCTCTTGCCCCATCCCACCCGACGGACGGACATTTCCTTCAATGAATCCCGCCGGCACGCGCAAACCATGGATGGTAGTCGGCCTGCTGGCCGTGGCGTTCATCACGGCCTACGTTTCGATGCTGTTCAGTTTCAGCGCCGAGTCGACCTTGGAATTGCGGTTCGCCGACGAAACCCCGCCGGCGCCCGACTATATCATCGTGCAGCTTGATATCTTGGAGATCGACCCGGTCCTGCGGAATGTCTGGGTCCGCCTCATCCCCGAGCCGGCGGGCGGACTGCGGGAGGACGGCCGGCCCGTGCCCACGCGGGCTTTGACTCTTTGGCTCGGCGGCGCGCAGGCCTCATTCGGCAACGCCCCCATTGAAGGCCGGAGGGCAACCGTTTACGCGGCCGGACAAACCATGACGCCCGCGGACATCGTCGACACCCTGACCAACGGTTCGGTGGGGAACTTTCCCTTCGACCACTACCGTTTCAATTTCCGTCTGAGTGCCACCACCCCCGATCCCGCCGCACCGCAAGGATACCGCCATCTTCCGGTGATCATTCAAGCCACTCCCGATGCAGGGCTCGCCGGATTCACCTTTACCGGCGAAGTGTCACGGGTGGACACGGAGGATGCCATGACATCGGACGCCGTTGAGCTCGACATCACGGTGCGACGCTCGCCCACGACTTTCCGGTATACGATTTTGCTCATGACCATTGCCGGAGCACTGGCCCTCGGTTGCACCGCGGTGGCTCTGGTCGTCGCTTTCGACCCTCGCTATTTCCAACCCGCTTTCCTCCCGTGGATGTCGGCCACGCTCTTTGCCATCGTCGGCCTGCGGCGCATCCTGCCCGGCAACCCGCCCTTCGGCTCACTCCCCGACTTCCTGGTCTTCATGTGGGCGGAGACCCTCGTGGGTCTGGCTCTCATCAGCCTAGTCATCAACTACCTCCGCCGGAAGCCACCGCCCGTGCCGTAACGAAGCAGAGGCCGCGGTATTTTCCAGTTCAGAGGAATGAGTGCGGAAACCTGGGTGGTTTCGCTGCGGCCAGAGGCCGAAAGCCTTCCACGCGAGCCTCAAACTCGGCCTTCAGCCTTAAAAAAATCCGGCCTCCCCCCGCCGATGTCCTACCCCCCGTGTTCTCCTCGCGGGCGTGAACACCTTCATCGACCTCCTCTTCCTCACCCTCGTCCTTACCGCCACCATCTCCACCCTGCTCCTCCTCGTGGAGTTGTGGGAGACCTCCCGACGCTGAACCACCGCAGATCGCCAGCAACCGGTGAGGTCCGCTGGCCTTGGCCAACTGCCGCCTTTTTCTTTGCGGCATGGCTCGACCGTCCAACCGCATTCCTATCCCCAATCCAAATCTCTCCCTAAAGCTTCGACCTCGGGAAGGCAGGCGGTTTCTGCGGAGACCACCCTTGCCTTTTTCAATAATGGTTAGCCAATCTAAGCTCGGTTATAGCCATGTCTAAAAGCGCTTCCGCAACCATTCACTCTGTCATCCGCACGATCCGCGGCCGCAAGGTCATCCTCGATACCGACCTGGCCGCAATCTACTCCGTCACGACCAAGCGCCTCAACGAGCAGGTCAAACGCAACAAAAGCCGCTTCCCGGAAGACTTCATGTTCCGGCTCACACCCGCGGAGAAGCGGGAGGTGGTCGCAAAATGCGACCACCTCGCCACCCTCAAATTCTCCAAAAGCCTCCCCTACGCTTTCACCGAACACGGCGCCATCATGGTGGCCACCATCTTGAGTACCCCGCAGGCTGTGAAGATGAGCGTCTTTGTCGTGCGCGCTTTCGTGCGCATGCGCGAGCAACTGACCGCGAATGCCGCCATCCTCCGCCGGTTGGCCGAGATCGATCGCACGCTTCTCCTCCACGATAAGGATTTGTCCGCGCTGTGGGATCGCCTCCAGCTTTTGCTCGAGCCGCCCGATGACGGAGCGGCCGATGAGTCGAAAACCGAAATCGGCTTCCACGTTCGCGAGAAGGCTGCGCGCTACAGAGTAAAACGCACCCGACAACAACGCTGACCACCTTCCATCACGGCCATCAGAGCCTGAAGAGCAAACCTCGCAAACGCTTGCTGCCGCCTTGCAGCCCGCCCGACCGTGGTGTTTAATTCTCCCTGCTCCAGGATGGGTGGCAGAGTGGTCGAATGCGCACGCTGAGAAAGCGTGTGAACCGAGTCCCGTCCGCGGGCGAGATGGGCTGAGCGCAAGCGAAGCCAACAGCAATGCACCGAGGGTTCGAGCCGAGTCCCGCGCCGGCGGGACGAGACAGGTCGCCCTGGCGACCAATCCCAAGAATGAACCCCCGTGGCTTGCGGCACGCCCTCGAACCGTGTTTAGTGAAGTCTTGGCGCTAGGATGGGTGGCAGAGTGGTCGAATGCGCACGCTTGGAAAGCGTGTGTGCAGCAATGCACCGAGGGTTCGAATCCCTCCCCATCCGCTTCTTCGCCGCAGGCGAACTTGAAGCTTCTCGGAGGGATGAGAACGCAGTTCGAGCCGAGCGCAGCGAGACGGCCGGAGCGCAGCGCAGGCAATCCCTCCCCATCCGCCATCTGCCGAAGGCAGCTTGAAACTCGGACAGGGATGAGAGCGCCGCTCCGCGGCACAGACCGACCGAAGGTCGGCCCCGCAGGGGTAAAGGCCGAAGGCCGAAATCAACATTCGCAGTTTGACCGGAGCAAGGCGCGACTGCCGAAACGTAGTGCAGGCAAACCCCAACAGCGAGGGGTGGAGCCTAAGCCGCGGCGGTTTCCTGCTTTGGCCAAAAGAAACGTATTTTCAGGGCGACCCACATTTTAGTGAATAGTTTCGCGCGTGACCAGGGGGCACGGGCGTCTCGCCCGTCACGACCCGACCACACGGGCGAGACGCCCGTGCCCCCTTGGTCAATCCGAGCCCAGCCGCGTCCGGAGCGCGTCTTCAACGGCATCGTTCCGACTCAGGCCGAAATCAAGATTGGCCATCCAGACCACGGCGTAGCATAAAAAAACCATCCGCCTCTCAAGATGAAAAACCTTCTTCCTCTCTGGCTCACCGCCTTTGTGTTGGTCGCCGGTTGCGCCCCCTCGGCTCCGGATACCCCCGACATGAGCATCGTCTTGGGCCAGCGCGTCGGACCGATGGATGCGTCCACCACGCGCGAGAAACTTGTGGCGCTCTTTGGTGCGGACAACCTTGCCGACACCGACTACCCGATGGGCGAAGGCGAGACGGTGCCGGGCACGATCATTTTTCCCGGCACCTCACGCGAGGCCACTGTCTTGTGGATGCAGGGACAAGCCGGAGAGAAAATCGACCGCGTGGTGATCAGCGGCAAGGAGTGGTTACTCCCGGATGGCATCCGTCATGGCGACGAACTGGAGGCCGTGGAGGAAATCAACGGCGGTCCTTTCATGCTCTACGGCTTCGGCTGGGATTATGGCGGGGTCGGTTATTTCAAAGGCGGCGCCTTGGACCGCAAGGTGCAGATCTGGTTTCGTCCTTCACTCGAAGAAGGCCCTGCCTACCAAGCCGTGCTGGGCGACTCGCTCTTCAACTCGACCGATCCCGCCATGCGCGCCGTCGATCCACGCGTGGCGGAAGTGGCTATTGTTCTTCACGTGCCGCAAGGCGACTTGGAGTGACCCTCGCGCTTGGTCGCGCACCCTGCGGCGGGTCCGGAGGCCCCCGCCCTACCCACAACCGCCAGGTAGGGCGCGACGTCCCCGACGCGCCGGGAACATTCCTTTCGCGTGCACGGCGGGTCCGGACACGGTTGGGATCGGTTTGTCCAGGGGGCACGGGCGTCTCGCCCGCGTTGTCGGGTTGTGACGGGCGGGCCTCCTGCTCGTAGAGCCTACGGCTCGGAGAGACGCCCGTGCCCCTTGGTTCTTCATCGTTCCAGCTCAGACCGCCGCTTGGCGGCGGATGCGGCGCTCGAAGCGACCGGGCGAGGGAAACAACTCGGCCATGCGTTCCATGGCCATATCCGCGAGCGGGCCGGGTTGACGTCCGAGCGCGCACTGCAAGTAGACCGATTCTTTGAGCAGTTCGGTGAAGTCATTTCGCACCTGCTTATCCCACTCCTCGGGGGTGAGATCCTCCTTGCGTTTGGCCAGTTCGAAATCGATGAGCACGGCCTCGGCCGGCGAGGGCGCCACGGCGATGTTGTGCAATTCCATATCGCCGTGGACCAGACCCGCTTCGTGCAGGCAGACCAATTCGTCGAAGGCCTGAGCGCAGAGCCACCACAAGCCGATGGCGGTGGCGAGATTGATCTCTTCCGCGATCTGCACATTGTTCTCCACCGGTTCGATCCCGAAGGGCGTGAGGCGCGAGTAGGGTTTGCCCGGCACGAAGCAGGAACGAAACGTATCCGTGGTGAATCCGATGGGCGGCGGGGCATCGAGAATTTCCGAGGCGCGCTGCTGGTTGGCAAACTCGGCGGAGGGATCGCCGCGCAGGCGGCCGGGAAAATACGTTTTGCGGAAATGCATCGGGTATTTTTCCGCGAGGGGGAATTCCTTCCTCGTATCCTTGCCCGCGATGACCATTTCGGCGGACATAAGTTGCAGGCCATTGGCCTCGCGCCGCGTGATGGTGCGCATGACGAAGTCATGCTCCGGTGCGTAGCGGATGAGCTGCGCGTATTCCGGCGCCAGCAAGACCTCGTGCCGCGGGGACACGGGGACCATCATTTGTTCCGGAGTCTGCATCAGCCCGGACAGTTTTTCCCAGCCGGCGTCCGTTGCCAACCCCGAAGGCTCAGTCCAGAAGTTGCCGCACCTGCGCCCAGCTCTGTCCCATCTGGTCGCGATCGGAAAGCAGCGGCACCTGCCCGGCCTGGAGAGGCCACGGAAGACCGACCGCAGGATCATCCCAAGCCAGGACCTGGGCGTATGGTGGATCCCATGGTGCGGTGACTTTATACGAGTAGATCACCTGCTCGCTGAGCGAGAGAAAGCCGTGGGCGAAGCCGGGAGGGAGCCAGAGGCTCGTGTGGTCACTGGCGCGCAGGACGAGGCCCTCGGCCCGGCCGAAAGTGGGCGAGTCCGGCCGCAGGTCGACCGCGGCATCGTAGACCTCCCCCTCGAGCACAGTGAGCAGCTTGCCCTGCGGATGCCGCGTCTGGAAATGGAGACCGCGCAAGGTGCCGCGCCGGGTTTTGATCAGGTTGTCCTGCAGGAAATCCCCGGTGATCCCGGCGCCGGCCAGTTCATCCCGATTCCAGAGCACTTCGTAAGTGCCCCGCGCATCAGTCTGCACCGGGTGCGCCAAGAGGACCATGCCGTGCAGTGAGGTCGGGCGGACTTCCATGACGACCGACTTGATAGCAGGCCGACCCCACCGGAGTCACGGGTGGCTTTCGGCAGCAGCACCAGATCGCAGGGCGGCAGGCTGGTCATGCACTCGAGCCGGGGACGGTTCGAGAGCCACCGCCAAAAAAGCAAATCGCGCCGGGACGGCGCGATCCACCTTGTGGAAATTTGCGGGTGCCGCTTTTACCGCGAGTAAAGTTCGACTACGAGCTGCTCGTTGACCACCGGGGCGATTTCTTCGCGGGTCGGGATACGGTTGACCGTGCCGGAGAAATTTTCCCGGTCCACCACGAGCCAATCGGGCACAGTGCGGATCTGGGTGGCTTCCATCTGGCGGGCGGCCAAGGCACGGGGTTTGGGCGAATCTTTGATCGAAACCACGGCGCCGGGCTTCAGGTTGGCCGAAGCGATGTCGTTCTTGCGTCCGTTCACCTTGACGTGGCCGTGCGCCACCATTTGCCGGGCGGCGGTACGGGTGCGGGCGAAGCCGAGACGGTACACGACATTGTCCAAACGGGTCTCGAGGAGCTGGAGGAGGGTCAGACCGGTGACACCGCGGCGGGAAAGCGCCGTCTCGAAGTAGCGGCGGAACTGACGCTCAAGGACGCCGTATTGCGCTTTGAGCTTCTGCTTCTCGAGCAGGGCCAAGCCGTATTCCGAGGTCTTGCGGCGCATGCCTTTTTGTCCGTGCATACCCGGCGGATAGCTCCGACGCTCGAAATGTTTGGGTGAGCCGACGAGGAAAATGCCGAAGCGGCGGCTCAGTTTGGTTTTGGGTCCGGTGTAACGTGCCATGAGTGGAGAGTGTTAAGTTTCTAAGTTTTAAGTTTTAAGACACTACACGCGGCGGGCTTTGGGGGGGCGGCAGCCGTTGTGGGGTACCGGGGTGACGTCTTTAATCAGCGTAATTTCCAAACCGATGGCTTGGAGCGCGCGGATGGCGGACTCGCGTCCGGCCCCCGGGCCTTTGACCCGGACTTCGACTTCTTTGAGCCCGTGGCCCATGGCCTGACGGGCGGCATCCTGGGCCACGAGCTGTGCGGCGTAGGCCGTGCTTTTGCGCGAGCCTTTGAAGCCGACTTTGCCCGCGCTGGAGGCGCCGAGGACAGCACCGCGCTGGTCGGTGATGCTCACGATGGTGTTGTTGAAAGTGGCGAGCACGTGGGCGATGCCTTGGATGACGTTCTTGCTGCCCTTGGCCTTGACCACTTTGGCCGGGACGATGGGGGCGTCGAGCGAGAGCAGGTCGTCGGCCGGCGCGGCGGCTTCGGCCACTTTGGCTTCGCCCTCTTTTTTCTTGGCCGTCTTGCCCTTGGCCGCTTTGGGTTTGGCCGCTTTTTTCTCCGCGGCCGGTTTGGCTTCGTCAGCGGCCGGAGCAGCTTCCGCCTTCACTTCGGCCGGGGCCTCGGTCACGGGATGGTGTTCCGCGTTTTCGTCCTTACGGCGGGCATCCTGTGATTCGCCGAGAGTTTCCTTCTTTTCGTCGCTCATACTTTGTGGGGATTAGGTTTTGCCGGCTTTGGCGTCGGGGTTTTTCTGCACGCCGACCGTCTTGCGCGGTCCTTTGCGGGTGCGGGCGTTGGTCTGGGTGCGTTGTCCGCGCACGGGCAACCCGCGGCGGTGGCGGATGCCGCGGTGACAATTGATGGCCTGCAGGCGCTTGAGGTTGCCCTGCAATTCGCGACGCAGGTCGCCCTCGATGAGGACACCGTTGTTGCCGATGATCTGGACAATCTGCGAGATCTGCTCGGGCGAAAGATCTTTGGCGCGGGTGTTGGGATCGATCGAGGCTTCGGCCAGGACGCGCTTGGCGACGGTCGGTCCGATGCCGTATATATAGGGCAGGGAGGCTTCGATGCGTTTGTTGGGCGGGATTTCGACCCCGAGGAGGCGTGGCATATGCGTGTTATCCTTGTCTTTGTTTGTGGCGCGGGTTTTTGCAAACCACACGCACAACGTTGTTCCGCCGGATGATCCGGCAGCCTTCGCAAAGGCGTTTGACTGAAGCTCTGACTTTCATGGTGTGATCCTTTTATTTCTTTCGGTCGGTGATGCGGCCTCAACTCAAGTCACCGGGACGACTCGATCATGATCTGGTCACCAGGCGAGGTGCGAATGAAGCGCGTGCGCCTCTTGCCCGAATTGTGCGCGAGAGTGTGTTGACCGCTGGGCATACCCCCCCGGCACAACTTGCTCGGCAGCAAATCGTCAATCTTGACCCCTACTTGCATAACTTCTTTTTTCGCCATGTCAAAACTTCCGGTTCATTTTTTGTCACCAGCACGGTGTGCTCAAAATGGGCCGAGGGTAGCCCGTCGGCCGTGACCACGGTCCACTTGTCGTCCAAAACCCGCACCGCGCTGACTCCCAAATTGATCATCGGCTCGATGGCCAAGGTCATTCCAGCCTTGAGCTTCGGTCCACGCCCGGCTTTACCGTAATTGGGTATCTGCGGATCTTCGTGCAATTTGCGCCCGACCCCGTGGCCGACGAATTCGCGGACCACCGAATAACCGCGGGCCAAGGCGGCCTGCTCGATGAAAGAGGAAATGTCCCCCACCCGGCGTCCGTGGGTCAGGTGCGGGATGACGTCGCGCAAGATGCGCGCGGTGTCTTCGACCAGGCGGTCGACTTTGGGCGGGACCACGCCGATGCGGATGGTGGTGGCATTGTCGCCGATCCAACCGTCTTTGCTCACCCCGACGTCGAGTTTGAGGATGTCACCGTAGGCCAGACGGCGGTCACCGCCGATGCCGTGCACCACTTCTTCGTTCACCGAGATGCAGAGGTGCCCGGGAAATTTGCGGTAGCCGAGGAACGCGCTCTTCGCCCCGGCTTCCTCGATAAATTGGGCGCAAGCCTCGTCGATGTCGCGCGTGGTCATGCCGGGAGTGACCAGATTCTGCAACTTGTCGAGCACCCCGGAGGCCACGCGGCAAGCGGTGCGCATCGCCTCGATCTCGCGCTCGTTCTTGATCGGGATCATCGAGGATAAAAAGGGAAAGCGGGCAAACACGGGCGATTGACGCTGGCTAATTGCCGCTGGCCAGATAAGCCGCGGTGCCGGCGATGACGATGATGGCGATGACGGCCCAGATCCAGACCAGCGCATTGGAGGAAATGACCCGGCCACTCCCCCCGGCGGTGCGCTCGAACCGTCCGCGGATCTTCCCGCGGCGGAGGAAGCCGTCATAGTGACGCTGCAAGAGGTGCGTTTCGACCTGCCGCATGGTGTCGAGGGTGACCCCCACGATGATGAGCAGTCCGGTGCCGCCAAAAAATTGTGCTGTCATGTAAGGCACGTTCATGCCCTCGGTGAGCATCTGCGGCAGGATGGCGATGAGGGTGAGGAAGACGGCGCCGGCAAAGGTCAGGCGCGTCATGGTGTAATCGAGGAAGTCAGCCGTGGGTTTGCCCGGGCGCACCCCCGGGATGAAGCCGCCGTATTTCTTGAGGTCATCGGCGATTTGCGCGGGTTGGAATTGCGTCGCCACCCAGAAATAACTGAAAAAGAAAATCATCGCGCCGAAGAGCGTGTAATAGAGCCAGCCGCTGGCCAGCATGGCGGAGAGTTCGTTCGCCCAACGCTGCGTGGGGAAGGCCATACTCAGAATGGTCGAAGGGAAAAGGAGGATGGCCTGGGCGAAGATGATCGGCATGACGCCCGCGTAGTTGACCTTGAGCGGCATGTATTGGGTCTGCCCGCCGTAGACTTTGCGGCCGACCACGCGCTTGGCGTATTGCACGCTGATCCGGCGGGTGGCTTGGGTCACGGCAATGACCGCGGCAATGACGATAATCAGAAAGGCAATGAGCAAGACCAGGACCACCGGGCTGACCGGGGCCGCTTCGCCGCCCTGCGGCACGAAGGTGCGCCAAGCTTGGATCAAGCCGGCCGGCAACTGGGCAAGGATGCCGACTGTGATGATGATGGAAATCCCGTTGCCGATGCCGCGTTCCGTGATCTGGTCGCCCAACCAGACGAGGAACATCGTGCCGGCGGTCAGGGTGATCACGGTGAGCAGCCGGAAGGGCAGCCCGGGATCGGAGACCAGCGGCATGCCGAGCCGGTTGATCGTGTCCATGATGCCCGGCAGGAAGGGATTCGACTCCGGACTCTCGAAGGAGAGCGCGAGGAGATAGCCCTGGAGCAAACAGAGGATAATCGTGACGTAGCGCGTGTACTGGGAAATTTTCTGGCGCCCGCCATCCTCCCGCGAAAGACGGCTCAGCCTGGGGATCACCGCGGTCATGAGCTGCATCATGATCGACGCGCTGATAAAGGGCATGATGCCGAGGGCGAAGATGGCGCAGTTGCCCAGGGCGCCGCCGCTGAAAAGGTTGAAGAGCGCGGCCACCCCGCCGCCGGTCTGGGCGTCGGCCACGTTGAGGAACCACTGACGCAGGACTTCCGCATTGATCCCCGGGGTCGAGATGACCGAGCCCGCGCGGACGATGACAATCATGGCCAAGACGAAGAGCACGCGCTGCCGCAACTCGGGGATTTTGAAGATGTTGGTGAAGGCGGAGATCATCGGGTGTTGATCAAAGTCGAGTCGTCGCCAAAGGCGGCGGCGCTACAAAGGTAGGGACACGCGGCTCGCGTGTCCGCATCGGAACGGGCGGACGAGCGGGCCGCTCGTCCCGACCGAAGGCGGGATGCAGCGCCAGTCGTTCCGCCTGTGCCACCGCGCTCATCGCGTCAGGAAATCGTGCCGCCGGCGGCTTCGATCTTGCGCTTGGCCACCTCGCTGAATTTGGCCCCGGTAATATTGACCTTCTTGGTCAGCTCGCCGCGGGCCAGAATTTTCACGCCGTCAATCCTGCCGCGGACCAGACCCGCCTTGCGCAGGACGGCTTGATCGACGCTGGCGCCGTCGGCGAACTCGTTGAGGTCGTCGAGGTTGACGATGGCGATGCGCAGTTTGAAGGCGGCATTGTTGAATCCGCGCTTGGGCAAGCGACGGATGAGCGGCATTTGGCCGCCCTCAAAACCGAGACGGATGCTGCCGCCGGAGCGGGCCTTCTGTCCCTTGTGTCCTTTGCCGCTCGTTTTGCCCGTGCCCGAGCTTTCGCCCGAGCCGAGACGTTTGCGGCGTTTTTTCGCGCCGGGTCGGGGTGCAAGTGTGTGCAGTCGCATAGTGGTCAGGCGGGGGCGAGTTCGGTCGCGGCTTCCGCTTTGGTGGTTTTCAGCTTGATCCCGCGCACGCGGAAGATTTCTTCGCGCGGCCGGAGTTTGGAGAGGGCTTCGATCGTCGCTTTGACCACGTTGGCGTGGTTGTTCGAACCAAGCGACTTGGCGAGCACATCGCGGATCCCGACGGCTTCGCAGACCGCGCGGACGCCGCCGCCCGCGATGATCCCGGTGCCGGGCGAGGCCGGACGAAGCAGGACGCGGCCGCCGCCGAATTCACCGGTCACCTCGTGCGGGATGGTATTTTGGGCGAGGGAAAAAGGCTTCATTGCCTTGCGCGCGGAGTCCGAGGCTTTGCGGATCGCTTCGCTCACTTCCTTCGCCTTGCCGAAACCGCAGCCGACGCGGCCCTTGTGGTCGCCGGTGACAATGAGGGCGCTGAAGCTGAAACGGCGCCCGCCTTTGACCACCTTGGCGCAGCGGTTGATGAAAACGACTTTCTCGACCGTATCGGACGGTTCTTTGGGTTCCCGGGGGCCGCGGTTGTCGCGGCGCCCGGTGTTGCGTGCATTAGGAGGCATGATGTTTTTAGAATTCGAGGCCGGCTTCGCGCGCGGCGTCGGCCAGGGCTTTGACCTTGCCCATGTATTGGAAGCCGCCACGGTCGAAGACGACTTTGGAAATGGATTTCTCTTTGGCCCGGTCGGCCACCAGTTTGCCCACGCTGGTCGCGTTGGCCACGTTGGCGCCGGCTTTGGCCGCCTTTTCCTGCGTGCTGGCCGCGGCCAGGGTCAGTCCCTTGGTGTCGTCGATGACCTGCGCGCGGATGTGGCGGCCGGAGAAGCTGACCGCGAGGCGCGGGCGCTCCGTGGTGCCGGAGACCTTTTTGCGGAGGCGCTTGTGGCGGAGTTTGATGCTGTCGTGGCGTGTCATGGCGATTACTGGACGGTTTTGCCTTCTTTGCGGCGGACTTTCTCGTCGGAGTAGCGCACACCTTTGCCCTTGTAGGGTTCCGGCGGGTAATAGGCGCGGATGTTGGCCGCGACCTGACCGACCAACTGGCGGTCGATCCCCTCGACGAGGAGCTTGGTGTTGTCGGTCACCGTGACTTTGATCTCGTTCGGAATATGAAAGACCACGGGGTGCGAGAAACCGAGGGAAAGATTGAGTTTTTGGCCCTGCACGGCGGCTTTGAAACCGACGCCTTGGATCTCGAGATTGCGGGTGAAGCCGGTGTTCACTCCGGTCACCATGTTGTTGAGCAGGGCGCGGGAGAGGCCGTGGAGGGCGCGCAGCTGGCGGGTCTCCGACTTGCGCTCGAGGGTGAGGGTCTCGCCCTCGACTTTGCCTTCGATGCCTTCGGGCAGGCGCCAGGAAAGTTTGCCTTTGGGTCCTTCGACCTGCACCGAGCGGTCGGGTGAAAGATTCACCTTCACCTTGGCGGGAAGAGTTACGGGTTTGTTGCCGATGCGTGACATGGTGGGTTCCTTTTTACCAAACGTAGGCCAGTAGCTCGCCGCCGACCTTCTGGCGGCGCGCTTCGCGGCCGCTGAGCACGCCGCGCGGCGTGGAAATGATGGAAATGCCCATGCCGCCGAGCACCCGCGGGATGTCTTCGGCTCCGACGTAGCGGCGCAGGCCCGGGCGGCTGACCCGTTTGAGGCCGGTGATGGCCGGGGTTTTGCCGGCGAACTTGTTGACGATGCGCAGCTGCGGCTTGCCTTCGGATTTCACTTCGAAATCGGTGATGTAGCCTTCCTTTTTCAGGATGGCGGAGATGTCGGCCTTCATCCGGGAGTAAGGCACGAGCAATTCGGCTTTGCGGACGCGGGTGGAGTTGCGCAGACGGGTGAGCAGGTCGGCGATGGGATCGTTGGAGGTCATCAGGATGCTTGGGCGGCGGGTTTTTTCGGGCGGTCGGTGAACGGCATGCCGAGTTCCCCGAGGAGCGACTTGGCTTCCTCGTCGGTACGGGCCGTCGTGACAATGGTCACGTCGAAACCGACATTGCGCTTGATTTTGTCGAGCTCGATCTCGGGAAAAATGCTCTGGTCGGCCACCCCGAGGGTGAAATTCCCGTGGCCGTCGAAGGATTTGGGGGAGATGCCCCGGAAGTCGCGGATTTTCGGTAGCGACATCTTGATCAGGCGCTCGAGGAATTCATACATGTTGCGTCCGCGCAGAGTGACCTTCGCCCCGATCGGCTGGTCCTTGCGCAGCTTGAAGTTCGAAATGGCCTTCTTCGAGACGGTGCGCACGGGGGTCTGGCCGGTGATGGTCTGGAGTTCGGACACCGCGATTTCGAGTGCTTCCTTGGTGTCCGGCGAGGAGCCGATCGACGTGTTGATCACGACCTTCTGCACGCGGGGCACCTGGTGCGGGTTGGTGTAGCCGTGCTTGGTCTTGAGCGCGGGCACGACCTTGCCGGTGTATTCTTTGTAAAGTTCGACTTCCATGGCTTACTTCGACTTGGCCTTGCCGGCCGGCTTGGCTTCTTCTTTGCTTGCGGCTTGGATCCGCTTGAGGTTGGAAATGTGGACCGGGCCCTCGCGTTCGACGATGGCGCCGCTCGGGTGCTCCTGCGATTTGCGGGTGTGCTTTTTGATCAGGCGCACGCCCTCGATGAGGACCTGGTTTTTGCCCCGGATGACCTGCAACACCTTGCCCTCGGCGCCGCGGTGGTTGCCGCTCACGACGCGGACGATGTCGTTCTTGTTCACGTGGGTTTTCGCGCGGCTCATAGGACCTCCGGGGCGAGGGAAACAATCTTCATGAAGTTCTTTTCGCGCAATTCGCGGGCCACCGGGCCGAAAATGCGGGTGCCGCGCGGGTTGAGATCTTTGTCGATGATCACAATCGCGTTGGTGTCGAAACGCAGCGCGGAGCCGTCCGGCCGCTTGAGCGGCTGGCGGGTCCGCACGATGACCGCGCGGACCACTTCTCCCTTTTTCACCGTGCCGCCGGGGGAGGCTTCTTTCACGTTTGCCGTGATGACATCGCCGACCCGGGCGAAGGCGGATTTTTTGCCGATGACACCGATCATGGTGGCCATGCGGGCGCCGGTGTTGTCGGCGACGTCGAGACGGGAGCGGAGCTGGATCATGGCGTGATTAGTGTTTGAGGACTTCGATCAGGCGCCAGCGTTTGGTTTTGCTCAGCGGGCGGGTTTCCGTGATGCGGACTTTGTCCCCGGTTTTGGCTTCGTTTTTCTCGTCGTGGGCGTGAAATTTGGCGCTTTGTTTGATGATCTTGCCGAACCGCGGGTGCGGAACGCGGTTGACCGTGCGGACGACGACGGTTTTGTCCATCTTGTCCGAGACGACCTCCCCGACGAGGGACTTGCGGATCCCGCGCGCGGCGGCGGGGGCGGTGGTGGTGACGGTGTCGCTCATGATTTGACTGCTCCTACTTTGATTTTCTGCGAGAGGAAGGTTTCGACCCGCGCGGCCTCGCGGCGCAGAATACGGATGAGGGACGGCTTCTCGAGCTGCCCGCTCTGTTGCTGCAGACGGAGGTTGAAGATTTCGTGGCGCAATTCGCGTTTGCGGCCGCGGAGTTCATCCACGCTGAGTTCGGCGATTTCCTTGGTCTTCATGGGTTCAGGCGGCGTGGTGGCGGGTGATGAATTTGGTGCGGACCGGCAGCTTGTCGGCCGCGAGGCGCAGGGACTCGCGGGCCACGCTCTCGGAAACGCCGTCCAATTCGAACAGGATGTTCCCCGGGCGCACCACCGCAACCCAATACTCGGGGGAGCCTTTGCCTTTGCCCATCCGGGTTTCCGGCGGGCGGGCGGTGACCGATTTGTCCGGGAAAATACGGATCCACAATTTGCCTTTGCGCTTCATGTTGCGGGTCAGGGCGACGCGGGCGGCTTCGATTTGTATGTTCGTGATCCAGGCACGCTCGAGGGTTTGCAAGCCGAACTCGCCGAAATCGATGTTGATATTGCGCGAGGCGGTTCCCTTGCGGCTTCCCCGCTGGGCTTTCCGGAACTTTACGCGTTTGGGCATCAAGGGCATGGCAAAATCTCCTTAGTAAATCATTCACCCACCGCGGCCGCGATCACTTCGGGCGACGGGACGGGCGTGGTGGCGGGTTTGTCTTCGCGCACCGACACTTTCGGGGCCACTTCCTCCCCTTTGCA
Organism: Chthoniobacterales bacterium; assembly: GCA_018402585.1. GTDB lineage: Bacteria > Verrucomicrobiota > Verrucomicrobiia > Chthoniobacterales > JACTMZ01 > JACTMZ01. The sequence continues at coordinate 32,392 of JAGYIO010000005.1, forward strand.
AATCCAGCATTTGATCCCGACAACGCCGGCCGTGGTGCGGGCTTCGGCAAAGCCGTAGTCGATCGGCGCGCGCATGGTGTGGAGCGGCACTTTGCCTTCACGGTATTGTTCGGTCCGGGCGATTTCCGAACCTCCGAGGCGGCCGGAACAACGGATCTTGATCCCGAGCGCACTTTGCTCCATGGCGATTTGCACCGCTTTCTTCATGGCGCGGCGGAAACCAATGCGGCGCTCGAGCTGGCCAGCCACGCTCTCGGCCACCAGTTGCGCGTCGGTCTCGGGCGAGCGGATTTCCTGGATGTCAATCTTGACCTGTTTGTCCCCGCTGATCGCGGAGACTTCCCTGGTCATGTTCTCGATCTCGGACCCTTTGCGGCCGATGACCAGGCCCGGGCGGGCCGTGAAAATGGTGACGCGCAGGCTGTTCCAGGCCCGCTCGATGACGATTTTGGAGACGGCGGCTTGGCGGAGCTTTCCTTTGAGGAACTCGCGGATCCGGAGGTCGGAGTGGAGGTAGTCGGCGAACTCGCGGCGCGGGGCATACCACTTTGAGCCCCAGTCACGGGTGAGGGGGAGGCGGAAGCCGATCGGATGAACTTTTTGTCCCATGGTGTTATTCGGCTTGCTCCGCGGCCGGCGCGGCGGCCTCGTCGGCCGGTTTGGTCTCCTTCTGCACCGCGGATTTTTTCTTCGCGGCGGGTTTTTTCGAATTGGTTTTTTTCTTGGCCGCTCTCCTTGTCTCGCGATTTTCGATCACGATTTCGTCGGTCAGGATGATGCGGATGTGGCTGGTGCGTTTGCGGATCGGGCCGGCGCTGCCGCGGGCTTTCGGGATGGAACGCTGGAAGGTCGGGCCTTCACCGACCACGGCTTCGCGGATGACCAGGGCTTCGACCCGGGCTTGGTGGTTGTTTTCCGCGTTGGCCATGGCGCTTTTCAGCGTCTTGGCCACCAGGCCGGCGGCCTTCTTGGGCGTGAAGGCCAAGAGATCAAGGGCCTTCTGCACGGGCAGACCCTGGATCTCGCGGGTCACCTCGCGCGCCTTGAAGGGCGAAATGCGGGCGAATCGATAAATCGACTTGGTTTCCATATGGTTAAAATTGTTTCTAAAAAGTTGTTTCCTAACGGCGGGCGTCCACCCGGAGGCGGTCGCCCGTTTTGATCGAGTCCTCTTCGGACACGAGATTCTGAATGACGGCACCACTGATGCGGTCGCGCACATCGATGACGCGGACGTCGCCGACCCGGCGGTTGTCCCGCCAGACTTGGAAAGGCATGCCGACCTTGACCCCTGCGTGGCGTCCAATGTTGGCCACCACGAGAGCGAACTCGGCTTTGACCTCCACGACGGACGCATCGGTCAGGGTTGGACCCGCGGCTTCCGCCTCTGAGCCGCCGACTCCCAAAAGACGGTCGGCGGCGCGGAGTTCCAACTCGAGCGAAGCGCGGGCCTCGGCCTGCGCGCTACGGGAACGGGTCAGGGCATCGAGCAGAGCTTTTGCTTCGGCCTGCGCGGCGGAGTTGGAGGCATCGGCCGCTTTTGTTTGCATTTCTTTGGCAAAAGCAGCGCGCTCCTCGTTTTCCGTGGATTCCACGGTGCGGAGGAAAATTTGCACTCCCTCGGCAAGCCCGAGCAGGCGCTCGATGAGCAGGGCATTTTCTTTTTGCTGGCGGGTCAGCTCGTTCACGGTGGAAAGGAGGCGTTCTTCGATTTCCCCGCCGCTGTCACCACCGGGCCCGAGCGTGTCGAATTTGGACTGCAAATCCTCGGCTTGGCGTTTGAAGACCTCGCCCTCGCTGTTGGCCAGAGCCAGGCTTTCGGTCAGACTGCGGATAGACTCGCGCGCGAGCAGCAGTTGCTCGTGGAGGCGCGCCACTTTTGCGGCGTCCCCAGAATCTCGGTCTGTCAAAGAGCTGCGGCTTTCTGCGGGGCTGTTCCCGGCGAGGGTGCTGAAAAGGCACCCGGCCAGGACCAACCTGCCGAACAAAGCCACGTTTATTTCGTCACTTTCGCCGTATGCGATCCGTGTTTCTTGAAGATACGCGTGGGCGAGAACTCGCCGAGCTTGTGCCCGACCATATTCTCCGTGACGAAAACTGAATTGAAAATTTTCCCGTTGTGCACCAGGAAGGTGTGCCCGACAAAATCCGGGGTGACCATGGAACGGCGCGACCAGGTTTTGATCGGTTTTTTCGGTCCGCCCTCGTTGATGCGGTCGATTTTTTCGAGCAGGTGGGCCTCGACGAACGGGCCTTTTTTCAGCGATCTACTCATGGCTTAATTCTTTTTCTTGCTCTTGCGGCGCTCGATAATGAAGCGGTCAGAGGGTTTGTGTTTCTTGCGGGTTTTGAACCCTTTGCTCAGCTGACCCCACGGGCTGACCGGATGCTGGCGTCCGCCGCCGCCTTTCGATTTGCCGTTGCCGCCGCCCATCGGGTGGTCGATCGGGTTCATGGCCATGCCCCGCACGGTCGGGCGGATCCCGAGCCAGCGGGAACGACCGGCTTTGCCGCTTGAGACATTCATGTGCTCGGAATTGCCGACTTGACCCATCGTGGCGTGGCACTTGCCGTTCAATTTGCGGATTTCGCCGGAGGGCATTTTCACCAGGGCGTAGCCGGCTTCGAAATTGTTCAGCACGGCTTGCTGGCCGGCACTGCGCGCCACCTGGCCGCCACGGCCGGGCATCAGCTCGATATTGTGGATCGCCGAGCCGGGCGGGATCCGCTCGAGAGGCAGCGAGTTGCCCACTTCGGGGGCGGCTGCGGGGCCGGAGGAGATTTTCATTCCGACCTTCAGTCCGTCGGGAGCGAGAATGTAGGTCTTCTCGCCGTCGGCATATTGCAGGAGGGCGAGACGCGCCGTGCGGTTCGGATCGTATTCGATGGCAATGACCTCGGCAATCACCCCGTGTTTACGGCGTTTGAAATCGACGAGGCGCAGTTTGCGCTTGTGACCACCGCCGATGTGACGGCAGGTCAGACGGCCCTGGTTGTTCCGGCCGCCGGTGCGTTTGCGGGTGGTGACGAGGCTCTTCTCCGGCTTCTTCTTGGTGATCTCCTCGAAGGATGGGAGGGCCTTGAAGCGCGCGGAAGGCGTGAGCGGGCGGAAAGTTTTGAGTGCCATGGCGTGGGTTGCGGTTAGACCAGGTCGAGTTTTTCGCCCGCTTTGAGCGTGACGATCGCTTTTTTCCAATGGGGACGGCGTCCGAAGTCCGCACGCCGTTCCCGCTTCTTCTTGCCGGCGTAGTTCGCGGTATTGACCGAAACAACTTTTTTTTGGAACAGACTTTCGATCGCCGCCTTGATCTCCAGCTTGTTCGCCGCCGGGTTGACCTCGAAGACGTATTTATTTGCCTTGTCCGTGAGGACGGTCGACTTCTCGGTCAGCCGGACCCGGCGGATGATGTCAAAGGGCTCTTTCATGCTGCCGTCCTCTCGGAAATTTTGGCCAGGGCCTCGCCGGTCAGGAGAATTTTGTCGTAGCGCAGGAGATGCTCGGTATTGACGTCCGAAGCGCTGATCAGGAGGACATTGCCCACGTTGCGCGCGGCGCGGAAAGTCGTTTCCTCGAAAGCGGGCGAGACGAGGAGCACATTGCGGGCGTCCTGCGCATTGCTTTTCACGTAAGCAAGGAACTTGGCCGTCTTGCCGTCAGGAATGACCGGGGCGTCAACCAAAAGGACATCACCGGCCAGAATACGGGCGCTGAGCGCTTTGCGCAGGGCCAGTTTGCGCACCGACTTCGGGGTTTTCTTCGAATAGTCGCGGGGCTTGGGTCCGAAGACCACGCCGCCCCCCCGCCAGATCGGCGAGGATTTGTAACCGGCGCGGGCGCGCCCCGTGCCTTTTTGGCGCCAGGGCTTGGCCCCGGAAAGATTCACTTCGGCTTTGGTTTTGGTGTTGGCCGAGCCGGTCCGGCGGTTGGCGCGCAGGGCGGTGACCACATCGTGGACGGCCTGCGTGCCTTTGCCATTCTCAATGAGGACAATGTTCGCCTTTTTGGCGTCGTCGGCGGTCAGTACTTTGGCGCTCATAATTTACTTCTTTTGGGCGGTTTTCTTGATCGACGGGCGGACCACCACGTAAGTGCCTTTGGCGCCCGGAACGGCACCGCTGACCAAGATCACGCCGTCCTCCTCGCGGATTTGAACCACCTGCAAATTTTGCACCGTGACCCGCTCGTCGCCCATGTGGCCCGGCATGCCCATGTTTTTCCAGACCCGGCCCGGAGTGGAACGGTTGCCGATCGCGCCGGTGCGGCGGTGCATCATGGAACCGTGGCTCATCGGCTGGCCGTGGTAATTGTGCCTTTTCATCGCACCTTGGAAACCTTTGCCTTTCGACTGGCCGATGACGTCGACGTATTGGCCCACGACGAAAGTGCCGACCGGGAGATCGGCGCCGGCTTCGGCTACGCCAGCGCGGAATTCGCGGATAAAGCGTTTCGGGGTGGCCGCGACTTTGGCAAAGTGACCGGTCTGCGCCTGGTCCACCCTCGAGGGTTTCTGGTCGTCAAAGCCGACTTGCACCGCGGCATAGCCGTCGGAGTCCGCGGTTTTGACCTGCAGGACCTTGTTCCCCGCCGCGGCAATCACCGTGACAGGCGTGGAGACACCTTTGTCGTCGTAGACGCGGGTCATGCCGAGTTTTTTACCGAGTAATCCGAGGCTCATGGTGGCAGCTAGATTTGAATGTTGATGTCGACCCCGGCCGGCAGGTTGAGGCGGCGGAGCTCGTCCACCGTCTTGGCCGTGGGGTCGAGGATGTCGAGGAGACGCTTGTGGGTGCGGCGCTCGAATTGATCCATCGACTTCTTGTCCACGTGGGGTGAGCGGTTGACCGTCCAGCGCTCGATTTTCGTGGGGAGCGGCACGGGGCCGGCCACGGCGGAGCCGCTGCGCTTGGCCGTCTCGACAATTTCGAGGACGGAACGATCAAGCAGCATGTGGTCGAATGCTTTGAGACGGATGCGGATACGCGGGGCGGCCATGGTGGTTATTTCTTTTGGCTGTCAATCACGGCGGCCAGGACCTGCGCCGGAACTTGTTCGAAGTGGGACGGCTCCATCGAATAGGAGGAACGGCCTTTGGAGAGGGAGCGGATGGCCGTGGCGTAACCGAACATTTCGGCCAGCGGCACATCGGCATTGACACTGCTCAGATGGCCCTTGGTCTCGATGCCCTGGATCTTGGCCCGGCGGCGGTTGAGGTCGCCCATGATGTCGCCCTGGAATTCGTCCGGGGTGATGTTTTCCACTTTCATGATCGGCTCGAGGAGGATCGGCTTGGCTTTTTTCATCGCATCCTTGAGCGAAAAAATGGCGGCAAGCTTGAAGGCCATTTCATTGGAGTCCACGTCGTGGAACGAGCCGTCCACAATATCGACATGAATGTCGATCACCGGGTAGCCGCCGACAATGCCGTTGAGCACGCCTTCTTCGATGCCTTTGATGCAGGCCGGGATGTATTCTTTGGGGATCGTGCCGCCCACCGTCTTGTTCTCCACGGTGATGCCTTTGCCCCGTTCGTTCGGGGCGATTTTCACGATAACGTGGCCGTATTGACCGCGCCCGCCCGACTGCTTGATCAGCTTCCCCTCGCCATCGGCGGGGGCCAAAATTGTTTCCTTGTAGGCGATCTGCGGTTTGCCCGCATTTGCTTCGACTTTGAACTCGCGCATCATGCGGTCACGGATGATTTCCAAGTGAAGCTCGCCCATGCCGGCGATGATAGTCTGACCCGTTTCCTCGTGGGTGAAGACGCGGAAGGTCGGGTCTTCTTCGGCGAGGCGCTGGAGGGCGATGCCCATTTTTTCCTGGTCGACCTTGGTCTTCGGCTCGATGGCCATGGAAATGACCGGTTCGGGGAAGGAAGGCGGCTCGAGCAGAATCGGGTGGTCTTCGTCGCAGAGGGTGTCTCCCGTCGTGATGTTGCGGATCCCGACGATCGCGGCGATGTCGCCCGAATAACAGGTTTCGATGTCTTCGCGCTTGTCGGCTTGGATTTGGATCAGGCGGCTGATCCGCTCGCGCTTCCGGGTGCGCGGATTGTAAACCGTATCCCCCTTGGACAGTTTGCCGGAATAAACGCGGAAGAAAACCAGCTTGCCCACAAAAGGATCGCTCCAAAGCTTGAAGGCGAGGGAGGAGAAATTGGCGGTGTCGTTCGCCACCGCGTCGATCGGCGTGGCGTCATCAGGGTCTTGACCCTTGGCCGGCGGAATGTCGAGTGGGCCGGGCAGGTAATCGATCACCGCATCGACAAGGTATTGCACGCCTTTGTTCTTGAAGGCAGAGCCTCCGGCCACCGGAACAAAGCGGTTCGCGATGGTCTGGCGGCGGATGGCAGCTTTGAGGTCTTCTTTGCTGATCGGCTTTTCCTCGAGGAACATCATGCCGATTTCCTCATCAAGGTCGGTCATCTGCGTGATGAGATCGGCGTAAGCTTTTTCGGCCAGTGCTTTGTGGTCATCCGGAATGTCGGCCACCTCGTAGGTCGAACCCATCACATCGTTGTCGGAATAAAGGACGGCCTTTTGGTTGAGCACATCAATTTGCCCGCGGAGGTAATCTTCCCGGCCGAGCGGGATGAGGATGGGCCAGACGTTGGCCCCGAGTTTGACCCGCATGCTCTCGACCGCCGCGTTGAAGTCCGCACCGGTGCGGTCCATCTTGTTCACGAAGGCAATGCGCGGGACGTTGTATTTGGTCGCCTGGCGCCAGACGGTTTCGGACTGCGGTTGCACCCCGGCCACCCCGCAGAACACGGCGATGGCGCCGTCGAGCACCCGAAGCGAGCGCTCCACCTCGGCGGTGAAGTCCACGTGGCCCGGCGTGTCGATGATGTTGACCCGCATGTTGATGCCGTCGTAAAGCTTGAAAATATCCGGTTCCACTTTTTGCAACCAGGCGCAGGTCGTGGCGGCCGAAGTGATGGTGATGCCCCGCTCGCGCTCCTGCTCCATCCAATCAGTCACCGTGGTGCCTTCGTGCACCTCGCCGATTTTATGGATCATACCGGTGTAAAACAGGATCCGTTCGGTCAGTGTCGTCTTGCCCGCGTCGATGTGCGCACAAATACCGATGTTTCGCGTCCGCTCGAGCGGGAAGGCGCGATCGGGCGAATTGGGATTCGCGGTCGTAGCGGGTGCGGTGACGGTGGCGGACATGAAAAAGAAAACGGTTGAGGCGGTTTACCAGCGGAAATGGGCGAAGGCGCGGTTGGCTTGGGCCATTTTGTGCATTTCGTCGCGTTTTTTGATCGCGTTGCCTTGGCCGGCGGCCGCGTCTTTCAATTCGATGGCCAGCGCTTCTTTCATCGGGACGGCCTTGCGCTTGGAAGCGAAGGTGACCAACCAGCGCATGGCCAGGGCATACTGACGCTCGGCCGGAACTTCCATCGGTACCTGGTAAGTGGCTCCGCCCACCCGGCGGGACTTGACTTCAAGGCGCGGGCGCACGTTGTCCAGCGCTTTGGTCAGCACATCGAGCGGATCGACCGCGTCGCTGCCCTCGTGGCACTTTTCGATCGCGGTGTAAACAATGCCTTCGGCGGTCGACTTTTTGCCGTCGCGCATCACCGTATTGATCAGGCGGGTGACCATCAGGCTGCCGTAGCGGCTGTCACCGAGGTTCGTGCGTTTGGTTGCTCTGCGTCTGCGTGCCATGGTCGGAAAAAATCAGCTGGGTTTTACTTTTTTTTGGCCGCTTCGGCGCCGGCCTTCGGACGCTTCGCGCCGTATTTTGAGCGGCTGCGGCGGCGACCATCGACGCCCAGGGTGTCGAGGGAACCGCGCACAATATGGTAACGCACGCCCGGGAGATCCTTCACCCGGCCGCCGCGCACGAGCACAATCGAATGTTCCTGCAGATTATGGCCTTCGCCCGGAATGTAGGCGATCACTTCCTGGCCGTTGGTCAGGCGGACCTTGGCGACTTTGCGCAGTGCCGAGTTGGGCTTCTTCGGCGTGCGGGTCATGACCTGCACGCAGACCCCGCGGCGCTGCGGGCAATTCACGAGCGCAGGCGACTTTGACTTCAAAGTAACTTTGCTCCGTCCTTTGCGGACCAGTTGGTTGATTGTAGGCATTGCTTGGTAAAAGTTCCGGGTCGTTTTTAGGCGACAAAAAAACCACGCGAACGTGGTTTCTTCGCGAACCCCCGACAGTGTGCGGGAGGGCGTAGGCTATAGAAAACCAGACGCAGGGCAAGAGATTTTCCGAAAAAATTTCTCTGTCCGCTTCTGCGAACCTCCGATCAGGCCAAAATCCGGGCCAGGGCCGCGGTTACTTCGCGGATCTGCTCCGGGGTCAGCTCGGGATAAATGGGCAAAGCGAGCGATTCGCGGGCCGCTCGCTCCGACTCGGGAAAATCGCCTTCGGCATGCCCGAGCGAAGCAAAACATTCCTGCAAATGGAGTGGCACCGGGTAGTAAACCGCGCAGCCGATGCCGGCGGCGGCCAGTTTTTCCCGCACTCGGTCGCGCTCCGGCACGCGCACCACATACTGATGGTAAACATGGTGGTTCGCCAGGCCCGCGGCGGCGTAGGGCTCGACCGGCAAGGTGACACGGTCAAGCAGGCCGAGCTTTTCGAACTCCACCCGGTAAAGGGCCGCGTTGCCGCGGCGTGCGGCGTGCCAGGCGTCGAGGTGCGGCAGTTTGGCCGAGAGCACGACGGCCTGCAGCGCATCGAGGCGGAAGTTGCCGCCCACTTTTTCGTGATGGTATTGCGCGCCCATCCCGTGATTGCGCAGGAGTGTGACCTGCGCGGCGAAGTCCGCCTCACGGCAGGTAACCATGCCCGCATCTCCGAAAGCACCGAGATTTTTCGAGGGGAAAAAACTGAAGTAGCTGGCCTCGCCGATCGCCCCGGCCCGGAGGGTCTGGCCGGTCCGCGAGGGATAATCCGCCCCGATGGCCTGCGCGGCATCCTCGATGACCGGCAGATCAAATTCTTTGGCCAGTGCACCGATGCGGTCCATCTCGCAGACGCAGCCGAACAAATGCACGGGCATGATGGCCCGCACCCGGTTGCCGGCCGCGGTGACCGGACGTCCGTCCGGGCCGCTCCGGCATTTTTTGCGCAGGCATTCCTCCAGCTTGGCCGGATCCAGGTTGTAGGTGGCGGCGTCGATATCGACGAAGACCGGTTCCGCGCCGACCCGATGAATGCAGCCGGCAGTGGCAAAAAATGTGTAAGGCGTGGTGACCACCGCGTCGCCGCGTCCGATGCCCATGGCCATGAGGATGGCGAGCAAGGCGTCCGTGCCGGAGGAGGCCCCGATGGCGTGACCGCAACCCGTGTAGTCACGAACGGCGGTTTCGAGCTCCACGACCGGTACCCCGAGGATGAACTGCTGGCTCTCGCAGAGCACGCCGAGCCGGCGCTGCATCTCCTCCTTCACCTGCGCGTATTGCAGGCGCAAATCGAGCAGAGGAACCGCCACGGGGAAAAGAGGATTAGCGGACAACGCCGGTTTCGGCGCGGCGATTGGCGGCCCACGCGGCTTCGCCGCTGCCCGGGGCGGCCGGCATTTCTTCGCCGAAGCTCACCGTTTGGATGCGCCCCCCGCTCAGGCCGAGGCCGACAAGTTTTTCCCGCACGGACAAGGCACGCCGTTCGCCCAGCCCGCGGTTGTATTCCTCGGTGCCACGCTCGTCGGTGAAACCGGCGATGATCACGTCGCTTTGCGAGGAGCGCATGAAGTCAGCCACGGCTTGCACCTTGCCCATTTCCGAGCCGCCGACCTCGACGCTGTCGAATCCGAACTGGACCGGGGAGAATTGTCCCTTGCTGACGCCGCCACCGAGGAAAGCTGCACCGTCCGTGCGCTCGGGCAGCGGCATGCCGTCGGCAAAATCACCATCCAGCCCGGCGAATTGGTCCTTCGTCTGGCAGGAAGCAAGAAGGAGCGAGGATGCGGCGAGCGCGCAAGGAAGGACTGAGGACAATTTCATAGGCTTTTGGCGTGAGGGTGGCTTAAAGCGACCAGGTCGGCTCGCTGACTTTACCCAGCCCACTGACAATAGTTGTGGTCCGTCCGTTTTGCAGGTCAAGGAGATTGAGGTTCGAGCCGGAGCTGTAAATTAGGTGTCGTGAGTTGCGCCCCCAGACCGGGTTTTGGCCCGAGGCAACCACCCGCGCGGCGCCACCGCCGAGTTCCAGCACCGCGACGGAGAACCCGCCGCCCGAGCGCACGGTGAAGGCCACCTTTTTGCCGTCCGGCGACCAGCTCGGGTCGGTGCAATAAGCAAAGCCGGTCGCAAGCATCCTTGCGCCTCCCCCGCCCGCGCCGATGCGGTAAAGCTGCGGACTGCCGCCTTGGTCGGAAGAGTAAATTAACTCGCTGCCGTCCGGCGACCAGGTGGGCGAGGACTCCACACCGCGGGTGCGGGTCAGGCGTCGGGCCATGCCGCCGCGCAAACCGGTGAGGTAAATCTCGGGATTTCCGTCCTTGCTCATGGTCAGCGCCATTTTCCCGCCCTCCGGCGAGATGGCGGCGCCGGAGTTGGTGCCCGGTGCCTTGACCACGCGCTGCCGGGCACCCGAAGCGACCTCAATAACATACACATCCGGATAACCCTCGTGGTATCCCGTGTAAGCGAGTTGGCGGGCCCCGGGTCCGAGCGAGGGCGCCACGCTGATGCTGCGATCGCTGGTCAGGCGCCGCGCACTGGCACCGTCATAGTCCGCGAAATAAATTTCCTTCGGCCCGCTCGCCGTGCCGACAAAGGCGATTTTCGTCGTGGCGATCCCCGGGTTGCCCGTGATGGTTTCCACGATATCGTCGGCGAACTGGTGGGCCACTTCGCGGTCGTTGCCGCGGTAAGTCTTGGCCAAAATGGTCGCCCCGCTGCTGTCGGTCACCCGCCCCTGCAAACTGCCGCCCGCCGCGGTGCCACCGACCAGGTAGGATCCGCGGGCATCCGGCACGAGTTGGAACCATCCGGAAAGATCGAGATCGTTCTGCAGGACTTTGGTCACGGCCGGACCCGCAGGCCCGCCCAGCGGCGTGACCGCCAAGGAGACTCGGTCGCCCTTGCGCACCGTGATGGTCGCCGCATCCTGGGCCCGGGCCGCCAGGCCCAGGCTGAAGATCAAAAGGAAACAAAGGGTGCGAGTCATCATGCGCAGGGTATAAAGCCCCTGCTCTCCCGCGTCGAGATCAGTGGCAGGCACAGCCCCCGCCGCAGCCGCCCCCGCCCGGCGCTGGCGGGGTGGAACCGCCCTTCGAGGAGGTCATGATCCCGAGCCCGCCGGTGATCACGCGGCGGATCGCTTCCTTGGTTTCCGGATGCTCGCTCAGGGCCGCGTCCCGCATACTCTGGCGGATCTCGTAGGTGCGGACCGGCTCGCCTTCAATCGACGGAACCGTTTGGTAAAGGTAAGTGGCCATGCCGGAAAATCTCTGCGCACCCGCTCCAGGGCAAGCGATTTTGCTCCTCACTCAGGCTGGTTCCTCGATGACCGGAGGCCGCGCGGACAAAGCAAGGAAGGCGCCGAGCAGGATAAAAGCGCCGGCCACCAACTGTTCCGCGCGGAAATTTTCCCCGAAAAACCCGGCCGAAAGTAGCATGGTACCGAGCGGACAAAGCAGGAGTGCCGACTGGGCCGGCGCAGCCCCGACCTCGCGGATGCCGATGTAGTAGAGCCAGTGGCCCAAGCCAATGGAGAGAACCCCGGAGCCGAAAAGGACAAAGTTGGTCCAGGCATCGGCGCGCAGCAGAGCCGACGCATCGCCGAAAAGCAGCATCCCGGGCCAAAGCAGCGCGAGGGTGAAAAGACTGACCGCCCCGAAGCCGGTGGTCGGACCAGCGCACGCCGTGAACTTTTTCACCAGGATGCCGTAAAGCGCCCAGCCCGTGGCGGCGAGCAGGGCAAACCCCAAGCCGGCCCACCGCACGTCCCCCCGAAATTGCCCCCCTGCGGCGAAAACCAGCCAGGTCACCCCGACCAGCGCCAAACCCGTGCCGAGGAGAAATTTGCCGCTGCGCGCAATCCAACGCTCGTCCGCAAAGAAAATCACGGCCAACCCGGCGGTGATGACCACGGAGAGGCGTCCGAAGAGGGCGTAAACACCAGGCAGAAGAAGGACGACCGCCGCAGTCTGGGCAACCTGGTGCACCACATTCGGCAGCGCGGCCACCGCACACCCGGCCCAATCGGAGAGCGGCATGCGGCGGGGAGCACTCCAAAGTTTCCACCCGAAGAAAGGCACGATGACGAGGAAGCCGGCCAGATAGCGGTAGAAATTTTGGGTCCACGGATCAAAGGGGCCGGCCAGCCAATACTGGAAAACGGGGGGACTCGACCAAATGACCACCGTGGCGAGCAGCGCGAGTCTCCCGCGCCAGAGGGACCGGGAGGCGGCCATGCGGCGTCAGCAGGCGACCGCCGGGCCGCCGGGAGCCCGACCCTCGTCGACCTCGATCAGGTCGAACAAGGTCTGGATATCGGCGCGCCCCGTCATCCCGAGGCCTTCCAAACGGGTCTGCAGGCGCACGGAGAGGTGGTCATTCCAGCCGCATTTGCGCAGGAATTCATTCCACATGAAAATTTCGCTCTCCTGCGGACGCCGTCCGGTCGCGAAACACCATTCGAGCAAAGCTTCGTCCGAACCACCCTCCCGCACCTTCGCGGCCAGCGTGTCATAGTCGACCTGAAGAAACTCGCAGCACCGCAGGTCGAAGCCGGCGCCCAGATTCGCATGGTAATCGGCCGGCAGCTCCCCGGCCTGATGCATTCTGATCTTTCCGACCAGGCGCGGGAAATAAACCAGACCGCCTTCGCGGTCGTAAGGGCTGCGCGGGAACTTGGTTGCCATGAGGTAATTTTGGCCCCGGGGCGGCGCAAAGTCCATCGCCATGGCGGCCGGCAGCGACCAGTATGCCGACCGTGAAGGTCGGCCTGGAACTTGAATTGGAGATTATCCGCATCATCTACGGAGGGGCCGGACTGGCCCGCCACGAGGGCTGCGCGATCTTCGTGCCCTTCACGATCCCCGGCGAGAAGGTGCGGGCCCGGATCACCCGCCTCCGGCCCGGCTGGGCGCAGGCCAAACTCCTCGCGGTGACCAGGCCTTCAGCGGACCGCGTGGAACCGCCCTGCCCTTGGTTTACCCGGTGCGGGGGTTGCGCCTACCAGCACATCGCCTACCCGCGGCAACTCACGATCAAAAGCGCGCAGGTTGAAGAAGCTTTGCGCCGCATCGGCAAGTTTGCCGCGCCACCAGTCGAACCGGCGCTGCCCTCGCCACTCGACTACGGATACCGCAACCGCATCACGGTGCATATCGAACCGCCCGACATCGGATTCCGCGGCACCGACCCGCGCCAAGTCGTCGACCTCAACCGTTGTTTGCTCGCAGGCCATGCGGTCAACGCCGCCCTGACCCGCTTGCGGGCGAAAAGAGCTTGGCGTCCGGGCCCCGCGACCCTCCGCGCCAATCCCGAAGCGCGGGGTTTCCGTCAAGTCAATGACGGGGCGGCCGAAATCCTCGCCGCGGTGGTGGTCGGGATGGCCGGATCCGGCCAGGTGCTGGTCGATGCCTATTGTGGGTCCGGTTTCTTCGCCAAAAAGTTGCGCAGCTCGTTCACGCGCGTCATCGGCCTCGATTGGGACGATCAGTCCATCCAGGCGGCGGGGCAAGACGCCGAGGCCCACGAAGACTACCGCCGGGGCGACACCGCCGAGTTGTTGCCCGCGGCACTCGGTCCCGCCGCGACGACCGTGGTCCTGCTCGACCCGCCCGCCCAGGGGCTGGACCCGGGTGTCATTGACACCCTGCTCCGCGCCCGCCCGGCCCGCCTGGTTTACGTGTCGTGCGATCCGGCGACCTTGGCCCGTGATTTGTCGCGCTTGGCCAGCGGCTACCAACTCCTCCGGGCCGCGCCGGTCGATATGTTCCCGCAGACCGCTTCCATCGAGACCGCCTGCTTGCTGGCAGCTTCTCCTAATTAGGGCCCGGGGCGGGCGGAGGTACTCCAGCCGGAACCCCCAAGAGAGAAAGTTCGCCTGCCGCGACCATGGCCGCGGGGGTCTGCGGGTAGGCCGTGCCGATCGACTCGAGCACCGCTTTGGCCTCTCCGCGGCTTCCGCCGGCGATAAGCATTCGGGCCTCGGCCAGCAGAGCCATGGGAGCGGCATAGGAAGCGGCGTATCGGCCCGAGGCTGTGCGGTAGGCCTCCAGGGCGGCGGTCTCATTTTTTTGCATTTGCCGGATTTCCCCGAGAGAAAGCCAACCGACCGGGGCCAGCGGATGATCGGGCTGCGCCGCGAGAAAAGTTTGCAAGGTGGCGGCAGCCTCGTCCGTCTGGCCCTCGTTGCGCAAGGCCTCGGCCCAGCGCAGTTGCGCATTGCCCGCGGCAACCGTGCCGGGAAATTTTTCCACCACTTCGCGCCATCCTTCGGGTCCGGCCGAGACGCTGTAAAGCGTTTCGGCCGCGCTGCGCTCTTGCGACTGCCAAAAAGTCCAAGCTCCGACCCCTAGAATGAGCAGGACCAGCGCGATGAGTCCCCCTGCGAATTTTTTCCAATGTTCCTGCCAAAAAAGATCGCTATCGCTCATTTCGAGCGCCGGATCAACGGAGGGCAGGAGTACGGATGGGCGGGGCGATTCCATGGGGTCAGGCGGAGGCGGTGGCCCGTGCTTCATCGGCCAAGGGCGTGCTGAGGTAACGCTCGCCGGTCGAGCAGGCGATGGTGACGATGAGTTTGCCTTTGTTTTCCGGACGTTTGGCCAACTCGAGCGCGGCATGGACATTGGCACCGGAACTGATCCCGCCGAGGATCCCTTCCTCCTTGGCCAGGCGGCGGGCCATGGCAAAAGCATCGTGGTTTGAGACCGTGAGCACTTCGTCCACCACGTCAAGGTGCAGGTTGTCCGGCACGAACCCGGCGCCTGTTCCCTGGATTTTGTGCGGGCCGGGTTTCACTGCCTCGCCCGCGCGGGTTTGGGTGATGACCGGCGAATCTTGGGGTTCGACCGCGACAATATGCACCCCGGGCCGGCGCTTTTTCAGCACCTCGCCCACCCCCGTGCAGGTGCCGCCGGTGCCGACGGCCGAGACAAAAATATCGACCTTGCCGTCCGTGTCGTCCCAGACCTCCTCTGCCGTGGTCTTGGCGTGGATTTCCGGGTTGGCCGGATTTTTGAACTGCTGCGGCATCCAGCCATTCGGGGTGCTCCGCAAAATTTCTTCAGCCTTGCCAATGGCTCCCTTCATACCCTCGGGGCCGGGGGTGAGCACCAGGTCCGCCCCGAGCATGGCGAGCAAGGTGCGACGCTCGAGACTCATCGTTTCGGGCATGGTCAGGATCAATTTGTATCCCTTGGCCGCCGCGACGAAGGCGAGGGCAATACCCGTGTTGCCGCTGGTCGGTTCGACAATGACCATGCCCTTTTGCAGCAGGCCCTTGGCCTCGGCGTCCTCGATCATCGCCTTGCCGATGCGGTCCTTGACGCTGCCCAGCGGGTTGAAAAATTCGCATTTCACCGCCACGGTTGCGCCTGCGCCCTCACTGATGCGGTTCAGCTTGACCAGCGGGGTACGACCGACCGTTTCGACAATGTTGTTATAGAGATAGCCCATAGGTTGCCGGGTTTGCGTCCAGAAGTGCTTAGAGTCAAAAGGGGCCCAAGGCAACGCCGGAGTTGGTCCTCACCGCACCACCCGGAAGAGGTGGGCCACCCGCACGGAGGGATCCAGCGCCACATAATTGCGCGCCCCGTGCCAAGTCCAGCGTTCGCCGGTCAGCAGGTCCTCAACCAGGTAGTCCGCATCCCAAGCCAGGCCGTATTCCCAGAGCGGCCACTCCACGGCCGCGGCTTGGGTTTTGTCAGGGTCGAGATTGACCACCATGAGGAGCAGGTTGTCTCCCGTTGCCTTGACGTAAAAAAGGACATTGTCGTTTTCCGCGGTGTGGAAGCGCAGGTTGGCCAGATGCCGGAGCGCGGGATTGCCTTTGCGGGCGAGATTCAACCGCGTGAGCAATTCCTTGATATGGCCCGGGGCATGCCAATCGCGCTGCTTGAATTGGTATTTCTCGCTCTCGAAGTATTCCTCCCGCCCGGGCACGGCTGCATTTTCGCACAATTCAAAACCGCTGTAGATGCCGTAGAGCGGCGAGAGCGTCGCGGCAAGCACGGCCCGGATCATGAAAGGAGCACGGCCCGGTTGCTGGAGGAAGAAGGGCAGGATGTCCGGGGTGTTCGTGAAAAGGTTCGGACGAAAATAGTCCGCCGACCAGGCCGCGCTCAGCTCGGTGAAGTAGTCGGTCAATTCCGGCTTGGTGTTGCGCCAGGTGAAGTAAGTGTAGCTCTGGGAGAACCCGGCCTTGGCCAGCACGCGCATCATTTTCGGCTTGGTGAAGGCCTCGCTGAGAAAAATCAGGTCAGGAAACTTGGCCCGTGTTTCCGCAATGAGCCACTCCCAGAAAGCCACCGGCTTGGTGTGCGGATTATCAACCCGGAACGTCCGCACCCCGCGCTCCGCCCACCACAGGATCACGCTCTGCAACTCGTGCCATAACGCCTTCCAGTCAGCGCAATGGTAATCGAGCGGATAGACGTCCTCGTATTTCTTCGGCGGGTTCTCCGCGTATTTGATCGTCCCGTCCGGACGGTGGAAGAACCACTCCGGATGCTCCGCGACATAAGGATGGTCCGGCGAGCAGTTCAGGGCGAAATCCAGCGCGATCTCCAACCCGCGCTGCTTCGCCTCGCCGACCAACCACTCAAAATCCTCCAGCGTTCCGAGTTCCGGGGCCACGTCGCGGTGCCCGCCACCGTGCGGACATCCCTCATGCCGGTTGCCGATCGCATAGGGCACGCCGGGTTCACCCGGTTGGCACTCCAGCGCATTGTTGCGCCCCTTGCGTTTGCTCGTTCCGATCGGATGGATGGGCGGAAAATAAACCACCTCGAAGCCCATGGCCTTCGCGTCGTCCAAGCGCGGCAGACAATCGCGGAAGGTCGAACCTTGATCGCCTCGCCCCTCTGCGGATCGTGGAAAAAATTGATACCACGCGGCGCAGAGTGCCGCCGGACGCTCGACCATGATCCGGCCAGACGGGCGAAATTCGCTGCCGATCGCCCGGTCCGGCAGACGGGAGATCAAAGCGGACAAATCCTGCTGCGCGGCGACCGCCGCCGCCGCGTCGCGGGAAGCGGCGGCCAGGGTCTTGGCCGCTTGCCGCAAGGTCGAGGCCGCGGTTTTGCCCACGGTGCGCTCCGCGCCCCGGACCAAAAGCTGCGCCCCCTCCCGCGCTTCGGAGGTCAAATCCTCCTGCCCCGCCTCATACTTGCGCCGGAACTCCTCCCGCCAGGTCTCGTACACCTCCAGCCAGGCCTCAATCGTGTATTCGCAATCCCCGATCTTGCCGACCGTGAAAGCCCCCGACCAGACGTCATTGCCCTCGTGCTGCATCGGCACTTCCTGCCAACCCTTGGCTCCGCGCCGGCGCGATTTGAGCACCGCGGCAATGACCTCGTGGCCGTCCTTGTAAATGTCCGCCGTGATCCGCACCGGATCGCCGACCAGCCGCTTGATCGCGTAGCGTCCGCAATCAAGCAGAGGCTGCACATTTTCGATGACCACCGCGGTCTTCTTCATAGGGAAAAGCTCCGGGCGGCTTCACGCACCGCCGGCGCCAGCGGACGCCACTCTTCGTTCTCTTCGCACAACGAGGCAAGGCGCTGGGAGGCCGCCGGAATGTGTTGGAGAAAGGCCGGTTTGCCCTGCGCGACACCGAGAAACCCGTAAGCGCCCAAGGCTTGCATCAGCCGCTGCCGGGCACAGGCCTCAAGTTCCACCTGCCAGGCAAGGCGATCCTCGCGGCCGGCCAAAGCGGCGTAAAGCTCGGACAACTCCCCACGTTCCTCCACGTCCAGGGCGACATAAGGATCATAAAGGAGCGAGGCCACATCGTATCCGGCCAGTCCGGCACGCATCCCTTGGAAATCGATCAAAGTCACTCGGCCGTCCCGCACCATGACATTCTGCGATTGGAAATCACGATGGACGAGAACACGGGGGCGGGCCGCCAATTCCCTCGCCTGCTCAACCATCGGCACCGCGGCACGCATGACCTCCGACTTTTCCGCGCCGAGATAATTCGCGAAAAAGTAATCCTGCTCCCAGCGGTAGAGTTCTTCGTCGAACGGTTCGCGCAGCACATGTTCCGCGCCCGCTTCCCGCAAATCAAGCGCATGCAGGCGCGCCAGCTGGGTGAGGGTTTGGCCGTAAAGTTCGCGCCGCACCGCCCACTTCTCAGCGCGGTGCGACCAGAGATCCTCCGTGCCGGCGTCCTCCATGAGAATGCGCCGCCAAGGGACATCGTGCGCCAACACCACGGGCACCCGCAGCCCGTGACGATGCAGAAATTCCGCACAATGCGCGTAGCGGGCATTTTCGGCTTTCTCTTCGCCGTAATGCACCGCAACCAGACCCGCGGCGCAACCGGAGCCACGCCAGAAGCGGCGGTCGGATCCACCGTGGTTGACCGGGGTCCATTCGCCGCCCGCGGCGGCGGGACGTACGGACGCAACCCAGGCGAAAATCTCTCTCATACCGCCCCTCCTTCGATCCGTCCTTCGGCCAGCATACCCTCGCGCACCACGGCGTTGGCCACCACCGCATGCGCCAGGACCTTGGAACCGGCCCACAAGACCGATTCACTGACCCGCGCCCCCGCCCCCACCTGACAATCCGGCCCCAGCCAATTCCAGCCGGACAACTCCGCATCAGGTGCCACCCGCGCCCCGGGCAGACGCCACAAAGGCCAGCCGGTTGGCGCGGTCGGCGGCGGCAGAATTTCGACTGCACCCGAAGCCAGATCGGCATGGATGCGCAGGTATTCGCCGAGGTTGCCGATGTCACGCCACACCCCCTGGTCAAGCACGATACCGGCGATGACTTGCCCCGCACGGAGGGCCTCAAGCCAGACGGAAACCAAAGACAAAGGTTGCCCGCGGGGAATACGCGAGAGCAGCCCCGGCCCGACAACACAGACTCCGGTGTAGAGAAAACGTGGCCCGCCGGCACGGATCTCACCTCGGATATCGCTCACCCGTCCACTCGCCACATCGAAGCCGACCTGCAGGGGTCCACCGCCGGTTCGCAGGGCCAAAGTGCAAAGTGCGCCGCTTTTCGTGTGCGCCGAAATGAGAGCCGCCAGGTCCAACTCGGCCAGAATATCGCCGTTGTGCAGCAGCACCGGACCGGGTAACAAAAGATCCTCGACATTTTTCAATCCGCCGGCGGTGTCCAAGAGGTCCGGTTCGTGGCGGAAAAAAACAGGCACCCCGGCATAGCGCGAGCTCTGGGGGTATTCCGGAAAAAGACGGATGAATTGGTCGGCCAAACGGTGCGTGTTGATCACGATGCGCTCGAGGCCCGAGGCCGCGAGGCGGGCCAAGGCGAACTCGCAGAGCGGCAGGCCACAAATCGGAACAAGCGGTTTGGGCACCTGCTCGGTCAAGGGCTCGAGGCGCTGGCCCCGGCCGGCGCAAAGCAGAAACGCTGTCCGGGGCCCCGCGCTCACGAGACGGCCGGCTCCTCCCCGCCGATGAGCAGGCGCATCGTGACCATCTCGGATTTCCGGAAGCCGTGCTTGCCATAAAAACCCAGCAGCCGCCCCTCCCCATCGGGCGTGAGCAGGGTGATGCGGACAAACTGCTTCTCCCGCGCGAAGTCGATCGCATGATGCAGCAACCGGCTTCCGTGCCCTTGGCCGCGGTGGTCGGCATGCACCACGAGATCCTCGAGTATAATAACAAATCCGCCCTCTGCGGTGCTGATCGTGAAGAGCAGGTTGATCATGCCGATGATCCGGAGATTGTTGCGCAGCACGAAAATGCGGCCGCGGTTCGGTTGCTCCAAAATCAAGCGCAGCCCGCGGATTTGCTTGGCTTGGTCGGGATGAAAATCCGGCTCCAGAGCAAAAAGATCCGCCAGCAACTCCGCCAAAAGAGGCATGTCCTCAAGGGTGGCCGGTTCGATGCGGAGGTCGGACATCCTTTCTCTTTAGCGGGGAAGCATGCTGCGGGGCAAGGCACACTGCCGCTCAGTCGCGGCCGAATTTCCGGTCCAGCTCGCGCCAGGAAAATTGCAGCATGACCGGACGTCCGTCCGGATCACAATATGGTAGTTCGCAAGCGAGCAATTGGGTAACCAAGGCGCGCTGCTCGCGCTCGTCTTTCGCCCCGCCTTCGTCCACCGCGAGACGCGCCACCGCCCGACGCACCGCTTCCCCCGCAGCCGGCCCGCGCAACCGCGCCGCACCCCCCAACACACACGCCGCGGCAAAATCTTCCAGCACGCGCTGCGGATCGCGTCCGGCCAGAAAATCGGGCAACGCCTCGACCTTCAACGCACGCCCACCGAAGACCTCCACGCCGAAACCGGCCGCGGCAAGGACGGCCAGATTTTCCGCCACCGCCTCGTGCTCCCGCCCCGGCAACTCGAAAACGGCGGGGGCGAGCAACCGCTGGGCCGCAACTCCTCCGCCCGCCACCCCGCGCTGCAGGCGCTCGAAAAGAATCCGCTGGTGCGCCGCCCGCTGGTCCAAGAGAACGAGGCCTTCGCCCCCCTCCAACAGCAGGTAGCGACGGGACAAGGCGCCAACCAAGCGGAATTCCTCCGGTCTCACGCGGGGAGTTGCCGCCTCCGCGATCGGTGCCCCGGGAGCAAGCGGGGACTCGGGCCGGACCGGCCGTGGCAGCTCCGGTTGGTGCGCGAGGCGAAGCGGTTTGGCCTCGGGGAGATGCCCGGCAGGAAGCTCGGCGCGGGCCGCCAGGTGGGCCCGCACCGGCTGCAGCCAATCGGCCCTCGCCTGACGCAGTGCGGCCTCGACCGCGGAACGCAACGCATCGCGCACCTCGCCGCCCTGACGGAACCGCACTTCGCGTTTGGCCGGATGCACGTTGCAGTCCACGGCCTGAGGGTCCATCGCGATGTGGACAAAGAGCGAGGGATAACGCCCCGGTTCGAGCATCTGGCGGTAGGCCTCGCGCAGGCCGGTGGAGAGAAACACATTCTCTACCGCGCGACCATTGACGAAAAAAAATTGGCGCCCGCGGTCGGCGCGCGTGGCCCCCGGGCGGGAGACCAGGCCGCTCACGCGGATCCCTCTGTTTTCTCCTTCCGGCATCTCGAGCAAAGCAACCCGCTCGTCTGCTCCATAGAGGTCGGTCACCCGCGCGACGAGGGAAGTCGCCGCGGGCAACCGGTGGACGGTGCGGCCGTCACGGCGGTAATGCACAGCCACCCCGGGAAAAGCCAGCGCCACGGTTTCCACCGCGCGATCCAGATGCGCTGCCTCCGTGGCCGCACTGCGCAGGAACTTGCGCCGGGCCGGGAGATTGAAAAAGAGCGACTTCACCTCCACGGTGGTCCCCGGGGCGCATCCGGCCTCCCGCACCGCGACAATTTTGCCTCCCTTGACCACCACTTCCGTGCCGGCAGGGGCGGAGGCCCGTCGCGTGCGCAGGACGAACTCCGCAACACTGGCGATGCTCGGCAAGGCCTCCCCGCGGAAGCCCATGCTCCGCACCGTGGTCAGGTCCGCCGCCGAGGCGATCTTGCTCGTGGCATGGCGCTCGAGGGAAAGGAGAGCATCCTCGCGGTCCATCCCCGCCCCATCATCGGTCACCCGCAAGAGCAGAGAACCGGCGCCCCGGACTTCGATCTCGAGCGACTTGGCCCCGGCATCCAGGCTGTTCTCCATCAGTTCCTTGATCACCGAGGCCGGACGCTCCACCACCTCGCCGGCCGCCACTTGACTGGCCACCAGGTCGGAGAGGACGCGTATTTTACCCACAGATCACTCCCCTCGTTTGACTTGGCTGCGGCCCGTGGTTTAGAGACATTGCCCTCTGCATACATGGCCCGAACGAACGACTCAACGCCGCGCTCCCTGCTGCTCTCCGTACCATGATCAAACAAAGGGTCAACCGGCACCGCGGCGGAAACCAGGACAACCTCTTCGGTTGGACAGTTTTTCTCCTCTTGCTTGCCCTGGTCGCCGGCGTCTCGTGGGTGGGCAGCTTCTACATTTTCGGACATCCCGAAAAAGCCTTCAGCTACGGCCTCCTCCGCACGCTCGGCAAAATCGATGCACCGAAACGCTTTGAATTGACCAAAGCGCCACGCGGGCAATTCCTCGACGCCAACAAACTTGTCGAGCGCTACGGCAAAATGCCCCCGCGCGAACTCGAGGCCGAGAACGCCTCCCTCTTGCGCAACTACCTCCGCAATTACCTGCGCAGCAAGGAACTGGTTCCTTATGTCATTGGCAACTTCAAGGTCATGGGCACCTTTCGCCTCGGGCCGAACAACTTTTTTCCCGAGGGCGTGGTCGCCCTCGCCCAGTCGACTGAAAATCCCTCCGTCCTGCTCGAACTCGTTTTTCCCTCCGCCGAGGCCGACGTCGGCCAACTCGAGCGCATGCTGCGCATGGGACTCGATCTGCAATTGGCCCGCACCCTCGATCTCTCCGCCCTGATCAATGCCCGCATCATGCCCGACGGCCGCCTCAACCTCACCGCCGTTCCCCTCCTCTACGGCAGTTACACCTCAACCGATGCCACCGGCATCCTCAACCTCGAACCACCCGCCGACCTCAATATTTCGGCCGGACTGCCAATCCTGAACCAAGCAGCGGTGGACGAGGCCGACAAACGCTTCACTGCCCAACCGGAACGCGATGGAACCTCCCTTCACTCGCCAGCCCTCATGCGCGTGCAACGGACCGAGGCGGTGGACGAAACCACTATTCCCGTGGCCCGCGCCAAGCCGGTCACCCGCGCGGCCGTCCCCGCGCAAATGGACGGCCGCCCCGTGGCCCGTGCCATTCCCGTCAATACGGACGAGAGCGCCATTCCCGTCGCCCGGGCCGAACCCGTTAACCCCGCCGAAAGCGCCATTCCGGTCGCCCGCGCCGAGCCCGTGGATCCCGGTGCCGTGCCGGCCGCAGCCCTCCAACCCTTTGCCACTCCCACATCCGCGGCCGTCACCACTCCGCCCGCTGCCCCATGGACCGTGTACGAACCGGGACGCATGCCGCGCGGCCGCCTCCTCGATATCGACACGGCACGCGATCTGCCTGCGGAGAGCACCGGCGAGGTGCAATATCTGGCCGGCGACTTCCAAGTCAGCGCCTCGGGCCAAAACCGCGCGGTCCTGCGCGAAAGTGGCGGCCCACAAAACGTCCGCGTTATCGTCGACTTTCCCGGCAACGCCGCCCCTCCAGCCGAAGGCGAGACCGTGCAGCGCGACGCGCAGCGGCCGTTCCAGATCACCAACGTCGAGCGCGGCCCCGACGGACAGGTCAACGTCTATGTCCGGGAAATCACCCGGCCCTGACGGACCCGCGGAGGAACTCCGCCGCCGCATCGCGCAAGAAGGACCGGTCGGCTTCGACCAATTCATGGCCGTCGCACTTTACCATCCGCACGGCGGTTACTATGCGTGCGGGACGAACCGCACCGGACGCCGCGGCGACTTTTTCACCAACGTGAGCGTCGGCCCCGTCTTCGGAAAACTTCTCGCCACCCAGTTTTCCGAAATGCGGCAACTCCTCGGAAACCCGGAGGACTTCACTCTCGTCGAGCAAGGCGCCAACGACGGCCGGCTCATGGCCGACATCCTCGCCGCCTGGCCGGGCCCCATCCCGCGGATCGTCATGGTCGAACCGCTGGCCAAGCTTCGCGCCGTCCAGCAACAGACCCTCGCTCCCTGGGCGGACCATCTCAGCCACGTGGCGCACGAGAACGACCTGTCCCCCTTTACCGGCGTTTTCTTCGCCAACGAGTTGCTCGACGCTTTCCCGGTCAAACTTCTCGCCCGCAACGTAGGCGCATGGCACGAGCGCTGCGTCGATTATGACGGCGGACGCTTTGTCTTTGTCGAAAGGCCGTTCGCCGGGCAACCGCCGCCCGTGCCGGACGGAATCCCGCACTTCAGCACGGAAATCTGTCCGTCCCTCGGGCCCTGGACCCAAACCATCGCCCGTAAACTGACCCGCGGTTGGCTCTTCCTTGTCGACTACGGACATCCCGCCGCCGCGCGCCATCACCCGGCCCGCGCCGCCGGCACTCTGGCCGCCTACCGGGGGCACCAACGTGCAGACGATCCGCTGGCCGAACCGGGGACGCAAGACCTCACCGCGCACGTCGACTTCACGGCCGTGGTCCGCGCCGCCTCGGAGGCCGGACTCACCCTCGCCGGTTTCACCGACCAGCACCACGCCCTCACCGCACTCGCGGCCCGCACCTTTCCCGCCATGCCGGAAACGGAACTTTCGCCCGAGGCGGCCCGCGAAATGCGCGCCCTGCGCCAACTGCTCCACCCCGAAAGCATGGGTAACACTTTTCAATTCCTCGCCCTGGCCAAAAGCACCACCGACCCGCTGACCGCTTTCCAATTTGCCCGCGACCCGCAGCGCGAACTCTTCTCATGACCAGCCCGACCGGCGAACAGCGCGAAGCGGCCCGCCACCCCGACCCGCGCCAACGCACCGTGATGCACCAGCGCTGGGAGAATCTGCTTTTTCTCCATTGGCCGGTCCAACCCGACCTCGTCCAACGCACCCTTCCACCCGGACTCCATGCCGATACTTTTGCCGGCGATGCTTGGCTCGGAATCGTCCCCTTCGCCATGCGCGCCGTGCGGCCCGCCGGGCTGCCCGCCGTCGGACCCATCTCGAATTTTCTCGAACTCAATGTCCGCACTTACGTGCACGACGACCGCGGCGTCCCCGGCGTCTGGTTCTACTCGCTCGACTGCAACCAATCGCTCGCCGTCCTCATCGCCCGCATTTTTTTCGGCCTGCCCTACCAACAGGCCAAGATGCGGGCCGACTTTGGTCCTACCATCGACTACCGCTCGACCCGGCGCGGCACATCGGAGGAATCCCGTTTTCTCTGGCGGCCGGAAGGCGCGACCCGGATCGCCGCTCCCGGCAGTCTCGAGTTTTTCCTCCTCGAACGCTACCACCTCTATTCCAGCCGTGGCGGACAACTCTTCCGCGGCACCGTGACTCATCCCCCTTACGAATTCCGTCCCGCGAAGGTCGAGGAATTCTCCGTCTTCCCCGCCACCCTTGCCGGATTCGGGAACCTCGCGCCCGAACCCCGTCACATCTGCTGCGCGGACGGTGTTGCGGTGCGTATCCTCGGGTTGGAACGTTTTTCATGAAACTCCACGGCCTCCATCACGTCACCGCGATCACCGCGCGCGCCCGCGACAATCATGATTTCTACACCCGCAACCTCGGCCTGCGCTTGGTCAAAAAAACGGTCAACCAAGATGACCTCTCGGCCTATCACCTGTTCTACGCCGACGGTGCCGGCACGCCGGGAACAGATTTGACTTTTTTCGATTGGCCCACGGCACCCGAACGCCGCGGCACACGCAGCGTGACGCGAACCGGTCTGCGCGTCGGCAGCACCGCCTCGCTCGAGTGGTGGCGGGATCGACTGGGCTCGGAAGATTCCGTCACCGAACGCAACGGAAAGCCGGTGCTGGATTTTGAGGATCCCGAAGGCCAACGCTTGAGCCTCGTCGTCGACGACGAACCGGCTGCCGCGGTCTGGGAACAAAGCCCCGTTCCCGCCGGACACCAGATCCGCGGCCTGGGTCCTTTGCTCCTCAATGTGCCAACCTTCGCACCGACCGACCGTGTCTTCCGTGAACTGCTGCACCTGCCAAACATCGGCACTTACCCGCTGGACGGACGCGATGTGCACGTCTACCAAATCGGCTCGAAACCCGGGGCTGCACGTGAACTTCATCTGCGGGTCGATCCGGACATGCCCGCCGCACGTCAGGGTGCCGGCGGCGTCCATCATCTCGCCTTCCGCACCACGCAGGCCGACTACCACGCGTGGGCGCAGCATTTGGCCGAGTCCGGCCTGCCCCACAGCGGGCCGGTCGACCGCCATTGGTTCCGCAGCCTCTACTTCCGCGAACCCCACGGCATCCTCATCGAAATTGCCACCGACGAGCCCGGTTTCACCACCGACGAGCCGCTCGACCGGCTCGGCGAAACACTTTCCCTGCCCCCCTTCCTCGAGTCGAAGCGCCGCGAGATTGAGGCCGGATTGAAACCTCTGGCGTGACGCGCCGCGTCCACCCCGCTACGCTCCGCCCTTCATGGCCAAAGCAGCTCAAGAACGGATGGAAAAGATCGTCAGTCTCTGCAAGAGGCGCGGTTTCATTTTCCAGTCCTCCGAAATTTACGGCGGCCTCAACGGTTTCTGGGACTACGGTCCGATGGGCGTCGAACTGAAGCGCAACCTCAAAGACTTTTGGTGGCGCCGCAATGTCCACCAGCGCGAGGACGTGGTCGGCATGGACGGCTCCATCATCATGAATCGTGCCGTGTGGAGAGCCAGCGGCCACGAGGAGACCTTCAACGATCCCATGGTCGACTGCAAAAACTGCCAGGCACGACTCCGCGCCGACCAGTTGCCAGAGAAGGACCAGATTCCCTACTGCCCAACCTGCGGCAGCCGCGACCTGACCGACGCACGCGACTTCAACCTGATGTTTAAAAGCCACACCGGTCCGCTCGAGAACGACGATAACCTCGTCTACCTCCGCCCCGAAACCGCGCAGGCCATGTTCGTGCAATTCAAGAACATCCTCGAAACCTCGCGCAAAAAACTGCCCTTCGGCATCGCGCAAATCGGCAAAGCATTCCGCAACGAGATTAACCCCCGTAACTACATCTTCCGTTCGCGCGAATTCGAGCAGATGGAAATCGAATACTTCTGCCGCCCCGAGGACGGACTGGCCCTCACTGACTACTGGCTCGAGGAACGTCTCAAGTTCTACGAAGACATCGGCATTCCGCGGGCGAAAATAAAAATCCACGACATTCCCGACGGCGAACGCGCCTTTTACTCGAAGAAAACTTACGATCTCGAATACGAGTTCCCCTTCGGCCTGAGCGAACTCGAGGGCGTGGCCTATCGCACGGATTATGACCTTTCTGCGCACATGAAGCAGAGCGGCAAGCCACTCGAGTATTTCGACGACGAGAAAAAGGAAAAATTCGTCCCGCACGTCGTGGAGCCGAGTGCCGGGGTGGACCGCACCGCCCTGGCCCTCCTCTGCGAAGCCTTCGACGAGGAAGAAGTCACCGATGACAAAGGCGGCAAGGAAGTCCGCACCATCCTCCGCTTCCACCCGCGCATCGCCCCGGTCAAGTGCGGTATTTTCCCGCTGCTCAAAAACAAACCCGCCCTGGTCGAAAAGGCTAAAGCCGTGGCCGCCGCTCTCCGTCCGCACATGATGGTCTTTTATGACGAAGCCGGCGCCATCGGCCGCCGTTACCGCCGGCAGGACGAGATCGGCACGCCGTTCTGCGTTACCATCGACTTCGACACCATCGGGGAAAACGGACCCGAAAAAGTCGACACCGTCACCCTGCGCCACCGCGACTCGATGCAGCAGGAGCGCATCCCGATCGCCGAACTCCGCGCACGGCTCGAAGCCGCCATCTTTTGATTCCATGGCGGACGACGTCCATTTGCAGGCCCGCGGACTCCGCAAGTCATTCCGTCTCGGCAGTTCCACCCTCGAAATCCTGCGCGGACTCGACCTCACCGTGCTCCGCGGCGAGACCGTCTTCCTCTGCGGCGCCTCCGGGGCGGGCAAAAGCACCCTGCTCTACACCTTGGCCGGGCTCGAGCGTCCCACCACGGGCGAAGTCCGTTTCGAAAATGAGGACCTCTACAGCGTCTCCGCCGCCCGCCAAGCCGAACTGCGCAACACCCGCATGGGCTTTGTCTTCCAGAGCTACATGCTTCTGCCCGAATTGACCGCCTTGGAGAATGTGGCGCTGCCCGGACTGATCGGCGGCCGCCCCGACTTGGCCCGCGCCGCCGGATTGCTCGAGCAAGTCGGCCTTGCCGATCGCTCCGGACACCTTCCCTCGGAACTCTCCGGCGGCGAACAGCAACGCGTGGCCATCGCCCGCTCGCTGGTCAACCGTCCCGGCATGCTCTTCGCCGACGAACCCACCGGCAACCTCGACTCCCGCACCGGCGGGGAAATCGTCGACCTCCTCCTCGGCTTGGCCCGGGAGCACGGCACCACTCTCCTCGCCGTGACCCACGACACCAACCTCGCCGCCCGCGGTGACCGCGTCCTCCAGATCCGCGACGGTGCCTTGGAGGAGGCTTGAGACCCTTCTCCCCGACACCAACTTCCCTATGAAAAACAACCTCACCCTCGTTGTTGCTCTGCTCGCCGGCGGACTCTTGACCGACCCCGCGCGCGCCGCGGAGGCACCCCACGAAACGCCGGTTCCGGTCGCCGCGGCAGATTATGTTTCCACCGAAACGATCGACAGCGCCGGCTTGGTGCTTGATCCCCTGGCGGAACCGGATGGCGCCAGTTTGCGCTTTTCCGGCACGGGTCCGCGGGGACGCTTTGCCCTTTCCGGCCGGGAAAACCTCGCCGCCTACGCCGCCATGCTCCGCGCCATCGCCGAACTCGAAAAAATGGATCGCGAAAAGTTGTTCGGCCGCGCCGCGGGTAATGCCGCCAAGGCGCCGGTCGAAGCGGCCGCCAAGCTGGTGACCGATCCGGCCAAGACACTCTCCGCCCTGCCCAAGGGGGCGATGAACTTCCTCAAACGCACCGGACGTCAGATCAAAGAAAACAGCCGCCAGATCGCCGAAGGCAGCGCGAACTCCACAGCCGCCGCGGACCTCATCGGTCTCGGCAGCATCAAGCGTCAGTTGGCCGTCTCCCTCGGAGTTGACCCCTACCTGCCGGACGAAACCTTCCAAAATGCGCTGAACGAAACCGCCTCCGCGGCTTATTTCGGCGGCATCGGAGTCAAAGCTCTCACCATGCTGGTCGCCCCCGTGGCCGTCTCGCAAGTGGTCACCGGCCTGAATATCAGCGGCAATCTCGCGAAGAAAATCGTCTCGTCCTCCGCGGCCGACTTGCGCGCCTCGGATCGTGAAGACTTAGGTTCGCTCGGCGTTCCGCCGGAGACCATCGCCGCGCTTTTCGCCAACCGCTGGTTCACCCCCGCGTCGACCACCGTACTAGTCGATGCCCTCAAGCGCTTGGGGACGAAGAAGGGCATCCCACGTTTCGTTGCCGCCTGTGCCGGGGTGGAGGATAGCGCGGATGCGACCTACTACCGGGAAGTTGCTGCTCTGCTCGCACGCCGCGTGGCCGCGCAGGGACCGCTGGCCCGCCTTGAAATATTCCACGCGCTGCCGGTGGCCGTTTCGGAGCAAAACAAGTTGGTTGTCCCGCTGCCGGCCGACCTCCTTTGGTGGACCCCCACCGCGGATGAAATTTCCCAAGCCTTGCTCCAGGGCGAGGGAGCTCCCCCCGCAGGGGCCGAATTGTGGACCGACGGACAACTCACTCCCATGGCGGCCGCCGCCTTGCCAGAGCGCGGCTACACCATCTCGACGGTCGATTAATCCGGTCCCGCTTGCTCCTCCTGCCGCCGGCCGGTAAGCTATAGTTTCAATAATTCAAATAATATGGCCTACGAACTTCCACCTCTCACTTACGCAACCAACGCCCTCGAACCAAATATCGACGCGCGCACCATGGAAATCCATCACGACAAGCATCACCAAGCTTACATCACCAACGCGAACAACGCGCTGAAGGACCATCCCGAGCTCGCAGCCAAACCGGTCAACGAACTGATCGCCGGCCTCGCCTCTGTGCCCGAGGCCGTCCGCACCGCCCTGCGCAACAACGCCGGCGGCCACGCCAACCACTCCTTCTTCTGGACCATCATGGGTCCGAACGCCGGAGGTGAACCCAAGGGCAAACTGGCCGAGGCGATCAACACCAAATTCGGCAGCTTCGACGCTTTCAAGGAAGCCTTCGAAAAAGCCGGGACCACCCGCTTCGGTAGCGGTTGGGCCTGGCTCGTCGTGAACAAAGGCGAACTCGAAGTGGTCTCCACCGCCAACCAAGACAGCCCCCTCATGGGCAAAGCCGTGGCCGGCGTCGAAGGCACCCCGGTCATCGGCTGCGACGTCTGGGAGCACGCCTATTACCTCCATTACCAAAACCGCCGCCCCGACTACCTCAAAGCCTGGTGGCACACGGTCAACTGGGACCAAGCCGAGAAGAACTACCTCGCCGCGCTCTAATCCGCAAAGACCAGCTGACCAAAAAACCCGAGGCCCCACCGCTTCGGGTTTTTCTTTTGCTCGTCACCGTCCTCTTGAGCCGCTGGCCAAAGCCGGGATAATCTTCGGCCATGATTCCTCCGCAAAAACAAATGACCGGCATGCTCGGTCACCCGGTGGCCGAGAACCCGATCGACCGGATGTTCGACGCGGTCTATGCGCACTACGAGCTCAGCTGGCAGTTTTGGAAGAACAACATCGCTTTCGAAAAAGATCTGGCTCTCGTCTTGCCCGCTTTGGCGCCGCTCGGCTACCGCGGGATGTGCGTCACCGTGCCCTACAAAGTGGCGGTTATTCCGCTGCTCGACGAAGTCGACGATGACGTGCGCGCCATCGG
This sequence comes from Chthoniobacterales bacterium, assembly GCA_018402585.1. GTDB lineage: Bacteria > Verrucomicrobiota > Verrucomicrobiia > Chthoniobacterales > JACTMZ01 > JACTMZ01. Next base: position 62,916 of record JAGYIO010000005.1, read on the forward strand.
CGCCACCAATTACATGACGATCGAAAAGGGTCGTCTGGTCGGCCACAACAACGACGGCAAGGGCGTGGTCAAAGCGATCGAAAAAGTGGTGCCTCTGCGTGGTCAGCACGTGGTCATGCTTGGCGCCGGCGGAGCCGGACGCGCCATGGCCGTGGAAATCGCCTGGGCCGGAGCCGCCAAGATGACCCTCGTGACGCGCCGCGAAGAGCAGGGGCGCGAAGTGGCCGCCCTGGTCGAGAAAGCCAGCGGCGTGCCCTGCCAATGGCAGGCATGGCAACGCGAAGTGGAAGTGCCGGCCGGCACCACGTTGCTCATGAACGCCACCCATCTGGGCTGCGCGCCCGAACTGGAACCGGTGCCGGTGCGTTGGGATACAGTGAGCACGGACTGTACGGTGGTCGATGTGATCACCAATCCACGAATCACCCCTTTCCTCGCCACCGCCCGCGACCGCGGTTGCCGCACCGTCGACGGGGTGGAAATGCTCGTGCAACTGGCCATGCAAATTTTCCAGCGCTGGACCGGCCTCACCCCCGAGGAATCCGTCTTCCAGCGCGCGGTGGCCGACGCCCTCGGTGAATAGACGACTCACTCGGTCATCCTCGTTTATTCGCCTGCGGCCTTGCGGCCGCAGCGACCAACCTCCAATCCGTTACCATTCGCAGAATCAGCTGCGTCTAGCGGTGGCTAAGTTTTCCTTCCTCCCCAGTTTCGTCTTCCTCCAGCGGATGACGTTCCTAAGATGCCCGGCAATGCATGATTGTTTCCTTCGGCGATGACAACACAGAGGAACTCTTCCGGGAGGAGGCCAACCGCCGCTTTTCCCAGATTGCCCGAGTCGCCCTGCGCAAGCTGATCGCGGTGGATGCGGCTGAACAGGTGCAGGACCTTGCCGTTCCACCGGGAAACAGACTTGAACCACTCAGGGGCCGGGCAGCCGGCTGGCACTCGATCCGGATCAACGACCAGTGGCGCATTGTCTTCCGCTGGACCGCACAAGGCCCCGCCGATGTCTCGATCACGGACTACCATTGACAGCCCCCTATAACGCTATAGGATATAGGAATGAAAACGCCGCTCACTCCCGGGGAAATCCTGCTCGAAGACTACCTTGAGCCGATGGGCATTTCGCAGAACGCGCTGGGCCGGGCTTTGGGTGTCAGCCCTCGCAGTATCAACGAAATCGTGCTCGGGCGCCGCGCCATTACGCCAGAGATGTCACTCAAGCTGGGCAAATTTTTCAAACAAAGCCCACAGTTCTGGTTCAATATCCAAACAGTCTGCGATTTCCGCCGGATCATGAAACAAGCCAACCGGATCACCGCCAAAGTCAAAGGCGACTTCACCAAGTTGGCGGCTTGAGAGGCGTTAATTTGCACGCTGCGCTCAACTCTTCGAGCTCTCTGTTTGGTCGCCGCGGCGACCCATCTCCACTGCGTTACGGTATCAATTGATCGCCACGGCGACCTATCTCGCCAAGCCTCGGTTCGAGGACTCGGCTGTCGCTGGATTGCCTCTGCGCTTGGTTGATATGTGCCGAAGAGGAGAGCAGGCCACGGCTGGAGGTCGCATCCCGTCGCCCTTTGACATCTTCGCTCTAAATTCTAAACTCCACCTTCTTTTCCCATGGCCTATCTCAACGAAAACTATTCCAAACTCAAAGCCGGCTACCTCTTTCCCGAGATTGCCCGCCGGGTCAAAGCTTTCACCGAGGCTCATCCCGACGACGCCGGCCGGGTCATTCGCTGCGGAATCGGTGATGTGACCGAACCCCTCCCGGCGGCCTGCCGCGAAGCTTTGCACGCGGCCGTCGATGAACTCGGCCAGCGTGACACCTTCCGTGGATACGGCCCCGAACAAGGTTACGACTTCCTCCGCCAAGCAATCGCAGAGCACGACTTCCGCGACCGCGGACTCGACCTCGCCGACGACGAAATTTTTGTCTCCGACGGCTCGAAGTGCGACTGCGGCAACATCCTCGACATCTTCGGCCCCGGCAACCGCGTGGCCATCACCGATCCGGTCTATCCCGTTTACGTCGACACCAATGTCATGGTCGGCAACACGGGTGAGGCCGACGCCCATGGCACCTACGCCGGACTGGTCTACCTGCCCTGCACCGCGGAAAACGGCTTTGTCCCCGCCCTCCCGCCCGAACCCGTCGACCTGATCTACCTCTGCTATCCGAACAACCCGACCGGTGCCGTGGCCACTCGTGAACAACTCGCCGCCTGGGTCGATTATGCGCGCCAGCACCAGGCCATCATTCTCTTCGACGCGGCCTACGAAGCCTACGTGCGGACGCCCGGTGTACCTCATTCCATTTACGAAATCGACGGCGCCCGCGAGTGCGCCATCGAGTTCCGCAGCTTTTCCAAGAATGGCGGATTCACCGGACTGCGTTGCGCCTTCACCGTCGTCCCGAAATCCCTCCAGGCCCAAACCCGCGACGGGGAAAACAAACCCCTCTATCCGCTCTGGCTGCGCAACCACACCACGAAGTTCAACGGCGTCTCCTACCCCGTGCAACGCGCCGCCGAGGCGATCTACTCGCCGCAAGGCCGCCGGCAGGTCGATGCCCTGGTCGATTTCTACCTGGAAAACGCGCACATCCTGCGCGAAGCCGTTGCCGGGGCCGGGCTCAAGGTCTATGGCGGTCTCGACGCGCCCTACATTTGGGTGCGGGGACCGGAAGGCGTGCCCAGCTGGACCATGTTCGATTTCCTCCTCCGCGAGGCCAATCTCGTCACCACGCCCGGCAGCGGCTTCGGACCGGCCGGCGAGGGTTACTTCCGGATCTCCGCTTTCAACAGCCGGGAGCGCGCGATCGAAGCGGCTCGGCGCCTTGCCGCCCTGGACTTCACAAAGGCCGGTTGACCCGCCTACCCTCTCAGCCATGAAAGCCCTCCTCCTCGCCGTCGCCCTTACGTCCGTCGGCTGTGCGAATCGAGATCCCTACCAGGACCCGACCTACACACTGCAACGCGATCTTTACCACCGCAACCAGAAGTGGGACCGGACAATGAATAACGTCTACCTGCGCAACCAGGCGCGCGACCAGCGTTACGAGTCTTGGTTCAATGCGGTGATGGAATAAAGCACCGCAGAACCCCGGCGCGCCACCCGTCCGGAACCGCGTCGACCCGCCGCACTCCACGACCCATTCACCCCGCGCCGGGTCCTTTTGGAGTGCGGGGGCACCGCCACCGCTTGCGTTGCCAGGGGGCGCCGCAATAAAGCGCGTCAAAACCCCTGCGCCACGCGCTGCAACTCCTGCTGGAAAGTCAGCACATCCGCTTGCGACGGACGGTAACCCGGGGTGACCGGATTCAGGCCGAGCCGTCCCGTCTGATCGAGCATCCACTCGGCCGTTTCACCATCGGAAAACGTCACCTTCCCGCTGGCCATGGACTGCGGCTTGGTGATGCTGTCCATCGTCACGCTGACCCCGGCGGGCGCCGGACCGGAGCGCGCACTCTCGCCCTCCTGCTTGGCCGCGGCCAAACGCTCGACCGCCTCGCTTTGCCGCGGCTGCTCCTTGACCTGCAACTGCAAGTCGTCGACCAAAAAACGCACATCCATGTAGGTCGCGGAGATGGCGCATTCCTCTTTCAAGCGCTGCTGCACTTCGGCCAGCGAGGCACCCTCCGCCACCCACGCAGCGACCAGTTTTTTCTGTTCTTCGCTCAGGTTCATGATGCCGGAATCTAACCTACACTCCGGCGCCTGCAAAGCCCCGCGGCCCGTCTTTGCATCTGCGGCTTGCAGATTCTCCATCATGCCTTATGGAGGATCCATGCAACCCGCCCTCCGCTACTGCACCGCCCTCGCTGCCGCCGGCTCGCTGGTCACTTCGGGCTGTGAAAACTTCAGCGCAACCGAAGCAGGCCTGCTCGCCGCCGGTCTGGCCGGAGCCGCCACCGGTATCGCCCTCGGCACCACCGGGGTGCCGGCCAGTTCCTCCATTCCCATCGCCCTCGGCGCCGCGGCGGGCGCGGGCGCGCTCGCCGTGGCCGCGACCAACATGCAAGTCGGCCGCGACCAGCGCATGCTGGCCGAACAACGCGGACAAATGCTCGTCGAACAAGCCCGCCAACGCGGCGCGCAGAACATCCCCCGCTACGTGCTTGTCGACACCATCTCGCCCCGGCCGACCGGCGGCGGACGGCCCGTCATGATTTTCGACACCGCTTCCGGTAAAGTGGCGAGCAACCGCCTCTACTACGTGGGCCTGCCGGCCGGTCCTTACGGCTACACCGAAGCCCCTCCCGGGATGATGGGCAACCGCTGACGCGGTCCGGGGTGGACCCAGCCTGCGTGGAAGAACATCCGCCATTCCAGATCCTGCCGGCGGATCGCCGCGCCCGGGTCTTCGGGGTCGACTATGCCTGGTCTCCGCAGCCGGATGGCGGCGAGCTCTACATCAGCCGGCCGGCCTGGCATTGGTCCGGCTACCTGCAACCCGAACGCTGGTGGGACCGGGAAAACTTGAGCGTGCGGGGCGAACGGCTCGGGGGCAGCACCGGCACGGTTTACCGCGCAAGGAGCACTCCGCGCGGACTCCCGCCGCGCGACCTTGTGGTGAAATTTTCCCGGATCGCCCAGGATGTTCCGTTGTTCATTCCGGACGATTTCCTCGATTCGCTGCCCCGCAGCGCGGTGGCCGATGCGCGCTTCCTCTCGCCATTCGCCGAATTCGGGCTCATCGACCAACTGCGCCACAATATCCTCAACCACGGCCCGCACCGCCTGCGCACGAAATTCCCGCTCGCAGTCTATTCCCCGCCGGAAAAATACCCGCTGTGGCAGACCGGACGCCACGTCGATATCTTCCGCGCCCACCAAGAAGCCATGGCCGAGGACCAGTTCGAGAACGGATTGACGCAGGTAACCCTCGATTATGAACGGGACTACATCGAAATCTTCGCCTGGATCGACGGGATTGATGCCGAGGAGGCCTCACGGTGCGGTTTGCTCGACGAGGAGCTGCTTGTTCTGCTCACCCGCTCAAGCAACCACGCCTTGTCGCGCCTCGGTTACCGCGTGCTCGACAACAAACCACGGCACCTCATCGTGCGCCCGCGCTCCGACGGCACCCTGCTGCACCGCCACGGGAGGATCGTTTACACCATGATCGACTTCGAGTTGCTCCAACGCCACGAAGACACCGCAGAAAAGAGGAGATGAACAGTGCGGCCAAGGTGGATCGAAATGTTTGCCTCAGGGCGATCTGCGCGGTCGGTTGGTCGCCGCGGCGGACTCCGGATCGCTTAGGTTCTATCGCGATCAAGCCCCAAGACACATCGCGCCGGGACGGCGCGATCCACCCGCCTTTCGGAAAAAAGCTGCACCACGCGGTGCCGTCTTGGATTCCTGACGGATCACGATTTCATATCCGCGTCCGCGTGTCCCAGGAATACCTCCGTCCGTTGACAGACCCGAAGATTGCTACACATCTCCTAGACTCGGTCGCTTTTTACCAAAACCGGCAGCGCTGGCATGCGACAATTTTCCTGCTCATGCCCGATCATCTGCACGCCATCTTGTCCTTCCCAGCGCAGGAATCGATGTCACGCGTCATCGGCCAGTGGAAAAGATACCATACCAAAGAGCACGGAATTGCCTGGCAGGACAACTTCTTCGACCACCGTCTGCGCAACGAGGCCGAAGCCAATTTGAAATACGACTACATCCGCCGCAATCCGGTCGTCAAACATCTCTGTGCCAGTCCCGACGATTGGCAATGGTACGTCGCTCTCTGAGGTGGATCGCGATGTCCCTATCGCGATAAGCCACACGATTGATCGCGCCGGGACGGCGCGATCCACCTCCCGCACCAAACTCAGCGCCGCGCCATGAAAAGGCGCAGCACATACCAAAACATCATCGCCATGCCGGCAAAGAGCTGGATCGAAGCCGCCACATCGGCATTGGGCGGGAATCCGCGCATCACATTCGAGGTCGTGTAGAGCACCGACCCGCCGGCCAGCACAATCATGGCCACGCTGAACCAGGTCCCCAGATCGAATTTGAAAAGAACGGCACAAACGATCACCGCCAAAGCGAACAAGCCACCCCAGATGAGAAAAGTGCGCAGAAAGGAAAAGTTCCGGCCGGTGGTCACGACCACCGCGGTGAGGAGCAGGAATCCGCCAATCGTGGCTTGTGCTGCGCTGGCAATGACCCCCGGCGCCGCATTGTCCGCCGCGGCCAGCAACGGGATGGTGATCAGCGCCTGGAGGAGTACGTAGAGAAGGAACCCGAGGTATTGCAGCGGTCGTGAGACTGAGGGGACGGCAATCAGCGTCGCGACCCACGAGAGAAGCATGAAGCCGCCGAGCACGACGAGCCAGGAGACACCGGAAAAGATTTGCAGCACGGTATTGGCCATCCCGCTGCGGAAAAACCAAACTTCCAAACCGACGAAAAGAACCATGGCAAGAATGAGATGCGCGTAAACCCGGACGAGGAAGCTGCCCTGCTCCCGCGCGGCCAGATCGGCGACGGGCGTGGCGTAGGTGGACATGATCGGAGAATTGCCCAATCCCGCGCGGGCGGCACGCTTTACTTTTTGGCCCGCGGATGAAACTGACGGTGGGCCGATTGCAGGCCGCGCGTGTCGACATGCGTGTAGACTTGGGTCGTGGCAATGTCGGCATGGCCGAGCAATTCCTGGATGATCCGCAAGTCGGCCCCGCCTTGGAGCAAGTGGGTCGCGAAGGAGTGCCGCAGCATGTGCGGATGGACGTTTTTTGCCAAACCGGCCCGCGCGGCCAACTCCCCGAGCAATTGCCAAATCCGCTGGTTGGTTAATTTTCTTCCCCGCACGGACAAAAACACTTCACCGCCCGTTTTCGCGCCGACCAGTTCGGGGCGGCCCGACGAAAGGTAACGCTCGAGTGACTTTCGCGCATCCGAACCGACCGGCACCAACCGTTGTTTGTTCCCTTTGCCGACCACGCGGATGAAACCGTGCTCCAGATCGAGGTTTTCCAGACGCGCTTGGCAGAGTTCGGAAACACGCAACCCGCTGGCGTAAAGCAATTCAACGATGGCGCGGTCGCGCCTTTCCAGCGGTGTCCCGCCGGCCGCCGCTTGGATCAGGCGGGTTACCTCCGGAGCGGAAAGCGTTTCGGGCAAGTAGCGCTCGACCTTCGGGACGCCGAGGAATTCGGTCGGATCACCTTCGAGCATCCTGCGCTGCACGAGGAAGCGGAAAAAAATGCGCAAGGCCACGGCATGAAGGCGGATGGTTGCCGCGGCGGCCCCGCCCTTTTTGCGCCAGCCGAGGAATTCCCCGATTTGCTCGGGGGTCACCGCCGACCAAACCGGTGGGCGCTTGGCCTCCGCCGACCATTCAGCGAAAAGTTCGAGCGAGGACCGCGTGCTCAATTGGTAGTTGTCGGACAGTCCCCGCTCGGTGGCGAGATAAAGGATGAACTGGTCGATTTCCGCGTTCACGCCGGATGAGGGCCGAGCGCAAGGCGTTCGTACGCTTCGCGGTATTTCGCCGCGGTCTGCGCGATGATCTCTGCGGGCAAGTGCGGGGCGGGGGGGTGGCGGTCCCAACCGGACTGCAACAACCAGTCCCGCACGAATTGTTTGTCGAAACTTGGCGGATGGTGGCCCGGAACCCAGGCCTCGGCCGGCCAGAAACGCGAAGAGTCGGGCGTGAGGCATTCGTCAATGAGCAGGAGTTCGTCGCCGAGCAACCCGAATTCAAACTTGGTATCGGCGATGATCACGCCGGCCCGCGCGGCCTGCACCCGGCCGTAATCATAGACCTCAAAACTGGCCTCGCGCACCGCATGGGCTAAATCATCCCCGAGCAAGCGGCGGCATTTTTCCCAGGTGATCGCCTCATCATGCCCCTCCGCGGCTTTTGTTGTCGGGGTAAAAAGGGGTTGGGGAAGTTTGGCTGCCTCGCGCAGCCCACGCGGCACTTGGTGTCCGCCCACCGTACCATGCTCCCGGTACTCCTCCCACGCGGCACCAGCCAGATACCCGCGGACGACACATTCAACGGGCAGAGGCTCTGTCTTGCGGCAGAGCATGGCGCGGCCCGACAAGTCGCCCGCCAAGGCCTGCAACTCGGCGGGAAAGGTGGCCAAGTCGGCTGAAAGGAAGTGATTTGGCATGAAGTCCAGCCGCTGGAACCAAAAAGCGGAGAGCTGGGTGAGCAACTCGCCCTTGCCCGGGATCGGGTCGGGCAGCATGCAGTCGAAGGCGGAGAGACGGTCGCTGGCCACGAGAAGGACGCGGTCGCCCGACGCGTAGACCTCGCGGACTTTGCCGCGGCGGAGCAATTTCCAGCCAGGAAGTTCAAGTTCCGTCATCGGGGTTTGTTACTACCGGCCCGCTCCGGCCCCGCAAAGTCCAAAGAAGGGTCCGCAAATTCCTTGGATCCGACCCGTCCCTCGCCTACCCTGCGCGGTTCTATGGAATTCATCACTCTTCTGGCCCAAGCGGCACCGAGCGCCCCCGAGCAACCACCGGTGCTTTTCCAGTTCCTCCCGCTCATCATCATCGCGGTCCTCTTCTACTTCCTCCTCATCCGCCCGCAGCAGAGAAAACAGAAGGAACACCAGAAGCTGGTCACCGCGATCAAGACGGGCGACAAAGTCATCAGCAGCGGGGGAATCCACGGCATCGTGGCCAACGTCAAGGAAGCAACCATCCTCCTCAAGGTCGCCGATAACGTGAAAATCGAAATGGACAAGGCCGCCGTGGTTTCCGTGAGCAAGTCGACCGAAGCCTGACCCCTCCGCGCGCCCCGCGGCCCGCCACACCCCGACCATGAGCCCGACCTTCACCTTCAGTTTCGGCCTTCTTCTTCTCGGCCTGTTCATCTGGTATTTTTTCACCGATTTCTCGCTCCGCAAGCGGATGATCGGGCTGGTCCTCACCGTCCTCCTCCTCACTTTCTGCCTCGAAGCCGTCATTCCGCCGGAGAAAAAAATCCGTCTCGGTCTCGACTTGCAGGGCGGCACTTCGTTCCTTCTGCGTCTGGTCGGCGCCGACGGCGAGGAAATCACCCCGACGACCCTCGATCAGGCCATCGAGGTCATCCGCAAACGGGTCGACCAGTTCGGGGTGAGCGAACCAGTCATTGCCGCCCAGGGCCGCGACCGCATCCTCGTGCAAATCCCCGGGCTCGACACCGAGAAACTCGCCCAGACCCGCGAGCAACTCCAACGCGTGGCGAAACTCGAGTTCGCCCTCGTTCACCCGCAAAGCAGCTCCGTCCTGGCCCAAGTCGAAGCCGGAGAAGGCGTCCTTCCCCCCGGCTTCGTCATCAAGGAGTACGGCGAGGTGATCGAAGGCAAAGAGGAGACCGTGCGCCTGCTGGTCAAACAGCGCGCCGACCTTACCGGCGACCGCGTCACGGCGGCCAATCCGTTCTACGACGTCGCGGGCTATGGCGTGTCCATGACCCTCGACAGCGAGGGCGGCAAAATCTTCGGTGATCTCACGGCCAACAATGTCGGCCAGCGCCTGGCCATCATGCTCGACGGCGACGTGCAAAGTGCCCCGAATATCCGTCAACCCATCTACGGCGGCGAAGCGGTCATCACCGGGAATTTCTCCGACCAGGAGGCCCGCAACCTGGCCAGCGTGCTGGAAAACCCGCTCAAAACCCCGGTCGAGATCGAGGAAACCCGCAGCGTTTCCTCTTCGCTCGGAGCAGACTCCATCCGCAGCGGCGTCGGCGCCGGCATGCTCGGGCTCGCCCTCACCCTCCTTTTCGTTCTCTTTTACTACCACCTGGCCGGGCTCATCGCCTGCCTGGCCTTGTCCGTGAACCTCATCCTGCTCTTTGGCGCGATGAGCATGTTCAACTTCGTCCTCACCCTGCCCGGCATCGCCGGCATCATCCTGACCATCGGCATGGCCATCGACGCCAATGTCCTCATTTACGAGCGCCTGCGCGAGGAAATGGCGGCGGGCAAATCGCTCGGGGCCGCGGTCAATTCGGCCTACAACAAAGCCTTCTCCGCCATCTTCGACGCCAACGTCACCACCTTGATTACCTCGGCCATTCTTTTCTGGCAGGCCACCGGACCGGTCAAGGGTTTCGCCATCACCCTGACTCTCGGCATCATTGCCTCGATGTTCTCAGCCCTGCTTTTCACCCGCACGGTCTTCGGGTTCATGCTCGATAATTTCGGACTGAAAAAGTTGACCATGCTCAACTGGATCCCGTCCCACCGCATCGACTTTCTCGGCAAACGCCGCCTCGCCCTCGCCCTCTCGGTCATCGTCCTTCTTGGCTCGGTCGGGTTCTTTGCCTGGCGCGGAGAGGAAAACTTCGGGGTCGACTTCACCGGCGGCGACCTCGTGGTCCTCGCGGCGACCGGGGATATCCCGCTGGCCGACCTGCGGCGCAGTGTGGCAGCCGCCGACCTGGGCGAGACCACTCTGCAAACCGCGACGGAAGAAGGCCGGGAACTTATCACCATGCAAAGCCGCTTCGGCACCGCCGATGCCTTGGTCGCGAAGCTGCAACAAGACTTCCCCGCGGCCGGACTGACCATTGAACAGACCGACACGGTCGGACCCCGGGTGGGCAAGGAACTGGCCGGACGCTCGCTCTTTGCCCTCGGCCTCGGCCTCCTCGGCATCCTCATTTACGTCACGCTGCGTTTTGAATTCTCCTTTGCCCTTGGGGCGCTCGTTGCGGTGCTCCATGACGTCATCATCACGATCGGCATCTTTGCACTGCTCGGCCGGGAAGTTTCCCTCGTCATGGTCGGTGCCGTGCTGACCATCGCCGGTTACTCGATCAACGACACCATCGTGGTTTTCGACCGCGTCCGCGAGGGACTGCGGTCCGGACGCCGCGGCACCGTGACGCAAATCATGAACGCCTGCCTCAACGAAACCCTCGGCCGCACCATTCTGACCGGCGGCACCACGCTCCTCGCCACCACGGCCTTATTTTTCCTCGGCGGCCCCGTTCTGAGCGACTTTGCCCTCGCCATCATCATCGGCGTGCTCGTTGGCACCTACTCCTCCATCTTCGTCGCCGCACCCATCGTTCTCTGGTGGGCCAAACGCACCGGCAAAAGTATCAAGCGCGAAGTACTCGGTGATCTGGAGAACGCAACGGTCTGAGTCCGCCTCCGCTCGCGCCGCCTGACGTCCTTCCACTTTCCATGGAAACCATCGTCATCGGCCACCGCAACCCGGATATGGATTCGGTCTGTTCCGCCGTGGCTTACGCCGCGCTGAAGGAACGGCTGGGCGAGATAGGGGTCCGCCCGGCCCGGGCCGGCGCGCTGAACGAACGGATCGCTTTCGTTTTGCAAAAATTCGGCGTGGCCCAGCCCGAATTCCTCCCCGATGTCACCCCGCGGGTCCGCGACGCCATGATCAAGGATTTCGTGGGCATCCATCCGGACCAACCCATCGCCGAAGCCCTCGGCCTGATGTCCGCGAAACGCCTGCGCGCGCTGCCCGTGGTGGATGAGAACCTCCGCTTCCACGGCACGATCAGCGCAAGCACGCTGCTCGGATTGGTCATGCCCTCCCGCGCGGCGGCCCAACACGCCCGCGAGGTGCTGGCCAGCCTGGCCAATATCGCCGGGACCTTTGAAGGACGCTCCCTCACCGGGCCGCTTTCTTCCCGCGAGGAGACGTATGCCCTCGTGGTGGCCGCGATGGATGCGGAATCCCTCGCCAGCCGCCTGCGCCACCTCGAGCCCGCCCGCACCGTCCTCTTCGTGGGCGACCGCGAGAACGTGCACCGCACCGCCCTCGAAGGCGGGGTGAGCGCGCTTGTCGTCACCGGCGGGGCCGAGGTTGATCCCGCCTTCGCCGCCGAGGCGCAGGCCGCAGGCATGGCGGTCCTCGTTTCCCCCTGGGACACCGCGACCAGTGTCATTTTCGCCCGCAGTGCGATGATCGCCCGGCACGCGCTTGAGGAGGTTGCGGAAAAATTCGACGGCGACGCCCCGCTTGAATTGGCTCGCCGCAGCGTGGCCCTTTCAAACAAGTTCATCTTCCCCGTGCTCGACGGTGAATCGCGCCTCGAGGGCATTCTCTCCAAGAGCGACTTTCTCAAGGCGCCGGCGCGGCAGCTCATCTTGGTCGATCACAACGAGCTCTCCCAAGCCGTGCCCGGCGCGGATGACCTGCCGGTAGTCGAAATCATCGACCACCACCGGCTGGGCAACCGGCCGACCGAGACGCCCATCCTTTTTCTCAACCAGCCGGTCGGCTCGACTTGCACCATCGTGGCCGACCTCTACCGGCGGCACGCCATCGTTCCCGATCGCCCCGTGGCCGGACTCCTCCTTGCCGGCATCATTGCCGACACCCTGAACGGCACCTCGCCGACCGCCACGGAAACCGACCGGAGGTTTCTCGCCGAGTTGGGTCAGATCGCGGGTATCACGGCCGGAGATCTCGCGGCGGAAATTTTTGCCGTCGGCTCACCCTTGCAAACCCTGAGCCCGGATAAAGTGGTCGAGGCCGACGCCAAGCACTACGAGGAAAAAGGGCTCCGCTTCAGCGTGGCGCAAATCGAAGAAGTCACCTTCGCCAACTTCGACGCCCAACGCGAGCACCTCCTCGCCGCGCTGCGTCACCGGGTCGGATCCGAAGGCCTTTTCTTCGCGGCGCTGCTCGTCACCGAGATCAACGAGCAAAATTCTTATCTCCTCGTCGAGGGAAACAGCGACTTTCTCCGCACCATCACCTATCCGGAGCAGTCGGACCACGTTTGGTTCCTCGCAGGCGTGGTTTCGCGCAAAAAACAACTCCTGCCCTACCTGACCGAGTGCCTCGCCCGGGTGCGTTGACTTCGCTGGACCGGAAAATGGGGGGCTGGGCGGGGGTCAAATCATGCGTAAAGTACTGGCTGGCAAGGATTAAAAGTATTATTTGACGCCCCTCGGCACGGCCTCCTACCCTTGGCTTACCCCCGAAACGCCCAGAAAGGATGTGAATCACTAATGCCCGAAGTCATCGTTCGCAAAGGAGAATCGATCGACCGCGCGATCAAGCGGTTGAAGTCGAAATTGGACTCCGAGGGAATCATGGATGAAGTGCGCCGCCTGCGCGCCTTCGAGACGCCAACCCAGAAAACCCGTCGTAAAGCCAAGGCCAACGCCAAACGCGCGAAAATGAAGCACCGTTTCAATCCATCCTGAGTACATCCGTTCCAACTCCGCGCATCTTCCTCGCTGGCTGTGGCTACACCGGCGAAAGATGCGCGGATTTTTTTCAAGAGGCGGGCTACGACGTGACCGCACTTGTTTCCTCTGCAGAATCCGCCCGCCGTCTCGCCGGAAAACCTTACCGCGTCATCGCCGCGGATGCCACGGACCCCGAAAAACTAAGCGCCGCCCTCTCCGGCCAAGCCAAACCGGATCTGCTCATCCACTGCTTGAGCGGCAAGGATGGCCGCAACCCGGAAGCCTACCGCACGGTGTATTGCCAGACCCTGCGCAACCTCCGCGAAATCCTCCATCCCGCCTTCACCGTTTTCACCAGCAGCACCTCGGTCTATGCGCAAAATGACGCCAGCGAGGTCGAGGAATCATCCCCGACTGGCGGCACACCGACCGGCGACATCCTGCTCGAAGCCGAGCAACTCGCCCTCCAGGCCGGCGGAGCAGCCGTCCGCCTCGGCGGCATCTACGGCCCGGACCGCGCCCGCTTCATCGAAGCCGCCCGGGCCGGCGAGCCCCTGCCCTTCGGTGCCCCCGACGCTTTCATTAATCTCATCCACCGCGACGATGCCGCCCGCGCCCTCTTTCAAGTCGGATCCCAGCGCCTCCCCGGCATTTTCAACGCGGTCGACGACCACCCCTCCCGCCGCGACGACCTCGCCGAATCCATCCGCAGGGGCTCGCTGAGCCCGGCCCGGCCACCCGAAGGCTCGACCGGCAAGCGGGTCCGCAACCGCAAGCTCCGCCAGACCGGATGGTCCCCCCGCTTCCCCTCGGTCCTCGACGCGGTCAAATTCCATTCTCTTTGAGCAGGGCCAAGCAAGGTTGGCTCCTTCCCCGCTTCGCATCTTCTCCCGCGTCCCGGGAGAAAGGGGGGTTGGCCTGCCTGGCCAGTCTCCCGAAGGGTCTCGCCTCGCGGATCGGTTTGATCCACTTTGCCGCCGAATGCAGCGGCTCATCGACAACTGGGTTTACGGCGGATTCTTGGCCGGGATTCTTCTCCTCGGCTTGTTTGCGACCATCGGTGGTGACTGGAGCACCGCGTTCTGGCTCGTGGCCCTTCAATTGCCCATCTACATGCTCCACCAGTATGAGGAGCACGATGCGGACAGGTTTCGGATTTTTGTGAACCAACTCGCGGGCGGTGGACGCGATGTCCTCACGCGCAAGGCCGTCTTCCTGATCAACATCCCGGGAGTATGGGGGGTCAATCTCATTGCCATCGCCCTGGCCCACTTTGTCAATCTGGGTTTCGGGCTCATCGCGATTTGGCTGACGCTCCTCAATGGAATCATCCACCTTGCCCAAGGGCTGGCCCTCCGCCGTTACAACCCCGGGTTGGTCACCGCCGTTGGCTTGTTTTTGCCCGCTGGAATCAGCGGGGTTTGGGTGCTCCACGCGTGCGGCCACGGATCAGCCCAGTGGCAAGCCCTTGGACTGGCCGTGGCCCTCGCCATCCATCTTGCCATTATCGCGCACGTGCGCAGGAGGATACAAAAAGCGCCCTCGCAATCAGAGTCTCACTCTTAGGCTGCATCGAGTGCCGCCCGGACCACCCGCGCCATCTCGACACTTCCCGGTGAATCCGCATGGAGACCAACCGTCTCCGCCTCGACCAACCATGCCTTCCCGCCGCCCACCTCCCAATACCCCGTCCTCCGCCAATCCCTGATCCGGCCCGCCACCCGCACCGGATCGTCCATCATCGCCCCCGCTGCACCGCGCGGAAGCAAACGCGCCTCAGCCGCATAACCGCGCTCGGCAAAAATTTCCCGCCAGAGCGGCACGCCCCGAGCCTCGCCCACCGCGTGAAGGAGTCCGCCTGCCCCAACAATGAGCGGTACGCCTTCCAGCTCCAGCTCCATCCAATCGACACACGCCTCGGCCAGATCCGTGCGTTCGTCGCAAAGATGGTAAAGCACCCCGTGCAACTTCACATGACCCACCCGGGCGCCCTCAACCGCTGCCACCCGCTGCAAGGCACCCACCTGCTCAGCGAGCAGTCGCGTTAAGTCAGCCGCTCTGACCTCCACCGCCGCGCGTCCGAAATTTTCCCGGTCGGCCCAGCCCGGATGCGCCCCGGTCTGCACCCCGCGCCCCAGCGCCTCCCGTACCACCCGGCGCATGGTCTCCTCGTCGCCCGCATGTCCACCACAGGCAACATTGGCCACATCGACCAATCCGAGCAATGCAGTCGTCGTCTCCGCAGACTCGCCCTCTCCCAGATCGCAATTGAGTAGAACTGTCATTTTTTCCACGGCTCGAATCGGACGGTTCCGCCCGGCGGCAATTGCGCCAGAGAACAACACCCTGCTTGGTCAAGCCAACCTATCTTCGGATAACCACCCACCGTCGGTCCATCCCGCATCGTCACCACCGGTTGACCTTCACCCGTGATCTGCACGGACCCAACCAAGACCGGCTCGCTCAACATCGTCCCCCCCGGCCCTTTGATCGAAGCCCCCTCCAAACGCACCCCCATCCGGTCGCTCCTGGCGGAAACCCGCCATTCCGTGGCGAAAAAAGCGGACCGCGCAGCCGCGCTGAATTCACTCCATTGCGGCCCCGGCCAGAGACACGCCTCAATCCTTGGTCGATAGCCGACGGACTGCCCGGCCGGCGCCGCACCTTCTGGGCCGCGGCACGTCGGGTCCCGGCGGCTGGAAATGACCTCTCCCGCCGCCAAACCCCGCCCCAACCCGCTGCGGGCCGAAACCGCCGCGCTGCCCAAGTATTGCGGCGCCGCCCAGCCACCCGGCGCGGCGAGATAAGCATAAACCCCGTTTTCAGGGCGCAGAAACGAGATCTCCTCGTCGCGCAGGACCACGCGCACCGAGCCCGGCGTCCAGCCCATTGACGCTCCCGCCAACCCGAGCCACCCGTCGCGCAAAACACGGAACCGCGCCCCTTGCAGCGCCAATTCGAGCACCACCGCATCCGCCGGATTCCCGATCAACTCATTGGCCAAACCCGCCGCCGCCGGATCCATCCATCCGCCCGCCGGCACCCCGAAGCGCTTCCAACCCGGACGCCCCGCATCCTGGAACGAGGCCCCGCAACCCGGCGAAAGCACTTCGAGAAATTCAAACATCCCCCACCTCCACCGGGACGAACCGTACCGCATCACCCGGACGGAGCAAAAACGGCTCGGCCCGCTCCGGATCGAACATCCGCCGCGCTGTCCGGCCCAGGATATGCCATCCGCCTGCACTTTCGCTCGGATAAATTCCGGTCTGCGCCCCGGCCATGGCCACACTCCCGGCTGCAATGCGCGCCCGGGGGGAATCGCGCCGCGGAAGCTGCAGCGCTTCATCCAACACCCCGAGATAAGGAAACCCCGGCGCAAAGCCCAGCATCCACACGCGGTAGTCGCGCCCGCTATGACACTTGATCACTTCCCCGGCCTCCAGTCCCGTCCGCCGCGCCACCTCCCCGAGATCCTCCCCGTCGTAAACCACCGGGATTTCCACCGTCCGGGTCGCCGCTGCGGCCTCCGGTTCAAGCGCACGCCATGCTTCGATCAACCCGGGCAGGACCTGCCGGCCCCAGCGGGCCGCGCCCTCCCCGTCCTGCGCGCACTCCAAAAGCACCGACCCATACCCCATGGTGAACTCCGACAATCCCTCCGGCCGCCGCTCTGCCAAATCACGCGCCAGGGACAACGCCCGGCACATCGTTTCCTCCGACAAATCCCGCCCGAACCGCACCAACCAGGCGTGCGGTCCATAGGGCTGGAAGGACCAATCCCGCATGACCCGGCACACTCGCGCTCAGTAAAGCCCGATGAAGTCCCCGGCCCATGCGTCGGGGTAACCAAAGCCAAAGGGCGCCATCCCGGCATAACCCGGGTCAGACCAATAAGGATGCAGGCCGGCGGTGGAGGAAGGAATGTTGCCGGCGTCTTCCAGATAGATTCCCTTCGCTTTGCCCAAATAATTGACCAGCGTGCTGTCCGCTCCCGCCTCGACCAGCCCGTTGATTTGCCCGCTGGCAAAATTGTAGGGCGTCTTGGTCGCCCGCAAATAGGGCACGACCATCTTGCCCGGGATGCCCTTGGTAACCAGGTTCCGGATGTCGTCATACCCGAGGACGCGCCCGTGCGCGATCCGCGCGTAAGTCGCCGGGGCAACCTTCTTCGCCGCGAGCACTTTCATGTAACCCGGTTGCTCGAGTTGCGGAACACGGGTCGTGGCGCAAGCGCACAAGGCCAGAGCGAGAAACAGGCACAAAGCATTCTGCATCCCGGCAGCCTGCACCATGACCGTCCCGACATAAAGAGGAAAGCGGCGGGGATCGTTTCCCCCGCCGCCTCCCGCTCGATCAACCCAAACAAACCCCACCCGGGGGAGAATTTGTCAGACGGCTTTCTCGCCCGTCTCGTCCGTGCGGATACGGATCGCTTCCTCCACCGGCGAAATGAAGACCTTGCCGTCTCCGATCTTGCCCGTCTTGGCCGCCTTGACGATGGCCGCGGTGGCTTTCTCCACCACGTCCTCGGCCAGCACGACCTCGACTTTGATCTTGGGCAGAAAATCCACCGTGTATTCGCTGCCCCGGTAGATTTCGGTGTGGCCCTTCTGACGGCCGAACCCCTTCACTTCGCTCACCGTCATGCCCTCGATCCCGAGGTCGGCCAGTGCGTCTTTTACTTCCTCCAGCTTGAACGGCTTGATGATTGCTTCGATTTTTTTCATTGGTCTGAATTTCCTTTTTGTAGTGGCTTATTTGTTCGCCACGAAGTTCGGGTAAGCCTCTTGCCCGTGTTCCCCGATGTCGAGACCCCCTTCCTCTTCCTCGGCATCAACCCGCAGGCCGAAGACGGCCTTGATCACGAGAAAGATGATCAGCGAGGTGAAAAATGCAAAGCCGCAGATCGACAACGTGCCGATCAACTGAGTTCCCAAGCTCAGGTCCTCGTTGCGGCCGTTGAAGATGGCCAGACCCACGGCCAGCGTGCCCCAGATCCCGCACACCCCGTGCACCGAGATGGCACCCACCGGGTCGTCGATCTTGATCCGGTCAAAAAAGAGGATCGAGAAAACCACCAGCACCCCGGCAATCGCGCCGATGATCAATGCCGCGTAGAGCGTGACCGCATCGGCCCCGGCCGTGATGCCGACCAGACCGGCCAGAATGCCGTTCAAGGCCATCGAGAGATCCGGTTTCTTGATGAAAGCCCATGAGGTAAAGATGGAGGCCAGACCGCCCGCCGACGCTGCCACCGCCGTGGTCACGAAGACAAAGGAAACGGCCTCCGGATTCGCGCTCAGCACCGAACCGCCGTTGAAGCCGAACCAGCCCACGAAGAGCAGAAACACCCCGATGGTCGCCAACGGCATGCTGTGCCCGAGGATCGGCTTGATCCTGCCGTTCACGTATTTGCCGGCCCGCGGACCGAGCACGATGACCGCCGCCAGCGCGGCGAAGCCCCCGAAGCCGTGGACCAGCGAGGAGCCAGCGAAGTCGTAAAAGCCCATCTCGTCGAGCCAACCCCCGCCCCACTTCCACGAACCGGTGATCGGGTAAATGAAGAGCACCAGCAGAGTCGCCCCGAGCATGAAGGCCGGCAGCTTAATGCGCTCGGCCACCGCACCGGAGACAATGGTCGCAGCCGTGGCGGCAAACATCGCCTGGAAAATAAAATCCGTCCAAGCCGTCATGGCCAAACCCGTGCCGCCGTAGCCAAAGGTCACTTCCTTGCCATAAGCGGCCATGGTCACGGGCGAACCCCAGGCGAACCAGCCGTTGAAGTCGCCCGGATACATCGCGTTGAACCCGTAGACCAGGTAGGTGATGATGCCCATACAGATGATAAACACGTTTTTGAACAGGATGTTCGTCGTGTTCTTTGACTGCGTGAGACCACTCTCCAGCGAGGCGAAACCAAGGTGCATGATCAGGACCAAGACCGCCGCGATCAGCACCCAAAGGTTGCTGATCGTGAAAAAGTCGAAGGCCGCACCATGCTTGGCCAGCAAGGCCAGGTATTCCTCGTCGGGCTCCGGAGCCCCGGCGGGCCCTTGATCGGCCGTCTCGGGGGTGGCCACCGCCACCGCTTCGGTCGCCACGACCGCCACATCACCGGCCGCATCGGTTAATACCGCCGCCGTTTCTTCGACCACCACCACCGGGGTGGCCATCGGATCATCTTGCGCTTGCAGCGGAAGCGCGGTCGCCAGGACCAGCATCAGGACGCCCAGAATTTGTTTAGTTTGCATATTTTTCTCGGGATTCGGTTTTGAGTTGAGTTTCCGGCCCTGCCCCCACCCGACCCCTCTCACGAGGCCCGCATGGATCGGCAAGATACCGGTCAAAGCTCTACAGCAACCTCCGTGCCAAGTCCGCGCGAACCAGTGTCGGAGGAATCGCCAGCCCTCCGGTGGTTAATTTCCACCACCCGCGCCAGGGCAAAGGCTGATCATATTTAGCCAAACTCCGCTGCGCTTTCCCCATCCTCCTCGGCGAGGGACATCTCGCCCCGCCGCCCGAAACCCTTTAGTCTTTGCTCCCCCATGCCGCCCGATCAATCCCCGCGCATCCTTGCCCGCGTCTTCGCCTACCTCCGCCGCTATCCGCTCCTCGCCGCGGCCACCCTGCTTTGTGCGCTCGGCGCCTCCGTCATGGTTGTCATCTTTCCGGTCGTCACCCAGCGGATCATCGACGATGTGCTGCGCGGCGGCAACCCGGACGCACTCTGGCCGATGATCGCTCTCGCGGCCTTCGGCTTCTTGGCCCAAGACGGGCTCAACACCCTGCGCATTCTCCTCAACAATATCTTCGAACAAAAAGTTCTTTTCGATCTGCGCAGCGATCTTTATGCGCGGCTCCAATCTCTCCCCCTCACCTGGTTCGACCACCGCGCCACCGGCGACATCATGACCCGCGTGGTCGAAGACGTGGGCAATGTCGAACGCGTCCTCATCGACGGCATCGAACAAGGCGCCGTGGCCACGCTGCAGATCAGCGTCGTCCTCGCCCTCATGTTTTGGTGGAGCCCCGCCCTCGCGCTCTGCGCCCTCACCCCCGTCCCCTTCCTCATCGCCGGCGCCCTCGCCTACACCCTCACCGCCAGCCACCGCTACCGCGCGCAGCGCCGCGCCGCCTCCGACCTCAACTCCCTCCTCCACGACAACCTCGACGGGATCCGCCAGATCAAAGGCTACGCCCGCGAAACCGCCGAACACCAAAGCTTCAACACCACGAGCGAAAAACTGCGCCAAGCCACCCTCGTCGTCATGCGCGCCTGGGCCTTCTACAACCCGAGCATGAGCCTCTTCTCCTCGCTCGGTAGCCTCGTCGTCCTCGGCTACGGCGGCTACGCCGCGATCAATGGACAACTCGACCTCGGCGTCCTCGTCGCCTTCCTCGTCCTCGTCCGCTTCCTCTACGAACCCGTCGGCCGCCTCCACCAACTCAACCAGATCATCCAAGCCGGCCGCGCCGCCGGCCGCCGCGTCTTCGACATCCTCGACGCCACCCCCGAACCCGACGCCGGCCACGCCCCCGTCCCGTCCCCGCTCCACGGGGAAATAAAATTCGAAAACATCCGCTTCGCCTACGGCGACGGACCCGACGTCCTCCACGAGATCAATCTCACCGCCCGACCCGGGGAAACCATCGCCCTTGTCGGCCCCACCGGCGCGGGCAAATCCTCCCTTGTCGGCCTCCTCATGCGCTTCTACGAATCGACCGGCGGCCGCATCACGCTCGACGGGCAGGACATCCAAAGCTTCGCCAAGCACGATCTCCGCCGTGTGGTCGGACTCGTCTCGCAGGAAAGCTTCCTCTTCAACGGCACCGTGGCCGACAACCTCCGCTTCGGCAAAACCGGCGCGACCGACGAAGAGCTTTGGTCCGCCCTCCGCGCCGCCAACGCCGCCACCTTCGTCGAAAAACTCCCCTCACAACTCGACACCGAAGTCGGCGAGCGCGGCGTGCGCCTCAGCGTCGGCGAAAAACAACGCATCTCCATCGCCCGCGCCTTGCTCAAAGACCCGCCCGTCCTCCTCCTCGACGAAGCCACCGCCAGCGTGGACAACGCCACCGAGAAACTCATTCAGGAAGCCCTCGACCACCTCCTGCAGAAACGCACCAGCTTTGTCATCGCCCACCGCCTCTCGACCGTGCGCCACGCCGACCAGATCTTGGTCCTCGACCACGGCCGCATCGTCGAACGCGGCAAACATGACGAGCTTCTGGCCCGCGGCGGCCTCTACGCCAAACTCTGCGCCGGCACCGGCCTGCTCAACGAATCCTAATTCCTGCGGTGCTCTCGTCCCGGCCCGCTTCAACGGGCCGGGACCAATCAAAGCCGTTCATCCTCTTCAATCCGCGGCTAAAATTCTTTCCGCATTGACACCCCCACCCCAAAAACCGATCCCACCCCCATGGAAAACCTGCCACCGCCCGTCCCCGCGCCATCGAACAACCAGCCGACCACCGACAACTCCCTCGCCGTGGTCATGCAACTCCTCGGCTTCGCCGGCTTCGTCTTCCCCTTCGGCAACATCATCGCCCCGCTCATCCTCTGGCTGGTCAAACGCACCGAAAGCCCCCTTCTCGACCGCACCGGCAAGGAAGTCGTCAACTTCCAAATCAGCTTCACCATCTACGCCGCCATCGCCGGCGTCCTCTGCTTTGTCCTCATCGGACTCCTCATTCTGCCCGTCATCTTCGTCCTCTGGATCGTCTTCATGGTCATCGCCGCGGTCAAAACCGGCAACGGCGAAGATTACCGCTACCCCGCCACCATCCGCCTCCTGCAGTAGCTCGGGGCCTGGCGGGCGCATCCGCCTTGCCAGCCGGTTCTCTGGGACAAGCCAACCTTCCGTGGGGCGCAACCAACCAGTATTCTTGCCGCTTGGCGCGATCGAACGTGTCGTCCGCCGCCGCTCTGGCTGCGCGGCCCTCCCAAGAATGGAGGCGAGGGGAGTCGAACCCCTGTCCTCATGCCGCTGAACGCCGCCTACTACATGCTTAGCGGCCGGTGAGTATTCGGACTTGGGCTGCTCGGCCGCACGCTACCCTCGTCCTATCGTCCACGAGAAGATCCCCGGCGGCAGCGGTCGATCCCGACGCCGAGTTGCCTGCTGTCGTCGGCTTCCCGCCTAGCAGGCGTCAACTGGAAGCCGTCGCGGGCGTTTAAGCCGCGAGAGCGAGATCTTCGTTCTCTGCTGTTATTTTTTTGATCCGATTTTTAACGAGGCCAACGAATCATCCTCGGCATGCAGACGTCGCTTCGCACCATAAGTCGAAACCATATACGCCCCCTTACGAGGAAGAGGCTAAGCGCGCACGGCACGCTTGTCAAACGACCGGGCTGCCGCCGGTCGGGCCGCGGCGGCTCCCGGTCCATTTTGCAGTGCGGCGGCTTGCCGCCGTTTTGCTATCTTCTCCCCATGTTCGGCCTGACCCCCCGCGAAACCGCCACCCTGCGCCGACTCTCCACCCCGCGCAAAATCCAGGACTTCCTCGACCGGGTCCCGATCAATTTCGAAAAACAGGGCGACACCCACATGTCGCCGCGGCGCGTCCTCCGCGAGGACAAAGCCCACTGCGTGGAAGGCGCCCTCCTCGCCGCCGCCGCCCTCTGGCTGCAGGGCAAACCCCCGCTCCTCCTCGACCTCAGGACCATCGAATGCGACGACGAGCACGTCGTGGCCCTCTTCAAAGAACTCGGCCGCTGGGGCGCCATCTCCAAAACCAACCACGCCGTCGTCTGCTACCGCGACCCGATCTACAAAACCGTCCGAGAACTGGCCCTCTCCTACTACCACGAATATTTCCGCGACGACGGACTGAAAACCCTCGCCTCTTACTCCCGCCCTTTCGACCTCCGCACCATGGGCGACTACTGGGTCACCACGCACGAAGACCTCTGGGAAATCGACGACAAACTCAACGCCATCCCCCACTACCAATTCGTGCCCAAAAAAAACAAAAAACTCATCCGCCCAGCCACCCCCTTCGAACGCCGCGTGCTCAATACCCGCGAGTGGTCAAAGGACGATCCACGAACGTAGCCGTAACAATGCAGAAGTCGTGGTGTTTTCGTACTTTGACCGAGGGACACGTATTTTCAAGGCGACCCACTTTATGGTGAACAGTTGCGCCCGTGCCCCCTGGACAAACCGAGCCCAGCCGCGTCCAAAGCACGTCTTCGACTGCATCGTTGCGGCTGAGGCTCTTCCGGACGGAATTTTTTGTGCCGGTGTCCAACGGCACAAAAATCATCTTCTCTTATCTTCCCCAATCCGTGGCTACGCCTTTCCCAACTCCAGCGGGGCCGCCTGCATCCCAAACGCCTCGGCCACCATCGGACAAATCAGCTTCCCCTCGTGCACATTGATCCCGCCCCGCAAGGCCGGCACCTGCCCACACGCGCCGACCAGCCCGAGATCGGCAATCATTTCGACATAGCGTGCCGTCACATTGGTCAGCGCCTGTGTCGCGGTGCGGGCATACGCCCCGGGCATGTTAGCCACGCAATAATGGATCACCCCCTCCTCCACAAAGGTCGGATTTTCGTGCGTGGTCGGACGCGACGTCTCCGCGCAGCCACCCTGGTCAATCGCGATATCGACAAACACGCTCCCAGGCTTCATGCAGCGCAACATCTCCCGTGTGATCAAGCGCGGCGCCCGCGCGCCAGGCACCAGCACCGCGCCGATCAAAAGATCCACCTGCGGCAACACTTCCTGCAAGTGCGCCTCGTTCGAGTAAAGCGTATGCGCCGTGTGCAGCGTGATATCGAGGAAACGCATCCGCTCGAGATCGACTTCCAAGATCGTCACATCCGCCCCCAACCCCTGCGCCATGCGCGCCGCATTGATTCCCGAGGTCCCTCCTCCGATCACCACCACTTTGCCCGGGAGCACCCCGGGCACTCCACCGAGCAAGACACCGGTGCCCCCGTGGTGCTTAGCCAGCAAGTTGGCCCCGACCACGACCGACATGCGGCCGGCAATTTCGCTCATCGGTTCGAGCAGCGGAAGGTGCCGGTTGATCTCGATTGTCTCGTACGCCAACCCCGTCACTCCGCTCCGCAGCAGCGACTCGGTCAGCGCTTTGTCCGCCGCGAGGTGCAGGTAGGTGAACAGAATCTGGCCTTGGCGCAGCAGCGGAATCTCCTCCGTTTGCGGTTCCTTCACCTTGACGATCAAATCCGCGGCAAACACCGCCTCGTGCGTGTCCACCAGCGTCGCTCCCGCCGCCTCGTAGTCGCTGTCCGGATAACCACAACCTGCCCCTGCCCCGCGCTCGACCAGCACCTCATGCCCGCGCTTTTTCAGTTGGTATGCGGTGGCCGGCAACAGCGCGACCCGATACTCCTGCTTTTTGATTTCACGAGGGACGCCAATTTTCATGAGGGGAGTGACCCTTTATACCCCTGCTTCTAGCCCCAGTCCACGCCCGTCGGTCCCGAGCTGAGAGGCAGGTTGCGGTTTTCAAAACAACAACTTAAAACTTACAATCCTAAAACTTGAAACTTCCTCCCCCTCCCCCCCACCACCGCACACAGGCTTCTTACTCAAGTCTCATCCCTCCTTCTCCAACCTCTCCGCCAACCACTGCTTGATCATGCTCTGGTAATTCAAATACCGCGAACGGGCCACCCGTTTGATCCGCGCCAGCATCCGCGGATCAAAACGCAAGGTCACGGTGGCCGACTCCCGCGCGTCGCTCTTCGGGATCGACGCATTCATCAGCTTCGGGTCGAGGCTGTGCGTCAACCAGAATGCCGCCTCGGCCGCGGCGTGAGCGAAGGCGGGCACCTCCGACCAGGAGCGCAAGACGCGCAACTCGTTTGCTTCGCTATTCGGCATTTTTCCTTTCGAAAAAGTTTTCCTCATCCTTCGTCATGGGCCGCGCCGCCACCACCCGCAACATTTTGCCATCCGTCCAAAACACGCTGAAAATGCCCCGCCCCTCGACCGAACGTCCGAGGTTGAAATAACGCGCCTCACCCTGATCGTAGTCGGGCAAGAGCCGCAGACTAAAGGGATCCTCGAAGGATTCTTCGATCGCCCGCGGGGTCAACGCCTTGAGGTCGAAAGATGCCTCCAGCCAGTCGAATTCCATAGGACCGCGCCTATTCCGGCGCTTGGATCAACTCGATCTCGTAGCCCTCGGGCGCGTCGATGAAAGCGAAAACTGTTCCGGTCGAGGAGGTGGTCGGACCATCGGAAAGCGGGTACCCCTTGGCGGCCGCCTCTTGGGCGAATTTTTGCAAATCCTCCACCTCGAAAGCCAGATGGGTCAGGTCGGGTCCGACCACGACCGGACCGCTCGACGGATAAGCACAAATTTCGATCAATTCCTCGCTGCCCGGCGTCTTGAGAAAGACCAACTCGGACCCGCGCGGGGACTTGTGACGCCGGATTTCGGCCAAGCCGAGCACGTCCTTGTAAAAGTTGACCGTCTTTTCCAAATCGTTCACCCGATAGCGGGTGTGGAGCAATTTCGTCACCATGGGTTATGCCTATCACACCGCGGTATCTGCTGTCTCCCCGTTTCGCGGGATACCCTGGGCACAGAGCTCCCACGAATGCACCTGGTCGAGGATCACCTCCCCCATCCCCGGATCCGTCCCCACGGCCCGCGAATAGTAAAGCCGCCGCCCGTCGAGCAAATGCGGATTCTTCTGCTCCCGCTCCCCGGCATCGCCACCGCCCGTGATGCCGAGCAAACCCGGGATGTCCTCGTCGCTGTGCAATCCGTCCGCGATGAAGAACGGCACCGCGATCACCTCCCGGCACGGCGTGATCGTCCGCCAGTCTTCGATCTTGGGTGGCGTTTCCATGAATGCCCCTTGCACCTCGGCGAAAATTCCGCGCGCCCGGATGGCCTCGACCTGCGCCTCGACCGCTTCCGAACTCCGCGTGTCGAGCGGCGTACCGTGGCCGAGCACGAGCAAAGCCGCCTGCGCATAATCCACCCCCGGGGCCACTTCCCGCGCGCGATGGAGCAACACTTCGGTCATGCGCGGATGTCCCCCCACGGGCAGACACAGCCGCAGAACCTGTCCCTGGTCATTGGTGGTCACCGGTCCGGTCAGCCCGAGTTCCTTCGGAATCACATTGCGCACGAAATACCCCTCGACCGTGAAATTCGGCACGATGAAAATTTCCGGTTTGGTCAACGCATCCAAAGCTTCCCCCAGTCCGGGCTTTTCCTTCCAAAACCCGCAAGCCACCTCGCCGAACAGTCCCGAGTCCCGCAACCGCTCGGTCAATTCCCGGGTCGGCCGGCTCGAGGTCGCATTGACACTCGACCCGTGCGCCAGGATCAAAAGCGCGGCATCAAGCTTCGGAGCAAAAGGAGCCTTCATCACCCCCCTTGTAGCGCCAGCTGACAATCGCCGGAACCCAAATATATCACCTCTCTGGTCGTCGGGCGGGGCCTCCGGACCCGCCGCTCCAACCACTTAAAACTTACGAACCTAAAACTTTAAACTCTCCCCTCCCCCCTCACCCCCTCACTCAGTTCTCCAACTCGGGTCTCAGGCTTTGTCGTTCCACTTCTCCTTTATCTCCCTCCCGACAAACGCTAATTCTCCCCGCCTGCCATGACCCTAGCCCTCCTTTCCCTCGCCCTCGGACTCGGCCTCCTCTACTTCGGCGCGGAGGCGTTGGTGCGCGCGAGTTCTTCGCTCGCCCTGCGTCTCGGACTCTCCCCGCTGGTCATCGGCCTCACCGTGGTCGCCTTCGGGACCAGCTCACCGGAGCTGGTGGTCAGCCTCAAAGCCGGCTTGGCCGGCCAAGGTAACATTAGCGTGGGCAATGTGGTCGGTTCCAACATTTGCAACCTCGGACTGATCCTCGGCCTCTGCGCCCTCGTCACCCCCATCGCGACCACCTCGCAAATCGTACGGATCGATATTCCGATCATGATCGCGGCCACCGCATTCACCACGTTCCTCCTCTGGGACGGCACCCTCGGACGGACCGAAGGAGTCACTCTCTTCGCCTTGCTCCTCGTTTACATTGTTTTCAGCGTCCATCTGGCCCGGCGTCAGCCGGCCGACGCCCTCGGCGCCGAATTCGACGCGGAGGTAAAAGCTTCCCAGCGGGGACTCTCTCTCGACCTACTCATGGTCGCGGGCGGGCTGGTCCTCCTCATCTTCGGCGCGCGCTTTCTGGTCGACGGCGCCGTGGTCATCGCACGGGCCTTCGGTTGGAGTGAAGCTCTGATTGGACTGACCGTCATCGCGATCGGCACCAGCCTGCCGGAATTGGCCACTTCGCTTGTTGCCGCGGTAAAAAAAGAAACAGACATTGCGGTAGGCAACATCGTCGGGTCGAATATTTTCAATCTCCTCGGCATCCTCGGCCTCACCGCCATGGTCACTCCTCTTGCCGCCTCGGGCCTCAGCTTAACCGACTATGCCGTCATGGCGCTCTTTGCCCTCGTCCTCTGGCCCATGGCCTACCACCAAAAACGCATCACGCGTCTCGAAGGCGCTATCCTTCTCGCCGGCTACGCCGCCTACCTGTCCTGGCTGATTCTCTCAACCTGATCCGGCCGCGCCTCCGCGCGGACCGCAATGTGGTCGCGCCCCTCGTCCAGCACGGAATGTTCCCAGAGCGGCGTGCGCCGCGCGTAAGCCGCGCGTCCGAGCAAACTGGCCGCCACCGGCGCGGTGAGAAAGATAAAGACGATGGTCACCACCGCTTTGGTCACCACCATCGTCTCTTGGAAGAAAAAGGCCGCGGCCAAGAGCAAGAGTGCCACCCCGAGCGAGGCGCTCTTCGTCGCCGCATGCATGCGGGTGAAAATATCCGGCATGCGTACCAACCCGACACCGGTGAGAAACATGAGAAACGCCCCGATGACCAGACAGCCGCCGATCACCCAGATCATTTGAAAACCCCCCTTTCGATCGTGGTGGCCATGGCGATCGTGCCGAGAAAAACGACCAGGGCAATGGCCAGCGCGATATCGAGCAGTAGCGAGGTGCCGGTGACAATCGAGGTGAGCACGAGCACTCCGATCACCATGGTAGCCAACGCATCAATGGCCACCACCCGGTCGGCCAGCGTCGGGCCGGCCACCAGACGGATGAAGGTCAAAATCATGCCGAGCGAAAGGACGGCACCGGCCACCCAGGCCACCATGATGAGAGCGGGCGTGCTTTCCATGGTTTATCTCAAGAGAGCGAGCACCCGAGGCTCGAAGTTTTCTTTGATCTCGCGGCGCAATTCCTCGGGGTCATGGATATACATGGCGTGCACGTAGAGCGTCTTGCGGTCGGGCGAAATGTCGAGACTGAGCGTGCCCGGCGTCATGGTGATCAAGTTGGCCAGCGCGGTGATCTCGAGGTCGGTCTTCGCCTCGATCGGGATGCCGATCACCCCCGGCTTCATGTGGTGCGTCGGGGTCAGCACGTCGTAGGCGATGATGGCATTCGATTTGACCAGCTCCCAGAGATAGTAACCGATGAAACCCAAGACCCGCGGCAATTTTCCGAAGTAGCCGTCATGCCCGCGCTGACCGCGCGTGACCAGCCAAAGGAGGAAGTAGCTAACGGCAAACCCGGAGACCAGATTGGACAGGGTGATGCCGCCGAGCAGGCCTGACCAGACCAGTGTGAGGATCAGATTGATCGCCGCATACATCTCAGTTTGTCCCCCCCAGCACGGCGTTGATGTAAATCTCCGGTTGCAACAACTGCTCGGCCGAGCGGGCTGCGAAATCGAAGAAATATTGCGGGAAAAATCCGATGGCCAGGGTCAAGGCGGCCAGCGCGGCCACCGGCGCAAGGAGCAGGAATCTTTCCGCGGGCGGAACATTGCCCGGGTGCGGCGCATGCCCCTCCGGAGCCGGCTTCCAGAAAACTTCCGCCCAGATCTTGGTCATGGAAAACAAAGTAAGCAGTCCGACCGCCAAGGCCACCACGGCCAAGACCGTCGCCCATCCGCCGAACATGGTGTCCCCGGCCAAACCGGCCTTGACCACGGCGAACTTGGCGAAAAATCCCGAGAGCGGCGGAATCCCGCCGAGCGACATGGCCGGAATGAAAAACAACAGCGCGAGGAGCGGCGTCGCCGCGTAAAAACCGCCCAACTTTTTCAAATCAAACGATCCCCCGTAGCGCGCCGTGATCCCGCTGATGAGGAACAAGTTCGCCTTCACCACGATGTGATGGAAAAGGTAGAACACCGTCCCCGCAATGGCCAGCGGGGTGAAAAGCGCCAAGCCCAGCACCATGTAGCCGATCTGGCTGATGATGTGGAAGGAGAGCAACCGGCGAAAATCGAATTGCACCATGGCCCCCAACACACCGGTCACCATGGTGAACCCGGCCAGCACCAAGAGCAGCCCGTGGGTGAAGAGCACGTCTTCGGTGAAGATCAGGGTGAAGACCCGGACCAAGGCATACACGCCGACCTTGGTCAGCAGGCCGGCAAAAATCGCCGACACCGCGACCGGCGGCGTGTGATAAGACGCCGGTAGCCAGAAAAAGAGCGGGAAAATCGCCGCTTTGAGCCCGAAGGCCACCAGAAAAAGCATCGCCGTCATGGTGAGCAACTCCGGACGCATCTCCCGTGCGGTCAAAGCCAGGTCCGCCATGTTCAGTGTGCCGGTCTGACCGTAAAGAATGCCGCACGCCGCGAGAAAGAAGCTCGAGGAAATGAGGTTGAGGGTGACGTATTTCACCGCGCCCTCCATCTGCGGCTTTTCCCCGCCGAGGCTCATCAGGACGAACGAGCTGATCAGCATGACCTCAAACCAGACGAACAAGTTGAAGATATCCCCCGTGAGGAAGGCCCCGCACACCCCGAACATCATGAAGTGCAGAAACGCGTAATACCCGAACCGCACCCGTCTGGCGTCCACATCGGCGATCGAGTAGATCGCCACGGCCAGACCAATGATGGCCGAAACCAGCACCATGATGCCGGCGAGCAGATCCGCCACCAGGACGATGCCGAAGGGCGCCGGCCAGTTGCCGAAACGCACCACTTCAATCGTCCCGTCGCCCACTTCGGCCATCAAGCGCAGCGCGACACCGAGCAGCACGGCCATCCCCGCCACGCCGAAAAAGCGCTGCAGCGTCAGGGAACGCAGGGAAAACAAACAGAGCACCGCCGTGACCAGCGGGGTCAGGATGGCCAGCGTCAGCGCGTTCATGTCTGGTCCGTCCCTTTCAAATCATCCACGTCATCCGTTCCCGTGGCCTGATCCGCGCGATGCACCATGGCCAGAGTGAAGGCGAGCACCCCGAAGCTGATCACGATCGCGGTGAGAATCAGCGCCTGCGGCAACGGATCGGCACTGGTCGCGGCCAGCGCGGTCTGACCCTCCGCGATGAAGGGCACCCCGCCCTCGCGCAAACCGCCCGCCGTGAAAATGAGCAAATTGACCGCCTGGCTCAACAACGCGATGCCGAGAATGATGCGCACCACACCGCGGCGGAGGAGCAGGTAAAAAGCCGCCGCGTAGAGCACGCCGATCGTGATGGCCAAGAGGAATTCCATGCTTATTCCTCCTCCTCCCCATCCTCACCCAAGCTGAAAACGATCAGCGTGGTCACCCCGAGCACGGCGAAATAAACCCCGAGATCGAAGAGCAACGGCGTCCCAAGCTTGCCGATCACCGGCAAGGGCGTCTTGTCCCACAAGCCGGTCAGAAACGGCAGTCCGGCCAGATTACCGGCCAATCCGGCAACAATCGCCACGACCAAGCCGCACCCGATGATGACGTGCGGGGTGAAAAATAACATGCTCCGGGCCGCGGGGAATCCGTTGGCAAAGGCGAAAAGCACAAACGCACTCGCCGCCACCAGTCCGCCGGAAAACCCGCCACCCGGCAGGTTGTGCCCGCGCAAGAGGAGAAAGACCGAGAAGACCAAGAGCACACCCGTGAGCAAGCGACTCACCGTGGCCAAAATCACGCTGTTCATTTGCCGTCCTCCTTCTTGGAACCCGGACGCAGCCGCATCATGGCGAAAACTCCCAAGGCCGCGATGGCCAGCACCGTGATTTCGCCCAGCGTGTCGAGGGCGCGGAAATCGACGAGGATGACGTTCACCACATTGCGCCCGTTGGCCAGGGTGAGGCTGTTCTCGCTCATGAAACGCGACACATCATTGTCCGCCGCCCGCGAGGACTGCTCGACCAGCACGACCATGGCCATGACCGTGCCAAAGACCGCGGCGACCAGCGCGTCGCGCACCTTGACCGCTTTCTTCGAGTAGTTCCCGAAAACCGGCAGCCGGTAAAAGGCCAGCACGAAGAGCACCAAGGTCAGCGTTTCGACCAGCACCTGCGTCATGGCCAGATCCGGCGCGCTGAACATGAAGTAAAGCATGGCAATCCCGATCCCGACCACCCCGAGGGCGAGGATCGCGGTGAAACGCGAGCTGGTCAGGCAGGCAAAAACCGCACCGGCCATGATCAAGAGGCAAACCGTGACGGTGAGCACATTCGGTCGCACCATCGCGCTCCAGTCGGGCGGAGGCACCACCCCGGGCAACATCCAGCCAACCAGAACCACGGTAAAGAGCACCACGGTCATGATGTAGTTGCGCAGATACCCGTTCTGCAGCACGCCCGTCTGCCAGCGGGCGAAGGACAAGACACCCTCCAATAGATTGTCATAGCCGCGCTCCGGACCAAAACGCGCCAACCCCGCATAAATCCCGCGCGCCGCCCGGATCCGCGGCAGCAACCCATAAAGGGCCAACCCGAGCACCACCGTCACCGCACTCAGCCCCAGCGCCGTGGTCCAGCCATGCCACAACTTCAAGCCACCCACGAAACCCGCATCCCCCAACACCGCGGCCGCGGCTGGACCGACCAGCCCTGCCCCCGCGTAGGACGGAAACAACCCCGTTTTGATCCCCGCCACCCCAAGCAGCAACGGCCCCAGCCACATGGTCCACGGTGCCTCGTGCGCTTTTTTCGGCGTCGGCTTCAGTCTGCCCCAAAACGGTTTGAAACCCGCCGTGATGGCCAGCGCCACCATGACCACGCTGGCCGAAACCCCGAGCACCTCCCACCACACGCCCGAGCCTGGCGCGTCGAGCAGCGCCTTGTAAAAATATTCCTTACTCACAAAACCGAGCAGCATCGGCACGCCGGCCATGGAGAGCCCGCCGATCAAGGCCGCCGCCGCGGTGAAGGGCATGGCGCGGCGCAGGCCGCCGAGCAGATCCGGATCCCGCGTGCCCGTTTCGTGGTCGACCGTTCCGGAGGTCATGAAGAGCGTCGCCTTGTAAAGCGCGTGGGCCAGCAGGTAAGCCATGGCCGCCTGCACCGCCAACTCCGTCCCGATTCCGAGCAGCATGGTCAAGGTGCCGAGCACGGCAACCGTGGTGTAGGCGAGGATCTTTTTTAGATCATTCTGCCCCAGCGCCATGACCACACCCAAAATCATGGTCACCGCCCCGACCGGAGCGACGATCGGAAACCACAGCGGACTGGCCGAGAGGAGCGGGAACAAACGCGCGAGGAGAAAGATGCCCGCTTTCACCATGGTGGCCGAGTGCAAATACGCGCTGACCGGCGCCGGTGCCTCCATCGCATTGGGCAACCAGAAATGGAACGGGAACTGCGCCGACTTGGTGAAGGCCCCGAGCAAAATCAAAACCAGCACCGTGGTGAACCCCGGTTGCGCCACCAGCGTCGCCGCGTCCATTTGCAGCAACTCCGAAATCAAAAACGTCCCCGCCATCCGCCCCAACAAAATCACCCCCGCCAAGAAACAAAGCCCGCCCGCCCCCGTGACGAGCAAAGCCTGCAAGGCCGCCGCCCGCGACTTCGCCTCATTGTGGTAGTAGCCGATGAGCAGATAGGACGAAATGCTGGTCAGCTCCCAGAAAATGAAAAGCAGCACGAGGTGATCCGCGCTGACCACCCCCAGCATCGAGCCCATGAACCCGAACAAAAACAGATAGAACCGCCCGAGGTCCTTCTTCCCCGCCAGATACCCCGCCGCATACCACGTGACAAACGCCCCGATCACGCTGATCAGCAGCAGGAAAAGCAAACTCAACCCATCGACATAAAAATCCAGGGCAATCCCCAGCGACGGCACCCAGGCGTGACGAAAACTCACCACCCCTCCCGCCATGATCTGCGGCAGCATCAAGGCATACCCCGTCGCCCCCGCCAGCGGCACCAGACTCAAAACCAACCCGCAACGGTCCCCCAGCACGCGATGGAGCCACGGCGCAAGAAACGCCGCGAGAAAGATCGCGACGAGAATGATCACGGGGAAATTCTCCATGGCTGATTCCGGACAGAACCCGCGAATTGGGCGGGAACAAAGCCCCCAAGTCAAGGACCACCGGATCACTCGCCAGGGAGGGACGAGCGGCCTCTCCGAGCCGTAGGCTCTACGAGCCCGGAGCGCCGCTCGTCCGCCACCTTCGCCGCCCCCGGCGTCACCCGTGCTGAGCGGCGCCCCTGACCTTGTGTCAGGGGACCGCCACAGGCCCGAAGAGCGCAACGCACTCTTTGTCTACCGCGCGCTCCTCCCGTAGCATTGGCATCCTGCCAATGACCTCTCCCCACAAGGGACACGGGCAGCCTGCCCGCCGTGCGCGGGTCCCGCCCGTCACCATCCAAGCCCATCGGCAGGATGCCGATGCCACGCCCCACTAATTTGGGTTGCGGGCGCCCCGCCCGTGTGGTCTGTCGGAAAACGGGTGAACCGAAGTCCGCCGCGGCGGACGTAAATCGCCCATAGGCAAACGCCCATTCCCCCTGGGCTTTGCCCGCCCCAGTTACTTCCCAGCACACGCCCGCCGCGCGCAGGTTCAGGGACTGCCCATTCACACCCCCGCCCCATGGGCTAATTTGATGTTGATGAAAGCAGCCGCCCTCCTCGCCCTGCTCACCGCCTCGAAGATCCACGCCCGCGCAGCGACTTTACGCGCATGAAATACCCGGTCGTCCTGATCAAAAGCGACGAAGACTACGCAGCCGGTTGCCCGGTGCTTTCTGGTTGCTGGACCCAGGGCGCCACCCGCACCGAGGCCATGGAGAACATCACCATCGCCATCCGCGAAGTGCTCGAAGTCAAAGCCGAACTCAAGGACGAGCAATGGCGCCGCGAAGGTGAAGTTGTCGAGTCCGCCCAGGTAGACGTTCCGGTCCAGGCCTAAAATCCCCGGCATTCGACACAAGGATGCCAACCGCGCCTTGGAGAAAACGGGTTGGCGGGTCGTGCGCGAGGGCAAACACACCATCCTGGGCAAAGGAACGGAAGCTTTGCCCATCCCGGCAGAACCCTGTCAACGCCATGACAATGGGTGCCATCGCCAAAGCCGCCGGCCTCACGCCCGAAGAGTTCCGCCGTCTCATTTGATCTAGCTCCTTATTGACAACCCCCACCCCATGGACTAATCTGCTCGTAATGAAAGCAGCCGCCCTCCTCGCTCTGCTCGCCTCCTTGGCCCTCGCGCCGCTCTCCACTGCCTTTGCCACGGTCAGCCCGGTGAATTGCGCCGCCCAGTGCTGTCAGACCGACCCGGACTGCTGCGAGACCGCGGCCTGTCCGTGTCCGCCCTTCGCCTGCCACCCGACCGGCGCCGCCTTGATCAACATTCCCGCGCTCGCTCCAATTTCCGTTTTCGAGCCCCGCTCCTTTGCCGCGGCCGACCTCGAGAACGACTCCTACCTGGTGCGGACCTCACGTCCGCCCGTTCCCCCGCCCCGAGCCTGAAGGCTCACTCAGCGTCGGCTTCCGTCCTGGGCGGACGGAAGAAAACCTCGGAACTTAACCTTAATGGAGATTATCAAAATGAAAAAATTCCTCTTCACAAGCTTGGCTGTCCTCGCCCTGTCCTTCACGGCCACGGCGCAAGAAGTCTGCACGTGCACCGACTGCGGCGGCCAATGCTGCCCCTGCGCCTGCGCGGCCGGCTGCTGCTAAACGGGACCGCCTGGTCAGAAATCACACGCGCCCCGGGAAACCGGGGCGCGTCTTTTTTTGGAGTGCGCCGGCTCGACGCCGCTTTTCCCCAGTCCACCCATCGCCCCCAACCGCCGCAATGTGCCCGAGCAACCCCACCAACGAACGAAAGCAGACTTTACATTCTCCGAGGTAGATGTAAAGTCGACCTTCAATGATCGACCGTCCTCTCTGGAAACAGCGCCTGGCGGCCGCTTGGCGCAAAGTCCCTCTGGTCTGGCTGGCCGGCGTACGTCGCGTGGGGAAAACCGTCCTCGCCAAGGAACTCGGTGACGCGGAATTCCTCAACTGCGACCTGCCGGCCGAAGCCGCACGTCTCGCCGACCCGGAAGCGTTCTTCCGTGCCGTGAGCAAACCCCTCGTGATCCTCGACGAGGTCCACCAATTACCCGACCCCAGCCGCGTGCTGAAGATCGCCACCGATGCCTTCCCCGGATTGAAAATCCTGGCCACCGGATCCTCCACGCTGGCCGCGACCCGCAAATTCCGCGACACCCTGACCGGACGCAAACGCTCGGTTGTTCTCGAGCCCGTGCTGGTGGAAGAACTTCCCGCCTTCAGTATCCAAGACCTCAAGGTCCGCTTGCTGCACGGCGGTCTGCCCCCGGCCTTGTTGTCCGCCACACCCGACTGGGAATTCTACGCCGAATGGCTTGACTCCTACTTTGCGCGCGATGTGCAGGAGCTTTTCCGGGTCGAAAAAAGAAGCGCCTTCCTTTTGCTCGTGGAACTCATCCTGCGCCAGAGCGGCGGACTCGCCGAGATTACCTCCCTAGCCAAACACGCCGGCGTGAGCCGGCCCACGGTGATGAGCTGG
The DNA here is from genome assembly GCA_018402585.1 of Chthoniobacterales bacterium. Classification (GTDB taxonomy): domain Bacteria; phylum Verrucomicrobiota; class Verrucomicrobiia; order Chthoniobacterales; family JACTMZ01; genus JACTMZ01. Next base: position 98,829 of record JAGYIO010000005.1, read on the forward strand.
CTCGAAGTGCTCCAAGCCACGCACGCGGTCCGTCTGCTCCGTCCGTTCTCAGGCGGCGGCCGGCGCGAGTTGCTGGCCCGTCCGAAAATCTACGGATTCGACACCGGTTTCATTTGCCACGCCCGCGGCTGGGACCGCTTGCGCCTCGAAGACTGCGGACAGCTCTGGGAGCACCTAGTGCTGGACACACTGCTCTCCATCCCGTTGCCACGTCTGCATTTCTGGCGCGACGAATCCGGCCGCGAGATCGATTTCGTCATCCCGCAAACCCGCAGCCGCGTCGATGCGCTCGAAACCAAATGGAACGCCGAGGCCTTCGAAGCAAACAGCCTCGCCCGCTTCCGCGAGTCCTACCCTCACGGCCGCAACCTCGTCATCGCCCCCAACATCACCAAACCCTACACCCGTCGCATCAAAAATCTGGAAATCGAGTTCCTCCCCGTCGAACAACTCCGGCCAATCCTGACCAACCACCCCTGAGCACAGGCCGCGTCTTTTTTTGGAATGCGGCGGCTCGATGCCGCTTTTCAATCCACCACATTGCAGCATGACCGCGCTCCAAGCCTGCAATAAACTTTGGAAAGGCTACCAGCGGAGACGGCCGGAGGTAATTTATGGTTGATAGCCGGAGTCCGCTGCGGCGGATGCTTCGGCCGTCAGGCGGCGGTGTGTCCAATGTCAAGATCTGACCCCTCACCCGCACACTACATTCCCCCAGCTCCGCACATGCAGCGACCCCGGCTCCAAATGCTCCATCGCCACAAACCGCTGCAACCCCGCCTCCTCTGGATCGCAGGTCTCAGCACAATTCTTCACCACGTCCCCAAGGCGCACCCGCTTCCACCCCGTGCGGTCGAAGAGCGGGAGGGAGGCCCAGGCCGGATTGGGAACCACGGATTTCACCGATGACACGGACGGGAGGGTGACAGTCATGCGGTGGCATTAAAGGTTTTCTCGAACTCGGTCGCTGCGGTCATCATTTGCTCGAAGGTGGGTGTATCACCGAAGAACATCGGCCCGAGCATGTCCTGGTAGTCGCGGCGCCAGTTGGGCAGATGGTCTGCGGGCGGCGAGAGGCGGAAGGTGCCGGGCTTGTGGGTGGAGTAGTCCACCCATGAGTGCCGGAAGAAGATTTCCCGGTGCTCGGCGACACGCTGAAAGAGGGCGGTATTGGCCAGCGCTCGCTCGCCGACTCCGGCCTGGAGCAGGCACCAAAGGTCGTAATAATGCCGGGCCATGCGGAGCTTTCGCGGCTTATCGGCAGGACGAAAAGTCTCCTCGTGGAGCAGGCAGGCCTTTTCCCAAAAGGTGCGCTCGGCAGCGAGGACGCGGACGGGAAAGGCACCATCGGGATCGAAAGCGGGGAAGTGTTCGATGACGTAGGGAAGGATCGCCTTTTCATCGTGGGGCCAGTCATCAGAGCGTGCTCCGAGTTCGATCTTCACGACGGGGCGCACATAACCTGCACTGCCGGCGGGGAAGACCGTCGGATAATGAAACAGCAGGCACTGACCATCGGGCATGTCGGGATCGACCTCGATCTTCCAACCGGTGTCGCCGAGAGCGGCTTGGATGCGCTCGGTGAGGCCAGGCATCAAACTGCCCTGCACCCACTCCAGGGAGGCCGCCATGAGTGCCTCCAAACGCAACCTGCGCTGTTTGTTGCTGGGAGCTTTGTCCGGGGCGACATCACCGCCCAAGCCGAGCACCTCCTTGTCCACGATGAGATCAATATCCTCGGAGAAGCGCTGGATGAGCTTCCAGGCCTTTGAGAGCGAGGTGCCGCCTTTGAAGGTGAGATGTTCGCCGATGCCGGGCAGGGTGAAGAGTTCGCGCAGGGTCCAGCAGACCCAGAGGTCTTTCTCGACGCTGATGGCATCCAACCGGGTGACGCGGGAAACCTCCAGAAATGCCCCCAGGCGTTCTTGTGCCGTCCGTTGAAGAAACGCATTCATCTCAAGAAACGGGCTCTTCCGTTGCGACACGTCGGAAGATGTCGGCAATCCAAGCGGGAGCGCATGCCGCATCGGCGGTAAGACTGGCGCGGTCTGCTGGCGAGAGGTGACGGCGCAGCCTAGCAATCACATCATCATCCACGAATCGCTTGCCGATCCAGCGCAGGGCAAGGATCACCCGTGCGCTCGTCGGATTCTTCGTTGAAACGAAACGCGGCGAAACATGGCGCAGGACGGTCTCGGATTTCCCGTGCCGAATACGGCAGCTCCGACCAGTGGTAAGATACCAGGGTCGCATCGGCACCTGATCGCTCAATCCAAGGGCATTGGCAGCATGGGCGCCCGTCGGAAAGATGTCGCCGTTGCTTTTCCGGCGCAGAAGATCCTGCCATCCGTCAAAGCTGGGGCCAATGCTGCCCATAATGGGGTCGTGACGGGGGATATGATACAGCCCGCGCCCGGCGCGGCGGAGGTGCCCGGACTGGCCGTTGCGTGAGAGCGCCTTGTCCACCGCCGCACGCGGACCGAGATCAAGGAAATCCGCAGGCGTCCAGACGCGATCCTTCGGCCCGGACCGGATACGGTCGAGGATTGCGGCGTCGATGGAATTTGAGCGTTTCTTCATGGAAGACGGAGATTATTGTCAGAAGTATGTAATATATTTCGGACAAAAGCAACCCTCGATTTGCGAATCATCGTAGAAGAATGGTTTGGCGGCTTTGCCGGGCAGCTGTGGAGCTTTCGATCCATGCGGGGAGCACGTCCGGCAAGACGATGCTTTTCCGTCTCTTCCCAGCTCCATGATCAGAGCCCGCCAAGGATTTCTTCTTTCGAGACACCTTTGTGGTTGGCCACCAGTCTTATACCAACTCCGAAAGGGATGTGGACTTTACCTCTTAAGGTAGCAACTGTCTTAACATTGGGATGGTTGAAGGGTGTGGATTTTGAGTTGGGAGTTGAGGTGGACGACGAGTTTGCGCATGAGTGCGGTGAGGGCGACTTTAGGTGCTTTGCCTTTGGAGAGCAGGTGCTGGTAGAAGTCACGCAGGACGGGATTGCAACGGCTGCCGACCAGAGCGGCCATGTAAAGGGCCTTGCGTGCGGTGGCTCGTCCGCCGCGGATCGAGCGTTTGCCGCGCAGGGTGCCGCTATCGCGGTTGAAGGGTGCCACGCCGGCCAAAGCCGGAGCGGCTTGGCGCGGAAGACTGCCGAGTTCAGGTAGATCGGCCAGGAGAGTGGCGGCAATCAGATTACCCACTCCTTGGGTGGCGACCAGCACCTGACGTTTGTGCCGCAAGACCGGATCCTCAGTGATGGTCTCTTCCATGAGTTTTTCGATCTGGGCGATGTTTGTGTCAAACCAGCGAAGGTGGTTTTTGATCATGCGCCGCATGGTGGGATCCTCCAGATAACTGAGGCGGTTGGACTCGGCCGCGCGCTGGGCTTTGAGATCCTCGCGCCGAGCCACCAACTCCGCCAAGCGAACCTGCTGGGCGCTGGGCTCAGGGGTGCATTTCGGCGTGAAGACTGAACCGTAATCAGCCAAGACCCGTGCATCGATGGCATCGGTCTTGGCCAAAAGGCCCTTGCTACGGGCAAAGGCTCGCACCCAAGTCGGGTTGAGCTGGCTGACGGGCACCTTGGCTTGCCAGCAGGCGCGCAACAGCGCGTTCTCACATCCTCCGGTCGACTCGCACACCACGTGGATCTCGGGGTGTTCGACGAGCAACCGTCGTAACCAAGCGACGATGGTTTTGGGGTTATTGTTGAGCCGGGTCGGCAGCTTTAAGCCGGAGCTGAAAAGCTCCAGGTGATCTTTGGCCACATCGACTCCGATGAATTTGACGCTTCTTTCCTTCATGATTTACTCTTCCTTGTGTTACGAGCTGGCGGCGGACATTGACGCCCGTCGTCGCTCTGGCAACTGTTCGAGTTAGAAAACCAAAAGGCACCGGCGGCCAAACTACCTTCGGACTCCCCATCAAGGGGGGCGCGAGGGACGAAACGACCTGCCGGCGCCGACCCGCTGCTGCTGCGCAGCAGCAGCGGGTCTCTTCTGGCTCCCATCGGACACACTCGTGCCCGACAGGTGCAGAGATTAGCACAGGAGGAAGAAACAAGGGACGAGCGGCCCGCTCGTCCGCTCTCTAAAAAACGGACACGCGGGCCGCGTGTCCCTACCCGACGATCGTCATTCGTGCGTCCAAGTCCTTTTGAGGATTGGTCTTAGCCGTAACCATGCAAAACATTCTGCCATTTCTGGCACTGCCGCAGAGGCGCGTCTGGGCGAGAGTTGACTAACTATTTGGTGAGCGAGTTGGCACGTGGCCAAGGGGGTACGGGCAGGCTGCCCGTGCCCCCTGGACAGACCGAGCCAAGCCGCGCTTTTATTGCGTCTTCAACTGCCTGGATACGGATTAGGGTCGAGCTGAGCGTCCCCCACGCGCAGCGCAGGGTGCTCGGGCACGGGCAGCCGTTGATGCGCGGGAACCTCCGTCTACAAAATAACATGACTGCCGACTTGGTGAACTATCCGGTAGTCCCAGTTTTTGCAGAGATGCTTGATCAGGGCGCTCCCCGAAAGATCCCGCGGCAGTTTCATACCTCAGGCCAGGGCGAAGCTCTCGTCACGCACCAAGTGGAGGCGCACGCGCTCCGGTTGCGAGTGCGGCTCATCAAAGAAGGAGCCCTTGACCACCTCGTTCACCGCCTCGCGCAATTCTGGCCATGTGTCGCCTTGCGTCACGATCGGCTCGGTCAAGCATTCCGCGACAAACCCGCCATCCGATTCCTGCGTCACCTCAAAAATCAAATCATTCATGCGAGGGAATCTATGCTCTCCACCAACCCCGCGCGATCCCGGCTTCTTTCTCCTCCGCCTCTTGTCGTGCCGAAGTCGCCTGCAACATCGGCAAATTCGGAGACGAAGCAACAGCAGATTGGACGACCTTGCGCACTAAACTGGAGAAGGTACCCGATGCCCTCACGAGCAAACGTCCGCTCCTCCTCACCGCCTCCAAAGACAAGCCCGTCCTCATCTCCACCCTCACCGACCGCAGCAAGGTCCTCCTCACCCTCGACCTCGACGACTTCGGTCCCCTCCTTGGCACCGAAGTCTACGGCACCCTCGTCACCACAACGCGCGACTTTCTGGTGAGTCAGGATCTGGGGTGAGCGGCCGTCCTCGGCCGCGACGGCGGCTGATCAAAGAAGGATGTACCCCCACGCGGGGCATTACCCGTCAGCCTTCAGTCACCTCACGTGCGCTCAATTTTTGCCCACGGACCCAGCTAAAATCCTCTCTGAGCCCACGAAAAAGCTACGATCTCTTTCTCACAGGAATTTGACCATCTTACAAATCGTCAATCGGCAAAGTTCGTTTCCAATGGTCGCCTGGCCGTTATTCATCGCGCGGTCGATTTTCCAAGAACGCGACCGGCTCTTTATTTTTCTACGTTCAAGACAACGTTGGTCGCCGCGGCGTGTCACGGAGAGTCGACACTCACAGAGACTGAGAGTCGTAAGAATGCCTTGGTTGCTCCGCGCGGCAGCCGAGCCTCCCAGGTCTCCATGACGCCCTCGGATTTCCGCTCATGAACAACGGTGTTGGTGCCCCACGACGTGAGATCCGTAGATGCTTCGACGACGTAGCTCACATCGGTTCGGTCGGCGGGACGCAAGTAGGTGAATATCCAATACTGCTCGGTGGCAGTGACGGTGGACGGAGCCGTCGTGACCGATCGCGGATCCGTTCCCAAGGCATACTCGATGAGATTGGAAAGCCCGTCATGGTCCGGGTCGGCCGCCAGCGACGAAACGAGGGAGTCTTCAAGTTCGCTCGAGCTGAAATAATCGAGAAGCCAAGCGGCCAGAGAACCTTCCCGAAGGACGGAAACCGTCGCGGGGGCGCTGCTGACGCTGCCAAACCCATTGGTCACTCTGACCGTATAATCGCCGGCGTTGCCCGTTTGCAGGTCGTCCAGCGTGAGTGTCCGATCGGTTGCACCGGGAAGGTCCGTGCCGTCCCGTTGCCATTGATACGATAGTTCCGGGTTGCCTGCGGCAAGGACCGTCAAGCTGACCGAATTTCCCACCCGGCCGGTCTGGCTGACGGGTTGCGTCTTGATTTGCGGGGGGCCGAAAGCATCGACCTCGCCATAAGTAATCCCCGTTGCGTTCGCAATATTGATGTTGTTCGTTCCTCCAGGGCCGTTGTTCACGATGGTGTTGTCGGTGACAAACGTCCTGTCACAGACGCCGGTTGCAAATAGACCGACCGCGGTGTTCAGCGTAATCAGGTTTTTTACGATCTCGTTGTCGGTCGAACTTTCGATGTCAAGCCCCGCGCCTGTGTTGCCTTGGATTGTATTTTGGAAAGCAGCTTCGTGGCCGCCGATTTTCGTGCCGCGTGTGCCGGCACCAAGCAGAATGCCGCCAAATCCATTGGGGATTGCTTGCGGGTTTAGTCCGGCACCAAGGCCGACAAACGACCCGTAAATGAAGTTGTCGAATGCATTATCGATAATTGCGATGCCGTAGCCGACGTTTCCGGACATGTGCACGGCACGTTCCACCGATGGCTGGTAGCCGCCGATCGCATTGTTGTGTGCGGTGCCGCTGATCACGATGCCGGATCCCTGGTTTGGAATTGCGCCTGCGATCTCGGTGTTTGTGCCGGCCGCGGTATCGGTGATCTGCACGCCGGATGCATTTCCGCCAATCTCGATGCCATGCGCGGCATTGCCCGAAATGATGCACGTTTGGACCGTAATGTTCCCGCCTGTCGCAGTGATCAAAATTCCGTTCAACCCATTCGGCGATGCGAACTCCTGGAATGCGGCAATTCCTGTGAAGGTATTGAATGAGATAAAGCCGGACACGGTGTCGCGGACTTCAATGCCGTGGCCGGTATTACCCGCGATCACGTTGCCAAGGGGGATTACACCTCCGACTTGAGTATTGGCCGAGCTGCCAGCGACTACCAAGCCATTGAGTCCGTTTGGCACACTGGTTGCATTGTCTGCTCCCATGCCAAGGAAGTTCGCTTGGATCGTCACATTGTCGGAGCTTTCGACCCGGACACCATTTCCGCCGTTTCCAGACACGACATTGTAGGCAACAAAGGGGTTCTCAAATAACGTGCACCCGATCAGCGAATTCTGTGGGGCGTTGCGGATGACGACCCCGTCGACTACGTTTCCTGCCGCGGTTAAGCCGGACTCATCTGTTCCGATGAAATTTCCACTCAGCACGTTGTTGCTGGAATTCTCGTCAATCAGGACGCCATTGAGGCCGTTTCGCGAGATGAGATTTCCCTGCGGAGGACGCTGAAAAACCGCGTTAGCCGGGTTTTTACTGCCAGTCGGGTTGTTTATTCCACCAGAAGGACCGCCGATCAGGTTGCCGGATGCTCCGCGTGTGACGTAAATGCCCTGCCCGGCATTTCCAAAGCCCTCAGCCGCACTGCCAGCCGCGTCCGTGCCGATGAAGTTCATCGCGATCACATTGTCGCTTGCTCCGTCCAGAGTGATGCCGTTACCGCCGTTGCCGCTGATCACATTTGAAAGTTGGAACTCGACGTTGACCGATGCCTGATATGAGAAAGAAGCATCGTTTATTACCAAGCCAACGACCTGATTGCCGTAAACCGAATTTGAACTCGTGACCCCCGCCGCGACGACATTGTTGTCGGTGTAGTTCAAATCAACCCAATCCTGCTGACTGAGCGTAGTGTCCGCGTTGCGGACCACGTTGACCCAGCTGCCCTGCGCGGGATTCGTCGTCCCTGCTTCGACCGAGTCTGCATTGAGCGTATAGACTCCGGGCTCTTGGCTGCTGATGCCTTCGAAATGGGTTATGAAGTCCACGCCGACCGGACCATTCGGGTAATCAAACGCAGTCCAGTTGGAAAATTCTTTGGTCTCCGGGTTGTAGTCCACAAGGAAGGCCTTGCCCTGCTCCAAAGGAATTCCCGGGGTCTGCAGGTTATTGGTCACCAACGGGCTGAATCCGCCGCAGATGGTGTAGCTCACCTCGCTGTTCTTCCAAATTCCATACGCGGTGTTGCTCTTGGATCCTGGAAACTCAATCGTGTCCACAAATTGCTCGGTGTCCACGTCGTAGATGTATGCGATGCCCGGGCCGATTGGCAGGTCGCCTGCCGGGCCGTCCGCATTGCCAACAGCCAGCTTGCCCATGGTGCTGTGCGTGTATTGATACGTGGCCCCCGGGTAGGCGATCTCGCGCCATGTGCCGCCCGATGGAAGCTGGGCGAGCGTGCCCTCCCAGATAAATCCGAAATTAAATTCGGTTGAGTTGTTCCTCTTATACGACCCTACAAGGCGAAGCCTGTCGCCTTCGAGGTTGTCCGGACCGTAAACACTGGTCGACTCGGTGCTCGCTCCCGGGAAGTTGGCCAGGTAGGAAGTCCCGCCGCCAAAAAGCGGGCCGACGTAGAGCAATCCATTGTCATCGGCTGAGCCGCAGATCAGGAACGCATCGGGATCCGCCGCATAATTCCGGATGCCCCGCCACGCCGATACCGGCTGCACCGTGAAATCTGCCGCGTTTGACGTATCGCCATAGGTGACTCCTGAAACCGGGTTGAAATTCCCAATCACATTCCCCGCGGAGGTCGCCAGCACACGAATTCCATCGCCTGCGTTCGCGTTTACAGTGCCATTCGGCAAAAGTCCGATATAGCAGCCGTGAATCGTAATCCTCGATGCTGCCAGCGTGATGCCCGCGTTGGACGCTCCGACAAAAGACAGCGATCGAATGCTGGAATCCTCGGCGCCGGAACCCACCATCAGGCCCGTGTTACCATTGAAATCTACTGCCACCACCGGCGGTTCTGGCGACGGTTTCGGTTGCGCAAATCCCGGTGCGGTGGTGCCGTCGATAATGACCCGGCGGGAAAGCGCAGGAAGAGGCGATGAGAGCGTAATCGTGCCGGAAATTGCAAAACTAACGGTGTTGCCGTCTGATTCATTTGCCGAGAGAATCGCCTGTCGGAGCGAGCCAAGCCCCGAGTCATTAACGTTATCAACTACAAAGGTTGCGGCAGAAAGGGACGACGAAAGAGCAAAAACTGCGCTCACCGCAAACAGCCGGAGAGGCATTTTTTCATCTTTGGATTTTAAAGGGAGAGAATTAACTTCTTCGCAACATGGAGCTTGAATCAACAATGTCAAAGGATAACGCGGAAAGTCGCGAGGGAATCCACAAATCTTTGACATCGCCGGAGTGCTGGGATCGCGCGGCTAAGTTTTTTTGACAGGATGTGCAGGCCCTGCAGGATTTGTAGGATTGAATGCCAGCCCGACGCATTTCCTGTTCATCCTGAATATCCTGTCGCCACGTATCCCGCGTGTGGGGTCAGATCTTGATTTTTGACATTTCTCGCGTCGAGCCCCGCCAATCGATTTTGGCCCCTCTCCGATTCCACGGCCAACCGCTCGGAACCCCGCATCGCTCAGGCTGCAGGATTGTTTGGTCTGGGTGCTGTCAATGAACTCTGAGTTCACCCGGGATAGGAGTGGAACGGCGGATTGTTTCCGGAAGTTTGAGCGGCATATCCAGAACAGAGTGATGATCCATTAACTCGCTTTATTTCAAACATCTGCCTTGCTATTGTTTGAAATGGAGGCTACTAACCGAGTATGTATCGATCTGAAAGCGGCAGCATAATCAAGAGGCTACAAACCACCGCCCCACGCGGGCGTCCGCTGGACAGCGCGGATCTTGCCACTTACGGGGTTTCTTCCGACCTCGCTTATTGCTACGCCAAGTCCGGCTGGCTCGAAAGGCTGGCCCGCGGGACCTACCTTCTGGCTGGCGACACGCTGGGTCGGGACGGATGTCTGCGGTTTCTCGCGGACCACTTGCCCGGATTGCACATCGGCGGAAAGACGGCGTTGGCCTGGCAGGGAGTTCGGCACAACCTGCCGGCGCGGGAGACACTGACGCTTTGGGGGCGCAAGAATACCCGATTGCCGGACTGGTTTTCGGCGCGGTTCCCAGCCCGGCTGACCGTGCGCGAGCTATTCTCCGCCCAGCTGCCGCGTGACTTTGGTCTGCAGCCGCTGGCCGAATCGCCCGCAGGCCCGCCAGTATCCGTGCCCGAGAGGGCGTTGCTGGAAATGCTCAGCGAAGTGGGGGTTCACCAGGAAATCGAGGAGGCCCGGCTGATCATGGAATCCGCGCGATCGTTGAGACCTGACATTCTCGCCACGTTGCTCCGGACATGCCGGCAGCAAAAGGCCTTGCGTCTTTGTGTGGGTTGGGCGGAGGAGCTTTCGCTCCCGTGGGCCTCGCGGGCGCGCGAAGCAGCGGGAAAGAAAATCGGGCCGAGCCGTTGGGTGGCGCGGGTCAGAGGCGGGCGGACTCTCATCCTGAAACCGTGATGGACAAAGAATACATCGCACTGGTCCGCCTCTTGGTCGAAGCCGCACCATCCGTCTTCGAGGGTAGTCCTTTTGCCCTGAAAGGCGGGACCGCGATCAATCTTTTCGCGGCCGACATGCCGCGCCTTTCAGTCGATCTCGACCTGGTCTTCGTTGATCACCGCGGCGGAAGGGAGGCCGCGCTGCGCTCCATCGCAGACTCCCTTTCCTCGGCCTGCGGGAAGCTGCGGCGCCTTGGTCTCGAGGCGGAGCTGGTCGCCTCCAAGAGCGGCGAAGAGAGCAAGATGTTCATCCGCCGCGGCCCGGGTTTGGTGAAGTTGGAAGCCAACCACGTCTTCCGCGGAACCGTGCTTCCTGTCGAGCAGAGGCTGATGGTTCCGGTGGCGCGAGATCTTTTCGCCACCGGTCTCTCGCTCCCCACCCTCGCCGTGGCGGAACTTTACGGGAGCAAATTGGTGGCGGCGATGGACCGGCAGCATCCTCGGGATCTGTTCGACGTGCATGGGCTCTATGCGGGTGGTGGTCTTGCGAAGGATGTGGTGGACTGTTTCGTTTGCTACCTCGCCGGACATAACCGCCCGGTCCACGAAGTACTCTTTGCGCGACCACTGGATATCACCGCGGCCTTCACCAATGAGTTTGCCGGCATGGCCCGCGAACCGGTGGCCTTGGATGAACTGCTGGCCGTGCGCGAACGGTTGCGATCGGAACTCCCCGCCGCACTGTCACCCGAGCACCGGCGATTTCTCGTAAGTCTGGTCGAGGCGGAACCGGACTGGACCGCGTCCCCCTGCCCGCATCTCTCGGAGATGCCCGCGGTCCAATGGAAACTCCAGAACCTCCGGAAACTCCGAAGGTCGAGCCCGCCAAAGTTTGCCGATCAATCCAAGGAGTTGAAGGAGCGGCTGGGGCTGTGATTTCGCGTGTCACATTTTTCCTCCTGGCCCGCGCTGATTCGCCAAAACTCGTCACGCCGCCCAAGGCGCCAGAACCTTGATCAGCCGCTCAGGGTGCAGCCTTCACTTCCGCCAATTCAGCGAAGACGTGGCCGATGAAGACTTTGACTTCGACGCGCAAGGGGAGACGCACTTCGTCGTCGCTCACCCAGACTGTGCCGCGTTGGAATTTTTTGTGCGGCTGGAGGGAGTAGTCTTTGCCGATCCCATCGATGTCCATGGCACAACGGATGACCTTGCGCTGCTCACCCCGCCAGCGGAGTGTCTCGCGACCGATGACTTTGAGGCGCACCAGATACATCCATTCCCCGGGAAAGACGGCGAGCTTGAGCGTGTCGCCGGTGGCCAAGGGTTGACTGCGGGCCAGGAGTAAAGCACCGGCCATGTCGCGCAGACCGCCGACGTAAAAGTTGAGCCACTTCGGGTCCGAGCCTTCATCTTTCGAATTGACCCGGCGCGAGCGCACTCCGCCCGGACGGAACTCGGTCGTCTCGGTCACGCGGTAACGTTTGTATTTCTCGATCAGGGTGAACTTGATGGACCGCCAGCCGTCTTGGGAAACTTCCGCATCATAGTCCGCATCGAGCTTCCACAACTTGCGCACCACGCCGGTCGTTCCGCCGCGCACCGTGGCATTCCAAGTCCGTCCGGCCCCGCGTTCGAGCCGCACGTCGGCGGCCGCCGCCTCGAAACCGCCCCAACCGAAAATGTAACGCGCCCGGAGATTATCCGGCGGGGGCGGATAAGGTCCGGGACGGAGCGCGGCGGCCTCGGTCCGCCAATCGGCCCGGGCTTCCCCGATGGAGAAAGCCAAGACCGCAAAGATGAGGGCCCGGATCACGGAATGACAGGCACAGCTCCGGGGAAGACCGGTTCGAGCGCACTGCTGCGCACCCAGCCGTCGACGCCGACCGGCAGACGGACGAGCGACCAATCGTCGCGCGCGGCAATAACCCGCACCGGCGTGCCAATCGGCAGGTCGGCTAGCTTTTGCCCATTGTCAGCCGGCGTGCTCCGCGCGTCGGTTGCGTCGCCCACCATGATCGACATCTTGGACAAGGCGATGCGCGAGTCGCCGGCCCAAGAGAGCGCAACCAAAGTGGCCCCAAGCAGTGCGGCAAGCACACTGGCGGCGAGCAGACCCGGACGTCGCACCACGGAGAAGATGGCGAAAACCAAGGCGATGGTTCCGGCCCAGAAAAGCAGGCTGCCAATCAAGGCAAGCAGGTCGAAGCGGATGTATTGCCCGACAATTTCCGCCGCCCCGAGTCCGGGTGCGGGCACGCCGAGCTCGCCGAGCACGTGCTCGAGACTGCTGCGGGCCGCGGTGTTGGCCGGATCAAGCGCGAGGGCCCGGCGGTAGTTGATCGCGGCGGGCACTTCGCGGCCCAGACGGTAGTCGGCATGGCCGAGATTGAGAAAGACCGCGGGGTTGCGCGATCCGGACTTGACCAGTTGCTCGTAAGCTTCGCGCGCCGCAGCGTAGTCGCCTTCGGCATAAGCCCGGTTGCCCTGCTCGAAGAGGGTGTTTTCCTCGGCCGGTTGGGCCGCGGCCGTGGCGACAGCAAGCAGGAGTGGAAGGAGAAGTTTTCTAACCATGATGTTTGGCAAATTTTTCCAGCAGGTCGGTGACACGGCGCCGCTCTGCGGGGTCAAGCGCCCCACCGCTGGTCCGTCCGTAATGGAGTTCATCGCGTTTGGCCAACACGGATTGCAATTGGCGCCGCTCGGCGGGATCGGCAATCCGCCGCGCCAGGGCCTCGGCCGGATCGACCAAAGTCGCGGGTTTGTCCTCCCACAAGGCGAGCCGCGCGACCATGAATTGCCCGGCGGCGGCATAGAACTCCATCGGGTCGTTCGCCTTCTGCCAGGCGGCCTTGGCCGTGCGGACCGAGGACTCGAGTTCGACCGTCCGGGCATCCTTTTTCGCCCGGCGGCGCATCCAGATGAGGAAGGGAATGGAAATGATCAGCGCGGCGAGGACGGCAAAGTTGAGCAAGTGGTACCAATCGGAAGTGATCCACGGACGGAAGTCCGGACCACGCGCGGAAAGGACCGCAGCGGGTGCGGCGATATCATTCGGGGCGCCGGCCGTGGGCGGCAGATCGGCGTCGGCTCCGGCCGCCGCGGTGCTGTCGGCTGCTGATGCGGAACCCGCTGCCGTGACCGTGACCGGCTCGGACTTGAGGGTGACGTATTTTTTCTTGATCGGGTCAAAATAAGAAAACTCCGCGCCGGGCGTGGCGGGCCGATCTTCTCGCGCCACCATGCTGACCTCGAAGGTCTTGGTGCCGCCGAAACCGATGGCATCGTTACCAGCGAAAGATTCCTTCGGCGCGTAAGAGCGCCAGCCGTCGGCGCCGGTCAGGGTCGGCGGTCCCATCGCATCGAAGTTGCCCCGGCCCTCCACCGTGAGGGTGAGAGTGACCGGCTCACCCGGGCCGGCTTTCTTCGGATCGGCGGAGGCCTTGAGCGTGAATTGGCCGACCGCACCGGAGAAATTTTCCGGCCGGTCTGCTTTGGGCAGCGCCTGGACGTCGAATCGGCGTTCGTTGGTAATCGCCTGGATATTTTCCGCGCGGCCGATCCCGGGCATGGGAAAATTTTGGAAAAATTGATCGAAGAAGGGATCGAGCCCGGCTGGTCCGCCCGGCGTCACCATGCGTCCTTCCATCTGCGCGGGCGGAATCTCGAGCGGGCCGCTCTTCGCCGGGGTGATCGCACTGCGGAAAGTGACGATGTTGTAGAGAATATCGTCGAGGTATTGCTCGGTCTGTTCGGGTTCGCTCAGTGCCGCGGCGGTGAATCCGTCGCCGCCGAAGGTCGGACGCTGCAAGTTGTCAAATTGGCAATCGGCGCGGAAATAGAAGCGCAACTCGACCGGCACCACTTCGCCCACGTAGGCCGTCTTTTTCTCGCCCATGACAATCTCACCGTAATAAGGCGCGGGCTCTCCGGTGCTGGTGCGCGGCGGGGTGCGAGCGGAGGGTTGTCCGGACGGCGCCAGCTGGCGGCCCGGCGGGCCTTGCTGCGAAGGTTGCTGTGGCGGCATCGGCGGTCCGGGAATCGGGCGCTGCAGGCCGGGGCCAGGGGGTGGAGGCATACTGCCGCCTGCACCGGCCACGCGCAGGCTTACCGCTTGGGTCCGGACCTGACGTCCGTCGACCTGCACGGCAAAACCGGGAATGGTAAAATTACCCGGACGGTTCGGCATGACGGTGTAAGCGTAGATGAACATCGAGGTGCTCCGCAGGTTGACCATTTCCACCCGGCGCGAGGTGCCGGTGAGCCGGATTTCCAGGCCGTCGACCATGATCGAGCGCGGCATGTCCGCGGGTTTGCCGACGTTGCTGAATTGGTATTGCAACTGCAGCGGAACGCCGACTTGGCCGGTCTGCGAACTCAGACTCGTCGCGACCTGCCCGCGGACCGGACCGGCCGCGAGCATGAGCAAGGCCGCAACGGTCAAGAGGCGGGGAGCGGAATTCATGCGCAGGGTCATCTTACCAGTCTCGTGAGGCATCCTGAAAGGTCCGACCTTCGCGCAAATCGACCTGTTCTTCTTCCGACTGTAAAGAGCGCAACAGAGCCCGCGCTTGGGAGGCGCTCATCTTGCCCTCCACTTCTTCCTCCGCCTCTGCGGCGGCGGCCGCGGCCATGGCTGCGGCTTCTTCCCGGCCACCGCCCTCTCCGGCCGTGCCGCGCAATTCGCCCTCCTTTTTCTCCCCGTCCTGCTGCGGAACGGGCGCGGGTTGATCGCCGGATTGACCGGGATCGGGACGACTGCCGGGGCTAGCACCCTGCTCTGCTTCCTCGGAATCTTCGCCCTCGCCTTCCCTCTGTGCTTCGCCCTCGCGATCTTGGCCCTCCTTCTGCTTTTCCTCCTCCTGGTCACCGGGACCACCTTGTGCTTGGTCTTTTTTCTCCTCCTCACCGTCCTGCGGCTGATCCTCTTCTTCCTTGCCGCCCCCACCTTGCTGCTCATCCTTCGAAGGGTCGCCCTGCTTCTCCTCCTCATCCTGGCCTCCGTCCGCCGAGGGTTGGTCCTCTTTTTGGTCGCCTTTTCCTTGGTTCTGCTTGTCCTGCTCTCCGCCTTGCTCGTCTTTCTTCTCTTCTTCGCCGCCCTGCTGCGGCTCGTCTTTCTTCTCCTGCTCGCCACCCTGCTGCTCATCTTTCCCGCCTTGTTGCTCGTCCTTTTGATCCTCTTGATCGCCCTTTTCCTGCTCTTGCTTCTCGTCTTTTTTTTGCTCGTCTTTCTCCGGCTGTTCCTGCTCGAGCTGCTGGAGCAACTCTTCGACCCGCTCTTTATTTTCCTTGGCCTCCGTGTAGTCGGGGCGCGTCTTCAGCGCGGCTTCGTATTTGGCGATGGCGTCTTTCCAATCGGTGACTTTTTTCGCCTGGTCCACCTGCCCTTCACCCTGACGGAAGAGCGTGTTGCCCAGGTTGAATTCCGCGGAAGAACGCAGGACCGGTTCGTCGGCCAGCATGGCCCGGGAAAAGAATTCCGAGGCCTTGCCGTAATCCTGCAGACGGTAAGCCGCCGTGCCGGCGTTGAGTTGCAACCCCGGCGCATCGGGCTCCAAGCGCAACCTTTGTTCGAATTCCTGACGGGCCTGCTCGTAATTTCCAGCCTTGTATTGGTCGAGGCCGGAGGCCCACCCGGAGGAAGCCGAGACCATGCAGAGAGCCGCCGCGGCGAACGGACGGCGACGGCGCTCGCCGACCAGGGCCTGCAAGCAGAGCAGCGCGACGGCGGCGCCCAAAGGCCATTGGTAGCGCTCGATCGGACGACGCGAAGCACTGGCGCTCATCTCGACTTCTTGCATCCGGCCGATACCCTCGGTTGACAACAAGCGCGCGGCATCCTCGTCGAGCGGGAGATAAAAGCCGCCGGTCACTTCTGCGATCTCCCGCATACGGCCGGCATCAAGGCGCGATTGGACCACCTTGCCCGACTGGTCGCGCACAAATTCACCCGGGCCGAGCGGAATCTCCGAACCCTCCTCCGAGCCCACCCCCACGGTGAAGATACGGATCCCGGCCGCACCCGCCTGACGCGCCGCCTCCAAGCCGTCCGCATCAAGTTCTTCCCCGTCCGAAATAACCACAATGGCCCGCGAAAAGCCCTCCGCTTTGCCGAAGGCCTCTGCACAGGAGCGGATGGCCGCCGCAATATTGCTTCCGCCCTTGGGAATAAGCTCCGTGTCGAGTTCGTCCACCGCCGCGAGCACCGCACCATGATCCAGGGTGAGCGGCGCCTGCAAAAAGGCCGACCCGGCAAAGGCAACCAGACCGAGGCGGTCACTCCCCAGTTCGCCGACCAGATCCTCCGCGAGAAGCTTGGCGCGCTGCAAACGGGTCGGCGCCACATCGGTGGCCAGCATGGAACGTGAGACGTCCATGGCGATGATAACATCGCGTCCACGGTGGGGCACCTCCAGAGTGTCATAGCCCAGCTGCGGACCGGCCAAGGTCACCGCGAGCAGCCCGAGGGCGCCGAGCACGCAGGCCGCGCGCAACCAGCGCCGAAAGGGACTGGTGTTGCCGGCTAAAAGGCTGCGCAGCTTGGGGGCGACGATGCGCGCAATGAGCGCACGCCGCCGCTGCTCGGCCCACCGAAAGAGCGCCACGCCGAGGGGCAGAAGCCACAAGGCATGGAGCCACTCGGGGCGGGCGAAGGTCAGGGCAGACGTCTCCATAGGGTTTGCCCGAGCAGGGTTTCCACGGCGAGCACGACGGTGCCGATGAGCACGAACCACGGGAAGATATCGCGGTATTGCGCAACTTTTTGGATTTCAACTTCCGATTTTTCCAACTTGTCGATTTCGGAAAAGATGCGCTGCAAGGACTGGGTGTCCGTGGCCCGGAAATACTCGCCGCCGGTCATGGCCGCGATCGCGTTGAGACTTTCCTCGTCAAACTCCACCGGGATCTGGCGGTAAACCGTGCGCCCGAACGGGTCGACAAAGGGAAAGGGCGCATTGCCCCGACTGCCCGAACCAACGGTATAGACTTTGATCCCGAGGGCCTTGGCCGCTTCGGCCGCGGTCGAGGGCGTGACCCGGCCCATGTTGTTGTCACCGTCGGTCAGGAGGACGACGATTTTCGATTTGGCCTCTTTGTCTTTCAGGCGGTTGGAGGCCGCGGCGAGAGCCGACCCGATGGCCGTGCCGTCCTCGACCAGGCCGATCCGGATGCGCTCGAGGTTGGTGATCAGCCAATCGTGGTCAAGGGTGAGCGGGCTGACCAAATACGGGCGCCCGGCGAAGGCAACCAGCCCGATGCGGTCGTTCGGCCGGCCTTCGATGAATTTTTCGGTCACTTGTTTGACCGCCTCGAGACGGTTGGCCCGCTGGGCGCCGATGGTGAAATCCTCGGCCAGCATGGAACGCGAGACATCGATGACCAGCATGATATCAACGCCGCTCGCTTGGGTGCGGGTGACCGTCTTGCCCAATTGCGGGCGGGCCAGTGCGAGAATAAGGAAGACAAGCGCGAGATAGAGCAGACCGGTAAGAAAGTCTCCCGAGCGCGAACGGCGGCGTCCGCCAATTTTGGCCAAGGTCTTCGTGGTGGAGAACATCACGCCCGGGGTGCCCCCAAATTTGCCCTTCAACCAAGCAAGCAGGGGAATAAGCAAAAGCAGCCAGAGGAGCTGCGGATAAACGAAACTGAGGGCGGAGAAATCAGGCAGCGACGGCATGGGGCACCTCCTCTTTGACCAAATTCTCCGCCAGCTCGGCCAGCTGGGCATTGTCCGCCCCGCTCGCCTCGGCCCGGGCGAATTTGATCGCGTCGGCCTGGTCGAGAAAGCGGGCCAACCCCGCCAATCGCTCCGCGTTGAAAACCGCACTGCTCCGCGCGGTTTGCAGAAATTCGTAGGAAGTCTGGGTCGTGGCCGGCAGGTGATGTTCCGCTCCGAGGTAAGTCCGGAGCACGTCGCAGACCTCGATACTGAACTCGTAAGGTGCAGCCTCCACCGCGCGGGCCTGCGCCGCGGCGAGGGCGGCCAGCGCTTTTTCGCGGGCCGTGAGGATGCGCCGGGCTCGGCGTTGCCGCCAACGCACCAAGGCCCAGACCGCGGCCGCGAGCAGAAGCAGGAGCAGGAGCGCCGCGGTAACCATGACCGGCCACGGATAGGGCAGATACCAGACCGGGCCGGCAATTTCGTGCGGCAGAAGGTCGGCGTTGGGATCGACGGGCGGCATGGCTTCAGGCGGAAAAGCGTCGTTTCTCGCGCCGGGCAAAAAATGCGCGGAGGACGTGCAAATAGTCTTCGTTTGTGCGCAGCGGGATCATGTCGATGCCGACCTTGAGGAATTCCTGCTCGACGGATTTCTTCCGCCGGTCCTCCAGGGCGAGATAGGCGCCGCGCAGGGCGCGGTTCGAGGTGTTGATCTCGATCTGCTCGCCCGTCTCGGGATCCTCGAGCGTGACAATGCCGACCTCGGGTAAATCCTCCTCGCCCGGATCGACCACCGGGATGGCAATGAGGTCATGGCGGCGGGCGGCGATGGCGAGCGGACGCGAATAGCCCTCATCCATGAAATCGGAAATAAGGAAGACCACCGCACGGCGGGTCACCACTTTGTTCAGGTATTCCAGCGCGGCGGTCAGATTGGTCCCGCGGTGCTTCGGCTCGAAGAAAAGCATTTCGCGGATGAGTCGCAAGGTGTGCAGGCGGCCTTTTTTCGGATGGATGAAAAGTTCGACTTCGTCGCTAAACAGGAGGAGTCCGACTTTGTCGTTATTCTGGATCGCACTGAAGGCGAGGATCGAGGCGACTTCGGCGGCCAGCTCGCGCTTGCTCGTCTTCACGCTGCCGAAATTGCCCGAGGCACTGAGATCGACCACGAGCATGACGGTCAGTTCGCGCTCCTCGGTGAATTTTTTCACGAAGGGCGTGTTCATGCGCGCGGTGACATTCCAGTCGATCGAGCGGATTTCGTCACCCGGGGTGTATTCGCGCACCTCCTCGAAATTCATCCCCCGCCCCTTGAAGACGCTGTGATACGACCCGGCAAACATCGAGTCGACCAGCCGCCGGGTGCGCAACTCAATACGCCGGATCTTTTTGAGGATCTCGCGGGTGTCCTGCATGGTGCGGAAGTTTTAAGTATGTAAGTTTGTAAGTTTAAAGAGAGGACGCGCACGCTTTCCGAGGCGGCGCTCCTTAAGACTTAAGCTCTTAAAGCTTAACACTCTTCTCACGGCACCGGGAGGCCGGCGAAGATTTGTTCGATGATCATCTCGCTGGTCATTTCCTCCGCTTCCGCCTCGTAGCTCACCGCGATGCGGTGGCGCAGCACGTCGGCGCCGATCGATTTGACGTCCTGCGGCGTGACGTAGCCGCGGCCGTTGAGGAAGGCGTGGGCCTTGGCCGCGAGGGTGAGATAAATGGTGGCGCGGGGCGAGGCGCCGTAGCGGATCATCCCGTCCAGCTTGAGTCCGTGGGCCTGCGGTTGACGGCTGGCCCAGACGATATCGACGATGTAGTCCTTTACCCGGTCATCGACATAGATGCGGTTGACGATTTCGCGCGAACTGATGATGTCCTCCGGGGTAACCAGGGTGTTGACCCCGAGCTGCGGCGAGGAGGTCGACATGGCGTCGAGGATGGCGCGTTCTTCGGTGCGCGTGGGGTAGCCGACATGCACCTTGAACATGAAGCGGTCGAGCTGCGCCTCGGGCAACTGGTAGGTGCCCTCCTGCTCGAGAGGATTCATCGTGGCGAGGACGAGGAAGGGGTCGGGCAATTTGTAAGTCTTGTCCCCGAGGGTGACTTGGCGCTCCTGCATGGCTTCAAGCAGGGCGCTCTGCACTTTGGCCGGGGCGCGGTTGATTTCGTCGGCCAGGATGAGGTTGGAAAAGATCGGCCCCAGCTTGGTCGAAAATTCGCCGTCGCGCGGATTGTAAATCAGGGTGCCGATCAAGTCGGCCGGGAGCAGGTCGGGGGTGAATTGCAGACGGGAGAATCCGGTGTGCAAGCAGGAGGCGAGGGTGCGCACGGTCAGCGTCTTGGCCAACCCGGGCACGCCCTCGAGGAGGACGTGACCATTGGTCAGGAGTCCCGTGATCAGGCGCTCGACGAGGAGCTTCTGACCCACCACCACTTTACCCACCTCGGAGAAGAGCGGTTGCACCCACTGGCTGCCGCGCTGCACTTGTTCGTTCAGTTCATGCGTTGATTGACTCATAAAGATTTTGTTCGCTTCATCCGGGGCGGAGGGCCACCGGCGGATTTTTCCTCATCAAAGAGACAGCCTGCCCTGCCGGACGTTCGATCTCCGGCCGGATTTCACGGGGTCGGGATGACGTAATAGGCATCACCCACTTTGTACTCCTCGTAAACCAACCGGTCGACCCAGACATTGAAAACGCGCTTTCCGTCCGGCGTCTCCACCTTGAATAAATATTCCCCCTCAATGCGCGTGCTCTGCAGCCCGCCGGTCCCCACGGTGATCTCCTGCGCCGGGGCGGGGGTGAATTCTTTGACCATGATTTTCCCGGTGAAGGAGCCGGCGCGCTGCATCGTGCGGTTGAGTGAGACGGTGGCCAGCACGATCGCGGCCAGGACCAAAACCGCAATGACAATGCCGGTCCAAAGGATGCGGCCGCGCTGCGGGTCAGGATAAACTTTCGGCGCTGGCATGGTGTCCGAGCCTAGCTTCGGTCACCCCGGCCGGCACGCCCAAAGAGACGAAAGCCTTCCGCCGCCGCGCACCGCGCGATACGCTCGCACGGTTTACCCATGGATTACGCGGTTTACCTGCTGGCCCTTGCGCTGCTCGCTCTGCTCGGCCGGCTCCCACTCACGCTTGCCTTCCGGCTCGGCGGCCTGCTCGGTCTGGTCGCGTGGGCCGTGCTCCCCGGTTACCGCCGGCTGGCCCAACGCAACGTGGCCATCGCTTTCGGCGGGCCAATGAGCGAGCGCGAAGTGCGGCGCACCGTGCGGCAACACTTCCGCACGCTGGGCGCGAACCTGCTCAGCGTGCCGCGCCTCGCACGCTTGCCGGAAGAAAAGGTGCAAGCCCGGGTCGACTTGATCGGACTCCCCGCCCTCCGCGCTACCCTCGAATCCGGCCGCGGCGTGGTCATGGCGATCAACCACATCGGCAACTGGGAACTTTACGCGCAACTCATCGGACGCGTCCGCGAATTTCCGGTCGGGGCCATTTTCCAATCCCAGCGCAACAAGTATATCAACCGCCTGATCGAACGCAGCCGGTCACGGCTGGGCTTGCGGACCTTTGACCGGCGCAAAGGCTACCTCGATGCGATCGATCTGGTGGAGAAAGGCGGGATCCTTGCCATTCTGGTCGACCAGCACGCCGGGGACGGTGCGCTGTGGACCCCGCTCTTCCGCCGGTTCGCCTCGACCTCCCCGCTGGCCGCCATCATTGCCGATCGCACCGGCGCACCACTCGTTTCGGTCGCCATCCATACCACCGGAGTGGCGCGCTGGCGCTGCGTGATCGAGCCGCCCTTGCAAGCAGACGGCCGGTCCGTGGAAGAACTCACCCTCGAACTCAACCGCACCCTCGAGCGCAAAATTTCCGCCGGCCCACCCGATTGGTTCTGGGTCCACAACCGCTGGAAAACCCCCGGGCCCTTCCTCCTCGGCAAGGCACGGCGCGGATTCCATCCGCCCGAGGCGAAAGCCGTCGGCGGACTGCAACCCTTCCGGCTTTTGGTCCGCTCGAGTAATTGGCTCGGCGATGCCGTGATGAGTATTCCCGCGGTGGAAGCTTGCCGCCGGGGCCGGCCCGACCTCCACCTCACCATCCTCACTCCGGCCAAATTGGCCGCGCTCTGGCGGCGCGTCCCCGCGGTCGATGAGGTGATCGAAATCCAACCGGGGGAATCTCCGCGCGCCTTGGCCCGGCGGGTCAGGGCAAGTTTCGACGCGGCCCTTCTTTTCCCCAACTCGCTGCGCTCCGCCCTCGAGGCGCGCGCCCTCCGCATCCCCACCGTGGTCGGTTATCCCGGCCACTGGCGTCGCTGGTTGCTCCAACGCATCCCGCAGGGCGCGCCGGAGTCGGGCGGACACCAGGCCGAACGCTACTTGCAGCTGGCCGCTTTCTGCGGGGCGCCGGTCACCCCCGGATCCGCCACCTTCCCCCGGGCACCGCGACGAAGCCCGGCTCCTAAGCTCCCGCGGATCGGCCTTTGCCCGGGAGCGGAATACGGACCGGCCAAACGTTGGCCGACGGAACGCTTCGCCGCGGCGGTGCGGGAATTCAACAGTCACTCCCCGGCTTCTTGGGTACTCTTCGGCGTGGCGGGCGACAAGGCAGCCGGCCAGGCCATTGCGGAGGCCTGCGACGGAGCCATTTCGAACCGCATCGGACAAACCACGCTCGATCAACTCATGGACGAGCTGGCCGGGTGCGACGCTTTGCTGACCAACGATACCGGCACCATGCATCTGGCCGCCTTCCTCGGTATACCGACCGTCGCCCTCTTCGGCTCGACCGAACCGGCACTCACGGCACCGCTCGGCGACTTCCACCAAATCCTCCGGCACAAAGTAGAATGCAGCCCCTGCTTCCGCCGCGAGTGCCCGATCGACTTCCGCTGTATGACCCGCATTGCCCCGGCCGAGGCCGCCGCCGGCCTGCGCCGCATCCTCGACCCTACTTTTTGAGAATAGCGTAGGTTTCCTTGCCTTGGCGCTCGACGAGCAGGACCGCGCCATCCCCCTCGGCCAACTTGCCCAGCGCCAGAGCCAAACCCTCGCCATTCCCGACCGCATTTTCACCCACCGCGGTGATCACATCGCGCCGCTCCAACCCGGCCAGCGCGGCCGGACCACCCCGCTCCACGTGCGTCACGATGACACCGCCGGCCGGGAGCGACATTTCCGCCGCCACCTCGTCGGGCAAATTTTGAACCTGCAATCCGAAGAGCGCGAAAGGATCCCCCGCTCTATCGCTGCCCGGCGCGGGCGGACGGAAGGGGCCTGGACGGGCCGCCGCCTGCTTCACCTCGGGGGCGGCCGGCAACTCCTCGGCTTGGACCGAGACCGTCCGGTAGCCACCATCCTGCCTCCGCCAAACCTTGAGTTTGACCATCGCCCCAATGCCTTTGTTCAGGACGGAGAGCTGCAAGTCGCGGGCGCTGGCCACCGGATCGCCGTCCACATCGACTACCACATCGGCCGGTTGCAATTCGCTGCGCGCCGCCGGGGTGTCGGCGAAAATTTCCCGCACCACCACGCCATTGTCCAAACCGAGCACTTTCTGCAGTGCCGGTTGATCGGCCAGCGTCTCGATCCGGATCCCCAACCACGGCCGCACCACGCGGCCCTGCGCGATCAACTGCTCGCTCACCGTTTGGGCTAGTTTTGCCGGAATGGCGAAGCCCAAACTACTGTTCAGACGGTTGATCAGGGTGTTGACCCCGACAACTTTACCCTCGAGATCGACCAAGGGGCCACCGCTGTTCCCCGGGTTGATCGCCGCATCGGTCTGCAGGTAGTCCTCGTAGACCGTGCTGGTCAGGTTGCTCCGGCCCTTCGCGCTGATCACTCCCGCGGTCAGGGTGTAATCCAATTCAAACGGTGCCCCGATACCGCAGACGAATTCCCCGACGCGCAACTTTTCGCTGTCCCCCCAAGTGATGGCCGGCAAATCCGAAACCTCGGCCTTGAGCACCGCGAGGTCGGTCTTCACATCCACCCCCACCACCTTGAGCAGCAGGCGGGTGCCATTCTGCCGCCGCGCGACCACACCTTTCTCCGGATCGGCGCCTTCGATGACATGGGCGTTGGTCAAAATGTAGCCTTCGTCCCCGATGACAAAGCCCGAGCCTTCGCTCTCTTCGGCCCGCGGACCGCGCGGTCCGCGCGGCCCACCGAAAAGCGATTGCCAGTCGAAATTATCCTCCGCATCCGGTGATCTGGTCACCTCGAGCACCACCACGCTGGGCGCCACCTTTTCGTAGACGTCGGCAAAGGAGTTCCCGAGGGCGCGCGCCGCCGGATTGGCCGAAACCTCGCCAAGGACCAAAGCAAAGACCGCCAAAACTAGGACCAATACGCTTTTCACGACGATTAGCTTACCACACTCCCCAGCGGCGGCAACGGACCTCTCGCCTTTCTCTTGTCTTTGCCCGAAGGCGACCGGACAATCTCCAACTGCCCATGGACCTGGGAGACCCCAAATTTTTCATCAACCGCGAGCTGAGCTGGCTCGAATTCAACGGCCGCGTGCTTGACCAGGCGAAGGACCCCTCCGTCCCCCTGCTCGAGCGCCTCAAGTTCCTCTGCATCGTCTCCTCCAACCTTGATGAATTCTTCGAGGTACGGGTGGCCGGGCTCAAGCAAGTGGTCCAAGCCGGCTCGCAGGCCACCGGGCCGGACGGCCTGACCGCCGCGCAGCAGCTGGCCGCTATCTTCCATCGCGTGCACAAACTCGTCGCCGCGCAATACGATTGCTGGCGCCAAGAGATTAAGCCGCAACTCGCGGAGAAAGGCGTGCGCTTCCACCACTATCCCGAGGTCGATCCCGCGGTGAAGGCCCACTTCGCAGACTATTTCGAACGGGAAGTTTTCCCCGTGCTCACCCCGCTGGCCATCGATCCGGCGCACCCCTTCCCGCAACTCCTGAACAAGAGCCTCAACCTCATCGTCGAGCTGGAAGGCGAAGACCTGAGCACCGATCTCGCCGTCGTGCAGATTCCGCGCATTCTTCCCCGCCTGCTTCCCTTTCCCACGGCCGGCGGCGACAGCCAGGACTTCATCTTCCTGGGCAACCTGATCCAGGCGCATGTCGGGCGCCTTTTCCACGGGGTCAAGGTGCGCGGCGCCTACCTGTTCCGCATCACCCGCAACAGCAACCTTTACGTCGACGAGGAGGAGGCGCGCAACCTCCTCCGGGCCATCGAGGACGAACTGCGCAAGCTCAACCGCGGCAATGCGGTCCGCCTTGAAGTACAGAACGTCCCGGAAGCATTGACCATACGGCTCTGCGACATTTTTAGTTTGGACAACGAGGACGTCTACCGCGTCGACTCTCCGCTCAATTTTGTGCGTCTCATGCCGGTCGCCACCGAACTCGACCGGCCCGACCTCAAGTACAAACGTTTCACGCCCGTCACCGTGGTCGGGCTGGGCGAGGAGCACGACATCTTCTTCCACCTCCGCAAGGGTGACATCTTGCTGCATCATCCCTATGACAGCTTCCAGACCGTGCTCGACTTCATCGGACAATCCGCCGAAGACCCGCAGGTGCTGGCCATCAAGCAGACCCTTTACCGTACCAGCTCCGACTCCCCGCTCATCCCGCTCCTCGTCCAGGCCTCGCGTCAAGGCAAGCAGGTCGTGGTGGCCATCGAATTAAAGGCGCGCTTCGACGAGGCGGCGAACATCAAGTGGGCCCGCCAACTCCGCGAAGCCGGGGTCGATGTGGTCTACGGCGTGGCCGGACTCAAAACCCACGCGAAAATGGCCATGGTGGTACGCAAGGAATACGACGGCATCCGCCGCTACGTCCACCTCGGCACCGGTAATTACCATCCGTCCACCGCCCGCCTTTACACCGACTTGAGCTTCTTCACCGCACGCCCCGAAATCACCGAGGACGTGGCCAATCTTTTCAACACCGTGACCGGAGTCTCCCAACTGCCCCCGCCGAACCGCTTGCTCGTCGCTCCCTGGCACCTGCACCGGGAAATCCTTGCCCTGATCGACCACGAAATCGCAAATGCCCGCGCGGGCCAACCGGCCGGCATTTACGCCAAACTCAATGCCCTGGTGCAGGAGGAAATCATCGAGGCCCTCTACCGCGCTTCGCGCGCCGGGGTCAAAGTGCAACTGCTTGTCCGCGGGATCTGCGCCCTGCGCCCCGGCCTGCCCGGGGTGAGCGAAAATATCGAAGTGCGCAGTATTGTCGGCCGTTTCCTCGAGCACAGCCGCATTTACCGTTTCGAGAATGCGGGCGACCCGCGCTACTTCATCGCCAGTGCCGACTGGATGGAGCGCAACTCTTTCCACCGTGTCGAAGCCGTCTTCCCCGTGGAGAGCAAGGGGACGAAAGAGCATGTGCAGGAGATCATCGACACTTTTGCCCGGGACAACGTCAAAGCCCGCATCCTCCAGCCCGACGGTTCCTATCTCCCCGCCCAACCCGGCCCGCCGTTCTGGGACGCCCAAGAAGAATTCCTGGCCGAAGCCGCCCGCCGGCGCAAACGCCGCGCCGCCGAGCAGGCCTAGCCAAAGCGGCGCACCGCGCCGTCCCCAGCGCGATTTGATCTGCTCTTTTACCGCGCCGGGACGGCGTGGTCCACCTCTCCTCTCGCAGAGATCGGCGCCCGCCCGGTGCCGCTCCCATTTTGACAAGCTCGGCGGCGCGGGCGAATGATGTAGCGATGACCGCCCTCCTCCTCGCGCTCCTTCTTCTCACCCCCGCCGCGGCCGAAGAATCCGCCGCTCCCACCGTGAACGTTGTTTTGCTGGACGAATGGGGAAACAATCTCCCCGCGCAAACCATGGAAAAAGTGAGCAAAACCGAGGCCGAATGGCGAACCCAGCTCGGGGAGGGCGAAGTCTACCAGGTGGCCCGTGGGAAAGGGACCGAGCGCCCCTTCTGCGGCGCTTTCCACGACAGCAAGCAGCCCGGTATCTACTCCTGCGTCTGTTGCGACCTCCCACTCTTCCGTTCCGACGCCAAATTCGATTCCGGCACCGGCTGGCCCAGCTTCTTCCAACCCGTCGCAAAGGAGAATGTGGTCACCGCAGCCGACCGCAGTCTCGGCATGACCCGCGAAGAAATCCTCTGCGCCCGCTGCGACGCCCACTTAGGCCACGTTTTTCCCGATGGCCCCCCGCCAACCAGACTGCGTTACTGCGTCAACTCCGTCTCACTCAAGTTCGCGCCCGACCAATGAACCCTCCTTCGTGGCATCGGCATCCTGCCGATGACGACCCGATCCCATCGGCAGGATGCCGATGCCACATCAAAAAACCCGCCCCCATCATCGCCCTACTTGTCCTCCTTCTTGCCTCACTCGCCCCAGCCGAATCCGAACCCATGAAAACTGAAACAGCCACCCTCGGCGGAGGATGCTTCTGGTGCGTCGAAGCCGTTTACGAACGACTCCCCGGCATCAGCTCCGTTGTCTCCGGCTACGCCGGCGGACAAACCGAAAACCCGACCTACGAACAAATCGGCACGGGACGAACCGGCCACGCCGAAGTCGTGCAAATCGCCTACGACCCCGAGAAAATTTCCTACGAAAAAATCATCGACCTCTTCTGGGAGGCCCACGACCCGACCACCCTCAACCGCCAAGGGGCCGACAGCGGCACGCAATACCGCTCGATCATCCTGACCGCAAGCGATGACGAAGCACGCATCGCGAAGGAGTCACGCGACCGCACACAGAACAACTTCAAATCCCCCATCGTGACCGAAATCGTTCCGCTCGAAACATTTTATCCCGCCGAAGACTACCATCAGGATTTCTACCGCGAGAACCCGATGCACCCCTACAACCTGGCGGTCATCCGGCCGAAGCTGAAGAAACTGGACGAAAAAGCGGCGGAGTTGAACAAAAGGTAACGAAGCAAACGAAGGCCAAGCGGAGCCGGGACCATCCCCCCCCTCGTTTCCTTCCTTATCTTCTGTTAAAAAAGTTCCTACCCCAACCTCGCCGCGATGAGGCCCTCGAGCTTGATGATATCCTCGGTAAACTTGCGGATTCCTTCCGCCAGTTTCTCCGTCCCCATCGCATCCTCATTGAGCATCCAGCGAAAGGTCTTCTCGTCCATCGGCACCTTGGCCATCTCCGACGCCTTGGCTTCCTCGACCGAAAGTTGGCGCGCGACCGCGCCATCCGCAGCCTGCAACTCGGCGAGCAACTCCGGACTGATGGTCAACAGGTCGCACCCGGCCAACTCGAGAATCTGCGAGGTGTTGCGGAAGCTCGCGCCCATGACCTGCGTTTCGTAGCCGAATTTTTTGAAGTAGTTGTAAATGACCCGCACCGACTGTACCCCGGGATCGTCTGCGCCGGTGTATTCCTGACCGGTCTTGGCCTTGTACCAATCGTAGATTCGACCAACAAACGGCGAGATAAGCCGCACCCGCGCCTCGGCGCACGCCATGGCCTGGGGCAAGGAGAAGAGGAGGGTCAGATTGCAGTTGATCCCGTCCTGATGCAGCACCTCGGCCGCGCGGATCCCCTCCCAAGTGGAAGCAATCTTGATCAGCACACGTTCTTTGGGAACCCCGCGTTTCGCATACAAACCAATCAACGTGCGCGCCTTCTCCACCGTCGCCGGCGTGTCGAAGGACAAACGCGCATCCACCTCGGTCGAAACCCGACCCGGCACGATTCCCAAAATTTTCTCCCCGAAAATGGTCAGCAGGTCATCGATGATCCCAGAAATCAGCCCCGCACGGGGCAGATGCGCGGCTTGACGCTCGGCCACCGCCTGGTCAAGCAACGGCGCATATTCCGGCTGCGAGACCGCCTTGAAAATGAGCGAAGGATTCGTCGTCGCATCCTGCGGGGAGAATTGGCGGATACTTTCGAAGTCGCCCGTATCGGCGACCACGGTGGTGAATTGTTTGAGTTGGTCGAGTTGGTTCATGAAGTGAATTGGTCAGAAGATAACGAAAGAAACAAAGCCAAAGACAGCATAACCCGCACCTCCTCTTTGTTACCTCCGTTTCCTTCTCCGGAAAAATTTTTTCCGCTCACGACACGTGGGCCAGCGCGGCGGCGATGAAGCCTTTAAAAAGCGGGTGCGGGGCGCGGGGGCGGGAGCGGAATTCGGGGTGGAACTGGCAGGCGAGAAACCACGGATGGGCACGCAGTTCGATCACCTCGGCCAATGTGCCGTCGGGTGAGGTGCCGGAAATAACCAGGCCCTGACTTTCCATTTCCTCCCGGTATTTCATGTTGAATTCGTAACGGTGACGGTGGCGCTCGTTGATTTCGGGGACCCCATAGACTTGGTGGGCCACGGTATTTTTGCGCAGGACGCAGGGATAGGAACCGAGGCGCATGGTGGCACCTTTTAGCGTGACGTCTTTCTGGCCCTCCAGCAGGTAGATGACCGGTTCGGGCGTTTCGGGATCAAACTCGGTGCTGTCCGCCTTGGCGTGCCCGCAGGCGTAGCGCGCGAATTCAACCACCGCGACCTGCATGCCGAGACAAATCCCGAGGTAAGGCGTGCCGGTCTCGCGGGCGTAGCGGGCGGCGGCGATTTTGCCTTCGATCCCGCGGTCGCCGAACCCGCCCGGCACAAGGATGCCAGCCGCGCCACGGAGGTGCTTTTCCGGTCCGCCATCCGCTCCGAGGTCTTCGGCATCGACGAGCACAAGATCGATACCGCAATCGTGCGCGGCGCCGGCGTGGGTCAGGGATTCGTAAATGCTTTTGTAAGCGTCCTGTAATTCGATGTATTTGCCGACCACGGCAATGCGGACCCGTTTGCGCGGACGGATCACGCGCTCGACAAATTTGGCCCAGTCCTCCATCCGGGCGGGAGGCGCGTCGAGGCGCAATGCCTCGCAGACCACGGTGTCGAGTCCCTCCTTTTGGAGCATGAGGGGAAGTTCGTAAATCGTGTGGTCGACATCGCGCGCTTCGATCACGGCGCGTTTGGAGACATTGGAAAAAAGCGAAAGCTTGTCCCGGACCTCGTCGTCCAAGGCGTACTCGGTTCGCGCAATGATGATACGGGGTTGCAAACCGATCTCGCGGAGTTTGGCCACGCTTTGCTGGGTGGGCTTGGTTTTCAGCTCCCCGGCCGCCTTGATGAAGGGCACGAGTGTGACGTGCATAAGCATGGCATTCCCCTCGCCCGCTTCGAGAAGGTATTGGCGGATGGACTCGAGAAAGGGGAGTCCTTCGATGTCTCCGGTCGTGCCGCCGATCTCAATAATGGCCACGTCGGCTTCGGTCGGGGCGGCCAGCTCATGGAGCCGGGCTTTGATTTCGTCCGTGACATGCGGGATGACCTGCACGGTCTTGCCGAGGTAATCACCGCGGCGCTCTCGGGCCAGGACGGTTTCGTAGACTTGTCCGCTGGTCAAATTATTGCGGCGGCTCAAGACGCAGTTGGTGAAGCGTTCGTAATGGCCGAGGTCAAGGTCGGTCTCGGCGCCGTCGTTCAGCACGTAAACCTCGCCATGCTGGTAAGGGCTCATCGTGCCGGGATCGACATTGAGATAAGGATCCAGCTTGCCCATCGTGACCCGCAGGCCGCGGCTCTCGAGCAAGGTGCCGAGCGAGGCGGCGGCGAGGCCTTTACCCAGCGAACTGACCACTCCCCCGGTGACAAAAATTGTTTTCATTTATTTGCGCAAGGCGCGTTCTGCTTTGGCCAGGTCCGCCGGGACATCGACCCCGACGGATCCGCGACGCACAACAATAACACCGATGGCAATTCCGTGTTCCAAAGCCCGCAGTTGCTCGAGCTTCTCGGCTTGTTCGAGCGGCGTCGGTTTCCATTTCACGAAGTCGAGGAGCACCTTGCGGCGGTAACCGTAGATCCCTTGATGGCGCAGATACTTGACCCCGCCGCGGCCGTCGCGGCAGAAGGGAATAACACTGCGGGAAAAATAAAGGGCACGGCCGGCCAGGTCGGTGACCACCTTGACCACGTTCGGGTCCGGCAAGTCGGCCGGATCGGTCAGCGGGTTGGCCGCGGTGACCATGCCAAGTTGGGGGTCTTCCTGCAACGCTTGGACCAGACGGTCGATGGTGGCCGGAGCGATGTCGGGTTCATCACCCTGCACATTGAGCACGATGGAAGCGGACTTGAGTTTCCTCGCCACCTCGGCCAGCCGGTCCGTGCCGGTCGGGTGCTTCGGTGAGGTCAGGGCCACTTCCGCCCCGAATTCGAAGGCGGCTTCGGCGATGCGCATGTCGTCGGTCGCGATGATGATACGCCCGACCCGCTTGGCCCGGCCGGCGCGTTCCCAGACGTGCTGCACGAGGGGTTTGCCAGACAAGGGGACGAGCGGCTTGCCCGGAAAGCGCGTCGAGGCCCAGCGAGCGGGAATGATCACGGTGATTTCGCTCATAAGCCGGTCACGCGTCCTTCCTTCCGGCCGCTAAGGACGCCTGGTCCTCGCCGGGCAAAGGCCGCCGGATGAGCGGTCCGCACCCTCCCCACCCGCAAAGCGGTTATGGCGCGCATGCTGTTTCCTCCAAAATGAAATCCGCGGCAAAACCGACATCCGGCCCCACGGCGTCTGCGCCGGAGTCGAGATGATCTTTGCCGTGGCCGGTCTCGACCAACACGGTGCGCAGCCCGGCCTTCCGGCCGCACTCGATGTCGGAGGTCTTGTCGCCGACCAGCCACGAACACGAAAGGTCGAGCCCATGCTCGCGGGCGGCTTCCTCCAGCATGGCGGTGGAGGGCTTGCGGCGCGGACTGGGTGCGGCGGGCGTGCTCTCGTCGTAGTAGGATGCGGTGATTTCCGCGGGTCGGAGTTGGCGGAGCACTTCCTTCTGCACTTGGTGGTAATCCTCAAGGGTGAAATAACCGCGGCCGATGCCGCTCTGGTTGGTCACGATGACCAAGGCAAAACCGGCGGCGGACAACTTGAGCAGCGCCCCGGGGGCGCCGTCGATCGCACGGACTTGCTCCGGTTTGGCGCAATAGTGCGCCTCGTGGATCAGGGTGCCGTCGCGATCGAAAAAGACGGCAGGACGCTCAGGAGGCATGATTTTTGAAACTGGCGAGGAGTTCGGCCGGGGTCAGGGTGGCGGTGCCGAGTTTGCCCACCACCACACCGCTGGCGTGGTTCGCGATTTCGGATGCCTCGACCGGCGTGGCGCCCGCGCAAAGCGCGAGCGTGTAGAGCGCGATGGCGGTATCGCCCGCCCCGGAGACATCGAAGACTTCCCGCGCGCGGGTCGGCGTATGGTGACGGCCGCCGTCTTTGGTGAGGAGAAGCATTCCGAGTTCGCTCAGCGTGATGAGCAATTGGTCGGCCTCCCACCTGGCGAGGAGTGTTTCCCCGGCGACGAGAAGTTGTTTGTCCTCCAGCGGGTGCGCCGCGGGCTCGCTCCAAGGCAGGCCGGCCGCGGCGAAAGCTTCCTGGCGGTTGGGTTTGACCACGGTCGCCCCGCGCCAGGCCAACGGGTTGCCCGGGTTGGGATCGACGGCCACCAGACAACCGGCGGCCCGCGCCCGACAGATGATTTCGCCCGACATTTCTTCGTCGAAAAATCCTTTGCCGTAATCTTCGAGGATGAGGCCATCCGCTTCGGGCAGCGCCGCATCCAGCGCGGCGAGCAAGGCTTGGCGCTGGGCCGGACCGGCTGGCGCGATCAGTTCACGGTCAACCCGCACCACTTGCTGGGTGCGGGCGATGATGCGGGTCTTCAACGTGGTCGGGCCCGCCCGCGTGACCACCCCCTCCATGCCGATACCTCCCGCAGCGAGGAGATCCCGTAAACGCGCTCCGGCCGCATCCTCCCCGGCCAGACCGAATACCGAGGTGCGGTCGGTGAACTCGTGCAAATTGCGCGCCACATTGGCCGCCCCGCCAGGATAAGACGTTTCGCGGTCCACCGCCACAACCGGAACCGGCGCTTCGGGCGAGATGCGGGACACTTTGCCCCAAATGAATTCATCGAGCATGAGGTCGCCCGCCGTGAGAATACGGCGACCCGACATCTTTCCGATGATTTCTTGGACGCGCGCGGCGTTGGGCACATGTTCCACGACCGGCTTTTTATGCTTTATCTTAGCGGGTTCCCAAGTGAAATTTCGATCCGCTGTGATTCCGCGCCTCCTTTTCACCCTCTTCCTCGGCCTGGGGCCTGCCCTCGGGCAGAAGCCGGAGAAGACGATCGATCTGGGCCAATTCCCCGCCGAGACCTTTGACAACGTGGTCATCCCGGTGCCGAGCGAAATTTTCACCGTTCTGGACAAACTGGGCAACCCGAACTGGCGCGGCGAATTGGGACCGGAGAAAAGCTACCCGGCCAGCCCGAATCGCGCCCAAGTCGCCCTCCTTCTCGGGACGGTCATCGCCGACGGCTTCGTCGCAGTCGAGGCGGAGGACAGCGAGCGGGTCAAAGAAATCGGCCGCAATGTCCTCACTTTAGCCGAGGCGATCAACGTCCGCAAATCCGTGGTGGCCCGGAGCAACAGCATCGTGGAAAAAGCCGACGCCCGCGAATGGAATGCGGTGCGCCGGGAATTCGACGGCGCCCTGCAGGATGTCAACCAAGCCATGTTCGAGTTGAACGACGCACAGCTGGCCCAACTGGTCAGCCTCGGCGGCTGGTTGCGCGGCACCGAAGTGCTCACCTCCATCGTGAAGGACAAATATTCCCGCGACCGCGCCGAACTCCTCTACCAGCCCCTTCTGGTCGATTACTTCAACCGCCAACTCGACCAGATGAGCCCGCGCCTCCGCCGCCAACAACTGGTCGCCGAGATCCGCAAGTCCCTCGGGCGCATCGCACCGCTGATCAAAATGGCGCCGGCCGGCAAAATTTCCGAGGAGACGGTGGCCGAAATCAATATTCTCTCCACCCAAATGGTGAAACTTATTCGGGCCAAGGCCGGCTGACCATGAACCGCCTCTCCACCCAACTGCCCTGGCCCGCTTTGCTCCTCACCCTGTTGCTTGCCGCACCGCCCGCCCTCGCCTTCGTCGACGATGCGCTCTCTTTTGCCTACGAAGCGGCCAATCCCTACGCCGAGCGCGGCTGGATTATCCGCGAAGCCGCTTGGGGCGGGGACCTCGGCGAGGGCGACAAAAAAGCGGTCACGGCCCAACTCTTTCGCGGCAACAGCTACATGTTCTTCCTTGCCACCGACGTCGACGGTGCCGTCCTGCGCGTCAATATTTACGACGCGGAAGGCAACCTTGCCGAGGGGAAATCCTGGCAACGCGGACGCTTCGGTTACGCCGAGATCAAGCCACCTTCAACCGGAACTTATTACGCGATCATCGAAATCCTCTCTTCACCCGAGGAACGCACCCCCTGGGCGCTGGTCTACGGGTTCCAGCGGAAATGAGCTTCTGATGGAAAGCACCACGCTGCATTTCGACAATGCCCGCGCAGCAGCCGCGCTCTACCAAAACGACGAGCGTCTGCTCCGCGAGATGGAACAGCGCCTCGGGGTGCAAATCGCCGCGCGCGAAGGCTGGATCCGGATCGACGGGGAGAAAGACAACGCCGACCGCGCGGCCAAAGTCTTGACCCAACTCGACGAAGCCCGCCGGAGCGGCGCCGCCATCGGTAAGCAGGAATTCCGCTTCGCCCTGCAGACCGCCGAAGACCGCGTGCCCGACGCCAGCATCACCGAACTCGCGGCCGAGCGCATTGTCTGTTCGTTGCGCAAGCCACCGGTCATTCCGAAGACACCCGGACAGCGCGATTACGTCCGCGCGATCCGCGAATACGACGTCGTTTTCGGGGTCGGCCCGGCCGGGACGGGCAAAACCTACCTGGCCATGGCCATGGCCGTGGCCGCGCTGAAAAAGGAAGAGGTCAGCCGCATCGTCCTGACCCGTCCCGCCGTGGAGGCCGGCGAGGCGCTCGGCTTCTTGCCCGGTGCCCTGGAGGAAAAAATCCTGCCTTACCTCCGGCCGCTTTACGACGCCCTTTATGACATGCTGGAGACGGACGAGATCCAAAAATTCATGGACCGTGGGGTCATTGAAATCGCCCCGCTGGCCTTCATGCGCGGGCGCACCTTGAACCATTCCTTTGTCGTCCTCGACGAGGCGCAAAACACCACCGCGGAACAAATGTTCATGTTCCTCACCCGATTGGGAAACGACTCCAAGTGTGTCATTACCGGTGACCGCACCCAGATCGATCTGCCCCGCCACAAACGCTCCGGACTGCTCGAAGCGGTCGAGGTTCTGCAAAAAGTCGAAGGCCTGGCCATCCGCTCCCTCACGCGCAAAGACGTGGTCCGCCATCCGCTGGTGCAAAAAATCATCAACGCCTACGAACTGCACCGCGAAGCCGCGCCGCTGGCCTGAGCCGATTGCGCGGCGGCAGGCAGTGAATTGTTTTTTTCATTCATGCCCGCACCCACCCTCCTCGTTCTTGCCGCCGGTCTGGGCACCCGCTACGGCGGGCTCAAGCAACTCGATCCGGTCGGACCGGCCGGCGAAACCTTGCTCGATTATTCCGTGCACGATGCCATCCAGGCGGGATTCAACCGCGTGGTCTTTCTCATCCGCCGGGAGATTGCCGCAGATTTTCGGGCCAAAATCGGGGTCCGCTACGAGGGCAAAATTTCCCTGGCCTACGCTTTCCAGCAACTCGAGGAATTACCCGCCGCTTTCACTCCCCCCGGCGGGCGGACCAAACCGTGGGGCACGGCGCACGCCATTTGGTGCGCGCGCGGAACGGTCACCGCACCCTTTGCCGCGATCAATGCCGATGACTTTTATGGCGCCGATTCCTTCGGCCAACTTGGTAAATTTCTTTCCGCGGTCGATCCGACCGGTCAACCGGCCAGCTTTGCCATGGCCGGCTACCGATTGGAAAAAACCCTGAGCGACCACGGCACCGTGGCGCGCGGGATTTGCGGGGTCGGCCCGGACGGACTCCTCCAGCGGGTCGAGGAGTTGACCGATTTGGCCCGGCGTGCCGATGGTCTCATCGCCGCCGGCCATCGCACCTTTCTCCCCGAGGTCTCCGTCTCGATGAATTTCTGGGGTTTCACCCCCCAGGTTTTCCCGCTGCTCGAAAACGTCCTTAGCGCCTTCCTCGGGCGGGAAGGCGGGAGCGAAAAAAGCGAGTGTTACATTCCCACCGCTGTGGCGGAGATGATTGCCCGCGGTGCCGCCACGGTGCGGGTGCTGCCGACCACGGCCGACTGGTTCGGCGTGACTTACCGCGAAGACCGCCCGCGGGTGGTCGAGAGCATTGCCCGTCTGGTCGCTTCGGGGAGTTATCCGCCCGCGCTGCACTGACCGCCTGGTTCGCGGTCCCCGCTTTACCGGCTGGCCGGGCAAAGGGGGCAGGAATTATTGCCCCCCCGCGCCGGGCAAGGAGACCTCGCCGGCCGGAGTGGCGAAACGCCCGGCCCGCTTCACGCTGACCACTCTTTCGGCCAGGCCCCTCGTGACCAGCTTGTCGTGCATTGCCGCGGCAATGACCCGGCCCGTGCGTAGGGCATCTTGGGTCACCCCCTTCGCGCCGACCGCGCCGGCGGTTACGGCACCACTTGCCACGCTCAGGGCAATCGGAATGGTCAGCGGCGAAGGAACAAAGGCGCCGGCGATGCCCGGCTCCATATTGCTGCCGCCGGTGGTCTCGAAGGACAACCATGGTTCGGTCTTCGAGGCTGCGAGATTGAAGACCCGCACCGAGGTTTCCAAACGAGTGCGCCCGGCCCCAAGCCCGATGGCCATGCGGAGGGCGCGGCTCCCTTGCCGCACGCGGAGGATTTTTCCACGCACGAGCAGACCCTCGGGCGGCGTGGGTGCCCCGGGTTCCAAAAGACGTCCCGGCGCAACCCATTCTCCGGCCTTCGAAATGATGCCGTCGGCCACGAGCAAACCAATCTTGGCCTCCACATCCTCGTCCGCGGTGGCCGCCGCCGCGTCGAATTCCACCCCGCGCCGGACTTCGAAGGGACGCACCGAGAGAACAACGGGCCGCACGGTGGGAGCGAGGAAGGCATTTTCACGTTCCTGCAGCACGCTGACCGACGAGCAACCGGTGGCGAGGAAAGCCAGAGGCAGTAAAAATTTCATCGCTGCAGCTTCAGGCGGCCATAACGGGCGCGGGCGTGGAAGTCGGGTTTGCCGGTCTGGGGAGGGAACGACGACAAAACCGGACGGCCGCCCACTTTGTCAAAGTCGTAACGTCCGGCCAGGAAGTCCCAGTCGCCACCCTTGGGTCCACCGCCCAGCGCGGACCAAGGCAGGGCAAGCACGGCGCGCCAACCATCCTCGAGGGGTCCGGCCCGCACCACCAAGCCGTCCGGCCCGTCCGCGGGGCGCCGGTAGTCGTGGAAGGCATAAACAGTCTGGCGGCTTTCCGGCGTGGCATGCAGTTCGAGATAAGCCGGTTTGCCGCGCTGCGCAACGAACACTTCGACCACGTCGCCGATCTTATAATGATCCTCGCCATCGGCGCGGCCGGGCGCGACGAGATTGGTGTCGCGGCAGACGAACTCAAAAAAGAGCCACTGGTCATTCCACCGGGCCCTCACCTCCGCGGGTTCGGCCGGAGAAAGACCAACCCCCGAGAGGATGACCGCAGGCAGAGGCTCCCATCCGGAGCGGTCCGACCAGGCCCGTCCCGGGTTGAGCGTGGAATCAAAGAGGGCCAGGAGGAAGAAGCTGGACATCATGTTTTGTAACCCCCACCGCGCAAACCGTCACGCGCGGGTCATGCGGAGCGAAGTGGTCAATTTCCCGGGCACCGTTTCCTCGCCGCAATAAAGACCCGAGACCGGGGCAATGTCGGCCGCACTCAAGCCGACGGCGGTGGCGATGTAGTGATGGTCGACCAGCACGCCGTTGGAGGGATCCAGCCCCACCCAACCGGCGCCGGGGAGAAACACCTCGGTCCAGGCATGCAAGGCACTCTCCGCCTTGCGCTCGGAGGGGTCGCTGACGCTTTCCCACAAATAACCGCTGACCAAGCGTGCCGCGTGGCCCCCGGCACGGAGTGCCGCGGCGAGCAACACGGCAGTGTCCCGGCAAGCGCCGCGGCGGAGACGCAGGGTCTCCACCGGGGCGTGGGCGTCACCATCTTCCCGACGTTCGTAAGCGACGTTGGCCTGAATCCATTGGTTCATGGCGGCCAGCGCGCCGACCATTTCGCGGCCCGGCAGGGGACAGAGCGCGGGGGGGAACTCCGTATTTTCTCCGGTCGTGAGGAAAGAGGCCAACAAGGCGCGCTCCCGCCCCGTGTATTCGGCCGGCCACTGCAGAGCGCGGCTCTCGAGGAGGAAGCCGAAGGGGTTGCGCACCTCGACGGCGACCTCCGCGCGCAACGTATAGAGCAAATGATCTTCCTCGCGCGGGTAAAAGCATTGGGCGACCACATTGTCGAAGAGATCATGGCGCCAATGGACGGCACCCGAGGGATTCGTGGCGAAGTCCAGCACGACAACCCGGGCCTGCAAGGCGTCGCGGGGAAAGAGGCGCACATTATGGGGCGAGAGCCCGACCTTCCGCTCGTAGCGGTATTCAGCCCGGTAATCGAGAGCAAGTTTCATCCGGTGCGTTTCATGAGGACTTTCACGGCCATAGCTTGCCCACCGCAGCCCTTGAATGTCCCGCGCAATGGCGTGGCATCGGCAGAATCCCGCCCGAAGGAAACCGCGACATGGCGCTCGCCGCACCATTGTTCGTTGGTCGGGTCAAGGGCCACCCAGTCCATCCCGGGAACCAGCACTTCGACCCAGGCATGCGTGGCGACTGCCCCGAGCAGACGGCTGCCTGCTTGGGGCGGGTCCGTCTCGATGTAGCCGCAAACGTAGCGCGCCGGCAGACCAGCGGTGCGGAGCACGGAGAGCATAAGATGGGCGAAATCCTGGCACACCCCGGCCCGCGCTTTCCAAATGACCGCGAGCGGGGTCGAGTTTTCCGTCGAGCCCGGGTCGTAGCGGAATTCGCGGTGGATCGCGCCATTGAGCGCTTCAAGTGCGCCGCGCAGCGTGGCGTCCGAGCGCAACCACCGCCGACTCCAAGCCACCGCCTCGCCGCCCGTGGGCACGGCCGGCGAAGCCCGCAGGTAATCGAAAATATCCGTGCGGGCCGACGAAAAAATTTGCCGTGCTTCCCCGATGGTCAGTTCCAGAGCCTCGGCGGGCAGCTCGGGACGCGAGGTTTCGACCACGAGACGGCTGCTCACCAGCAGGTGGTCGTGGCGCTTGACCATGGAATAAAACAAAGTGGGATTACCGAAATAATCCAAGTA
Organism: Chthoniobacterales bacterium; assembly: GCA_018402585.1. Taxonomy (GTDB): domain Bacteria; phylum Verrucomicrobiota; class Verrucomicrobiia; order Chthoniobacterales; family JACTMZ01; genus JACTMZ01. The sequence continues at coordinate 138,027 of JAGYIO010000005.1, forward strand.
GGAAGACGTCGGACCGGACGGGGCAAAGCTCAGGTCGTGGGCCGCAATCCGCTGGGACGGCCGCGCCGGTGGGGTCAAACGCGCTTCAAGGTAAGCCTCGCTCGCCGGCTCTTCGTAGCGGTAATCCGTAGTGTGCAGAATCTCGAAGTGCATCAGTCGAGGAGGATCTGGTGGTTGATGAAGCCGTCGGCAATGACCCCATGAACAGCATAAGTCCGCTCGGTGATCTCCGTGAGCAGGGCAACCAACGGTCCGAGCCGCACCGCATCAAGTTGCACCCCGCCGCCTGCTTGGCCGGAGGCCGTGGTGGCGGGCAGGAAGTAAGTCGACCAATCGGCGGCGGCGACGACTTCTTCGATCGCCTCCAGCGCGTCGCGCGTACGGACCATCCCGGGTGAATCGTCATCTTTCGCCCCAAGCAAGTGCGCGCAACGCCCGAGACAACGCCGCACCGAGCGCGGCATTTCCGGATGGTCGTAGAGGAGGCGCAAGACGGGAACCGGCTCGGCCCGCATTTGGTAGACGCGGCGGTAAGCATCGCGTGACCCAAGGAGGCGGAGGAAGGCGGATAGCTCAATTTCCAAAGCATGCCCGGACGAATCGGGCGTTTTTTCCCTCCGGCGGGCAATCGATTTGAAAATGGTCAGTCCCGCATTGGCCGTGACCGCCGCACGCTCGAATTGCTGGCCGAGCAGGCAGAAATTCCAACCCCGGTCGGCCAACATGGTTGCTTCGGCCAAGCCGAAAAATTCCGCGATCCCCGAGGTGGCCGCCGCGCTGAAGCGCTGGGTGGCCAGCGCGAGGGAAGCCTGATCTGCGTCCGGCCGGAACCGCGCCCGGGCAAAGCGCCCCTCAAGTTTGCTCAGCACGCCGAAGGCTTCGACGCTCAGGCACTCCGCGATCTGGCCGGCATTGCCCAGCGCACGGCGCAGGATAGAGCAGACCGAGCCCTCCTCGCGTCCGTCGAGCACGAGATGGTAACGCTCAAGCGCACTGGAAAGTCCCCGCTTAGGCCCCGTTTCCCCATTTTCCAGGGGGGGCAAGACCCGATTCCAGACCGGACGGTAGAGCTGGCGCTCGGCGCGGTTGAGTTCTTCGGTTTCCAGGCTTTCGACCACCCCGACCATGGTGGAAAGGTTCTGTGCGCGCTCAAGGTAACGGCCCAACCAGTAAAAAGAGTCGGCCACGCGGCTGGTCACTTGGGCTTGGGGGGCGTGGACCTCGACGGCGCGATGGCTGACCAAGGGACGGGGGCCGACCTCCTGGTCGCTGGCCAGCACCCATGTGTCCTTGCTGCCGCCCCCCAGCTCCGAAGCCGTGAAATTGCTCTCCGCCGAGGAAACACGGGTCAAAGCGCCGGGAAAGACCTCGTAATCGCCCCCCGCGCCACGCAGGGCGAAAACGAGGTGATCCTGGCAACGGTCCTCAAGCCCGCCCCTGCGGTCGAGGCACACCGTGACCGCCCCGCTCTCTCCTGGCTGAGCCACGTAGTTCTGCGGCTCATCGCGGAGGAGGCGCAGCAACTTGACCGTATCCGCCTTGGTACTCTGCGCATGGCGGGTCAAAGGCTCCCCGTAGAGCGGACGAATCTCATAATCCTCGAGATTCCCGACCACGTGGTCGCGCTGGTCGAGATCTCCCAGCCACCAGGTGGGCAAAGTGGGCAGGATTTCTTCTTCACCGAGATAAAAGCGGATGATCCGGGCGGAGAACTGCAGGAGGGCGCGGTCGTCGGCCAATTGGCTGCCCATCGCATTGGCCACCGCAACGGTTCCTTGGCGCACGCACTGCGCGAGACCCGCCACGCCGAGAAGCGAATCGCGGCGGAAGACCATCGAATCGAGCCAGGCATCGGCCACCCGGGTGTAGAGCACATCGATGCGCTCCAAGCCGGCAACACTCTTCAAATAGAGCCGGTCGTCGAGGACGAGCAGATCGCCCCCCTGCACGAGTGGAAGCCCCATGCGGCGGGCGAGGAAGCCATGCTCGGAGTGAGCCCGGCTTCCCGCCCCGGGTGTGAGCAAGGCCACCACCGGTTCGGCCACGCCGCGCGGCGCGAGCGCGCGGAAGGCCTCGAGAATGGAAACCGGAACATCCGCGATACTCTGCGGATGATGGTTCTGGAACGCTTCGGCAAAGACCCGCGAAAGCGCCCGGCGGTTCTGCATCATGTAGCTGATTCCCGAGGCATTGCTGAAATAATGGTGCGCCACGGCCAGCCGTCCGTCCGCCCGCCGCACCATGGCCAAGCCGGACAAATGGAGGAAGGCCCCGCCGGGCCGGGGCAAACCGACCGCCGGACGCTGGAAGAAGGGACTGCCCAAGACGACCCGGGCCGGAATGACCTGCGCGCGCAGGATGGTTTTCTCGCCATGGATGTCAGCAAGGAAGAGTTCAAAGGCTTTGAGCCTTTGCCGCAGGCCGGCCGCGACCTGCCCCCACTCGCCCCCGCCGAAGAGGGCGGGCAGGACATCGCAGAACCACGGACGCCGCCCCCATGGACTTTCGCGCGCGAGGTCAAAGGTCACGCCCATCTCGCGCATCGTCGCCTCGAGCCGCGCGATGATCAGCCGGGTCTCGCCCTTGGGGAGCGAAAAGACGAGGTCGAGGACCGGGCGGTAGATTTCCCGCGGGGTCCCATCCGGCTGGAAAACCTCGTCCCAAGAGCGGCCGACAGTGTGGTTTCCCCTTTTTTGCACCCGATGACCGTTTCCGCGCTCCGAAGGGGGGTCAAGCAGATAGCGAAATGCTTTTGACACCCTGCCGCCAGGCTCATATTCTTTCCGGTCAATTTTGTGATGAAAACTTTTTCCGCCAAAGCCGAAGAAATCCAGCGCAGCTGGTGGGTTGTCGATGCTGAGAACAAAGTCCTCGGGCGCATCGCGACGAAAATTGCCGACGTCCTGCGCGGCAAAAACAAAGCCATCTACACTCCGCATTGTGACACCGGCGACTTCGTCGTGGTGATCAATGCTTCCAAGGTGCGCGTGACCGGCAAGAAGACAAAGGCGAAAGTCTACACCAGTTTTTCCGGTTACGTCGGCGGCCACAAAAGCGAAACTTTCGAGAAGCGCCAGGCCCGCCGACCCGAATTGCTGGTCGAGCTTGCCGTCCGTGGCATGATCCCGCACAACCGCCTCGGCCGCGCCCAATTCACCAAGCTGAAAGTTTACGCCGGGGCCGAACATCCCCACAGCGCGCAGCAGCCCAAAGAGCTCAAAATTACCTGATCATGTCCGACGTCCACACCGCAACCGGCCGCCGCCGCACCGCCGTCGCCAGCGTGCGCCTCACCGCAGGCTCCGGCAAAATCGAGGTGAACAAACGAGAGTTCAACGATTACTTCCCGACCGCCAGCCTGCAGACCGCCGTGCTCCGTCCGCTCGAGCTGGCCGGGCGCAAACAGAACCTCGACATCATTTTGAAGATTTCCGGCGGCGGCGTGACCGGTCAAGCAGGTGCTTCCAGTCTGGCCATCGCCCGGGCCCTGCTCAAACTTGACGCCAACCTGCGGCCCGATTTGAAGAAGAATGGTTTGCTCACCCGCGATCCGCGGATGAAGGAGCGCAAAAAACCCGGCCAGCCCGGTGCCCGCAAGCGCTTCCAGTTCTCCAAGCGCTAAAGTCATGCGCGGCCTGCCCGTGATTTTGGCCTTGGTCCTCACCGCCTCTCTCGGGCATTCCGAGGAGGCAGAAAGTTTTCGGGCCGGCGACTTCAGTTTCGCTTTACCCGCAGGCTGGATTTCCGCCACGCCGTCCTCACCGATGCGCCAGGCGGAGCTGCGCGTGCCCGGGCCCGCAGGGACGGGCGCAGCCGGAGAAGCCATCATCACCGTTTTCCATTTCGGCCCCGGTCAAGGCGGCACCGTGCAGCAAAATGTCGACCGCTGGTTCGGTCAGTTCGATGGGGACAACGAGGTCAAAGGCGCGGCCACGGCGAAGGAAACGATCGGCACCGTGCCGGTCACCTTCGTGCGCGCCCGCGGCACCTTCCAGAGCGGCACACCCGGCCAGGCGACCACCCCGCTGGAAGGCCAAGCCCTCCTCGGCACCATCCTGGAAAATCCGAACGGCGACGTTTACCTCAAAATGACCGGTCCGGCCCCGACGGTGGAAACAGCCGAGCCCGCTTTTGTGCAAATGATCCGCGCGGCCTGCGGGGGTTAGCGTGTTTTCGGCGCAGCTCCTTACCGGCCCGTCCTGTGGGGTGGCCGAAAAGAGGCAGGGGCAGGATACCGAGGCCACGTTGTCAAAACCTCGAGGGATCAGGCGGGAGAATCTCAAGACTCGTGGCGAAAAGGCCCGAGGTTAACTTCGCCCTTGCCGCCTGGCCGGCCCACGTTGGTCATCGCCAACCTCAATCTAATCGGCCCACCACGGTTTGGCCGGAGGGCGATGACCGTCACAGGCCTCGTGTCTCGGCTGCGGGGCGCTGGTTTTACTTCATCACCGCCAACAAGGTGTCAGCAATGGTGCTCGGGGTTTCCGCCACGGCGATACCTGCCGCACGCAAGGCGTCTTTCTTGGCCGATGCCGTGCCCTGCCCGCCGGAAATGATCGCCCCGGCATGGCCCATGCGTCGCCCGGGGGGCGCGGTCGCGCCGGCAATGAAACCGGCCACGGGCTTGTCGCAGTTTTCCTTGAGCCAAGCCGCAGCTTCTTCCTCGGCCGTGCCGCCGATTTCCCCGATGAGAATGATCCCGTGCGTTTCCGGATCGCCGGCAAAAAGTTGCACCGCGTCGAGCGTCGTCGTGCCGATGATCGGATCGCCACCGATACCGATGCAGGTCGATTGACCATGCCCGCGGCTGGTCAATTGCCAAACCGCTTCGTAAGTCAGCGTGCCGGAACGCGAGACCACGCCAATGTGACCCGGCTTGTGGATGTAACCCGGCATGATGCCGATCTTGCACTGGCCCGGGGTGATGATGCCGGGGCAGTTCGGTCCGATCAGGCGGGACTTCGTCGCTTTGAGCATTTCCTTGACCCGCATCATGTCCATCACCGGGATACCCTCGGTGATGCAAACAATCAGTTCCACCCCGGCATCCGCCGCCTCCATGATGGCGTCGGCCGCAAATTCCGGCGGGACAAAAATCATCGTCGCATTGCAACCCGTCGCCGCGCGCGCCTCGTGCACCGTGTCGAAGACCGGCACTTTATGGTCAAAGGTTTCCCCGCCGCGCGCCGGGGTGACGCCGGCCACCACATTCGTGCCGTATTCCATGCAATTGCGGGTATGGAAGGCGCCGGATTTTCCGGTGATGCCCTGCACGACCAGGCGGGTATTTTTGTCGACGAGAACGGACATAATTAGAGGTGGTGAGGGCTTGAGGTAGGGGCACGCGGCTCGCGCGCCCGTTCGATAAGCAGCGGACGGGCGGGCCGCTCGTCCCTCCCTGGCAAACAAATCTCCATCTGGATTATCAGTGTCATCCGGGGTGGCGTTTCAATTCTTCGGCGCCAAGGCGACGATCTGCTTGGCCGCGTCATCCAAATCATGGGCCGTGACGATCGGCAGACCCGACTCGGCGAGCAACCGGCGCCCCTGCCCCACATTGGTGCCTTCCAGCCGGACGACGAGCGGAATCTCAAGTTTGACTGCTTTGACCGCGTTCATGATGCCCTGCGCAATGACATCGCACTGCATGATGCCGCCGAAAATATTGACCAAGATCGCTTTCACCTTGGGGTCGGAAAGCAGGATCTTGAAGGCTTCGGTCACCTGCTCCTCGCTGGCACCGCCGCCGACATCGAGAAAGTTGGCCGGCTCACCGCCGTGGTGTTTGATGATGTCCATGGTGGCCATGGCCAGCCCGGCGCCATTGACCATGCAGCCGATGTTGCCGTCCAAACCGATGTAACTCAGATGGTGCTGGGAGGCCGCCACTTCGCGCGGGTCTTCCTCGGCCACGTCCCGCAGGGCGAGGATGTCCGGATGACGGAAAAGCGCGTTGTCATCGAAGGAAAATTTGGCGTCGAGGGCCAGCACCTGGCCGCCTTTGGTCAGGACGAGCGGATTGATCTCGACCATCGAGCAGTCGGATTGGAGGAAGCAGCGGTAGAGCGCGGCGAAAAGTTTGCCGGCGGCGCGCATTTGCGAGGGCGCAAAGCCCAATTCCTTGGCCAGCTTGCGCGTCTGGTAAGGCTGCAAGCCGAAGGCCGGATCAACGGCTTCGCGCAGGATTTTTTCCGGGCTCTGGGCCGCGACTTCCTCGATATCCACCCCGCCTTCGCGGCTGGCCACCACGACCGGCGCGCCGCTGGCGCGGTCCAAGAGGACGGCAAAATAAAATTCTTTTGCGATCTCGACCGATTCGGCGACCAGGACTTGGTTGACCAGGCGTCCTGCGGGACCGGTCTGGTGCGTGACCAGGGTCTGGCCGAGCATCTGGGCCGCGAGGTCGCGGGCTTGGCCGGCCGACTGGCAAAGATGCACGCCGCCTTGCAGACCGCTGGTGAAGGTCCCCTTGCCGCGGCCGCCGGCATGGATTTGCGCTTTGACCACCATGGAGTTGGTCCCGAGGTCGCGGGCCACTTTCTCCGCTTCTTCCGCCGTGCAGGCGACGGAACCGCGCGGGTTGTCCGCCCCGAACTTGGTCAGGAGTTCCTTGGCTTGGTATTCATGGATATTCATGCGTGGAGAAAATTAGGGACACGCGGGCGCGTGTCCGGGTCAAGCGAAAGGACGAGCGAGCCGCTCGTCCCTCCCTTCTTATGCTGCCTCGACCGCGCTCATTGCGGCCAGGGTGGCTGCTTCGATTTCCTTGTACAAATTGGGGTCGGCCTTGAGCGCTTCTTTGCCCGCGTCGCGCCCTTGGGCCAGCTGGTTACCATTGAAGCTGAGCCAGCTGCCGCGTTTCTCGATCACGTTTTTTTCCAGCGCGATGTCGATGAGCGAGCCGACATTGGAGATACCCTCGTTGTACATGATGTCGAATTCGGCCTCGGTAAAAGGCGGGGCGACTTTGTTTTTCACCACTTTGACCCGGGTGCGGTTGCCGGTGACCGTGCCGTCGCCTTGTTTGATCGCGCCGATCCGGCGGATATCCATCCGCACGCTGGAGTAAAACTTGAGCGCTTTGCCGCCCGGGGTGGTTTCCGGGCTGCCGAACATGACGCCGATCTTTTCGCGGATCTGGTTGGTGAAAATGCAGCAGGTGCGGGCTTTGGCAATAAGCGCGGTGAGTTTGCGCATGGCCGCACTCATCAAACGGGCCTGGGCGCCGACCGTCGAATCGCCGATTTCGCCTTCCAACTCCTGTTTGGTGACCAAGGCGGCTACCGAATCAAGGACGATGACGTCGAGCGCGTTGGAGCGGACCAGGGTTTCGCAAATGCGCAGCGCTTCCTCGCCCGAGCTGGGCTGGGAAACCAGCAGGTCGTCGAGATTGACCCCGAGACGCTGCGCATATTTCGGATCGAGGGCGTGCTCGACGTCGATGAAGGCGGCCAACCCGCCGCGCCGCTGGGCCTGGGCGATGATGGTCAGCGTAAGGGTGGTTTTGCCGGAGGACTCGGGTCCGTAAATCTCGACAATCCGACCGCGGGGCACCCCGCCCACGCCGAGCGCGCGGTCGATCATGATGTTGCCGGTCGGAATGACGTCGATGTTGGTCTGCGAATGGTCGCCGAGGCGCATGATCGCGCCGTCGCCGTAATCTTTGGCGATCTGCTGCAGGGCGAGATCGAGGTTCTTGTTGCGTTGGGAGGACGCTTTGTCGGTGGCGAGTTCGGTTTTCAGTTCGGCGGATTTGGCGGGCATGGGGACGGGTTTTTCTAGATGTCGAGGTTACGGACGTTGAGGGCGTTGTCCTCGATGAAATGGCGGCGCGGCTCGACCACGTCGCCCATCAGGACGGTGAACATTTTATCGGCTTCGACCGCGTTGGTGTCGTCGAGTTTGACCCGCAGGAGCCGGCGTTTGTCCGGATCCATCGTGGTCTGGAAAAGCTCCTTGGCGTTCATTTCACCGAGGCCTTTAAAGCGCTTGATCTGCACGCCGCGGCGGCCGATCTCTTTGACCATCTCGAGGATGCGCGGGATGGCGAAGATCTCGTGCTTCATCTCGCGGTCGCCCTCGCCTTCGATCAGGTGGAAGATCGGATTGTCCGTGGCCATGTAATGGTCGATCTCAAGGCCCTTCTTCGCAAGCTCTTTGATCAGTTTGTCGACGCCGACAGACTCGTGGATCTCGACCAGACGGGCGCGGCGGCGGCGGCCGGGCACTTCTTTTTCCTTGGGCGCACTCTCGCCGTTGCTCTCCCCTGCTTCCTCCACCTCGAACAAATTCAAGTCGGTGTTGTTTTTGGCAAAGACTTGCAGGTCGCTCTCGTCGTGGAAGTATTGCACCGACTCGGTGTTCCCATCGCGGATCTTGATCAGATAAGTGGGCAACTCGCCGCTCTGCGTCTCGCGAGCCTCAAGAAAACTTTCAAAGTCGCCGCCCAGCCGCTGGATGGCGTCGCTGTGCTTGCTCAAGCGCTCGAGCAATTCGAGGATTTCCTTGAGCTGTGTCTCGCTGAAGGTCTTTTTGTTTTTCAGGTGGACTAGTTTGACCTCCTCCGCGCCGAGCGAAATGAGGATCTTGGTCAGCTGCGCGTCGTCATCGACGTATTCCTCGCGCTTCCGGCGCTTGATTTGGTAGAGCGGGGGCTGGGCAATGTAGATGCACCCGCGGCGGACCAATTCGGTCATCTGACGGTAAAAGAAGGTCAAGAGCAGGGTGCGGATGTGCGAGCCGTCCACATCGGCATCGGTCATGATAATGATCCGGCCGTAGCGCAGTTTTTCGAAGTTGAAGGAACCCTCCTGCTCCCCCTCGCCGATGCCGGTGCCGACCGCGGTAATCATGGTCTGGATTTCCGTGTTCTGGAGCACTTTGTCCAAACGCGCCTTCTCCACGTTGATCAGCTTGCCGCGGATCGGCAGGATGGCCTGGAAACGCCGGTCGCGCCCTTGCTTGGCCGAGCCGCCGGCCGAGTCGCCCTCCACGATGAAAAGTTCGGTCAAGGCAGGATCACGCTCGGAACAGTCGGCCAATTTGCCGGGCAGGCCGCCGCCGGTCAGCGCGCTCTTGCGCACCGTCTCGCGGGCTTTGCGCGCCGCCTCGCGGGCCCGGGCCGCGGTGATCGCCTTTTCAAAAATCTTTTTCGCAATGGGCGGGTTGGTCTCGAAGAAATCCATCAGCCCTTCGTAAATGATCGAGCTGACGATGCCGTCGACCTCGGGGTTGACCAGTTTGACCTTGGTCTGGCTCTCGAATTTCGGGTCGGGGTGCTTGAGGCTGAGGACGCAGATCAGGCCCTCGCGCACGTCGTCACCCGTGATGATGGGGTCCTTGTCTTTGAGCAGATTGCTCGCCTTGGTGTATTGGTTGATTGCGCGGGTCAGGGCCGAACGGAAACCCGTGATGTGCGTGCCTCCATCGGGGTTGGGGATCGAATTGGTGAAGCAAAGGATCTGGTCGGTGTAGCTGTCGTTGTATTGCAGCACGCAGTCAACCAGGACGTCTTCCTCGACGTCCTCGCCGTCCTTGTTCTTCATCTTCGTCTTCCGCGCACCGGTCAACTTGATCACCTTCGGGTGGATGAGCGATTTGCTTTCGCCGAGCTCCCTGACGAATTCCTCGATGCCCAGCTTGTAGACGAAGAGGGTTTTTTTCGGCTCACCCTCGACCCGCTCGTCGCTCAGGCGGATTTCGAGTCCGCAATTGAGAAAAGCCAACTCGCGCATGCGCGCCCCGAGGCGCTCGAAGACAAATTCCGTGGTGGTGAAAATCTCGGCGTCCGGCAAGAACGTGATCTGCGTGCCGGTCTGCTTTTTGTTCTTCAGCTCGCTCAAAACGGTGAGTTGCTGCGTCGTTTTGCCTTTGGCGAACGACATGAAGTAAACCTGCCCGTCACGGTAAACCTCCGCCTTGAACCACTCGGAGAGCGCGTTGACGCACTTGGCGCCGACCCCGTGCAGCCCGCCGCTGAATTTGTAGGCGCCCTGGCCAAACTTGCCGCCGGCGTGAAGGTTGGTCAGGACCAACTCAATGGCCGGGATCTTCCACTTCGGGTGCATCTCGACCGGGATGCCGCGGCCGTTGTCGCGGACCGAGCACGAGCCATCGGCGTGGATGGTCACATCAATGTGGGTGCAGAAACCGGCCAGATGTTCGTCGATTGAGTTGTCCAGGACCTCGTAAACGCAGTGGTGCAGGCCACGTTCATCGGTGTAGCCGATGTACATCCCCGGCCGCTTGCGCACCGCTTCCAAGCCTTCAAGTTTGTCGATCTGCGCCGCCCCGTAGGCCATGTCTTTGGCCCTGGCCGTTTCCGTGATTTCCTTCTCTCTCGAGGCCATAAAATATCTTTTCTTCCGAATGCGCCCGGCTCAGCAGGTGCGATGGATCAAGGTATCCCGACGAGCGCCCCGCTCCAGCCTTTTTTAGGCCTGACCGCCGCTTTTCCGCGTCATAAGCGGGCAATTGAGGCCGGGTACCTGCGCTGGCGCGGACCGGGAAAGCCGGGGCGGCTCGATACCAACAGGCTGGTCCCGGCCCGCGCGGCACGTTTTCCGGTTGGCTTTTTCGGCAGATCCTCCCGCACGATGGAGTCCTGTGCCGAAAATTGTCCCGCAACTTGCCGGCGCCTTTTTGTTCGCCGCCCTGTTCCTCGCCGCCGTGACCTGGAATCACGGCCAGGTCTTAATTCCGTTTCCCGACGGCGGCACCCTGGTTGTCTTGGCCGACGGCGACTGCCACAGCCGGATGCAGCGCGCAGCCTTGGTCGCCGCCCGGCCCGGCACCATCGTGCGGGCCCACGATTTTGAAAATCATCCCGCCGGCACCGTGCCGCATACCACCGCGCCGCTGGACTACCTCATCGCGGCTTTGGGCCTTTTCATCCATCCGCTCGAGGTCGCGGGCGCCTGGATCTCGCCGCTCCTCGGGCTCTTGACCCTGCTCTTCCTCTTTTTTTGGTCCCGGACGATCGGCCTGCGTCCGCGCGGGCCCATGCTCTTTCTCTTCGCCGTTTCGCCGGCCCTCACCCATGCCTTCGCGCTTGGCCGTCCCGACCATCAATCGCTGCTTGTGGCCCTCACCACCATCGCGCTGGCCGCCAATTTCGCTTTTGTCCGCACCGCGCGTCCAGCCTGGGCTTGGACCTCGGCCGGGGTTTGGGGCCTCGCTCTTTGGGTCTCCTGGTTCGAGCCACTCGTCCTGCTCATCGCTCAGGAGGTGGCCCGAACCATGGCTCGCGGCCATGCAGCTTGGCCGCCGGTCTGGCGGCGCGCCCTGCTCCTCACCGCAGGCCTCGCTCTCGCCGTGTGGGGGTTTGAAGGGTTCCGTAACCCTTGGCCGGATCCGGTGGTGCGGGAATTATTCCCGCGCTGGGCCGTTCTGCTTGGGGAACTGCAGGGCACCACGCCGCAGGCACTCTTGGCCTGGACCGGATGGCTTCTGGTCCCCGCCCCGCTGCTCCTCGCCTCGAACTATTTCCAAACCCGCGATCCCCTCGCGCTCATCGTGCTTGTTCTCCTCGCCCTGGCCACCGCCCTGACCGGATGGCAGGCGCGCTGGAACCCGTGGTTGGCGGCCATCTTCTGTCTCGCCTTGCCCTGGATCCTGCGTCCGCTGGCCAAGCCCTGGCTGGTCTGGCTCGTCTTCTTGGTCAGCCTCTGGCCGGTCGCCGCAGCCTGGGAAGCGCGCATTCTTCCCTCACCGCAGGAGGCGGCGCGGCGGCAGGAGGCGGTGCAAGAGGCCGCTCTTCTCGCCCAAACCGCCGAATTTCTGCGCAGCCAGCCGCGGGGGGGCGTGCTCGCGCCGTGGTGGATTTCGCCCGCGCTGGCCCGTCAGAGCGGACAACCCATGGTCGGGGGAACTTCCCACCAAAGCCTGCCGGGCACGGCCGACACGGCGCGCTTTTTTCTCGCCGCGGATGACCCGGCCGCTGCCGCGTTGCTCCGCCGGCGGGAGGTCCGCTATGTGGTGACCGATGCGCCGGAGCGGGTCGTATCCACCTCGGCCGCCCTTCTCGGCACGGCCGCGCCGGGCAATCCGCTCATTGTCCGCTTGGCCCGCGGACGCGAGATCCCCGACTTTCTCGAACCTGTGTTCGCCAACCCCTTCTTCCGCGTTTACAAGGTGCGGGATGAAGGATTTTGATTTTGTGGTCGTCGGTGGTGGCAGTGGGGGATACGCCGCCGCACGCACCGCGGCGGACGAAGGCCTCCGCACCGCGGTGATCGACGGCTCGGAGGAACTCGGCGGGCTCTGCATTCTCCGCGGGTGCATGCCCAGCAAGACCCTCATCGAGTCGGCCAACCGCCTGCAGGACATGCGCGAGGCCGGCGAGTTCGGGTTGCAGGCCGGGAATCCCGGGTTTGACGGGGCGAAAATAATCGCGCGCAAAAAACGCCTCATTTCCGAGTTTGCCCAATACCGCACCGGGCAACTCGAGAACGGACGCTTTGAACTCATCCGCGGACACGGCCGGTTCGCTGGTCCGGACAAATTGGTCGTGCGCCTGCGCCAAGGCGGGGAAGAAACCATCGCGGCCCGCTGCATCCTCGTCGCCACCGGTTCGGTCATCCGTCATCCCGACATTCCCGGACTGGCCGAAGCCGCCCCGTTGGTCAGCGATGACGTCCTCGACAACCCGCAGCCCCCGAAGTCGCTTCTCGTCCTGGGCGCCGGGCCCGTCGCCCTCGAAATGGCCCACTACCATCGTGCCCTCGGCTCGGCGGTCACCGTGGTCCAACGCAGCCCGCAGGTCCTCAGTTCGATGGACCGCGATGTGGCCGACGCGGTGCAGCACGGCATGGAGCGGCAAGGCACCAAATTTTTGCTGGGCGGCCGGATCCTCCAGGCCGGACGCAGCCCGGGGGGTAAATGGGTGCGCGTTGCGCACCACGACCGGGAGGAAACGCTCGAAGCAGAGGAAATTCTCCTCGCGCTGGGACGAGATGCCGCCACCGCCGGGCTCGATCTCGCCGCGGCCGGCCTCGACCTTCCGCCCGGCCGTCCCCTCGCCACGAGCGACACCCAACAGACCTCCGTCCCGCACATCTTCGGGGCCGGCGACGTGACCGGGAAATTGGAAATCGTGCACATCGCCATCGAGCAGGGCGAAGTTGCCGCCCGCAACGCGGCACGCCTCCTGCGCGCGGAAAACGAACCCCTCGAAACCATCGATTACCGCCTCCGCCTCTTCGCCGTCTTTACCCAGCCCGAGGTTGCCATGGTCGGCCTCTCGGCCCGCGAGGCGGGCGAACTCACGCTCGACTTTGCTGCGGCGACCTACCCGTTCAACGACCACGGCAAATCGATCGTCCATGGCCGGACCGAAGGCTTTGTCAAATTGCTCGCCGACCGCCAAACGGGCGAACTCCTCGGCGGGGCCGTGGTCGGCCCCCACGCCTCCGAACTGATCCACGAAGTCGTCGTCGCCCTGCGTTACCGCGCCACCGCCGCCGAGTTTGCCAAAATTCCCCACTACCACCCCACCCTCAGCGAAATCTGGACCTATCCCGCCGAGGAACTCGCCGGCTGACCCCTCCCGAGACCGGCCCGCGCATTGTTCCGTTCGCCGCTTTCCTTTTGACACCCCGGGTCGGTCAATTAACGTGGCGGCTTCTTCAACCCATGAATCTGAGCAATATTGTCAATCCCATGAGCGAAACACCCAGCAGCACCGCGAACCGCAACCATCTTTCCAGCGACGTGGAAATCAAAGGAACCCTCAAGTTCCAAAACGACCTCGTTTTTGACGGCAAAATCGAAGGCGAGATCCAGTCCAACGCCACCCTCACGGTGGGCAAAAGCGCCCACGTGCAGGGCGAGGTGAAATCCAAGTCGGTCATCATCCACGGCTCCGTGCAGGGCAATATCGATGCCGCCGAGCGGGTCGAGCTCAAAGCCACGGCACAACTCATCGGCGACCTCCGGGCTGGCCGCATCATCATCGAAGACGGCGCCACTTTTGTCGGAAAATCCGAAGTCAGCCCGAACAAATCCGCCCTCCCGCGCACCGATTCGCGCGTCCCCGGCGGCGCGCCCGGCGGCGACCCGAAAAAAGGTCTGCTCTAAGGAAGCGGAGCTGTCATGCCGCCAAGGAAACCGAAAAAAGCGGTCTCCTGTCCGAAGTGCCGGGCCTCGCAGGCGGAGGCGCCGGGAGTGATCAGCACCTTTTGCCGGGCCTGTGGCAACCACTATGAGTTGGGCGACACTTGGCCCGCCAGCAACCAAATTAAAGTCGCCACTTGGAGCGAACGGCTCGCACCGCTGGCCGCGCGCTTGGCACCGCTCTCCAGGCGCGCTCTGCGCGCGGCCGAGCCCTGGCTGCTCCGTTACGAACCGCAGATTGATCAGCTGCGCGAATACTACCAGCGCTGGCGGCCCCCGGAGCTCAAACCTATCCGCTGTCACGAGTGCGGCCACCTCCACGAGGTGCCCTACCTTGCGGCTTCGACCTCCTGTCCGAATTGCATTGCACACATTGATCTCTATGACGTTCTGGTCGAGAAACGCATCAGCCGTATCGTCCGCACCCGCGGCACACTGACCATCAAAAAATTCGGCTACCTGAACAACCAAGTCACCATCTGCGGCGCGGCCGACATCGGCGGCGGGGCGGCGGGGAAAATTTTTTGCGACGGTGAGACGAAAATCCGCACGGCCGGCCGGCTCAATTGCGAAGTCGGGTCCCGTCGCATCCGCATTGAAAAAAGCGCCGACGTGGTGGTCGCCCATCCGATCCGCGTCCACGACATGGTGGTCCGCGGCAAAATCACCGCCCGCATCTTCTGCAATGGCACCCTGCGCATCCTCAAACGCGGCTTTCTCCGCGGCGAGGTGCACGCCCGCTCCATCATGGTGGACAAAGGCGGTCTTCTCCAAGCCGAGCTCAACATCGGACGCTTCGACGAGCTCGACCCCGGAATCCTCGGAACCCTGCAGGAGCGCGCCTGCTACATGGCGCTGGAGGACGTCACCCCGGGCGAGAAGCAGACTAACTTGCTAATCTGAGTCGCTCCGGCTTTGGGATTGAAGACCGCCGCGCGCGCCGCTAAGTATTCCGCTCCGCCGCGGGCACTCCGCCGCCCACCTCATGCCGAGCCTCGATCTTTTTTTTCAACCCGAGATTTTTCTTGTCTGGACGGCAACCCTCAAGACGGTGGTTATTTTGGGTCTTGTTCTCACCATGGTGGCCTACTCGGTCTGGGCGGAACGCAAGGTCAGCGCCTTCATCCAGGATCGCGTCGGTCCGAACCGCGTGGGTTGGGCCGGGCTGATCCAACCGATCGCCGACGGAGTGAAGCTCCTCCTCAAGGAAAACTTCGTCCCCGGTGGAGTGAACAAGTTCTTTTTCAGCATCGCGCCAAGCTTGGCCATGATCCCCGCCATTCTCGTTCTCGCCGTGCTTCCCTTCGGCAGTTCGCTCTTCAGCGTTCCCATGGTCATTGCCAACCTCGACATCGGCGTGCTCTGGGTCTTCGCCGTTTCCTCGCTCGGGGTTTACGGTATCGTCCTGGCCGGCTGGGCCTCGAACTCGAAATACCCATTCCTCGGCGGTATCCGTTCGAGCTCGCAGATGATTTCCTACGAACTCTCGCTCGGACTCTCCGTGGTGCCCATCTTCATGATCACCGGCACGCTCAACCTGGGCGAAATCGTGCAATACCAGGTGGACCACGGATGGATGGTTTTCCCCGCCTGGTTCCAGAGCGGCGGGGGATTGCTTGAAGTCACCACGAAGAGCGGAAGCAGGTTCGGGTTTGATCTCGAACAAACCCTCCTGTGGATCCCCATGATGATTTCGTTCGTAATCTTCATCATTGCCATGTTTGCCGAAACCAACCGTATGCCCTTCGACCTGCCCGAGGCCGAGCAAGAACTGATCGGGGGCTACCATACGGAATACTCGTCGATGCGTTTCGCCCTCTTCTTTCTCGGCGAATACGCCGCCATGATTGCCGGGGCCGGGGTCATTGTGACCCTTTTCCTCGGCGGGTGGAGCCTGCCCTTCATCCCGGACGGTTCGCAGGGCTGGTTCTGGGGACTGGTCAACATCGGCACCTTTTTTGCCAAAGTCGCCGCGGTCATTTTTTTCTTCCTCTGGGTGCGCTGGACCCTGCCGCGCTTCCGCTTCGATCAGTTGATGCACCTCGGCTGGTATGTGTTTTTTGAGGTGGCCCTGGTCAATATCTTCCTCACCGCCGGTCTCCTCGCTTACCTTCAATCCTGACATGGCCACTACCGTCCAACGCCCGAAACTCAGCCTCCTGGAGCGCTCCTACTTCCCTGCCATCTTGGGCGGCCTCTGGATCACGCTGCAACACTTCATCAAAATGCTTTTGGGTCAGACCAAGGTCACCATGCAGTATCCCGAGCAGAAATGGGACAGCGCCATGCCCGAGTGGTATCGCGGCGCGCCGACCTTGGTGAAGGACGAACATGACCGCGAACGCTGCGTGGCCTGTCAACTTTGCGAGTTCATTTGTCCACCCCGCGCCATCGCGATCAAACCCGCCGAACTCCCCGCCGACGACCAGTGGTCCAAGGTCGAAAAATACCCCGAGAAATTCGACATCGATATGATCCGTTGCATCTATTGCGGGCTCTGCGAGGAAGTCTGCCCCGAGCAGGCCATTTTCCTGCGCAAGGACTACTCGATCACCGGCCTGACCCGGGCCGAAATGGTCCACGACAAGGAAAAGCTCTACGAATTGGGCGGCGTGAGGAACGGCTTGGTCCACAAGTGGAACGAAAAAAAGTGATCGAAAGAGGCCTTCTCGCCTCTTAGGCTGCGCGCTTCCGGCTAAAAAAGCGGCGTGCCAAGCGCCCCCGGCGCCAACCACCGCATGCTTACCATCCTGTTCTGGGTCTTTTCCGTGCTCATGCTCGCCTCGGCTGCGGCCGTCGTCCTCTTCCGCAACCCGGTGAACAGCGCGATGAGCCTCGTCCTCACCTTCCTCGCCCTCGCCGCCCTCTTCGTCACCCTCGACGCCTTCTTCATCGGGATCATCCAGATCCTGGTCTACGCCGGCGCGGTCATGGTCCTTTTTCTTTTCATCATCATGCTCCTCGACCTCAAGGCCGAGACCCGCCGGCGCCTCAACATTGCCGCCTTGGCCGGCGGACTCGCCGTGCTCGGCGGTTTCGTGGTCCTCGTCACCCAAGTGGTCAGATCCCTCCCCTCCTCCGCCGAGCACTTTCCCCCTCTGGCCCGCACCGGCTACCCCGACGCCTATGAAATCGGCATGACCCTCTTCAGCGGTTTCAACCTCCCCTTTCAAGTCATCGGCGTCCTCCTTCTGGTCTCCACCGTCGGTGTGGTCGTCCTCAGCCGCCGCAATTTGCGATGAAAACCCTCTTTGCCAAACCTGGTGCCGTGGCACTCCGTGCCGCGTTCCTCAACCGCACACGGCACACAAAGTGGCATCGGCATCCTGCCCATGACCCTCGTACCTCATCGGCAGGATGCCGATGCCACCATCTCCCAAGGGGCACGGGCAGCCTGCCCGCCCGGGTGCGGGTCCCGCCCGTCACGACCAAAACCACGGGCCAAGAACCCGTGCCACCCCATCTCTCCTGACCATGCCCACCCTCGGCGATTACCTCCTGGTCAGCGGCCTCCTCTTCTCCATCGGCCTGGCCGGGGTCCTCTTGCGCCGCAACCTCCTCATCATCTTCATGAGCCTCGAACTCATGCTCAATGCGGCCAACCTCTCCCTCGTCGCCTTCGCCCGCCACGGTGTCACCGCCTTCGGACTTCCCGACTACAACGCCCAAGTCCTCGTTTTCTTCATCATCACGGTCGCCGCGGCCGAGGTGGCCGTCGGGCTGGCCATCATCGTCGCCCTCTACCGCCTGCGCCAAACCACGCACGTCGAGGACCTCAACCGGATGAAATTCTGACCCGATGGACCCGCAATTTTATCCTTGGATCATCCTCTTTGCCCCGCTCGTCGCCGCCGCGTTCATCCTCTTCGTTCTCCCGCGCCAGAAGGTTGCCGCCAGTGCCGTCGGCATCTTCACCGTCGCGTTGACCTGCTTGCTCAGCTGGCAAGTTTTCCTCGACCCGGCCCTCGCCGTCACCGCGCAAATCCCGTGGATCGAAGTCCCCGGCGTTTTCTCCGTCCCGATCGGCCTCATTCTCGACAACCTGAGCCGCCTCATGCTCGTCGTGGTCACCACCATCGCCACCCTCGTCTTCATCTATTCCGCCGGCTACATGCGCGGCGACGAAGGTATCCCGCGCTATTACGCATCGCTCTGCCTCTTTCTCTTCTCCATGCTCGGCATCGTCCTGGCCGACAACCTGGTCATGATGTTCATCTTCTGGGAACTGGTCGGGGTCAGCTCCTACCTGCTCATCGGCCACTATTTCCGCAAAGACTCTGCGGCGGACGCCGCCAAGCAGGCTTTCACGGTCAACCGCGTTGGCGATTTCGGCTTCATCCTCGGCATCCTCATGCTCTGGCTGGCCACCGGCTCGGTCATGTTCGCCGGGATCGAAGCAAATCTCTCCGCCCTCACCCTCCATCCCGGCTACCTCATCGCTGCGTGCCTCCTCGTTTTCTGCGGCACCATCGGCAAATCCGCCCAAATGCCGCTCCACGTCTGGCTGCCCAACTCGATGGAGGGTCCGACCCCGGTGTCCTCACTCCTCCACGCCGCCACCATGGTCGCGGCGGGTGTCTACATGCTGGCCCGCATTTTTCCCATCCTGCTTGCCGCGCCGGACATCGTCCGCGAAGTCATCATGTGGACCGGCGCCATCACCTGCTTCGCGGCAGGTCTGATGGCCATCCAGCAGGACGACATCAAACGCATCCTCGCTTATTCGACCATCTCCCAACTCGGCTACATGGTCGTCGGCATCGGCGTGGGCGCGACGGGTGACGTCGCCATGTTCCATCTTTTCACCCACGCCTTCTTCAAGTGCCTTCTCTTCCTCTGCGCGGGTTCCATCATCATCGCCCTGCACCACGAGCAGAACATTTGGAAAATGGGCGGGCTCCTCACCCGCATGCCCATCACCGCACTCTGCATGCTGGCCGGCGGACTCGCCCTCGCCGGCGTGCCGTTCTTCAGCGGATCCTTTAGCAAGGACAACATCATCGAGTGGGCCTGGCTTAACAACCGTCCCGGATTCTGGATCACCGCCAGCGCCGTGCTCCTCACCGCCCTCTACACTTTCCGTCTTTTGCTCGTTGTCCTCCTCGGCAAGCCGCGCGGCGACCATGCCGCCCGGGCCAAAGAATCCCCGCTCGTTATGACCCTTCCGCTCGTCATTCTCGCCGTCCCCGCGGTCATAGCCGGTTACCCGTGGTTCGTCAGCCATTTCTTCGACATCGCCTACGCTGAAGCCCCCGCCATCGCGCATAAAATCGTCCTCGGTTTCCTCGCCGCCGGCGCCGGCCTCGCCGCATGGCTTTACCTGCGCGGGCCCGCCCGGGATCCCGTCCGCATCCCGCTCCTGGCCAACCGCCTTTACATCGACAATTTCTACAACTGGCTCGTGGTCCGGGGGCAGGGGGGCATTGCCGTGTTCGGTTCCTGGTTCGACCGCTGGATTATTGACGGCTTGGTCGTGACCGGCAGCGCCCGCACGGTCTGGGGCGCGGGCTACCTCCTGCGTCTTCTCCAACTGGGCAACCTGCAAGCCTACGCCTTCTTCTTCGGCGCCGGGATGCTGCTCGTCCTCTACTTCCTCGTTTTCCGCTGATGAGCCCGCTCCTCTCCCTCATCCTCATCCCGCTGGTCACCGCGGCGTTCTGCATGGCCGGCTCGGCCCCGCGCCGCATTTCGCTCTTCGGCGCCGGCGCCAACCTCCTCCTCAGCCTCTACCTCCTCGCGTCCTACAACCTCGAAATCGGCGGCTTCCAATTTGTCAGCGAAAACGCGCTCTTCCCCGCTTACGGCCTCAGCTTCTCGCTCGGGGCCGACGGACTGAGCATGGTCCTCCTCCTCCTCGCCACGCTCGTCACCTTTGCCGCCGTCTGGGTCACCCCGCCGGTCGAAAAGTCCCCCGGCATGTTCTACGCGTGCCTTCTCTTGATCTCGGGCGGTGCCATCGGCGCCTTTGCTTCGATCGACCTCTTTTTCTTTTACGCTTTCCACGAACTCGCCCTTATCCCCACCTTCCTCCTCATCGGCATCTGGGGCTCGGGTGACCGCCAGCGCATCGCTTGGAAAGTGACGATTTACCTCGCTTTCGGCAGCTTCATTCTGCTCCTCGGACTCATTGGTCTCTGGCTCGCCGTACCCGAAGGACTGCGCACCTTTGATATCCGCCTCCTCCAGCAGCTCGGCTACGCCGGCCTCCTCACCCCCGGACCCGCTGTCTACCTCCTCCTCTTCTTCGGCTTCGGCATCCTCATCGCCCTCTTCCCTTTCCACACCTGGGCGCCCGAAGCCTATGCTTCCGCACCCGCACCCGCCGCCATGCTCCATGCCGGGGTGCTCAAAAAGTTCGGCCTCTACGGACTCCTCCGCCTCGTCGTGCCCATCTTCCCCGAGGAAATCCAACAGTTCGCCCACCTCGTCCTCATCCTCCTCCTCGGCAACATCCTCTACGTCGGCTTCGTGACCCTCGCACAAAAACGCCTCGACCTCATGCTCGGCTACTCGAGCGTCATGCACATGGGCTACGCCTTCCTCGGCTTCGTCGCCCTCAACCAGCTCGGACTTGCCGGCCTGTCGCTCATGCTCTTTGCCCACGGACTCACCGTGGCCGCCCTCTTCGCCCTTTGCGGTGAAATCAACCGCCGCACCGGCACCCTCGAGTTCTCCGAACTCGGCGGCCTCGCCGGGGTCACCCCGAAACTCGGACTCCTCTTCGGCTTCGCCGCCATGGCCTCGGTCGGTCTCCCCGGCTTCGCCACCTTCGCCAGCGAAATCATGATTTTCTTCGGCGCCTTCGCCCGCGGTGCGGTCGGCAGCTTCAACTGGTTCCAGACCGCCACCGCCCTCGCCCTCTGGGGCGTGGTCATCTCCGCGGTCTACATGCTCCGCGCTTACCGCAACATTTTCTGGGGCGCGCGCGGGTCAGCGGTCAAAGCTGACACTGCTGATATTTCCTCCGGTGTCCGCTGGGCCGTCATCCTTCTCCTCGCCGTGCTCCTCCTCACCGGCTTCCGTCCCGGCCTCTTGCTCGACTACCTCAACCCGGTCTTCGCCTACCTGCCCTGATGAACCCGCTTTACCTCGAAGCCTCCGTTGTTGTTCTGGGCATCTTTCTGCTCATGGCCGAAGCCTTCTCCGGCCCCGGGGCCAAACGCGGCATCGCCTACCTCGGCATTCTCGGACTCCTCGGCATCCTTGGCGCCACCTTCTTCGCCGACCCTGCCGCGATGAACGCCTCCGCCGCCTACGCCAAATTCTACAGCGCGGACCCCCTCGCCCTCTTCCTCAAACAATTCGCCCTCCTTACGACCGTCATCGTGCTGGTCATGGCGCTCGAATACGCCCCGACGGTCGAAGCCAACCTCCCCTCCGAACGCCGCGGCGCCGGACTCGGTGAATTTTACACCCTCCCAGTCCTAGCTTGCGCCGGCCTCATGTGGATGGCCTCGGCGGTCGACTTCGTCATGATCTTCGTCTCGCTCGAACTGGTCACCATCACCTTCTACATCCTCGTCTCCTACCTCCGCCGCAATGAGAACAGCCTCGAAGCCGGCACGAAATTCCTCGTCCTCGGTGCCCTCTCGACCGGCTTCCTTGTCTACGGCATCACCTGGATCTACGGCGTGACCGGACAATTCAACCTCGCCGCCATTGCGGCCAAACTTCCCCTCCTCGACCAAGCCGCCGCCCCCGCCCTTCTCTTCGGCTTCGGCCTCGTCCTCATTGCCCTCGGTTTCAAAATTGCCGCCGCCCCCTTCCAATTCTGGGTCCCCGACGTCTACCAAGGAGCGCCCACTCCGGTCACCGCCTTCCTCTCCGTCGCCTCCAAAGCCGCTGGCTTCATCGTGCTGCTCCGCGTCGTGCAAACCTTCCTTGTCGTCCCCGCCCTGCAGGAAAAAATCCTCCCCCTCCTTGCGGTCATCGCCGGTGCCACCATGATCTTCGGCAACCTCGCCGCCATCCCGCAGTCCAACCTCAAACGCCTCCTCGCCTACTCCAGCATCGGCCACGCCGGTTATCTTCTCCTCGGCATCGTCTCCATCGGCGCCCCCTTCGCCGGCACCGCGATTGTTTTCTATCTCGCCGCCTACCTCCTCATGACGTTGCTCGCCTTCCTCGTCATGACCATCGTGGCCCAAGCCACCGGCGGCGATGACCTCGCCAATTTCAACGGACTCAACCAGCGCGCTCCCCACCTCGCCTTCGCCCTCATGCTGGCCATGCTCTCCCTCGCCGGCATCCCCCTCACCGCCGGCTTCCTCGGCAAATTGTTCATCTTCGAATGCGCCATCGAGCAGCAGCATTGGGGACTGGTCATCCTCGGCGTGATCACTGTTGCCGCCGGCTTCTATTATTACCTCAAAGTGATCCGCGCCATGTATTGGCAACAACCCGCCGACCCCGACGCCCCCGAAATCGCAGTGAGCGCTCTGGCCAAACTGACCATCGCCCTCCTCTGCGCCCTCATCATTTGGTTGGGCGTCTACCCGGCCCCGCTCCTCTCGTTGCTCCCCTGATCCCGACGCGCCGCGCCCCGCTCCCGCTTCCATCATGCTCAACACCGGGTAGGACAGGAACTCCGGGTCCACCAACAAAAATTCCTTCCTTCCGCCCCGCCCCGCCTCTGGTAAAATTTTGTCATGTCAGAACCCGACTATTTCGCCAAATACCGCGCCTACTTTGTCAGCCAAAAAGACCGTGCTCCGCTCGGCAGGACGAGCGGTCTTCCTTTCGTCACCCTCTCCCGCCAAGCCGGCGCTGGCGCGGAGACCGTCGCGCATCTCCTCTCCGAAAAACTCAACGCAGACCTCGCGACAGGCGCGCAGCCTTGGATGGTTTTCGACAAGAATCTTATCACCAAGGTGCTGGAGGACGCCGATCTGCCGCAAGAAATCGCCAAGCTTGTCCTCGAAGACAAAGACACCACCGTGCAGGCCCTCCTCGGCGAGGTGCTCGGTCTCCATCCCTCGATGTGGACCATCTTCCATCATACGAGCGACACCATCCTCAAACTGGCCCGGATCGGACGCTGCATCATTGTCGGACGAGGCGCCGAAATCATCACCGCAAGGTTGAAGTGCGGAATCCACGTCCGTCTTGTTGCCCCCGAAAGCACCCGCTTGGCCCATCTGGAGAAGCATTTCCAATGGGATGCCAAAGCCGCGGCAAAATATCTTCATGAGCATGACGAAGGCCGTCGCCGCTACGTCAAAAGCAACTTCCAGCGCGACATCGACGACCCGACCCTTTACCACGCCACGCTCAATACCGGCCTCCTCTCCTTCGACCGCACCGCCGACCTCGTGGCCCGTCTCGTGATGGACCAAAGCAACGAGAATTGAGCGGGATCCGTAGAGTGACAATTCCGTAACATTGGGCGGTCTGGAAGACTTAAGCGTCAACACATGAACATTTTGTGCCATTCCGGAGCAGCCCAAGACATAGTTTGAAAGACTCCCCCTCTTTACCGGAAAGTATGGAGTGATGCATTCCTTGACGCGTTGTCCGCGGCGGTTCAAATGAGCGGACCAGACCTGCTCCGCTTGGGCGTTCTCGGTTCGGGGCACGGCTCGAACTTCGCCGCCATCTGCCGCGCCATCGACGCGGGCGCCCTGCCGGCGCAGGTCGCCGCCGTGCTCTCCGATCAGCCGGACGCAAGGATCCTTGAACTCGGCCGCACCCGGGGTGCGCGCACCGCGTGCCTTGTCCCGGCCAGCGCACGCGGACGCCTTGATGCCGCCACCGAGGAAAAAATCGTCGCCATCCTGCGCGAGGAGAAAGTTGAGTTGGTCGTCTTGGCCGGTTTCATGCGTATCGTGGGCCCCTCCCTCCTCGCTGCCTATCCGCGACGCATCATCAACGTGCATCCTTCCCTCCTGCCGAAACACCGCGGATTCCAAGCCGCCGCTCAAGCTCTCGCCGCCGGCGATGAGGTCACCGGTTGCACCGTGCACTACGTGGACCAAGGGGTGGACACCGGGGAAATCCTCGCGCAAAGAGAAGTCGAGGTCAGGCCGGATGACACGGCAGAAACCCTGCAGGCGCGGATCCAGGTCGCCGAGCATGAATTGTTGCCTGCCATCATCGCCAAGTTTGCCCGCCGATGAAAAACGGGCCAGAACCAGCATCCGGAGCGTCCTTGGCCAAAGTGATCAAGCCATGCGGGGCACATCGCAACCGCGCGCTGACCAGGCAGGCCCGGCAACTCGGGTTCGCCGGTCTTTCCCTCAAGGCCTCGGAAATCTTTTTCCTGCGCGGCGAGACGGACACCGCGAATTTGCGCTCCATTGTAACGCGGTTGCTCGACGATGCCCTGGGTGAAGCCGCCCGCCTCGAGGTCGGCACAACTGCCGTGCCGGCCGGCCGTCTCGTCATCGAGGTGGCGCGGCGGGCCGGCGTGACCGACCGCGTGGCCACACAACTGGCCGAGAGCGCGGCGCGCAGCGGATGCCGGATCGAAGCCGCCACAGGATCGCGCTTCGAAATGACCGGCGCCGGCGAACTTTCGGAAAAGGACCTCCGCTTTCTTGTGCACAACCTTCTCTGCAACCCGGTCATCGAGACATGGTCCTTCGGCGAGGTGCAACCCGGCTTCACCTCTGCGACGACCGAAGAATCTTCCACGGTTGAAATTGTCCCATTGTGCGGACGGCCTCCGGAGGTGCTGGCCCGGGTCAACAATGAACGGGCTCTCGCCCTCGACCCCGAAGAAATGGAGGCTGTGGCACAATACTTCACGGCCGAAGGACGCGATCCGACCGACGCCGAACTGGAAACGATCGCGCAGACTTGGAGCGACCACTGTTCCCACAAGACCTTCGCCGCACGCATCGAGACAGATCAGGGCGAGGTGGTGCCCCTCTTGCGCCAGTTGCGCGAAACAACGCGCGAAATGCGCGCTCCTTTCGTTCTCTCCGCCTTCGATGGCAATGCGGGCATCGTGGCCTTCGCCGACGGCGTGCGGCTCGCGATCAAAGCGGAAACGCACAACCACCCCAGCGCGATCGAACCCTTCGGCGGTGCCAACACCGGGGTGGGCGGCGTGATCCGTGACGTCCTTGCCGCTCCCGCCCGCCCCGTCGCCCTGACCGATATCCTTTGCTTCGGTCCGCGCGAACTCGACCATCACGATCTTCCGGAAGGCGTGCTCCACCCCGCGGTCATCAAGGAGGGGGTGGTCGAAGGGGTGGCCGACTACGGCAACAAAATGGGAGTGCCCACCGTGGCCGGTGCCGTCCTTTACGATGCCGGTTACACCGCCAATCCGCTCGTCTTTTGCGGTTGCGTCGGCGAGGTGCTCCAGGGCTATGACAAATTGAGCGGACCGCAACCCGGCGACCGTGTTGTGGTCGTCGGCGGGGCGACCGGACGCGACGGGATCCGCGGGGCGACTTTTTCTTCCATGACCATGGATGCCACGACCGGCGAAGTGGCCGGGGCCTCCGTGCAGATCGGCGATCCGATCATTGAACGGTTGGTGGCCGACTTGCTTGTCGAGTTGCTCGACCGTCCCGACCCGCTGGTGCGCGCCTTGACCGATTGCGGGGCGGGCGGACTGTCTTCCGCGGTCGGTGAATTGGGTGAAACCACGGGCGTTTCCGTTGATCTCACCGCCGTCGACCGCAAATACGCCGGGCTCCAACCGTGGGAAGTCTGGCTCTCCGAGGCGCAAGAGCGCATGGTCCTCGCGGTGCCGCCGGCCCAAGCGACGGCCGTTGTCGAGCGCGCCCGTCATCTCGGCTTGTCGGCCTGCGATATCGGCGAGTTCACCGGCGACCGGCGTTTGCTCGTGCGCCACGGCACAAAACCGGTGGTCGATTTGCCGATGGAATTTCTGCACCAAGGACGGCCTGTCCGCCGCCTGCGGGCCAAACTGCCCTCCCCCGACCGCGAACCCGACACCCGCCGCCGCGAGGCCGACATTCCCAAAACGCTCCTTACTCTCCTCGCCCATCCGAACATTGCGTCGAAAGAAGCCGTCATTCACCGCTACGACCACGAAGTTCTTGGCGCCACGGTCATCCGCCCGATGGCCGGCAGCGACCAGTCGGGCCCGTCCGACGGAACGGTGATCGCCCCGCCGCATCGGCCGTCCGGTTTTGCCCTCGGGATCGGGGTCAATGCACGCTACGGGCTCTACGATCCGGAACACATGGCCCACGCCGTGGTCGACGAGGCCATGCGCAACATCACGGCCTCGGGTGCGGATCCGGCCCAGACCGCACTACTGGACAATTTTTCATGGGGCGATCCGCGGCGTCCGGAAACGCTGGGCGACCTGGTTGCCACGGTGCGCGGATGTTGCGCGGCCGCCCAGCTCTACGGGGCCCCTTTTGTCTCGGGCAAGGATTCGCTGAACAACGAATACGTCGCCTCGGACGGCACCCGCCGATCCATCCCACCGACCCTGGTCATCACCGCCCTGGCCCATGTGCCCGAAGCGGACCGGTCGATCGGCACGGCCCTGCGCGGTGCCGGTCACGCGCTCGTCCTGACCGGCCGCACCACGCGCGAATTCGGCGGGAGCCACTACAATCTCGTCACAGGTAACGAGGGCGGTACGGTGCCCGCACCCGACGCCTCGGCTCCGGCCCGTTACCGCCGCATCCACGCCCTCATGCGCGAAGGGCTTGTTGAGTCGGCCCATGACGTCAGCGAGGGCGGCCTCGCGGTGACCCTGGCCGAAATGGCGATCGGCGGAAGACTCGGGGTCGAGGCCACGCTGGAAGAACCTGATGAGTGTTCCGCCCTCTTTTCCGAATCACTCGGACGCATCGTGCTGGAGGTTCGCGAGGAAAATATCCCGCGGGTTCTCCAGTCCCTCGGCGATGAGGCAGCCGTCATCGGCGGGGTGGTCACAGACTACCACCTGCGCCTCGGCACCCACAGGTGGGACGGCACTGCTCTCGAACGCGCCTGGAGGGGTGACGCGTGATGAAGCCTCCTGCCATCGTTCTCACCGCACCCGGCACGAATCGTCAAAACGATGCGGCCTTCGCCCTTGAGCAGGCCGGTGCCTCGCCGGTCTGCGTCGATCTTCTCGACCTGCCCGGGCGGCGCGGCGAGATCGAGCGGGCCAAGCTGATCGTTATTGCCGGTGGTTTTTCCTACGGGGACGCGCTCGGTTCGGGCCGCGTTTTTGCCCTCGAAGCCGAGCGCCTGCTCGGCGACCTCCTGCCGCAAAAAGTTTCCCAAGGCACCCCGATCCTCGGGGTGTGCAACGGATTCCAAATGCTCGTGCGGTCCGGGATGCTTCCGGGGGCCCTGCAGCACAACGAGAGGGGACATTTCGAGTGCCGGTGGGTTTCACTGCAACCGTCCTCGCAGCTCTGCGTCTGGACGAGGGCCTTGGAAGAACCGGTCCGTTGCCCCGTGGCCCACGGCGAGGGCCGATACCTGGCCGGCAACGCCGTACTCGAGCAGCTGCGATCCGAGGACCGCGTTGCCTTCCGCTACGCGGCGGATGCCTACCCGGACAATCCGAACGGATCCGTGGAGGCCATCGCCGGGGTCTGCGATTCCACCGGTCTGGTGCTCGGCATGATGCCCCATCCGGAGAACCACGTGACGGAGCGCCAAGGCCGTGCCATGGTTACCGCTCAAAAACGGGGCAGCGCCCTGCCACTTTTCCGCAACGGGGTGGCCGCCGCCCGGGCATCATGAAACAGACCATCGAACTCAGTTCCCCTTTTCGCGACGACCGCCCGAGCGAAGAATGCGGGGTGGTCGCCGTGTCCTCGCCCAGCGGCGAAGAAACCGCCCAACTCGCCTTCTTCGGGCTCTTCGCCCTGCAGCATCGCGGACAGGAAGCGGCGGGCATTGCGGTATCCGACGGGCAGCGGGCGCGCATCCACAAGGATGTCGGTTTGCTCTCCCAAATTTTCACCCCGGAGACACTGGCGCCACTCACCGGCTACCAAGCCATCGGGCACACCCGGTACTCGACCATGGGTGCGTCCACCGCGCGCAATGCCCAGCCCTTCCTGGTCGAAACCATGCACGGACCCCTCGCCCTCGCGCACAACGGGTCGCTGGTCAACGCCACCGAGCTTCGCTCCCAACTTTTGCAACGCGGTTTCGCCCTCACCGCGGCGAGTGATACCGAAGTGATGGCCCTGATGCTCGCCGCGGCGAGCGGCCGCACCTGGGAGGAACGCCTGGAACGCACCATGCCTTCGTGGAAAGGCGCTTACTCGCTGGTCCTTCTCGGAATCGACAGCTTCATCGCGGCCCGTGATCCCTGGGGATTCCGTCCACTCTCCATCGGGCGCACCCCCGAGGGCGGCTGGGCTGCCGCCTCGGAAACCTGCGCCTTGAACACCCTCGGCTGCACCGAGATCAGCGAGGTGGAAAATGGCGAAATCGTCGTGGTGCGCGGCAAAGAAATCACCCGGCACCGCACGACAACCGCCGCCACCGGACCGGCGCGCTGTTCCTTCGAGTTTGTTTATTTTTCCCGGCCCGACAGCGAGTGGGACGGCGAGAGCGTGCACAAGGTGCGGCAGAAACTGGGCGAGCAACTGGCCATCGAGTGGCCGGCCGAAGCGGACGTCGTCGTGCCGGTCCCCGATTCGTCCATTCCCGCGGCCATCGGCTATTCGCGACAGTCCGGCATCCCGTTCAACGACGGTTTCATCAAAAACCGCTACATCGGACGCACCTTCATCGAGCCGACCCAACTTCTCCGCGAACGGCGCGTGGCCATGAAGTTCAACGTCCTGCCGGCCAACCTTGCCGGTCAGCGCGTGGTTATCATCGACGACTCGCTGGTCCGCGGCACGACCTCAGCCCAACTGATCAAGCTGGTCCGCGACGCCGGAGCCAAGGAGGTCCACCTGCGCATCACCTCGCCGCGCGTGCTTCATCCCTGCCACATGGGGGTCGACATGGGAACCTATGACGAACTCATCGCTGCGCGCTTCGACCCCGAGCGGCTCCGTCAGCATGTCGGGGCCGACACGCTGGCTTTTCTTTCGGTCGAGGGCATGATGGCCGCGATCGGCAAAAAATCGGGCTACTGCACAGCCTGCTTCACCGGAAAATACCCGGTGGATGTCTCGGGCGTGGCACCCAAAGACTCCTTCGAGTTCGCTCTGGCATGAAGATTCTCGTGCTCGGATCGGGCGGACGCGAACACGCCATGGCCCGCGCGCTGGAGTGCCCCGGTGACAGCGTCATCGTGGCACCGGGTAACGGCGGAACACCGAACCGGCGTGACATCGACCCATGCCACCCCGGGCAAGTCGTGGCCCTCTGCCGGGAGGAAAAGATCGACCTGGTGCTCATCGGACCCGAGAGCGCGCTGGCCGCGGGGGTTTCCGACGCCCTGCGGGCTGCCGGCTTCCGGGTCTTCGGACCGTCCCGGGAAGCGGCGCGATTGGAAACAAGCAAGAGCCATTGCCGCGAGTTTGCCGCACGCCACGGGCTCCCCTCGCCGCGCAATAAAACTTTTTCCGGTCCGGCCGCCGCGGAAGAGGCGCGCGCTTGGGCCGAGGCGCAAGATTTTCCCGTCGTGGTCAAAGCCGACGGCCTCGCCTCGGGCAAAGGCGTGGTCATTCCCGAAAACAAGTCCGAGCGCGACGAAGCTCTGGTCCGCTTGGCGCAATCCGGGCCGATTCTTCTCGAAGAACGTCTGACCGGACCGGAGGTTTCCCTGCTCGTTTTCAGCGACGGCACATCCGTCGCGGCCATGCCGCCGGCCCAGGACCACAAACGAATTCACGAGGGCGACCGCGGACCAAACACCGGCGGGATGGGCGCCTATGCGCCTGCCGGGATTTGTCCGCCGGCCATGATTGAGCAAGTCCTCGCCAGCATCGTGCGCCCGACCATCTCGGGACTCGCTCGCGAGGGCGCCCCCTACGTCGGCGTGCTCTACGCCGGGCTGATGCTGACTGCGGACGGACCCAAACTCATCGAATACAATTGCCGCTTTGGAGACCCCGAGGCGCAAACCTTGCTGCCCTTGCTCGCGACCCCGCTGCGCGAGATTGCCCTGGCTTGTGTCGAGGGGCGTCTGGCCGGAACCCCGGTCCGCTGGCACGACGAAACCGCCTGCACCGTGGTGCTCGCCTCGCGCGGCTATCCGGAAAAACCGGAAAGCGGAGACCCTGTGGCAGGACTTGATCGGGCCGCAGCCCGCGAGAGGGTGAGCCTTTTTCATGCGGGCACGGCAGAGGCCGCGGGCTCGATTGTCACCTCCGGCGGCCGCGTGCTCAACGTGACTGCGACCGGCGCGAATCTTGAAGAGGCCCGCACCCGCGCCTATGAGGCCGCGGGCGAGATTTCATTCCGTGGCTGCCAGTTCCGCCGCGACATCGGCTGGCGCGAATTGGCCCGCACCGCCGGCAGCTACGCGGCAAGCGGCGTCGACATCGACGAGGGCAACCGCGCGGTAACCCTCCTCAAAAAGAAGGTCGAAGCCACGCATTCCGCCGGCGTGCTCGGCGGCATCGGGTCATTCGGCGGTGCGCTCGACGCGTCCGCCCTGAAAAACTTCGAGCACCCCGTGCTGCTCGGCACCACGGACGGGGTCGGCACCAAGGTCATGCTTGCCTCCGCCGCGGGCCGGTACACTTCGATCGGCCACGACATCGTCAACCACTGCATCAACGATCTTCTCGTGCAGGGTGCCTTTCCGCTCTTCTTTCTCGACTACATTGCCTCATCGTCCCTTTCGGCTTCACGTATCGCGGAAATCGTCGGCGGGATGGCCGAGGCCTGCGCGGATGCCAAGTGCGTGCTGCTCGGCGGAGAGACGGCGGAAATGCCCGGGGTCTATTGCCCGGGAGAATTCGACGTGGCCGGCACGATGGTCGGCGCGGCGGAAAAAAAGCGCCTCCTCCCGCGGCCCGACCTCCAACCGGGCGACCTCCTGCTCGGCCTCGCCTCGTCCGGTTTGCATACCAATGGCTATTCGCTGGCCCGAAAAATTTTCCGCGGCCTGCCGCTCGAGGCGACACCTGCGGGTCTTGACACCACCCTGGGTGATGCGCTGCTCGCGCCGCACCGTTCGTATCTCGGTGTGCTGCGCACGGCCTTGGACCGCGGGCTGGTCAAGGCGCTGGCCCACCTGACCGGCGGGGGCGTTTTCGACAACCTGCCGCGTATCCTTCCGGAAGGTTGTGCCGCGGACATCGAGCGCGCCGCCTGGCCCGTGTCGCCGCTCTTCCGCCTCATGGCGGACGTCAGCGGACTGCCCGACGAAGAACTCTTCCGCACCTTCAACATGGGCGTCGGCATGATGATGGTCTGCGATCCGCAGGACGAGCCGGCCTTGCGCGACGCGATCGAGGAGCCCTTCTTCACCCTGGGCCGTCTGATCGCCGGGCCGCGTGTGGTCCGCTTGTCTTGAGTGCCGGGTCTTGGCAAATTCCGCCGCCCCTTTAACCTCCATGTTGCTTGAGTAACGCGGCCAATATATTTCTGGTCGGCGCGGGCGGATTCGCCGGTGCTGTGGCGCGTTATCTCCTTGGCAGTTGGGTGTTCCACCACACGCTGGCCAGCAAATTTCCCTGGAACACGTTCGCGGTGAATGTGCTCGGCTGTCTGCTCATGGGCGTGCTTTCTGGAGCAATGGAGCGGCTCGATTGGTTCACCCCGCAACTCAGATTGCTGCTCCTGGCGGGACTGCTCGGGGGCTTTACCACATTCTCGGCCTTCGGTTTGGAAACCCTTCATCTCCTGCGGCGGGGGGAAGTTCTTATCGCGGCCACTTATGCCCTCTCCAGCGTGGCGATCTGCGTGACCGCAATCTGGATCGGCTTCCGGATGATCGAACTGTTCCCGCGGAGCTGAACAAAAAAAGGGGCCCCCGTGGGAGCCCCTTTGTCGGCGAAAATGGAAAAGCCGAGCCTTACTCGGCGGCTGTCTCACCGGTCACCGCGCCCTTAACTGCAGAGGCGCCATCACGGACTGCCGCGCCGGTGGCCTGGGTGGCATCCACCCCGGTCTGGGCGGTGCCTTCGACCGCTGTGGCCGCAGTGCCCACCGTTCCGCCCACCGCTCCTGCGGTGGTCCCGAGCGCTTCTTTGGTCGTGTCGGTTACTGTACCGACTGCCGCCCCGGTGGTATCAACGGCACCCGCGCTCATCGCTTTGACCGCGTTGCCCGCACCCTCGACGGGGTTTTTATTGATCAATGCCTTGCCCGTGTCCAAAACTGTCTCGCCTGCCGTTTTGGCGGTGTTGCCAACGCCTTCGACCGCCGCCTGAGTGGTGTCGAGGAGGCCCTTGCCGGCGTCCAGGACCGTCCCACCGGCTTGCTCCGTGGTTCCGGTCACTGTACCGGTCGCATCCTGACCGGTTTTTACCGCCAATTCGCCGGCGGTTGGCTTGGCCTCGGAGGCGGCTGGCTCGGCTTGAAGAAGAGAGGTGCTGGTGATTAACAGAGCAGAGCCGAGAGCGGCACACCAAAGATTCTGGAAAGGGTGAATTTGATCGCAAGTATGTTTTAGGTATTTCATGGTGAAAAACCGAGTTTAGGGGGCAATGCGGCGGGGTCAACCCCTGGGGACCATTTCCGGCTTTACCATTGAGCCTCGGAGGCCGTCTGGCCCAAGATGTCGTTCCCCCATGATTAAGCAATACAGTGACCAGGCGGCCAACGAGCGAACTTATTTGGCTTGGCTCCGCACGGGCATTGCCATCATCGCCTTCGGCTTCGTCCTCGAGCGCTTCGACCTCTTTCTCCACACTATTGTCAAAACCTTGGGCGCCGAGCCGGTGCGCCAAGTCAGCGAGGGCGGACGCGAGGCGGGGCTGGCTTTGGTTCTTGTCGGCCTGACCACTCTGGCCGTGGCCACTTGGCGGTTCACT
Source organism: Chthoniobacterales bacterium (assembly GCA_018402585.1). Lineage (GTDB taxonomy): Bacteria > Verrucomicrobiota > Verrucomicrobiia > Chthoniobacterales > JACTMZ01 > JACTMZ01. The sequence goes on from JAGYIO010000005.1 coordinate 170,963, forward strand.
CTCACCGCTCGGAAAATCTCCTCCGAGCAAATCATCAGCTTTGACCCGCGCAGCGCGAAGCGTTTGGGCATTCTCATCATCGCGCTGGGCATCTTCGTCCTCGCCTACATGACACGCCTGCTCTTCTCGGCACAATGATCCCATGAAAACCGACACGCTGGTCAAACGTGCCCGCGACCTGGCGGCGCCATTCCGTGTCACTTCCGGGCAAAACTTCCGGCTCAAGGACTGCGACCCCGGCGACACGCTGAAATTCGACAGCAAGGACAAAGACCGCGCCAAAGAGGCGCTCGTGCAGGGCGTGCAGGCGCTGTCGGCCCTGCAGGACAAACTTTACGCCCAGGACCAGTGGGCCGTGCTGCTCATTTTCCAAGCCATGGACGCGGCGGGCAAAGACGGGGCGATCAAGCACGTGATGTCCGGAGTCAATCCGCAGGGCTGCGAGGTCCACTCGTTCAAGGCCCCGACCAGCGAGGAACTCGACCACGATTTCCTCTGGCGCTGCAGCAAGCGGGTTCCGGAGCGCGGACGGATCGGTATTTTCAACCGCAGCTACTACGAAGAAACCCTCGTCGTGCGGGTGCATCCGGAAATCCTCGGAAAGCAGAAGATCCCGCGTCCCTTGCTGACCAAGAACATCTGGCATCAACGCTTCGAGGATATTCGCGCCTTCGAGCGCTACCTCGCGCGCAATGGCACACTGGTCTGCAAATTCTTCCTCAACCTCTCCAAGGCCGAGCAGAAAAAACGTTTTCTCGCCCGGATCGACACACCGGAAAAAAATTGGAAGTTCTCCACCGCGGACTCGCACGAGAGACAATTTTGGAACGACTACCAGCAAGCCTATGAGGAGACGATCCGGCACACCGCGACGGAGGACGCCCCTTGGTATGTCGTCCCGGCCGACCACAAGTGGTTCACCCGCGTGGTGGTCGCCGCTGCGCTCATCGAAGCTCTCGACTCGCTCCACTTGAGCTACCCCAAAGTGGGAAAAGCCAAACGCGAGGAACTCGCCGCGGCCAAGCAGGAGCTGCTCGCGGAGAAATAGGGGCTACTGGCCGATGATTTTGACCAAGACGCGCTTGCGACGCAGTCCGTCGAATTCGCCGTAGAAAATTTGTTCCCACGGTCCGAAGTCGAGCCGTCCGTCGCTCACCGCGACCACGACTTCGCGGCCCATGATGCTCCGCTTGAGATGGGCGTCGGCATTGTCCTCCGCGCCATTGTGACCGTATTGGCTGTGCGGCTTTTCCGGCGCGAGTTTTTCCAGCCACTTTTCCAAATCGGCGTGCAGGCCGCTTTCGTCGTCGTTGATGAAGACACTGGCCGTGATGTGCATGGCATTGACCAGGCACAGTCCTTCTTTGATCCCGCTGGCCCGGAGGCAGCGGCCGATCTGGGGCGTGATGTTGAGCAGCCCGCGGCGGGCCGGGACTTCGAACCAGAGTTCTTCACGGAAGGATTTCATCGGACAGAACTTGCACAGAAGATAACGAAGGTAATAAAGGGGAAACTGCCAACTGGCGCCGACTTCGTTATCTTCGTTATCTTTTCTTAAAAAAAATCAGGCCACCGCGTAGCGGGCAAACTTCGCTTCCAGCGCGGGCGGAATGTGCGCGGTGACCAGGGCATCGTCACCGTCGTAGGTGAGGTCAACCACGTGGCCCGCCTGATGCAACTCGGCCAGCGCAGCGCTGTCCGCCTGCGGGAGACGGAACTTCTGGCGCAGGCGCCAGGCGGAGAGCTGGTTTTGCAGCTCATCGACAAACTGCTCGAGATTTTTCCCCGTTTTGACCGAAATGGCCACGCTGTGCGGATGGCGGGCCAGCGCGGCCGCGATCGCTTCGGCATTGGCTAGCCGGTCGATCTTGTTGAAGACAATCAAGGTGTGTTTGCCGTCGGCTTCGAGTTCGCGAATGACCTCTTCGGTCGCAGCAATGTGTTCCTCCCACTGCGCGTGGCTCAGGTCAACCATGTGGACCAAGAGGTCGGCGGACTTCAATTCCTCAAGGGTGGCTTTGAAGGATTCGATCACCGTGGTGGGTAGCTTGCGGATGAAACCGACCGTATCGGTGAAAAGCACCTTCAACTTGTTCGGCAGGACAAACTGGCGGGTGGTCGGATCGAGGGTGGCAAAGAGTTTGTCCTCGGCGAGGACGCCGGCCTTGGTTAACCGGTTGAGGAGGGATGATTTCCCCGCGTTGGTGTAGCCGACGATAGCCACGACCGGCCACTGGTGCCGGGCGCGGCCCTCGCGCTGGATGGCCCGGTGTTTGCGCACTTCCTCGAGGTCTTTTTGCAGACGCGCGATGCGTTCCTGCACGCGACGGCGGTCGACTTCGAGCTGGGTTTCACCCGGACCCCGGGTGCCGATGCCGCCGGTCTGACGTGAAAGGTGGGTCCACATGCGGGTCAGGCGCGGCAGGAGGTATTGCAGTTGCGCGAGTTCGATTTGCAGGCGCCCTTCGCGGCTGCGCGCCCGGCGGGCGAAGATGTCGAGAATGAGCTGGGTACGGTCGAGGATTTTTTTCGAGGTGATGGTCTCGAGATTGCGGCCTTGCGCGGGAGAAAGCTCGTCGTCGAAAATGATCGCGCCCGCCCCGCTCCTGGTGCAAAGCAGGGCGACTTCCTCGGCTTTACCTTTGCCGATGTAATACGGGGCGGTCGGGTGCTGCAGTTTTTGCGTCACGGTGTCGACCACCGTGGCACCCGCCGTCGCGGCCAGTTCGCGCAACTCGTTGAGGGAATCCTCCAGATCCCACTTGGTCACACCATCGTGTTCGAGTCCGACCAAGATGGTTTTCTCGGTGGCACGGGGGGGAGGTGTGGCCACAATCATGGCAGACCCAGGCGACGGGCGATGCGGTCCAGAGTGTCGGGGGTCACGGGGGATAGATTTTCCAAAGGAAAGGTGGATTTGGCCCGGAACCAGGTCAACTGTCTTTTGGCGTATTGCCGGGTCGCGGTGGTGACAAGTTCGCCACAAGTGGCAAGGTCGATTTTCTGCTCGAGTAGGGCGCTGATTTCCCGCCATCCGAGGATCTGCCGCGCGGTGCGGCCGGCCAGATCGCGGGCGGCGCGAACCTCCTCGATGCCGCCGCCGGCCAGACGGGTGGCCACGGCGAGGGCGATACGGGCCTTGAGTTCGTCCCGGTCCCGGGTCAGAACCACGCCGCGCAGTCCGGCCGGCACCGGTTGCTCGGCGAGCAAGCCGGAAGCGGGTTGCCCGGTCTGGAGAGACAACTCGAGGCGGCGGGCCACGCGACGAGGGTTGCGCAGGTCAATAACCGGCAGGCTGGCCGGATCAAGTTCACCCAATCGCGCCACCATCTCGTCGAGAGTCAACCTTCGCACCTGCTCGCGCCGCGCGGGATCAATGGCCGGAAGTTGCGGCAAGCCCGTGATGAGCGCCTGGAGGTAAAGCCCGCTGCCGCCCACCACAATGGGAACTCTACCACGTGCCATCACGTCCGTGATGGCTTGCACGGCGAGACGGGCAAAACGGGCGGCATCCATTTCTTCACTGCACGGAATGGACCCGAACAAATGGTGCGGCACGAGCCTTTGTTCCCTCGCGGTCGGCTGCGCGCTGAGGACAGGCCAGGCGCGGTAAAGTTGCAGGGCATCGGCGCAGACAATTTCCCCGCCGTATTTTTGGGCCAGAGCAAGCGCGAGGTCCGATTTGCCAACGGAGGTCGGGCCGGCAAGGAAGACGGTGGACTGGAGGAATGCTCGGTCTTGATTCACAGAAAAAGAAAACGTCCGCTCCCGGCAGAGGGCCGGGAGCGGACGATTCAAGGGTTCAAGGAAGCGCGATCAGACCTGCGAGGGAGTTTCCTCGGCCGGGTCTGCCGACGGTGCGTCCTCGTCGCGGTCGCGGCCGATGGCGCGGTCGGGCGGAAGCTTGGCTCCGCTTACCACAAGTTTGCGGCCCAAATATTCTTTGTCGTGCAGCTCCTCGACGGCGCGCTTGGCCTCGGAGATGCTGTTCATCTGGACAAAGCCGAAGCCTTTGGAGCGCTGGGTGTGCTTGTTGGAGATCACTTCGACCTGGGCCACGGTGCCCACGCCGGAAAACAACTCGGAGAGGTCACTTTCGGCCGCGTCATAGGACAGGTTGCCGATGTAGAGGCGGGGGGTGGTGACTTCGATGTTTTCCGGTTTGCGCGACTCGCGCGGGGCGCGGGTCTCACCACTCTCGCGGTCCTCGCGGGATTCACGCGGTGGACGCGACTCGCGCGATTCATCGCGGGAGCGCTCGCGGCGTGCCGGGCGCTCGGCGCGCTCGGCGCGCCCGAAACGTTCGGAGCCGTTGGTGGAAGTTTTGGCGGGCTGCGGCGCGAGGCCGAAGAACGCTTTGAGTTTGGCCCAGAAGCCGGCGGGCTTGCGCGGTTCGCGGCTAACTTTGAAGTTTTCGCCAGAGCGCGACGGACGGGATGAGGAGTGACGGGAGCGTCCGCCGCGACTGCGACGACGGGGACCCGAATCGGAATGAGATGAGTTCATGAGGACAATTAATCTGACTTGATGGTGTGAACCGCGGGGCGCGCTGTTCGCGCCGGGGATGCTTCCCGCGGGGCTGGAACGGAAGTAGCGCCAACTTGGCGCCAGCTGCCCGGGCGGAGTGGGCTCCGCAGCCGGATGGCGTTTCCGTGTCTTTTCCGATGACGGCACGGAGGCTGCGCTCGAACCGGGCTAAAGCCGGCGAATACCGCGGGATGACTCGTGAGCCAGGCCAAAGGCGCCCGGACAGATAAGTTGCCCGCAGACAAGACAGAGCAACAATCATGGCTGTCGTGACCGAAAGAGACCCTTCTAGGATAAGTCAACTCTGCCGCTTTGCAATAAGCAAATCGCCCCCCAAAGTCACTTGGTGAAGCAGGCCCCGAAGGCCTGAGGTTCCCGGCGCGTCCAGGATGCCGCGCCCTACCTTCTCCGCCTGCCACGCTCAACCCGCGCCTCGTCAAATTGGCCTTATTCGTCCGCTTCTCCCATCCCGGGTGGCGGGCCTAGGGGACCTCCGGGACCACGAGGTCCGCCGGGTGGTGGTCCGAGTTGCTCGAGCAGTGGGGCAAGGTCCGGGTTCTGCTTGATCGCCGCAGCTTTCATCGCCTCGTGCATGGCCCGGCCGGCTTCGCGCCGTGCCTCGGGTGAAGCGGCAGATTTCATCTTTTCGCGCGCGGCCACGACCTCGGGATCGTCTTGGGCGGCCCGCCGGGCGGCTTTTAATAGTTCCCGTTGTTCCGGGGTGAGCGACTCAAAGCGATCCCGCATCCCCCGAGCTTGGTTGCGGGATTGCTGCACCTTTTCCAAAGTGGGGGCGAGGCCCGGTTCGGCGGCGAGAATGGCGGCACTCATGGCGTTCTCCAATTGCTGGTCGACCGCATCGCGGGCCTCCCTGAGGGAGCGGACGGTCGGATCATTTTTCGCCTTGTCGCGGGCCGTGGCCAGGCGCTGGGCCTCCTCGCGATCGAGCCCGGCCACGGGTCTGCCCGGACCCCCGGGCCGGCCCTGCTTTTCTGCTTGGGGCTGCGCGGGACGTCCGGAGGGTGCTGCGGTTTGGCCCTGAAGGCGGCCGGGGACCACCCCCAAGAGGGCGGCGCAGAGGGCGCCGGAGAGGAAGAGTGATTTCATAGCAAAAAGTTTAACCCCCCGATGTCTCCTCGGTTGCGGTCTTTTTCGCGGCTGACCAGGGCGCGGGCGCGACGACCGCGGATTGGCCGAGCGGGAGCACAACGGTGAAGGTCGAACCCTCGCCTGGCGCACTGCGCACCGAGACCTTGCCGCCGTGGGCCAGGACCACATTCTTCACGATGGAGAGTCCGAGTCCCGTCCCCCCCGTTTCGCGCGAGCGATCCTTGTGCACCCGGTAAAAACGCTCGAAGATATGTTCTTGGTCGGCCCGCGGGATGCCGGGCCCGTTGTCGGTGACCTGCACCTCGAGATTCGGTCCGGCGCGCACGAGGTGAAGCTCGACGGCCAGGCCGGGACGATTGCCGTATTTGAGCGCATTTCCCAGGAGGTTAATGAAGACCTGTTCGAGACGCACGGTATCGGCCTCCAGCGTGAGGTCCCCGCCAGCCGTGACGATGCGCACCGTGGCGGCTTGGCTGCGGATCGGATCTTCGAACTGCTCGACCACGTGATGCAACAAGTGGCACAGGTCGACGCGCTCGACCTCCAGCGGGACGGAGCGTGATTCCGCGCGGGAGATGATGAGAAGATCATCGACCAGAAGGCCGAGTCGGTCGGCGTGCTTGCACATGACGCCGAGGGCATTCTCCGCCATGGGACGGTCGTCGAGACCGCCGTCGGCCAGTGTCTCGAGGTAGCCGCTGATGATAGTCAGAGGGGTGCGCAACTCGTGCGAGACATTGGCCACGAATTCCCGGCGCACCTGCTCGAGGTTTTTGATCCGCGAAATGTCATGCAGAACAACAACCGCGCCCGGGGGGTCGGACCCCAATTCGAGCGGCGAGATGCTCAATTCAAAAACGCGGGTTGTGCCTTCCTGTTCGACCGTGATTTCGCCGCGTTGTTCTTGGCCTCCCTGCAGACCCTCCTGCACAAGGCGGTGCATGGCGGCATGGCCGAAAGCTTCGACCACGGTTCGTCCGACCGGTGAGGCCGACTGCTGGAACATGACCTCCACGCCGCGATTGGCCTGCAGGAGGCAGAGACGCCGGTCGACCGTGAAAATTCCCTCGGGGATACTGGCCAGGATGGCCTTGAGTTCGGAACGCTCGCGGTGCGCGGCGCGATCGAGGTCGCGGGCCTGCCGGGCAATTGCTTCGAGGTCGCGCTGCGCCGCGCGCAACCCGCGGGGGAGATCGAGGGTGAGCGGCCAGCCCAGGTCGCCGTTGGCCACGCGGCGCAAGGCGGCGCGCAGACGCATGATCCCGCCAAAGTAACGGGCAAGAAGAAGCAAAAGAACCGCCGCCGCGACGAGCGCGGCAATCAACGCCCAGTTCAACGTTCCGTCCTTCCCGCCTTGGAGCCTGAGGCTTCACCACGCACCGTGGCGAGGGAGTCGGCCCGGCATTCCAGTTTGGCCCGCCGCCGCATGGGCGGGTCGACCGGGTGGCTCTTGATCGGGTGATGGCCGCACCGGACCTCGTGCCGCTTAAGCGGTGCGCGGCGCTTTTCGAGGAGGGCGGCCAGGAATTTGCCTTTGCTGGCCGTGAGGGGACCCGCTTTCAACTTTTGGCCCACACCCTCCCCGCTCATGACTGGCAAGACCGGGACGAGCAGGATGCCCGGCCTGATTCCCGCCCGCCCAGTGATCAGGCCTGTTCGTCCGTCAGGCAGGCGAAGGCCGGGTTTTTCTAGGTCGTAAGAAACCAAATCCAAGCCAAGCGCCTCCGCTTTGCGCACCAAGGCCGTGTCGCGGTTGCTTTCGGGTAGGACGAGGGCCGCGTTCACCCCGGCGACGCTAAGAAGCAGAAAGTTCTGCTCAAGATAAAAAAGTGAGCCGCCGGTGATTCCGATCAGAAAACAAGAAAACTCACCGGCCCGGCGGCTCTTGGCGCAAACCAAACCTCCTATTTCGACCAAGCCAAACAGCCGCCGTTCAAAAAACTTTTTCCCATGCCTATTTGGGTATATATTCGCATATCTGGGGGATTCCTCTCGCTCGCCCCGCGCGAAGGGCCGTGCTAAGGTCTTGTCTTGATCAGAATCCATCCGAGTTTACTTCTCTTTCTCCTGTTTTTGGCCGGCTGCGCGCAAGTGGACAACCGTCATGTTCTGCACATCAGCGTGGCCGATCAGAAAATGCTGGTCACCGATCAAGGTCAACCCGTGGCCACCTATCCCATCTCGACCTCGAAATTCGGGCTGAGTTCCCGACCCGGCAGCTACGGCACCCCGCTGGGCAAACACCGCGTGCTGAAAAAGATCGGCCACGGTTTACCCCCCGGCGCGGTCTTCAAGTCCCGCCGGTTCACGGGCGAGGTGCTCCCGGTGGACGCACCGGGCCGCGACCCGATCGTGGCCCGCATCCTCTGGCTCGAGGGCAAAGAAGGACAGAACCGGAACAGCTTCGGCCGTTACATCTATATCCACGGCACTCCCGAAGAGCGCAACATCGGCCTCCCGGTCAGCTACGGCTGCATTCGGATGCGCTCGCGTGATGTCATCGCGTTGTTTGACCGCGTGGGTCTCGGCACAAGGGTCGATATTTTCCGCGAACCGCTGGCCGAGCGGCTCCCCAAACTGGTGCCGCTCGGAGGGGTAGCGGCACCCGCGGTTCCCGCGCCGCAGCCGGTCAGGTTTGCCGGTTCCCGCTTGGCTGCGCCGCGCGAACTTTAAGGCGCTCCAACTGCCGGGGCCGTCGTAGTGTGGCGAATGTCTTCGGCCGACGCCGCGAAGACGGCATCTTCGGCAATGTTCGTGGCATGATCGCCGACGCGCTCAAGATTGCGCGCCATGAGGACGAGATCGAGGTAGTCGCGGATGCGGCCGGTGTCCTCGGCCATCCGCGCGGTCAATAGGTCGATGAAGGCATGATGCATGGCGTCGAGTTCTCGGTCGCGCCCTTTCAAGCCGCGGGCCAGCACTTCATCACGGTCGGCGTAGCTCCGGATGCTGTCGCGGAAAATACCCGCCGCAACCCGGCACATTTTGACCAGACCATCGGTCTCGGGCAGTGCGCGGGCCTCGTTGAGGCGACGGGCCCGGCGGGCAATCCCCACAGCCTGATCACCGACACGTTCGAGGTTGGTGCTGACCTTCATCGCGGCGACCACCTCGCGGAGATCGTTGGCCAAGGGTTGGAACCGGACCAAAATGGCCACCCCGGCTTCATCGACCGATTTTTCCAAATTATCAATTTCTGCGTCATCCGCGATAACCCGCTCGCAGGCCTCGAAGCTGCGGGCCGAGAGGCTTTCGTTGGCCGAAGCGAGCAGGCGCTCGGTCAGTGCGGCCATCAGCAGCACGGTGTCGCGCAGCGAGCGCAACGCATCGTCAAAATCGCCCAGCGTGTGCTTGGCGGCGGGAAATTCCATAACCCAATACCTTAGGCTGGCCACGGGCCGGCCGCAAGCTGGAGCGCGGACCTTTAAAGTCTCGGGAAAAACCGGGAGGCAATTGTGACAAATCCGCCCCGCTCATGCTTTTCGCTTCTTTCGCGCGGGCGGAGCGGCGAGTCTTTTGCGGTCACCCTCCGACCATGAAAAAATCTTTTTTCCATCTGACTATCCTCGCGGCCGGGTTTGCTGCCCCGCTGCAAGGCCAGCAAATCTCCGGCGCGGGCGCCACCTTCCCCGCCCCGCTCTACCAGCGCTGGGCGGTGGAGTACAACCAGCAGGTCCCCACCATCAAAGTGAACTACCAATCCGTCGGGAGCGGGGCCGGGGTAAAAAATTTCCTCCAAGGGGTGGTCGATTTCGGGGCGAGCGATGCAGCCATCACCGACGCCGAGATTGCCCAGTCGCCCCGCGGGGCGGTCATGATTCCGGTCACCGCAGGCAGCGTGGTCCTGGCCTACAACCTCGAGGGCGTCTCCGGACTCAAACTGACCCGTGCCGCACTGGCCGGCATCTTTCTCGGCACAATCACCCGGTGGAATGATCCCGCCCTTGTCGCGGCCAACCCCGGACTCCCGCTCCCCGCGCGGCCAATCACCGTGGCCTACCGGTCGGATGGGAGCGGCACAACTTATGTTTTCACCCAGCATCTGGCCGCGATCAGCCCCGAATTCGATGAGGAGGTCGGCTATGACAAATCGGTCACCTTCCCGGTCGGGGTGGGCGGCAAGGGCAACGAGGGGGTCACTGCGCTGGTCAAACAGACTCCCGGCTCCATCGGTTATGTCGAATACGGTTACGCCGAAATGAACAAATTGTCGGTCGCCTCGATCGAGAACAAGTCGGGCAACTTCATTCTGCCCACGCCGCTCAGCGGGGCCGCCGCGTTGGCCTCGGTCGAGTTGCCGGAAAACCTCCGCGCTTGGCCGGTCGACACCGCGGCGCCGGACGCCTACCCCATCGCTTCGTTCACCTGGCTCCTGCTTTACCAGAAGTATGACAATGCCGAGAAGCTGAAAGCGCTCAAGGACTTCGTGACCTACGCGCTGACCGAGGGCCAGTCCTTCGCGGTGGACCTCGGTTACATCCCGCTGCCTGAGTCCGTGGTGGCCAAGGCCAACGCGGCGCTTTCCACCATCGATTAAGCCGATCCGTCTCTCCATGACGACCGACAAGACCAACTCGGGCGGCATCGAGGGCAGCGTGGCGCGCCGGCTTCCCGATTTTTTCCGCTGGATCACCGCCTTGGGCGCAGTTTCTGCGGTCTTTGTTCTCGGTTGGATTTTCTGGGAGGTGTTCGAAGAAGCCAAACCGGCCTTGGAAGAATACGGGCTCGGGTTTCTCACCGGGGCCCACTGGCAACCCAACCGCGACCGTTACGGCGTGCTGCCCTTCCTCGTCGGGACCGTAGCCACCGCGGTTATCGCCCTGCTGCTGGCTTTCCCGCCGGGGTTGGCCATTGCCATTTTTTTGAGCGAGGATTTCCTGCCCCGAACGGCCCGTGAATTTGTCCGTTTTGTGGTCGAGCTTCTCGCCGCCATTCCCAGCGTGGTCTACGGGCTCTGGGGTATTTTTGTCGTGGTCCCCCTCATCCAGTCCCTCGGCACCTGGGTCACGGAGCGCTTCGGCCATCTTCCATTCCTGTCCGGTCCGGCCTACGGCAATTCCCTGCTCACCGCCGGGGTGGTCCTGGCCCTCATGGTGCTGCCCACCATCACCGCGATCTCCCGAGCGTCCCTCGTCGCCGTGCCCCGGACCTTGCGGGAGGGTGCTTACGCCCTCGGGGCCACCCGCTGGGAAGCCATCCTCGGGGTGATTCTGCCCACGGCCGCACCGGGGGTGGTCGCGGCGACCATCCTCGCGCTGGGACGGGCCATGGGCGAGACCATGGCCGTGGCTATGCTCATCGGGAACAGTTCACGCCTTTCCTGGTCGCTTTTTGCCCCGTCCGGCACCTTGGCTAGCCTGCTCGCCAACCAATTCGGCGAAGCCGAGGGGATGCAGGTCGCCGCCTTGATGTATGCCGCCTTGGTGCTCGTCGCCCTGACCCTCGCGGTCAACTTCGCCGGCGAAGCCGTGCTCCGTTACACCGAAAGGAGAACCGCGGGGATCCGCTGACGCCCGATGGACAACCCGCTCACGCGCGCCGAAGACTTTTTTAAGGAAGACGGCATCGATTCAAGCAAGCTGATCGGCCGTTCCTTGGGCAACCGCCTCCTCACCGGCCTCTGCATCGCCTTGTCCTTCGCGGCACTCGTGCCCCTCGCTTCCATCCTGTACTTGGTGGTGAAGAACGGCCTGCCTTTGCTCGGCTGGTCGATCTTCACCCAGTTGCCGCCCGCGGCCGGAATGACCGGCGGCGGCTTCGGCAACGCGGTGATCGGCACCCTGCTCATGGTCGGAATCGGGCTCGCCCTATCCGGTCCGCCCGGCATCCTCGCCGCCATTTATATCTGCGAATACGAACCGGGCGGCCGCCTGGCCAGCATCACCCGCTTCACGGCCAAGCTCCTCACCGGCATCCCCTCGATCATCTGTGGCGTCTTTGCCTTCGCCGCGATCGTTTTGGCCACCGGGAAATTTTCCTCTTTGGCCGGCGGGGTCGCCCTTGGCGTGCTCATGCTGCCGACCATTCTGCTCACCTCCGAGCAGGCCCTCCTCGGCGTGCAACGCGCTTACCGCGAGGCCTCCTACGGCCTCGGCGCGACGCGCTTCCAGACGATCCGCCGGATCGTCCTACCGGAGGCCATGCCGGCCATCATGACCGGGGTGATGCTCGCCGTGGCCCGCGCGGCCGGCGAAACCGCGCCGCTCGTCTTCACCGCACTCTTCAGCCAATTCTGGATGTCCTCGCTGATGGAACCGACCGCCTCCCTCGCCGTACTCATTTACAATTTCTCCATCGTGCCCTTCGAATATCAGGTCAAAATGGCTTGGACCGCCTCCCTCGTGCTGGTTCTCCTTGTCACCGCGACCAACGTGACCGCCCAACTTGTGTTCAGCAAAAAACACTGACCTATGCCCGACGCGACCACCACCCTCCCCCGCCCCGCCCAAGCGGGGACCTCGCCTCCCGGGGAAATGCCCGGAGAGCGTCCCATCATCTCGGTGCGCGACTTCAACTTCTTCTACGGAAAAAACCAGGCCCTGCACGAGGTCGCCCTCGATATCCCCGAGCGCCAAGTTACCGCTTTCATCGGACCCTCCGGGTGCGGGAAGACAACCCTCCTGCGCAATTTCAACCGGATGAACGAATTGATCGACGGCGTGCGGCACACCGGGGACATCACCCTGGCCGGCCGCAGCCTCTGGGACCCGGCCCTCGAAGTCATCGCCTTGCGCCGATTGGTCGGGATGGTTTTCCAGAGATCGAATCCCTTTGCCAAGTCGATCTACGAAAACGTGGTCTACAGCCTGCGGATTTGCGGCCTGCGCGACCGGGCCCTGCTCGACGAGGCGGCCGAGCGCAGCCTGCGCGGGGCCGCCTTGTGGGATGAAGTCAAAGACCGTTTGCACGAGAGTGCCCTCGGGCTTTCCGGCGGACAAATGCAACGCCTCTGCATTGCCCGCGCCATTGCCAACCGGCCCAAGGTCCTGCTCATGGACGAACCCTGCTCCGCGCTCGATCCCATCGCCACGGCCCGGGTCGAACAACTGATCAGCGAGTTGAAAAAAGAATTCACCATTGTCATCGTGACCCACAACATGCAGCAAGCCACCCGCTGCTCGGACCAGACTGGCTTTTTCTACCTCGGCAAACTGGTTGAATTCGGGACCACGGCGAAAATTTTTACCAGCCCCTCGGAAAAACGGACCGAGGACTACATCACCGGTCGCTTCGGCTGACCAGTTACTCTGTCGGAAACGGCGCATGTGACGGAAAATTCACATTCCACGGCTGTCCTCCCGAACTCTTCCCGGCCTATTCTCCGCGGTCCATGCCCTCGCCCGCCAAACCGGCACGTTTCCTGTCTCTCCGCGTCTGCCTTTTCGCGGCGGGCTTGAGCACGTTTTGGGCCGCGCCCCACGAGGCCGCGCGGGCCGTGCCGACCACGGACGCGGAAGGCGAAAACATGAGCTCGGACCTGCCGCCTCCCTCCTTCCACATCCGCGAATACCGCGTGATCGGATCGCGCCACCTGCCGCGCGACCAACCTCACCCGCAACTGGAGCAGGCAGGTCGCCGCAGCTCATTACCCCTTCCACAACATTGCGGGCCAACGCTCCTCGCCCTAGACCCAATATTCCGAGGACGACGGCGGCCATAGCGGCAACCGCCGCCCCTCGTTCGCGCAGAAGGGTAACACCTACCGTGCACTCCGTAATATGGTTTCGCCCCCGGGTTCGTCCGCATGGCCCCTGGATTATCCGTATTCCGGACTGGCCACCCCGTTCCAGAATTTGGCCTTCACCGGCAAGCTGAGCTACGTTGGTTGGGATCCGATCAACATTTCACTGCTCGGCGAATTCGTAGGCAACAGGGCCTATAATTCGTCGTCGATCAACCAGCTGGCGGTGAACAACCCTCGCCGATATTCATCGCCGACGAGGGCGGTAAAAACGCGGCGCGCAAGCGGGCGGAGGAAATTGCCGACACCTTGAAAGACGAGCCGGGCGAGTTCGCCGCTTTGGCCAAACGGAACAGCAACCAGACGGCCTCCGCGGCACGCGGCGGGGAACTGGGCTGGCGGGCCGCGGCCGAAATCACCCCCGAAATCCGCACCGCCGTGACCGGACTTTCCAAAGGACGGATTTCCGCTCCGGTTGAAGGCCGGCCCTGCGCCGCTCGACGAGGTGAAAGGCGAAATTGCCACCCTTTTGCGCAACCAGCGCGCCGCGCTGAACCGCGAAGCGCACCTGACCAACCTCCGGCAGCGCCAACCCAGCTCGGTCAACGAGTTGGCCCTCGAGACCCTGAAGTGAGAGGAATTTCACTGTCGGGTTTTCTGGAATGACCTTGGCCTGTTCCTCGAGTCGTGGTTGATAATTGGAGAGTCGAGGATGGAACAGTTGCGGCATCAGGCGGTGTCAGGCATAGTTTGCGCCGACCTACCTCGGCAATTACCCGGCCTTCCACCCCTCGATTGCCGTCGGTTCCCTCCACCTTCCAACTTACCCCGGCGCTCAACCACAAACCTCCGAGGCCTTTTCTCAAATGAGCGAAGAAAACGATCAGCCCCCCGCGGCCAGACCAGTGCCCATCCGGCCCGCCGGTTGGCAGGCGCCCCGAAAGGACGGTCGGGGGGGCGCAAGGAGCGTTCTTTCCTTGCCCAAGCGCCCCGCGCAAGCCTGGGAACCTCCTTCCGATTACGAAGGCACCGCGCGGATCGCCCGCGAGCTAAAACCACTCCCACCCCCCGGCCGGCCCCCGGACCCGACCCGGCACCTACCCCCAGTGAAGAAGAAGCGCGCGGGCGTCCTCCTCTGGCGCGCCATGTGGGCCCTCTCCCTCGGCCTCTTCTTCGCTCTGGGACTGGCCATCGGCATGCGGCGCGAAAACCGGCCGGAACCGCCTCCCGCCGATAGACCCGAAGCCTTCGTCGCGGCGAGCGAGGCGGAAGAAAAGGCGATCAATCAAGCCCTCACCTTGATCCGGCAAAATAAAGTGCCGGCCGCCTTCCAAATTCTCTATGCCCTGCGCGCGGCCAACCCGCGCCTTAGTTCCATCTCCTACCTCACCGCCCTCGCTGCTCTGCAGGGCGGGGATTTCAGGGCAGCCGCGCAGGAAATAGCGCTGGCACAACGCTCCGCGGAAAAAGCCTCCGACGCTTACGCGCTCGGCGCGACATGGGAAAATTTGGAGCGCGGACTTGGTCCGGAGCGTAGCGCGGACGAACGGGCTGAGAGGGTCGAATCCCTCCTTCGCCAAGGCATTGCCGCCGACCAAGCCAACCCGGGCCCGCGGTTGGAGCTGGGCATGCAAATGCGTGCGCGCGGCGAGCGCGAGGCCGCCCTCGCCATGCTCGCCTCCGCCCGGCTCAGGCTGCAACCCGTGGATCCCGCTGTCGTGGTCGATACAACCCTCCTGCTTATCGAACTGGAGCAAAAGCCGACCGAGTTACTTCCGACCGATCTCGATCCGGACAAAAACACCGCCAGTCTCCTCGGTGCCGCCTATGTCGCCATGCGACAGGAAGATTACGCCTCCATCCTCCGCCTGCTCAAAAAGGCGCGCGAACGCCTCACACCCGAGCTTTACAACTACCTCATCGCCGACCCCGCATTTGCCCCCTACCGGGCCCGGCCCGCGCTCGCCGAGGAGTTTTGAAAGAGAAATCGCGTGCTGAGACGGTAAGTAACCGCAGGCCACCGATGGAAGAAGATGAGTTTCCCGCTGGAGACCCAGCGGGAAACAATTTCCCCGGGAAATTCCAGCCGTTTATCCTAAAGCTAAAGTTGAAAGCGGTCCGATGAGGGGAACTATTACAGATCGTCCTTGGTCAGATCGGTGTCGCGGAGGATTGGCAGCAGGAGGCCGGGGCCGAGGATTTCTCCGGCGTGCACGGGAACAACGGTGCAAAGCGTCGGCATGACGAAGAAAGTGATGACTGCCTTTGACCCGAACCGCCTCGAAATCGTGATCCTTGAGGATCTTGATAACCTCCCTGCCCTTGAGTTTGCGCAGTTTGGGCCTCAGACCGCAATGCGCTGCAGACCGACAAAATCGGAAGTTTCAAAACCGGCATCGTCCACCTCGAGACAAAGCTCGATCGCCTCGCGGACGCGTTTGGTCAACTGGTCGAGAGTGCGCGCCTGGGTATGACAACCCCGCAGAGCAGGCACCGAGGCGATACAAAAACCCCCAGAGTCGCGCTCGATGACCACGTTGAATTCGCGGACCTTGCGATCTTTCGCCATGCACAATCCCTTCTCCATCGGCCATCGCCCGTCAATCGTCGGAAGGCGACAGCAAAGGCTGAACCGGAGTCCGCCGCGGCGGACGGAGATAGCGTGAAGCTTCAGCCGAAGGCAAACTTGAGTTGGAGTTTGAGTGGGAGGGAAAAGGCGAACCACAGAAACCAAGATAGGCCACGGATGGAAGAAGATGAGGTTCCGGAGAAGCACTTTGCCCGGGCGCGGGTCCCGCGCCTGGGCTTATCCTAGCCGTTTATCTTCCCCCATCCGTGGCCTGTCTTTCTCCGTCTCCAGCTTCACCTCCATCGGCCATCGCCCGTCAATCGGTGCAAAGCGGAGAGTCCGGACGCTTAAAACTTACCAACCTAAATCTTGAAACTCCTCATCCCCGCCACCGCCGCGCGCTCATTCCGCTGATCATGCCGGGGGCGGAGAATACCACAGACGACGTGCCACCCACCGATGGAGGAAGGATGAAGGGGCAAACCGGAAACTGCGCGGAGAGCGCAAAGGGTAAAGTGGCATCTTCGTCCTTTACGGCCCGGACGAACATTGAGCCGAGTCTTCGAACCGCAGTCCGCTTCGGCGGACGTAGATAGGTCGCCTCAGCGACCAGACGGGCCCCAGCCAAAACTAGACACCGAAAACGAGCCCTTTCCCGCTGGACACATATTCGTTTCGACGAATATATTTGTCACGTGAACTCGGTCCGCATCCACGAGTGTCTCTGCCACCGCACGCGGTTGCGCCTCGTCCATTTGTTGCTGCAGGGGCCGCTCTACGTTTGCCATTTGCGGGCGGTCATCGGTGAGCCGCAAGCCAAAGTTTCCCGCCATCTGGCCTATCTGCGCCGCCACGGCATGGTGCAAGCCGAGCGGCGCGGCCAATGGATGCTTTACGGTTTGACCGAGAAACGACCGCCCTTGCTCGAAGCCAACCTGGCCTGCCTGCAGGATTGCGCGGGTGAAGAAGCCGTCTTCCGGCGGGATTTGCGCAAGCTGGCCGGGCTCGGGAAAACATCCGGACCGGCGAACGCCTCCGGCACACCCCCCGCCGGATCGGCCGGCAGCCGCCGCGCCACGGCCACTGTATGACCGATTCGATCGCCGGCCGGATGTCCTTCTTGGACCGTTATCTCACGCTCTGGATTTTCGTCGCGATGGGCCTCGGTGTGCTGGCCGGCAATTTTCTCATCGTTGATCCCGAGGCATTCTTCGCCCCGGTCACGATCGGCACGACCAATCTGCTCATCGCGGCCGGGCTGATCCTCATGATGTATCCTCCGCTCGCCAAGGTGCGCTACGAGGAAATGCCCAAAGTTTTCTCCAATCTCCAAGTGCTCGGGCTTTCCCTGCTCCAGAATTGGCTCATTGGTCCGGTGCTCATGTTCGTCCTCGCCGTCCTTTTTCTCCGGGATCACCCGGACTACATGGTCGGGCTCATCCTGGTCGGCATTGCCCGCTGTATTGCCATGGTCCTGGTCTGGAACCAGCTGGCCAAAGGCAGCAGCGAATATTGCGCCGGCCTCGTCGCGCTGAACAGCGTCTTTCAAATTGTCACCTTCGGCCTCTACGCCTGGGTCTTCATCACCTGGTTGCCCGGACTGCTTGGAATCGACCTTTCCGGGGTTCAGGGGCTGGGCGGAAAGTCGCTCGCCGATGTGACCATCGGGGAAATCTTCGCCAGCGTGATGATCTACCTCGGGATCCCGTTCGCCGCGGGTGTGCTCAGCCGTGTGATCCTCATCCCGCTCAAGGGCATCGAGTGGTATGACCGTAAATTCGTCCCGGTGATCTCACCCGTCACGCTCGTCGCCCTGCTCTTCACCATCGTGGTCATGTTCACCTTCAAGGGTGGGACCATCGTGAAACTTCCGCTGGACGTGCTCCGCATCGCGGTGCCGCTGACCATCTATTTTATCCTCATGTTCGGCCTGAGCTTTTTCCTCGGGCGGTATATCGGGGCGGATTATTCGCGCAGTACGACCCTCGCTTTCACGGCAGCGGGCAACAATTTCGAACTGGCCATCGCGGTGGCCATCGGGGTCTTCGGCATCGCCTCCGGGGTGGCCTTCGCCACCGTGGTCGGACCGCTCATTGAAGTGCCCGTGCTCATTGCACTGGTTCATGTCGCGCTTTGGTTCCGGCGCAAATATTTCCCCCGCGAAATCATTGAGGAGGCCGACCGCCTCGGCGAGGAGGCGCTCTCCGCCCCGGACCGCACCTTCCTGCAAAGCGAAGCCTGCCGCGTGGTGCGCCAGACCATGGAAAGGACCAGATGAGGCCAGACAAACCCCGGGTCCTCATTCTTTGCACTGGCAATTCGTGCCGCAGCCATCTGGCCGAGGGAATTCTCCGCGCGGCGGCCGGCGACCTCCTTGAGGTCTGCAGCGCGGGATCCGACCCGGCCGGCTACGTCCATCCACAAGCCAGCGCGGCCCTGGCCGAAATCGGCCTCGATCTTTCCGGCCACACATCAAAGCACATGAACGATTTCCTCGACCGCAAGGTGGAAACCGTCATCACAGTCTGCGGCAATGCCGACCAAGCCTGTCCGGTTTTTCCCGGCCAGGTGAACCGGTATCACTGGCCGTTCGACGATCCGGCCAAAGCGAGCGGAAG
>JAGYIO010000006.1 GCA_018402585.1 Chthoniobacterales bacterium
CATTGTGCGTGCGGATGCCGTGGCGCGCGGCGCTGTGGCAAAATCGCGCCGTATCACGCGCCTCGTCCGCGGAATACCCGCGCGCCAGATAGGCTCTCGCTACCAACTCGTCATGTTTTTCCGCGGGAACGATGAACCAAGTTTCGGCCATGATTAAACCTCGTGCTGCTTTTTGTCCCCGACCCAGTCGAAGTGGAACCATTGCCCCTTGGGCTGGTCGGTGCGCTCGTAACTGTGCGCGCCGAAGTAGTCGCGTTGGGCTTGGAGCAGGTTGGCCGGCAGGCGGGCCGATCGGTAGCTGTCGAAGTAGGCCAGGGACGCACTGAAGGCGGGGGTCGGGAGGCCAGAAAGCACGGCATCGGAGACGATTTGGCGCCACGGGGATTGGGTGCGTTCGATGACGTCCTCGAAATACGGGTCGAGGAGAAGATTGGGCAAAGCCGGATCGCGGTCGAAGGCTTCCTTGATCCGCTGCAGGAAGCGCGCCCGAATGATGCAACCACCACGCCAGATCATGGCAATCTCGCCGAAGTGGAGGGGCCAATTTTGTTCCGCGGCCACTGCACGCATGAGGGCAAAGCCTTGGGCATAGGAGCAGATTTTCGAGGCGTAGAGCGAATCGCGCACCGCGTCGATCAGTTCCTGCCTGTCGCCGGGGAAGTGGGCGGCCGGGCCTTGGAGAATTTTCGCCGCGGCCACGCGCTCTTCCTTGAGCGCGCTGATGCAGCGGGCGAAGACGGCTTCCGAGATGGTCGAGATCGGGATGCCGGCGTTGAGCCCGTCGGTCACGGTCCACTTGCCGGTCCCTTTCTGGCCGGCGCGGTCCATGATGACGTCGACAATCGGCACGCCGGTCACGGGATCGTTCACCGCGAGGATGTTGGCCGTGATTTCAATGAGGAAGGAATCAAGGTCGCCGGCGTTCCACGAGGCGAAGGCCTGCTGGGTTTCCTCCACGGTGAGCCCGATGCCGTGGCGCAGGATGTTGTAGGCCTCGCAGATGAGCTGCATGTCGCCGTATTCGATGCCGTTGTGAACCATCTTGACGAAATGGCCGGCGCCGTTGGGTCCGATGTAGGTCGTGCAAGGGACACCGCCTTGGACCGGTTTCCCGGGGGCCGCGCCTTCGAGCGGCTTGCCGGTCTTTGCGTCCACCTTGGCGGCGATCGCGTTCCAGATCGGAGCGAGTTCCTGCCAGGAGGATTCCGCGCCGCCGGGCATGAGGGACGGACCAAAGCGCGCGCCCTCTTCGCCGCCGGAGACGCCGGAGCCGATGAAGCGGAGATGTTTGGTCGTGAGGTCTTTTTCGCGGCGGATGGTGTCCGACCACAAGGCGTTGCCGCCGTCAATGATGATGTCATCTTTCTCGAGCAGAGGCACGAGGCTGTCGATCACGGCGTCGGTCGCCCGGCCGGCTTGGACGAGGATGATGATTTTGCGCGGGCGTTGGATCGAGGCGACGAAGTCTTCGAGCGTCAGCGCCGCATGGAGTCCGCCGGGCGTGTCGGGGTGCTTTTTGACGAATTCCTCGGTCTTTGCCGTCGTGCGGTTGTAGACGGAAATACGGAAACCGTGGTCGGCGATGTTCAGCGCGAGGTTTTGTCCCATCACGGCGAGGCCGATGAGACCGATGTCGGAGAGTTCTTTGCTCATGTGCTTCAGATTTTGTTGGCTTGGGCGAGAGCGGGCTGGCCCTCGAGGATATTGATCATATTTTGCGCCGCCATGGTGGCTTGGCGCACCACGCTTTCGTAGGTTCGCGAGCCGATGTGCGGGGTGATGACCGCGCCGCGGCACTTCAGCAGCGGGTGATCGGGACCGGGCGGTTCCTCGTCGAGAACGTCGGCGCCGTAGCCGGCGATCTGCCCCGCGCCGAGGGCGGCGGCCAGCGCGGCGCTGTCGACCAGTTCGCCGCGCGCGCAATTGAGCAGTACGGCGTTTTCTTGAGAGCTTGAGGCGCTCCGCGTTGATGAAATTTTTCGTCTCCGGCGTGAGGTTCATGTGCAGGGACACGATGTCGGAGCGCCGGATGAGATCGTCCACCTCGTCGACCCGCTCGACACCGTGGGCCTGGGCGAAGTCCGCATCCCAATAGACGTCGTAACCCAGCACGTTCAGGCCGAAGGCGCGGGCGCGGACGGCGACTTCCTTGCCGATGCGACCCAGACCGGCGATGCCGATGGTCTTTCCCATCAGTTCGTGACCCGTGAGGCGTTGCCATTTTCCCGCGTGGACGGCATTGCACTGCTCGACGATCTGGCGATAAATGGCGAGAAGGAGCCCGAAGGTGTGTTCGGCCACCGTCGTGTGGTTGACTCCCGGACAGAACGTAACGGGGATTTTCAGTGCGGTCGCCGAGGTGACGTCCACTTTGTCGAGTCCGATGCCGTATTTGGCCACGACCTTGAGGCGCGGCAGAGATTTTTCAAGACGGCGCGCGTGATTGCGTCGTCGCCGCAAAGCAACGCGTCAAAATCCCCGGCCAACTCGAGCATGCGCGCTTCGTTGAGCGGACCGCGCTCGCGGACGATTTCGTAGCCTTTTGCGCCAGCGAGATCGTGGTGCGGACCGGGTGTGTCTTGGAAAGATGTGGTGGTGAGGAGAATTTTGGTCATGTGGAAACGGGGACATCAGGAGAAGACAGATTTCATCCACCACCCTAGTGCACCCCACCCGCTGCTGAAGGAAACAAGTGTAGCACCGCCGCAGGTATGGTATAAATTGCTACTTCGTGAAAGCGGCCCGCGAAATCTACCTGCCCGAACCCGGATCGCCACACTGGATCCCCCGGTCCGCCCCGGGCGGTTTGCTTTACCTCGCGTGGGGCCGGCGTTTCTACGGCCGCTACCCCATTCCCCTGCGCGTTCACCACGGCTGGACCTATATGGTCGTGCTTTCGGGGCACCCCGTCCTGCTGGCCGGAGACCAGCGCCAGCGCACCTCGCGAGGATCGCTCATCGTGGCCGGACCCGATGTCCCCTACGGCTGGAATGATCGCCCGACCGCCCCGTGCTCTCTCCTCGTCTGGTTTTGGAGCCAACCGCCGGAAATCGGCGCGCCTCTGGATAAAATGACCTGCTGGCTGCGCACGGCCGACGCCGAGACCACGGCGGAACTGGAGCAGTTGCATCGCCTGACCAGGCGCGAGATCCAGCGTCCGGATTCACTGTCGCCGGAGATTCTCGTCGCCTTGAAAAACTTATCGATGCCAACCTGGCGCGCAGCGCCGCGGCCCGGCCGAGACTGGAACGCGTGATGCCCACCGACTCCAACTGGCCGAACAATGGATGCGACGGCATCTCGACGTGCGGGCACCGGCGGCCGCGTTGGCCGATTACCTCGGGGTTTCTCCGATGGGCCTGCAGCGCTTGTTCCGCGAGGCAACCGGCCGGGCGCCCGGCCAAGCCTTGCTCGAGATGAAGATGCGCGAAGCCTCCCGCCTGCTCTCCCGGCCGGGCAGCACGGTGAAAGAAACCGCTCTCACGCTCGGCTACCGGCATCCGGGCGATTTCACCCGCGCCTACGCCAAATTCCACGGCCACCCGCCCTCGGACCTTTGCCGTTCGCCGACATCCGTGAGAACGTGCACGGCGGCAAGCCAGCGGCGAAAAATCGGCAATGTCTTTCCCCGGCTTTTGTCATGAACTTCTGCGGTTTGTCGACTCGATCCAAGACATCACCCGAGACCCCGGCGCGGAATGCCCACGACGCTTTGAGCGCACAAAATTCGAGAGCATTTGTCACCATTTTGTCCTGACCATGCAAAGCGCCGGAATTCCGAACCGTGCGGCAGGTTACTAAGCCCAACGGACCTCTTCGGACCTTCGCGCCGGCATCCTGAGCACGCTTGCCACAGAGTGATGACGGCACCTCAAGCGGCACTTCGCCGAATTTTTAGATCAGCGAGTATTGATGGGTGGTTGGGTCTCCACCAGAGCGCGGAACATCCTCTGCGTGTTCATTTAAGTCGCTCGTTAGCTCCGAGAGGTAAACCGCGTCCGAGGTGGTGTGGCCGGCGAACATCACCGGCATAAGTGCGGGGAAGTAGCGGTCGGCCATTTCGAGCGCCATTCTATGAAAGCCATGATCGTCTCATTGCTGAGCGCGGCGGAACCGATAATGTGGCCGACGCGATAACGGAGCCTTCCATTATCCATATCCAGATCGAAATGGCCGATGATGAGGGGATAGTTGGCACGCGCCACTACCTCGGCGACTAGCGGACGCATCTCCTCATGAGCCGCCGCGACCGGAATCTCCAAAGTGACCTGCAAAACCTGATCATTCGGCGTCACTTGCAGACCAAGTTCGTAGCGAGCGGCTGCACCATTGACCGAAACGGCAACAAGCTTCACCTCGATGTTTGAGCGGTGGGTAATCTGGTTGTCGCGGCAGTAGTCCAACAAAGAGCGTGTTTGGGGTCAGATCTTGATTTTTGACATTTCTTGCGTCGTGCCCCCGCCAATTGATATTGGCCCCTCTCCAATTCCACGGCCAACAACCGCCCGGAAACCCGCGCTGCCAAAACCTCGCCATCCACAAACTACCAGCCCCCCAAATGCATCGAAAGCGGCCCAGGTGCTCGGACGGAAGACGTGCGCGCGGTCGACATTGTGCATGTAGACCGGGATGCGCAGCACGCTGGCCAAACTGATGAGGTCCGCACCGATATGGCCGTAACTCATGACGCCGTGGATGGCGCCCCAGTTGTCCATCACCGAGTAAGTGTGGCCGAATGGCGTCTGTTCCGTAAGACGCGGGGCGAACCATGTGGCCGGCCACGTCGGGTTGGTGCGTTCCTCCAGCAGACGGTGCGTCTTGGCCGGCAGTTCGACCGTCTGGCCTTCGGCGATTTGCAGAGCGGGACCGATTCCATGCACGAGGTTGATGCGGTAGGTCGTGGCCGGCATGCCGCCGCGCGCCACATAGCGCGTGCTCCATCCGCCGCCGGGAAAATAATCGGTAATCGAAGGATGCCATGCCGTGGCGCCGAGGCAGGCTTTGATTTCCTGCGGCGTGATGTCCCAGAACGGCTTCATGGCCGATTGTCCGCCGATCGTCTGTTCGCCGCAGCCATCGAGGGCCGAGGTTTTGGAATTGATGAGCCAAACGAAGGGCCGAGGCGAGCACCATTTGCATGGGCGCGCCTTGGGGAAGGACGCTCCGTCTTAAGCGCGACGCGGGGCGGCGAGGGCGAAGAGCAAGATAACCGCGTAGCAAGCCAAGGGCAGCAGGTAGGAGAGACCGACGCCGAGCGCGTCAAGCAAAGCGCCTTGGGCGGGCGTGATGATCGCTCCGCCGATGATGGCCATGATCATCCCGGATGAAGCCAGCTTGGTGTCTTCGCGCACCACCGAGCAGCCGATTCCGAAAATCGTCGGGAACATGAGCGACATGCAACCGGACAGCGCGACGAGGGCGATCACGCCCGGCATGCCCCCGACAAAAACCACAACCAAGGAGAGAAGCACGCCGGCCGATGCCGCGAGGGCAAGCAGCGTTGCGGCGCGGACGTAATTCATCAGGCCGGTGAAGACCCACCGCGACAGGCCGAAGAGGACAAGGGCTGCGGTGTGGTATTGCAACGCGACTTCTTGCGAGACGCCGATTTGCTCGGGAATGTAAAAGTTGGTGTAGGTCCAAACCGTGATCTGCAGCCCCACGTAGCAAAACTGCGCGAACACCGCGAAAAGGTAGAAGCGATTCCGCAACAAGCGCCCGGCAGCCGTGGCGAAGGGCACCTTGTCGTCTTCTTCCGCTGCCAGAGGCATCTTGGTGGCCAGAATGAGAAACCAGACAGTCACCAGAACGACGGCAATGGCCAAGTAAGGGGCAATGACCGTGGAAAGAGCATCAGGAACCTCGACCGGCGTCATGGACAGACGTCCCTCGTTGTCAAAAGGTAGCCGCGCCATGATGAAGACTTGGCAAATGAGGATTCCCGCCACGGAGCCGACGGGATTGAACGACTGGGCTAAATTGAGGCGCCGCGTCGCCGAGTCACCGCGCCCGAGGGCCAGGACGTAGGGATTGGCGTTGGTCTCGAGAATGCCGAGGCCACAGGCGAGCACGTAAAAGGCCAGGCAGAAGAAGGCGAACTGCGCAGTGAGCATTGCGGGATAAAGCAGTCCGCAGCCCGCGGCGTAGAGACCGAGTCCGACAAGCACACCGGTCTTGTAGTTGAAGCGCCGGGCAATCATCGCGCCGGGCAAGGCCATGCAGAAATACCCGCCGTAAAAGGCCATCTGGATGAGCGAGGCTTGGAAAGTCGACATCCCGAAGATTTCCTTGAAAACCTTGACCAAGGGGTCGGTGATGTTGTTGGCCACACCCCACCAGAGGAAACAGCTGGCGAGCAAGGCAAACGACCAGAGCGCTCCGCGAGGGACCACGGCGCTTGAGGCGGCTACCGCTTTGGGTTTGGTCATGTCGCTGGAAGAAAAAGTTGGGCGGTACTGACATGTAGTTCATGGATGGCGATGGCATCCCCCCGCTCCGAGAGCCGACCTTGCATAAACCCAGTGAATGCCGGGTTTCACTCAGTAGAGAGGGCCGAAATTGGCACAGGCGCGGAAGTCGGCGCCCATCAGGTCATCGGTGCCGAACGCGGCCCAGGCGCTCGGACGGAAGACCTGCGCGCGGTCGACATTGTGCATGTAAACCGGGATGCGCAGGATGCTGGCCAGGCTGAGGAGGTCCGCGCCGATATGGCCGTAACTCATGACGCAGTGGTTGGCGCCCCAGTTGTTCATCACCGAGTAGGTGTCGCCGAATGGCCCCTGCCCCGTGAGCCGCGGCGCGAACCACGTGGTCGGCCAGGTCGGGTTGGTGCGTTCCTCGAGCAGGCGGTGCGTCTTGGCTGGCAACTCGACCGTCTGGCCTTCGGCGATTTGCAGCGCCGGACCGAGGCCTTGCACGAGGTTGATGCGGTAGATCGTGGCCGGCATGCCGCCGCGCGTGACATAACGCGTGCTCCAGCCGCCACCGGGAAAATACTCCGTGATCGACGGGTGCCATGTCGTCGCGCCGAGGCATGCTCTGATTTCCTGCGGCGTGATGTCCCAAAACGGTTTCATGGCCGGTTGACCGTTGATCGTTTGTTCGCCGCAACCATCGAGAGCGGCGGGTCCGGAATTGATCAGGTGCAGAACGCCGTGTGCTGCCGCACCAGACGGAGTTTCGCCCGAGACGCGTTTCATGGCCTCCGCGCTCCAATAAGTGCGCAGGTCGGCGAAAATCTGCGCGGTGTTGGTTAGGAGATGACCGAAGAGCATGCTCGCACCATTCAGCGCGTCATTCTCTGTGGCGATGATGTAAGGCGCGCGCGGGCCGTTCCAATCGAAGGACGTGCTGAGGATGGCCTCGAGAAAGTCACCGTTTGGCATGTGGTCGGTCCACTGGCGCTGGCCTTGGAATCCGGAGGCAATGGCATAATGCCCCTGGGCCTCTTCGCCGAATCCCGCCTTCGCCAACTGCGGATTGCCAACCATGAGATCGCGCGCGATGAGCGCCATCTTCACGGATGTTTCCCATTCGGCATCGAGCTGCTTGCGGGAACGTTTGGTTTTCGGGCTGTTCCAATCCTTGCCTTCCTTGCAATTCGCTTTGACCCACTTGAGCGCTTTGGCGAATTCGGATTTGTCGTAAATGCCGCGCTCGATGCGGCGGATGAACTCGGTCATGTCGACCGACTCGACGCGCATGCCGAGCCAATGCTCGAAAAACGCGGGATCGACGATCGATCCGGCAATGCCCATCGAGGTGCCGCCCATGGCCAGATAAGCGCGCCCGCGCATCGTCGCTGCGGCGAGACCGGCGCGGACAAAGCGCAGAATTTTCTCCTCCACGTCGGCGGGAATTTTTTGTCCCCGCTTCCTGCACGTCTTGGCCGTAAATCCCGAAGGCCGGCAACCCCTTCTGCGTGTGCCCGGCCAGCACGGCGGCGAGATAGACCGCGCCCGGACGCTCCGTGCCGTTGAAACCCCACACGGCCTTCGGAGTCAGCGGGTCGGCGTCCATCGTCTCGGACCCGTAACACCAGCACGGCGTGACGGTGAGCGAGACGCCGACGTTTTCGCGACGGAACTTCTCCGCACAGGCCGCGGCCTCGGCCACGCCACCGATCGTGGTGTCGGCGATGACGCATTTGACCGGCTCGCCGGTCGGATAGCGCAGCTTCGCGGCGATGAGTTTGGCCGTGGCTTTGGCCATGTTCATCGTTTGGACTTCGAGCGATTCACGCACGCCGCCGAGGCGGCCGTCGATCGTCGGGCGGATGCCGACTTTCGGAAGGTTGGAGAGAACGGGGTTGGTCATGGGGAAGTGTTCAGTGTTCAGATTACAGTTTTCAGCGTGTTGAAATTTTCGTGCGCAGACTGGTCTTAACTTAAGCCGGACCTTTGACGATTTGTGCACGGCGGTAGTGCTCGTCGGGACGCTGGTCGATGCGCTCGCTGACCGCGGAAGGCAGAAACTTCGGGCCGCCGACAGCAAGCGTGCCAGCGAAGATGCGCGCCCATTTGTCGAGCATAAGAAGAGTGTTGAGCACTTCCTTCTCGCTCGCGCCGAGGGCGACCGGTCCGTGGTTTTCCAAAAGGATGACCTTGGGTGCCGTCCCGTGCGCGGCGCGGAACTCGCGAAGAACCCGGCGCACCTCGCGGGCCAGTTCGAGTCCCGGGTCGATGTAGGGCACCGCGGCAACATGCCGTCCGCAGACCACGATGGCATCGGGGAAAATGTGGCCAAGGAATGGCTTCGCGCCGTGCTCGGAGCAAAGGACGGACATCACCGACTCGGCGTGGCAATGGCCGACCCATTGCGCGCCGCCTTCGGTAAGGCAGACCGCGTGCATGAATGTCTCCACCGAGGGCAATTTCGGCGATTGATCGGCGCGGGAATTTTCCAAGACCTTCCGGACACCCACGTCGTCAAGAGTCTGATCCTCCAAAGCGGCGAGCACCTTCGCCATGTCCACGCGACTGACACCGGATTCGTCGAGGTCGGACAAACTGCAGCCCGACGATTTGACCAAGAAGGTGCCGTCGCCGAGGTCCACGCTGGTATTGCCTTCGCCGAGGATGGCCAAACGGCGGTCCTCGCGGCCGATTTGCCGGGACAGGGAAATCAAACCGGACAGAGCATCACCCGTCGGAGGATTCAAGCGGTTACTCCTTTTTTCAAAATGAGGTTGCCGTATTTGGCGGTTTCGCCCGTCATGACCACGGCGTAGGCGTTCCGGGCCCGATCGTAGAAAGCAAAACGGTCGATGCGCTCCGGTGCGGGAGCATCGGACAACGGCACGGATAGCCGCGGGTATTTCTCCTCCACGGCGGATCAGGGTGTCGCCGGGACGGCGCCATCATGACCAGGGCGGGGCATAAGCATCGAGGGCAAAGAGAGGCAGATTCCGGAGAGGAGGCGGGACAATGCACCACCGCCCGCCAGCCGTTGTACTTCGGCTCTGCATACCACAGCCCGATCTTCTTCGGCGCTCTATCAAGCTTGCCCCCTTGAATTGGGCGAACGGGGTAGGAAATGAGGGAAGGAACTCCCCCGTTTTGCGCGTTTATCAGGCTGTTTTGCCCCGTTCCCCCCTCGCCGAGGGTGGAGATAGCCCCAGCTTCATTCTCCCCGCTGGTCACCTCGGCACCTCCTTCTCGAAAATGGCCAACTCGCCCTCAGTGCGAACCCACCGAAACCCGCACTTGAGCAAATCCCGCACGACTGCCGTGTCGGCATCATCGCTCACGTAGGCGTCGGGATACTTGGGCTCGGCCGTCAGCGCCCGCACTGCCTCGACCGACACGCAGGCATACTCGTACCCGCGCCGGCGCGAGGCGAACACCTCGGCAAAGGCGCGGGCCAACTGGTAGGCGTCGCGTTCGTTCATGGCCACGCCTCCTCGGCCGCCATCGCCTCCTCGCGAGCGCGGGCCTCCCAGTATTCGGCCTCGGCTTGGGCGATGGCATCCCACTTGTCCATCTCGCTGCGAAGGCTTTCCACCTGCGCCGCGGTGCGAACAAGTCCGTGTCCGTGCTCTTGGTCGTAGCACTGCGGATCACCCTGGCATCCGCAGACCTTGCATTCGGCACAGATGCACCGATCCACATCCTTGCCGCATACGTCGCACGGCCTGTCTTCATCCCACGGCGTGCCACTGCACCCCGGCGGGTAACTCCATCCAAATATTCCGCTCATGGTGCTAGTTCAGGCTGAGGTTGAGCTTCGAGTCGTCGCGGCCCGAGTGAACGCGCTTGGTCGATTGCACTTTGCGCACTTGGGCCATGAGCATTTCCTCGGTCACCCGCCAGTTCTGCGGATCGGGATCGATGGACGCGGCCTCGATCGCATTGAGACACACGTTGAGTAGGTCGCCGCCAGAAAGCCCGTGCGCTGCCATGGCAATGCCGCGCAGCGTCTGCGGCACGCGGTCGGCGTTGGGCAGATGGAGCCGCAGGATTTGCTCCCGCATGGCCGTGTCGGGCAGTCGGAACTCGATATGTCGGGCGATGCGGCGAAGCATGGCCTCGTCGTAGTTGCCAAACAGGTTGGTCGTCATCACGACCACCTCCCCGAACCGATCCAGTTCCTGCATCAGCGTGTTGCGGTTCTGGTTGATCGAGGTCGAGCAGGATTCTCCGGTGGAGACGCGCTTGGATAAAAGCGAGTCGGCCTCATCGAAGAAGAGCACCGCATCGGCCTCCCTCGCCTGACGGAAAGCCAGCACGATGTGCTTGGCCGTGTCGCCGAGGTATTTGCTCACGATCGCGCTGTAGTCCACCTGATAGAGCGGCTTGCCCAGTTGGAGGGCGAGGCCCAGCGCGGCGCGCGTCTTCCCCGTCCCCGGCGGTCCGTAGAAGTTGAGGATGCAGCGGCCGCTCATCGGGCGGATCGTGCTCAGCTTCCACACCTCCTCCATCTGCTCGGCCATGGCCAGGCTACGGATGGCCGTGGCGATGTCGCCCCTGGCCTCCTCGTGGAGCACGAGCTTATCGAGTTCGTGCCGCGCTTCGGGCATTACCAGCAGCCCCACTTCAGGCGTCTGGCTTTGTCGCTCCCTTCGGCGCGGGTTGCGGTGGTCGTCTTGGGGCAACTGCTCGTCGCCCATCATTTCGTTGTCAGGCATGTCTCTGGTTTCCTTTCTCTTTGCGTTGGCGCGGCCCAGTGCTACGCGACTTGCGTATCTTGGGACGCGAAAAATGCTCAGGCACGATCATGGCGGCGGTCGTCAGCTCCTGCGGGCGCAGCACACCGTGCGGCCAATACAGCGGCGTGATCACTCCGCGGTCGATGTTCCATTCCACGACCACATAGAGCGTGTCGTCGCCATCCCATTCGGGGGCAATGCGCACGCGGTCACCGGCTTGGTAGTTGGGTTCATTCATAGTCCTTGGCCTCTCGCAGTCAGCCGCGCTGAGTCCATCCGATTTTTTCACCATTTTTCGGCGGCCGTTCGGAGTGGGATGAAGTGAAGGAAAGGAAGGCCCCGAAAAGCCTCGTTTATCAGTCTTAGGAGATCGTTTTCCCCCGCTCGGGGTGGTGAGGGATGGCCGCTTTTCCCATGGCCCATAGTGGTGCGTTTCCAGCATCTGCCGCGTGGCCTCTTCGAATGCGTAGCGGGTCACCGGTTCACTGATTTCGCCCTGAGCGTAGTAGGCTGACTTCCTTGCGCAGACGAAACGTCCGTTGCTCGGATCAAGCACCACATCGCCGATCTCCACCCAGGCATGCCCGTAGCGGATTCCGGCAATCGGTCCCTGCCCCGTCACCATGCCGTGGACGAGCACGATGCCCGGACACGACCGGTGCGCATAGAGCAACTTGGCCGCAGCCTCGTAGCAATCGCCCGCGCCCGTCATGCCACGGCCCCCATGTCGTAGGCGCTTTCCAGATCGGCAAGGGCGGCCCGCACACATCCGCCGCAGCCCAGGGCAATTTCATGGGCAAGCGGCTTGGGCGCTTTCCACCGGCGAACCAGCCACGCGGCAATTTCATCGGAGTCGGGCGCGGCAATCTTCCAAGCTTGGAACCTCGTCTGGAACCGCTCGGTGAGCAGATCAAGCTGCAGGTTGCTCGTGCCGATAAACGCGCGGCCCGGACGCAGCTTGTCCAGATACGTGAGCAGCAGGTCTTGGCTTTCCTTGCTCGCGCGGTCGAGTTCATTGACCACGCGCACCTCGTAGCCGCCGAACAGGCCTTGGTAGGCGAGGCTGTCCATCCATCGCCGCACCGAGTCCAACGTGATTTCACGGCCGTTGAAATCCTCAATCGCGAGGGCCTGCTCATCGCACAAGGCCATGGCCACCATGTCCGCCACGCTCGTCTTGCCAACCCCCGGCGGCCCGTAGAGCAGCACCTTCATCGGCCCGCCGCCCAAGAGCCGCACGCGATGAGCTTTGGCAACCAATGCGGTCGCAACTTTGCGCGCATGCCCGATCAGGTCCTCCGGCTTACGCGGCCGGAACGAGGCGGGTGTGATTGTGTATCGTTTGGTTTTCATAGTCTTCAATCTTGGTGAGTTCGGCGGCCACTGACTGGGCGCCCTTGCGGTAAACGGTGACGGCGATAAGTTCCGCCCCGCGCCACACGGCCCAATAGCGCGTCGTGCGGTAGCGGCTGATGTGAATGAAGGGGTGCGCGGTCATCGGGCGTCCTCCGGTGTGGAGGGCTCGCGATCTTCCCATCCGCGCGCGGCCTTCTGCGCTTGCCGGTAGTCGGCAAAACTCCGACCGATCCAGCATTCGAAGCCGCCGCGCTCGTCGCGGCCCCCGCGCACCACGGTCCAGCCGTGTCCGGGCGCCGGCACAACCTCAGGAGCGTAGAACGTGTTCATTTGCTCCACCCCTCCCTGCGGATGCGGGCCTTGAGCGTGTTGATCGGCACATCGAAGTTGGCCGCGGTCTGCTTGATGCTCTTGGTCTTCGCGTAATGCCGCCGGATGGCCTTCCAGTCCGGCCCGAGGATGGCACGAAGCCGCGCTGGAATGGCCCGTGGGGGCTCACGCCGCTCCGCCTTGGATGGTGGGGATGCCCCAAGCGTCGCGGTGGGATCGAAGCGCTGGGGAAGCTTGCTCCCCTCCTCGTCCGTGATCGCTTCCCCCGCATTGCCCTTGCGGCCCTCGAGCGCGGTCAGGCGGTTCTTGATCGCGGCAAGCTCCTGCTTAACCGCCGCCTCGGCTGCCTCCCGCATGAGCTTGGCCGGATCAATCCGTCCATTGCCCACAGACACCCGCGCCATCTTGGCCGTCACGATTTCCTCGATCAGCGCGGCGGGGATTTCCGTGATCGCGTAGACCAGACCGGTCAGGCTTTCGAGTCGAAGACCACGCTTCATGACCTCCCTCGCCTCGCGGGGGCTTGCCGCCTCCACGCGCTGGTCGAACACGATGCGATCGCCCTGGCTGGCCACAATCTTGAACGTCATGACGCCACCTCCTCGTCATCGGCGTCCGAGCCGGCGGTCCACAGAGCGAGTTGCTCGCCCGCATCGGCCGTGTCACCGCTCCAACGCACACGGCGCTCGGCGCGTTCCATTTCGTAGACAAAGCCCAAGTTGGACACACGCATGCCGCCCCACGTGCGCCAGTCGCCGTAGAGCTTGGTCGACTTTGCCGAGTAGAGCACGAACCGCCCCTCGATGTGCTCGAGCACGGAGTTGTCGCGCAGGTGATCAACCAGCAGGGCAATCACCCGGCTGTCGCTCATCGGCCCACCCACCTTGCGCTTCTGCTTGGCCTCCACAAATTCCAGCGCGCTCTTGTGCCCCGACCACGTGCCGTTGTGGAAAAGGAGCCGAGCCGCCTTCCCCTCCAGCTTGGTCGAAGACACACGGTCCACAGGGAACGGATGGCAGAGCTGCGGTTGAACACCGCCCACGCTGGCCCACCGGAAGTGGATCACCAGTTCACCGTCGAGTTTACCGATCAGTTGGCCGACCTCCTCCGGACCGAGGTTCTTCTGCCAATGCACTTTGTCGCCACGGCGCCAGCCCACGCCAGCACCGTGCGGGTTGGCCGCGTGACAGGCACGCAGCACGTCAATATCCGGCCGAACCTTCGGCGGGCATACAAGGATCACACACATATCGCTTCTTTTCCTTTCTTAGTTGTTGGTTGGTTGTGCTACGCGACTTGCGTAGCTTGAGGGCTTAAAGTGGCGCATGGGGGTAGCGGAGATCGAACTGGCGGCAGAGGCGCAGGGCCTCCTTGCGGTATTGGCGGAACTCCGTGTGCAGGCAGCCGAAGAGGCCGAGGGCGCAGTCGCGCTTGCTGCCGGTCCATCCGAGGTAGTCCCACAGGAACTTGACCGCATCGGCCGCCGTGCGCGTGCGGGCCTCCTGCACCTTGTTCTTTTTGAAGGCCCCGAGGCACTCCACCTCAGCCGCGCGGCGGCAGAGCCCGATCGCCGTGGCCACGTGGTGCTGCACCTTGGCCACGCTGGTCGTTCCGGCAAAGGCACGGAATTCGACCAGTCCGTGGCTGAAGAGCTTGCGGAAGTTGATCATGCCGCGACCACAGGCAATGGCGGCCGATTCCTTGATCCGCAGCTCGGGATGCCGCTCCATCGTCTTGACCAAGTTGGCCACGTCGGCGGCAAACGTGTGGCTGTAGCTATTGACGTGCCGGCCGGCGCCGGTCTGGCCGTAGATTGAGCGCGCGTGCCACTGGGCAATGTGGGCAAGTTTGCGGGCGAACTCGCCGCGCTTGGCATGGTCGCTTGAGCCAATGATCGAATCCACGCTCACCGTGACATGGCAGCCGCAGCTGTCATTGACCGTGGCGCCGATCGTGATGGTGAATTCCACGAACTCGCAGAGCGCGGCCACGCCCGCCTCCCCGTGCAAGATCGGGGAGACGAATTCACAGGCCACGCCACTGCCGCGGATCGAGCCGTCGTGCTCGGCCCGCCATGCGTTGCGGTTGAACTTGGGCGCGGTCACAACCGTGCCATCCGACTTACGCAACCCACCGGTGACTTGAATGCCACGGTGGTAGTTGCCCACTTGAACCCCGCATCCGGCGGGGATGACTGTTTCCAGCTCCACTCCGAAGAGCACGCTGGCGGCTTTGGTATCCGGCTTTTTCATAACCCCCTTGTCCTCTCGCAGGCAGCCGCACTGAGTCCATCAGTTTTGATCACCATATTTTTGCTCCATTTGGCTCTCGCCCAACGAGTTGGCATGGTTTTTGACACGGCCCGTTTTTTAGAGATCCCAGGCTTCTCGGAAGCCCAGAAACTTCGGGAATCGGGGCGCTTCCTTGGCACCGCTCGGTTGGTGGCTGAACTTCACCAAACGTCCGATCAGCGCCTCCTTCTTGAGCCACAGGCTCACCCGGTCGATGCCCCCGAGCACGTGGTTGTAACCGAGCCGGAATTCCACGCCCGTATCGAGCGCTCGGACAATGAATCCGCCGAGTTCTCCACGGCCTACCATCCCTGCTTTGGAGAGGCTGCGCTTCGTCCGACCGAACGCATCACGCTCGGCCTCGTTCTGGTTGCTCATGCCCTCGTAGGGCTCAAGCACCTCAGCCTCGGCATCGGCGAATCGCTTGATCTTGAGCAGCCAGCCTTCGCGCTCGGTCGATCGGCCGCACTTATACGGCCCCGCCGGATCACGGACCATCACGCCCTCGTAGCCGGCGGCCACGCACTTATCCTCGTAGGCCGCAAGCTCATCGGCGTTGTTGATCTCGACCGGCAGAACCTTCTCCACGTGCTCCCACTGGGGCAACCGCTCCAACTCCCGCACGCGGCAGGCATACGGCACGTCGATGCCCTCGCTCACGTAATCGAACACGTGGAACACGAAGTCCGGCTCACCGCTCTCGCGCCCGATCGCACTCGTGGTCGCGTTGAACGTGCCGCCGCGCAGCATCAGCTCGCCGTCCAAGCCATCGGGCAAGTTCGCCTCGATCCATTCGCGGGCAAACGTGTTGCTGATCGGCTTGAACGAGCGCGTCAGCGCTTGGCCTGCGATCTTCAAACACCGGATGCCATCCAGCTTCGGCGTGGCCAAGACTGGAAAGCTTAAGGCTTCGGGTACGTCGCACTTGCCGGCCAGCATCGGCTTCTTAATGGCGGAGGCGCTCATTGTGTCACCTCCTCGCCAACACTTTTACCCTCGGACTCCGCAAACGCCCGGATCGCCTCGATGTGCTCGAGGATCATCTTGGCTTTGCCCAGTCCGAACTGGAACGGCCACCGCGATCCCGCATTAAGCACGATCAGTGGCTGCCCCTTGTATTCCGACACAACGGCGGGTTGATTCGCGTTCATGTCAGGCAGCCGCGACGATACGGCCCATCAGGGTGTTGAGGTTGAACTTGCGCAAGCCGCGGCTTTCCACGTCCCAGACCGTGATCAGTCCGCGCTTGCCCAGATTGGCGGCAGCGGTCGTAAAGCGCATCGTGCGGGCTGCGCCCGAGGCTTTAATGAACGTGCCGATGTATTCACTGCGTTTGGTGCTGTTTTTCATAACCCCCTTGGCCTCTCGCAGGGGGCTCACCAAATCCATCAGTTTTAGCGCACCATATTTTTCACCATTTTTCGGTCGCCCTCCATGTTGGCATGGTTTTCGGCACGAAGGCCGCAGTTGGCCGTTTCCTCGTTTATCAGCCGTAGGAACTCACGAGCCATCGGGAGCCATAAGAAGCGTTTGGCTCGGGTGGTATGGGGGTAGCCGCGAAGCCGACCTTGAAGCTGGCTAAGCAGCAAATTCTGGGACCGAAGCCCGCGGCAAGCCAAAGCAGCTGCGGCATCCCCGTGGCCGCGCTTCGGATGCTACCGGATACTGCCTGAGCCGTTACGTCATTTTTCAGTAGCCTTAGCCTCGCATCGATTCGCGCGCGCCATTTTCAATCGCTTGGATTGTTTTTTTCGGATGTTCGGGTCTTCCAGTAGTCCGGGTCACGATGAAGATGCATGATGGCCATGACCGCGATGGCATCCGGTTTGACCCGGAACAAGACGCCGAAGGGGAAGGTCTTTGTGAGACAGCGTCGGACATCCCCTTCAACAAACGGGTAGAGCGCGGGATTTATTGCGATTTTGTTCAGGGCGTCTTGAACTGCCGTGAGGAATCGCTTCCCGAGATCTCCCTGCCGGGACTCGTACCACACAGCTGCGTCAATCATCTCTGCGTCGGCATCGGGATGGAAGCGAACAGGCCTCATGCGAGGGCCGCATGCGCTTTGGCAAACACGTCGGCGGACTCGAGCAGATCGATACGGCCTTCGTCCATCTCTCGGCACCGCTTCCGGATCTCGTCGCGCCAAGCCGGCGAGAGTTCGTCACCGGGGTTGGCGTCAAGGCTCTCTATGAGGCGCTCAGCCACGAAAGCACGCGCATGCGGGGAAAGGGAAAGTGCCTCCGTAACGATTTTTTCAGCCGATGTGGTCATGCAGAAAAACTACTTTTTGCGCGCTTCGTCGTCAATTCGCTGATTTGCAACAAATACGTCGGATTGCGAAAGCCGCGAGGCTTGCGACTTAGTGGACTCAACAGTTCCACTTGAACATAAGTAGTGCTTCATGAGCACCGCAGACAGGGAGGCCAGCCCCAAGAGGTGGCGACCATTTGGCCTACGTCGGGATCAAGGCACGGGCCGATTTCTAGTCGCGCGCGCTTCTTTACTGAATTCGGGTCTCGCGCAGGAAGCGCTCGATCTCCGTCAGGGCAAATCGAGGCGAGCGCAAAGCGTAGCTGGGGTTGAGTAAACCACGTTTGCACAAGCGCCACAGGGTAACTCGTGAGATACCAAGCGCCTTGGCCGTTTCCTCAGAACTAAGCGCCAACCTATCGCGGATTGGATCCACCGGCACAGCAACCGGAACGAGCGCAGGCTGCGGCGGCGGGCTCATCGCCCGCTGTGCCGCCTGAATGCAGCGCTCAAGTTGCTCCGCTGTGAGATTCACAAACACCGGCTCGGGCGGAAGCTCATCGCCCAGCATGCCCTCAAGTATCTCCATCGGCTCCCTCTTGAGCATCGGAGCAAGCCCATGCTCCACCAGCGTGCGCAAGTGGATGCGGTCGGGCAACGTGGGGTCATCAGCCCTCATGCGTCGACCAGATGATCAAAGAGGCCTTGCTCCAGCGGCACCAGTGCTGCCTGCTCGGCCTTGAAGAAGTCCGCCTTGGTCTTACCCATCGACTTGCCGCGGCGCGTGTGGCAATCGAAGGCATAGTCGGTAACCGCAACGTATTCCGGCGCGCTGCGCAGTTCATCGGCCAGCGTATCCGGATCAATGCCGCGCATTTCGTCGTAAACGAAGTTCTGCAAGTGGTCGGCATCACGGCTCTTCTTGGCCGCGCAAAGCAGGATCACCGCCTTGGAAATAAAGATGCGGCCGCGGGCACGGCGACCAGAGAGGTTTGCATTGATCATCGCATACGAGTCATGCAGCGCCTTGACCTCCTTGGTGATGATGCCCCAGCAATCCTCGGCCGACACGGTGAGGAGCCGTTTCCACACGTAGTGACCGAAGCCGCTGGCCCAAAGCTCCAAAGCCCAGTAACCGGCGTATGGAGTTTCCCCGCGCCGGATCGCCTTTTGCATGGCCGAGCTGACCTCGCCGAAATCGTAGCCTCTGATCGTTCTAAGCCTCATGCCGTGCCCCGTCAGTCCGAACATGTCTGGTGTGAATTTTTGCATCCCCTTTGGCCTCTCGCAGGAGTCGCACGGAATCCATCAGTTTTTTCCACCATTTTTCGCATCTCAAAAGGGTATCGCGTTGAAGGCACAGAACCTAATTTCCTTGGGGGTGCATTGAGGGTGCGACCTTGACTCGGCGATGCGCATATCGCGTAGTGGCATCGTGACACGGAAGAAATTCGCTAAGCTCCTCAAGGACTACCGCGAGAGACGCAGGTTCACGCAGGAAGACGCAGCCAAGCACTTGGGCGTTTCCGTGCGCACGCTGCAGAACTGGGAGATCGCCCGGAATATGCCGAGGGGGTTTGGACTGCGGGCACTCGTGACGACTTTGGAAAAGGGCCGGAAATAGACCGGGCAACCTGAAGGGCGGGAGAAGCGCCAAGTGTGCGTTCAACAGAGGCGGAAAGCCACCTCCAGCGACGAATGCCTGCAAGCCGTTGCAAACGAGCAACTTGCGCGCATTTGTTACCATTTTGTCACCACCATAAAAAAGGCCCGGAAAATCCGGGCCGCGAAATCCACTTAAGTTGTTGGTGGAGAGTTGGTTGCGGGGGCGGGATTTGAACCCGCGACCTTCAGGTTATGAGCCTGACGAGCTACCAGGCTGCTCCACCCCGCGATTGAATGAGAAACTTAATCGCCACAGATAATGCTGTCAACCTTTTGGTGCGTATTTCGTGATGGCTTCGTCGTTGATTACGCCGATGTAGGGCAGGTTGCGGAAGCGTTCCATGTAATCCAGGCCGTAGCCGACGACAAATTCGTTGGCGATATCGAAGCCGACATAGTCGGCCTCCAATTCACGCTGGCGCGGCACGTCTTTGCGCAGAAGGACGCAAATTTTGACGCTCAAGGGCTTTGTTTCGGCCATGAGTTTGTCCTGAATGGCATGCAGGGTGTGCCCGCTGTCGAGAATGTCATCAAGCAACAAAACATGCCGGCCGTGCACCTCGGGCAGATGCAGCTGATTGAACGTGACCACGCCGGTGGTCGAGGCTCCGTGGTAGCTGGAGACGCTGAGGCAATCGAGGCGCAGCGGCATTTCGAGGCGTCGCAGAAGATCGGCCCCGAACATGAGACTGCCATTGAGCACCGCGAGCACGGTGAGATCTTTCCCGGAATAGTCGGACGAAATTTGGCCGGCTAGCTCGTCAAGCCGGCTCATGATCGTGCTCTCGTGAAAGAGCACGCCGCGGATCTCGCTCCGCATTTCCCCGGCGATGGATGACATGGCCGGCGGCTAAACGCCCAGTTCTTTGCGCACATTGGGAAGTTCCCCGGCGGAGCCGAGCATCTTGTTCTTGTGCGCGATGAACTTGGCGTATTCCTCGACGAAGATTTTGCCGGGAGGGCGGAAGTCGAATTCGCCAGGCTTGTTGTGGAAAAATTCGCGGTGCACGCGGGTCCAAAGAAGGCGGCCGTCGGTATCAATGTTGACTTTGGTCACCCCGAGTTTGGCCGCGGGCAAATACTCGTTTTCGTCGACGCCGCGCGCGCTCTCGTCGAGCTTGCCGCCGGCGGCGTTGATACGCTTGACCTCATCCTGCGGGACGCTCGAACTGCCGTGCATGACGAGCGGAAAGCCGGGCAAGAACGCCGCGATCTTTTCCAGCACGTCAAAGTGCAGACTCTGCTGGCCCTTGAACTTGTAGGCGCCGTGGCTCGTGCCGATGGCGCAGGCCAGAGAATCACACCCCGTGCGGACCACGAATTCCTTGGCTTCGTCCGGATTGGTCAGACAGGCATGCCCCTCGTCGACCTGAATATCTTCCTCCACTCCGCCGAGCATGCCGAGCTCGGCTTCGACGCTGATGCCCTTGGCATGGGCGCGCTCGACCACCCGCTTGGTGATGGCGACGTTTTCGTCGAACGGAGCGTGGCTCGCGTCGATCATGACCGAGCTGTAAAAACCGGAATCGATGCAATCGTAGCAGGTCTCCTCGTCACCGTGGTCAAGATGCACGGCGAAGACGGCCTCGGGATACATGGTGTCCGCCGTGCGGATAAGGGCTTCGAGCATTCGCTTGTCCGCATATTTGCGCGCACCCTTGGAGAGCTGGATGATAAAGGGCGCTTTGCCCTCGATGCAGCCCTGAAACAGACCGAGCGTCTGTTCCATATTATTGATGTTGTAGGCGCCGACCGCATATTGGCCGTAGGCGATTTTGAAGAGTTGGTCTGTCGTGACGATCATACGAACCACGCATTGAAGCGATCGCGCGCCGCTACGGCAAGGAAAAGCCCGCGGGCCCGAAGGCACCAAGGGGGCCAGTGGAGCAACTGCTGCAGCTACTGCGCCGCCCCACCCGCCAAGCGGCAGTGCTGCAGGACAATGTCGCCTGCGTCAAACCTGAGAAAAGATCCTGTCACCACGACTTGCTGGCCGGTCTGGACGAGTGGCTCGGAGGAAATAACATTACCGATCGTGTCGCGCTTGCGCAGGACCGCCTCACTTCCGTCGTCCGGAACATAGATTTCGGTGTTCTGGGCGAGGTCCTCGTTTTGGAAGAGACATTTGACGTCCGGGCCCGGGCCGGCCGAGGTGGAAAGCGTGACCGCGACCGCAGGGTTGTCGGTGGTCATGTCACCTTGGGCAATGCCGGAAACCGGCCCGGTCACGGTGATCATTTGGCCCTGATACTTGGTACTGGCGGCAGCCTCGTCCTGCGCGAACTCCGCTGCAAGGGTCTGCCAGTCGACCGGCGTGGTCTGGCCACTGGCCAGCTGGGCAGCGAGACTAAGAAAAAAACAAAAAGGGATTGCTCTCATTCTTTGAATTTTACGCCATCCAGCTCCTTTGGCAATCACCGAGGAGGCGGGGATCCGGACTTTGCACGGCTGGGGCCCAAGGAAAGGCCGGAGACCGAGATCAGAAGAGCTCGCCCTGAGCGGGAGGAATGCCCTCGCTGGCCGGTTTTTCGTATTCCGCGAGCAAGCTGCGAAATTCACATTTCTTGGCCAGTTCGACTACGGCTGCGCGGTCCGCGCTGATGGTCAAAGCGGACAAGGCAACAGGCAAAGGCAAGTCGTGCTCAAGGCGCACCAGTTCGAGATTATCGCGCAACCGTTCGGCGGCGGCAGCCACTTTGGCGCGCAGTTTTTCGTTTTTGATCAGCGCGGGATTTTCGGCGAGCAACGCGACCGGCCCATGCTCGCGCACCAATTTGGCAGCCGTCTTGGGACCCACGCCCTCCACCCCGGGAATGTTGTCGGCCGCGTCGCCGGTCAAGGCCAGCACGTCGGGAATACTCCCGGGGGGCACACCCCACTTTGCTTCCACTTCGACCGGACCAAGCAAAGTAAAGCTGTCCTTCGGATCCTTGAGGTCCGTCTTGTTCGTCGAGTAGATGTGTACGCCCTCGCCGACCAACGCGTAGATGTCCTTGTCGTTGGTGGCAATCACGACCTCGGAGTCTCCGCCGCGGGCCGCGGCCGCGTAGGAGGCGATCAAGTCGTCAGCTTCGTGCCCCCCGAGCCTGACATTGTGCACGCCCAAGGCTTTCACCCCTTCCTCAATGACCGGGAATTGCCGCGCGAGATCTTCCGGCGTCTCGTCGCGTTGCTGCTTGTACGAGGGTAGAAGCTGCATCCGCCGTTCCGGCAGGCCGGCATCCCAGATCACTGCGGCGGCATCCGGTTTGACCTCGGCCAGCATTTTGCGCAAGGCCTTGACGAAACCGAAGACCGCGTTGGTCGGTTCGCCCCGCGAATTGGTCAGGTCGCGAATGGCGAAAAACGACCGGTAGGCATAGTAGTGGCCGTCGACGAGGAGAAGACGCATGGCAGGCACTTTAGACCAGGCCCTTCCCGCCGAACAGTTCGAGTTGCCGCCCCTCTGCCGGCCGGGAGGACAGAGGCAGCTCCAGCTTGAGGGCCAGACGCCGCATAGTCTCCACCGCCATCCCTTCGTAATGATTGTTGGCGAAAACGTAGATCGCCTCGGCCTCCGCGTGGTTGCGCAACTTCACCGCCCAGTGCTCGAGCGCTGTCTCGCGCGCCCAAAGGATATTCCCGTAGCGGTGCGTTTCCTGGCCGTCCGGACCGTATTTGGTCCGGAAATCACCAAGCAAGCGGACGTAAAGGTGCCGCGCCGTGACCGGCAGGAAACCGAAGCCCGCATGCTTTTCCTCGCCGACGGCATGGGTGTCGGCCCACACCCAAGCCACGCCCCTCTCCTCAAGAATCCGCGCACTGTGGGGAGTGTCCCAACTCCCGTCGCGGAACTCGACCGCCAGCGGGATGACGTCCGGCCACTCCCGGAGAAACTTGCGCAGCACTTTTTCCTCGTGCGGCCGCGCGTGGAATGACGGCGGCAACTGCAACAAGGCGCAACCGAAGCGCGGCCCGAGTTCATCGGCCAACTGCCGCATCATGGCAATCTCCGCAGCCGGATCCTCGAGGCGCTTTTCGTGACTCAAGGTCTTGGGCAACTTCGGGCAGAAGCGGAACGCTGGGCCGGTCAGGTCCCCCCACTGCTCGACAGTGCGGGCCGGCGGGACGTGGTAAAAACTCGAATCCATTTCCACCGCGGGAAATTGCCGTGCGTAGAATTGAAGCCAACGATTGCGGGGCAAAGCATGGGGATAAAAGACATCGCGCCAGTCGTCGTAGCTCCACGCGCAGGTCCCGAGAAAACAACGATCCGGCCGGAGCGTCTGCCGCGCCATGGTCAGCGCTCCAATCGC
This sequence comes from Chthoniobacterales bacterium, assembly GCA_018402585.1. GTDB lineage: Bacteria > Verrucomicrobiota > Verrucomicrobiia > Chthoniobacterales > JACTMZ01 > JACTMZ01. Next base: position 23,337 of record JAGYIO010000006.1, read on the forward strand.
GGCAACGACCTGGCCCGCCGCCACGGCAAGTGGAAGCGGACCGCAGTCTGCCCGTCGATGAAGTAAGCGATGGCCGCACGGCCCAACGCATAAGTCCCCGCACCCGCCACCCCGCCGGAAATCATATGACCCCAGACGGGAAGGATTTTCACCGCGGCGCGCGCCGTCTCCCGAAAGACAAGCCCGGCGCCGAAGCCGATGCCGAGCGAAGCGGCGAATTCACCGGCCAGGCGCGGCGAGAAATCGCGTCCGCTCACGTAGACAATGAGCGAGACCATGAACATCTGCAGGGCGAGGAGAACCGGAAAATCGGCGAGCGGCAACGGTTGCATCCCGATCACGCCGGCCACCGCCCCGAACGACTTGAGCACTGTCCCGGCCAGCCGGGCCTGCGCGCCCCGCGCCACGAGGAAGCGGGCCAACTCCAATTGGGCCTCCTCGGGCAAGTAGTCGCAGAGGCGGTCGCCGAGGGCCGACCTCTCTTCCGCCCCGAAGCCCACCTCGATACTCTGGCGCGCCAGATGCGTCGAGAAGACGACGGAGGAAGATGCTCCCGCCCCGGCCAAGGCAGCGAGAACGGCGGAACTCTCGGTCCGAGCACCAAACACGACGACGGCCAGGCCGGCCGGACTTCCCCCTTCCCGCAGCGGTGCCGAGGCCAGCACTTCGGCAGCACGTCGCGCATCCGCGGCCAGTCCGGCGTGGGGTGATCCCACATAGAGATAAAGGTCGGCCGGTTCCACCGGCACAGCGCCGGAGTCGCGCAGATCGGCCAACTCAATCGTGCCCACCCCTTGCACTGCGGTCCAGGGACCGCGGACCAAAGGCGCGCGCAGCACGGTACGGCCAGCCAAGGCGTTCAGCAGGGCGGGCAGTTCGATACCGGCCTCGCCGAGCACGGCAATGCGGGGCGCCCGCTGAAGGAGAAAAATTTCTTTGATTGGATCCAACTCCCGCAGGATGGGCTCCTGCAATGACCCGGGAAGCTTGTCCAACAAAACGGACATTTTTTCGTAAGCGGCGAGGAGGGCGGGACGACTCATGATGCAACCGACTCAATTCAGGAGCAAAACGTTCAATGCAGCCCGCAACTTAGCTTCGCACCCGACTTTGAAATCGTCCCCCGCGTGCACCCGCCGCGTGCTCCCGTCGCGGGCTACGAATTCGAGGACCAAAGGACGGCGCCCGGGAAAATCGAGGACAACAGAACGCAAATCCTCAAGTTCGCGCCGCCCGGACCGGCCCGCCGCCAGACGCAGCACCACCGGCTGCTCGCTCCCGGCCGGGGGCGCAAGCGGCTTGATTTCTATTGCGGTGACCGCCGGCTTGTCGTCGCGCTTGTCGAGACGCCCGGTGATTTGCACGACCTTACCCGGGACGAGCTGGGCGAGGAACCTTTCAAAGGCCTCGCTCCAAACCCGCACTTCCACTTTACCGCTGAAATCCTCCAGGGTAAAAAAAGCGCAGGGTTTACCCGTGGACTTGGTGAACTTCTTCTCCACCCCAACGATCAGACCAGCCACCGTGACCGTCGCCCGGTCGTCCATTGCCTCGAGCGCGCTGAGGCGGTTGAATTTCGGATTTTCCAGCGATTCAAGGTAAGGATCGAGCGGATGGGCCGTGACGTAAAATCCGAGCAGCTCCTTCTCGAAGGAAAGCAACTCAGCCTCGGCAAAGGGACGTGCGCGCCGCTGCCCCGTGGCCCTTCCCGCCGCCGGAAGGGACTCCTCGCCGAAGAGGCTTTGCTGGCCTGCCGCGCGGTCACGATGCGCCGAGGCGCTCGCCGCGAGGACCGGATCGAGGTCTTCGACCATCTGGGCGCGCTCCTCGCCGGTGAAATCGAAAGCGCCGCATTTGACCAGGCATTCCATCGACTTGCGGTTCACCGCCCGCGGGTCCATCCGCGCGGCAAAATCCTCCAGCGAAGAGAATTCACCGCGGGCCTCCCGCTCCGCGACAGCTTCGCCCATGGAGGCCCCGCCCACATTTTTGATCGCACTCAGGCCGAATCGGATGGCCATGCCCTCCCCGTGTTTTTCGGGGGAAAACTTGAGCATACTTTTGTTTAACTCCGGCGGCAGGATGGTCAATCCCATCCGCTTCGCCTCGTCGACGTAAAAGGAAATTTTCTCCGTGTCATCCACTTCATTGCTCAGCACTGCGGACATGAACTCGACCGGATAGTGCGCCTTGAGCCAGCACATGCGGTAACTAATCAGGGAGTAGGCCGCGCTGTGGCTTTTGTTGAATCCGTAGTCGGCGAATTTTTCGAGCAGGTTGAAGATGGCCGTGGCCTTTCTTTCCGGGATGTCATTGTGCTCGCGGCAACCAGTGATGAAGTTGACCCGTTCCTTGGCCATCTTCTCCTTGTCCTTCTTCCCCATGGCCCGGCGCAGGAGGTCGGCCTGCCCCAAGCTGTAGCCGGCCAGCAAGTTCGCCGCTTGCTGCACTTGTTCCTGGTAAATGAGGATCCCGTAAGTTTCTTGCGCCACCTTCTCGAGCAGCGGATGGTCGTAATTGATCTTGGTCTGGCCCTTCTTGCGCTTGATGTAGTCGGGAATGAGCGCCATGGGTCCCGGTCGGTAAAGCGCGCAGAGCGCGTTCATGTCGTCGAGGCTGTGGAAGCCGAAATTACGGCAGTAGCGCGACATGCCGCCTTCAAATTGAAAGATGCCGACCGTCTCGCCCCGATTGAGCACGTCGAAAGCCGCCTGATCATCGACCGGCAAATTTTCCACGTCAAAATCCGGAACATGACCACGGATCAATTCCTCGGCATCGCGGATGAGGGTCAAAGTTTTCAGCCCGAGAAAATCCATCTTGAGCATGCCCAGGTCGCCGAGCGGTTCCATGGAGAACTGGGTGACCACCTCGTTTTCCTTCCCGCGGGAGAGCGGGATAATCTCGGAAAGATCACGGTCGCCGATGACCACGCCCGCCGCGTGGATCCCGGCATTGCGGGACAAACCCTCGAGCACCGTGGAGTAATTCCAGAGTTGCCGCGTACCGGGCTCGGACTCGATGGCTTGCTTCAATTCCGGATTTTTCTCCCGCGCCAGGGTGAGCGTGATGTTCAACTCGTTGGGAATCATCTTGGCGATCCGGTCGCCCTCCCCGTAGCTCATGCCGAGCACCCGGGCCACGTCACGCACCACACTCTTGGCCCCCAGCTGGTTGAAGGTCACGATTTGCGAGACGCACCGCTCCCCGTATTTCTGCCGCACGTATTCGATGACCTCGCCGCGGCGGGCTTGGCAAAAGTCAACGTCGATGTCGGGCGGACTGACCCGCTCCGGATTCAAAAAGCGCTCGAAGATGAGCCCGTAGCGCACCGGGTCGAGGTCTGTGATACCAAGCGCATAGGCCACCATGCTTCCCGCGGCCGAACCGCGCCCCGGCCCGACCGGAATCGCGCGCTGCTTGGCGTAGTGGATAAAGTCCCAAACGATAAGGAAGTAGCTGGTGAAACCGAGTTTTTCAATCACCCCCAATTCGTAATCCAGACGTTCCTGCAGCTCCGGCGTGCCTTCCCCGTAACGCCGGCTGAATCCCGCGCGGCAAAGTTCGCGCAAATATCCCTCGCGGGTCTTGCCCTCGGGCGGATGGAAAACCGGAAAGCGCGACTTGCCGAACTCCAGGGTGACATCGCACCGCTCGGCAATGCGGGCGGTATTGGCCAATGCCTCCGGATGATCCGCGAAGATTTCCGCCATTTCCGCCGGCGTTTTGAGGTAAAGCTCGGGAAGATAACGCAGCCTCCGCTCGTCGGTCACGTTGGCCCCCGTGCCGATGCAGACCATCACGTCGTGGGCCTCATGGTGCGAGCGCTCGAGAAAGTGCACATCATTGGCCGCGGCCAACCCGAGCCCCAGATCGCCCGCCCAGCGGATAAGTTGCGGGTTGACCTCGCGCTGCGCATCCATCCCGTGGTCGTGGATCTCGATAAAAAAGTTCTCTGGCCCGAAAATATCGCGGTATTGACCGGCCAGATCACGGCCGCGTTTCGGATTACCTTGGAGCAGAGCGCTGCTGATCTCACCCTTTAGGCAACCACTTAGGCCGATCAGCCCCTTGGCATGTTGGGCGAGCAGATCCTTGTCGACCCGCGGCTTGTAATAAAATCCCTCAAGGTGTGCCGCACTGACCAGTTTGATCAGGTTGGCCCAGCCCTCGTTTGTCTCAGCCAAGACGGTCAGATGGAAGGCCGCATCTTTGCCCGAGGAGGCCTTCTTCTCGTGCATCGAACCGGGTGCAATGTAGAGCTCGCAGCCGAGGACCGGCTTCACTCCCGCCTTTTGCGCTTCCTTGTAAAATTCGACCGCCCCGTAAAGCACCCCGTGATCGGTCATCCCCACTGAGTTCATCCCGGATTCGGTGACTTTGCGCATCAGGTCCGCCGCCCGCACCGCACCATCGAGCATGGAGTATTCGGTGTGCACATGAAGGTGCGCAAACTCCGGGGTGGGCATGGGGCAAGATTAGTTGGCCTGCCAAGGCTGGCAAGCGGAGGGCGCAATTTGTTTTCCGGATGGCCAAAAGCGAACGCGCCGGTAACCTGCCGTGGTGTCTGACTCGGCCGAAAATATCCTGGTGGTTCCCCGTCACGTGTTTGCCACGCTCGGGGCTTTCCAGGGCCTGAGCCTTGAAGCCGACCGCTATATGGCCGCCTTCCTCGACCCGCAAAACAACCTTTTCTTGCCCCGCCCGTGCGCCGAACTGGACCCCTCGCACAAGCAGATCATCCCCTACCTGGTCCTGCGGCATGGCGACCGTGTCCTCAGCTACACACGCGGCCAGTCGGGGGGCGAGGCGAGGCTCCACGCCAAAATGTCCCTCGGGATCGGCGGGCACATGAATGAGGGCGACAGCCACGCCACCCATTTTGACCGGGCCGCTTACCTCCGGGCGGTCGAACGGGAATTGCACGAGGAGCTGGAAATTCCCGGGCCCTACCGCCAGCGCGCCGTGGCCCTGATCAATGACGAGAGCAACGAGGTTGGCCGCGTTCATTTGGGCATAGTGCACCTCGTCGAAGTCGACTCGATGGACCTCCGCCCGCGTGAAGAGGCCATCCGAGATCTCACCTTCCTCACCGTGGCGGAAGTGCAAGAGCAGCGCGAACGCCTCGAATCGTGGTCGCAATTTGTGGCCGACGCTTTGCCGCAACTCCTCGTCTCTTAGCTCCTCTCAGGCGGGCACTTCCTGCCAGGGGAACGCCGCAACCTTCACTACCCTTGCAGGCCGCTGATAATACTGATCAGCGGCAAGAAAAGCGCGATGACGATGGTTCCTACCACCACAGCAAGGAAGACAATCATGATCGGCTCGAGCAGGGAGGTCAAACCCGCCACGGTGTTGTCCACCTCGTCGTCATAGACGTCGGCCACTTTGAGCAACATTTCCGGGAGCTGCCCGGTCTCTTCACCGACGTCGATCATACTGACCACCATCGGCGGGAAGATGCCGCTCTTTTCCAGCGGCGAGACGATCGACTCGCCCTCCTTCACGCTGTCGTGCACGTGCTGGATAGCCCCGGCAATCTTTGTGTTACCGGCCGTGTCCCGCGTGATGTTTAGGGCCTGCAAAATGGGCACACCGCTGGTCACCAAGGTGCCGAGGGTCCGGCTGAAACGCGAGATGGAGCCTTTCTTGATCAGGTTGCCAAAGAGCGGAGCCTTCAATGTCAGGGTATCAATGACCATCCGGCCCTTGGCCGTCTTCCCGGCAAAGCTGTAGAGCACGACGAGCGCGACAGCCCCTCCAATGATGAGATACCACTGGTTTTGGAAAAAGCGGCTCGCCCCGATGACGAATTCAGTCAAGGCAGGCAGGGGCTTGCCGCCGAGCATATCTTGGAAGATTTGCTCGAACTTCGGGACAATGTAGACCAGCAGGAAGGCCATGATGGCCACGGCAATGACCAAAACAATGATCGGATAAAACATGGCCGAGACGACCTTGTTCTTCAGCTTCTGTGCTTTTTCCTGGAAGTCGGCCAAGCGGACCAAAACCAACTCCATCACACCCCCGAGTTCACCGGCTTTGACCATATTGACGTAGAGCTTGTTGAAAATTTTCGGATGTTGGCCGAGGGCGTCGGAAAACGTGCTCCCGCCCTGCACCGAATCGGCTAATTTGCCGATCGTCTTGCGCAAAACCGGATCCGGTTCCTGTTTGCCCAAGACGGTTAGCCCGCGCAGCAAGGGGAGTCCGGAGTCGATCAGCGTGGCCAGCTGCCGGGTGAAGATCATCAAGGTTTTCGGCTTGATCGATTTCCGCTCAAGAAAGGGAATGCTGATGTTGATTTCCTTCTTAAGTCCTGCCCCTTTGGCCTTCGGTGCCTTGGCTCCCGCTTTGCCCCGGGCGGCGGCTTTGGCTGCTTTGCCCGCCTCCACTACACTAGTTGGGTAATAGCCTGCCTGCCGCAAAGCCGCGACCGCCTCTTGGTTGGTTCCCGCCTCAAGTGTGTCGCTCACTTCCTGCCCGCGGGCATCAAGAGCGGTGTAAGCGAAATTCGGCATGGTCGTGGGGAGCGGGTCAATGAGGCGGTGCGATGAGCATTACGCGTCTCGACCAGTTTCTCCAAGAGCAAAAACCGGCCCGCTCAGACCCGGAGAAAGGGATTACCCGCTTTTTCCTCCGCCACCGTGGTGGCGGGACCGTGCCCCGGCAGCACCATAGTTTCCCCGGGCAGGGGGAGAATTTTTTCGCGGATTCCCTGCAGCAGAATCTCTCCGTTCCCACCCGGCAAATCCCAACGGCCGATTCCGCCCCGGAAGAGAACGTCGCCACCGATCAGGCTGCTTTGGTCCGGAAGATAAAAACAAAGACTGCCCGGACAGTGCCCGGGCAGATCAAGGACATCGGTGGGGAGACCAAGCAAGTCTTGACCCCTGCCCTCCGCGAGTAGGCCATCCGGCACGACCGGTTCGACCTGCAGGGGAAACCCTTGCCGCTCGAAAAAATCCTGCTCCGAGACCATGGGCACCGCATCAAGATGGCAGAGCACCCGGCACCCGTGGCGTCTCTGCACCGCCGCGGCGTCCGCGGTATGATCCCAGTGACCGTGGGTCAGGACCAGAAGGTCGATTTTCTCCCCCCGAAAATGCTCCTCGGCCCCTTCCGGAGCGTCGAAGAGGATATTTCCCCGGGGCGCCTCGACCAAGAAGCAGTTCGTTTCGTAAGGGCCACCGGTGAATGTTTTGAACTTCAACATAACTCTCCGGTCAAAGCTAAGGGTCTCATTTTCCTTGCGCAATGCGCCAGTCGAGGCGACCTATTTATTCTTCCAAATGATACCCTTCCGCCTGGCCCCTCTGGCCCTCGCTGCCTCTTTAGCCGCCTTCGCCCCCCTCCGCGCCGACCAGCCGGAGAAAGACGCAAGTCGGCTAGGCGAAATCACCCAAACCGTGGCTCGCATGCTCGAAAGCGCGCACTTTAGTCGTCAGCGCCTGAACAACGAGGTCGAACCCGGGGTGACCCAAGCCCGCAAAGCCCTCGACCGCTACCTGGAGCTGCTCGACTACAACCGCCTTTTCTTCACCCAAGCCGACATCGACGAATTCACCTCCAAGCACGGAGAATGGATTCACGAGGACATCTTGGCCGGCAACCTCAAGCCTGCCTTCGAAATTTACGACCGATTCATCTCCCGCGTCGAGGCCCGCGTTGCCTGGATCGGGGAAAGACTCGAGGGAAACTTTAGCTTTGAAGGCGAGCGCACCGCGCAGATCAACCGCGACAAACTTCCGTGGCCAGCCAGCGAGGCCGAGGCCGATACCATGTGGTCCGACCGGCTCGAGGCCGAACTCCTCCAAGCGATCATCGCCGACCAAGCGGTGGAGGAAACTGCGGCCAAACAACACGACGAAGCTGACACGAAGGAGGCCGAGACCAAGGAATCCGCCAAAGTTCCCGCCTCACCGCCGAAACGTACCCCGGTTGAGACCGTGAGCAAGCGCTACGAGCGCCTGCTCAAGACACTGCAGGAGGAAAACCGCGAGGACCAGGCCACCACTTTTCTTTCCGCGCTGGCCCAAAGCTACGACCCGCACTCCGAATACATGAGCCAGCGTGCGCTGGACAACTTCAACATCCAGATGGGCCTCTCCCTTGTCGGTATCGGCGCCGTGCTCCGGAGCGACGATGGCTACGCCAAGATTGTCGAACTCGTCCCCGGCGGACCCGCCGACCGCGGCGGCAAACTCAAGGTCAACGACCGCATTGCTGCCGTCGCGCAGGACGACGAGGAATTCGAAGACGTCGTCGATATGAAACTTGACCGGGTGGTCGAGCGAATCCGCGGCAAAAAGGGGACCACCGTCCGCCTCCAAGTTCTCCCCGCCACCTCCCCCGACCCCTCCAAGCTTGAAGTCATCGTTATTGTGCGCGACGAGGTCCAACTCAAGGACCAGCAGGCCAAAGCCCAAGTCATCGACACCATGGGGCCCGACGGCGCCGACACGCGAATCGGTTGGATCACCTTACCTAGTTTTTACGCCAACATGAACCAGCGTGGCAAACCTGAACGCAGTACGACCAAAGACGTCTCCGCTCTCCTCAAGCGCCTCAAAAAGGAGAATATCGAGGGCTTGATCATTGATCTGCGCCGCGACAGCGGCGGCTCCCTTGATGAAGCCATCCGCCTGACCGGTCTCTTCATTACCAAAGGTCCTGTGGTGCAAGCCAAGGATACGGACGGCAACATCAATTCCATGGCCGACTCTGACCCCGGCGTCCTCTGGGATGGTCCTCTCATTGTACTCATGAACCGGCTTAGCGCCTCGGCCAGCGAAATTTTCGCCGCGGCCCTGCAGGACTACGGCCGCGGCATTGTGGTCGGCGACGAGCAAAGCTTCGGCAAGGGCACGGTGCAAACCCTGATCGACGTGCAACGCTTCATGCCCTTCTTCGCCCAGGCCCGCGAGGCCGGTGCGGTCAAACTAACCATCCAGAAATTTTACCGGATCAAGGGAGGATCGACCCAATTGCGCGGGGTCGCCTCCGACCTCGTCCTCCCCTCGCTCACCGATCAAGCGGACGTCGGCGAAGGTTCGCTCAAGAATCCTCTCGGCTATGACGAAGTTCCCGCGCGCTTATTCACGCCCGCAGGCAATGTCGCCGCCCTCGTCCCGCGCCTGCGCACTGCGAGCGCAGCCCGCGTCGCGGCCAACCCCGAATTCGACTACGTCCGCCAGGACTACGATCGTCTCGTCACCCGCATCGAGGAAAACGCCGTGAGCCTGAACAAGAAAACCCGGCTGGCCGAAATCGAAGAAGAAAAAGCCCGCCGCGAAGCGCGACTCGCCGAGCGGAAACAACGCGGCACACCCGGGCTCATGGCCAGAGAAGTCACCCTCGACACCGTAGAGTCCCCCGAGTTGCAAAAGGTCTCCCTCGATAAGCCGCCCAAGCAATCCTACACCGAGCCGGAGAAGGGTGAAGATCCGTCGGCGCCCGACGAAGAGGAGCCCTTCGTCGATCCGGTACGCGATGAGTCCCTCCTCATTATGCAGGACTACATCAAAATGCTCGGGCCCGAGCCCGTCACGGCCCGCGCCGCGACCCAGGACGCCGCCACGCCCTGACCGGTCGGCTCCCTCTTCCCGCTCCACCGAGAGGACCGGGCAAAAATCTTGCAGGGGCCGGCCGCCGATCCGACTGGACATCTCATGCCCTCCGCAGGCAAATTCCGCGCCGTGATGAAATATTTATTCATTCTTCCCGCCTGTCTCCTCCTTCTCGGCAGCCTCTGCTCGTGCCAAACGACAGCAGGCTTCGGCGAAGACCTTTCCACCCTCGGCAATCGCATCAGCGATGACGCCCGGGAGCGCAGTGGCGACGACTAAGCCCGCGTCGTTCTCGACAATCGCGCTTGGCCGCGCAATTTTGAGCCTGCCGATCCGCGCCCGTAGCTCAGGGGATAGAGCAGTAGATTTCTAATCTATTGGTCGGGAGTTCGAATCTCCCCGGGCGCGCGCACCTCCGAAATGAAGACGGTCGACTACCTTGGGTTTGCCTGGACCGCCGCACAATGTCTGGGTTTGGCCGCCGTGCTCGGGGCCGGGTGGCACTACGGTCGTCCTGATGGTGCCGCTTGGATTTCCATTGCGGGAGGGGTGATCATGACCCTCTCCCTCTTGCCGGCGATTCTCGGTCTGCGCGATCTCGGCACCAACCTCAGCCCGTGGCCGCAACCGCACGCGACCAACGAATTGGTCACCCACGGCATCTACCGCCGCTTACGGCATCCGCTTTACCTCAGCCTCATCCTCCTCGCCGTCGGATGGGCCATCTGGCGGCAAAGCTGGCCCTCGCTCCTTGCCACGGCCATTTTGCTCTTCATCCTGCGTCGCAAGGCGGCCCATGAGGAACGGCTCCTCGGCCGGAGGCATGCCTATTATTCTGCCTACGCTCAAACCACGGGATGTTTTTGGCCCCGCTGGCGGGCCTGAGCCTGCCGGCGCCATCCCATGCCACGCCCTCGCTTCTTTCAGATTTGGTTTTGTCTCGCCCTCATCAGTTGGGCTTTTCTGGTCACGCGCCTCGTCGATCTTTCCTTTCTCGCCGCCCATTGGTTTTACCCCGCCATCATGGTGCTGGGCGGTTTTGTGGCCGGCATCACTCCGGAGGGCGGCGGAGCCGTGGCCTTCCCCATGCTCAGCGTCTTCTTCGAGGTGGAACGTTCGATGGCTCGCGATTTCAGCCTCATGATCCAGAGCGTGGGCATGACCAGTGCCAGCATCTTTATCCTCACGCGCCCCGCGACCGACCTCCGCTCCTTCCGCCCGCTCCTCTGGTACGTGCCGGTGGCCTTCGCCGGCTTTGTCTTCGGCATGCAATTCCTGCAAAGCCTTCCCGCCTACCTCCTCCAGGCTTTCTTCCTCAGCCTGATCACCACCTTCACCGTTGCTTACCTCTTCAGCGACCACCGCGGGAGCGAGACGTCGCTTCCCGTGACCGTGGGACGCCTGGCCACCGTCGCCGTGCTTTTGGCCGGCGGGATGTGCGCCAGTCTCTTCGGCACGGGCGCTGACATCCTGCTCTACACCCTGCTTGTCACGCGTTTCCGCCTGCAGGAAAAAAATGCCACCCAGACGAGCATCATTCTCATGGCGGCGATCAGCATTCTTGGTTTCGCCTACCGCGGGATGGCCGACGCATCACTCACCACGTACCAATTCCAAACTTGGCTTACCGCATTTCCTGTTGTGCTCGTCATGGCCCCCCTCGGTGCTCTCCTTCTCTACAAAATCCCCCTCGAGTGGTTGCTGCGCAGCCTAGTCGTGCTCAACATCGGACAACTCGTCTACTTCAACCTGCAGAATCCGTCCTGGGAGAAAATAGCCGCCAGCACCATTTTTTCGGTCGTTCTGATGGCCGCCTTCGCCGTGACGCTCGACCGTCTGGCGCTGGCGCGCGACAAGAGGGCGGCTTAGTTGGACGAGGCGCGGCGGAAAAGAAACGGCTCGCTCTGCCCCTTGATCAAGCGCACCGGAATCCCGCGCGAATAAAGCCCCTCCAGCACCGGGCCTTTGTGCAAGGCTTCAACGGAATAATAATACCAGTCGTCGGCTTTGAGCGCCAAGAACACGCGCGAACCATTCATCACACCGTCCACTTCGTAATTGCCAAGTGTGCCGGTGATCTTGTTCCCGCGCTGCACCAGACGGGCATCACCCCAAGCCTCCCGCGTCCCATCACGCCAAGCTCCACTCACGTCGCCCCGCGCGGTCCCGGCTTTTCCGGACAACCAAGATTGGGCCGCGGTGCGATTGGCCTCGAAACGTTGCGGGCTGTTGCAAGCGGTGAGAAGAACTGCGGCCAGAAAAAACGGGAGGAACTTCATTGCGCTGTGCCTAGTCCGTCGACCACGTCCTCGCAAGCGGCAAATCTCTTGGTGCAGTGACTTCCAACCAGTAACTGCTGAAGGGTGTCTTCCCCCACAGCGGTCGCACCTCCACCCGGCAGCCTGCCGCGGCGAAGACTCCGTGCAAGTCCTCCAGTCGCGGAAAGTTGATCTTGCCACCGCGGATCCAACCGCTGGCGCGGGTCCACCATTCCTCGGCCCGGGTCACGGCACTGCGCCAACCGCAACCACGCACCCCGGTGCGAATCAACACCGTGGCTCCACGGCGGGCCGCGTCGATCAGACGCTCCATGAGCAAAGCCTGACCGGCCGCATCAAGGTAGTGAATCACATCGAAAGCGCAGACAGTCCTCGCGCCCTCCAGCGAAAAGTTCGTCATATCCGCCACCCGGAGTTGGAAGTCCTCGCAACCAAGCTGCCTGGCCGCCCGCTGCCCCGCCTCGATCTTCCAGCGCCCCAAATCGCAGCCACGGTAGACCGCATCAACCTCCAACTGCCGCAGCCATAAGCCAAACAAACCAAGTCCGCAACCAAGGTCCACCACCGGCCCGCCGGTTCTGGCCACCACCGCCCGCCCCGCTTCGAAAACCGGATCACTCCCCAACTTTCCCCGCACATAACCGCGCAGCCAACGACTTCCCCCCAGCGCATCGGCAATGGTCTCGGCCACCGCGCTCATCGGGCACAAGCCTCCCGGATCGCCACGGCATCAACATCCGCCCCGCGCGACAAGCAAGCCGCCGCCTGACCGGCCGCCTGGCCCGTCGCCATGCTTGTGCCGATGACCCGCAGCGCTGCCTGGGCCTCGTGCGTGGCAGAGAGACATCTTCCGGCCAGGAAAACATTGTCCGCATCTTGCGAACGCAAGGCCCGCAGAGGCACACCGCACGCCGCGCCATTGTCCGGATAAACCAAACGCATGGCCGCCCCCGCCTCGTGCCACTCGAGGGGCCAAAACGAAAAACAAACCGTATCTTCCGGCACCGCACCGGACAGCACCTCATTCGCGGTGATAACATGCCGCCCCATCACCCTCCGGCTCTCGCGGATTCCGATGCGCTCCGGCCAACTGCACCCCTCTGCCTTCTCAAAACCCGCGGCCTCCCGACGCAAGAAATCGGTCAGCATCTCGGCCGACTCCCGCGCCTCCGCGGTCAATCGCCGCACCTGCACCTCATCGCAAGGATCGTAGTCCCCACCCCCCGCCGCCAAATCGAGCGTGACCCGCACCATGCCATCACGACAAGTCGGCCGCACCGCCGCCCCGAGCGCCCCGGCGCCGAGACGCCCGTCCCGCACCGCGGCCACGAGCAAGGCGGACCAAGCCAACCGCGCCGCCGGCGCCAAGGCCGCGCTGGCCACCGGCCGGAGACCGAAAATGTAAGCCGGGCGCTGAAGTTCCAGCCGGGGAACAGACTCGGCAGAAAGGCTCACCGCCGCAGCCAGATTGCCATCGCCGGTGGCCTCCACGAAGGTCGCGGCTTCCATCGTGACCCGTCCGGCCGGCGTGGCGAGGTGCAGGGATTTCACCCTCCTCCCCTCCACTTCGCCCCCGGTCACCCGCGCATTTCTCATCACTTCAATGGTCTTGGCTTCCGTCACCCAGTCCTCGCACAGGCGGGCAAAAGCTTCCGGTTCTTGGAGCAAGACATCGAGCCGGCCGAAACGTTGCGGACCGCAGGCCCCACCGGACGCGACAAGCCGCCGGGCAAATTCCATGGCCAGGCCCGTTTGCAGCGGCTCGGCCCCGGGGCCCGCCGCGCTGCGATAAAGTCCGCAGATACTGTGCACTTTCGCCGCCCGCACATTCCCGCCCAGACCCGCTTCGCGCTCGACGAGCAAGACCCTCGCCCCAGACCGTGAGGCCGAGACAGCCGCCGCCACCCCGGCCGGACCGCCCCCCGCCACGACCACATCGAAAGAGCGCGTCTTCACAGCATCCGCCTCCGGCCGAAGATGATCACAGTCATGGTAAAAATCGCTTGGTCCACTTAGCCTCCCGGCAGCACGCATCATGCGAACGTCGCCCTCCACGATCCAGTTGGAAAATCCGGAACTGGCGCCCGCGCCGGGGCCGGTCCGCCATCACGTGCCCTATGGGCGGCAGGCCGCCGCCCACCTCTACTTCATCGCCGCAGGTCTGCAACTCACTCTCCGTGCCGCACGGCGCGGGCGCCGCACGGCTTCCGGCGAGCGGTTGCACCTCCATCGGCGTTTTGCCCGCTATATCGCGCTCCTCGAGCGCTGGGGCATTATCCAAGTGGAATTCTCGGGATTCGAACAAGCCGCAGCATGGAAAGGCTCCGTCATCGCGCCGAATCATCCATCCATCCTCGACGCCATCATCCTCTGTTCCCGCCTCCCTGGTCTCGACTGCGTGATGAACTCCCGCCTGCTCCGCGATCCCGTCATGTCGGGCACCGCCCACCTCTGCGGCTTCATCCGCAACGACACCCCGCTTTCCATGGTCCGGGATACCCGCGATCGCCTTCTGGCCGGACACAATGTCCTCATCTTCCCCGAAGGCACGCGCACCAAGGGATGCCCCGTCGGCTCCTTCCGCCACGGATTCGCCCTGGCCGCGGCTCGCGCCGGCGCGCCGGTGCGCACCATCCTGATCGAATGCGACTCCGATTATTTCGGACGCAATTTCAACTTCTTCCGTCCCGCCCCGTGCCCCATCCGCTACCGCCTGACCGCGTCGCAGGTTTTTTTACCGCAGATTGACGAAGATGCCCGGGCAACATCCGCGGAAATCGAAGAATTCTTCCACGCCTCTTTGCTGCGCGACGAAAACGGCGTGCGGCGTCGCGCCTCATGATGCCTGATCCGCACCGCGGGGTCATCATCCCCAGCTACAACTCCGGACCGCTGCTCGAAAGCACGGTGCGCGCGGTGCTCGAGACTTGGCGCCCGGTCGTGGTGGTGGTGGACGGCTCGACGGATGGCAGCGAGCAAAGGATTCGCGACCTGGCCGCGCGGCAAAAGGACCTTCATGTCATCTCCCAACCGGTGAACAGGGGCAAAGGCGCCGCCGTCTTGACCGGCTTGGAATTCGCACAGTCGGAAGGCTGGACCCACGCCGCCGTCTTTGATGCCGATGGACAACATGAAACCTCCGACCTGCCCGGTTTCATGGCGGCATCCCGCCTGCACCCTCAGGCCATGATTCTCGGACGCCCCGTGTTCGGTCCCGACGCTCCAACCGTGCGGGTGGTCGGCCGCCGCGCCGGCAATTGGTTCGCCAACCTCGAGACCTGGTGGGGCGGCATCAATGACTCCCTCTTCGGCCTGCGCGTTTATCCCGTTGGTCCGGCTCTGGAAACTTTGCGTTCGATCCGGGGCGGACGACGGTTTGATTTCGACACCCAACTCGCCGTGCGACTTTATTGGCGCGGCGTGCCGCCGATGAACCTGCCCACCCGCGTGCATTATCATGCCGCCAACCTCGGCGGGATCAGCCACTTTGACTACCTGCGCGACAACCTCCTCCTCGCCCGCGCGCATGCCGGACTCCTTCTCCAGTCGTTTTTCCTCGCCCCGCGGCTGGCCCGCTACCGCCAGCGCCGCCCACTCGTCGCCCCATGAAGGCGGAACTCCGGCGTCGCCTCGGCTTCACCCTTTCCGGCCTTTGCGCCGCAAGTGCGGCTGTTCACGCACTCCGCGGGAATCCGGCCCGTGCCCATCACTGGGGCATGCTCGCCACCGCAACTTTACTTGGCCCGACCCTCATTCCGAACTGTCCTTGGAATGGACCCGTCCTCCGGCATTGGCGCACCGGCGAGCGTGAAGTCTGGCTGACCATCGATGACGGACCCGATCCGCAGGACACCCCGGAAATTCTCGACGTGCTCGCCCGGCATGACGCCCGCGCCAGCTTCTTCGCCATCGGCCATAAAGTGTGGCGCTACCCCGCAGCGGCCCGCGCGGTGGTTGCGGCCGGTCACGAGCTGCACAACCACACATGGTCGCATCCCGCCGGTTCATTCTGGGCCGCCTCGCCTTCTTGCGTCCGCCACGAGATCAGCGCCGCAAGCAACGCCATCCGCCAAGTCACCGCGCAGGATCCGCGCTTTTTCCGCGCCCCGGCCGGATTGGCCAATCCATTCGTCCATGCCGCGGCGGCGAAAGCCGGCCTCCGCCTTGTTGGATGGTCCACACGTGGCTTCGATGGCGTGCCGCACGAACCGGATGTCGTGGTGGACCGCATTGTCCGACGCCTCCACGCCGGAGCGATCATCCTTCTCCATGAGGGTCCCGTTTCCGGACTCCGGCCCGGCACCCGCGCCCGCACCCTTGAACGCCTGCTTGGCAAATTATCCGCCCTGGGCTACCGCACCGCCCGCCCGCCCGCCTGACCAGCACGGCCTTTACTTGACCGCTGAAATTCCTAAATTGGGAATCTCGCGATGGCTGAAGTAACGATTGACCTTCTCAAAGAACTGCTGGTGGAAAACTGCATGGTTAAAGTCGACCCGGAGACCATCCAAGCGGACACTCCGCTTTTCGGGCCGGAAAGCATCGGGCTCGACTCACTCGACGCCCTGCAAATGGCCATCGCGGTGGAAAAACAATACGGGCTCGCCATCGGCGACCCCGCCACAGCCCGCGACGCCCTGCAGAGCCTCGGCGTCCTCCACGGCTGGATCACCCATCGGCTCGCCGCGCAGGCCTCATGACTCCGTACCCTCAGTCCTGCGATGTCGCCATCATCGGCGGTGGCCCGGCCGGTAGCGCCGCCGGCACACGACTCTCGCGCGCCGGGCTCCGTGTCACCATTCTCGAAAAGGAAAAATTTCCCCGCTTCTGCGTGGGCGAATCCCTTCTGCCGCACGGCAACGACCTGCTCAAGGAAATCGGTGTCTGGGACAAACTCGAACAAGCCGGCTTTCTCCGCAAATACGGCGCGGAATTCAGCACGCCCGACGGCGAACGGCAAAACCGCCTCTGGTTCGGCGAGAACCTCGCCCCGCAGCACGAATACACCTACCAAGTGGAACGCGCCCCTTTCGACCAACTCCTTCTCGAGCACGCGCGTGAAAACGGTTGCACCGTGCATGAGGAAACGCGCGTCACGGCGCTGCATGATGCGCCCGGCGCACCGATCACTCTCCACGCCGAAGGACCGTCGGGACGGACCGAGCTGACCGCCCGTTGGGTCGTCGATGCCAGCGGGCGCTGTGCCTTCGCCGGTTCCCGGGCCGGACTGCGCCGTCGCGGCACGCAAAAAGTCCGCCGCGTCGCCATCTACGCACATTTTGAAGGCGCCACCCGCCACGAGGGCAAAGCCGAAGGTCATATCACCATCATCCGCACCGCCGGCGGATGGTTCTGGCTCATTCCTCTGGCCGGCGACCGGATGTCCGTCGGCCTCGTTCTCCCCGCCGGAGAAGTCAAAGGGGAAGGCGATTATAATGACCTCTTCGCTGCCGCCGTGGCCGCCGCACCCGCTGTCGCCCAACGTCTGGACTCCGCCCGACGCATCACTCCGCTGCGCGCCACCGGCGACTACAGCTGGAAGTTTTCTTCCTTCGCCACGCGGCGCGTCTTGCTCACCGGTGACGCCGCCGGTTTCGTTGATCCCATCTTTTCCTCCGGAGTCATGCTCGCCCTGCAATCCGGTCTCCGCGCGGCCGACCTCCTGGTCAAAGCCGACCGTTGTGGGCGCTCCCTGCGGCCCTGGGAGCGGTGGGCTTATACCCGGAGTGTCACCGGATGGATGAACCGCTATGCCCGGCTCATTCGCTCCTTCTACGACCGGGCGGGTTTCGAAGTTTTCATGAGCCCGCAACCCGTCCTGCAACTGCCCCGCAGCGTGGCGCGCCTGGTGGGTGGGCAGACCGATCCCGGCCCGGCCGACCGTCTCCGCCTCCGTCTCTTCGACACCGTCTGCCGCCTGCAACGCCGCCTCAACATCGCCCCGCCTATCCCTTCCTTGCGCTGACCGGGCCTTCGGCGCCGCCACTCACGCCAGTTTCCAAGTCCAGTCTCCCGTCTCCCGACCCGCTCCATGGCTCTCTTCCGCTCCCTGCCGGGCACGCTTTTCCTCGTTGCCGTGGCCGGAGCCGGCCTCTGGGCCGCCCTCACCATCCGCTTCGAAACGGAACTGCTCCCTGCCCTTCCCCCGGAACTGCCGAGCGTGCGCGGCCTCGCGGCCTTCACCCGCTTGGCCGCCGGCGAAAACGAGGTCTTTGCCGTAGCCGACCCTCGTCTGCCGCTGGAGGAACGCACCCGCTTGCTGGCCGCCACCCGTGCCGCCTTGACCGCCCTGCCCTCCGTCGCCTCAATCACCACCCCGGCGGAACAATTCGAAACCCAGTCCGGCACCCTCGCCGCTTGGCTTCTGCTCCAAGCAGACTCATCCGTCCTCGACGGCGTCAACGCCTCACTGGCGCCCGCCGCGGTGGCACAAAGTCTGCAGAGCCTCCCTGCACAGCTGGCCGGAGCCATCGATCCCTTCGCCATCGTCAGCTTGCAACTCGATCCGCTCGGTCTCCTGCCCGCGAAAATCGATCCGCCTGACCAGCCCGCTCCCGCTTTTCTTGTCGTAACGCCCTCGTCACCACTCGCGGACAGTGCCGCCGATGACGCCTTCATCACCGCCTTGCGTGGCGCCATCCCGGCTGACTCCTCCGGAAAAGTTTTGCTCACCGGTCGCCCGGTTTTCAACGCCGACATCTCCCGCCAAATGCGGGGCGACATCATCCTTATGGTGGTCGCCGCGGTCTTCCTGCTGGCTGTCGCCTTCTGGATTTTCTACCGCACGCTGCGGCCGCTCGGATGGATCATGTTCCTCCAATTGTTCGCCCTGCTGGCCGGACTCGTCGCGGCCCGTGTCTTTTTCGGCAGCCTCAATGTCATCAGCATCGGATTTGCCTCCATCCTCCTCGGCGTCGGCATGGACTACAGTATTCTGGTTTACCACCACTTCGGCTCGCCGCATCGCGATGATCAGTCCGTCTGGCGCACCTTGCGCCGCGCCATTTGGTTCAGCGCGCTCATCACGGCCGCCGCATTCTACTTTCTCGCCCTCACCTCGTTCCCCGCTCTGCAGCAACTCGGCGTCCTCGTCGGCACCGGGCTCCTCGCCTCAGGCCTCCTCGCCACATGGCAGCTGCAGATCATCCTTTCCGCCCGCCCCCCGCACGCCCCCCCGATTCTCTTCCGCGCCAGCCGCGGCGCTGCCGGATTGGTCGAGCGCCACCGCGGCCTGCTCGCCGGCGGGGCGGTCTTCCTCGCGCTGACCATCTTTTGGCTGCAACCTTGGTCGTCCTCCTCCGGATTTTACCAACCCGGACTCGACCGCCTCCGCCCCGTCGGCAGCGATGCTTACACCGCCCAAGAGTGGCTGCAGGAACTTGATCCCGCCGCCAACGATGCGGTTTATGTGCTGCGGGCGAAAAACCATGACGTCATCCGCGGCGCCGCGGCCTCCATGGCGGCGCGATTCCCGGACGCCGATCCCGCTGCCCTTCTCGCCCGCATCCCCTCGGAATCACAACGTGCGGCGAACCTGCAGGCCTGGAACCCGGACACCACAACGCGTCTGGCCGAAGCCTTCCAGCTTGCCGGCCTCGGTCCCGAATGGTCCGGCCCCACGCTGCAATTCACCGCCGCGCTCGACGCCGTCGCGCGCGGGGACGACCGCGCCTTTGCCGCTCTCCATCCCCTACTCCGCACCACTGCCGGAAAGGATGCCGACGGGGCCTACGCCGTTATTCGCATCCCCGCCGCGGCCACCACCCCGGTGCCGGAAGATGGTTGGAACATCGCTGACGCTGAAATCCTGCCGGTCAGCTGGATCTCGCTCACCCGGGAAATCACCGCCCTCGCGCAGCACGACTTTCACCGGCTCAGCATCGCTATGCTTGCGGCCATCGTTCTGCTCTGCGCCTTGGCCCAGCGATCCCTCCGCATGGTCGCGCTCAACCTGCTCGCCATCGTTCTCTCCTCCACCCTCTTTCTCTGGTTGCTGCGGCTGACCGGCACCTCCCTCAGCCCACTCTCTCTCATCAGCCTGCCCCTGCTGGTCGGACTCGTCGTCGACTACAGCCTGCACGTCCTCATGGCGCTGAAAAACCAACGCGGCGACCTGGTCAAGACCTACGATCATCTCGCTGCCCCCATCCTGCTCACCGGCATCAGTGCCTGCATCGGCTTCGGTGCCCCCGCCCTGACCGGACAGCCTGCCTTGCAAAATTTCGGTTTGGTCATGGACTTCGGCATCATGGCAGCAGTTGTCGCCTGTCTGGTTTTGTTGCCGGCCTTTTTTCCCCGCAGCACCAACCACGATTATCGCGATCACGGATTCTACCGGTTTTTCTACCGCAAACGCGGATTCGAATGGATTCTTCTCGGTTGGCGATTCCTCGGACGCCGCGGCTCGTGGCTCATTTCGCGGACGCTCGGACTTTTTTACGCCTTGACCCATCCCGCCACCGTGCGCGCCGTGCGCGACAATCTTGCCATGCTCGATCCGGCCCAAGCCGGCTTTGCCTCCGCCTGCCGCCTCTTCATGAATCAATCGGAAAATTTTTCCACTTACGGCCGCCTCTCCACGCGCCCGACCTCGGAGGTGGTCGACATGCTCGGTTTCCGTCAGGGCTTCGAGCACCTGCAACGGGCCCGTGATGGCGGCCAAGGCTGTCTGCTCGTCACCGGGCATCTTGGTTTTTTCGAACTGGGCGGACTCGTCATGGCCCAACTCGGCTTTCCCATGACCGCCCTTACCCTGCCGGAACCTTCGACCGCGTTGACCGAATGGCGCGCCGAATTCCGCGCACGCTGGGGCGTCGAAACCATCGTGGTCGGCAATCATTCGTTCTCCGTCCTCGACATCGTGCGCTCTTTGCAAGGCGGCGCCTTTGTCGCCTCGCTGGCCGACCGTCCCTACGATGGCAACAGCGTGGCCGTTGACCTGCCGCACGGACGCATTCGCTTCTCCACCGGCCCCGTCTTGCTCGCCCTGCTCGCCGGCTGCCCGATTATTCCCGTCGGCATCACCCGCCAACCCGACGGTCTTTACCACATTGAAGCGCGTGCCTACATCGAGCCGCATTGGCAACCCGAAGGCCGCACCGCCACCCTCGAGCTCTACACGCGCGAGGTGGCCGCCGCCCTCGTTCCTCTCTTTGCCGCCTACCCCGAGCAGTGGTATCACTTCACTTCCTTGCGCTGCGAATAACATGAACCCCCCCGGCATCTTTCTTCTTCTTGCCGTATTAAGCGCAACCGGTCTGGCCCGCGACATTGCATCGTCCGACGCAGTCGTTTTGGAAAAACGCTTTTTCGCCGCCCAGCAAAAAACCCGCACCCTCGAGGCTGCCTTCACCCAGACCATCTCGGCCCCCGGTCTCGCGAGTCCCACCATCAGCCGCGGACAGCTTTTTTACCGTGGACCTGACGACCTTCGCATTTCTTATCAAGTCCCACCCGGGGAACTCATGCAGCTCGACGCCGGAACCTTCACCACCATCCGCACGGGCCGTGCTCCCCTTGCTCGCCCGGCCGGTCATCCCTCCGCCCGGGCGCTCGGCGCCCTGCGCGATATCCTGCGCGGAACTCGCCCGCCGGGGGACATGCAAGTGTCCGTTACGCGTCAGGAGGGCAACTACCTCGTCGTCCTTGTTCCCTCGACCCCCGGCAACTTCCAACCAGAACGGATCGAGAACACGATCGATGCGGACACCATGCAACTACGCTCCATGAGCCTGAGCTTGCCGCGCGGCACCGTCATGCGGTTCGATTTTTCCGCGGTCCGACGCAACCATCGGTTGCCCGCCACCACTTTCCGTCTTCCATGAACACACCCCTCACCCCGCACGGACCTGGCTTCCGGTTCATCGACCGCTTCGAGAAACATGACGCCACCAGCGGCACGGGTTGGAAAACCCTCGACCCCGACTTGCCGTTTTTCGCCGACCATTTTCCCGGACGCCCCCTCATGCCTGCCGTGCTCCTTGTCGAGTGCGCCGCCCAAGCCGCCGGCGTTCTCTGGATGCAGGATTCCGCGCAACCCGAGACGCCGCTTTTCCTCGCCGGCATCGACCAATTCCGTGTCCTCGGGCCCGTCGCACCCGGGGAAACCCTCGAAACACACATCACCTTGGTCAAGGAACTCGGCGCTCTCGCCCAATTCGAAGCCGAGTCCCGCGTGGCCGATCGCCCCGTGGCCCGCGGACGATTCATGATGAGTCGGCAACTGGCCGGCGCTTGAGCGCGAGAAAATGCCTCCTCATCGCCCCTGCGGTGCGTTGAAATAAAGAAGTGTCCGCCACCCCGCCTCCCCAAATCGCGATCACCGGCCTCGGCTGCGTTACCGCCTTGGGCGGGGATGCGACCTCGACCTGGGAAGCACTCCACACCGGTCGTTCGGCACGTGGCCCCCTGACCGCCATCGTCGTCGACGGTTGCCGCGTCACCGAGGGGGCAGAAGCAAGCCTCCCTTCTTGGCCCTCGTGGCCGGAAAAACGCCTGCGACGAGTCAGCCGCT
This sequence comes from Chthoniobacterales bacterium, assembly GCA_018402585.1. Taxonomy (GTDB): domain Bacteria; phylum Verrucomicrobiota; class Verrucomicrobiia; order Chthoniobacterales; family JACTMZ01; genus JACTMZ01. The sequence continues at coordinate 45,698 of JAGYIO010000006.1, forward strand.
CGACCCGTCTCGCCCTGCCGGCCGTCCGTCAGGCCCTGAGCGAAGCCCGCTTGCTCGATGCGAATGACCGCTGCCTGCTGCCCCGACTCGAAATGTCGGTCAGCACCACCGCCTGCGGCATGGAAAAGGGCGAAGAATTCCTCCGCGCACTCTGGAGCAAGACCCGCACCGGCCAATCCGCGCGCGTCGCCCAATACCAGTCCCAAGCGCAGACCGGCGCGATCCATGATCTCTTCGGTTTCGACGGACCGGTTATGACAGTGGCCAATGCCTGCGCCGGTGGCGGCAATGCCATCGGCCACGCCGCGGACCTTATCCGCAGCGGGATGACGGATATCGTCCTGGCCGGCGGCTACGAGGCGCTGAGCGAACTCGTCTTTGCCGGTTTTGACGGACTCCAGTCTCTTGCACCAGAGGCCTGCCGTCCCTTTGACCGCGGACGCCGCGGACTCATGCTCGGCGAAGGCGCCGCCTTTCTTGTGCTGGAAAATGCCGGCCGTGCCCGTGCGCGCGGCGCGAAGATCCTTGGGTATCTCGCTGGTTACGGCCAGACCACAGACACCCACCACCTAACCCAACCTGCCCCCGACGGCGCTCCGCTCGAACGCGCCATGCGGCGCGCACTCGAACAAAGCGGCCTCGACGCGTCTGACGTCGGTTACGTCAACGCCCATGGCACCGGGACGCCCTTCAACGACGGGGCCGAAGCACAGGCTTTCCACCGCGTCTTCGGCGCCGGCCAAACCAAACTCAGTTCGACCAAAGCCGCTCTCGGCCACACCCTCGGCGCGGCCGGTGCCATCGAGGCGGTCCTTTGTCTGCTTGCCCTGCAAAGCGGACAACTCGCGCCGCAGATCAATCTTCTCGATCCCGAACCTCTCGTTGCCAAGGCCCTCGTCGGGCACGGCGAAAGAGCCGACCTCTCCGCCGCGATGAGCGTAAACCTCGGGTTCGGCGGATCCAACGCCGCAGTCCTTTTCACCCGCGCATGAACCTTTCCCTCCTCTCCGCGGGCGGCGTTACGCCCGCTGGTCTCGGACCCGATGCGATCACCGCACGCTGGCCGGTCACCGCCACGCACTCCCACGGCGGAGTCCCCGTGCAAGCCGGCCTGATCGAGCAAAAAGATCCCGCACTCCTCCGCTGGCAAAAGGAACCCCGCCTCCGCCGCGCCAGCCCGATCACCTACTTCATGATCGAGGCCGTCGAGCAGGCCCTTCAAGGCGCCCCGCACCTTGACCGCGGTCGCACTGGGGTCGTTGCCTCTTTTTTCCTCGGTTGCCTCGTCTACAGCGTTCGTTTCTACCGCCAGATCACCGAGGAAGGACGCCGCTTTGCCAGTCCTGTCCTCTTTCCCGAAACGGTTTTCAACAGCCCTCTCAGCCATGTGGTCGCCACGCTCGGCCTCGGGGGGCCGGTCTATTCGCAGATCGGAGACAAAACCTGCTGGGCCTCCGCCCTCCGCACCGCGCAGTGTTGGCTCGCCAATGGCGACTGCGACCACGTGATCGTCCTCGCCGCCGAGGAGTTTGATCCGCACGAGGTTGACGCCTTGCAGGCCGGAGGTCTCCTGCGCGGCGGCCTGCAACCGTGTGAGGGCGCCATCGCCTTGTTGCTCAGTCCCTCCGCGAACAGCCCCGCGATTGGGACCATCGCCGATGGCTATGACTTTCGCACCCGACAAGAAGGGTTGGAAGCCGCCGAACGTTGCCTCGCCGAATTCTCGCCGCACACCCCCCTGCTCGATACCGCCACCGGATGGACCCGCACCGCCGCAGCCAAAATCAGCCGCTCCATCATCGGACCAAAAGCCACGCTTACCGAAGGCTTCACCCTCTCGGCGGCCGCCGACACCATGCGTGCGCTCGACATCGTGGCCTCCGGGCAATCCCCCGACGTCATCGTCCCCGTCTGGGGCCTGACCCGGCAGGTGGCGGCCTACCGCGTCACCGCGTAATCCAAGACCTCGGGCCCCGCAACGGCGGCGGGTTCTTCGACCACCTCTTGCTTCCTTCGTCCCCACGAGCGCCATCCCTCGGTCAGCTCCAGCCACGCCCAACCGGCCAACCCGCCCGCAATAACTTTGAGCAGATAAGGCACGCGGAAATTGAACCCTGGGAAAAGATCCCGCTGCCGCGCGTTGCTCCGCCCGAAGGTGCCGTTCCTCCGGCGCTCCCGCGCCATGGCGGCAAAGCGCCGGTTGTAGCCGCGCATCAAGGCAAAGAAAGGACCCGCCTCCCGCGCCGCATAGGGCGGCTCGGCGAACCCCTCTATTCCATCGGAAAACACCGGACGCGCGACAAACAGATAGTAAAGGCCGATATCCAGCCGGAAAGCCAAACGCATAATGTCATAGTCGCCCAAGTAGTCGTATTTGTCCTCGTAAAGCGCCTCGAACATGCGGCGGTAGCTCGTCGTAAAATCCCCGTTGTGCTTGGCCAGCAACGGAGCAAGGTCCTCGCCGGCCCGCCAAGCACGGATCAAACGGACCGCACCGATCGTGGTGAACGCAATCCAATCCATGCCCGGACTGTAAAGCGGATCGAGAAAGGCCGACGCGTCGCCAGTCAGGACAAACCCGTCCCCCGCCTGCAGGCGCGAGCAATAGGGCAGATTGCGTCGGAAATGGACGTCACCGCCGACGAACTCCGCACCTGCCATCATCTCCCGGGCCGCAGGGTGCCGGCCGAGAAAATCACGCAACTTTTCCCCGACCGGCATCTTGTCATCCGGCCAATCGGCGCAACGCTGGTCCAAGACCACCCCGATACTCGTGTCGCCGCCCTTCAGCGCAATCCACCAAGCCCACCATCCGTCACCCGCGATGTGGTTTGTCGCGGTGCCGCGGATACCGACATACGAATCTTGCCAACCCTCGTGCCGGCCGGTCAGCTCCGACGCATCCCAGTCCCCGGCCCCGCGCCAACGTGACCAGGCGGAAAGCGTGCGATGACGCGTGTTGGGCTCGAGCCAATCGTTGGCCCTGGCCAGCATGGCCTTGATCCCCGAGGCATCCACCACCCAACGGGCCCGGACCGTCCGCGCACCGGCCACCGTCTTCACCTCGAGGGTCTGATAACCGCCGGAAGCCAAGGCAACGGACGCCACCGTAGCCGGACGCCAAACCTCCGCACCCGCTTCTTCCGCCCGCCGGAGCACTTCTTCGTCCACCACCGAGCGGTCGATGAGGAACGATGGAACGGTGGACAAATACCGCCCACCGATTTCCGAACAGTCACCGAGATCCTGCGTCTCGCGGTTGGCGAACCAAAAGCGCAGACCGTTCTTGGTCAGCTGCGTCTGCGTGAGAAACTGCGTCAGCCCGAGCACGCGGCACAAAAAATAGGCACTCACTTCGACCGTTGCCTCACCGACGCGACGCTTGAAAGCCTCGTTCTTCTCGATCACCACAATCCGCAGCGCGGGATCCTCGCGCTTGAGTAGGAGCGCCGCCGCCGCGCCACTCAGCGCACCGCCGATCACCGCGACGTCACACTCGGTGATCGCCTCTGCCACTGTGTCTTTCATGCCTTGAGGAGAATATGTGTCTCGACGTGAAGCACGCAATCGTGCAATTCCCCGCCCTCCACATGCGCAAACACTGGCTCCTCATCCTCCAAGTCGCGCTGTCCGTCTTCCTGCTCTGGAGGATCTTCGGCCACCCGGCCCTGCGCCAGGAAGCATCACGGGTATTCGGGGAAGCGGATCTCGTCTGGCTACTGGGCGGACTCTTCACCGCCTTGCTCACCGAGTTTCTCTGTGCCGTGCGGTGGTGGCTCATGCTGCGGATCTTCGGCGTGCCCGTCGGCTTCGGCAGAACCTGCGCCTTCGCCGGAGCCGGACTTTTCTTTTCCCTCGGACTCCCCGGTTCCGGCGGGGGCGATGCCTTCCGCATTCTCTATGTCATGCGTCTTCATCCGACGCGCAAACTCCGGGCCGCTCTCTCGGTGCTGGCCGACCGCCTGTGCGGACTTTTCGCCTTGCTGCTCACCGTGGTTTTTCCCGTCTTGCGCCATGCGCAATTCGCGGCGCATCCCGAATCCTACGCCATCCTTGCCGCCGCCGGCACCGTGCTGGTCATCGCCGCCTTCCTTGTCCTCCTCTGGTGGATGACCACCTGGCCCAGCCTGCACCAAAAGTGGATTCACCTCGCCCCGGCCAAAATTCGTCCCCAAGCCGTGCGACTCGGGCACATCTTCGCGGGGATGGGAAGTCACCCTCGGCCGGTTTTCACCGCGATCGCGCTTTCCTTCGCCGCCCTCTTGGCCCACTTCACGACCTATTGGTTCAGCGTCCGCGCCTTCGGCCTGCCGCTTTCGCTCGGCGACATCTTCGCCATCATGCCTCTGGTCGACACCCTCACCATGCTGCCCGTGACCCTTTACGGCATCGGACTACGGGAAACGCTCTTCGAATATCTGCTCGGCGGACTCTTCGGCATCGCCCCGGGCGCCGCCACGCTGGCCTCCCTTGGAGGATTCTCCCTTCAAGCCGCCGTCGCCCTCCTCGGCGGTCTCCTTATTCCCTTCACCGCTCCGCGAAAAACACCCGCTTAAGCCGCAACTATGCAAAACATTCTGCCTTTTCCGGCGCTGCCACAGAGGCGCGCCCGGGCGGGAGTTGACTCATACCAACGTCCTTTTGCTTTTCTACTATTAATCGAGTGGTAGGGCTGGGCCTCCGGACCGGCCGTGTCGAATCCCAGAGAATGTTCACGGTCGGCCCGGAGGTCCGACCCTACCCGGGAGCCGAAGGACAAAATCCCAAGGCGACGGTGACACCGCCACTACGCCTCCAAACGACATTGTAGCGGCGGCGTCCCCGCGGCCGGTGCCCTGCTCGTATTCGCGCCCGTTTTGAATTTTCACGCTTAAGTGCGCCGCACTTTGCCGCTGGCCGTGCGCGGTAACTCATTCACCATCCGGTAGCGCACGGGAATTTTATAGCCGGCCAACCGCGCGCGGCAATGAGCCGACAACTCGCCATCGGTCGGCGGAGAGGTCACGTTCACCGGCAGAATTTCCGCCACCGGCAACATGCCCCACCGCGCATGCTCCTCGCCACGAACCCGCGCATCAGCCACCCCCTCATGGCGGCGCAACACTTCCTCGATCTCTTCGGGGAAGCACTTGCTCCCGCCGACATTGATCAAGGACTTCAGCCGGCCGACCAACCGGATACTCCCGTCCGCCTCCCGCCGCGCCAGATCCCCTGTGTGAAACCACCCGTCGGCCATGACCTCCTGCCGCGGACACCATGGCGACAAATAGGCGTCAAACATACCCGGCCCGCGCAGACACAATCCACCTTCCGTGCCGCTCCCTTCCAACCGCAGTTCGAAATCGTCCGGTCGGCCGACCACCATGGAGTCTTCGCCCGTTGTGCTCAACAATGGCAAGCCCGCTTCGATGATACCGAAGCCCTGCGACAAACGGACACCGTAGCGACGGACAAAAGCTCCTGCCGTTCCCGGGGCCAACGGCGCGGCGGTCGAAACCGCCAGACGCAACCCGGGCCAATCCCGCTCGGACGCCTCGGCTGCGAGCAACGCCGCTTGGAACGGCGATCCATAAAAGACCGTCGCCCCGTATTGGCAGGCGGCCGTCAGCAAATCGCCGGCCAAGGATCCCTCCGGCAGCACCACGGTCGCGCCTTCGCGCAAATAGAGCAAAATCGACACCGCGAAATGATGCGCCATCGGCAAGGTCCAGAGCACACGATCGGTTCCGCCGATCCCCAAGCGCCGGTTCGCGGAATCCAAACGCTCGCGCAATGTCCCGTGCGATAGCACCACCCCCTTGCTCGCCCCGGTTGTTCCGGAGCTGAAACGAATAAAAGCGGGACAAACGCTCTCGAAATCCTCCACCGGAAAACATGGCTCTTCCGCCGCCAGGCGTTCCCACCGCAGACCACCGCCGATCTCATGGCGCTCCGACCCGTCGGCCGCCCGCTCCTCACCTCCCTGCGAAAGCACGCCGTGCAACGCCGTCGTTCGGGCCAACATCGAGCGCTCGTCCGCCGGCAATTCTCCGGCCACCGGCACCGCGCAACCTCCAGCCCTCATCACCGCCAACATGAGCACCGTGTGCTGCACTCCATCCGGACAACGCACCCCGATCCGCGCCACACCCTCGGCGGGGAACCCCGGCAACCGCGCGATCACCGTTGCCCACCTCTCCACTTCGGCCACCAAGTTCTCGAAGGATATTTCGCCGTCACGCCCGACAAAAGCCGCCCGCTCCGGCGCCTCCGCCGCCCGGGCGAAAATCGCCTCCACAATGCTGTCCGATAACGCTTTCACGGACCGCGTAGACTGAACCGTCCGCGCCCCTGCTTCAATCCGCGACTACCGTGCCCCCAGCAAGTCGACCCGCATTGCGGACAACATCAAGGCCCGCTCGTCCGCGGACAAAACACCATCCCGCCAGCAGAGCGAGGCTGTCAACCGCCCCTCACGCTCGCTGAAAAACAGACCTGTCCCCGGCGGTTGCGGCACCGAAGGCACATGCCAACCGTCCACGACCGCACCGCCGCAAAACTCCCGCAGCCCCGGCAAAAATTCCCCGGTGTGGGCGTGATAAAAAGAAGCCAGCTGCCCGGAAGCCTCGCGCCGCAAAAATCGCCGGTAAAGCGGCGCCGGCAAGCGACGCATCCAGTCGATCATGACGAGAAACGCTCCATCGAACTTGTCACGCGTCATCGCCGCGAATTGTCCGTGCAACGCCCGTGCGGTGTCCTCCACCGAGGCCGGATCCGCCAGCGGCCGCGCGAAAAACAACTGCGACACCTGATTTTGAAAGATCGGCCCACGCGCACCCCGCTTCCGTCCCTGCACCGAAATCGTGCATTCCAGCGAACCGCTCTCTTGTCCCCGCGCCCGGAATACGGCGGCGTGCGCTCGCATCGTGACCGCGAGAAACCACGGCAAGGCGAAGATCCCGCCCGTCACCGGCTCGGCCCGCCGTTTCATGGCCGCCGTTTCCTCCCGGGAGAATCGCACCGCTTCGAAACAAGCCCGGCCCGCGCGCGCCGGCGCCCCGCCCAAAGAAACCACCCGCTCGGAACGCAAAGACCAATACCGCTCGAGAAAAGGCCGCACCGCGCGAAATTCTTGCCACCATGACCGGTGGCGCGCAAAGGGCAGCGCATGGGAATTCACCTCCGGCTTGGCCGGCACCTCTTCACCCAACCGCGCCACCTCCGCCAGAGCCAGTTCCACCCCGCGCGCATCGAGCAGCAAATGACTCCAACTCATCAGCACGACGAAACCTTCGCTCGCCGGCCACACGTCGAAGCGCAGTCGGCCCGGCCACTGGCCTTGCAAACGCTCTTCGGCCAACCCGCGCCAGTCTTCGCCGGTGGGATGAATTTCGACCGCCACCTCGGCCGTCTGGTCGCCACGCCACACGGGCACCGCACCCGGCAGTCCTCGCTGCAACTTGGCGCCAAGGATAGGCTGACTCTCGGCAAACCTCGCCGCGGCCTCCCTCAAACGCTCCGCCTCGAACCCGCGTCCCACCTCCAACACGGTCACCCCGACATGACGCCCCTGCCCGGACCGCTCCATCAGATCCTCGAGCGCCAGCAGGTAGCAGTCGCACCCGCCCAAGGGCGCGCGCAGCTTGGCGCGGGACGGACTCGGAGTCATGCCGGCGCGGCGCAGCGCCGCACCATGGCAGCCAGACTGGAAGCCGTGGAAAAATTATCCCGGGTCACCGCGGATTCCGGCACCCTCACCCCGAAGCGCTCCTCGATCGAAATCATCAATTGCATGATACCCATCGAATCAAGACCCGCCGCGAACAAATCGGTCTCCACCGTCAGCGGCGCGCCGCCCTCGAATAACTTCTCGCGCACCAAGCCCAACAGAGCGTCCTCAAGATTCGCGGGTAATCCGTGCATGGTTTCCTTGCTCGCCGATTAAGCAAAAGGCCCGCGAGATAAATCCGCGGGCCCTGCTCGGAATCGGCAAAACTTACTGCGCTGCTTTGGCCCCCGCCTTGACCGGGTCGAAGCCCGCCGGAAACTTGGTCTTCGCATCATAAATGGCATCATCCCATTCCAGACCGACCATCGGTTGCTTCATTTTCGAAAGATCGGCGCCCCGCAGGTCGGCGCGCTGGAAATTCGCCCTTTTGACATCGACCAGATTTTTCGCCCCGCGCAAATCCGCCCCGCGGAAATTCACCGACTCGATGTGAGCACCGGCAAAGTTCACGCCCTTAAGGTCCGCCCCATTCAAGGTGGAGCGGTAAAACTTCGTCCCTGGACCAAAAACCGCACCCTTCATGTTCGCTCCAGCCAGATCGCATTGCTCGAATGATGCATCGGTGAATTTCATACCTTGGAAGTTCGTGCCATTGAGCCGCGACTGGTGGTAATTGCCGGTCACCTTGGGCTTGCCGGTGAAATCGTGGCCCGAAAACCACTCGCGGACGTATTTGGGAATATCCAGGGGGTTGATCGGCGCCGCCGCTTCGGCCCAGGGGGCGAGGGCAAGCACGGAGAGGAGGACGAGAGGGATGGCTTTCATAAGATCTGTTGATCGCACGACAACACCCCGTGCGCAACCCATTTCCTGCCGCGTGCCTTCGTTAACGCGACGGTCGTGAAACACCCCGCATCCTTGTCCCCTCCACCCTGCGAGGCTAATCATGATTCATGGCCGACGAGTTTTTCCTGCGCAGTCTGGGACTCATCGTCATGGCCGGAGCGTTTTTCTCGGTCGCGGCCGGCTGGATCCGCATGCCGACCATCGTGGCCTATATGTTGGCCGGTCTGCTCATCGGCCCGCTCACCGGGCTGGTCGAGATCTCGCACGCCCTTGAGCTGATCTCGGAAATCGGCATCGCCCTCCTCCTTTTCATCGTCGGCCTCGAACTGAGCCTCAACAAGGTGCGCGACGTGGGCAAGGTCGCCGTGGTGGCCGGGATCGCCCAGGTGGTTTTCACCGCCGTGATCGGCTACGGGCTCTGCGTGCTGCTGGGATTCAACTGGATGGAATCCGCCTTCCTCGCCACCGCCCTCACCTTCAGCAGCACCGTCGTGGTGGTCAAACTCCTCGATGAGAAGCACGAGATGGACACGCTTTACGGACGCATCGCGGTCGGCATCTTCCTCGTGCAGGACCTGATCGCCATTGTCATGCTGACCTTTCTGGCCGGACTCGGCACGGGGTCGGTGGACGCCTCGACCGCCGCGACCAGCATGGTCAAAGCCTTCGCCGGGGTCGCTGCCCTCCTCGTCCTCGTCCTTGGCGCGGCACGCTGGTTGCTGCCCGGACCCTTCGCCTGGGCCGCACGCAGCCCGGAAACCAACGTGATCTGGAGCCTCAGTTGGTGCTTCCTCATTGTGCTCGCCGCGGAACTCTTCGGCCTCTCGCTCGAGATCGGCGCCTTCTTGGCCGGCCTCAGCCTGGCCCAACTTCCTTACAACAATGACCTCCGGCGGCGCGTGCACCCGCTGATGAATTTCTTCATTGCCGTCTTCTTTGTCTCCCTCGGGGTGAAGATGGAGCTGTCCGCCGCCTTCGCGCACTCGGGAGCCGTCCTGCTCCTTTCGCTTTTCGTCATCATTGGCAATCCGGTCATTTTCATCTGGGTCATCCTCCGCATGGGCTACGGGGAGCGGACCTCTTTCTTCACCGCCGTCACCGTGGCGCAAATCAGCGAATTCTCCTTCATCCTCGTCGCCGTGGGCGTGCGGGCGGGATTGATCGCGCCATCCATTCTTTCCATCACCGCACTGGTCGGACTGGTCACCATCACGGTCTCGTCCTACATGATCCTCTACAACGCGCCCCTTTACCGTCTGGTCAAAGCCAGCGGCCTGCTCCGCTTGTTCGGCCCGCCCTCGGTCGAGGAACCCCCGCACACTTCGCAGCAAGCAACCGGACACTTCATTGTGGTCGGAGTCAACTCCCTCGGGCGGGAACTTGTCCACCTCCTCCGCGCCCGGGGCGAACGTGTTCTCGCCATCGACACCGATCCGCAAAAACTTTCCGGGCTCGAGTGCGACCTCCTGCTCGGCGATGCCGGTGACCCGAATGTCCTGGCCGAAGCCAACCTGGCCGGGGCGCGCCTGCTAGTTTCTGCCCTGACCATCGAGGAAACAAACGATCTGCTCGCCTACCGCTGCCGGGCGGCCGGGATCCCCTGCGCGGTCAATGTCATGGACCTCTCCGCCACGGAAAACCTGCTGGCCATGGATGTCTGCTTCATGCTTGTACCCAAAGTCGACGGCGTCTCCGCGCAGGACGCCGAACTACGCAAAATGGGGGTCATCGCACCGTGATCGGGGTCGGCGTCATCATGCTCGCTGCCGCGCTGGCTTGCGCAGTTTCGCGACTCACCCGCGTGCCGCTCATTCCGCTTTATTTGCTCACCGGGTGGGTCATCTGGCTGGTCGGGGTGCAGGCCCCCGAGGATTTCGCCACCGAGGCACTGCAACTCGGCGTGGCCGTGCTTGTCTTCCTCGCCGGGGCCGAACTCAACCCGCAACGCATCGCCGGTGACCGGCGGCAAGCTGCTCTCCTCAGCCTCGTCCCCATGCTGATCACCGGCGCCGCAGTCCTCCTCTGGCTCCGGCTGAACCAGACCGCCTTCGAGCCGGCGCTTTACTTCGCCGCCGCACTGGCCGGCTCATCGACCATAGTCGCCATCCGCCAATTGCGCCAATTGCGCCAGACGCGCGAACCATTCGGACGTCTCGTCATTTCGGTCCAACTCCTCCAAGACTTCCTCCTCATCGTCACGCTCGTGCTTGTCGCCGCCTGGCCCCAGGGCTGGGTCGCCTTGTTCTTCGCGATCGGAAAATCTGCCCTCTTGCTTGGCCTCGCCTTCATCCTGCAGACGGCCATTGTGCCACGCGTTCTGGCCAGGACGCGTCTGGGTGACGAGACCCTGCTCATGCTCATGCTCTCCCTGCTCTTCGCCTTTGGAGGTGCCGCCGTGGCCCTCGGGTTGCCGCTGGTCGTCGGCGCCTTCTTGGCCGGCCTCTCCATTTCGCGCTTTCCGGCCAATGGAATCCTCCGCGTGCAACTCGCCGCGCTCGGTGATTTTTTCTTTGCCATTTTCTTCGTCACCCTTGGTTACATCGCCGGTCTGCCCGCAGCCGACAGCCTCCTCAAAGCAGCCGGGCTCGTGCTCATTGTCGTTCTCCTCCGTCCGCTCGTCGTCACTCTCCTCGCCCGCAGTCTCGGGCTCTCCGCGCGCCCCGCGGTCGAATCCTCCCTCCTCCTCGGCCAAGCCGGCGAACTCGGCCTGGTCATCGGTCTGGTCGGCCTCGGCAACGGTAGCCTCGGCGCACCCGAATTCAGCCTGCTCGCCGCCGTGGTCGCTTTCACCATGATGCTCACCCCGTTTCTGGCCACGGACAAGACCACCTCGTGGCTCTTGCACCACCTGCCGCGGCACCACCCGCCCACCCTGGGCAGCCTGCGTGGCCACGTGCTCATGCTCGGCTACGGCGCGGCCGGACGCTGGGTGCTGAAAACCCTGCAGGAAAATGGTCAAAAAATCTTCGTGGTGGATGACGACCCGGGCATCATCGCCCACTTGGAAGCCAACGGCGTCCCCTGCCTCCGGGGCGATGGTGCGGACCCCTACGTTCTCGCCGCGGCCGGGGCCGACGAGGCCCGCGTTGTCCTCTGCAGCATGCGCCGCACCGCCGACGCGGCCAAAGTACTTCGCGCCCTTCGCGGCAAAGTCCCGGTCATCGCCCGCGTCTTCGAGAAAGCCGAAGCCGACACCATCCGTGGCCTCGGCGGCGTCCCGGTGCTCAACAGCACCGCCGCCGCGCGCCGCTTTCTCGATTGGTTCGACGCCTCGAGTTTCCGCTACAGCAAGGAGACCTGACGCGACAAGCCCGCGCTGTCCGCAGCTCGGGTCACCCCCTCCCTCAGCGCGCCATCCTCACGCCCCGCAAAACAACCAGTCCCCCGACAAAAAAGACCAAGGTTGCGAGCACCGCTACGCGCAGATCAAACACATCGGCCAGCACGCCCATAAATAACGGTCCCACCACCGCCGCTAATTTGCCAAAGACTCCCCAGAACCCGAAAAATTCCGCGGCCCGCTCCCGCGGCGAGAGCAAGGACACCACCGCACGGCTCCCGGCCTGACACGAACCGATGGCCAATCCGGCCACATTGCCGACCAGAAAAAACATTTCCTTGGTCTGGCAAAAATAAGCCCCCACCGCGACCAGGCACCAGAGCACCAGCGCCATGGTCAGCATGGTGATCGATCCCACCCGGTCCTGCCACCAACCGAAAGCCAACGCGCCCAGCGCACTGCTGATCTGCAAGGAGGCAAAGAGCACCAGATTCTCCGCCGTGCTGAAACCCAAGACCTCTGCGGAGTAAATCGCGGCAAAGGCCACCACCGCCCCCAGCCCGCTCATGTAAAGCAGGAAGGCCAGGAAAAATTTCAACAACTCCCGGTGTTGCGGCAAATCCCGTGCCGCCCGCAACACGCCTGCCCAACCCAACTGCCACCACCCCGCCCCGCGGGGCTCCGGCTGCTTGCGCTCCCGCAAAAGCAGCAACACCGGCACCGTGGCCAGCACCATGAACAAAGCCGTGACGACAAAGACCCACGACACGCCGTCCGGCGACACCGAGAGCACCAACATGGCCAGCCCCAGCGCACCCAGCCCGCCCAGATACCCGAAACTCCAGCCGTAACCCGAAATGCGCCCGCAATTCTCCGGCGTGCTCAACTCGCTGAGAAAACTCGCGCAGAAATTTTCCCCGAAAGAAAATGCCGCGTAGGCCACAATGATCAACCCCGCCGCCAGCGCCACCGTCCCCGGCCCGGTCAGCCAAAGCGCCGCGGTCGCCGCCGAACAGACCCACATCATGGCGAGCAAAAATTTCTTCTTCGACGCCGTGACATCCGCGAGCACCCCCAGCGCCGGACCGAAGACCATGACCACGACCTGCGAAGCCGCCAGCGTCACGCTCCACAAAGTATTCGCCCCCGCCCACCCCGCCGCCACCACCCCGGTGAAATACGGACCATAGACCACGGTCACGACCACCGTGATGAAGGCCGAGTTGGCGAAGTCGTAACAACACCACCCGAAAATCTCCCGTCGCCGCACCGGTTTGCTCATGCCCTGCGCATTCTGCACCAGCGTACCCGCAGCTAAAACCCGTTTTCGATCACGACCTCATCAAAGGCCAATTGGCCGGGACGCGGCCAGGAGTCTTGGGTCTTTTGACCGATGGCGATCATGAAGGAGATGACCATGCCCGGCGGGAGATTGAGAATTTTCCCGACCGCCTCGTAGTCGAAGCCGTCCATCGGGCAGGAATCATAACCCATCGCCTTGGCCGAGAGCATGAGAGTCTGGCCGGCCATGCCGCAGGAGCGCATCGCTTCGTCGCGCTGTACTTGGGGCTTACCCTCGTAATATTGATCGATCGCCGGCAGGAGAAACTCCTGCACTGGTTGCGGCGCGTTGCGCCAGTAGCGGGCCGGATCCTCTTTCCAAGAATCAAGGTTGCCGCAGAGGACGATCAACAACGAGGCCTCGGTCACCTGCGCTTGGTCCCAAGCCACCGCGCGGATTTGTTGGCGAATTCCCATGTCGCGCACCACGACGAAACGCCAATTTTGGATGTTGAAAGCGGTGGGGGAAAGCAGGGCCAGTTCGAGGAGCTCACGCTCTTCGCCGGACGTCATCCGGTGGTTGGGGTCGTAATGTTTGATCGCGCGGCGCGCCTTGATCGCTTCAATAGTGTTCATCGTTGGGAAGACTGCCCCACTTTCCCGCCAAACTCAACTCCGCCGGCCCTTCCTTGGCCCGCAAGCACCAAAAATCATTGCAGCGGATGGCAAGGCGCGCTTTAGTTTTGCTTCGACCCAAGGCGCGGTTAGCTCAGTGGTAGAGCACCTCCCTGACACGGAGGGGGTCACAGGTTCGAACCCTGTATCGCGCACCATTTTTTGTCGCATGGCCCTCTTCGTCTCCAAAAACGGTCAGACCTTCGGGCCACACGCTCCGGAGGAGGTCGCCATGTTCGTCGCGACCGGAGATTTCTTGCCCGAGGACTTTTGCTGGCAGGAAGGCTGGACCGCCTGGCGGGCCATTTCGTCCGTACTTCCGGAACGCCCCGCGCCAGCCGAACCATTGGCCTTGGCTTCGGCGCCGCCGCTCTCCAGCCCGCCGCCGCCCCAGACCTCCGGACAAATCCCCGCCGATATCACGATCATCGGCACGCTCAAGCTGCCGGACGAACGAACCGTCACCTGCCGCGTCGAAGGAGAAATCCACAGCCCGGACACGGTCATCATTCCGCGTGAAAACCACGTCAAGGCGCGCATTCAAGCGGAGTCCGTCCTGATCTTCGGCACCGTGGAGGGCGATATCCACGTGACCGGACGCGCGGTGCTGAAAAGTTCCTCCACCTTGCACGGCGACATCCATGCCGCGCGTGTTCTGGTGGAAGAAGGAGCCACTTTCAACGGCAAATCGCACGTCGCGGGCAAGAGGAGCACGCCGGTCCCGGCCGCCAAGCCCGCGCCAAACTCGGCGCGGAAAAAATCTACCATCCCCGCGCCGTCAAACTCAGGCGCAGCGTCTCCCTCGCGCCGGGACTGAGCTTCCGCAACCCCAACCCGTTGTGCACCGCATCGGGCAGAGCGGTCCAAGGCTCCACGCAATAAAAGTCCGACTGCGACGACTCGGTCCAGGTGGTCACCGCATACCACGGATTCTGTCCCGCAGCATCGGGGGACCAGTTGAAGACCACTTCGCGTCCGTCGGTTTGATGACGCAGGGTCGCAACTTCGGTTGGTGGCCCGAGGTGGAAAAGGTCGACCAGTTCCGGATTGGTTAGCCCGCCGCCCTCCGGGGCCGGCACCGCAATGATGCGCCCATCCGCCTCCTGCCGTGCAAAGAACTGGAAGGATCCATCCAGAAACCAATTGCCCCGGTCCGCCGCCGGCACTTCAAAGTAGAAATGGTTCCCCAGGCTGTAAGGCATGGTTTCGGCCCCGGTATTTTCCACCGTGAAAGCGACCAATAATGCGTCCGCGGCAAGAGCATACTCCACGGTGAGGACGAAGGGGAATGGCCACGCTTCGGCCATGCTTTCATCCCAGGCCATGCGCATGGTGATGCGATCCGCCTCATGGCTCACGAGGTCAAAGGGTGCGGCCCTGACCAATCCATGCATCGGTGCCGGACGAACTTTGCCCGCCGGGTCCCTCCAGAATCCGATCTTTCCGTCGAGAAAGGTGCGCGCGATGAGGGGAAAGAGGAGCGGGTTGCCTCCCCGGATTTTGGTCGGGGCCGACCAGTCCGCGCTCTCGGGCCAATGCAACACGGTGCGTCCGCGGACAGACCAGCGCATGAGACGCGCGCCGACGGACGGCGCCAGCTCTGCCTCGGCGGACTCGTTGCGCAGGGTCAGAACTGGCGGCGCGACCACGCTAAGCCCTTCCCGTCTCCGCCTTCGCCGCCATCCGGGCACGGCTGAACCCCTCAGTAAAGTAGGCGCCGATCACCAGGACCTGGGCCGAGAAATACATCCAGAAAAGCAGGATCATGAAGGACGACATCGCCCCGTAGAACGATTCGGCGCTGAGCCATCCGAGATAAAGCCCCATGCCGAGCTTGCCGATGGCGAAAAGCAAGGCCGTGCCGAACGCTCCCAGCCAGACGTAACGCCAAAGCACCTTTGCCTCAGGGAGTGACTTGAAGATCAGCGCGCAAACCGCGGTGACCATGACGAGGGTGATCGCAAATTCGAGGGAGAAGAGAAAGGTGCTCGAGTAGGGCAATTCTTCGGGCACGTATTTTTTCATCACGGCGAGCACCGTGGTGGTGATCAAGGAAAGAATAAGGAGCAGACCCGCGACGAGCACACCGGCCAGTGAGACGAGATAGTGTTCGACCCACATCCACCAGGACGCCTCCCGCAAATGCGGCACCCGCCAGATGAAATTCATCGATTCCTTCAATTGGCGCATCACGCTTGAGGAGGTATAAAGGAGAACAACCAGACCGATCGAGGCGGCCAACCCCGAATTGGCCCGCGAACGCACCCCGACGAGCAAACCTTCGATCGTCACCGCGGTTTCCGGCCCGAACATCTCGACCAGCTTGTCCCGCAATTCCTCGTTGGCTGCCGCCTCGCCAAAAACCCAGCCGGCCATGGCCGTGGCGATGAGAAGGAGCGGCCCGATGGAAAAGACCGCGTAGTAAGTGAGGGCCGCACCGTGCGTCATGCCGCCCTCCATCACGTAGCGGTTGAAGGCCTCGCCCAAAATGCGGAAAACACCTTTCCGCTTTTCCGCTTGAGTCTGCTCGACTGGTCGCTCGACAACTTCCATCAAGCTAGCACTTTAGCGTCTCCCCGGCTTCTGACCAGCCGCCTCTTGCCCTGCGGAGACCACCCCGGCATCACTTTCCGATACAGAAGCTTCCGAAGATTTTCGCCAATACCTCCTCCGTATCGACCGCCCCGGTAATTTCCCCGATGGCGGCCAGCGCGGCACGTAATTCCAGCGAGCTGAGTTCCGGAGGATCCTCCCGCTGCAAGGATTGGCGCGCTGCCCCGAGATAATCCTCTGCCGCGGCCAGGCAATGCCGGTGCCGTTCGTTCACCGCGATGACCTCACCACAGCGGTCCAGCGCGGAGAGATCGGTCCGCGCGATGACTGCGGCGACCAAGTCCTCCAAGCCACGTCCATCGAGGCAAGACATGGCCACCTCGCCCCCGGTCGCAACCAGACCGGGCCGCAGGTCGATCTTGTTGAGCACCCGGATTTCCCGCGCGTCGTGCCGCGCGGGTTCCGCCTCGGCCGTCACATCGACGACACGCAACGAGACATCCGCCCTCTCCAGTTGCGCCCGCGTCCGGCGCATGCCTTCAAGTTCAAGCGGATCCGCGGACTCCCGCAATCCGGCCGTATCAACCAAGCGGAAGGGAATGCCGCGCAGCGTGAGGTTTTCCTCGATCGTGTCACGCGTGGTGCCGGGAATTTCGCTCACCATGGCGCGGTCGTAGCCGACGAGAAGATTAAGCAAACTCGACTTGCCGGCATTGGGCTCGCCGTGAATGACCAAACGCACACCTTCGCGCAGCATGCGGCCCTCGTCGGCCGTGGAGAGCAAACGCCGCACCGACGCGTGGAGATGATCGACGCGGGCCAGCAGGGCGCGGCCACTCTCCGCGTCGATACCTTCCTCCGGGAAATCGATGTAGGCCTCAAGGTGTGCCACGGCGGTGAGCGCGTCTCCGCGCAATTCTTCGACCGCACGGCCGAGGCGGCCTTCCAACTGCCCGGCCGCCGCCCGGGCCGATGCCTCCCCGCGGGCGGCAATCAAGTCCATGACCGCTTCGGCCTGGGTGAGATCCATCTTGCCGTTGAGGAAGGCCCGCCGCGTGAACTCGCCCGGCGGGGCCGGACTCGCTCCCGCGGCCAGTACGGCGCGCAAGACGGAAGCAGCGACCACAATCCCGCCGTGCCCGCTGATCTCGACCAAATCCTCACCCGTGTAACTGCGCGGCGTGCGGAAGACGGTGAGCAAAACCTCATCAAGGACCACACCGTCCTGCTCGATGTGCCCCCGCTGCACGTGACCGGGCTGCTCATCCCCCAGAGGACGTCGCCCGCGAAAAACCCGGCCGGCAACTTCCAACGCTCCCGGTCCACTGATCCGCACCACGGCCAACGCGCCGGCTCCGGCCGGGGTGGCGAGGGCGGCAATAGTGTCCGAACCGGACATCACTGCACCGCGACAAGGGCGCCGCGGTCCACCATTCCTTCCGCA
This sequence comes from Chthoniobacterales bacterium, assembly GCA_018402585.1. Taxonomy (GTDB): domain Bacteria; phylum Verrucomicrobiota; class Verrucomicrobiia; order Chthoniobacterales; family JACTMZ01; genus JACTMZ01. The sequence continues at coordinate 63,485 of JAGYIO010000006.1, forward strand.
TCAAGTGCGCGCAGGGCCGCGATGAAGGCCTTGTTTTGCGGCATGGTGCCGACCGAGACGCGGATCCATGCGGGCAGTCCATAGCCGCCCATCGAGCGAACAATCAGCCCGCGACGGAGCAGGGCCGCAAAAACTTTTTGTCCGTCGCCGACGCGGACCAGGACAAAATTGGCGTGGCTCGGCACGAATTCGAGCTTCATCTCGAGGAACTCCGCTTGGAAAAAATTCCGTCCCTCGCGGGTGACCCGTCGCGTCGCGTCCATATGCACCTGATCAGACAAACCCGCCAAGGCGCCCGCCTGCGCGATACCATTGGCGTTGAAGGGCTGCCGCGCTTTCTGCAACACCTCGATGATTTCGGCCGCGGCCAGACCGTAGCCAATGCGCAAATTGGCCAGACCTTGGATTTTGGAAAAGGTCCGCAAGACCACCACGTTTCGGCCGGCGCGCACGTATTTGAGCACATCGGGCGGTTCGTCGAGGAATTCAAAGTAGGCCTCGTCGAAAACCACCATGACCTGCTCCGGCACCTGCTCCATAAAGCGGTCGATGTCCTCCTGAAAGACCATCGTGCCGGTCGGGTTGTTCGGATTGGCAATGAAGACTTCTTTGGTCCGCGGGGTGATCGCCGCGAGCATACCATCAAGATCAGCGATGAAATCGGGATCCGGCACGTCGATGACCTTCGCGCCAAACAATTGGGCCATCAACCGGTAAACGGCAAAGGAATGCTTCGCCACCACCACTTCGTCGCCAGGCTGAAGGTAGGCATGACCAAGGAATTCGATGATTTCGTTCGAGCCATTGCCGAGGATGACATTAGCCATGCTGAGCCCCAATTGCTCAGCCACCGCCTCGCGCAGGTAGTAGCCTCCGCCATCCGGGTAAAAGTGGGCGCGCTCAATGGTCTCGATCATCGCTTGGCGGGCGGCGGGAGACGGACCGAGTGGGTTCTCGTTCGAAGCCAATTTGATGATCTCATCCGGCGGGAGACCCAGCTCCCGCGCGAGGTCCTCGACCGGCTTCCCCGGTTCGTAGGCGACGAGCGCACGCAGTTGCGGGTTGGCGTACTTCCACATCGCAATAGCTTAGCTGATTCACTCCGGGTTTGCGAGTCCTTCGCGTCGACTCCAAGATGGAAGCGTGCGCATCGCGGTCATTGCCGACACCCACAACCACCTTCCTTCCTCCGTACGGGCCGACCTTGCCTCGGCGGACGAGATCTGGCATCTCGGCGACATTTGCCGGGAGGAAATCCTGCGCGAGGTGCGCGGACTCGGACCCCCGGTGCATGCCGTGAGGGGCAATGGCGATCCGCGGGGGGTTGGTCCGGAAAGTCTCACCCTGACCCGCGGAGGCCACACCTTTTTCCTCACCCACGAACCGGTCTCGCTCGTGCCTCCCGGCACGCAATTCGCCCTGCACGGTCACACCCACGTGCCCCGAGACGAAACGATCGGCCAGGTGCGGCACCTCAATCCCGGCACCATGAGCAAGCCGAACCACGGCGCACCGCCATCCTTTGCCTGGCTGGAAATCGGGGACGATGGACCGCCCCGCTGGAAAATCGTTGCCCTGCCCTGACGCTGGGGATTGAGCCCGGACCAAATTGGCTCCATAGTTCTGCCCGATGAAAGCCCTTCTCGTCCCGTGCCTCTTTTTTGCGGCCCTCGGCGCCACCCGGGCGCAGGATCCGGCCCCGGCGACCGCTCCCTCGCCCAGCCCTGCTGGGCAGGAGGCAAATACCGAGCCGACCATCGCGGACCCCGCCGCTTTGGCCCCCGTCCTCCGCGAAGAGGTGAATCTGGCCGACACCGTGAATTCCGAATCGATGGAAATCCCTCCGCCCCCCGACGCCACCGATCCGGAGACGGCAGGCGAAATCGTGGGAAAACTGCCCGGCGATGAGGAAGTGCCCCAGCGCCCAGCGGTCACGGGAACATTGGAGGTCACAGCGAAAGACAATGGCAAAGTGGTCTCCGCCGCGTTGGGCAACCTCATCCGCATCACGCTCGAGTCGAATCCCAGTACCGGTTACAATTGGGAATTGCGCGACTTCGAATACGGCGCGGCGGACTTTTACGCCAGTGACGTCGTGGCGCGCAAAAGCGGCAACGTTTTCGTCGGCGCACCCGGCAACACCATTCTCACCCTGCAGGCGGTGCAAGCGGGGACGCAACAAATCACCGCCGTTTACCGCCGCCCTTGGGAGGCGCCGGACCAAGTCGCAGCCACCTTCAGCTTCCAACTTGAGGTCGCCGGCGACAAAGCAGCGCCCGCCGCGCCCGCGGAGGCCTCACCCGCACCGTGAGCCAACCACTGGTCATTGCCGGGCGCACCTTCGCCTCGCGCCTTTTGCTCGGCACGGGCAAGTTCAGCTCGAACGAACTGATGCGTGACGCGCTCGCCGCCAGCGGGACGGAGATTGTCACCGTCGCCTTGCGCCGCGCCGACTTGAGCGGCAAGAGCGACCCTTTCGCCAACATCCTCGATTTCATCGATCCGGAAAAATACCTCCTGCTCCCCAACACGAGCGGGGCCGTGAACGCGGAGGAAGCCGTCCGCCTGGCCCGCCTCGCCGCCTCGGCCGGACTGCCCAAGTGGATCAAACTCGAGATCCACCCCGACCCGCAATACCTCCTGCCCGATCCGATCGAAACATTGCGCGCCACGGAAATCCTCGCCGCCGAAGGTTTCATCATTCTTCCTTACATCAACGCCGACCCCGTGCTGGCCAAACGCCTGGAGGACGCCGGTGCCGCCACGGTCATGCCACTCGGTTCACCCATCGGGAGCAACCGCGGCCTCGAAACCCGCGCGCAAATTGCCATCATCATCGAGCAAGCCCGCGTCCCGGTCATCGTTGACGCCGGACTCGGCGCCCCCAGCCACGCGGCCGAAGCGCTCGAACTCGGCGCCGCTGCCGTCCTGATCAACACCGCCATCGCGGTGGCCGAAGACCCCGTCGCCATGGCCCGCGCTTTCAAAATGGCGGTCGAAGCCGGACGCATTGCCCGCGAAGCCGGCCTCCCCGCCCAAGAAGACACTGCCATTCCGACCAGCCCGCTCACCGCCTTCCTCCAAAATGCCTGATTTTCCTGCAGCGTCGCCCCCTCCGTCGACGGCCGCTCGTCGCTTTCTCGCCGCGGTTTGCCCTAGCCGTAACCATGCAGAAGCCGTGGTATTTTCATGCTTTGGCCGAGGGAAACGTATTTTAAGGGCGCCCCACTTTCTGGTGAGCAGTTTCGCGCGTGACCAGGGGGCACGGGCGTCCCGCCCGTCACGACCCGACCACACGGGCGAGACGCCCGTGCCCCCTGGACAAACCGAGCCCTCCCGCGTCCGGAGCACGGCTTCAACTGCAGCGGCACAGCTTAGGGCCGTCTCGCCAAGCCTCGCCCCCGCCCGCCGGCTTTTTGCCCTTCTTTTTTCTGCCTTTTTCTTGCTTACTTCTCCTACCTCCGCCCAACTCTACCAAGGCCGTAAACTGGTCGAAGCCACCCTTCTGGCCGACACCACCGCGATTGTCCCGGGCCAAACCTTCCGGCTCGGCCTTCTCCTCCGCATGGCCCCCGGTTGGCATACTTATTGGGAAAATCCCGGCGACTCTGGCCTGCCCACCAAATTCGAAGCGCAACTGCCGCCCGATTTTTCAGCCGGTCCCCTCACTTGGCCGCTCCCGCAGCGCATCATCGAGCCGGGCGACATCCAAGTCTACGCCTACAAAGGCGAAGTCCTGCTCGTCCGCACCATCACCACCCCTGGCACGGTCGATGGCGTTGAAATCAACATCCCGGCCAAAGCCACCTGGCTGGTCTGCGAGGCGATCTGCATCCCGGGTAAAGCCGACCTGCAAATCACGCTCCCCATAGCCGCCACAGCCGAACCGGCCAACTCTGCTCTCTTTGCCAAATTCCAGGCCGAGCTGCCGTCGCTTGACCCGCCGCCCTTCGCCATCTCCTGGACCGCCACACCGACCGGCTGGAACCTCGGCCTGGGCGATGCCGGCAAGGCCGCGCGTGCTGATTTTTATCCCTTTGCCGATGACAAATCCCCAGTCGGCCACACCGCACCGCGCGATCTGGTCGCCGGCGCCGCCGACCTCGCGATTCCGGTCGCCGGTTCCCCTCCGGTCCGCGGCATCGTAGTGCTCGAAAATGGCGACCGCCGCGCTTGGACCGTGGCGAGCAAAACGGACACCCCTATCGGCCAGGGCGCGTCCCCGGCCGCCCAGACCGGCCTCTGGACCTACCTTCTCTTCGGCGCGATCGGCGGCTTCATCCTCAACCTCATGCCCTGCGTGCTCCCGGTCATCTCGCTGAAAATTTTCGGCTTCATCCGTCAGGCCGGTGATTCGCGCGCCAACATCCTGAAACACGGCCTGGCCTTCACGGCCGGCATCTTTCTTTGGTTCCTCGGACTCGCCGCCGTGATCATCGCGCTGAAATCGGCCGGCAGCGAAGTCACTTGGGCCTTCCAATTCCAAAACCCGTGGTTCAACTACGTGATCGGCGCAGTCGTCTTTGTTTTTGCCCTGAACCTCTTCGGCGTCTTCGAAATCGTCCTGCCCGGCCGGGCCACCCAAGGCATCGCCGAAGCCGGCGGCCATGGGGGGTTGGCCGGTTCCTTTGCCCAGGGAATCCTCGCCACCCTGCTGGCCACCCCCTGCACCGCACCCTTCCTCGGCACCGCGCTCGGCTTTGCCTTCAGCCAGACCTCCGCGGTCATTGCCGCCATGTTCGCCGCCATCGCGGCCGGGATGGCCTTCCCTTACCTCCTGCTCTCCGCGCAGCCGGGCTGGATGAAATACCTGCCCAAGCCCGGAGCCTGGATGGAACGCCTCAAGCAGTTCATGGGCTTTCCCCTCCTCGCCACCTTGCTCTGGTTGCTTTACGTCATCGGACAGCAACGCGGCACCGAAGCCGTGATCTGGGCCGCTGCCAGCTACCTTTGCCTCGCCCTCGCCGCGTGGCTCTACGGCGCCTTCCTCGGGCCCGTTTCCTCGGGCCGGGCCAAGATCCTCGCCACGCTGGGAATCCTGCTCTCCCTCCTTCTCGGCCTTGCTTATTTCACCGGCAACCTCTTCGCCCGTTCCGCCGCCACGCTGCCGGAGAAATCTGCCGCCCCAACAACCGACGGCATCCCCTGGGTCCCATTCACCGAGGCCGAGTTGCAGCGTCTTCTCGCCGCAGGACAGCCCGTCTTTCTCGACTTCACCGCCGACTGGTGCATCACTTGCAAGTTCAACCTGCGCACCGCCATCGAGACCAAAGCGGTGCGCGAAGCGTTCGCAAAGCTCGGCATTGTCCCCATGCTGGCCGACTGGACGAACAGCAATCCGGAGATCACCCGCAAGCTGGCCCAGTTTGACAGGGTCGGCGTTCCATTCTACCTCTTCTATGCGCCCGGACGGGCAGACCACCCGGTTATCCTGCCGGAACTGCTCACCGAGCAAATCCTTCTCCGCGCCATCGGCGCCGAACCCTGAACCATCCTATGAACATCATCACCAAAACCACCCTCACCCTCGCCCTCGCTACCGCCACGGCCCTCGCCGCGCCGGAAGTCGGCCAACCTGCCCCCGCATTCACCCTGACCGATTCCAACGGCCAATCCCATAACCTCGCGGACTTCAAAGGCAAGTTCGTCGTCCTCGAGTGGCTCAACCACGGTTGCCCCTTCGTGAAGAAGCACTACGAGAGCAATAACATGCAGAATTTACAGAAGGAATACACCGGCCAAGACGTGGTCTGGCTTTCCATCGTCTCCTCCGCTGCCGGCAAACAAGGCCACATGAGCCCGGCCGAGACCAACGAAACTAAGAAAGAAACAGGCTCCGCGGCCACCGCCGTCCTCCTCGACGAGGATGGCAAAGTCGGCCGACTTTATGGCGCCAAAGTCACCCCCGAACTCTACCTCATCAATCCTGAGGGCAATCTCATTTATGCCGGGGCCATCGACGACAAGAAGTCGGTGGACGCCGCCGACGTAGAAGGCGCCACGAATTACGTGAAACAAGCTCTGGACGAGGCCCTCGCCGGCCAACCTGTCTCAAACTCGAAGACCGAAGCTTATGGCTGCTCGGTCAAATACAACTGACCTGCGTCGTCTCAGCCGCGCCAAGGTGCGGCAGGCCAATCAAGGCGCGGGCACCGCGGCCGGGGTCAACTGGAGCAGAGGCCGATCCGGACGCGCCGCGTCGTAAATCGCCACCGGCTTGGCCGGTACGCGGCTGCCCGCTGCGTAGACAATCCGACCGGTCACCCCCGCCAAAGCAGGACCATCTTGCAGACGCGCCGTTAACTTGCCCTCCACGCTCCGCAGAGCGGCGATAAGCAGGCGGGTCGCATCGTAGCCCAAGCCGGAAAACGCCCCGGGCACCCCGCCACGAAAGGCAACGCGGAAAGCGGAGAGCGCAGCCGGTCCGGCGGCCCCCGGTCCCGCCGCAGGAAACGCATGGGTGGTGAAGAAGACGTCGCGCGCCAGCGCTTTGCCGCGCCAGGCCGATGGATTGTCGTAGCCATCGCCGCCGACCACCGGGCCGCGGAATCCCGCGGCGCGGAGCTTGGCCATCACGGTCATTGCATCAGACGCCGTTTCCACCGCAAGAAAGACCGCATCGTTGTCGGCCAGGCCCTGCGGCAGTTGCAACGCCTTATCGGGGTGAATAGCCACCCGGTCGGTGATCTGCCCCCCGCCCTGCTCAAATGCAGCGCGGAAATAGCGCTGGAGCAGTCTTGTGTAAATCCGACGCGGATCGTAAAGCAGCGCAGCCCGACGCGCGCCTTTGCTCTGCAACAACCATTCAGCTGCCGCGGCGGCTTGTACGTTGTCGCCGAAACAGGCGAGAAAGAAACCCGCACCGACCTGCTTGGGCAACAAGGGCGAAGTGGCCCCGGAGGTGATGAAAACTTTTTCCGCGCGGCGCGCCTCCCGCCCGGCGGCCAGAGCCATTCCGGAGTCGGACAGTCCGACAAAACCCGCCACGTCAGGATACTTTTTGAGGATGGTCCGCACCGAAGCCGCAGCCGACTCCGCGCTGCTTCCCGTGGGCACATGGATCAATTCCATCTTCCGTCCACCGATCCCGCCGGACTGATTGCCCAGAGCCACGGCCGTACGCGCGCCGGCGAGAGACGGAAGATCCAGCGGGGCCAGCTCGCCCGAATCGCAATAAATAGCCCCGATGCGGACGGGATCCGCCGCGGCCAACGAAGTTGCGGCTGCGAGCGATGCGGCGGCAAATAAGGAAAACATGATCGTCATGGCGGACAAAGCTTAGCGCCCTCTTTTTGCCGGGCAAGCAGGGGCTCCCGACCCCGCATTGACAAACGAGGCGCGCCGCCCGACGCTTGATCCTTCACATGCCGTTCACCAAGCTTGGCTTGTCCAAGCCACTTCTCGAAGGCGTCCAAGCTATGGGCTACGGGGAACCTACCCCGGTCCAACTCCGGGCGATCCCCCCGGCGCTCGAAGGCCGGGACGTTATAGCATCCGCCCAAACCGGGACGGGGAAAACCGCCGCCTTCGCCCTGCCCACCCTGCAAAGGCTCGGCCACCACGGCAAACTCCGCTGCCTTGTGCTCGAACCGACCCGCGAGCTCGCCATGCAAGTGGAAACCGCCATGCGCGACCTCGCCCGGTTCACCGACCTCAAAGTTAGCTCGGTTTTCGGCGGGGTGGGCTACGGCAAACAACGCAGCGCACTACGCGACGGTATCGACGTGCTTGTGGCAACACCCGGACGCCTCGAGGACCACTTGCAGCAGGGCACCCTGAAGCTCGACCAGATCGAAGTGCTCGTGCTTGACGAAGTCGACCGCATGCTCGATGTCGGCTTTCTCCAGCCGATGAGGCGCATCATTGCCAAATGCCCGAAGGACCGGCAGACGCTTTTTTTCTCTGCCACCTTGCCGCCGGAAATCGCCCAGCTTGCCGCCTGGGCCCTGCGTGATCCGGTGCGGATTGAAATCGGCTCCGCCCGCTCGGTCACCTCGACGGTCAAACACGGTGTCTACGTCACCGATCAGGGGGGTAAATACGGCCTCCTCCTCGCCCTTCTCGAGGCAACGGAATACGACAGCGTGCTTATCTTTTCGCGAACCAAACACGGGGCCGACCGCATCGCCAAGCGCCTGCGCGCGAGCAACCACTCGGTCGCCGTCCTCCACGCCAACCGCTCCCAGAACCAACGCATCGAAGCACTCGAAGGTTTCAAGTCCGGACGCTACGGCGTGATGGTCGCGACCGATATTGCCGCCCGCGGTATCGACGTGGCCGGGGTCAGCCACGTCATCAATTATGACATTCCGCAGCACCCGGAGGATTACGTTCACCGGATCGGCCGCACCGGCCGTGCCCAGCGGAGCGGCGACGCTTTCACCCTCGTCGCGCATGACGAACTGAAAAAACTCGCCGCCATCGAGAGGTTTATCGGCCAAAAAGTCGACCGCCTGCATCTGGAGGGGAAAAATGTGCCCAAACAAGGTGAGGACGCTGCCCCCCGCCGCCCCAAAGTGGAACCCCGACTCGACGGTCGTCCCACTTCCCGTCGCCGCCGCCCTTTCCGCCGTTAGGAAGCGGAAGCCGGCAGACTACTCCACCGCGGGGCTTCGGTGCTGTGCAGCGTGGACTTGACGGCGGAAGGTGGAAAAAACGCCGGCGGGAAAGATCCCCTTTCGCCGTCCCAGGTCACGCCCCCTCTTTACCCAGGATCTCGAGGTAGGAACGTTGGAGCGGACGCGTGGCGCTGTCCGGCGCGAAACTCTCAATGCGCATCTGTTTAAGCATCCACCGGCCGTCGATCCGCTGCCCGGAGACCACTTCGAAACGCCGCGACAGGTGCCCCTGCCAGTCAAAGCCTTCGATCCGGAGCAAAGCGCCGCTTGCTTCATCGAGCCAGACGCGGACAATGGCGAATTCAGATCCGCGTTTGCCCGGCCGGAGTTCGATTTTCCAAGCGGGCCGCGTGCGAACCGATTCTTTGCCGAGCAGGCGTGCATCCGGCCAGTAGAGAAAGCCGAGCGAAAGATCTTCGACCGTGACACGGGTGCCCTCGGCCACCGGTTCGCGCATGCCGCGTTGCAAGGGACGGCCCTTGGCATCGAAGACACCGGAGGATTCCTCATCGAGCCGCACTTCGATGACCCGGGACGGATTCTCGAATGCGAAACGCATCCGCCCCAAGTCGACCGTCAGGGTAAAAGGCGTGGCCTCCGCCCCATGGCGCAGTCGTGCCCTCACCACGGCTTCTTGTTGGGTGGAGGCCAGGCGCGCGACCTTGAGCAAGGCCTGCGGATCGGGCCCCGCCCCAACGGCCCCAGGGCAAGGCGCCAGGAGGCACAAAGCCACCGCGGCCGGAAAGAATGTGAGACCTTTGCTCCAAGCTCCCCGGGTTAAATTCTTCCTGCCTTGTTTCATCAGATTAACCGATAAACACTAACACACGTGGAACCCGGTCTCGACCAGCAACTGTTTCTTTTTCTCAACGCGGACCGCGGGCGCCCCTGGGCGGATACCCTTTGGGCTGTCTTCTCCAGTTTGCACTTCTGGCTGCCGCTGTTCATTGCGGCCGGTGCCTTCATCGTCTGGCGCGGCGGATTCCGCGGCCGCGCCATGCTGGCCTGCGTGCTTCTCTCCGTGGGAATCATGGAAGGCGGCATCATCAATCCGCTCAAGAAAACCATCTCGAAACAACGCCCTTACCACGTGCTCTCTGAGGCCCGCGTGGTCAAACTGGAGGAGACCACGCCTCGCTGGCTGGCGGCCATCCGGCCGCCCGTGATCCGCGCCGCGAACCCCGCCGAGGCGCCCGCCGTGGGCAAGTCCCTACCCTCGGGCCATACCTCAAACATGTTTTGCTTCGCCACGGTATTGGCCGTCTTTTATCGCTGGCGCGGCGCACTCTTTTTTATTCCAGCCACCCTTGTCGCCCTCTCGCGGGTGACCACCGGATCCCATTGGCCCTCCGACATTTTGCTCAGCGCCCCCGGATCGATTCTCGTCACCCTGCTCCTTCTGGCCGGTTACAGCTTGCTCTGGCGTACTCTGGCCCCGCGTTTCGTCCCGACGCTCGCCGCCCGCCACCCAAGACTCATCGCCCCGGCATGAAGACCCGTGGCCTGCTTTTCTTTGCCCTGGCTCTGCTCACCTTGCTGCGTTGGATGTGGCTTGCCCCGCAAGAACTCGCCCCTTCCGAAGCCTATCTTGCCTTGTGCGGTCACACCCCTTCCGTGGCTTACTTCGAGGGGCCGGGCGCCACGGCCATTTGCGTCGCTCTCGGCACAAAGTGGGCGGGAGCCACGGCCTTGGGTGCGACACTACTCTGGCCGGTCTTCGCGGTGTTCGCCACCCTGGCCCTCTATTTCCTGGTTGCTCCGCTCACCGGGCGCCTCGGTGCAACGGTGGCCGCCCTTTTACTCAATCTCTTACCCGCCTTCAATGCCGCCGCGTTGCAACCGACCTGCGCGCTGCCCCTCACCATGTTCTCACTCGGTTTTGCCGCTTGCGCTTGGCGAGCCCTTGCTACGTCCTCCATCGCATGGTGGCTGGGCGCGGGAGCCTGCGCGGCGGGTGGACTGCTTTTTGACTACCTCGCGTGGTTCTTCCTCCCCGCTTTGCTCGTGGTCATGCTCACCTCGCATCGCTGGCGCCCGCAATTCCTCGAACCTGGGTTCTGGCTCGCCGCTCTCCTGCCGTTCGCTGCGCTTGCTTGGTTGATTGTTTGGAACGCGGAACATGGCTGGGTCCACTTCATCGGCGGTACGTGGCAAACCGCCACCACGCTCGACCTGCGGCGCGCCCCGCAAGCCCTTGCCGCAGCTATCTGGGGCGCCTCGCCCTTCCTCCTGCCGGCTCTCGCCGCAGCGCTTTGGTTTGCTTTACGCGAGATACGTCATGCGCGGCTCGGAAAATTCCTCGCCGTGCCCGCTCTCTTTGCCGCGCTCATTGCCGCCTACCTTGCCCTGCAAGATTCCCCGGCGGGGGCCGCCGGCCTGCTGGCCGCCGCGTTGGTCCTCCCCCTCTTCGTGCGCCTGCCGATCCCGCAACCTCTGCTTCTTGCCCTCTTTCTCGGCACCGCCCTCTGGACCGCCGGGGGACTCGCTCTGAGACAAAACTCGCCACCAATCGCCACAGCCGAGGTGATGCGGGAAATCGAAGCCCTCCGCGGCACCCAAACGACCGACCCTGCCGCACCCGTCTTTCTCGTCGCGCACAATGCCGCGCTCGCCTCAGCCTTGGCCCTGCAGTTGACGGACACCTCGTTCGTCCCGGCCGGACACCCTCCCGTCTATGTCGTCGAATCGCCCTATGCGGACAGCCAATTTGCGCTTTGGCCAAGGTACGACCAATTTATCGAGGCAGCAAAACCGATGGCGGAAGAAGCTCAAGATCCATTCACCGAGCAGGACGGCACCAATCCCTTCCTCTGGCGCTCCGCCCTCTACATCACGCCGCAAAAACCCGATAATCTACCCCAGGCGATCACCGCCGCTTTCGCCCACCACCGGCTCCTTGCCGAGATCACCACCCCGTCGGGGGAAATCCTGCGGGTTTACCTCTGCGCGGAATACGAAACACTGCCATTGTAAGCGTGACCATTCCGTCTCCGGCCGGTATCTATTTCCACCACATGTCCAAGCCCAAAGTTCTTGTTTCTGACCCCATTTCGCAGACCGGCGTCGACGCCTTAGCCCAAGGAGGCCTCCTTGATGTCACCTTTTCACCCGGCCTCCCGCACGAGGAACTGCTCAAAATCATCCCGGAATACTCCGCCCTTGTTGTGCGCAGCCAGACCAAAGTCGGGGCCGACGTCATTGCGGCAGGCAAAAACCTCAAAGCGATCGGTCGGGCCGGGGTCGGGGTGGACAATGTCGACGTCGACGCGGCCACGCAACGCGGCATCGTCGTGATGAACACCCCGGGCGGAAACACGGTTTCCACCGCGGAACACGCCTTTTCTCTTCTTGTCTCCGTGGCCCGCAAGATTCCGCAGGCCGATGCCAGCGTGAAGGCGGGCCAGTGGGATCGTAAAAGTTTCCAAGGCGTCGAGCTGAACGGCAAAACTCTGGCCATCCTCGGCATGGGTCGGATCGGCGCCGAGGTGGCCAAACGCGCTCTCGCCTTCGGGATGCGCGTCCTCGCTTATGACCCCTACCTCTCCGCGACGCGCGCAAAAACGCTGCAGGTCGAATTGATCGAAAATCTCGAGGACGCCCTTCCGCAGACCGATTTCGTCACCATGCACATGCCCCTGACCGACGAAACCCGCCACATGCTCGACGCCAAACGTCTCGCCCTCCTCAAAAAGGGGGCGCGCATCGTCAATTGCGCGCGCGGCGGACTGATCGACGAGCAAGCCTTGGCCGACGCCCTCACCTCCGGTCAAGTCGCCGGCGCGGCCATTGACGTCTTCGAACAAGAACCTCCTGACGCCGCCAACCCGCTGCGCATCGCGCCGAACATCGTCTTCACCCCTCACCTCGGAGCCTCCACCGCGGAGGCCCAAGAAAGCGTGGGCATCGAAATAGCACAGGCCATCCGCGCCGCCCTCCTCGACGGAACGATCAACAATGCAGTCAACGCCCCCAGCGTCGACGCCAAAACCCTCGCTGTGCTCGGACCCTACCTGCGGCTCGGCGAAAAACTCGGGCGTTTTGTGGCGCAGATTGCCCCGAAGCGCTGCGGCACCCTGCGCATCGTCTACAGTGGGAAAGTCCGCGACCTCGACACAATCCCGATCACCCGTTCGGTCCTCAAAGGCTTCCTGACCAACATCAGCGGCGACGAGGTCAATGAGATCAATGCCCCCGGGTTGGCCCAAAACCTCGGCCTGCAAGTCGTGGAGTCACGGGTCAGCGACAGCGCCGAATTCAGCGATCTGATTGAAGTCACGGCCGAGGATGGCAGCAACTGTGCGGTGGCCGCCGGCACCTTCTTCGGAAACAAACCGCGCGTGGTCGTGATCAATGGCCGCCACGTCGAAGCCCAACCCGAAGGCGTCCTCCTCCTCCTCGAGAACAAAGACCGCCCCGGTATTGTCGGCCATCTCGGCACGCTCCTCGGCAAACATCAGGTCAACATCGCGAGCATGTCGCTCGGACGCGACCAAGCCGGCGGCACCGCCCTCACCGTGCTCAACCTCGACTCCGCCCCCGGCGAGAACGTGATGAAGGATCTGCTCGGAGACAAAGACATCGTCAGTGCGAGAATTCTGAAGCTGTAGCGTCGCCACCCTGTCCGCCGCGTGCGCATCACCGGGGACGGCCGTGCACTTTCTGCCGCGGCGGTCAGCCGAGGCTTGGCGGGACGGGTCGCAACTGCGAGCAACCGATCCCACGGCCGGAACCCTTGCACGCCCAACCGACGGCGAGGACGCCGCCGCCTCATCATCGAGCACAAGCCATCACCTCGTTGGCCGCGCGCCGCCCGCTCTCGATCGCTCCGTGCACCGTCCCGCTATGCCCCTCAAGATCCGTCGCCTCGCCGGCAAAAAATAATTTCCCGCCCAGCGACGCGGCCAAAGCTTCACGGTGGCGCGGTTCCGTCTGGGCCAAAGGAAAACTGTAGAGCCCTCGCACGAACGGCTCCCTTGTCCAGTCCGCCAGATAAGCATCCTCGTAGTTTTGCGAGGCGATCCGCTCGCCAAAAATCCGGTCCAGTTCCCCGAGAGCAAATTCCACCAAGTCCACTTCAAGCTGACGCAGGAAGTCCGCCCGCGTGCCACTGACAAAGGCCGTGAGCAGATGCGCCTGGCCACCGCGTCCCCGGCCCGGGTTCCAGAACTGCGGCCAAAAAGTGTCGGAGTGCAAAAAATACATGTCCTCGGGCCAGAAACGGCGGCGGAATCTCATGACGATCTTCATTCCCCCGTCCATCCCGATATTGCCGATCGCTTCGCACTTCTCGGCGGGGAGCAGAGGGGAGAACTCCGGCGGCGCATCGCGCAGCACCGCCACCGAGCCGGTGTAGATCACCGCATCGGCCCGCAGGTCCTCCCCGCCGGCCAAGCACACCACGGCCTGCGGGCCGCTCCACTCGAGACGTGCCACGATGGCGCCGAAATGGATCCGGTCCCGCACCTTGGCAAGCAGAGGGTCCAGGAGCCGCACATAGGGTTGACGCACCGTGTAGTTCTCCTCGCGTAATTGCCAATTGCGCTCGTAGCCGGCGAACCCGCGCATCCCGAGACGATCCAAAGTCGTTCCATGCTCCACCCCGAGCCGCGAATCGAGGTAGTGCCAAGCGTGACCCGGCATGTGCCGTGCCACGATGCATTGTTCAACGGTCCAAGCCGGCCCGGTAAAGCGACTCAGGTTGGCGACAAAATCAAACGCCTCGCTAAGGTCCTCTCCGGCCCGCGCTTGCTCCAGGGAGACAAGCTTTCCGTCATAACGGATGTAGTCGTGCGCCGACTCATGCCGGATCAACTCCGCGCCGGAGGCCTTCACCAAGGGCAGGAGGCAATTCTCCAGCCCGTGCACTTCCTCGGCCCCCAGCTCGATAGCAAAATCGGCAAAGCCCTCGAGATGACGAACCCGCCCGCCCGCGCGGTCGCTGGCCTCGAGCATCGTGACTTGCAAACCCTGGGAAACCAAACGTTCCGCCGCGGCCAAGCCCGCGGCGCCGGCGCCAATCACAATGACAGATCCGATCCTCATGCCCAGCCCGTCGAGACGGACCTCCCACCAGCAAATCGCGCGGACCGCAGGACGGCAAACACTTTCGCTCCGATTGTCCTTTCCAAGGGACGAACTCTTCTCTTGGGTGACCTCTCGTGAGTTCACCCCGACCCCTTTGGCGCGACGAGTGGCAACTCCTGTTCGTCTGGGCCTCCGCACTGGCCTGGTCGCTCCACGGCAAGGCTTGGATCGCGGGACTTTCCTCCCCTCTGGCCGCCGCCGGTTTGCTCCTCTGGGTTTGCCTCGCCATTCTCCTGGCCGCATTCGCCGTGGTGCGGCATGCCGACATTCTCGCCGAGCGCTTCGGTGAACCTTACGGCACCATGATCCTCACTTTCGCTGTGATCAGCCTCGAGGTCTTCATGATTTCGGCCCTCATGTTGGAGGGTGGACAACCCACTTTGGCGCGCGACACGATGTATTCGGTCATCATGATCGTCTTGGCCGGCTTGGTCGGTATTTGCCTCCTGCTCGGCGGGATCAAATTCCACGAGCAGTTCTTTAATCTGCGCGGCGCCGGCTCCTATCTTTCCCTGATCATCCCGCTGGCCGCCATCGGGCTGGTCCTCCCCGACTTCACCCGCTCCGGTGTGCAACAGTCTTTTTCACCGACCCACGCCGTCGCTTTGGTGGTTCTCTCCGTGACGATTTACGCGGTCTTCCTGCTCATGCAGACCAGCCGCCACCGCGGCTTCTTCACAACGACTGCCGAGGTGGAAGAGCTTCATCCGCAGGCCGACTCCACCCGCTCCAGCATGCTCCACGGCGCGCTACTCGTCATCTACATCATTCCGGTGATCATCCTGGCCAAGAAGCTCGCCGGCGTCCTCGATTTCACCACCCAAATCAGCGGACTGCCCGTTGCGGTCGGCGGACTGGTCGTCGCGGCGCTGATCCTCGCGCCGGAAGGGCTCGCCGCCATCCAGTCTGCGCTGAAAAACCAGCTGCAACGCTCGGTCAATCTCCTCCTCGGCTCGGTCCTCGCCACGATCGGACTGACCATCCCTGCCGCATTGGGTATCAGTCTTTATACCGGACACCAGATTACCCTCGGGCTCGACCCGGCCGAAGTCACCATGCTTTTCATCGTGCTCGCGGTTTCCATGCTCACCTTTGGCCAAGGTCGCACGAACATGCTGCAAGGCGCCGTTCACCTTCTCATTTTCGGGGTTTATTTGTTCCTCATCTTCGATTGATCGGGGCACAAAAAAAGCGCCCCTCAGGGCGCTTACTGCTCCTTGCACCACTTCGTGGCGCAATTTCCGGTTTCAGCACATTAGGCAAATTTTCACTTTGAGCAGGCTCCGTCCATTCCCCCGAAAAAGCCCGGTCCCAGGGGCAACCGGGCCGCGGCAATCAAAGAACCAGCAATGACTTGTGGATCTTGGCGATCACCTTGTGGATCTGCAGGTTTTCGCGGTCGGAAACGAGCGGTTTGTGTCCGTCCGCCGGAAACAAGAAGATAAAAAGACCATCCTGCATGTTGAGCAAGGCATCGGCCTCCGCCGGGGCGTGGAATTGCAGATCCGTCTTCTCGTCATAGCGCACATCGGCCACCAACTTGGCCGCCGGCGCCCACTCAATCACTTCGCCACCGCCGAGAATGTATTGCAGGTCGACATATTCCCGGTGCGTCTCCCACTTGAAAGCATCACGCGCCCCTGTATCCTGGCGCAAAACCTTGGCGAAAAGCTTGTCGCCGGCAAATTCTACTTTGGTGCCGGACTCCACATCCCGGCAATTCTGCAGCCAATCAAAAAGGGGGGTGGGCTCAACACCACGAAAGAGCGATGCGTAATGACGGAGATGGTTGTGCGCGTCGAGGATCATAAAGTTTCTAGAATTGCCGCTCTGGATGATGCGGCCGCACCGCGTCGAGGGGATGCCAATAGCTGGCCCGCGCAGCCGAACGAATTTGCAACCGGTCGCGGCCGATCGACCGGGCAAGCAGGGCAAGCGGCGTGACCACGAGAAAGTAAACCGAAGCCAAGGCAAGGTGTCCGATGGCCCAAGACACCGCATAGACCAACCCCATCCAAGCCCAATAAGCCGGCAGGCCCGCTTTCGACCCGGTCACTCCGGTCAAAAAGGCGACCACGCCGTAGCCCCAGAGAAACTTTGCCATTCCTTCGCCGCCCCGGAAGATACCCCATTCGAGAAAATAAAAGAGTGAGCCGACCAAACCCAGGGTCAGGGCAAGCAGACCCGCCCACTGCCGCATCTCCCATGGTGAAGGGTACCAGTTAATCGTGATCATAATTTCCGGCTTGCCGGCGCACTCTCCGAGCGGCTGGATTTTAAAACAGCGTGTAGATAAATGGCGCCGCCTTGGTCCCGCCAAGGATGATCAACCCGCCGACCAGGAGCAGAACAATGATGATCGGGGCGATAAAATATGCTTTGTTTGAAAGAATGAAATCGAACAGCTCGGCAATGAAGGAACGGCGACGAACCATGACTCCATAAGTGTTCAGGTTTCGGATTGCGCTGTCCAGTTTACGCTGCGCTTTGGGGCGAAGCACTTCCAGGGCCTCAAGGCTTGCCCCGACGCTCAGTCGTGCGCCAAAAACTGACCTCGATATTCCGCTGCACCCGGCATCCGGGGCTGTGCTTCTTTCCGCATCAGGCAATCGCCCACCACGAGAACATCCATGTCCGTGCACATGAAACAGCGGTAGGCGTCGCCGGGGGAATGGACGATGGGCTCACCGCGGATGTTAAAGCTCGTGTTGACCAGCAGGGGGCACCCCGTGCGGCGCGCAAAGGCAGTGAGAATGGCATGAAAGCGGGGCGAACGGGCCGCACTGACAGTTTGTACCCGGGCTGAATAGTCGACGTGCGTCACCGCTGGAATGCCACTACGGGGCAACTTGAGCCTGGCGAGGCCGCTCACTGCACCTTCCTCCAGGTTAGCCTCGACACGCTTGTCCGGCCGCACGGGTGCGACGAGCAGCATGTAAGGGCTCCCCGCGGTCAACTCGAAGTATTCGGACTGATAACCTTCCATCACTGCCGGGGCGAACGGACGGAATGACTCGCGGAACTTGATGGCAACATTCATCCGTCTCTGCATGTCCGGATCCCGCGGATCGCCGAGCAAGGAACGGTGACCGAGCGCCCGCGGTCCGAACTCCGCGCGGCCGGAAAAATGCCCGACAATTTTCCCCCGCGCCAACTCCGCCGCGATCTCCTCGGCCAGATCTTCCTCCTGTGCGTAGACTTTATAGACCGCGTGCATGGCATCCAGTTTTTCCCGGGCCGCCCACGGAGTGAACTCCGGTCCGAGATAAGATCCCTGCTGTGCATCTCTACCCTCGGGCCGGCGGGGATTATTTTGCATTTGATACCAACACCACAATGCGGCACCAAGCGCTCCTCCGGCATCGCCGGCTGCCGGCTGGATCCAGATGTTCTCGAAAAACCCTTCACGGAGCAGGCGACCATTGGCGACGCAATTAAGGGCGACTCCACCGGCCAGACAAAGATTCTGCAACCCTGTCGCGCGGCGGACATAACCCGCCATCTTGAGGACAACATCTTCGGTCACCGCCTGTATGCTCGCCGCTACGTCCATGTGGCGCTGAGTCAACTTTTCGTCCGGCTTCCGGGGCGGCCCGCCGAAAAGCGCGTGAAAGCGGACGTTGGTCATGGTCAGACCCTGGCAATAATTGAAATAGCGCAGATCCAGCCGGAAGGAACCATCCTCACGCAGGTCGATCAAGTGCTCACGGATCAGCTGGGCAAAGCGTGGTTCGCCATAAGGAGCAAGACCCATGAGCTTGTATTCACCCGAGTTCACTCTGAATCCGCAATAGTAGGTGAAGGCGCTGTAGAGCAATCCGAGAGAGTGCGGAAACCGTACTTCAGCACGCAACTCGATCCTGTTGCCCCGCCCCACCCCCCAACTGGTCGTCGTCCACTCGCCCACCCCGTCCATGGTGAGAATGGCGGCCTCTTCGAACGGGCCGGGGAAAAAGGCACTGGCCGCATGCGCCTCGTGGTGGGTGCAAAAATAAATCGGGCCGGCGTAGTCTCCGTGCAAACCCTTGTCGATTTCTCGCGGCAGGTGCAGCTTGGTTTGCAACCACGGAGGCATGGCCCGGAAAAAAGAAAGGAGCCCGCGGGGGGCAAAGGAAAGGTAAGTCTCGAGTAAGCGCTCGAACTTGCGCAACGGCTTCTCGTAGAAAACCACGACATCCAACTCACGGCTTGTGATTCCACCGGCTTCGAGGCAATAACTTACCGCGTTTTGCGGAAACCGCTCATCGTGCTTCTTCCGCGTAAACCTTTCTTCCTGCGCCGCAGCGACAATCTCACCGTCTCGCACCAGCGCGGCAGCGCTATCGTGGTAAAAGGCTGAAATGCCGAGGATGTTCATCGGAAAGGAAAAGAGGAAGCCGAAAAGGCGGCCCCTGATTGGTATAACTACTCGGCAATACGGCGGAGGTATTGACCGTAAAACGACTTACCGAGGCTCTTGGCCCGCTCGGCCAATTGGTCCTTGGTCAGCCAACCTTGGTGGAAGGCGATTTCTTCGAGGCAGGCGATCATCAGACCCTGACGTGACTGGATGGCGTGGACGAAGGACGCCGCATCAAGCAGCGATTCAGCCGTGCCGGTATCGAGCCACGCCGTGCCGCGCCCGAATTTTTCCGCCCGCAACGTTCCCTCATCCAAATAGCATCGAGCCAAGTCCAAAATCTCCGTCTCGCCACGCTTGGAGGGTTTGAGCCCCGCAGCAAATTTCGGTGCCCGCTCGTCGAAGAAATAAATCCCGGGCACCGCATAGCCCGACCGCGGATGCGGTGGCTTTTCCTCGAGCGTCAGAACCTTTCCGGAATCATCCAGTTCGATCACTCCGTAGGCCCGCACATCGGACACATGGTAAGCAAATAATGTCGCGCCCGGCGCCATCGCCGCCGACTTGATGCTCTCACTCAGCCGCGCTCCGTAAAAAAGATTGTCACCCAGCACCAGACAGGAAGGCGCGCCGGCGAGGAATTCCTCCCCAAGGGTGAAAGCCTGCGGCAAGCCCTCCGGCTTGGCCTGCTCGGCGTAACTGAACTCCACCCCGAAGGCCGAACCATCCCCGAGCAACTCTTTGAAGCGCGGCAAATCCCGCGGCGTCGAAATGACCAGAATCTCCCGCATCCCGCCGAGCATGAGCACGCTCAACGGATAATAAATCATCGGCTTGTCGAAAACCGGCAGCAGTTGCTTCGAGATCGACGCCGTGCACGGATGCAAGCGCGTGCCACTGCCGCCGGCCAGAACGATTCCTTTGCGATTCATTGTTTTAAATTTTCCGTGGTTCAGTGTTCAGTTTTCAGCCAAGCAAGGGCCGGCGTCTCTCCGAGGCGTAGGCTTTACGAGCCGGAGGGCCCCGCGCGCATAGCGCATCAAACGCGACATGAGCCCATCATAGCAACTTGTATGCCGCCACGGAAAGACCGGGCACTGCGGCAAAATGCGCCGGGTTTCGCTTCAAGACGGGCGCAACCGCCAGACATTGATCAACCCGTCGTATCCTCAATCAACTCCATCCCGCCGGCAACGGCTGACGCGCCGCATTCATCGCCTTCTCGAGTTCGTCGAGATCCTTCGCCGACAAATCCGGCAAATTCCCCACCGCCTCGAAAGCCGCCTCAATCGTGCCCTTGAGCGGGATCATCCGCTCGATGACCTGCGAAAACGTCCGCCCCTCCCTGCAGGAAGCCAGCCGCTGACAAGCCGACTCCGTAAGCGAAATAGTCTTCATTTATGCAAAACAGAGCACAGCTGGTCTCAATAATGATACCGGGCCTGCGCAAATGTCACGCGATCGTCGGCAACCCTGTAGACTAACCGATGTTCCTGGGTAATGCGCCGTGACCACACACCGCTTCCGAGAGACTTCAATGGCTCCGGTTTACCGATGCCGTCAAAGGGGTCGCGCGAAACAGCTTCGACCAAATCGAGAATTTTCAGGGCTACCTTTCTTTCGGTCCGCACCCAGTGGTCCAGGTCATCAAGAAAACCCCGATCAAAAACCAACAGGCGCGCGCCTGAGGTCATGACAACCCGACAGCTTCAGCCAACTCAGCGCGGGTCATGACTTTGCCCTCGCCCCTCTCGGCGCGAAGCAAGGCGGCCAAAAGGCGGCGGGCGTTGGCCGGTGAGCGCAGCAAGTGCGCGGTTTCCGTCACCCCTTCCCACTCCTCCAAAGGCAGCAGGACAACCGACTCTGTTCCACGACGCGATATAACCACCGGTTCACGCGAGCTGACCGTTTTGTCCCAGATGGACGCTAAATTCTCCCTCGCTTCCGTATAGGTGATTGTGCTCATGAAAACAGCATAACATGGACAGAACTCCTGTCCAACATTAAAGATACTCCGCCATCTCGTAAAGCTGCGGATCCCGCCGCGGCGGCAGTCGGCGACGCAAGGCCCCCGCGGCGCCTTTTTCTCCCTCGCCCTTCCCCATCCCGAAATCCCCCATCGATTCGTCGTCGAGCACATCCCCGTATTCTTCCTCCAACTTCTCCGGATCCTCCCCCTTCTCCATCCGGGCCAGCATCTCCAACATCGGCTCGGGCATTTTCTCGCCCGTGATATCCATCATTCGCCGCATGAGACGTCCGAGCTGACGCGGGTCGGGATTCCCCTCGTCCATCCCCGACATCTCCCCGGCCAGCTTCATCATCTCCGCCTCCTGCCGCGGTTCCAAATCCGGCATCCCCTCACCGCCGGCCTCTTCGGTCTTTTCCTTGGCCCGTCCCGTGATGGCAAAGGGCGACAACAATCGCTCCATCTTCTTGCCCGCACTATCCGGACAACGCGGCACCACGTCGGCTCCGACGAGCTTGCGCGCATAGAAGCTGTAAATCTTATGGGTGTCCGCGGAGTAGTATTCGTAGATAGGCATGATTGATCAGTGACGTGTGACTGGTGAGGTGTGACGAGTAAAAACCGCAACCCTGTAGCGTCGCCAGCTTGTCCGCCGTGTGCGGATCCCCGGCGACGGCCGTTTTGTCGCTAACCGTCCTGCAAGAGCAACTTGAATCTTTTGTTGTGCTGGTAGCGGTAGGTTCGGAATCCGCGGATATCGAGCGTCAAAATGTCGCCGCAGTTCAATTCATCCGCACAGGCTACGAGCGTGGCATCCGCGTAGTCCATCGGGGTATCCGCGTAGCGCTCCATCAAGAGCGAGGCAGATTGCAGTTTGCCCGTCGAAAAACAGTCGATGATGTCGACTCGCATCCTCCGCAGCCAATCCGTCAATCGCAACGCACCCTCCCGCGCTTCTTGCAGAAAGAACATCACCTCCGTGATCACCGCCCCCGTTGTGACCAGTTTGCCCGTCAATTCCCCCATTTTTTCGCGCACCGCGGAATGATAGGGATCGTTAGCGTCGAGCCATGCAATCGTCGGGCCGGCATCAAGCAGAGCCAGCTTCATTCCCGCCAGTTGGCTGCCCGGATTCGCTCCTTAAGCGGATGAGCCGCGGCGGAGGGACGACGTGACAAGCGGAGGCAACCAGCCAAATCTCCTACCCGCTCGCGGAATGGAACCGAATCCAAATCCCGCGCGAGCACATCCCGGATATATTCCGATTCGGTCTTCTTGAGCGCCCCCGCCGCTTGACGGAGCAACTCTCTCTGACCGATTGGCAATCGAATGGTTAAGGTGGCCGTATTTATGCCTTGAGAATACACTTAGTAAGACAAAACGCAAGACAATTTCAGCCGTGGCATCGGCATCTGCCGATGATCGATCCCAAACCATGGGCCAGATGCCCATGCCGCTTTATATCGCGCCGCTACACTTTCCCCTCAAGCCCGAGACGCTCGCGGCTGTAGCTCCGCTTTTCTACCGCTTCGCACCATTCGTTGTTGGCCAGATACCATTCAACCGTGCGGCGGATGCCGGATACGAACGACTCGCCCGGCTTCCACCCCAATTCGCGGGTCAGCTTGGAAAAATCCATCGCATAGCGCAAATCGTGTCCCGGACGGTCCGTGACAAACGTCTTAAGCCGCGCATGCGGGCCCGCCGGATCAGGGCGCAACTCGTCGAGGAGCGCGCAAATGGTATCGACCACGTCGATGTTCATCATCTCCGCCGCCCCGCCGATATTATACGTCTCCCCCAGCCGCCCGCCTTGCATCACCGTCCAGATGGCGCGGCAATGATCATCCACGAAGAGCCAATCACGGATGTTCTCGCCTTTCCCGTAAATCGGCAGCGGCTTTCCCTCGATCGCATTGCGGATGATCAGCGGGATCAGCTTTTCCGGGAATTGGTAAGGCCCGTAGTTGTTCGAACAATTCGTGGTGACCACCGGCATCTTGTGCGTGTGGAACGCCGCCCGGACAAGAAAGTCGCTAGCCGCCTTGCTCGCCGCATAGGGACTATTCGGCGCGTAGGGCGTCAGCTCGGTAAATGCCGCGTCCCCTGCCTGAAGGGTTCCGTAAACCTCGTCCGTGGAAACATGGAGGAAGCGGAACCTTGCCTTTCGCTCCCCCTCCAGTTCCTTCCAATACCCCCGCACCGCATCGAGCAACCGCTGGGTCCCGAGGACATTGGTCGTGATGAACGGCTCCGGAGAGTCGATCGATCGATCGACGTGCGACTCTGCGGCGAAATTCAGCACCGCATCGATCTCATGCTCCCGCAGTAACTTGGCCACCAGAGCAGTGTCTCCGATATCGCCCTCGACAAAGACATGCCGTGCATCGCCATCCGAATCCGCGAGCGATCCGCGGTAACCCGCATAAGTCAGCAGATCGAGATTGACCAATTTGCCGACCTTCCAGTCAGGCGATTGCAACGCAATGCGGACAAAATTGCCGCCGATAAATCCGGCGCCGCCGGTGACGAGGAGGTTCATGAGTTAAGTGACGTGTGGCGTGTGACTAGTGACGGGATACGAACCGGAAGCTCACTTTTGCGCAGGTAATGATGCCACGCAGCCATATTGGAGAATCCGGCTGTCGGCCGTGGCAATACGCAGATCGTGCACCCGCGCCGCGGCCACGAGCAAACGGTCCGCAGGGTCCTGATGGAACGGCGCCGGCAACGCGTAGGCTTCCATGGCCGACGCATGGTCGAGTTCGATCGTTCGGAGCTTGAGGGCGGCCATGGAACGCGCCACCCACTCTTGCAGAGGACAAGCCAACTCGATCTCTCCGCGAGCGACCAAGCGGGCGATCTCCATCGTCGAGACCGGCGAGACAAGGCGCTCCGCGGACGGAACGGCCAGCGCCTTTCGACACTTCACCCCGAGCCTATCGGATCCCTCGAACGCCCAGATCCAGACGTGAGTGTCGAGGAGATACCTCACGCATTCATTTCCCACTCGGAGGCAAAGCCACCACGCACCAATTCGTCATCCGAAGGGCGACGCTTGATCAGTCCTCGCCCCTCCCCGAACCCCAAGCCTTTGCCGCCAGCCTTGGATCGCACCGGAACCACCTCCGCGAGAGGCTTGCCCCGCAACGTCACGAGCACTGGCTCGCCCGTCAGCTTCACGCGCTTCAGCGTGGCGATCGCTTTGGCTTTGAAATCGGAAATCAACATCGTTCGCATAGCTTGCAAGCTATAATGGTCAAGTCGTACTAGGTCAAGTGTAAGGAGGTCACCCTGCAACACGCAACCAGAACAATGCCGTTGAACAACCGGCCGGCAGCCGGACTCTCCCGGATCACGCAGGATTGCCTGGAGGGCGAGCGTTCTCGCGAGCCGCGAAGGAAAGTGACGTGTGGCGTGTGACGTGTGACGAGTTTGATAGATTGGTAGAGCCCGCTGGCCCAGCGGGCCGTTGCTAGTCGGGCCGCTCGGCAACTTTCAACGTGGCTTCCTTTGCCAAGCGTCGCTCGCGAGCTTGCGTGATGATTTCTACGGTGTCGGCGAGATTCGAGAGCATATCCAGTTTCTTGCTCAATGGCATGTCCGCGATTTGCAGCAGATGCGAGATCTCCGCGCCCTCGGAGGTGCAAAAGAACCACGGGTCATCGGGATACTTGCGACGCTTCATGCTTCGTAAGGTCGGTTCAGAGCCTCGATATTAATCAGGTCTTTATCCCTACCTGCATCGCGCTTCATTTCAAGAAGAGCCCCGACCGTCACAAACCGCGCATCGCTTTCTAGTCGGGTCTTCCTCCCCTTTGTGTCTCCGTGTCTCTGTGAGAGACCTTCTTTCAGATTTTTTCGCCCCACGGGGGCACAGCGACACCAAGAAGGCGCCCAGCCCGTTTTTGCCTCAACTCTCATCCCACAACCCTCAACAATTTACTCAGATTTCCAGTCTCAGCCTTCAGCCCTATTCGTTCAACTTACCGCGGCCAGTCGAAGAGCGGGATAACCCGGCGCGCGAACCGACGGTAAATTTTGAAATCCGCATCGAGGGTCCAAACCTTGGCGTCTGGGTTGAGCTCGCTCAGGCTGACGATGCTGGCATCAGCCAAGGACATCGGGATGTCGGCGTATTTGCTCAGGAGACCGATGAGGGATGCTGTGTCACGACCCGCCTCGAAGTTGACCCGGAGTCCACCTTCAGCCCAGAACCCGAGAAAACCTGCGCGCGAGCGGCCCATGCCGGCGAGGAGAAAGAGCACCTCACTGACCACCGACTCCGAGGTGACCAGAGCCTGGCTTACTCTCCCAAGTCCGCGCTTGGCCCAGTCGTGATAAGCATCACCGCGATCGAACAACGCGACCAAAGGTCCTGTGTCCGCGATCAGCGTCACTTGCCGTAGCCCTTCAAGCGAGCCTTGTTCGTCGAAAGATCACCCGGACCGCGGTCCAGCTTTTCCAGCAGGTGGCCATGCTGCGCGAGCAAGGACGCCTGCGAGGCCTGCGGCGACTGCAGCACGTTGCGCAAAGCATCGCGAAGCAAGGCCGAGGCGGACGAACGATTGCGACGGGCGCACTGCCGCAGAAGATTTTTCTCCGATTTGGAAATCTTGATCGAAAGCGTTTCGGTAACCATAGAAACAAAAGTAGTCTGATTCCGCCAGATGGCAACTACACTTTACAAAGGGGGCGGAATTTGCGCCGCTTTATGCCTCGCAGAGCTTGCAAAGAGACTCGATGCCTGAGAGTTGAAGGAAAGTGACGCGTGACTTGTGACGCGGGAAAAAAGGCTGAAACTTGAAGGACTACCCGGACTGCTCCGCAACCTTCAGCGTGGCCTCTTTGGCGAGACGCCGCTCGCGAGCCTCTACAATTTCTTCAGCCATCTCGACCGCTGCGTCGAGCAGATCAAATCTTTGGGAAACCGAGAGGTCCGCAGCCCGCAGCAAATGTGATATCTCGGCCCCCTCGAAGGTCGAATAAAACCACGGATCGTCAGGGTATTGACGGCGCTTCATTCGTAGATTTCCAGCAAGGCATCCATGTCGGCCAAGTCTTTGTTCCGACCAGCTTCACGCTTCATCACCAGCAAAGACTCAACAGAAACGAACCGGGCGACCACTCCATTCCCCATCTCCTCCAAAGCGGCCGACCCATATTCTTTCTCCAAGTCGAAAGGCTCGTGGACAAAGACATCGACCCCAGGTTTCTCGTCGGCCCAAAACTGCAACACGAGCATCTGCTTGTCGCGGCGCCAGCTATCGCGAAGCTCTGCGTCGGCGAATTGCGAGCCCGTGATGGGCTGCTTGGGCCGGTATCCCGCCGAAGCAAGGGCCACAAAAGCCTTGTCGATATTTTCCGGCGTCAGTGCCACGACGATGTCAATATCGTAAGTCGTCCTGACCTACCCATGCGCGATAACGGCCACGCCGCCAACAAAGACATATCTGATGGACGCCCTCTCCAGAGCGGAAGCAACTTCCGCAACGTGCTGTTTCCTGACTATTGGCAGCATGGCTTTACCGGTGAAGTTTTCCTGCTCTTCACTCCGGCGGCATGAGCACCGGGATGACTTCGCGTTGATGACGGCGGTAAATGCGGAAATCGGCGTCCACCGTGATGACCGGCCAGTCACGCAGTCGCTCGCTCAAACAAATGAGACACAAGTCGGCCAGGTCAGGCACGCGGTCCTCGTAGCGTTTGGCCAGAACTTCAATCCGGTCGCGATTCTCCGTGAGGTCAAAATCGACACGAAGCATCCCGTCGCGCACCAGCGCAATGACAGCTTGGACGGACTCGCATTGAAAAGCCGCTTCGGCCAACACAGCTTCGCATGTTGCCAGTGGCGCAGTGATTTGCCCAGCCAGTCGGACCGCCCAACGATGATAAGCATCACTACGGTTTAAAAATGCAACGACGAAGCCGGTGTCCGCAATTGCGTTCACGAGCGCGAAAAGCCTTTGCGCTGCGAAAGGTTCTTCGGTCCTTCGATGCTTCCGGCAAGAGACAGGAAGGGCATGGACGCGTCAGCCTGTCGCACGCGCTCCAACGCCTCCTTGACCAAGCTGCCCTGGGATCGCCCCGTGACCCGCGCGTTCTCTTCAACCCACTGGGCCAGTTCTTCCGGTAAACGCACACTGAGTGTCGTGCTCATCTGGCTAAAGTGTAAGACAAAAACCGGAGTGTCAAGTTTCCGACGACGCCGAACATGAAACTCCTCTGGAGGGCGAGCGTCTCTCCGAGGCGTAGGCTTGACGAGCCGGAGGCCCCGCGAGCCGCAAACCGGAATGAGCCCCCGCAAAGCAAGTTTGACGCCCAACGTGCGGCGGCCGGGGACGGCCACCCTCCAGCTCAGCTAACCGCGGCCAAGCGCAATACGCGCCAAGCGGCTTCGAGTGAGATAGCAGTGGACATTTTCGAGTCTCCCTCGCGGCGCTCGGTGAAGACAATCGGCACCTCCTTGATCGTGAATCCCTGCTTCCACGCCGTGTGGTGCAGTTCGATCTGGAAGGCGTAGCCTTCGGCTTGGACTTTGTCCCAATTGAGATCACGCAGCACGTCTGCCCGGATCGCTTTGAAGCCGCTCGTCGGGTCGCTCATCGGCAACGCGGTGAGAGTCCGCACGTAAAATCCGCCAAACGTGCTGATGAAAAGCCGGCTTTGCGGCCAGTTGAGCACCGAAATGCCGCCGAGATAGCGCGAACCAACCGCGAGGTGCGCGCCCTGCTCCAGCGCCTCGAGCAGTTTCGGAATATCCGCCGGGTCATGCGAGAGGTCGGCATCCATCTCCACCGCTGCCTCATAGCCATGCTTCAAGGCCCACTGGAACCCGCGGCGATAGGCCGTCCCCAACCCCGCCTTGCCCTTACCGGTGAGCAAAAAAACGCGCTTGTGGAATTCTGGACGCTCCCGCACCACCTCCGCCGTTCCGTCCGGCGAACCGTCATCCACCACCAAGACGTCCAGCTTGCGCGGTAAGCCGAGCACCAAGTCGAGGGCTTTGTTGATCGACTCGCGCTCGTTATAGGTCGGGATCACCACGACCGCTTTGGTCACGGCCGACGCTGGCAGATCGATCACCGTCGTCCTTTTGTTCGCCCCGGTCCACGCGTCCTTCCACCGCTTCGGAATGAAGGGCAGCGGCATGATGAGCAGCAGGCCGAGCACCCCCGCCCAGGACAGCCCGGAAATCCAGACCGCCAAGTCATACCACCGCGGCGGAGTGAAGATGAATTCGATTGGACCATCCGTCCGGCTGAGCGGCACGGCCATCAGTCCGCCAAACGCTTTGTAAATCGGAATATCAGCCCCATCGGAATACGCCCGCCAATCCGGATGCCAGGCTTCCGTCACCACAAGCCACCCTTCACGACTCCCGTAAGGATCGAAGACCATGCGGGAAGGATTGTCCCGCGGCGCGGCAAACGGCACGCGACGGAACGCCTCGCCCGGCGTCTCTCCGTATTTCTGCGCAATCTGCACTCCGCTCTGCTCCGCTCCGGCGCCCGCGAGGAATGGAAACGTTCGCTCATTCGGTCCCAACTCGATCGGCACCGCATTGATGCGTCCCGCGGCGTCGAGAAAAGCCGGCGCCAAAGCCTCCGTCCCCGGGTCCATCGCGAGGTATTCCCGCGCGACAAAGGCCGGAGCGAGCGAGTCCTTGTTCTCCAGCACCCGGATGAATTCCGAGTCGAACCCCGTGGGAAAAGCCTGCGCGAAGGCATTCTGGATCTCCGGTGGCGTAAACGGATCCTGCTTGTCGAGGAGCACATGCGAAATTCCCCCCACCCGCATATAAGTCTGCATGGCCCCGGGCGAAGAGTTGGCCCCATTGACCAAAGCGCGCATCCCCCGCATCTGGAAATGACTCCACGCTGCTTCGGTATTGACCCCGCGCCCCGACTGCATCGGCGTCCGCAGGTAAAAATAGCGTCCGGACATCGGATAGACGCGTCCCTCGATGAGCGAAGTCTTCAAATACTCCTGTGAGCGATCGAAGTCCGTGAACGTCTGCGCCGGCAGGCCCGGCGCGAAAAATTTGGAGAAGTAGGCGGAAGAATCCAGCAGTAGGATAATACCCAGTAACCCTGCCACAATGAGCCGGTCCCGTCTTTCAATCAGCGCGACGAACAGTTGCTGCAGCGCCAGCGCTCCAGCGATTGCGCCGGCAAAGAATCCCACTTCCCAGAATCCCCAAGGCGCCCGGATGTCGCGATACATGGGCAACTTCTCCAGCAGGACAAACCCCGGCACGAAAAGGTAGACCAAAATGAGCGCCGTGGCCCAGAACCCACGCCGCGGACCCACCGGAAGAATCGCATAGATGAGAAAGAGCGGGATGAAAGTCATCAGCCACATCAACGCCGCAATCCAATCCGGCGCCTTGACCGAACCCTTCAAAAATTCCTGCACCCCGGTGAAGACCGAAAACGGCCCCTGCGAAAGCCACAAGGCGAGCAGCGTCATCCCGACAAACAACCGCAGCAGCACGCCATTACGCGTGGCCAGCCATTCGGAATGCTTCCGAGACCACCAAAACACCGCCCCGACCGCGAACAAGGTGACCAATCCGAGATAGAACTGTCCGCGATCCGCGACAAAATCCGGCCGCATGTTGGCGAGCAAGCCATTGGCCCGATCGAGCACCGAGGTGAAGTTCTTCAAAGAAAAGGCCTGCTGCCATCCGGCGAAATTGTCGAAGGCAAAGGCCGCGATCCACTGGTATTCGCGGGTCAAGGGGAGCAGGAGGATCACCGCCATCAACCCGACGAGAACCAGCGCCACCAATGTCCCACGCACCAGCGCCACCCGCCGCTCCGACCGGTCAAGCAGCAGCCAGACGAAAAAGAGCGCGGCCAACGGCGCAAACATGAAAGTCAGCTTGGCGTAGGATAACATCATGGCCGACCACCCCAAGGCCAGCCAAGCCGAGGCCCGCCACGAGCCCTCGTCGGCAATCTTCAGGAACGCCCACAAAATGAGCGGCGGAAAAATATACGAGTAACTCCCCATCCAATGCTCGAAGTTCGCGATACGCAGGAGGATCTGCGCACTGGAAATGTAAAGGAGGGCCGCAATGACAGCCGTCCACTCTTGCGCCGTCAGCCGCCGCACAAAGAGGAACATGGTCAAAGCCGAGAGCGGGATAATGAGAAGCGCGGCGATTTTGATGCCAGCCGGATCCCCGAACATCCCGACGCAGGCCAGACCGGAGATGAACGGCACCATGCACAGCCCGAAGTTGGCCATCGAGCTACCCTGCATGAAGTTGCTGCTCCACCACGGTATTCCCTCGCTGGCTTTGATGTTGGAGACCAGCTCGTGAAGAAATCTTCCGCCGTCCGCGTAGAGCTCTTCCTGCGAGGGCGTCTGCGATAACCACCCCGCGCCGAGGGCGCCAACGTAGACAGCCAAAAATGCTGCCAAAACGATTTTCGGCAGCTTTGGGGGCGGATTTGGTCACAGGGTTAGGCACGAGAAAGCTTGGTCATTTTTTCCGCTCGCGCGACAGCCGCATCTGACGCTTGACGCGACGGATGAGCAACTCTTGAAACATATGGGCGACGGACAAGAAATTCCCGAAATACAGCGCTTTGGAGTGACCCGTTTCGCGTTCACGGGCCTTGGTCTCCACCTCGATATACGGCACACCTTGATCTAGCAACCGCGTGATGAGGTCAGCCTGAAATCCAAAGCCCTCGCTTCTGGAATGCCAGCGCATGACGTTGTAGCGTCGATGCATCGCAAGTCCGTGGTAATACGCGATGTCGTAATTGCCGATGGTATTGACCAACCAGTTGTAAGCGCGTGAGAGCGCGCGCCGGAAAGTCGTCCGCCCGGTGCAGGTCTGCCGGCACAACACCATATCGGCTTTACCCAACGCCCCAAATACCGTCCGAAAAGTCTCCAAGGGCTCCACATCGTCACCACAGACCAGACGGTAATATGTTCCTTTGCCCAAAACGCGCACTCTGTGAAATTGTAGCCGAGACCGCGATTGATCTCATTGACCTTAAGATAAATCGGCAAATCGAGATGCCCTGTCATGTATTCGCGAATGACCGCGACCGACGCATCGGTCGAAAAGTCATCGATCACAATGATTTCCCAGGCGAATCGGAATTCAGCCAGCGCTTGCCGCACCGTTTCCAGCGTGCCCCGGATATTTTTTCCTCGTTGTAACAAGCGACAAAGAGAGTCAGATCGACTTCGGGGCGGTCGGCCGGGAACTGATCGGAGGTGCTCATCGGGCTTTTGTGAACTCAGGGCGCGTTTTCATAGCGAAAGCCCCGCCCCAGCGCCACTTTCTTAAGCACCGTGAAAAACTGCGCCAAGCGGAGAAAAGAGCCTTCGATCGCGGTGAACCGTCCGCCACTCTCGCATAATTGTCCCCACTCGACCAAACGCGCCAAACGCCTCTGCAAAATAGCGTCGCTGCCATATTGGCGCGCGATCTCCGTTATGCTCACGGCCGCCTGCAGCCATCAGCTCTTTAAGCAGACGGATCCGCAGGGAGGTGAAATTCAGATTCACAAAATTGCTGTAGCAGTAGTTAAGGCCCCCGAAAGTCAACAGGCAGACGACCGCATCTGCCCAGCCCAAGGCCACTTGGAAGGCGGAGAGCGTTAACAGAGATACGATGGCACCGCAAAGAAAACCTGCCGCGTAGCTGACCACGATCGGCTTCCGCGGCAGAAGCAAATGGACGACCACTTGAGCCACCATGCTCGCCGCCAACCCCACCAGCGGTGCGGCCACTATGAAGAAGGTTCCGAAGGTCATTAACCGCCCTCATCCATGCGCAAAAGCAACTGCGCCTTGCGGAAGACTGTGCCCCACAGACGCCCGAGCGGCGTGAGTACAATCTCGTCACCCGACTGGAGAACCCAACCGTCACGCTTCATCGCTTCAATACGTTGATCGAGAAAATGCCGGTCATCCATCACCGCGCGGAAATCCGCCTCGACGCAACCTTTGTCGCCGGCCTGCCACGCCATCTTCACCATGGCCATCGATGGACTATCGTCCTCGATCGCCGAATAGACCGCGATGTAAGCGAGGGAGAGCGACCCCAGCAACAGGGCCAAGCGCGCCGCATCGGCCCAAATAGACGCCCCGAGTCGCCAGCGCCGAACTTCACAAACATCACCAGAGCGGCCACGGAAAAAGCCCCGAAGACCGCGACAATCACCGCCGCATGGTTACGCGGTTGCAACCACCGAACCAAAATCACCTGCACCACAAAGGCAGCAGACAAGGTGGCCGCTCCGAATGAGAGAACGCTCATTTTGATGCCTCCGCCACAATCGCCCTCGGCGAGGGCACGATCACGGGGTGGCCGTGCTTGGTGAAACCTCCCTCATGCTTTCGACAAATCGGGTCCGCATATTGCCAGGCAAGAACGACGAGCGGTCCAAACTCTTGCGTCAACGCCGCATCAGCGCTCATCACCTCAAGTCCCGCACCCGGGCTTCGAAACCCGTGGCGCTTCGCATTGTCATCGACCAGAAACGCCAGTTCATTCTCCCACTCGAACTGGTAAATGAGAGTCGTCACGGTAGCCGATGCCCCGAATCCTGCTGGCGCTCCTGCACACGATTGCACGGCGGCGCGGGCGGCAATCTTTGCTTTTTCGACCCTCCCCGAGAACTCGCGATAAGGGGTCAAGGAATCCAGCTTTGCCTGCTCCTCACGGGCAAAAAGCGATCGGAGGAAATCCGATGTCTTGTCGGCGTCCTCGATCCGCCGTGCGATTCCACGAATTGACCCGCCTTTGCTTCCGACCAATTTTGCGTCGACCAAAGCCATCCCGTTGGCGCGCAGGAAAAGATCCAAGGGTCGCGCAGCGTGATACGAGAGATGCTCATGGTAAAACGTGTCAAAAAGCATCCGGTCGAGAATGTCCGGGAGATAAGAGACCTCAAAGGTGAACCATCCGCCCGGAGCGAGCACTTCGCGAATGCCGCGCGCCATGCCTCCGAGATCATCGGCATGCGCAAATACATTATTGGCGGTGACCAGCTTTGCCGCCCCGTATTCCGAGCGGATGCGCTTGCCCATGGCTTCGTCCATATACCCTGCCAATGTGGGGAGCCCCGTGAGGTTGCTTCGGCGGCGATATGCTCCGCCGGATCTACGCCGACAACCTGCATACCCTTTGACTTAAAATTGGCGAGAAGCGAACCGTCGTTGCTGCCGACGTCCAAAACAAGATCGCCCGGTTTGAGCCCCGCAAGCACCGATACGTCAGCGGCGAGAGACTCGAAATGCGCAAGAAGAGAAGCGGAGAGACCCGAGCGGTAGGTATAGCTGCCAAAGAGTACTTCGGGAGAAATCACCGTGAGCAACTGCAAGTGTCCGCACTCCCGGCAAAGGTGCAGATCTAGCGGATAAAGACGCGCACCCGCAACAAACTTGTCCGCAGGAACATAGTCATCGGCCACCGGCGTGGGGCGCATCGGCACCGCCAAATCCAAGTCGCACGAGCCGCAAAGACGGCAATTATCTCTCTGATGCACTTCCGATCCCATGGCTTCTCTCGCTATTTAGCGGCTGCTGAATCCGCAAGCCTGGATGAACTTCATGGCCAGCGCTTCCTGTCCGAGCACGGAGGCGCCGCCATCGACCGTCAACTCCTCCCCGGTAACGAACCCCGCATTGCTGCCGCAAAGAAAACGCACCACTTTAGCCACGTCGGCTGCGTCGCCCATTCTTCCGAGCGGCACAAAGCGAGCGAAGCTGGAAGCAGCCGGCGGAACGAACATCTTGCCGCCCGGCAGTTCACGGACGAAAGCACCTGGCGTGACCATGTTGAAACGGACACCGCGCGATCCCCACGCAACAGCATACCACCGCATCAGCCCACCGAGCGCAGCTCGCGTCGCATGGTAAGCCTCGTCCTGCTCAGGCACAACAAATCGACCGGCGGGCGAGGAGACAAAAGCCACGGCGCGATCACCTCCGGTGGCGAACTCCTCTTGGAGAACAGCCAAAACTCTTCGCGGCACCGAGGCATGAGCTCCAATTCACCTCTCCACGACTCTTCCTTGGCGCCACGGTAACGTTGCGCGAAGACCACGTAACTCGGCGCTCCGCATTTGCGCACAATTTGCATCAAGCCTTCCCGGGCACCCGCCTCGTCCGTCAGGTCGGCGCGGTAGAAGTCCACGCCAACCATTTCGGCATCGGCAGGATCCGGATCGTGAGCGCCAATGACCGACACCTTCATTCCATCCGCCGCAAATAATCTGGCCACGACACGGCCTAGGCCTCTCGTGCCCCCAACGATGATCGCATGTTGTTTTGTCATGATTGTTCGAGACTCTGGAAAAAATCGGCGTATGCAACCGCGTTCGTATCGGCGGGAGCAAAAGGCGCTACTTCCGTGGAATTCGGATCGAATGGACCCCGCGTAGTTTCGAGAAACACGAAGAAATCCGTTTCAAGCTCCAGAGTATGGAACTCGGCCGGATTCGTCCTGTAGAAGAAAGTTCCTCCCTCGCCCGGTGACGTCATGTGCAGACATCTCACGACGCGGCCCTTTTCGTCGAAGAACCATGCCTTGGCCCGCCCCTCGAGCACGGAAAGAGTTTCCGCACGACCCGGATGCCGGTGCGGCGGGATGCAGCTTTGCCTGCCCAGCACGATGACCATTTCCTGCGTCTCGGCATCGTTACCGGGGTGCGCGCACCACCTTGAGCGGTGACGGGGTGAGACCAACGCACGCCGCTTCAATTCCTCGATGAGACGGCGATCGACCGCCGGACAATCCGCGGTGGAGCGCAGGATGTCGGGCTGCTCTTCGATCCAGTCAGTTCCAGCGGACGGCATAAGGACTATCGGGGAAAATACTCGCGGTCTCCCACCCTGCCGCGCGCAGCGCGCCAAGCGATTATGAACTTTCGCCTCGGAAGAGGGATGCACCGCCATCAAACAAAGTCCAGGCTCGCCGGCCGGCAACGCCGCGGTTCCGACAATCGGCAACTGGGTTCCGGCCATGAACAAGCCCTGCTTTTGCGGAGTGTCGTCCAACACACACTCGACGCACTCGGCGGACTGCGAAAGCGAGAGGAAAGCGCAGGACAAATGCCCCGCCCCAAAAATAACCGTTCTCATTCCAGCCTCTTGGCGGTGCCGCAGGCCACGCGAGGTCGCCTCGACTTTTTCTTTCACCTGTAGGCCGAACTGCTGTGGCACCGAAAATCTTCACCCGTAAGCCGCATCGGCTTTTCTGCGGCAGGCTGCACGATCGCCACTAAACTGCTTTCGAAGGGATACAGGTGCTCGCTGAAGTGCACGATCTCCGCGCCGGAAGCCTCAAGCAACCGCCGCAGGGTCGGTTCCGTGAAGTAAGAGGCGTGCTCCTCCCACAGCAGCTCCGGAATCCCCCGCTCCAGCGCCTCGCGACATCCGGGCACCTCCACCAAAAGCAGCCCGCCTTCGCCGAGCCACGACAGCATCGCGCCGACCGCTGCAACAGGCCGGTCGCAGTGCTCAAGGACATGTCTGGCTACCACCAAGCCGGCCCCGCGGCAGGCACTCTTTCGCATCGCCGCCGCCCAGCCAGCCGGCCACCGTCTCGATCCCCCACGGCGCAGGCTTCCGCGCCAAGGCCCCACAGCGAGATCGGCGTCTGTCGCGGAGAGGCCCCTCTCCCCCAACCTCGCGAGAAAGCTGTTGTCCTTGTAGGTCAGTCCGACTGCGGTTTTATCACGCGGCGCCAATCCGCTCACCACACCTGCCACCTCATCCAGATGTGCTTCCGGCTCATTATAGCGCAGCCAATCGAAACGTGGGCGCAAAGTCTCGATCGCGGGAATGGACCGCAGTTGCACCAGCCCGCATGTCCGGCAGCCCATCACTTCCAAGTTGCAAAACTCCTCGGACTCCGTCGCCGCACGCTTGAAGCGCGAGGCGATCGGTTGCCGCGGAAACGAAACCACCGACTCGAGGTCTACCCCTCCGCAAGCCCGGCAACACCCGCTCAAATGCTCACCTCCCGCATCAAGGCCTGGGCCTTGGCCAACTGGCTCGCGCGCCGATCGGGCTCACCAGCCCCGGCAAACTCCCGACGCCGCGCACCTTTGGCCGTGAATTCATTCAAAGCAATGCAGGCCCACTTTATGCGGTAGAGATCCATCAAGCGCTCGGCCCGTTCTTTCACATCGTGTTTCAAACCCGCCGCTTCGCAGAAGGCCGGCACCAAACTGGGCGACACATCGGCGCCCGGCCTGACAAAAAATCGCAGACGAGTTTGGCCGGATCATCCAGCCCCGCATGCTCGAAATCGAAGAAACACAGCAGATTTTCGTCCCGGCGCAACGCATTGTGGAATCCGAAATCCGACGGCGAGACAATCGCCGCACTTTCCATTGGCCTGAGGCGTGCCCGAACGCGTTCCCAAGCCGGTCGCAATTCGCCGGCCACGAAAGCAGCCGCCTCGGCGTCAGCGATGGTTTGCAGCAAGGCCAACCTTCGTTCCACCATCTCGACATGTTGCCCGGGCTGCAGGGCGGCCTCTGAAGCCGCTTCCAGTCGGGACCGATCTGCCTGCTGGAGCAGACGGACAAACGCCCCGGCCTGCCGAACATCACGCTCGTCAATATCTGTGACTGGCACCCCGTCGACGAATTGCAAGAACGCCACACTTCGAGCGTCGTCCCAATGCAGCGCCTCCGGAATAAAACCGTGCGCGGCCGCATCGTGCAGCGCCGTAAAACTTCTTCTCGCGATGGTAGCGCGGCGACTCGCCACCGGCTTCGACATGATGAAGCTTCGCTACCAACCGCTGACCGCCCTCATCGGTGAGGAGAAAAACCCGACTGTTGGCTCCGCCACCCATCGGCACCGCCCGTGGCACGTCGCGCCCCCAGGCCTCCAGCGCGGCAGCTAACCTCGGCGGCATCGTCTCGTTCACAACACCTGACGCCCGAAGGCCGCCCAGTCCGTCACCACTCGCTCGTAGGGTGTCCTTGTTTGACCGCGAACAAACAGCCAGCCCTCGACGTCGGCAGGAAAAGTGTCCGACATCAGCAATTCCGGAAGATCATCGAGAAAAACGTCACAACGCTGTTCCGCAATACGGGCGAGCTTTCCATCCTTGGTCGTCTCAAAAAGACATCTTCCTCCCGCAAGCCCCCGGGCCGACGAACCCCTCACGCTGCAACCAGCCGAGGGCGCTGGCGTGGAGATCCGTCTGGTCGCCAACAATGGGATGGTGGGTGCGATGGCTGATAATCTTCAAGATCCGCCCACGCTGCAGCGCCTCGCGGACGAATTCAAGTGCTCCGACGAAGGGCTCTGCTTTCACCATACCGGTTCCATAAGCGACCCCTTGCAACTCGGTCCACTCCGCCTCACGCCCGCCCTCGCGCAGAAATTGCCGCACCGCGTTTTTTCCACTGGCACCGCCGCCGGCATCCCGCACCGCTCGAGCGCCAAGGCATGAAAGCAACGGTCGTAGCAGACAATCGTGTTGTCCAAATCGAGTCCGATAACGAGGTTCAATAGATGCTCCAGCCTCTGCCTCTACTGGCCTCTGCGATCGCAGCAGAGGACGAATAAGTAATGCGACATTGCGTAAAACCCGGTGTGCAAAACCTCATCGTTCATGGAGAAAAGGAACACGCGGCGAAAATATCGCTCCATTAATTGCTTGAGATTGGACGCGGACTTACAATTTACGTGGCCCGCTTTACTTCCTGGTGAGGCGTAAAGCTGCGATTCCAAAGAGGGCATTCCGAGAATTAAGGCCCCATGCGCGCTGAGGGACTGCAACATGTTCCGGATGAACCTGTCCTCATTAGCACTATCAATATGCTCGAGAACATCTAGGGCATAAACACCCTCGTAAATTCCGGCAAACGGTCCCTCAAGCATATCATGAACGTGCGCATCAAGAGGCCAGTCCTCATCGTTTCGATCAATAACGTCCTCAATAAACACCGGATCGAAATCTAGAACAGTTACCTTCTTGACTTCCTGCTGGACCAACCGCGTACCAATTGCATCGCCACAGCCAACCTCCAACGCCGTGGCAAAGCCCGAGAACATTTTAGCGACGAACTTGTAGCGCGCTAAGCTGAATAGCACGTGCTTCGGATCGTCAGTCCACAGTTGCGTGCCCCGCAACCCGAGGGAAGCCAGACCCTTCCGCTGCTTTATATCCAAGCAATTTTGATACTGTGGCTCACGGGTTTTACTCATACTCATTCGTTGAAGCCTTTTTAGCTTAGGAAAGCAATACAGTGTGAATCACTTCCCCTCGCCTCATCCCGTCGATGACGTCCGGCAAATCGCCGAGTAAGCCCCGATAACTGAGCAATCCCGAAACGTCCAACTTAGCTGCACCAAGCCTCCCCAAAATTTCAGAGATAGCGAACTCAGGCCGACTTTGTCCGCCCTCGGAACCGGTCAGCACGCGGCCCAAGCGGAGCGGGAGAGTCACGGATAAGGAAGAGGCTTGAAAACTGAAACTTGAGAAATATCAAAGCGGCAATCGTCGCGGGGCGCGACACCGAACAGAAGGCCGCGGCCGCCACGCAGTCTGGCCAGCTCGTAAGCGGTTTCGATCACTTTCGGGTTTTCCGGTGCCATCAATTGTGACGTCGGCAAAAGGCCCGACTGCGGCATTGGCCCCTCCATCAACTCAGCTCGCCAAGGAATCGTTGCCGTAGATGATCTTTCGGAATGACCAAGAAGTGAGGATCCCGATGGACCAGCGTAAGGTCCGCGTGTGCAGCAGTGGCGGCGATGAGCAGATCGACCATCGGAAGGCGCTGATCGCAGGCCCGCCGGATATCCATGGCGCGATTCACCACATCGGTGTTGACCGGGAGGCTCGAGAGTATGGCCTCGAATTCCGCCCACTCTTGCGCATAACGCTCGGCCGCGCCCAGATGTTTCAGACGGGACCAAAATTCGATCGCGGTGATGCAGCAGACGGCATTTTGCTCGCGGCCGCCCGCCAAAAGAGCCGACACATCCTCCGCACCGGCCTCGTCGAAGTAGAAAGCCAGCAAGGCTGAGGTGTCGAAGAGGTGGGTCAAACGGACTCCTCCGCCTCCATATCCCTTCGCCGCTCATCGACGAGCCCCTGGACGGCGCTCTGACCAGGCTTGAGCAGTTCATTCCCCCTGCCCCTCATCAGGGCGACAACTTTGGCCAAAGGGGGCAGCGGCCTGACCCGAATTTCCTCCGGTGACACGTAGGTCCATTCCAGACGGGCCCCAGCCTCGAGCCCAGCCTGTCCCACCAAGGCTGCAGGCAAGGTTGTTTGATTTTTCCTTGTGAGCGTTGTGACCATTGTTTTTAAATTGTAACAAGGCGCCACGATACAGCAAGGAATTTTGCCGGACAATGGCACAAGCAAGCGTATTTTTATCTTACGGGGAGGCGCAGGGGCCACAAAGGCGGAGCAGCTCCGAGTCCTTCCCCGTATTCCTTGTGTCTCTGTGAGATCAATAATCCGGAGGTCTCTCACGGAGTCACGGAGAGCACGGGAAAGAAGATCTACTCAAACCTTGACGCCTACTTTCAAGCTTTGTGATCTCTGTGCCGCTGTGAGCTCAAACCAGAAACCTCAACTTGCAACGGCATGAATCACTTCGCCAGAACGCATCTGGCCGATGGTTTGATCTAGTCCGGACAGGCTGCTGCGGCCGAAGCGCAGTGGCAGCGTGTGGATACTGACCCGTTGATCGCTGGGCATGGCGCCGAAATCCGGAGCTGACTACGAGCGTGAAAGCACCCGGTATTCCGTCAAGATCACAAAGTGCTTGTCGGACGATTCAATGGCTGTGTCGTGAGAAAAAGCGCACGCCGCGATGAGAAGATCGCTGGTGGGAACCGGTGTGCCTTTACGGCAACAAATAGAGGCCAGCCGGTAGCATATTTCCCAAACGCGAAGATCCATCTCGAGACACGGTAAAACGTCCTGTAACTCCTGCAGGTCCGACCTGTCCTTCCCGGAACGCGCTCCCATCCACAATTCGGCGAGCACTACGGGACAAAGAGAAGCGGAGCCTTCGTGCAACAGGTCACTGACCCGCTTCTTCACGGTTGTGTCCCCATTTCGGCGGAGAAACTGGATCCAACTTGAAGTATCGACCAGGGTCATGCGGGCTTATCGACCGCGCGCAACTTTTCCAGTTCCGCCGGTGTCATGAAGGTCTCCGAGCGGCCCAGCTTGGTAACTAATGCACGCATCCGGCCGCGGCGGGTAAAATCATCCAATGCGGCGAGGACCGCGGCCCGCTTGGTGCGGGCCCCCGAAAGGCGGATAGCTTCTTCCAAGACCGGAGTAGGAATATCTAATGTTGTTTTCATACGGCAAATTTAGAACTTTTTTGTGCATAGTCTACGAAAACTCTCCATATTTAGGCACCTGAGCAGAAGGGCTTAGCCGTTTTTAGGCAGAAAGGTTTAACCCCAGCGGAGGCTTGGTGACACGGCCCCGAGGCAAATAGCACAGCGGAGGCTTGGCGACACAGCCCCGAGGCAATTGGCACCGAGCAGAGAGCGATGTGAGACAGAGGGTTTACGGGCAGACATCTCACTATTTGGTGAGTGGCCCCTGAGGCCAGTCATCGACCGTCATTCCTCTGAAAACCATTTTCCTTGGGGCCGTGTCGCCAAGCCTCCGCTCTGAAATCGGTGTAATCCGTGGTGCAAATGCATCGTGACGGCTTAGCCGTATCCATGCAAAACATTCTGCCATTTCCGGCGCTGCCACAGAGGCGCGTCTGGGCGAGAGTTGACTAACTATTTGGTGAGCGAGTTGGCAGGTGGCCAAGGGGCACGGGCGTCCCGCCCGTCACGATCAAACAACCTCAAACAACACGGCCGAGACGGCCATGCCCCCTGGAAAAACCGAGCCAAGCCGCGCTTTTATTGTCTCTTCAACTGCATGGATACGGCTAAGCCGTAACCATGCAAAACATTCTGCCATTTCTGGCACGGCAACAGAGTCGCGTCTGGGCGAGAGTTGACTAACTATTTGGTGAGCGAGGTGGCACGTCGCCAAGGGGCACGGGCGTCCCGCCCGTCACGACCCGACAACACGGCCGGGACGGCCGTGCCCCCTGGACAAACCGAACCAAGCCGCGCTTTTATTGCGTCTTCAATTGCATGGATACGGCTTAGGTAGCTCATTCACTCCCGCGGTTTGGCAATACCATGAATGACCTCCCCCGATCTCATACTTGCCATGATCCGCTCGAGATCACCAAGGGCAGCCCGATGTGTGACAAAGCCCGAGCAATCGATGCCGGCTGAGGCGAGCTGTCCCAGAAT
The DNA here is from genome assembly GCA_018402585.1 of Chthoniobacterales bacterium. Taxonomy (GTDB): domain Bacteria; phylum Verrucomicrobiota; class Verrucomicrobiia; order Chthoniobacterales; family JACTMZ01; genus JACTMZ01. The sequence continues at coordinate 104,793 of JAGYIO010000006.1, forward strand.
GCGGGGAACGTCTTCCGCCGGGCAGCTTTGGCCGCCTTCGGAGCCCGTAAGAATGCGCCCGAAGTGGAGCGGCAGTGTATGAATGCTGACGCGTTGGTCGTGCGGCATGACACCGAAGAGCACGCAACGTCCCCCGCGCAGCTTGGCCAAGTCGTAGGCGGTTTCGATCACTTTCGGGTTTCCGGTTCCGTCGATGGTGACATCGGCCAGGCCACCGAGAATTTCCTTCACCCGCCCGGCGGCATTTTCGCGCGAGGCATTAATGCAATGCGTCAGACCATATTCGGCCGCTTTGGCCAATTTGTGATCATGAAGATCAACGCCGATCAGCGGATTAGCTCCAGCCAATTTGGCACCAAGCACCGCACCCGAGCCCGATGCCCCCTACCCCAAAGATGACGACAGACTCGCCCGCTTTGACTTTGGCATCGTTGTTGATGATCCCAAACCCGGTGGTCAGCGTGTCGGCGAGGAGGCAACTAAGCTCGAAATCGGTGTCGGGAGGAACTTTGGTCAGACGGTTTTCGGAAATGACCGCATACCTTTGAAACGTGGTGATCGGCCCCGCATTCACCTCGCGTCCGTTCCATTTGTAGAACGAGCCACCTGCATCGATACCCGCCCCCGGACGCCAATGGCAAACCACGCGATCGCCGGTCGCGACATGGGTCACCTCAGGGCCAACCTCGAGCACAACTGCCCCGGCTTCGTGTCCGAGCAGATGCGGAAGGAATTTGTCCGGCCCCTTGACCCCATCGATCTCCCCGATCTGCGACCCGCAGACCCGCGTGGCGTGGATTTCGACGAGGACCTGACCGCGCTTGAGGGCGGGCACCTCGACCTCGTCGATGACCAGCGGCTTGCGCTGCTCGACCAGAATGGCGGCGGGTGTTTTCAAAGAATGTTAGCCACAGCCGGAGCGCAGCGGAGACGGCCGCAGGCAAATTACACCGATATCACGGATTGGCTTGGTGTAGATGAGCCGGAGGTAATCGGAAGATTCTGAACACCGATGGCACAGCGGAGGCAAGAAAGGGCGGAGTCGCGACCAATAGGAGCGAGGGCTGAAAGCCGAGAACAAAGCGGAGATACCGATCAGGCGAATTTTGCCGCGAGTCCGCGCTTCCTTCTTTCCGCAATCCATTTTTGGAAAGACTTCTGCGACTCGAATGACGGTCGCCCTTGAATTATGCCCTCCATGCTCAGATCCTCGTCCAAGTCCGGCCAGTGGAGGCCCTGACCATCCCCGATCAACTCCCAATTGCTTCGCTCCTTCACCGTTCCATTCAGCAGGCGAGGATACCACACCAAGGGGTTGGACACAGCACGCCCGTCGGACAATTCGACTGTTATGGTCGAAGAGTCAATTTTCACTTTTTCTACACAGAGATCTCGTTCAGGCGTCAAAGTATTCATGCCACGATTTGAGGAGTTTGGTTTTGTTGGTCTTGATGATGGTCTGGATGGCCAAAAGCTCGGCCGCGCCAAATCGTCCGCTACGGTCAAGTCTCACCGGTTCCATCCAGAACTTCGCGGTATGATTGTCGCGTTGCACGTGGACATGAGGCGGCTCCGAGCGGTCGTTGGCGTAAAAGTAGAACCGATAAGGCCCGACTCGCAAGACGGTTGGCATGCGGTCAGAATAACACGGCTGAGGCTTGAAGCAATCAGTGCACGCCGGGCAGCGAAGTGTCCCAGTAACGCGGCTTCACAACCGATCAGCGCGGACATACTCCAAAGCCGTTGAGGCCTTCTTGGCCGACGGTATTGCGGACCGCAATTTCCGCAATTCATCCATCCATGGCCGGTTTTTCGCCTTCGGGAGGCGCACCGGGCTCAGCCGCGCTTGCGGCTTGCCCCGGACGGTGATCAGGACTTCCTGCCCGGCGCCGGCCATCCGGACAAACTCGCTCAACCGCGCCTTTGACTCTTTAAGGGTAGCAATCATGTGACTACAGCAGTCTCTTTTAAAGAGAAGGTCAAGAAACCTGAGCAAATGAAGCGACCTTTGACCACCGATTGCACTGATCCCGCGGATTGGTTCAGAAAATTCAACTCCCCTTCAGTATCAGTGCTATTTGCCTTGGGGCCGTGTCACCAAGCCTCCGCTGCGTAATCCGTGGTTAAACTCCGGTCTGACGAAGTTTGGCAAAGATCCTTTGTTGCTCGACGAGGCCCGAGTCGGGACGGGAACCCTTGAGGAATGACTCGATCGGGCCCGCTAGGACCTGCGCAATGGCTCGACGGTGGTCTTCTTCGCTTTCCTCGTGAAGCTCTCGTGCCCGCATCGCTTCGATCTGCGGCCCAAACTCCGCCCATCTCTTGGCGTGTTCAGCGAGAAGATGTTTTTCCTCGATGCTCATTTTTGCCCCCACTCTTGACTCCCTGCTCCACGCTGACTCGAAAACAAGTAACACTGCGGTAGGTGCAGTTGGCATTTCGGTGCCGTAATTCCACTCACACGCATCACTTGGCTTGGCGCGGCCTTGCCGCTTTTGCGGGCAACCTCAGTTGTCCGACCAGATCTTCTGGGATGTCGGCAAGGTGCTCGTCGCGGTAAACCAAGTCGAACCCGTTAGCTTTGGCGCACGCTGCGATCAACAGGTTTGTCAAAGGAATGCGGGTGCCGATCGCCTGCCTGATAGCAAGAGCCTCGCGGCCAACTTTTTCATCAACAGGCAGTGGACTGCCCAGAGCAGTCCGGTAAATGGAGAGAATGCGCGCTTTCTCTTTCGCGGTGTAAGCAGAGCGGTGCAAAAGATTTCAAACTCGACCCACGTCAGGATGCAGATCGCCAGCCTGTCGCCGGAGACCTTTAGTAACCGCTCGACCACTTCACACCCACTCTGCTGCAGCAAATGCGCCAGCAGGGCGGAGGTATCGATGAGATAACGCTTTTTCAAGCCTCGCGGTCATGCGCCCGCTGCCAAGCCCGATCAGCTTCATACTCGGCCTTCAGCTTGGCCGCTGCTCTCTTGTTACCCGTGGCGATTTTCTGCGCTTCACGAAGCCGCGTCACTGCGTCGGGCAACACCCGAGCCACGAGAGTCTTATTCTTGGAATTGGGCAGCCACTCCAGTCTGGTGCCAGTCTTTATCCCGTGCCGCCGCGCGAGCACCGCCGGAATGGTGGTCTGCAGTTTACCTGTCACCAATGAACTAGGGGGAAGCGTGCTACTGGAACCCATATCAAGGAAATTGGATTTCAAGGATGTTTGATGTCAAGGACACGGGAGTCTGGATGCCCTGCTCCCAGCTCCACGCTCATTCAAAATAAATAAAGCTGTGGTCGCCGGTGTAGCCGGTCTGCTGGAACCACCATTCCCACTCGTCCGGAGCGAAGAAGGCGCGGCAGGTCAGTTGCCAGTAGAGCAGGTTCGCTTTTTCGGATTCGTTGCGCCAACTCTCGACGCAAAGATAACGGCGATCTTTGCCGACGCGCATCATTTCGCGCAGGGCGCGATCGAGATCGTAGCAAGGGAGATTGTGCAGGGTATTGATGGAAAAAACGAAGTCGAAGTCTCCATCTTTGAATGGCAATGAAGACGCCTTACCCTCCACAATCCTGTTCTTCACCTCGGCCCTGGCGTGATCAATAGCATAACAACTGATCTCCAGACCGGTCACCTCCAAACCCGGCACAGCTTGGGTGAGATCGTAGAGGAGGAAGCCCTTGCCGCAGCCGATATCGAGTACTTTGTCCCCGGCCTTTAGCCCGTAGTGGCTGACCATTAGGTCGGCTACTTTCCGCCAGCGGCCGTCGTAGTTCATGCCGCCGTAGCCCGTCCGGCGATCGCCGTCCCAATACTCCACATCCCATTTCAGCGCCAATTCGGCGGCCTTGGCTTTGGGGTATTCTTGATCGTTAACCCGAGCGAGATAGTCACGCGTGGTCGCCTTGTGGATCGGCGCGATGAAATCGACGTAGGACATAAGGACAAATGAAGAATTTAGAATAAAGGATGCAGAATTCTACCACCCTGGTTGAACAAAACGTCTCCTTCAATCACACAGACTTTGCGATGCGGTCGGTTATGTTTTCAGCGGTCAAACCAGCCCAAGCGCGCGCGGAAGACTGATGGGTTGTAGCGTGGAGGAACTCATCGGGCGTTCCAAAGGAGACGAGCTCCGCTTTAGCCGCAGTCACGTTGGCAGCGAGCCATTCGGCAACGGCTGTGCCGAGACCACCAAGAACGGAGTGCTCTTCGATCGTCGCCACAACTTTGGCCGATGTGAACACGTCCCCCAGCAATTTTGTGTCCAGAGGCTTGAGTGATCCCATGCTGGCCACCCCGCAGCTGATGCCCTCGTTGTCCAATTGCCCGGCGGCCTCCATGGCCAGCGGCAAGGTGTTGCCCAGGGCGAGAATCCACACCTCTTTCCCTTCGCGCAGGCGCAGGGCTTTCCCGATCGCAAATTTGGGCTCCGTTTCGTGGACAACTGGCTCGCCCTTTTGCCGATACGGATGTAGACCGGACCGGGATAGTCCAAGGCGGCATGGAACGCCGGACGCAGTTCTTTCTCGTCCCCTGGCGCGAGCACAGCCAGCCCCGGGATCAAGCGCAGCATGCCCATGTCTTCAACCGAATGATGGGTCGATCCGAGCGACGCATAGGAAAGTCCGGCCCCTGTTCCGACAAGAATGACGCGTTGATGATGGTAGCCGAGATCGAGGCGGATTTGCTCGATAACACGATAGGTCAGGAACGAGGCGATGGTGTAACAGACTGGACGCAATCCGCTCGCCGCCATACCGGCGGCGACCCCGATCATGTTCGCCTCGGCCACGCCGCAATTGAAAAAGCGCCCCGGTGCGACCTCTTTGAACTTGTCGAAGAGGCGATTCCCGATGTCACCGGAGAGCAAAACTATGTCTTCGCGCTCTTGCGCGATTGTCGTGATTTCGTCCGCGAAGGCGTTCCTCATAGGAAAAGTTAGAATGAAGAATGCAAAATGATGTGCAAGAAGTCAGCGCCCGCGGGCGGTTTTGATGCTCGTGACAAATATCGCGATTAACTCGCGGGTCTCTTCGAGAAGGGGCGCAAGCTTGGCAGGTGGGACAACGTTTTCGTCGGAAATTAGATCCAGCCAGTATTCGGATTCGCCAAGCTCCTTCAGGCAATCACCCATTTTGGCGATGAACTCAGCTTTGCTTCGAGCCCTTGATGCTTCCCGATAGTTTGCTCCTACCGATGTCCCACTGCGCAGGACCTGTTTTCCCAGCACTTGCGCAACAACCGATTTTGGCAGGCAAGAAACAAGCCGGATGATGCGCCGGGCATAGAGCTTTGTTCCGTCGGCAAGGTCAACCTTCCTATCCTGCATTTTGCCCTCTGCATTCATCATTCCAGCGCCGCCTCATAAGCGCGGCAGCACGCCGGACTCGCGCAAACCCTTCAAAAACCCGCCGGGAGTCATGACCGGCAAACCATAAAATCCTGTCCCCATGAGGGGCCCAAAGTCCGCGACATCCAGGACAAGGAGAAGATCTGCGTAGGCGAACGCCGAGAAGAGAACAGGCCGGTCTTTGCTCGCAGGGAAAACTACGGCGTGCGGAAGGATTGTGATGTCGTCAACGACTGACAGGCACGATCGATACTTTTTCCATGCGATTGACCAAGCGGGCGGCAAATCGAGCAGGTTGTCCTCCACTTCCGACAACACGTAAGGAGAGACCAGCAGCTCCCATAGACCGCACTCGGACTTGCCAAACAAATAGGAACTGGCACCACGGTCTGAACCGCAGGCGGCCAAGGCTACCGAAGAATCAAGAAATACTCTCACCCACTAGCCCGCAAAGCAGCCATCTCCCGCTCGTCCTCGGCGATCCATCCTTCTACCTGTTCTTTGGTGAAGCGCCGCGCAGGTGGAAAGGAACCCTTTTCGCGCATCCGCCGGAGAACGAAGAGTCCGACTTCCTGCAGCTCTCGGGGCGGAAGCTTGTCAACCGCTGTAGTAATCTCTTGGACCGAGCTCATGTAAATATATTAGCAGCATAGACCCCTGCTTCAAGGGCAACCCAACTCTTTTCGCGCGGCAGCCAACTCTTCTGCATTGGGAATGCGGTAGTGCCAGTTGTTGTCGTCTTCCATGAAAGAGACTCCGCGGCCTTTGATCGTGTGGGCGATGATGGCCAGCGGTTTGTTCCGATCGGGCAACTCTGCGCAGGTCAGGGCCGCGCGGATCTCGGCGAAATCATGTCCGTCGACTTCGTAATTTTCCCAACCGAAGGCCTCCCATTTGTCGCGGAGCGGTGCCAAAGCCATGACTTGTTCGCTCCGGCCGGTGGCTTGCCATTTGTTGTAATCGACGAGCACGGTGAGCGAGCCGAGCTTTTGCGCGGCGGCAAACATGGCGGCTTCCCAGACACTGCCCTCGTTGCACTCACCGTCGCTGAGCAGGACGACTGTGCGGTAGTCTCGCTGCTTGATACGTCCGGCCAGCGCCATGCCGACACCGACGGAAAGCCCGTGCCCCAGCGAACCGGTGGCCCACTCCACGCCGGGGGCACAGCCAGGTGCGGGTTGCTCGGCCAGAGCCGCACCATCCTGGCCATACTCGTCGAGCAGCTTCCTCGGGAAAAAACCGCGCGCGCACAACGTCGCGTAAAGAGCCGGAGCAGCGTGGCCTTTGCTCAAGATGAAACGGTCCCGGCCCGAGTCGCCCGCATTTTCGGGATCGATGCGGAGAAAGTCCCAATAGAGCGCAACCAGCAGGTCCATGCAGGAAAGCGAAGATCCTAGATGCGGCGTCTTGGCTCGGTGCGAGAGACCGATGACTTCGGCCCGGAGCTCCGCCGCGATACGCTCGAGGTTATCGCCGGAGTGGATCACGTGGAAGCGGAGGAAAGGAAGAATGCAGAATGCAAAATGATGAATGAGCTTTGCGGAAAACCCAGCAGTTCACAGCCTGTATTCTGCACCCTGCATTTTGCGTTTTGCATTTCTCACCCCGCGGGATCGCGGTTGAGGAGGGACATTCCGCTTTTCAGCAAGACGGACTTCGAGATAGGCTCGCGGTTGCCGACAACTTTCACGGCCTGCGCGCCGGCGAGCTGTCCGAGGAAGGTGGTCAGATCAACGGGCAACCCGTTCTTGGCAGCCAAAGCCATGACGGAGAAGAAAGCGTCCCCCGCCCCGATGGTGTCGGTGATATCTTCGCCCAAGGGCGGACAGGCCGCGGCGTGGCCTTGGGCATTGATCCCGATTGTTTCGACCGCTCCGCGGGTCAGCCATCCGGCCTGGGCGGCAAGATGGGCGCGGAGCTTGTCGAGTTCGGCACCGAAATCGACGTGCCGATGTCCGCAAGAGAGCAGGAGCTCCTGTTCGTCGAGGGAGAAGACGTCGGCCCGGCGGTATTGACGCGAGATGATGTTGAAGCCGTGGTTGTTGGAATTCGTTTGGCAATTCAGGGCGAGGAAGACTCCGCTATCTTGGACCAAATCACGCACCTCTTGCTGCATCAGTCCGTGTCCGAAGTCGGCCAGCACCACGACGTCGCAATTCTTGATCTCGGCTGCCAAACGTCCGAGCACGCGATCGACAACCGACGGCAAGGGCGGAGCGGCGTTGACGTAGTTCACGGAGAAAAGCTTGCTCAGGTCTTTGCCTTCGCTCACCGGTTCGACGTAGCGCTCTTTGATGATCGAGACGAAATCGGGATCGCGGACCGTGGCATCGTCCTGGGTGGGAAGGAACAGGCGCAAAGTCGGTTCGAGCCAGTCTTCGCTGCCGAGCAGGGAGACGAGCTTGACCTCCGGCGTGAATTGCTTGATGTGACGATAAACGGCCAACGCGCCGCCCGCTTGCGCTTCTTCCTCGAGGTAGCGCCCCGAGATGATCCGGTTCTTCGAGGTGAGACCTTGGACTTTGACGAATGAATATTTGTCGAAAATGGTGTCGCCGACGACGAGGACGCGGAGGCCGGCGAAACCGTTGACCGCATCGGCCAAATCCGTCGGGCTGACCCGGGAGGCGAGTTGTCCGCAGAACTCGGCGAGTTCCGGATTGGTCGTTTCAAAATGGCGGTTGAGCAGCCGCGTGGAGCTGAAGACGACCTCGCCGAGGTAGCGGACCTCGCCGCCGTGCTTTTGCACTGTGGCGACGTCATCATGGATGTTGCCGGTGACGTCGTTCGTGGCGTCGGCGTATTCCGTGCCTTTGCAATAAAGATGCGGCTTGACCGCCTCGATCGCTTCGATCGCTGCGGTGTGCGGAATGAGCACCACGTAGTCCACGCAGGAAAGCGCCGCGAGCGTGCGTGCGCGCAGAGCATCGTTGAAGTAGGGGCGCCCGGGGCCCTTGTTGACGTGCTTTTCGTCGGTCACCGTGACGACCAGAGCATCGCCCAGCTTCTTGGCTTCCTCCAAATGCACAATGTGCCCGGGGTGCACGAGGTCGAACGTGCCGTGGCATTGGACCAAGCGCTTGCCTTCCGCGCGCAGGCTGTCGAAGAGCGCGGGCGCTTCGGCGAAGGAGACTATTTTCGGAGAGGACATTTTAAGCAACGATTACATGGATTCCACGGCTGGGGGCCGCACGCGGTGGGTCAGAGCGGCGGCTGGGGACAGCCGCCCTCCAGCAAGAGTTTGATTTTGGAGGGCGAGCGTCCACGTGAGCCGCATCGGAGCATCAACAATTCGTGCAATCCGTGTCATCCGTGGTCCTCCGGGTTTGCGTCAGGGGCCTATCGGGCGAGAAACGCATGACAACCGGCGTCACGGCCGGTTTGCATGAATTTCATGTTGTAGTATTCGGCCGCGTCGATGTCGGGGAAATGCCCGGAGGCGAGAACGCGGCGGAGATGGGCCACCTCCTGCTTGATACTGCTCACCGGTTGGTAGCCCAGGTCGCGCCGGATGCGGTCCGAAGAAATGTGGTAGTCCCGGTGGTCGGTCGTGTCGGTCACTTTGATCTCGACCCCCAGATCGGACAACTCGTCTTGGATGATCTTGGCAATGTCGATGACTTTGTGGTTCTCGAAACCGAAATTGAAAGTGCGGCCGTTGATTTTCTCCGCCGGCACTTCGACGAGCAGAGCGTAGAGGTTGATCATGTCCGTCATGCCCACATTCGGTCGGCGCTGCTCGCCACCATGCACGGTGATCACTTTTTGCGCAGGGCATCGGCGGTCAGCTTGTTCACCGTAAGATCAAAGCGCTGGCGCGGGGAGTAGCCGCAGATGGTGGCCGGACGGACGTTGACCGCGCAGAATTCCGGACCGGCTGCGGAGAGCACGAGCCACTCGGAGAGGGCTTTGTATTTCGAGTAAAAGGTGAGCGGCTCAGGTTCGAGTTGCTCGTTGATCTCCGACTCGGTGCGCGCGCCGAACACGCTGGAGGACGAGGCATTGATCAAGCGTTTGACGCCGGCTTCTTTGGCCAAGGCGAGAAGCATGCCGACGGCGTCGAAATTGACTTGGCGGGTGAGCACTTCGTCGATATCCCCGGTCGGGTCGTTCGAGATGGCCGCGAGATGAATGACAGTATCGCGGCCGGTGAGCGCTGCGCGAACTTTCTCCGCATCACGCAGGTCGCCGCGCACCAGGGCAAAACGTTTCTCCCACTCCGGCCACTTCGGATCCGCCTGAAGCGCTTCGAGTCCCGCCCCGGTATAAAGCATGAGGTCGAGCACCCGCACATCGTGGCCGAGCGAAAGAAGATGCGGGACAAGACGGCTGCCAACGTAGCCGAAACCGCCTGTGACGAGGATCTTGGACATGGGGTAAGAATTTAGTGTGCAGAATGCAGAATGATGAGTGATGGGCTACCTAAGCCGTAAAAATTCAGAATTGAAGTTGGCCACTGTTTGGATGTGCTTGGTGTGTGAAAAGATACAACACAAAACACGCGAGCCACACGGCTCACCAAACAGTGACCGAGGAATTTATTGAGCTAAAGACAGCCGGGGAGTCGATTCGAATCGGGTTCACCGACCAAAAAATCAGCGGGCGCGCCGGGTTGGCGACCTTCTGCGGGTTCTTGCACTGGCACCAGTTCGGGGCGCTGCTGGCCAGGGTGCTGCCGCGGCGAGATGGCCCGAGGCGCCAGGGATGTGGTGGCCGGCCGGCCCTCTCGAGTCAGGACGTGGCGCTGGGGTTTATCACCGGCATCCTCGGCGGGGCCCAGCGCTTGACCCATGTGGCCTTTTTGCGGGCCGACCCGATGCTGCGGCAACTTTTGGCCGTGGCCGGCCTGGCCAGCCAATCCACCTTGTCGCGCTTTTTCGGCATCTTCCGGCACGCGGGGATCAACCAGCAGGCCTTCGTGCCGCTGTGGAACTGGGCCATGAGGCGTTTGCCTTCCTTGCGCGGGGGCTACAGTCTGGATCTGGACAGCACGCGGCTCTTGCACGAGGACGGGCATCAGGAGGGCGTGGCCGTGGGCTACACGCGCCTGGGCAACAAGCCCTGCCTGCATCCGCTCTTGGCGGTTCTGGAGGAGGCGAAGCTGGTCGTCGGGTTCTGGCTGCGGGCGGGCAACAGCGCCTGCGCCAACAATGTGGTGGCCTTCACCCTGGAGTTGCTGGCCAATCTGCCGCGGCATATCCGCTTGCGTTTGGTGCGGGCCGATTCGGGGTTTTGCGTCGACTCATGGCTGGCGGTGTTGGAAAGCCAGAACCTGCGCTACATTGTCGTGGCCCGGTTGCTGCGGCCGCTGAAGAACCTCTGCCGCAAGGAAATGATCTGGCGGGCCACCGAAGTGCCGGGCACCGAAGTGGCCGAGGTCTGGCACGAGGAATACGGCTGGAACAAGAAGCGCCGCATCATCTTGATCCGCCACCGGGTGGCCGAAAAGAAGCGTCCCGGGGGCAAGGTGCTCATCGATGTTCCCGGCTACCTCTTCCAAGCCTTGGTGACCAACCTGCCCGAGAGTGTCGCTCCCTGGCCGTCTGGCGCGATTACAACGGGCGCAGCGGTTGCGAGGGTGTCATCAAGCAACTCGACATGGACTTCGCCTTGAACAAGCTCTGTTTGAAGAAGTTCTATGCCACCGAAGCCGCCATGAGCTTGGCCGTGGTGGCTTACAACCTCTGCGTGCTCTTCCAACGCCACCTCGGATGGATGGATCGGGTCACCGCTTCCACCCTGCGCTTCCGGCTCTTCACCACCGGTGGCATCATCAGTAAAACCGGCGGCCGGACCACCATCCGCTTGGCCGCTCCACCCGAGCAACGGGATTGGTGGCGAATGCTTTACGAGAAGCTCCTGAGCACCATTCCCAACTGCAATGCAATACCCTCTTGGCCGCCGTGCGCGGTGCCAGCGTGAGCTCATCCAGCCCTTTTATGGGGAGGTTTTGCATGGATACGGCTAAGCCGTATCCATGCAGTCGGAGACGTGATAAATGCCCGGCTCGCTCGCTTCTTCCAGGGGGCACGTGACAACCCGCTCACCATACAGTTAACCAACTCTCGCTCAGGCGCGCCTCTGTGGCAGTGCCGAAAATGGCAGAATGTTTTGCCTCGTTAATGAGAGAAGAAGCTAGCGAAGCAACCATTGGGGAACGTTTTGCATTTTGCATTTTTCATTCATCACTTTTCCTCACGCTTGGTGGATGTAGTTGGCCGGTTGCTCGCGGAGCACGGCAAGGTTTTCGTCGATCCAGCGTTTGGTCTCGGCGATCCCCTCCTGCAACGAGACGCGAGCCTGCCAACCAAGCTTGGTCCGGGCGAGGCTGGCGTCGAGCAGGTAGGCGGAGTCTTTCCCGGGGCGATCGGCCACGATTTCGGCGAGGTCTGCAAATTTCACGCCATTTTGCTCGCAGATCAGCGCGACGAGGTCGCGGATGGAGATGGTCCGCTTGGTCGAAAGATGAAACACGTCGCCCGGTTCCCCCGACAAGGCGGCCCGCAATGTTCCGTCCGAGACATCATCAATCTGGATAAAGGAACGCACCGAGTGTCCACCTCCATGGAGTTGGAGTTTTTGGCCGAGCGCGAGGCAGAGAAGGGTGCGCGGGACAATGCGGTAAAGTTGCTGCCCGGGGCCGAACACATTGGCCGCGCGGGTCAGGACGGCGGGAAAATGGTATTGACGGATGAAGGTCTGCAGATGGAGGTCGCAGGCGGCGCGGGAGGCGGCGTAGGGCGTACTCGGATGGAAAGGCGCATCTTCCCGGACGTCGCCTGAGCAACTGCCATAGACCTCGGGGGTCGAGACGTGGACGTATTTTTCAGGGCGGACATTTTGCGCAATCCGTCGTGCAGGCGGACGTTGGCCACCACGTTGGTTTGATACCAATGATCCGGATGCTCCCAACTTTCGGCCACCATACTCTGCGCGGCGAAGTTGACCACATAAGGAGCGCCGAAGTCGGCCAGAGCATCAAGCAATTCCGGCGTATGGAGATTGAGGTCGAATCGGGCGAAGCGAAAACGCGCCAATTCTTCCGGCGTCCTTTGCCAGCGATAAGGCAGGAAGACCGCGTGGGCCTCGGGCGAGCGGCTCGTACCCAGAACTTCCCACCCCTCACGCAAACAATGCGAGACGAAGCTTGCCCCGGAAAACGAATTGCTTCCGATGACCACGATGCGTTTGGGGTCACTCACGGAAGGGCGTCTCGGCAGACAGTTCCGGCATCATGGACTGCGGACCAGAGCCGAGGCGGAAGCGCCCTTGCTCTAAGCGGAGGAGGCGATACCACAGCTCTTCCACGCGGTTGCGGTAGGTGCCGGAGTTACGTTGCCAGCTGATGCCGACGGCCAATTCGAGGTGGCGGCGCTCGGTTTCCGGAAGATTGGTGCGGACCGGCGGATCGGAGGCCATGCCGGTCGGGGGACGCCAAGTTTAACTAACCGCTCCATGTGGCGGTCACGATCATCGAGAGCCTCTTCGAGGATCTGCGCCATGGTCGCGGCCGTGGTGTAAATTTCACGGTCGTCGATGCCGACTTTCTCTCCCTCGGTGCGGAAGGTGGATTGCACCTCGGCAAGACTTTCCTTGCTGTAGCCCGACAGACCAGTTTCCAGCGGCGCGAGAATCGGGTCGACGAAAGGCGCGAGCTTTGTGCTCGGCGCCTCGCCTGGGAGTATGCGGAGCGTCCCGCGCTGTTGTTGCAAGAACCAGGCAAAACCGAGCGCCGCTACGACCAGCAAGCCCAGCACCCAGAGCCAGGCCTTGGCATTTCCGTCCGGGCGGGACCGCGGCAGGTCATCCAAGCGCACAGCCTCGCGAAAAGAGGAACTGCTGCCACCTCGTCGGCGCCCGGAGGATTCAGAACCGGACGAAGATCGGCGGCGGCGCGTACGCGATGGTTCCGGGGAACCAGGCGGCGGGACAGGTGGGTTGTCATCGTCGAAGATCATGGGGAGGGTTTGGTCTAAACTGGTTATTGGAATTAACGCTTACACTGGTTCCGCGGGGGCTTTTTCCCAGGAAGACGTTTGATTGCCGACCTGAAAAGATAATCGATAAGTGGTCAGAACTCGGCGACCAATCTTTTTGGCCAAAATCTTCGGTTTTTGGCCATTGGTCCCGATTTGCCCAACTTTGGTCCGCCCTGATTTTTTCGGATGGGATGCGTTTTAGGCAAGCTGCCGCCTTTGGTCGCGGAGAGCGCTCCACGACCGGGCGAAGGCAGATTGTTCGGACTGCGTGATCGAAACTTTTACTTACCCGCAACCGCGGATCGTGCGGCAAACGGGTGCAACCTTCCCGGCACGACACGGTCCAGAGTGACCTCAACTTCGCGCTGAGTCCCGAGCAAATCGAGCAGCACCGCGACTCGCTCCTTGGCCGGCATGATCCGGGTAACCACGGCGCGCAGCCCTTTGAAAGGCCCGTCGAGTACGGTCACCTCGTCACCGGGAACGACTGCGGAAGAAACCTCAACGACCTCGTTGTCGCGGGCAAATTGGCGCAACTCACCGATGATGTTGTCCTCCACCACGGCGGGTTGCCCGCCAAAGCCTACGACCTTGGTCACTCCCATGGAGGAGGCCACCAGCCGGAAATGCGTGCAGTAGGGAAAGCGGGCAAAAATGTAGCCTGGAAAAAGCGCCTCCTCGAACCACTTCTTGCCGCTCACCGTGACTCTCTGGAAGCGGAGCAAAGGGGCGAAGACCTCCAAGGCCGCTTGCCGGCGGAGCAATTGTGCAGCGAGCTTCTCGTGCTTGGACTGCGTTTTCAGGCAGAACCAGAGCAGCTCGGTCGACTCGATAACGGAGGGGTGGTCCATAAATTTGGGTCAGGTTTGGGGATGGCGCGAGTGAGCGGTTTGTTCGGTAGGCTGCAAAACTATCACCATCGGGGACATTCGACACGTTCCGAATAAGTAAGGCTGACCATTGGAGTCCCAAAATCCATGAGGCCGCCCACCCCGTCCGCCCTTGCTGCCCTTTTTAGTTCTCCCCGGGGTGCAGCTCCCGACACTCGTGTTTTCCCGCTTGCTTCTGATCCGCGCCTCCTGCCAATCTGGGGGACTGCGCCGATCGGCCCCGAGAGGGATGTCCGAGCAAGGAGCGGAAACCGAAACCGGAACCGAGGAATCCAAACAACAAGATCCTGTGCCGTTGGCGCAGGTCCATCATTATGACGCAAGTCCAAGAACTGATCGCCAAAGCGACCAAACACTTCAAAGAAGGCAGTATTGTCAAAGGCCGCATCCTGGAGGTGCGCCCCCGTGAATTTCTGGTCGACATCGGCTACAAATCCGAAGGCACCATTCCCTCCGCCGAATTTGACGATCCCTCGGAAATCGCGGTGGGTGACGAAATCGAAGTCCTCCTCGTCCGTCTCGAAAATGACGAGGGCATGGTCATTCTCTCCAAAGAAAAAGCCGCTTACCGCCAGAACTGGGACAAAATCAGCGCAGTCTTTGAAAAGAAGGGATCATCAAGGGCCGGGTCAAGGCGGTGGTCAAAGGTGGCCTTCTGGTCAACATCGGCGTCGAGGCCTTCCTGCCCTCCTCGCAGATCGACATCATCCCGCCGAAGGACCTGAACCAATTTGTGGGCAACACCTACGATTTCAAGATCGTCAAATTGAGCGACGAGCGCCGCAATGTCGTGCTCAGCCGGCGCGAACTCATCGAGCAGGAACGCAGCGAGAAACGCCAAGAATTCATGTCCAGCACCGAAGTCGGCTCCATAGTGACCGGCACGGTAAAAAACCTCACCGATTTCGGCGCCTTCATCGACCTTGGCGGCATGGACGGCCTCCTCCACATCACCGACATGACCTGGGGTCGCCTGACCCACCCGAGCGAACTGCTTAAGGTCGGCCAAGAGATCGAACTACAAGTTCTCGAGATCAACCGAGACAAAGAGCGCGTCTCCCTCGGCCTGAAGCAAACCACAGACAATCCGTGGGACAAAATTGAAGAACGCTTCCCCACCGGAACCAAGGTCAAAGGCAAAGTGACCAACCTCGTACCCTACGGTGCGTTTGTCGAGATCGAGTCCGGGGTCGAAGGCCTCATCCACGTTTCCGAACTCTCTTGGACCAAGCGCATCACCCGTCCCGCCGACGTCCTGGCCGCCGGCCAGGAAATCGAAGCCATCGTGCTCGGGGTGAACAAAGAGGAGCAGAAAATCTCCCTCGGCGTACGCCAACTCGAACCCAATCCGTGGGACGAGATCGAGCAGCGCTACATGATCGGAAAACAGGTCAAGGGCAAGGTCCGCAACATGACCGCCTACGGCGCCTTCGTCGAACTCGAGGAAGGCATCGACGGCATGGTCCACGTTTCCGACCTCAGTTGGACCCGCAAAATCAACCACCCGAGCGAAATTCTGAAAAAGAACGACGAGATCGACGCCGTGGTCATCGACATCGACAAGGCCAACCAACGCATCGCTCTCGGGGTCAAACAACTCGACGAGGATCCGTGGAAGGAAATCGACCGCCTCTACAAGATCGGCGATCTGGTCAAAGGTAAGGTGACCAAGCTGGCCAACTTCGGGGCCTTTGTCTCCCTCGAGCACGACATCGACGGCCTGGTTCACATCTCACAACTGAGCGAGGGACATGTCGCCAAAGTGAAAGACGTGATCAAGGTCGGCGACGAGGTGGAAGCGCGCGTGATCAAGGTCGACAAAGTCGAACGCCGCATCGGTCTTTCGATCAAGGCCGCCAACTACAGCGACGAAGCCCTCCGCAATGAGTCCGAGGCGATGGAAACTACCATGCGCTCCGGCGAAGAAATGGTCGGACTGGCCAAGGCCTTCGAGGCGGCCGAACTGGACGAATACCGTCCGGGCGAAGGCAAAAGAAATAAGGCTCAACGCACGAGCGGCGTTGACATCCAACGCCGCCCGCGCAACTTTGACTTCCATGGAAATCACCGCTTACCTCAAAACCAGCTGCGGCTGGAGCAACGGCGTCCGCGCCATCCTGGCCAAATACGGCCTCCCTTACGAAGAGAAGGACATCCTGAAGAGCCCCGATTTCCGGGCCGAGATGGAGCAGCGGAGCGGACAACGACTGTCCCCTTGCCTCGTGGTCGACGGTCAGATGCTCCCCGACATCAGCGGCGAAGACCTGGAAAACTGGCTGGTGGCCAACGACCGCATCCAACGCAGCGAAGCCCCGGTCGAAGTCCCGATCAACTCCTCCTGCCAAAACAAAGCGCAACACGTCGCTTAAGGTAAGGACGAGCGACCCACTCGTCCGTCCACCTTCCACTGTAACGCCGCCAACTCTGGCGGCGTTTCTTTCTTATCTTGCACCGGCGGTCACAGACTGCCGCTTCCATCCTTGGATTTAGCCCCTAAGTCCGATGAAACGCGGACTTTGACCTCAGCGACGGGAACGCGCGCGCCGCCGCCCTGAGCGGCGTCAAGCCGCCGCACTCCAAAACGCCCTCGCCCCGCGCCACGCCCTTTTGGAGTGCGGTGGCCCAGCCACCGCTTTTCCCACCACCAGCAACAAAGCTTCCATCTCGTATAGTACCCCGTCAGCAGAGACATCCCCGCTCCATCACCTCTCGAAAAAAACTGCCGGCGGCGGGACTCGAACCCACACGGGGTTTTCACCCCTTCGGATTTTAAGTCCGATGTGTCTGCCATTCCACCACGCCGGCGAAGGCTGACAGCTTGTAAACAGCAGGAAACGAAGTCAACAAAGCCCAGCGCGGAAATCAAGACCATCGCCTCTTGCACTGTCCATCAGCGCGAGCATGGAGACCAACCTTGGGAGGGCGGCGAACTGCGGGGACGGCGTGGGCAGGTCAGGGCAACGGACCCAGCCCTCGCCGATTGGGCCGTTGTTTGCTCTCGCTTGGACCTTCGCGGAAATGCTCCTGAATCGAAAATTCCCTTGTACGTTCCAAGGTTGATGGTTTGCTTGGAATCATGGAGGAAAATCGGAGCTTGTGTTTGCTGGCCAGTGCCTGTCTGGCCCTTGTTTTCAATCCGTGCGCGGTCGTGGCCGAGTCTGCATTTACTGGGTCTCTTGCCGAATTTTCGGAGAAAGATGGGGAGGAGCTTGATTGGCGGATTGTTGATGATCGCGTGATGGGCGGACGTTCCCGGGGCAAAATGGCGATCAGCGCTGACGGGATTCTTTCGTTTAGCGGGAACCTCTCGCTGGAGAACAATGGGGATTTTCCTCGGTGCGTTCGGGCAATCTGACCCTCGATCTCAGCGACGCCGAGGGGCTGATCGTGCGGGTCAAAGGCGACGGCCGCACTTATGAGGCGCACCTTTCCACCCTGGCCCGGTTTCGCGGCGGGGAGATTACTTTTGTCGGTCTGCTGCCGACGAAAAAGGCGAGTGGACGGAGGTCAAAGTTCCGTTTTCCGAGCTGGAAGGCGATTTCCGGGGGCGGCGGCTGGAAGATGCGAAATTCGACCCCTCGGAAGTGCGGCGGATCACTCTGGAACTGGTGGACAAAAAGCCTGGCCCTTTCGAGTTGCAGGTTGATTGGATCCGAACCTACGGCAAGAGCAAAGCGGGCTCGGCTCACGGTTTTGCCGCACCTTAGCCGTAACCATGCAAAACATTCTGCCACTTCTGGCACGGCCACAGAGGCGCGTCTGGGCGAGAGTTGACTAACTATTTGGTGAGCGAGTTGGCACGTGGCCAAGGGGGCACGGGCGTCCCGCCCGTCACGACCCGACAACACGGCCGGGACGGCCGTGCCCCCTGGACAGACCGAGCCCAGCCGCGCTTTTATTGCGTCTTCAACTGCATGGATACGGCTTAGCCGTAACCATGCAAAACATTCTGCCATTTCTGGCACGGCAACAGAGTCGCGTCTGGGCGAGAGTTGACTAACTATTTGGTGAGCGAGTTGGCAGGTGGCCAAGGGGCACGGGCGTCCCGCCCGTCACGATCAAACAACATCAAACAACACGGCCGAGACGGCCATGCCCCCTGGAAAAACCGAGCCAAGCCGCGCTTTTATTGCGTCTTCAATTGCATGGTTACGGCTTAGTAGTTGCCAGATTGCTCTTGGCCCAAGCCAAAGGGGTCAGGCCTATAATTTAAATATCGCCGCTGCAGGCACACGTGGAGAGGCGACGTCATGGCAGGCCGACCGCGATTGGCGTTCGAAGGCGCGGCCGAATGGAAGGCCTGGATTCCGCGGGAAATGAAGCGCCGGACCACGGCAACCAACCCTTGGTGGGCCGTTATGCTCAAGATGGGTCATCCGGGCCGGGTCGGCAATCTCATCAAGAGCATTTAAATTAGAGGCCTGACCCCTATTTCGGCTCTGTCGCCATCGACCGAAAACCCCAAAGGGTCGAAAGGCCCACAGATCAACGGGCAACCTTCCGGCCTGGCCAGAGCAGCCACCCA
This sequence comes from Chthoniobacterales bacterium, assembly GCA_018402585.1. Classification (GTDB taxonomy): domain Bacteria; phylum Verrucomicrobiota; class Verrucomicrobiia; order Chthoniobacterales; family JACTMZ01; genus JACTMZ01. Next base: position 123,532 of record JAGYIO010000006.1, read on the forward strand.
GCACCGGCCATGAGAAGCAAAGCATAAGTCGAGGGTTCAGGGACACTCGCGACACGGAAACCGACGAGATTGCTCTCAAACGAAGGATCTTGGTTGATGCGGGCGGAAGACTGCAGGGCGTCCTCGCCGTTGACCCAAGAGCTCCCGCGGAGGCCCCGGGAGGAATTGTCGATCACGGTATCATTCCACTCCCACGCGCTACCACCTTGATCAAAGGTGCCATAAGCACTGGCGGCGCCGCTGAAGGCGCCGGCATCGGTCAGATAGTTCAGCGCTTCGTCGTAAAGAGCCGACTGCGTGACGGCGAAGTCTCCGGCATAGTAATTGGCCTGATTGGCCTCCCCGCCAATCGCGTTGCCCGGGACGCTATCGCTCTGGGTCGGATAAAGCCAGTAGCCGGTATTAGTCCCGCCGCCCTTGGAGTAAGCGGCCTTATACCATTCGTCCTCGCTCGGAATCCACCAAGTCGCCCCGACGTTTTTGGTGATGATCCCTGTTGTTGCCCCGTTCAGTGTGTAAGCCCCTGTCTCCGTGCTCGCTTCGAAATTCGCGCCATTGTTCATCCAGTTGGCAAAACGCGCCGCATCAAACCAACTCACGTAGGTAATCGGTCGGTTTGGGCTGCCGAGCGCCGAGTAGGAAAAACTTCCACTGCTTCCGGTCTGGGTGATTCCGGCAATGTTGAGATCCGAGGCCATACTTGGGTTGTAGAGCGAGTAAGTGTCTGTCGCTGCCACCGTATTGAGGAAGGTGGTGTATTGCTCGATGGTCACCTCATATCTGCCGAGGTTGAATTCATAAGCCACCGCGCCGTAGCCGGTGGTCGTGTCGGCCGCATTGCCCGCATTGCCCACCGTCACCGTCTCAATGTCGACCCCGTTGGCATACAGATTGGAGATGAGGGCAAAGGCAACACACGACACTGCAACAACGGGAGAAAGCATGCGATGCACACTCAAACATTGAATCAACAGCTCTGTTTTGGCGACCACAAACCACCCCCGATTCCCGCGACTTCCCACTTCTCCTGCCGCCCCAACTTCTTACCCCAACCTTTGAATTGATCATCCACCATCCTGATTCCAGACTGCCGGTTCCCACCCCATGATCATCGCCTTCGCTCGCCAAGGTCAGGAAATCGGACACTTCCCCGAGGATGACGTCCCGACACTGGTCGCCTCGGGCCAGATCCTGCCCTCCGACGATTACTGGCATGAGGGCCTGGACGATTGGCGCAAGGTCGGTCATCGCTGGCCGGTTGCCGAAGTCGCGCACTACCCGACCACTCCGGTGATGACGATGGATGACGTGCCGACCTCATCCTGCTCCGGCTTCGGATTGGTCTTCGGGCTCATCGCCGCACTCCTCATCGCGGGCGGTGCGTATTGGTATCTTGATCTGCGGCTCGCGCCCGAGGAGCCCGCTGCAGTCGCCCAGCCCACGGAGCAGATCGCCGAACCGCGTGTCTTGCCTCGGGCCGCTCAACGCGAGGCCGTTCAATCCGAGATTTTGAGTCAGACTGAGGTTGTCGATTCGGTCTTGGCATCCGCCGGCAGACCAATTGCCTTCCTCAACGATAAGTTGCCGGCGGACGCCTCCGACCCTTTGGTCAACGCGAAGTATACTTACTCCCGAGAACGGAGCTCCTTTTCGCGCAAGTCGGTCATGGACGTTGAGGTGTGGGTGCTCGATAAAAAATCATCAGCGATACAGGAAATTGAGGCAGTAAAACGGAAGATTATCTCCGCTTACGGGGACGTCTATGGCTGGGATGCTCAGAAGTGGGAGACTCAATTAAGGGACGGTGGTGTCCCGGAACCTCAGCTTGAAGGGCTTCTTCGTCAACGATCGGACCTGTTTGGGGAGAGCCTCGCTCAGAATCTCGCGCTCCAGTTCTTTGCAGAGGCTCCAACTTTTTCGCCTGCTGCCTCTTCCGGCGCCAAGACGGCGATACCGGAAGCCGAAACGGTGCTTGTGCGAACGACGGTGCCGGGTGACCGGGATCTCATCTTCCCTGTCACGCGCCGCATTTCAATCGTGTTTCGCCGTCAATCGTTGAGCGAACCCGACCTATTGCTCGAGGTGTTTATTCCTGAAGGCTTGCGCCTTCCCACGCAACCACCAACGATTCTCGACGAGATCCCAACTTTCAAGCAAGGCGCGGAGCGGCCGATCAGGGAACTTCTGGTTCGTTTCGGAGCGAAGCGCAAGAAGCGGACGGTCAATGCTGACTATCCTGACTATAATCTCCTTTACCTTCCGCTGCGCCACCTGGTGCTTGATGGACGCGCAGCGCACGAAAAGCAAGCGGAGCCTCGATTCGAGAATCTCGACACTTTCCTGAATTCCGCGCGTCAGCTTCTTACCAGCATGGCCGCACCCCCTTCCTCGGCCCAGGTTGCAGAGAAACTGCGCGCCCCTATGCAGGCCGAAGCTTACCCCGGGATTGGAGTCAATGGTATCGAGGAATACAGCAAATACATCCGGGATATCGTCGCGGCGGGACTGGTGAACCAGATTGCCAATGTGGAGATCGTCGCCAATGGAAACGTCGTCCTGAAGCACACAGTCGAAAGACCATAATCTGGTGCGTGGGGAGCAGCCCGCACCTTGCCCTTTCTCTGGTAGTTACCTCCGCGGTGCCATCCCTGCCAATCCGCTCCCACCCTTGCGCGGCTTCACTGTGTGCTCAGCGCGCGCCCACCGACCAGTTCCACTTTAACGTCGCCTACCCTTTGCGCTCATCTACCGCCGCTTCCTGGTCATCTCCGGGGCAGGCCTTTGAGGGGTCAAAGAGCCAAAGCCTCAAAGGTTAGCCTTGCGGCGCGGCCAGAGCAGCCACCCCGCTCCGGCCAGGAGAAGCAAGGCGTAGATCGACGGCTCGGGAACGGAGGCAACACGGAATCCCACGTGGCTGCTCGCGTTCGTGGGGGCGTTGGAGCCGCGGCTGGAAGACTGCAGGAAGTCCTCGAGGTAAAACCAAGCGCTCCCGCGGACGCCCCGGGAGGAACCGATCACGGCATCATTCCATTCCGAAACGTTGCCACCTTGATCAAAGGTGTCGTAAGCACCGGCGCTGCCGCTGAACGAGCCGGTATCGGTCAAATAGTTTAGCGTGCTGTCGAGAGCGTTTGACTGCGTGACGGAATAAACGCCGTTGTTGTAGTTGGCCTGATTGGTCACCCCGCCGATGAGGTTGCCCGGCGTGCTGTCGCTCTGGGTCGGATAATCCCAGTAGCCGGCATTGGTGCCGCCACCCATGGAGTAAGCGGCCTTATACCATTCATCCTCGCTGGGAATCCACCACTCCGCCCCGGGGTTTTTCGTGATGATGCCCGTCGTCGCCCCGTTCAGCGTGTAAGCCCCCGTCTCCGTGCTCGCCCCAATGGTCGCACCATTGTTCATCCAATTGGCAAAACGCGCCGCGTCGAACCAACTCACGTACGAGATCGGACGGTTACCGCTGCCGATCACCGAGTAGGAAAAACTCCCACTGCTCCCGGCTTGGGTGATTCCCGCCATGTTCAGATTCGTTGCCATGTTCGGGTTGTAGAGCGAGTAGGTGTCCGTCGCGGCCACGGCATTGAGAAACGTGGTGTATTGCCCGATGGTCACCTCATACTTCCCAAGGTTGAACTCGTAGCCAACCGCGCCGTAGCCGGTGGTGTCGGCCGCATTGCCCGCATCGCCCACCGTCACCGTCTCAATGTTGACCAGCGCCTGGGCAGAAAGATTGGAGATGGCAGTGAAAGCAACAAGGAACAGCGCGAGAGCCAAGGATACACTGCGCTTTTTCACAATGTAATGTGCCATCGGGAATTCACCATTGTCCATGACGAAGCCACCCCCGATTCCCGAGAACTTCCGCTTCTCCCTGCCGCTCAACTTCTTGCTTAATCCCCAAGCCACCCCTCAAAGCCACGTCAACACCACCACCGGCACCCAGACGCTCAAAGCCAGCCCGAGCAGACCCATCGCAGGGACGGGCGCAGCCGACAGGGTGGCCGAGGTCTCGGCTGGATGGCCCGTTAAAAATCGAGCGTGAGCAAGCGGATGCCAAAGGGCGAATGGTAATGCCGGCGGGTCAGCCGATTGTCTCTGTTCAGATCCATGCCGCGCCGGGTGAAATCCAAAAAACGCGGGTTCGGACCAAACCGAATCAATTCACGGCGTTGAATCACGCCGTTCCGGTCTTGATCCACCCGCGCAAAACTCCGCTCGGTGCCTCCGGGCCCTGCTCCACTCCACGACCGTGATGGCCTCGTTATCATCGGTATCCGCGGCATCCATGGCGTAATCTGCATAGAGAGCTCCGACCGACTCCAACCTCAGCGGCACGGCGACATCCGGTGATTCCTCGTTGCTCTGGCCGCCGGCCAAGAGAAGCGCGGCAAGAAGCGGGAGAAGTACTGAAATCCTGACCATAAGTGCAACCTGATGGGAATGCTCTCCGGCCAGCAATAGCAATTCACCGCATTGGGCCAATGACCTTTCAGGCACCCCTCACCCCCGCGAGCGCGCGACCATGATCAGCCAAGTATGCAAAGCCATCACCGGCCCACTCAGCCCGTGGAGAGGAACAGCCGAAAGCGCCGGTGCTTTTCAGTGCGCTGCCCACCGAGGGCGGGACTCCCTCCTCAGGCTTTGCACTCGCGCGGGATTGCTGGCGGCAGAGGCCGCCGGTCGCACCATCAACTGCCCGGCTTAGCCCGGAGCAACGAGTCGAGTCGGGCATCGGGGCCGGAACCAAGCTCGAGGGCTTTCTCGTAGTGTCGCTTGGCCAGCGCAAGGGAAGGCGGCTTGGCCGTGGCGTAGATCACGGCCAGGTTGAAGTGGGCCTCGGCGTATTCGGGATTCACGGTGATAGCACGGCGTAATGATTGCTCAGCCTTGCCAAACTGGCCGAGTTGGCTGGCGGCAACCCCCAAATAATTGAGCGTAACCGGATCGTCCGGAACGACCTCACTCGCGCGCTCAAGGTAGGCGAGCGAATCTTCGATGCGGTTCTGCTCGATCATCACCGCGCCCAAGGTGGTGAGAGTGAAGGCGTCGTTGGGATCGGCTTCAATCGCCTTTTCGAGGGCCAGCTGAGCCGCGGTCAGCTTGCCTTGCCGGAATTGGGTGACCCCGAGGTTGGCCAGCGCAACCACGCTGTCGGGCTGCAATTCGATAAATTGCTCGTAAAGCTTTTCCGCGGCAGAAAAATTACCGCGGACGAATTGACCGCGCGCTTCAGTGATCAGCGCAAGCACCTCGGGGGGGATGTCCGCTGCCGGTGAGGAGGCACCGGCTTCATCCGGCGAACGGGACGATGGCGCTTCCTCCTCGGTATCTCCCTCCGTCTCGACCGGCGGCGTGGCGGCGGCCACTGCCTCGCTCCCGACCTCGACCGCCGGGATGGCGCCGCCCTCGGCGACAACCTCTGCTTCGGCCTGCGGCGTGTCTTCGAGGACCACCTCTACTTCAATCTGCGGTGCGTCTTCCGGTTCCTCCTCGCCCGATCTCGCCGCGAAGTCTTGGACCTTCGGCTTGAAGATCTCGACCTGCGCGGTGATGGAGTCACTACTGACATGCAGGACCGTGACCACCGGGCTTTTCAGCATTTCCTGCTCGGCCTCCGTCAATTCGAGCGTTGGCTTGGCCAACTGGATGATTTTGTCGTTCAGGGTGTCAGACTTGATTTCCAGACGCTCCATCTCCTCCTGCGCCAGACGGTAGGCTTGTTCCCGGCGCGCCTGTTCCTTGATTTGCCGCATGATGATACCACGCAAGACCTCGTTCTCCTGCTGGATGAGCTTGGCCTCGACCGCGGTGACCTCACCGAGCTGTACCGCGGCCAGCGCCCCGGTGACCTCGTCATACTCCTTGAGCAGTTGATCGTTGACCAGCTGCAGCTTGTCGAAACGCTCCCGGTCATCGCGCAGCTTACTTTGCGCCTTGGCCAGTTCCTCGCGCACGCTATCGAAGTTGGACTGGAGCCCGGCAATGACCTCTTCCTTTTCCTGGGCATCGCTCGCCATACCCTCGATCTGCGTGGCGGCCTCGGCCAGCTTACCCTCCAGGGCGCGATTGGCCTCGATCAGATCCGCGGACTTTTCCAAGGCGGTCTTTGCTTCGGCCGCCTCTTGCCGGGCCTCATCACGAGCCGCGACAAGCTGCGTGCGCTCTTCCTCCAGTTCGGTCACACGGACAGTCAGAGTCTGCGCCTCGGCTTTGACTGCCTCGGCATCCTTGACCGCTTGGTCGCGGGAGGCGGTCAGCGTCTCCCGCTCAGCGACCAGTTCCTCGTTGCGCGCCTCGGCTTGCTCGGCCCGCGTGGTCAATTCCTCGACCTGCTTGGCGCTTTCGGCGATGCGACCGTTGAGTCCATCTTTTTCACTGTTGGCCGCCGCGACCGCGGCCTCCAAATCCCGGGCCGTGGCGCTGAGTTTGTCAATTTCTTGCCTGGCCGAGGCTGAAATTTCGGCCGAGGCAGCACCCGACTCCTCGACTTGGCGCAACTTGGTCGACAAGTCCACAACAAGCACCTTGGTTTTTTCCAATTCCATGCCCGCCGCGGAGAGGTCCGCCTCGCCCTGCTGCAAATTCCGCTCAAGCTCGGCGCTGCGCGCCCGCTCAAGGCGCAATTGTTCGCGGAGGCGCGCAACGTCTTCGTTTTCGGCGGGCTCAGCGCCCACCACGGGAAGGGGAGAGGATGACCCCGCGGAACTTTCATCACCCGGCGATATGGAGATGGTCGGAGAAGCGGACCCGCCGGGGCGGCGGGGCGACTCCAAGGGCGGCAGAATATCCTCGGGCCCGTCGAGCATCGGCAAGTCGGGCGGCGGACCCAAGGTGGGCGACTCGAGCGACCCCTCAAGACGGACGATGGCCTCTTTGGTTTTGCCCAGCCGGAAGTCGATCACGATGGGCTGCCAGTCCGGTGACTGCGCTTTGATCTGGCTCAATTGGGTGGCGACGAAACGGAACTTGGTGATGGCGTCATCGCTGCGTCCCTCGCGCTCCAACCGCTCCGCACGCTGAAATTCCTGATAAGCGGAAAAATACTCGCGCGCCGGATCGTCTTGCGCCCAGACCGGCCCGGTGGATCCCGCCGCGAAGAGAGCGCCAAAAAGAAATAGCCGCAGGAGATTCATCAAGGGGAGAATCCTAGGTTTTCCGGCGCGAAAAAGCAATGGCGCCCCGCAGGACTGCCCGGCCATCGATTTGACATGAGGCCGGCGCTTGGTTATTTTTTGCCGGTTCGCAAAACTCAGAAACACCCCGTCTCATGGAGTCGCTGCTCGACCGGCACGTCTTAGTGCTCAACCGATTGTGGCAGGCCGTCAATGTCTGCAGCGTCCGACGTGCCTTCACGCTTATTTATCAGGACCACGCCAGTGTTGTCTGGCGCGATGAAGAGGCCAACTATTTGACCCACGATTTCTCAAGTTGGTACGACTATTCTCAGCGCGAACCAGGAGACGAAATGATTCAATCCGTCCGCTTTAATATCCGCGTTCCCACTGTTGTTGTCCTGCGCCTTTTCGATCGGTTGCCAAGCAAAGAGGTGAAATTTACACGACAAAACATTTACGAGCGCGACAATCACACCTGCCAATACTGCGCTCGCAGCCTCGACCGGCGGGAACTCAACCTCGACCATGTCATGCCCCGCCAGCGCGGGGGGGAGACTTCGTGGGAGAACGTGGTCTGCTCCTGTATCTCTTGCAACACGCGGAAAGGGAGCCGCCTGCCCCACGAAGCCAAGATGCAGCTGCTCAAGGAACCAAAGCGTCCCCGCTGGCGCCCCTTTATCCACCTCACGTACTCCTCCGCCGTCCACGACAGCTGGCGCCACTTCGTCGATGTGGGCTGCTGGAATGTGGAATTGGGGGATTAAGCACGGGGTCTTGCCAAAAGTCCCCGGCCCGTGGTAAACAATCCGCCGTGAAAGCTCTACTCCCAGTCGCCGGCCTCTTGCTCGCTGTTTCCCTGGTCAGCGCCGACATCCAGCAACCGCCCTCTTCGGAATGGGGCCCGACCCGCAAACTCGGCCGCGGTCTGGGTAATATCGCCTTTGGCCTGACCGAACTGCCCACCTCCATGATGTCGGTCAATTATTATGAGGGCAATTCGGCCGCGTTCAGCTATGGCATCGTGCGCGGTCTTGGGCGCGTTTTCGCCCGCCTCGGGTACGGTCTTTACGACACCTTTCTTTTTCCCGTCCCGGAGTTCAAAGGCACCTACGCCCCGCCCTACAGGAGCAATGTGCAGTGGATTTGGAGCGGCTACTCCGAGTTCCCGCCCGAACTACTTTTCGAGACCCGCTATCCCTACGTGCGCGAAGACCAGCAGGACCCCTGAGCCGGGAGCCCGGTCGAAAGGTCGCGTGGTGCAAGTCTCATCTACCCTTCCTTCTGCGCGCTGATGGAGGGGCCGTTCTCCTCGGACGATGAAATGCCTCCCACCGCGCATCTTTCCTCGCCCGCAGCACGCAGATGGCCTCCGCTGCATTGCCTGTCCTCCATCCGTCCCTCCCGCCCGGCATTGGTCATCCCGCGCACCGCGGGGAGATCAACCCGACCCGTGCCCGGAAGGGGGCCTTTAAGTCGCTGCCTTGTGCGGCCGATATCCGCGGACAAACTCACGCCGGAAGTCCGCGAAGGTCCCCGCTGCCAACGCCCCGCGCACCCGCGCCATCAAGTTGAGATAAAAATGCAGGTTGTGCAGTGAGATGAGCCGCAGGCCGAGGATTTCCTCCGCTTTGACCAAATGCCGCACGTAGGCCCGGGAAAAATGCGCGCAGGCGTAACAAGCACACCCCTCTTCGATCGGACCTGCGTCGAGCGTGAAGCAGGCATTTTTCAAGTTCAGCGTCCCTCCCGCGGTGAACGCCGTCCCGTTACGCGCCACCCGCGTCGGCAAGACACAGTCAAACAGGTCGATCCCCCGGGCGATCATTTCCACCAATTGAGGTGGCGTGCCCAGACCCATGGCATAGCGCGGCCGGTCCTCCGGCAAATGCGGGACGGCGAATTCCACTGCCTGCATCATTTCGCGTTCCGGTTCGCCCACACTGACCCCGCCCACCGCGTAGCCGTCCCACCCCATGGCAACCAACTCGCGCGCCGACTTGGCCCGGAGATCGGGGTAAGACGAGCCCTGCACGATACCGAAAAGCAAGGGACGAGCAGCCTCGCCGTTCTGCCGCGCCCACCAGTCCAGACAGCGCCGCTCCCAGCCAAGCGTCAGCTCGAGACTTTTCGCCGCCGCCTCGTGCCTGCAGGGATGGGAAGGACATTCGTCGAAGGCCATGACAATATCTGAACCCAACACCTGCTGGATCTCCATCGAGGTCTCCGGACCGATAAAGCACGGTGAGCCATCGAGATGATTTTGGAAATGCACGCCCTCCGGCGTGATCTTGCGCAGCTTGGCCAGCGAAAAAACCTGGAATCCCCCGCTGTCCGTGAGGATCGGACCATCCCAACCCATGAAATTGTGCAGCCCGCCGAGCTTGCGGATGACCTCCAAACCCGGCCTGACGAAAAGATGGTAGGTGTTGCCGAGGATGATCTCGGCGCGCAATTCGTGCAGTTCGCGCGGACTGACCGCTTTGACCGTGCCCTGCGTTCCCACCGGCATGAAGACTGGTGTCTCGATCGGTCCGCGCCGGGTTTGCAGGGTGCCGCGGCGGGCACCCGAAGAGGGATCTCGCCCCGTGACCTTGAAGTTTGCGCTCACTCTGCGCGAGGAAAAATGGCCGGGCTGTTTGCTCCGGCCCGGTGAAGGAACCTCAATTGACTCCAGCCGCCGGCCGGGGCCGGGGCGTCCGGTTGTCGCGCCACCCACCCCGGTGGCGCATCACCCAATCAAGCAGCGCCCTCTCGAAGCCGATGTCATGGCCAACCTTTTCGCTCTCGATCCATTTGTGCCGCAAAATCTCTTCCCGCTCGGCCATAAACTCGCGATAGAGCATAGAGTTGCGGACGAGGTTGGTACCCTCGTCAAGGGTGTCGATCATGCCTTCAACCTCTACCAGAGCCCCGCGCAGAGTCAAGGTGGCGTAAGCCTTCGCCATCAAACCCGGTAGGCTCCTCCGCACGGTTCGCGCCTAGCCTTCATCCGCTGACGCGCCCTCGAGTTCGGCCCGCAAGGTGCGGGCCATCTTGGTGAATTCCCGGCCCACCGCACTGTCCTGCGCCCGCGCCACGATCGGCATGCCCGTATCGCCCGCTTCGCGCGTGGCTATGTCGATCGGCACCTCGCCGAGCAACGGGACACCCAAACGGTCGGCTTCCCGCTGACCTCCGCCCGCACCAAAAATGTCATAGCGCACTCCGTCGCTCGGAGCGACAAAGTGGCTCATGTTCTCGACAATACCCAGCACCCGCACGTTGGTCTTCTCGAACATGGCCACCGCTTTGCGCGCGTCGATCAAGGCCACTTCCTGCGGCGTGGTCACGACAATGGCCCCGGCCAGGGCCACGGTTTGCACCACGGTGAGCTGGATGTCGCCCGTGCCCGGCGGGAGGTCGAGGATCAGGTAATCGAGGTCACCCCATTCCACCTGACGCAAAAATTGTTGGGTGTAACGGGTCACCATCGGCCCGCGCAGCACCGCAGGGGTGTCTGCATCGGTGAGGAATCCCATCGACATCAACTTCAACCCGTAGCGCCCGACCGGCACGATACGATTGTCCTCCGTCGCTTCCGGTTGCTCCGTGGTGCCGAACATCAGGGCGATACTGGGCCCGTAAAGGTCGCAATCGCAGAGGCCGGTGCGCGCCCCGCTCAAACTCAAGGCTTGGGCCAAATTCGAAGCCACCGTGCTTTTGCCCACTCCGCCTTTCCCGCTGGCCACCGCCACGACATGCTTCACCCCTTTGATCTTTGTCGCCCCGGGGGAAGACGCGGCGGGGGGCTTTTTCAAATCGATGAGGACCTGCGGGGTGCGCACCCCGGGCAAGACGGCCAGCGCGCCCATGCACTCGCGGTGGATTTGTTGGGCGATCTTCGGGTCCTCCACGGCGAGCGAAAGTTTGACGAAGATTTCATCGCCCCGCACCTCGGCGGACTCCACCAACCCGAAGGAGACGATATCGCGGCTGAATCCGGGATACTTCACTGCGCGCAGGGCCTCGCGCACCATTTCCGCATTAAGGTCTGTCATCAAAGCCCATCCTGTGGGCCGCCCCCCCCGCTCAAAAGGATTTTCTCAAATGACTGGGCAGGATACCGAGCACTTCGCGGTATTTCGCCACCGTGCGGCGGGCCACGGCAAGACCGTCCGCCTTGAGCCGGTCCGCAAGATGCTGGTCACTCCACGGCTTGTGCAAATCCTCCCCGCGGATCAGCGCGGCAATGGCGTCCTTCACACTGGTGCTGCTTACCTCCGCCCCGTCGGCCCCCCGGTAGCCCGATGTGAAAAAAAACTTCAGTTCGAAAATGCCTTGCGGCGTGGCCACCGACTTCCCGGCCATGGCGCGGCTCACCGTGGTCTCGTGCACCCCGACGACCCCGGCGACCTGCGCCATGGTCATGGGGGCAAGGGCCGCCACCCCTTCCTGAAGAAACCTCCGCTGCCGCACCGCGATCTCGCGGGCGATCGCCAGGATGGTCTGCTGACGCTGCTCAATGCTCTTGATCAGAAATTTGCCGCCCCGGATTTTCTCGCGCAGGTAGCTCCGCACCTCGGCCGCCCCGGCCGCCTCGCCCAGCAAATCACGGTAAGTCCGGCTAATGCGGAGCCGGGGCACGCTGTCGCGCACCAAGGAAACGACAAAGTCTTCGCCGATTTTTTCGATCACCACATCGGGTGAAAGCACCTGCGCCTCATCCCCGCTGAAAGCGCGGCCCGGCTTGGGATTCAAGCTGGCAATGAGCATCCCCGCCTCCCGAACCGCCTCCTGCGACACCCCCAGCGCCGCCGCGATCTCGGGAAAATTCTTCCGGCCGAGCAAATCGAGGTGGCCGGCAACCACCCGCGCCGCCGTCCGGTAGTCCCCACCGCGCCGCGCGAGTTGCAAGCGGAGGCACTCGGATAAATCACGCGCCCCGACACCCGGAGGATCAAGGGTCTGCAACAAGTGCAGCATCGCAGACACCTCAGCCGTCTCCGCACCCGCTTCGTCGGCCACCTCCTCAAGCGTGGCCGCGAGGTAACCGTCCTCGTTTAAATTCCCCACGAGCAAAGTGGCAATGCGCCGCCGCACGGCATCGAGGGCCAGTCGGCCCAGCTGTTTCTCGAGGTGATAAGCCAAGGTTTCCGCCGGGCTGACCCCCTCCAAAAAATGACGCCGCCGCGCTTCGGCCTCCGGATCGCCATGCTGCGTACCCTGCCCGGAAAATACCCCCCAATCCTCCTCCAGCCGGCTCAACTCGTCCGGCACATCGTCCGCCCCATCCTCTTCCGGTTCCTCCACCCGCGCTTCCTCCTCGGGCTCCTCTTCCTCCAAGACCGGGTTGGTCTCGATCTCCTGCCGGACCATCTGCTGCAGCTCCAAGGCGTTCGCTTGGAGGATTTCCAGACTCTGCCGCATCTGGGGCGAGAGCATTTGCTGCTGCCCCATTTGGGCGCTCTGATGCAGGCCGGACATGACCACAAGGACGCCCGTCTTTCCGGTTCATGGCGAGCAATTTCCGAGCCAATATTTAGATGGCCTTGAATAAATCGGCACCCAAGGTGGGAAAAATATCCTCTTCCAGACCCGAGGATTGCCCGGACTTCCACCGCTGCGCCGCGACATAAGCCATCATTGCGGCATTGTCCGTGCACCAGGCGGGCGCGGCAAAACGAACTTCGAGGCCATCCTCGGCCGCCGCGCAGACCAAGCGTTCACGCAACCGGAGATTCAGCCCCACCCCGCCGCTCACCGCGATGAGCCTTCGCCCGCTCAAACCCGCGGCCCGCACCGCTTTGTGCACCAGCACATCGACCACCGCCTCTTGGAAACTGGCACAAAGGTCCGGACGATCCCCCGGCTGGGTTTTCGGCAGCAGGTAGCGCACTGCGGTCTTCAGCCCGCTGAAACTGAAGTCATGGTCACCCGAACATTTCATGCTCCGTGGCAAATCGAAACGCGCCGGATGGCCCGAGCGCGCCTCTTCCTCGAGGCGCGGGCCTCCCGGATAACCGAGCTCCAGCAGCTTGGCCACTTTGTCAAAGGCCTCCCCCGCCGCATCGTCCAGCGTGCGCCCAAGCAGGCGGTAACGCCCCATGCCGGCCACATCGATCAAGAGCGTGTGTCCGCCACTGACCACCAAACCAACGCATTCCGGAATGTCCTCCGCACCGATAAACGGCGAGAGCAAATGACCTTCAATGTGGTTGAGGGCTAAAAAAGGTTTCTCCAGCGCCAAGGCCAACCCTTTGGCGGCCGAGGCGCCGACCAACAGCGCGCTGGCCAACCCCGGGCCTGTCGTCGCGCTGAAAACCTCGATCTGCGTCAAGCCCACGCCGGCCGCACTCAGCGCCTCGGTGACCACACCACGAATCTGCGTCAAGTGCTGCCGCGAAGCCACTTCAGGCACCACCCCGCCATAGACCGCGTGGACCGCCGCCTGGCTCGTCACGGCACTCCCCCGCAAGCAGGCAACCCCCTCGATAACCGCGGCCGCTGTCTCGTCGCACGAGGTCTCCAGAGCCAGAACGAGCGGCGCGCTCAACCTCCTTCGGACGGCTCCGCCGCCCCCTCCCTGGCCTGCAAAAGCGTCCCGCGCAAGGCATCCACCGCCCGCTGCAGCGGCACATCGTCCAGCGGCTCAATCTCCTCACGCTTTGTCCCAGCCGGCAAATCCTCCTGCCGGCGCACGGCAAGCAATCTCGCCTCTTCCCCCGCGGTCATGGGGGCAACCACGTGCGGAGCGACGCCCCTTTCGTGGATCGGCTGCTCGCCGGGGGTGAAATATTTTGCCGTGGTCATGCGCAGCGCGGACCCGTCGGGCAGCGAGACCACGCTTTGCACCGACCCTTTGCCGAAAGTGGTTTCGCCGACCAACAAGGCACGCCCCGAATCTTTCAAGGCCCCCGCGACAATTTCCGCCCCGCTGGCACTCGAGCCGTTGACCAGCACGGCCACCGGATAAGCCCGCGCCTGGCGTCCCTTGCCCGGCGCAAGGTAACGCCGCTGGGCCGAAGCCGAACGGCCCTCGGTGTAAGCGACCAGCGCCCCGCCGGGCAGGAACTCGCCCGCCACTTCGACCGCACCGGAAAGCAGACCACCCGGATTGAAACGCAGATCGATGACCAAGGCGCCCATCCCCTCCTTCTCCAATTCGTTGAGCGCACGAGCGAACTCTTTTCCCGTCGGTTCGCTGAATTGCGTGACCCGGACGTAGCCGATCCGCGGACCCTCACCCGGCAAGACCCGCGCCCCACGCACACTCGGCACCTTGATCACCTCGCGCTCGAGCTCGAACTTCAAGGGATCCGCTGATCCCACCCGCCCGACGGCCAGCTTGACCGGGGTGCCCGCTGCGCCACGCAATTTTTCCACCGCATCACGCAGCGACATCTTGTCGGCCGACTTCCCGTCGATTTCCAACAAGACATCGCCCGGGAGCAAACCAGCCCGGAAACCCGGCGAGCCCTCCATCGGGGCCACAATGGTCAGCCGCTCGTTTTTCAGCCCCACGACCACACCCAATCCCCCAAACTCGCTCCGTGTGTCCTCCTGCATGCCCTGGAAATCCTTGGGATCCAAGAAATCGCTATGCGGGTCCAAATCGGTCAGCATGCCGCGCAACGCACTGTAAACCAACCCCTCGTAATCCGTTGCCCCCTCCTCGACATAGTCCTGCCGGATCAACTCCACCGCCTGGGCCAAAGTCTTCATTTCCCGATAGGGCGAAACCTCTTCTTCATCCTGCGCCACTCCGCCGCAAACAAGGCCGAACCAGGCGAAGAACGCGGCAATGAACATAGCCATTGTTCAGGCTTAACATACCCGCAGGGTGTGGGCAAACCACGCTGCTGCTTTCGGCCTGTGCGGGTGGCCCCGCCTCGACTAGGTTAAGGAGCAAGTTCCACGTGCCGACCGACGACCTTCCACGCCCCACCGGCATCGCCCTCGGATCCAACCTCGGCGATCGGCTGGCCCACCTTCGTCAAGGCCGGGTTCTGCTCTTCTCGCTTCATGAGAGGTCAGCCCCCGCCCCATTCTCCCGCGTCTATCAAACCGAGCCCGTCGACTGTCCGCCCGACTCGGCCCCTTTCCTCAATGCCGTGATCGAAATCCACACCTCGCTCGATCCCGACCACCTGCTCTGGCAACTCAACCGTCTCGAGTCGGAACTCGGACGCCCAAACCCCCGCGGCCGGAACGCCCCGCGGCCGCTCGATCTGGACATCCTCTACTCCGGTGAACTCGTCATTGACACCCCCAATCTCGTCCTGCCGCACCCGCGCCTCGCCGCGCGCCGCTTCGTCCTGCAACCTCTGGCCGATCTGCGTCCGGATTTCACTCTCCCCGGCAACCAGCGTCCGGTCACTCAACTTCTCGCCGCACTTCCTGCCGCGCCGCGCGCGGAGATGTTCCGCGCCGCTTGGTAGCACAAGCGGGCTTGCCCGCCGCGACGATCAGCGCGAGATTTGGCCCGCCGCTTATGAACAACCTCGACCGCCGGTTCCGGCAACACAAACTGAGCGGGCAGAAAATTGCGGCGCTGACCGCTTACGATTATCCCACCGCCCGGTTGGTCGACGAAGCGGGCATTGATCTCATCCTGGTTGGCGACTCGCTCGGCATGGTTGTGCTCGGGTACCCCGACACCACTTCCGTGACTCTCGAGGACATGATCCGCCACACCGGAGCAGTGGCCCGCGGGACCAAGCACGCACCGGTCATCGCCGACCTGCCGATCGGAACCTATGCCTCTCCGGAGCAAGCCTTGGCCAGCGCACGACAACTCCTTGCCGCCGGGGCAAGCGGGGTCAAACTCGAGGGGGGGGCGGCTCTGGCTCCGCAGATCCGGGCGCTGGTCGAGGCAGGCATACCTGTCCTCGCCCATCTCGGCATGCTCCCGCAGCACATCCGGGAGGAAGGCGGATACAAAGTGAAGGGCCGCACCAGCGAGGAAGCCGGCTCCCTCCGGGACGACGCCGCCGCAGTGCAAGCAGCCGGCGCCTTCGCCGTGGTGCTCGAGATCATCACTCCCGCGCTCGCCGCGGAGATCGGCCCGACGCTGCAAATCCCGACCATCGGCATCGGCAGCGGCGAAGGCTGCGACGGCCAAATCCTCGTTCTGCACGACCTCGTCGGGCTCTATCCGTGGTTCAAACCGAAATTTGCCAAGCAACGGGCCGAAACCGCGTCGGCCATCAGCGGCGCAGTGCGCGCATACGCCGCCGCGGTGCACGGAGGGCTCGAAATAACCCTGCCTTGACCTCGCCATCCTGCGCGCCACGCTCGCTTGGCCGCCGGCAATTTCGCTCCCTGCTTGGCGCGCTCTTCCCTCCCGCTTGGCCCTGGCGTTTCTTTGTCACCATCGACCCGAAAATGACCAGCTGGCATCCGCCTCGCCGCATGTTTAGTTTCGGAGGGTAGCACCATGTCTTTCCGCCTCGCCTCCCCCCACGCACCCTGCGGCGACCAAGGTCCTGCCATCGACAAGCTGACGCGCTCGCTCGAGGCGGGAAACCGCCACCAGACCCTCCTCGGCGTGACCGGCTCGGGCAAGACCTTCACCGCGGCCAACATCGTGCGCAATCTCAACCGCCCCACGCTGGTCA
This sequence comes from Chthoniobacterales bacterium, assembly GCA_018402585.1. Lineage (GTDB taxonomy): Bacteria > Verrucomicrobiota > Verrucomicrobiia > Chthoniobacterales > JACTMZ01 > JACTMZ01. The sequence continues at coordinate 140,246 of JAGYIO010000006.1, forward strand.
TCTCACACAACAAAACCCTGGCCGCGCAGCTTTACTCCGAATTCAAACAATTTTTCCCGGACAATGCCGTCGAGTATTTCGTCAGCTATTTCGACTACTACCAACCTGAAGCTTACATCCCGCGCACCGACACCTACATCGAAAAGGATTCCGCGATCAACGAGGAGATCGAGCGGCTCCGCCTCTCCGCGACCAGCTCCCTGCTCACCCGCCGCGACGTCTTGGTCGTTGCCAGCGTGTCTTGCATTTATGGTTTGGGCTCGCCGGAGGACTACCGAAAAATGCTCCTGCCGCTCAAACCCGGCGAAGAGCTCTCGCGCGAAGCCTTCCTCGGACGACTCGTCGAACTGCTTTACGAACGCAATGATATCGCCTTCGGGCGCGGCAAATTCCGGGTGCGCGGCGACGTGGTCGAAGTGCATCCCGCCAATTTGGACGAGACCGCCGTCCGGGTGGAATTTTTCGGCGACAACCTCGACCGCATCAGCATGTTCGACCCCCTGACCGGCCATGTCTTGGAAACCTTGCCCGGCCTGACCATTTTTCCGGCCAAACAATTTGTCACCCCGCAGGACAAGCTGCGCCGTGCGCTCGGCACCATCCGGACCGAACTCGACGGCCGTCTGGCCGAGCTCGAGTCCCAAGGCAAACTGCTCGAATCCCAGCGTCTGAAAATGCGCACCGAGTTTGACCTCGAAATGATGGAAGAAATGGGTTTTTGCACCGGGATCGAAAATTATTCCCGCCACCTGAGCGGACGCCCCCCCAATTCACGCCCCTTCACCCTCCTCGACTTTTTCCCCAAGGACTACCTCTGCGTGATCGACGAATCACACGCCTCCATCCCGCAGATCGGCGGCATGTATGCCGGAGACCGCTCGCGCAAACAGGTCCTGGTCGACTACGGTTTCCGCCTGCCCAGCGCGATGGACAACCGTCCGCTCGATTTCCCCGAATTCATGGGCATGACCAACCAACTCCTCTACATGAGCGCCACACCCGGCGATTTCGAGATCCGCAACAGCCACGTCGGGAACACGGAATTCCTCCCCGCGGTCCGCCCCGACAATCGCTTGACTATCGAGGAAAGTGCCGCCCTCCTCCAGCGCGCCCGCGACGGGTGCGATCTCTCCACCCCGGGCGCCCCGCTGGTCGCCGAACAAATCATCCGCCCCACCGGGCTCCTCGACCCGAAAATCACCATCCGCCCGCTCAAAGACCAAATCGACGAGACGATCGAGCTCTGCCGTCAGCGGATCGAAAAAAACCAACGCATCCTCGTCACCACACTGACCAAACGCACGGCCGAGGACCTCTCCGACTACCTGCGCGATGTCGGGCTCAAAGTCCGCTACCTCCACAGCGACATCGACACCATCGAGCGGGTGGAAATCCTCCGCGCACTGCGCACCGGTGAATTCGACATCCTGGTCGGCATCAACCTCCTCCGCGAGGGCCTCGACCTTCCCGAAGTCGGACTGGTCTGCATTCTCGACGCCGACAAGGAAGGCTACCTGCGCAGCCAGACCTCGCTCATCCAGACCGCCGGTCGCGCCGCCCGCCACGTGGACGGCGAAGTCGTGCTTTTCGCCGACAACATGACCGGCAGCATCCGTGCCCTCATCGAGATCAGCGACTACCGGCGTCGGCGCCAGATGGAATACAACGAGCAACACGGCATCACCCCACGCAGCGTGGTCCGCGCGGTGCAAGAAAGCCTCCATGTCATCCTCAAAGGCAAATCCGACGGGACATCTCTGATCCGCGAAGACGGCCAAGGACTTTCCCTCTCGGATCTCCTGAGCGAACTCTCCCAGGAAATGGAAGAGGCCTCCGCCGCCCTCGAATTCGAACGTGCCGCCCTCCTCCGCGACCAGATCATGGAACTCAAAGCCGGCACCGGCCTGGAAAAAATCTCCCCGTCCCGCCGCCCCGTCACCTACGCTGCCAAAAAACGCCGCCGATGAACTGCCCTCCCCGCCCGTCACGGCATTCCGGCAGGGGGCACGGGCGTCCCGCCCGTCACGACCGCTCCATCTGCCCTCTTTAAACTTAAAACATAAAACTGAAAACTCTGAGATGCCCGCCGCCAAATCCAAAAAAGCCCCCCCCGCCACCGCCATCCACCTCGTCGCCGGCAACGACGAAATGGCGGTCAAATCCCGGGCCAAAGAACTCGCCGCGGAACTCTCCCCGGCCGAAGGTGGTGAATTCGCGGTCGAAATCCTCGACGCCCACGCGGATCATGCCGAACACGCCGCCGCGATCATCCGCGAGGCCATCCTCTCGCTCAGCATGCCGGGCTTCCTCTCCTCGGAGAAACTGGTCTGGCTGAAGAACGCGAACTTTCTTTCCGACACCCAGCTCGGCGGCAGCAAGGCCGTCCTCGCAGCACTCGAGGACTTGCTGAAAATTCTCGAGGCCGGGGTTCACGAAGGCACCCGCTTCCTCTTCAGCGCGATCAGCCCCGACAAACGCCGCACCGCTTACAAGTCGCTGAGCAAACTCGCCTCGACCGACCTCCGCGACAAACCATCGGGCGGCCCGCGCTTCGACGAAGACGAAGCCGCCCGCCAAGCGGGCTCCGCAGCCGCGCGCGAACGCAAGTTGAAATTCCACCCCGACGCCTTGGAACGATTCGCCGCTTACGTCGGTTCGGAGACCCGCCAAGTTCTCAACGAACTCGACAAAATCGACACCTACCTCGGCGACGAGCGCCGCGAAATCCTCGAGGAAGACATCCGCCTCCTCGTCCCCGAAACCCGACGCGGGATCATCTTCGAACTCGGCAACTGCCTCGCCCGCCGCAATCTCCGCGAGGCGAGCAACTGCCTGCAAAAGCTCCTCGCCCAGGGCGAAGACCCCGTCGGACTCCTTTACGCCGCCATCATGCCGACCATTCAGCGTATGACCGCGGCCGCCGTCCTGATCGAAGAATACGGTCTCCGCGTGCCCCCAAGCTACCCCGCCTTCCAATCCGCCCTCGAACAACTCCCGGCCGACGCTCAAGAAATCCTGCCGCGAAAAAAGGACGGCACCCTCAACGCCTACGGGTTTTACCTGTCCGCCCAGGAAGCGAAACGTTTCCAAGCGCAAGAACTGGCCGGAGCGACCATCGCCTGTGCCGAAGCCACCACCTCCATCATGTCCACCGGCTCCGATCCCGCGCTGATTTTGCAGCAGTTGCTCGTGCGGGTGCTCACCCCGCGGTGACCGCAAGCGCGGTAGAGTCCCGCCGGAAGCAAGACCGGTCGACGGAGCCAAGGTATCAACCCAGCGGCTTAAGCCAGAACTGCATCGGGTGTTCGGTGCTGGCGGGCTGATCGATGTCTTTCCACCCGAAGCTGGTGCGGAGCTTCTCCTCCGGTGCGTAGCCGAAGTGCCGCCAGACCGCATCAAGCGGTATCCAGTGCAGGGGGCGCAGCGGGTGATTCTCTGGTCTGACCACGCCGCAGAAGCTCATCCATGCTATGCCGCCCAACTCCCGGGCGTAGGCTTCGCGCGCCGCGAAAAAGGCGCGATAAATGCCGCGTCCGCGCCAGGCCGGGAGCAAGACCGATTCACCGCAGTAAAACACCGTAGCGGGATCCAGACCCAGCGCCGCGAACGGGCGCACCAAGGTTTCAGTCTCGGCGGCAAGCGGCACCCCGGTGGAGGCCCCGACGATGGCATCCCCGTCCCGGGCGAGCACAGCGATGGCCTGACCCGCAGCGGTGTAGGTGCGCAGATACTCGGCCTCATAGGCCTCGCTACCGTCGTAGAGGTAGGGGTAGTCACGAAAAACGGTCATGCGGAGCCGCGCGAGGTCCGGGATGTACGGTGCGAGAGCGTCTCCAACTACCGTTTCCAGCTGCATGTCAGGAGGCAGTCGGCGTTTCGAACCGCCAGACCACTCGGCCCCGACCGAGGAGGTTATCGTGCCGGCTGGGTTCCGTGACGCGGTTCATTTTGTCGACCCGAAGGCCGCCAAAATAGTTAAACCGAATTTCCCCGCCCCCAAGCCAAAACAAAGTCGCAGCCCTGCTGCAGGATGAACACCTCCTCATCCGCCTCCTCACTCCGCGCTGATCACCCTCCGCACCGCCGGCGAAGTATCTTAAACCCGATTAAAATCGCCGTAAGCAATGCATTGCCAGGCTGTCCCCTCGCGCTGCCAGACACTCAAACGCGGCGAGAATTCGGTCGGGAGCACCTCGCCTCCAATCGTCTCGGACGCGCTAAGCCAAAAACTGAGGATAAGGTTGGGGCCTGCTTGGGTGACCTTGAAATCCTTGAGGCGGACTTCGCCTAAATTCATTTCCTTCATCAGCGTGATCGCTTCGGTGCGATTGCAGGAGCCCTGACTTGTGACAAATTGACAAGCAGGCGAGAGGAGCTGCTCGAGAGCCTGCCAGTTGTTGTCGCGGATGAGGGCGATGGACATTTCCTCGAGGCGTTTTGCCTCTTCTTCGAGCGAGGATTCCGGGAGTTCAGGGCTCATCAGAGAACCTTAAACGCCGACGAAGACCCGCCGCAACGCCCATCTTTCACCGGTGCACGCCATGCTGATTTTGTGCCGGCAACCGCCCGGGAGCGCAAGCGCCAGCCCGAACAAAAGCGCGATGGCAACCAGCGGGCTATGGCGCAGATCGAAGGAAGGAAAACACCCCGCGGGGTCCGGAGCGGGTGTCCGGCTTTTCCTTACCGGCCTCTTCCGCCGCTTGCGCCGCCCGCTGTTCCGCCGCCCGCTTCGCCCGCGCGGTCAATTGACGGTTCGGCTGCGGCAAAACTTCGATCTTCCGCAACACCTCGACCCGCACCGGCACCACCCCCGCTTTGGTCATCTCGATGCGCTGCGCGGCGACCAGACTGAGGTCGATGATCCGCCCCTTGACGTAAGGACCGCGGTTGTTAATCCGCACGATGACCGACTTGCCATTCTGCAAGTTGCTCACCCGGACCATGGTATGAAACGGAAGGGTCTTGTGCGCCGCCGTGATATCCGCCGCCCGGTAAATTTCCCCGTTCGCCGTCTTCCGTCCGATCCAGCGCCCGAAATAATAGGACGCCTTCCCCTGCAACACGGCCACCGGCTTGGCCTCGTAAACAATTGGCGGCTTGCCTGGTTCGACGATCAATCCCTTCCTCGCCGCGCAGCCGGAGAAGGCAAAGGCCAGGCCGAGACAAACCGCCGCCTTGATTCGTAAACTGGCCAATCGCCTCGACATGATCATGCCGCCACCACGGGGGCCAAAATTGCGTCCCGCATTCCGTGCAGCAATTTCTTGTCCGCCGGACAAACCGTGGCGAGCACCCCGCCGAGCTTTGTCTCCCGCTCGCCGCAGAAATAATAGGGACACAAGCGCACCCTCCCCTTCATCCTTTGCAGCCGCGAGCCAGGAACGCCCGTCCCTTCTTGCGCATAATCCATCTCGACCACCCGGGAATGATGGAACTTTTGCAAAATCCACGGCCGCGCGCCCCAATCCGCCAGAGCTGCATCCACCGCTGCCGCCCAATCGTCATGCGACAAATCCTGACCGACCTTCACGCCGCGCGATCCCCAGGCCAACTCGGAGAATCCGCTGACCTTCAAGACCAACTCACGTTCGCGCTGACTGAACTTTTTCAGCTCCGCCCAACTCTGGATCTCCAAGCCCGGATAAACCCCGGTGGGCGGCAGGGGCTGCGGATCCATCAACCAGGTGCGCGGGATGACCTTTTGCAGCGCGAGGAAATGTTTTTCCCCCAGCTCGCGCAGCCAAAAGTCGGCCAACGGCCGCAACCAAAACAAGGCGAACCACAACTTTTCCTCGATCCACGGCTTGGGCGGCGGCGTCATGGCCCGCTTACCTTCCGCCACCTCGCGCAGAAGTTCCCTCGAACCCGGAATGTTCGGCAAGTCGAAGAGTTCGAAGAACCGGTAGACGTTGTTCCGCAAATCAGCCGGGGTATTTTCCGCCTCGACCACGCGCGCACCAATGCGTGCCGCCATCCAATCCATCTCCGGGCGGTAATCGGAGGCCTCCTCCGCAACCAGGATGTCGCCGCCATCGACCACCGCACCAAACCCCTCATCCATCCCCCGCCCGCCGAGGACTGCAAACCCTTCCTTCGCGTAAACTTCATTGAGCCACGCGGTCAGCCCGATCCCGCCCGGGACGTTGTCCAACTCAGCGAGGATAAAACCATCCCGGGTCAAAATCAGATCCGGGCGAATGACCCGAGGCACCGCGTCGGCCAGCGGCTTGGCCCGCGCCAACTCGACCAACTCCAGCGGCTTTCCGCGATCGAGCAACTCGGCGATCCAGCCCGGACGCTTCCCCGCCACACTCAGCCGGTAAAGCAGATTACTCGCCTCGACAAATTTGCGCAGCCGGAAGCCGAGCTTCTCCAACTCCACCTCCAAGCCCACCGGGAGGACAAAGGGCTCCGCCGCCACCCGCCATTCCTTGCCGGCAAACAAACCGCCCGGGGGCCGGGCCGCGCGGATGCGGTCCGCCCGGGCCAGGCGTTCATCTCTTGTCGTGGTCACGCTTAGACCAATCCCTTCAGGGCCAAGCGTACCAACTCCTCCGTCCCCGCTTCCTTGTTTTTGAGCGCCACCTCCCGCACCGACTTGGCCGCATCGACCTGCCTGTAGCCCAGGGCGATCAAGGCGAGCACGGCATCGTTGGCCGCCCGCGCCTCCGCGCTCGGCGCATGGTCCGCGCTGGCTGCTTCCCAGGCCGCCGCCACGCCAAGTTTGTCCTTCAACTCGAGCACAATCCGTTCGGCCGTCTTTTTGCCCAGCCCGCTGATCTTGGCAATCGACGCGGTATCCGAATCGACCACCGCTGCTTTGAATCGCACCACATCCATCCCGCTGAGCACAGCGAGGGCCAGCTTCGGTCCCACCCCACTGACCCGCGTGACGAGCAAACGGAACAAATCCCGCTCCTCGGCCGAAGCAAAGCCGAATAAAATGTGGGCATCCTCCCGCACCTGCAGATGGGTGAGCAAACGCACCGGTTGTCCGGGTTGCGGCAGGCGATCGTAGCTGGAGAGTGGGATGAGAACCTCGTAACCTACGCCGTGAACTTCCACCACGACCTGCGTCGGCCACACTTCGCGCAAAGTGCCATCGAGGTAGGTAATCATTGCCCATGACCGCTACCAGACCACGCCGCCGCGGCAAGCGCGCTTTTTTCGCCTTTTGGGTCGTCGCCGGATCGGCGCTTGGCAACGACTCCCCTGACCCCGGTTGGCGCGTGGTGCTCGTCCCGGCTTTTGAACGCCCCTCCCTGCACGAAAAAATTCCCGGGTCGGACCTCGCCATCCTTGCCGTGGCCCGTCCGGGTCAATTCGGCCTCCTCGAGTACGCCACGACCCGCGGAGCCATGCGCTGGGCTCGGGAACTCGCCGCGAAAAAGGGCGAAGCCTGGCTGGCCGCCGCCGACGTGGAGATCCGCCGCGGCAAAGGCCGGGTCATCGACCGTATTCTCATCACCGGCGAAAACCCCCTGCTTTCCTCATTGGTCGTCAGCCCCGCCTTCTACCAGCGCTTCGAACCGCTGCTCGGCGCGGGGTTCCATGTCATCGTGCCCCAGCGCAACACCATTGCGCTTTACCCGCGCTTGGCCGGCCACATCCCGCCGCGGGAAGCCGGCGCCCTGCTCCGGAGCCACCTGATCGCCTCCCATCCGGTCAGCCCGGAAGTCTTCCGCGCAACCCGCGGAGGCCTCGAGGCCGACGGAATTCTGACCGAAGAATAGATTTTCCTTGTCCACCGGAGGAAAGCCGCTACTTTCTTGGGCTTGCGCGTCACGAATCGCGCCGTAGGTCCTTGGGCCCCAGAGCCTCGTCTCGTGGGTCAAACGCGCCAAGGGAAACCCGGCGACACCTCATACCACCTAACCTTATGCCCGTTCGTCTTGGACGCTTCGAAATGCCCAAGTCTCTCGTCAAGGACGAGAAGACTTCCACCGACACTTACGCAAAATTCACCGCGGAGCCCTTTGAGGCCGGCTACGGCCACACGGTCGGCAACTCGCTCCGCCGCGTGCTTCTCTCCTCGCTCGAAGGCGCCGCTGTCACCTCGATCCAGATCGAGGGAGTCAACCACGAGTTCCAGACCATCCCGGGCGTGGTTGAGGACGTGGTGGAAATCATCCTCAATCTCAAACAGGTCAAATTCAACACCCACGACCACGACACGCACCGCGTGATACTCAGCGTGAACAAAGAAGGTGCCGTGACCGCCGGTGATATTACTTCGACCAACCTGTGCGAAGTCCTCAATCCCAAGCAGCACATCGTCACCCTCGACAAGAAAATGAAGTTTTCCATCGAGATGAACGTGCGCAAAGGACGCGGCTTCTCCACCGGCGACGAAAACAAGACCGTCGATCAAGCCATCGGGGTCATTGCCATCGACTCCATCTTTTCCCCCGTAACCCGGGTGAAATACGCCGTCGAGGCCACCCGGGTCGGGCAGCGCACCGACTACGACAAGCTTGTGCTCGAAGTCTGGACCGATGGACGCATCACGCCCGACGAGTCCCTGCTCCAATCCGCAGCCATTCTCCGTCACCACCTTGATGTCTTCGTGAGCAACGACGACGCCCAAGTCGAGTTTGACCAGACTCCGGAAGCAGTCAGCCAGGAAAACGCCAAGCTGAAAAAGCTGCTCAACATGTCGGTCAACGAGATCGAACTGAGTGTCCGCGCGGCCAACTGCCTGAACAACGCCAACATCACGACCGTCGGCCAGCTCGCTTTGAAGTCCGAAGCCGAAATGCTCAAGTACCGGAACTTTGGCAAAAAGTCGCTCAACGAGATCAAGGACAAACTCGAAGAACTCCAACTCGGTCTCGGTCTGAAATTCGAGCCCGGCCTCATCGAGGTCCAGCCCGAAGCGGAAGTGCCCGCCGAGGAAGAGGAGGAGACCAAAGCGAAAAAGAAATAAGCCATGAGGCACCAAAACAAGACCGTCAAACTCGGCCGTTCGCAGGCCCACCGCGACTCCCTGCTGGCTAACCAAGTCTGCAGCCTGATCATCCATCAGCGGATCCGGACCACCTTGGCCAAAGCCAAGGCGACACGTCCGCTTGCCGAGAAAATGGTAACCCTCGGCAAAAAAGGCACTTTGCATGCCCGGCGCACCGCCAGCGCGTATCTGCACCAAGATGCCGCGGTGAAAAAATTGTTCGAGGAAATCGCCCCCCGCTCGGCCTCCCGGGCCGGCGGCTACACCCGCATTACCAAACTCGGCCCCCGCAAAAGTGACAGCGCCCCCATGGCGGTCCTTGAATGGGTAGACACCGGCACGGTGGAAACCGTGACCAAGCCCGCAGCCGAAAAGCCCAAGGCCACCAAGCAGCAGGACGCTCCGGAGAAGGACGCCGAATAAGCTGGGCGCCCAGCGCCGCCTCTCCACCCCGACACTGACCAAGCCGTCGCGGACCACAGAGGGGCCTTTTTCTGCAAAGCGGAATGTCGCCCCGGCAGCGCTCCCCGGTTCTCCGGCCCGCTACTGCTCGAGTACCGTGACCGGCAAGGAAGCCTCAAACCGGCTATTCCCCGGTGCGGTCAGGGCGGAACCGGCAATCTGCACGATGTTCACGTCCGTAACCTGCGCTCCCATCTGGGCCTGGGCGGAAGGTACGAGGGTCATATCCTTTCCGACCATGAAGAGAAGGCAACCGGCAATGACCGTGAGAACAATTTTGGTGTAAGCGTCAATCTGCATAGAGCCTCAACCCTCCACAACCAGACGCAGACCGTCAAGACCCGCGCAATTCGTGGCGGAGCCATTCGCCCAGGCGCTCGGCGCAATCGCGCAGCGACTCCCGCCACGTCTTGGCCGCTCCCTCGTCCGCCGAATCACTGATCTCCTTGACCAGCGTGACCGGCAAACCGAATTGCCGGGCGGTGAACGCAACCGCGTAACCTTCCATATCGACCAAATCAATCCCGCGGCCGATCAACCCCTCCCGCTTTGCCGCGCTGCCGACAAAACAATCACCCGACCCGAGCACCGGCCCGCTCACCCCCAAGTCGATGGCCGGTCCGAAGTGTTCCCCGGTCAGTCCGAAAATCGCCTCGTCATCAAAATCACGCTGCTCGACTCGCCCGACGACCTGCGTGCCTTTCAGTCCCTCGCGCAAGCTCCCCGCAGTGCCCAGATTGATCACCCGCGAAGGACGCTGCCGGGCCAAGACCGAGGCCAAAGCCGCAGCCGCACAAACCTTGCCCACTCCCGTGACCAAAACCGGCAAATCGGAAAGATGCAAATGCTCCGCCTCTTCCTCCAGCGCCACGACGAGCAAAGGACGGTCCAAGGAAATGGTCTGATGCAGCTTCACGTCTTGAATTGAATCCTCAACCCACCGCCAGATCAATCCCGTGGAAAATCCGCGCGAGGATTTCCACCCCCTGGGCCAAGGATGGCGCCGGCCGCACGAAGAACCGGTCGGCATCCACCGCAACCACCCGGCACCCGACATCAATCAACGCCGCCTCCCGCGCCGCACGCTCTTGGCCGAAGCCGCAGGGTGCGGCAATGACCAGCTCCGGACGGGCCGCCCGCACCGTCTCCCAGGTCGTGCGGACCGAACGCTCCCCGGCCCGACCCAACACCTCAAGACCTCCGGCCGCCGCGACCATCTCCGGAATCCAATGGCCACTGACAAACGGCGGCTCAATCCACTCGGCCAGAAAAACCCGGGGACGCGTGCGGCCGGCCACCGCATGACGCACCCGCTCGATCCGCCGCAACATCTCATCCGCGCAGAACTCACCCGGCCCGGCCGCGCCCAACTCCCGCCCCAGATACCGCACCGACTCTGCCACCTCGGACAACGTCCGCGGCCCGAGCGAAATCACCCGCGCGCCGACCTCGCCAAGGTCTCCGCCGGACACCGCACAAACCCGGCAAAGATCCTGCGTGATGATCACCTCCGGCCGCAGCGACGCCAGCAACTCCCCATCCACCGCGTAAAGCGCCTCGCCCTTCTCCACCGCCGCCCGCACCGCCTCATCGATTTGCCGGCCGTCCAAGGCCCCCGAGTCAATCCGGCTGGCCGACACCACGGGAACCTCCCGCACCCCTTCCGGCCATTGGCACTCATGGGAGCGTCCGACCAAATCTGCCACCAGTCCCAGATCCGCCACGATCTCCGTCGCACTCGGCAGCAAAGAAACAATCCGCATGGCCGAATCTTAAGCAACCCTCCCCTGGAGGGCGAGCAGCCTGTCCGCCGTGTGCGGATCCCCGCGAGCCGCGCGCCTCATACAACGCCGTTCTTCCGAGTTGCCAAATTCAACTAGTTCAACTAGTTTACCTTCATGATCAAAGAAGTCGGCACCTTCGAAGCAAAAACCCATCTTTCCCGCTTGCTCGATGAAGTGGCCGGAGGAGAAACCATCTACATCACCAAGCACGGCAAACGGGTCGCCGAGTTGCGTCCGCCCGCTCCCCGGCAGCACACCAAGGCCAAGTTCGGCTCTGCCAAAGGACCCGGCTTTTACATGGCACCCGACTTCGACGAACCACTCAAGGAGTTCAAGGAATACATGTGAGGTATCTGGTCGACACCAACGCTTGGATCGGGTTCCTCGAGGGCGAACGCGGGTTCGGGCGGCGGGCCAAGGAAATTATGTTGCACGAACCGTGGGAGTGCTCCGTCAGCCTCGCCTCCGTCTGGGAGGCCGCCATCAAGGTGGGCTTGGGCAAACTCAAACTCCCCTACTCTCTCGACCTCGATCTCCCGCGTCTCTTCAAGCAAAACGGTTTCAACGTCATCACCCCCGACTGGCGCGCGGTCACCGCCGTGCAGCACCTCGAACCAATTCACGGTGATCCCTTCGACCGCATCCAAGTCATCCAAGCCCGCCTACGCGGACTCGATATCCTCAGTCGCGATCCGGTTTTCGATCGTTACGGCCTGCGCCGGGTGTGGTGAGCGCTTCCCGCCGCTCCATCCACCGCGCAATCCAAATGCAGGCCTCGTAAAGCAGGACCATCGGAGCCCCCATCAAAATGAGGGTGAAAATATCGGGCGTCGGCGTGATCACGGCCGCCAACAAAAAAATGACCACAATCGCGTAGGGCCGCGTGGCTTGCATCTGCGCGTGCTCAAGCAGGCCGACCTTGACCAAGGCCAGCACCACGACCGGAAGCTCGAAGGCCAGACCGAAGGCCAAAACGAATTGCGTGGTGAAGCTGTAATACTCTCCCACCGTCCAGGTCGGACGCCACTCCATCATTTGCGCGTCTTGGAAAAAGAATTCCAGCGCGGCGGGCAGCACGACGTAAAAAGCGAAGGCCGCTCCGCCGAGAAAAAGACCGAAACCGACGATCGAAGCGAGGAGCACGATTCGGCGCTCCTTCCTGCTCAGGGCCGGGAGGACGAACTCCGCGAGAAAATAGAGCAAGGCCGGAAAGGAAATGACCAACCCGGCATAGAAAGCCAACTTGAACGAGATGGTCATCGAATCAGCCACCCCGAGGGACTGCAGGTTGTCCACCCGCCCCGGATCCACCGCGAGTAGAGGCGCCTGGACAAAAGAGGCCAAGTGTCCCCGGAAAACAAAGGCGAAAACCATGCAGATCCCGAGCACAATGGCCATGCGCACCACCATGCCTCGCAAGTCCTCGACATGTGCGAGGAAGGGCTTGGGCGTGTCCCGCTCGTCGCGGAACTTGAGGAATTTCTTCAGGCTCATACCCGCCTCCCGGCGGCCAAACGCGCATACAAACCCAAGGTGTTGGCATCCTCAATCACCCCGCGCGCGACCATCTCGCGCAACTCCTCGGCGGGAAAAGCCTTGATTTCGAGGATTTGCTCCTCGGCATCATGACCGGTCGCCCGCGGGTCCCACCGCACCTCCGTGGCGAGAAACTGGTGCGTCGTCTCATCGGTGAATCCGGGCGAGGTGAAAAATTTGCCCAAATACTCCATGCGGCCCGTCACCTCGCATCCTGCCTCCTCGCTCAACTCCCGGCGCGCCGCCTGCTCGATGCCGGACGTCGTCGTCTCCCCATCAACTTGGCCCGCGGGAAATTGCCAGAATTCCCGCCGCGCCGGCACGCGTTCTTCGCGGATGAGGACAAACGAGCCGTCCGGCAAACGCGGCGCAACCGTCACCCCGACTTTTCTCGTCACCTTGGTCCACTCGCGACCCTCCGGACGCGACGGGGTGCGCACCGTCTCTTGGGTCACCCGTAAATGCGGAGTTTCCAGCAGCACCTCTTCGCGCAACAACTCCCAGCCATCGCTCATGACTTGGCTGAGGCCAAACGCTGGCCCCACCAGGCCAAACGCGCCCTCACCCGTTGGGGCGAAGGCGCCCCCTCCGCGGTGCGCGCCTGCAAAGAACGCATCGCATCGAGGCACTTCATGGCGTCCGCCTTGAAGAGTTTGCTTTCCGCCTGCAAATCCCCGAGCGACAGGTCGCGCAAAGTCCCGCCCCGCTGCCCACTCAGTGCGACCAGAGTCCCGACCACTTTGTGCGCCTCGCGGAAAGGGAGACCTTTGCGCACCAAATAATCCGCCCAATCCGTGGCCACGAGGAGTGCATCATCCGCCGCCGCCGCCATGCGTGCCTTGTCCCAGGTCGCGGCACCGAACATCTCGGCCAGGATTACCAGTGAGGCGCCCAGAGTGTCGGCCGAGTCGAAAACCGGCTCCTTGTCTTCCTGCAGGTCGCGGTTGTAAGCCAGCGGCAACCCCTTCAGGGTGGTAAGCAAAGAGACCAGATTTCCGTACAGGCGGCCCGATTTCCCCCGGCACAATTCCGCGATGTCCGGATTTTTCTTCTGCGGCATCAGACTCGATCCCGTGGTGTGCGCGTCACTCAAACCCAAAAAGCCGAACTCACTCGAAGCCCAGAGGACCGTGTCCTCGCACAAGCGCGAGAGATGCATCCCCGTGATCGCGCAAGCCGAAAGAAATTCGCAGGCAAAATCCCGGTCGGACACCGCGTCCATGCTGTTTTGCGAGACAGCAGCAAAACCGAGTTGCCGCGCAATAAAGCGCCGGTCCAAGGCAATGGTCGATCCGGCCAGCGCCCCCGCTCCCAAAGGCAGCACATCGGCACGGCGACCCGCATCGACCAGCCGCCCCGCGTCGCGTTCGAGCATTTCCACGTAGGCCAGCAGGTGGTGCGCCGCGAGCACCGGCTGGGCCCGCTGCAAATGGGTGTAGCCGGGCATGATCGCGTCGCCTCCGCGCACCGCGAGGCCGATTAGTGACTTCTGCAAGCCGCGCACCGCGGCGACAAGACCGGCCGTCTCCTCCCGCATCCAAAGCCGCAGATCGGTGGCCACCTGGTCGTTGCGGGAACGCGCGGTGTGCAACTTGGCCCCGGCCGCACCGATTTTCTCGGTCAGCGCCGCCTCAATGTTCATGTGCACGTCCTCGAGTTCCTCGCGCCAGATGAACTTGCCGGCCCGGATCTCCCGCGCGATGGACTCCAGACCGCGCTGGATCGCCTTCAATTCAGACGGCTGCAACCACCGCGCCTTGCCCAAAGCCGCGGCATGCGCCTGCGAACCCGCGATATCGTGCAGGGCGAGTCGCCGGTCGAAGGAAACCGACTCGCCATAGGCACGCAGCCGGGCCGAAGGATCCTTGCTGAAACGTCCGTGCCACATAAATCAGAGCGCCGCGGCAAAGACCGCACGCCCGCTCTTCCGGCACACCCCGTTAATTTTCAATTCATCGCATCGCGCCTCGATGCGCACCTGCTTGTTGGCCGGAGTGAACCCCATTCGCTTGGACATGCAGTTCTCGAGGAGTTCCATGTTGAGGTCCTCGAACTCGAGGATGTTCTGGCAATCGAGGCAGATCAGATGGTTGTGGTGCGGATGATCGACGAAATTCGGATCATAGACCTTGCGCCCCTGACCCAGATCCAGCTCGCGCAATAATCCGCTTTCGACCAAAATCGGCAAGGTGCGGTAAACCGTGGCCCGGCTCACCGTCCGCTCGATGCCCCGTGCCATGTCGAGCAACTCATCGGCCGTGTAGTGACGGTCCGTGCTGAACGCCGCCTCAATGATGGCGTCACGTTGCGAGGTCTTGCGCAGGCCTTTGCCGGCAAGGAACTCGCGGATCTGATTGCGCACGACCTCTTCCATGGGTGGCAGCACGCCCTGCGCGCCGCTCGGGTCATACTCCGTCCCGCCCCGCGTCAGGTCAAGGCCTGTGGGGCCCGGGGTGGAAAATCCTCCCGCCCCTCCGGCTCTTCGGTCATAGTGCCCCGATGTCCGCTCCCGCCGCCGAACGCGACGCGCTGAAAAAAGCAGCCGCCATCCATGCCGTCCGTTTCGTCGCACCCGGCATGACCATCGGCCTCGGCACCGGCTCGACTGCCCTTCATGCCGTGCGCGAAATCGCCCGCCGCCACGAGGCCGGAGAATTACCCGGCATCACGACCTTTGCCACCTCCGCGGAAGTGGCCCGCGCCGCCCGCGAGGCCGGGCTCCCCCTGCTCGACCAAACCGGCCCGGCCTTGATCGACCTGACGATCGACGGCGCCGACGAGGTCGACCCGCAACTCAATTTGATCAAGGGCGGCGGCGGCGCCCTCCTCCACGAGAAGATCGTGGCCCAGGCGACCAAGCGCCAAATCATCATTGTCGACGAAGCCAAAATGTCACCGCAGCTGGGCACCCGTCATTCTCTGCCGGTCGAAGTCGTCCCGTTCGGCGCAGATTCCCAGCAGCTTTTCCTCGAACAACGCGGTGGCCACCCCGTTCTCCGCACTAAGGAGGACGGCACGACTTTCATGACCGACGAGGGCAACCTCATCTACGACTGCACCTTCGGGCCCATCGCCGATCCCGAAGCACTGGCAGCCGAACTCCGCGCCCGCAGCGGTATCGTCGAACACGGCCTCTTCCTTGGTCTGACCCACGATCTGGTCATCGGCACCCCGAGCGGACTACGCCACCTCCAGCGTGATCCACGGACCGGCCAAGTCAAAGAGGTCGCCGTCGACTGAGAGGTCGGGACGAGCGGCTCGCTCGTCCGCCTGGTGCGGCACGGGTCACCGAGCCGCGTGCCCCTCACCCTTTCCCCTCTCCCCACACTTTTGAGAGCCTTCCGCCCGGCATCGGCGGAATCGCCAGCCCGTCCGGCGCATAATGAGCCACGTCATTGTAGAGGGTGAGCCGCGCTTCCAGCGCATCGCGAAAATCCAAAATCGTGAGCGAGGCCGGATTCAAATCGAGATGGTCACGATACCGCCGCGGATCAAAACCGAGGATCGCCCCGAGGAGCAAACGGATCGTGGCCTTGTGCGAAACCACGCAAATCATCTCCCCGGGGTGCGCACCCACCGCGCGGAGCAAGGCCGGCATGGCCCGAGCCGCAACGGCCAGACCCGTCTCTCCGCCCTCCGGCGCGAAGTTGTAGGGGTCGGACTCCCATTTCAGGTAGGGGTGGCGGAACTTTGTTTCGGCCTCCTGCCTGGTCAGTCCTTCCCACACCCCGTGGTTGATCTCGAGAAAACCGGCCTCGGCCTGCACCGCCAAATCATGCGGCCGGGCCAGAATGCGCGCCGTCTCCGTGGTCCGGTCCAAAGGCGAAGCAAAAAATGCCGCGATCGGTTGACCCGCCAAGCGCTGCGCCAAGGCCCGCGCTTGCGCGCGTCCGCCCTCACTCAACTCCACATTGGTCGCCCCCGCAAAACGGTCCTCGGCGGAAAGCACCGTGGCCCCGTGACGAACCAAAAAAACTCTGGTCTTCATCCCCCCTTTTTAAGCCTTGGCCGGTGCGGAGGCCAGCCCGTCCCCTGATTGCCGCGTGGCGCCGCGGACCTCGGCCGGCCCCAAGGCAATGCGCCCTCAACCGTCAGACCCTTCCCGTTCAGAACCCGAGGCTCCCTCGCCCGGGACACTAAGCTCGGGCGCGCGAACATCCCGACCTCGGCACTTGACACCACAACCCATTGTGGTGTTTTCTTTCCTTTGTCAGCCGAAACCACTATGCGTTGCCCCCGTTGCGGAGACCTGCGTGATCGCGTCATTGACTCGCGTGTCATTCAAGAAGGCGAGCGGATCCGTCGTCGCCGCCAGTGCCTTGCCTGCGCCACACGCTACACCACCTACGAAGCGATCGAGCAGATCGAGTTGCGCGTCCTCAAGCGTGGTGGACGCACGGAAACGTTCCATCGCTACAAGTTGGTCAGCAGTCTTTCCAAGGCCTGCGAGAAACGCCCGATCAAACTGGAAATTCTCGAGCGCTTGGTCGACGAAATCGTGACCGAACTCGGCGTCGAAACCGGACGCGAAGTGCCCAGCCGGCTCATCGGACTGCGCGCCATGGAAAAGCTCCAGGCCATCGATCCGGTCGCTTACGTGCGCTACGCCTCGATCTACCGCCAATTCCAGGAGGCCGGCGAATTTGTCGATGAAGTCGAGCAAATGAAAAAACGAAGTCCCCGCCGGGCCGATCAACCCGAACTCTTCACCGCCCCGCCCAAAGCCCCGACTCCCGCCTGAATCTTCCTCTTCTCTCTTTTTTCTCTCATCCCTCAACTCCCTTGATCGCCTTCGCCGACAATCTTCCGCTCGTCCGCCTAACCGACCAGCGCGCCGTCAAATACGAGCGCATCTGGCTCGAGCGCGCGGTGGCCGAGGCCGCGGAGGGTGCCGGCTACAGCCGTTGGTGGCTCGCCCCGCACGTGGCCGAAAGCGTGACCGCTTACCTCGAGCGCGAATTTGAAGAGAACATCATCGCCAGCCAGTGCCTGCGCACCCTCGTCTCCAGCGTGCTCCAAGTGATCGGCTACCCCGAAATCGCCCGCGGCTTCCAACTTCCCGAACCACCCGTGCGCATCTCGCTCGCCGCCCTCGCCGAGTCCGCCGGTGCCGGCTACGAACTCGCTTTCTTTCACGAGCTCGACCGCACCCTGCGCCGCGTTCTCTCCTCCCGCACCTCGCGGATCGAATTTTGCGACCTTGCCGCCTGCGTCAAACGTCTCCGCCGCGCCCGCAGTTGGCGCAAAGACTGCGCCGCCCTGCGCAACGAAATCGTCGCCCATGTGCGCGGGCAGGCCGCCCGCCTCCGCCGCAAACGCGGGGTGGAACTTGAGCTGACATGACCCTCTTCGAACGCATCGCCGCCGGCGAAATCCCCGCCGACCTGGTGCGCAACGACGCCGAGGTTCTCGCCCTCCGCGACCTCAACCCGCAGGCCCCCGTCCACATTCTCGTCATCCCGCAGCGCGTCATCCCGCGCCTTGGCGCAGCCCGCGAGAGCGACTGCGAGCTCCTCGGCCGCCTCCTTCTCGCCGCGCGCGAGATCGCCAAGGAGCAGGGCCTGGACCAAACCGGCTACCGCCTGGTCATCAATCACGGCCCCCAGGCCGGCGAAAGCGTCCCCCACCTCCACATCCACCTCCTCGGCGGCCGCCCCCTTGATTGGCCCCCGGGTTGATCCCTCCGGGAAAGATCCGCTGGTCCGCGGGCCGCTAACCTTTGCTTTTTTCCGCCACCTCCCGCGCAAAATAAGTCAAAATCAGATCCGCCCCGGCCCGCTTGATTCCGAGCAGGGACTCCTCCCGGCACCGGTCATAATCCAGCCACCCGGCCTGCGCTGCGGCGTGGATCTGCGCGTATTCTCCGGAGACCTGATAAGCGACCAAGGGCAATTTTGTCTGCTCCCGCACCGCCCGGATGACATCGAGATAAGGACCCGCCGGTTTGACCATGACCATGTCCGCACCCTCCCGGGCATCCAGCTCCACTTCGCGCAGCGCCTCGCGGAGATTTCCCGGGTCCAGTTGGTAGGTCGCCTTGCAGACCGGCTGAGCTTGCCGGCTCCCCACCGCGTCGCGAAACGGACCGTAATAAGCGGAGGCGAACTTCGCCGCGTAGGCCAAAATGCAGGTCTTGGTCAAATGCGCGGCATCTAAAGCGCTGCGAATCGCGCCGACCCGACCGTCCATCATATCCGACGGCGCAACGATGTCCGCCCCCGCCTCAGCTTCCTTGAGGGCAAGCTGGCAGAGGATCTCGACCGTGGCATCATTTTCCACCTCACGCCCGTCGGCAGTGAGCACGCCGTCATGGCCGTGCAAAGTGTAAGGATCAAGCGCCACATCGGCAATCAGGACCAAGCCGGGCAGAGCCGCTTTGACTTCACCCAAGGCCCGGAAGAGTAAATTATCCGGAGCCAAGGCCTGCCTGCCCCGCGCATCCTTTTTCTCCGGCGCGATCACGGGGAAAATCGCCACGGCGGGAATTCCCAGGTCGAAGACCTCACGGCACTCGCGCACCAAATCCGGCACGCTGCGGCGCAGGACTCCCGGCATGGAAGTGATAGCTTCGTTGCCTGCCTCAGCATGGACAAAAAGAGGACAAATCAAATCCGCCACCTCGATCCGCGTCTCGCGGGTCATCCGCCGCATTCCCTCCGAGCTGCGCAGCCGCCGTAAACGTGTGGTAAGTTTCATTTCTGTTGGGTCGCGGCGTTATCCCGCGGGCCGGTCGCCGGTCTTTCTTTACAACGCAGCCAGCGCCGCCTCCAGCTTGGCCTTCTTGGCCCGCCAATCGTCCCCGCGCTGCTTGAAGCTGGCGAGCACTGCGGCCGGCGCACCCTGCCGGAAGGAACTGTCGGCCAACTTCTTCTCCACTTTGCCGATTTCGAGTGCCACTTTAGCTACTTCGCCCTGCAGACGGGTCTTCTCCGCGCCGAGATCAATCTCCAATTCAAGATAAACCTCCCCGAGCGGCGTTAAGCTGTGCGGCATTTTGCGGCCGGGTCCCTCCGGACCGATCTCTTGGAGTTCGGAGGCCCGGGCCAGCATGCGGAAGACCGACAAATCCAGGCCGGCCCAGGCCGGATTGCGGGCGAGGTGGACGACACACTCCTGGTTGGAGGGAATTTTGAACTCCGCCCGGAGCACCCGCGCTTCGCGCACCGCATCATAGACCGCACCGACCGCGTTCGTCGCTCCGGCTTTTTCCTCGCCAGAAAGACCGGGCAAGGAATCCTCCGCGGGCGGAGCGGCAAACAAGATCATCCCCCTGCGTCCCGGGCCGGATGCGTAGCCCAGACGATGCCAAAGCTCTTCCGTAATGTGCGGCATAAAGGGATGCAACAAACGCAGGTAGCCGCCCAAGACTTGATCCATGACCGCACGCACCCCCTCGGCCGCTTCGCCGCCCGCAGCCAGCTCCGCTTTGCTCGCCTCGACGTACCAGTCGCAATAGTTGCTCCGGAAAAAGTCATAGAGCAGGGCCGCCGCCTCGTGGAAATGAAAATCCTCCAGAGCCTGACGGTACCCCGCGTGCATCGCGTCGAAGGCAACCAACACCGCGACCGAATAAGGCGACAACTCATGCTCCCCGAAGGGCTTGGCCCCGGCGGAGCCGCCCTGCATTTCGCGGAAACGCGCGGCATTCCACAATTTGTTGGCAAAATTACGCCCCTCTTTGATCTGGTTCTCGTCGAACCGCACGTCCTGTCCATGTGGTGCGATGCGCATGAGACCAAAACGTAATCCGTCCGCCCCGTATATCGCCATCAAGTCAAGCGGGTCGGGCGAATTGCCCAGACTCTTCGACATTTTGCGGCCTTTGAGGTCGCGGATGATGCTGGTGAAAAACACATTCTTGAAGGGCACTTCCCCGGTGAACTCCAAGCCAGCCATAATCATGCGCGCGACCCAGAAGAAAATAATGTCCGGGCCCGTGACCAAATCGTTCGTCGGATAAAATTTCTTCCGCGTCGCCTCGTCCATCGTGGCAAACGGCCAGAGCCAAGAACTGAACCAGGTATCGAGCACGTCTTCTTCCTGCCGCCAGTGGTCCGCATCAGCCGGCGCCTCCAGCCCGACATGCATGACCGACGGGTCATCCTTCCGGTACCAGACCGGGATGCGGTGTCCCCACCAAAGCTGACGGCTGATGCACCAGTCCTGGATGTTGGTCATCCAGTGTTCGTAAATTTTCGCCCAGCGCTCGGGCACGAAACGGATCTTCCCCGAGGTCACCGCCTCCAGCGCGGCCGGCACCTGCGGGTAGCGCAAAAACCACTGCTCGCTCAGCCGCGGCTCGATCGGCACATCGGCCCGCTCGCTGTAGCCGACATTGTTTTCGTAGTCCTCCACCCGGACCAGCAAACCCATCTCCTCGAGCTTTTGCCCCGCCAGTTCGCGCGCGGCAAAACGCTCCATCCCGGCAAACTCCGGACCAGCCAACTCGTTCAAGCTCCCATCCGCATTCATCACGTCGATGACCGGCAAATGGTGACGCAACCCGATCTCAAAATCCGCCTTGTCGTGGGCCGGAGTGACTTTCAACACACCGGTGCCGAAGGTCAGGTCGATGACCGGGTCGGTAATGATCGGAATCTCGGCCCGCGGGAACGGACGCACCGCATGCTTGCCGACCAAGCGCGTGTAGCGCGGATCGTCCGGGTGGACCGCCACCGCCGTGTCCCCCATCAGAGTCTCCGGACGCGTCGTGGCGATTTCCAGAAACGTCCCGGGTTCTTCCGCCACTTCGTAGCGCATCACGTAGAGCTTGCCCTTGGTGGGCTTCATGATGACTTCTTCGTCGCTCAGGGCCGTCTGCGAGACCGGGCACCAATTGACCATCCGCTTACCGCGGTAGATCAGCCCCCGGGCATACAGCTTGACGAAAACTTCCTGCACCTGGCGGGAATAGTCGCCGTCCATGGTGAAGCGCTCGCGCGCCCAATCGCACGAGCACCCGAGGCGCTTCAACTGCTTAATGATGATCCCCCCGTGCTTTTCTTTCCACGTCCAGACCCGTTCGAGGAACGCTTCGCGGCCGAGATCATGCCGCGTCTGGCCCTCCTCCTTGCGCAGCTGGCGCTCGACCACGGTCTGCGTGGCGATCCCCGCGTGGTCCGTCCCGGGCAACCACAATACCTCGTGGCCTGTTTGGCGCGCCCGACGCGCCAAAGTGTCCTGCAAAGTATTGTTCAAGACATGCCCGAGGGTGAGCACGCCGGTCACGTTCGGCGGGGGAATGACAATGGAAAACCCCGGCTGGGCCGCAGCCGGATCGGCCGCGAAGCAACCCTCCTTGATCCACTCCCCATACCAACGCTCCTCCACGGAGGCGGGTTCGTAAGCTTTGGAAATCTCGGACATCGAACCGGGCATCATTTCGGATTTCCCCCCGGCCTGCAAACCCTCAAAAGCCCCGCAAAAACAGGGCGGCAAAAGCGAGCAAAGCCGCCACCGCGGCCGCCCACCAAGCCCAACCGATTCCTTCCGGCTTGACCTCACGGTTCCCGAATTCCCGCTGGGTAAAATTGTCGTAGTCGAACTCCTCGTCCGGCAAATCCAGACCATCCGCGGCGGCCGCGCCCTCCCGCCAACCGGAGCGGTCATCCGCCCCGCATTCCGGGCAAGCCGCCATCCCGCGCGGCACGTCCTCGCCGCAAACCGGACATACCTCCGGAGCCGTGCTCATGATCCCAGCAGCACTTGGAGCACATTCTGCGTGTCGGACAGGTCACCGAACAAAAAATCCGGTTGGTGCGCCGCCAGTTCGTCCTGACTGCAACTCCCCGTGGCGATGGCCACCGCGACGAAGCCGGCAGCGCGGGCGCAGTCGATGTCCTTCGGCGTGTCGCCGAGGACAAAAACATCCTTGGCTTCGAAACTGATCCCGTGCCTCTCCACCGCGCGCGAATGTGCCACCGGCCCGAGCTTGTTGCGGTCCACATGGTCGTCGGCGAAGGCACCAAATTCAAAAAAATCCCAAACCCCGTAATGGGACAGTTTGAGCTCGGCTCCCCTTTCGATATTGCCGGTCAGCAGACCGAGCACAACGTCCTCCCGCCGGTGCAGCGCCTCGAGCAAGCCGACAATACCCGGCAGGACTTTTCCCTCCCGACGCGGTAATTCGAGGGCCAGGTGATGCGCGTAACCGTCGAACAAATCCGCGATATTCTCCGGCGTTGGCGGGATGGCGTGCGCACCGAACATCTGCCGCGCAATGGCTCCGTCCGTCGACCCGGCAAAAGAAATTGAGGACAAATCGTCCTCCACCCCGAAACGTTCCTGAAAAGCCAGCCGCAAGGCATGCTCTCCGGCCCGCCCGGTCAGCAACAAAGTCCCGTCGATATCGAAAAGAAAAAGTTTTTTCACTCCAGCCATCCGGCAAAAATAGCGGCCGGTGCGCCGTAGCGCGAGCATCTCTGCAGGGCAGAACGCTTGGGAACCGCCCGCGCTCCGCGCCGACCGGACCCCAGCACCGGCCAATCCAACCGGCAAGCTTGCACCGCTCCACCCGTCCGACCGAATCTCTAAGCCCATGCCTACCGAACGAGTTCTCGCCGTCGATCCCTCCCTCCGCGGCACCGGTTTCGCCATCATCGAATCCTCCGGGGGCAAATTGCGCGCTCTGGCCTATGGCGTGGTGAGAAACCCACCCAAACTCGCCGCGCATCAGTGCCTGCGCGAGATCCATGACACCCTGACCCGCATCGCCGCACTCCACCAACCCACCACCTTTGCCATCGAAGGCGTCATCTTTGTGCAGAACGTGCGCACCGCCATCATCCTCGGCTCGGCGCGCGGCGCCGCGCTCCTCGTCGCCGCGGGCCATAACCTCGCAGTGCACGAGTATGCCCCGCGTCTGGTCAAGCAGGCCGTGGTCGGACGCGGGGGCGCAGGGAAAGAGCAGGTCGCCTTCATGATCCGCGCCATGCTCGGGCTGACCGAAACACCGCCACCCGATGCGGCCGATGCCCTGGCCATCGGCGTGACCCATTTCAACCGCCGCGCCACCGCCATCCCATGACCACACTGCAGACCCGCTGGCTCGGACGCCTCGCCTACGCTCCCGGGTTGGAGTTGCAGGAAAAAACGGTGGCGGCGCGGAGCCAAGACGAAATGCCCGACCAATTATTCCTCCTCGAGCACGACCCGGTCTACACCATCGGCCGCCAACGCGACCGCTCCAGCCTCGGCGGCACACCCCTCCCGCATCCCGTTGCCGAAATCAGCCGTGGCGGACAAGCCACCTTTCATGGACCGGGCCAACTTGTCGGCTATTTCGTCTTCGACCTGCAAAAACTCACTCCCGACCTGCACATTTTTCTCCGCTGGATGGAAGAAGGCCTCATCGCACTAGTCGCCGGTTACGGTCTCCATGCCCAGCGCCGCGAAGGCCTCACCGGTGTCTGGATCGGCGACCGCAAGATCGCCAGCATCGGCGTTGGTGTCCGCAAATGGATCACCATGCACGGTTTCGGCCTCAACGTCGGGTCCGACCTTTCCGGTTTCGCCTCCATCATCCCTTGCGGCATCTCCGGCGTCACTATGACTTCCCTTTCCCGCGAACTCGGGCGCGAAATCCCAGTCGAAGAGGTCGCCACGAAAGCAGAGGCTATCTTCACCGCCCGCTACCCCATTCTCTCCACCGCCAACCCTCAGCCCTCAACTCCGGAGCCATGAAATGGCTCCTCCTCACCGTGGGCAAGCCCGCTCTCGCCTACGCCAAGGCCGGACGCGAGGAGTATCTTGGGCGGCTGGCTAAGTTCGCCCCGGTCGAACACCTCACCGTCAAAACGTCTGACAAAATACGGGAAAGTGCCGACCTTCTCGCCCGCAGCGAAGGATGCTTCCGCGTGGTCCTTGATCAGCGCGGCCACACGCTGACCAGTCGCGAATTTTCCGCGAAGATCGCCCAATGGCAAGAAGAGGCACGTGATGTGGCTTTCCTCATCGGCGGGGCCGATGGCCACGACCAAAGCCTCCTCCATCATCAGGCCGACTTCCGTTGGTCCCTTGGCCCCTTGACCCTTCAACACGAACTCGCCCTCGTCGTCGCCCTCGAACAACTTTACCGCGCCCGCACCATTCTGGCGGGGCACCCTTACCACCGGGATTGATTCCTATTAGGGGGCGCGGACGGGCGGGCCTGCGCCCCCTAACTTTCAAACACTCAACCCGCTTGGCCAGCGTATCATTTTTGTCGCAGGCGCACGGAAGTTTTCGGCATCAGTCCCATCGCCCTCGCCTTCAAGGGCCCAGACCTCATGCTGGCGAGGAAGTTGGTCCTGCATGGTCCTCGCCGCGCGGGCCTCTACTGGCTGCCAAAAACAACGTATTCGCTCGTCCTCTCTCTTTCGCCACCATCACTGCGCAGCAAAGAAGTATTCGGGCTGGTTAACCATTCGTCGTGGCCGTAAGTTTTTGCCATGACAAACGAAGGTCGCCTGACCGCCTACACCAAAATTACCGTCGGATCCCTCGCTGCGGCTTCCGCTTTCGGTTCCGCCCATGCCGCCATTGTTCTCTTTGACGTGGACCCGGCCAAAACCATCGGCGTGGCTGGTACCCCGACGCCAAACCAGACACTCAGCTTCACCGACATCAATATCGGCGCGGGAACTTATACCAGCGCGATCGGCTACGGCCCTCCCACCGTCTCCGGCCCCTCCCTTTGGTTCACCATCACGGGCGCAAACCAATTTACCGCAGAAGGTGCCGGAAACATGAGGCTTTCATTTGATTTCAATTATCCTACTTCGCCTGACAATTTGCGGAGCTTCTCCGCTGGCCAGGAGATCGGCACTGGCACTAAATATATCGTCGGCCCCATCGCAGGATGGAATGGCAGTGGGACCGGCTATGTCGGATTGCAGTTCACCGACGCAGTAACTACCGCTACGAATTTCGGTTGGCTGGAGCTAGATTATGCCGCGAACGGAGCCGCCACCACGCTCACCGTTGGCGGCTTCGCTTTCGAAGATACTCCGGGCAGTCCGATTAACGCCGGAGCCGTCCCCGAACCATCCACCTACGCGCTTCTCGCGTTGGCCGGTCTCTTCGGGGCCGCGGTATGGCATCATCGTCGCCGGCAGACCGGCGGCGCCTCACCCGCATTGCTGCAACTGGCCGCCGGTGCCCGCGGCTTGAAAAAATTCCGCGCCGGCCGGCAAGCCTGACCCTTCTGCCCCGGCGGGCCACGGACCGCATGCCCCTAAACTACGGGAAATTCGCGCTGTATCCCGTTTTGGGAAGCATCACGACCGGGGAAGCGGACGAAGTGCGCGACATGTGGATCGCCGCGCGCGCCCTTCCCGCGGCCGAAGCCGCCCGCCGCACCAGTGAGGTCCTTTTTCTCATCCACGAGGCACCTTCCAGAGGGCTCGCCGGCGTTTGCACCGTTTACCCCGCGCCGCTGGGTCAGACGGGGCACACCTACTGGCACTTCCGCATGTTCCTGAGCCCCGCTTTCCGCGGTTGCCCCGGCCTGCCGCGCTTTGCGCTCTTGGCCAGCCACCGGCATCTGCAGGAATCTCTGCCGCCCTACGCCCGGGAAACCCGCGGCGTCGCCGTCGTCACCGAAAATCCCGCCTTCCGCACCCCGCGGGCCCGGACATTTTTCGCCCGCCAGCAACCCCCGTGGACCTTTCTCGACACCGACGCACGCGGGAACGACATCTTCTACCGCGACTTCGACCATTGACCCGCGCCTGAAGTTCCCGTGCCATTTCTGCCAACATCCGCACCGCAAAGTACGAATGCTTTGTTTCGAGGCCACCGGCATCTTTCGGGATGCCATCCATGGACGAGCCGCCAAGACATTTACTCCGCGCCCTGGCGGCTTCCGTGGTTAATTTGATTGCCCGCTCATGAAACGCAAACGCCTGCTTGTCGTCGGCTGGGACTCCGCCGATTGGAAAATCATCCGCCCGCTGGTGCAACAAGGCACCATGCCCATGATGGCCAAGATCCTGCACGACGGCGTGCACGGCAACCTGACCACGCTGGAGCCGTCACTCTCGCCCATGCTCTGGACGACTATCGCCACTGGTCGCCATGCCGCCGAGCACGGGGTGCAAGGTTTCACTGAAGTGCGCGACAAGCAGGTCGTGCCGGTCTCCGCCTCCACCCGCCGTTGCCGCGCCGTCTGGAACATCCTCTCCGAGCGCGGACTCAAGACCAACCTAGTTGGGTGGTTCGCCTCGCAGGGCGAACGCGATCCCAACGTGCGCATGGTCTCCAATCTCTTCGCCCACGCGCCGAGAAAACCGGTCGAATCGCCCGCCGATTGGCCCGCCCCGCCGCCGGGCACCTTCTGGCCCGAATCGCTCGCCGAAAACCTCGCCTCCTTGCGCGTCAGCCCGCACGAACTCGACGGCGATGTCCTGCGCATGTTCGTTGCGGACCCGGACAAAATCGACCAGGAGAAAGACCGCCGTCTTTTCATGCTCGCCGAAAAACTTGCCGAAGCATTCAGCGTTCAGGCCGCCGCGACCTGGCTAATGGAAGACGGCGAGTGGGACCTCACCATGGTCTACTTCCGTGCCATCGACGAAATTTGCCACCTTTTCATGCCCTTCCACCCGCCGCGCATGGAAGGCGCGCCAGAAAAAGATTTCGCGCATTACCATGACGTGGTCAAGAGCGCCTACCGCCTGCACGACCTCATGCTCACGCGCCTCATCGACTTGGCGGGACCCGACGCCGGCGTCATGGTCGTCTCCGACCACGGCTTCCACAGCGACCATCTGCGCCCGCGCTTCACCCCGCGCATCCCCGCCGGCATCGTCGTCTGGCACCGCACGCAGGGCATTGTCGCCGCCGCGGGCCGCGGCTTCCGCACCGGCGGCGGCGAAATCTACGGCGCCCGCCTGCCCGATGTCACCCCCACCATCCTCGCGTGGTTCGGCCTGCCGCGGGCGCACGACATGGAAGGTCGCGTGCTGCGCGACGCGTTAACCGCGGAGAGCTTTCCGCCGGATGTCCCGACCCACGAACAGGCCGCACCGGATCGCGCGGCGATGGTCGATTGCCAACTCGGCGACCGCGAGCGCAACGCCATGCTCGAGCACTTCGTCGCCCTCGGCTACATCGACGCCATCCCCGACAACGCGGCCGCCGCGGCCGAGCAGACCCAGCGCGTGAACGACTGGCAACTGGCCTGCGCGCTGGTGCACAGCGGACGCCACGAAGAGGCCCTTTCCTTGCTCGAAGCCGTGCATGACGCCGTCCCGCAGCGTCCCGACTTCGCCCAACGCCTCGCCCACGTCCAACTCCAACTCGGCTTGGCCGACGAGGCCGCAGCCACCATCGGCGCCTCGCTCGAGAGGTTCAAGGATGCCAACGCGATCGCCCTCATCCGCGCCAACATCGCCTACCAACAGGGCAACAACGGGCAGGCCCTCGCCCTCCTCGAGGAGGTGCGCGGACGCGATCCGGCCTTCGGCGGACTGCGCGAGCAACTCTCCCGCACCCTGCTTAAATTACGCCGCTGGGATGAGGCCGAGTCCACCGCCCGGGATATCCTCGCTCTTGATCCGGGCTACGCGCCCGCGTGGGCCATCGTAGCACGTTGCCAGTTGCACCGCGGGGAAGACGAGGCTTGCATCGAAAACTCACTCGAGGCCATCGACCTCGAATTCAACAGCCCATGGGCCCACCTCAACCTCGGCCTCGCCCTCGCCCGCCAGGAGAAGTGGAAGGACGCCGCCCTGGCCCTGCGCAACGCGATCAAACTCGCCCCAACCTACATCCCGTCCTACCGCTTCCTCGCCCAAGTGCTCAACAAAATGGGCCTCTCCGACGAGTCACGCACCTGCATGGCCCAAGCCAAGACCATGCGCCAGCGCGCCAACGATGACGCCGTCGCTCGTAGTAGGCGCGTGCGCGCCGCAGCCGGGGAACGCGCCGCCGCCCGTGCCGCGCGAGCGCCCAAGCCCGCGCCGCGACCAATCGAACCGCTCGACCTGCTCCTCGTTTCCGGCCTCCCGCGCAGCGGCACCTCCCTCATGATGCAAATCCTACAGGCCGGCGGCATCCCTGTGCTGACCGACGGACAACGCGCCGCCGACGAGGACAATCCCGAAGGCTATTGGGAATGGGAGAAGATCAAAACCCTTCCCAAAGACCCGGGCATCCTCAAGCAGGCCGAAGGAAAAGCGGTCAAAGTCATCTCCGCGCTGCTGCCCGCCCTCCCTCGAGCCCACCGCTACAAGCTCATTTTCATGACACGGCCCGCAGACCAAGTCGTGGCCTCACAATTCGCCATGCTCGAGCGCCAGGGCCAATTCCCCCAACACGAAGCCGCCCACTTGGCCAAAATACAGGAAGAACACAGCGCCAAACTCCGCAAAGCTTTCCAAACAATCGGTCGCCTCGCATGGATCGAGGTGAGCTACCCCGATCTCGTCGCCGATCCCGCCGCGACGATCGCCAAAGTGGCGGACTTTCTCGGCGACCGTTTCGACAACACCTCCCGAGTCACCGCCGTGGTGAGGCCCAAACTCCATCGGCAGAGATAGCGACGAACGGTCTCCCCCTTCCTGCCAAAGACTCAATCCGCTTGGCCCAACGGCCTTCCCCCCGCTAGGGTAAAATTCCTTCCGTTACATGAGCAAAGAACTTTCCGACATCGGTCTCATCGGCCTCGCTGTGATGGGACAAAACCTCGCCCTGAATATCGCCGACCACGGCTTCCGCATCTCGGTTTTCAATCGCACGACCGCGAAGACCGAGGAGTTCGTCCAAAAACACCCGGGCACGCCGGGTGGACTCCATGCTGCCCTGACCCTCGAAGACTTTGTCGCTTCGATCCAACGTCCGCGCAAAATCATCATCCTGGTCCAAGCCGGCCGGGCGACCGACGCGGTGATCGACAGCCTCGTGCCGCTCCTCGAGCAGGATGACATCATCATCGACGGCGGCAACGCACTCTGGTCGGACACCATCCGCCGCGAAAAAGACCTCACCACGAAAAATCTCCGCTTCATCGGCTCCGGCGTCTCCGGCGGCGAGGAAGGCGCGCGCTTCGGTCCTTCGCTCATGCCCGGCGGCGCCGAATCCTCCTGGCAGGAACTCGCGCCGATCTGGAAGGCGATCGCCGCCAAGGTGGACGCCCAGACCGGCAAACCCCTCGAGGGCGCCGCGCCCGGCAAACCGATCCAAGGCGGCGTCCCCTGCACGACCTACATCGGACCGAACGGCGCTGGCCACTTCGTCAAGATGGTCCACAACGGGATCGAATACGGCGACATGCAGCTCATTTGCGAAGCTTACCATATCCTGCGCCACGGCATCGGGCTCACCGTGGAGGAAACCCAGCAAGCCTTCGCCTCTTGGAACGCCGGTGACCTTGATTCCTTCCTCATTGAAATCACGGCCCACATCCTCGCGGTTAAGGACCCCGTGACCGGCGCGCCACTGGTCGACGTCATCATGGACCGTGCCGGGCAGAAAGGCACCGGCAAGTGGACCGTGACCGACGGACTTAACGCCGGCATCCCAATCTCGACCATCTCGGAGGCCGTCTTTGCCCGCTGTATCAGCGCGCTGAAAGAAGAACGCGTCGTTGCGTCGCAGATCCTCAAAGGACCGAAGCCGCACTTTGACGGCAACAAGCAGGACCTGATCGACGCGGTGCGCGACTCGCTTTATGCCTCGAAAATCTGTTCCTACGCGCAGGGCTTTACCCTCATGCGCGCGGTGGCCGCGGAACAAAATTGGCCGCTCCACTTCGGCGAGATTGCCATGATCTGGCGCGGTGGTTGCATCATCCGGGCCCGCTTCCTCCAACGGATCAAAGAAGCCTTCGACCGCGACCCGGCTTTGCCCAATCTGCTCCTCGACCCCTATTTTCAGGACGTGATCAACCGCACACAGTCCCACTGGCGGAAGATCGTCTCCGATGCCGTGCTCTCCGGCCTCCCGACCCCCGCCTTCAGCGCGTCGCTCGCTTACTTCGACAGCTACCGCTCGGAGCGCCTTCCGGCCAACCTGCTCCAAGCCCAACGCGATTACTTTGGTGCCCACACCTACGAGCGGACCGACCAGCCAAAAGGAAAATGGTTCCACTACGATTGGGTCGGCGACCAAAAGCAGCACGAAGTATGATCAGGGCCGGAGCAGTCGCCGGTTCCGCTCGAACCGGTCAGCCCGCTCTTATCCCGGGCGACCAGAGCGGGTAATGACCACTTGAGAAAGCTTGCTCGCTCAGGTCATGACCGCGCGCGGCTCAATCCTCAACCCGTATCAACTCATGCGGGATCAAGGAGACATAGTCTTCGATCGAGCCCCCTTGCAGAGAACAATCAATGATCGAGCGGCCCAGCGGATGAAGATCTTCGTGCAGGAAGCCTCTCAATTCGCGGTGGAAAAAGTCGGTCAGAATTTGCGCCCCCGCATCGTAAGCCGCCTCGCCGACCTCGGGTTGCTTGTCCACCTCGAAGAACCAACTGCCCACCGTGCGTCCTTCAATCAGAATCGAGGACGGCAAATAACCAAGCAACGGACATCGCGCGGCGTGCAAACTGGAGGCCTCAAACTCCGCTCCGCCGCGCCGCGCGATGAACTCGCGGGTGATCCACTGCGGCATGAAGCCCACTTCCCATGCCCCGACATGCTGGTTGGGCACCAGGATATATTTCACCTTTGGGGTTTCGATGATCTGCTGCAACAGGAGGTTCGCCTGGTCGACCCTCCGTCCCGTGGCGAAAGGCCAGTAGGACCCGACACCTTCCGAACTCATGCCCTCCGTGTCGACAATACTCGGATTGGCATGACCCCGCGGGGCGACCAAACGCCAGAGCCAGGCCAGTGACGGCGGCAGCAGGTGGAAAAATCCGATAATGCCGTAAGACGGCTCTTCGCGGGTGCAGGGCGGACAGCGCACACCGAGGCTGCGCACGTCGATCTCGACCGCTTTCTTCACGATGCCCGGGATGATCCGGCGGGGAATAACCACGCGCGGGTTCGGACACGGCTTGCCCGGTTCGTCCTCGATGTGTTCCCAAATCAGCGCCGTCGCGCCGGGATGGGCTTGGATGTTGAGGAAAAGGATTTTTTCGGCCGGATGGATGGTCAATTTTTCCAGGTGGGGGTCGGTGCCGTAGTGCTGGATGTGGTTGACCCGCACAAACCACGCATCCTCCGCATCGACCACGCTCAGCTTGCCCCGCCCCTTGCTCAGCGAGGGGTGGCAGAGGGCCATGTCATCGGTCACCGGACGCAACTCGCAATTCCGCGGCAGGGTAAGTGTCCGCCGTTCGCCGGTCATGATGTTGCGTCCCATCAGCAGGGTACCATCATCCTGGCGGTGGGCCTGCTCGAGCAACTCGCTCTTGCCACCGCCGCTCGCGCCCTCGTGGGAGATGACCACCTTCATGCCATAGGGGGTGATTACCTGCACGGTTGAACCGTGCATTGTGATCCACTTTTCGCCCTCGCCAACGTTGAGCAACACGCCATAGATGCCCTTTTTTGCGCTGGGTCCGGGATAAAGATTGTAACTGAACAATTCGTGACAGTGCTCGCCGCGGGCGTGCACCACAATTTGCCGGCCTGCAAAATGGGTGTGCCGGAAAGGCGGGGCCACGTAGATAATTGCTTTGGGTTCGAAATCGGGCGGCACCTGCGCTGGCTCGAGCAAGCCCTGGAGTAAAGCGAGTCCCAGCGCGAAAAAGCCCGCGTTGTCCGGCGCAATGACAAAAGCCGCGACTCCTTTGCCGGCCATCCCCGCGAGAAAGGGGAAGACCGCGAGGTTCTGCGTCTTGAGCCAGGCAAAAGTTTCTTCGCGCACCGGATCAAAATCGCGGGCGAAACGCTCTTGGAACGTCGGTTTGTCGGTCGGCCGCGCGTCGCCGATCACCATGCAGTCGGGATCCCGCCGCCGCATATAAGGCTCGAGATAGTTCGCCGCGATCCCGTTCTTCACCGCGCAAACCCGCGCCTCGACGACCCGACCCCTTCCCGGCACGTCATAGGCGACCTCATGCCAGCCATCGATGGCGTCACGAGTTGACAGCTGGATCAGTTGCTCGACCGAAGTGGCGACCGTAACCTTCGGCGCCGCCGCCAAAATGGCTTCGGCTTCAGGAGGTAATCTGTAGGGCAACTTGAATTTGGGCATAGGCGAAAAGCAAAGGTCCGGCCAAATATAGCGGTGAGGGAAAAAAAACCAACCTGTCTCTGGCCCGTTTCGCGACAATGAGCCGAGACTGGCCCCGGGCCGGAGAAAGCGCTACACCAGTCCCCTCAGCGCGGTTAGCTCAGCGGTAGAGCGGCTCGTTTACACCGAGTTGGTCGGGGGTTCGATCCCCTCACCGCGCATTCCCTTCGACCTCCCACGGTTCTCGCCCTGGCGCATGCCAAGGAATCCCCGGCCGAGCGCAAAACCGAGGGGCCGATAAGTCACAGCTTTGGCCGCCTGCTGCTGCAGGCCCTCGGGCAAACATGTGGCTCGGGTGGTGAGGAGAATCTTAAGCGCCGGCCGATGCATGAGGAAATCAGCCATGAGTTTGGCGTAGGCCAAAATAACCTGGAACGGGGCGATAAGAGCAAACCCGATGGTGAGCAGGTTCCGGGTCAGGCTGACCGCGCTGAGCAGCAAGTCGAGGCCGCAAACCATAGCAAGGAGCAGGCTTTGACCGATGGCTGCTCCCCATCCCACCGCGACCGCCCCGGTGCCGTGGCCCCTCCGTGCAACCACATGATGGACTTCTTGTCGATGCCCGCTCAGAGGAAGCTCCCACCCGGCGAGCAGACACAGGGTGGCCCGGGTAGGCAGCGTGGAGGCCTCTGGCAGCAGCGCGGCAAATCCAGAAGCTTCGACCTCGCCGGAAATGCACCGTGCTGCCACGCAGCAACGACCACCGCCGTTTCTACTTTGTGCCCGCTTCGGGCCGGCCCGAGAGCGCCGCCTCCAAGGCTTGCCAGGGCAGCATGGCGCATTTGATCCGGGTCGGGAATTTCCGTAACCCCGACAAAGCCTTCAGGTCTCCCAACTCTTCCGGCGGTTCGCATTTTGGTCCCAGCAGCATCTCACGTACCCGGAGCGAGAATCTCCGCGCCTCGCCCGCGGTCTGGCCTTTTGCCTTTCCCGTCATCATCGAAGCAGATGCCCGTGAGATGGCGCAGCCCTGACCTTGGAAGGTCACGTCGGACAAGCTTTCACCCTCCAGCCGGACAAAGACCTTCACCTCGTCTCCGCAGAGCGGATTACGGCCTTCCGCACTACAGGTGCATTCCGGCATCTCGCGAAAGTTCCGCGGACGCTTGTGGTGATCCAGAATGATCTCCTCGTAAATGTCGGCCAGTTCCGTCATGCAGGGATTAGTTTGGCGATTTCGGGCCAGGAGGCAAACCAAGGAGCTGGCGGAGGGCGATAACCTCCTTTCCATTAAGGTTGCCAAGAGGCAGAACCAATCTCACATTACGCGGGAATTTCGCATGAGCCGTCCGCCGACCCAGCATCAGGATCTCCTCGCCTGGGTCGGGCAGGTTTGCGCCCTCTGTCAACCCGATCACGTGGTCTGGTGCGATGGGTCGGAAGAGGAAGACCGGCGCCTGCGGCAGGTCATGGTAGAGTCCGGCTCGGCCCTCCGCCTGAACGAGCAGAAACGTCCGAACTGCCTGCTCGTCCGCTCCGACCCGCGCGATGTGGCCCGCGTTGAAAAACGCACCTTCATCTGCAGCCGGACAAAGGAGGAGGCCGGCCCGACGAACAATTGGGAGGACCCAGCCGAGATGAAAGCCAAAATGTCCGGCCTTTACGCGGGCTGCATGCGTCGACGCACCATGTATATCATTCCCTTCAGCATGGGGCCGGTCGGCTCGAAAATCGCGCGCATCGGAGTGGAAATTACCGACTCACCCTACGTGGTGGTCAACATGCGCATCATGACCCGCATCGGGCAGCGCGTGCTCGAGGTACTCGGCCCGGATGGCTCCTACGTGAAATGCCTGCACTCGGTCGGCCGCCCCTTGGCGGACGGCGACAAGGATGTCCCTTGGCCCTGCAATCCGGAAAACACCTGCGTCGCCCATTTCCCCGAGGAACGCCTCATTATGAGCTACGGCAGCGGTTACGGCGGTAATGCCCTGCTCGGCAAGAAGTGTCTCGCTCTGCGCATCGCCTCGGCCATCGGACGCGACGAGGGCTGGATGGCCGAACATATGCTTATTCTCGGGCTGGAAACCCCGGACGGGAAAAAAAGCTACGTCACCGCCGCCTTTCCCAGCGCCTGCGGCAAAACCAACTTTGCCATGCTCGTCCCGCCCGCCGCGCTCAAAGACTACAAGGTCACCACGGTGGGCGACGATATTGCCTGGATTCAGCCCGGTCCGGACGGCACCCCGCGCGCGATCAATCCCGAAGCCGGCTGGTTCGGCGTCGCGCCCGGCACCTCCTACCGCACCAATCCCAATGCGATGGAGTCCTGCCGGAAGGACAGCATCTTTACCAACGTGGCCCTGACCGACGACGGCGATGTCTGGTGGGAAGGCATGACCGAAGAACCGCCCGCGCATCTCATCAGTTGGCTGGGCGAAGATTGGACGCCGGGCTGCGGCAGACCCTCCTCGCATCCCAACGCGCGCTTCACCGCCCCGGCGCGCAACTGCCCCTGCATTGACCCGGAATGGGAAAATCCGCACGGCGTGCCGATCGACGCAATTATCTTCGGCGGACGCCGCATGAATGATATCCCGCTCGTTTTCGAGACGCGCGATTGGAATCACGGCACCTTTGTCGGTGCCACCCTAGCCTCCGAACAAACCGCCGCGGCCGAAGGAAAAGTCGGCGCCCTCCGGCGTGATCCTATGGCGATGCTCCCCTTTTGCGGCTACCACATGGGCGATTACTTCCGCCACTGGCTCGAGATGGGGGAAACATTCGGGGCGAAAAAGCCGCGTATTTTCCACGTCAATTGGTTCCGCAAGGACGGGAATGGCAAATTTTTCTGGCCCGGCTTTGGCGAAAACCTCCGCGTCCTCGCCTGGATCGTCGCACGCTGCCGTGGCGAGGCCGCCGGTCGTCCCAGCGCGCTCGGCACCATGCCGGATTATTGCGATCTCCCGTGGGAAGGTTTGGATTATCCCGAAAAGCGCTTCGGCGCCTTGATGTCTGAAGATTCCGCCACGCTCGCCGAGCAGATGCATTCCAACGACGAATTCTTCGCCAACCTCGGCGGAAAATGCCCTCCCGAACTCAAAGCCGAAGAAGCCAAAACCCTCGAGCAACTTGCGTAATCAAAGCTCACGCCCCTTCCCCCCTCTCGGGACGGTCGCCGCGGCGACCCTCCGCGCGCTTCTTCTTGCCGCCTTCCTCCCCGCTGTCGCCTCCGCCGCTGAACCCCAAGAAATCGGCGACCAAGTTGCCGGCCGTCTCTTCGCCAGCCTGATGACTATCCTGCAGGAAAAAATCGCGAGTGAAGGCCCCGAGGCCGCCATCGCCTACTGCCGCCTCGAAGCTCTCCCGCTCACCGCGCAGATCGCCGAAGAGTTCCCCCAAGTCCAAAGCGTCCGCCGCACCGCGCTGCGCGTCCGTAATTCCGACAATCAGCCCGACGCCACCGACCGCTCCGTGCTCGAAAAGTGGCTGGCGAGTTGGAACCCCGCCGCCCTGCCAAAACCGGTCATGCAGGAATTCATCACCGCCGACGGCAGCAAAGAAATCCGCTACTACCGTCCGGTCCCCGTCATGGCCACCTGCCTCACCTGCCACGGCAGCGGCGACGAAATTCCTGACAACGTGCGCGCCGCGATCTCTCGCGACTACCCGCAGGACCAAGCGATCGATTTTCAAGAGGGCGACCTCCGCGGCGCCATCGTCGTAACCTTCCCAGCGGAATAAAGCTCCGTCGCCACCCCCTGGTCGCCCGCAGGCGACCAACTGATATGACCGCCGCACGCAGCCCTTTTGCAGTGCGGTGGCTTCACACCGCTTTCCCCAGCTCAGCCCCGCCCAACCTCATCCACCGCTTTCAATCCTTCGACCCACCGCTCCGGCACGGCCGCCCCACCCGCGCCCACCAGCGCGCCGACCACAATCCCCCGGTGACAATTGTCCCCGCCGAGATTCGTGTTCGCCACCAGCGCCGCCTCCAGATCGTCCGCATATTTCCAAGCGAGAAAGAGCGAGGCCGGAAAAGAATCCTGCAGGTAGCAGGCCGGGCTCAAAATCGCGCCGACCACCTCCTCATCCGGCCGGGCCGACCAAGCCTCGAGCTTCTTCCGCCCGACCCAGCCGTTGCCGCATTTTTCGATACTCTCGCGAACCGGAGCACCGTTCAGAATCGCCACGAGCATTTTGGTCAGATCGCGCGCGGCATTCTCGACCAGTTCCCCTTGATGCGTGACGCGCACCTGCTCTCGCACGGCAGTCAGCGCGGCACTTTCATCATCCGCAGACCACACGGCCAAGACCGGCACATGAGCCAGCCCGCCGATGTGAATGTCCTCCCCCCCGCAATCTTCCGGCTTTTTGCCCCGCGCATACTTGGTGAAAAAATTCCGGTGGCATTCTTCCAAATAGGTATCCCGGTGCTTCCCCGGGGTGGTCATAAATTCAAGATAACGCCGCAAATAATCCCCACGGTCATAGCGCCCGCACGCGCGCAAGGACTCGAGCAACTCCCGCGCCAACTGCATGTTCACCGTGTTCTCCCCCGCGGCCAGAAACTGATGGTAATGCACGCCCCGCCGCCCCCAATACGGCGCCTGATCGTGCAAAATTTCACCCTGTGCATTCGGCGCCGTATAGCTCGAGCGCCAGAGGATGCTGTCTGCATGCGGGCTTTTCGGCGCGACCAAGTCGGTGATCCGCCCGTAGTCCCGCTCCAGCGCCCCTCGGTCATAATACCAGTGCACCGGCATGGCCAGGGCATCGCCCAGAAAAGCCCCGAGCAAACACCCCCGCTTTCTCTTTTCTAAATCATTCATTCCTCCACCTTCATCCCTCCACCCCTCTGCCTCAACCCTCAACTTCTCCTCACCGCGGCGTCTCACTGCGCGGGGGCCGCAGATCAGCCCCCGGCGCCGCCAGCGCGGCCTTGCCCCGCCGCACCACCATCTCGGCCGCCACGTCCGTCCACTGCTTCTCGCTGACCACGGTACGCTCCGGACGGAAGACCGGCACATACGTGGTGTAAACCTGCGGCACAGTCTCCCACTGCCCCTGGTTATTTTGCACCTGCTGGTACATGACGTTGCTCTGCGGAATGCTCTCCCAGCTGGCCGGAATCTGGTTGATGGTCTGACGCAGATCGAACCCCACCTTGCGGACCACCACCGCATCCGCCCCCTGCAAGCGCGCATTGTAGAGGAGCGCCTTGTTGACAAACGGATAACCGCGATCGGACTGCAGGGCGAAGCGACCGATGACCCGATGCGGCCACGACGGAGGCTCGGAAAGCACCGGCACAGGCTCGCGCTTTTCCTTGGGCGGGTAGACCCGGTCGGTGGCCGGCGTGTAAAAGACCGTTGTTTCGCTTAACGGCGCGCATCCGGCCGCCGCCAAGACGATCAGCGGCATCAGGAGCAAGGACCGCAAGGCACCCGTCTGCATAGTTTCCCAACCTCGCCCTTAAAGCCTCCTCCCTCAATCCCCAACTTTAGCCCCCGACTTACGTAGTTTGACACCGCCCCGCCGCTCCCGTAATTATTCCCTCTTTGCCGATGGTGGCCGTAGCTCAATGGCAGAGCCCCGGATTGTGATTCCGGTTGTTGCGGGTTCGAATCCCGTCGGCCACCCACCTTCTTTTGCTCGGCCGGCGCCACCTCAAGCTCCTGGGGAAAGTCGGCTCTTTCCGGGACCGTTTCCTTGAAATTCGGAAGTGTATCAAAAGTCCCCTTGGGGGCCCCAAAACCGGTCACCTTTTGTCACCTTCCCGGCCAAGTTACCCCGCAGCATCGCCAACGCCCCGGGCCTCTGCTGCTTTGAAAACCTCCGCAACTGAATGCTCTTCTCCCACCGCTACCGTTTAGAGTTCGGTGCCGAAAGGAACTGGCGAGGGAGTCAGGAAGGTTTTGCGCAACGCACCCTCACCACAGGCTGTCATGTCAGCGAAACGCTTGAAGCACGGGCCGGCGGGCACCTCAGGGTCGGTAGCAAGCCACGACGCCAAAGACTCGATCGCATCAGCGCCGATCCTGCGCTCGTGGACAGGCAACACCAAGTGCTCAAACAAAGGCCTTGGGACATCTTTGCGTCGAACCTTCGGCATCAGGAGCCCGCATAAAAACCGTCGACGATCTGCGCAGACAACCGGGCGGTCTCGGAGGGGCTTTTGTTTCCCGCCAAACGATGAGCTAACTTACCGAGCTCCTCCGGCGCCATAGGCTGAGCAACCTCACCTCGCAGATCGGACAAAAAAGCAGCCACGTCGCCCAACTCGGCTGCGCTCAGCGACTCAATGCCCCTTTTGATTTCTTCAACACTCACCATGACACAGTACTCGGCCAAAACCCACATTCAAGCGCAACCAAAACACGCACCCCTTGGGGAAGAGAGGACTACTTGAGTCAACGCAGCCCGCAAGGCGTTGCCGCGACTGTCCCTCAGTCCCTTCCTCGTCTTCCGTTTCCCATATGTTATGGATGCTTTATGCCGTAACCATGCAAAACATTCTGCCACTTCTGGCACGGCCACAGAGGCGCGTCTGGGCGAGAGTTGACTAACTATTTGGTGAGCGAGTTGGCACGTCGCCAAGGGGGCACGGGCGTCCCGCCCGTCACGACCCGACAACACGGCCGGGACGGCCGTGCCCCCTGGACAGACCGAGCCCAGCCGCGCTTTTATTGCGTCTTCAACGGCATGAAGACGGCTTAGCCGTAACCATGCAAAACATTCTGCCATTTCTGGCACGGCAACAGAGGCGCGTCTGGGCGAGAGTTGACTAACTATTTGGTGAGCGAGTTGGCACGTCGCCAAGGGGGCACGGGCGTCCCGCCCGTCACGACCCGACAACACGGCCGGGACGGCCGTGCCCCCCTGGACAAACCGAACCAAGCCGCGCTTTTATTGCGTCTTCAATTGCATGGTTACGGCTTAGTCTTTTGGTCCTCAGTCCCGCGCCCACTCCCCACCTACGGATTGCTCAGCGTGCTTTGCAGGCGGAAGAACTTGCTACCCTCACCACTGCCAATCGGGACGCGGAAAAGCTGGTGCTCGTGACCGATGGGAACACCGGATTGATCCGCGGCGCGCTGGCCGGCAACGGTAACTTGAGCAGGCCCTCCAAAATCCGAAAGATCGCCGACCGCCATACCGGCCACAACGAGACTGGGGTCGTCGGTGCGGATGACCGCGGACACGACAAGAGAGCCGGCCTCGATCGCCACAATCGGCCCCTCACCGCGCGATTCCGGACCCGCGGCACCGCCGATCGCGTAGGCGGCGAGGAGGACGGGTGATGAGGGCAGGCTGCCTGCATTCTGGCCGCTCCACTCCGCGTAGCTGGAACGCGCGATGTCGAGTTGCAGGGCTGCGGTGGTTTCGCCGCTGGCGTTGGCCGCACGCAGGACCACGCTGAAGCTTCCGCCCTCGGACGGACGTCCGGTGATGCGTCCGGGGACCTCTGGATCGAGAGTCAGGCCGGCCGGAAGATCCTCGATTTCAAGTTGGTCCGGAAGGTGCAAGGCGGTCAGCTGGTAGGTAAAGTTCTCCCCGACCCGCGCGGTGCCGAGCAGTGGGCTGGTAATGACCGGCCGCGGCAGGACCGGCGCGATGTAAGGAGTTACGACAATGTCGTCGAGGTTGGCGCGGCGGTTGGAGGTGCCCGCGGTGGCCGTGCGGATGCGCAAGCGGGCGGCCGAGGGTAGATCAAGGGTGGCGCTGAACGTGGCGACGTTTTCACCGGCGGTGAAGCGTCCGACTTCCTCCCACGTCACGCCTTGGTCCGTGCTGCGCTCCACAATCCACGGCACTTGGGCGTCCGTCCCGTAGCGGCGGTGTTGGAAGCTGACCGTGCCGAGGCCGGAAAGATCGGAGAGCATGGTCAGGGCGGAGGTGCCGTAGCCGCGCAGCCGCGCCGACTTGGTTCCGATCTTGAAGTCGTTGTCCAGATTGCCGATCAGCGCCTCGGTCAGATTCCAACTGAGACCGTCAAGCGACACATCTCCGCTGGCATAGCTTCCCTTGCTCGCGTTCTCGAAGCCTGTGCCATAGTCGACCCTAACCGCCACCTGCATTTCGACCATGCCATAGTTGATCGAGTCCGTCGGCGTGAAGACCACGCTGCGCGGGGCGAGGCCAAAGAGCGGCACGGAAGCTGGCTCCTTAAAAGCGAAGACTCCGGGCACGCTGGCCGCACCGCCGCTCAGGGTGGCGGCAGAGAGCGGTTGTCCGAGCCTGAGACCCGCGGCCACCGGGAGCGCCGTGATGGCCGGCGGTGCCTGGCCCACGGTGAGGATGAAGGAGCCGGTTCCCGCGCCGGCCGCATTGAGGGCAAGGACGCGGACGGTGAACGTGCCGGCCGTTTGCGGGGTCCCGCTGATCAGCCCACCGGGACTGCAAATCAGGCCGGGCGGCAAGTCCTCGGCTTCAAAAAAAGCGGGGTTGCCCGTGGCGGCGAGTTGGCGTTGGAAGGGTTGGCCGAGGGACACGGACGCGGGGTCGATGCCGCTGATCTCTGGTTTGTCGCCCGGCGGCTCGACCGACCAGTCGAGGCGGAAGTCGTCGATGGCCAGCCCGTGATCGCTGCCGGCATGATCGATATCGCGCCAGCGGAAGGTGATCCAGGCCCCGGGGGCGAGGAGGAGGTCCAAGCCGGAGCTGACCGACAGGCGGTTGGCCGGATCGTTACCGTCGAGCAGACCGGACGTGGCGTTGTTGACCGGCGAGGTGAAGTCCAATGATGGCAAGAGATTCCAGGCCGCATTACTGCCCGGCGTAAGGTCGGACGCGGCGGAGCCGATCTGATATGACATGCTGACGGTCTGCGCCGCGCTGGTTGTGCCCCCGGAGCGCCACTGCTCGCCGACGAAGGAAAGCGAGGTGAAAGAGAGGAGCCCGGCCGTGTCATTGCGGAAGGCCACACCCCAGGCAAGGCTGCCCGTTCCGCCCGAGCCGATCGAGCCGAGGGCACGGTCTGTGCCGCCTGTTGGGCCGAAGCTGTAAAGTCCGCCGGTCAAGGATCCGCCATCGCTCGAAACAATCGTCGTCGTGGTGGTGGTCACCGCGCGTTGGGCAAACCAGCCGGGCAGGGTGGAGTTGTCCGTCCAGTTGCTCGGACCCGCTGCGGGCAAGGTGTCGAAATCTTGCCGGTAGTGACCCGCGGCGGTGATGAAGGTGGAAGTGGTCTCCCCGGTCGACCTGCCCTGCGCATCAAGCACGAGGAGCGAGGCGGCTCCGCTTTCGTAGTTGGCGGCCAACCCGATGAGGCTGACCTCCTTGTCCCCATCGGCCAGGGTGTCGGAGGCAAGGTCCACCGCAAATTCCGCGGAGGTCTGCCCGGGCTCAATGGTCACGTTGGCCGGAAGGTCGACGTCATCCGCCGCCGAGCCGATCTTGACCAGCCGCACGGTGACCGGTTGGGCCACGGCCACCGCGATGCGCACGCGACCGGTCACCGATTCACCCTCGACCACGGCGGACGGTGTCACCGTCACGGTGAGGGCCGGCAATTCCGAAAGCTCGCCGAAAATTTGTGCGACCAGTTCGGGACGGTCGACGAAAGGGTTCCGGTTGCCCTGGTATTGGGTGTAAATAAGGTGATTGCGCCGTTGCTCCGCCTCGCTGACCGGATCCTCGAGGTGCCATTGCAACAAGGTGGAGAGGAAAGCGAAGACCCCGGCGGCGGCGTTCGGTTCGTCGGAGAGTTCGAGGTCGACCGTGTTCGCGTCGCGTCCGTCATAGCGCACCGCCAGGTAGAACATGGCCCGGGCAAGGTCGCCCTTCTCCTCCGGCCGCGGCGTCCAGATACCGCCCTGCCCGCGGTAGTAATCGTAGAGGCACTCCAAGCAGTTCGGCGGGGTGCGCGCCGGGTCGGTCGGATGGAAAGGATCAGCTTGGTCATAGAAGCGGTTACCGCGGGAGGAATTGACCGAACCGCGGACCGGACGCAGATTGAAAAGGTCCGAGGTGTCAGCACCATCGTCACCTACGCCGATCGAACGCGGCCAGAGGTGCTCGCGCTCCCACGAATGCTCGGTGAACGACGGGTTGCCATCCCCCGCGGTGTCCCAAGCCGGAACGCTGCCGTTGCTGTAGATGAGCCGGACGTTGAACGGGTTGGCCGGATCCTGATCGAGAACCTTCAGTGCGTCCCACGCGTCGGTCACGCTCGAGGTGTAAGGAATGACCGTGTGGTTGCGGATGATGCTGTGCAACGCGGCCTTCAGGGCCGGTCCGGAAAGTCCCTCGGCTGCCGCATAGTATCCCGGCGGCGGGGTATATTGCGCCCGGCCCGAGGCTTGGAGCGCAATGAGCAGAAGAAAAATTATGCGGGCGAAAAACATGGAATGCTTTGTCGTAAAGAGACTTAGTTTGAAAGTAGCCGCTTTCCAGCTCCAAGCAAGGGCGTCCCGCGCCCATTGACCCCATCAAGCCTGTTTCCCGGCTGCCCCCGACCTCGGCTGGAGATTGAAAACCGAAAACTGAACACCGTCCGCCGAGGGACAAACATTAGCCACAGCCGAGCTTGCGAGACAGCCGAGACCCCGCAGGGCCGCAGGCAAATGGAAGAAGATGTCCGAAGATGGTTTCCCGCGGTGTGACCCCCGCGGGAAACAATTCACCTTCAGACTTGCCCAAGGGCGGTCTCTTCTGCGCTGAAGCTGCACCCGCCCGCATGCCTCCCTCGGTCCAGTTCTTTCCGAACTCGCCACACGTTTGCCTCCCGAGTAACTCGAGTTATGGAAGGGTCGTCGATTACTGCTTTGGACAGGGGGCACGGGCGTCTCGCCCGTCACGATCCAAACCCATCGGCAGGATGCCGATGCCACACCCCAATGATTTGGGTCACGGGCGTCCCGCCCGCATGGTCTTTCGGAAAACGGGCGAACCGGAGTCCCGCCCAAGCGGGACGTAGATAGCCCCATAGGCAAACGCCCGTTCCCCCTGGGCTTTGCCGCCCCAGTTACTCCCAGCACACGCCCGCCAATGCGCGGGTTCAGGGACTCCCGACTAACTCAATGAGAGTTACTCTCTCGAAAGGGAATAAAGACAGGCCACAGCCGAGCGCAGCGAGACAGACAGCTCGGAGAGCTGAGCGAAGCGGTCAAATGGAAGAAGATGAAAGAGGATAAGCGGGGCGCGCTGACACGCGCCCCGCTCATGGCATCTCTCCGAGGACTGTGTTTGCGCCGTGTCAGCGGCGCGAACACCATCTTCTGTTATCCTCTTCCATTTGCCTACGGGCCGTTTGCCTTGGGGCCATCTGCGGTTCGTAGACTCGGCTGTGGCTTTCTGACCTCTGGCCTGCCCAAGCTCGCAGTCGACGCCGGCCCCAGTTACTCCCAGCACACACCCGCCAACGTGCGGGTTCAGAAACTCAGGGCCATCTCCGCAGACTACGGTTCAAGCCACACGTCACCGGGCGCCCCGCGCCTTGCCCCCAGCTGAACACTGAAAACTGAACACTGTCCAATGTCCACTGCGGCCTCTGGCCGCCTAGCCTTCAACTCAGGCTCTCCGCTCGAAGCGAGACTTGCGGCAGGTCGCCCACCCCGGCAACCGCAGCACACAACGTCTCCCGCACATCGGCCGGCACCGAAGACAAATCCCCACCGTCGAAGTAGGTCAGGGCCTTGAGCACAACCATCGGCGGCAGGTCGGGCGCGAAAAGCGACTCGGCGGCGGCCAAACCGTGCTCCAGCGGCAGGCCGGTCCCGAGAATTGCGGCCACATCGAGATAGTCCTTCGCCTCGACCCTCTGCACGACAAGCTTCAGCTTAAAGGCGAGCAAATCCTCCAACGAGGCCGCGACGACCACGCCATCTTCGGACGCCTCGGGCTCACCCACGCGCCCGACATTCAAGCCGCCGAAAAAAGAAACTTTGACCCCGCCGGACGAAAGCAC
The DNA here is from genome assembly GCA_018402585.1 of Chthoniobacterales bacterium. GTDB lineage: Bacteria > Verrucomicrobiota > Verrucomicrobiia > Chthoniobacterales > JACTMZ01 > JACTMZ01. The sequence continues at coordinate 184,987 of JAGYIO010000006.1, forward strand.
GGTCAGGGACTCCGGTTCATCCTGCAGCACCGCGGCGGTGGCCAACCACGGCAAGGAACGTGTCAGCGCCGTGCGTTCGAGGGGATGATGCGTGAAGAAATCGAAATCGACCGAGTGACGATGGCCCAGACGCAGCGCGATAGCCGTGCCGCCATAAAGGACGAAACCCAGATCCCGCACCGGCGCCAATTCCGCCCAGAGCGCCATCTGAGACGCGGGAAGGATCGCGAAGCGTGGATGAAATTTCTTCACGCGAAGCGTCGAACCGGCATGGCGGGCACGGCGCCGGACGCCGCCAGCCCGAGACGGCGGTGCCAAAAGTGCCAAGACCGCGGGGAAAACCACCCCGGTTCAGCGTGGCGGATCACCTCGGCCAAAGCGTCCGGGCCGGCGGCCTTCTCCAGCGAGCGCACATCGGCGAACGTGCCGAGCTCCATGACTTGCGCCATGACGCGCTGCGGACGCCGCGCCGCCTCCTCCGGGGTCTGCCACCAAATATATTTGGCCGCCCACTCGTGGATCGCCAGCTTCATCCCTTAAACGTAGCGCATTTCCACTGTCCATCCAAGTCGCTTCGACCACAGCCAAGCTAGCCTTCGGCCGGTTGAGAGCTGAGTTTGAAAGCTGAACCAGCAGCAAGCCGGACAAACATTAGCCACCGATGGAAGAAGATGTCAGAAGATGGTTTCCCGCGGTGTGACCCCCGCGGGAAACAATTCCGTGCTCAGAACCGGACTCAATCCGCAACCTTGCGCATCAATCGGCGGCCCGCCTGACACTCTGCATTTTGCGTTTTTCATTCATCGCTTCCCTTCTGCTTCCCCCGCCTCTGGCTGAACACTGCAAACTGAACACTGCAAACTGCGGCCCCAGCCGCCCCCATCCGCGCCAATCGGTGGCCCCGTTTCCCTCCCGCTGAGCCGAGTCTGCGAACCGGAGGCGAAGCCGTAGATGGCCCAACGGCAAACGGCCCCCAGACAAAACTGCCAGCCGAGCAATGCGAGACGGTCTGCAAGCCAACTGATACTGAACACTGCGGCCTACGGCCGCTCCCTTGCCATCCAGCCGCGAAGACGGCACATTAAGTCAAAGTATGAGCACCTTGATGGAAATCGAAGAGGCCGCCGCACAGTTGCCCTCGCCCGATTTCGTGCAACTGCTCGAGGATCTCCACGACCTCGCCACCGCACGGGTTGCTTTGGGCGAATTGACCAAGGACCCGACCGCCACCGTTGGTTGGGATCAACTCAAGCGCGAACTTGATGTCCTACACGGTTGAGATCCTGCGCCGCGCGGAAAAGGCACTCCGCGATCTCACCGACCGCAAACTTTACCACCGCCTGCGCGAAACTATCGACGTGCTCGCCAGCGAGCCTCGACCACATGGGTGCACCAAGCTCAGTGGCACCAGAAACCTTTACCGCGTCCGCGTCGGTGACCATCGCATCGTATACCAAGTCATCGACGATCGCCTGCTCGTCTTGGTCGTCGATATCGGCCACCGCCGCGAGATCTACCGTGCGTGATCTCATCCCCCCACTCCCCGCTCGCCACCCTTCAGGTCTCAGGTTTCAGCCTTCCTCCTTCGTCCCTCTTGTCACGCCGTCTTGCCACGCCGTAAACAAGAGAAGGTGGGAGCCACGAAACGCGAAGGCGGATCCCCTCTCCACTTCCGTGGCAAAGGATGAACCGAGCGGAGCGAACCGTAGGCGGAGCCGAAGATAGGTCGCCGCGGCGACCAGATAGACTGGCGCGAAGCGACAGCCATGTAGCGGGATCGCCCAGAGGCGATATCAAACCTGAGTTTGAAAGCTGAATCAGCCGCAGGGCCGCAGGCAAATGGAAGAAGATGTCAGAAGATTGTTTCCCGCGGTGTGACCCCCGCGGGAAACAATTCCGTGCTCAGAACCGGACTC
>JAGYIO010000007.1 GCA_018402585.1 Chthoniobacterales bacterium
CCCGGACGCGGCGCCACCTTTGATCCCAAAGACGACCATGGAGCCACCCTTGCCGTGGAGATACTTCTTGTTGAGGTCGTGATACGGATCGTCCGGCAGGCCCGGAAAACGGACCCATTCGACGTCTGGGTGCTTCTTCAGGTGCTCGGCCACCACGAGCGCGTTGGCGCAATGCCTCTCCATGCGGAGCGGCAGCGTCTCAATACCCTGCAGGAACATCCAGGAGTTGTCCGGCGCGAGGCAGGCGCCGAGGTTGCGCAGCGGCACGGTGCGCATGCGCAGGATGAAGGCGAGTGGCGCAAGCGGCTCCGGGAGATCATGGCCCCAGCGGAGCCCGTGGTAGCTGTTGTCCGGATTGTCATAGAGCGGATGCTTCCCCGCACCCCACGGGAAACGTCCGCTGTCGACCACCACGCCGCCGATGCCGGTGCCGTGGCCGCCCATCCATTTGGTCAGCGAATGCACGACAATATCCGCCCCGAAGTCGAGCGGTTTGGTCAGGTAGGGCGTGGAAAAGGTCGCATCGACAATGAGCGGGATGCCGTGGTCGTGGGCTACCTTGGCCACTTTCTCCAGATCGACGACTTCCAGCGCCGGGTTGGAAACCGTCTCGACAAAGAGGGCGCGTGTTTTCTCGTCGATTGCCCGGGCAAAATTTTGCGGGTCGTTTGAATCGACGAATTTCACCTTGATCCCGAGGGCGGGGAGAAGGTCGCTGAATTGGGTGTAGGTGCCGCCGTAAAGGTTGCGCGCACTGACAATATTGTCACCGGCCGAGGCGAGGTTGATGATTGAGTAGAAAACGCCGGCTGTGCCGGAGGCAACCCCCAGCCCGCCCATTTCGGGCGCGCCCTCGAGCAAGGCGACGCGCTTTTCGAGCACGTCGGTCGTCGGGTTCATCAGCCGGCTGTAAATGTTGCCCAGCTCCTTGAGGGCGAAGAGATTCGCGGCGTGCTCGGTGCTTTTGAAAACAAACGAGCTGGTGCGGTAAACAGGCAGCGCGCGCGAAAGCGTGGTCGGGTCAGGCTCTTGGCCTCCGTGCAGGCAGATGGTGTCGAATCTCATGGTTTTCTTATGGTGTGGAGTTAATGCAGATAATTTCGGCTGCAGGTGGCAAGTCAACCGCAAAGGCGGCTGTAACGCGATGGTCAGCGCAGCACCTCGGAAGGAAGCCGACCGACATTCGCCTCGGGGGCACGACGGTCTTTACTCGAGGCGCCAATGGGGATGAGTCCGGCTGATCCGGTGGCGTAGGCCACCATGGCGTGGCCGTTGTGCCGGAAGTGAACAGACGGAATTGTGCCGCGGTCGTCGTCAAAACCGTAGAACTCCTCAATCATGGGGTTGCGCGGACTGGCTGGTTTCTGGAAAGTATTGACTTGGGCGGCGGTGGCAAAGACCACGGTTTTCGCGGGATTGGCCAGGTCCCAATAACGCAGAGGCGGCCCGCCGCGTGGAGTCCACCCATTGGTGCCCGAAAGAACCACGTTGTAACCGATACCAATGTAACCGTGCTTGTATTTCGGTTTGAAGGGCGTTCCGGCAAAACCGAAACTCGGGTCCGGGGCCATGCTGCGCGGCACGTAGGGGCCGAGCGGTCCGTTATCCATGTCGATCATCCGTTGGCCTTCGGGTTTGCCCAAGCTTTTGCCCGACTCGAAGCCGAACCACCAAATGGCGCCTTTCGTGCCTTCCATTACACCATCACGCCGGTAGGGCCAGAACCTGTAGTCATGATCCCCCAGGTAGGCGGCGCCGCCAGCCGCGAGTTGACGGATATTGTTGGCGGAAACCGCCAACGAGGATGTCCGGTAAGCGCCCCACACGGCCGGAGCGGCCACGGCGCCGAGAACGATGATCGTCGCCATGACGACAAGCAGCTCGACTAGGGTAAGTGCGTTCTTTTTTTTCACGGCACTTGTTGCAGCGCAATCCGATAAAATCGCCTTGGCGGCAGATCGGTGCTGTCATCTTGGAAGATGAGCTCCCCGCCAGTCCCCAGCTCGCGCGCCCCCATCGAGTTCCAAGGGTCCGCGATATGATCGCGGTATTCCAGCTGGTAAATAATGTTGTTTTGGCTGAGTAGCGCAACGATGGGTTTGCCTTCCCTCATGAGGCAAGACACCGCGGGAACCGGAAGCTTTGCCGCCACGGGCTGTCCCACGGGCTGCGGGGTGAATTCCGCGGCAAAGCCGTAGGCATCCCACGCTCCATCAATCAGCGGGCGATCGCCTGCACCGACCGGGGACGAACTCCATGCGCCGGGCGCATAGATGCTGGATCCGGCCTCATCGAAAAGGGCGGTGTCGTCTGTCGCCCAATCGTCGTATTCGAAATTCCCCCCGCGGATGAGATACTGCCAATATCCGCTGAACCAATCGCTCTGGGTCCGCGCACCCCCTTCGCGGGGTGAGTATTCGAGCGAGAGAACCGACAACCCGAAACTATACTCCACCAAACCAAGGCTCAGGCGCCCGTCTGCCCCCCAACCGGTGCGGACCAAGTCTCCAGCCGGATCCTCAATTCGCGTGGTTCCGGCGATGGCGCGAAGCATGTCCATTCCCGTGGCCTCACCATCCCAGCGGTAACCCCAGGCGACCGACACCGGTTGCAGGCCGTCGTTCCACTGCAAAACAAGCGCGGCGCGATGAGGTCCTGATCCGACCCAATACTGGATATTCTCGAAACTATTGACCAAGGCCTGCGCGTGCAAGCCGGTCAAACCAAGCGCCAGAAGCGCTACAATCATTTTTTTCATCAGTTGTCCTTCTTGTTGTTGTGGGCAAGAGAGACCCTGATGCCGCGGCGCGAGGCCGCGGGAGCAGAGACAACTCCCGCACGCTTCATTTCTTGCGATGAAGTTTTTCCGCGCACCGCCACCCGGCGGTGCACGCGTCGAGGATGAGCAGGAAGATGTTCGGACTCCCGGTTTGTGAATGCCGAAGCATTCGCCTCTCCCCTCGCCTTCGCCTGGCCGAGGCCAGACTGGCTTTGTTCCCGCTCACGCGGGATGAAGGATCGTTACCGGATACCGCAGCGCAACTGTGGCCGGATCTCACGGCCTTCCCTTGTCTGCTAATCGGTCTCACCCGGTTTTGGCCGGGTGCTGGTCATGCAAAAGAACGAACCTGGTTTTTATGCTCCGCAGCGGATCGCGTCAATGGCCTTGCCAAAGAATCGGCCAGCACCGTCAATCCCGGCATGCGCAACCTGCACGCCTGGACCCACCGCACGGCAGAAGGCGAGAAACGCGAAGTGCGGGCGGTCAAGAATCGGGGGCGGTGGCGCTTGCAGTCCAAGCTGCAGCACGAGGCAGAGTGGACCTACCATGAGGTGCCCGTGCTTTCTGATTTACAAGAATTGCGCGAAATCCTCTGGCGCAAATACCAGCGCCGCCGTGCGGCGCACGAGGACGTTCTCCTGGCCGACAAAATGCTCGCCGAATCCGGGAGCAGTTAGCGCGTTTCCAGCCAAGTTCTTCCCAGGTCCGGCCGCAGTCGGGCGGAAAAGTGGCCGGGACCAGAGGCGCCTGATCGCTGGAGATCAGGGGTAGGAGGCCGATGACTGCCAGGCAAACCCCGAGAGAACGAACGCGACCGGGTAGACTTGTATCGAAAACATTTTAGCGCTCAAGCGCCGCTTTGCGGTTCTGCATATAGCCCGTGCGGGCGGAGATGTAGGGATCCAAGGCATCCTTGGTCGCCAGATCGTAGCGGTCCATCTGGTCCGGCAGACCGTGCGCACCAGACGGGGCGGACACCGCGGTGGTCCACAACGCGCCGCCGAAGATCAGGCCAAGCCAGGCGACAGGATTAAGCGCGGTGTCGCCCGCCGTGCCGACCAGATCCCGGGAACTGGTCGGGCCGAGCACCGGGACGACCAGATAGGGCCCGTGGGGAATGCCCCATTTGCCCAGAGTTTGGCCGGTGTCGGCCTTGGGCACGTCGGCCAAGGCGGGAATCTTGTCCGCGGGCTTCATCACTCCCCCGACGCCCGCGGTGCTATTGACCAGAAAGCGGCCGGTTTCCTGAGCCGTGCGGTCGAGACGCCCCTGCAGCGTGTGGTTCACGAAGCGGACGGGGAAGCGGATATTCTCGTAGGCATTGCGAATGCCGCGACGAAGCAAGTCCGGAAGAACAAACTCGTAGGCCGTGGAGAAAGGCTTCGCCACGAAGGTGTAAATCTGGTGGTTGAACCAAAAGATACCGCGGTTGGCCGGCTCGATCGGGTCATGGGCTTTGACCTCCGCCACATCGTCCCAATCGTCGTCCTCGCCGGCCGCGGCAGCGACTTGTTGCGCCGCCACCGCACTCTTTCCCGACGGTGCCGCGGCAGCGGGCTCCTCGGCGCGGCGGTTGGCGCAACCGGCGACGAGCAAGGCAAGGATGCCGGCCACAAGCAGTGGGAGAGTTTTCATCAGGTGCGCGCCACCGACTGCCGGAGCGAATCAAGCACGGCGACAGCACCGCCCTTTTTAACCAAGGCATCGAACTGCGCGCGGTAATTGGCCACGAAACTGACACCCTCGGCGAGAATGTCGGTGACCAGCCACTTGCCGCGGTCCTCCAAACGGTAGGTGACGTTGTAGCGGTTGCCTTTGTAAACTGTGGTGGTCGGAATCTCGACCTTGCCGGCGCCGGGACTGGAGGCTTTGAGGTATTTGATCTCGGGACGTTCGCCGGGAGTGAACTTTTCGCTGTAGCTGCGGATGATCAATTTGGTGAAAAGATCCGTGGCTTCGGTTTTTTGCTCCGGAGTGAATTGTCGCCAACCGGGGCCCACCGCGCGGCGGGTCATCGACTCGAAGCAAATGTGCCGGACCAGGATCGGCGTCAGTTGCTCCGCCATGGTGCGGCCGCCTTTGGCTTTGTTCGCGACGGCCAACACTTGATCCACCGTGGTGCGCAGGGCCCTCTCGGCATCCTCGGTGGAGGCCCGCGAGAGAACGACCAACGCTGAGGTCAAAATCAAGGCAAGGACGGCACGTTTCATGGCTCGGGTGCGGTGGAAGCGGATTCTTGGTCTCCATTTTGCTCATTTTTGACACTACCGAAAGCCATTTTGCTAATCAGGGATTCCAATTCGAGGGCGGATTCGGTCATCGTGATGCGGGCGGAAGGTCCCAATAATTCTTCATCGGCGCCCGGGGCGAGGGCAACAAATTTGTCCCCGATCAGCCCCGAAGTTTTGATCGAGGCCATGGTGTCGGTGGGCAGCGCGAGGCCCGAACGGATGCGCATCTCCACGATCGCGCTGTAGTCCTCCGGGTCAAGGCGGATGGCGTCCACCCGCCCGACGGTGACGCCGGCCAGCATGACGGTGGCCCCGGTGCTGAGTCCGCCCGTATTGGCAAAGCGGGCCTCGACGGGGTAGGTATCGCTTCCGACCAATTCTCCCGCTCCGAGCTTGAGGGTGAGGTAAACCAAAGCAGCCAGACCGAGCAGGACGAAAACGCCCACCCCAAATTCGAGCTTTTTATCCCTGTTCATGATGGTTCCGGCGCGTCCGCACCACGGCGCAGGCCATCCAAGGTCGAGCGCAACGCAGCGGGACTGTCGCGAAATGATTGAACCACCGGATGGGCCGAGGAGGCAAACTCATCCGGCGTCCCGCAAAAACAAATTTCCCCTTGGTGGAGCAGCGCGACCGTGTCGCTCGCGACCAGGGCCTCGACAATGTCGTGCGTCACGATGAGGGCGGTGAAACCGAACAGCGTTTGGTATTTCGCGATCATGGCGAAGACCGCATTGCGGCGTAACGGGTCCAAGCCGGCGGTCGGTTCGTCGAAAAACACCATCTCGGGCTGCGTGACGATGGCGCGGGCCAAGGCGAGTCGCTTTTGCATCCCGCCGGAGAGCGTGCCCGGGTAGTGGTCGGCATAGTCGCCCAGTTCCAACTGTTCGAGCGCCTCCATGGCGCGCCCCCGGATCTCTCCCCGCCCGAGGGACGTCGTCTGCTCGAGCGGCAGGGCGACATTGCGGAACGCGGTGAGCGAGTCAAAGAGGGCGTTCCCTTGGAAAAGAAAGCTGCAGCGGCGCCGAAAGGAATCCCTTGAGGCCTGGTCGCGAAAATCGAGCCTCCGTCCGTCGAACGAAATCTGTCCGTCGTCGGGTTCCTCGATATTGGCCAGGCATTTGAGGAGCACGGATTTGCCGGCGCCACTGGGCCCCAAGACGGTAAAAAGACGGCCGCGCGGCACGGCGAGACTGACGCCGCGAAGCACGGCATGTGGGCCGAAGCTTTTGCGCAGGTCGTCCACTTCGAGCAGGAAGTTGCCACCTTGGCCTCCGATCTCCGACCCGGTCTGGAGTGGGGTGGTCATGGGTCAGATAAGAAACGAGGTAATGACATAGTCGGCGGCCAAAACGGCGATGCTGGAAAGAACCACCGCTTTGGTGGTGGCCGCACTGACTGCCCGGGCCCCCGTGGCGCCGCGGATCCGGTGCGCGTGGAATCCCTGGTAGGCGCAGATGCTGATGGTCAGCAGACCGAAGGTCACCGCTTTGAGGAGGCATTCGCGCACGTCCTCGCTTTCCACCGCGCGCTGGACCGAGGCCCAGTAAACGCCCGGATCAACGCCCAAGAGAAGCGAACCGGAGAGACTGCCTCCCCACAGGCCGACGGCGACAAAAAGGGCGGTTTGCGCAGGGAAGACAAAAAGGGCGGCCAGGAGCCGGGGCGTCACCAGATATCCGCAACTGCTGATCCCCATCGTGTCGAGGGCGGCGATCTGCTCCGAGTTGCGTTGGATGCCCAGTTCGGCGGCCAGGGCGGACCCCGCCTGCCCCACGAGCATCAACGCCGCGAGCACGGGAGCCATTTCCCGGACGAGACTGAGAGAGACCAACACACCAAGCAAGGCCTCGGAGCCGAAGCGATTGAGCACGTAGTAGCCCTGCAATCCGAGGACGAGCCCGGTGAAAGTGCCCACGATGAGAATGACCGGCAGGCAGCGGAAGCCTTGCTCATAGATTGCGCGGGCCACCCTGGTCCAAAGCCGCCGCGTGGCCAAAACGGCACTGAGAGACTGGCCGGTGAAAAGGGCGAAATGACCCAATCCCCTCACCTGGTCCATTGTCAAGCTGCCGACTCTGCCAACCACCGCTACACCTATGGCAGAATGCGCTGGGCGATGCAAAGACCGTTTGCAGCGGCTTGTGCCGCGGGACGGCTTCTTTATGCTTGCCGGCCATGTCCGTGGAAAAACTCCGGCAAGCCGACAAGACCCATCTCTGGCATCCCTTCACGCAAATGCGGGACTGGTGCGCGGCCGGGCATGATCCCCTCGTGCTGGTCGAAGGACGGGGCAGCATGCTGATCGACGCTGCGGGAGACGAGTATCTTGATGGCAACAGTTCGATCTGGACGAACATCCACGGGCACTCGCACCCGCACATTGTCCGCGCGATCCAAACTCAGGCGGCGAAACTCGCCCACAGTTCTTTTCTCGGCTTGAGCAATGAACCGGCCATCCGGCTGGCCGAAAAGCTGGTTGCCCTCTTCCCCCCGGAGACCTTGACCCGCGTTTTTTATTCGGATGACGGTTCCACCGCGATCGAGGTGGCGCTCAAGATGGCCCTGCAATTCCATCAGCTGACCGGCCACCCCGCCCGTTCCCGTTTCGCCGCCTTCGAACACGCTTACCACGGCGACACTTCCGGCGCGGCCAGCCTCGGGGGCATTGCTGCTTTTCAGGACCGCTTCAGCTCGATCAGTTTTCCCGTGGTGCGGTTGGCCGACTTTGCGGAACTGGAAGCTCTCGACCGACCAACGACCGAATCTTTGGCCGGCCTGGTGATCGAACCGCTCATGCAGGGCGCCGGCGGGATGCGCACTTGGCCCGAGGGCCTGCTTCGCGACCTGCGGGCCTGGTGCGACCGCCACGGGGTCTTTCTCATCTTAGACGAGGTCATGACCGGCTTCGGCCGCACGGGCAAAATGTTCGCCTGCCAGCAAGAAGACGTGGTTCCGGATTTCCTCGCCCTGGCCAAGGGACTTTCGGGAGGCACCGTGCCGCTCGCCGCGACCCTGACCACCGAGCGGGTCTTCGCGGCTTTTCTCGGCGATTACGCCGAAATGAAGACGCTCTTTTACGGGCACAGTTATTGCGGGAATCCGCTGGGCTGCGCTGCCGCGCTGGCCAGTCTCGAGGTCTTTGCCGCGGAGAGGACGCTGGAAAATTTGTCCCCGAAAATCGACCACCTCCGCGCCCTGCTCGCGGAGTTGGCTCAAGACCGCCACGTCGGAGCGGTCCGGCAATGCGGTTTGATCGCCGGCATTGATCTGGTCCGGGCCGATGGTTCCCCCTACCCGTGGCAAGAGCAAACGGGCGCGCGCGTTTGTCTTGCCGCCCGCCGCCACGGGCTGCTGACCCGCCCAATCCGCGACACCTTGGTCCTCATGCCGCCACTTTGCTTCAGCCATGATGAACTGACCCGCGCGGTCGGCGCATTGCGGGCCGGCCTGCGCGAAGTTTGCGCGGAAAATTGACACCTCCTCGCCTGCCCGATACTTCTACCCGTTCTCCCTGATTCATTTTCCATCAAAACTCATGAGCAAAACCTCGAAGAAAAAAAGCGGCAAAAAAAGCAAGACGACCGCGGGAAGCAAGGGCAAATACGTTTACTATTTTGGTGACGGCAAGGCGGACGGCGACGGCACGATGAAGGCGCTCCTCGGCGGGAAGGGCGCGAACCTCGGGGAAATGACCCGGATCGGTTTGCCCGTTCCCTGCGGATTCACGATCAGCACCGAGGTCTGCACCTATTATTACGACCATCGGCGCACCTACCCGAAGCAGCTCGACGGTCAGATCGAGGCCGCGGTGCTCAAAATGGAGAAATCGATGGGTAAAAAATTCGGCAGCGTGGAAAACCCGCTGCTCGTCGCCGTCCGTTCCGGCGCGCGTGATTCCATGCCCGGCATGATGGACACCATCCTCAACCTCGGTCTCAATGATGCCACGGTCGACGGGTTGGCCCGGCTGACCGGCAACCACCGCTTTGCCTACGATTGCTACCGCCGTTTCATTCAGATGTATGGCGACGTCGTTCTCGGCGTGCAAAAGCGCCCGGGGGAGGAAGACGACCCGTTCGAGGCGGTCATCGAGAAACTCAAGGCGGAACTTTTCCCGCAAGACCCCCAGATCAGCGACACCGCGCTCGACGAGCAGGCGCTGAAGGAAATGGTCAAACGCTTCAAGGCCCTGGTCAAGGAGCGCACCGGCAAAACCTTCCCCAACGACCCACGTCAGCAGTTGATGGGCGCGGTCGGCGCTGTTTTCGGCTCCTGGAATAACGAACGCGCCAACGTTTACCGCCGCAAATACAATATCCCGCACGAGTGGGGCACAGCAGTCAACGTGCAGGGTATGGTCTTCGGCAACATGGGCGACTCGAGCGGCTCTGGCGTGGCCTTCACCCGTGACCCGGCCAGCGGCACAAAGGTCCTTTACGGCGAATTTCTGGTCAACGCCCAAGGCGAAGACGTGGTGGCCGGGGTGCGCACCCCGGAAGCGGTCATCGGCATGGCGAAGCAATTCCCTCCCGCCTACCGCCAATTGCTCAAGGTGCAAAAGACCCTCGAGAAACATTTCAAGGACATGCAGGATTTCGAGTTTACGGTCGAAGACGGCAAGCTTTTCATGTTGCAGACCCGCAACGGGAAGCGTACCGGGTTGGCCGCGGTGAAAATCGCCTGCGACATGGTGAAAGAAAAACTGATCGACTGGAAAACCGCGGTGCACCGGGTGCCGGCCGAACAGCTCGACCAAGTCCTCGCCCCGATTTTCGACCGTCACGCGGTCAAAGCGGCCAAAGTGATCGCCAAGGGCCTGCCTGCCGGTCCCGGCGCCGCCTCGGGAAAAATTTACTTCAACGCCGAACGCTGCGTCGAAGCCGCGGAGCAAGGCGAAAAGGTGCTCCTCGTCCGGCTGGAAACCTCACCGGAGGACCTGCGCGGCATGATCGCAGCTGAGGGCATTCTCACCGCGCGGGGCGGCGTGAGCTCCCACGCCGCCTTGGTGGCCCGTCAAATGGGCAAGGTCTGCGTCTGCGGGGCCGGAGCCCTGCAGATTGATTACCACGACAAGACGCTGAAAATCGGCGAGCAGACTTACCACGAGGGGGATTACCTTTCGATCGATGGCACGGCTGGTGAAGTTTACAACGGGCAGATCAAGACCGCGCCCTCGGAAATCGTCCAAGTGCTGGTCGAGAAAACCCTCAGCCCGACGAAGAGCGCGATTTACAAGGACTTCGCGCAACTCATGTCCTGGTGCACCAAGGCCACCCGCATGGGGGTCCGCACCAATGCCGATACGCCGGAGCAGACGGCCAACGCAGTGTCCTTCGGGGCGACCGGTATCGGACTCTGCCGCACGGAGCACATGTTTTTCGAAGGCGACCGGATTGATGCGGTGCGCGAAATGATCCTCGCGGAGAAAAAGCAAGACCGTCAGGCGGCCCTGGCCAAGCTCCTGCCCTACCAACGCGAGGACTTCATCGGTATCTTCAAAGCGCTCAAGGGTCTCCCCGCGACCATCCGCTTGCTTGATCCCCCGCTCCACGAATTCCTGCCCCACGACCATGCGCAGCAAAACGCGCTGGCCAACAAACTCGGGATCAGTGCCGATCGGATCGGCAAGCGGGTCCACGACCTGCACGAATTCAATCCCATGCTCGGCCACCGCGGTTGCCGCCTCGGCATCAGCTACCCGGAGATTTCCGAGATGCAGGTCCGCGCCATTTTCGAAGCGGCCGCCGAAGTGCAGAAAAAGGGCATTAAGGTGCGTCCCGAAGTGATGATCCCCCTCGCCGGGTTCAGCAAAGAACTCAAGCTGCAAACCGAACTGGTCCACCGCGTGGCGGCCGAAGTGGCCAAGGAGAAAAAGGTCAAGTTCGACTACCTGGTCGGCACGATGATCGAAGTTCCGCGCGCCGCACTGGTCGCGGACGAAATTGCCGAGGACGCCGAGTTCTTCAGCTTCGGGACGAACGATCTCACCCAGACCACGCTGGCCATGAGTCGCGACGATTCGGGCAGCTTCCTGCCGGTCTACCAAGAGCTGGAAATCGTCAAACAAAACCCCTTTGCCAGCGTCGACACCGAGGGGGTGGGCAAATTGATGCGCCTCGCGGTCGAACTGGGCCGCAAGACCCGCAAGAAGCTCAAGCTCGGCATTTGCGGTGAGCACGGCGGCGATCCGGACAGCGTGGGCTTCTGCCACGAGATCGGTCTCGACTACGTCAGCTGCTCTCCCTTCCGCGTGCCGGTTGCACGTCTGGCGGCGGCGCAGGCCGCCCTCGATTAAAACCCCGGGTCTTTCCCTCCCGCCGTCCCGTCCCGTGCTGTGCGCGGGGCGGGATTTTCGTTTGCAGGCCCGGGGAAAGCGCCGATGCTCTCGGGGTGACGCCAGTCCTCCAAGCAGTCCTGCTCTCTGCCGCGCTTGTCCTTCCTGCCGCGGCCCGCGAATTCAGTGTGGTGACCTACAATGTGGAAAACCTTTTCGACGCGGATGGGGTGGCGGTTTTTGCTGATTACGAGGACACGGGCGCGGCCGAGGCTTACTCCCCGGCCAAGCTCTTGGTCAAAATCAGGAACATCGCCCAAGTCTTGCGCAGCTTCAACCAGGGGGCCGGCCCGGAAATCATCTGCTTCAACGAGTTCGAGATCGATTTCTCCCCGGAGACCACGGCAGATGACCACGCCGCTTTCCTTGCTGAATACCAAAATACCACGGTCGACCGCATGCTGACCACGGAACTGAGCGACGCCGTCCGCGGCCTTCCGGTCGAGGCGCTTTTGCTCAAATACCTCGAGGACAATGGTATGACCGGCTACCAAGTCGCGATCGGGCAAGACCAAGCGAAGCTCGAAGCGCGGGCCGGCCACGACCGCGCTGTCCGGGTCAAGGCGCACAAAAACGCCCTTTTCAGCAAGTTCCCCATTACGGCGTGGCAAAGCCACCCCACGCCGGATGCGCGCGACATCCTCGAGGCAACGATCGATGTCGAGGGTCACCCGCTGATTATCTTGGTCAATCACTGGAAATCCCGGGCCAGTGATGTCAATGCCGAGCAATCCCGCCGCCTCAACGCCAAGACCTTGCGCCAGCGTCTTGTTGCTCTCCTCGCGGACAACCCCTCGGCCGACATCCTCTTGGCCGGCGACTTCAACAGCCAATACAACCAGCGCAAGGCATACCCCCACTTGGGCCAGACAGCGGTGAACGATGTGCTTGGTTCGCAAGGCGATGAGGCCGCCACCGCCGCGGCGACCAATTACTCGCTTTATAATCTCTGGCACGAATTGCCGCCAGCCGGGCGCTTCTCGGACGAATACAACGGCCATTGGGGGACCCTGATGCAAATGATGGTCACGCCCGGACTTTATGACTCCCAAGGCGTGCAGTACGTGGATAACTCATTCGAAGTCGTCATCCTTGATGATCTCAACACCGTAGGCCCGTTCAAGCGGCCCCGCCGTTGGACCAACGCCGGGGCCGGTGGCGGATTCAGCGACCATTTTCCGATCAGCGCCCGCTTCCGCACCGTGGAGGAGGGAAAAGCCAACCAACGTTTCACTCCGGTCCGGCCGGGCACCGAGGACTCACCTGCCGGGTTGCTCGAGGTCGAGTACGACAAGCTGAATCCAGCCATGGTCCCGGACTTCACCTCGGCACACGCCGAGCACCCGGAGCGGATGATGGGAGACATTTTCCGGGCGACCGGGACGATCACCTCCCTCCGTCCGCTGGCCATCGCAGTCGGGGGTGAGGAATACCTGCTGCATTCGAGGGACCAGGATCTGCGGCTGGAACTGCGTTCCTACCCTAAAGGCGGACAGTTGGAATTTCTGGGCGAATTCTCCATGCACCGGGGTAAATTCCAGTTCGTGGTCGACGACCGGAAATGGATCCTCTCTAAACCGGCCCGGCGGAGAGATTAGGCGGGTGATCGTGCAGCGAGCGGTCCTGGAGCAGCTCCGGCGGCCCGTGCCGCTTGGCGCAACCTTCAAGCCGAGCGCTGCTCCAACGCGAGGTAATCCCGTTCCACCGCGCCATTGTAGACTTGGCGAGGACGGTGGATTTTCATCTTGGGATTCGAGGCCACCTCGCGCCAGTTGGCGATCCATCCCGGCATCCGCCCGATGGCGAACATCACGGGAAACATGTCCACCGGGATGCCGACGGCGCGGAGAATGATCCCGCTGTAAAAATCGACATTGGGATAAAGCTTGCGGGAGATGAAATAGTCGTCGGTCAGCGCGGCTTGCTCAAGCTGTTGGGCGATCTGGAGCAGGGGATCTTGGATCCCCATGGAGGTGAGCACGCGCTTGGCCGCCTCGCCCAAAATGCGCGCGCGCGGGTCGTAGTTTTTGTAGACCCGGTGGCCGAAGCCCATGAGACGCCGCTCACCTTTTTTGGCCGCTTCGATCGCTTTGTCTCCGTCATCCCCGGAGGCTTCGATGTCCTCGAGCATTTCGATCACTGCCGCATTGGCTCCGCCGTGGAGCGGGCCCCACAAGGCGCTGACCCCGGCCGAGACACTGGCGAAAAGGTTGGCCCCGCTCGAGGCGACCATGCGCACGGTGGAGGTGCTGCAATTCTGTTCATGATCGGCGTGGAGCATGAGGATAAGATCGAGCGCGTCAATGACTTCCGGCTTCGGATTGTAGTCCCGATAAGGCTCGGAGAACATCATGTGCAAAAAGTTGGCCGCGTAACGGAGGTCCCAACGCGGGTAAACGAAAGGCAAACCGCGTTTGGTGCGGTAGGACATGGCCGCCAGGGTGCGGACCTTGGAAATGAGCAAGGCGGCAGCCCAGTCGAAGTGATCCTGATCCAGTTGCTCTTTGTGGGAAGACATTTCCGGGAAATAGCAACCGAGCGAGTTGAGCATGGCGGAGAGAATCGCCATGGGATGCGACGAATCGGGGAAGCCCTCGAAAAAAACCCGCATCCCTTCGTGGACCGAGGCACTGGAGGAAACCCGGGCGCGAAATTTGGAGAGTTCTCGCGGGTCGGGCAGTTCGCCGTAAATGATCAAGAATGCGGTCTCCAGAAAGATCGACTCGGCGGCCAGATCCTCAATGCGGTAGCCGCGATGCCGCAAGATCCCTTTTTCCCCGTCGATGAAAGTGATGCTGCTGCTGCACGACCCCGTGTTGGCGTAGCCATCATCATAGGTGATGAAGCCGGTCTGGTCGCGGAGCGCCCGCACGTCCACCGCCTGTTCCTGCTCGGTGCCGACCACCACTGGCAAGACAAAGACCTGCCCGTCGGGCAGCTTCAATTCGGCATGTGGGGAAGTGGGCAGCACAGAAAAGAAAAACCATAACCCGCGTCCGACGAGCGAGGCAAACAAAAGGCCGGAGAAACTTTCCCGGCGCGACGGGTCCCGTCCAGCGTCGGCACTGACCGGTCGGCCGGATCGGCGCCCTGCTTCCATCGTGACTCTGGCCCGCTCTGGTCGGGGTGAGAAAGCTTGGGGAATAATGGAACTGGTCCTCCCGCCCTTGACCGTCGACCGGCCGGAAAAAATGGCAGCGTGGGCATGGCGCGTGGAGTCTCCCGGTCCGCCGATCCCCTGCCTCATCTGCGGTCCCATCGCCTGCGTGCTGGGCGCGTTGCCGTAGAGGTCGAGTTCCAACGCGGTGACGATCGAGCTTCTGCCGAGCCGCCGGACAAGTCCTGACGCTTACTTTTCGCCAAGGAGCCGGGGGCGGGGCTCAGCGCTGGAAGCCAAGCGCCTGGGCCAATTTGCCGCGACCAATCCATCCGACCAATTGGCCGGTTGCATTGATTACCGGAAATTCTTCCTGATCCGAGCTGCGGGCAATGGCCGC
Source organism: Chthoniobacterales bacterium (assembly GCA_018402585.1). Lineage (GTDB taxonomy): Bacteria > Verrucomicrobiota > Verrucomicrobiia > Chthoniobacterales > JACTMZ01 > JACTMZ01. Next base: position 14,848 of record JAGYIO010000007.1, read on the forward strand.
GGCCCCGCCGAGCGAACAATCGGCCGCCAGCACTGCGCAGTGGCGCCGGATCAAGGGATCGATCACCGCCGAAGGATCCCAACGCAAAGCATCAGCCAAGGAGGCGGCCGGAACCAGACCAAGGAAATGGAGGGACGGGTCGGTCACGCCGAGCAAGTCGCGATCCTCCGCCCGGGCCAGGGCTGCCGCCGCGGCCACCTTCATGCCGGGCAGGAGAACCGGCCCCATGGGTTGCATGAGGGCGCCCAGGCCGGTTTGGTCGGCTTTTTCTTGGTAAGAGGCGAAGGACGCTTCCGCCCTGGCCCCGAAGAAAACGAACACCGCAATGAAAAGGAGAAAAGGGTTTCCCCCGAACAACCCCAACAAGGCGAAGAGCACCGCCACGACCTGCCCCACTGCGGCCGCAATGCGCGTGGCCCGGGCATGCTTGAGCCGCATGGCCAAAAGCGCACGCAACACCCGCCCGCCATCCATGGGAAAAGCCGGGAGCAAATTGAAAGCCACGAGCATGACATTGATGGCCAGAAGCTTGGGGAGCAAATTGCCCCCGCCCTCCGCGATGGCCCGGAAATCCGCAGGAGCCAAGAACCGTCCGATCACCAGAAAAAGCGCGAAGGCAATGACCACGTTGACCGCCGGACCGGCCAGCGCAACGACCAGCTCCTGCCAAGGTTTCTCCGGCATCCGTTCCAAGCGGGCAATCCCGCCAATGGGCAGAAGCGTGATATCCGGCGTGTTGATCCCGTAGGCGCGGGCGGCCAGCGCGTGGCCGAACTCATGGAGAATGACGCAGAGAAAGAGCAGAATGATGAAGGAGAGGCCGGTAAAGACCGCCACCGCGCCACCCTCCGCGTAATAGACAAACCCGAACCAGGCGAGGAGGAGGAAAAAGGTCGCGTGGACGCGGAGGTCGATGCCGGCAATCCGCGCGAGGTGGAAGGACCATTTCACGGGGCGGAACCTCCGCCATGATTTGCCCAGCGGCAAGTTGAAACCGCGGGTTTTCGCGCTGGTCACCAAGCGCGCCGCGGGTCATTTTCTGCCGTGCATGACTTGGGAAATCGCCACCGTCCTCGCGCTCGTCGCCTTTGCCCTCGTCCAATTTGTGCGCGAGCGCTGGCCGACCGATTTGACCGGTCTGACCATTTTCGCGGCCCTGCTGCTGCTTTCGCGACTGCCCTTTGAAAATTCCTTCCCCGAGACGGCCAAGTTGCTCGCGGTCTTTGCCAACGCGGCCCCGATCACGGTGGCGGCCATGTTCATCCTGAGCAACGCCTTGGAGCGGACCGGTGCCCTGACTCGCGCCCTCACCGCGCTGGAAAATGTGGGCCGGCTCGGACCGCGCGGACTGCTCCTGGTGCTCATGCTGGCCACCGCCGTGGTCTCCGCCTTTATCAACAACACCCCTGTTGTGGTTGTGGGATTGCCCATCGCGATCCACTTGGCCAACCGGGCGGGAGTATCGGCCTCCATTTTCCTCATTCCGCTTTCCTATGCCGCCATCTTCGGGGGCACTTGCACCCTGGTCGGCACGAGCACAAACATCCTGGCCAGCGGTTTGGTCGCCGACGCCGGCTTCGAGCCCTTCGGGATGTTTGAGACGGGCATCGTCGGCCTACCCCTGCTCTTTGTCGGCACGGCCTTTGTTGTCTGGCTCGCCCCCAAACTTTTGCCGCACCGCAAAACCCTGGCCCAGGGTCTGAGCGACGGCGGATTCTCCGAATACGTGGTCGAGGCGACCGTCGCGGCCGGCTCCGCCGCGGCAGGCAAGAATTTGGTCGAAGCGGGCCTCGGTCCGCGGGCCGGGGTGCGCGTGCTCGAGGTGCTGCGCGACAACGAACCGCTCTTCGAGCCGCTCGACACCTTGCAACTCAGAACGGGCGACCGTTTGGTCATTGCCGCCGCGCCCGGGGCGGTGGCGGATGTGCTGGCCCGGCAGGACATCAAGCTCGACGTCGAACAGACCGAAAGTGGCAAGAAAATGATTTCCCATGAGGCGCATCTGGCCGAGGCGATCGTCGGGCCCCTCTCCGAGTTGGCCGGTCGCAGCTTGCGCGACCTAAACTTCCGGCAGCGCTTCGGGTTGGTTGTCTTGGCCATCCACCGTCGCGGTACCAATTTGAGCCGCGGCTTCGAAAATGTGGCCTTGCAACCCGGCGACACCCTGCTCCTCCTCGGGGAGGAAGCCTCGATCGGCCAACTCAAAGCAACAAACGAACTTTTGCTTCTCGATCGTCCGCGCGCTTCAACCTCGGCCCAGCGCGCCCGCACCCCTTTGGTGCTGGCCACCATGGCCGCGGTGGTTTTGTTCACCTCCCTCGAAATTGTGCCCATTGCGGTGGCCGCCATTGTGGGCTGCGTTTTCCTCATGCTCACCGGCACCCTGAAACCGCGCCAGGCTTATGCCTCGGTTGATTGGAGTCTTCTCTTCCTCATCTACAGCACATTGGGGATCGGCGTGGCGATGGAAAGTACCGGCACCGCGCAATTCATCGCGGGAAACCTTGCTACTTGGGCCACGGATTTTGTGCCGCACGCCTGGAAAGCGCTTTTGTTGTTGGCCGTGATCTTTATTCTCACTTCGACCATCACGGAGCTACTTTCGAACAACGCCACCGTGGTGCTCATGATGCCCATCGCGCTCGGCCTCGCCGCGCAACTCGGTCTCGACCCCCGTCCCTTCGCGATTGCCATCACCATCGCCGCGAGCGCCAGCTTTGCCACGCCGATCGGCTACCAGACCAATACCTACGTTTACTCGGCCGGAGGCTACCGCTTTGCCGATTTCCTCCGCATCGGGCTCCCGCTCAATATTCTCTACTTTATCGGCGCGATGATCATCATTCCGCTGGTCTGGCCCCTCCACAAATAAAAAACCCCGCGGATTTCTCCGCGGGGTTTCCGCTTGAGTGGGCCGCTAGGGCTCAGGCCTTTTTCGCCCGGAGCGTCGAGGACATCGAGAGGAAGAAGAAACCGGTGAAGATCAGGTTGATCCCGACGAGCAGGCCGAGCAGCCAGGCGGCCGAACCGGGAAATCCGCTGAAAATCATCCAGGCGAGGATGAAGGAGACAATGCCACTCAAGAGCATGAACCACATGGTGCTGGTGCCGCTGAACTTGAAAGCGGCAATCACTGTGACCACGCCCTGCGCCGCGAAATAGGCGGCAAGGAGGATAGTCAGGGTGAGGATACCGGCCCCGACTTGGAAGATGAGGAGCAGTCCGGTCACAAGGGTGAGCACCGCCCAAAGACCCGAGACCACGCGGGACGCGATGCTGGACTCTTTGCGGCCGAGCGAAGCGGCCAAGGCATAGCCGCCGGCAATGAGGAGGAGGGCGGCGAACAGCTGTTCGACCACGATGGTGCCGAGGAGCGGAAAGGCAATAGCCAGTGCGCCGAGCACGATGAGCAGGATTCCCTGGAACATGGTCCAGCCGGGTGATTTAGGGTTGGTTGCGTCAGTCATAAAGGCAACAACCTGTCCGGAGCACGCCGCGGAGGAAAGGGAATTTTCCCGCGACGAGAGCCTCTCGAGTGCTAAGCTCCGACTCTGCCATGCCGAGAAAACGACCCGCCACCCGCCAGCCGGCGGCCCTGCGCGTCAGCCTGCTGCGCCTCCGGGCGAAAAAACGCCGCGTGCGTCGGCACCGCAGGCGCAAGTTGGGACGCCTGGTCGTGGCCTCCTTTCTGCTCTGGCTGCTCGTAGCGGGTTTCTACCTGGCTTGGGCTTGGACTTTTGACCTCGGCGAGGTCGGCCGCATTCCGGAAAGTTCGCTCGTCATCGACCGGAACGGGGAAGTTTACAGCCGTCTTTCCGGCGAGAACCGGCGCACCGTCCCGCTCGACCGGGTCAGCCCGTGGTTCGTCCGCGCCGTCATCGCGCGGGAAGATTCGCGCTTCCGGCAACATTTCGGCGTCGATCTGCTCGGCATCGCCCGGGCCGCGGTGACCAATTTGAGTGCCGGGGGTATCCGGCAGGGCGGCAGCACCCTGACCCAGCAACTGGCGCGCAACAGCTTCCCGCTCGGCGGCCAGAATATGCACCGCAAAGTGCTCGAAGCAGCGCTCGCCCTGCGCATGGAAGCCGTGCTGAGCAAAGATGAAATCCTCACCCACTACATGAACCGGATTTACTTCGGGGCCGGCCTATTCGGCATCGAAACCGCGAGCCAGGCCTACTTTGGCAAGCCGGCCGCGGACCTGACCCTTTCCGAGTCCGCCCTCCTCGCCGGGCTGATCCGCAGTCCGAACCGCCTTTCGCCTTTCCGCGATCCGGACGCTGCCCTCGCGCAACGCAACATCGTGCTGCGTCAGATGGAGGAACAAGGTGACATCTCCGCCCCCGACCGCCAGTCGGCTCAAGGGGAGCCCTTGCTTCTCGCCCTGGAAAGACCCCAACCCCCGCAGGAGGACTGGGCGATGGAACTGCTTTGGCGGGAACTGGAGCGTGTTCTGCCGCAAGACGTCATCGACGGCGCGGGGCTGAAAATTTACACCACGTTGGACGGCACGATGCAGCGCGCTGCAGTGGCCGCGGTCGACGGGCAACTGGCCGCGGTGGAGGCGCGCGCAGGTTACCCGCACGAAAAGAAAGCCGACACCGCTTATGTCGACCCGCAGAGCCGCGGGGGCACCCCATACCTTCAGGCCTCCGCCCTGGCGATCGACAACCACCACGGTGGCATCCGCGTCTTGGTCGGCGGCCGCGACTACCCCGTGAGCAAATTCAACCGTGCATACTTCGCGGCGCGGCAGGTCGGGTCTGCGGTCAAGCCCTTTGTTTACGCGGCCGCTTTTGCCGCAGGCCTGCATCCGGACACCCCGGTGAGCGATGACCGGCTGCGGGCCGGTGAGTTACCCAAGGCCTTCGGGGCCTACAATCCATCCAACAGCGACAACACCTACCGCGGCATGTTGCGGGCCAGGGACGGATTGATCCTCTCGCGCAACACGATGAGCGTCCGGGTGGGCGCCCTGCCCGGAATTGAGCGGGTCCGTGAAAGTATCCTCGCCGCCGGCATCGGGACGGACGTGCCGAAGTATCCCTCGATTTTCCTCGGTTCGTTCAGCGGTACCCTGCGCGCTTTGACCACGGCCTACGCTGCGCTGGTCAACGACGGGGTCGCGCCCACCCCGCATTTGCTCGACCGGGTAGAGGACCCGCAAGGCCGCGTCCTTTACCGGTACAAAGGATCGCTGCAGCGCATCCTGCCTTCCGGCGTGGCGCGCACCACGGCGGGCATTTTGCGCGAGGCGATGACGCGCGGCACGGGGCAGGTCGCGGCGGCATTCGGTTATCGCGGGGAGGACGCCGGGGGCAAAACCGGCACGACCAACGACTACAAAGATGCTTGGTTCATCGGTTTCGACCGGGAGACAACCTGCGGCGTATGGGTCGGCTTCGACCAACCGAAGCGGATTGTCGACCGTGGCTATGGGGCGACCTTGGCTTTGCCCATTTGGGTCAAAATCATGAACGCAGCAGCCGCGGAAGGCGGGTAGGCTCCGTGCGCGAGAGGTCAAAGTTCGCGCCTAGGTTTGTCCCGCGACCCGCTGCATGCGTTGCAGCACGGTGCGCGCCGCGCCAGAATCAAAAGACGCCTCGGCCCGCTCGCACGCCTCAGCCCAGTCAGCGGTCAAACCGGCCACGATGATGGCCGCGGCGGCGTTGACCAGGACAATATCCCTCATGGCGCCGCGTCGGCTGCCGCGCAGCAATTCATCGATCAGTCCCGCATTCTCTGCGGCATCCCCGCCCCGCAAATCATCGAGCAGGGCGGGAGGCACACCAAGGTCGGCTGGAGTCATGGTCACGACTTCTGTCCCGTCCGGCCCGACCCGGGCCACCCTGGTCGGTCCGAGCGTGGAGATTTCGTCCATCACGCCGGCCTGGCCCGCTTGGCCGTGCACGATCCAGGCCCGGTGCCTGCCCAAGTGCGGCAGCACACTGGCATAAAGGGAAACCAGCGCCTCGCTGAAGACTCCGGCCAACTGGCCCTCGGGGCGCGCCGGATTGAGCAGCGGGCCGAGCAGGTTGAAGACGGAAAGCTCTCCACGTTGGGCAAGCAACTTGCGGGCCGGGGCAACCGCGGCAAAGGCGGGGTGGAAACGGGGAGCGAAAAGAAAAGCGGCCCCTGCCTCGCCCAGCATGTTTTGTAACCGGCTGGGCTCCAAATCCACGGGGATACCCAAAGCTTCAAGCACGTCAGCACCCCCGCTTTTCGAGGTGATCCCCCGGTTGCCGTGCTTGACCAGCCGGGCCCCAGCCCCGGCGGCGACGAACATCACCGCGGTGGAAACATTGAACAAACCCAGCTTGTCCCCCCCGGTCCCGCAGACGTCGATCACCGGGCGGAGACCGGCCGGAACCTCGAACGGGACGGCATGCGCCAAAAACTCCGCGGCCAGCGCGGTAATTTCGCCCGGGGTTTCGCCCCGCCGGTGAAACGCCCCGAGGAAGGAGGCCTTCGCCTCGGCCGGCAGAGACCCGTCAAGGAGCCAGAGGGCAACGGTACGGAGTTGTTCCGGGCTAAGTTCCCCGGATGCAGCCATTTCGGTCCAGTTGCTCACGGCAACACCTCCTCGATACGACGGACCAACTCAAGGGCCGGCCACTGACCCGGAACCTGCGGCTTGTCGAGGTATCCGTAGTTGAGCCGGGAGCCCGCGGCGGCCAAAACCAGACGCGACACCTTGCCCAAGGGCCCCATCCCCATGGTGGCCAGGGGCGTGCGGGCCGAGGCCTGCAATTGGAGAAGAACTGCCAGGTCGCGGGCAGCGCAAAGGTGGGTGGCAATTTTTACGATGTCGGCCCCCGCCGCTCGAGCGCGGCGCAAAACCTCGCGCAGACGCAACAAGGAGGGCGTGCCGCGGAAATCGTGGAAGGAAATCACCCGGCAGATCCGCCGCCGCTTTGCCGCCGTGAGGAGAGGGGCCATGGAACGGACGGAACGGAGCTCGACGTCCACGGCTTGGGCCAAAGTTAAATACTCCTCGAAAAGCGCCCGCCGCCGGACGGCAGAAAGTCTCCCCATCCCCCCCTCGGCGGGGTGGCGGGCGGTGAGAAGCACTGGCGGACCAATCCGGCGGATCTCGTCCGCCGGCAATCCCCCTCCTGCCCAAAAGGCATCCAAGCGGACCTCGACGTAAGCGCAGTCCCGGGCCCCAAGGTCCTGGGCGGAGCGCAAGCCGGCAGCGGTGTGCGTGGTGGCAACAACTTGCCTGGCAGCCGGCAGGGCTTTTCGGTTTGGTTTCATCTCAGAATCAGTATTTATTGTCCGGGCCGAGGAGTCGCCCCCCCGTACATTTGCGGCAACCTATACCAAATGCTTACCCGCCAGCAGGAAATTTCGCTGCAGCTAAACCAGATTGTGGATGGTCTCATCTTGGCTCTGGCCCTTTATGCCGGATACGCCTTGCGCAGTTACGGGATCATTGACTTCGATCTGCTGCCCGCGATCCCGCCTTTCGAGGGATTCCTCTGGATGTTCTTTCTCGTCGCCCTTTTCGGCCCGCTCCTGCTCGAGCTGCAGGGTTTTTACCAGTATCCACTCGAGAAGTCGGTGCGCCGCTCGCTGCGGGAAATGACCCAGGCCGGAGTTTGGCTCGGCCTCCTCCTCGGGGGCTGTGTCATCTTTTTGAAGTTAAGTATCCCCAGTCGCTCGGCCTTTCTCCTCTTTCTCGTCTTTGCCCCCCTCGGCTTGCTCGCCCGCCAGATGGTATTCCGGGTTTTCTACCTGCGCAGGCTGCGCCGCGGGGGCCAAGGAGAACGCATTATCCTTGCCGGCGAACCACAATCGATGGCAGCGGCGATGGCCAAGTTGTCCACCGAGCAAAGGCTGGAAATCGAGGTTGTGGAAAGGGTGGATTTGGCGGAGCACAGCGTGGCCTCTCTGGTTGAAGCCATGCACCGGCAAAATGTGGGGCGCGTTGTGCTCGCTTTTGAGACCGGCGACCGCGGCCGGCTGCAAGATGCCATTACGGCCTGCGAGACGGAGGGGGTCGAAGCTTGGGTCCTGGCGGATTACTTTCGCGCGTCGTTGGCGCGTCCGGTCTACAACGACTTTGGAACGATACCGGTGCTTGTTTTCCGGGTCACCCCGGAGCTCTCCTGGGCCTTGCTGGTCAAGACGGCGATGGATAAGACGCTCGCTTTTGGCGGCTTGCTGGTGCTTGCCCCGTTTTTTCTGATCATCGCCGCGAGTGTGAAGCTAACTTCGCCCGGGCCGGTCATCTTCAAACAGGCAAGAGCCGGGCTCCACGGCCGGCCGTTCACGATGTACAAATTTCGCTCGATGAAATCCGGGGCAGAAATGGAACGGGAAGAATTAAAGGTCTTCAACCAGATGAGCGGGCCGGTCTTCAAAATCGAGAAGGACCCGCGGGTCACGCGCTTTGGCGCCTGGCTGCGGCGGACCAGCATCGACGAGTTTCCGCAATTGATCAATGTGCTCCTCGGGCAGATGAGCCTGGTCGGCCCCCGCCCGCTTCCCCTCTACGAGGTGGCAAACTTCGAACTCACCGCCCACCGGCGTCGGCTGAGCATGAAGCCGGGCTTGACCTGTCTCTGGCAAATCAGCGGGCGCAACACGGTGAAGGACTTTGCCGACTGGGTGAAGCTCGACGTGCAATACATCGACAACTGGTCGCTTGGTTTGGACCTGAGCATTTTGCTCCGTACGGTTCCTCTGGTCCTCGGAGGAAAAGGGGCGCACTGAGCGAGAATTTCTCGATTTTTCGGGCTGGGCCGCATAATTTTGCAGGTGGTGCGCAGCACCGCACTTTGACCTTATGAAAAAAATATTCACCTCCCTGCTCCTCGCCGTTCTCACTTTAGGCTCCGCCGCGGCGCAACAAGGAGCCAAGGATTTTCAGCTCCTGAAAATTCTCCCGGATTTCGTGACCACGCCGGAATACAGCGTCAGTTTCGGGCCGAAGAACAAGAAGGTGCAAAAAAACAAAGACTGGCTGGAATTGGAGGTTTCTTTCAATTGGCAACCCAAAGCAGCGAAGCCTGAGTTCCTCGACGAGTTGACCTTTAACTACTTTGTGCTGCTGAACAACAAGGGCCGGGAGTATCCCGAAGGGACACTCTTGACCGGATCGGTCACTCACGTAGCTATTCCCCAAGCCAAGGCGATGAACTCCGTGATGTATATCAGCCCCCGCACCCTCGAGCGCTTCTTCGCGGGTAAAGCACCCAACTCAGCTTCGGCCGCGGTAACCGACGTCGGCGTGACCATAACCATGCAAGGACAACTCGTGGCGGAGGCCAGTTGGAAGGGTCGCGGCCAATGGTGGAGTGCACTGCAGCAAATGGGCGGCTATGTCCTGAACAAAGGCGAGACTCCCTTCGCTCCGCTCGCTTGGGATTACTACGAGGCAATCAAAGCCCGTCCCGCGGGAATGTGAGGCCTCTGCTCCCCCTCCTTCCATGAAGAGTCCCTCCCGCCTGGCCGCACTGAATCTCGGCATGCAGACCGCCACCATGGCCGTCTTTGAATCTTCGCCTGACCGCGGCCTCACGCTGACCGGCTTTGCCCAGGCACCCTTGGTGCCCGATCCGGCCGCCGATGCGGCGCGCGCCGGCCAATTGCAAGTGGTGCTCGGCGAAATGGCCGCCCAACTCGGGTGGAAAGGTGGCCCGAGCGCCTGCGCCATACCCTCGCAAGGCGTCTTTTGCCGCTTCGTGCAAATCCCCCAAGTGGAGCCGGACGCCATCGGCCAGGTTCTTTTTTACGAGGCCCAACAAAACGTGCCCTACCCGATCGAAGAGGTCACCTGGGCTTATCAGATCTTGCCGGACCGCGAGGAAGGCAAGCTGGGAGCCTTGATCATTGCGACAAAAACCGAGGCCTTGGAGGCAACGGTCGAAGCTCTGCGGGTCGCCAAACTGAGTCCCAACCTGATCGAGACCTCACCCACCGCACTCTACAATGCTTTCCGCTACAGTTACCCGGAGGCCCGCGGTTGCTCCCTGCTCATCGATATCGGCTCGCGGGTGACCAACCTGCTGTTTATCGAGGGAAACGAGTTCTTCATCCGCACGCTGCCGATCGGCGGCAGTTCCATCACTCTTGCCCTGCAGAAAAAGTTCGAGGGACGCAGCTTCAACGAAGTCGAACAGTTCAAGTGCAGCGAAGGTCTCATTCCGCCTCCGGGCAACTACGAGGGGGCAAAAAACGAGGAGGTCGCGGAGATGGCCAAGATGGCACGCACCGTCATGACCCGGATCCACAATGAGATCACCCGGTCCATCTCGTTCTACCGCACGAGCCAAAAAGGGTCCGCGCCGATGCACGTTTACCTCGCCGGGGGCGGCGTTTCCCTGCCCTACACCCTGGAATTCTTCAACGAGAAACTTTCCCTGCCCATCGAGTTTTTCAACCCGGTCAGGCGGATCAAGGTCGGACCCGGAGTCGTCGGGGCGAGTCTCTCCCGCTCCGCGCATATGCTCGGGGAGTGCGTCGGTCTGGCTCTGCGGGAGCTGACCGGAGAATGCCCGGTCTCGCTCAGTCTGCAGGTCCCTTCGCTGCAGCAGGCGGCTGCGGATCACCGGCGGCGGCCCTTTCTCCTCGCCGCGGCGGCAGGACTTGTGGGCGCGATCGGATTGCTCGGCCTTTACTATCAGAGTGCCGCGGGGAGCTTGGCACGAATCAATGAAAGTATGCAAAACAGCATCACCCCGCTGGAGCAAATCTCGGAACAGATCTCGCAACTCGATGAGGAGATGACTCGTTTGCGCAAAGACGGCGCTGATTTGGCGGCCGCCCCGCTCTTGCGGGCCGGCTGGGTCGAAATCATCAACGAGTTGAATCAACGCCAGCCGGAAAGATCCATTTGGGTGACCAAACTTTCGCCCTACCCCGCCCAGCCGGGCTTCGTCTCCGGAAGCGACACACCGGGCGCCGAAAGCACCGAGAGTGCAACCAGCGGTGAGGACGAAGCACCTCAAATCACCGGTTTGGAAATTGAAGGTCTTTACCTTGAAAACGAGGCCGAGGCCGGGGTGGTCGACCAGTTTGTCCAATCTCTGGCCGCATCGCCGCTCTTCGGCATCACGGCGGAGAACAAAGATTCCGTTGTCGTGGTGCGCGCCGCGCAAAGCGGCAGTCACTGGGCCTACGAGTATAAACTCATCGTGCCCCTCAAGCGTCCCATCCCACTTTGATGAACTGGTTCAAAGCAAATCCTTTCCTCGGGGGGCTCGCTCTCCTCACCGGCCTGGCCGCCGCGGCCGGACTCTATTTCGCGTCGGGGCAATACGCGGCGTTTATTGAGCAGTCCGACGCTTACGCCAACCAAGTGAGCAGCTTGAACAGCTTGCAATCGGCAAAACCTTTTCCCACTCAAGAAAATCTCGAGGCGGCTCAAAAAGAAGGCCAGCGTGCCGCGGAGATCTTCAGCGGCTTGGCTTCTGCCGTGGCCGGGCAGTCGGCCCCGCGGGACGACGCACTGACCCCCCAGATGTTTCAGGACCAGTTGAGCGGGGCGGCGGGCAGCGCCTTGGCACAGGCCCGGGCCGGGGGTATTGCCCTGCCGGAGGATTTTTACCTGGGCTTCGACCAATACAAAACGCAGCCCCCGTCCGCGGCCGCCGCGCCCGCCCTCGGGCAACAGCTGGCGAGCATTGCTAACCTGGTCCGGGTTGTCCTTGAGTCGCGCATCGCCGAGATCACCGCAATCAACCGGCCCCCTCTCCCCGAAGAGACGGAGGCGGCAAGGGAGGAAGAGAAAGCTAAAGGTGGCAAGCTTCCGGAGCTGCTGCTCGCTCCTTTCGACCTGGAGTTTGTGACCGACCAAGCCAACTTTCGCCAGGCGCTGAACGCCGTGGCCAAGGCCCAACCCATGGTCCTGATCCGGGTGGTCAGCGTGGCGAATTCCAGCCCCTTGGCGCCCTCCAAGGAGAACCCGCTGGAAAATGAGAGCGAAGCGGCCGAGCAGGAGGCTCCAGACCAACCACCACCCATTCCGGTCCTTTTCGGTCAGGAGAATTTAACGGTCAAGCTGCGCCTCGCCTCCGTCTCGGTCGGCGGGAGTGCTGAAAAGGACTAACCGGACAACTATGGACCAGCTCAAAGCCAACTACGACCGCGTCATTCTCCTTGTCGTCGGGGTTTTGCTTCTTGGCGTGTCGCTTTATGCGCTGCTCGGACTTTCCTCGATGCAAGTGGAATTTCCGGCCCCCGAGGTCCGCTCTTCCGGCGAGGCCTTCGCACCGGATGCGGCGCTGGCCGGCCTGCAAGCCGAGGCCGCCAAGGTCAAGGACGCATCCAGCATCGTATGGGCCGAGTTAGGCGGTTCACTTTTCGTCAGCCGCCGCTACCTGCTGAGCGAAGGAAACCTGCTCGATATCGAGGAGAGCGGCACGCAGTTGGTTCCGGGCATCGACAACGAGTGGATCCTCAAACATGACCTGGACTATACAGACCGCAATTTGGCGGAAGCGGATGCCGACGGCGACGGGTTCACCAATCTTGAGGAGTTCATCGCGGGAACCTCTCCCCAGGACGCCGCCTCGAAACCTCCCCTTTGGACCAAGCTTCGGGTCAAGTCATTCGAAAAAATTCCCTTCCGGATTAAATTCATGGGCGCTCCAAGCATGGCCCGAGGCGAAGATTACCAGCCCGAAACCGAATTCTCAGTCAACACTCTGGACTACAGCAGCCCGACCCAATTTCTCCGCGTGGGCGGCAAGATTGCCGGAAGCGATCTGCAGATCACCGAGGCCAAATCCAAGATCGCCTTCAACGCGGTCGGTACCGAGGTGGACGCCTCCGAATTGACCGTGAAAGACACCGCGACCGGTGACGTTATTGTGCTCGTCGCCGGCCAAGAAGTCGACTCCCCCTACTCCTTTGCCTTGTTGCTTGACACCATCACCGGTGTCGAAATAAGGGTGGAGAAAGGGAAATCTTTCACTTTCGGACCCGAGGGATCTACCTACAAACTCATTGACGTGGACAGTGTCGCAGCGGTATTAGAGCAGGTCGGGGCAGAAGGTAGCCCCCTAAAAATACCACCCCTCACCACCCCGCAAACTCCCGCCACGGATGCTTCCCTCGAAAACCCCAACGCACCTTAGCCGTATCCATGCAGTTGAAGACGCAATAAAAGCGCGGCTTGGCTCGGTCTGTCCAGGGGGCACGGCCGTCCCGGCCGTGTTGTCGGGTCGTGACGGGCGGGACGCCCGTGCCCCCTTGGCCACGTGCCAACTCGCTCACCAAATAGTTAGTCAACTCTCGCCCAGACGCGCCTCTGTGGCCGTGCCAGAAGTGGCAGAATGTTTTGCCTGGTTACGGCCTAGCCTGCCTCTTCTCCCCGCTTTTTTGCTTCTCGCGGCCCTGGCCCAGTGCCTGCATGCCGGTCCCGGGTCCCAATCCCCCTCGTTCTCCGGGGTCGAGGCGCAGGCCGAATTGGAAATCGCCAAGCGCTTGCAATTGGCCGAGGACTACGCCCCGCAGGCCATGCAACGTGGATCTGTGGCCCTCATGGAGCGGGACTACGAAACGGCCTACACCCAATACAAAGCGGCGGTGGACGCTCTGCCCGACGCCCCCAACGTGCGCGAACTCCGCGCCGTGGCCCTCGACGGTTTTTCCAAATCTGTCATGGGTCTGGCCGAATCGCGGATTGAGGAAGGTCGCTGGCAGGACGCGCAAGAAACGGTCGGCGTTCTTTTGCAACCGCAATACAATCCCAACTACAAACCGGCCCAGCGCCTGCTCGCGCGGCTGGAGTCTCCGGACTACTTCAACAAAACGGTCACCCCGGGTTTCGTGGCGCGGGTCGAAGAGGTGAAAACTTTGCTCAACGAAGGCCAGGGACTTTACGATTCGGGCCGCTTCGACGAGGCAACCGCCAAATACGAAGCGGTACTCGGCGTCGATCGTTACAATGTGGCCGCCCGTCGCGGGATGGAGCAGGTCAATGTGGCCAGAATGCGGGTGGCCGACGACGCCTACAACGACACCCGGTCATCCATGATTACGATGGTTGACAAAGCATGGGAGACCCCCGTGCGCCGCGCCGATCTCGGCCCGGCTGCGGTGATCGAGCAGCCGGTTTTGTTTTCCCGCGGAACCCAGTCGATCAACCGCAAGCTGGACGAATTGATTGTGCCGCGGATCAACTTCACCGATGCCACGGTACGCGAGGCCATCGAGTATTTGCGCCAGCGCTCCGAAATACTCGACACCGAGGCGATGGACGCGGCGAATCGCGGGGTCAACATTGTCTTGAAACTCGACCAAGCGGCGGCCTCCCAGACCGTGACGATCGACTTGGCCAATCTGCCGCTGCGCGAGGCCCTAACCTACATCACAAACCTAGCCAACCTGAAATTCAAGGTCGAACCCTTTGCCGTCCTTATTGTCCCGATCAACGAGGCAACCGACACTTTGATCACCAAAGAATACCGGGTGCCCCCGGGCTTTATCACCGCCACACCGACCGGTGGTGGGGGCGGGGGGGCGGAAAGCGCCGGGTTCGGGGGCGCCGTGGGCCAAAGCACCGCGAAGAATTTTCTCGAGTCACAAGGCGTGCAATTCCCGCCCGGGGCCAGCGCCAACTTCCTGGCCAGCAGCAGCCGGCTCATCGTGCGCAATTCGCAGGAAAACTTGGACCTGGTTGACGCTCTGGTCGAAAGTTCCACCGGCGCGGTCCCCTCCCAAGTCGAGATCGAATCAAAGTTTGTCGAAATTTCGCAAAACAACCTCAAGGAACTTGGCTTCGACTGGCTACTCGGGCAATTCGGCTTCGGGGACACCGGCATCTTCGGGAGTGGCGGGACCAGCGGCAACCAATTCAACTCCGTCGCGACGGGCCCGGGGGGCACGGCCAACTATCCTTTTCTTTACCCGGGGTCAACCGTCCCGGTCGGGGTCAATCCCCTCACCGCCGGGAACCGGAGCGGCCAGACGGCCATCACGGGCAACGCCCTCGACGGGCTCCTCTTCGGCAGCCCGGTCGGACCGGCCGCCGGTGTCCTGGCCTTGGCCGGCATTTTCACCAATCCGCAATTTCAAGTCGTGCTCCGCGCGCTCAACCAGAAAAAAGGCATTGATGTGCTTTCCGCGCCCCGGGTGACGACGAAAAGCGGTTCCTCGGCCACCGTGGAGGTCATCCGCGAGTTCCGTTACCCGAGCGAATACGAACCCCCGCAGATCCCCCAAACCACGGGCAGCGGCACGCAGCCCATCACCCCGGCTACCCCAACCTCCTTTGAGATGAAGCCGATCGGCGTGCGTCTCGAGGTTGTGCCGACCGTGGGTCCCGATAATTACACGATCGACCTGCAACTCGTTCCCGAGGTCACCGAATTTGAGGGATTCATCAACTATGGTTCCCCCATCCTGAACCGTGGGATCGTGGTGACCGAAAATGTGATCAACTATCCGGTCTTCAGCGAACGTAAAGTCAGCACCGAGGTCAGCATCTACGACGGGCAAACCGTGGTGCTCGGCGGCCTGATGCGCGAAGACGTGCAAAAAGTGAATGACAAAACACCGCTGCTCGGTGACATCCCCCTGGCCGGTGCGCTTTTCCGCTCGCAGTCCGACCAGCACATCAAGCGTAACCTGGTCATTTTCGTCACGGCAAAACTGATCGACCCGGCCGGGCAAGCTTTGGCCGTGGAGCAATTTGCGGCCCAGGATTTGAACCTCGAGGAGGTACCCATGCCCATCGATACCGTCTCGGCCTCACTCGAACCGCCTCTGCCAAAATGAAGCACCTGAACCACCTGGTTTTTTTCGGGGTCGCAATCGTGCCGCTCATGCTCCTGACCTTTCCCGGCCAAGCAGGTTCCGGCGGTCAGGATTCGTTTTACTCGATCGAAAACGAAGCCGATCGGGAAATTATCCGTCGCCAGCAGGAAACGGTCAGCGCCGCAGAGGCCCTGCGTCGCGGGGACGCCGCCCTCCAAGCCGGCAATGTCGAGGCGGCCTACCTCGCCTACAAAGAAGCGGTGGACCTTACGCCCGATGGGCCGGCCCAAAAATCCCTGAGGGCCCGGGCTCTCTCCCGTTACTCCTCCACCGCGATCCGCTACGCCGAGTATCTGGTCAGTGAAGGTCAATACGCCAAGGCGGAGTCTGTGGCCCGCGAAGTGCTGGAACCGCGCTACAACCCGGATTACCGGCCGGCCGCGGTTTTCCTTTCCCGTCTCGAGCAGCCGGATTATTTCAACAAAACGATCACCCCGGAATTCGCCGATGACCGGACCAAGGTGGAGCAACTCCTCCGGCAGGCCAACGGCTACTTCGATTCCGGGCGCTATGATCTGGCCCAAAAGCGCTACCAGCAGGTGCTGGCGGTGGACAAATACAATTCGGCGGCTTATCGCGGCATGGAGCAAGTCGAGGTGGGCAAACAGCGCTATTACGATTCCGCTTACAACGAGACCCGGTCGCGCATGCTCTGGCAGGTCGATAAATCTTGGGAGCGTCCCAAGCGCCGGTTTGTCGATGCGCGCTCCACCGATTCGTCCGCCCTGGCCGAGGAGCGGCGTGGCACCGAGCTCATGCTGGCCCGACTGAACGGAATCGTCATTCCCCGGGTCGATTTCCGCGATGCGACCGTGCGCCAAGCAGTGGGTTTTCTCCAACAGCGCAGCCGCGACCTCGATACGACCGAGGAGAACCCCGAGCGGCGCGGAGTGAACATTGTCTTGAAACTGCCCGCCGCCTCGGCCCCCGCACCCGCCTCCTTGGAGATCGAGGGTGAATCCGTGACCCCGGCAGGCTTCAGTGCGGACAATCGCATCACCCTCAACCTGAGCAATGTCCCCCTTTACGAGGCCCTGCGCTATGTGGCGACGTTGGCCGGTTTGAAGGTCAAGGTGGAGCCCTTCGCGGTCTCGATTGTGCCTCTCTCGGAGCCGACCGACACCCTGCAGCAGCGGGAATTCAAAGTGCCGCCCGGTTTCATTACGGGGGGGCCCTCGGGTCAGACCGAGCCCGTCGCCCAAGCCGGTGGAGACAGCGCTAGTGCCGGAGGCGGAGCCCGCCTCGCTGTCCGCCAGGGTGCGAGAGACTTCCTTGAGGCGCAAGGAGTGGAATTTCCGCCCGGGGCCAGCGCCAACTTCAATCCGGGCAGTAGCCGGCTGGTCGTCCGCAATACGGCTGCAAATTTGGATTTGATCGAGTCTCTGGTTGATGCCGCGATGGGCGAGCAGCCCACCCAAGTCGAAATCGAGGCCAAATTTGTCGAAATTTCCCAGAATAACCTGAAGGAATTGGGTTTCAATTGGGCCCTCGGTCCCTTCTCGCTCCCGGGCTCCGATGCGGTCTTCGGCAGCGGTGGAACCATCATTCCCGGCGACCAAGCAGGGCAGTTCCCCTTCGTCAATCCGGGCACCCGTCAGGTCGTGGGGACCGACTCCATTACGAGCGGCCTGCGCAGCGGCAGCGGGACCGGCCCCAACGCTGGACTTTCGATCAACAGCCTCAATGCCCTCCTCGCGCAAAATGCCGGGATTGGCGCGGGTGGCGCCGCCCCGGGCTTCTTTGCCCTCTCCGGTGTCTTCACCAACCCCCAGTTTCAGATGGTCATCCGCGCACTCAATCAAAAGAAAGGCGTCGACCTTATGGCCTCACCGAAGGTCACGACGAAGAGCGGACAAAAAGCGACGATCAGCATTGTCCGGGATTTTCCTTATCCCCAAGAGTTTGAGCCACCGCAGGTGCCGCAGAGTACGGGCGGCGGACAGGTGGGCGGTCTCCCAGGCGCCGCAGTTCAAGAACAAGACCCCGTAGTCACCCCAAGCTTCCCGACCGATTTCACCACCCGGAAACTAGGGGTGACTTTGGAAGTCGAACCACAAATTGGTCCGGACGGCTACACGATTGATCTTTCCCTCAGTCCGGAAGTGGTCGATTTCGATGGGTTCATCAACTACGGCAGCCCGATCCTCGCCCCGCAGAGAAACCTGGTGGGCGGCGCGGTAGGTGCGGCCCTCAATCCTCTGGAGATTCTGAGCGCCAACCAGTTCTTCACCCCGACCCTGTTGACCCAAAACGTGATCAATCAGCCCATCTTCAGCGTCCGAAAGGTCACCACGAGCGTCAGTATCTGGGACGGCCAAACCGTGGCCCTCGGGGGCCTCATCCGGGAGGACGTACAGAAGGTGAACGACAAGGTGCCGGTGCTCGGAGATCTCCCTTTGGCGGGGGCTTTGTTCCGCTCGGAAATCGACCAGAAGATCAAACAAAACCTCATTGTTTTCGTCACCGCCCGCCTCATGGATGCCGCCGGCCAACCTTTGCGTCCGGAGGATGACACCGATCAAGAAGAAATCGTCGAGCCCCTCGGCTTACCCGAGGATTTGCGCCGGCCCAGCAGCACGGCCAAGGGTTTTCGCCAGAAATAAAAGCCGCTCGCGGACCCGATCCGCCCGTCTTTCCATTTCGCCTTTATGCTCCTCGGACTCACTGGCGGGGTGGCTACTGGCAAGTCTGCCTTCAGGCAGATGCTCGCCCGGGCGCATCCTTTCACGACCTTCGACGCGGATGCCTGCGTGCACGAGTTGCTCAGCACGGATGGAGATATCATCCGCGCGGTGAGTCACGAATTCTCCCTGCCGCAACACGAACCACCCATCCCGATCGATCGCGCCCTCTTGCGTCAACGCGTCTTCTCCCACCCTTCAGCCCGACGCCGCTTGGAAGCGATCATCCACCCCGTGGTCCGGCAGCGCTGGATGGCTCGGCGTTCGGAGTGCCTCGACCTCGGTCAAGACTTCCTCGCCGACCTCCCCCTCCTCTTCGAAACCGCTGCCGCACCCCACTTCGAAAACGTTGTGGTGGTCGCAGCCTCGACCGAAACCCAGCGGATCAGACTGACTGCCCGGGGGCTTGAGCCCCGCATGGCCGAGGCGATGCTTGCCAGCCAGTGGCCGATCGGGCAGAAAGTAGCCGAGGCCGATCACGTAGTTTGGAACGATGGATCCTTGGCCGGACTTGAACGGCAGGCCTCCCTGCTCCTCGGGTACCTCTTCTCCCCTGCGGCATGAGCATTTCTCTTCACCATAAAAAGGTTACCCGCGTGGATCTCTCCGCTTTTCCGGCCGATACAACCGCCGTGCCGGGTGCACAGCTCCAGCTCTCCGCTCTCCAAGGCCTTCCCCATGTTGCCCTCGCCGGGTTGATCTCACGCTTCGCCCTGCGTCTGCGGCCGGAGGGCACCCGGCGCCACTTGGTCTCGGACCTCTGCCGCTTTTTTCTTTCCGCTGGCGCAGTGATCCAGGCGGAGGGTCTGCTCGAGGATGTGGGAGACCACGCCATGATCCGTTGGCCCTGCTACAATATGGCCGAAGGACCGGATGACCTTTTTGTTTCCATCGGGCTGGTCCGCGACTTCAGCTTGCAAACCGGACTGCAAGTGGCCTGCACCTTGCGCGCCCCCCATGAACGGGACCGCTATTGCGGCGTGGAGCAAATCAGCTCAATCGAAGGAATCCCTTTGGCGGATTGGCAGCCACCGGCCCGATTTGAGAAGCTGACTCCGCTTTTTCCCGAGGAACGCATCCTGCTTGAGTGCACCAAGGAACCAACCCTGAGCACGCGGGCGGTCGATCTCATCGCACCGCTCGGCAAGGGTCAACGCGGCCTGATCGTTGCTCCACCCCGAACCGGCAAGACCATCCTCCTGAAGCATATCGCCCAAGCGATTCGCTCCACTTCACCCGAGGTCTGTCTCATGCTTCTCCTGGTGGACGAACGCCCCGAGGAAGTGACCGACCTGCGGCGCTCGATCGAGGCCGACATCTACAGCTCCACCTTTGACGAGTCGCCGCAGCGGCACACCCAGTTGGCCGAATTCGTGATCGAACGGGCCAAGCGCTTGGTTGAACTGGGCAAAGACGTGGTCATTTTGCTCGATAGCATCACCCGTCTGGCCCGTGGCTACAATAATCTCCAACCGGGCCAGGGCCGCATCATGTCAGGGGGCGTTGACGCCCAGGCCCTGATCAAGCCGAAGCGGTTTTTTGGCGCGGCGCGCAATACCGAGGAAGGGGGAAGTCTGACCATCGTGGCCACCGCGCTGGTCGAAACGCAAAGCAGGATGGACGACTTGATTTTCGAGGAGTTCAAAGGGACCGGCAATATGGAGGTACACCTCGACCGGACCATCGCCGATCAGCGCGTTTTTCCCGCCATCCACCTGACCAAGTCGGCGACCCGGCGGGAGGAAAACCTTTACCATCCGGACGAGTTGGCGCGCATCGTCGTGCTGCGTAAGCAACTCAACGAATTACCGGCGGTTGAGGCCATGGAGAATCTGGTCCGTAATTTGCACCGGACCAAAACGAACGCCGAATTGCTCCTTCGCGGCCTGCAGTAAGTCCATGGATCCGTCCTCACCCGCTTCCGATTTCAGTCCCGCGCAGCTCGCGGCCCACATGAATCCGCTCGAGCGGCACCTCGGCTACAAGTTTCGCAACTCGCTCCTCCTGGCCGAGGCTCTGACCCATCCGAGTCTCTCCTTCGAACGCAAAACTTTCCACTTCGACAATCAGCGGCTGGAATTTCTGGGGGATGCCGTCCTGCAACTCGTGGTCACCCAACATCTCTACCGGTTATTCCCGACCTTCAGCGAGGGACAGCTGACCAAGCTCCGCTCCCGCTTGGTCTCGCGCGACGGGCTGAAGAAGCACGCCATCACCCTGAGCCTCGGCCGCTATCTCATGCTCGGTCGGGGCGAAGAGGCCAGCGCGGGGCGGGAGCGCGCCTCCACCCTCGCCGATGCGTTCGAAGCTCTGGTCGGCGCGCTCTATCTCGACAGCGATCTCGAAATGGTGCGTCGCTTTTTCTTGCGGGTGGCAAGCGATGACCTCGCCGCACTGGCCCGCGAACCGGCGGAGCACAATCCGAAGGGCGAATTGCAGGAGATCCTGCAGTCCATTTCCCCGCAAAGCCCCGCTTACGAAGTCGTCTCCGAGACCGGCCCGGCTCACCTGAAAGATTTCATCAGCCGGGTGCTCTGGGAGGGCAAGGAATTAGGACGTGGCGCGGGGCAAAGCAAAAAACAGGCGGAGATCAATGCCGCGGGCGATGCGTTGCAGCAAAGGCTTTGGGACTAGGGGTCTCGGCCATCCGCACCGGCTGGATCGCTCACCCTGCTTTCGCTTGGTATTCCTGCAGGCACTTCACCTCGTATCCTCCGGCCTTCAGTGCCCGGATGGCCCGGGCACTCATGCGTGCGGCGCGCAGGGTGGTCATGATGGGAATGCGGTGGGCCACCGCGGCGCTGCGGATCGCCACCTCGTCCCGCCGCGGTGATTTGCCGTGCGGAGTGTTGATGATGAACTGCATCTCCCCGTTCTTGATCAGGTCGAGCAGGTTCGGTCGGCCTTCCCTGAGTTTGTAGACCAACTCGGCCCGAACACCCGCGGCTTGAAGCAGAGCCAAGGTGCCTTTGGTCGCGTGGATCTGGAAACCCGCCGCGTCGAATTCGCGGGCGATGGGTACGACTTGGTTTTTGTCTGCGTCCTTCACGCTGATGAAAACATTTCCTGACTCGGGCAAGGGCGGCTGGGCCGACATTTGCGCCTTGGCGTAGGCGATACCGAGATCGGGATCCAACCCCATGACCTCACCGGTCGAGCGCATCTCCGGCCCGAGGGTGATGTCGATCCCGGGGAATTTGATGAAGGGAAAAACGGCTTCTTTCACCGCATAGTGCGCTGGCACCACTTCTTCCAAAGAGCCGAGTTCTTTCAGGCTTCGTCCGGCCATCACCCGGGCCGCGAGCTTGGCCAGCGGCAGGCCGGTCGCTTTGCTTACGTAGGGCACAGTCCGCGAGGCCCGCGGGTTGACCTCAAGAACGTAGACCTTCCCCTCTTTCACGGCAAACTGCACGTTCATCAGCCCGCACACTTTTAACTCCCGCGCCATGGCCCGGGCCGCGGATTTCAATTCGGCCAGAACCCCCGGGGAAAGCGAAAAAGTGGGGATGACACAGGCGCTGTCGCCGCTATGTACCCCGGCCTCTTCGATATGCTCCATGACCCCCCCGATCAAGGTATCAAGGCCGTCGCTCAGGCAATCGACGTCCACCTCCGTCGCATCCTCGAGGAAACGATCAACTAGGACCGGCCGGTCCGGGCTGGCCGTCACCGCGGTGCGGATGTAGCGCCGAAGGTCCTCCGGCGTGTAGACGATTTCCATCGCGCGGCCGCCGAGGACGAAAGACGGTCGGACCAGCACGGGGTAGCCCACCTTCTCGGCCACGGCGAGCGCTTCCACCTCGTTGGTCGCCGTGCCGCCTGGCGTCGCATTGAGGCCAAGCCGGTCGAGCATCGCGGCAAAGTGCTCGCGATCCTCCGCCATCTCGATGCTCGCGGGCGAAGTCCCGATGATCTTGACCCCGTTGGCCTCCAAATCAGCCGCGAGGTTCAAGGGGGTTTGCCCCCCGAACTGAACAATGACCGCATCGCATTTCTCCCGCTGGTAAACATTGAGCACGTCTTCGAGGGTCAAAGGCTCGAAGAAGAGTTTGTCACTAGTGTCATAGTCAGTGGAGACCGTTTCCGGATTGCTGTTCAGCATGATGGTTTCCCATCCCAGGTCGCGGAAAGCAAAGGCGGCGTGGACGCAGCAGTAGTCGAATTCGATCCCCTGCCCGATCCGGTTGGGCCCGCCCCCGAGGATCAGGACCCGCTTTTTCTCGCTGGGCCGCGTTTCATCCTCATCGCCGTAGGTCGAATAAAAATATGGGGTGTAGGCCTCAAATTCCGCCGCACAGGTGTCGACCAAGCGGTAGGTCGGCTCCACCCCGGCCGCGATGCGCGCCGCGCGAACTTCGGCCTCCGTGCTCCCGGTCAAATGGGCAATTTGCCGGTCGGAGAATCCGTGCCGCTTCATGTGTCGCCAGGGCACAGCAGCCAAGTCGGCCGGACAGGATTTTTCTGCGGCGACGATTTTGGCCAATCCCTGGAGGAACCAGGGGTCGATCCCGGTCAATTCATGAATGCGGGCCACACTCCATCCGGCGAGCAAAGCGTGCCGCAGGCTGAAAACCCGTTCTGCCGTGGGCACCCGGATCTTGTTCTCCAGGGCTTCCTCATCAAGCGAGCCGTCCGGACGCAAGGGCGGGGCGTCCTTGCCATCCGCGCCGAACCCGGCCCGCCCGGTTTCGAGCGAGCGCAGCGCTTTTTGCATGGCCTCCTTGAAGGTGCGGCCAATCGCCATGGCCTCCCCGACACTTTTCATTTGGGTGGTCAAGACGGGATCGGCTTGGGGAAATTTTTCAAAAGTGAAACGCGGCACCTTGACCACGCAGTAATCAATCACCGGCTCGAAACTCGCCGGGGTCTCCCGCGTAATGTCATTGCGCAACTCGTCCAGAGTGTAACCCACGGCCAATTTGGCCGCGATCTTCGCGATGGGGTAACCGGTCGCCTTGGAGGCAAGGGCCGAGGAACGGGAGACGCGCGGGTTCATTTCGACCACCACCATGCGTCCGGTTTTCGGACAGACCGCAAACTGAATATTCGATCCCCCGGTTTCCACTCCAATGGCACGGATCACGGCGAAAGAGGCATCGCGCATCGCTTGATACTCTTTGTCGGTCAGGGTCTGGATTGGTGCCACCGTGATCGAATCCCCGGTGTGCACGCCCATCGGATCAAAATTCTCGATCGAACAAATCACCACGCAATTGTCCGCCTGGTCACGCATCACTTCGATTTCGAATTCTTTCCACCCGAGCAACGACTCCTCGATGAGCACCTCGCTGACCGGTGACATGTCCAGGCCGCGGGTCACGATTTCCTCGAACTCCTCCCGGTTGTAGGCAATTCCGCCCCCGCTCCCTCCCAAGGTGTAAGCCGGGCGGATGATCAGCGGGTACCGGCCGATTTCCGCCGCGACCCGCTTGGCATCATCCATCCGGTGGGCGACCCCGGACTGAGCCACATCCAGACCGATCTGGACCATGATTTCTTTGAAGATCAGGCGGTCTTCACCCCGCTCGATAGCCTCCGCCTTGGCTCCAATCAGCTTGGTGCCGAGACGCTCGAAGGCGCCGCTGCGGTGGAGCTCCATGGCGACATTGAGCGCGGTTTGTCCGCCCAAAGTCGGAAGGACCGCATCCGGCTTCTCCCGGGCGATGATCTTCTCGACCACCTCCGCGGTGAGCGGTTCGATGTAGGTCCGGTCGGCAAACTCGGGATCGGTCATGATGGTCGCGGGGTTCGAGTTGACCAGCACCACTTGGTATCCCTCTTCTTTCAGGGCCTTGCAGGCCTGGACGCCGGAATAATCAAACTCGCATCCCTGGCCAATTACGATCGGACCCGAGCCGATGATGAGGATTTTCTGCAGGGATGTATCTTTGGGCATAAAGTGAACGGCCTCCTTATGTAGTGGGCCCGCGCGCCCGGTGCAATCCGCCGGTTCGGGCTGCCACTTGATCCTTGCCGCTGAACGGTCCGCTCCCGACACTCTCTCCAATGGTGGAATTGCAAATTTATGCCGCCGGCCTCCGGGCGCCGGAAAAGCTGATGGGCTTGGATCTGGAGTTAGGAGCCATCCCCGGGGTGCGTTACAAGGCGGACGCCCCGCACGACATGATTTTTCTCGAATCCGACGACCCGCACCTCGCCGTGGAGAACATCCGGGGTATTTTCGAGAAACTCGACCTCGAAGCGCGGTTTGTCGGGCAGACTTACCCGGCAGCGCCCAACCCTTCGGCCACCCAGGTCATTCGTCCCTAGACCGTTTTTTCCCCATGGCGCCCGCCCGCTACGTCGGAGACCTGGTTTTTACCTTCGCCCGCTACCTCGGCGATCTGGCCCTGCTCGCCGCTGAGACCCTCCACGGCATCTTCCGCGGCGAGGTCCGGCCGCAGTTGGTCGTGCAGCAAATCTACGAGATCGGGTTTCGTTCCCAGCTGGTCGTGCTCATCACCGGCGCATTCACTGGTGCGGTTTTCGCCACCCAGACCTACTTCCAGTTTCATCGCCTGCAAATGGACGCGGCAGTCGGCCCCGTGGTCAGCGTTTCCATGTTCCGCGAACTGGGCCCCGTGCTTTGCGGCCTCATTGTCGCCGGGCGGGTCGGCGCCGCAATGTCGGCGGAGATTGGCACCATGAAGGTGACCGAGCAACTCGACGCCCTGCGCGCGCTGGCCGTGCACCCTGTGGACTACCTTGTCGTTCCGCGATTCCTCGCCATGCTCGTCTCCATGCCACTGCTTGTTGCGGAGTGCATCGGCGTGGGCATTCTCGCCGCCTACCTTTTGACCACCCAAATTCTCGGCGTCTCCGAGCCTTATTACGTGCACAATATGCTCTATTTCACCGGCGGGCGCGATGTCGCCATGGGCCTGATCAAGGGCATGGTCTTCGGCATCGTCATTGTTTTTGTCAGCTGCCATCAGGGACTCAATGCCCGGGAGGGGGCCGTCGGAGTCGGACGGGCCACAACGGAAGCCGTGGTCATCGGATCACTTTTCATCTTGGTGGTGAACTTTTTTCTGACCATGACCCTCAACATATTCTTCCCCGCCGGCAAATGAGCGAGCACCCACTTCCGCAGGTAGTGATCCAAGTGGAGAACCTCGTCCAGACGCTCGGCGGCCAGGAAATCCTCCGCGGCTTCAGTCTCAATGTTTACCAGGGAGAAACGCTGGTCCTCCTCGGGCGCAGCGGCGGGGGCAAGAGCGTGTTCCTGCGTCACCTCATCGGGCTGTTGCAACCGGTTTCGGGCACCGTAACCGTCGACCGGGAGATCATCTCCGGTCTGCCGGAGCGGGATTTGGCCCGGGTGCGGCGCTCCATGGGCATACTCTTCCAAAACGGCGCTCTCTTCGACTCCATGACGGTGGCCGACAACGTGGCCTTTCCCCTGCGGGAACGCGGCGAAACAGATGAGGGTATTGTCACCGCCAAGGTCGAGGAGGCCCTGCAGATGGTCGATCTTGCCGGACAACAGGGCAAGATGCCGGTCAACTTGAGCGGTGGCATGCGCAAAAGGGTCGCCTTGGCCCGGGCCCTGATCAATCAGCCGCGCTGCATGCTCTACGACGAGCCCACCGCGGGCCTTGACCCCATCGTGGCCGACAGCATCGATCTGCTCATCCGCCGCCTGCAGAGAAAACTCGGAGTGACCTCCATTGTGGTCACCCACGACATGAAAAGCACCTTGACCATTGCCGATCACGTGGCCCTGCTCCACGAGGGACGCTGTTACTTTTACGGTACCTGCGACCAATTGCGCGCCTCGACGGATCCCGTGATTCGTGATTTCGTAGAAGGTCGTTCGCACGATGAACCCTAAAGACCATGTATAACCGCGATCCCCGCCTCGAAACCAAAGTCGGCTTTTTTGTCCTTGCCGGGCTCGCAGTGGTCGCCTTCCTCGTGGTTTACTTCGGCCGGCTCGGCCAGGGCTTGGAAAGGTTTTACGATTTGCAGGTTGATTTCCCCAACGCCAGCGGGCTGCTCGCCGGCGCGGATCTTCTGCTCGGCGGTGCCCGCATCGGCTATGTCGGCCGCGATCCCCAAGTGCTTCCGGCCATGCAAGGCGTCGCGGTCAACCTTAAGGTGCGGGAGGATGTGCTTCTTCCCTCCGCCTCACAATTCATCATTGGCAGTTCCGGTTTGCTCGGCAACCGCTTTGTCGACGTCATCGTCGCGCCAGAGGCCAATCTTGAGCAGCGTCTCGAACCCGGCTCGATTGTCGAAGGCCAGCGCGAGACCGGCTTGGAAGACCTCACCCGGGATAGTGCAGCTTTGATGGCCGATGTGCGCAAGGCTGTCGCCAGAGTCAACACCACCCTGGAGCGCCTGGACAACACGGCCCTGAGCGAGGAATCTTTGCAAGATCTCCGGCAGACCCTCGCCAACCTGAAAAAGGGCAGCGAGGGCTTTGCCAATATCGACCAAACCAGCAAAGACCTGCAGGCCGCCGCGGCCGACGCGCGCCGGCTCATGGCCTCAGCCCGCAGCGGGTCAGGTCCCCTGCCCATGATGCTCAACGACCCGCAGGCCGCGACCGACCTGAAAGCACTTATTGCCAACCTCCGCCGGCACGGGGTGCTCTGGTACAAGGACTCGCAAAAGCCCACCCGCTGATCAGGGCGGTGCTTCCCCTCTCGTGCGGGGCAGATCGCGCACCTCGTCGTTGACAAAGTGGACGATGCGCATCTCGGGAGTCTCGCGCAATTGCGCCGAGAAACGGAAAACATCCTCAAAGACGGGCATCCGGCGGTCACCACTCACGACACGGCGCACTTCGGTCAAATAAAGATCCCGGCAATAGGGCAAAGCCGCGCGGTAAATCTCGGCCCCGCCAACCACGAAGACCTCGCTCTCCCCGGCCGCTGACCGCAATTGGCTCAAGTCTCGGATGACCACCACACCCGGAATTTGCAAACCCTCCCGCCGGCTCAAAACCATGGTTTGACGACCGGGAAGCGGGCGTCCGATCGATTCGTAGGTCACTCGCCCCATGAGCAAGGCGCCCCCCATGGTCAATTCTTTGAACCACCGCAAGTCGTCCGGCAGATGCCAAGGGATACGGCCGGCAGCGCCGATCACCCGGTTCTCGGCCATGGCCGCCACGGCGATCATACCGCCACCGGCGCCTTGAGCACTGGATGCGGGTCGTAGCCCTCGAGCACGAAATCCTCGTAGACAAAATCCGCCAACTTTCGCCGCTCGGGCGGCAATCGCATGCGCGGCAAGGGCCGAACTTCGCGGCGCAACTGCTCACGCGCCTGTTCGAGATGGTTCGAGTAAAGGTGCAAGTCGCCAAAGGTGTGGATGAAATCACCCGGACGCAACCCCGTGACTTGCGCCATCATGAGGGTAAGCAGCGCGTACGACGCGATATTGAAAGGAACCCCGAGAAAGAGATCCGCGCTCCGCTGGTAAAGCTGGCAACTCAACTCCCCCTCCTGCACATAAAACTGGAACAAAACATGGCAGGCCGGCAAGGCCATCTGCTCAAGTTCTCCCGGATTCCAGGCCGAAACCATGATGCGCCGGCTCTCCGGACTCGTCGTGATCAAGCGCACCGCTTCTGCAATCTGATCCACCGTCTCGCCCTCCGGCCCTTGCCAGGTGCGCCACTGTGCCCCGTAAATCCGCCCGAGATCACCGCTCTGATCCGCCCATGCATCCCATATCCTCACCCCATGCTTCCGGAGGTAAGCGGTATTCGTCTCCCCACGGAGAAACCAGAGCAGTTCATGGATGATGGAACGCAGGTGCACCTTTTTCGTGGTGACCAGAGGAAAGCTTTCCCGCAAATCAAAGCGCGCTTGTGCCCCGAAGACTCCCAGGGTGCCAGTGCCGGTCCGGTCATGGCGCGGACGCCCCTGCTTGAGGACTAATTGAAGGAGACGGTGGTATTCTTGCACGGCCACTTTCTTAGCGCATCCAACGCCCGCTTGGCCATGCTCGAAAAACAAAGCTCATTTACTCCTCAGCGCTCCCGCCGCTACGCTCCGTCCCGTGGAATTGATCGTCCTCGGCAGCGGCAGCAATGGCAACACGGCTGTTCTCCGCTCCAATGGCACTGCCATCCTGATCGATGCCGGTCTCAGCGCGAAAAAGACCCTCCAGCGCCTCGAGGTTGTCGGCCTCGACCCGGCCGAAATCAACGCCGTCCTCCTGACCCACGAGCATGGCGACCACACCGGCGGCCTGGCCGTCCTGCTCCGCACGCTCCGTTGTCCGGTCTACGCCACGCGCCTCACCGCCGAGGAGGTCCGTGGGCAGGACAAACGCAATGCCGCGGCCGAATGGCGCCTCTTCGCCACCGGCAGCACCTTCTGCCTTGAGTCTTTCAAAATCACTGCATTTTCCGTCCCGCACGACGCTTCTGATCCGGTCGGCTTTACCATCCGCTGCAATTCCCTGGCCCTCGGCATACTCACCGATCTCGGGCACATCAACCACTCCGTCGTCCACCACGTCACGGGCGTTGATTGTCTTTTCGTCGAAGCCAATCACGACGAGCAAATGCTCCAAGCCGACACCAAGCGCCCGTTTGCCATCAAGCAACGCATCATGTCCCCCCACGGCCATCTCTCCAATCGCGCCGCCGCCGACTTGGCCGTGCGGGCCCGCACGCCCGCGCTGCGCCATGTCGTGCTCGGACACCTCAGCCGCGACTGCAACAGCGCCGAGTTGGCGGTCAACACCGTGCGCGCCGCGCTCCACGGTCACCATGCGGTGCAGGTCTGCTCTGCCCCGCCCGACGGCCTTTTGCCCTCCGTGCGGCTTGGCCCCTGACCCGGCTCAAGGGCGACTGACCGCCAACAAATAGGCCCAATTTAGAACGACTGCAGCGCCCAGGGCCCAACGCCACGCGCAGAGCACCGGACGCCAGGGCCCGAGACGCAAAATGAGCACCCCCGCCGCGTAAAGGTTAGCGAGCAGAAACAGGCCCGCGGCGAGAACGGCCCCGGGATTGAGCTGCAGCGCAGCCTGCCATTCGCCGCCGAGCAAAAAGAGGAGGGACCGCGTCCCGCCGCAACCGGCACAGGGCAGGCCGGTCGCCGCCTTCCACGCGCACGGCCAGGCAAAGGGCAAGAGGCGGCCAGCCACGACCAGACCACCCGCGACGAGGACCACCACGGCCGACACGGCCAGAATGATCCGCTCCGGCCCAATCCGGGACGACCACGGCAGGAGCGGAGGCAGGGACGGAGGCACGGTCTAGCGCTGGTTTTCGGCCGCTGTTTTCAGTAATTCCGCCATCCCCCCGAAGGCGACGACCAAACCTGCCGCCCCCGCGAGGAGCAAGCCGCAGCAGAGGATTGAGGGCAAAAGAACAGCCACGGCGGCCCGTCCCCGACCAATACCGTGCACCTCGGACAAACCGGCGACCATGCAGACAAAATTCCAGACGGATGCGAAAATAGTCCCGCAGATGGGCAGAAGTTGCAGCACAGCCGTGGCCCCACCCGCGTAACACGCCACCCGGAAGGTCGCCTCGAACGGGCGCCTGGCGCCACCCAACAAGATCAGCGATAGATGGACCAAGCCCGCCGAAAGGAAAGCCAAAGCCGCGAGGAAGAAAGGCAGGATGATGATCGTCAGGCCGATCGTCACGGTGGAGGTCAGGAGCGCCGCCACCGCCTGCTGCTCCGGCGAGGCCCGCGATTCGACCAAGTGAAAAACCGCTGAGTAGAGAATCCCCGCCGCGCCGCCCACCGTGCCGATGAGCACGAAAAAAAAGAGGGGCGGGCCCAACCCGCCCGTCTGCTGCATGGCCGCAAAGGCCACTTTCGGTTCGAGCAGGACCGCACGAATGGTTTCAAAGATCGCGGAGAAAAATCCTCTCTCGCCCCGGTGTTCCCAGGGCAAGCCTTCCACCCTGACCGGCAAGGGCGGGAGGGCGCCTTCCTCCGTCTCGGGCGCCACCTCGTCGATCACCTCGGAGAGCGGCCGCCACGACGCCATGCCATCGCGCCAGACCAAATCAGTGCCGGTAAACTTTCCTGCGCGCAAACCGGAACGGATTTCCTCCGGCCTGAACTGACCCAAGGACTGCCCGGCGCGATTGAGGTGAACTTTCATCACGGCAGATTTTTCCGTCCGGTCCCGCGACGTCAATCACCATTCCTGGCCGGATGGAACCGGAGTTGCTTTTCTCTCGGACGACGACAAAGATGAGAGATCATGGCCCCGACCTCCAGCACCCGGTTTAGCCCGGATAATTCATGGCCGCCGTTCGCTCGGCCCGACGTCACCACGGAACGCACGGTCAGGCCGCAGGATTTTGCCGCTTCGCCTCTCTTGGTTCTCCTTTTCCTCTGCCCTCCTTGTCCCTATCTGGACCATCTCTGGCCGGAAGTTACGCGCCTCCCCGCAGATTATCTCCCCCGGGGCGTTGCCTGGGTCGGCATCAGCTGGAATGACGCGGCCAACGACCCGGGCAACTCGCCGGCCAATCTGGCCAGGATGGTCTGCGCACGCGGCATCCCGTTTTCCATCCTCCGTGAGGCCTCGCCAGCCACCGCGCGGGCTTTCCCGGCGGTCTGCAGGCCTGAGTTCTACGTGGACGATGCGGGGGGGGCGCTGCCTTACCACGGTTGCCTCGACGGCAGCCGGCCTGGCCATGCCGTGGCTTGCCCCGGTGCCGACCTCCGCCCGGCGCTCGCCGGACAGCCCGGGGCAGTTCCGTCGCACCCGACTAAGGGTTACAACATCCAGTGGAACTAGCATCCACCCGAGGCGAGGCTCCCGCCGAAGCAGCCCGCCAACACGACCCGACGCACCACCATGGCGTCTTTCGCTTGCGCTACGGCCACCCGTTACCGTTCGGAGCCAGTCTTGTTCCGGGCGGGATCAACTTTTCGGTTTTCTCCTCGCAGGCCACATCCTGCACTTTGGTCCTTTTCGAGAAGGAGGCTGCGCGCCCTTTCGCGGAAATCCCCTTCCCGCCGGAATTCCGGATGGGTGACGTCTTCGCCATGACAGTCTTCGACCTCAATCCGGATGGAATCGAATACGGCTACCGGATGGAGGGACCGTTCCATCCGGGCGCCGGTCATCGCTTCGATGGGCGGCACATCCTGCTCGATCCCTTTGCCCGCTCGGTCGGCGGGCGTTCGGTCTTCGGCGCGCCGCGGGAGAAAGAGAACATCTTTCCGCATCGCGGGCGCATTCCGGAGGATAACTTCGACTGGGAACACGACCGGCCGCTCGACCTCCCGGTTTGCGGACTGGTCATTTATGAATTGCACGTCCGCGGCTTTACCCGGCACGCGTCCTCCGGAGTAGCCCAGCCGGGCACCTTCGACGGCCTGCGCGAAAAGATCCCCTACCTCGTTGCGCTCGGCATCAACTGCGTCGAACTTATGCCTGTCTTCGAATTCGACGAACAGGAAAGCGCACGGGTCCATCCCGAAACCGGCGAACCGCTCGGCAATTATTGGGGCTACAGCACGCTCGCATTTCGCGCACCCAAGGCCGGCTTTGCGGCCCGGGGAGGACACGGCGGCGAAGTCAACGAACTCAAGGAGCTGGTCAAAGCATTCCATGCCGCCGGCATCCAGGTGATTCTCGATGTCGTCTTCAACCATACGGCCGAAGGCGACTCCACGGGGCCGGTCATTTCTTTCCGCGGACTGGACAACAAGACCTACTATCTGCTCGCACCCGATGGCGCCTACCTCAACTTCAGCGGTTGCGGTAATACCCTCGATTGTAACCACCCGGTGGTGCGCGACTTTGTCCTCGATTGCCTCCGTTACTGGGCAGCCGAATATCACATCGACGGCTTCCGCTTTGACCTCGCGTCCGTGCTCGGTCGTGATTCGCAGGGTCATCCCCTACCCAACCCCCCCCTGCTCGAATCGATCGCCCACGATCCGGTCTTGGCTCATTGCGAACTTATCGCCGAGGCCTGGGATGCCGGCGGCCTTTACCAAGTCGGCAGTTTTCCCAGCTACGGCCGCTGGATGGAATGGAACGGCAAATACCGCGATGCAGCCCGCCGCTTCCTGCGGGGCGACAACAATTCGGTCGGCGAAATGGTTCAACGCATCATGGGCTCTCCGGATCTCTACCGCGAAAGCGGACGAAAACCATCCGCCTCGGTCAATTTCATCACCTGCCACGACGGTTTCACCCTCGCGGACCTCTTTACTTACGAGCAAAAATATAATTCAGAGAATGGTGAAAATAATGCGGATGGCAGCAACGAGAATTGGTCCTGGAATTGCGGGACAGAAGGACCGACAGAGGAGGCCGGCATCAACGAGTTGCGGCTGCGCTCGGCCAAAAATGCCCTGACACTCCTGCTCGTCAGCCAAGGCGTGCCCATGCTTTTCATGGGCGACGAAATGGGGCGGACCCAACGGGGCAACAACAACGCCTATGCTCACGACGAAGAATGGAACTGGCTTGACTGGGGACTGGCCGGGAGTCAGGCCGGCCTTTTGCGCTACGTCCGCCTGCTCGTCGCCTTCCGCCGCAGCCATGCCAGTCTGCAGCGGGCTGATTGGTTCACGGGGCAAGACGAAGCGGGCCGCGGTTACCCGGACATTTCCTGGCATGGCGTCCAACCGGAGCAAACCGACTGGAGCGAAAACAGCCACTCGCTCGCCTTTCTGCTCTGCGGCCGTCACGATGAGAAGCTCGGCGGCCGCGGGGATTTTTTTTACGCCGCCTTTAATATGTACAACGAAGCCCTCGACTTTACCTTGCCCGGCCTCCCGTCCGGCGACCGCTGGTCGCTCCTGGCCGACACGGCCCAAACGTCACCGCACGACATCCACGAACCCGGAAGTGGACCGCAACTCGAAAACCACGCGGTTCTTCGCCTCGGGCCGAAAAGTTGCCTCCTCGCTCTGGGGCGCAGGCCAAGCTAAAATGGCGACGTCGAGCGCAACCAAGGATGGCAAGCGCCTCTCGGTCATGGCTTGGATTGAAGACGCCTACGGCGCCGTTGTCCTGGTCAAACAAGCGAAAAGCAGCCGCCGTTGGTCCCTGCCCGGTGGCAAAGTCAACAGCGGGGAGGCGTTGATCAATGCCTTGCGCCGCGAGGTGCGCGAGGAGATCGGCATGCAGATCGCGACCGCCGCACCCGTCGACCTTCTCGACCGGCCCCGCTCCGCTTCGGTCACCATTCTTTACCGTGTCCTGCTCAAACCCGGGGTGATGAAGCCCCGGCCCGGCGAAATCGAGAAGATCGCCATCCGCCGTCGTCTGCCCAAGGAGGCCTCGGAAGCAGCTGCTTATTTTTGGAAGCGCGCCCAGCACTCGTTTGAACCCCTCTCCCTTTTGATCCACCCCGCCGGCACCACCAGCCGGCACGAAAGCTAAGGCCCGCCTGGTGCACCTGCCCTGACCCATGCACACGGTCGAAATCATCGGCGGTGGATTGGCCGGGTTGTCGCTCGGCCTCGGGCTCCGCGCCCGCGGAGTACCGGCCCGCCTGATCGAGGCTGGGACTTATCCGCGACACCGTGTCTGTGGTGAATTCATCACCGGACTGGACGACGAGACACGCCGGGAGCTGCAACTGACCGATATTCTCGCCGGCGCCCGCCTGGCCCGCAGTGTCCTTTGGTCCGAACCGGGGTACCCGGTTTTGCGCCATGATCTACCCGAGGTCGCGGTCTGCATCAGCCGCTACCGTTTGGACGAAGCCATGGCCTCGGCTTTTCGCGCGGCGGGCGGCGAATTGCGCACGGCATGCCGTGGCTCGGCCGATGCCCGGCCCGGCCGCATCATGGCCAGCGGACGACGGCCGCAACCCGGTTCACGTTGGGTCGGCCTGAAGCAACATTTCCACCAACTTGAATTGCAGGAGGACTTGGAGCTGCACCTTGGTCGCGGAGCCTACGTCGGCCTGACCCGGATTGAGGGCTCGGCGGTCAACGTGTGCGGCCTGTTTCCCCGGCCGGGCCGTGGTGAAGCCTGCGGACTGATCGACCGCGTGGAGGCGGCCGGGCTTACTTTCCTCGCGCGTCGTTTGCAGGCCGCCAGGGCAGTCAAAGCGACCGCTTGCGCCGTGGCCGGCTTGGACTACCGGCGGCCAGCCCCCCCCTCGGCCGCCCTCGGCGACTACCACGGACTCATCCCTCCTTTCACCGGTCACGGCATGACCGTGGCCCTGCAAAGCGCAGCCCTCGCGGCCCGCCGTCTCGAAGTCTGGGCTCGGGGGCGATTGACCTGGGAGGAAACCATCTCGCTGCTCCAGCGGGATCTGCGTCGGCGCTTTGCCCGCAAGCTGGCTTGGGGCCGGATTCTTCATCCTTGGCTTCTTGCCCCGCAGGGGCGCCGCGCCGTTCACCTCTTGCATCGCTGGCGCTTGCTCCCCCTCGGGCCGCTTTACCGCCTTTGCCATTGAGCGCCATGTTTCTCCACGCTTTGGCCACGGCCAACCCGGCGCATTCTTTGACCCAAGCCGAGTGCCTCGCCTTGGTGCGCAACTCGCCCGCCCTGCAGCGCGATCTGGACCGCCGTTCACGCCTCATGCTTTCCAGCATTTTGCGCGGCGACTCGGGTATTGCCCAACGTCAATTCGCGATCCGCGATATCGGGCGTCTTTTCGCACTCGATGCGGATGAACTCAACGAGGAATTCCGCCATTCCGCTCCTCTCCTCGCCGCCGAGGCCTTGCGCCCGGCCCTCCAATCTTCCGGGGTGCAACCGCACGAAGTCGATGCCTTGGTCATCTGCACCTGCACCGGTTACCTTTGTCCCGGCGTAAGCAGCTATGTCGCGGAGTCGCTCGGCCTGCGCAACGATGTCTGGCTGCAGGATTTGGTCGGGCTCGGCTGCGGTGCGGCCATTCCGGCCCTCCGGGCGGTCGATGGCATCCTTGCCGCCCAACCGCAGGCCACGGTGGCTTGCGTGGCAGTTGAGGTCTGCTCCGCCGCCTTTTATCTCGACAACGACCCCGGGGTCATCATCAGTGCATGTTTGTTTGGAGACGGCGCCGCGGCCAGCATTTGGCGCTCGCAACCGGGACCGGCTGGCGTCCGCTGCCATTCATTTGACACCTATCACGATCCGCTCAATCGCGACCGCATCCGCTTTGAGCAGCGTGGGGGCAAGCTGCGAAACCTGCTGCACCCTTCCGTGCCCGCTTTGGCCGCCGGCGCCGTAGGTGACCTCTATCAGCGCGCCACCTCCCATGGTGCGCGACCGATCACCCGTATCCTCAGTCACGCGGGCGGCAAGGACGTACTGGCCGCCTTGGAGGCAGAACTTCCCGGCTCTGACCTTTCCCTTCCGCGGAAAATCTTGCGTCGCCACGGCAACATGAGCAGTCCCTCCGTCCTCTTTGCCTTGGCCGAGGCACTGCGGGATGACCGGCCCGCACCGTCCGAAGATTGGTGGCTCACCTCGTTCGGGGCGGGATTTAGCGCGCACGCCTGCCGGCTCAGCGCGGCCTAAAAACGGATGGGCGGAGGGGCCGGCAGACTCATGACCGGTCGCTCGGTTTGCACTGCGGCGGAGATGCCGGCCGCTTGGGCCGGACGCACCTCGGGCGCCCGGTTGTCCGGGCTGCCTTCGGCCACCGCCGCCAGGGCCAGGGGATTGGCGGCCACCGCTTCGGCCACCGGTATTTCCGCGGCCATGCCCTCTATGGAGGCGGGAGACACACTTTGGTAAGGGTCCGCCGCGCCGACCACCGGGAGCGAAGAAACCCCGACCGGACGAATCTTGCTCAGGTCGATCGCGGCCGCGGCCCGCGGCCATTCCTCCTCGGAAAATTCCTTCACGAAGGACTTGGGTCCACCCGAGTGGAGCGGACAGGCCGCGGTCGGTGCCTTGCCGATCTGCGCATATTCGGTGTAGGCCGTCGATTCGGTGACTTCTGTTCCGTCGGGGCGGCGGATTTTCTCGCGACACTTATCGGTTGCCAGGTCCCCGCTGAGGCGGCAGACCTGCACCTGCTCGACCGTGACCGGGGCCTTCAGCGGGCTGGAAGGAAAGTCCCGGCGCGAGGCGTTCATCACATCGACCCAAACGGGAAGGGCCAAGTCTCGGCTGAAAGCGCCGCGAAAAATTTGCTGCGGCTTGTCAAATCCCAGCCACACCCCGCAAGTTAGCTTCTCATCATAACCCAGAAACCATAGATCGGTGAACCCGTAGGCGGTTCCCGTCTTGCCCGCCGCGCCGGCCACGGCCAGCCCGTAATCGGTCATCGCCTTCGACCCGGTTCCCCGCGCGAGCGCATCGGACATCAGGCTGTGCACTTGCCATGCCGTGGCCTCGGAAACGACCGGTTTGCGCTCCGCGGTCCGCCGGTAAATCGTCCCGCCATCACCATCATCAATTCGGTCGATGACATGCGTGCGTTCCGGACGGGACCCGCCGCCGGGAAACATGGTGTAAGCCAGCGTGGACTCCTCCAGGGTGAATTCGCTCGAGCCGAGATAGGCATTGGCAAATGGACGCAGCGGCGAATCAATCCCGGCCTTCTTGGTCAACTGACCCAATGCCTCCAGCCCGGTTTTGAACCCGACCCGGACAACAGCGGCATTTTTGCCCTGGACAAAGGCCTCGCGCGCCGTGACCTCGCCTTCGTATTCGTTGTCGGCCCGTTCCACGCCCCATTCTCCGAGGACACCCGAACTGCCCCCAATGCCGACCAGGCGGTTGTCCAGCGCCCAGTCCTGCACGACCGCCCCAGGGAAGACGCCTTTCTCGAAGGCTGCGGCGTAGAGCAGGGGGACAAAGGCCGTGCCGAGCGGACGGCGACCTTGCACACTGCGGTTGTATTCGCTGTGGCGAAAGTCACGGCCGCCGACCATGACCACGATGCCGCCGGATTGGTTGTCGAGCACGAGCACAGCGCCCTGCAGATAGGTCGGGGGGATGGTGTTGGAGTCGCCCGGCTTCGGCGAACTGGCCTCATAGCGACGGCGGAAATCCTCAAATCTCTCGTTGGCATATCCCGGACGCCGTTCGACCTCGGCAAGCCGGCGCTGCAAGGCGGCCTCGGCTTCGCGCTGCATTTCGGCATCGATCGTGGTGTAAATACGGAACCCGCCGTTCATGGCTCGCTCGAAGCCGAGTGAGGCAATGGCCTGCTGGCGAATGTGGTCCAGCGCGTAGGACTCTTTGGCCGGGCTGGGTCGCTCGCGAACCACGAGCAGGTCGGCCAAAGATTTCTCATACTCGGCCCGGGTGAGAAGACCGAGGTCGCGCATTTGCTTCAGTACGACATCACGATTTTCCCGCGCCCCCTCGGGGTTGGCCCAAGGTGAAAGGCTGTTCGGGCTCTTGAGCAGTCCGGCCAAGGTCGCCGCTTGCGCAGCCGTGAGCTCGGCCGCCGACACCCCGAAGTATCCGCGGGCCGCCGCTTCGGCTCCGTAGAGGCCACTGCCGAAATAGACACGGTTAAGATACATCTCCATGATTTTTTCCTTGGAAAACTTTTTCTCGATCTGCAGGGCCAGGGCCATCTCAAGAAGCTTGCGGCGGTAAGTTCGCTCTTTGAGATCGAAAGAATTGCGCGCCAGCTGCTGGGTCACCGTGCTCGCTCCCTGCCGGATGCGTCCCGCCGTCCAATTGGCTTGGGCGGCACGGACCATGCCCCAATAATCCACGCCCGTGTGCTCCCAGAAACGTTGGTCTTCGGCCGCCACGACCGCTTTGACCAACCAAGGGGACAATTTCTCATAGGGTACTGGATCGCGGTTTTGGATGAAAATTTTGCCCATCTGGCCGCCTTTGCGGTCGTAGATGAGGGAGGCCGATTCCATCCGCTCAAGCCGGCTCAGATCATACTGGCCCGCGAGTGTCATGAACTCGGAACGCGCCGAGAGGAGAACAACGGCGGCAAGCGCCGCGCCGAGAAGAAAGAGGAGCAAAGGCACGAGCAGGAGCCAGGGCCAAATCGGCCGCCGGCGCGACAGCGGCCCGTCCTCCCAAGAATAGCTCTGGCGTGGCATTTCTCGTTTGCGGTGGTTTGATGACGCGCGCTGGACCCGGCGGCCGGGCACCAGACTGCTGCGACTGGACTTGGAGCCTACACCATTGCAGGGTCGAAGGCCAACATGGACGCACCCCCAAACCTGAACAAGCCCGTTCTCTACTGGGACGCTGACTGCGCCTTTTGCCGGCGCTGGGTCGAACGGTGGGAGTCGTCCTCCGGCCAGGCGATCATTTACCGCGCTTTGCAAAAGGCACCGCCAAAGGTCGTGGCCGCGGCGGGAGGCGAACCATTCCAGCGCATCGTCCTTTCCTACCCGGATGGATCGCTCCTCACCGGCGCGCATGCCGCGTTGGTCGCGTTGGCCGCCGGCGGACTCGGGGGCAAATTACTGCTCCGCGCGTACCTCGCCCTGCCGCCGCTCCGAAAGGCCTCCGAAGCCGCCTACCGTTGGGTGGCCGGGCACCGCAGTTGGTGCGCAGGCCTGACCAACTTGCTCTGGGGCCGCGGAACGCTGGTCACAAACTACCGTATTTCCGGTTACTTTTTCCCCCGTCTCATCGGGTTGATCTTCATTTTTGCCTTCCTCTCGCTTTGGGGGCAAATCGACGGGTTGGCCGGGTCACGCGGCATTTTGCCGGTCGAGGCTCACCTTAGGGCGGTGCAAGAGCACTGCGCCGCAACCCACCGTCCGTGGGCGGCTTGGCTCCAGGTGCCGAGTCTCCTTTGGTTCGGATCGAGCGACCTCATGCTCCACATGTGGCTCGCGGTCGGCACGGTCGCCTCCGTGGCTTTGGCCCTTGGCCTGCTGCCGGCGGTCAGCGCCCTCGCCGCTTGGCTCTGCTACCTCTCGTTTGCTTCAGCCGTTCCGGTTTTTCTCAATTTCCAATGGGATGCCCTCCTGCTCGAGGCCGGGTTGCTCGTCGTCTTCTATGTCCGGTGGTCCCGGCGTCTGACCCGCGGCGCGTCGACCCCGCCACGGGTGGCCCGCCTCCTGGTTTGGTGGCTCCTTTTCCGCCTGATGTTCGAGTCCGGCCTGGTCAAGCTTTATGGTTTTGACGCCGCCGGACGGAACACGTGGCTCGAAGGCACGGCCTTGGATTACCACTACTTCACCCAGCCACTTCCGGTCTGGACGAGTTGGTGGTTCGCCCAACTTCCGGGCTGGTTTCATCTCTTCTCGCTCGCCCTTGTCTTCGCCATCGAACTGCTCGGCCCGTTCCTGATGGTCGGCCCGCGACGTCTGCGCATGACCGCCTTTTGGGCCTTCAGCTTGCTCATGATCCTCATCGCGGCTTCCGGTCATTACGGATTCTTCAACCTGCTCACCCTTGCTCTCTGCGTCAGTTTGGTCGATGACGCCTCCTGGCCCGCCTGGCTGCGGCAGCGCTGGAGTGCAAGACCCGTCGCCCCGCCCGCGTGGCCTGTCCGACTCCAAGCCAAAATTCTGCCCTGGTTTGCCCTCCTCATGGTGGTCCTCACCACGCTCCAATTGCTCCTCGTGCTGCGGGTGCTCAGTCCGTCTTCGCTTGCGCCGGTGCTCGGGCCGTTTGCCCCGCTGCGCAGCGCAAACTCCTACGGATTATTCAGCGTGATGACCACCGAGCGTCCGGAAATCACGATTGAGGCCAGCCCGGACGGCCGTGTCTGGCAGCCCTACCGTTTCCGCTACCAAATGGCGGCCGACGAGAACAACCTGCCATTTTTTCTACCTCATATGCCCCGGTTGGACTGGCAAATGTGGTTCGCCGCTTTGGAGTACCGCTCTTCGGGTCAACCCCCCGCATGGATGATGCCCCTGCTCGGCCAGTTGCAAGCGCAGTCAGATTCGGTACTCGGCCTGCTCGATACCGAGAGCAGGCCAGAGTCCGCACCGACCTTCTTCCGTTTGCGCCTCGACCTGCTGACCTTTACCTCACGGGAGGTAAGGGCGGCCACCGGACACGTCTGGGAAGCTGCGCCTCTGCCGGACTACACGATCGAGGGACGTCTGCAGCGTTGAGCCCGCGCCCAAGGCGACTTGCGGCCGAGCTTGAGATTGGCTGGCCGGCACTTCAGCCCTGGACGCCGCCTTGGCTGGGATGCAAAAGGGCGATCTTTCCTTCCCCACTATGGCCAACCCCTCATGGTCAACGAGGTAGACTTTGCCCCTCTCGACCACCTGGAACTTTTTGCCGAGTGGGAAGCGCGACCAATCCGCCGCCGCACTATGGAGCTGGCCAGACCATAAACGGCCAACCATCGCCCTGCGCTGGCCCCCAAGGACCATTGGATTCCGCTCGGTTGGAGTCGGCCGTGGCAGGGACCGCCATCGTCTTCTTTTTCGCAGGAACGGTCACCTTGCCGGAGGTCGCACCACCGCAACAAAGCCCACTAAAGGCCATCACCACGGCGAGACCAGAGCAGGGGGAAAATAACGATGGTTTTTTATGGGCATCGAGGACAAGGCGAAGAAAAAGCGATCTTTCTCTCCGCTGCCGCCCGGCCAAAGATAGGCCAAGTATTCCTTGTTTTTCAGAGCTGGCCTTCCCTTTTCGGGGCCACTCTGCAATTCTTTATCACTATGTTTACTGGTCTGGTGCGCGAAGTTGGCGAGGTCGTTTGGCTGCGCCGTTCAAATCGAACCGTGCAACTGCTCGTCAAGGGCCCCCGCACGGCTACCCGGGTGCGCATCGGGGAGAGTGTCGCGGTCAATGGTTGCTGCCTCACGGTTACCGCCCAGCGCGAGGGCCAGTTCATGTTTGATCTGCTCGCGGAAAGCCTCGACCGGACCAACCTCGGCCGCCTCAAACCCGGTAGCCCCGTAAATTTGGAACGCGCCTTGCGCGTCGACGGACGGCTGGGTGGGCATTTTGTGCAGGGTCATATTGACTGCGCCGCGGAGATCCTCACCCTGGAAGAAAAGGGCCCCGATCTGCGCATCGATCTCGGCCTCCCCGCGGAATTTGCCCGCTACGTGGCCTTTAAAGGGTCCATCGCGATCAACGGGGTCAGTCTCACCGTGGCGGTAGCCAATGCCAGGGACTTCTCCGTCTGGGTGATTCCTCACACCCTAGAGCAGACCAACCTTGGCGACCTCAAAGCCGGGGATTTGGTCAACCTTGAATTCGACATCCTCGCCAAATACGTGGAGCGACTCGCGGCGACTCGGCAGGAATCTGAGCCGTGACCAGGCAAAACATTCTGCCATTTCTGGCACGGCAACAGAGTCGCGTCTGGGCGAGAGTTGACTAACTATTTGGTGAGCGAGTTGGCACGTGGCCAAGGGGGCACGGGCGTCCCGCCCGTCACGACCCGACAACACGGCCGGGACGGCCGTGCCCCCTGGACAAACCGAGCCAAGCCGCGCTTTTATTGCGTCTTCAACGGCATGAAGACGGCTTAGGGCTCCGGTTCTGAAACCACTTCAATCTGGTCGGCAGTCAGGATCTTGATTTGCATCTGGCGATCCTGGTATTTTTCCAACTTCCCGCGCACCCTTACCTGCTGCTGGGCGTATTGGTCGAAACCCTCGGGAAAATTGTCGTAGGCCGCCCGGAAGATCAAAGCGACGAAACCACTGCGGCGATCGCCGAAATTGAGGAAGGTGATCCCGTCATTCGGGCCGGTACCGATACTCTTTACCACCCCTTCGATCATCACCTCATTGCCCACTTGGGCCTCCAGCGCAGCCCGATCCTCCGATTGGAGCACGGGAACTTCCGCCCCCGCGGCTTGCGGCGCGCTTCCTTCTGCACCTTCCTCTGCGCGGACTGCCCCCGCTAGCAATAAGGCGAGGAGGCAGAATCGACCGAGTGGCTCCATGCCACTTCTTCTACAAGTCCGACCGCGCTTCCGGCAAGAACCAAGTCAACCCGCGACCGCGCAGAGGGGCCGGTCACCAGGCGCTCAAGCCTGCTCAACCAGCCGTCCCTCCGCTGCGCTCCGCAGTTTGGGGTGCCGGCCGGCCAGATGCCAGCCGAACAGCTTCATGACCAGCAGGTGGATCGGTGCCTGCGTGAGGCGATAAAACCACCAAGGTAAAGCAGGACTGTAATTAAAAATGGCGGCTAGCACACTCCGCCGGTCCGGACTCTCCCGGAACTCAAGCCGGGCCGGGGCGCGGCCAGCAGGAACATCGTCCGCCCGGACCAGCGATCCGCCGGTGATGTAGAAGAGCGGACGGTCGGCCGACGAACGGTTGCTCGAATAGCTCAACTCGAGCAACGGACGGCGGAGCCCCGAGACACGAAAGGCCAAGTTAAGTTGATCGTCGACGGTTACGCGCAGAACCCGCCGGAAGAGCGACGGCAGCCAACTGGCATACTCGCGTGCCACCCACGTGGCATCGCAGCCCG
Source organism: Chthoniobacterales bacterium (assembly GCA_018402585.1). Classification (GTDB taxonomy): domain Bacteria; phylum Verrucomicrobiota; class Verrucomicrobiia; order Chthoniobacterales; family JACTMZ01; genus JACTMZ01. The sequence goes on from JAGYIO010000007.1 coordinate 57,543, forward strand.
GCGGAAGCGGCAGACGTTGGATCGAACATACGTAGCGACCTTCCTGGCTGTGCACGTGGCGCCGGGCCAGATGCTGGTCGATTTCGGGAGCAGGCGCCTGCACACCCGGCAGCGCCTCTTCCAAAGCCTGGTCAAAAGATTGCGGCTTGATCCCCGCCCTCTCCTGCAGAGTCGGGGCATGCGCCACCATGGCATGACGCAAACTTTCGACCAGCGGGGCAATCAGCTCGCGGTGTCCTCCGGTCATCAACCGCACCCCGAGCACACCCAGCCAACTCGGAATAAAAGGCACCGCGATGATCAGCCGCTTTTTGCCCAGACGCGCGGCGGTGCGCCGCATGAGATCGAGGTAGGTCATGACCTCCGCCCCGCCGAGGTCAAAAGCACAGCCATACATTTCCTCGCGGCCCACGCAAAAACGGAGCAACTTGACCACATCGCGCAAACCCACCGGTTGGGTCATCGACCGCGTCCAGTGCGGACAGAGCAGAACCGGCGAGCGCTCGACCAATCGAGCCACGATGCGGAAGGACGACCCCTGCGGACCGACGATCAACCCGGCGCGCAAACTGGTGACCGGCACCCCGCGGGCCGCCAGCACGCGCTCCACCTCGAGCCGGCTGGCCAAGTGGCGCGACAACTCAGTGTCGTCCGGAATAATGCCCCCCAGATAAAGGATTTGCTTCACCCCGGCCCGCGCGGCCGAGCGGGCAAAGTTGTCGGCCAGAATGAAATCCATATCCTCAAACCGGGCCTGAGTCAGTCGCGCGGGCAGCATCGAATGAACGAGATAGACCGCATAATCCGCACCCTCGAGGGCACGCTCCGTCTGCAGCATGGAGAAGAGGTCGCACTGCCGCCATCTTACGCCCGGCAACTCCGCAGCCGGTGAGCGCCGCAAGGCAATGACCTTAAAGTCCGCCGCCAGCACCGGAAGCAATGACCTCCCGACAAAGCCGGAAGCACCGGCTACAGCCACGACCGGACGCTGTGACTCGATGGTCATATCGCCATGAAACACGCCCGGGCGGCGGGGGCAAGCACTCCGGTCAACCCGCTTGCTTCTTTAGCAAGTCGCGGATCTCGGTCAGCACTTTTTCCTCGGACGACGGCTCCGGCGCGGCCGCCGGCCCGTCGGCCTCCTTTTGCTTCAGCACGTTGATGCCTTTGACGAGCAGAAAAATGGCCCACGCGATGATCACGAACTGGATGGCGACCGTAATAAAGTTTCCGTAATTCAAGGTCGGTGCACCGGCGGCCTGGGCCAGGGCCAAAGTCCCGTAAGCTTTTCCGTCGAGGCTCAGATAGAGTTGGCTGAAATCCGCGCTGCCGAGGATCAGCCCGATCGGGGGCATGATGATGTCGTCAACCAGCGAGGAAACAATTTTCCCAAAAGCCGCGCCGATCACCACGCCAACGGCGAGGTCAATGGCATTGCCCTTGGCGATGAAGGTTTTGAATTCGTTCAACATAGGGATCTAGCAATGCCCGGCCTCCCTCTCAAGGACGAGCAAAAACGCTGTGGTTGACACGGATCGCGCCGCGGATTCCCCTTGCCGCATGCGCCTTCTCTTCCTCCTGCTCGCCTCCGCTACGGCCACCGCAGCCGAACCCGCCCCGCTTCGGGTCGGCATGGAGCTGGCCTATCCACCCTTTGAAACCATCGGCCCGGACGGTCAACCGACCGGCATCTCGGTCGAATTGGCCCGGGGACTCGCGGACCGTCTCGGACGACCACTCGTGATTGAAAACATCTCCTTTCCCGGACTCATCCCTTCACTCAAATCCGGCAAGATTGACCTGATTATTTCCTCGATGACCGCGACGCCCGAGCGGGCCAAAGCCGTCGCTTTTTCCGAACCCTATTTGAGCGCAGGACTCACAATGCTCGTGCCCGCCGCGAGCACCGCGCGTGGGCTCGGTGACCTCGACCAACCCGACCGCACCATCGTGGTCCGCCAAGGCACCACGGGAGAGGCCTTTGCCCGGGCGCAGGTGCGAAAGGCACGCCTCGTCACCCTGGAGAAAGAAAGCGCCTGCGTTCTCGAAGTCACACAAGGCAAAGCGGACGCCTTCATCTACGACCAGATGTCGGTTTACCAGAATGCCAAGCGCAACCCGGAAACCACCCGGGCCATGCTCAATCCGCTGCAGAAGGAGTCATGGGCCGTGGCCTTGCGCCAAGGCGACGGGGAACTGCGCGCCCAAGTTAACGCTTTCCTCAGAGACTTTCGCGCGAGCGGCGGATTTGACCGGTTGGCCGAAAAATACCTGACCGAGGAAAAGTCGGCTTTTGCTGAACAGGGTATTCCCTTTTTCTTCTAGTTGCCGCTGGGGAAGATTCAATTTTCGCGCACAAAAATCGCCGCTTCCCGTGGCGGCAAAATGACTTCGCTCAAGTCTTTCCCCTGCGCGGCAAACTCAAGACCGGTCCAACCATCACGCCAGTCGCCGCTGAGGGCCAGCTCTGCGACTTGCTCCTCGTCCGAATTATTCAGCACCACGACAATTTCCTCCTGGCCCAATTTCCGGCGGAACCCGTACAGCTGGCGCACGTCATCCACGATTACGGTTGCAAAAGACCCCCTGCGCAGCGCGGGCAACGCATTGCGCAGTGCGATGAGCTTTTTGTAATGATCAAAAAGTTCTTGGTTCACCCCCACCTTGTCGGGCACGGTTTTTCTCGACCCGTCCGGCAAAATGACTTCGTCCTCATAGACCAGGTCGGACCAAACCATCGGCTTGCGGCAATCCGGATCGTTCGCGCCCCACATCCCCACCTCATCGCCATAGTAAATCATCGGTGCCCCCACGTAGGTCATCTGCAACACGGCGAAGAGTTTCTGTGCGGATAGCTCCCGCGCGGTCGGCTTGCGCGGGTTGTATTCACCGTTCTCCACCTTGGAAAAATCGAAGTAGGCCCGCCAATTACTGGCATGCTTTTGGTCCCGGTTCACGATGTGCGACCCGATCCGGTCCGTATCGTGGCTGCCGAAAAGATTCTGCTGCACCTCGGCCACGCCGGCCGGAAACGCTTCGCGCAGCTCCTGCAAACGACGGTCAAATTCACTCGTCCTAATCCGGGACTTTTCGTCGGCAAAATAGTCGGAGCAGGCAAAGGCGAAGTTGTAGTTCATCACCGCGTCGAATTCGTCGCCCTGCAGGTAAGGCTTGAGTTGCGGCACCGGATCGATCAGTTCGGCCGTAATGTAAGCCTCGGGATTTATCCCCTTGACCACCTTGCGCCACTTTTTCCAGAAGGGGTGGGCCACGCAAAAAGCCACGTCGAGCCGCCACCCATCGATGCCGTCGGATGGATCACCATCCCCGTCCGGATCCATCCAGCGCCGGGTCGCGGCGAAAATGTAATCCCGGGGTCCCGCCACGATCCCCTCCTCGTCCTCACGGAACTCCGGCAGCGTCTTGTGCCCGAACCATCCTGCATAGTCGAAACTTGTCCCCTTCGCCGGATCACGCCACGACTTGACCGAAAACCAGTCGGCGTAGGGGGAATCCTTTTGCTTCGCGACCACGTCGAGAAAAGGCCAGCTGCGCTGGCCCATATGGTTGAAGACGCCGTCGAAAATCACCCGGATCCCGCGCGCATGGCATTGCTTGATCATGGCCAGGGCGAGCTTGTCCGCCGAAGTCCAGACCCACGAAGAAGGGTCGTTCGGGTCTTCTCCGGCCATCAATCTGCGGTCGCCCTCCGGGTCAGGTCCGAAGTTGGGGTCAATGTGGTGGTAGCTGTTGCCGTCGTATTTGTGGGCCGAAGGTGAAGCAAAGACCGGATTGAGGTAAATCGCGTTGATCCCGAGATCCTGCAGGTAGTCGAGTCGGTCGATGATCCCTTGCAAGTCTCCCCCGTAACGCCGGCGCTGCAGCAAATCATGGAAGGGAATCGACGCTCCCGCTTCGTAGTCCTGACGTGCATACCAATCAGACGTCCAAGGGTGCACCCGCCAGGGCAAATCTGGCGCGTCCGGAAAAGCCCCCGCAATGTCCGACTTGGCCGGATCGTTGGCGGCGTCCCCATTGCGGAAGCGCTCGGGGAAGATCTGATACCAAACAGCATCCTTGGCCCAGGCAGGGACAAATTCCCCCGACCCGGCCTGCATCGAGGACAAAGACAATGCCGTAGCGCTCATGGCAAAAAGTGCCGCCCGCGCGGTCATGGCCTGGCCAGCAACGTCCGACCGGCCTGCAGGAGGGCGTCAACGCTGATTCCGAGGGCCTTCATCACGGTTGTCCCAGGCCCACTGAGGCCGAAACGGTCGATACCAATGACCACGCCCCTACGCCCGACATAGCGATACCAGGGCTGGGAAACACCCGCTTCGATCGAGACACGGCGCAGACAATCCGGGGGGAGCACGAAGTCGCGGTATTCCTCGGTCTGGCGTTCGAAACGTTCGAAGCAAGGGAGCGAGACCACCCGCACCGAGGAGCCGAGCTTTTCCGCCGCCTCCATGGCCAGTTGCAATTCGCTCCCCGTCGCCAAAAAAATGAGCTCAAGCGGTGATGACTCGCAACGGGCAATGTAAGCACCGCGTAACGTCCCCTCCCGGGCTGCCAACTCCGGGATTTGGCGCAGAGTCGGCAGGGCCTGGCGCGACAAGGCGAGCAAGGTCGGGCCGTCTTTGCGGTCGAAAGCGGCCGCGAAGGCGCCTGCCGTCTCGGCCGGGTCTGCCGGTCGGATAACGTCAAGATTTGGGATGGCCCGCAGAGCGGCCAAGGTTTCAACCGGCTGATGGGTCGGTCCGTCCTCACCCACCCCGACCGAGTCATGGGTAAAAATGTAAACCACCGGGAGATGCGAAAGGGCCGCGAGCCGGATCGCGCCGCGAGCGTAGTCGCTAAAGACCAGAAAAGTCGCGCCGCTGGCCTGAAAGATCCCATCGTAAGCAATACCGTTGAGCAAGCCCGCCATGCCATGCTCGCGGATCCCGAAGCGGATATTGCGACCGGAATGGTTCCGCGCGTCAAAATCCCCCCCGTCCTGGATGTAGTTCAGCGTGGACCCGTGCAAATCTGCACTGCCACTGACGAGAAGTGGCATGGCCTGGGCCACATACTGGAGGATATCGCTCCCCGCCTTGCGCGTCGCCACATCCGGAGCGCCGGCCGGATAGTCCGGGATGCACTCAAGCAGATCGGGGTAATTTTTGCTCAAAGCCGTCTCCAATTCGGCAGCTAAGTCCCCGTTTGCCTCGCGCCAGGCAGCGAAGCGAACGTGCCACTGGGCACAGGCTGCCTCAAGCTCGGCGGCATGCCGGGCAAAGAATTCCTGCACTGCAGGTGCCACGAAAAATTTCTCCTCGGGCAGGCCGAGCGCTTTGCGCGCCTCCTCGGCAAATTTTACCCCGGCCTCACCGTGCGCTTTGCTTGTGCCCGCCACCTCGGGAATACCTTTGCCGATCAGCGTCTTGGCCACGATCAGCTGCGGGGCACCCGTAGCCGACTTGGCTCTGTCGTAAACTTGAAGAAACTCCTCCATGTTTTGCCCGTCAACCTCTTGCACGGACCAACCATAAGCTTTGAAGCGCCCCATCGTGTCCTCGCTCTGGGTGAAAAGGGCCATAGCGTCGAGAGTCACGTTGTTGGAGTCATAAATAAGGATCAGGTTGTCCAATTGCAGGTGGCCAGCCAGCGCGCAGGCCTCGCTCGCCACCCCTTCCTGCAGACACCCGTCCCCGGCCAGGCAGACGATCCGGTGGTCGAAAATACGATGCTCGGCCGTGTTGAAGCGCCCTGCGGACATTTTGCCCGAGACGGCCAAGCCGACTGCATTGGCCACTCCTTGCCCCAGCGGACCGGTGGTACATTCGACGCCCGGGGTCTGACCAAACTCGGGATGCCCCGGAGTGATGCTGCCCAATTGACGAAACTTTTTAATCTGCGCGAGCGGCAGATCGTAGCCCGAGAGGTGGAGCCACGCGTAAAGGAAAAGACTGCCGTGACCGGCGGAGAGGACAAAACGATCGCGATTGAGCCAGCGAGGTTCTTTCGGATTGTAACGCAGGGCGGAACCGAAAAGAACGGCGCCCAGATCGGCGCAACCCAAAGGCAAGCCAAGGTGGCCGGATTTGCAGGCGGCGACGGCGTCGATCGCGATGCCCCGCGCGTCGCGCGCGGCCAGGGTGAGAATGTCGTGGGGAAAGCTCATAGCAACCCCCTTATTCGCCGGGAGCCAGGCCCTGCGGCAAGCAAACTCCTCCCTGCGGGGGAAATTGCCACGCGCCAGAGTTTCGGCCAAGCTGCCCCTGTTTTATGAAAAAGGTCACCGTGCGCGTTCCTGCCACCAGTGCGAATCTCGGACCGGGGTTCGATTGCCTCGGTGTCGCGCTCGATCTCTACAGCCGGGTGTCTCTCGAGCGCGGTGGCGCGACCTTACCCGATTCCATGGTCGGCGCCGCCGCCGATCTATTTTTTGCCGAGGTCGGCCTCCCGGCTTTCGCTTATCGATGGTCGATCGAAAGCCATATTCCGCGCTCCCGCGGGCTCGGTAGTAGCGTCGCCCTGCGCCTCGGCATCCTGCACGGACTGAACGAACTGGCAGATCGGCCCCTTGATGCGACGCAAGTTTACCTGCTTTGCGCCAGGTTGGAGGGACACCCCGACAATGCCGCGCCTGCCGCCTTCGGGGGCTTCGCCGCCGCCCGTCCGGACGGCACCTACTTCCGCTCCGACATTTCTCCGGACCTGCACTTTGTTTTCCTCCTTCCCTCACATGAGGTCGATACCGACGCCTCGCGTGTCCACCTGCCCGGCCATGTCACGCACTGCGACGCGGTGTTCAACCTCTCCCACGCGAGCATGATCACCGCGGCCTTTGCCTCGCGACGGTACGAACTGCTGCGCGGTTCCATGTCCGACCGTTTGCATCAACCCTACCGCGAGTCCGCCGCCCCTCACTTGCGGCCGGCCATCGCGGCGGGCCTAAACGCCGGTGCACTCGGCGGCTACCTCAGCGGATCCGGGTCCGCCGTGGCCTGCCTCACGCTCGACGATCCCGGTGCGGTGGCGGCCGCCATGCAGTCCGTCTTACCCGAGGCCCGCGTACGTATTCTCCGCGCGGACAATCACGGCGTCGCCCTGGAAAGCTAAGCATGCGCGTCATTCTCGAAAGGTTCGAGCGTTACGCGGTCGATGTCATTCTCGAGCGCCGCGAAGGCGGCCGCGCCAACGCCTTGAAGTTTGTCCTCGGAGGTTTTGCCCGGCTCTATGAGCGGGCGGTGCAGATCCGACTTGGCCTTTACCGCCGCCGCATCCTGCGGCCCCAGGAACTGGGCTGTCTGGTGGTCAGCGTGGGAAATCTCACGGTAGGCGGCACCGGCAAGACTCCCGTGGCGGAAATGCTCGCGCGGGAGCTGCAGCGGCGCGGGCGCCGGGTGGCCATTCTCAGCCGCGGCTACAAAAGCGTTCCTCGCCCCTTTATGCAGCGGCTGCGCCACAAGCTTTTCAAGCACCTTGACCTCTTCCCGCCACGCATCGTCTCCGACGGAAAAGAGGTTCTCCTTGATTCCCGTCGCGCCGGGGACGAGCCGCACATGCTGGCCAAAAATCTCCCCGGCGTCTGCGTGCTGGTGGACAAGGACCGGGTCAAAAGCGGACTCCACGCCCTGCGTCACTTCGAGAGCGACATCCTGCTGCTCGACGACGGGCTGCAGTACCAGCGTCTGCGTCACGGGATCGATATTGTCCTCATCGATTGCCAATCCCCTTTCGGCAATGAACGCCTCCTGCCTCGCGGCACCCTCCGCGAGCCGCCGGCCAACCTCAGCCGCGCCTCCTACATCATCGTGACCAAAGCCGGCCCCGCGTCCGACCAGGCCCTCCTCACGCGCCTGCGCAGGCTTAACCGCACGGCGGCCATCATCGAATGCAGCCACGCCCCGCGGCATTGGGAGGACCTGAAAAGCGGCACACAATTTCCCCTTGATCACCTGCGCGGCCGCCACGTCGGCGCTCTCAGCGGCATCGCCCGCCCCGAAAGTTTCGAGGAAGGCGTGCGCCAGCTCGGGGCCGTGGTCGAGGTCTCCAAAGCATTCGCCGACCACCACCGCTTCACGAAAAAAGAAATTCTCCGCTTCCTCGAGTGGTGTGACCGGCGCTCGCTCGATGCCCTGGTCACTACGGAAAAAGACGCTGTCCGTTTTCCCGAGATCGACCAACCTCAAGTCCCCATGCTCTTCCTCCGGGTGGAAATTGAAATCCTCCGCGGCGGTCATCACTGGGAGGAGCTGCTCGCGCGCCTGGCCGCCGGAAGGGTCACAACTGACGGTGCCAAACGTAGCGCTGCAGCAGGACTTTGAGCGTCGCGGTCAGCGGCACCGCAAGCAACGAGCCGAGCAGAACGCCCAAGATCAGACTCCAGACCAAAACGGAAAAGATCACGGTCAAGGGATGGAGACTGACCGAACTGCCCACCACCCGCGGGGCGATGAAGAAACTTTCCAGATTGCTCATCCCGACGAAAATTGCCGTGACGATGAGCGGATGCGTCCAGTCCCCGAATTGCGCCACCGCAATGAGCACCGCCGGAACCCAGCAAATGGTCAGACCCACGTAGGGAATGAGGGCGAGCAGCCCGACCGCCAACCCGATGAGGAGGGCGAAATTCAAGCCGAGGATATAGAGGGCTGCGCCAATCAGCGCACCATCAATCAAACTAACCGTAAATTGGCCGCGGAAATACCGGACCAAGTAACTGTTGATCTCGTTGAGCAACCAGGCCACCTCGTCGCGCAGCTTGGATTCCGGCAGCGGGATGTATTGACGCCACTCCTCGGAAAACCGCGCGGAGTCTTTGAGGAAGAAAAAAAGAAAAAGAGGCACCAAAAGAAGGCTCACCGCCACCCCGGCCACCCCGAGAAAACCGCCCGCACTGCGTTGAAGGAAAGAACCAATCGTGGACAATATTTCGGGTAGCCTTTGCTGCACCCACGCGACAAAACTCTCCACGTAGCCGCCGACCATGGCCCACAACTCGTCGCGAATCGTCCGCTCCTCGCCGAGCACGGAGGAGGGCTGCAGCTGGTGCTGCAGGCCGCGCACCCAATCGAGGGTGGAAAGCAGCAAGGTTTGCCCCCTTGCCGCCTGGTCAGGAAGCGTCTGGCCGAATTGTGAGGTCTGTTGCCAGAGCACAGGACCGACCCAAAGTCCGATGCCGCTCAGCCCCAGGCCGATAGCCAAAAAAAGGACCACCACCGCGGAGGTCCGCCGCAGCCCGAAAGAGCACAACTTGTCGACCACCGGGGTAAGCAGGTAGGTCAGGATGACGGCTGCCACCACGGGAATAAGCAAGGGCTGGAGAAACGCCGCCGCGCGCACGACGAGGAGAATCACACCCGAGAACACCGCTACGAGAGCCACCACAGCCAATGCCGTCAGGGCGGCATACCAAAACCGACGCTGCCACGCGGCCGGTCGGATTTCCTCGAAGTTCACCCTCTCAGCCTGAGCGAAAGACGAAACGGTTTGAATCCTAATCTTTGCCCGTCCGGTCGCGTGCCGCCCGATAGACGTCAACCGTCGCCGCCGCCGCCCGCGCCAGATCCCTGCGCAATTCATCCGGTTCGAGCACCTCGGCCTCCCCGCCCCAGCCAAGCAACCACTGGCGAAGATCCGGCGAGAGTCCCGCCCGCATCTCCAAAACAAGACCCCGCGAATCCCGGGACAGCTTTTGGGTGGCATGCCAGACGCGTTCCCCAATCAAACGCGCCGCCACGCCGGTGAAACGAACCCTCACCTTGCTCGCCCTTCCCCCCTCGAAAACCGCAAAACTGCCCTCGAGCATTTTCCCGAGGGAGAAACTTTTCGGCCGCCGGAATTTGACTCCGGTCTGCTCGACCTTCCTGATCCGCGGCAGGGCAAAGGTGCGCACCGCTCCGCGCGAGCCGTCATGACCGAACAAATACCATTGGTTCTCGATGCAGCCGAGATGGTAAGGCTGCACCGTCCGCGTCTCCTCCTTCTCCCCGGCCAGCTTGTGGTAAGCCAATGCCACCTCCGCGCCCTCCGTCACCGCCTTGGCCAGCGCGTCGAAAACCTGCACATCGGCCAAGCCGGTCCCGCTGCTCCGCACGGACAGCGCGCCTTCCAACTCGTGCCAAGCGACCTCCATATCGCCGCCAAGCGAGCGACTCAACTTGCGGAAAGCGCCGGCCAGCGGACGCTCAAATGTCGTGCCGCGGAACTGCTCGAGCGATTTCTGGGCGAGCAACAAAGCGGCCACTTCGCCCTGCGAAATTTTCATGACCGGAAAATCACGCACTGCCGCGGTGTAGTAAAACCCATGTTTCACCGCATGATACTCCAGCGGAAGCCCCAGCCGGTCGCGCATGAATTCCACATCGCGCATCACCGTCTTGGCCGAGACCTCAAGTTGGACGGCCAGGCCCTGACAATTGGGATGACCACCTTCCGAAATCTCGCGGTGGATTCGCCACATCCGCTCCATGGGCGGACGCGTGATGCCTTCCGGAAGCTTCTTTACGGAGGCTGGTTTTTTCCGAGTTTTGGCAGGCATGGGACAGCGGATGTCCTACCCCATCGTGGAAACTCACGGCCGATGAAAGCAAAAACACACCTCCCGTCCGGCCACCGGACCCGCCGGACCCGGCACGACGAACCGCTGCCCCACGAATTGGGCACGCACCTCTTCGCCCTGATCAAACGCAACCTGCTGGCCCGGCGCCAATCCCCGCCGGCCGCTGCGGCCGACCAACTCACCTTCGCCTTCTGATTTCACCGGGAAGGCGGAAATCGCCCCTTCCGCGCAGGCCTCTGCCCAGCGCAACCGTTAGCTTGTCGCCACCGCGACGAGCGCGTAGAGCGCCGCCGCCACGCCTAAACCGAGCGAACCCCACGCGGCCAGCACGAGGGTGTCGCGCTTTTGGACTTCGGGCGGCAAGGGCGAGAGCGGACGGAAATTTTCCGGGCGCCCCGTGCCGGCGGCGTCCAACCCGACCTCCTGGGCCAGAAGCGCCACGGCCTCGGTTTCTTCCACCACCGCGGCGGCCGGCTCCATAAAAACGCTGCGCACCCCGCCAAAGTAAATCTCATCGCCCTCCGCCAACCCTTGCTCACCAATAATCTGAGCCCCGTTGAGAAAAGTCCCGTTGGTCGAACCAAGATCGCGCAGCACCACGGCATCCTCCGCAACGGCAATCTCCGCGTGACGACTCGAAACCGAGACATCGTCGAGCTGCACATCGTTGTCTCCAAGACGGCCGATGCTCAGGCTTTTCCCCACCCACTCATGGGTCGTCGGGCTGTCTTCCGGGAAATAAACGGTCAGGCGCATCAGGTCCTTAAAACTATCCCCCCGACTTGGTCTGTTCAATAAGTTTGGCGAACTGATCAAAGAAGTATTCCGCGTCGTGCGGACCGGGCGCCGCCTCAGGGTGGTATTGCACGCTGAAGACCGGCATTGATTTGCTCCGCAACCCCTCGACCGTGCCGTCGTTCAAGTTGACGTGGGTGATCTCCCCGTCGGCCGGCAACGACTCCGCGTCCACCGCGAACCCGTGATTCTGCGCCGTAATCGAAACCTTGCCCGTGAGCAGGTCTTTCACCGGTTGGTTGCCGCCCCGATGACCAAATTTCAACTTGAAGGTCTTTCCGCCCAGCGCATGTCCCAGAATCTGGTGGCCTAAACAAATGCCGAAAATCGGTTTTTTCCCGAGCAAGCCGCGCACGTTTTCGTGGAGGTAATCCAGCGCTGCCGGGTCGCCCGGCCCGTTCGAAAGGAAAATCCCATCCGGCTCCATAGCCAGCACCTCCTCGGCCGGGGTGCCCGCCGGCACCACCCGTACGGCCAGGCCGCGCTGACGCAACCCGCGCAGGATGTTGCGCTTCATCCCGAAATCATAAGCCACCACCCGGTGCCGCACCGGCGGCAAAAACCCGAACACGTTGCCCCGAGGATCACGTAAATCGCCGAAGGCACTCGCGCCCGGCGCCATCTTCCAGGGACGACTCTCCGCGTCCATGGGATCCCAGTCATAAGCTACCTGCGACGTCACTTTCCGCACAAAATCCATTCCGACCACACCATCGCCCTCCTGGGCCCGCAGCACCGCCTGCTCGGGCGTCATTGCTTCCGTGGTCAGACAGGCCTTCATGGCCCCAAGTTCGCGCAGGTGTTTGGTCAAAGCCCGCGTGTCGATCTCCTGGATCCCCGGCACACCGTTGCGCTGCAGATAATTGCCGAGGGATTCTTCGGAACGCCAATTGCTCGGTGCCTCGCTCAATTCCTCGATAACCAAACCCCGCACCTGCGGTCCCCTGGCTTCTTCGTCGAGTAAATTTACCCCGTAGTTGCCAATCTGCGGATTCGTCATGGCCACAATTTGTCCGTAATAGGAAGGATCGGTCAGCACCTCCTGATACCCGCTCAACGACGTGTTGAAGCACATTTCCCCCGTCACGGTCGCCCCGGCGGCCCCGAACGCCTCCCCGCAGAAAACCCGCCCGTCCTCAAGTGCCAAAATTGCCGTCATATCCGGGCGGGATTCTTATCTGCTTCACCCTTCCCCCGCAAATCCCAAAGCGCACACCGCGCTGAGCACGGCGCAAGCGCCAAGCTGGATCGTGATGTCCCATCGCGATTCGCCCTCTCACCGCCGTCCGCCGGGACGGCGCGATCCACTTTCGCTCAATGCTCCCATTGCCAAGGGAGGGTCCGCTCGCCCGGCGGGCCGCCCCAACCCTCCCCGCCTGACGCCCCCAGAACGAAAAAGCGCCCTCCGTTCGGACGGAGGGCGCTTTGCAAAATATTGCCCCGGGTGAGCCGTCACGGCCCAATTCCCGATCCCTTGAAGACAAGGGCGGACGACCGCCGCGTCCAGCGCGGACTTCCAACGAAGGCATGTCCTTGCCGGCCACAGCTCAGCCTCCTGGGATAATATAATACGGTTCGGGGCTTGGACCATTTACTCGCACTCCCCAGGGCAAATTGGCTTCGACGTTGCGAAAGATCTAAACGCGAAAAACAGCTTTTAACTCCGCTTTCGCATGCTCGCGCAGTGTTTCGACCGCGCGATCGACTTCTTCTGAGGTCAAGGTGCGTGCCTCGTCGCGGAATGTCAAGGTCACGGTCAATGAACGTTGGTCCGCCGGCAATTTGACCCCGCTCGGATCGGCAAAGACGTCTTTCAGCCTGACCGAAGACAAGTGCGGCGCCCGCGCCCCGAGCACAGCTTTCTCCACCGCCGCATAACGTATGGTCCTGGGCAGGATGAGCGACAGATCGCGGGTCACGGCCGGAAACTTCGACAAAGCCCTCACTCGCACGGCCCCGGGCCTTGCCCCGAGCCAGCCATCAACGGCCATCTCCGCATAATAAACCGGCGTCTTGGCCCCGTATTCCTCGGCCATTACCCGGGGCAATCTCCGCAATAAGCCCTCCAACCCCAAGCCGGTGACACGCAAGGCAAGACCGTCCTCCGGCCTGAATTCCATCGCACCGAACGCGGCCTGCAGGACTCCTTTCAAGCCAAAAAGACCATGATCCGACCCGGTCTCGAGCAAAGCCAGAGCCGTTCCCTCCTCCCGGCCTGCCGCCGCGAAAACCGGCCCTACTTCGAACAAGCGCACCGCGTCCGCCCCGTGGCGCAGGTTGCGAGCCAGCGCCTCGAGCAGACCCGCAAGCAAGGCCGGTCGCAGCATGGCCTGATCTGCACCCAAAGGATTGCGCACCGTTACAGCCTCATCCGCTGACACTCCGGCCCGCTGCAAGGCGTCCGGAGAAACAAAATGCGAGGTCCGAGCCTCGCTAAAGCCCTGCGCCCTCAGTCGTTCGCGCAACCTTTCGCCGTTGTCATGTCGCAAATCCGCCGCGCTCGCCGCCGCCGAAAAACCGCGCAGACGCGAAGGCACCCGCTCGATTCCCGCCATACGAATAACCTCTTCGATCAAGTCCACTTCGCGGGTCAGATCCGGACGGAACCCCGGCACGAGCCATTGGCCGGCCTGTTTGGTCAACCCCAGACGCAAGAGGATGGCCTCGATCTCCCCGTCGCCGATGTCCAATCCGAGCAGCGCGCGGCAACGATCATAGCTCAGGGTGATCGTCGCTGCCGTCTGCGGCGCGCGCCCCGCGACCAGCACTGCAATTTCGGCCGCACCCCCCGCTGTCTGCAAAATCAATTCCACCGCCCGGGCCGACGCCGGGAGCACGCCCGCCGGATCAACCCGGCGCTCGAAGCGGTAGCTTGAGTCGGTGGAAAGTCCCAACTCGCGCGAGGACTTACGCACCCGCGACGGCTCAAACCACGCACTCTCGAGCAAAAGATCGGTCGTGGCGGACGTCACTCCGGTTTCCACTCCCCCCATCACCCCGGCCAGCGCCACGGCTTTTCCTGCGTCGCCGACAATCAAATCACGGGTCCGCAGCTTGAGTTCCGAACCATCCAGAGCCTGCAGCATCTCGCCCTCATGCGCGTTGCGCACCACGATTCCGTGCTCAAGCTTAGCCAAGTCGAAGGCATGCAGGGGTTGGCCGGTTTCCAACAAAACATAATTGGTCACGTCGACCACATTGTTGATCGGGCGCAGCCCCACGGCGGTCAAACGGTCAGCCAACCATTGCGGGCTCGGTCCGACTTTGACCCCACGGATGATCCGCGCGGTGTAAAATGGACAGCCGGAATCCTCGAGCCGGACAAAATCGTCCGCCTCTTTCTCCGGCACAGACGGCACGGCGGCCAACGTTGCTTCGACCCGGGTCAAAGCCGCCACCTCGCGCGCCACCCCGCGGTAGCCGAGCAGATCGGGGCGATTCGGAGTCACTTCCAGTTCGAGCACCGTGTCGGGCGGGAAAAGTTCCTTCACCGGCTTACCCACCGGCCAGTCGGCGGACAAAATAAGCAATCCCTCCGCATCCTCGGCCAGCGCCAGCTCCTTCGCACTGCAGAGCATGCCGTCGGACTTTTCGCCGCGCAGCTTGCCGGCCTTGATTTTGAAATCCGCACCCAGCACCGCGCCGGGCAAAGCGAGCGGCACCTTGTCGCCGATCTGGAAATTTTTCGCACCACAGACGATCTGCCGCGGCTGGCCCGAGCCGTCATCAACCTGGCAGACACTCAAGCGGTCGGCATTGGGATGCGGGATGCTCGAAAGGATTTGCGCGACCACGATTTTCTCCGGGATATTTCCCCGCTCTTGGCGTCCGACCACTTCCGTTCCGCCCTTGGTCAAGGCCTCCGCCAGCGCCTCCGCCGATTCCGGCAGCGACACATAATCTTTGAGCCACTCGAGAGAAACCTTCATGCCGGGAATTGGGAGAGGAACCGCTGGTCGTTTTCGACAAACATCCGGATATCCGGCACGCCGTAGAGGATCATGGCCAGACGTTCGAGGCCGAAGCCAAAGGCGAATCCGGTTACCTTGTCCGGATCGAAAGCCAGGTCGTCGCGGCGCTGATTGAGTTGCGCGAAAACCGCCGGATCAACCATCCCGCAACCCGCCAACTCGAGCCAGCGCTGCCCCCCACCCAAGGCGGCGGCGCGCACATCAATCTCGTAACTCGGCTCGGTGAAGGGGAAAAAATGCGGACGGAACCGCACCGTGGTGTCGGGTCCGAACAATTCCCGGAAAAAGTATTCGAGCGTTCCCTTCAAATCTCCCAGGGTGACACCTTCATCCACGTAAAGGCCTTCCATTTGGGTGAACTGGGCCAGATGCGTGGCATCCACTTCATCGCGACGGTAAGCGGCCCCCGGGGCAATGATCCGGATCGGCGGCGTCTCCCGCTCCATGGTCCGGATCTGCACGCTTGAGGTGTGCGTCCGGAGCAGCCGTCCGTCGGGCAGATAAAAGGTGTCCTGCTCGTTGCGCGCCGGATGATCGGGCGGCGTATTGAGCGCATCGAAGCAATGCCACTCGGTCTCGATGTCCGGTCCCTCGGCCAAGGCAAAACCCATCCTCCGGAAAATTTCCACCGCCCGGCGCTGCAAATGCTGGACCGGATGCAAACTTCCGACCGTCCGCGCCACGCCGGGCAAGGTCGGGTCGATCTGCGCCAATTCCGCCTCCTCGACCGCGGCCGAAAGTTCCGACCCGCGCACCTCGAGCGCACTGGTGATCGCGGTGCGCACTTCATGAAGGAGCTTGCCGATTTCCGGACGCTCTTCCTTGGCCAGATGCCGCATCTGCTCGCCCGCCTGAGTGAGCCGGCCCGCGCGACCGGTCAGGGCCACCCGGACCCGCTCGAGCGTGGACAAATCGGCGGCCGCTGCGATGTCGCGCACCGAGTCGTCCCGCAGAACAATGAGTTCCTCTCGCATATCCATCGCAGTGTAGCCGCTCCCCCGTGGAGGGCGAGCGTCCCCGCGAGCCGGGCACGGGACGGGCGGCCGGTCACGGCCGCCCCCCACTCAGGCCGCTTTCAGTGCCGCCGCTCCCTTGGCCACGATTTGTTGGAATGCGACCTCGTCGGTCACGGCCAAATCGGCCAGCATTTTGCGGTTGACCGCGATGGATGCCTTTTTCAGGCCCTCCATCAGTCGGCTGTAGGTGATCCCCTCGGCGCGGCAGGCCGCATTGATCCGTGTGATCCAGAGACCGCGGAAATTCCGCTTGCGCGTCTTCCGGTCACGGGTGGCCCAAACTTGGGCTTTCATCCGCGCATCTTTCGCGTAACGGAACAATTTGCTGCGTCGGCCACGGTAACCCTTGGCCTTCGACACCATCGTTTTGCGCCGCTCACGACTGGCCGGCGCGTTTGTTGCTCTTGGCATCTATTTTCCCGCCTCGCGGCGGTCTCCTCGGGACAGATCGTTTCGTTGTTCGGCCGTGCACCTCATCCATCCCGTGAGCCCCGTATCGCGGGGCCAGGTGCGCCAGCCGGCGTCAATCTCTAACCAAACGGCAGGTTCTCCTTGATCCGCGCCACATCGGATGCGTCCACCAGGGCGCTCTTCGCCAGGTGCCGCTTCCGCTTGGCGCTTTTCGACGACATCAAGTGACGACGCGAAGCGTGGGAACGCAGGACCTTGCCGGTACCAGTGACCTTGAAGCGCTTGGCCACGGCTTTTTTTGTTTTTCTGCGAGCTACCGATTTCGGCATAAGGATTTCTATAGTATCGGGCAACCGAAGCGGGATCAAGCCCCAACTACTCCATCCAATTGAGGACGTTGAAATTGGCACTGACCAGCACCGTGATGACAACCGCCCCGATAAACAAACCAATCGCTGTCCCTGTGGCGGCCAGAAGAATCAGCCAACGGATGAATTCGTCTTCCGGGTCGCGGGTTTCCATGGTGCTTTACCTACACCCTTGCCCGACACCGCGGAAGCAAAAACCCCCGCGGACAGCACGCGGTAATCCGCCTCGTACCGGCGGCCGCGGCAACGCAGCCCCTCGAGGCGCAGGTGAACCGACTTGTCCAGCAGTGCGCGCACCCCCGCCCCGATTAAAGTGGGAGCACTCGCCCCCCCAACGATTTCCGGGACGAAAACCACGCGCAGTCGCGGCAAAGTTCCGGCCGCGAGCATGGCCGCCAGACGCTCCGCCTGACCACGCGGCCCGAGCAATTTGCCGTCGAAGCTCAGCCGCACCCGGATCTCGCCCGCCTTGCTCACTCGCTGTGCTCGATTTGATCCTCGAGCTGGTCGACCTCCTCCCGCATGTCACGCAGGTTGATCGACTCGTGTGACGACGAACGGTAGAAAAGAAAAATAATCCCGCCGGCCAGACTGCCCAGCGTATTGATGAGAAAGCCGGTCACGGAGATCAGCGTGGCGATGGCCGCCCCCACCCCGAACGGGGCAAGGAGGGACACAAAGAGACTCTCCCTCAGACCAATACCCGAGACACTGATCGGGATCGCCGT
The DNA here is from genome assembly GCA_018402585.1 of Chthoniobacterales bacterium. Taxonomy (GTDB): domain Bacteria; phylum Verrucomicrobiota; class Verrucomicrobiia; order Chthoniobacterales; family JACTMZ01; genus JACTMZ01. The sequence goes on from JAGYIO010000007.1 coordinate 75,384, forward strand.
AATCACCGCGACAATCGGCATGACCGAAAATATATCGACCAGACCGACGAGGGTCGTAAAGGCACGGGCTGCGCAGTAAAAAGTGGTGAAGTACATCCCGAAAAGCGGGAAGGAAATAAGCAAGGCCCAGATGGTCAGGCGCCAGCTTTGGCCATACGTGTGGAGTGCGGCCGAAACCTCGACCATCCTTCCGCGCAGTGGGGTCCACGGCGGCAAAGAGTGCACCCAGCCTAGGCCCGCGACGACAAACATGCTGATGATGATGAGCAAAGCGGCCGCGAGCAGCCACAAAAGCAAATTCAGCAAGGTCGAGCTTCCCTCCGCGTGATTTAGCAGGTCGTAGCGAAAATAAAGAAAGCTCACACTGAGGAAAATCAAGGCGAGCATCCCGATCACCCGGTCCATGAACACGCTCAAGAGCGCCGCCGCCTTGTTCTCCTTCGCTTCGCGCATGGTCAGGAACATTTTCACCACGTCGCCGCCGGTCGAGCCGAGCATGAAGAGGTTGAAGAACATCCCGATCATGAAAAGCTGCCAAGTCCGCAGCCAAGTCATCTGGATATTCTGCACGGCAAGAAGGATCTTCCACCGCGCCGTCGCCGTGATGGTGCCGAGGAAAAATATCCCGGTTCCCACCCCCAGCCAGCGCCAGTCGGCCAGTTTGACCGCCTCCAGCATTTCGTGCCGGCGCCCCGGGTCATGAAAAACCCACCAAAGAAGACCGATGGTCACGGCCAATTGCAGCATGGTGAGTAAAACTTTTTTCATCAGCCTGGTCCCTTTTGAATCAATCAGTTAAGCCCTCCGCGCGAAATGACTATTTTGGCGACCTCCTCCCCGCTGGCCATCACCGCCTCAATGCTTGCACCGGTGACGGTGTCGCCCACCACGTGCAGGCCGGCGGGCAGCGCGCCCCAAGGCGACGGACGGCGGCGAAAACCCGGTAATTGCTCGGGCACCGCATAGGGCACTTCGAGGTAAGCGAGCGGACGCAAGGACCGCCGGTCCGCTTTGAACCATGCTGCCACTTCGGACCCCACCAACTCCGCATCAGCCGCGCGGGGGTGACCGGGAAGTACCGTGACGCTCCAAAGGTGAGACCCCCGCGGGGCCAAACTGGGCGCGGCATTGGTCAACAAGGCCGCATGCAAGACCGGACTCTCCTCGTGCCTGGGCGGGAGGCAAAGCCACGAACCTTCATAAAACGGACGGTCAGCCGCAAAATAATGGACGGCCGTGGCCCGCGCCGCCCGTGGGCGGCCACTCCGAAGCAAGCGGCAAGCCGCCGGCTCGTCCACCGCGAGGATGACCCGGTCCCCGGCAAGAAACATCCCGTCGGCAAAGCGCACACCGCATACTTTGCCCCCGGCGAAGACCAACTCCTCCGCCCGCAGCCCATAACGGAGCATTTCCCGCGGAATGGCCGCCACCAACTGCTCGGCAAGCGCGCCAATGCCCCGGGCCGGCAGTAGCGCTCGCCCGGTGACAAAGCACCTCAAATAGCCGAGAAAAATCTCCCCGCTGGTCTGCAGCTCCGGGTCAAGCAACACCCCTCCGAAGAAAGGCCGGGCAAAGCGGGTGAAAAACTCTTCCTGAAATCCATTCCGCCGGAGCAACGTCTCGGTCGAAAGTGTCTGGTTGACCCCCCGCAGAGCAAAGGACTTGGTCACCAAACGGAGTAAGCGCATGAGATCGGTAAGCGGCAGAACGTCCCCTCGCAGCGCGTTCCAGAGCGCCGCCGGCCGGCGCAAGGGGTTCTCCAGGGTGCGCGGGCGGCCGGAGCCGACAAAAAGCGCGCCCGCCCGGAAGCGCCCGCCCCCTAAAGCCCCGTAATCAAGATGACGCCGCGCCGTCGGGTAGGAGTCGAGAAGCACTTGAAACCCGCGATCCAGAAGAAAGCCGTCCGGCGAGCAGTCCGTGACCGCCCGCCCGCCCGGCCGGTGGGATGCGTCGCAAAGGACAAACGGGTGCCGCGCTCCCGCCAGCACTTTAGCGCAAGTCGAGCCCGCCAACCCGGCACCGACAATAATGGTCATCCGGTTGTCAATCCTTCTCTCCTTCGGGTTGCACGGAATATTCTCGCACCAAAAGTGGTCTACCCTAACGTGCCATTTCTGCCATGCACCAAATCGCACCTTTGAAATTCGAGAAGGAAATCATCGACGAATTGAAATTCACCATGGCCCGCGACGAAGGCACCGCCTCGCGCCGCGAATGGTGGATCGCCACTTCGATGGCCATCCAGCGCATCGTCATCGAACGCATGATGAAAACCCTCGCGGTGCACCACGAGCAAAACGTCCGCCGCGTCTATTACCTCTCCATGGAGTTTCTCATGGGCCGCCTCTTCGCCAACAACATGATTGCCGCCGGCGTCTTCAACCAAGTCAATGAAGCCCTCGACAATCTCGGTCACCCCCTCGAGGAAACCCGCGACGAGGAATACGACATGGCCCTCGGGAACGGCGGCCTCGGGCGTCTCGCCGCCTGCTTTCTCGACTCCCTGGCCACCCTTGACCTCCCCGCGGTCGGTTATGGCATCCACTACCAATACGGCCTCTTCAAGCAGGAATTTCGCCACGGCTACCAGGTCGAACTCCCCGACGCCTGGATCCAATACGGTTCGCCCTGGGAAATTATCCGCCCCTCGCACCAGCAGGAAGTCCCGGTCTACGGCCACCTCGAGACGGTGGACGACGGGTTGGGCCAAAGCAGGTCTGCCTGGGTCGGTTTCCGCAAGATCATCGGTGTCCCTTACGACATTCCCATCCCGGGCTACGGGACCGAGACAGTCAATTTCCTCCGCCTCTGGGAATCCAAGGCGCCCGAAGAGTTCGATTTGGACGCCTTCAACCGCGGCGGTTACGATGAGGCCGTCCGCCAGAAAAACATGGCCGAGACAATCAGCAAAGTTCTCTACCCAAACGACAATACGGAAGCGGGCAAAGAACTTCGTCTCCTCCAGCAGTACTTTTTCACCGCGTGCTCCCTGCGCGACATCATTCGACGATTCCAGAAGGATAACTCGGACTGGTCCAAATTCCCGGAGAAAGTGGCCATTCAACTCAACGACACCCACCCGGCGATCAGCATCCCCGAACTGCAGCGCCTTTTGGTCGATGACTACGACCTTTCCTGGGACCAGGCTTGGTCCATTGTCACCCGCACTTTCGCCTATACCAACCATACCCTTTTGCCCGAGGCGCTGGAAAAATGGAGTGTCGGACTCCTCCGCAAAGTCCTTCCCCGCCACGTGCAGATCATTTTCGAGATCAATAAAATTTTTCTCGAGGAAGTGGAAAAGAAGTGGCCGGGCGATGGGGAGAAAAAGCGCAGCCTCTCCCTTATCGAGGAAAACCAGGAGCAAAAAGTCCGTATGGGCCACCTCAGCGTGGTCGGCAGCCACTCGGTCAACGGTGTCGCCGCCCTGCACACCAAGCTGGTCAAATCCGACCTCTTTCCCGATTTCGACGCGCTTTATCCCGGGCGGATCAAGAACAAGACCAACGGCATCACCCCGCGCCGCTGGCTTGTGGCCTGCAACCCGCGACTTTCCGACCTTATCACCCGCACGATCGGCAACGGCTGGGAGCGCAATCTTGACCTCCTCCGCAAGCTGGAACCCCACGCCAATGACGCCGAGTTCCGCGAAGAATTCATGGCGGTCAAACACGCCAACAAAGAGAAGCTGGCCCGGCGAATCTTTGATGATTGCGCCGTGGTGGTCAATCCCTCCGCCATGTTCGACGTGCAAATCAAGCGCCTCCACGAATACAAGCGGCAACACCTCAACCTTCTCCACATCCTCTGGCTTTACCGCCGTCTGCTCAAAGACCCGAATCTCGACATCCCGCCCCGTGTCTTCATCTTCGCGGCCAAAGCGGCGCCCGGCTATGACACGGCCAAGCTCATCATCAAAGCGATCAACGCGGTAGGCGCCAAAATCAACGATGACCAGCGCATTAAGGACAAACTCAAAGTCGCCTTCATGCCCAATTACCGCGTGTCCTTGGCCCAGCGCATCGTTCCCGCGGCCGACCTCTCCGAGCAAATTTCCACCGCCGGCAAGGAGGCCTCCGGAACCGGGAACATGAAGCTCGCCCTCAACGGCGCCATCACGATCGGCACCCTGGACGGCGCCAACGTCGAAATCCTCGAGGAAGTCGGCAAGGACAACATCTTCATTTTCGGCCGCACTGTGGACGAAGTGCGCCAGCTGGTTGCCGCCGGCTACAACCCGCAAAAGTTCTACGAGTCGGATCCCGAGCTCGCCGCGGTTATCGACTGGCTCGGCACCGACTATTTCACCCCTGACGAAGGAGCCCATGTTCTCGCCCCGCTGCGGGACAATTTCCTCTACCACGACCCCTACCTCTGCCTGGCCGACTTCAAATCCTACTGCCAGGCCCAGGAAAAAGTCTCCGCCGCATTCCAAGACAAAGCCCGCTGGGGTAAAATGGCCGTTCTCAACACCGCCCGGGTCGGAAAATTTTCCAGCGACCGCACCATTTTGGAATACGCCAAAGACATCTGGCACCTCGACCCCGTGCGAATCCCCGCCTGATTCCCACCCACGGGCCCGTAGCCTCGGCATCAAGCTGATAATCCCCGCCACCTCACACCCCTCCGAGGACAGGGGACACGGCCGTCCCGAACTTGCCTCAGCGTGCCGCAACGGTCATGCTCCAACCTGCGGCGCCACCAACCCGCGCGCCCCCCCGGCGCACCGTGCGCCCCGCCCATGGCCAGCGTCACCCTTCAAAACGTCACCAAAATCTACCGCGGCCCCCGCGGTGAGGAAATCCCCGCCGTCCTCGATCTCTCCTTGGAAGTCCCCGACAAATCCTTTGTCGTTCTTCTCGGCCCCTCCGGCTGCGGCAAGACCAGCACCTTGCGCATGGTGGCCGGCCTCGAAGGCCTCAGCTCCGGACGCATCCTCATCGATGACGCCGACGTGAGCGGCCTCCCTCCCGGCGAGCGCGACGTCACCATGGTCTTCCAGAACTACTCGCTCTATCCGCACCTCACGGTGGCCGAAAATCTCGCTTTCGGCCTCCGCGTCCGGCGCCTACCCGCCGCCGACATTGCGCGCCGGGTCCGCGAAGCGGCCGCGATCCTCGGCATCGAAGACCTCCTTCCGCGTCTGCCCCGCGACCTTTCCGGCGGGCAACAGCAACGCGTCGCGGTGGGCCGCGCCATCGTCCGCCAACCCCGCGTCTTCCTGTTTGACGAACCCCTCTCCAACCTTGACGCCACAATGCGGGTCCAACTCCGAGCCGAGTTGATCAAGCTCCACCAGCGCCTCCAGACCACGATCATCTACGTGACCCACGATCAGGCCGAAGCGATGTCCATGGGGACGAGCATCGCCATCCTCCGCGACGGCACGCTCCAGCAATCCGGCCGTCCGCTCCACCTTTACAACGAACCCCGCAACTCTTTCGTGGCCGGTTTTCTGGGCGGACCGCCAATCAATTTCATCCGCGGCACCCTGCACCCCCGCGAAGGCGCCACCCTGAGTTTTCGCGAACGCGACGGCGGATCCTTCGAAATTGAGCTCCCTCCGCAGACCAGAGCCAGCCGCTTTGCCGGTCCCGAGGTCCTCCTCGGCCTTCGCCCTGAACATTTCCAACCGCTCCTGCCCGGCGAAACCCCCGACGCTGCCACCTTCCCCGCCCACCTTGATATCGTCGAGCCCACCGGCGCCGACTCCATTTGCTACCTCCAAACCGGCGCTAATAGCCTCATTTGCCGCAGTCGCCACCTCGTTGAAACCCGCGAAGCCGGTCATCGCATGCTCTTCCGCGTCGATACCTCAAAGCTGCTCTTCTTCGACCCGCGGACCGACCAGCGGATGGACTGAGATGAACCTACTGCGCACTGGCGAAGACATCGAGCGCCACGAGGAGCAAACCCTCGCTCCGTTCGCGCAAAAATCCACCGCCACCCGCGGCCGGCTCCATGCGCAACCCGCCGATCGCTGGCGCAGCGAGTACCAACGCGACGTGGCCCGGCTCATCCATTCCGCCGCCTTTCGCCGCCTCGAATACAAAACCCAGGTTTTCCTCAACGGCACCGGCGACCACTACCGCACCCGCCTGACCCACACCATGGAAGTCGCCTCGATCAGCCGCACCCTGGCTCGTGCCCTCGGTCTGAACGAAGACCTGGCCGAGGCGATCGCCCTGGCCCACGATCTCGGTCACTCTCCCTTCGGCCACTCCGGAGAAGAAACCCTCAACCGCCTGCTCAAAGACCACGGTGGCTTCGACCACAACGAGCAAAGCCTGCGCGTCGTCACTCTGCTCGAAAGCCCCTACGAGAATTTCGACGGCCTCAACCTCACTTTCGAAGTCCTCGAGGGTGTGCAAAAGCATGCCACCACCCGCACCGCGCCCGACCTCGGCGACTATCCCTGCTCCTGCCTCGAGGGACAAATCGCCGACCTCGCCGACGAAATTGCCTACTACGCACACGACGTGCAGGACGGTTTGGAAGCCGGACTGATCAAACCCGCCCAACTTTCCGACGTCGCCCTCTGTGCTGAAATTTCGCGCCACAACGGGCTCGACCTCACGGGTACCGAGGCCAAAACCACCCGACTCAGTCTTGCCCGCTTGCTCTCCAACCACCTGATCCACGATGTCCTCAAGGCCAGCGCCGCCCGCCTCGCCGCCGCCGGCCTGCACAGCGCAGACGACGTCCGCCGTCACCCCGACCTCCTCATTGGCTACAGCGATCGCACCGCCCGCGAAGCCAAAGCCCTCCGCGCCTTTCTCTACACCCACCTCTACTTCCACCCCGAGGTCAATGACGCCAACCAGCGCGCCTGTGACCTCATGGCTGATGTCTTCAACGCCTACCTCCAAGACCCGAGTCAAATCGGCCGCGAGGCCACCCGCCGCGTGCCCAACAGCGGCCTCTACCGCGCCGCCGGCGACTACATCGCCGGCATGACCGACCGCTACCTCCTCCGCGAACATGCCCGCCTCTTCGACACCGCCTGACCGCTCACCGGAAAAAGTGGCACGGGCATCCTGCCTGTGACCTCCAGTCATCATCGGTAGGATGCCGATGCCACCCCATCAACCAATCCCGCCCGCATGCCCAATCGCCTAACTCACCATGCCCGGCAACCCCAGGGGGCAGGGGCAGCCTGCCACCCCGTGCGCGGGTCCCACCCGTCACGAACGGTCATTGCCGGCGCCAGACCTGCGCGAGCAACTCGTTTCATGACATGATCCCGCCCCAACCCTCCGCGCTGACCCGCCTCTGGCCAGTTGCCCGGGTTGCGATCCTCGTCTGGCTCGGACTCCTCGCCTTCCTCGCCCTCACCCAGCGATCCATGATCTACTACCCATCGAAAAACCACGCCGCCGCGCTCGAAGAGGAAGCCACCAGCCAAGGCTTCCAAGCCTGGAAAAACCCGCAGGATGAAACCATCGGTTACCAAAGCCTGGCCGACCCCAGAGACCCCCGAACACCCGTCGCCATGGTCATTTTCCACGGCAACGCCGGGTATGCCCTGCACCGGAGCGACTACGCATCGCTACTCCGCGCCGCCGCCCCGGACCACGCCGTCTCGCTCTACATCCTCGAATACCCCGGCTACGGCGCACGTTCCGGCAGCCCCTCGCAAGAATCCTTCCTTGTCGCCGCCCAAGCAGCCCTCGACAACATTCCGCAGGACATCCCCCTCATCCTCCTCGGCGAATCAATCGGCACCGGCGTCGCCACCGCCACCGCCTCGGCTATCCCCGACCGCATCGCCGGCCTCCTCCTCCTCACTCCCTTCGACAACTTGGCCAACGTCGCGCAACACCACTACCCCCTCCTCCCCGTCCGCTGGATCTTGCGCGACCAATACCCCTCCGCCGACTGGCTCGAAAACTACCAAGGCCCCGTCGTGATCATCCTCGCCGCGAGAGACACCGTGGTGCCCGCAAAATTCGGCCAAAAACTCCACGACAATTACGCCGGCCCCAAACTCCTCCTCATCGCCGACCAAGCAGATCACAACGACCTCCTCCACGCCCTCCCCGAATCCACCTGGCGCGAGGCACTGCAGTTCCTCCTCCTGGTGCCGCGGCACTCTCTGCCGCGTCCCCCGGTAGGGCCGGCTGGCTCAGCCGGCCGCTCCCCTTCACTCAAGTTTCCAACTCAAGTCTCAGCCCTACCTTCCGCCTCCCACCCCCTACCTTCTCCGCTTGATCCCAAACGAATACCCGCTGCGGTGCCTCCCCCCACCCGCCGCACGGGCCTTCACGTGGGTCGCGGTCGGATCCAAAAGCGTCGTGTATTTGTAGTCGAAGCCGCCGAGCTTCAGCCGGGGAATCTTCATCCCGATGAAACGCTCAATCGATTCGATCATGGCCAAGTCCTCCGCCGTCACGAGAGTGAAGGCATCCCCCACGGCCTGCGCCCGCCCCGTCCTGCCGATGCGGTGCACATAATCCTCCGGATGCCCCGGGATGTCATAGTTGATCACGTGGGAAACCCCCGCGATATCCAACCCGCGGGCTGCGATATCCGTCGCGACGAGAACCTCGTAACGACCATTCTTGAAACCCTCCAGCGCCTCCTCACGCTCGCGCTGCGTGCGATTGGAATGCAAGGCCACCACCGAGTGATTTTCTTTCTTCAGCTGACGGGCAATACGGTCCGCCCCGTCCTTCGTCCGGCAAAAGACCAGGACGCAATCGAAATTTGTTTTCTCCATCAACCCGGAAAGCAAATCATACTTTTGGTCCATCCCCACCGGATAAAAGGCATGCGTGATCGTCTCGGCTGGTGACATCCGGATACCGATCTCGATTTTTTCCGGATCATTGACCGCAAACTTGGCCAGCGATTCGATCTCGCTGGGCATGGTCGCCGAAAAAAACAGGGTCTGACGATTCTTCGGCAGCTTCTGGATAACGCGCCGCACCTGCGGTAAAAATCCCATGTCGAGCATCCGGTCCACCTCATCAAGGACGAGGAACTCCAGTGCACCGAGCGGCACCTCGTTTTGCTCCATGAAATCAAGCAAACGCCCCGGCGTGGCCACAATGATATCTGTCCCGCGTTGCAGCTCCTCCCGCTGCTTTCCGTAGCCCACTCCGCCGTAAAGCAACGTCACCGTGAGGTCGCTGAACCGCCCGTAATCGCGGAAGGCCGTTTCCACCTGCATGGCCAATTCCCGTGTCGGTTCGAGCACCAGACACCGCGGTGTCCCCTGATGCGATCCCAACTTGCTCAGAATCGGCAACCCGAAGGCCGCCGTCTTCCCCGTCCCCGTCTGGGCCGAACCCATCAGGTCCTTGCCCGATAAAATGACAGGAATAGCCCGCAACTGGATCGGCGTGGGATCGACAAACCCCATCGACTGAACCCCATGCACCACCGCATCCGACAACCCCAACTCGTTAAAACCCATAAATAAGAAACCTCACGTAATGGCTCTGATCATCTCCCACCAGGTGCCGCCCGCAAAGAACAAACTGCGCCACCGGACTCCGGCCATCGCCTGTTCGCATTGCCCCCCCCATGCCGGATGATCGACAATAATATCGAATCCATGACCTGGCACGCTGCAAAACTGGAGGACGTCCTGGCCGAACTCGGCACGAAGCCCCGGGATGGGCTCACCGCGGCCCAAGCCGCCGCGCTGCTTGCCCGGCACGGCCCCAACCAACTTCCCGCGCCGCCCCGTAACAGCCTGCTCAAACGTTTTCTCCTCCAATTCCACAACGTCCTGATCTACGTCCTTCTTGCCGCCGCGATTGGCACCGCACTTCTCGATGAGTGGATCGACACCGGTGTCATTCTCGGCGTCGTCGTGATCAACGCTCTCATTGGCGTGGTCCAAGAGGGCAAAGCGGAAAAAGCTCTCGACTCGATCCGTGCCATGCTTTCCCCCAAGGCCATGGTGCGGCGCGAAGGACACAAGCAAACCCTCGATGCGACCAACCTCGTCCCCGGCGACATCGTCCTGCTCAAGGCCGGGGACCGCGTCCCCGCCGACCTCCGCCTCCTCGAAAGCCACAGCCTGCGCATCGACGAGGCACTACTCACCGGCGAATCCGTTCCCACCGAAAAAATCACCGCCCCGGTGGCCGATCACGCCGATCTCGGCGACCGCTTCTGCCTCGCCTACTCCGGCACCCTCGTGACCTACGGGCGAGGAACCGGAATTGTCGTCGGCACCGGTTCATCGACTGAAATCGGCAAAGTCAGCGGCCTCCTCTCCGAAGTCCAAACCGTCACCACCCCGCTCATCCGGCAGACGGACCAATTCGGTCGCTGGCTCAGCGCCGCCATCCTCGTTCTTGCGGCCGGCACCTTTGCTTTTGGCTACTTGGTCCGCGGACTCCCCCCCGTCGACATGTTTATGGCCGCGGTCAGCCTTGTCGTTGCCGCCATCCCCGAAGGCCTTCCGGCCATCATGACCATCACCCTCGCAATCGGCGTGCAACGCATGGCCCGCCGCAACGCCATCATCCGCCGCCTCCCCGCGGTCGAAACCCTTGGCTCGGTCACCATCATTTGCTCGGACAAAACCGGCACCCTGACCAAAAATGAAATGACCGTGCAGACGGTAGTCACCGCGGACGACGCTTACCGGGTGGAAGGCGCCGGTTATGTTCCCGAAGGCGCCTTTTTCGCCGCGCACAAAACCATCGACCCGCAAGACGGCCACCCGGTTCTGGCCGAACTCCTCCGCTCGGCGGTGCTCTGCAATGAATCGACCATCCGTGAAAAGGACGGGCGGTGGGTGCTCGAGGGCGAACCGACCGACGGCTCGCTCATCGCCCTCGGACTGAAAGCCGGCCTCGACGCCAAACGCCTGCATGAAATTCACCCGCGACTTGCCACCATTCCCTTCGACTCCGCCCACAAATTCATGGCCACCCTTCACCAGGGCGAATCAGGCGCTTTCCTCATCATGAAGGGTGCGCCCGAGGCTGTTCTCGCCGCTTGCTCAACCCAGCGGACGCGCCATGGCGATGAACCAATCGACCGTGCTGCCTGGGAAAAGCTGATGCACGAGACGGCTCAACGCGGACAACGCCTCCTCGCCATCGCCACCCGACCGGCCGGCCGCAGCCAAAACACCCTGACCCCGGCCGATGTCCAATCCGGCCTCACCCTTTTCGGCATCACCGGGATTATCGACCCGCCGCGCGAAGAGGCCATCACCGCCGTGGCCGCATGTCAGAGCGCCGGTATTCGGGTCAAAATGATCACCGGAGACCACGCCGTCACGGCCCGAACCATTGGTCGGGCTCTCGGCATCGGGAATGGTGAAACCAGCTTGAGCGGACACGAACTCGCAGCAATGAACGACGCCGATCTCCCCGCCGCCGCCCGGGAAGTTGACGTATTTGCCCGGACCACGCCGGAGCACAAACTTCGCCTGGTCACGGCCCTGCAGGCGGACGGACACGTGGTGGCCATGACCGGAGACGGGGTGAACGATGCCCCCGCCCTCAAGCGGGCCGACGTCGGTGTCGCCATGGGGGTCAAAGGCACCGAGGCCGCGAAGGAAGCTTCTGCCATGGTGCTGGCCGATGACAATTTCGCATCCATCGCCTCTGCGGTGGAGGAAGGACGGGCCGTCTATGACAATCTCAAAAAAGCCATCCTCTTCATCCTTCCGACCAACGGCGCCCAGGGGCTCACCATTGTTGCCGCGGTTCTGCTCGGCATTGCCCTTCCCCTCACGCCTGTCCAGGTCCTTTGGGTCAACATGGTCATCGCCATCACCCTGGCCCTTTCCCTCGCCTTCGAGCCGCCCGAGCCCGGGCTGATGAGACGTCGCCCGCGCGTTCCCCACACTGCGCTCCTCACCCCGCTTCTCCTCTGGCGCGTTTTTTTCGTTTCTCTCCTTTTGGTCGGCGGCACCTTCGGACATTTTCTTCTCGTGGCAGCACAACCCGGCACCACTGTCGAATACGCCCGCACCGTGGCGATCAACACCCTCGTGATCGGCCAGATGTTCTACCTCTTCAACAGCCGTTATATCGTGGCACCTTCGTGGAATTGGTGCGGAATCTTCGGGAGCCGGCCGGTTCTTCTTGCCGCCATCACTCTCCTCGTCCTGCAAGCCCTCTTCACCTACGCTCCGCCCATGCAGTCCCTCTTCCAAACCGTGCCGCTCGCGCTCGATGACTGGCTCCGCATCTTCGCCTTCGGCCTTTTCGTCTTCCTCGCCGTCGAAATCGAAAAAGTCTTCCTGCGCCGCAGAACCGGCAAAGCCGGAAACACCATTTCACCCATCCCTTGTAGCGGGCGTCTATGACCGCCATGATCATCGACCAGCAGTCTGCCTCCCTCGACCCGCGTGATCCGGAGTTCGTCCAAGACCCCTATCCCTTTTACGCCGAACTGCGTGACCACTGCCCCGTCTTCCACTGGAAGGAATTAGGCCACTGGTGCTTCGCCGCCTACGATGACGTCGGCGCCCTCCTCCGCGACCGCCGCTTCGGCCGCCAAATCCTCCATCTTGCCACCCGCGCGGAACTCGGATGGCCCGAAGCACCCGCGCATCTCGCGCCATTCTCCAAATTCGAAGAACACTCCCTGCTCGAAATCGAACCTCCGTGCACACCCGCCTGCGCGGGTTGATCAATCCCTCGTTCCTCCCGCGCCAGATCGAGCGACTCCGTCCGGAAGTGGAGCAACTGTCTCACCAACTGATCGACCAATTCGCCGCCCACGGGTCCACCGATCTGATCGCGTCCTTTGCCGAACCGGTCCCGGTCATGGTCATCGCCCGTTTCCTCGGCGTCCCCGACGCGATGGCACCACAGCTCCTCGCCTGGTCCCACGACATGGTCGCCATGTATCAGGCCCGGCGGGATCGCGACGTGGAGGATCGCGCCGTCGCCGCCACCCTGGCCTTCAGCGCTTACATGCGCGGACTCCTTGCCGAACACCGTGTCACTCCCGGCGAAGATTTTCTCTCCCAACTTCTCACCGCCCGCGACGACGAGGGCACCGCGCTGACCGAGGACGAGCTGGTCACCACCGCCATTCTTCTCCTCAATGCCGGCCACGAAGCCACGGTCCACGCGATCGGCAACGGTCTGCAGGCACTGCTCACACGCGACGGCCCGGCCACGTTCCTCACCGCACCGGCCACCTGCACCGAGGAAATGCTCCGCTTCGACACCCCTCTGCACATGTTCAGCGCTACGCGCTGGAGAACGTCGAGTATCGCGGCCTCAAACTGCGGCGCGGCGACCAGATCGGTCTCCTCCTCGCTTCAGCCAATCGCGACGAGCAAAAGTTTCCCTTGCCCGACATCTTCAACCCCGCGCGCAGCCCCAATCCCCACGTCAGCTTCGGCGCCGGCCTCCACTTCTGCCTCGGCGCTCCCTGGCGCGCCTTGAACTCCAGACCGCCCTCCGTGTCCTCTGCGAACGACTTCCCACCCTGCGACTGGACGGCAAGGCACGCTACCGCGACACGTGGCACTTCCACGCCCTTGAATCGCTCCCGGTGAGCTGGTGATTCCTTAGTCCGGAACCCTCTGCTGGATCGGCCGGCCGCCGCCTCTGCAACCCGTTCCAAAGCGTCCTCCTCACCTCTGCGGCTCTTCGCCGTGATGCCACCCTGTTGCGCCATGTCGTCTCTGCGTTTATAGATATGGGGTGCCTCCTGTTCGCAGCTTCTGCAGCCGTTTTCGTTGGATGCTCGTGTTGCTCAGGTTTCGGCCCGATCGCGCAGGCCGACACGGAATTGAATGTGCCCGGGCACCGGCTGGTCTGGAATGACGAGTTTGCAGCGCCTTCGCTGGACGCCAGCAAGTGGGACGTCGCCACCGGGGTCAATGCTTGGTATCAGCGCGCCAGCGACGGGCGGCAGGTGGAGCCGCAATGGTTCAATGAGCCCTTCGCGCCCTGGCTGCAAGCAGGGACCATCAATGGGGAACGCCAATACTACTCGCCGGACAATGTGACGGTGAACGCCGGCGTGCTGCAGATTCAGGCCAGGCGGGAGACGGTGGTCAATCCCGGTGGGGATCTACGATCCAAGATTCCACCGCTACACCTCGGGAAAATTAAACACGGCAGACGAGTTCCAATTCCGCTTTGGCATCGTGCGCTGGCGGGCCCAGTTGCCGGCGGGTCAGGGTATGTGGCCCGCCCTCTGGTTGCTCAATGCCCCGAACCCCTGGTATTGGGATGATGAAATCGACGTGATGGAGGCCCGCGGCTCACTCCCGAGCATCACGACCAGTGCCCATCATTTCAAAACCGGCGTCGATCGCGCCAACCAATACAACACCGCCCAACTCGACACCGGCCTCAACCTCCAGACCGGCTTCCACGAATACGGATTGGAATGGACGGCCAGTCGCCTCCAAACGCACTTCAATGACCAAGTTGTTTTCACCGATACGGAGAAGAGTCCCCCAAGGCCCGATGTTTCTCATCATGAACGCCGCCGTCGGGGGCCTGTTTGACGGCGTTCCGACCAGCGACGCGATCTTTCCGAGCAACTTTCTCATAGACTGGGTGCGCGTGTGGCAACCCTCTCCCTGGCCCAGCGACTTGGCCGACGGTGACTTCGAGAACTACCAAGGAGCGCACTGGGCGAATTGGAATACGGTGGACGACGGAAACTTGAGCACCGTGACCAATGGTGCGCTGCACGGGAACTCCTCGGTGCGCCTGGCCCGCCTGAATACGACCGTTTCGGGAAACACCAATGCATCAAATCTACTCACCGATGGCACCGCCGGCGCCTGGAGTGCTTGGCTCAACCAGCTTGATGCCGGGGGCAACGAGATTTCCGGTGAGGGAATCAGCCTCGCCAGCATACCGGCCACCGCAACGGATGACACGGTCACCCTCGGCCTGCACCAGAACGCCCCCTCCCCGCGGGCCAACGCCGTGGTTTTCCGTCAGCTCAGCGGGGCTCTGGTCCCCGGGCGAAGTCTGACCTACACGGGAACGATCCAGATCACCGAAACCTTTCCCATCGGGACGGAGGCAGTCGCTTTTATCCGCATCTTTCGCGGAGACTTTAGTTTTTCGGATCTTATGACTTCGGTAAAGGCCGGGGGCACGTTCACCATCCAAGCAGACATTCCCTCCACGGACGTCTCCTTCATTCAAGTCGGCCTGGAGACCAGCGGCCCGACGCGCTCCCCGGACGCCTCGCCGCCACCGCGTTGAAGCTCGTGGATCATGCGTCCGCTCCCCCGCCCCAGCAACCTACCGCACCGGGTTTACCCAGACGGTGACGGCCCGCCCCGGAGCCATCGTTCGCTACGGACTGATGGTGGCCAATTCCGCCGCCGATCCGATCGGACCGGGCGCCGAAGGCCGCCTGCGACTCGAGTTTCTCAACGCCGCGAGCGTCGTGCTTTCTGAAGTGGTCACGCCACTGGTCGATGCAGCAAGCCCGCAGCACGCGACCGCATGGTTGCTGGAAAGTGTCACGCCCGCCGCCGCGGCCTGGGCACGGCTCTCGATTGAGCGTTTTACCTCCAACCCCGAGACCGATGCCTCGGGCAGCTTGGTTGCCGACGCTGTTTTCCTCCAGGTTCCAGGCCATACCGCCCTTCCCCTCTTCACTCGCGAACCGGCCCGCCGGCTCGTGGTCAAGGACGGCGATCCGCTGGTCCTCGACATCACCGTCAGTTCGCTCAGCCCCTTGACTTACCAGTGGTATCACGAGGGCAAAAAACGCCACCGGGGCGGATGCCGACTTGGTCGCGAGGCCGTCCCTGGCCGGCACCCATTTCGTGGTCGCCCGCAATGCCGCCGGCCCGGTGATTGGCGCGATCACTCAAGTCACCGTACTCGATGCCGGACCCGACTCCGATCGTGATGGAATCAGCGACACAGATGAAATCACGGTTTATGGCACGAACCCCCTTCGCGCCGATTCTGACGGCGACGGTTTTTCCGACTACTTCGAACTCTTCGTCACCCTCACCGACCCGCTCAATGCGGCCAGTGCTTTCCGAATCAGCACGATCGCCCTCGTTGCCGGACAATTGGAGTTTACCTTCGAGTCAGTCCCCGGCCTCGTCTATCAACTCGAAGCTAGCTCGAACCTCCTTGGCTGGGAGCCGGTAGGCCCGGCCTTTCTCGCGACGGGAAAAACCACCTCCCGGCGCGATCCGCTGCCGTTCTCCGCGGCCGAAACGAGATTCCTGCGGGTCCGGGTAAATCCTTGATCCTCTCCACCTCGCGCTCCCGCCCGCTCCGGACCCCCATTTGGGCCGGCCAACGGGATGTTCACCGCGCCCCGGCGCATTTGCCCTCTCACTTTTCGCCTTTCTCCCGTTGCGCTCAAACCAACCTCCCAGGTCGCCCTTTCCACAACCCGAAATCCCAAAACCTTCGTTCCCTTCTCTGCCAAAACTCGCGATCACCTCTTCTGCACCCAGCGCCAAGTATTGTTGTCCTGCGGCACCTCAATCCATTCCCCGCTGAACGACCGGCTACGCCACAACTCGCCTTGCTGGGCCTGCATGTCGGCCAACGACAATCTCCGTTCCACCCCCAACTGCCGCATGACCACCACACGATCCGCATTCTCCTCCGCGACGTTCTTCTCGACATACGCCCCGTAACTTCCCTCCGGCCGACTCAATACGGAGAGAAGCCCATCGCGCCCCTCGCCGACCAGTCGTGAATTTTTGAAAGTCTGGATGTCTCCCATCCGGGCACGGCGGCCCGCATCGGCGGCCGGCAGGTCGGTTCCCGGCGCGGGCTTTGCCGCAGGGGAACCCACGCCGCGCTCGTAAATGTCCACCCGCATGTTGAGGTCGACCACGATCGGCTCGGGGGTGGAAAGCCTGACCATCGGAGCCTGACAACCCCCGGCCAGGAGTGCGGCCGCCACAACGAGCACGCGTCCGATCATGGCCTCCCTCCCTCCTGCTCTCTCGAGGGCCGTCTGGTCTCGTCTCCGTGGAAGACCAGCTTGAGGTTACGGCTTCCGGCCGGACCTTTCAAACGCGTGTCGATGATGCCTTGTTTTCCCACAAACCAGAATTCCGATCTCGCCTCCGTGTAGTCGAAGTCCCTCAAGGTCTCAAGGCTTACCCTGCTCAGTTCGCTTTTCAGCAGGCTCCAGTCCGGGGCAGCACCGCGAGCAAATCGTTCAATTTGTTCACCACCATGCGGCCCTTGCCTTGTCCCGCGGCCTCTCCCGCACCCTTTCCACCACGGTGGCGCGACCATTGGCTTCAATCTGGAAATCAAGCAGACCGTCCATGACAAAATGCTGCGGAGCGCCGTCTGCGGACAATGGTGCGAGATCCACGTTCTGCCCCGTGATCCAGCCGGTCCAAGGCGAATCGGGCTCGAGGAAGAAGCTGAACCCTCCGTTCACGTATCCACGGTAAGCTTGCCCCCAAAGTCACCGTTGATTCCCTTGCGGTCAAAGGTGACCGAAACCCAGAGGTCACTCGCCTGAAAGTTCCGCCAACGCGCCCGGCCAAACTTCACCACGTTGACCAAATTATTGCGCAACATATCCGCCGGATAGTTGAAGAGGAGATCCCCGCTCACTTGGCCCAGCGAAAGATCATAGGCCGGAAAATCGTAATCCTCCTCCGGAACCTTGAGCACAAATTCGACGTTCAACCCGGCCAGCGAGGAAAGTGAAAGATTGCGCACCATGGTGTGGAAGGCGAGAGGCAAGCCGACCTGCGAGCGCCCCCACCGCAATGACCACCCGCCCGAAATTCACGCGCAAAGTATCCACGTTCCAATCC
Source organism: Chthoniobacterales bacterium (assembly GCA_018402585.1). Classification (GTDB taxonomy): domain Bacteria; phylum Verrucomicrobiota; class Verrucomicrobiia; order Chthoniobacterales; family JACTMZ01; genus JACTMZ01. The sequence goes on from JAGYIO010000007.1 coordinate 93,109, forward strand.
TCGCTTTCTTGCACTACCACCGGCTCCTTGCCGGGCTCGTCCGCCGCCTGCATGTATTCAAAGAGCGCCTCGCCGACGTAGACCGTCGGGCCGATCAGTTTCACCTCCTCCAAGTCGCGCCGGGCCAGACCGGCCAGGGTGAAAATCACAAAGGCGGACCTCACCGTGACCGCGCGCTGCAGCGGGTCGGTCGGCGAAAGCAGTTCGATCTCGCTGAACTCCACTTGGTGTCTGATCTCGCCCAGCTCGTCCGCCACCTCACCGAAGGGGACATTCTGCAAAGCCGTGTTGATTCGCAGACTGATCGCGGGCAATCCACCCGGCAGTCCATCGGGCTGCACCTGCAGCTCGACCAGGTCGAGCGATTCGATGACCAGGGCTCCGCCAGGCTCGCCCGCCGGCGCAAACTCACCCTCGGCCATGAGACGCTCGAGCCCCACCCCGGCCAGCATCCAGCCAGCCTCGACCCGGACCCCCGCCACCCGCCCATTCTGCAGGCCGGCCACCGTGAAATTCAGCTGGCAAAGCCCCGCACCCATGACCGGCAAGCTCCCCGCCGGATCGTGGCTCGCGAGGTAGAAATTATCGACCCTTAGCTCGTGCCATGCATCGCCCTGGGCCGGACCCAACGCACTGAGCGTCCCGTTGATCCCGGCCGAAAAATCCACCCCTGATTGACCAAAGTTCTCCGCCCACAAATACCCGCGTTCGATCATCACCTCGCCGATTTCCCACCGGACCCCGCTTCCCCCGAGCCGCCGCCGCGGGTGAAATGGGCCACGGCGTTGGGATCCAGACGGACCAACGGTTCGACCAAACGCAACGAACCAAACCGCCCGCTGGACCACTGCGGGCCCGGACCCAGCCGCAACTCCCGCGCCTCAAAGACCGGCTCACGGCTGCCGCGCAGCGTGAGCACAACGCCCTGCAAAACCCACGCGCCTTCACGGTAAAAACTGCTCCCGATTTTCAGGCGCAAGGCCGGATCATAGGTCCGCACCGCCCAACCCAAAACCGCCGAAGGTCCCTGCCAAGCAGCCCAGGCTACCACGAGCAGCAGGGACGCCACGAAAACGAGCAACCACCGCCCCACCCGCCGGCGCTTCACCGGCTGGATGGCTGCTCCTCTTCGTCCATCCCGCAAACCTGCCATCCCCTCGCTCAAGTTTCCACTCCAAGTCTCCTCCCACCCCTCGTCTCGTCGGCCTCCCTGTCGACCCCAAACACCTTCGTGCCCTTCTGTACAAAACCCCCACCCGCCACCCAACCTTCATCCCTCTCTTCAGATTGCCCTCCACCGCACCGTCCCCTAATCTCCCCAGTTCGCATGGGCTCCGATTACAAAAAGACACTTAACCTCCCGCAGACCGATTTCCCGATGAAGGCCGGGCTGACCACCCGCGAACCGGAGCAACTGGCCGCCTGGGAGAAAGAAAACATCTACGCCCGCATCCAAGAATCCCGCCAGGACGCTCCCCCTTCATCCTCCACGACGGTCCGCCCTTCGCGAACGGCGACGTCCACATGGGCACCGCGCTGAACAAGATCCTCAAAGACCTCGTGGTCAAATCGAAGACCATGGCCGGCTTCCGCGCGCCCTTCATCCCCGGCTGGGACTGCCACGGACTCCCCATCGAATTCAAAGTGGTCAAAGAAACCGCCGGTCTCACCCCGGTGGAAATCCGCCAGCGCTCCGAAGCCTACGCCCGCAAATACATCGACCTCCAGCGCGCGCAATTCCGCCGCCTCGGCGTCTTCGGCGACTGGGAGCATCCCTACCTCACCCTCGACCCGTCCTACGAAGCCGACCTCCTCCGCGCCTTCGCCGTCTTCGTCGAAAAAGACCTGGTCTACCGCAGCAAACGCCCCGTCCTCTGGTCCTACGGCGCCCAAACTGCCCTGGCCGAAGCCGAAGTCGAATACCAAGACAAAGAATCCCCGCCATCCACGTCGCCTTCGAGGTGACCGAAAGCACGGTCCTCCCCGCCGATGCCGCCGTGGTCATTTGGACCACCACACCCTGGACCCTCCGGCCAACCTGGCCCTCGCGGTCAGTCCGAAACATGCCTACACCGCGCAGACCTTCAGCAAAGACGGAGAAACCCGCACCCTCGTTCTCGCTGCCGACCGCGTCGCCGCCTTCAGCGCGGAAACCGGATGGCAACCGCAAGGCGAAGGGCAAACCTTTCCGGTGCCGCCCTCGAAGGCACCATCACGCGTCATCCTTTCCTCGACCGTACCGCGCCCGTCTTCCCCGCCGACTTCGTCACCATGGAGGCTGGCACCGGCTGCGTCCACATCGCCCCCGGCCACGGGGCCGACGACTTCCAACTGGGCAAAGCCCGCGGCCTCGACATTCTCTGCCCGGTCGATGACCTCGGACGATTCACCGCCGAATGCGGCGTCGACGCCTGGATCGGCCAACCGGTCTTCGCAGCCAATCCGCTCGTCGTCGAGCACGTGAAGTCGAACGGCGCCCTCCTCGGTGTGACCCCTACCAGCATTCCTATCCCCACTGCTGGCGCTCGAAAACGCCGATCATCTTCCGCGCGGTCGAACAATTCTTCATCCGCATCGACGCCCTCCGCGCCGACGCCCTCACCGCGATCAACGCCACCCAGTGGCTCCCCGACTGGGGACTCAAACGCATCACCGGCACGGTCGAATCCCGTCCCGACTGGTGCATCAGCCGCCAACGCAGTTGGGGTGTGCCCCTTCCCGTCTTCTACACCCCGGAGGGCGAACCCCTCCTCGAGGCCAACCTCGTCCGCCGCGTGGCCGACCTCGTGGAGAAACGCGGCAGCAACGCGTGGTTCGAAATGTCCGACGCGGAACTCGCCGCCATATTCGGACTCCCCGCCGGCACGACCAAAGGCCACGACACCATCGACGTCTGGATCGATTCCGGGATGAGCCATCAAGCCGTCCTCCGCCGCCGCCCCGAACTGGCCTACCCGGCCGACCTCTACCTCGAAGCAACCGACCAACATCGCGGCTGGTTCCAATCCTCGCTCATCACCGCCATTGGGATCGAAGGCGGCTCACCCTACAAGACCTGCCTCACCCACGGCTTCGTGGTCGACGTCGACACGCGGGAAAAATCTCCAAGTCCGCGCAGGGCGGCTACACCAAGCCGACCGAGGCCATGCACTTCGTCGAAAAATCCGGCGCCGACCTCGTCCGGCTTTGGGTCAGCAGCGTCAACTTCACCGACGACGTCCCCTTCTCCGAGGAAATGTTTCACCGTCTCGGCGACGCCTACCGCCGCATCCGCAACACCCTGCGCATCCTCCTCGGCAACCTTCACGACTATGACGCAGCGGCCCCGACCGAACCCACCGCGATCGACCGCTGGATTCTCGCCCGCCTCGCCGAAGTGGAAAGACCTGCCGCGAGGCCTACGAAAAATTCGAATTCCACCGCGTCTACCACGCCCTCAATCAATTCTGCGCCGTCGACCTGAGCAGCCTCTACATCGACATCACCAAGGACCGCCTGTATTGCGACGCCGCGAAGAGCGGACGCCGCCGCGCCACCCAGGCCGCCCTGCACGAGATCCTCTCGTCCCTTGCCCGCCTCCTCGCCCCCATCCTCGCCTTCACCGCGGAAGAAACCTGGGGCTACTTCCGCCCCGGCGAATCCGTCCACACCCAACTCTTCCCGCCGCCACGCATCCCCGACCCCGCCGCCCTCGCCGAAGGCGACTCGCCTGCTCGAACTCCGCAGCATCGTCTCCCAAGCCCTCGAAAAAGCCCGCGCCGAAAAATCATCACCAACAACCTCGAAGCCACCGTCACCCTGCACCTCGCCGATGCCAACGAGCGCGTACATTGGTCCTCCCGCCTGACCGAGCTCGAAGAAATCCTCATCCTGAGCGAACTCAAACTCGAACCCGGCTCCCCAGGGGGCACGGGCGTCCCGCCCGTCACGACCGACACCGCCACCATCACCAAAACCAACGCCCCCAAATGCGAACGCTGCTGGCGCCACCGCAGCTCCGTCGGCCAAAGCACCGCCCACCCCACCCTCTGCGACCGCTGCACCGCAGCGGTAACCCTGTAGCGGCCGCGGGGGACGCCGCTCCACTCCGGCTGAACACTGCCCACTGAACACCGAAAACTTCCCCTCCCATGCCCCCTCTCCGCCTCCTCTTCCTGGTCACCATCCCCCTCTACGCTCTCGACCAACTGACCAAGTGGGCAACCCTCGCCTACATCCCCTGCACCACGAGATCCCCATCATCCGGGATTCTTCAATCTGGTCCACGTGACCAACACCGGCTCCGCCTTCGGACTGATGCGCGGCTGGTTCAATTTCCACCTCGTCTTCGGCACCATCATGGCCGTGGTCATGTTCGTCCTGCTCTTCCGCCGATCGACCGACCGACTCACCCGCTTCGCCAGCGCCCTCATCCTCTCCGGCATTTTCGGCAATGTGACCGACCGCATGATCCACGGACACGTCATCGACTTCCTCGACTTCTATCTCGGCCGCCACCACTGGCCCGCCTTTCAACATTGCCGACTCCGCGATCGTCATCGCCGTCGGGCTATTTTTCTGGGCCTCGTTCCGCGAAGGAAAACAAAAGCCCGCCTGAGGCCCGACTCGGTCCCCGCGCAGGGAAGATCGGGTGGTCGCCTCCGCAACAGGCCCCAGAATTATTGGCAGAACCCAACCAAGGGCTACGACTCGTGCCCAACGCCCGGACCGGCAGTCAGCCTTCAGGTTGCGGAGCGACCAGACTAATCTGTCTTTCTATGGCCCGGTTTAAAACGAAGTACCGCGCGGTTGGCATTGATGTAGGCGGCAGCCGGAAGGTTTTCATGCCGTGGCTCTGGAGGGTGGGGACTTCCTGGCCCGCCATCAGACAAGCTGCGTGGAGGATTTGGCCGACTGGTGCCGCGACGAGATCGGAGCCAGCATCGTGGCTATTGATGCTCCCTGCCGATGGAGCACGGATGGCCAGGTTCGTCCTGCCGAGCGCGAACTACTCGCGCACGGTATCCGTTGTTTTCTCACCCCCACCCGCCGCGTAGCCGCCCTCCATCCCGGAAATTTCTACGAATGGATGCTGCGTGGAGCGGAACTCTTCCGTGCTCTCGAGAAAACCCACCCCTCTGCCGCGAGGCACCAAGTGGGAAGGCGCCTTGTTGTTTTGAAACTTTTCCCCACGCCATCACCTGGCATTTGCGGGGCGGAAATGCCATGGCCGCGGAAAAAGGCGCAACGCCTTGCTTTGCTCCATCGGCACGGAGGCTACAATGCAAGCTTGGTCAACATTGATTGGATTGATGCCGCCCTCTGCGCCGTCGTCGCGGCCATAGCCGCCGCCGGCCGGCCTCTTAAATTCTACGGCGAGGAGCGCACCGGTTACATCCTTGTTCCCGCCTCGCCGCAGCCAACCGGACTAAGCTAAGTTGAAACAATGATCGTCCATGACAACATCGTCCTTGGCGCGGGAATTTCCGGACTCAGCGCGGCCGCCACCCTGCGGCACGGAGGATACGAAGTGCTCGTTTTGGAAAAAGCCGCGGTCTCGGCGGGCGTGCGGCCACCCGGCGTTGGGACCAAGTGCCAGTCGACCACGGTGCGCAATTTTTCACCGCGAGGTCCGACCCATTCCGCGCCCAAGTCGCCGCCTGGGAGGAACTGGGGGTTTGTCACGAGTGGTGCCGCGGTTTCCACCAATGTCACGATGGGGTCTTGTCGTCTCCGGATGCGGGGCATCATCCGCGCTATGCTTGCCGCATGGGTATGTCAGCCTTGGGATCCGCGCTGGCCGAAACCGACGGGATGAGCATCGAGCGACAAAGCAAAGTCACGGGGATCCGGCGCGAAGACCGTGTCTGGAGGCTGACCTGCGAGGACGGCAAATCTTTCCGCACCCGCCGGTTGATCGTGACCTCTCCGCCTCCGCAGGGCGCGGACCTCTTGGCCGAGGCGGCGCCGGAGGCCGCCGACTTTCTGCGCGGGATCGCGATGGAACCCTGCTTGGCTTTGGCCGCACGGTTCCCGCACCGCAGCATCCCTGGCACGGCATCCAATCCGATGACGCCATGCTTTCTTGGCTCGGTCACGACACCTTAAAACGTCCCGACCTGCACCACGATCGCACCATCATCGTCCTGCACACTTCCCCGCTTTCAGTCGCGCCCACTACGACGCGCCGGAGGAAAACCTCCGCGAGGTTCTGCTCGTCCGTGCTTCCGAGCTGAGCGGCGAGGATCTGCGGGAGCCTGAATCCATCTTTCTGCAACGCTGGCGCTACGCGAGGCCCGCCCAGCCGCCAAAGGGACCGCCCGCACTTTCCTTCGACCTCCCCGCTCCCCTCATCCTGGCCGGAGAAAGTTTCGCCGGCGGCAAGATCGAGGGCGCCTGGCTCTCCGGGCGGGCGGCAGGCTCCTTGTCTTCCTCGGCCTGAATCCTCACATTGCGCGGCCAGTGCCAGCTTGGCAGCAGCACCAGACTATTTGACGGTGAAATCTTGATAAACATAGCTTTTGTCAATAGAAGCCAGCCTCCCGAGACAAAACCGCCAACAACCCGCCAGGCGAGCGCGTACCGCGTACGGCATATGAGGAGATAACCCAGTGAACATTTTAGTCAACGGCGGGGCAGGATTCATCGGTTCCCATGTGATCGAGCACCATCTGAATCGTGGCGCTGAACTGGTGGCCGTCGATGACCTGAGCACGGGAAACCGGGGCAACATCGGGGATTTTGAGCGCAACTCACGATTCCGTTTTGTGCCGTCCGACATCACTCAAACTTCAAATAAGACAGCAATCCCTGCTTTCCACCCTCGCGGCCGAAGCCGCTTTCTTTGTAGCCGCCAAAGGGACTCGCCGGATCGAACTTGTTGTAGGTCTCGGCCCAGACCACACCGGCACGCAATTCGGTGGCCAGCTTGAACACCTTGCTGCCTTTGTCCGTCCAGATCCCGGCACTCAACCCGTAGGGCGTGTTGTTCGCCCGCTCGAGCGCCTCTTCCGGAGTGCGGAAGGTCATGATGCTCAAGACGGGGCCGAAGATTTCCTCCTGCGCAATCCGGTGCGAATCAGTCACCCCGGTGAAAAACTCGGGGCGTAAAAATAACCTTTGCTCGGCAATTTGCAGCGCGGGCTGGAACAACTCGGCGCCCTCTTTTTGCCGCTGGCCACCATCGCGCGGATTTTCTCGAGCTGCTCACGGCTGTTGATCGCGCCGATGTCAGTGTTCTTGTCCAGCGGGTCGCCGACCCGCAATACGCTGAGACGATTGCGCAGGCGGCGGATGACCGGCTCAACAATGCTTTCCTGCACAAAGAGACGCGAACCGGCGCAGCAGACGTGGCCCTGGTTGGAAATAAATGCCCTGGATGATGCCTTCGATCGCTTGGTCGATCGGGGCGTCTTCACAAATGATGTTGGCCGCTTTGCCCCCAACTCGAGGGTCAGCTTCTTGCGCGTGCCGGCCACGGACTTGGCAATCATCTTGCCCACCTCGGTCGAACCGGTGAAGGCCAGCTTGTTGATGTCCGGATGATTGACGATCGCCGCGCCGGTGTCGCCGAAACCGGTGACGATATTGACCACCCCGTCCGGCAGGTCGGCCTCGGCGAGGATTTCGGCGAGGTGCATCGCGGTGACCGAGGTTGTCTCGGCCGGCTTGAGCACGCAGGTGTTGCCGCAGGCCAGGGCGGGCGCGAGCTTCCATGCGGCCATGAGGAGCGGGAAATTCAGGGGATGATCTGACCCGCCACCCCGAGCGGCTGCGGTTGGTGGCCGGGAAACGCGTAGTCCAGCTTGTCGGCCCACCCCGCGTGGTAAAGAAATGCGCGGCGACCAGCGGCAGATCGATGTTGCGGCTCTCGCGGATCGTCTTGCCGCCGTCAAGGGATTCGATCGACAGCCAGGTCGCGGATTTTCTCCTGCAGGAGGCGGGCAATGCGGAAGAGATACTCGGCGCGCTCGCGTCCGGGCATCTTGCCCCACGTCTTTTCCGTAAGCGCGGCGGGCGGCTTTGACCGCTTTGTCCACGTCGGCCGCGCTGCCCAATGCGATTTCGGCGTGCTGCTTTTCCGTGGCGGGATTGATCGACGGGAAATATTTGCCGGAGGACGGCTGGACGAATTTGCCGCCGATAAAGAGGTCGTAGCGCGGCCGGATCTTCAGGTCGGTGTGGATTTCGGGGGCGGGCGAGTAGTTCCAGCGTTCGTTGAAACGCAGCGTGCGGTCGCGGACCGGAACAACCACCGCATGCGAGACCGGCGCGGCCAAGGTGGCCACCCCAGGTAGTGAGTTTTTGGGTTTCTTGCTCATGGCAGGGAAAATAGTCGCCGCTTTGGTAACGTCCGTCCACGCCTTTGGCGATTTGCAGGAGGATGTCGTTGGCCAGGGTGCTGGCCCCGAGACGGAACATCTCCGGGGTGAGCCAGTCATCCCCCAGGGTTTCGTTGACCATGACCAGATAGTGCAGCGCCTGCTTGGCCGTGCGGATCCCGCCGGCCGGCTTCAGGCCGATGCGGATCCCGGTGGCAAAGAAAAATTCGCGGATCGCGTCGAGCATAACCAGGGTGACCGGCAACGTGGCGGCCGGGCTGATCTTGCCGGTCGAGGTCTTGATGAAATCCCCCGGCCTGCATGGCGATCATGCTCGCCGCGCGGACATTGTCATAGGTGACGAGTTCACCGGTCTCGAGAATGACCTTCAAATGCACGGTCGCCGCAAAGTTGTTTCACCGCGGCGATTTCGTCGTGCACTCTTGGCATACTCGCCCCGTAGAAGGCCGCGCGATCGATGACCATGTCGATCTCATCGGCCCCGGCGTTGGAGCGCGACGCGGGTGTCTTCGAGCTTCGTCTTGAGCGAGGATTGTCCGCTCGGGAAATAAGTGGCCACGGCGGCGGCCTTGACCGTCGAACCGCGCAGAAAGGCTTTGGCTGCCGGCACGAGGTTCGGATAAACGCAGACCGCGGCGACCGGCCCCACCCCGTAGCGCTCGGGCGCCGGGTGCATGGCCTTGTGGCAGAGGGTCATCACCTTGCCCGGCGTGTCCCGTCCCTCCAGGGTGGTCAGGTCGAAGCATGGAGAAGGCCAAGCGCAGACCCTTGCATCTTGGACTCCGCTTTGATGCTCCGCTTGGTGAAGGTCGCGGCGCGCTCCTCGACCATGATCTGGTCGACGCGTCCAAACGACGGCGATTGCCGCGTCAGGGGAAAGAGGGAACTCACGAGAACCGAAAGATATCTCTCAGGCACTGGAACCACAAGTAAAGCATTCCCCGCCAGGAATACCGGCCGTGACCTTCATCCGTCGCTTCGAGCAGACCCTCGCGCAGATTGTGCTGCATCTGGCTCTCCATGTCGCGCTCCACCGCGGCGCGCACCGACTCCGGTTCAACCGCTTGGAGTGATTCCTCCTTCACCCCGCGCTCGGCCAGAAAACCTTCCATGCCCCGCGACCACCGCGGCAAAGCGGCCTCGCCGGCCACGCGGTGCAAGTGGACGGTGGGCGGGGTTTTCAAACTGGAAGAGACCGGACAATTCCACGTGGTGAAGACCGCGCCATCCACGCCGCGCGAGGTCACGCTGGCGAAATGGAAACCGAGCTGATTTTGCTCCACGTAAGTGATGGCGGCTTCCTCGCGCTTTTGCCCATGGGCGAAGAGCCGGAGGAATTGGCGGTAGCCGTCCATCTCCCAACCCAAATCGGCCACCTGCTCGAAGCCGGCCGCCTCGATCTGATCGGAGAGTTCGCCCAGCGCGGGAAACATTTCCCGGGAAGGCGGGGCGGACTGACGCAATTCCTTGCGGAGCGGCAGACCGCAACTTGCGCACGCGGAGGAGGATTTCCACCCAGGGAGCAGAAGCACCGCCGAAACACCGGCGGCGCCGATCCAAAGGTTGCCGGTGGCCAAGTAGCCAGCGGCGAACGTGGTGACCCCGAGCGCAAGGATCCCGGCCCGGCGGAGAAACGGATGCGGGAAGCTGAAGAACGCCGCGGTGAGGCCACCAGACCGGCGAAGAGCATCCAGCTCGTTCATGGCTGGAGGCCGTTCGCGTCGAGAAACGCGGACAATTGCCCGGTGTCAAAATCGGCCAGCACCTTGCCGTCCACTTCGAGGGTCGGGGTGAGTGATTGGCCGGAAATCTCCCGCATGCGGGCCATCGCCTCAGGGTCTGCGAGGACTTCGCGCTCTTCGTAACGGTAACCATGCTCGATCGAGCCAGGCGAGGGCCTCTTTGCACCAGGGACAAAAGCCTTTGATATAAACGGTCATGGACACGGCAAACCATCGCCGATCAACTGCCCTACGGCAAGCGCGGGGCGGCGGCAGATCCAGAGCACGGATTTGCGGTCGGGAACCATTCTGCCTCCGCCGAAGAACCGGGATCCGAGGCGGCCGCACGCTTGTCAAAGCCCCGGCCCGCGGCATAATGGGTGATTCTTCATGGCGCGCTCGTCTAGAGGCCTAGGACACAGCCCTCTCAAGGCTGGTACACGGGTTCGAATCCCGTGCGCGCTGCTTCTCTGTCTTTTCAGAACCCGCCTGCAAAATGGGATGCCTATGGCCTCGGGAGGCCGTCGCCAGTTGGCTGGGCGCTGCAGATGCCGCCGATCCTAGTTGCGCAGCAAAGATGTTCAGAGTCTGACCCGGACGCGGCGTGCCGCCGCGATAACCAACAGGCCGAGCGCGCACAGACCGATGGTGGTTGGCTCACGGCACCACCGTGGTCACCGTCATTTGGTAGGGCGTGAAGGCGGGTTGGCGAAGACTTGCCCCGCATAGTAGACGTATTCGTTGTCCACCCCAATACCCACATTGGTCGCAGTAAAGCTCCATTCGCTCGTACTCGAGGGGCTGTCGAGTTCGATCCAATACCGCGTGTGGGCGGCGAGCGGGTACGGGGTCGGGAGTTGGTAGCTGAACGTGCCGAGGGTCGCCGCGAGAAGGCTGTCATTAACCGTGGCAATCGTCGTCAATGTCACCCCGGGACTGGTCGAGTTGTCGCTGAGGAGACTGACCGAAAAACTGCCCCCGCTTGCGGGGTTGAGCGCTCGCAGGAGAAGCCCGACATCGGTCAGCAGGGTGGACTGACCGCCGGTGGAAAAGGAATTTGCGAGGGGCGCATTGGTGGTCGCGATCCCTGCGCTACCGCCACTCACCCGCGCCGGTCGCTCCAGAAATGTTGTCGTAGACAACCCCGGCCGTGGCAGGGCCGGGGCAAGACAAACACAGTGTGGCGGCCGCGAGGATGACCGCAAGCAAACGACCCTGGATCAGGGGAACTTGGTCCGAGGTCTGGGGCGACTTGTGCTGCCAGATCCTGGCGAGGTGGCTGGTGCTCTGCATCGCTGGTTATTTTGGCCGCTGTCTTGCGACACGCCAAGGGCTAAAACGCGGATCACCAGACCGCCCCGGCAGGCAAAGACGGCAGGGGCTAACTTTGGGCTCACTCGTGGATGCGGTCGGTGAGGAGGCGTTGTAGGTGTCGGCTGACCAAGTCGGCCATGGAGCCCGCTCCGCTGAACTCTTTGCACTCGTGGTAGGTATTCAATTCCTCGGCCAGTTGGGTCACATGCTCCGGCGGGGCGATCGGGGTCTTGCGCATGGTCGAGAGGAGCGCGCTGTAGCGCTGGCTGGCCACGTCGATGCGGCGGGCCGTTTGGGAGCGCTCTTCCTGACGGTATTGCACGATGGTCGGGACATTGAGGTGCGAGCGGACCAACTGCTCGACCGGTTTGTTGTCCGGGAAAAGGTGCGGACGGTAAACCTCGAGGCGTTTTTCGTAACACTGCTGGTCAAAGTCGATCGGACGCACCCGGTATTGCACCTCCTCAAAGTCGGGGTGATGTCGACGATGTAGTTCACCGCGCGCATGTCGCCGAGCAGCCGGAGGTAGCAGCGTTCCGGCAAATTTGACGAATTCCTTGGCCATGCGGACTTTGTTCACGTCCTCGCGGCCGAGATAAGTCCGCATAAACTCGTCGCCCGGCACACCGGCAATGTGCTCTTCAATCAGGGTGTTTTCCCGGACCAAGTAGCTGATCCGGAAGGGTGAAAGCAGATGCTCCAGTTCGAGACCGTAGATCCGCGAAGCCGTCGGCATACTTCACGTAATAGTGGTCGGCGTTGCCGTTGAAGCGGTTGATGATGCGGACGCGGAATGGACGCGAGTTGCCGAAGTCGCCGAAATCGATGCGCTCGACCGAAAGGTGGTCGGTGCGGGAAGATCACCGCCAATTTTCAGCATGGCGTAAATGCGGGTCAGTTTCGGTTGCAACTCGCGCATGACTTCCGGGGCATAGGCCACCGTGAGCCAGAGCGTTTCCCGGCCGGACGGATTTTCGTAGGGCATTGCCGTGTCGAAGCGGAGGAGGTCGTCATAGACGATGGGGATTTCGGCCCGCCGCCCGAAATGGTGCAAATACTGCAGGAGGGAGGGGCTGATCGGGTATTTTTCCTTGCGGCGGGAAATCATCGGGGTGGAAACGCTATACGCACTGGCCCGACCGAGCAAAGCCGGAGGCCCTAATCATGAGGCGGGCGCGCCGACCAGGGCAAGAAGCGCGGACCCATTACGGACTCCGGCATTACTCGCGGTGTTGTCAAAAACAACGAAGCGGGCGAGCTGCGCGTCACGGCGGAGACATCCGGCCAGACGCCCGAGCTCTTCGTCGCTGTAGGCACTGTAGTAACGGCGGGGCGCTCCGTGAAGCCGGAGGTAAAGCGGCGCCACTCTCGCCTCTGCTTCGCACGATGAGTCGGGGATTTCCGTGCGGACCAGACCGATTCGGTAGGCCGCCAGCAGATCCAATGCCCCGCGGCTGCTCCAAGCGGAATGGCGCGGCTCGCAAACCGCCGGGCCATCGTAATGCTCCCGCAGCGCGCGGAAAAAGAGACCGCGATGGCGTCATCAAAGCTGGAGCGAGGGAGGGAGTTGGATCAGGACAACCCCCAAGCTTCGCCCCCAGACCGGCGATGGAATCGAAAAACGGTGCGAGGAGTCCGGCATTTTTCAAGCGAGTGTGGTGCGTGATGAGACGGTGCATCTTGACCGAAAAACAGAACCCGGCCGGCACCTCCGAAGCCCACTTTCATAGGTGGCGGCGCGGAACTGACGATAGAAGCTGGCGTTGACTTCCACGAAGTCGAATGCGGTGGCGTATTTGGCCAAGGCGGAGGCATCCGGTCCGGCCTGCCCGAGGCAGGGAAGTTTGCCCGGTGCCGACTGACCGCCTCGCTCCACCCCGCGAGGCCGATGCGGATGGCCGCGCGCTCGCCCTTCATACCGTGCTGCCGGGGGGCCTCAGCGATCCCGCCCGCGACGGACGGCGTCCAGTCGCGGGAGATAAATTCGCCCCGGCCGTCACCACGGCCAAAGCCACCACCGGAAAAATCACCACCAAGGGATAAGCCTGAGTGTAGGCCAGAAGAATGAAAAGCGTCACCCCCAGAGTTCCGGCCAGGCCAAGGGCGATATGCGCGATGACCAGACCACGAATCGCGGATTTGACCACAGGATCCTGCACGCTTATTGCTTATTCTCTGCTTTGCGCTTTGGCAAGGCCGGAACACGCAATTGCGCTTTGACCCGCGGGCGCACTGTGAGGTTGTCAATTCCCATGACCATGCGCTGCTGCCTCCTCTTCGTCCTTGCTTCTTTGACCTCCCTTCCTTTGGTCGCCGAGGAACCCCTTTCCCGCATCGCCTTCGGGTCCTGCGCCAATGAAAAACGTCCGCAGCCCGTGTGGCAGGCAATCAACGCGCTGAATCCCCAACTCTTTATCTTTACCGGGGACAATGTCTACGCCGACACGGCAGACCCGGCAAAGCTGCGGGCGAGTTACGCAAAGTTGTCCGAGATCCCCGGCTTCGCGGCATTGCGCGCCGCGGTTCCGGTCATCGGCACTTGGGACGACCACGATTACGGCAAAAACGACGCCGGGGTGGAATTTGCAGGCAAGGAAGCAGCGAAAGAAGCCTTCATGGCATTCTTCGCCACACCGGAGGACTCCCCTGCGGCAGCGTGGTGGAGTTTACGATGCCAAGATTTTCGGCCCCGAGGGCAAACGGGTCCAAGTCATTCTGCTCGACACGCGATGGTTCCGCGGTCCGCTCCTCACGATGTCAAGGACGAGTTGAAAGCCGCCCGGGCCGCGACGGGCAAGCCGGTCGGTCGCTATCTCCCGGACACGGAAAGCGAAAGCACCATGCTCGGCGAGGAACAGTGGAATTGGCTCACTGCTGAATTGAAGAAGCCGGCCGAGCTCCGTCTTCTGGTCAGCGGCATCCAGGTGCTCGCCCTCGACCATGGCTGGGAAAAATGGGGCAACCTGCCGCGCGAGCGGAAGCGACTCCTCGAGGTCATCCGCGACAATGCGACGAATGTTGTCATCCTGAGCGGCGACCGTCACAGTTCGGATATCTCGCTGCTTCCCCGGAGACGGAGGGTGGTCCTTTTTACCCGCTCTATGACATCACCTCGAGCGGGCTGAACCAAACCGGAATCCCCGACGAGCCGAACCGCTTCCGCGTGGCCGGGGACCGGTTTACAACCAGCCGAATTTCGGTTGGATCGAGATCGACTGGGAGGCGGAGGACCCCACGGTCAAACTCGAAATCCGCGACCTCGGGGGCCAAGTGGTGCGCGAGGTGCAGACCACGCTGAACACGCTCAAGCCTTGCCACCTTTAAACCGTTACCCTGCAACCGGAGAGGCAAGAAAAGCGCGGCTGCGGTAGGGACACGCGGCTCGCGCGTCCGCTGGTAGGGGATCGGACGCGCGAGCCAGCGCGTCCGTCACTTTCTAAGCGAACGTCGAAACATATTTCCTTCCGCGACAGCGCGGCCCCTCTCGATCGCGCTTATTTCAGCAACGGCGCGATGACCAGCGCCACGATGGACATCACGTTGATCAGGATGTTCATCGACGGGCCGGAGGTGTCTTTGAGCGGATCACCGACCGTGTCCCCGACCACACAGGCTTTGTGCGCATCCGAATTCTTGCCGCCGTAGTGCCCGTGCTCGATAAATTTTTTCGCATTGTCCCAGGCACCGCCCGAGTTGGCCATGAAAAGAGGCGAGCAACACGCCGCTGAGCAGCGCACCGATCAGAGCACCGCCCAGCGCGGTAGCGCCGAGGCCGAAGCCGATCACGGCGGGACTGCCCACCGCCACGCTGGCCGGCAGGATCATCCGTTTGATCGCGGCATCGGTCGCGATCCGTATGCAGGAGGCCGGGTCGGGCTTGCCCGTGCCCTCGAGCAACCCGGGGATTTCGCGGAACTGACGCCGGATTTCCTCGATCATTTCCTGGGCGGCCTCGCCCACCGCCGTCATGGAAAGGGCACTGACCAGGAACGGGATGAATCCGCCGATGAAAAGTCCGGTTAGCACCCGCGGGTCGGAGATGAGCAGTTGGAAGCCCGGATTGTTCATCTTCACCACGTTGATGAACGCGGCAATGAGGGCCAGGGCCGCGAAAGCCGCGGCGCCGATGGCGAAGCCCTTGCCGATCGCGGCCGTCGTATTGCCCACTTCGTCAAGGGTGTCGGTGATAGCGCGGGTTTCTTTACCCATTCCCGCCATTTCGGCAATGCCGCCCGCGTTGTCCGCGATCGGACCATACGCGTCGATGCTCATGGTGATGCCAACCGTGGCCAGCATGCCGACCGCGGCAATACCGACCCCGTAGAGGCCGGCAAAGTGGCTCGCTCCGAGAATGACAAAAGCAACCACGGCGAGCGGAATGACCACGGAGAACATCCCCACGGCGAGACCGCGGATCATGACCGTGGCCACGCCGGTCAAGGCCGCCTTGGAAATCGACTTCATTGGCGCGCCACCCGTGTGTAGTACTCGGTCGAAAGCCCGATGGCGATACCGCCAACCGAGCCCATGATGACGCAGAACCAGACTTTGAGATCAACCGCGAGCCAGCTGATCACCGCGGCGGCGAGGAGGACAAAGAGGATGGCTGCACCGACCGTGCCGGTGCGCAGGGCCCGGGCCGGTGCGCGGTGGGCCGAGATCTTGACCAGCCCGATCCCGGCCAACGAGCAGAGCAGCCCCGTAGACGCCAGGGCGAGCGGGAGGAACATGAGATTGCCGCGGTCCGCGGCGAGCATCTCCCACTGCGCGATGGTCAGCGTGGCGGCAATGGCCATCGAAGCAATCATGGCATTGCAGTAAGATTCAAAAGGTCGGCCCCCATCCCGGCCACGTCACCCACATTGTCGCCCACGTTGTCCGCAATGACCCCGGGATTGCGGGGATCGTCCTCGGGAATACCCGCTTCGACTTTGCCCACCAGGTCGGCGCCAACGTCCGCCGCCTTGGTGAAAATGCCGCCGCCGATGCGGTAAAAGATGGCGACAAGCGAAGCACCCATGGCGAAGCCGTGGATGACGTGCACATCTTTCTCCGAGGAACCGAAGAAGATGAAAAGGGTTCCCACCCCGAGCAGTCCCATCGAAGCCACGGTAAGCCCTATGATGGATCCGCCGAAGAAGGCGGTGGTCAGGGCCGCCCCAGCACCCTTGTGGTGCGCGGCCAGTGCGGTGCGCACGTTCACATTGGTCGCCGAATACATCCCGATGTAGCCAGCTCCGGAGTGAGGCCGCCGCGCCGAAAAGAAAGCCATTGCCTCCCACGGATCCTTCAGGGTGAGCAAACCTCCGACCACCACGGCGAACCCGCCGATGAGAGCAGGAGTTCGCGGCGCATGAAGACCATGGCACCGTCGTGGATCTGACCGGCAATTTCCGCCACCCGCCCTCGCCTCCCGGCTCCAGAACGATGCGGCGGTAGGTGATGAAAGCAATGGCCAATCCGGCCAGGCCGAAGAGGGGAACGAAGTAAGTCAGGTTTTCCATAAGCTGAAAAAAAAGGACTGCCTCAGTATCCCCTTCACGGCCCGGGCGGAATGCCACCAGAGGTTGTGCTCCACCTCGAGCGAATCCTCGGACGGCAGGGGAAGAAGCGCAGGCCGTGCGCGTCGCCGACAAACAAGCCGTGGCGCACCATGGAGAAAAGGAGGTCGGGCCGCATCCCGCGGTAGACGATTTTGGTCTTGCGCGCGGCGTGATCGCGCAGGGAGCGGAGGCATTCGCGCAGGTGCTCGACATTTTGGTAAGGCACGCTGCCGTCGAGCTGGATGTCGGTGTCGGAGGCGAGACTGCCAAGTTTAAGGTCGATGAAGGCGAGGCGCGGCAACGAGACGAGTTTGTCCGCCGAGGTGACCAAAGCGCAGAAACCTCTCGGCCCGAGACTGCTCGCCACGCGCGGGTAGACCGGGCCGAGTTCCTGGTAAAGGAAGAAGCGGTCACGGCCGTCACCCGTCCACGCTGCCGGATCGGAGACCCAGAGTGAGGACCGGCCGGGGTGGTCAGATAAACTTGGCGCAAAGCCTCGAGCGGGACGCGCGGCAAGACATTGAAGACCGCCAGGTAAACCGACTGCGCGGCGAACCATCGCGGTGGGGCAGGCAACGGGCGCGGCCTCGTCCATGCGGAAACCGGAAAGATCGGCCGACGGATCGACCTCGAAAAACAGCCGGTCCCTCAATCTGGCCGCTTGGAGCCGGTCGCCATGATAAGCGCCGAACTTATCGGGCGGCAATTGCGAGAGGATGAGGGCCTCGGGAATGAGCGAGAGGTAGAGATGACTCTCCATGGGCGATAACCCCAACCTAAAGGGATCCCGCCTTGGGAGGCAAAGCAGAAAAATTCAGCCAGCCCCAGCCCGCCGACCGCGCCGGTGCGCAGTAGTGCCCGTCGGCGGTGGTAAGCCGAGGCATCGAGGCAGCAGCAACTCGCCCACCGTGACGGCGGCCAACCCGCATCGCCCGACGATGCGGCGCAGGATGACCAGACAGGCCACCGCGTCAAAGAGCGCATCATGCCAGTCGAGCGCCGGACAGAGCGCCCGCACCTTCATCCACAACCCCAAGCGCGGCCGTGACTTCGCCGAGAGATGTCCGGGCAAATCGGGCAGCACGGCGCGGGACACGGCCAGGGTGTCCAACCACGGACCGAATCCGTGTAGCGGGAAGGCGCGCGAAAACGTTTCTCCGTCCCCGCCCCGTGGGCCACGACCACGGCCCCGCCGAAGCCGCGCTTTAAAGTCAGGCCAGAGCGCGGCCATGGGCGGAGCGCCCACGCACCTTATCGTCCCCGATGCCGTGCACGGCCCGGGCCTGGGCCGTGATGCACGCCGGGGAATGGATGATAACTGCGGAAAAAGTCCGACATTTCCGCCAGCACGCCAGACGGCCATACCCACCTGCACCGGTTCGTCGCTCCGGCCAGGGCCGCACCGGCACTCTCGAAATCCAACGCCGCCCACGACGCCTCACCCACCGGCGTCTCAAGCAAGGTCATCGCCCCGCCGCCCGCCGGGTGCTGGCCCGGACTTGCCGCTCGCTTTCGCCGCAGCGCGCAGGAGCTTTTTCCGTCGCGGGCCAACCAATGCAGCCGTCGGTCACCGAGACCCCGTAATCGCAGCTTGCGCCGGTCGGCAGACATCGCCTGGTTGCCCTCTTCCAGGTAGCTCTCGAGCATCGCACCGATGATGGAGGCGCGGCCGCGATGGCGCTGGGCGAGCACATTCCGCCAGACCACCGCCTGACGGCGCGGATTTTTCGCCGAGTTGGCATGACTGCAGTCGACCATGAAGCCCGCATGAAGACCCGCCTCGCGCAGCCGTCGCTCGGTGTCCGCGGTGTGACGCGCACCGTAGTTGCCGCCCTCGCGTCCGCCGCGCAGCACAATGTGGCTGTCCGCATTGCCCGCCGTGGTGACCACCGATGGTGCAACCGTCCTGGTCGATGCCGAGGAAGCTGTGCGGCGAACGCGCGGCGAGCAGGGCATCAAGCGCCGGTCTGCACGCTGCCATCGGTGCTGTTTTTGAAGCCGACCGGCATGGAGAGGCCGCTGGCCATTTCGCGATGGGTCTGGGATTCCGTGGTACGCGCGCCGATCGCAGCCCAGCTGACCACATCGGCCATGATACTGCGGCACAATCGGATCGAGGAATTCGGTCGCGGTCAGGAGCCCGAGGGCGGTGATTTCCAACAACAATCTGCCGGGCCAGGGCGGAGCCCCGCCGCAAGGTCGCAGGAATCGTCCGAGGCGCGGATCGTTGACCAAGCCCTTCCACCCGACCGGTGGTGCGCGGCTTCTCGAAGTAAACGCGCATGAAAATGCAGACCGAATCATCCAACTCGGCCAGAGCGCGGCCAAACGCCGTGCGTAATCGAGGGCGCCCTGGGGATCATGGATCGAACAAGGGCCGACAATGGCGAGAAATCGCACGGTCGCGACCCTGCAAAATGGCCTGCGCCTCGCGCCGGCCGCGCACGACAGTCCGGGGAAGACGCCGCAGGCCGGCAATTCCTTTTGATCACTTTCGGGGCGACGAGGCGCTTAAGTTGGCGAACCCGCGTGTTTTCAAGCGGACGACTGGGCTTTCGGACGGGCATGGGACAAATGGTGCTGGGCCGGAGATTAAGCCCCAGTCGGAGCCGCGGTGCAATTCGCGACTTGCGCAAAGGCTTTGCTCGAGATCGGCCGCGGGTTAATTTCGGGTCATGTCCGTGACAGAAACTCCGACCGGCGCCAGCCTCGGGCGGCGCTTGGAGGGCACTCTGCGTAATTTTTACCGGGCGCGCCGCGCCGAGGAATCCTTCGTCCGGCGGGCCTTGCGTCGTCCACGCACCGTGACGGAGAGCCCGAATCTCCTGCCGCTCCTGATCAAAGTGCTGGCCGGATTCGCCCGCGTCGATGGCGACCTGCTCGAAGAGGAAATCGACTCGAGCCTCGGCTTCCTCCGCTACGATTACCCGGAAGCAGTCTACTCCGAATTGCGGCAGCACTTTCGTCAGGCCCTGCACGAAAAACAGGACCTCGGGGCCATGGCCCGGCAGTTGCGCAACCAACTGGGCGAAGACCGCAAATCCTCCTCGGTATCCAACTTTACGATTTGGTGCACCGGTCGGGGATGAACACCGATAACATGGCTGCTTATTACTCCTTCATGGAGCAACTCGGCACCGCCTCGCAGGCCATCGACATCGTCTACCAGCTGAATAGCGACGCGCCGGACCCGCGCGGGAATTCTTTCGCAGCCGACTCCTCGCCGCTCGAAGTGATCATTTTCGGTTCGGACGCCGCGGCCGACGTGCGGATGCAGGAGCTGACCGGGACGAACCGCCTCGCGGTCTACCGGCACGGCGATCTCATCCTGGTCAAAAACCTCTGCGACCATCCGGTTTCCGTGCAGGGCCGCTCCCTCCGGGCCAAGGAATTCTGCCGCGTCTATCCCGGCCAGCGCATGGTGATCGACGAAAAGGTACTCACCCACCAGGACCTCGTTTTCTACTTCAACGCCAAGAAAACGTTTCCCTCGCCCTACATTTTCGTCACGGTGACCAAGGACAACGAAATCCAGCTGGAAAAAGCCGCACCCGTGACAGCTCGCTCGAGGTTCGGTTCGGACTCGATGTGCTGGTCATCGCGCTGCAAGGACGTACCCGCGACGCTCGAGGGCACCCGTCTGCGCGCCAGCGCCCGCGTCGAGGCCACACTGGAAGCGAAAATCCTCTTCGACAACGACACCGAACTCCCCCTCGACGACCTGCGCCGCCATGCCCACTCCTACGGCGGACGCTTCCACCTCAAGCAGTCGAAAACCACCTACCTCGTCTCGAACAACCCGGCCCTGCTCGATGAGGACGACATCCTCCTCGCCCCGGGGCCGGCGGCGATGTCCTTCTCCGCATCTTCTGCGACTTTGAACGTCTGGTCGGCCGCCTCGAAGTACTCAAGACCGACCAGCCGATCATGGTCGGCGAGACCCCGGTGCGCAACGAGGCCGGCTTGCAGGATGGCGACATGATCCAGATTGACTCGAACCAATCGCTGCGCTGCAATTTTTCCGAGCGCCTTCTCGAGGAGGAGCGCAACGTCATCCACCACCTCGAGGTGCGCGATCTGGTCTGCCGCTTCAAAGGCGGCGGCCTCGGCATCGACGGTGTGAGCTTTGCCGCGACCCGCGGCGAAATGATCTGCGTCATGGGCGCGAGTGGCTGCGGCAAAAGCAGCCTGTTACAGTCCCTCGCCGGCCAGTTTCCGCCGGTGCGCGGGCAGGTGCTCTTCAACGGCCTCTCCTTTACGAAAACTTCGACCGCGCTGAAACAATACGTCACCTACATCCCGCAGTTCGACGCCTTCGACGAGCACCTCACGATCGGCGAGAACCTCGATTTCGCCGCCGCCATCCGCTCCCCCTACCTCTCCTGGCGGGAACGCCACCGGCGCATCGACGGCAAGCTGGCCGAACTCGGGCTGAACGAGCGCCGCGACAGCGTGGTCGGGGCCACCCACAAGAAAACCCTGAGCGGCGGCGAGCGCAAGCGGCTGAACATCGGCCTCGATATGATCAGCTCGGCCGACATCTACCTCTTTGACGAGCCGACCTCGGGATTGTCCTCGAAGGACTCCGAACACGTGATGGAAATTATCCGGGCCATGGCGCACAACAAAATCGTCATTGTCACGATCCACCAGCCCAGCTCGAAAATTTTCCAGATGTTCAACAAGGCCATGCTCCTCGATCGCGGCGGGCGGATGGTCTTTTCGGCACCCCGCACGAAATGCTCTCCCTACTTTGCCGAGGCCGAGCACCAGCAGCACTTCGGCACCCCGCTGGGCGGCTGCCCGGCCTGCGGCACGACGCGGCCGGAATTTGTCTTCGATGTGCTCGAGACCCCGCTGCGCGACCTGAGGCGGTGATGTCATCTACGAGGAGAATGACCGCGGGCAACTCGTTCCCGTGCGGCGTTACTCGCCCGACTACTGGCGCGACAAATACGAAGCTTGGCGGCTGATGCGCGACGTGCGGCAGCCGGCCCCGGAGCCCGCGCCGGGAGACAGCCAGGGGTCGGGGCCGAAGCCCGGCGCTCTTGGCGGGCCGCCCTGCGCGAGGAATTCCTCCAGTTCCGCACCCTTCTGGCCCGCGCCTTCATCAGCAAGCTGCGCAACAAGGGCAACCTGGCCACCACCATGATTGCCGCCCCCGGCCCTCGCCGCCCTCATCGGCGCCGTGCTCCGCTATTCGGAGGAAGGGACTTACGACTTCGCCTCTTCCTTCCACATTCCCACTTATCTGTTCCTCTCCCTCGTCGTGGCCATGTTTCTCGGGCTGACCAACAGCGTGGACGACATCATCCGCGACCGCCCTGTCCTCCAGCGCGAGCGCAACCTCAACGTCCGCCTCGGCTGGTATATCCTGGCCAAGGTCCTGACCCTCTCCTTTTTGCCCTCGTCCAGTGCGTCTTCTTCATCCTCATTGCCAACTGGATCCTCGAGGTGCGGGGCATGTTCTGGATCTTCCTCGCGGCCATGGTCCTGACCGCGGTGAGCGGCATCGCCATCGGGCTGCTCATCTCGAGTCTGGTCAGCGAAAGCAAAACCGCAGTCAACATTATCCCGGTGGTCCTCATCCCCAAATCATCCTCGGGGGCGCGCTGATCAAATATGAAGAAATGAACCAGAATCTCGACTTCGTTTACTCCGCGAGCCGCTGGTTTTCCGAGAATCCCGAAGCCGGCCAACCGCGGAGCGACCTGCAGGTCCCGCTGATCTGCGAGTTCATGCCCATGCGCTGGTCCTACGAGGCGATTGTCTTTGCCCAGGCGAAACTCAATCCGCTGACCAGCCGGCAGGAAAAATCCAGGCGCAGATCAATCCAACTCGCCCGCCGTCCCGAGCTGACCGCCCCCAAGAAGAGCGCCTCGAAGACCTCAAAGAATTGCTCGCCATGGTCTCCGGCCTCCAAGGCACCGACACCGCCGCGGTCGAGCGCGAGTTGCACGGGATTGACCGCGTCCTGCAAGGCGATCCGCTGCCCGCGACCTCCGCCCCCTCACGTCCCCAAAGGGGTCAGCGCCGAACGGCTTTACGTCAACCAAAAGACCACCGACCTGGTGAACAAGGCCGAGATGGAACAAAGCGACTACCGCGAAACGCGCTTCCTCAACGTCTTCTTCGGGCCGCAAAAACGCTACTTCGGCCTCGGCGCCAGCGTGCTCGTCTTCAACGCCTGGGTCCTCATCCCTTTCCTCCTCGTCCTGTTCCAGGTCCTCTATTTTGTCCTGCGCCAACAATTGAAATCGCAGCAGCTATGATTCCGCTCGAAGACAACTTCGCCGACATTCTCGGGAAGGCCCTGCGGGAAAGATCTCTCCACCCCCGCGGCCGCAAGATCGGCCGGCCTGAGCGAGGCCGCGGTGGACCTCCTGCTCGCCGGTCAGTTCGACCCACCGGCGGCCCGCGCCCTCGCCACCGTGCTGCAACTCAATGGCGAGGCCCTCGTCCGGCTGGCCCGCGGCGATTACCGGCCACACGTCGACTGTCCGCTGGCCTCGTCGCGGCCAGCACCCCTACGGCGACCTGTCGGTCAATGCCTACATTCTCTGGGACGAGGAGAGCCGCGATGCAGCCATCTTTGACACCGGCGCGGACGCCACCCCGCTCCTCCAAGCCGTGGCCTCCCGCGACCTCAACGTGCTCGCCATTTTTCTGACCCACAGCCATGCCGATCACGTGCATGCCCTTGCCGTGCTCAAGGCGAACTCAAGGTCGAGGCCTGGTCCTCGGCCCTCGAACCGGTGCGCGGTACGAAAACCTTCCGCCCGGGTGACCTCTTCAACACCGGCCGCCACTTTATCCGCACCCGCCTGACTCCCGGGCACAGCCCCGGCGGCACGACTTATGTGATTGAGGGTGCATTGCTCGCGGCAGCCATGGTGGGTGACGCCATCTTCGCCGGCTCGATCGGCACCGTGCGGGACGACTACCAAGGGGCCTTGGCCAAGATCCGCCGCGAAATCCTCGGGCTCTCCGACCACACCATCCTTTGCCCCGGCCATGGTCCCCTCACCACCGTGGCGGAGGAAAAAGCCCACAACCCCTTCTTTGCATGACCAAGCCTGCACCCAGCTTGGGCCAACTCAAAGCGCGCGCCCAGAAACTGAAAGCCCTGATCCATCTCGGCCACGACGGCATCACCGACGCCCTGACCGCCGCCCTCGACCAAGCCCTCGCCGACCACGGCTTGGTCAAAGTTCGCTTCACCGACCACAAGTCGGAACGCAAAGCACTCGCCGCCGCCCTCACCGCCCGCACCCGCGCCCGCCTCGTCCTCCAAGTCGGCCACACCGTCACGCTTTACCGCACCCCGCTTGACCCACCCGCTGCGGGCTAGTTCCCCGGCCCATCTCAGCGCTCGAACCGGCCACCCTTGGGGACCATGCCCCGGAACCAATCCGGTCCGCGCCCGCGGTTGGAACGGGGCCCGCCCCACCATTCCGTCTTTACTGCATCACGGAACACTGAAAACTGAACACTTCGCCTCCCCACCCCATGCCCTCCCGCATCCGCAACAAGATCATCTTCCTCACCTGCCTGCTCTGCTTCGTGGCCGGCGGCTTCCTCGTCTACCGCTACTGGGTGGTGCAAAAGCCCTTCGCGGTCATCCTCTTTGTCTCGGAAAACTTTTCCCCTCGACCCTTTCCGCGGCCCGGCTTTTCGCCGGCGGTGCGGACTACCGCTTCCAGCTGGAATCCCTGCCCCACCTCGCCCTCGCCTCCCCCGGGCCCGCGATTACGCGGTGGCCGATGCCGCGGCGGCCGCCTCGGCTCTGGCCACCGGACAGCTGGTCAACCGCGGCGCACTCTCCATCACTCCCGACGGCCAAATCCTCGAGACCCTGATCGAAGTCGCACGGCGCGAGGGGCGCGCCACCGGGTTGATCGCCAACACCCCGCTGACCGAACCCGCCACCGCCGCTTTTTGCCCCCGGCTTCGACCCGCGGGACACGGACAGTCTGGCCCTCCACTTGCTCGAAAAAGCCCCGCTCGACCTCGTGCTCGGCGGCGGCGGCGCACAACTCGTGCCCGTCGAGCAGGGCGGCACCCGCCAAGACGGCCGCGACCTGCTCCTCGAAGCGCGCCAGCGCGGCTATGACATTGTTCGCACCAGGGAGGAATTGGAGAACACCCCCGGCTGGCGCAGCCCGCAAGTCTTCGGCATTTTCGCCGAAGGCGATCTGGCCTTTGCCGAGGACGCCTCCCGCTATCCGAGCCAGCCCACCCTGGCCGACCTCGTCCGCCGCGGCATCGAGCTTCTTCAATTCAACCGCCGCGGTTACTTTCTCGTGGTCAACGCCGGCCTCGGCGGCCGCGCCGCGCAGCTCGGCCGAGGCGAGAGCCTCCTCCGCGAGATCGGTGCCTTGGACGCAGCCGTGGAGGCCGCCCGCCGCTTCGCCGGCGAGGGCGCCCTCATCATGGTGGCCGGCCTGGCCAACACCGGCGGGCTGCAACTCAACGCCTTCTCCTTCGCCCCCGACCGCGGCATCGCCGTGCTCAGCCCCAGCACGGCCGGCGTCCCCGCCCTCAGCTGGTCCACCGCCCCCGCCCCGCAACCCGAAGCCCCCATCCTCCAATCCGTCGCCACCCCCACGGACCGCCCCCTCCCCACCTCCGAAGACGTCCTCATCCTCAGCACCCATCCCCTGGTCCAAGCCGCCAGCAGGTCACTTTTCGAGACCAGTGATTTAAGTGGCATCCTCCAGAGCAAAATGTAGGATGCGTTTTGGGCTTGAGCTCTTAAGCAGAAACCACTAATTCAGAGTCCTAAGAAGACCCATGAAAACCATCCTCCTCCCTCTCCTCGTCATGACTCTGAGCGTCCAAGCAAGTCTCGGCGGTAACTGGTTTGGCGCGGGGCCGTTCGCTAACGGCACCTACTATCCCGGGCAACTCGACGGTCGATACTTCGCCAACGTGTTCAACAATGTCGGTGGGACTTTCAGCCGGGTGTCCACCACTAATAGCTTTTTACCACCAACCAAGTGGTCACGACTACGATCACCAACACAGGCGGTCTTCCGGTTACCAATGTCATCACCACTAACATTGTGACGGGACCCCTGTTGGAGACCAACACCGTTATTTTGGGGTCAGTGGTCTCCGGCGTTATTGGTTTTGGTATCAGGGACGGAACACCCGCATTCGGCGCGCAAGGCCAAGTGGGGGAGCGCAGGGCCAAGCAGGTGGGACGGCTGGTTCATCGTCTTCTGCCGCTTTACAATCCCTTTCGCTCGATAACTCGCTGAATAATTTTCTCATCTACGTGAACGGTGACGTCTACATCGGAGGGACGGCAGCAAACATCAACCCGTCAACCAGCACTGTTTCGGGCGTTTTGGCCAATGGCTCGGGCCGCACTCGTTTTCAACTTTCACCAACCAAACAGCGGGAATTGGTTCTGGTCGCCAATACCGGTGTCGAAGTGGTCAGCCTGCCCGCTGCCACGGCCAGCGGTTACTTTAATGCCAATGTTAACAACAACAAAGCCACCTACACCTTCAACGGCAGCGGCACGATAGCGATTGCCACGGCGTCGGGAAGCACCTCCGGAAGTTGACGGCTCGCATAACTTTCAACTCGATGGCATCAAAACTTCTGCCAACTCTGGCTCAGCCTTCCCGCAACCAGCGACCGGCGCTACGCAGCAATAATCGTCCCGGCCCGGGAAGTACGGGCAAGTTTGCCGGTTCGTGGAGTGCAGGTGGGAAACGGGAGGCCTTCACCCTGCTCGATCTCATCGCCGCGATGGCCATCGCGGCAATTCTCTTGGTTCTCGCTCTGCCCAATGTCGATAGCTTTCTGCGCAAAGCCCAAGAAGTCCGCTGCATGGCAAACATGCGAAGTATCACGGTTGGGCTCGGCGGGTATCTGCAGGATCACGGCAACGTCTGGCCGCAGGGTCCGGCACCGACCGCCGGCGCGGTCTGGGAGAGCTATTGGCTGACCGTCCTTCAGCCTTACGGGATTGTTGAGAAAACTTGGCTCTGCCCGACTATTGTGGCCCGCTTGGGACCCGAAGCAGCCCAGGTCCACTACGCCCCGACCATGTTTCCCCACCCCGGGCATCGCCAATCGTTGGGCCACGCAACCATGGCTTATCGAACGCGGACCCGGCCATGGGCAAGGCGCCCTTATCTGTTTCCCCGACGGTTCAATCAAGTCTTTTGACAAGGTTTTGGCCGAGCAGGGTTACCGCTGACCGCCCTTGACAGCGGGTTGAATATGCCCATATTGCTTTGTCTCGGTTTCTCATCTCGCAAGCGATAATCCCGCCTTTTAGTACCCCAGACCCGCTATGAATATTCACCCCTCCCTGACCAGAATGCCTCTGTTTCTCGCTCTGTTCTTGCCTTTCCTCAGCCCGATGCTCAAGGCGCAAGAAATCTCCGGTTGGACCGCGGCGGGTGGCACGAGCAGCCTGGGTGGGGACTGAGCGGAAGTTTTGCGGCGGTCAATACCGACACAAATCCGGTCCCTTGGCGCGTCCTGCTCGAAGGAAGCGACATCTACGGCAACCGCGTCGCAGTGCCCATAGCCAACGGCTCCCTTGATCCATTGCTCGGGGTCACGGTGACCACGGCCGATGGGGTCTCTACGACAAACAAGGCGCCCGTGCCTCAAACTTTCAGTGGTTCCATCCCCAACGACGGCACTCTGCACAACGTCTCCTTACCTGGTTACAGCCTGAATCTATACACTGGAACCAATGTTACGACTGACAGTCCCGGCGATAGTCAGGTGGGGAGCACTGATTTTTTATCAACGTCATCCCGGACCTCGCCATTCCCGGGTTGCTCAAATCACGAAGATACGCGCCACCGCAACGGCTACCGTGGTTGACGGAGAAGTGACAGCTCTCACCCCGCTTAATCCCGGTCAGGGCTACGATCCCTTCACTCCCCGGCGGTCACTTTCAGCGGGCCAGGGGCTCGGGAGCCGCCGCCACCGCGGTGGTCGATCCTGAAACCGGGTCAATTTTGTTTTTCAACATCACGAGCAAAGGTGCCGGGTATGCCTCACCCACGGTTACCGTGGCCACCCCCCTTCCACCCAAACCCAGCGCACCGGCGGCGTCCTCTACGGCTACAACGAGCAGACCGGAAAGTTCAATTACGTCTACAACAGCGGCGACACCGTCCGGTTCCAAACCACTCTGCGCAATAACCGGACTGGGGATGGCACCTTGCAGAGCCGGCCGATGCGCTCCACTGCGGAAGACCTCTTCCGTCTCCGCACCGTCCTGACCGTCGACCCGGCTTACACTGCCACCGCAGGCGACGACGACCTGCTCGTTTTTGACCAAGCTTGCTTTGGCGACATGGCCGGCTTCCCCAGCGAATTGTCCGAGATACGAACCGTGCGCGCTTACAACACGCCGGGCGCTGTGCCGGTCTATGGTGTTCCCGTACCTGGAGGCGCTGCACCACCCGCCACGGCCCAGACTAACGGCGCGGGGCGCGTGACCAATATTCTTATCCCGCCGAACACCGTCGCTTATAACCCCTTCAACCCACCCCCGTGACCATCGCGCCGAATGCTGGCGGCAGCGGGGCTACGGCGGTCGCTCAACTCAATTTCGTCACTGGTGTCATCACCAACATCGCCGTCGTCTCACCCGGAGCGGGCTACACCAGCGCCCCGGCCGTGACCATTGCGCCGCCGGCCTATGGGGCCCGCTACTACCAACCCATGCCGGACGACGGATTCCTCGACATCGGCGAGGAAATCCAACTCGGCTACGATGTCCTCATGCCCCAGCGCTATCCGGGTATTTTCTTCGTCGCAGCCAAGGTCGATGCTCTCGACCAAATCGCCGAACCAATCGGTTTTAGTCCCGGCCTCGAGTCCCCTCCTCTCGACCCCAATGCTCTGGTTAATAACAACACCTTTGTCAGCGACGTGGCGACCCGGGTGCAAATCCTCAGCGGCCCCGGGCCCGGGATAGAGCCCGTCTCCCAAGTCACTGACTCCTCCGGCGCACCCCTCATCCAATCAGACGGCTTCAGCGACATGGCCAGTGTCAGCGCGGATGGCAGCTTCGTGGCCTTTGAATCTTTCGCCCGCGATCTCGCGGTCTCCCAATCGGCCGCGCCGGACCTTCAGCCCACCTTGAGCGGCTTCCCTCCTCTTACAGCCAGTTGGATGACGCCGTTCGATCCATTCTCGCCCCGGGGCTCGCCAATGGGAACAAACAGATTTTCCGCCGCAACACAACGACCAAGGAAATTGAGCTTATCAGTGTGTCCTCTTCCGGCGCTCAGGCGGCCGGAAATGCCCTCAATGCCACGATCAACAGCGACGGGCGCCAGATCGCCTTCGAATCCCGCGCCGCCAATCTCGTGGCCAATGACACCGGCGGCAGCTCGGATATTTTTGTCCGGCGCCTCGATTTGCTCCGCACAGTCAGAGTCAGCGTCAATGCCTCGGGGTCCAAGGCAACGCCGGCAGCTTCACCCCGAGTATCAGCGGCGACAGCCGTTACGTTGCCTTTTGCTTCCGTGGCCACCAATCTTGATGCCTCCAACCCGAAGCAAAGCGGGGCCGGTAGCCAGCAAATCTTTGTCCACGACCGGGACGTGAGCGATTCGGGGACTTATGACTCCGTAGGTAATGCTGCGCACCTACCTGGTCAGCGTCACTCCAGTCGCTTCCTCGCAAGCTACCGCTACCGCCTCCGTGACCGGGGAAGCGTCACCGGATTGAGCGTCCTGAGCGGCGGATCCGGCTACATTTCCGCGTTCTCCCCACCGTCCTCCTCACCGGTGGGGGTGGCACTGGCGCCAGCGCCACCGCGAACGTGGTTAGTGGCCGAGTCGTCTCGTTCAACATCGTGAATGCCGGTGCAGGCTACACCTCCGTCCCGACCGTGACGATCACCCCACGTGCCAACGCCGCGGACGGCTGGAGCGAGACCCCGAAAATCAGCGAGGACGGCAATTTCTCACTTTTGTCTCTTATTCCTCCAACCTACCCCAGTTTGCCGGTGGCCCCGCCATAGGCGACATGGGGTGGCAGGGCGTGGTCTACCGCATCGAACTTTTCCAAGGCTCTCCCGTGGTTGACACCCTGCAGGCCGTTAGCGTGGACACTGCGGGCAACTTGGCCAACGCCCTGAGCTACGAACCCGTGATCAACGGAGACGGCTCCCAGATCGCCTTCACCTCCTTATCCGACAATCTGGTCGCTGATGATACCAACGCCTTCGCCGATGTTTTTGTCCGCGACTTCACCAACGGCAAGACCGTCCGGGTGAGCGAAAGCCTCAACCGGTTTGCCATCGGCACCATCCGTTTTCCCTCGCCGCCCACCCGACCGGCCACTCCCCCGAACAATAATCTGCGCGATGGCGACAGTTTCAGCCTGCGCGACGCCAGCAACGAGCAGACTCTCACCTTCCGCCTTGCCCCCGCCGGAGCGAATGAGGTGCTGATTGGCGCCACCGCCTCGGCCTCTCGAGACAACTTGGTCCGCGCCATCAACGCCCTGCAAGCAGCCGGCAGTCTCAATATGCTTGCGGTTGCTGATTCCCCCGCTTCTCCCAACACCTTTTATCCGCCGACCTCCCGCGTTCCCGGTCAAGCCTATTATCCGGGACTTTTTCTCTTCGCCAGTGTGAACGGCAGTCAAGAAAACCTCGAAATAGCTGGGAGCTTTGCTGTATTTGACTCCACCAATGGGGTCAATTCCGGCCAGTTTGAAGGTGGCAATCTGGTCGAAACCACCGGTATGCGCCTCGGCGGCACCCAAGCCGACGATGATGCAGGCGAACTCGACGGGGTTCCGGGCGGAAGCACCATGCCGAGTATTGACCGCACGGGTATGGTGGTGGCTTTCCGCTCAACCATGCAGACCCTCGATGTCTTCAGCCGGACCGACAACGGTTTGAACGGCCTCCGCCCCGGCGACCTCATGCGCATGCTCCGCAACGCATCGGGCAACGTCTACGTCCGACTCCGCGACGTCGATGGCAACGGTGGCAAAGTCCCCGACGCGATGGACAACGTCGAGACCAAGCGTGTCAGCGTCAACCGCTTCGGCTACGCTACCTCTGCCCTTGCCGATACGCCTTCGTCCGCCAACAACCACAAGCCGGCCGTCTCCGCCTTAGGTCGTTTCATCGCCTTCTCCAGCGACGCCGAGAACAACGGTGGTCTCGCCTTCGGCCGGACCAACTTGGATCCTGAGGATAACAACGGCTACCGCGACGTCTATCTTTTCGACCGCGATGTTACGGCCGAACCACCGGTCATCGTCGTCAACAATCCTCCAGATGTCACCCTCACGGAACCGTCATGGCTGAGCGGTCGCTCGCTCAGCGTCGGTTCCACCATCACCCTCAACGCTCTGGTTACCGACACAGATGAAGAACTCGACATCGAAAATGTTACCTTTTTTGTCAACGGAACCCAATTTCCGGCCCGAACCCGTTACGGCAATTATTTCTCGACTACGGTCAAGATAAACACGGCCAGCGCTAGCAACGTCATCCAAGCACGCGCCCGAGACAATTCGGGTGCAAGCAACAATGCCAGCACCTCCGCCCCGATCACCTTTTCCTCGGTAAATAGCATCGCGCAGCCTACAAACATTACCATACTACCGCTGCCACGCGGGACCATTCTTGAAGTGGGGCAGCCTGTGGAATTGAGTGCTCGAGTCACCCTGCCCTTGGGATCTAATCTTTGGAATGTAGCTTTTGTCCGTTTTTACGCCAATGGCGTTCTGGTTGGTTCTGATGGACCTTTCGGGGCCGGCGAAAATAACGCTGTCGCGACGTTCTCTTGGTTCCCTTCTGACTCCGGGACCAGTCGTGTTACAGGCAGTTGCCAGCACCGCAGACTTCTTCTTTGCGACCGAAAATCCTCGGACTTTTGCCACTCTCTACTCAAACGAACTCCCGAGCGTCACTGTGCTCGGGGTCAACGAGTCCGCTCCGACCGGAACACCGGAGGAAGTTGTTGTCTCTCTCTTCCAGACCGTCCTTTCCCGCCCTCCCACGGGTGTCGAGAGCACTTACTGGGTCGACGCGCTTTCCACTGGTGCCCTGACACCTGCCGGCATGGTGCTCCAGCTCGTGGCCGAGACCGAATACAACGACCTGCAAAACACCCTGTTCGGCTACTATTACCGCCTCAACACCGCGCCCAGTTCCACCACCTACCTGCGGAACCTCAATGCCATGGAGACTACGATAACGCCTCTCCCCGCGGGTGGACAACCGCCCGCCGCCAATGGCACGACCAACTCCCCTTATGGCGCCACCGCCGGCGATGCCTCGGCCGCCCAATTCATCATCAACTCGGCGGCTTTTGCCACGGCCAACCCAGGCGTACAAACCATGGCCAATAATTCTTACCTGACCTGGTATTACAACCGTTGGGGCGGGCAACTGGGCAATCCGCCCGAACTGGCCACCGCGATGACCACTTACACTCCGTTGGAGGAAAACAAGGGCTACGCCACCGCCCTGATTTCGGCGCTCTACTATGCGGGCCGCGATCAAACCGCCTTCAACTACCAACTCAAAGCGACGTCCCTGCGCTGGCTCTTCACCGGGGTCTGGTCGGCTCCGACCAGCCCTGCCGTCACCACCCAGGCCCAGTTTGAGGCCTTCGTCAACGACCTCGTCGATTCCACCCTCGGTGTCTCCACTTGGTCTTGGGTCTATGCCAACGGCTTGAGCGGAGAGGATGCTGCCGCCGAAGCAGATCCGGCGGGAGACGGCATCAATAACCTCAAGAAATACGCCTTCAATATGGACCCCAATCGCGCCTACAGTGAGGAAGACAGTATCCTCGCGCCATCCGGCACGAGCGGCCTCCCTCGTGACGACCGTTTCCGACCAGGGCAATATGTATCTGCAGATTACTTACGTCCGCCGTATCAATGACAACTCCGTCACCTACACTCCGCAATTTACTTCCAGTCTCACCGATCCTTTCGGATGGCAAAGCGCGACCGAGCCCTCGGCCATTACTCGCATCGACTCCCTTTGGGAGAGAGTGACCGTGAGGGACTCACTGCCCCAAGGTGCAGCCCCAAGTCGTTTTGGCCGCGTCCGCGTCGCTGCTGACTACTGGATGCCAGCGCCCTAAAAGCGACACGGCAAGGCCCGTCAAAGAGTGCAGCCGGAGCCAAGCGCTTCGAACCAAGTTTGCTCCGGAGGAAACCCTCTGCGCGTCTCTCCCTCTATTGACCCGAGGCTCTGACTTGCAACCCCCAGAAAATCCTTCAAAGCGGTACCGCCCTCCTCTCCCGCCGCCGAGATCGATAAGGCACCCCTCTCCTCTCGCCCCTTGCTCCTGCCCCCTCCACCTTGCCACCGGCTGCGCGCGCTGCTAATCTAGGTGCAGTCAAGTAGCGTTACAGTCGGCTTCTCGCTAAATCCTTCAAAAACACCTTACAACCGAACAAAGCCCCTCCCACCCATGACCTCACCCGCCCCTCACCAACCGCCACAGGCCATCGGCCGCTCTGCCGCAGCCGCCCCTTCACTTCGATCCAGAGTTTGCCTCGGGGCGAGGTCACCGCAATTCCCAACCTCCGCTTCAGATTTCCTTCCTCTGCGCCGAGGCTCCGCCTTCACCCTGATCGAGCTTCTCGTCGTCATCGCCATCATCGCGATTTTGGCCGGGCTGGCCTTCCCTGCCGTGCAGGGCGCGATGGGCTCCGCCCGGAAATCCGAGGCCCGCAATGACGTCAGTCAACTGGCCAGCGCGGTCAAAGCCTTCCAGCTCGAATACGGGCGGCTCCCGGGAACCGACAACAATGCGGCCAACGTGGTCAAAACGCTCATCGGCTCAAACACCACCTTGAATCCCCGCAATATCGTCTTCTTCGAACCGAAAATGGCGGATAAAGGCCGGAAGGGATGGGATGGCCAAAACTATCTCGACCCCTGGGGCATGCCTTATCAAATAACTCTCGATCTCGGCTACTCCAACAAAATCACGACCGACGTGGGCGATGGCAACAAGACCTACTTCACCACGGTCATTGTCCAATCGGCCGGCCCCGACACGAACATGACGGTCAGGGCCGACAATATTTCCAACGTCAAGTAAGCCCCGCGGACCCCGTCTTCCCGCCCCCCTTCAGACGCCATGCGGCAACAAAGGGCCAGAGGCTTGATTGGTCGCGATGCAATCTCTGGGGCAAACTCTGCCCGCGTTTTTCAGTCCCCGACCTTCATTCGGTTGACTCCCTCGCTTCCGCTCATCTTGCCTGCGGTGGCCTGTGGCCACCTGCCCCGCGCGCCCGCGCACTCCGGTGCTTGTTTGCCTTCTGCTCAAATCTCCGCGCTCTCCGTGGCTTCGTGAGAGCCAATCCGTCCAAGCATGAGCCACCGAGGGGAGAAGAGGTCAGAAGATAATTTCCCGCGGTGTGACTCCCGCGGCAAACAATTCCATGCTCGGAACCGGACTCGGCGAGCGCCGGGGCTGAACGAAGTTGCGCCGGTCTCAGCCGGCACAATTCTCTTCGGCTCATCCTCCCTTATCCTCCCCAATCAGTGGCTACATGTTTTTTGAAACCACTCTCAACCTCCCACGCCTTTTCTAAACCTACGGCTGCAACACCACTTCGAGGCGGATATATTTCTGGCTGGCACTACCGCGCGGGGTGCTCCAGATCTGCCGCTGCAATCCCTCACCGACCCCAGCCTGGTCACCCGGTGTCATGGTCACATGGTTTGTGTTCCACGGGCCGCCGCTCAGGTCGCCCACCACCTGCCCGACCACGGTCAATTTTGGATCGTTTGTCCGGACAATCGCCGTCATGGACAGACTGCTCGAGGTGACGGTGTGGCTCACGGGGAGGCCGTCAAGCGCGTCCGGACTGCTCGCCCCGCCCACGGCGTAAGCGAGGATCCCGGCCGACGAAAGGGTCTGCCCACCGGACCAAATCTCATAGCCGACGTCTGGCGCGTCGAGCAACGTGATCTCAGCAGCACTGACCGGCGCGTAAGCTGGATTGGTCGCCGCGGCGACGAGGAGCGTCCGGGCTCCCTGCTCGCCGGGCTGCGAACGCGGAGTAAGGGTCAAATCGACCGCCGCTCTTCCCGCCGGAAGGGCGACCGAGGCCGGGGCTTCTTGCCAGGCTGCGCTGCCGGCCGTGCCGCTGTAACTCAACCCGACGGTCAAGGCATCTTGCAGGGGCCGCGGCGGCTGATCCGCACCACCGCCGGTTCGCCACCCTCGGTCGCCTCAGGTTGCACCGCCGTGACTCGCACCACCGGGACACCGGCGAAGACCATTTCCGCGTAGTCGGGGTCATCGATGAAGGGATTACGGTTGAATTGGTAATCCGTGTAGATCAGATCATTGCGCCACCGCTCCTCCTCGTTGACCGGATCCTCCCGGTGCCAACGGAGCAAGTCGGAGAGCTTCCCGAAGCGGTTGGCTCCCGCGTTGGGCGTGTCGGAAAGTTCCAGATCCGGCGTCGCCTCCCCTCCCTCGTAACGCACCGCCATATAAAACATGGCGCGGGCCAAATCACCCTTCTCTTCCGGCCGCGGCATCCAAGCCACCGCCGTCTTCCGGCACAATGGCGCCCGCAGAGGCGTACTGCCGCCGACAATCTCCGCGAAGTAGAGACTCCCTCGCTCACCGTTGGCTTGCACGTCGCACGGACGCAAATGGTGAAGGTCCGAATTTCCCGGTCCCGTATCGACCCCATAGACTTGCGGCCAGGTGTGTTCATGGTTCCAATCACCCACGTTGCCGCCGTAGTCCAATCTGCTCCGCCCCGTGCCCCAGTAAAGCAGGCGCACCCGGGTCGGATCTCCCGGCATGGCGTCGAGCACCCGCATCGCTGGCACGGTTCCTCGGGAGCCGTAGGACAGCACCCGGTGTCCGCGAATCCGCTGGTGCAAGGCCGCCTTGAGCCCCTCGCCCAACAAACCCTCGGCCGCCGCGTAATAGTCGGCCGGAGGGTCAGAGAGCAGGGCCGACTCGCTCCGCCCTTCGGCCATCGGGACCACGACGAGCAGAAGAAGGCGGAAGAAAATTCGAAAGGAGAACACGGAATGCGTTGGGGAGAACCGACTTAACGGCCAAATTTAACCCGTTTTGCCGGCCTGGCAAGTGGCCCTTCACTTGGCCCGCTCCCGACTTACCTGCTCCACCCCAGCTTAACCCCGCTGCTCAGAGCCACCGTCCCACCCGGCCCACCGCGATGCCTCGACTTTTCAACTCACCCGCGCAGCAGCGGCAGATCGCCGAAGCTGCGCCCAAGGACCGCGGCCGAAGGGGTCTTCAGCCACTGGTCCAAAAGTGTGGCGTAGACGCGGCGGAAGTCGGTCTGGTGCACAAGATCGCCGCGGTGGAGTTTGGTCAGGCTGGGATGCTCGCCGATCAGTCCGCCCTGGAGCGCGCCGCCGAAAAGAAAAAGTGGCGCGGCCGCCCCGTGGTCGGTCCCGTTGCTCGCATTCTGGGCCACGCGGCGGCCAAACTCGCTGAAGGTGAGCAGCATCACGCGGTCGAAATTTCCCTGCGTCTTTAAGTCACGGCAGAAGGCGCCGACCGCTTGGTCAAAGACGGCCAACTGACGATGATGCGCGCCGCCCTGATTGGCATGCGTGTCAAAACCGCCGAGCGAAACATAGTAGACCCGCGAGGTCATGCCTCCGCCGATCAAGCGCGCGACCAAACGCAGGCGCCGTCCGAGATCGCTCGCGGGATACTCCGCCCCGCTATGGGCTTTGCGCAGGATGTCCTGCACTTGGGCCGAGGAAGCCACCGCATCGAGCGCGGTGCGCTGCAGAAAATCGGCCACGTCGACCTCCGCGTCCGACGCCCCGAAAAGCATGTCGATTGATCCGCCGGCCGGCGCGCCCGCATCGTCGTCCGGCTCGAGTGGTGCGGGATCCCGGCCGCTTTGGAATTGGTAGTCCTGCGGGTCACCGATCGCGATCGCCTGGCCGGATTCCGAGCGCAGGACCTGCGGCAACTGATCGCCGATCGCGATGCCCGCGCCGGCATCCTCCCCCGAACAGGCCGCATCGCAATAGCGCCCGAGCCAGCCGTAAGCTTCGTTTTTCTCGGCATCGCTCGCGGTTTGCCAAATCTCGGTCGCGCGGAAATGCGAGCGGTTCGGATTCGGGTATCCGACCCCCTGCACGATCGAGGCCTCCCCTGCCCCGAGCAAGGCGGCGAGATTTTCCAGCGCCGGATGCAATCCGCAACGATCGTCGAGGCGGTGGACCTTGGCCGCCGGTATGGCCAAACCCGGACGCGCTTTGA
>JAGYIO010000008.1 GCA_018402585.1 Chthoniobacterales bacterium
TCGCGCTTTTGCTTCCCGGTTGCCAAACCGCGCAATCACCCACCGGCGGACCCGGTTTCGAGCAAGACCCGACCGACAGCGGATCGCGCTACTCGCAGTTCAATCTGCCGGGCAGTCGCATGGGCATGCAGAATACCGATCTGGACGACTGAACCGGACATTTTCCCGCTGGACACATATTCGTCTGCCCGAATATGTTTTCGGGCGTGAACTTGGTCCGGATCCACGAGTGCCTTTGTCACCGCACACGTTTGCGCCTCGTGCATCTGTTGCTTCAGGGACCGCTCTGCGTCTGCCATTTGCAGGATGTCATCGGCGAACCGCAGGCCAAGGTTTCGCGACATCTGGCCTATCTGCGGCGCCACGGCATGGTGACAACCGAGCGGAGGGGCAAATGGGTGCTTTATCGTTTGACCGAGAAGAGACCTCCCCTGCTCGAAGCCAACCTCGCCTGCTTGCAGGATTGTGCGGGTGAAGAGGCCATCTTCGGGCGGGACTTGCGGAAGCTGGGCCAACTCGTAAACACCAAGCCGCCGTATCGCGGTTCCGTCATCCCGGTATGAACGATTCGATCGCACGCCGGATGTCCTTTCTGGACCGTTACCTCACGTTGTGGATTTTTGCCGCCATGGGTATCGGCGTTCTGGCCGGCAATTTTCTCATTGTTAATCCCGAGGCATTCTTCGCCCCGGTCACGGTCGGCACGACGAACCTCCTCATCGCGGCGGGTCTCATCCTCATGATGTATCCGCCGTTGGCCAAAGTGCGCTACGAGGAAATGCCCAAAGTTTTCTCAAATCCCCAAGTCCTCGGGTTGTCCCTCCTGCAAAATTGGGTCATCGGTCCGGTGCTCATGTTCATCCTCGCCGTCCTGTTTCTGCGCGATCATCCGGACTACATGGTCGGACTCATCCTGGTCGGCATCGCCCGCTGCATTGCCATGGTCTTGGTCTGGAACCAGCTGGCCAAAGGGAGCAGCGAGTATTGCGCCGGCCTCGTCGCGCTGAACAGCGTCTTCCAGATTGTCACCTTCGGCCTCTACGCGTGGGTCTTCATCACCTGGTTGCCCGGTCTGCTCGGGATCGATTTGTCCATGGTTCAGGGGATCGGGGGAAAGTCGCTGGCCGACGTGACCATCGGCCAGATTTTCGCCAGCGTGATGATTTACCTCGGGATTCCTTTCGCCGCGGGTGTGCTCAGCCGTGTGATCCTCATCCCGATCAAGGGCATCGAGTGGTATGACCGCAAATTCATCCCGGTGATCTCACCCGTCACTTTGGTCGCCTTGCTTTTCACCATCGTGGTGATGTTCACCTTCAAAGGCGGTACCATCGTGAAGCTCCCGCTCGATGTCCTCCGTATCGCGGTGCCGCTGACCATCTATTTCATCCTCATGTTCGGCCTCAGCTTTTTTCTCGGTCGCCGAATCGGGGCGGATTACTCGCGCAGTACGACCCTTGCCTTCACCGCAGCGGGGAACAATTTCGAACTGGCCATCGCCGTGGCCATCGCGGTCTTCGGCATCGCCTCCGGAGTGGCCTTCGCCACCGTGGTCGGGCCGCTGATCGAGGTTCCCGTGCTCATCGGGCTCGTCCATGTCGCGCTCTGGTTCCGGCGCAAATATTTCCCCCGCGAAATCATTGAGGAAGCCGATCGCCTCGGCGAGCAGGCACTGTCGGGACCAGACCGCCTTTTCCTGCAAAGCGAGGCCTGCCGTGCGGTGCGCCAGGCCATGGAGGGAGCAAGATGACGCCCGAGAAGCCGCGCGTTCTCATCCTATGCACGGGCAACTCCTGCCGCAGCCACATGGCCGAGGGCGTCCTTCGCGCCACGGCCGGCGACCTCCTCGAAGTGTGCAGCGCGGGATCCAACCCGGCCGGCTATGTCCATCCTCAAGCCATCGCGGCCCTCGCCGAGATCGGTATCGATATTTCCGACCACACCTCAAAGCATATGGATGAATTTCTTGACCGTGAAGTGGAGACGGTCATCACCGTGTGCGGTAATGCCGACCAAGCTTGTCCGGTTTTTCCCGGCCAGGTGAACCGGCATCACTGGCCCTTTGATGATCCGGCGCACGCCACCGGAACCGCGGAGGAAATCGCCGGGCAATTCCGTCGCGTGCGCGATGAGATCCGCCAAGTTTTCGGAGCCTATGCGGCGGGACGCCGCGACAAAAATACCCCGCCACCACCCCGATGATCCGCAAACCCTGCGTTCTTTTCCTCTGCACGCACAACTCGGCCCGCAGCCAGATGGCGGAGGGTTGGCTGCGCCACCTGGCTGGCGACACGTTCGAAGTCTTCAGCGCGGGGACCGAGCCAAGGCAGCCGCACCCGCTCGCGGTGGAGGCCATGCGGGACTGCGGCATCGACATTTCCGGCCACACCTCGAAAGGCCTCGAGGGCATCCTCGGCCACGTGCCCGTGCGGTATGCCATCATCGTTAGCGCCCGAGCGAGCAACGAATGTCCTCGCATTTACCCGGCCCTCGGTGAGGTCCTGCACTGGCCCTTTGACGACCCCTCGGCCGCGACCGGATTCGAAGCGGACCGACTTGCCGGCTTCCGGCGGGTCCGTGACGAGATCGGGGAACGGCTGCGTTCCTGGCTCCTGACCATGCCGCAGAACCCACCAGCTCTTTCATGAATACTGCCGAACTCACCGCCCTGCTCGCCGCCTTCGGCGAAAAACCCGTGTCTTTTGTTTTGCCCGATGGCGGACGCATACCCGACCACGCGCACATCACGGAGGTCGGCCGCATCGACCGCGAGTTTCTCGACTGCGGTGGCACCAGGCGCCGCACTTCTTTCTGCTGCTTGCAGGCTTGGGTGGCGGACGACACGGATCACCGTCTGTCCGCCGGCAAGCTCACGGCGATCATCGGCCGCGCCCTCGAACCGCTCGGGCTGGCTGCTCTTCCGGTGGAAATCGAGTTCGAGGACGGCCTCATCTCGCAGTTCCCCCTGATCTCGGTCAGTGCCGGTGACGCCGTGGTCCTGCACCTCGGAGCCAAGCACACGGACTGCCTGGCCAAGGAAATTTGCCTGCCGGTCCCGGGCGCGGCGGAGGCTTGCTGCACACCCGGGTCGGGCTGCTGCTGAGCCGCGGCGGACCGCACCCCACCGGCCTTACAGCGAAGTCGCGGCGACGGCCGCCGCGGAATCGCGCAGGCGCAGGAGCTCAATCTTCCCATCCCGGTTCTCGACCAAAGCGGTGCAATGCTCCACCCAGTCGCCGCAATTGTAATAATTGAGCTCTCCGATTTGGCGGATAGACGGCATATGGATGTGTCCGCAAAGCACCGCGCTTGCTCCGGCGTCCTGCGCGTAGCGGGCCATGGCTTCCTCAAAGTCGCTGATGAAGTTCACCGCATTCTTGACCCGTGATTTGACGTAAGCACTCAGCGACCATGGCGCGAGACCGAGCCGGTGGCGCACCCAATGGACCGGATGATTGGCCTGGAGGAGAAGCTCGTAGCCCAGCCCGCCGACCTGGGCCAACCAGCCCAGGTTCTGCACCACGGTGTCCAACTCGTGACCGTGAAGGATGAGAATTTTGCGTCCGTCCCACGTTCGGTGGACGGCACGCGGCATGATTTCAACATTGCCGAAATCACCGGGAAATTCGGCGACGAATTCGTCGTGGTTGCCCGGAA
Organism: Chthoniobacterales bacterium; assembly: GCA_018402585.1. Lineage (GTDB taxonomy): Bacteria > Verrucomicrobiota > Verrucomicrobiia > Chthoniobacterales > JACTMZ01 > JACTMZ01. The sequence goes on from JAGYIO010000008.1 coordinate 3,658, forward strand.
TGTAAACCAGCCGCGTACCCTTGCGCGCTTTGCGCAGGAGTTTTTGCACCACGTCACTATGGGACTGGGGCCAATAACGGCGCCGGCGCAAGGACCAGATGTCGATCAGGTCGCCAACCAGATAGAGCGTCTCGAATTCGTGCTCGCGGAGAAATTCGAGCAACAACTCGGCCTGGCATCCACGGGTACCGAGATGCACGTCGGAAATCCAGCCCGCGCGGTGGGTCGTCATCGGGAAGAATCCATCCCATCACCGTCGCCTGCGGTAAAGCGCCAAGGATGTAACAATTTCGTCACAGTTAAGCATTGGCTCAGGGGTCAAACCACTGTTAGGCCTAGCCACGCGGGGAAGCTACCGAGCGCCCGACCACGCATGCCCGCCAAATCGCCCCCCAAAGAAGTTGTTCTGGTCATCGAGGATGAACCTGACGTCCTTGACCTGATTCGATTGCATTTGCGCAAAGAAGGCTTTGCCGTGATCGAAGCTTCCGACGGCCTGGCCGGCCTGAAATTGGCCCGCGAAAAATTACCGGCAGCCATCGTCCTCGACCTTATGATCCCGGAAATGCGGGGCGAGGATGTTTGCCGTCAGCTGCGCGGGCGAGAGGTCACCGCGCGGATTCCAGTCATCATGCTCACGGCCAAAGCCCGCCCCGAGGACCGGGTAGCCGGACTCGAACTGGGCGCTGACGATTACCTGACCAAACCTTTCAGCCCGCGCGAACTCGTTCTCCGGCTCCGCTTGCTCATCCAAAAATCGCGCACTCCGGGTCCGGGCGAGCAATTGGAAGTCGGCCCCTTCGCGCTCGACCGCGCAACTTTTGAAGTGCGCTTGGGGGGGCGTAAACTCGATCTGACCGCCCTCGAGTTCAAGCTCCTTGTCACCCTCATGGAAAAACGCGGCCAAGTCTTGACCCGCGAAAGCCTGCTCCAAGACGTCTGGGGCTACCGCAACATGAGCAACAGTCGCACGGTGGACACCCACGTGCGCCGGCTGCGGGCCAAGCTCCGGCCGCACCAAGACCGTCTCCAGACCGTGCACGGGGAAGGCTACCTCTTTCTCGCCGAAGAGAACGTTTGATCCCCGACGTCCTTCACCGCGGCGGCTCTCATATTCCACCAGGCGGTAGAAGGCCTGCGGGCTCGCTGCCACGGGATCGGTCCTTTCGATCCGGCTGCCAGGGCCCTCGAATAACGTGTGCGCCTCGAGATGGCGCCAGAGGCCGGCCTTCAAATCCGTGCAGACCTGCAGGCCATAACCGAAATTCGCGCGACTGGCCAACGCAAGCGACACTATCCCACCCCCCCGCACGGATAGACAATTTCGGGGCCGGCAAAGCATGGAAGGTGATTGTCGGGTTCTCGCTCGTGCGCAAGGCAAGGTCTAGACGCCGGGTTTGGCCATGGTGAAGCACTGGCCATGCGTGTGCGGGTCCCCGGTCAAGACAACGGATGCTCGCCATCGGTCGCTTTCTTCACTCCGCAAAAACAGGGACCCGTCTTCCTGCCCATCGGTACAAGTTATATCGGCGCGAAATCGCCCCGCTTAGCCGTAACCATGCAATTGAAGACGCAATAAAAGCGCGGCTTGGTTCGGTTTGTCCAGGGGGCACGGCCGTCCCGGCCGTGTTGTCGGGTCGTGACGGGCGGGACGCCCGTGCCCCCTTGGCCACGTGCCACCTCGCTCACCAAATAGTTAGTCAACTCTCGCCCAGACGCGCCTCTGTTGCCGTGCCAGAAATGGCAGAATGTTTTGCCTGGTTACGGCTTAGGTTGACTGGTTAATCCCCCTCCCCTCCGCCCGCACTGCTTTTCAGGCCGCGTAGCGATCGGGATGCTGCAACACCAGGCCGGATGCGGCTTGCGGGAGCGGATGGGTTGGCGCTACTTGCAAGAACTGCCTCGACTGGCGGCGGGAAAAGCTGCGGCGCATGCGCTTGAGTGCATCGTCCTGGATTTGCCTCACCCGCTCGCGGGTACAACCAAGCTCAGCACCAATCAACTCGAAGGTCATCGGCTGGTGGCCGTCCAAACCGAAACGGCGCGCGACCACCGCCCGCTCCCTGCTTTTGAGGACAGCCAGCAATTCACCGGCCTCGACGTGGAAATCTTTGCCGCTCAGCACGGCAAGAGGGTCCTCGGCATTTTCATCGACCAGCAGGCTGCCCAGGGTGGCTCCACCTTGACCGGAGAGCAGGGAGTCCATCGAGGCCGGGCGGGCGCCCACGTTTTTGAGGCGCGTCACCGCGGTGGCGTCCAGTCCCAGCTCCTCGGACAATTCTTCGTCGGTCGGTTCGCGCCCGAGGGCTCCCGACATGCTCTGCGCGACACGACGGAGCTTGCAAAGTTTGCTCATGGCGAGCGGATTGAGCCGGATGGCATGATTCTGTTCTCCGAGCGCACGGTGGATGGACTGCCGGATCCACCACGCGGCATAGGAACTGAACTTGCTTCCTTTTTGCGGGCGGAATTTTTCCACCGCCCGGATCAGCCCGAGATTACCTTCCGAAATGAGGTCGTCGAGTGGCACGCCGCGCTGGGCAAACTCACCGGCAATCTTCGCAACGAGACGCAGGTTGGCCACGATCATCTGCTGCCGCGCCATCTCGCACCCGGCCTGCACGCGTTCCGATAAGGTTACCTCCTCCTCCGCGCTCAAAAGCGGGATCTGGCCAATCTCGTGAAAGTAGGAGGGGAGCATGACGCCGTGTTGGCTAAGTCCTGTCTCGAAGACCCGGATCAGTGTTCAGTTTGAGGTCAGGTTTTCCGGGGATTTTCATGCTTTGAGCTTCATCTTTTGCTCGCGGCTCGCGGCAAATCGGTCGCGAACGATCGGCAGGACGGAGGCTTTGCAGTCATGTGGATGGTGTGCGTTCGAGTGTCCAATTCATTGGGCGGCATTCAACCGGAGGCAGCAAGTTTGATGCCGGAGCAGCCGGGCGGTCGGCGGAGGTGAGGAAATTTTCCGTGGGCAAACGGCGCGCGGAGGTGGTGCGCGGGGGCAATGCGATGGACGGCCGGAAACGCGCCGGCAGCATGACGCTCGGACGCGAGGCGTCGAGGCCCGCGAAGCGCGGCTTGGCAAACAGGCGGACTTCGTTAGTGGTTATATCATTCATGGCTGGTTGTATCGCCGACGCGTCCACACCTCGAACTACGTGTGCGACATGACAAAAAATGACCTCCGTCCGCTCCGGAACCAATCGATGAATTGCAAATTTTTCGTAACACAGTTCCGTTGGCCGAGAACCACTTGCAGTCCTTGTGAGTAAGTCTGGCGCGGGCGGGTGCTCCCGACCGGTCCCGACGAATCAAGACAGAGTCTCGCGCGCGACCCTCGTAGCACCATCACGGCGCCCGCCAACCTCACGTCCCTCCGGTCCCGAACCGGGCTCGCCCGCTCCGCGGCATCGACCGCGGCGCTTTGAGCAATCCTCTTCCGCTTTTTTGCGTCTATTCCATCTGCCGTCTGCCGCTTGCCTTATTCCCGGTCCCACGAAGTCCGACCGACCGAACCCCCCATCTTTTCCCGAGCACAGATCGGCTGGCGTGGCGGTTTTGGCATCAAAGCTGCTGTTTTGCTCCACGATGAAGCGTACAAAAATCAAGCGGATCGGGGTGCTGACCAGTGGTGGAGATTGTCCGGGACTCAACGCGGTGATCCGCGGGGTCGTGCGCGCTGCCCACGAGCAAGGCTGGGAAACCTACGGGTTTTCCGACGGCTATGAAGGACTAATCTCCCCGGTGCGGTACCGCAGATTGGATCCCAACGGAGTGGACAGCATCATGCCGATGGGCGGGACGATCCTCGGCACGGTGAATCGCGGACGCTTCGCGGCCAAGGTCGGCGCGGGGAAAAAAGCGGAGATCCCCCAAGCCATCTTATGCGAAGCGCGCGAAACCTTCGAGGGGCTCGGACTCGGCGCGCTGGTTTGCATCGGGGGCGATGGCTCGCTGAGCACAGCGCTGCAGCTGCAAAAAGCCGGGGTGCCGGTCGTGGGGGTGCCCAAGACGATCGACAATGATCTTTCCGCGACCAACATGACATTCGGTTTCGACTCGGCGGTGGAAGTGGTGGTCGATGCGCTGGACCGCCTGCACACCACGGCCCGAAGCCACAAACGGATCATGGTGGTGGAGGTGATGGGACGCCACGCTGGATGGATCGCACTGCACGGCGGACTCGGCGGCGGGGCGGACGTCATCCTTATCCCGGAAATTCCCTACCGCAGGGATGCCCTCATCCATCTGCTCAAGCAGCGCAAATCCGACGGCTTCGGCAGCACGATGATCGTGGTGGCCGAGGGCGCGAAAGAGCGGGGAAAAAAACTTGTGACCAAGGAAGCCAAGCTGCGCGGCCAAGGCGAAGTGCGGCTCGGTGGCATCGGCGAGCAGCTCGCCGAGGATTTGGAAGCGACTACGGGTCAGGAGGCGCGCTTTGTCACGCTCGGTCACCTGCAACGCGGCGGCACACCGAGCGCGCTCGACCGCATCCTGGCCACCCGCTTCGGTGTTGGCGCGGTGCGCCTCATCGCAGCGGGTCACTTCGGCCACATGGTGACGTATCTCAACGATCACGTCGGCGGCGTGTCCATCGCCAAGGCCGTGCGGACTTTGCGCACCGTGCCACCGGGCGGGGAAACCGTGGCCTCGGCGCGCTCGGTCGGGATTAGTTTCGGGGACTGAGGCAAACAGGAAAATTTTTTAGCCTTTTTGTCACCATCGGTAGGGTCGGACCTCCGGGCCGACCGCAAACATTTTCTGGGATTCGACACGGCCGGTCCCAACCGGAACGCAGTGAAGATGGCCCCTAGTCCCTGAACCCGCGCGTTGGCGGGTGTGTGCTGGGAGTAACTGGGGCCGGCGTCGACGGCGAGCTTGGGCAGGCCAGAAGTCAGAAAGCCACAGCCGAGTCTGCGAATCGCAGATGGCCCCAAGGCAAACGGCCCACAGGCAAATGGAAGAGGATGCCAGAAGATGGTGTTCGCGCCGCTGACACGGCGCAAACACAGTCCTCGGAGAGATGCCATGAGCGGGGCGCGTGTCAGCGCGCCCCGCTTATCCTCTTTCATCTTCTTCCATCCGTGGCCTGTCTTTATTCCCTTTCGAGAGAGTAACTCTCATTGAGTTAGTCGGGAGTCCCTGAACCCGCGCGTTGGCGGGTGTGGTTGGGGAGTAACTGGGGCGGCAAAGCCCAGGGGGAACGGGCGTCTCGCCCGTTTTCCGAAAGACCACCCGGGCGGGACGCCCGCAACCCAAATCATTGGGGTGTGGCATCGGCATCCTGCCGATGGGTTTGGATCATGACGGGCGAGACGCCCGTGCCCCCTGTCCAAAGCAGTAATTGGCGGGTCCGCCATAACTCAAGTTACTCGGGAGGCAAAGGCCCAGCCTTACCACTCGATCAATCGTCGAAAAGCAAACGGAAGTTGGTCTTAGCCGGAACGATGCAGTCGGAGACGCAATAAATGCGCGGCTTGGCTCGGTTTTTCCAGGGGGCACGGCCGTCCCGGCCGTGTTGTCTGATCGTGACGGGCGGGACGCCCGTGCCCCTTGGCCACGTGCAAACTCGCTCACCAAATAGTTAACGAAAGTGGAAACACATTTCCCTCTGCTAAAGCCCGTCCATGGCCGCGACTTCTGCATCGTTACGACTTAGCCCGCCTATTTCTCCAGGTGAAACAAGCGACGCTCAAAAGACGGTCCCAACGAGGAGACCGAGGATGCCGGCGTTGTCCACGGCGGACGTGCCGTTGGGGCGGGAGAAGTATTGGAAAAATGGTTGGGCGTAGCACCAGCCGTTGACCTGCCAACGGTAGGCGCCTTCGATCACCGCAGTCTGGGTGCGGTCGGGTGCTCCGTTGGCCTGGCTGTAAACACCGCAGCCGAGCGAGATCATGGCGAGGTCGAAGTCGCGGCGCGGGAGGAGACCGGTGTAGACCAATCCGCTTTGAAAATAGAAGGGATAGACATCCGCCTTGGTCTCGCTCGTGGTGAAGAAACAAAGATTGAAGGCTTTCAAGCCTTGGGTCGAGAGGTCGGCCGCCGGACCGGACGAGGCTTCCCGGTAAAGCATTTGGTCGGCCTGCGCGTAGAAACCATATTGGCCGGAAGCGGTCGATCCGCCCCAGGTGGCCTGCCCGGCCGGCGTGCTATAGTAGAATCCACCGAGGGCGTATTTGCCGGGTAGGCTTTCCGCGCCGAAGGACGGGGTCCATCCGCCCTCGCCCATATACCACAACCCGTTCTGCGCGGGGTTAAGTGAGCCTTGGAACATAAGCCCGTGGTTTGGCGAGGACGTGGGGTTGGGAAAGGACATGAAGAGCGCATGGCGCAGGTAGAAGTCGTCCTGCGGACGCACCGTGAGCGTGCCGCCCCAGGTGGATTCACTCGAGGAGAAGGGGATATTGCCCCCGAGGCCTTTGGCGCTGTTCACCGCATTGTTGAGGAACAATTTGCTCAGCGGCTGGTCGGCGAATTCGCGCTGGGGTTGGAGCCAGCCGAGTTTGAGCGTGAGCATATGCTCGACGGGAAGATTTTTCGCGCTGTCGAGAAGGAGGCCGAAGTTGAGCAGGCGCCACTGGGTGCCGGATTGCCAGCTCGAAGGATTGAACATGCTTTGGGCGAGGACGAAGTTGTTCGGATTGGATTCCTCCCAATTGCTGCGGTAACGGGTCGCCCCGAACATCTGGACACCGCGCAGTTGCTCATTGTCGAAGGCATCACCCAAATTGAACTGGCCGGAAAAATTCAACTGCCCGTCCCAGAATCCGCGCGATCCGCTCTGGCTCGAGACCACACCGAAATAGGCGCCTTGGTAATTGCCGTCGAAGGAAAGCCCATGGTCCTTGAGCCACTGACGGCGGTTCGGCCCGAAACGGTTGCCGTCTCCACCGAGCATGTGCGGTCCATTCCACCAATCTTCCAAGGCCCCGCCCATGCGCTCATTGAGGGGACGCCGCTCGCCGCTGATTGTGCCAGCCGTGCCGGCGAGGATGTCGCCCGAAATGATGTCCTCAGGATTGCGGATGAAAATCGGATTGGCCCGTTTTTCCTCGGCGACCGTGGTTGTCGCCTCGGATGGTGCGGCTGGCGCGTGGGCCGTGAAGAGCAGGGCGATGAGGAGAAGAAGAGGCATGGAAGGTGGAGAAGTGGGTCCCTTTCGTTGCCATCCGTGCGGGGATCGGTCACCGAAAGCCAAGCAGGGCAATGGCGTTGAGCGCCCCGGCGAAAAAGAGGGCTCCGAGGAAGATGCAGACCGGCAGGGTGAGCACCCAGGCCATGAGAATATTGCGCACCGTGGCCATCTGCAGGCCGGAGTTGTTGGCCGCCATGGTGCCGGCCACGCCGGAGGAAAGCACGTGGGTCGTGCTGACCGGGAGACCGAAGTGGTCGGCCACCATGATCGTGCCCATGGCCACCGCCTCGGCCGAGGCGCCCTGACCATAAGTCAGGTGGTCCTTGCCGATTTTTTCGCCGACCGTTTTGACGATGCGCTTGTAGCCGATCATGGTGCCGAGGCCGAGCGAGAGGGCCACGGCGTATTTCACCCAGTCGGGAATGTAATTAGTCAGCGCATCGGCATGCTGGCCCAGTGCCTGCTCGGCCGCGCGAACCTCCGGGTCCATGGCGAGGCGGCCGGCTTTGTCGAGTTTGGCGATGGTTTTGGAAACGAGATAAAGGTCGGTGCGAACGTCGCCACGCTCGCTCGAGGGCAGGGCCTGGAAAGTTTCGGCGTCTTTGAGCCGCGCGCTGACGTCGGCCGTGGCTCCGGCCAGCGCGGCCAAGACTTCGACCGAGGGCTGGCCACTCGGCTTGAGAAAGGCGGCGAGTATGTCGTTGGCCTCCGGGCCGCTGATGACTGCACCGTCCGCGTCGGCGGCGAAGACGGATGACAATTGTGCAGCCTCAGCCGACAAACCGGCGACGGTTTCGTGGTCGGCCGACATTTTCAGCGCGTAGGTGCCGGGCAGGATCCCGACCAAGATGAGGACGATGAGGCCCATGCCCTTTTGTCCATCGTTCGACCCGTGGGCAAAGCTCACCCCCGTGCAGGTGAGCATGAGGATGGCGCGGATCCAGAGTGGTGGCGGGGTTTTTCCCACCGGCGCGCGGTAGAGTTCGGGCTTGCGCACGAGAATTTTCAGCGTGATGAGGAGCAGGGCGGCGGCCACGAAACCAACGACCGGCGAAATGAGCAGGCCGAGGCCGACTTCCTGCGCCTTGGCCCAATTGACGCCGTCGGTCACCGAATGATCCGGACCCATCAGCGCGTTGGCCAAGCCGACGCCGAGGATGGAGCCGATGAGCGTGTGCGAACTCGAGGCGGGCAACCCGAGATACCACGTCCCGACATTCCAGAGGATGGCCGAGACGAGCAGCGAGAAGACCATGGCGAAGCCGGCGGACGACCCGATATTGATCACCAGCTCGACGGGCAGGAGCGCGACAATGCCGAAAGCGACCGCGCCGGAGGAAGTGAGCACACCGATGAGATTCCAGATGCCAGACCAGATCACGGCGGGCGTGGGCTTGAGCGTGTGCGTGTAGATTACGGTGGCCACGGCATTGGCCGTGTCGTGGAAGCCGTTGACAAACTCAAAACCAAGGGCGAGGCCCACGGCGAGCGCGAGCAAAAAGTAAGTGAGGAAAGTCGGATCCGTGACGGCTGTGGCGAGTAACTCCATTGCCTGCAGGAGAGCCGCGAGGCCGGCAGCGCGGCAAGAGGCCAGTCGTGACAGTTACGTCACAATCAAGAGGTGACGAAACGCTGACGCCACCAAGCTCAGTATTTCTGCGGGACGACCATGTCCTCCGGAACCGGGTGCCGGTGGTAGTCCTCATGGTGGTGGCGGGGCGGCAGAACAACCGGTTGGTGGGGGGTCTCGGTGTAAGGCATGAGCTCGATGAGGTGGTTCAGGCAGTTGAGGCGCGCCTTCTTTTTGTCCACCGCCGGGACCACCCACCAAGGCGCCTCGGGAATGCTGGTGCGCTGGAGCATGAGCTCCTTGGCCACGGTGTAATCCTCCCAACGGGCCCGCGACTCGAGGTCCATCGGGCTGAGCTTCCACTGCTTGAGCGGATCATGGATACGGGCCAGAAAGCGCTGCTCCTGCTCGCGGTCGGTAATGGAAAACCAATATTTGACCAAGCGGATGCCGGAGCGCACGAGCATGCGCTCGAATTCCGGCACGTCGCGGAAGAAACCTTGGTATTCCTCGTCGCTGCAGAAGCCCATGACATGCTCGACACCGGCGCGGTTGTACCAACTGCGGTCGAAAAGGACGATTTCGCCGGCGGCCGGAAGGTAGGCCACGTAGCGCTGGAAATACCATTGGGTGCGTTCGCGGCTGCTCGGCGCGGGCAAGGCGGCGACGCGGCAGACCCGCGGGTTGAGGCGCTGGGTGAAGCGCTTGATCGTGCCACCTTTGCCCGCGGCGTCGCGACCCTCGAAGAGAATGACAATTTTCTGGCCGGTCGCGACCACCCAGTCTTGCAGCGCGACCAACTCGGTCTGCAGGCGGAACAATTCCCGGAAATATTGGCGGCGGAAGCGGCGCGAGTGATCCCCACCCTCGCGTGAACCCTCGGAACGGACTTCCTCCATCTCCAACTCCAATTCCTCATCGAGGTCCTCCAGCATCTCGCTGCGGATGGTTTCGGCCAAAAGTCGGGGGTCGGTCGTGGGTTCAGCCATGAGTGGCAGGTTGGGCCGAAGCGGCGCGGTCGCCAAGAGCGGGAATGTGACAAAGCCGCAACAAAGAAGTAAGAATTTCTCCCGTCCTCCTGAAATCGACCGGTCTGCACCGCTCCAAGTCCAGCGGCGGCGGAAGCGACGCTGCGACTGAAGTCACTCCGTTTCGCCCCCGCCCTGCGGTGGAGTCTCGGATAGCGTGACGTCGCGGTGTTTTTCCGTGAAATAGCGAAGCGCCCATGCGGTGTCGAAAAGGAGCACCGGACGGTTCTCCTCGTCGGTGGCCCGCACCACGCCGGTCGGGAGCATCAAGAGTGAATTCTCCGCGGCCGTCATGGCAGGCAACCAGCGGACCATATTCCAGGTCGACGTCTCGAGGCGGCAGTCGGCGCCGTATTCGGACAACAGGCGGTGACGCAGCACATCGAATTGCAGAGGTCCGACCGCCCCGAGCAGCGGCGTCGCCGTGACCGCACCTTCCGGATGGAAGCGCTGGGCCACGCCTTCTTTGAGCAGTTGGTCGAGACCGGTCCGGAAACGTTTCTGCATGGCCGAACTCGAACAGTGCACAGAGGCAAAACATTCCGGCGGGAAGCGCGGGATCTCGTGAAAGAGAACCGTCGCGTCTTCGCTCAGGGTGTCCCCGATCTGGATGTCATAGTTGCCGACCAGACCGACCACGTCCCCGGGCCAGGCGTCGTCCACCGTCTCCCGTTCGTGGGCAAACAACCGCTGCGCATTGGACAAGCGGAGATCACGCCCGGTGCGGGGATTGTGCGCCGTCATGTCGCGGCGGAAGCGCCCCGAGACAATCCGCACGAAGGCCACGCGGTCCCGGTGGCGGGGATTCATGTTGGCTTGCACTTTGAAAACGAAACCGGAAAACAGGCCGTCCGAGGGTTCGACCGGACCCCGGACCGCGACGCGCCCGGCCGGCGGCGGCGCAAACTGGAGAAAACGGTCGAGGAGGAGACGGACCCCGAAATTGTTCATCGCGCTGCCGAAGAAAACCGCGGTCTGCCGCCCCGCGCGCAGGGCCGCGAGATCGAAGCCCGCCCCGGCCCCGTCCAACAAGTCGGTCTCCTCGAGGAAACGGGCGTGCACCTCGGGGGCCAGGACCTGCCGCACCAGATCGTCGCCCGCCCCCGCCACTTTTTCCGGCGCCCGGAAGGCGCCGTGCGGCGTCCGTTCGAAAAGGTGAACCTCGCCGGCAATTCTGTCATAGACCCCGCGGAAGTCCGGGCCGTCACCCAACGGCCAGTTGCAGGGCGCAGCCTGGATGCCGAGCACGGTTTCCAGTTCGTCGAGCAAGGCGAGCGGTGCCCGGGCCGGACGGTCCAGCTTGTTGACAAAAGTGAAGATCGGCACGCCGCGACGGCGGCAGACTTCGAAAAGCTTGCGGGTCTGCGGCTCGATGCCCTTGGCCGCGTCGATCACCATGACCGCGGCGTCGACCGCGGTGAGCACCCGGTAGGTGTCCTCGGAGAAATCCTGGTGGCCGGGCGTGTCGAGCAGATTGACCACGTAGCCGTCGTAGTCGAACTGCAGGACCGTAGAGGACACCGAGATGCCGCGCTGCTTTTCCAATTCCATCCAATCGCTCGTCGTGGACCGCTGGTTGCGGCGCGCGGTGACACTGCCGGCCAATTGCACCGCCCCACCGTAAAGGAGGAACTTTTCGGTCAGCGTCGTCTTGCCCGCGTCCGGATGCGAAATGATGGCAAAGGTGCGCCGCCGCGTGGTTTCGCGGACGGCCTCTTCGTTTGCGCTGTGCTCACTCATGATTATACCGGCCATCCGTCGCCGCTCTGTCTGTTCGTTTGGGTCCCCGGCCCGCCGGAAGGACGAGCCATCGTTGCCGTGGCGACGTGCAACATAGCGCGAACCACAGGGTACCGGGCAGTAATTTTTGCGGGGTCCGTGTTATGAGGAGTCCTCGGCGGGAATCGGCCACTGCTCCAACTGGTGGATCGCGCCGTCCTCGCGCGATATTTCTGCACGATTTATCGCGATGGGACATCGCGAACCACCTTGGTTGCCGTTGTGGCATCGGCATCCTGCCGATGATTTTCCGGAAAACACGGGCAGGATGCCCGTGCTACCTTTCGCAGCGACTGTCAGCATCTGGCGCCTTGACTACCAGCACGGTGCGGCAATTCGGTCTTGGAGCGCGGGAGGGTAAGCGTCAGGGTGCCACGGTCCATGTCCGCTCAGCATCCACGCACCCCTTTTTTCGAAGAGCTGGATTTCCAGCAGACGCCGCTTGGTGATCTCGCTCTGCGGCGGCGGCGGGTCGCGGCCCTGGATGACGCCGAAGTTTACGAGGTCACCCTCGGCGGGGGTTTTCTCATGTCGAGTCTCTTCCATGCCGTGGAAGTCGCGCTGGCCGATTTGCCCTTGGCCGGGCGCGAGGGTCCGCTCGATGTGGTGGTCGGCGGGCTGGGCTTGGGCTACACCGCGCAAGCCGCCTTGCGTTATCCCGCGGTGCGCTCGCTCGTCGTGGTCGAAGCGCTCGAACCGGTCATCGGTTGGCACCAACGCGGACTCGTGCCGCTTGGCGCGGAGTTGTCCGGCGAGGCGCGATGCCGCTTTGTTCCGGCCGATTTTTTTGCCGGCGCGGCGGATCCGGCCAGGGGTTTTGATCCGCAGGCCCCGGGATCACGCTGGCATGCGGTCTTGCTCGATATCGATCATTCTCCGCGCAACCTGCTGGCTGAAGGCAATGCGGCGTTCTATCGGTCCGAGGGCTTGCAGGCTCTCGCCGCCCAATTGCATCCGGGCGGAATTTTCGCCATGTGGTCGGATGATCCGGCCGAGGAAACTTTTCTCGCCGCGCTGCGCGAAGCCTTTGGCCGCGCACGGGCCGAAACCGTGCGCTTCCCCAACCCGTTGCTGGAGTGCGAATCGTCGAGCACGGTTTATCTCGCAGAGCGTGAGCGTTGAGGGAGGTTGTAGCGACGCGATTTGTCTGTGCGATTTATCGCGATGGGGACATCAAGATCCACCTGCTGTAGCCATGGTGGCATCGGCATCCTGCCGATGATGTCCTGTCCGTGCCCCCCTTGGCCACGTGCAAACTCGCTCGCCAAATAGTTGGGGAGCGGACGAGCGGGCCGCTCGTCCCTGCCTTCTAAAAACAAACAGGCGCCTTCTTGCGAAGGCGCCTGAGCTGCGGTGGCCCAGTCAGGGGACTAAAATCAACGGCGTGCGCGCCGGCGGAGGCGGTAGGCGGCGAGGCCGGCGCCGGCCAAAGCGAGCAGCGCGTAGGTGCTGGGCTCGGGGACGACTCCGGGGGAGCCGATGGTGGTGGCCGACGCTGCGCTCTCGAACGATCCATACAGGCCCACGGAACTTGCCGCGGTGTACAGCGGGGCGGTCGGATCAGATGTCGGATCCCAGATCAATGATTGTTGGGCCGACGTGCCGCCTCCCGCGAGGCCCGTATGGCCGCCGAGGCTCGTGCCGCCGCCAACGCGGTTAAACGGGGCAAGCGTGCTCGTTCCTCCCAAGCTCGTGACCGTGAGATCAAGCGTCGAGTAGTTCACGCCCGACACAAAGATGCCAGTCGGATCCCAGAGGAGGACGGCGTCGTTTTGGCCCAAACCTCGGCCGGTGCTAGGACCGGTGAACCCGCCCATGGCGGAAAGCGTCAGCGGGCTGCCCCAGCTCGTCACGAAGGCAGCGTTGCCAGCGCCATTCGTGCCACCATCGGACATGAACACCGCCGCCTGGCCAGGGGCCAGCGAGAACGTGTTCAGGGTGTAGGTTCTCGCGCCGTTGTAGGCCGGGTCGGAGTTATCAGTCCAGAGATAGCCGCCGAGATCGACTGTGCCCCCGCCGTAGTTGTAGAGTTCGAAGAAATCATCGCCGGCGCCGTTGGAGTTGATTTCGGTGATGAGGACGCTCTGCGCTTGCGCGCCGGTGATGATTGCGCCCGCGAGCGCGATGGTGGTGAGGAGTTTTTTCATGGTTGGCTGGATGGTGGTGGTGGTTTGGTTGGATCCGCGGGAACGACCTTGCGGTGAGTAAAGTGAAAGCAGGGCAACGCCGTAGCGGAAGTGCGAAGTTGTGAATTCTTTGTCACAAAAGCGTCAGCGGGGCAGGTCATTCGGCCAGTTCCATGCGCAGGCGCAGGAATTTGCGGATGCCCTCGGCCGGGGTGCGGTAGATGCGCTCCTGGCAACCGTCGGGGACACTGTTGGTCGTGGGGACGAAGTCGACGGTGTTGGAACTCCAGGCCGCGGGTGCAGCGAGGTCGGAAGCCGCTTGTCCGGTCACGGTCAGCCCGGTGCCGTTGGTGCGGACCGTGGCGGTGAGGGTGAGGAAATTGGTGCCGCCGGCGCTGGTCGCGCCCTGCACGGGCACGGGGAAGGACGCGCCGGGGGCGGCGGCGCCGAGGGCGAATTCGGCGAGGGCGGTGTAGCCGTTGCCGTCGTGGTCGGAATCCGCGGCCACGCCACCACCCCAGACCGCGAAGCCGAGGCCCGGCGGCGCGGTGACGTTCAGGGTGTATTTGAGCGGGGTGACCGCGCCTTCGCTGTCGGTGGCGCGCAATTCAACAAGGTAGGCTCCGGCCGGTCCCGCCGTGCCGCTCAGGGTATTACCCGCGAGCGAAAGCCAGACCGGTTTGCTCACCACGCTGACCGTCACGGCGTGCCCCTCGGCATCCTGCGTGACCGCGGTGAAGGAATACGCGGCACCGGGCTCTGCCGTCTTGGCGGGCTGGTTGACAAATACGGGGGCGCTGTTCGCCGTGCGGTAGGCGTCGAAATTCTGAGCTTGGGTCCCCCCATTGAAACGATTGGGTGCCCCGAAGGTGCTGCCTTTGCCGTCGTCGTAGATGAAATTGAGCGGATCCTGCGCGGCAGCTTCGTCCAGATAGGGCGAGATGTCCGGCGTCGGGTCGGCTTCCAACTCGAAAACCTCGTTGTTGTTGACCCCGGAAAGCGGCTGGATCCCCTCGCCGGCCGGACCGGCTACTATGTCATACACTTCCGGTGAACCGGGGCGCGGCTTGAGGATGCGGAACTGCGTGTTGTTGCTGCCCACCCCGATGCCCTCGCCGATCGTGCTGGCGGCCTGGTCGAGGTAGATCGCATCAAAGATGTTGATATTGCTCCAGACGTAGCCGCCCGCACCCGGGGTCGATCCACCGGCCTGGCCGCGCCGGTCGGCTTTGTGGATCCACGTGTCGAGTCCGCCTTCGGCCGTGGTTTTCTCGGTGAAGGTGAGGATCGTCCCGGTCGGCACGGCGGCCCAATAGCTGTCCTGCGACAAAACCAGGGTGTCCTGCGGGACAAAAACATCGCCGGCCGCCTCTTTGATTTCGATCTTCCAGCCCCTCATGTCGACCGTGCCCGCGGTTCCATCGCCGACCACGACCAACTCGAACCAATCGCCGCCATTGCCGTCGACCGATCCGAAATAGGTGTCCTCCCCGTCGCCGTCCGGCGGATCGGGAATGACTCCGCCATTAAGGCGGCTGGAGGAGGAAACCGCATTGTATTCGTTGAGGATCACCTCGCTCGTGGCGGGCAGGACAACCACGGTGTAGGGCTCGACGGTCTCCGCGGCGTTGGCGGTGAGCACGAGTTCCAACTCGTAAACACCCGCATCCCCGGCCTGCGGGGACAGATCGATATCGGCGAAAAAGCCGCTGGCAAAGGGCACATCGACCCAAGCCGGCAGCGCCCCGCCGCCCTTGGCCCGAAGCTGGAACGTGACGGTCTGGCCTTGGTCTTGCCGATAGTCCACCGTGGCCGCGGTGAACTCGCCCTCGCGGGCGAAGCGCCACGGGCGCGAGGCGAAATACGGCAGGGAAACCCCGAAGAACGGCTGCCGCCCCGCCTCGCCGAGGTTGGGCAAACCGAAGGTCGAAGGAACGACGGGATCTTTGCCGAAGTAGAGGGCGGAGTAACGGGGGTCGGCTTGCACTTGTCCGGGATAGATTCCGCTCCCCGGATCGGCCGCGAGGTAGAAGCAAGAGGTCGCGTTGATTTCAGGATGGCGCCACGTTCCCTCGCCGACCGGACCGAATTCGTAGGTGCCGGAGGCGTTGCGCACCGCGATTTGGGTGTCGTCGTTGTTGATGACGATGCCGGACGCGCTCGCGCCGATTCCGGAGGTCGAGGCTCCGTTGACCGAGGCGATCAGTGCGGTGTCGCCCAGCCAGATGTTGCTCCAGGAATACCGGGCGGTGGAGAGACGGTCGTCCGCATTGAGCGCTGTGTCATAGCCGCCCTCCGCCGCATTGTCCTCGGTAAAGGTGAGAATGGCCCCCGCCGGCACCGCCGCCCAGAAGCTGTCCTGCGCAAGGGTGATGGTATCGGTCAGACGCACGCCGCCGGTCACTTGGGACACATCGATCTGCCAGCCGCGCATGTCCACGGTGGACCCGAAGCCCGAGCCGACCACGACCAGTTCGAACCAGTCGCCCCCGTTGCCCTCGATGCGCCCGAGCCGCAAATCGCCGCTGGGATCGGCGTGAAGGTTGCTGGCCCCCACCCCGTTGAACTCGTTGAGCACGATGCGCGGTTGCGCGGCAAAGACCGTGATGGTCCCGGTCAACTCAACCGGGGTCTGCCCGCTGACGGCCAGGCCCAGCGTCACCGTCTGCGGTCCGGTCTGCGAAGTCGTGGGCGTGCCGGTCAGCGTCGCGCCGCTCGGGGTGATGTCAACCAGTGAGAGCCAGGCCGGTCCGGAGACGATGGAAAGCGTGGCCACGTCGCCTCCGTCTCTTTTCTGGAAGGTGACCGGCGAGGAATAAACCGCCCCGGTCTTGGCGAACCTGTTGATCCCGCTGGTGAAGGCGAGATCGAGCGAACTGGCCGAGACACCCGGCGATCCGACGTTGGCCAAGGCGTTCGCCGAGGTGAATGCGCCAAGTGATCCCGGCGTGCTGACCGGTGATCCCGTGTTCAGCATGGTGCCCGCGGAATTGTAAGCATAATAGAAGCTCCGGCCGGTGGTGGCCGCACCGAATGTGACGCGCGTGATTTCGGAGTTGGCTGCATTGAAGATGACGACTGCGTCGCCGTTGGAACTGAAACTAACGCCACTCCCGGCGTATGAACCGACCTGCACCGACTCGGCTAAGCCCCAGAAGGTGCGGAAGGCCGGGACCTCGGTCACGGGTGCGGATGACTCCACGAAAACCACCGATTCGCCGGGGGCGATTGACGTCACACCGTTGAGCAGAACAGCTCGGGTGAAATCGAACGTATTGTCATCCATCTTAAAACCAGTGATATCGGCCTCGGTCGTTCCGTAGTTGGTCACTTCGAACCAGTCGGCCGTCCCGCCCGTGCCGGAGGAACTCATCGCTTCGGTTATGCGCAAAACGGCCTGGGCCTGCGCCGACGCGCCGGTGCAGGCTAGGAGGGATGCGATGAGGAGCAGAGGGATGGATTTCATGGGGTTTTCAGTTGTTGGCGAAGCGCCAGATGACGACATTGGTGTCGAAGACTTGGTCTTTGGGCACGATCTTGGCATGGCCGTCGGCGAAACCGATGATGCCGGCGTTGCCGTAGCGGCCGACAAAACGTTCGTCGCGCACTTTGGGCTGTCCGAGACTGTCGGAAGCGCCACCGGGCGGCAGCAGATGCTTCTCGTCGGGCAAGGCCGCCTCGGCGAAAAGCGCGGTGCGCGAGGGGTGGGGCAGCAGGGCGAGGTTGACGCGGATCCCGCCGGGCTGGTTGGCCATCCCGTGGTCGATCTGCGAATTGATGCCGAAGGCGAAGTAGGCACTATTCAGCTTCTGCTTCGGGTACGCAGCGGCTTTGACATAAAACACGCTGCCTTTCTCATAAAAAGAGGCGGGATTGGCGCGGTAGTTGCTTGCTGCCGTCAGGCCGGCGAGTGGCGGGAGGACATTATACCAGGCATTGGTCTGGGTGCGCAGGACGGAGAAGGACTGCACGCCGTCGCCACCCTCGGCCGGCAGACGGTAATTATTGTCCGCCGCGTAGGCGACGGCCAGTGTGCTGATTTGCTTGATGCTATTGAGCGTGGAGACTTTCTGCGACGAGTTCATCGCGTTGCCCACCGCGGGCACGGCCAAGGCCGCCAGAATGGCGAGGATGGCGATGACCACGAGGAGTTCAATCAGGGTGAAGGCGGACGGTGGTTTTTTCATGCCGTGCGGTGGATGGATGGGTTGGCGCTCCGGGAAGCGGAAGGCGGCGGCAGGGGGGTTTCCACTTCGATGATCCAAGTGTCCTGCGCCTGCTCGGCGCGCGGGAACGGGACCGGCGACGGCGGTCCTTCGCCCGAGCGGAGCAGGAGGGTGGACGCGAGGAAGTCGTTGTCGGAGGACATGAGGAGGCGCAGGCGGCCGTCTTCGACCCCGGCCACGGCGAGGCCTTCCCATTTGGCCGGCAGCGCTTCGCGCGGGAGACCGACGGAGGCGGTGTCGAGTTCGGCCAGGTTGAAGAGCACAGTGCGGGCCACCGGCACGGCATCGGCCACCTCGTCGCGGCCGAGAATGTCGTCTGCGCCGGCCGGGTCGAGGAGCACCACGGCTTTCCAGCGCGCCGGATCCGGAGCAGCCGATCCGTCGGCCCCGTGGTTGTCACGCTCGAGGGCGAGCAGGCGTCCGTCGGGCAGCGTGGCTAGCGCGCTATAGACGAGGTGTGACGCTTTGAGCAGCGCACCGGGCGGGGCGGTCGCGTCGAGTTCGGCGGCTGGCGGAAAGGCCACGCGGTAGGCCGCTACTGCGGCGCCATCGCGGCCGTCGAAAAGAAAGAGCCGCGCAAACCCGGCCTGACGGCCACCATCCTGGGCCAACCCGCTCTGCAGGATGGCGGCGAGACGCCCGTCGGGCAGGAGGGTCAGCCCCTCAAACCCGCGGTTGGGGTCGCGGCCGGAGACGGCCTGCTTGCGGCTGGCGTTGACGAAGTCGCGGCCTTGCGTGGTGGACGGCAGTACTTCGGGCGGCACGGCGAAGCGCCGCACAAAGCGGCCGTCGGGCCTGAATTCGCGGATGGACGGCATGTATTCCTCGGAGACGAAAAAATTCCCGCCGGGCGCGAGGGCCAGTCCCTCGGGATCGAGGCACATGCGCCCGTCGGCGCGTTGCGGCGGCTCGGTCGCGGGTAAATCGGGGAAAAGCCCGGTGAAGGCACGGCCTTCGGAATCGCGCAGCACCGCGGTGCGGACCAGCTGCAGGTCGAGGCTCGACCCGTCGCGGGTTATAGTGAAAAATTGCAAGCGGGGACGGTAATCGATCGTGCCGTCCCCCGCCCCGCGGTCGCTGAGCATGACGATTTCCCCCGAGGGCAGAACTTCGATGGCGGACCCAATCCCGCCGATCGTCTCGCCCTCGGCGTCGCACGCATCGGCCGCGATCCGCCCCGCGGCAAGCAGAAGGGTAGAGGGTTCCACCCCGGACACAGTGACCGCCGCCGCGAGAATCAGAATGGCGCAGAGACGTTTCACAGCGGAGCCATTTATGAGTCCGCTCCCGCACCCGCGCAAAGGCAGCAGATGTGAATTTTCTGTCACAACCCGGCGCGCGCCGCCGGTCACACCATGACGGCCGAGCAGAAACCAACAAAAGAGGGCAGGATTGCTCCCGCCCTCCAAAATCGACCCTTCTTTGGTGCTGCGACGCCAGCACCATCGGCCGGTCAATCTCCGACCATGGCAACAAAACCGGCCGCCATGCTCGCGAGGCCCGCGGCGCCACCTTTACCCAACCAGCCCGGGACACCGCGCTGCGGCCAGCGAAAAATAGACACCATTGGTCCGCACTTGGTAGCTCACTACCCGCCACCACGTTGCCGGTGTCGGTAGTGTCAATACCACCAGTCGCGCTCGCCGGATTTTTTAGCCGGCTTGGGCGGGATGGTTCGGGGGGATTCGTCGGCCCCGGGCTTTTCCAACAAGTGGGCCGGAATTTCGGCGAGGAAACGCGAGCGGCGTTGGAAGGGCTCGCCGTAGCCGCCGCCGAGGCGGATTTGCGGGTAGCACAAATGCAGGTGATCGCGTCCGCGCGTGATGGCCACGTAGAAGAGACGGCGTTCTTCTTCCAGGGCGTCGGGTTTTTCCAGCGAGCGGGAGCCGGGGAACATGCCTTCGCTCAGCCAGATGACGAAGACCGCGCGCCATTCGAGGCCTTTGGCTTGGTGCACGGAGGAAAGCACGACGCGGTCGGTCTCGGTGTCCCGGCGCGATCCGGCGCCGTCGACATTAGTCAGGAGAGCGAGCTGCGCGAGAAATTCGTCGGTCGAGGTGAATTGCCGCGCGTATCCGGCCAGGGTGCGCAGGTCCTCGCGGCGGTTTTCGAAATTGGCGAATTCCGCCTTCAGGTAATCCTCGTAAAAGGCCTCCATGATCGACTCGATAGCTCGATCCGGCGCGATGGGCTTACGTTCCGGCGCGATTTCGTCGAGCGTGGCGGCGAGCTGCTCCCAGATTTTTTCGGCCCGCGCCGGCGGCTTGGCCCTGCGGAGAATTTGGCCGAAGGGTGCGGGCGATTCGACCCCGGCCCGGACCACCGACCACAGGGTGTCGGCGGTTTTCTCCCCCACCCCGGGGAGCAAACGAACCATGCGGCGGAAGGCGGTTTCGTCGGTCGGGTTGACCGCGAATTTCAAAAAGGCGGCGACGTCTTTGACGTGCGCCTGCTCGAAAAAGCGCAGACCGCTGGTCACTTCAAAGGGAATCCCGCGACGGGTCAGCTCAAGCTGGATTTCCATGGAGTGAAAATGCGCGCGGTAGAGCACGGCCATCTCGCGGAACTCGAGGCCCTCGCGGTTGAGTTCGAGGATCTGCTGCGCAAGGTAAGCGGCCTGGTCGTTGTTGGTCGGCAACTCGGCGAGCACGGGGCGTCCGCCCGCCTTGCGCCAGGCGACGAGGTTTTTTTCAAATTGCTTCAGGTTGCCGCGGATGGCGGCATTGGCCACTTCGAGGATGCCGGGCACGCTGCGGTAATTCGTCTCGATCCGGTAGGTCTGCGCACCGTGGTGGCGCTTGGGGAAATTGAGGATATTTTCGAAGTTGGCCCCGCGCCACGAATAGATCGATTGTGCGTCGTCGCCGACCACCATGACATTGCCGTGTTTCGAGCCGAGCAGATCGACGAGGTCGGCCTGCACAAGGTTGGTGTCCTGGTATTCGTCGACCAGCACGTGGCGGAATTGATGGCGGTAATGTTCGCCCACTTCCGCATGGTCGCGCAGCAGGTGGTTGGTGCGGATGAGGAGATCGTCGAAGTCCATCGCATTGGCCGAGACTTTGCGCCGTTCGTAAGCGGCGCGGACGGAGGCCAGGGTCTCGGCCACACCGTCAAAGTAACCGAAGCGGTCGTGCACGATCTGCTCGAGCGGTTGGCCCGTATTCGCCGAGAGGGAAAACAATTCGGCGAGCACATCAGGTTTGGGAAAACGTTTGTCGCGGGGCAGGCCGGCATCCCTGACCACGCTTTTGAGCAAGTCGGATTGGTCCTCGCGGTCGAGAATGCTGAAGCCGGGGCGGAAACCGATCGTCTCGGCATGGCGGCGCAGGATGCGGTTGCCGATCGAGTGGAAAGTACCGCCCCAGATGCCGTCCGCATCCGGGCCGAGCAGTTCGGTGACCCGGCCGGTCATCTCCCGCGCCGCTTTGTTCGTGAATGTGAGGAGGAGAATTTCCCAAGGTTTGATCCCGTTCTCAAGCAGCCAGGCCACCCGGTAAATCAGGGTGCGGGTCTTGCCGCTGCCCGCCCCGGCGATGACGAGGGCAGCTCCGCCCGGCGAAGTCACGGCGGCAAGTTGCTGCTCGTTCAACTCGGTCGTATAATCGATGCGCGTGCCGGAGGACGGCGCGATATTCCGGTTCACAATCGCAGCCCCCATTGCAAGAGCCGCTTCGAGTCGCTGAAGACATTGGCTTTGTTGCTGCCGAGGATGACCGCGATAATATCGCGCCCGTTGTTTTGTCCGCTCGAGACCAGGCAGTGCCCGGCGGCATTGGTGTAGCCGGTCTTCATCCCGGTGCACCAGGGAGCTTGGTGGAGAATGCGGTTGGTGTTGACCAACTGGCGCACGCGACCGTCCGCATAGCGGAATTCGGCCCGCGGGATGGCCACGATTTTGCGGATGACCGGGTTGGCGTAAGCGTTGCGGGCAATGATCGCGATGTCACGCGCGGTGGAGAATTGTCCTTCGGCCGGCAGACCATTCGGGTTCATGAAGCGCGAGGTTCGGGCACCCATGGCACGAGCCCGGCGGTTCATCTTGGCCACGAATTCCTCGGCGCTGCCGGCATTGTCGCGGGCCAGGGCGAGGGCGACATCATTCGGGCTTCTCACCAGCAGGGCCTCGAGCAATTCGTAGCGCGAGTAGGTCTGGCCAGCCTTGAGGTAAAGCTTGGTCGGTGCGGCGGCGGTGTCCTCGGGCTTGATCGTAACCGTTTCCTCAAGGTTGCCCTCCTCGGCGATGAGCAAGGCCGTGAGGAGTTTCTGCGTGCTGGCCACGGCGCGGGGTTCGCGCGAGTTGCGGTGGCCGAGGACACGACCAGTCTTGACATCGACCACGATGAAGGCCTTGCCATGGACCGGCGGCGGATTGGCCGTGGCCTGGACCGTCTGGCCGCAGAGGCAGGCGATGGCACAGGCAAGGAGGAAACGCATGGGACCGGACACCATGCCCTTTTTCCGCGGGCAAATCAACCGGCAGACCGCGTGGACCGCGGGACCGGTCTCATTTCAGAGCTTTCTCGAGAAGCGGATCCGGAGCGGCGCCGAGTTCGAGGGCTTTCTCGTAGTGGCGCCGCGCTAATTCGACCGCCGGCGGGCTGCGCTCCAGACAGAAGACAGCCAGGTTGAAATGTGCATCGGCGTAGTCGGGTTGCAGCTCGACGGCGCGGCGCAGTTCCGATTCTGCAGCATCAAACCAGCGGTTACGGCCCGCCGCCACCCCGAGGTAGTTGCGGGTCACCGCGTCGTTGGGGTCTTGCGCCACGGCCTGCGCGATGGCGGCGAGGGAGCGCATCGGTTCATCGCGCTCAAGATAGATGATGCCGAGGTTGAGCCAGGCGGTCGGGTTGTCGGGCTTGATCTGCAGCGAGCGGCGGAGGAGACGTTCACCTTCTGCGCTGTTGCCAAGTTGATATTCGCTCGAACCGAGATTGACCAAAGCGGGCAGGTTGTCGGGTTCGATTTTGAGCACGCGCAGGTAAGCCTCGCGCGCACCGGCATAATTGCCGGACCGGAACGCGGCAATTCCTTCGGACCCGATCTTTTCCGCGATCGCAGTCTGCACGGGAGGCCTCGCCTCGTCGGGCACAGTGACCGGCACAAGGGCGGGGACCGGGGCATTGACCAGCGCACCGCCCGATCCGCGGTCGGTTAAGCGCCCGGTCTCCGCAGTTTCCCCGGCGAGGGAGAAAGCCGCCAGCGCCAGAGCGAGGGCGGAGAGCAGGGCGTATTTACTCTTCCGCATCGCCACCGCCCAATTCACGCGCCCGCAGGGTGGCCGCGCGCACCGCGTCCATCACCGCGACCCGCAGACCGCCGCGCTCCAGCTCGGCCAGACCGGCAATCGTGGTCCCCCCGGGACTGGTCACCATTTCGCGCAGGAGAGCGGGGTGCATCATGGTTTCCGCGGCCATCCCCGCAGCGCCGGCCACGGTTTGCACCGCTAATTTGGTCGCAAGATCGCGGGGTAAACCCATCTGCACCCCGCCGTCGGAGAGCGCCTCGATAAAAAGATAAACGTAGGCCGGGCCGCTGCCGCTCAGACCAGTGACGGCATCAAGCAGGGGTTCCTGGACCGGGAAAGCACGGCCGACCGCAGTGAAAATTTCCTCCACCGACGCCACATCCCGTTCCGTGACCCCGGCGCCGGTCGCGTAAGCAGAGGCGCCTTTCTGCACGAGGGCCGCGGTGTTGGGCATAACGCGCACCACTCGGCACTGTGGTCCGGCCGCTTGCTGCAGCGAATCGATGGTCAGACCGGCCACGATAGAGACGAGTAGCTTGCCCGACAAATCCGCCGAGGCCGCGGCCAGGGCGGGCAAGGCGTCCTCGGGTTTGACGCAGAGAAGGATGACCTCGGAAGCCGCCGCCACCTCGTGATTATCCCGGGCCACGCGAATTCCGCTCTCCGTGCCGAGCACTTCAGCCGGTTCGGAGTGCTTGTCGTGCACGACCACTTCCGCGGGTGCGCAGACCTTGGCCGCCAAAACGCCTTGGATCAGAGCGGAGGCCATTTTCCCGCAACCGATGAAACCGATCTGCATAGGAGTAAACGTAGGAGAGCCCACCGCTCGGGCAAGCGGAAAGAAGCCTCTGGGCCGCGTGGCCGCTGCGGGTAGGCCCAGTTCAAGGCGAACCAAGGCCAGCCCGATTTGCCATTCGAAGCCGCCGACCTGACCTGACTCGCCTCGGGGCGGGAAACCAGTTATTTTGGCGGAAATTTTGCATTCCTACCTCCTTTTGCCGCTCGCCGCAGCCGTTCTCTACGCCGCTGCTGCCCTCTGCCTGAAGATCGCGCTCGGACGCGGCGTCACCACTTGGTCGGTCCTCTTCTACAGCAATATCGTCCTCGGCCTCTTTTTTGCCCCCCTCCTTCTGGCCGGTCCATCCGGATGGAATCCCGGCGCTGCCGTCTGGGCTCTCGCCTCGGGGGTGCTCTTTTTTCTCGGGCAAATCGGGACCTTCCGGTCGCTGCAAAGCGGCGATGTCTCGGTGGCCACGCCGGCCCTCGCCTCCAAGGTGGTCTTCGTCGCGCTGCTCAGTCTGCTCGTGCCCGGCAACCAGGCCGATCCCGACCTCTGGCTGGCGGTGGTCCTGACCATGGCCGGGATGATGCTGCTCCATCGCGGACCGAAAATCAGCTCCTCGCGTCCGCTCCTCACCTTGGCCTGGGCGCTGTTTGCCGCGCTAAGTTTCGCCGCGGCCGACATTGTAGTCCAAGTCGGCGCGCCCGTGGCCGGCTTCACCCTCTTCATGCCCGTGATGTTCGGCACGGTGGCCTTGCTTTCCCTCCCCTTGTTGTGGCCGCATATCCTGGGTCCGCCGCGGCGCACCGTGGCTCGGGGTGCCCTCGGCTGGTTGGCGGTCGGCGTGCTTTTGCTCGGACTGCAGGCCACGGGGATGGCCTCGGCAATCGGACTCTTCGGCGACGCCACGGCGGCCAATGTGGTCTACAGTTCGCGCGGACTGTGGAGTTTGCTCCTCCTTGCCCTCGTGGCCCGTCGTTTGGGTATCACGGATAGCGTGTTCGACCGCCGCACGCTGGCCCTGCGGATCGTCGGATGCGTGCTCATCCTCGGAGCGGTCACCTTGGTTTTGTTCTGAGCCCTGACGGGGCAACAGCTGTGGCCTTTGCAATGCTTTGGCCGAGGGGAAAGTATTTTCAGGGCGACCCACTTTTTGGTGAACATTTTCGCCCGTGCCCCCTGGAGAAACCAAGCCCGGCCGCCTTCGGAGAAGACGATCCACCTTACTCAGCCGCCCGCCGGGCCAACCGGGCGACCGACCCCGCCGACCACCAGACCGGTAAGGCACGGCCCAGCCACTGCCGCAGCTCGCGACGCGGAACTTTGGCCGGCGTGATCACGGAAGCCGGCTGAGCTTCGGTCAAAAGCAAAGTGCGCCAACCAAGCAGAGCCGGCAGCAGGGTGGCATAACGGAGCCGTCCGGAACGCAAGGCGGCAGAGTAGTCCGCACCATCCTGCAACCACCGGCGCGCCTGCTCCGTCCAAGGTCCGACCTCTCCCGGCGAGAGATAGACCCGGCCGAGCGCCGCATCCATGCGCTGGTCACGCAGGATGTTGACCAGCTGCAGGCCCTGACCGTAGTGGCGCGCGCGCACCCGCATGACTTCCACCGGCTCGTAAGCAAACTGGCCCAAGCGCGCCGCGCACAGATCGGTCCAGAATTCCCCCACGCTCCCCGCCACGAGGTAGGTGTAGCGCTCGAGTTCCTCGGCGGTCAGCGCTGCAGCCTCCGGGGCAAATCTTTCCAGGTCGAAGATCTGCCCTTCCAAAATAGAACCCAGCACCGCGATGACCGGCCGGCGCGCTGCTGCCTCGCCCTCTCCCATCCGCCGCCACAAGTCCGGCAGAGCGAGGAGCAAGTTCCGCTCGGCGCCGTCGCGGTGTCGCCCGGCCCAGGCCGGCGCAGCGTAGCCGGGGATCTCCGCCCGACCCAAAGATTCGCGCGCTGCACGCAGCAAGTGCCGCCTTTCGTCCTCCGGCGCCGTTGCCGTGTCGGCTATGGTGTCTGTGGCCCGGGCCAGCAGATAGGCCAGAGCAATGTCATCACGCACCGCCCGCGGCAGGAGACAAATGGTCAGGTGGAAGGAACGCGCAGTGCGGCGGAGGATTTCCTTCTCGTTCATAAACGGGGACCGACCCGGATCACGCTGATCCGTTCACGCGCGGCCGTGCCAAGGCCGAGCACTTCGGCCGAAGTTATCCAATGGACGTCTTTACCCAGCGGCGGCAAACCGCCTTTGCTCCGAAAGCGATCGAGCAGCTCAAGGCCCAGCGCATCGAGGGCCACTGGGTCGCGTGACGCATAAATCGCACCGTGGTGCACCTGATATTGCGGCTGGGGAAATGGACCGCCTCCATACTGCGGACGGAGCGCATCGAGGATGGTCAGCACGACTTTGCCGCCAATCCGCTCATCGGCGTAAATCTCGGGAAGGAACGGATCTCCGAAGTGGGGAGGACGGGCCAAGCGCCGCCAATTGTCCAGGTTGTCCAAGACCATCCCGGAAAGCGCGCCATTCACCCCGGAAGACAAGTGGTCGGTCAGGGCTGGCAAATGAACCACCTTGTCGACCGTGCCCAGCACGACGGAAAGATAGCTCTTGCTCGCGGTCTGTCCGCTGGAAGGAGACGGATTGAAATCGCGGTCGCCAATGATCAGCTGGCCCATGACCGCTGCCGTGACTCTCTGCTCGGGATCATAACCACCGACCCGGTCGGTCGCCACGACCTTGAAGCGTTGTCCCAGAACCCCGTAGCCGGCGCGCTTCATATCCTCCCACTCGCGGTCCCAAATGATGATCCGCGAAGGCGCGACCCCCGCCGCGACCAATCCCTCGGCCACCGCGGCCACCACCGCCGGGTGGGTCGAAGAAACCGGGGCGCCGGAGGCCGAAACCTTCAGGCCGACCCGGTCCTGCGGCCGGACAAAGACGCGCCACGCCTCGCCGATTGTCTCACGGCCGGCGGCCGCCATGACCAAGCTGTTCACCATGCTGCGCACGGCCGCAGCTTCAAACTTTCCCCCGTGGGTCTCCCGCGGGTCTTCGGCCAGAAAGACGGGGGCCGGACGCGGCAAGGGGGCCGGCAGGATCACTTCCTCGCCGCGCAATTCCGCCGCAGCAGCCAGCCCTGCAGCCATGAGAAAAAGAATTTTCACCAGGCGACCACGGCCATCGATCCTTGCGAAATGGCGGCCGCTTCTTCTTCCGTAATCCAGCGCTCCGCGTAGTCCGGGCCCCACGAGTCGGAGAGGGCGATTTCCCCGGTTTCCGCGTTGAAGCCACTGATGAGACAGACGTGGCCCTCGTCGGCACCGCGGGCCAGTTGACGGGCGGCACGACGCGCCCCCCGCAGCGATTCCTTCCATTGCCCCCAGTCGTCAACCTTAAGCCGTTCGCGCGTGCGCTGGTTGATCAATTGGTTGACCGGCCCGGATGTGTCGATCGCCCACAAAACCGGAACACCGGATTCGATCCAGGAAGCGACCGTCGAGCCGGCCGGCCGGCCCGCAACCGTGACCACGCGGCGTCCGTGCCGCTGCGCGGCTTGACGGACGGCGGCAACCACACCGGCCACCGTTGTGCCTCCGCCCGGTCCGGTATTGGCGGCCATGGCGAGGAGATACATATCCGCGGGAATTCCGAGATGTCGGAGCATGCGCTCCATGGTGGCCGGAACGCAGAAGCCCTTCGGTCCCTGGTTCACCATGGGAATATCACGGATGACCACATCGCCATTCGGGCGGCGCTCGACCCGCTCCGCCAGCCGGGTCCGCAATTCCCGGTTTGTCACCCGCTCGGCGCGTGCGTTCTCTCCCACCACGGTCGGAGGCACGAGACGCAGGGCGACATACTCCTGGCGCACCGAGACGAGCTGCAGGGCGTGGCCCTGCCAATCGCGCCGCCGGCTCCGTTCCTGCAGCTGGCCGCCGGCGCCGGTTTTTTCCGCGGTGGCCGGACCAAGCAATGCCTCGAGCACCGCATCAAGCGCCTCGTCATCGGCCGCGATAGCCTGGCCGTAGTCGCGGAGGATTTTCGCCGCGGGGGGCGGTCGTTCACCCGGTACGGTGCGGCCGAATTGACCGACCGAATCGCCCTTGTTGGCAAAGATGATGTTGAGGGCCACCGGCTGACCCTCCCGCGCGGAGAGGGAGACCGAATGCGGACGACAACCGAAAAGGCGCGCGTCGTCCGGCGGATAAAGCCGGTAACTTGCGTCAGCGGGGGTGCGCGATTCGACCGGCAGACCCAAACGCTCCGCCACGGCCCCGGCTTCTTCGTCCCATAACGTTCCGGCTGCGGGAAAAAGCGGGACGCCAGCCGCTCTGTTCAGCTGGTCGGCCGAAGGTGGTTCGGCCTGCGCGGGCAGGAGGCTGGCGAGCAGCGCGCCGATCAGGCCGGCACATCTCATACCCCGGCCGCGGGCCCCAGTGGCGCGACAAGGCGGACATTGAGGGGCTTGACCTTGTCATAAATGCGTGCCGCCACGGTCGGTCCGCCTTCGTAGCCGCGGGAGAGCATCTCGAGCTTGGCGTCGAGGTTGTCGATGTAATGCAGCGCAATGGCTTCGGGGGTCTTGGGTTGCACCGGCGAACCGAAGGCCAGTTCACCGTGGTGCGCAGCGACGAGGTGCAACAAATGCAGGCGCACGTCCTCGTTGTCCGGTTGGAGATTTTTCCACTCGTCGAGGGGGAGTGTCTTCCACAAGGAATTGACCAGTTCGATCCCGATATTGATGTGACCGAGCAACTCTCCCCGTTCGTCGAACGGCATGGCGAAACCGCCTTCCTCGATGCAGTTTTCCCAGAGCTTGCCGCAATCATGAAAGAGCACCCCCGATTGCAGCAGGTCGCGGTGCAGGGACGGGTTGGCGGCACAAATGGCCTCCGCGTAACGCATCATTTGCGCCACATGCTCGACCAGTCCGCCGCGCCGCGCGTGGTGGAAAAAGCGGGCGGCCGCGCTGCGGCGGAAGCGCGGGCCGAATTTTTCGAGGAAGGCTTGACCCAACCCTTTGAGCCTCGGGTCCCGCAGCGCCGCGACGGCCGACTCGAGGAACTTATAATCCTCTTCCTGCCGGGCCCGCAGGTCGGCCGGACCAGCGAGGAACTCCTCTTGCTCCGCAACGGTCAGCGGCGCGAAACTCCAACCCTTGGCTTCGAGACCGAATTGCGCATGCACCACAAATTCGCCTTCCAGCTTGAGGCAGGCGCCGGTCGCCAACTCCCGCGCCGCGCTGAATTGCCCGTTGTCCGACCAGACCCGGAGGACAAAACGATCACGCGCATCGACCAATTGCACTTCGAGGAACGGCTTGCCGTCCTTGGAGGCTTTTTCCGTCACCGTCTCGACCAGGACGGGCAAGACAGCCCGGGCGCGCCCTGCACGGGCGGCCAGGCGGAGCGAAGCGATGTCGGTCAAGTCGGACATTGTCACTCAGGCTTTGGCCAGGGCTTCCCAGGCGGCACGCTGCGCGTCGGACAACACCGCGGGCAATTCCACGTCGACGACGGCAAAGAAATCCCCGCGCGTGCCGCCGCGTTGCGGCATGCCCCGGCTCGGGATGCGGAACTTGCGGCCATTCTGGGTGAGGGGCGGAATCTTCAACTTGGCCCGTCCGTCCAAGGTGGGAATCATGACCTCGCCCCCGAGCACGACCTGGGCAACGGGCAATTCGACTTCGTGAATGATGTCCGCTCCCTCCACCGTGAATTCCGGATGACGTTCGAAGCGCACGCGCAGGTAGAGATCGCCGGCCGGACCGCCCCCACTGCCCTCGCCACCGATGCCGGCCAGGCGGATGCGCTGCCCTTCGGCCACTCCCTTCGGGATTTTCACGGTGTAGGTCTCGACTTTGCCGGAACGACCGCGGGTGAAGGAAATTTGCCGGGTCGATCCATGCAAGGCTTCCTCCAACGTGACCATGATGTCGGCCTCCGCATCCTGCCCGCGCAGCGCGGCATCCCCGCCGGGAAAGGCGCTGCCACGGCGGCCCCCGCGCGCTTGGCGTCCGAAAAATGCCTCGAAGAAATCGCTGAACCCCGTGCCGCCGAATTGGAATTCCTCCTCGCCCGCGCCGGCGCCATAGCCGCCATAGCCGCCAGGGAAACCGCCGCCGCCCGGAGGCGGACGGAAACCGCCGCCGGGTTGCTGCCAATTCGGGCCGAGCTCGTCGTATTTTTTGCGCTTCTCCGTATCGCTGAGCACCTCGTAAGCCTCGTTGATCTCTTTAAACTTTTCCTCGGCCGTTTTTTTGTCCTTGGCCAGATCGGGATGGTGCTGGCGGGCCAGCTTGCGGAAGGCCTTTTTGATTTCCTCAGCCGTGGCCGTTTTGGCCACCCCGATGGTTTTGTAGTAGTCGCGGAATTCCACAGGCAGAAAAATTTCCTCCAACTATAGGTTCCCTTTCCCTCACCCGGCGAACAGATTCCGCCGCTTGGCGGAGGAAGGCCGCCGCGCTACGCTGCCCCGACCATGTTGGATATCCGCCGCCTCCGGGAAACCCCGGAAACCGTCAAAGCCCTCCTCGCCCGGCGCGGTCCGGGCCTCGAAACCCTGGTCGACGCAGTGCTCGCCACCGACCTCGAACGCCGCACCAACGAGACCCGCTGGCAGCATCTGCAATCCGGGCGCAAACAGCTGAGCAAAGAGATCGGCGCCCTTCGCGCGAAAAAGGAGGAGAGCACGGCCCTCGAGGCCGAATCGAAAAAGATGGGCGCGGAAATGGAGGCCCTGCAACTCGCCTCGACCGCGGCCGAGGAAAAACAACGCGAATTGCTTCTTTCCCTCCCCAACCTGCCGCATGACGAAATCCCGCCGGGCCACGACGCCGCGGCCAACCCCGTCCTCCGCACCTGGGGTGCTCCGCCCGACATCGCCGACCCGCAGGACCACATGGCGATCGGCACGCGGCTCGGGCTCTTCGATCTGGAGCGTGCGGCAAAAATCAGCGGGAGCGGATTCATTTGCTACACCGGGCCAGGCGCGCGGCTCGAACGGGCCCTCCTTTCCTTCCTCCTCGACCTGCACACCCGCGACCACGGCTACACCGAAATGAGTCCGCCCCTGCTCGTCAATCGCGCGACCATGACCGGCACGGGACAATTGCCCAAGTTCGAGGCGGATCTCTTCGCGGTGACCGCCGGCGACCTCTTCCTCATTCCCACGGCCGAAGTCCCGGTGACAAATTTCCACCGCGGAGAAATCCTCCCCGCAGAAAAACTCCCGCTGAAATACGCGGCCTACACCCCCTGCTTCCGCCGCGAGGCCGGCTCGACCGGCCGCGAGACGCGCGGCCTCATCCGCCTGCACCAGTTCGACAAAGTCGAGCTGGTCAAAATCACCTTGCCGGAACAGGCCGCGGCCGAACTCGAGTCCCTCACGGCCGACGCCGAACGCGTCCTGCAATTGCTCGGACTCCCCTACCGCGTGATCGAGCTGTGCGGCGGCGACCTCGGGTTCAGTGCGCTCCGCACCTATGACATCGAGGTCTGGGCCCCCGGCCACCGCGGCTGGCTCGAGGTTTCCAGTTGCTCGGGATTCGGCGACTACCAGGCCCGCCGCATGGGCCTGCGTTACAAAGGGGCGGACGGCAAAAACCATTTCTGCCACACCCTGAACGGTTCCGGCACCGCGCTGGCCCGGCTTTACGTCGCGCTGCTCGAGAACGGTCAGCAACCCGACGGCTCCGTGCACCTTCCGGAAATTCTCCACCCTTATTTCGGCGCGGCAAAACTTTCCTGACCCGTGAAAAAAGCGGCCGAACTCCTGCCGCGCTTCCTCCGCCGGATCGGAACGGTCCCTCCCGCACAGTGCGCCTTGGTCGGTGTCTCCGGAGGCATCGACTCGGTCGTCCTCCTCGACCTTTTGCAGCGGGCCGGTTTCCCTCAACTCGTCGTGGCCCACTTCCACCACGGTCTGCGCGGGAAAGCCGCCGACCGCGATGAGCAATTTGTGCGCGAACTGGCCGCTTCGGCCGGCGCCCGGTTCGTCTGCCGCCGCGGCCAGACCCGCGCGCGGGCCGCGCGGAAGAAAGAATCACTGGAGGAAGCCGCCCGGGAATTACGGCGGAACTTCTTCGCCCGGGCGGCGACCCAACACGGGGCCTGTACGGTTTTCCTCGGTCACCAAGCCGGCGACGCCGCGGAAACCCTCCTCTTTCACCTCGCCCGGGGGGCCGGACGCCGCGGGCTGGGCAGTCTGCAGGGGGAGGCACCGTTGGAAAAAAGCCCGGCAATCATCGTGCGTCCTTTGCTCGGCTTCACCCGGGCCGAAATCACGGCCTATGCCCGCGCACGCCAACTCACCTGGCGCGAGGACAACTCAAACACCTCGCGGGCCTTCACCCGCAATCGCCTGCGCCACGACGTCCTGCCCGCCCTGGCCCGGGCCGTGGGTTTCGACCCCGTACCCGCCCTGGCCCGCAGTGCGGAAATTTTCGCCGCGGAGGAAACGTGGATGGAAAGCCTCGTCGGGCCCGAGGCGGAGAGCAGGCAACTCGACCTCCGCACCTTGCGGGGTAAACCGCTTGCCGAGCAGCGCCGCCTGCTCCGCACCTGGCTGGGCGCCCGCACCGCGACCAGCGTGGATTTCGCCACCATCGAGGCCGCCCGCCAGCTGGCGCTTTCCGGGGGCCCGCCGGCCAAACTCAATCTGCCGCGCGGGCACCACCTGCGCCGGCGGGCCGGAAAGTTGTTCGTCCAGGGGGCGAAGGGACCGAAATGACAAGCGCCACGGCAGGTAAACCCACCGTGGCGCCGCTCACTACGCCAACAGACCGGGCATTTCGCCCTCACGGGTGCCCGATACACATCTGCGTTCGTCGGGCTTGCGCCCGACAACCAACAAAGAACCAGCCAAGCACCCGCCTGACCGCCCCTATTTTGCCGCGCCAAATCGGGGGACGGGACCACGGCGGGACGAACGGCAGGGGAAATGTGATGAGTGGTCGCTGTGCCTTGTTAAGTTCTTATTCCAAAGGTCTTAACTCAATTGACGATTCGGGACGCGGGGAGCAAATATCATTGGCCATTGACCATCCCCCCGTAGTTTTGGTCTGACCAACCTGTGCAATCAACCCCGGCAACCTGGCTCGCGGCAGCGGACCCACTTCACGACCTCCAGCGGCCGCAGGTCTGGGTGCACTTGGTCTTCACCACCCTGACCTGTTTGATTGCCGGCTTTGCCGGGATCATCTTCACCCGCGATGAGGTTTTTTTTAGCCCGTTCTGGCCGCTCTCCGGGGTGGCGGCCGGATGCGTCCTCTTGGGCGGACCCTGGATGGCGCTTGGCGTTTACGCGGGGCTCGTCTTGCACAACGCCCTGTGGGGACTGCCGGCCTTGCTCACTTGGGCCGGACCGGTCGGTCTTGCTTTGGAGTCATTGGCCGCTTACGCCATTGCGTCTTTTTTTCTCGGGCCGCGCCCGCGCTTGACCGACCTGCGCGGGTGCCTTGTCTTTCTGCTCGCCCTTCCGTGGTTACCCGCTGCGCTCAATGGGCTCTACGCCTCCGGCTTGATCTTCCGCGACGAAACCATCCTCGGGCCGCAGTTCGGTCGCGAATTGACCACCTTTATTCTGGCCAACGGCAGCGGCCTCGCCCTCCTCGCGCCCGCCTTCGCGGTTTGGACCCAGGCTCCCGATCCCGCCTGGTGGCGCCGCCTCCTGATTCTCGGGCCGCTCTGCCTCGGCACGGCCTGGCTGGTCTTTTTCACCCCATGGGGTCTGCCGCTTTACCTTCTTTTCCTCCCGCTGCTCGCGGCCGCCGTGGTGCTCGGGCTACGGGGCGCGGCCCCGCTCATCAGTCTGGTCTCGCTTTTCTTCGCATTTTCCATCCTGCACAATCTCGGTCCTTTCCTTGGCGCGGCCCACGGGTCCGGGGTTTACGCAGCGATGTATCTCTTCCTCGGCGTCACCTCGTTTTGCATTTTGGGCATCGCGGCGATTGTCGATCACTACCGCCGCCGGCTCGACCTGGCCGCGCGCGGCGCGGCCAGTGCCGGGCTCATCGTCTGGGAATGGGACGGCGCCGCTGGTCTGCGTTTCGACCGTATCGGCCAACAGTGCCTCCTCGCCGCGGGGCCCGTCTCGCCGCTCGCCCCGGAAACCCTGTTCCACCCGGAGAAAGACCGCGGCACGCGCGAGACGAAAATCGACGGACGGCCCGTCTTGTCTTTCTGGGAAGTCTCGCGGCGACTGCCT
This sequence comes from Chthoniobacterales bacterium, assembly GCA_018402585.1. Classification (GTDB taxonomy): domain Bacteria; phylum Verrucomicrobiota; class Verrucomicrobiia; order Chthoniobacterales; family JACTMZ01; genus JACTMZ01. Next base: position 37,753 of record JAGYIO010000008.1, read on the forward strand.
TCCGGCCAAGCCGATGCGGCGAGCGGTCTCATTCTCGACCTTTCCGAACGCCTCTCGCTCGAACAAGCGCAGCGCCAAGCGTGGCAGTCGGACCTCGAATTGCGCAATCTGCGGGCCAGCCTCGCCCCGCACCTGCTCTTCAATTGCCTCGCCGCAGTCCGCGGCATCGTGCGCTCCGATCCCGAGCGCGCCCGCGCCTTCATCGACCACCTCGCGCGCTTCCTGCGCGATAGCACCAATGCGCAATCTCGCGAGACCATCCCCCTGCGCGACGAATGGCAACTCTGCGAAGATTTTCTCGCCCTTCAAGCTATGCGCTTCGAACGCGAACTGCCCCGGTTGGTCGAAATCGAAGGCGCGGCCTATCATGCCCGCCTCCCCCCCATGATCCTCCTCAACCTGGTGGAAAACGCGGTCAAACACGGCGAAGTCAACCAACGCCACCCGCTCCTTGTTTCCGCGCGCCTTAAAGGCGGACGCCTTGATGCTTTGGTCCGGAGTCATGGCGCGCTCGGACCCCAACCCTCCGACCGCCCGGGCGGCCTCGGTATGGCGCGCGCACGGTTGCTCGCCGTCTACGGTGCCGCGGCCTCGCTCGAGATTTCGGGAGCCGGCGGCGAAGTCACCGCCTCCCTGCACCTGCCTGCGGAGCCTCCGCCCGACCGGAACCGTTGACCATGAAAACGCTCACCGCCCTCATCGTCGACGACGAACCCGCGGCCCGCCGCGACCTGCTCGAGGTGCTCGCCTCTATCGGGCAGGTCGACGTCGTGGCGCAAGCTTCTGATGCCGCTGCGGCGCAACTGCTCGCGCGCCGCCATCGGCCGAACCTCGTCTTCTTGGATATCCAGCTGCCGGGAGCCAACGGATTTGCCGCCTTGGAGGGGATCGATGCCTCGCGCAGTTGCGTCATTTTCACCACGGCTTACGCGCAATTTGCCCTCCGCGCCTTCGAAGTCGGGGCCACGGACTACCTGCTCAAACCGGTCGAGGAGGAGCGTTGCCGGCGGGCCATCGAACGGGCCCGGGAAATCCTCCAACGGGCCCAAGGCGAGACCCCAAGCGGCACGTTGGAAATCGAGGAACGGGGACGCCACGTGCGCGTGGCCATGGATTCCGTCCGCCTGCTCAAGGCGGAGGGCAACTACCTTGAAGTCGTCCATGACCAGGGCCGCGGGCTGGTCCGCCGCACCCTCGAAGGTCTGCTCGCCGATCTGCCGGCGGGCCAGTTGGTCCGCCTCAACCGCCACCAAGCGGTGGACCCGTCCACGGTGCAAGCCTGGAGCGGCAGCGGACAGCGCGGTCTCCGCCTTGTCCTGCGGGACGGCACCGAATTGTCCGTCTCGCGCCGCCGCAGCACCGAGGTCGTAAACCGGATCCGCCGGACCGCCACGATGCGGGTCAAGTAGAGAGGTTATTCTTGCCGCCCGCCGCCGCTTGGTGACAATCGTTCCGGTTTGCGGCGCGGGTCAGGAGCCTTCGTCCCGACCAATCATTATGGCAAATACAATCCTTGTCGGCGCCCAGTGGGGTGACGAAGGCAAAGGGAAAATCATCGATTACCTGACCGACGGAGCCGATGCCGTCGTGCGCACCCAGGGCGGCAACAACGCCGGCCACACCATCGTGCACGGCAAGCGGAAATTCGTTCTCCACCTCATCCCCAGCGGCATCCTCCGGCCCGGCAAAACTTGCGTGATGGCCAACGGCGTGGTGGTCGACCCGCTCGCCCTCGTCGCCGAAATCTCCGGCCTGCGCAAGAAAGGCATTCCGGTAGGCAAAAACCTCCTGCTCAGCGATGGCGCCCACCTCGTTATGCCCTGGCACCGCGCGCTGGACGAAGCCCGCGAACAGCGCAAAGGGAAAAACAAAATCGGCACGACCAAGCGGGGCATCGGCCCGGCTTACGGCGACAAAGCCGCCCGCACCGGACTGCGCGTCGGCGATCTCCTCGACCCCGCGGAGTTCGCCGGAAAATTCAAAGCGCGCCTGCGGGAGAACAATGCCGTCCTGCGCTCGCTCGGCGCGAAACCCGTCCCGCTGCAACCTGCCCTCCGGCAATACCTCGCCGCGGCCAAAACCCTGCGTCCCTTCATCACCAACACGGTGGTCTGGCTCCATGGCGTCATGGCCCGCGGACGCGGCCTCCTTTTCGAGGGGGCCCAAGGCACTTACCTCGACCTCGACCACGGCACGTATCCCTTCGTGACCAGCTCAAACACCACGGCCGGGGGCGCCTGCACCGGATCCGGGGTGCCGCCGCACCGGATGGACAAGGTCATCGGGGTGATCAAAGCCTACACCACACGCGTCGGGGAAGGACCCTTTCCGACCGAGGACGAAGAGATCTCGTACCTCCTCCACGGCATGGGCCGCGAATACGGTGCCACCACGGGACGCGCCCGGCGCTGCGGGTGGTTCGACGCCGTGGCCACGCGTTATGCCGCGATGATCAACGGGATTGATGAACTGGCCATCACCAACCTCGACGGGCTCGACCACGTTCCCCTGATCAAGGTCTGCACGGCCTACAAACTCGGCGGCAAAACGCTGAAACACCCGCCGACCAGCGCAGCCGACTGGGCCCTTTGCCGTCCGGTCTACCGCACCTTCCGCGGTTGGATGCAGGATACTTGCAAAGCCCGCCGCTTCGGCCAATTGCCCCCCGCCGCCCGGGTCTACGCCAAGGCCCTCGCGGAATTGACCGGGGCAAAACTTTCCATTGTCAGTATCGGCGCCGCGCACGACGAAACCATCCGGCTGTGAGCAACCCCGCCGGAGTCGCCGCCGAGAGAATCCCGCGCCACATCGCGATCATCATGGACGGCAATGGCCGCTGGGCCCGCGAGCGCGGGTTGCCCCGCATCGAGGGGCACCGCCGCGGCTCCGAAGCGGTACGGGCCTGCACCGCCGCCTGCATCAAAGCCGGCGTCTCGCACCTCACCCTCTACGCCTTCAGCAAGGAGAACTGGCAACGTCCGCCCGACGAGGTCAAGGCCCTCATGAACCTGCTCGACCGCTTCCTCGCCGAACGCACGACCGAAATCATGAAGCGCAATATCCGCCTGCATGCCATCGGCCACCTCGACGATTTGCCGGCCAACACCCGGCGACGACTCGATTCCGTGAGGGAGAAGTCGGCCGGAAATACCGCCCTGACCCTCACCCTCGCCCTGAGCTACGGCGCGCGCACCGAAATCACCGATGCGGCCCGCGCCATCGCCCGCGCAGTGCGCGACGGGGACCTCGATCCGGATGCCCTGAGCGAAGAGACCATCGCCTCCCGCCTTTACACCGCCGGACTCCCCGACCCCGACCTCCTCATCCGCACCTCCGGGGAAATGCGGGTTTCCAATTTCCTCCTCTGGCAGATCAGCTACGCCGAAATCGTGGTCACGGCGAAACTTTGGCCGGAATTCGGGGAAGAGGATCTTTTCGCCGCGATCCGGGAATATGCTGGACGGCACCGGCGTTACGGAGGCATCTGACAACTTTGTCCATGACCGCGCAGCAGACCGTTCTTGTCGTCGATCCCGATCCCGATTTTCTCGCTTGGGCCCGGAGCCAACTTGCCGCCGGTGATGTCCGCGTCCTCACCGCGGAAGGCTCCGAGGAGGCTTTCAAACTTTTCTGCGCGGAGGATCCCCTCATGGTCATCACCGAAATGCGGCTCGGCACCCACAGCGGCTTGGAATTGCTCGCCCGCCTGCGCAAGCGTGATCCCAACGCCCTGGTCATCATCACCGGCGCACTCGGCACGACGCAAAGCGTGATCGAATCGATGCGCCTCGGCGCCTTCGACTTCGTGCGCAAGGAACAGCTGCCCTTCAATCTGAAAATTGTGGTCGACGCGGCACTCAAAGCCGCCGCCGAAATGCGCCTGGCCAAACCTTTCGAATCCACCCTCAGCCTCGAGCAGCACCAGGACAGCATCGTCGGTCAATCCGCGGCCATGCAGGAGGTCTTCAAAATGGTCGGGCGCATTTCGCACAGCGATGCCGCCGTCATGATCACGGGCGAAAGCGGCTCGGGGAAGGAACTTGTCGCCCGGGCCATCCACCAATACAGCGCCCGGCACGACCGTCCCTTCCTCGCCATCAATTGCGCGGCTATTCCGGAAAATCTGCTCGAAAGCGAACTCTTCGGTCACGAAAAAGGTTCCTTCACCGGGGCCAGCGCCCAACGTATCGGCCGCTTCGAACAATGCGATGGCGGCACCCTCTTCCTCGACGAGATCGGCGACATGCCGCTCTCCCTCCAGAGCAAACTCCTGCGCGTCTTGCAGGACGGCACGTTCTCCCGCGTCGGGGGCAACCAGACCATCCAGACCGATGTGCGCATCGTGGCCGCGACGAACAAAAACCTCGAGGCCGAGGTGGCCGGAAAAAAATTCCGCGAGGACCTTTTTTACCGGCTCAACGTGGTCCGCCTCCACCTCCCGCCGCTGCGCAGCCGCAAGGAGGACATCCGTCTCCTCGCCGAATATTTCCTCAAACGCATCGCGACCCAAAAACTGAAACCGCAACTCCAGCTGAGCAAGGAGTCGGTCGAGCTGCTCGAGAACCATCCTTGGCCGGGTAACGTCCGCGAATTGGAAAACACCATCCAACGGGCCGCCGTCCTCTCGACCAGCGACGTCCTCCTGCCCAAGGATCTTCCCCTCGGACTGGCCGCCAGTGCGCCACCCGGCGCAGCGGCCTCGGCCGCCCCCGCACCGGCCAACCTCGACCAGGCCGCCCGCCTCCTTTTCGCAGCCGCCGCCGCGCAACCCGGGCTCGAACTGCTCCCCTGGCTCGAGCAGGAATTCACCCGCCGCGCCATGGAATCCACCGGGAACAACCAATTGCGCGCGGCCAAGCTGCTCGGCATCACCCGCGCCACCCTGCGCAAACGCCTCGAGCATTTGCGTGGCACCCTCGCGTGAAAAGCGCCCCGCGCGCTTGGCTCCACCGCAACGGCTCATGGCAGCCGGAGGCCGCCCTTCCCCTCACCGACCGCGGCGCGCGCTACGGCATGTCCGTCTTTGAAACCATCGGCATTCGCCAGGGCCAACCCCTCCTTCTGGCTGAACATCTCGCCCTGCTCGCCGCGGGCGCAGACCTCTTGCTCTCGACCAACCTGCCCGACCTCCAGTTGCCTGTCTTGGCCCCCGGGGCCACCGGTGTCCTCCGCCTCTACCTCACGGCCGGGGACGGGGCCCCCAGCGCACCAGTCTGTGACCCGCGGCTCTTCGCCCTTTTCGAGCCGCATGAGTCCGCCGGCGTGCCGGACGAACAATCCGCGCGTTTGCACCCCGCACCAGTCACCCCGTTTGCGTCCGGACAAAAAACAGCGAACTACTGGCCGAATTGCGCCGCACAGACCGCGGCCCAGAAGGCCGGGTACGATCATGCCCTCCTCGCCGATCACGACGGGAACCTCCTTTCCGCCGCCTTCGGCAACCTCTTCTTCGTCCTCGACGGCCAACTCTGCACCCCGTCTCTCGCCCTCGCGGTCCGCGCCGGGGTCATCCGTGCCCGCCTGATGCAAAGTCATGCCGTGCGCGAAGTGGAATTTCCCGCCGCCCGCCTCCCCGCCGCGAGCGAACTCTTCCTGACCAACAGCCGGCTCGGCGTCATGCCCCTGCAATACGCGGCGATCGCCCCCGGACCCCTCGGCCGCGCTTTACGCGCGACCCTCCTCCGCGAAAATCTCGTGCCGTGAACCACGAACTTCTTTCCGCCGGCGAGGCCAGCGCCGCCGCGCGGGCCTGGCTCGAGGCCATCCGCCGCGCCGCCCCCGCCGTGGCCGGCGGCGCCGCCGCCCCGGCCCAGCCCTTCCTTGTTGCTTGGCTGGCCGCTCATCTGCAGCGGCCGGTCTGCGTGATCTGTGCCGACGTCAAAGGCCAGGAAGAATTCCACCACGACCTGCAATTCTGGAACCAACGCGCCCTCTTCGTGCCGGACCTCGAACTGGCCGCCGCCGGCGTAGGCAACCCGGACCCCGAACTGGCCGCCGCCCGCCTCGCCGCGCTGCGCGAACTCGACACCAACCCGCCGCCGCTCACCGTGGTCACCGCAGCCGGCCTCGATCATCCCGCACCCTCGCGGGAAAAGCTGGCCGGCGATATCCTCACCCTCCGGCGGGGAGAAGCACTTCCACTCGCGGGCTTGCTCGCCCGCTTGGAGCAGACCGGCTTCATCCGCGTGCCCACCGCGGCGCAACGCGGCCACTACGCGGTGCGCGGCGGCATCGTCGATGTCTTCCCCTGGCAGACCATCCTCCCCCTGCGCCTCGAATTTTTCGGCGACGAGATTGAATCCATCCGCTCCTACGATCCCGATTCCCAACGCTCGGTCGAAACACTGGAGAGCGGTGAGCTTGGCCTCGGGGACGGCGGCGGGGCGGACGACGCCACCTTGCGGGCACATTTTGCGCCCGACACCCTGTTCCTCTCGATCGAAGACGCCGCCCCCGACGCGCCGGCCCGGCTGCATTCCGGCCCCGTCTTGGCCGACGACGAGGACCTCGACATCCTCGCCACCGATCACCCGCTCGGGGATTTCGCCGCCGGGGACATCGTTCTGCTTGAACAACGCCGCCGCGATCTTTTCCGCCAGATCGCGCAATGGCAGGCCGACGGATGGACCGTGCGTATCGTCTGCGCCAACGAAGGCGAGGCCACCCGGTTGCGCGAGTTGGCTGCTTCGGGCGAGACCACCCCGCGCGATCTTCCCGTCCTCTTCGGCACCCTGACCCGCGGATTCACCCTGCCGGATGCCAAACTGGCCCTCCTCACCGATGCCGAACTTTTCGGCCGGGCCGCCAGCCTGGAACAACGCCGGGGTGGCTGGGCCCGCGCCCGCGCCGCCCTCTCGCGCCAGACTTTGCGCTTCGATGATTTCGAGACGGACGACCTCGTGGTCCACCTCGACTACGGGATCGCGCGCTACCGCGGGCTGCAGGTCTTGCCCGGACAAGAGGACGCCGGGGAAGTCCTCACCCTCGAATTTGCCCGCGGGTCGAAACTCTACGTGCCGCTCGAACAGGGGTGGAAAGTTTCCCGTTATGTCGGGGTCGGACGGAAAAATCCCGCGCTGAGCGAACTCGGGGACGGCCGCTGGCAACGCGCGCGGAGCAAGGCGGAAAAATCTGTCCTGGTCTACGCCGAAAAACTCCTCCGCGTGCAGGCCGAGCGGGAACTGGAGACCGGCGTGGTCTTTCCCCCGGACAATACTTGGCAACGCGAATTCGAAGATTCCTTCCCCTTCGAGGAAACCCCCGACCAACTCCGCGCCATCATCGATGCCAAAAAGGACATGGAATCAACCAAGCCGATGGACCGCCTCATCTGCGGCGACGTCGGCTTCGGGAAAACCGAAGTCGCCATCCGCGCCGCCTTCAAAGCCGTCATGGGCGGCCGGCAAGTCGCCCTGCTCGCCCCCACCACGGTGCTCGCCCAGCAGCACTGGCAGACCCTGCGCGAGCGGATGTCCGACTACCCCGTCACGGTGGGATTGCTCAGCCGCTTCCGCACGGTCAAAGAGCAAAAATTGACCCTGGCCGGACTGCGCGACGGCAGTGTCGACATCGTGGTCGGCACCCACCGCCTGCTCGGCAAAGATGTCGCCTTCAAAAATCTCGGCCTTGTCGTGGTCGACGAGGAGCAACGGTTCGGCGTGCTGCACAAGGAACGGCTCAAGGAAAACTTCCGCGCTGTCGACGTCCTCACCCTCTCGGCCACCCCCATCCCGCGCACCCTCTATCTTTCGCTCCTCGGGGCGCGCGACATGAGCACGATCGAGACGCCCCCGGCCAACCGCGTTCCGATCGAGACCGTCATCTGCGGCTATGACGAACGCCTCATCCGCGACGCCATCCAACGCGAGCTGACCCGCGGTGGTCAGGTCTATTTCCTGCACAACCGGGTCAAATCGATCGGCCTCCTCGAGAAGCGCCTGAAGGAACTCCTGCCCCGCGCGCGGATCCTGACCGGACACGGACAAATGCCCGAAGAGGAGCTTGAAGACATCATGGCCACCTTTGTCGCCGGCCGGGCCGACATCCTGCTCTGCACCACGATCATTGAAAGCGGCCTCGATATTCCCAACGCCAACACCATCATCATCGACCGGGCCGACCGCTTCGGCCTGGCCGACCTTTACCAATTGCGCGGACGCGTCGGACGCTCCAACCACAAGGCCTACGCGTATCTCCTCCTGCCGCGCGACCTGATGGGCGCGGGCGAGGCACGCCAGCGCATCGCGGCCATCCGGCAGTATTCCAGCCTCGGGGCCGGATTCCGCGTCGCCATGCGCGACCTCGAAATCCGCGGCGCGGGCAACATCCTCGGCACGGAGCAGAGCGGACACATCCTGGCCATCGGTTTCGAATTTTACTGCCGCCTGCTCAAAGCCGCGGTGGCCAAGCTGAAAGGGGAAAGGGCCCCCGGCCGGCCGGACATCAAGGTCGACCTCGACTTCATCGCGCCAGACCCCGCGACGGCCCGCAGCGGACAACTTCCCGCTTGGATCCCGCCCGGCTACATCGCCGAACCGAAGGAACGCATTGCCGCCCACCGCGCCCTGGCCGAGACCGAAACCCTCGCCGGGCTTGACCAGCTGAAGAACCAGTGGCGCGACCGCTACGGGCGCCTCCCGGCCCCCGCCCGGAATCTCCTCAAGACCGCCGCCGCCCGTCTCCGCGCCGCCGGGGCAAACATCGACCTGGTCGAAACCGAGGGAAAAGTCCTCCGCCTCCGCCGGGGCGGAGATTTCATCATGATCGGCCACCGCCACCCCCGGCTCGACTCCGAAGATCCCGCCTTGAAATTGCGCCAGATTCTTACACTCTTGCAGCAGCTGTGATCACCGTCCTCCGCTTCTCCCCGGGCGCCCTGGCCCTTGCCCTCGTTCTGCTCCCGCTCACCGCCCCGGGCCAGGAGCGCGACCGGCTGGTCGACGGCATTGCCGCAGTGGTCAATTCCAATGCCATCACCTTCGGTCAAGTCCGCGAACTTCTCATGTTCCGCCAGCGGTCCCTCTCCGAAATGTACCAAGGCGACGAATTGCGCGACAAGATGAAGGAGTCGCAGGACGCCGCGCTCAAAGACCTCATCGACCGCCAACTCATCATCGACTACTTCAAAAGCGAGGGTTTCCAAATTCCGGCCCACGTGGTCGAAGACCGGGTGAACACGATTATCCGCGAGGAATTCGGCGGCGATCGCCAAGCCTTTGTGCGCACGCTCAAAGCCCAGGGCTTCAGCCTCGGGCGCTTCCGCGAAATCGAACGCGACAAAATCGTGGTCCAAGCCATGCGCCAGCGCGCCGTGCAGTCCGACTTCATCATTTCACCCGACAAGGTCGACACCTACTACCGCAAGAACCGCAAACAGTATTCCACCCAGGCGGAAATCAAACTCAACATGATCGTCCTGCGGCCCGAGTTCGACGGTTCGGACAACCCGGTCGAAGCCAAACGCGCCATGGCCAAGGAAATCCGCGCCAAGCTGGCCGGCGGCGGGGATTTCGCCAGCATGGCCCAGATGTATTCGGATGACAGCACGGCCGACTTCGGTGGCGACTGGGGATGGATCGACGAGAACACGCTGACCGGGTCGCTCAACGAAATCGCCTTCTCTCTCCCACCCGGCACGCTGAGCGAGACGGTCCAAGTCGGAGACACCTTCTACCTCATGCGGGTCGAAGCCAAGAAGCCGGCCGTGGTCCAGCCCCTGGCCGAAGTCCGCGAGGAAATCAGTAAAAAGCTCGTCGAGGAAGAACGCATCCGCATGCAGGACCGCTGGATCGGCACTCTTCGCGAAAAGGCTTACGTCAAAATCTTCTGAGCGTGCCCGCCCGTCCCATCCTCGGACTCACCACCGGCGATCCGGCCGGAATCGGACCGGAACTCATCACCCGCTGCCTCGCCGCTCCCGGACTGCCCGACGGCGTCGACTTCCGTCTCATCGGCCACGCCGGCGGGCCTGCCCCCGGAAAGCCCAGCCCCGCCTCCGCGCAGGTCGCGTGGGACGCGCTGGAGGAAGCAGCCCGGCTTTTGCAGGCCGGCGCCATCCAGGCCGTGGTCACCGGCCCCGTGCACAAAGCGTCGCTCCACGCCCTCGGCTTTCCTTTTCCGGGGCAAACTGAATTTTTCGCCGCCCGGGCCGGGGTCGGGAATTTTGCCATGTGTCTGACCGGCGGACCGCTCACCGTGGCCCTCGCCACCGCGCACCTCCCCCTGCGCGAGGTGCCGTCCTCGCTCCGCACGGAAGAAATCGTCCGCATCGGGAAACTGCTCCACGCCTTCCTCCAGCGGCGCCTCGGCCGCGCACCGCGCATCGCGGTGGCCGGACTCAATCCCCACGCCGGTGAAAACGGGCAATTCGGTCAGGAGGAAAAAACCCTCATCGCGCCCGCCATCGCCCAACTCGCCCGCGAGGGCGACTTCAGCGGCCCGCACCCCCCCGACACCGTCTTCCATCGCGCTGCCCACGGAGCGTTTGACGGCGTCCTTTGCATGTATCACGACCAAGGCCTCATCCCGCTCAAACTCCTCGCCTTCGAGACCGGAGTGAACGTGACCCTGGGTCTGCCCCACCCGCGGACCAGCCCCGACCACGGCACCGCCTTCGACCTGGCCGGCACCGGTCGCGCCAACCACCAAAGCATGCTCGCCGCGATCCATCTCGCGGCCGACCTGCTGCGGTAGACGTCCTTGTCGCCGCAGGATTGCTCAAGGTGGATTACGATCCACCAACTCCCTCAACCCTCAACGCTCAACGCTCAACGCTCAACCCTCAACTTTTCAAATCATATATTCCGGCCCGCCCGCCTGCTCATGCAGACCGCACTCGCGCTTCAGCCCGCTGAAACGCGTGTCCTCCACCTTCATCCCGTCGGCAAAGCGGATCGTACTGTGCGTGTCGCCGATGCTGATGTAGCCCTGCTCCCAAAGTGGATGGTAAGGCAGGTCGTGCTTGCGCAAATATTCGCCCACTTGCCGGTCGGACCAATCGACAATCGGGTGAATTTTGAGCACCCGATTCTGGCGTTTGATCACGGGCAAATCCTCGCGGGTCGCGGCATGCTCACGGCGCAGTCCGGCGAACCACACGCTGGCCCCGAGGTCCTGCAGCGCCCGGTTCATCGGCTCAACCTTGTTCAGCCGTCCGTATTTCTCCAGCCCCTCGACCCCCTGTTCCCAAAGTTTTCCGTAAAGCGCCTCCTGGCGCGCCGCGGTCAGCAAGGGCGCATAGACCTGCAAATTCAGCCCCAGCTTTTCGGTCAGCTCCCCGGCGAAGCGGTAGGTCTCGGCAAAAAGGTAACCGGTATCGACCAAGACCACGGGAATCTGCGGGTCGACCCGTGTGACGAGATGGAGCATGACGGCCGCCTGCACCCCGAAACTCGTGCTTAGCACAACATGGCCGCGGAACTCCTCGTGCGCCCAGCGCACCCGCTCCGTGGCGGACCGTGCCCCAAGCTCGAGATTCCAAGCCGCGACTTGGGCGGGGTCAAATTCGGGCTGGAGCGGCTTGGTCATCAAAAAAAGGCCTTGCCGAATACGCCTCCCGGGCCCCCGCGGCAAGCAGCAAATCAGCGGAAATTCCATGGACCACCGCCGTCCAGACGCGGCATAAAACATCCCGTGCCCCGCCGCTTCATCCTGCCGCTCGCCCTCGGCCTCCTCCTTTTCCCCGCCGGTTGCGGGAAAAAGGGGCCTCCCATCCTGGCCGAAAAAGACGACCCCTGGGCCGTTTGCGCTTTTGCCCGCCATATTCCGGCCTCGAGTGAAGGCTTTTTCTGGTGCCGTCACCCCGCCGAAAGCTGGCGGGACCTCGCGGGCCGCGCGGCACCCCTGCTCGAGCCACCCGGTTTGCCCCGTTCCTGGCAAGGCACCTCCCCGGGACGGATCTTCCAAGCCTGGCTCGAAGCACCGCGCACCCCGGAAATCCTCACCGCGCTCGGTCCGGTCGACCAAGGGGAAATCTTCCTCGCCCTCGGGGCCGGCAGCGGATCGCAACTGGCCGCCCTGCAGCAAGTCAAACGACTCTTCGCAGTCGCGCGCCTGCGCAACCTCTTCACTCCGCTGCCGGCCGAAGAGGCCCCGCCGGAGGAAATTATCCCCCTTGAAGCCCTGCCGGAGGACCTCGCTGCGGCCGCCTTCACCGAGGTGATCACACCGCTCGCGCCCGCCATGCAGGAGGCCCTGGAAAAATTTGTCCGCGAGGCCGTTGTCCCGCCCCTCCTCCTCGGCGCCAAACTGCCCCCCGACTCCCCCCTGCCGGGACTGCTCGAAACATGGGCCGCCAGCCTTCCCGAAAAAATCCCGCGCGACCGCGTCGAGGCCGGTGAGCACGGAGAATTCACCCGTCTGCGGCTTCCCCTCACCCTCCTCGTGCCGACCAATGTCGCGGTGCGCACCCGCGACATCCTCGCGGCCAACCTCGGCGACCCTTACGCCGCCACCTACCTCGTGCGCGACCTGCTGGCCAAGGTCACCACGCTCGGATTCGGACAGATGCACGGCTATTTCGTCATTTCGATCGGCACGGACTCCGGCCGGCCAACCTTGGCCGCCGGGCCGGCCGACGCCTTGCCCTCCACCCCCGTCATGCAACGCCTCGAACCCTTGCTCACCGCGGGGGCCGACACCGTCTTCTATGCCGACCCACTGGTCGTCAGCCTCGCCGCCGCTCCCCCTCCGGTGACCGAATATCTCGAGGCCGCCCTCGAAGCGGCCTTGGAATTCGCGCCGGCCGAAACCATCGATCCCCTCCGGGCCCAAGCCGCCCCGCTCCGCATGCAGGCGGCGGACCTTTTCCGGCCGCGGGTCTCCGCGGTCGGAGGCCTCGCCCGATACGAGGCAAATACCTGGCGGGCCGAAATCTTCGGCGGCTCCCTCGCGCCGCGCCTCGCCCTCGCTAACGCCGCCCCCTTGCTCAGGCCGGAGACCGGCGTGGATCTTTTCTGGACCGAAAATTGGGAGGCCGGCTACGTGCGGCGATTGACCGATTTCAGCGCAGGGCTGGCCACCTTTGCCGCCGCGTGGACCAAAGCGCTCGGGCCGGTTTTCCTCGACGAACAAGGCCAGGCCACGGTCAAAGCTTTTCTGCACCTCGCCGCCGGACCGTTGGAACAACTCAAATCCCAGGCCGGGCCGCTCCTCGAGGCCGCGCTCGGAACCCAGGTCGCCCTCGCCGTTGCCTTCGCTGGCTCCATGCCTCCCCCTCCGCTGCTGCCGCCCGCCGCCGCGCAAGCCAGCTTGCCGCGCGTCGCCCTAGCCGCCGCCCTGCGGGATCGCGCGGCGCTCAGCCGTGGTTGGGAGGCAGTGACCCAGGCGGGTGAGACCGCGCGCTGGCCGGCCCCCGTGGCCTGGCCCGAGTTGGGCGGGGCCGTGACCTACGCCTATCCCTTGCCCCTCGGCGGACCCGACCTCGGCCTGGCTGTCACCATCGATGGCAACCGCTGGCTCCTCGGCAACTCCCGGGCCTTCAACCTGCAGGTTGCCGCGTCGCCGCCCGCGGCAGCCGGCCGCGATGCGGTTCAGGCCGGGGAATTCCAGACCGCACCGCTGGCCACCTTCGCCGCGGCCTGGGCCACGGCCTTGGACGAGGATCCCTCGCTCGCCGGGATGACCGCCGGACTCATCCCTTCCGATCCGCAGATTCTCTCCGCCGCGGCTGAGGTGCTGAAAACACCGCGCCGCTTCCGTTACGAAGCCCGCTGGGAGCAGGAGATGCTCCACCGCGTGCTCGAGCTCGCGCCGGTTCCCTGATTTGACCTTGTGACCCCGCACCGCGTCTCCTAATTTTTACCTTCCCATGTCCGTTCTCATTGTTGGTTCCATCGCGCTCGACGACGTCAAAACTCCGGTCGAGGAACGTTTCGCTCTTCTCGGCGGCTCCGCGTCCTACGCTGCGGTCGCTGCCGGTTACTTTTCCCCGGTCAATCTTGTGGCCATCGTGGGCCACGATTTCCCGGCCGATCACTGGAACTTCCTCCAAGCGCGCGGGATCAACCTTGAAGGCGTGCAGCGGGCCCCGGGGAAAACCTTCCGCTGGTCCGGCGAATACATGTCGGACATGAACACCCGCGAAACCCGCTCAGTCGCCCTCAACGTCTTCGAGACCTTCGCCCCGAAGCTTCCGACCCACTTCAAATCGAACGACTTCGTCCTCCTGGCCAACATCGCACCCGACTTGCAACTGCAGGTGCTCGACCAGATGGAAAAACCGAAATTCGTCATCGCCGACACGATGGACCTCTGGATCAACATCGCCCGACCCGCCCTGCTCGACCTGCTCAAGCGGGTCGACCTGCTCATCCTCAACGACAGCGAAGCACGCGAACTGACCAAGGAAACCAGCCTGATCAAAGCGGGCAAAAAAATCCAGTCCCTCGGACCCCGCATCGTCGCGGTGAAAAAAGGCGAACACGGCTGTCTGCTCTTCGGCCAGGACAACGACTTCTTCAGCTGCCCGGCCTACCCGCTCGAGGATATCCACGATCCGACCGGGGCGGGCGACACCTTCGCCGGCGGCCTCACCGGCTACCTGGCGAGCCGCGGGAACCATGATGTCGGCTTCAAGGCGCTCAAGACCGCCGTGGTCGTCGGCAGCGTCTTGGCCAGCTACAACGTCGAAGCCTTCAGCCTGGAACGCCTGCGCTCGGTCGAAGAAAAGGACATCTTCTCCCGCTTCACCGAATTCCAAGACCTCGCCCACTTCGACGCCGACCTGCCCTCGCCGCACTTGGACCAAAGCTGACCGCCGACCATTCCGGCCTTCGTTCCCTTTGTTACCTTCTGTTCAAAAAATTCCCTACCCGGCCAACTGCGCCGACGGGAACCAGATGTAGAGCATGAGGTAAACGATCACTCCGGTCACCGAGACATAAAGCCAGAGCGGCAAGGTGATCCGGGCCCACTTTTTGTGACGGTCAAAGCGCGCGCGCAGCGCGGGAATCACCGTGATCACGACGAGCGGCACAATGGCCGCGGCCAGAATCACGTGGGTGATCAGGATGCAAAAGTAGAGCGGACGAATAAACGCGTGCTCATAGGTGAAACGCACCGATCCGACATGGTAATGATAGATGAGGTAGCTGGTCAGGAAGAGGGCGGAGACGGTCAGCGCGGAGACCATGCAGATAATGTGCTGGCCTTTGCGCTCGTGCCGGATGAACCACCATCCGGCGAGGAGGAGGAGAGTGCAGAGGGAGTTGAGCGTGGCGTTGACCGCCGGAAGATCCGTGACGCTCATCGCGCGGACCCATGCCCGGCATCAACCGCCTTGATCGTCTTCATGACGAACCAGCCCAATCCGCTGCAAAGCGCGAAAAGGAAGACCAACATGACTACCACGCCCGAGGAAAAGGCCGCGCCGGCCATGACCGTGGTGGCTTCGGAATCCTTGGTCATCACGCGGCATCCGGCGCAAGCCCACGCAGGGGCGTTGAGCAGAAGGATGACCATCAATGTGGCGAGAGATCTCATGCCCGAAAGATAACCTCTGCCGCTCGCCCCTTCAAGCCCTGCGCACAAGATTGTCTCTCGGCGGGAGAGCGTCCCCGCAAGCCACCCCTGATCCCGCGGCGGCCCGGGACGGCCGCCCTCCAATTCAGTTTGCCCCCTGCTCCCGCAGCAAATTCCCGGTGTCCGTCAGGATTTTCGGGATCAACTCGGGGTCCTCCAGCATCCGCGCGCTCCGCACCATGCCGTTGCCGTCGACCATGAGGAACATGGTCCCATGGACCGGTTCCCCGCCTTCCTCCGAGAGATGTTGCATGAAGCCCTCGGTGACCAATTTTTCGATCACCGCTTGGTCCCCGGTCAAAAATTTCCAGCGCTCCGGGTCGGCGAAGTTGGCTTCGGCATAAGCGTTGAGCACTTCCGGCGTGTCGTAGGCCGGATCGACCGTCACCGAGACCAATTTTACCTCAGGGGTTTTGACCAGCGCTTTCTGCATTTCAAGCATGCGCGCGGTCATGAGCGGACAGGGTCCCGCACACCGCGTAAAAATGAAGTCGGCGATCCAAATCTTGCCCTCCAGATCGGCATTGGTCACCGTCTCGCCGTTCTGGTCGGTGAGCGAAAATTGGGGGACGGCACGGATGACCGGTAATTGTTCGACCTCACGCCGCACCGAGCCCTGCCACATGGAATAGCCCAGGACGACGACCAGGACGAAACCGAGGAAGGCTCCGGCCCAGCCCAATTGGCGCATCCGTCCGGGAATGGGGTCTGCTTGCTCGGGCTCGTTCATGGCATGCGGCGGCGGCGCCTAATGCAGTTCAGACCAAATACAGCACGGAGTAAAGAAACAGCCAAACCACATCGACAAAGTGCCAATACATGCCGGCAAGGATCAGATAGGTGTGGCTCTGCGCGGTGTAAGCGCCACCCAGCTGACGGATCAGCGCCCAGGCAATCATGAGCACGCCGATGATTACGTGCAGTCCGTGAAACCCGGTCAGCACAAAGAAGGTCGCCCCATAGGCCCCGCCTTGGTTGAACCAGAGGCCTTCATGGTGCATGTGATACCACTCGTAGGCCTGCACCCCGACGAAGAGGCTGCCGAGTAGCACGGTGACCAAAAGCCAGGCGACGCCGCTTTTCCCTTTCTTCACCGCAACTTCCGCGGCGTGGAAAGCGAAACTGCTGGCAATGAGGAAGACCGTGTTGATCCCGGTGAGCAGGACGGGAAGCTTTGGCAAATCCGGCGAGGGTGGCCAAGCCGGCGAACTCAGACGCAGCACGATGTAACCCGCGATCAACCCCGCGAAGAGCATGGCTTCGGAGGCAAGGAAGATGGTCATGCCGAAGACCGCCGTGCGCTGCGAGGCGCGGTGATCGGGTGAATCGTCGTGGGCGGTCAGGGCGGCGGTGCTCATGGACGGTTATTTCAGGTGAAAAAAGTTTTCCAGACAACGACCAGCAGCCCGAGAAAAAGAGCAAAGACCGCGATCCCGGCGAAGAGCCGCCGGTTGGCCTTTCGGATCTGGACATCCGGCGGGTTCATTCATCGGGCCAGCACCATGAGGGCGAGAAGAAACGGCAGGTAAGCAATCGAGGCGAGAAAAAGCCAGCGGGCCGCCGGGACCGACCCGCCGCTCACCGCGAAATTGGCCGCCACCGAGGCAAAGCCGGCACCCAAAAGGAGCGCACCGTAAAAATAGACAGCCGAGTAAGCGAAGAAAACGGAGGGTAACAAACTCACGGCCAAAAGCGCGAGGGCGTAAAGGAAAGCCTGACGTCCGGTAGCCGCACCACTCTCGTCATTTTCAGAGATCATGCGAAAACCCGCCTGCGCATAGTCCGCCCGGTAAAGCCAGGCAATGGCCAGAAAATGCGGCATCTGCCAGAGGAAAAGGAGGGCAAAGAGGGTGACGCCCTCCGCATTGATCGAACCGCGCGCCGCCGTCCATCCGATGAGCGGGGGCAGGGCACCGGGCACCGCCCCGACAATCGTGTTCAGGGTGGTGACGCGCTTGAGCGGAGTGTAGATGAAAATATAAAGAATAATCGTGGCGGCAGCCAAACCCGCCGCCAGCAGATTCGCGAAAAGGGCGAGGCAAAGGACGCCGCTGAGCGAGAGTCCCACGCCCGTGAGCAACGCGTCCGAGGCCGCCATCCTTCCGGCCGGCAAAGGACGTTCGCGCGTGCGCTTCATCCGCGCGTCGTAGGCCCGCTCCCACCACTGGTTGAGGGCCGCGGCGCCGGCGGCGCTCAGGGCCGTCCCGGTAATCGTGGCGGCGAGCAGCAGCCAGCTCCATGCATCTTTGACCCCGAGGGTGAAACCCGCCATGGCCGTGACCACGGTGAGCAAGCTGAGCCGGGCTTTGACCAAATCCGCCAGATCGGACAGGGCAGAGGTCGTGCGCGGGGAGGACTGGACGGCGGCTTTCATCAGGCGGGGACAAGCTGGGCCTTCTCGCGCTTGAGCTGGGCCGCCCGGGGCGAGAAGGCTCCCAGAAGAAAACACTGCGCCACGCCGAAAAACAAGATCAGGGCCCCGACCGCCACATGGGCGGTGGTCACGTCGGCCGCTTTGTTCGACCACACAGTCCAGGCGCCCAGCGTGACCTGGACAATGAGGAGGGCCAACCACCAACGGGAAGCCAGCCGCACCCCCACCGCGGCGCGCCGGGCTTTCCAAACATAGACCAAAAAGAGCGCGGTTAAGACCACGGCCATCGTGCGATGGACCATTTGCAGGTGGATCTGGCCGACCGTGGTCGGCACTTCGCCCGCGGCAATGCGTGCTCCATTGATCACGGCCAGTTGCTCCGCAGTGACCATCGGCCAGACCTCACCATAGGCCAGCGGGAAGTCATGGATGGAGAGCCCGGCGTGCTCGTGACGAATGGTCGCGCCGAGGGCGAGTTGCAGGTAGACTAATCCAGTCAGAGCGAGGGCCCACCGCATCAAGCCGGGGGCATGCCAACGCCAACGCGCCCCGCCGGTGGCAAAGGCTTTGCTCGTGGCCACCGCAATCACGATCAAAAGCGAAATGTAAGCCTGGGCCAACATGCCGTGAAAGATACCGAGTTCATCGAGGATCATGGTCACCCGCAAACCCCCGAGCACCCCCTGCACGATGACCGCCGCCACCGCGAAGTAACCCAGGACACGCACCCACTTGCGCGGCTCGGCCATCCAGAGCGCGAGGGCGAGAAAGATGGTCATCAGGCCGACGCCGGAAGCGATCAGGCGATGAACGTGTTCGTAAAAAATCCCGCCGACCCAGCGCGAGAGGGGAAAAAGAAACATGTTGTAGCCGTAACTGTTCGGCCAGTCGGGCACGGTCATGCCCAAGCCTTTCGAAGTGACCAGCCCGCCGCTCAGGAGGAGGACAAAGGCCACCGACACGGTGAGCACCGCGTAAGCAAAGACCAGCGTGCGAGCCGTGCCGTAGTGATTCATAAGGTAGGAACGAGCGGACGACTGGGCCCGCCACCCCCGCGAAAAGAAGAAAATGCCCCGTAATTCATAAGACGCTCAATGCACCTCCAACCGTGCACCCTCCGGTGCCCTTTCGTTCTGGGGCAGGAAATCTTTCGCCATGCCCGGCACACTGTATTCATAGGGGCCGTTGTAAACCGTCGGCGTGGTCTCGAAGTTGCCGTGCCCGGGAGGCGAGGGAACCGTCCATTCCAAGGTGGTCGCCTTCCAGGGATTTTTCCCCGCCACCTTGCCGTGACGCAGGCTCCAGATAAAATTCCAGAGGAAGATAAAGGTGGCCAGACCCATGCCGAAGGCGGCCCAAGTGACGAAGACGTTGATCGGTTGCAGGGCGCGCAAATGCTCGTAGACCGTGGGGTCCGCAATGCGACGCATCATTCCGCCCAACCCGAGATTGTGCATCGGGAAAAAAGTCAGGTTGAAAAAGATGAAAGTGGCAAAGAAATGAATCTTGCCCAGGGTCTCGTTCATCATCCGTCCGAACATTTTCGGATACCAAAAATAGATCGCGGCGAAAGCGCCGAAGAGACTGCCGCCGAAGAGCACATAGTGGATGTGGGCCACGATGAAATAGGAATTGTGGACAAAGAGATCGACCGGGGTGGAAGCCATGAAAATACCGCTCAAGCCGCCGATGACAAACATGGAGACAAAGGCCAGGGCGAAAAGCATCGGCGTGGTGAACTCGATCGACCCGCGCCAGACCGTGCCCATCCAGTTGAAGGTCTTGATCGCCGAGGGCACGGCAATGATCATGGTCGAGACGGAGAAGGCCGCCCCCAGGGTGAGGTTCATCCCGCTGACAAACATGTGGTGGCCCCAGACGATGAAGCCGAGGAACCCGATGGCCACCATGGCCCAGACCATCGCCTTGTAACCGAAGATCGGCTTGCGCGCGAAGACCGGAAGGATTTCCGAGACCAACCCCATGGCGGGCAGGATCATGATGTAAACCTCCGGGTGCCCGAAGAACCAGAAAAGGTGCTGCCAGAGAAGCGGCTGACCGCCCTGCGCGGCAAAGAAAGTCGTGCCCAGGTTCAGGTCGGCAAAAAGCATCGCGGCCGCGGCCGAAAGTACCGGCACGGCGAGAATGAGCAGCCACGCAGTGAGATAGAGCGACCAGACCGAGAGCGGCAGGCGGAACATGGTCATACCCGGCGCGCGCATGTTCGTGATCGTCGTGATGTAGTTGGTCGCGCCGGCAATGGAGGACAACCCGTTGACGAACAACCCGACACACCAAAGGCTCTGCCCCATCTGCGTGTTGTTCATGTAGGCCGGGGTGGAACTCAAGGGCGCGTAGGCCGTCCAACCCGATTGGGCCGCCCCGCCATCGACAAAGAAACTGGCCAGGATGATCACGCCGGAAAGGACGTAGAGCCAATAACTCATCGCGTTGAGGGTCGGAAAGGCCATGTCCCCCGCCCCGATTTTCAGCGGGATCAGGTAGTTGCCGAAGCCGCCGATGAGGAGCGGCATGACCACGAGGAAGACCATGACCGTGGCGTGCATGGTGAAGAGCATGTTGTAGCCGCCGGGCAGAATGACGCCGTCGATCGCGATGGTGGAGGGCAAGAGCGCGCCGATCAGCGGCACCGGCATGCCCGGGTAGGCCAATTGGAAGCGGATGCCCATGGCGAGCAGTCCGCCGAGGAGCAGAAAGAAGAAACTGGTCCAGAGGTATTGCAGGCCGATCATCTTGTGATCGAGCGACCAGATGTATTTGGAAAAGAAGCTCTGCTTCTGCTCGTCGTGCCCGTGCTCGACGGCGGCCGCTTGGCCGGACTCCGGGATGAAGGTCGTGGCGCTCGTACTCATAGTTTGCTTTTTTGGTTACGCGGGATGGAGCCCGCTGGATCGTTTGCCGCGGTCGAAGTGCGCAGGGCGCGCGCCGCGGTGGCGGCCTTTGCTTCTTCGGCCTTGGCCGCAATCTTGCCGGCTTGCCATTTGGCGAATTCCTCCTGCGAGACCACGCGGATCGGGGCTTTCATGTTGTAGTGACCCGAACCGCAAATCTGGCTGCAGGCCAGTTCAAAATTTCCCGTTCGGGTCGGCTCGAACCAGACCCAGGCAATGGTCCGGCCCGGCACCGCCGCCTGGTAAAGACGGAACTCGGGGACGTAGAAGGAATGAATCACGTCGCGCGAGTGCAGGTAAATGTGGACCGGTTTGTTCACCGGAATGACCAGTTCCGTGCTGGCAAAATCGTCGTCGCCGGCCGGATCGTCGGGGAGGAGACCGAATTTGTTCTCCACCGAATAACTGTGCACATCGACCTGACCGAGTTCTCCGTCCGCCCCCGCATAGCGCATGTCCCAGCCGAACTGGTAGCTGACCACATCGATCCGCACCGAGTCTTCCGGCGCGGGGCTGTGCAACTCGGCCCAGAGGCGGTTGCTGTAGATGACCAGGCCGAGAAAGATCGCGGTGGGAATGGCCGTCCAGATCAGCTCGAGCTTGTTGTTCCCGTGGCTGTAGTAAGCCTTCGACCCGGGGCGGCGGCGGTATTTGATCAGGTAGTAAATGTAAACAGACTGGGTGAGGACAAAGACCGTGGCGGTGAGGTAAAAGATGAAGTTGAGCAGGGTGTCGACTTTCTTCGCGCCGACCGTGGCCGCTTCCGGCGCCCAATAAAGGTTGCGCTCGCGCACTTCCGCGCCCGCGTCGAAAGTGACCGCCAAAAAGATCCCCACGGCGCAGAGGAGCAGTTTGGTCAGACGGTTTGTCATGGTCAGGCCGCGGCAGGGTTGGTGACGGGTTGGGCTTCGCGCGGCGCACCGGGCGGCGTGGCGCCTTCGGCCGGGGCGGCCCCACCCTCCGGCGCGGGCGGGGCGGCGGATTCGAAGATCACCGCGGGGATGGCCTGCAGCTGCGACTGCGTCCACGGTTCGGTCTGGCCGGCATGTTCCTCCCGGATCTTGGCCACCTGCTCGGCCACGATGGGCGGGGCGCTGTTGCCCCATTCGTTGCGGATGTAAGTAAGGATCAAAGCGATTTGCTCGTCCTTGAGTTGTTTCCACGGCGGCATGGCACCGTTGTAGGTCTCGCCTTTGACTTGGATCGCACCCTGCAGGCCGTGCAGGAGGATTTTGACCAGATGGTTGTCGCCATGCCAGTCGCCGCTCAGCACCCACTCACTACCGACCAAGGTGGGGAACTGTCCGGCCACCCCCTGACCGGTCGGCTGGTGGCAGGCCACACAGTTGGCGGTGTAAAGGCGTTTGCCCACCACCATGGGATCGGGCGGACCTTTGGCCACCGCACCGCCCCCGGCCCAGGAAACTTGGACCGGATCAAAGACGTTCGACTGGAACCCCCCGCTGTAAAAGGACAGGTAGGCCCCGGCCCAGAAAACGAGCGCCATGAAAATGGAGACCAACCAGAGCGGGATCGGCTCGTAGCCGTCGCGCGGGTCGTCCTTCTCGCGCAGGATCGCCCCGTGCACGTCGCGCACGTTGAGCCCCTCCCCCTCCAGGCGGGCCTGCAGTTCGTCGGAACCGGCTTTGTGCGGGTCGTCGATCATTGCGGCGGTTCCGGAGCCTCCGGTAAAGGGTAGTTGCGATTGAGCGAGAGCAGGTAGGCAATGAGGGCCTCTGCTTCCTGAGTGGGCACCACCTCAAAACCCTCCGGCGGGTTATCTGGCGGCAACAAAACGATCGCCTCGGCCGAAGGCTGGCCCTCGATCTTGCGCGTTGCGTAAAGGTAACGAAAACTGGGCATGATCGAGCCGGGACTGACCACCGCCGGTTGATAAAGATGCTGATGGTGCCACATCTCGGAGGGTTGTCGCGCGCCGATGTTGGTCAGATCGGGTCCGGTCCGCATCGTGCCGAGAAAAACCGGGCTTTCCCGCATGTAATCTCGGGCCACGGTGGGACGTGATCCCCAACCGCGCTCCAGGTCGCTCCCGTAGCCGACTTGGCGGACTTGCTGGCTATGACAATAGATGCAGCCGGAGGAGGCATAAATTTGCTGGCCGCGCTCGGCCAGACCCGAGAGCGCGGGTGGATTGATCTCCCCCGTTTCCTCGTCGACCACCGGGGTGTAGCGCGCCAGATTGAAATAAGGATAGGCGACCAACCCCAGCCAGGAGCTGAGGAAGGTCAGAAAAACCCCGATCACGATGACCGTCATCCGGTTCATGCCCTGATCGGCTCCGGTTGGCGGTCCTGCTCGCTCATGAACAATGTCGGCTCGCTGCGGGTTGCCCCGACTTTGAGCAAGAGCAGGGTGAAACTGACCGCAAAAATGATGTGCCCCGCGGTGAGGAGCAGACCCGAAATGCTGCGCAGGAAAAGCCACGGCTTGGTGTAGTCAAGGGTGGCCATGAAGGTGATTTCCGGGTCGAGCAAGGCCAGACCTTGCAGGAGCCCGCCCAGGCTGAGGACCACGACCATCATGCCGATCCCGATCGCGACCAGCCAGAAATGCCAGCGGATAAGGCGGGCCGAGGGCCACTCCCAGCCCACCACCCGGGGCAGGATGTAATACATCGCGCCGAACATGATCATGGTGAAAAACGCGTAAAGCCCGAGGTGCGCATGGCCGACCGTGTAATGCGTGAAGTGCGTCACCACGTTGAGCGACGGGATGGCCATGGAGATACCCTGCAGGCTGGCCAGGGTGTAACACATCGCGCCAAAGACCGTGAATCGCAGGGTCGGGCTCCATTTCAGCGCTTCGAAATTGCCCGCCACCGTCATGTGGTGGTTGATCGCTGTGGTGATGACCGGAATGAACATCATCACGCTGGCCACCACGCTGGCGCTGATCAACCACGCGGGGAAGGGCCCGCCGATCAGGTGATGCATTCCGTTCCAACTGTAGAAAAGCGCGAGCGACCAAAATCCCAGAATGCTCAAATAGTAACTGTGGATCGGACGGCCGAGAACTTTCGGAATAAGGTAGTAGGCGGTGGCCAGCCCGATCGGGGTGAACCAAAGTCCCAGCGTGTTGTGGGCATACCACCAATTGACCGCCCCCTGCGCGCCGCCTTGGATCGGCTGGAAATTGAGCAGGATGTTCGCCGTGGAATAAAGCCAGGGGAACCAGAGAAAGGCGGCGAGCAAATACCACTGGCTCACGTAAATGTGCCCGGGTTCACGGAAGCGGAACATGAGGATGGCCCAGACCGCAATCAATCCGAAGGCGACAAAAAGCATGAAGCTGGCGTAGTTCGGGAATTCCAGCCACTCAATCGAGCGGCCGTCGCCGGAGAGAATCCCGAGGACCCCGAGGGTGACCCCGAGGTTCCAGAAAATGGCCGCGCCGATCAGCAGCTTGCTGTGCCGCAGAGGCGTGCGGCAAAGCCGGGCCATCAGCCAAAGCGCCGTGCCGATCCCGGCGGCCGAAGCCCAGCCGTAAACCACCGCGTTGAGATGCGCCGGCCGCACCCGGCCGAAGGTCAGCCAACCCCACTGGTTGAGCAAACCCGGGTCGTTCAACTTGAAGGAGGCCACCAGCGCAAGGAGCGAACCAATGAGGAGCCAGAAAATGGCCGACCCGTAAAAGAGAATGACCGGCAAACGCGTTGACGCGTCAATCACGGCCCGCTGCGTCTTTTCCATTTCCGGCGTCACCGTGGCGGGATGGTCGAGGCTCGCGGCCAGCGGGGCGGGATAATCAAGGGTTGCGTTCATGGTTGCAGAGAATCCGCGCCGCGCCGCAGCGGGCGGTCGGCCGTCTTGTCGCTGAAGGCGTCGGTCGCCGTGCCCACCGGCTCGTCCGCATCAAAAATAGATTTCGACCCGTCCTCCAGCTTGCGGAATTGCCCGCTCCTTGCCGCCCAATAAAAGGCGGCCAAAGTCGACCCGCCGAAAAAGACGAGACCGACGGCAAGAAGGATGATCACGATTGTGCTCATGGGGTGGACGGTATCGCCGCCGGGGCAGCCGGAACGGACGACAGAGGAACCGGTTCGGCGGCGGGCGGTTCGGTCGCCGACGCCTTGAAAGGTGGCGGGGTCGGCTGGGCCGCGGCAAAACCGCCGGGCTTCACCGCGGAACCAAGCGGCAGATTCGGATCGATCGGATTGGCCGGGCGGGGCTCGCTTTGTGCCGACAACTTAACCACCGCCATTTCCAGGGCGCGGTCGAGCGGGATGCGCACCGTGCCTTTGGCCTGGTCGACCCAACCGTATCCGCTGGTCAGATTCCGGTTTTCCTCCTGCACCTTGGCCAGAATATCATAGCGCTCCGTGGCGCGGATCGCTTCCTCGTCGAACGAGGCGACGTCACCGGAGCGCAACATCCAGAACACAAACCCGGCGAAAAGCGCGAAAAGCAAGAAGGTGCCGGTGAACATCGGCCAGATGCTTTTTTCGCGCGGGCCCGTATTGTGCGTTGCCGGATTCATTAATTGCGCAGTTTCAGCGAGTTGCCCAGCCTCGGATCCTTCACCGGCCAGAGGGCCGCATCACCGAGGCGTTTCAAGAAAATAGCGACCAGTGTCGCGCCGATCGCGAGCAGGCAGACCAAGTCGAGCCAGTGGGGCGAAGCACCAGCCTTATGGTAAGTCGGCAAGACGACGATGTAAAGATCGAGAATGTGCATGAGCAAGATCCACCCCGCCACCGCGCAAAGGAGCAGCGGTTTTTTCTTCGTCGCTTGGAAAAGAAGAACCACGAAGGGCAGGAAGAAATGGCCGAGGACCAGGATGATATTCAGGGTGTTCCAACTGCCGGTGTTGCGGCGGAGGAAGTAAATCGTCTCTTCCGGAATGTTCGCATACCAGATGAGCATGTACTGGCTGAAGCCGATGTAGGCCCAGAACACGGTGAAGGCCAGCATCAGCTTGCCCATGATGTGGTAGTGCTCGATTGTCACCACGCCCCGGAGATAACCCGCACTGCGCAAGGCCGTGACCAGCAAAACCAGCACGCAGAGCGAGCTGAGCGCCGACCCCGCGAAGATATAAACCCCCCACATGGTGGAGAACCAGTGGAAGTCGAGGCCCATCAGCCAGTCGAAGGCCCCGAAAGTGAGGGACAAGGCGAAAAAGGGCAACATGGGGAAGACCATTTTGCGCGAGGACCAGGTATAACGCGGGTCGCCGTCCTTGTCCTGCCGCACCGAATTGCGGCGGAGCAGAAAGGTCGCCAGGATAAAAAAGAGAAAATAAAACCCGGCCCGGGCCCAAAAGAACGGTTCGTTCAAATAGGCTGCTTTGCCGTCAAGCAAGACGTCCTCGCCCGGGGCGATCTTCATCCATTTGAAAAGGGTGGGCGCGCTGAAAATGATCGGAATAAAAAGGACGGCCAGGACCGGAAAGAGCCAGGCCATATTTTCCAGCTGCCGCCGCACCACCACGCTCCAATCCGCATCGACCGCGTGATGGACCAGGATCCAAAAAAGCGCGCCGGTCAGGATGGTGAAGAAGAAGCTGAAAGCGAAAAGCCAGGAGAAGGCAAACTGCTTGGGCGCAAGGAACCCCCCCCACGCGGCCAGCGCGAGCGAGACGGCAGCCAGCGCCACGGTGAAAAGCAATTTTCCACCGAACCCCTGGTAATCGAAATACTCCCTCGAGCTCACCGCGCTTTCGGTTGCATTCATGGTTGGGGCGGCACCTCCAGTTTGGCCCGTTCGTCCGTCGGCACATCATTGATCGTCGCGGTCTGGGCCATCTGCAGGGCCCGCACATAGGACACGATGGCCCAACGGTCATCGACCGGGATCTTTGCCGCGTAACCGACCATCGTGTTCTTGCCGTGCGCGATCGTGTTGTAAATCTCCCCGTCGGCCATCTCGCGCAGGCGCTCCTGGTGAAAGCTGGCGATGGCCACCAGTCCGTATTGACCCGCCACCCCGTTGCCGCCGCCGCTCGCCCCGTGGCAGACGCCGCAATAAATGGTGTAACGCTCTTGCCCCCGTTGGAGCAGCTTCGCCGTGACCGGCAGGGGAAAACCCGTGCCCCACTGGTCGCCGAAGCGGCCCGTATTCAGGTAGTCCGTGCCGGAAGCATAGCGCACCATGCGGTATTTGCCTTCGTCGGGAAAGGGGTTCTCCTTGGAAACCGGCGCCTCGTAGCCAATCGGCACCGTGCCGGCCACCGGCAGACGGTTGCCCCGGTCGTCGGCAAAAAAGTTGCTCGGCACCTGGGCCTTCACCTTCGGCTGATGGTCCATGTCCGGAAAAATCTCGATCGGCGGCTTGCCGCTTTTCTGGCCGCGGAAGCCGGCCACCGCGGCAAGCATCACGAGAAAGAGCCCGAGGGCGATGAAGAAGTAGCGCAACATATCAGTCCCCGTAAATCAGCGTGATGTGCTTCGCCCCGACACTCTCCAGCATGGCGCGGGTCGACTCTTCGTCGAACTTCGGATCGGTCGACTCGATGGCGAGAAAGAAGCCGTCATTGCTTACCTTCTTGAAAAGATCCCAGTTGAAAATCGGATGGTTCCACCGCGGCAACCCGTTCAAGGCGAGCATCCCGAAGGTCGCAGTGAAGGCCGAAAGCAGGATGGTCAACTCGAACATGATCGGAAAGAAGGCCGGCACGGTGAAAAAGTCCGTCGGCTTCCCCGCCACGACGAGCGGATACTCGATCGAGGACGGATAAAACTGCAGGGCCGCCGCGATGGTCAACCCGGTGATGCCGGCGATGAAGACCAGCGCGCTCAACCACGATTTTTTCAGCCCCATGGCCCGGTCCATCCCGTGGATCGGAAAGGGCGAGTAAACATCCCACCGCGAATAACCCGCGTCGCGCACCCTCTCCGCGGCCTGGTAAAGGGCGGAGGCCGTGGGCACTTCGG
Source organism: Chthoniobacterales bacterium (assembly GCA_018402585.1). Classification (GTDB taxonomy): domain Bacteria; phylum Verrucomicrobiota; class Verrucomicrobiia; order Chthoniobacterales; family JACTMZ01; genus JACTMZ01. The sequence goes on from JAGYIO010000008.1 coordinate 65,450, forward strand.
CCCCCATGCCGAAGAGTTGCGCCTGCGTATTGCCGTTGATCGTCATTTTAGTGTGCGACCTCCTTCAGCGCGCCGACCGGGGCGTGCGCCTGGTCGTCGTGCCCATGGTGCGGATCGGCCTCGGGCAGCACGGCCTTCACTTCGAAAATACAAATCATGGGGAGCCAGCGGATGAAGAGCAGGAAGAGGGCGAAGAAAATGCCGAAGGTGCCGACAAAGGTCCAGATGTCCACCCAGGTCGGATAGAACATGTTCCAGCTCGAAGGCAGGAAGTCGCGGTGCAGCGAGGTCACGATGATGACAAAGCGCTCGAACCACATGCCGGTGTTGACGAACATGCAGACGATGAAAACCGAGAGCACGTGGCGGCGGAAGAAACGGAACCAGAACAGCTGCGGCGCGACCACGTTGCAGAAAATCATGGTCCAATAAGCCCACCAGTACGGACCCGTGGCCCGGTTGATGAAGGCGTATTGCTCGTACATGTTGCCGCCATACCACGCGATGAAGAACTCCATGGCGTAGGCGTAACCGACAATCGAACCGGTCAGCAGGATGATCTTGCACATCTTGTCCACGTGGTCGTCGGTGATCATGTCGTGCAGCCCGAAAATGGCGCGGGCCGGCAACATGATGGTCAGCACCATGGCGAAACCGCCGAAAATGGCCCCGGCCACGAAATAAGGCGGGAAAATCGTGGTGTGCCAACCCGGAATGACCGAGGTGGCAAAGTCGAAGGAAACCACCGAGTGGACCGAAAGGACCAGCGGGGTGCTCAGGCCGGCCAGGATGAGGTAGGCCATCTCGTAGTGCTTCCATTGCCGGTTCCCGCCGCGCCAACCCAAGGCCCCGATGCCGTAGAAAAATTTGCGGAACTTGTTCGTCGCGCGGTCCCGCAAGGTCGCCAGGTCGGGAATCAGGCCGGTGTACCAGAAGAGCACGGAAACTGTGAAATAGGTCGAGACGGCGAAGACGTCCCAAAGCAACGGACTGCGGAAATTCTGCCAGATGGCATTCGAATTCGGCACCGGGGCGAGGAACCAGACCATCCAGATGCGGCCGACGTGGACCGCCGGGAAAATGCCCGCGCAGACCACGGCAAAGAGGGTCATGGCCTCGGCCGCCCGGTTGATCGAGGTGCGCCACTTCTGGCGGGTGAGGAACAAGATGGCGGAAATCAGCGTGCCGGCGTGACCGATGCCGATCCAGAAAACGAAGTTTGTGATGTCCCAGGCCCAGCCGACCGGATGGTTCAGGCCCCACACCCCGACGCCGGTCGAAATGAGGTAGCCGATACAAAAGACGCTGACCAAAGCGAGCGAGGAACTCAGGGTGAAAGCAATCCACCACCAAGTCGGTGCGGGTTTCTCGGTGCACGAGGCCACGTGGTTGGTGATCCACGACATCGAGCGGTTGTTCGTCACGAGCGGCGCGCGTTTCAAGCGCTCCGCCGCGGCTTCGCGACTCTGCATGATTGCGTCGGCCATAATCAGGTTCCTTGCGCCTCCGTCGCCGGGGCGGCTTCCTCACCATGGTGGCCGTAGCCGTTGGCCCGGCCGACCTTCTCCGCGCCGGGCATGGCCATGTTCGGGTTCTTGATCCGCGCCAGGTAGGTCGTGCGCGGGCTCACGTTGAGATACTTCAGCATTTCGTAATTGCGCGGCTCGGTCTTCAGCTCGGCCACGCGGCTCTTCGGATCCTTGATGTTGCCGAAAACGATCGATTCCGAGGGACACGCCTGCTGGCAGGCGCTCTTCACCGCGGGGAAGGGCACGAGCAATTTGTCCGACGCGCCCGCCCGCACCGTCTGCGTGATGCGCGCTTCCTCGATCCGCTGGATGCAATAAGTGCACTTCTCCATCACGCCGCGCATGCGCACCGTGACATTCGGGTTTTTCGACATCTGCAGGCTGTCCGCCATGCCCTTCTTGGCAAATGGCCCGAGATAAAGCTGGTCGAGCGGACGCTGGTTGTAGTCGAAGAAATTGAAGCGCCGGACCTTCCACGGGCAGTTGTTCGCGCAATACCGCGTGCCGATGCAGCGGTTGTAGGCCATCAGATTGAGGCCGTCCTCGCTGTGCACCGTGGCATTGACCGGGCAAACCGTCTCGCACGGCGCGTTTTCGCAGTGCTGGCACATGATGGCCTGCGAGAGCATTTCCGGGTCGTTCTCGTCGCCGGCAAAATAACGGTCCATGCGGATCCACGCCATGTTGCGGCCGCGCGAGACCTGGTCTTTGCCCACGATGGGCACGTTGTTCTCCGCCTGGCAGGCGACCACACACGCGTTGCAACCCATGCAGGTGCTCAGGTCGACCGTCATGCCCCACTGCTCGGGCGAGGTGAAGGGCGGATGGGTGAAGAGCGAAATGTTCGGCGGGATGTGTCCGTCCATCCCCATGGTCCGGGCAAACGTGGGCTCCGCGGCGTAACGCTCGGCCGTGGCCTCGCGCACCAAATCACGGCCTTCCATGCTCTGATGCGTCTGCGCTTCGGCAAATTTGTATTCTCCCCCGGTGCGCTTGAGCACCGCATTCGAAACGTGGGTCATCCCGCGCGTGGTGCGCAGCGGGTAGGCATTGAAACCCGCTTTCTCCGCCACAGGTGTGGCCTTTTCCCGCCCGTAACCAAGCGCAATGCTTACCGCGCCGTCCGCCTGACCAGGTGCAATCAAGGCGGCAGCCTCGATCGAGCGGTCGCCGGCCGAAAGTTGCACCAGGTCGCCGCTCGCCACGCCGAGTACCTCCGCGGTGGCAGGACTGATCAGCGCCGCATTGTCCCAGGTGATCTTCGTGGCGAAATCCGGCGTCTCCTGCAGCCAGCCGTTGTTGGCGTAACGCCCGTCGTCCAATGTGCTGCTCGGCATGAACTCGATATCCAGGCCGCCGCCCGCTGGTTCGTATTGCGCGGCAAGCGCCGCGGCGGCACCGGCCTTGAAGGCCAAGGGGGCTTCGGGCCACGCGGTGTCGGGGAGGAAACCCTGACGCAAAAACTCGGTCCACTTCGCCTCGAGGTCGCCGCCGCCCGCCATCCGGGCAAAAGTTTCCCGCACCAATTGCGGGCCGATCGGCTCTTCGTTCCCGGCCAGACGATTCAAAATTTCCACTTCCGCCACCCCGTCCCACAGCGGGAGAATCATCGGTTGCACCGCACCGATCGTGCCGTCCGCACTGCGCGCATCGCCCCAACTCTCAAGGTAATGGGCCTGCGGCACATGCCACTGGCAGACCGCGGAAGTTTCGTCTTCGTAAAATCCGAGACGCACGCTGACCGGCACGCCGGAAAGCAGCTCGCCGAAACGCAAATCGGCCGGTGCATTGTACACCGGGTTGCCGCCCAGGATGAACAGATTTTGCACCCGGCCGGCCTGCATCGCGGCGGCCAGTTCCCCGATCGTGGCAGCCGGCGGGGCTTCGGTCCGCATCCCGCGCAAAGTCTGACCCGGCGCCCCGAGCGCCTGGTTGATCGCCAAACCAAGCGCCTGCACCGCGGCGGGCTGCTGGTCGCCGACCACGATGACGCTTTTGCCCGCCGAAGCGGCAAGGTCCTTCGCGCACTCGGCGATCCACTGGGGATCGGTGGCCAGCGGACTCTCGGGGAAAGCAGCCACCACCGCCGCCAAATCCCCGTGGCCGGTCAAGGCGGCGACCTGCGCCCCGAGCGCCCGGAGGAGCGGGGCAATCTCGGAGGGCTTGAGGCGCAGCCGGTGATCGGCCAGGCCGCCAGTCGAAGAATAATGCGTCTCCGCGACGTAGAGCCGGTTCATGGCCTGGCCCGGCTCGCTGATCCGGCGGCGCGCCATGAAGCCGCGCACCTGATCCAGACCGCTGAACGAGGCATTGAGAAAATCGCTGTCCACCGCGAGCACTTTGTCCGCGCGGCTGAAGTCGGGGCGAATATTGATGCCCCCCCCGAAGCAGGCCGCCGTGGCCGCCGCAGTCTCGCTCGTACCGAGCGGCTCGTATTCGGCCCAAAGCAGGTTGGGGAACTTCTCCCGCAGCTGCCCAAGCAACCGGTCACGCGTGGGGGAATCAACCCGCTCGACCAGGAAGGCCAGGCCGGCCCCGCCCCGGGCGGCCGCCGCGATCTCGTCCAGCTTGGCCCCCAGCGCGGCGGCATCCGTCTTCACCCCCTCAGCCTTGATCGTTTTCGCACGGTTCGGATCGTAAAGGTCGAGCACCGAGGCCTGGGCAAAGGTGTCCGTCGCGCCATTGCTCATCGGATGCAGCGGGTTGCCCTCCAGCTTGGTCGGACGTCCATCACTCGTCGTGGCGATGAGCGGCATGGCGCCGTTGCGGCGCGGCATGGTCGTCGCGTAATAAAGGAATTTCCCCGGAATGGTCCACTCCGCGCCCTGCGTGAAAGCCACCAGATAGGCTTCGGGACGCCGGCAACCGGTCAGACCGATCCCGGCCAGCGCCATCGATCCGCCCATCAGTTGGAGAAAATTGCGGCGCGACAACTCGCCGCCCTTCCACTCGGAGGCCCCTTGCGGGAATTCGCGCTCGAGCTTGGCCGCGAAATCGGGCGAGGAGGACAATTCGTCGAGACTACGCCACAAGGTGGGCTTCGCTTCGCGGGCAGGATGGGTCAGGACGCGTTTCATCTCAACGATGGCAACCTCCGCAGCCGACGGGCGGGTTGACCTTCCATTCTTTCTTGTATTGCGCCCCCATGGCGAGCTGGTCCTGCGCCGAGGCCGGACGCCAACTTAGGTTGTAGATTTCAGAAGGAGGACGGAGGAACTTTTCCGGCTCGCGGTGGCACTCGAGACACCAGGCCATGCTCAGCGGCTCGGCCTGATAGACCACGGGCATTTCGTTGATCTGACCATGACAGCTGTAACAGCTGATCCCGCGGTTCACGTGCACCGCATGATTGAAATAGACGTAGTCCGGCGCCTTGTGGATCCGCACCCACTCGACCGGTGTGCCCTTTTCCCAACTGGCCCGCACCGCGGCAAGTTTCGGGCTGAGCGCTTTGATCTGGGAGTGACAAGCCATGCAGGTCTGCGTATCGGGCACATTCGAGTGGGCCGCGACTTCGACGTGGCTGTGGCAGTAACGGCAATCCATCCCGAGCTGTTCCGCATGGATGGCATGGGAAAACGGCACCGGCTGTTCCGGCATGTAACCCACATTGGTGTACTTCGGGGTGAAATAATACCAGATGCCACCCGTGACCACCGCGCCGAGAACGGACGCGATGACGAGCAGCTTTAAAGGGAGCCAATTGGCCCAGCTTGGGAAAAAGTTTGCCATCCAATTAACGACGGAATCGCCTTTAAGCGAAAACCAAAAATAAGCGTACTATTAACGCAGCTTATAGCAATCCAGATTCGACCCTGACTAAAAAAATGTGTTCCTCCGGCCCGCATGCGCTATTTCTTCGCTTATGGCCGTTCCGCCCCCCACCTCCCCCACCTCCTCCGCCTCCCGCGCCCCCCTCGGCAAACCCCGGGCTCTCCTCGCGCTCGCCCTCCTCGCCGGCCTTCAATTTTGCCCCCGCCCCGCCCCGGCCGACACCCCGCGGCAAGACCCCTTGCCCACCATCACGCTCCAGATCGGAACCAGCACGGTCCAGGCAGAAGTGGCCGACGAACCTGACGAACGGATCACCGGGCTGATGGGGCGGACTCACCTCGCCGAAGGCGCCGGCATGCTCTTTGTCTTCCGCGAGCCCCGACCGCTCGGCTTTTGGATGGCGGGTACCCTCATCCCGCTCTCGATCGCTTACATCAACGCCTCCGGCGTCATTCGCGAGATCCACGACCTCCAACCCTTGGACAAAAACCCCGCCCGCAGCACCTTCCCGGATCTGAGCTACGCTCTCGAGGTCCCCCAAGGCTGGTTCCAACGGAACAAAATCCTCGCCGGCGACCGCATCCTCGGCCTCCCCGCCCCCCAAACCGCCCAGCCCGATTAACCCCCGGAAAAAATCGCCAAATCCCCCCCCAAGCTCAACACATCCGCTCAAGGTAAACCATTTGCCCCCAATTATTAAAGAGATACTATCTAACATTCTGCAGAATATCAGACAATAACCCACACCTGCACACTCAGGCCTCAAATTTCAAGCTTGGTGGCTGCGACACCCTATTTGCCTTCCGACCAACTCGCGTTACGGCGGACCCGCCAGGCGAGTCGACTTCTGCTTTGGGCAGGGGGCACGGGCGTCCCGCCCGTCACGATCCGACAACACGGCCGGGACGGCCGTGCCCCCTGGACAAACCGAGCCAAGCCGCGCTTTTATTGCGTCTTCAACGGCATGAAGACGGCTTAGCCGTAACCATGCAAAACATTCTGCCATTTCTGGCACGGCAACAGAGTCGCGTCTGGGCGAGAGTTGACTAACTATTTGGTGAGCGAGGTGGCACGTCGCCAAGGGGGCACGGGCGTCCCGCCCGTCACGACCCGACAACACGGCCGGGACGGCCGTGCCCCCTGGACAAACCGAACCAAGCCGCGCTTTTATTGCGTCTTCAATTGCATGGTTACGGCTTAGGGCCATCCACACTTTGTTCCGGTATCAGTTGATCGCTAACGCGACCTATTTGCCTAAAGGCTATTTGGTCGCCGCAGCGACCTATCTGCGCTGCGCTGCGATTCACCAAGCCTCGGTTGCGGCTTCGCCTCCAGTTCCACTCACTCAACATTAAACATTCATATTTCAAAATTTACCCGCCCCCCTTGTCACGCCAGCACGCCCCGCCCTCCAGAAACACAAGCCAGAGCAACGCGAAGGCGAGTCTCCTCAAGCGCAACCATGCAAAACATTCCGCCATTTCCGGCACTGCCCCAAAGGTGCGCCTGAGCGAAAGTTGACTAACGTATTGGGCGACCGAGTTGGCACGTGGCCAGAGGGGCAAGGGCAGCCTGCCCGCCGCGCCCCCGGGACAAACCGAGCCAAGCCGCGCTTTCATTGCCTCTCCCACTGCATGGATCCGGGGGCTAAGCCCTCCGCGCTCCCCATCTCTCCGTGAGAGCCACTCCCCCCAGTTTGTGTAAGCGCTGAAGCGACCTACTGGCCAAAAGACTATCTCACCCCCATTCAAAATCCAAAATCCAACATCGCGGCCTCCGGCTCGCTCCGCTCGGCTCCCACCTTCCCACCTTCCCACTTTCACACTTTCAAACCTTCCTACCGCGGCCTCTGGCCGCCTCATTCAAAATCCAAAATTAAACATTCAACATTCACCATCTCCCCCCCGCTCTTCCCCACCCCTTCCTTTCGCCTTCTCAACTCCAGATCTCCGCGCCACAATCCTGGCGCCATGCCCGAGAGCGCCCCCGCCGAGCAAGTCACGCCCGCCCCCCCACCACTTTCGCGGGCCGTGATCATCGCCGCCGTCGTTACCTCGCTCCTGGTCGGCGGCCTCGCCATCAGCACGCAGAGCTATTGGATCGACGAAGCCCTCTCTCTCATTGTCGCCATGGCGCCGGATCCCGCCGAAGCGTGGCGTTACGCCCAAGCCGTCAGCGGATCCACCCTGCAGATGCCTCTCTACCAAGTGTATCTCTACGGCTGGCATAAATTTTTTGGCGGCGACGAATGGGTCATGCGTGCTTCGAATCTCCCTTGGTTCGTGCTCAGCCAACTCGCCTTCCTCCTGCTCCTCCGCCACCGCGCGCAGCTCGCTCTCCTCGTCTGCCTGCTCGCGGTAGTCTGTCCCATCCTCTGGGTCTACTTGGACGAAACTCGCCCCTACCTCATGCAGTATGCAGCGGCTTGCTGGCTCACCGCCGCCTTGGTGCGACTCACCGCCAATCCACCCGCATCCCCGCTGAATGGCGCATCGCTGGGCTTAACCCCGCACCCTCTTCCCTCCAAATCCATCCTGGCCGTCCTCGCCGCTGCCACCTTGGTCCTGCTGGCTTCCAGTCTCCTTGGGGTCATCTGGGCCGGGGCCTTCGTCTTGGCCTTGGCCCTCTTGGTTCTACCCGGCCGAGGCAGGCCACCGGCCAAACAGCCCGCCCTCTGGCTCGCCGGCACTGTCACCCTGGTTCTCTTCCTCGCCTTCGCCGCTTACTACATCCTCACTTGGCAAGCGGCCGGCCGCGGACATTTCCGCGCCGGTCTCACGCTGCTCAGCCTCCCCTTCCTGGCCTACGAATTTCTCGGCTTCTCCGGGTTCGGACCCGGCAAACTGCAACTTCGCGCCGACCCCACGGGTTCCCTTTGGCGCAGTGTGCCCGCCTTGCTCCCGCTGGCCGCCATCCTCGCCGCCCTTGGCTTCTTCGCCTTGCGGCAACTCCGTCCCCGCGCCTGGTCCAAGCAGGCCGTCATCGCTTGGGCACTGGCCCTCGGACTCCCCACCCTCGCCATCTTCGCCGCGATGTTCCTCTCCGACCACCGCGCCCTGCCTCGCCATTTCATCCCCGCGCTGCCCGCGTTGCTCCTCGTCTTGGCCGCTTCGCTGCAGCAGGCCTTCCGGCAAAAATCCGTCTTCTGGAGGGCCGTCGCCTTGCTCCTGCCCCTCCTCTGGCTGGCTTCGGCCTTCAATCTCCGCTGGCGGCCGTCCCACGCCAAAGACGATTACCGCACCGCCTCCAAGGTGGCCGCCGCTGCGCTCGCTGCAAACAAGGAAGTCTGGTGGGCCGCCGATGCTGCTGCCGCCTACATTTACCTCACCCCGGTCGCTCTGGAGGAAGTCCCCGGCCGTGCTTGGGCCATGCAAGCCCCGGCCTGGAACGACATCCGCTTCAAATTCCCGCCCCGGGTCATTGTCATGAGCAAACCCGACATCTACGACCCGCAAAGAGCCGTCGCCCGCTACGCCTCCGAAAACCGCTTTGTCCCCGCCCTCGAACTCCAAGCCTTCACCATTTTCACCCGCGAAGGCGAGGAGCTCCCCGCGGTCCAACCCTGATCCCCGTTTCTCCGTGCCCACGCCAGCACTCACCATGCAAGGTCCCGCCTCAGCCTCGAGATGAATCTGCAACACTACCTGGCCGAATATTCGCGCCTCCTCGCAGATCCGGCAATCCCGGCCCTGCTCCGCCGGCTCGAAGCCCGCGTCGTCGTCGCACGCGCGGCGGGAAGCAAAATCCTCCTCGCCGGCAACGGGGCCAGCGCCTCCATCGCCAGCCACCTCGCCACCGATTTTTCCAAACAAGGCGGGGTCCGTGCCATGGCCTTCAACGACGCCAACCTCATCACCGCCCTCGGCAACGACTGCGGTTACGAACATTGGATCGCCCGCGCCCTCGACCTCTACGCCGACCAGAATGATGTCCTCATCCTGATCAGCAGCAGCGGCCAGTCCCCCAACGTGGTCAACGCCGCACGGCACGCGAAACAACTCGGGCTCTACGTCGCGGCCTTCACCGGCTTCGCCCGGGACAACCCGCTCGGCGCCGCCGCCGACCTCAACCTCTGGGTCGAGAGCCACTCCTACAACATCGTCGAATGCACCCACATGATCTGGCTCACCGCTGTGGTCGACCTCCTCCGCGCCCCCACAGACCTCGACCCATCCGCCTAAACCCGATCCACGGCCAAAAACCTCCGCCCGGCTCTCACTTTGATCGCGCCCCCCGGCGACCTGTCTACGCTTCGATCCAGTCTGTTTGATCGTTAAAGCGACCTGTCTGCACCTCCTTGCGGTTCGCTCCGCGGCCTCCAGCCGCCCATGCAAAATTCAAAACCTCCGCCCGCCCCCCTTCCGGCCTTGGTTAACTTCGTTACCTTCTGTTAGAAAAACCTCCGCTCACGCCCCCTTCACGACCTTCGGACCCATGCACTTCTAACTGCGGTCTCTGGCCGCTCCCCTCCGCCCTTGGTTAACTTCGTTACCTTCTGTTTAAAAAACCCGCGCCAGCCCTCATGAAATTCTCCGTCGTCATCCCCTGCCACAACGAAGAAGACTCCATCGGCCTCTTACTCGACACCCTCGCGCCACTACTCATCGCGCAATTCGGGGAAGACTGGGAAGTTATTCTCGTCGATGACGGCAGCCGCGATGCCACCCGAGATCTTATCCAGGCAGCCAGCGACCTCGACTCCCGCATCAAAGGCGTTTTCCTGAGTAGAGCCTTCGGTCACCAGCCCGCCATATTTGCCGGCCTCGGCTATGCCACCGGCGCCCACGTCGGAGTGATCGATGTCGACCTGCAGGATCCTCCCTCCGTCTTGCTCCAGTGCCTCGAGAAAGCCACCGCCGAGAAATTGGACGTCGTTTATGCCGTCCGCAAAAATCGCCAATCCAGCCACAGCTTGAAGCTCTGCTATTGGTTCTTTTACCGCCTCATGGGCCTCCTCTCGTCCCACTCTTGGCCGCTCGATGCCGGCGACTTCTCCGTCATGTCCCACCGCGCCGTCTCGCTTCTCCTCGCGCTGCCCGAGCGCGTCCGTGTTCTGCGCGGCTTGCGGTCCTGGATTGGTCTCCGCCACGGATACGTCGAATACGATCGCCCCGAACGCGCCCGCGGCGAATCAAAATACGGCTTTTTGAAACTCCTGGCCCTCGCCTTGAATTCCCTCTTCAGCTTCAGCCACATCCCCTTGCGCCTGGCCAGCTTGATCGGACTGCTCATGACCGGCCTTTCGCTCCTCGCCGCCCTCCTCCTCCTCGCCAACCGCCTCATCCCCCAGTTTACCTTCTTCGGCTACTACATCGGAGCCAACCCCGGAACGGCCACCATCGCCCTGCTCCTCCTCTTCCTCGGCAGCCTGCTCTTTCTCTGTCTCGGCATCATCGGCGAGTATCTGCGCATCTTAGTCGACGAAACCAAACGCCGCCCCGTCGCCATTGTCGAGGCCCGGGCCGGCTTGCCCACCCGCGCCGCACCCCACGACCTCATCCTCGAAGCCGTCCCCCCCGGCGCAGGTTCAGGACATAGGTAACACTTAGCCGTAACCATGCAAAACATTCTGCCGTTTCTGGCACGGCAACAGAGTCGCGTCTGGGCGAGAGTTGACTAACTATTTGGTGAGCGAGGTGGCACGTCGCTAAGGGGGCACGGGCGTCCCGCCCGTCACGACCCGACAACACGGCCGGGACGGCCGTGCCCCCTGGACAAACCGAACCAAGCCGCGCTTTTATTGCGTCTTCAATTGCATGGTTACGGCTTAGGGCGCTCTGGCAGAGTGAGCGGTCTATGCCGTGGCAAGAGATTAAACCTACGGAAAAGAGACCGGAATTTGCGTTCCGAGCGCAGCGTTGCGAGAACTTCCGAGCCCTGTGCCGGGAGTATGGGATCAGCCCGCGGGTGAGCTACAAATGGCCGAAGCGACTGCTGGAGGAAGGGAGGTGGCAGTAAGCCGCGAAGAGCCGGCGGCCGCAGAAGAGCCCCCAGCAACTCGGGGAAGTTGAGGTCTGCCGATTGGTGCAACTGCGCCAACGGCCTCCGTCCTGGAGTGCGCGCAAGCTGCAAGACATCTACCAGCGGGCCTACGGGAAGGGGCCAAGCGAGAGCACCATCAAGCGGATCTTGGAGCGCTGTGGGTTGGTCAAAAAGCGGCGCAAGCGCCGGGCCAGCCTCGGTGGACAACTCGGTGGTCAGCAGGTGGCCGCGGCCTGCCACGACATCTGGACGGTGGACTTCAAGGGCTGGTGGCACGATGCCGAAGGTCGCTGCGAGCCGTTGACGGTGCGAGACGAATGCAGCCGCTACGTGCTCGAAGCCAGAGCCCTGGCCGACGCCAAGACCGAAAGCGTTCAAGCCAGCTTCAAGCGGCTCTTTGAGTTGCACGGATTGCCTCTGGCCATCGGCAGCGACAACGGGTCGCCCTTCGCCAACAGCGCCAGTCCCTTGGGGCTTTCCCGGCTCTCGGCTTGGTGGGTCTCCCTGGGCATCAACCTGCTGCGCAGTCGTCCGGGCCGACCCGGCGACAACAGCCATCACGAGCGCCTGCATCGCGACCTCTGCGCCGAAGTCCAGGGCCTCGATTACACCCAGAGGCAAGCCGCCCTCGACCATTGGCCTAAAGAGTTCAATGCAGAGCGGCCCCACGAGGCGTTGGGCATGAAGCGGCCAGCCGAAGTCTACACCACCAGCGTGCGCCGCTGGGAGGGCAGACCCGCGCAAATCGACTACGAAGGGCTCATGACCCGACGCGTACAGAAACGTGGCACCATTCGCTTCGAGGACCAGATTTACTTCATCTCCACCGCCCTGGCCGGCTGGGACGTGGGCCTCAAACTGCGGGCCGACGAAACCTGCGAAGTCTACTTTGCCAAGCTCTTGGTCGGCCATTTGGAGCTGGCCACCGCCAGCTTCCTGCCCGTTGTCCGCGGCCCAAGCCAACCAACGCCATGCCGCCTGACCCCCTCGGCGCCCGCCGCGCCCTGCGCTCCGGGGACTCGGCCTGCTCGGCTCCGCCTCGCAAGCCAGCGTCCCCTCCGCTTCGGGCGCGGCGGCTGCATTCCTCCACCTCTCTGCCTGCCATTGAGCAACCACAACCAACACATCAACACCACCAACAAATCACGGCAGGTGTTACCCATGTCTTGAACCTAAAGTGTTACCTATGTCCTGACCGCGCCCTCCGGCCGCCTCATTCATCATTCTTCATTCTGCATTCATCATTCATTATTTCCCCAGCCCCCTCCGGCCGCTCCGCCCTCCTCTTCGTCTTTTAATTCCCCAAACCCCCTTGACTTAGCCATATTTATAGCCATCTTAAAAGCCATGATCCACACGGTCAACATTGCGGTCTTGAAGAACGGCCTGAGCGAGTTCCTTGGCAAGGTGCAGTCTGGGGATTCCATCTTGGTTTGCTCGCGCAACAAACCGGTCGCGAAAATCACTCCGCTCGCCTCGCACCCGAACCGCTCGACAAAGGGATTTGATCCCGCCGTCAAAATCTTTGCCGACCTTGAAGGCCCCGCGATTCCGCCGGCGGACTGGGGCATCTTGGCCGGGGCTGATGGCGCCCGATGATCCTGCTCGATACTTGCGCGCTGCTCTATCTCGCTGCGGCGCCCGAACGACTCAGCTCCGAGGCCTTGGAACTGGTTGCTTCACCCGATCAACTCGTCCACTGCAGTCCCATCGTCGCAGCCGAACTCGCCTGCTTGCAGGAACGGCAAAGAATTCATCTTCCGCAGCACTGGAAAAAATGGTTTCGCACCCAAGCCGACCGGAACGGATGGAACATCATTCCCATCTCCCTCGAAATCATCGAGGAAGCTTACTCCTTGCCCGATCCCGTCCATCGTGATCCCGCAGACCGCCTCATCATCGCCACAGCGCGCCTCGAAAATCTGACCATCATCACGACCGACCGCCTCATCCTCGACTACCCTCACGTAAAGTCTCTTGGCTGACTCCAATTTCAATCAGCCACCGATAAAAGAAGATAAACAGCTAGGATAAAATTCAGAAAACTCTTTGCTGCTGCAGCAAAAACATCTTCCCCCATCTTCTTCAATTTGCCTATGGGCCATCTACGGCCTCCGGCCTTCGGTTGTGGCCTGCCTTTACCCCCCGCCCCCTCCTCCCTCCGCTCCCCCTCATCCAAAATCCAACATTCAACATTTCCCCTCCCCCCCTCCCCGGTAATTTAGTCGCCGTGGCGACCGGCCTCCGGCCGTCCCGTCCGCTTCCCTCCGTCATTCACAATTCATCATTAAACATCACAGCCTCCGGCCGCCCCGCCCTCCGAGCCGTAAACAAATTAACTTGCCCGCCAACTCGTCGCGATGAATGGTGACCGACATGACGACCGACCGCGAAACCTTGTTGGAATTGATCCGCAAGCAGCCGCCCATGAGCTCCGAGCAATTCTGGCAGCAGGTGGAAAAGGCGAGGGAATTGTCGCCCAACTTGGAGCCCTCAACTCTTGGGCAGATAAAACCGGTCGAAGAATCCCTGCAGACTACGACCTGAGTCAGGCCAGGCTCGGCGGCTGGGAACACTACGTCTGGAAGGACAGCTCCGAGAGCATTGTCCGAAAATTCACTTACGGGGGGTCATTTGGTCGAACCGTTCGAAGCATAGGGCAAGGACTCGTTCCCGCCACGCCGCTCGAATATTTGGTTCGCTGGGCAAATCACAATGCCCTCTTTCCGCCCATCACCCGCATCAATGGTTTACTTGAGGCAAATCGTGACGGATTGGCGATCCTCATCGAACAGGAAGCTTTGCTCGGCGACCTTCCATCCATGTCCGACGTCGAAGAATTTCTGCGCAGCGCCTGCTACACGCCGCTGGCCTCCCATCCTTACGCATGGGAAAACAGAGAAGCCGGCTTTGCACTTTTTGACGCACGCCCCGCAAATTTTGTCAAAGTTGCCGGCGTGCCGATACCATTCGATCTGATCGTTGTCCCTCTCGAGAACCTCCGCAGGTAGAACCATCTCGCCGCTCAGTCACAATTCATCATCCAAAATTCAAAATTAAACATTAAACATCGTCCGTCCCAGACCCCCTCCGCTCCGCTCCCCCATCCAAAATTCAACATCCAACATTTCCACTCCTCCCCTCCCCCCCTCCCCGGTAGTTTAGTCGCCGTGGCGCCCCCCCCTCGCTCCCCTTCGTTCTGCAGTTTAGTCGCCGCGGCGACACTCGCTCGCTCCTGCTCATCTCGCCTGCGGTGGCCTGCGGCCATCTGCCCCGAGCGACCTCGCGCTCCGTTAACTTCGTTATCTTCTGTTAAAGAACCTCCGGCCTCCCCCTCCGCCCTTCGTTAACTTCGTTACCTTTTGTTAAAAAACCTCTGGCGCCCATCCGGTGCTGGGGACCTTCTGTAGAAAATCCCGCCCCTATTTTTCAAAATAAATTGAATATCTGCCATATTACGGCAATATTGGCCGTATGCGTTCCTCCCCACCTTCCAACCTTCCCACCTTGCTACCTTCCCACCCTTTACCGCAGCCTCCGGCTGCTTCCCCTGCCCCCGCCGAGCAATTTAGCGACGGCCTGGCTGAGGTCTTCTCCGACCTGGCCGACCTCTTCGGCAACCCCCGCTCCGTCGGCGCCATCTACGGACTCCTCTTCGCCTCGGCAGAACCCCTCACCATGGATGCCATCGCCACCCGCCTCGGCCTCAGCATGGGCTCGGTCAGCCAAGGCCTGCGCACCCTCGAAGACTTCGGTGCCATCGAACGCCACGGGCAAAACGGCGATCGCACCGCCCGCACCTACCGGGCCAAACACATGCTCAAGCCCCTCATCGCCGGCTTTGTCGGCCAACGCCTCGTGCCCCGCTTGGAGGCCACCAACCAGCGCCTCATGGGCCTCGAAGCCCTGCTCGAGCAAATGCCCCAGGACCAAGCCCGAGAAGCCGCTTGGCGCTTGGAACGCGTTGTCCAATGGCACGACAAAGCCCGCACCTTCCTTCCCCTCGCCCGCAAAATCCTCGGCGCCGGCTAAAAAACTTTCCCATCTGTTTCCAATGACCGCCAAGCAACTGAACCCCAGTTTGCGAGATGGCCCTTAGGCAACACTGAACCCAACTGAACACTGTAAACTCCTTCCTTCCAGGAAGGTCCGCCCGGTCCCACGCCATCTGGCGCCACGACCAAGGGCGGCAGCTTGCCAAAATCTAATTTTCTCCCCCCCGGTAGTTTAGTCGCCGCCCCCCTCCCCCTTAGCCGTAACCATGCAAAACATTCTGCCATTTCTGGCACGGCAACAGAGTCGCGTCTGGGCGAAGAGTTGACTAACTATTTGGTGAGCGAGGTGGCACGTCGCCAAGGGGGCACGGGCGTCCCGCCCGTCACGACCCGACAACACGGCCGGGACGGCCGTGCCCCCTGGACAAACCGAACCAAGCCGCGCTTTTATTGCGTCTTCAATTGCATGGTTACGGCTTAGGCGGCTGCGGTCCGCAGCCGGCAAAACATCTTCTTCAATCATCCCCCATCCGTGGCCTGCCTTTCCCTCCGCGCCCTCCGCGTGAGCCGTAAGACAGGCGCTAGCCAAAACTACCAAGAATGAACCTTGCCGCATTTAGAGGCCTGCAGCTTCCGAACGGCTTTACTTTGCTCAAGATCGAACTTGTGGCGCCCCATGAGCGACGCCATCGGGCGGCCTGCCTTGGCCCGGGCAGTGGTCGAAGGCGACACCGTTTCCATCGATCTGGTTGCCGATCAAACGTCAGACGAATTGTCCGTCTCTGTTTACCATGAACTCCTTGAAGCATTGACCGTGGGCGTTCCGTCGCCACCGCAGGCGGTTTGCGATCTGAATGAAGCAGGATTTGAAAAAGCGGCCCAAGATGCACACCACCGACACGGCTTGGCAAACCCGCACAACGTGCTAGAACCTATCCCAGAACCTGACGGGGTGGCGTTGCGGATAATTTTCGTCTGCCGCAAGGAGCAAGCGAAGAGGTTGTATCCTCTGCGATACTGTCCCGAGCGCCGTGACGCCGCGGCCGGCGAAAGGCGCCGCAACCCCCTCGGGCAAAGTCTTGGCGAGTCGTCTGGCGGCGTTGCTTCGTCGGTCACGATGCGCAGAGGCATCGCTCCCTCCTCGCGCCTGGCCAACCGACCCGCCAAGACCCTGCGCCACCTCGTGAGGTTGTGGGATAGGTTCTAACTTCCTCCATGAATTCGGCTTTACAGAATAAAGAATTCACACCACGCATCGAGTCTATCCAGCTTGCCGATGGGCGACGCGTCTTCCGAGTTCTCGACACGCTGACCGGTCTTTGCCTGGAGCGATTTGCCGACCCGTCCAAGCCCGTTCGACAACAGACCGATAAACTCAGTGAGGCCCTGCGAGCTCTTCGGTCAATGCCCGTGTGCACGGCAGCCTGATCCTCTCCGGTCTCAGGTTTCCGGTCTCCGCTTTCCCCCCTCCCCCCTCCCACCGCGCTGGCCCCCACCTTTGCTGCGCCGTGTCACGTCGCAGCAAAAACATCCTCTTCCATCTTCCCCCATCGGTGGCCTGCCTTTACCCTCCGCGCCCTCCGCGTGAGCCCTTTCCTCCCGCTGAGCCAGAGACCAGGCCCTAGCCAAAACTGAACACTGATACACCGGGCTATAAGCCAACTCGTGGCCCCTCAGCCCCATCCTCTTCCATCATCCCCCATCCGTGGCCTGCCTTAGCCCGGTATCAGTTGATCGCCCTGGCGACCTATCTCGCAGACTCGGTGTCAGTTGATCGCCATGGCGATCTATCTCGCAGACTCGGTTGTATCCTGCCTTTTCAATCTTCAACCACAGCGAAGCCAAGAAGGAGATTAGCCACTGATAAAAGAGGATAAACGACGAGGATAAAAGCTTAGCTGGTGGACACGCCGCAAGCTCAATAGCGCCATGAAAGAAACGCTGCCCTATGGTAATATCACCGAAGCGGTCATCGGCGGCGCCTTTGAAGTGCATCGCATCCTCGGCTATGGATTTCTCGAAGCCGTTTATCGTAATGCCATGGCCGTGGAGTTGCGCCACCGAGGGTTTCGCGCCGAGATGGAGAAGCGTCTCGAGGTGCATTACAAGTCGGAGCCGGTGGGGCTATACATAGCCGATCTGCTCATTGATGACTCCGTGCTCGTCGAACTCAAAGTCGCTGAGGCCTACCGGTCTGTCGATGAAGCGCAGTTGCTCAATGAATTGGCAGCGACACAAAAGCCAGTCGGACTGCTCATCAACTTCGGTCGCCGCAAAGTTGAGTTCAAAAGGCTTGCGTGGAACCTGGGTGAGACGATCGATTTTTAGTTTCCACCGTTGCCGGCTGCGGTCCGCAACCGGAAAAACATCCTCTTCCATCTTCCCCCATCGGTGGCTCGCCTTTCCCTCCGCGCCCTCCGCGCCCTCCGCGTGAGCTTCCTCCTCCCCCTTAGGCGGCTGCGGTCCGCAGCCGGCAAAACATCCTCTTCCATCTTCCCCCATCGGTGGCTCGCCTTTCTCCTCCCTCCACTTCGCTCCGACATCCACCATTCAACATTAAACATTTCCACTACCCCCCCCTTCCTCGTCAGTTTAGTCGCCGCGGCGACCGGCCTCCGCCCCCCAGCTTGCCACCCCATCTTGAGGCCACTATTCATACCTACGTCATGGCTCCACAAATCCAGAACGCTCTAGAAACGAACGAGCCCCGTGTCGTTGGCCTTTGCCAAAAACTCTCGGTTCGCGAACTCCGGCTTTTTGGATCAGCCGCCACCGGGTCATACAACCCTGAAACGAGCGACGTGGATATCGTTGTCACCTTCCATGACCACGACCAGCCGGGTATTGCCGAGAGATACATGACCCTCGCCGAAGGATTGGAAGACATCTTCCATCGACCCGTCGACCTCTTGACCGACCGCTCCATTCGCAACCCGATCTTTCGTCGGATCATCGACCAAACCAGCCGCCAAATTTATGCTGCCTGAAAGCAGCAAGTTACTCCTCGACATCCAGCAAGCGCTGCAGGACATCTCCCGCTTTACCCGGGGAAAAGATTTAGTGTCCTACCAAGCCGACGCCATGTGTCGTGCCGCCGTGGAAAGAAAATTCGAGATCATTGGTGAAGCATGTGTCCGGCTGCGCGAACGTTTCCCCGAGACCTACGAAAAACTGCCCGATGCGCCTCGTATCGTGGGATTTCGCAACCGCATCATTCATGGATACGACGACGTGGACGACGCCATTGTTTGAGATGTTGTCACCGGCAAGCTTCCTGATTTATCGGCGCAAGTAGACCTGCTGTTGCCATAAACACTCATCCTCCCGCGCCCTCCGCGTGAGACCCTTCTGATTCTAGCTTCGTTACGTTGCCTCGCTCGCGCCCCGCGTGCTCTCCAACCTTCATGATTTAGTCGCCGTGGCGACCCTTCCCACCTTCCCACGTTGATCTCGCCCGCTGGCGAGCCCGCTTCGCGGCTGTCGCTTCGCTCCAGTCTGTTTGGTCGCCGCGGCGACCTATCTCCGGCTTCGCCTCCGGTTCGCTCCGCTCGGCTCCCACTTTTTAACCTTCCCACTTTTTACCGCAGCGCCCGACTCCGACTCCCACCTTCATACCTTCCCACTTTTTAACCTTCCCACTTTTGTACCGCAGGCATGGCCCGCTCTCCCACGTTGCCCTCGTCAGTTTAGTCGCCGCGGCGACCCTCACGCTGTTTGCCTTAGGGCCATCTACACTTTGTTCCGGTTCCGGCCTTCGGCCTCCGACTCCCACCTTCATACCTTCGCACCTTCATACC
>JAGYIO010000009.1 GCA_018402585.1 Chthoniobacterales bacterium
CATTAGCCACCGATGGAAGAAGATGTCAGAAGATGGTTTCCCGCGGTGTGACCCCCGCGGGAAACAATTCCGTACTCAGAACCGGACTCAATCCGCAACCTTGCGCATCAATCGGCGCTCCGCTTATCGCAACCTTTCGTTCTCCATTCAGCATTCCAAACTCATCATTTTCCATTCCTCCCCTCCGCGCTCCCCGTGGCCCCGTTTCCCTCCATCTGAACCACTGAACACCGAATCACTGAACACCGTCCGTCGCGGCGCGCCGCGGCGGACCTGGCTTACGGTTGCAAGATGGACTCGATGCGGAGGAAGAGACTGGTATTTGTTCCGCGCTCGATGCTGAAGACCTGACGCGCGGTGCCACTCGGAACGTTGGATTGGTCGGGCGCGTTGGTCTTGGTCACCCCGTTCGCGCTCCACAGTCCGGTGGCCAGATCGGTGACGGCTTGGCCGACGACGCTCAGATTCGGGTCATTAGTCCGGACGATCGCGGTGATCGAGAGGCTGTTGCCTGTCAGGATCGCCTGTGGCGGGACGCCGTCGGTCGCGCTGGGACTGGTCGCGCCGCCGAGGGTATAGCGGAGCAGAAGTTCCGCGGATGGCGTTTGGCCGTCCAGCCATGTCTCGAACGGTGCGGAACCGGGCCCAGCTGAAGTCACCGTCACGGAAATTTGATTGGTCACCGCCCCATAATTTTCGACGTCACTCGGGGTAAAGACCAAGGCATAGCTGCCGTCACCCTGCGGGGGGACAAAGTCCGGGATGGCGAAACTAAAACCGCCCGCCACCCCGGCTACCCCGCCGGTCAACACGCTGGCGGCAAGGCTCTGACCCTCGATCAAGCTTCCGGCCGACGGCCACTCCAACACCGGGGCCGGCGGCGGCGGGCCGAGGTCGAAATCGCCGAAGAGCAAATAATGGTCCGAGGCCAAACTCGATGCATTGGTCGCCGGAACTGGACCGGTCTTCGGCAATCCCGCGCCCGCGACATCCAGCGCGCTGTTGTAGACTTCCGTGCGGAACGGCCGCGACCGCACGGGCGCCGAGGCCATGATGTAGTCGAGCAGTGACGAGGAACTCGTGCGCGTGCTCCAGGTCTTGGTATTCCCGTTGACCTGGGCCATGGGAACCCGTGCCATGGACACGGTCGAAAAGTAAAAATCAGGGTCTCTCCGGTATTCCACAGGCCAGGCAACATCCGAACCGAGAACATAGCTGCGGGGCAGACCGGCCGGCAGGTTCGTGAAAGCAACGTTGTCGGTGCCGACCAGATTGAAATCCCCGATGATAAAGACATTATCCAAAGCGGGGATGCTGCTGGCGGCGACAAGTTCCCGCACCCGTCTCAATTCGATGGCTCGACGGAAACTTTCCTGTCCGGAGGACGAAGAGCAGCACTTCGGATGCACCACCACGACCAGCGGGTCGTTCGGCGTGCCCGGCACGTCGATTTTGACCGCCAGGTTCTGCCGCGTCATCTCGTTCGCACCGGCCGGCGACGTCACCCAGTTGGTCATGACCACCGGAAAACGGCTGAAAAAGCCGTCCTCAATGTCCTATCGAGCGGCGTGGTACCCGAGAGGACCACGTGCGGGTATCCCAATCTGGCGGCCATTTGCTGCAGATAGTTCGCCTCGTTAGTTCCCGACCGGGCCTCGACCAGTCCGACAATGTCGGCATCCACCCGGGCCATGACGGCGGCTGCCTGCTCGAAAGAGTCCGTTCCGGGTGCTTCGAAGCCCTGCAGGATGTTGAACGAGGCCAATCGGATCGTTGCAGCTGACGCTATCTGAGCCGCCAGAAGCAGAAGCAAAACAATGCGGGTGAAAAACACGGAATATTCTGGGGCGAACCGACGCGCTAAAATCTATCCGTTTTCCAGCCCAACGCAAGGCCGCCCCAGCCTCACCCACGCCCATCAGCGTCCCCGTTTCCCACCAACTGAGCCACTGAACACCGAATCACTGAACACTGCGGCCTACGGCCGCTCCTTCATCCTTCTCGTCACGCCCCCCTGTCACACCGTAGCCGTTCGCCTCGGCGAACGCGAGGGCTGATCCCCTCTCCGCTTTGCCCTCGGCGTTGCCTCACGCCATCTCCACTTCGTTCCGGTTCCGCTCTCCGGTCTCCGCTCTCCGATTCGCCCTCGGCAGTTTAGTCGCCGCGGCGACCTATCTCCGGCCTATCGGCCTCCGCCCTCCGCCGTAGGCGAACGCAGTTTTAAGTCTGTAAGTTTGTAAGTTTTAAGCCTTCAGCCCGTGAAGTGCGCAGCATACTTCACCGGGCTCCGCTCTCCGCCACCTTCCACTTTTTACCTTCCACTTTCCACCTTCCTCCGCTCGTCCCTACCCCAGCCGGCAAAGTCTGAAATCTTATGGGAACTGGTATCAGTCGTGATTCCGCGGGCCTTGCACAACTCAAGTTTCTTGGGACACGAAAAACCCCGCGGTGTTTCCACCGCGGGGCTCTGTGAAACCAATCGCGTTCGGTTACTGACCGCTCAACGTCGACTCCAGGCGCAGGAACTTCTTCCCGTCCTCCCCGCGCGGCGTGCTGAAGATCTGCCGCTCGCAACCTTCCGGCACACCGTCCTGATCTTCGTCCGGCGCCATCGTCACCCCATTAGAGGACCACGTGCCGCCCACGAGATCGATGAGCGCCGTACCTTCGGTGGTCAGGCTCAGATCGTTGGTCCGGACGATGGCTGTGAGCGTGAGATCGGTGGCCGTGATGCCGGTGACAGGTGCCACCCCATCGGTCGCTGTCGGACTGCTCGCTCCGCCGATCGCATACTTCAGCAAGTTCGCGTCATCCAGCGGCGCCCCTTGCGCCCAGTCTTGGAAGGTCTCGCCCCCGCCGCCGCTGCCGGTGATGTTGAAGAGCTGCGTGGCCGGCTCGAATCCCTCAGCCGAGGCCGTGAGAGTCGCATTGATGCTGACGCTTCGATCGAGCGCCACCACATAGATGGTCACGGCACTCGAGCCAGCCGGAATGGTGACTGCAGTCGGCAATGGCAGGTAGTTGAGCGAGCCATCAATATCGGCTGCGAAAGCACCCTCCACGTCTTGGGTCAAGTCCACCACAAGGTCGGCATCAGTCGCGCCCGCACGGCGGACCTCCACCGTGGCTTCCTCGGTCTCGCCCGTAGCGCCGGCCGTGAGCTGGACTTTATTCGATTGCAGGCTCAAGGAAGGCGTCCCATCGAACACGAGGTCGCTCATGCTCCGCGGGCCGACGGCAATTACCGTGGCACTCTGTCCGCTGCACGATACCGGTCAGCGTATTCGACCCGAGGGAATCGTCGCACCGGTGACGTTCGAGTCGCCGAAGATATTGCGGAAGGCGTTGACAAACGCGTCTTCGGTCGAGGCATCGGCAATCGGCGTGGTGCTCCCGCCACCGTCGAACGTCTGACCGGCGTTCTCGAAGGTCACATCTTGCAGCACGACCAGCATCGACTGCACGTCATTGTCCAGCGTCGCGATGGTCCTCGGGATCGGCGTGACCGCATTACCAGTGGACACCGGCGCGCCGAAATCCTGCACCGGGACCATCTGGAGCTGTCCTCGGAAGGTGGAGATGCGTCCGATGATGCCGGCCACATTGTCACCCGCGGTGTAGACGGTGGTGATCGTCCCCGCGGTATCATCAATCTGGATACCGGCCGCGTTGTCTTGGAAGAACTTCGTATTGCGGTTCGAAGTGCCTGCCGTGAAGGTCACTTGCCCAGTCACCCGGTAAATGGTGCTGCCTGTCGGCGAGGCGCGCAGCGCGGTGAGGTTCGCGACATTGAGCGGGAACTGATAGATTGCGCTGGTCACCAGACTGGCCTCTTCTGTGGCAGTATCGATCGCCACCGCCCGCAGATTCACGGTGCCATTGCCATCGACCAAGGTGATGCCCGTCGCATCATTGTAGAGATCACTCTCCAGGCCCGGCGCTGTGCCGTCCGTCGTGAAGCGCACTTCGGTGCCGGCCACGTAAGACGAGAAGTTCGACACCCGCACCGTCTGGTTGGCAAAATACGTCCCGGCCGGGACGTCGAATTCTGGGGCAGCCAAGGCGGCCGCGCCGACCGTCAGGCTGACACTACCGATGCCGATTCGCCGGCGGCTGCCGCTACCGGGCGAGCCAGCCTCGCTGCCATCGGACGACCAGGAGATTTGGAATGTCTGCCCGGGCGCAACCGACAGGCCGCTGACTGCTGTCTCGACGGTCGAGTCCACCCCGTTGGCTGTGGAGAAAGCCAATCGCGGGACTTCGGTGCCTCCCACGCTGACGGTGTAGAAAGGAGAGCGCCCCTGATCGGCTCGCCCCACGAGCCCCGTGTAGGAGACCGTCATATCAGTGATCGTCTCGGAGGTATCATTGCGCAGGGTCAGAACCTGCTGCACGACACCCGTGGTTCCCGTATGCTGGTATCCGAAAACATTGACGGTCTCAGAGTTGAACTTGGCCCCTGTGGTGGTGGTTTCCCACGCGCTGTAAGTTTGAGCTGCGGCTTGCAGTGACCAGCCTGCGGGGAGCGATGCCGCACTGGTGAATCCTGTAAAATCCTGCGTGTAACCCGCCGCGGTCAGGCTGGCCGGAAGCTGGACGGTCCCGGCGACCCCCAGATTTTCCGTGGTTGCCCCGGCACTACTCAGCACTAGGTTGCCGGAAACTGCTCCCTCGGGAGCTGTGGCGGCCAAGCGCGCGTAAACCGTTCCCGAAGCCTCGCCGCTGGTTTGAGCTAAGCTAACGCTCGGGCCGAAAACAGAATTATCCAGCGAGACCTCGAAACCCGCGGGCGCGGCGACCAAAATCGACTCGGTAAGATTGAACCCGCTCACCGTCACGCTCTGAGAGGCCGAGGGCGTGCCGAGAAAAGTGGTGAAAGGAGTGAAGGTGCCAGCTGGAAAAATAGTGGGTGTCGTCACGCCACCGCCATCAGCCAATGTGCCACTAAAAGTGAGCGGCCCCGCGAGTCCTCCTGTGCCGGAAGAGGCCTCTGCATTGTAGACGTAGACCCGGAAGGTGACAGAGCTGAGGTTTTCGTAGGCCGCCCCCGAAGTCGTGATTTCATTGCCCGTCCAGTTTGAGTTGCTGTCCGGCACGGTGATGACACCGCCGTCTTGTGCCACGCTGGCATTGAGTACACCTACGGGGATCGGCGCTGCAAAACCATCCACACTCGAGCGCCATTGCCACTGGCGAGGACCGGTGCCGCTTCGCCCAATGCCGAAAGTCAAACCCGGCAGATTGATCACTTTCCCCGGCGCGGCGGTGATCGTGAACTCGAAATACTTGGTCGGGTCGAGACTGCCGGTGAACACATCACTTCCATTGGTTGCTCCGGTGGGCCAACCTGTCGCGCGGGAGTTGCCGCTGCTTGAGCTGGTGGTCACGCCATTCTTGGTAAGAGGGCTGACAGAGATTCCCGGAATCGCCGTGCCATTGTAGGCAAAGGAATCGACGTTACCCGCTCCTCCGAAAGTGAACGTGCCAGTGAAAGCTTGCGCGTGGAGGTTGCCGGCCGTGGCCAAGAGCGCGGGCAGCATGATCGCACAAAGCGGGGTGAGAAGACGGGAGAGGGATTTATTTTTCATGAGGGTTAGTCGGGCTGACTTGGCCATGACACACATTCGCGTTTGGCCGGTCAACCGCAAGCGTTTTGACCGCTTGTAACAAGATTGTCACGAGCGGAGATAGGTGACTTCAGCACTACCCAGTAACTCGCGTTACGGAGGGGGCGCCCATCCGCTTTTGTTCTGGGCGGTAGGGACAGCTGGCCTCTCCGGAGCCGTAGGCTCAGCCGGAGCGCAAGCGGAGACGGGTCGCTGCAGCGACCAACTGATACGAGCCGGAGGTCAGCCGTCCGCATCCTTTCCTGTGCCGAAGGCAGCGGCCCGCTGAGGCCAGCGGGCCCTGCCAACTTGGAGGTTGATAAGTCCACATCTTTGATAACGCCCCAGTTAATCCCAGCACACAACGCACTAAAGCGCGGGTCCAGGGACTTGGGGCCGTGTCGCCAAGCCTCCGCTGCGAAATTCGTGTCGTTTGCCTATGGGCCGGGTCGCAAAGCTTCAGCTGTGGTTCAAGTGCATTGTTCCTGCTAAGTTGAACAATCGCAGGAATGGCACCTCCTCTGCGCGGAACCGCCGGCACCCCGGGCGATGCGCGCTCTACCGCACCACCATTGCATCCGGATACTTGCCGTATTCCGTCGCCACGAACGGTGTCAGATAAATCGGCTGCAGTTGATCCGCGTAGCGCTCGTATTGTGTTGCCCAGCCATCGGGAGGTTTGGAGCCGGGCGCATCCCACTTGAATGACTCGATCAGTTCATCGTTGTAGCCGACACCCACCTGCGCCGCGACCGGCGCCCCGAACCTCGCCACCGCGCTCGGTGACATAAATAGCACCGCCACATGGCTGCCGGCTTTCACGTTGGAATACCTCGCCGTGCCCGAAAGCACGCGGAATTGGCCATCTTTCTCCACCAAGATATCATAATAAAAGGCCAAGCCATCCGCCCAAGCCGGGAGACTCCGGAAAGCGGCCAGCAGGCGCACCCAAGTCCCCCCGCCCGGCGCATTGGCGGACTCGGGCTTGAAGTCTCGCACTTGGATCGGTGGCGGGGGCGGCGAAGATGCAGGCGCCTGGCCCGAGGCTGGGTAGGCAAGAAGCAGTGTGGCACAGCAGACAAGGAGGGTCAGGATCGTATTCATGGGTTTAAAGGAACTTTTTTGATAGCACCCGCAAGCGGGGAGCGCCAGTTTGGGGATCAGCGTCGACAAAAACATCGGCCTCCAGCAGTGCGTAGCTCGAAGAATTGCCGGTGCGGTATTCCCCGCGCGAGTAAACAGTGAAAATGCGGCTTTGCGTGACGGCGCCCCCGGCCATAGCTCGGACAACCGCCTCGCGGCCGAACTTGGTGGTGGTCACCGCAGAAAGATTGGTCATCGTCGCGAGCACGCCACCCAACGAGGCTGACTCCGGAGCTGGTAAAACGGCAAAATCGGCAGCCGCCGAACCAGCGAGTCCCGGCGCATTGGTCAAATAGGCTGTGGCAGTAGCAAGCTTTCGCGTCAGCACGTTGAAGCCTCCATCTTGCACCAAGCTGTTGGACTCCGTGATTTCCGGGCCGGCCGCAGACGGCGGAACGAAGGGCATCGTGGTGTACGCATTCGGCCCGTTGGTGAAGCCGCCGGCCAGATAATCCAACAGGTGATAGTCGGCGGTGGCAGCCGGAGTGTTGGTCGCCGTCAAATTCAGCGTCTGCCACGGCTTCCCGTCCAAAGATATCCAATCTCGCCGATAGATTGAAAGTTCGTTGATCCGAATCTGCCGAGATGATTGTTGACTCGGGCCGAACGGAACCAATCAAAATTCATGGAGACTCTGTGCTTGGTCCCATTCCGGCCCGACGCCGTTGGTGAAGTTGATTGCGGTGGGCCCGGCGGAGGGTGCCGGAATGCTGCTGCCGAAAGACGTGACCGAAGGCAGATTCGTCC
This sequence comes from Chthoniobacterales bacterium, assembly GCA_018402585.1. Taxonomy (GTDB): domain Bacteria; phylum Verrucomicrobiota; class Verrucomicrobiia; order Chthoniobacterales; family JACTMZ01; genus JACTMZ01. Next base: position 7,497 of record JAGYIO010000009.1, read on the forward strand.
ATGAAGCACGGAGGAAGCCGGCCCGCGGGTCGTTGTTCAGGTAGAGGTTCGGCGTACCCGCATACGGCCCGGCGGAGGAAAACTTGACGATCAACGAAATGGGCCCCGCGCCACCAGCAACGAGATTGGTTGGAAAGACATCGATCGGCATGTTCGTCGGGAAGATTTGCACATACCCGCTGGCGCCACCGCCGGTCGGGGTATAGCGAAGGCGCAGTTTTTTGATCACATACCGCGCATTTTGAAATGTTAAATTGGTGGGTCCGCGCGCAGCCCAGTTCCCAGTGGTGAAACCATAAAATGGAGTGGCATAACTTGCCGATCCCGCCAAGCCGACGGCCTGCGGCCAATTGCTGCCGGAGCGCGGGGTGAACACGGATACCGGGCGCGAGTTGGTCTGATCGCTCAGATCATTGGTTCGAAAATATGGACCGGCTTGGTTGCCCAACATGCCGTTCAAGACAGTGCCTTCGACAGCGATGTTTATTTCCGGAGTGTAGGCGTTGGCCGAAACCCCCGTGCTGGTCCAAGGAAAAACAAGTCCCAATGAGCAAAGGACGCGAGTCGAGTTGACTAGACCGGTGCCGGTCTGGCGATTGAAAATCAGGCCAGCCGTCACAAAGTTGATGAAAGGATGGCCGATGATCCGGCCGGCGCTGTCCGCCTTCATCTCGACTCCGAAATAAGTCGGGTTATCCACGCTGTCCGTGGTCGGTATGAGATCGTCATCGAGGTAATCCAATAAATTTGCTACGATCTGTTTTTGCTCGGTCGCGGAATATTTTCCAGCCGTGGCCAGCCAACTCAGGTCGCCTCCGCCCCAGTTCGTGGCTTGAACTGGATTGGACTGCAGCAACTGAGTAACCAACTGGGCCCGCGCATTGTTGTTGGTCTGAGCTGTCGAAGTCACCCCGTTCGCGAGGTATCGCGCGAGCTGCACAAGGTTAAGCTTGCGACGGCCGGCTGGCGAAACGGCGGAAGACGGACTGGAAAGCGTGAAGAAATAGCGGTTGGCCCGGCCTTCAAGCGCCGTGTCCAGGAGATTGAAAGTGGCGGGCGTAAGAAGGCTGTTTGAAACCGATCGGAACGGCGTTAGCTGGCCGAAGAGGTTCGTGGGGCTCGCCGTGTAGTTTCGAACGCCATTAAGCGCTGACAAAGCGCTGCCTGGCATCGGCGCCACGGTGGTTCCGTTGGCGGAGGGAAGAACGAGAGCCGCATTGGTGATGTTGGCCAAAAGCCCGCGATCTGTGCCGGACGTGCCCCACCATGAGAGGTTCTGTTTGCCGCTGCCATCATCGACCCAGAAAGCGTAACGATTAGTGGCGTTGTTCGTGACACTGACTGTCTTGTAGGCAGCGCGGACCACCACGCCATCCGCCGCGTTGGTGCCGGAGACCAGCAAGTCGGCCAATTGACCTCCAGTGCCGGAGTCCAGGTAAACGCGGTTGCCGGAAAACTGCCATACACCGGCGGCCACCGACCGAGGCCGGATGTAAGTCCGGTAGCCACCCGCCTGCGGTTCCGCCCCCGAAACGTAGCTGAAACCGGTGGCGTTTGATTGAATCAAAGCCATGGCCTCCGCTAACCCCGCCTCGGCTGCCAGTGTGGCCCGCGTGTAGTTCGCGACGCTACGGGCGGACAGGCGATCGACCGTTGTGCTTTGCATGAAGGCGACAGCGACAACAGCAAACACCGCCACGACAATGACCGTGGTGACGAGCGCTACGCCCCTCTCCTGTGGATTGCGAACGCGGTGCGGCTTCATGGGGCGTTGGGGGGCTTGGGCAACGGGATGCGAAAGGAATAGAGGCCTGCGTTGCGCAGGACGTAGGTGGAGCGATTGATCAAGTTTGTATTGGCCAGCGTGGTGGGGTCGGCCACTGCGAAGTTCACCTCAATTGCTGCGGGGTAGTTGTTCGGCCCGGGAACCCCCGTGAAAGGCAGCATGTTGGTGCCGAGGAGAATGAAGTTGGTGTTGTTGGCCTCGTTGGCGAGGTCACCCAAACCGCGTGCGGCCATGGAATTGGTGAGGAGTAAGTTGAGGCCGAGGGATTCAAATTGATTCGCTGCTTGGAGACCAGGAAGTACCCCGGGGCGGAGCACATTCGAGAAAGTCTTGCTGCTCGGCCAAAATAGCCGGCGCATCTCACGACCTGGGCCGTTGGTCGAAGGCAGAACTACATACTCGACATAGCAGACGTCGCCCGCCTCGGTTCCTGTTGCGGACTGCCCTTCTGCAGGAACCACGGTAAGGAACTTCAAATAGTAGACATTCTCTCGCCCGATGCGGTTGGTCACAATACGCGGCCACAAGTTGGTGGAGGCAGGCATGACCACGTTGGCCAAGTCGCGCGACAGCAAGAAGTTCACGGCCCGCGCCTCGCGGTCGGCCACGATTTTGTTATCCGTGTTGCGCCAGAGGGACATGCTGGTCGAAAGAGCCGAGAACATGACCGCCAGCACGATGGCCAGCACCGCCGACGAGACCAGCACCTCAATGAGAGTGAAACCGGGCGGCGAAACCTGTGAGCTGGGGCGCTGGGCGCTCATGGGGAATATATCAGAGTGGAAAACGTGCTCGGACGGCTGTTGGCGAGCGGAATAGAGGCCGGGGCGCGGACCTCGACATTTACGCGGTAGAGGCCCCCGCCGAGGTTGGTCGCACTAAGCCGGGCCAGCGTGTCGATCGCGTTAACCACCGCACCCGCCGGCATTTGGCCCTGCACCCAGGCGGAATCCGGAGTCCCCGCGCCGCGATCGCCGCCCCACAAAAAGTAAGGAACCGTTGTCTGTGATGGGTAACCAACCACCACAACGTTGTTGGTAATGGAGATTGTCTGGTTGTTGCGGGCGAGCATGGCCGGCCCGTCGCGCACTACCACGCTACCCAAACTCGGCGCCGCACGCACCGCGGCGAAAAGTTCCTCGGAGATCAACACCCCACGCGTCTCTGCAGCTGAGTCCGCGCGCATCCGCATGCCCGCCGGAAGCAAGCCCATGACCCCAACCACGACAAAGGCAAAAATACCGATGGCGATGGTAACCTCGACCAAACTGAAGGCTTGCGGCCGGCGGCGCGTCATGAATGTCGGGTTTGTCTTCATCGCTTAAAGTGAGGCATCCCTGACCACGACCCGGCCGGTGAGAGGCTGGATGCGAAGCTCGTAGTGATTATTGGCCCCGCCGCGCCAATCTCCTGCCTTGGTCGGTTCCATTTTTTCGCCCAGGAGCAAAGAAATCTCGGTGCTTGCTCCCTGCAATTGGCCGAAACGGTTGAAGGCCAGCGCCGGAATTTGTCCGAGATCTTCGGTTCCGCCGAGCCGGGGCAAGGTGCGGGAAGGCAAAGTTCGGCTCCGCACGGCGCCGGACATCCCCGTGCCCCCCTCAAGAAAGACGCCATTGGGTAATTTCTGCCAGCGGGTCACCGCGACAGGATTCAGGTTGGTGTCACCCGGTCGGGCGTCGCGAAAAACGATAAGGTGCGAAAAGCCATTGGTCTTATTCGCCGCATTGGTCGGAAAACCGACATACGCTGTGGTGCCATTTTCCACGGCCGACAAACGTGCTTGCTCCAGGACCGCGGTCACCGTGTTCAGCGCGCCGCGCCGCCCGCTCGTGCCCATCAGTCCTTGCACCGCCGGGGTAATCAGCGCAGAGAGAACAGCGATGATCGCGACCACAACGAGCAATTCAATCAAGGTGAAGGCGCCGCCCGAGGGGCGGGCGCGGTGCCGGGTTTCGAGGGACGAGGAAGAAAAGACCGAAGCCGTGCGTTGAGCTGCCTGCTCCATGCTCCGTGCTCCACGCTCGTTGCTCATAAGATTAATTCCGGATCCAGTTGTTTGAATTGGCCCCGCCCACGGTGGACCACAACTCAAAGTAGCTCGTGTAGTTGGAATAGCCGTAAAGAGTACCCCATGGATCCGCGAATCGGAGCACACCACCATTGGTCACCACCATGCTCGGGGCCGGCTCGAAATAGACCTTTCGTCCGGCCGCGACAGGGCAGAGGTTGGTGTAAAGCGATGCGGCATTGGTTGGATAGAAACCCTCGCCGAGCTTGAAGGACTCGATGGCCGCCGACAACGCCGCCACCTCCGCCTGAGCCCGAGATTCCGCGCCCTTCTTGTTCACGTAACCGAGGGTCGAGAGGGTCAGCCCGGCCAAAATCCCGATCACCGCGATAACCACGAGTAACTCAATGAGGGTGAAAGCGGCAGGCCAGCGCCGCGTGGAGCGTGGAGCATGGTGCATGGAGCCAGCAACCAGCGGGTTAGCGAGCGCTCGGGGAGGCGTCAAACGCCTAGGAAAGCGGGCGCAGTTGTGAGCTGAACTCGGAACGCGGAAAAGTGAGCCGAGGCTTGGCGAACCGAAGATAGGTCGCCGCGGCGACCAAACGGGCCATAGCCAAAACTCTGACTCTTGGAGGGAACACGGGCGGTGCATGTAAACACATTGTAAACACCAACGCCGAATGTCAAGCCGTTTTCGGCCGACATTTGTTGCTTGCCTGACGTTGGGCCTACCCAAAAGGCCTAAGCCGTATCCATGCAAAACATTCTGCCATTTCTGGCACGGCAACAGAGGCGCGTCTGGGCGAGAGTTGACTAACTATTTGGTGAGCGAGTTGGCACGTGGCCAAGGGGGCACGGGCGTCCCGCCCGTCACGACCCGACAACACGGCCGGGACGGCCGTGCCCCCTGGACAAACCGAGCCAAGCCGCGCTTTTATTGCGTCTTCAACTGCATGGATACGGCTTAGCCGTAACCATGCAAAACATTCTGCCATTTCTGGCACGGCCACAGAGGCGCGTCTGGGCGAGAGTTGACTAACTATTTGGTGAGCGAGTTGGCAGGTGGCCAAGGGGCACGGGCGTCCCGCCCGTCACGATCAAACAACCTCAAACAACACGGCCGGGACGGCCATGCCCCCTGGAAAAACCGAGCCAAGCCGCGCTTTTATTGCGTCTTCAACTGCATGGATACGGCTAAGTGTGGCCTGCCTCGGCCACCTTCCCCGCCTTGCTCCCTGATCCCTCCCTCACCGTGCCCTTGTCAGCCCATCCGACCTGCGCGGTTTGAGCCTGTTCTCCAGGGCGAACCCTGCGCCATACCGCAAGGCTGCTTTTATCAACAAAATACTGGACAACCCCGGGCCCGAGGTTACGATTTTTTTGTATACCGACAAACCTCCCCCCCATGAACACACGCTCCCTCCTCGTGCGGCTCTTCGCCGCGTTCACCTTCACCTGCGTCCTGGCCGGCGGCCAGCTCCTCGCGCAGCCGCTCGCTTTCGATGATGCGATCGGCGACATTAACGTTGACGGCAACACCAATCCCGGGAACGGAACGCTCGACATCGTCAGCATGGAAGTCTCCGAGACCGCCACCGATCTGGTCTTCACGCTCACGGTGAACGGAAATATCGAGACCACCGACTGGGGCAATTTCATGATTGGTATCGCCAACACCAAACTGGCCGGCACCACAACCGGCAACGGCTGGGGCCGTCCGATCAATTTAGACCCTCCCTTCGGCAGTGGCATGACTCACTGGATCGGGTCGCGGGTTGGCGGCGGGGGCGTTGCAGAGCTTTGGACTTACGGCGGCACGGCATGGTCACAGGCTCCCGCCGGTCCAGGTCTAGTGTTGACCCCTGGGTCGCAAAGCACCGTGCAATACACCGTAACCAAAGCCAGTTTGTCTTATACGGAAGGCGATGCGCTTTTTTTTGACGCCTATTCGTCGGGTGGCGGTAATACCGACAGCTCCGTGGACGCCCTTTCCAACCCCAACGTGGCCATTACCGGTTGGGGCGGGCCCTACACCTCCAGCCTCACGACCGGTGTTTCGCGCTATCCGCAGGCTGCCGGCGTCAGTGCCAATATCACCTTTCTCGTAGATATGAGCGTACAGATCCAAGCGGGCAATTTCGATCCGCTTGTCGACCTGGTGGAGTTGCTTCCGGTCAGCAGCAGTGCCTTTGCGCGCACAGACTTGAACGAGGTGCCCGAACAACCTGGCGTTTACGCGGCAACCGTTTTTGTCACCGCCCCGCTCGACGGTGCGGTCGGCTACCGTTTCAGCATTGTCGGGGCGAGTGCGGATTTCCCGGAGGATCTGACCCGCACTTTTGCCATGCCGGCTGAGGCGACCACATTGCCCGAGGTTTTCTTTGACGACCTCGAGGGCTACCGCGACGTCACCTTTCGCGTCGACCTCAACGTGCCGATCCTCGCGGGTGAGTTCGATCCGCTGACCCAATCCGTGCTCGTCGCCGGCAACTTCAATGGCTTTGCCACCGATCCGCTGACCAACCCGCCCTTAGTCGATAGCTCAAGCGATGGGGTTTACGTGGGAACCTTCACGATCGGAGTCGGCAGCGGCGAAGGTGGTGCCACCGTCGAGTACAAATTCTTCACTACGCAGGGTACCGGGACCGATTCGGGTTTCGAGTTTGGCGGGGCCAATCGCAGCGCCACGGTCGAACTCAATCCTGACGGCGCCTTCACTCCGGCCCAAGTCCTTCCGGTCGCCATTTACGGCATTCCGGACAACTCCCGCCCCGTCACCTTCACCGTGGATATGAGCCTGGAGGTCGCCGCGCTACGCTTCAATCCGGAGACCGGCAACGTCCGCGTCACCGGCGGCTTCAATGACTGGAGCACCGGGGCCGAATACAACCTGACCCGCGAGGGCGAGACAGACACTTATTCGGGAACCTTACTGGTTGGCGGAAACGAGGGCTCTACCGTGCTCTACAAATACTTCAACTCCACCCCGGCCGCTCCGAACAGCGGCTACGAACCCGGCGCAGATCGGACGCTCACACTCGGGCCTGTCGTAACGCCACAGGTGCTTCCCCCCGCGGTCTTTGGGGTCACGGCCACCCAATTCCGGAACATCACCTTCTCCGTGGATATGAGCGTGCAAGCCGCCCTCGGACTATTCAATCCGGAGGAAACGGATCCTGCCATTGGCGGGATTGTGGAGGTTCGCGGCATCACCGGTTTCGATGTCGGCCCGCAACTGACCCGCGAAGGAGACACGTTTGTCTATTCCGGCACCTTCGAGGTGGGCGGCAACGGCGGCACGACCTTGAACTACAAGTTCTGGAGCCCAGGGATCAACTTCTACAACATCCCGGACAATACCGGCTTCGAGCAGATCAATTTAGCCGACCAGTTTGCCAACCGCACGGTGACCTTGGACGCGGATGGCGTGGCGATGAGCCTGCCGACCGTCTTCTTCAGCAACCAGCTCTTCTACCTCGTCGGCGCCGGACCAGATGCTTTCAGTACCACCGAGGGCGCCGCCTCGGCCGCCCAAAGCGTGACCATCAACGGCCAAGGCCTCACCGCCAACATCGTCGCCACAGCGCCAACCGGCTTCGAGGTCTCTGCCGACGGCATCACCTACGGCAGCACGGCGAACCTCATCCCTGTATCGGGTGCGGTCACCGGCACGGACAACCTCTTCGTGCGCCTCGCCGCCTCAGCCGCCGCAGGCTCGCCGTCCGGCAATGTCAGTCTGACCAGCACGGGCAGCCAGCCCGTCAACATCGCGGCCAGCGGCACAGTCACCGCTTCGGGCGAGACCTTCACCAACTGGAGCGGCGGAGAAAGCCTCACCCCAGCCTTGCAGCTGCAATACGCGATCGGCGGGGCGACCAGCCCGACCGCGACCAATGGCGTGCCTTCGGTCACCACCGTGACCTCCAACACGCTCTCCATCACCGCGGTGGTCCGAACCAACGATCCAACACTGACCGTCAACGGCCAGTCCTTGATCGATCTGGCCGTCGGACCATGGACCACGAACAACGTGACCATGACCCCGCAGTTGGATGCCGCTCCGGAAGGCTGCCAAGTGCAGACCTTCAGCACGCCGCGCGACGAAGACAGCAAGAAGTTCCTGCGCCTGCAGACCACCTTGCCCGCCGAGCCCCAGCCCTGACCGGCCGATTCCAGAACGGGCGGGGTGTCATCACCCCGCCTGTTTTCGTATCCCCCCACCCGCCCTTTCGGTTCTTGGCCTAGAACGGTTCCGGAAAAGTGGTAGCCACGGAGAGAAGAAGATGGAGGAGGATTATTTTGCGCCGGTGTCAGCCGGCACAACTTTCTTCGGCTCATCCTCCCTTATCCTCCCCAATCCGTGGCCACATGTTTTTTCAAACCGCTCTAGCGCAGGCGTTGGCCGAGGACGCCTAGCCGGGCGGCAGGGTCGTCATCCGGAACTGCTTCCAAATCGACCGTGATCGCGAAGTGGTCGGAATAGCGATCGCGCCACTTCTTGGGGTCCCGCAAGCCGTCTTTATTGTGGATCGTAAAGCTCGCCTCCTTCACCTCCTCGAACGTCCCGAGCGGGACGGCGTGGTCGATCTGGCGGTCGAAATGGATGATGCTGCGACCGCGGCCGGTGAGGAATTTGGCGAAGGCCTTCTCTTTCCAGGCACCTGCCTCGGCGGCCGATGGGTCGTGATTGAAGTCACCCATGACCACGATGTCGTTGTCTTCGCCGGGGTCGGCGACGAGTTTTTGCAGATAACCACTCAACGCCTTGGCCTCGGCCTCGCGGCGCTCAAAATCCTCCGGGGTCCGCCCCGCTTTGAAATGCACGGAAACAACCCGGAAGTCCGGGCCGCCCGCCCGGTCGCGAAACGCTCCGACCACCGGTTGGCGATGGAAGACGAGGCCGGAGGACACCCGGGTGGCCAACTCGGACAATTCCCCTGCCCCGAGCATTTCGACGCGCGCGTCGTCCCAGAGAATCCCGGGCGCGACTTGCCCCTCCTGGCCGAGTCGACCACTCGTGCCGAGGACGAATTTCCAATCCGGGCCGATGCATTTGACCAAATCGTTGAGGGGCTTCTCGCCGTTGATCTCGCTCACGGCCAGCACTTGCACGCCAAGATCACGGATGTAGTCGGCAATGGCCTGCATGTCCTCGGCGGTCCGCGGCGGATCCTTGCGGCTGCCGAAATATTCGAGATTCCACGCTCCGAGACGCAGGGGAGTGAGGCCCGGACGGCTCACGGCCGCCTCTTCGGCGGAATCCCCCGCGGCACGGCGGTTGGCCTCCACCGACAAGAGCGCTGCCTCCCACCGGGCGGCCCGTTCACGTGCGGCGGTCTCGTCGGCTTTTTTCTCGCGCGCTTGGCGCTCGGCAATCTGCTGGTCGGTCAGCGCTTTTTGGGCGCGAAGTTCCTCGGCCAGCTTGATCTCGCGGGTAAACCAACTGCGCGGACGCCTCGCCTCAACCAAGCCATCGGTGACCACAAAATAGCCAGCCTCCTGCCGCAGCATGCGCACCTCCACCCCCGGCGAGAACCCCCGCACGCCGTCCTCGTGCGGCTCGCTGAAGCGTTTGACCACATAAAGAATCCCCTCGGGGGCGAAACGGGCCTCCGGCGTCGGCTCGGGGGTCGGAGTCGGCACGGGGGTCGGGACTGGCGTCGGCTCGACCAGCGGGGGTACCGGCGGCGTCATCCGCTGGTAATACTCATAGCCAAAATAGCCCAGCCCCAAGAGGACGAGCAGAAGGAGAATCTTACTCAAAGTAATGGAGGGAACGGAAACCGCCCCGACTCTTCCGAAAAGACCAAACCGGGTCAATCCCCCCAAGCCCACTCGCGACTCTCCATCCAGTCACCACCCGCCCTCATCCACTGCAACCTCCGGGCCTGCTGCCCGATTTCACCCTCAATCCCGCCTGAAGTGTTACCTCTGTCCTGACCGCGCCCCGCAATTCGCCACGCGTCATAGCTTGGGCAAATCGGGTCCGAGGAATTCGCTCGCCACAGTTGGAACATGCTCTTGGAGCAACAACAAACCGGACACCGTCCGAATCACTCCGGCTGGGAAATCACTCCGCATTGCCGGAGAACAAAAGCGCCAAGATCGCTTTGGCCGCGTTGGCCGAGACGCGCAGAAATGTTTCCATCCGCTGGCGGGGCGAGCAACTCGCGAGGGTGGGTGCAGGTCAGACGAATGAGTCGCTCCGGCCGAGCAGCCGACTGGTCCAACCGGGCGAAGCTCCAGAAATTAGGGCAAAAAGCTCACGGCATGGCCTGACCCCTCATTCGGGGATCACCAAAATCATGCCCGGCTTAAGCTTGGCCGGATCCTCCAACGTTCCCTTGTTGGCTTCCAAAATCTTCGGCCACTGACTCGAATTTCGGTAAAGTTTCCGCGCGATGCCATTCAGGGTATCGCCACTGACCACCTTGTATGTCCGCACCGCTGCCTCGCTCGCCGCTGCGGCTGCAACCGGCGCGGAGCGGGGGGCCATTGCCGCCGGATCAGCGAACGGCACGCCAGCAGTGACTGGCAACGCACGTCGCACTTCCGGTTCTCCGGAGTTTGGCGCCGCCGGCGCAGGTGCCAGCGTGGGTGGCGGCGTGGCGGCGACAACCATGGCCGGGGTTGCCGCTGGCCCAGGAGTGGCCGCGACCGGACGTGGCCGACCGGCGGGAGCTCGCTGCCGCAAGTCGGTAAGTTGCTGGCGGAGCGCCAGATTTTCGTTCTTCAATCGGGAGGCTTCACGCGCCGGCATGACCGCGCCCTCGGCGGCGCGCGAGACGATGAGCAGGCGCAACCGGTCGACATACCCTTTCACATCGGTCGCGAATTGTCCCTGCGGGGCAAGTTGCAAATACCGCTCGAAATGATGCAGGGCACCGACTTCGTTCTTCAATTGGTCCTCATAAAGCATGCCCAACCGGTAATGCGCCTCCGCCGAGAGCATGCTGCCGTCCAAAGCGGTTTCAAAATGCTGCAACGCCGCTTGCACCTCGCCCCGCACCACCGCCTGATTGCCCTCGCGAATCTGCCGGCCAGTCTGCGAAACCGTGAGCAAGTCACAGCCGGCCAACCCGGCAGCCAGGGCCAGAACGGCTGATCGCCGCCAGACCCATCCCATGCTTGCCACTCGCTTCGTCATCACAGGCATGATAAAAGACAAATCATGACTGGCAAGGTTCCCCGCGTCGCGCTGTTCGCCGGCCTTTTGCTGCTGGTCGGTTGTGCCAGTTGGCCGAAGCCGCCCGCCACCGAACCGGGACCCAAAGAACAAATTATTCCTCTGCAAAGCTCCCAGCCGGCGCTCACGACTGCAGCGCTTCGACCCGCCACGACAACCCAGCGACCAACCTCCGCCGTCGCTGCGCGAAAATCGGCGCCCCCGCCTGCTCCGGCCATCGCCGGGCCGATCATCGTGACCAAAACCGGTGCGGCTCCGGCCCAACCCGTCCCCCTCTTCCGCCAAGCCATCGTTCTGGCCAACGTCCGCGCCGCCGTGGCAGGTTTGCCCGCCCAGCCGAAAACAGAATTCCAGCGCGGCCTCCTCACCCTCACCTTCCCGCGCGGCACGCAAGCCGAGGTCGCCGCCGCGGTCAACCGCGCTTTGGCCGTCCCCGAAGTCAGCCGCCTGCAAGTTATCCCGCCACCATAACCCCGCCCGGCTGGCCCGATCAGCCTTCTCTTTTCCCATTTTTTGGAGAAGAAGGCGAGGGACGGAATCGAACCGTCGCATAGGGCTTTTGCAGAGCCCGGCCTTACCACTTGGCTACCCCGCCGATCGCTCCTCTATCTCTGACAGCGACCGCTCCGCATGTCAAACCCGTGAATTCAGCATTGACCTCACCCTCCACACCCCCTTAGTTTACAGGGTCACGCACGTTCTGTCTCTGGTGACCCGCGAGCGACCTCCACACCCTTTCATGAATCCTATGCTCCTCGAAAAAGCCCGCGCAACTGTCGGCAACGACAAAATCCTGGTCAACCTCGTCTCGCGCCGCGTGCGCCAACTCAATGCCACGAGCCGTCCGCTCGTCGAGGTCGACCCGGGCATGGGTTTCATCGACATCGCCCTCAAGGAAATCGGTGAGGGTAAAATTTCCGCGCGCGTCGTCGAGCCGGCCAAAGCGGCCTGAGGCCCCCGCCGCGCCAGAAAAGGCCCGCCATGGGCACGGACATTGTCACCAACCGCAAGGCGCGGCACAGCTACACCATCCTCGAGACTCTCGAGGCAGGTCTCGCCCTCAAAGGCACCGAGGTCAAATCGATCCGCGCCGGTCTGGCCAATATGACCAGTGCCTTCGCCCGTCTGGAAAAGGGCGAACTTTTTCTCCACGGCCTCGACATCCAACCCTACATCCGGGCCAGCCACGAGCAGCATGAGGCCAAACGCCCCCGCCGCCTTCTCGTCCATCGCGCCGAACTGCTCAAACTCCGTGAAGCGGTGGAAATCCAAGGCTGTGCCCTTCCCGCGCTCAAACTTTATTGGAAGGACCGCAGGGTCAAAGTCCAACTTGGCTTGGCCAAAGGGAAAAAAGCCCCCGACAAACGTCAAGATCTCAAGCGTCAAGTCGCCGAACGCGAAGCCGCCCGCACTGCCGCCGCCTTCAACCGCCGCGGCTGAAAGTGGCCTGGGCGTCCTGCCCGTGATCCCCCGGGGATGATCAGTCGCGCGGTGGCCGGACGGCGAACACCTCCCAGCTCGCGCAAATTTCTCCGTTACGCGCAGCAGACGAAAGATTATATTTTCCTACGCCTTTAGCCATGCACTTCATCCCATTTTCATTCCCCGCTCTGCCCGCGCGGCTGGCCGGCTCTCCGAGGCCGAAGCGCGGCACCAGCCGGACGCGCGGCGGGCCGTCAGCCTCCCCTTGCCCATGACGGTGCCCGACCTTCATCCCAACCCCAAGGAGTTTGCCGCTCTCGCCGCGAAGCATCGCGTCGTGCCGGTCTGGACCGAATTGGTGGCGGACAGCGAAACCCCGGTCACCGCATTCGCCAAAATCGCCGGTCCCGAGGAGCCGGCCTTTCTTTTCGAGTCGGCCGAGCAGGACGAAAAGAGCGGACGCTATTCCATCCTCGGTGCCGGCGCGGAACGCGAATTCATCGCCCGCGGCCCGCACTTCGAGATCCGGCAAGGCGGGGAGATCATCCGCTCCGGTCAAGCCGACGACCCGCTGGCCGAACTGGAGTGGGAAATGGCCGGGCTCTCCGCGCCGAAAGGCTTCCCCCATTTTCCCGGCGGGTCCATCGGCTACCTTTCCTACGATGCGGTCCGTTACTTTGAACCGACCGTGCCGCCCGCCCCGCCTGACGGGCTCGGCTTGCCCGATCTCTATTTTTTCACCACGGATCGCGTTCTGGTCTTCGACCATCTGACCCGGCGCCTCATGGTCATGGTCAATGCCTATCCGCACGGGGACCCCCTCGCCGCCTATGACGCCGCCCGGGCCAAAATCGTTTCCCTCCTTGCGCAACTTGCCCAGCCCGCCGTCCTCCCCCCCATTTTCACCGGCCTGCCGACCACGACCTCGGAAATCACTTCAAACACCACGCGGGACGATTATTTCGCCGCGGTGGAATGCGCCAAAGAATACATCCGGGCCGGGGACGCCTTCCAAATCGTCCTTTCCCAGCGCTTTGCCACCCCCTACACCGGCACGCCTCTTGACCTCTACCGGGCCCTGCGCCTGGTCAATCCCTCGCCTTACATGTTTCTCCTCCGCTGCCCCGGCTACCAGCTGGTCGGCAGCTCACCCGAGGTTCACGTCCGGGTCGACGAGCGCCAGGTCCAGATCCGCCCCATCGCCGGCACCATCCGCCGCGGGGCCAACCCGGAGGAGGACGACCGCAACGCCGAGGAATTACTCCACAATCCGAAAGAACGCGCCGAGCACCTCATGCTCGTCGACCTGGCCCGCAACGATCTCGGACGCATCGCCGGATACAACAGCTTGCAAGTCACCGACTTCATGACCATCGAGCGCTACAGCCACGTCATGCACATCGTCTCCAACGTGACCGGCAGGCTCTCGCCCGGATATTCGACTTACGATGTGATGCGCGCCACCTTCCCCGCGGGCACCGTTTCGGGCGCACCCAAGGTCCGCGCCATGCAAATCATCAACGAACTGGAGAAAAACAAACGTTGTTCCTACTCGGGCGCGGTCGGCTATTTCGGTTACGATGGCAACCTCAATTCCTGCATCGCCCTCCGCACCGTTCTGCTCAAAGACGGCACCGCCTACGTGCAAGCCGGGGCCGGCGTGGTTGCCGACAGCACCCCGCAAGGCGAGTATGAAGAAACGATCAACAAAGCCATGGGCGTGATCCGCGCGATCGAACGCGCCCGCACAGTCGTACCATCATGATCCTCGTCCTCGATAACTACGACAGCTTCACCTACAACCTTGTGCAATACTGCGGCGAGCTGGGGGCGGACCTCCGGGTCGTGCGCAACGACCGGATCACCTTGGCCGAAATCGAAGCCCTCGCCCCCGAACGCATCATTATCTCCCCCGGCCCCTGCACTCCGTCCGAAGCCGGTATCAGCAGCGAAGTGATCAAAACCTTCGGCCCGCGCCTTCCCGTCCTCGGGGTCTGCCTCGGGCACCAGTGCATCGGCGAAGTCTACGGTGGCCAAGTCGTGCGGGCCGACCGCCTCATGCACGGCAAAACCTCGCCCATCATCCACCGCGGTCAGGGCGTCTTCAAAGATCTCCCCTCCCCCTTCGAAGCCACCCGATACCACTCCCTCATCGTCAAGCGGGACACCCTCCCGGATGTTCTGGAAATCACGGCCGAAACGGCCGAAGGCGAAATCATGGGCCTCCAGCACAAAACTCTCCCGGTCCACGGGGTCCAGTTCCACCCCGAATCGATCCTCACCGCGGAAGGCAAACGCCTCCTGAAAAACTTCCTCGAGCTTTAGTTAGGCCGCACCGAGGCGATGACGCGACGGTGACCGGCCCTGCACTCCACCTGGTCCGCTCACTTCGGCGGCGTCATATTGGTCACCGCCGCATTGGTGATCAGTTGGTTCGGAATCGAGACGATGTAGCCCTCCTTGGTCCGGACCCGTGTGCTGCGCAACCCGATATTGACCACCTCACCTTCCACCTCCCCTTGCTTGATCTTGTCACCAACTTGGAAAGTGCGGTCCAGCAAGAGGGCGAGTGAACCGAGCAAATTGGCCAGCGTTTCCTTCGCGGCCAGCGCCACGGCCAATCCTCCGATCCCCAAGCCCGCGAGCAACCCGGCCACATGGTAACCCAGGTTCTGCAGGACGAGCAGAAAAGCGATGAGGTAGAGAAAGACCTGACAGGCCCGCGCCAGGACCGGCGCCAAGGTATCGCGGGTCCGGGCTTCCGCGGGATCGGCGGCCGAACGCGCCCATCCGGCCAAGGCCGTGACTGCCGCCCGCCCGGCCACGAAAGCCGCCAGCACGGCCAAGGCCGCCCGCCAGCCGTGGCCCAACCACTCCTCGACCGGTGGCGGCAGCTTGAGCATTTCCAGGGCCACCGCCACGGCAACCAAGAGCAAACTCCAGCGGAGCAGCGGCACCAAAGTCCGCAAGACCTCGATCCCCACGATCGGCGCCTTGGCCCGCACCGCGCGTTCCATCCGCCCGTGGAGCAACCGCCCGAGGAACCAGCTCCCACCCCAGGCCAGGGCGAGCAAAAAAAAGAAAACTAGGATCTCCCAGAGTTTCACCTCGGACCACATCGCGCTCATCAGCAGAATGAATTAACCGCAGCGAAGGCCGAGAGCACGGAGAAAACGACCGGAGCCTCCGGCTCGGGAGTTTTCCCTTTTCCGTGTTCAGTGTTCCGGGGAAAAGAAAGTCCCCGCCGTTTATCTTCTTCCCTTGGCCGGTGGGCCGTCTCGCAGACTCGGCTCTGCCTAAATTGACCCCAAAAACACTCGCGCCGACTCGGCAATGGCCTTCCGGTCGGCCGGCGTCTTTTTCGCCAAGGTCTTCAAAGCCATTCCGATCCGCGGATTGCGGGCAAACCGCTGCTCGTGCCGCGCGTAAAAATCCCAATAAAGGTAATTAAAGGGGCACGCTTCCGGCCCGGTTTTGACCTCCGGCTTGTAGCGACAACCGGCGCAGTAATTGCTCATCCGCGTAATGTAGCCCGAGCCCGCGGCATAAGGCTTGGTCGCCATGAACCCGCCATCGGCATGCAGCACCATGCCGAGCACATTGGCCGCCATGACCCAATCATGCGCATCGACATACATTTCGTTGAACCAGCGCAGCGCCTCGGACGGACGCACCCCCGCGAGGAGGAGGAAATTCCCGAGGACCATGAGCCGCTGAATGTGGTGGTTATAGCCCGTGCCCAGCACTTGCCGCAGGCACTGCCCGAGACAATTCATCTCCGTCTGGCCGGTGTAAAAGAATTCCGGGAGCGGCCGCTCCGCCGCCAGACCATTGACCTGCTCATAGTCCGGCATCTTCAGCCAATAGACGCCATTGACGAATTCCCGCCAGCCCGCAATCTGCCGGACGAACCCCTCGACACTGGCCAGCGGCGCCTTGCCCTTCTCGTAGGCGGCAATGGCCCGCTCGAGGCATTCCCGCGGGGTGAGCAACCCGAGGTTGAGCAAGGGCGAGATGACCGCATGGAAAAGCAGCTCGTCACCCTCCACCATGAGATCCTCCCACGGACCAAACCCCGCCAACCGCGTGGCCACAAAGCGCTCCAACCAGCGCAGCGCCCCGGCCCGGTCGACCGGAAGCCAAAATCCCTCGGCCGAGCCCGGATTGGGGCCAAACTCTGCTTCGACCAGCGCCATCACCTCTTTCGTCATCTTGTCCGGCTTTTCATTGACCACTTCGGCCAGCGGACGCCCCGCCTTGGTCCAATCACGAAAGGTCTTCCGGTTCTCCTCGTCGAAATTCCACCGGTCGTCGACCGGCTTGCCATCCGCCGTCATGAGAAACCCGAACTCGGTCCGCACCCGCCGGTAATGCGTCTCCATGAGGAGCGACTTCTTGCCTTCGGCCCACGCGATGAACTCCCCCCGCGGCAGAAGGAACTGCCGGGTCGGCACGATCTCAAGGGGAAACTTCTTGGCCAATTTCTCCGCCGCGGCCTGTTCGTCATAACTATTCGGCGCGGCAAGGAGGATGCGCTTCGTCTGGTGTCTCTTCAAGTGGGCGGACAAGGCCGACTCCCAGGTCACTCCGCGCCCCAGCGCGTGGTAATCCACCGTCCACCCCGCCAGACGCAACTCCGCGGCAAGATGACGCTGGGCCGAAAGGAGCAAAACCAGCCGCTTTTTTTGATAGGGTAGCTTCTTTAACCCACGCTCACTCTCGACAAAAAAAACAACATCTTCCTTTTTCCGCGCCCCCGCGAGCGCCGCATTGTCCGGCCCCAATTGGTCGCCCAAAATCCAGATGGTCCGCTTCACATCACCTAAATATACCCCCCCGAGCCACTTTTCCCAAGCAGGAAAACCTGGCCCGAGTCGAGGCAAAGAGCACCCCACGGTGCCCGTGCGTCCGCTTGATCAGTGGGAGCTGTGCTCGGCTGGCCAGAGAGCGGAAGAGATTTACCCGCCCAGAAAGCCCGAGAAAATGCGACCCTCAAGCCAACGAAGCCGAGGCCGTCGGGACGAGGCGGCGCTAAATCACCGTAGCTGGCTGCCAGAGTGGTAACGTCCCGCCGTGGGCCTGCTTGTGCAAAGACCCGATGTAACAGACCCCTCCGCTCTCATCTAGGCTGCGCGGGAGGCGGGTAGCTGGAAAAAGCCCTTTTTCTCACCGGACGCGCGAACCGGAACAGACAGAAAACTGACCAAGAAACCATGGGGCGTCCGCTACAAAACCTCGGTCAAATGCTTCGCTTAGGGGCTGTAGATGTAATTGAGATAGAGATCACCCTCGGCCGAGTCTTCATAGAAGGCGAATGTGTAGTCAGGCCGAGCGGCTGTCAAAGTAACCCCTGTGCTGTCAACCCAGTTCGCAGGAGCATTGAAGCGGAAGATGTCACCAGACACGGCCAGAGTGGCAGCGCTGTAGACCAACCAGCCGGCAGTGTCCAGCTTCTCGGTTGACCAAAAATCATCAGCCCAGACAACTGTGCTGCCGGTGGTGTTAAATTTCAGGTTAAAGACTGCCGTGGGGTCCACGGTCAAGACGGTGCCGACCACCGCGCGGTCGCCAGAAGCGATGGTGTTGTCCTCCAAGCGCCAGTAGGCAGTCGAACCGCTTTGGTAGGTTAGACTGTTGGCAAACGTCTGCTCACCAGTGAGATCGTTGCCCAGAGTACTGCCAATCCGGTGCCGGCCACCGGTAAAAACGGTGGTATTGCCGCCGATCACACCCGTGCCTCCCAAGGTGGCACCGGAGCCCACGTTGACGTTGCCCACGGCAGACCTTTGATCTCCCTCAATAAATAAACTGCCGCCGAGTAGCTCGGTAGTTCCCGTGTAGGTGTTGTTGCCGGTAAAATTCATGGACCCGCCACCACCTTTCACCACGGTTCCCGAGCCGCTGATCGTCCCCGTGAAACTACCAGTGGTCGTCTGGTTGAATTGCAATGTGGCGTTGTTGACTACGGCACCCGTTGGAAGACTTGCGGTCGTGACAAAGAGCTTACCTTCGCTAATTGTCGTCCCCCCACTGTAGTTGTTGAGACCAGTCAAACCGAGGTTGCCGGTGCCAGTTTTGAGGAGCGAGCCAGTACCCGTGATGACTGCTGCATAGGTGCCGTTGCCATTCTGGTTAAACTGGATTATGGCGTTGTTCACCACGTCACCCGGAAGACTGGCGGAGGTAACGACCAAGGTGCCCTCGCTCACCGTAGTACCACCTGTGTAGGTGTTAGCTCCGCTCAGCCCTGCGGCGCCGGTACCGGTCTTGACCACTCCTCCCGTGCCGCTGATCACTCCGGTGTAGGTGCCCCTGCCGTTTTGATTGAACTGAAGAGTGGCATTGTTAACCACGTCTCCCGGCAGGCTTGAGGTGGTGACCAACAAAATGCCGTCGCTCACGGTAGTTCCACCACTGTAGGTATTTGCACCGGTCAAACCAACATTACCAGTGCCGGTCTTCACAACCGAGCCGGAACCAACGATCACTCCCGCGTACGTTCCCCTCCCGTTTTGATTAAATTGCAAGGTAGCACTATTGACCACGTTGCCCGGTAAGCTTGCTGATGTGACAACGAGCGTACCCTCGTTGATCGACGTACCCCCGGTGTAAGTATTGGCGCCAGTGAGGCCAGCGGCGCCGGTACCAGTCTTCACAACTTCTCCCGTGCCACTAATGACCCCCGCGTAGGTACCCCTGCCGTTTTGGTTGAATTGCAGCGTGGCATTGTTAACCACGGCTCCGGAAAGACTCGATGTGGTCACCAGCAACGTGCCTGCACTGATCGTCGTGCCGCCAGTGTAGGTGTTAACACCGGTCAGCCCGACTCGACCCGTCCCGGACTTGATTACTTGGCCTGTGCCGGAAATCACGCCGGCAAAGGTGCCGTTGCTGGTTTGGCTAAATTCAAGTGTGGCGTTGTTGGTGATTGAACCAAGCAGACTGAAGGAGCTAACCACCAGGGTTCCACCGCTGATTGTCGTTCCACCGGTGAAGGTGTTTGCTCCGGTAAGCGTGGCGGATGACGCACCTGTTTTGGTGAGCGCCCCGTTTCCAGCCAAAATCGTCCGGATCGTGCCCCCCGCTACCTCGAAACTGGCAGCGATCAACGAACCCCCTTTGAGCACAGAAATTGCCCCGAAAGTGGCAGAGCCCGAGACGGTAAGAACGGAACTCGGCAGGGTTGCGGTACCATCAACTCTCAGGGAGGTAAGCGGACCGGCAATGGCCGATATTGTGACGAGGCCCGATTGGTTCACGGCGAGTCCGCCGCCCTGCAGTGATCGGATCGTCACGCGCGATCGAATTCCACCAGTTTGTACGCCGACGTTAACTTGACCGCCACTTAGCGTGTTGATCGTTGTGGTTAAATTTGGAGTTTGTATATTGACCACCGCGGTCCCCGAGACTGACCCAATCACTCCATTGGCAGTCGTTGTGCTGTAATTCGCTTTGGTGATGTTGATCGTGCCACTGGAATAATCTGGTGGAGTTTGACCGTTCGCCCAAGCGATTGAAGCTGCAGACACGAGAGCAGCAAGGCTGAAAAGACGGAAGAAATTATTCGTCGGAGCGGGGCAGGTTCGCGTTTTCATTGAGAGAAAGTTACGCTGTGCAGATCTCAGAGCAAGAGAAAAATGCGACATCTCGACTTTTTTATTAACTCGTGATAACTAGCTTCTAATCACAGAGATGCGATCTGACGAAATGAATCAAGAGTCAATTATCGCACCGATTTGGCCCTTCCCCGGGAGCAAGCGCAAACTGCTGCCACAGCCAGAAGCCGGAGCGTTTCGCGCGGGTACAGGCCGCGCACTCGGGCTATGACATTCCCGCCTGGCATGGCCCCACCTGTGTCAGTTCCGCGAGGCTGTCTCCTTGGAGTTTCCCTGCCCTCGGCCTCCGACCTGGCCGCCGCGGCCCGCACCTGCCGCCGGAGTTCCGGCCGTCCTGCAAACGGGCGACGTGCCACCCGACCACCAACTGTTTCGCCTCAAGTCGAAACAGTCGCGGCGCGGCAGATGAGACCGCGGCTCTGCAGGTCGAAAAACGCCAGCACGCGGGTGGCCGGAGATTTTGACTGCGCAGACCGGGCAAATCGGTGCCATGCAGAGCACCCGCCCGCCGAGCCTCGATCGGCAGAGGACCTCCGTTGTCCCGGTATCAACTTGTCTGCCCCGCCGGAGGCCGCCCAGAGCGTTGGCCGGAAAGAAAGTGGAACGCATGCCGCCCGGAATCCGGGGCAAGCAGAAGGTTTCAAGCAGAAAAAATAAACCACCGCAGGTTTGTCATCGCTGTAACTTGCGGGGCAAAACGATCGACGCCGGGTCGGTCAGACGGCAGGAGCGTCGAAAAGCCCGCGGGCCAACTCGTGGCGGGTACCGCAGCGCGGGCAGGCCACCGTGATGTGGGCCTCGCCCCCGAAAATGCCGTCAAGGTCGCCCCGCAAGGTGGGCGCGAGCACGCCGGCCACCCGCGCGGGGGAGCATCCGCAGCAAAAACGGTAAGGACGCCGCTCGAGCGGCAGGTGCGAAAGGTCCGCGGCCCTCCTGGCCACTTCACTCCCGTCGACCGATTCCAACCAGGCCGTATCGCAGTCGGGTTGCGCGGTAAGGAGGGCAAACTGATCGCCCGCGAGGGCAAAATAACGGGCCGGCCTTTGCTCGCTGCGCCGGTAGTAATCCGCGGCCGCGACCAGGATGTCGTCACCCTTGAAGTCGACCGAGCTGCGCCGCCGCACTCCGCCGGGCCCGGCCAACTCGGCCTGGAGCACGTTGCCGCCCACCGGGCGGATGTGCTCGCTGAAGACTTGGCCGGTGACATGGCCGGTCGGATTCTCCACCACGGCAAAAAGATTCAGGCCCGCCGCTTCGAGATGCAGCGTCCACGCACACGTATCGGCCCGGGGACGCGAGGCGGCATGCAGCACCACGGCAGCGAGCAAAAGCTTCAGTTTTTCGTCGGCGCCACTCTCCAGCACCACGCCGTTCTGCCCGAGGTGCAGATACATCTCGATGAACAATGGTCCGAAGTCCGCGGCACAAAGCAGCGCGTTGTGCTCGCGGACAAACCGGCTGGCCACCCACGCCACGCTGTCTTCGGCCCCCCGGCTCATGCCTCCTCCCCTCCACGCTTGGGCGGCCGTTCGTGACTGCGCCACCAACGCTCGGCCACCGCGCCCCACAACGTGTTGGTGAACAAATAAGCCAGCGCCCCCAGGACCAACCCGGTCACGGCGCAGCCGAGGAGCAGCGGCCCGGGCACTCCGGTGGCCGTATCGAGCAGGGAGACCGGAGCGACCTCGGCCGGCGCATCCTCGCGGAGCAACCACGCGCCAAAGCGATACTGCCAGTAGAGGATGATGGGCCAGGTCAGCGGATTGGTAATCCAGACCACGGAAATCGCAGCGGGAAGATTGAACCGGCAAAGATAAGCCGTGATCCCGGAAGGCAACATCTGGAACGGAATGGGCATCATGGCCCAGAACAAACCCGTGGCCGCGCCGCGCGCCACCCCCTCGCGGGTCGGACGCCATAACTCCGGGGAAAAGAGGCGGTCACCAAGCAGGCGGTGCAACCAAGTGCCGCGTACGTGCCGCTGACGGGGCACCTTTTTCAGCCACGAACGAATCCGCGACCGGCGCAAACGCATCAGGCTCATGACAGGAGATCCGCTCTGCGCCTGTTTTCCGGGCTTGCAATACCGGGGGGGTAGACTACAACGCGCATGTCATGAAAAAAATCGAAGCCATCATTAAACCTTTCAAGATGGAACATGTCAAAGAAGCGCTGGCTGAAATCGGGATTGAAGGCATGACTGTCACCGAGGTGAAAGGTTTCGGACGTCAGAAGGGCCACACCGAGATTTACCGCGGCAGCGAATACACCGTGGATTTTCTGCCCAAAGTGAAAGTGGAAATCGTGGTCTCCGACGAACATGTGGCCAAGGCCACCGAGGCCATCGTCAAATCGGCCAAAACCGGGAAAATCGGCGATGGCAAGGTCTTCGTCCTTCCGATTGACGAAGCCATCCGTATCCGCACGGACGAAACCGGCGACAACGCGGTTTGACCCTGCATTGCCCGCCGATTGGAGGGACCTCCCGACGTGGATAACTTCCAAGCTTTCATCCTCGGATTGGTCGAAGGGCTGACCGAGTACCTGCCGGTCAGTTCGACCGGCCACCTCTTACTCGCCCAGCGCCTGATGGGCATCGAGTCGAGCCCGGCCTCGGACGCCTTCGCGATTTGCATCCAAGCCGGGGCCATCCTCGCGGTCTTGGGCCTTTATCGCCAGCGCGTGGCCCAGATGGTCCTGGGGGTGCTCGGTCGCAACGAGACCGGGCGGCACCTTTTCCTTGCTCTGGTCTCCGCTTTCGTGCCGGCCGCCATCCTCGGCCTGCTCCTCGAAAAGCCGATCAAGAAATACCTCTTCGGCGGGGACGCCTGGGGGCTCTGGCCGATCGTCGCCGCCTGGTTTGTCGGCGGGTTAGCCATCCTCGTGGTCAGCTTGGTGCGCCGCCGCCGCGGCACCTCGCCGGCCACCGGCTTGGATCTCGATCAATTGACCATTCGCATGGCCCTCCTGGTCGGCCTGGCCCAATGTCTGGCCATGTGGCCGGGGGTGAGCCGCAGTTTGCTCACCATCGTGGGAGGAGTGCTCGTCGGACTTTCCCTTCCCGCCGCGGTGGAACTCAGTTTTCTGCTCGGGGTCATCACCCTGAGCGCGGCCACGGCCTACGATGCCCTCAAGCATGGCCCGGAAATGCTCGCCACCTACGGCCCCACCCCGCTCCTCATCGGTTTCGGCGCGGCCTGGCTCTCCGCCGTCCTCGCCGTCAAGTGGATGGTCGGCTACCTCAAGGCACACAGCATGGAAATTTTCGGCTGGTACCGGGTCGGCCTCGCCTCCGTGGTGGCCGCTTGGCTCCTCTGGCCCTCGACCTGACCATGGACCCGATCACGCCCGATCTTCAGTCCGTCATCCTCTGCGAGGACGTGCGCACCGAAGTGAGCGGAGCGCAGACTCTGGTCGGAGTCATCGGGGCGATTCCGGCGCCGCAGGTTCCCCTCGGATTTTTCAAGCTCTGCCTTTGGTCACGCTGGTGCGGCGGCATCGGACGCTTCCACCAAGACTCGCGCTTTCTCGACCCCGACGACGAAGTCGTCGCCGAGGCGGCGATCGATTTTGAACTCCGCGAAATCGAAGGCAGTGCCACCAACGTCCATTTTTTCGGCGGCCTGCAGGTCAAGAAATTCGGCGTGCACCATGTGGAGATCCGGCTCGACCGCGACATGCGCATGCGTTTTCCGGTTCCCGTGGTGCGGGTCAACCAGTCTCCGCCCGGCTCTCCGCCCCGGCCCATCGCAGCGCCGCCGGCGGCCTGATCCGGAATTCCGCGCAGGCCAGAATCCCAGAACGGGGCAGGGTCCGGCAGCACCGGGCCGACCGCGCTTGCCCGGCACAGACCCGGACTTTAGGCTTTTGAGTCCATGCGTCGCGCCCTCACGCCCTTTCTCGCGCTCCTGCTTGCCGTTGCCGGGCTGCCCGCCCAGGACGGTGAAGGTCTGCCTGAGGGGGTCAAATATTCCGCGACCCGCAGTGCCGATGGTTTCGATATGCCGGTGGGCAAACCGGACGCCGTCGGCTACTACCGCTCGCGCGGACTCATTGTCGGACGCCACATGGGTGACGACTGGAACGGCAATGGCGGCGGCAACACCGATCTCGGCGCCCCGGTTTATGCCACGGCACACGGCCTCGTGGTCTATGCCCGCGATGCCCGCATGGGATGGGGCAAGACGGTGATCATCCGCCATGCTTACTGGAACAATCGGCGCTGGAACTACGTCGACTCGTTCTACACCCACCTGCACCAGATCTTTGTCCGCGAGGGTCAGCAGGCGCGGCGCGGACAGTTGGTCGGGAGCATCGGAACCAACCGCGGCATGTATGTCGCCCACCTCCATTTCGAGATCCGGAAGAACCTCCGCATCGGCCTCAACCAGGGCTCCTACCGCCGCGACTTGAGCAACTACTACAAGCCTTTCGAGTTCATCCTCGGTCGCCGCAATCTTTCGGGCGGCAACCGCCGCGTGCGGGTCCCGGTCAACACTTTCCGCCTGAAGGCCCGGGTGGTCGATACCATCGGCGGAGGCTCCCCCACCCGTCCCGAACGGCCCTCGGCTCCGCAGCGGAGCAGTGACTTCCGGGTCAACCGCTACGCTGACCCGCTGCGCTGACCGGCACACTCAAGCTTCGCGCCCCGCCCGCAGGACCGCGGAGTCGAAACTGTCGACCAGCGCCTGCCAACTCGCCTCGATGATGTTCTCGGAAACCCCGACCGTCCCCCATTCCGCTTTGCCGTTGGTCGAGGAGATAAAAACCCGGGTGCGGGCGGCCGTGCCCCGACGGCCGTTGATGATGCGCACCTTGTAGTCGTCGAGGCGCACGCCGCCGATCACCGGATAAAAAGGCACCAGGGCGAGCCGCAGGGCGGCATCGAGCGCATTGACCGGCCCGTCGCCTTGGCCTTCCTTCCGAACCTCCTCGCCCTCGACCCGGATTTTCAAAGTGGCGGTACACCTGTTCCATTCAGCGGTTGGGTCGCCACTGCGCACAAAATCACACTTGTATTCCTCAAGCTGAAAAAGCGGGCGATGCTCTCCGAGCGTACGCCGGATGAGCAATTCGAAAGACGCCTCCGCCGCCTCGAATTCATAGCCCTCGTGTTCGAGGCGCTTCACCTCCTGCAGGACCTTGGCCACTTCGGGCGAACCCTTGGCCAACTTGAACCCCATCGCCTCGGCTTTGATCAAAACATTGGTCTGGCCGGAAAGATCCGAGATGGTCACCACTCGCTCGTTGCCGACCAGCGCCGGGTCGATGTGTTCGTAAGAGCGGGCCAATTTTTGCACCGCATGGACGTGCAGGCCTCCCTTGTGGGTGAAGGCCGCCGCACCGACAAACGGCGCGCGGATATCGGGCGGCACATTGGCCACTTCGTCGATGAAGCGCGACAATTCAGCCAGCCGCTCCAAGCCCGGAACCAAGGGTTCCCCGCACTTGAGTTGGAGCAACGGGACAAGCGTGGTCAGATTGCAGTTGCCCACCCGCTCACCGTAGCCGTTCATCGTCCCCTGGACCTGCACAGCACCGGCCCCCACCGCGGCCAGCGCGTTGGCCACCCCGAGCCCGCAGTCGTTGTGGGTGTGCGCGCCGAGCGGGCAACCTCCCGCGGCACTTGCCGCCTTGGTCGCCTCGGCCACGAAAGGCGGAAGACTCCCGCCATTCGTGTCGCAAAGGACGAGCAAATCTGCACCCGCCGCGGCCGCCGCCTGCAACGTGGCGAGGGAATATTCCGGGTCTTCCCGGTAGCTGTCGAAAAAATGCTCCGCATCGTAAAAGACCTCCCGCCCCTTCGATTTGAGGTAAGCCACCGTGTCGCGGATCATGGCCAGGTTCTCCTCGAGGCTGACGCCAAAGACTTCCGTCACGTGGAGGGGCCAGGTCTTGCCGACCACCGTGATGACCGGCGTACCGGCCTCCAGGAGTTGCCGCACCTGCGCGTCTTCCTCCACTTTTACCCCGGCACGGCGGGTCATGCCGAAGGCCGCGAGCTTGGCATGCCTCCAGGAACGCTTCGCCGCTTCGCAGAAAAATTCGACATCCTTGGGATTCGAACCCGGCCAACCGCCCTCGATGTAATCCACCCCGAATTCGTCGAGCCGCTCGGCCACCCGGAGTTTGTCCTGCACGCTGAAGGAAATGCCCGTCCCCTGCGTGCCGTCCCGCAAGGTGGTGTCATAGACTGTGACTCTGGCGCTGGGCTTCATGCGGGCCGCCGGTCCGGTTAATCTTCCGTCTGGGACTCGTTGATCGCGTCGAGGAAAAGGCGCAGGGTCCCGAAGTCCGTCTTCTCAGGGGTCAGGACGAGACGCGGCATTTCCTCTTCCTGGTCGCCACGGAAGATCGAGCCCACCTTCCAGCGGCGACCGTCCGCCTCGCCGGGTAGGGTGCCGGTCTGCTCGATCGCCCCGCTGACCAGAATGCGGCCGAACTTCTCGTTCAATTGGTGCAGGCTCCCGGCGGTCAAGGGACGCTTGATCCGGATCACCATTTTTTCGCGCATCCAACGGTAGGATTCAAAGACCCGGTAAAACTGTTCGATATGCGCGATGGTTTCCTCGCAGGAATGCGCAATTTTGAAGAGGTGGAAATCGCTCGGCGCGATGAGCTTCATGCGCAACAGGTCGTTCTTGATGAAAAATTCCCAGGTTTCCCAGTAACGTCCGTCCGGCGTATCGAGCAGGATAAGCGGGGTGATTTTCGCCTTGCCCGTCTGCATGAGGGTCAGGCACTCGAATCCCTCGTCCTGCGTGCCGAAGCCGCCCGGAAAAAGGACGAAGGCGTCGGTTTCCTTCACGAAGTTAACCTTGCGGGTAAAGAAATAGTTGAAGTTGATCAGCTTTTTGTCGCCGTGAATTGTCTCGTTGGCCCGCTGTTCGAAGGGCAGGCGGATGTTCAGCCCGAAGCTGTTGTCCCGGCCGGCACCTTTTTGGGCCGCACCCATGATGCCGTCACCCCCGCCCGTGATGACCATGAACCCGTGCTCGACCGCCTGGTGGCCCATTTCTTCGGCCATCTTGAATTCCGCGGTGTCCGGCGCGAGCCGCGCGGAGCCGAAGACCGCCACTTTGCGCCGGTCGGAATAAGGTTGGAAAACCTTGGAGGCGTAACGCAATTCCTTCAGCGCCTTGACGATGAGCTTGATGTCGGCCACCGGGGCTTTGTCCCGACCGAGCAACAACGCTGTCTCGATCAACTCTTCAAGTAATTCCGGGGAATGGTCACACCCGCTTTCGGCTACGAGCGATTTGATCGCAGCCGCTTCTTTTTCTTTCATAGGAACCCTTCATTGTGGCTTTCCGCGTGGAAAAAGCACGCAATTTCGGTGCTGCCCGGTTGCCCCATCCGGATGACCCTGCTAGTTTTCCGCCTTTCGCATGATTGTTGTTATCCGAGCGCATACCCCGCCCGAGCAGGTCGAGGAAGTGATCCGTGAAGTCACCCTCCTCGGCTACAGCCCGAACCCGATCCGCGGAGCATGCCAGACGGTGGTAGCGGCGATCGGCGATGAAACAACCCACGCCAGCCTCGAGTCACTCAATGCCCTTCCACAAGTTGAACGCGTCATCCGCGTGCAAAAACGCTACAAACTGGCCAGCCGTCAATCCCACCCCGGGTCCTCCGTGATCGACGCCGGCGGGGTGAAAATCGGCGGGGAACATTTTGTGCTCATGGCCGGTCCCTGCTCGGTCGAAAGTGAAGCACAGCTCATGACCACGGCCCGCGCGGTCAAAGCGGCGGGGGCCACCATCTTGCGCGGCGGGGCCTACAAACCGCGCACCTCCCCCTATGAGTTCCAGGGCCTCGGGCCTGAGGGACTGCAAATGCTCGCCGCGGCCCGCGCCGAGACCGGCCTCCGTATCATCACCGAAGTCTTGGGCGAACGCGATGTCGAGCTCGTCGCGGGCACGGCCGACATCCTGCAGATCGGGGCGCGCAATGCCCAAAATTTCCGGCTGCTTGTGGCCTGCGCCCGCAGCGGCAAACCCGTCCTCCTCAAACGCGGTATGAGCATGCGCATCGAGGAATGGTTGCTTGCCGCAGAATACCTTCTGGCCCACGGCAACCCCAATGTCATTCTCTGCGAGCGCGGCATCCGCACCTTCGAGGATTACACCCGCAACACCCTCGACTTGGCGGCCGTGGCCATCGCCAAACAGGAAACTCATCTCCCGGTCATTGTCGATCCGAGCCAAGGTTGCGGGCGTGCCGATTTGGTCAAGGTCCTCTGCCGCGGGGCAGCGGCGGTCGGGGCAGACGGTCTCATCATCGAAGTTCACCCCAACCCCGCGGAGGCCCTGAGCGACGGGCAACAGCAGCTCAACCCCGAAGCGTTCGCCGCCCTGGTTGCCGAACTGCGTCCCTTTCTCCAGGCCGCCGGCCGCCGTCTTTGACCCCCCTCGGGCAGGGCGCGATGTCCCCCCCCGACGCGCCGCGACCCGGTTCAGGGTCAACGGTGGTCCAGGCGCACGAGCAACCAGGCGCCAATCCCGATGAAGAGGACGTTGGGGACCCAGAGCAAAAGATAAGGATGCCAGGCCAGGTCATCGCGCAACATTTCGGCCAGGACGACAAAGAAGAAGTAGCCGAAGGCCAGCGCCAGGCTGATGGCAAAACCGACGGACGTTTCCTTGCGCTGCGCCGTTATACCCAGCGGCATGGCCACGATGGCAAAAGCAATGCAAGCCAGCGAGAGCGAGACCCGCTTGCTCATCTCGACCTGGATCCGGCTGACCAGTTCAGGGTCATGCTCTGTTTTGGCCTCGGGCAGATAGGCCCACAATTCTTGGAGGGTGTAAGCGCGCAGCGGCTTGGAGAGCCAGTAGTTGTTGACCAGGTCGAGCAGCCGGATCGAGACCGTGGCCTCGCCGACCGAAATGCCGTGACGGATTTTCGCGAGATCATCCGGCGCCTTGCCGTCGCGCTGCTCGAACCTCGCGTTGCGCAGGGTGAGGAGCAATTCACCACCCTCGTCGTCGACCTCGATCTCACCTTCCTCGGCCAGAATGATCCGCTCGGGCTGCGCGCCCGCCGCCTCCTCGATCAGGGTGACATTGCTCAGCCGGTTGCCCTCCTTTGCACCGACAAAAATTTTCCGTCCGGCGAATTCGTCGATCACCTCGTCGGCCACAAAAAGGGATTGCGGGTTGCTCCGCGCGATGGTCGCGATCGAATTGCGCATCGCATCGAGCGCCTGCGGGGCAATCGTGGAGTTGATCCAGAAAGTGAAGGCGCTGAGCAACACAGCCACCCCGAGGACGGGCAGACAGACCCGGAGCAGACTCGTCCCGCAGGCCCGCAATGCCACCGTTTCATTGTCGGCCGACATCCGCCCGAAGACGAGCAGGACCGCGGTAAGGAAAGCCCAAGGCACCGTAAAGGTGAAAGAAAAGGGCAGCACGTAGAGCATGAAGAGGAAAAGATATTTCACCGGGACATCCCGGTTGATCATCAGGTCGAGCAATTCCTTGAAAATGTTGCCCAGGACAAGAACCAGACTGAGCACGAAGAGCCCGTAAAGCGTGGTGATGACCACGCCACGTCCGACGTAACGATCGATGAGCTTCATCCGCGAAAAACAAAACAACCCGCCCTACGAAGCGGAAATCCCAGCTTATCGCGGCCTCACCGCCCTGCCAAGCAAGCCTCGCACCTTTTCGCATTGAGCAAGAGCTCTCGCGGGGACAATATTCCCTTTGGTTTATGCCGGAACCCCGTAGCACACTTCCCGACCACCGCGAGGCGGGCTCACCCTGCACCTTCGTTATTTTCGGAGCATCCGGCGACCTGACCAAGCGCAAGCTCATTCCCTCGCTCTTCAACCTCCAGTGCCTGGGTCTCTTGCCAGACCGGTTTGCGGTCATCGGCGTGGCCATCACTCCGGGCGATGACGACGCGTTTCGCACCCAGTTGTCCGCCGAGATCAAGCAATTTGCCACCCACCCGGTTGATCCGTCCGCCTGGGCAGCTTTTTTGGCGGGCTGCTACTATATTGCCGGCGATTTCAATCAGACCGCCGTCTTCACGACCTTGAAGGAGAAGATTGCCACGGTGCAGCGAGAGCGCAACATTCCGGGTCAGAATGTGGTCTTCAACCTTGCCGTGACCCCGACCCTTTTCGGCACGGTCACCGCGCAACTCGGTGCGGCCGGTCTCCTGCAAGAAACTCCGGACGGCTACCGTCGTGTTATCATCGAAAAACCTTTCGGTCGCGACCTTGAGACCGCCCGCGAACTGAACTGCACACTCCGCAAGTTCCTGCACGAGTCGCAGGTCTACCGCATCGATCATTACCTCGGGAAGGAGACCGTGCAGAACATCATGGTTTTCCGTTTTGCCAACATGATCTTCGAGCCGAACTGGAACCGGCGCTACGTCGACAGCGTGCAAATTACGGTGGCCGAGTCGCTCGGGGTGGAAAACCGCGGCGGCTACCTCGACCACTATGGTGTCCTGCGCGACATGGTGCAGAACCACATGCTCAGTGTCCTTTCCCTCATTGCGATGGAACCGCCGAGCAGCATCAGCGGCGACGCCGTGCGCAACGAGAAGGTGAAAGTCCTCGACGCCATCCACCCGATGAAACCCGAGGAGGTCATCGAGAACTGCGTGCGCGGGCAATACGGCGCGGGGGTGATCGACGGAGAGCAGGTGCCCGCCTACCGCGACGAACCGAGCGTTGATCCGCGTTCCAATACGGAAACCTACGCAGCGATGCGTCTTCTCGTGGACAACTGGCGGTGGGCCGATGTCCCCTTTTACCTGCGGAGCGGCAAACGACTGGCCGAGCACCTCACCCAGGTCGTCATCCGCTTCAAGCGCACTCCCTTGATGCTCTTTGGCGAAAAGGTCCAGAGCGAGGCCGGCCCCAATGCACTCATCCTCAATATCCAACCGGAGGAAAGCATCACCATCATGATCCGGGCGAAAAGACCCGGTCCCGCCGTGGTGGTCGACACCATCCCGCTCGACTTCAACTACAACGAATTCGGCCAGCAGTCGCCCGCCACCGGATACGAGACACTCCTGCATGATTGCATGACCGGCGACATGACCCTCTTCCACCGCGAAGACAGCGTCGATGCCTCCTGGCGCATCGTGAATCCCCTCCTTGACGTCTGGGGCGCTTTGCCGCCGCGCGATTTCCCCGACTACGAGGCCGGCACTTGGGGTCCGGTCGCGGCCGACAAACTGCTCGAGCGCGACGGGCGCCATTGGGAAAACCCGGCCTGAACTTTCCGACCCGTGGCCGCCCGGCGCAAACCAGCCCACCCCAAGTCCGACGACCCGCATGCCATGCGGCCGCTCCCCGCGGGGGCCGGGCTGGTCATTCTGGGCGGAGATGTCGGGGGGACGAAAACCTGGCTGGGTCTCTTCCGCGCCGGCGGAAGCGATGCCGCCGCGCCGCTCTTGCTCCAGCGGGCGGCCAAATTTTCCAGCAGGTCCGCAGCCAGCCTCGAGCAACTTGTGGCCGGGTTTCTGGCCGACGAACCGGAGTCCGTCGACTACGCCTGCTTCGGCTTGCCCGGGCCGGTCGGCGGCCATCGGGCCAAACTGGTCAATCTGCCTTGGGAGGTCGACGCCGATGCCCTCTCCGCCCGCTTCGGCTTCCGCGGAACCTTTTTGATCAACGACCTCGTGGCCAATGCTTACGGCATCGGCGAGCTGGACCCAGCCGACTTCGCCCTTCTGCACCCGGGCGATCCCGCCGCCGCGGGCAACCTGGCCGTCATCTCGCCGGGCACCGGTCTGGGCGAAGCGGGTATTTTTTGGGACGGAGGCAAACACCTTCCCTTTGCCGGCGAGGGCGGCCACGCCGACTTCGCGCCGCGCACGGAACTCGAAGTCGAACTGCTCAAGCACCTTTTCGCGTCCTACGGTCACGTCAGCTACGAACGCGTCCTGAGCGGCAGCATGGGTCTGCCCAACCTCTACGCCTTCCTGCGTGAGACCGGCCGCGGGCCAGCCACACCCGCGATCACCGAAGCACTGAAAAGCGGCGATCCCGGCACGATCATTTCGGCTGCCGCCCTCGAAGGCTCCTGCCCGCTCTGCGTTCAGACGATGGACCTTTTCTCCTCCATCCTCGGCGCCGAAGCCGGCAACCTCGCGCTGAAAACCATGGCGACCGGAGGTATTTTCCTCGGTGGGGGCATCGCCCCGAAAATTCTCCCCCTCCTGCAACGCCCTCCTTTGCTCCAGGCCCTTTTCGCGAAAGGACGGTTCAGCGACTTCATGCGCAAGATTCCCCTGCGCGTCATCCTGAACGAGCGCGCCGCCCTGCTTGGCGCGGCCCGCCACGCCCTGCACGGGGCGGAGGCTCTGGCCGCGGAGACCTGACCGCTACCGCACGCATTTTCCTTCAAGTTTTACTGCCCTCCCTTCATGCTTGGCCACTCTCGGGGGTGTAGCTCAACGGTCAGAGCAGGCGGCTCATAATCGCTTGGTTGCAGGTTCGAGTCCTGCCGCCCCCAGCGCAACCACCACGCCTATGCCCACATTCGACCTTGTCTCCGAAGTAGACCGCCAAGAAATCCTCAACGCCATCGACCAAGCCCGCCGCGAACTGGCCACCCGGTTCGACTTCAAGGGCTCGGAGGCCAGACTCGAGATCGAGAAGGACGGCAACCTGCGCCTCACCGCCGAGGACGCCTCCCGCCTCAAGGGCCTCCGCGAAATCGCGGTGAACAAACTGGCCAAGCGCAAGATCGACCTGCGCAACGTGGAACAAAAGCCGCCCGACATCTCCCCCCTCGGCCACGCCCGCCAGCTCTTCGTCTTCAAACAAGGCCTGGAAGGGGATAAGGCCAAGGAGATTTCCAAATTTCTCAAGGCCTCCGGCCTCAAGATCCAGTCATCCCTGCAAGACCGCCAAATCCGGGTTACCGGCAAAAAGCGCGATGATCTGCAAGAGGCCATCACCGCGCTCCGGAGCAAAGATTTCGGCGTCGCTCTGGAGTACACCAACTTCCGCGACTGATCCTCGGCGTCAGGCCTCAAGCAGCGAAACACCGTAGGTTGCGGCCCTGCGGTCTGTCGTCACGAAGCGCAAACCCTCGTCCAGAGCCTGAGCGATCAGGATGCGGTCAAAAGGATCCCTGTGGTGCCAAGGCAGCCGTGCGGCGGTCATGGCAGGCCTGCCCATGACCGGCAATTCCACGAACCCGGCCGCATCAAGCGCGCCCACCCAGTCGTCCGGCAGATCCAACTTCCCGCAGGCCCGCTTGATCTCCAGCTCCCAGACCGACGCCGCGCTGGCAAACACGAGGTTGGCCGGGGACCTGATCTCCGCGGCAACTCTCCCCGCAATTTTTGCCGGCTCAAGAAGCGACCAAAGAATAAGGTGCGAGTCGAGCAGGAGCTTCACAGCTTATTCGGCGACCTTTGGGGCAGGCGCCGGCTTGGATGTCCCGTAAAAAGACTCCTCCAACTCCGGGTCAGGATCCCAGCAACCGGGAAGTTCCTTGCCTTGGCCGGCCAGCAACCCCAGCGGACGTGCCGCGCCCGCCGCGGCCACCGGCACCAGTTGGACCATCGGCTTTCCGGCCTTGGCGACGACAACCGTCTCGCCCGCCACCGCTTCCTCAATCAGCCGTGACAAATGGGTCTTGGCTTGGTGTATGCTAAGCACCTTTGTAAACTAAACTTAGCCGTAACCATGCAATTGAAGACGCAATAAAAGCGCGGCTTGGTTCGGTTTGTCCAGGGGGCACGGCCGTCCCGGCCGTGTTGTCGGGTCGTGACGGGCGGGACGCCCGTGCCCCCTTGGCGACGTGCCACCTCGCTCACCAAATAGTTAGTCAACTCTCGCCCAGACGCGCCTCTGTTGCCGTGCCAGAAATGGCAGAATGTTTTGCATGGTTACGGCTTAGTCAAGTTATGATTGTGGTCAAATAGCAATCACCCCCCTGACCCCGAGAATCGTCATCCCTTGGCCCCGCTTTGTAAACCCCACCCGCCCCGGCGATCCGGGCCACCACGACACGCGCTTTACCGAGAGACGGCTCCGATGGGGGTCACGATGATTTCCGCTTGGCCGCCACTCCTTCCCCCGTGGATCATGACCCGCATGCCAATCGCCGCCCCGGCCAAGATCAACCTCAACCTCCGCGTCCTCGGGAAAAATGACGCCACGTCTTACCACGATATCGAGACATGGATGGTGCCGCTCTCGCTGAGCGACGAATTGCGCGTGGCGCTCACCGCCGACCCCGGGATCACACTGACCTGCAGCGACCCGGAGTTGGACAACGCCTCCGGCAACCTTGCTTGGAAAGCGGCCGAACTTTTTTTGGGGCAAACCGAAAGTCGTGGTGGTGCGTGTATCGAGCTGCACAAACACATCCCCCACGGTGCGGGCCTTGGCGGGGGCAGCAGCGACGCCGCCGCCGTGCTCAAGGCGCTCAATGATCAATCGGGCCGGCCGCTCGACGAACCCGGACTGGAAAAAATGGCCGCGCATCTTGGATCCGATGTCCCCTTCTTTATCCGCGGGGAACCCGCCGTGGCACGCGGACGCGGGGAAAGGCTCGAAAGCCGGCCGCTCCACCGCCCGCTCGACCTGCTGCTGATCAAACCGCCATGCGCCGTTGAAACCGCGTGGGCTTACCGGGAATGGTCGAAGCAGGTGTCTGGTCCGGAGCGGTGGACCGCGCCGCAACTCCACCACGGCCTCAAAATTTACAACGACCTCGAACGCCCCGTCTTCGCCAAATACCTCATCCTCGCCGCCCTCAAAGCATGGCTGCTCGAGCACTCCCTCGTTGCCGCCGCGGCCATGACCGGTTCCGGATCCTGCCTTTTCGCCATTCTCCGCGATCCCCGCGGTGCCAGCCAACTCGCTGCCGAGATTAAAGCCGAATTCGGCGACACCTTTTGGACTGCGGCCTGCCGCACCGCTTGACCCGGCGCTTGTCGCGGCGGTTCCTGAGCGCCAGCTCCTTGGCAAATCTCATCTTATGCATTGACCCCCACCACACTGAGGGCAAACCTCCTCTTTCCCACAGTTCTTATGCAAATCGCCGCTCACTATCCTCCGGGTTTCCGGGCCCGGCGCGGTCTGAACTGGGGCGCCCTCGGGCTCATGTATGCCTCCTACTACATGTGCCGCTACAATTTCCGTTTTGCCGGCCCCGGGATGAACGAGGAGTTCGGCTTCAAGGTCAGCGACCTCGCCATGCTCTGGGTGGTCTGGTCCCTCGCTTACGGCACCGGCCAGCTGGTCAACGGTCTCTTCACCGACCGCATCGGCGGAAAGTGGTCCATGCTCATCGGCGCGGTCGGCACCATCGTCTGCAACTTCATCTTCGGCTTCTCCTCCTTCGTCGGCACGTTCTCGACCTTCGCTCTCATCGCCCTGCTCAACGGCTGGTTCCAGTCCTACGGCGCACCCGGCATGATCAAAATCAATGCCGCCTGGTTCCGCCGGACCGAACGCGGCACCTTTGCCGGCATCTTCGGCATCATGATCCAATTGGGTCAGTTCGCGATCAACACCCTGGCCCCTTTCCTCCTCGCCGGCTTCGCCCTCACGTTCTGGGCCCTCGGCACCTGGGTCGTCGCCCCCGGCGAATGGCGCGTCCTCTTCATCGTCCCGCCCTTCGTCACGGTGGCCGCGGCCCTCTTCTTGTTCTTTGCGGTCAAAGAGGAACCCGCCGCCGCCGGTTACCCCGGGGTGATCGAAGACGAACACGACAACACCGCCGGCACGACCGTCACCCTCAAAGAATCTTTCACCACCATCTTTACCCATCCGCTCGTCTGGTTCTACGCCGTGGCCTACGCCTCGACCGGCGCGGTGCGCCACAGCTCGGACCAACTTTCCGTCATGTTCTTTACCGAACAACTCGGGATCGACTGGCGGGCCAAACCACTTGCCGTGCTCGTCACCATGAACCTCATGACCCTCGGGGCCGTGGTCGGTTCGATCGCCGCCGGCTTCGTCAGTGACAAATTCTTCCAAGGCCACCGTTCCCCGGTCGCCATGTTCCTCTACTTCACCGAAGCCGTCGTGCTGGTCACCGCCGCCCTCGTCATGTTCGCCGGCTTGATCCAACCCGGCACCCTCGGCGTTTTTCTCGGCAGCATGTTCCTCATCCTGACCTCGCTCACGGTCAACTCCACCCACTCCATCGTCGGCGCCGCCGCGCCCATGGATATCGGCGGCAAGAAGATGGCCGGCTTCGCCGCGGGGGTCATCGATTCCTTCCAATACTACGGCTCTGCCCTCTGCCTCTTCATCACCGCGATCGTTCTCGAACGCTACGGCTGGGCCGGGTGGTATCCGGTCATGATCGGCTTCGCCCTCATGGGTGGAATCGCCATGCTCCTGCTCCAGCGCAAACAAAAACGGCTCGCTGCCGCCCAAACGTCATGAAAATTGTCCCCCTCTTCCTTGCTGCTGCGCTGGGCTTGACCAACGCCATAGCCCAAGCGCCACTCCGCATCGAAGGCTCCAACACCTTCGGGGAAAAGCTCGGACCACTCCTCGTCACCGCATTCGAAAGCAAGAATCCGGAAATTCGCGTCGCGCTGAAGCGCCCCGGTTCCGGCCCGGGTCTCCTCGCCCTCATCGAAGGGCGAACCGAGATCGCCCCCACCTCGCGCCCGGCCAACCGCGCCGAGTTGCAGGCCGCCAAAAAAGCCGGAGTGCGGCTTGTCCCCCAAGCCATCGGCAGCTACGGCGTGGCCGTGGTGGTCAACGCGCAAAACCCGGTGACAAATCTCAAACCCTCGCAGGTCCGCGCCATCTTCAGTGGAAAAATCACCCACTGGAACCAACTGCGCGGACCCGACCAGCCGATCAAGCTGGTCGTTCTCGGGCCCAAGACCGGTGCGCGCGCAGGCTTCCAAAACCTCGCCCTGCGCGGGGCTGACTACGCGGCCACGGCCACCGCACTGCCCGACTATGCCGCGATCCTGGCCGCCGTGGCGGACGACCCCTTCGCCATCGGCTATGCGGACCTATGCTCACTCCCGCCGGGAACCCGGTCGGTGCTGATCAATGGTGAACCGGCCAATGCCGTGGCGATCTACGAACAAGTCTATCCCTACGCCAGCCCGCTCTATCTTTACACTTTGGAGCGCGGCACCTCCGCCGCAGCCAAGAAATTCGTTCGTTTCGTCTCGTCAAAGTCCGGCCAGCAAATCATCCGGGATGCCGGTTTCCTGCCTCGTCTCCCCGCCGCTCCTTTCGCGGAGCGCGGCTTCGCGCCCTAAGCGGCGAACTCCTCAAGGGGAAAGCACTCCCGCGCCGCAGGAGGCGCTTGCTGACTCCGCCTTCCTTCCGCGGCGCGAGCGGACCAGCGAGCGCGGACCTTGTCGGCACGACCGATCCGCCCTACCTTTTCCCGCTCGCGCCCATGCTCACCATTTCACAAGTCACCAAATCCTTCGGCGGCCGCACCCTGTTCGAGGACGCCTCGCTGCAAATCAATCCCGGCGACCGCATCGGACTGATCGGCCCGAACGGCGCCGGCAAATCGACCCTCTTCTCCCTCGTCCTGGGCGACCATTCCCCGGACGAAGGCTCGGTCAATCTCCAACGCGGCCGCACCATCGGCTTCCTCCCCCAGGAAAGCGCCCCCTCCGGAGAGGAAACCGTGCTCCAGCTTGCCACCAGCACGTCGGCGGCCATGACCGAGGCCTATGCCACCCTGCGCGCTTTCCCGAGCGAAGACTCGGCCGAACATCACGAAGCCATCGCCACCTTCGTCGAGCACGACGGCTACAACCTCGAAGCTAGGGCGAAACGCATTCTCGCCGGCCTCGCCTTCCGCGAGAGCGACTTCCACCTCCCCGCCCGCACCATGAGCGGCGGATGGATCATGCGCGCCCACCTTGCCCGCCTCCTCGTGATGGAACCCGACCTCCTCATGCTCGATGAGCCGACCAACCACCTCGACCTGGAAACACTCGGCTGGTTCCAGAGCCATCTTGCCGCCTACTCCGGCGCGCTGCTCGTCATCTCCCACGACCGCGCTTTCCTCAACACGGTCTGCGACGGCGTGGTGGAAATCGCGCGGCAACATCTTCACCGTTATCGCGGCAACTACGACGACTACCTCCTTGAGAAAAAAGCCCGCGACGAGCAATACCTCGCCGCCTACAAAAACCAGCAGCGCGAGATCGAGCACCTCCAAGATTTCATCAACCGCTTCCGGGCCAAAGCGAGCAAGGCGGCCCAAGCCCAGGAGCGGATCAAGCAACTGGCCCGGATCAAACGCCTGCCGGCCCCCGAAAACACCGAAGCCACGGTCAAATTCCGCTTCCCCCAACCGCCCCGCGGCGGACAACGCACCATGGTGCTCGAACACGTCCGCCAAGCCTACGGCGAACACCTGGTCTACGAGGATCTCAACCTCACGATCGAACGCGGACAACGCACCGTCCTGGTCGGACCCAATGGCGCGGGCAAATCCACCCTGCTGAAAATTCTCGCCGGCCTTCTCCCGCTCGAAGCCGGCACCCGGACCGAAGGCCACAACGTCAACGTGGGTTACTTCGCCCAGCACCGCACCGACACCCTCGACGTGCGCCGCACCGTGCTCGATGAAGCGATGGACGGCGCCAGCGGGGTGAGCGAGCAATCGGTGCGCACTGTGCTCGGCTCCTTCCTCTTCCGGGGTGACGACGCCTTCAAAAATGTCGGCATCCTCAGCGGGGGGGAAAAAAGCCGTCTGGCCCTGGTCAAACTCCTCCTGCGTCCCCCCAATCTTCTCCTCCTCGACGAACCCACCACCCACCTCGACATGGCGAGTATCAACGCACTGGTCGGCGCCCTCAAACCCTACGAAGGCACCCTGGTTTTGGTCAGCCACGACGTCCACTTCATCCGCTCCCTCGCCACCACGGTTCTGCATATCAACGCCGGCCGCCTCACCCCCTACGCCGGTGACTACGATTACTACCTCGAAAAATCCGGCGCCACCACCGCCCGCAGCGGTCTGGTCGCTTCCCTGCACAATCACCGCCCGGCCGAAAAAGCCACCGCTCCACCAGCCGACAAAGCAAAGCTCGGACTGAAAGAACTCAAGCAACAACGCCGGGCCGAAGCTGAAGCCCGCAAGGCGGCCGCCGCAGCCCTCCGTCAGTCCGAAACCAGCCAAGACAAACTCGAAGACCGCATCATCGCCCTGGAAGCCCGTCAAGGCGAACTCGCCACCATCCTCGAAACGGCGGCCAACGACGCCAGTGCCTTCCCGCTGCACCGCGAACTGGCCGACCTGACCGAAGAACTCGAGTTGGCCAACGAGGAATGGAACAACCTCTCCGCCGAGATGGCATCGGCTTCCAGCCAATGAAGACCACTCTGGAAAGGTAGGGACGAGCGGCCCGCTCGTCCGCTCCTCATCCAACGGACACGCAAGCCGCGTGTCCCGACCAACCAACCCGCGAACAATCGTCGAATAACTTTTCGCCTCTGGTCTCTCCTCCCGCTGACCCATGGAACACCGCCGCCGCCCGCGTTACCCCGGAACGAACCCCCGACGGTTCGCCCATAAATACAAGGAACTCGACCCGGACCACCACCCCGAGACCGTGGCCAAAGTTCTCGCCGCGGGCAAAACCCCCGCCGGTTCGCACCTCCCGATCATGGTGGCGGAAACCCTCGAGGTGCTTCGTCCCCGGCCCGGCGACTTCGCCGTCGATTGCACCCTCGGTTTCGGCGGCCACGCCCGAGCCATCCTCGAAAGGATTGCCCCCGGCGGCCACCTCCTCGCCTTGGAGATCGATCCCCTCGAACTGCCCCGCGCCGAGCAACGCTTGCGCCAAGCCGGCCACCACCCCGACCAGTTAACCATCGCAAAGTCCAACTTTGCCGGACTCCCCGCCGCCTTGGCCCGCTGCGGTCGGTCCGGGGCCGACCTCATCCTGGCCGACCTCGGCGCTTCCTCCATGCAACTCGACAACCCGGACCGCGGCTTTTCGCTCAAAAACGAAGGCCCTCTCGACATGCGCATGAATCCCTCGCGCGGGATCTCGGCCGCGCAGTGGTTGCGAAAAGTTTCCCCGCAGAAACTCACTTCTCTTCTCATCGCCAACTCCGACGAACGACACGCCGCACCCATCGCTCACAACCTCGCCGGTGAGAATTTTGCCACCACGACGGAACTCACCGCCGCGATTCGTCGCGCGCTCCCCGCCACCGCTGAGGAGGAACGCGAACTCTCCGTGCGCCGTGTCTTCCAAGCCATCCGGATCGAAATCAACGAAGAGTTCACCGCCCTCGACACCCTCCTGCGTGTCTTGCCCCAGTGCCTCAACCCCGGAGGCCGCATCGCCATCCTTTCGTTTCATTCCGGCGAAGACCGGCGCATTAAAAAAGCCTTCCAGACCGCCCAGCACGAAGGCCTTTACCGCGAAATCGCCCGCCGGGTCATCCGCGCCTCTCCGGAAGAACGCCGCACCAACCCCCGCTCCACCTCGGCCAAGCTTCGCTGGGCCCTCCGCTGAATCCCGTGGCATCGGCATCCTGCCGATGAACCCCGAATCCATCGGCGTCCTTTGCTTCCCGACTAATTTTAAAGCGCTATGCGGTCCACGTTTTTCAGGTCGGGCGGGACCTCCGGACCCGCCGCGCAGGCTCAAGGAACTATGGGCCATCTCCATCCCGCTTGACCCAACTGGTCTATTGAATAGACTAGTTACATGAAACCCACCACCCGAGTGCAGGAAGTCGGCGCTTACGAAGCCAAGACGAACCTCTCCCGCCTGCTGCGCCAAACCCGCGCCGGCCAATCCTTCATTATCACCCAGCGCGGCAAACCGGTCGCCGAACTCAAACCGGCTCCCATCAAGCGAGCCAAGGCTGGGCGCGGGGACATGAAAGGTAAAATCTGGGTGGCGGACGATTTCTGCGCACCGATCAAAGATATGCGCGAATACATGGAATAGCGCATGCGCTACCTTCTCGACACCCACGTCCTGCTCTGGTGGCGCGCAGACGATTCCAGACTCCCCCACCGCTGGGATCTCATCCTCGGCAACACGGAAGACCACGATATCACCTTCAGCATCGTCTCGCTCTGGGAAATCGCCATCAAGAGGGCCCTCGGCACCCTGGAACTGGCCGTCCCGATGGCCGACTTCTCACGCCAACTCCAAGAGGATCACGGCTTCCGCCAGATCAACATCGAACCCGAAGAACTCGACCGCCTGCAAATCCTCCCCCACCACCACCGCGATCCCTTTGACCGCCTTCTCATCGCCCAAGCCCTCGAAACCGGCGCCATCGCCATCACCAACGACCGCCACTGGAAAAAATACCGCTGCAAAGTGCAGTGGTAATCGCCTGCCTGGAGCCAGCGCCGTCCCCGGTAACGGTCGTTGCCCTGGCTGACAGGTCGCTGCGGCGACGAATTTAGGATCTGAGCATGAGCAATTTACGTCATCGCCTGGCCTCATCTTTGGGATGACCGCGTCCGAACCGGCAAGTCGTTGGCTTTCAATCTCTCAACACCTTTCCTAAGCGGAGCTCGCTTGCCGCGGTCACCGCCTTCTCCCCCCGCGGTGTTCACTCAGTCTTTCTCCATGGCCAACGGGAGCGATGTCCGGGCGGCTTTTTTCGGCTGCCGGTCGACATCGAAAAGTCCCCAATGTTTTTCCGCTCCGCTCGCATTGGCCGCGTCCCCTTTCCAGTCCTCGTCGAAAGCCTCGAACCAGAAAATGGTCACATTGTTCGCCCGGGCCCAGGAGAGGAGATCATTGAAGTAAACTTCCTGGTTATCCTCGCTGGCCTGCTCCGGAAATTCGGACGCCGTGGTGGCCCAACCTGCTTCGACCACGGCGAGCGGGACACCGGGCAAGGCCTGCTGGACGGCGGTAAGATTCTCGCGGGTGAAAGCCATCGCTTCGGCCAGGGTTTTATTTTCCCAGACCGGGTAAGTGTGCACCCCGGCGAAATCGACCGCACCGGCCAATTCCTTCGCGTCGCGCACCCACGCGGCGTAGTTCTCGGCGGTGGTGACCGGCTGGTCGAGCGCCTCGCGGGCCCTTTGCAACAGATCCACCAGGCGGTCGACCGGCACGCGATGGTCGTTCCAATCGACCAACGTTTCGTTCCCGATGTTCACCGCGGCAACCACATCCGGATAGGAACGCGCCAGCTCGATGGCGCGGCCGACCTCCTCGTCATTGGCCGCGCGGTTGGCCGCCAGCTTGTCCGCCGGCACCTCCTCTCTGACCCAGGCGCACGTCTCGTGCGTGCTGACTTCCCCGTCGAGCCAAGCCCCGAGCATCACTTTGATCGGCAACTTTTCCGCCTGGATCAGTTCCAACACGGTACGCGAATTTTCCCGGCTGTCATAGAGCCGGAGGAGGCGGAAACCCGCCGCTTCGAGCAGGCGGAGATCCTCCAGAATTTCTTCCCGTGAAGGATTCTTCGCCCCCTCCCCGCGGTCCGGGTGCTGGCCCCGGCGGAAACCGGAGTAACAAATGGCCATGACCTCCCCCTCGAGCAGCGCCTCCGGTTTCTGCGGGGGAAAATCGGCCGGATCGGCGGCGGAAACCGCAGCCGCGAGCAGGCTCAAAATGGCCGGAAGAAGATACATCTCAGGACGCCGGGGCGGCGCATCCGCGCCGCGCCTCGAGTTTGGCCCGGACCTGACCGGCCACCGATTCGGTCAGGGGATAAAAGACAACCAACCCGATGGCCAGGAGGGAGGTCAAGGCCGGAACGCCCACATCGAAGAGACGCATGAGAAACAAGGTTTCCTCGGATTGGTCGCCACCCAGGGCCACGTCGAATCCGGTGAAATTGAGGGCGTAGCCGGACAAAGCCAAAGCCAGAGCCATGCCCAGCTTGACCACCCACCAAAAGACCGCACCAAACATGCCCTCGCGCCGCTGGCCGGTGTGCAATTCGTCCAAATCGCAAACGTCCGCCACCATGGAACCCATCAAGGTAAAGAGCGCACCCAGACCGAAGGCAATGAGGGGCGTGGGGAGCAGGATAAGGAAGGGGTTGGTCTGGCTGAAGCAGAACCACTTCAGAAGGTAGCCGAGGACGGAAAGTCCGGTGCAGAGGAAGAAGGTCTGCTTTTTCCCGATCCGCGTGCCGAGCCAGGTGGAAAGGACAATCACCCCGAAGGTGCAGACCGCGGAAAATGTCCCGTTCCAGCCCATGAGCTGCGCCCCGAGGTCTTTGTCCCCGCCGTAGACGTAAAAAATGATCACGTATGAGCTGAAGGCGGAGACGAGCATGAACCCGTTGAAAACGAGGAAAGTCGCACCGCAGAGGAGGAGGAAGGGACGGAACCGCATCGTGGTGACGAAGCCCCGGAAAAAGTCGGCAATGGTCCGCCCGAACCCGCCCGGGGCCGAGCCGTCGAGCGTGCTTTTTTCCTCTTGCTCGGCGATGGCCTGCATGCGTTCCCGGCAGAAAATGGCCGGCACGATACCGGCGATCGCGGCAAAGACCGCGACATAAACCGCCAGCCAGCGGGCGCCGGTCACCGCGTCGGGGAAAAACCGGTCGTTCTCCATAAAAGCGTAAAACCAGGGCGCCACCACCCAGGCGAATTGCCCGATAAAGTTCGAAACACCCATCAAGCGCGTGCGCTCGTTGTAATTGGGGGTCATTTCGTAGCCCAAGGCAATGAGCGGCGTGGCATAGACCGTGTAGGCCAGGTAAAAAAGGTTGGCCCCGATGAGGAAATACCAAAAATAAAAGTCCTCGCTCCGGCCGGCGGGGAGTTGCCAGAGCAGACCAAAAATCGCGCTGGAAAGCAGGGCGCCGGCAAAAATGAAAGGACGCCGCCGTCCCCAGCGCAGATGGGAGTGGT
Source organism: Chthoniobacterales bacterium (assembly GCA_018402585.1). Taxonomy (GTDB): domain Bacteria; phylum Verrucomicrobiota; class Verrucomicrobiia; order Chthoniobacterales; family JACTMZ01; genus JACTMZ01. Next base: position 51,310 of record JAGYIO010000009.1, read on the forward strand.
CCGAGATATAACCCATGACCGGATCGGTCAAGGCATCGAGCAGGCGGGGTAAGGACATCAAGGTCCCGACCACCGCCGGGTTCATGCCCAGGCCGAGATTCAGCACGATAGACATCGTCCCCATGGCAGCGGCCATCAGGTTGTTGGCCAAAGCCCCTATGCCATAGGCGAGCTTCTCGGTATTCGGAATCCTGTCGGTCGGAGACAGCATGGGGATCGGGGGGGAAGGAAGTGGCCGAATGGAAAATCCAGCTTACGGGCAAGGCGACGCCTTGTCCACGGCGCCGGACCATGATCCGGCGGGGTGGAATGGGTGGCGAAGTCGGCGGCTCACAGCGACCGGACGAACTTCACGACAGCCTCGCGGTCGACGCCCGAAAATGCGTGCTCCTGCGGTCCAGTCCCAATTCCAGAGAGGAGCGTTGCGCCACTCGGTCGCGGTGGCTCCGCCCACAACTACGGGCAACGCAAAAGGATCGACAGCGCTCGATGGCCACTCCTGCCGCGGGGTGATTTTTTGCATTCAAAATGCAAACCAGTCTTCCTGAGCCAGTGGGGAGGAACGGCCTTTCGCAGCGACCGGCACTCGGCCCAACATGGGAGCGGAGATGCAGGTGGGGGAAGCCTCCGCAATCACAGTTACGTTTAGGTTAGACATGTGGAGGAAAAGGTCCTACTAAGCGTTATATGTGTAACCTAGGTCGAGTCAAGCGGATATTGGCTTGCTGCCTTATCGGCTTCACTTTTCCTGTGTGCAGCATGGGATCCGGTTCCAAGGTTGAATTAGGGCGCTCTGACTCACGGGGTTGGGAGTTGCTCCGCAACGGGGAACCTTTCCACATCCTCGGCCTTGGTGGACTGGGCTCCCTGCCTTTGGCCAAAGAATTAGGCGCAAATTCGGTGCGCTTTTGGGGGATCGAGCAACTCGAGCAAACCAATGCCTCCGGAAAGACCAATCTCGCGCAGATCGAGGAACTCGGTCTGACCTTTTGTGCGGGTCTCTGGGTCGTGCACGAGCGCCACGGGTTCTCCTACCTTGATCCCGAAATGATCCGCACCCAGCGTGAGAAAGTGCGCGCGGCCGTGCGCCGTTACAAAGACCATCCAAACCTTCTCCTTTGGGGCTTGGGTAACGAGGCGGAAATTTTTCCCGGTCAACCGGAGGCGGAGCGCGTGTGGAAAGAACTCGAGGAGCTGGCCAAGATCGTCAAGGAGGAGGACCCGAATCATCCGGTTATGACCGTCATCGCCGGGGCCGACGAGAACAAGGTGCGTGAAATTCTGCAGCACTACCCCTCGATCGACATTCTCGGCATCAACGCTTACAGCGGGGCAGCCGGCACGGGGTTGAAACTTGAAGGCTTGGGCTGGAAAAAACCCTACATCATTACCGAGTTTGGTCCAGCCGGTCACTGGGAAGTGGCCAAGACAGCGTGGGGTGCCCCGATCGAGCCCACCGCTGACGAGAAAGCGGCGCAATATTTCGCTACGCTGCAAAGTGCGACGGATGACAAGGAGGGACTCTGCCTCGGCACGTATGCCTTCTATTGGGGCGACAAGCAGGAAACCACCCCCACCTGGTATGGCATGCTCCTGCCGACCGGAGAAAAACTTCCCGCAGTCGATGCGGTCGTGCGGCAATGGACCGGAGAGTGGCCGGCCAACCGCAGCCCGAAGATCGAAGCGTTGCGTTTTGAAAATGAGGCGGACCGCGCCAAGGCGGGCACACGCCTCCAAGCCATCGCCACGGTTTCCGACCGCGATGAAGACGACCTGACTTACGAGTGGACGGTCATGGCGGAGAGCACAGACCTCAAACACGGCGGGGATGCCGAAAGCGTTCCGCCGACCTTCCCGGAAGCGGTCGAATCCGGCCGCGGGACGGACTGCACCGTGACCTTCCCTCCGCCCGGCGCCTACCGTCTTTTTCTGGTCGTTCGGGACGGCAAAGGCGGGGCGAGCACGGCCAATCTGCCTTTTCTCTCCGAGTAAGCACCGGCACTGCGGAGTTGCCTCCTTCCGACTGCTGAGTTCTATTGCAGTCGCATGCTTTCGTCGTCACAGCAACTCCAGCGGGGCAAGAGCCGCCACCAATACCTCTACCGTCAGATTTCCGAGCGCATCCGAGGCAAGATCGAGAACGGGGAGCTGGCCCCCCTCGCCCGCCTGCCGTCCATGGACGAGCTGGCCAAGCAGCTCAACGTGAACAAAATCACGGTGCGCAAGGCCCTGGGGGAATTGCGGGCCGAGGGGCTCATCTACAGCGTGCCCGCGCAGGGAACTTTCGTGGCCGACCCGCTCGCCCCGCAGCAAAAGCGCAAGCAGAGCTCGATGGTCAGCGTGGGTCTGGTCGGCCACGTGCTGCGCAGAAAGTCGATGGGACCATACCACTTGGAAATCGTCGGCGGAATCCAGACCGAACTGAGCCGCCAGCACGCGGCCTTGGTTATCCTCCCCGCCGGCGATCTGCGCAAAGAAGACGACTATTTCCGCTTGGTCTCCAAAGCGCACGTCGATGCGGTGATTTATCTCGGCCCGATCGCCCCGCCGATTCTCGGGCACCTCATCCGCCAGGGTCCGCCCGCCGTGGTGGCCGACGCCCCCGAAGGCAGCGGGAACGCCGATGTGATCTGCTTCGACAATGCGGCCGGGGCCAAAGCGGCAGCCGAGCACCTCTACGAAATGGGCCACCGCGAATTCGCCTTGATCACGGGCGACGATCAGATCGCGAGCATGGAGCGCGAAGCCGCCGCGATCGCTTATTGGACCGGGCGCGGAGTGCCCGCCACCTCCATCCGGCGCATCCCGGGCGATTTCAGCCGCGAATCCGGCATGGAGGCAGGCGAAAAATTGCTCCGCGAACCATCGATGCCGACCGGAATTTTCTGCCTCAACGACGAAATGGCGGTGGGCCTGCTCGCCGCGCTCCAGAACGGCGGTCGCTGCCGCGTGCCCCAGGATGTTTCTGTCATCGGATTCGATGACATCTTTTGGGCCGGCGGCTCGGTGCCCGCCCTCACCACGGTGCGTCTCGACAAGTGCCTGCTCGGGCGGCTCGCCGCGCAGCGCGTCTTGGAGCGCCTGCAGGAACCTTCGCTGGCGGCCACCTACATCCGGGTCGAACCGCAAATCGTCTTGCGCAACTCGACAGGCCCCGGCCCGGCCAAGATCGGGCCCGACGTGCTTCGCTCTTGAGTTCCGCCGCCCAGCATCGCCCCTTCCCTGGGGACTTCGTCTGGGGTGCCGCCACCGCGGCCTACCAGATCGAAGGAGCGGCCCGGGTGAATGGTCGCGGTCTGTCCGTCTGGGACCGCTTTTGCCAGACGCCCGGCAAGGTCTGGGAAGGCCACGACGGCCGAACCGCTTGCAATCACTACCACCGCCACCGCGACGATGTCCGGTTGATGAAGGATCTGGGGTTGCAGGCCTACCGATTCTCCCTTTCCTGGACGCGCCTGCTCCCGCGGGGACGGGGCAAGGTCAATGCCCGCGGATTGGATTTCTACCAGCGACTGGTCGACAGCTTGCTTGAGGCGGGCATCCGGCCGTTCTGCACTTTGTTCCATTGGGATTACCCCACGGTTCTTTTCGACGAGGGTGGATGGGGTCATCGTGACTCGCCGGCATGGTTTGCCGATTATACCGCGCTGGTCGCCCGGCATCTGGGCGACCGGATCGGGGATTGGATGACCTTCAACGAACCCCAGTGCTTCATCGGGCTGGGTCACGGCACCGGCCTCCACGCCCCGGGACTGCGCTTGCCCATGCGCGCGCAGCTCAAAATGGTGCGCCACGTGCAACTGGCGCACGGCTTGTCCGTCTCGGCCCTGCGGGCCGGATGCCCGAACCCGGTTCGCATCGGTTGGGCGCCGGTCGGCGTGGTGCATTACCCGGCCACGGCCAAACCGGCCGACGTGCAGGCGGCACGGCGGGCGACCAATGCCTGCGGGCGCGATCACCTTTTCAACAACACGCACTGGAGCGATCCGGTCATTCTCGGACGCGTGGCGCCGGAAGCGCGCCGGGCCTACGGCCAGCTGCTCCCGAAATATTCCGAGGCCGACCTGCGCATCATGGCCCAGCCCTTGGAATTCTACGGTCTGAACATCTACCAGGGAACGCCGGTCAAAGCCGGCCGCGACGGCCGGGCCAAGGTGGTGCCCTTCGCACCGGGGAACCCGCGGACCGCCTTCGGTTGGAATATCACCCCGCCCGCCTTGCGTTGGGGCCCACGCTTCATCCACGAACGTTACGGCTTGCCCGTCTTCATCACCGAAAACGGCTTGAGCAACACCGACTGGGTGGCCCAGGACGGCAAGGTGCACGATCCCCAGCGGATCGATTTCACTTCGCGTTACCTGTGCGAGTTGCGCCGCGCGGTGGCCGATGGCGTGCCGGTCAAGGGCTACTTCCACTGGTCGCTACTCGACAACTTCGAATGGGCCGAAGGCTACAAACAGCGCTTCGGCTTGGTTCATGTCGATTACGAGACGCAGCGCAGAACACCAAAGGACTCCTACCACTGGTACCGCGAGGTCATTCGCCGCCGCGGAGCGGTGCTCTAGCACCGGACGCTAAAAGCTTAAGATTTTTGATCGTAGGGTGGGTCGCGACTTCTGGACTGAAATATCGCGCCGGGACGGCACGATCCACCTTGCAATACGTCCAGAACCGTTTCGTGACCACCAACCACCGAAAGATTTCGGACCTTAGGACCTTGGGGAAGTCACCGGAGCAAAAAGTCCATGCGCCATCGGACACCGGCAGCACAAGCCGCCACCACGGTGCACTGAGGTCGGCCTCGAGAGCACTTGAGGAGAAAACAAAACCCGGTTCCGCTTGGCGCGGCACCGGGTTTGCTGAAACAAACTTGTTGGACCTTAGCGGCGGCGACGACGCATGAGGTGCGCACCCAACCCAGCGCCACCGAGAGCCAGAAGGGCGTAGGTGGATGGTTCTGGAACAGTTGTCTGTACGGTAAGGTTATCAACTTGAAATTGACCCGCATTAAAGTCCGGTATGAAAAAGTTTGCTTGAATCTGCCCCAGTTGGTCGGCGTTAACGCCCGCGATGTTGAGGTCAAGCGTGAACGGTGTCCAGTCGGGCGTGGATGAGCTGACTTCAATAAAATTGTACGCGAAGAAACCAACGGTGTTTTGGAACTGTATTTGCGCAGTTTGGTTCCAAGGCTCACCGTCAGAGGCGGCAGTGGTCCGGTATTCACCAGTCATGCGGAGCAATGTTTCACCGGCGCTGATGCGCTCAGACAAAGCGCCAAAGGCTCCACTGTTTGCCCCATTGAATTGCTCTCCGCCGTAAATGTTGAGTGCTTTCCCGCCGCTGCCGTCGTCTCGGATAAGACCAAACTGAGTCGGAAGCCCATAAGCGGTCAAAGAATTGGACCCGCCGGGAAGCACTGTGGCGTTATCAGCAAAAGAGTCGAAGTCAGAGAAGTAATAGGTTGTCTGCGCCTTGGCCGCACCGATAGCGGCGCAAACAAAGATTAAGGAGAGGAGGAGTTTTTTCATTGGTTCTAGGGGTATTTTGTTTTGGTTATTGGTCAGTCTTAATAGTCATCGACTAACTAGACTAGGGCCATACTACTAACTCTTCTGCGCGTTGTCAAAAAAAAATCGGAGAGAACACTTTCCCCGCAAATGCGGGGACCAGGGGACGCTCCTGGTTTTTGCCGCTGCGCCGAGTTTTTTTTACTTGGCCGCAGGGATCCCACCCAACAAGCAGTCTCCAATTTCGGGTCAATCAAAGGCGGGAACCTGATTTTTGCGACTCTTGAGGGGAAAAGCGTCCTGCCAGCCCCGTTATTCCCCTTCAGCAATTGCCATCCTAGTTGAGTCCTGTAAGGTCACGGGGTCTGTGAATCTACTTTCCGTGGCGTCAAGAAAAACCTCCCCCCGCAAGAACCACTTCTCTCCGGAGGGCGAATTTGTCACGCTCAACGATGGTGAGCCGTTTTACCGCATTAGCGACTACGACCGTTTGCCGCCCTTCTTCTTCTCGGTTGTCAGCGCCGAGGATCACTGGATGTTTCACTCCAGTCATGGCGGCCTGACCGCAGGGCGCCGGGACGCCGACGGCGCGATCTTCCCGTACTACACCGATGACAAATTGCGCGACTGTGCGGAATCGACCGGCGGAAAGACCATCGTGCGCGTCCGGCGCGGCAGGCAGGAGGACACCTGGGAGCCCTTCTCCATCCGGGGCGAAGGCCGTTTCCGGGTCCGCCGCAGCCTGCTGAAAAGTGTCTGGGGCAACGAGGTTTGGTTTGATGAAGAAAACGAGGACCTCGGACTGGTCTTCCGCACGGGCTGGTCGAACAGCCGCCGGTTCGGCTGGATCCGGCGAAGTTCGCTGACCAATACCGGCCGCCAGCGCATGTCAGTAGACTTCCTCGATGGCATCCAGAACATCATGCCGTCCGGCATCGGCAGCGATTTCCAAATGCGTTACAGCACGCTGCTCGACGCCTACAAGCGCAGCGAAAGACTTCCCGGCAGCCGACTCGCTTTGTTCCGCCTGAGCGCGGTGCCGGCCGACCGCCCCGAACCCGCGGAGTCGCTCGAGGCCACCACGGTCTGGTCGGTTAGTCCGGTCAAGGCGGACGCCATTCTGCTCTCCGCCACGCAACTCGAGGCCCTGCGCCGCGGGGAAACCCTGCGGCCCGAGAACGACGTCTGCGGTCGCCGCGGGGCTTATTTTCTCTGCGGGCGGAGGAACCTTGCGCCGGGGCAGGCGGCCGAATGGATGTTCGGCGCCGACGTGTCACAAAGCGCCGCGGATGTCGTCCGGCTCGGGACCGCCCTGGAAAAACCGTCCGCCTTCCGGCGCGAGGTGCTGGCCGACATCCGGGAGGGCACCGAAGAACTCAAGCGGATCGTCGGCAGCTCCGACGGGTTGCAAGTCTCCGCGCTGCCCATGGGATCGGCGCGGCACTACACCAACACGCTCTGCAATGTGATGCGCGGGGGCGTTTTCGCCCACGGGGAGAAAATCGACCGCGGCGATCTCGACCAGCATGTGCGTTCGACCGCGCCCGCCGTGGTCCCGCGCTGGAAACGCCTGGCCCGCCGCTTGCCCGCACAATTCACCTACTCGGAACTCATCGAGGCGGCCCGCGAGGCAGCCGAGCCGAGTCTCGAGCGGATCTGCCGTGAATACCTGCCCCTGACCTTCAGCCGGCGCCACGGCGACCCGAGCCGGCCGTGGAACCGCTTCACCATCCCCGCCCGGGACGCGGCGGGCCGGCGGGTGCTCGATTACCAGGGCAACTGGCGGGACATTTTCCAGAACTGGGAGGCTTTGGCCCAGTCCTTCCCCGGTTTCACCACCGGCATGATCGCGCGGTTCCTCAACGCTTCGACCGCGGACGGCTACAACCCCTACCGGGTCACGCGTGGGGGCATCGATTGGGAAGTGCCGGAACCGCATGACCCGTGGGCCTGCATCGGATATTGGGGCGACCACCAGATCATCTACCTGCTCAAGTTGCTCGAGCACGCCGAGAAGCACGATGCCGGCGGCCTGGCCGGTCTGCTTGAGCGCGACATCTTCGCCTACGCCAACGTCCCCTACCGCATCCGTGGCCACCGCAGCCTGGTGGCCGATCCGAAAGACACCGTGGTCTTCGACCATCACTTGGAGAAAATGATCAAGACCCGGGTCAAGAAGCACGGTGCCGAGGGCAAGCTCCTCCTCGATGGGCACGAGCGGGTCATCCGTGCGAATCTCGCGGAGAAACTTCTTGTCCCGCTTCTGGCCAAGTTGACCAACTTCGTGCCCGGCGCGGGCATCTGGCTCAACACCCAGCGGCCCGAATGGAATGATGCGAACAACGCGCTGGTCGGACCCGGGGCCTCCGTGGTCACGCTGGCCTACATCCGCCGCTACCTTGCCTTCCTGCAAACGTTCTTCGCCGCGTCGCCCGGCGGGACGGTGTCCGTGTCCGGCGACATTGCCACCTTGCTCCGCGCCATCGCCTCGGTCCTGCAGAAGAACGGCAAAGTTTTGCGCGGCAAAGTCACGGACCGCGAACGGAGGCGCGTGGTCGACTTGCTGGGCAAAAGCGGGGAGAGCTATCGCACGAAAGTTTACGCCCGCGGACCCTCCGGGCAGAAGACGACCCTGCCGGTCGCCGAGTTGCTCCGCTTTGTCGACGCCGCGCTGACTTGGACCGACCACACCTTGCGGCTCAACCGCCGACCAGACGGGCTTTACCACTCCTACAATCTCATCGCCTTCGAGGGAGCGGACCGCATCGCGGTGCGTCACCTCTACGAAATGCTCGAAGGCCAGGTGGCCATCCTCAGCTCGGGTCTGCTCTCCCCGCGGGAATCTCTCGACCTGCTGCGCGCGCTACGCCGCAGCTCCATGTACCGCCGCGACCAGCACAGCTACCTGCTTTATCCGGAGCGGCAACTGCCGCGGTTCCACCAGCGAAACAACATCGCCCCGCGCGACGTGCGGGCCAGCCGCTTGCTGCGCCAACTCATCGCGGACGGCAACCGCTTGCTTGTGGAAAGAAACCCGCGCGGCGGCGTCCATTTCCGCCCCGGGATCGGCAACCAACGCCAACTCGGCGAAGTCCTCGACCAGCTGGCCGCCGATCCCTCCCTGCGCACCTTGGTCGCCGCGGAACGGGCCCGCCTGCAGCGCGTCTACGAGAATTTGTTCGACCACCATTCGTTCACCGGGCGGTCCGGCACTTTCTACGGCTACGAGGGCCTCGGCTGCATCTACTGGCACATGGTCTCCAAACTTTTGCTCGCGGTGCAGGAGAATTTTTTCCGGGCCGAAAGGGAAAAATCGCCGGCGGCGGTGCGCCGCGGGCTGGCCGCCGCCTACTATGACATTCGCAGCGGGCTCGGCGACTCGAAGACGCCGGAGAAATACGGAGCTTTCCCCATGGATCCCTACTCGCACACCCCGGCCCAGGCCGGGGCCAAGCAACCGGGACTGACCGGCCAGGTCAAGGAGGACATCCTTTGCCGCTTGGGCGAACTCGGCGTGTTCGTCGAGCAGGGCACCATTCGGCTCCGGCCCACCCTCCTCTGTGCGGCCGAATTCGGCGAAGCGGCCGGCCAGTTCTTCTACCACGGGGCGGACGGCCGGGGGAAAACGCTCGCTCTGCCGCCCCGCAGCCTCGCCTTCACGGTGTGCCAGACCCCGTTTGTCTACCGGTTGTCGGACCAGGATGGACTCACCATCTTCCGGGCAGACGGGGCGGCCGCCCATTCCACCGATCTGGCTTTGGATGCGGGGAGTTCCCGCGACGTGCTCCAGCGCACCGGAAAGGTCGACCAGGTGATTGTCGATTTGGACGCCCGCCGCTTGCTCCGGAACCGCTAACGGCCGGGTGGTTTGGCGCGCCAGGGGCGCCCTCCGACAGAGGCAAAGACCTTCTTTTGAACGACCTGCACCGCAACTAGGTCGAACGTTTAAATCAAACCCAACCATGACCCCTTATCCACCCGCCCCCTCCCGAACAGAAAATCCGAAAAATCGACTGGCAACCCGTTTGACAACCAGTCGAGCATGCATATGGTATACAGCTATGTTACCCCGCACACTCAGAACTTTCCCCCGTACTCTCCCCGCACTATTCGTGGCTGCGCTCCTAGCACCGGCCGCTTTTGCTCAAAGCGATCCATTCGGTCAGCAGTTCACGTACATGGACATCTCGGAGAACAACAACGGATCGCCTGGAGCATACATACAAGGCATCTACCAATACGGACCAGTCGATTTGGTGGTGCAAGGCAACAGCGCCGTGGGCACCACCATGACCTTCAAGCCGAACAGCTATATCTACACCAGCCAAACCAGCACCCCCAAGCTGTTGCGTTACTACAAGGCTTCGACTTTGAAGGAAGCGCTAGTGTCGCCGGGCATGTCCAGCGCATCGATTGTCGTTAATGTCACAAATGTCAACCTGCCCGCCAATGCGGTGTTCAATGTGGTTTGCAAAACTCTCAATAGCAGCTTTCAGGAGACCTCCGCCCAGCGATTTCGGGTCACCACCACCGGCCAGGCAACCATCACCCTCACGGGCCTCAGCGGTAGAGTCGGTGAAAAATTGCAAGTGGGCTTCGAAATGATGGGGGTCACGCAAACGCAGGAGAACACCGGTCAAGTTGGCTTGCAGATCGTCAGCCGCAGCATTTCTGGAACCCCTGCTAGCTACCCGCCGACAACCACCAGCCAACTACTCCGCAATGGAGATTTCAATATCAGCGCCACGCCTATTTCTGGAGTGACCCTTCCCGACGATTTTTTCTGGCTCCCATTCGAGGGCGCATATGTCGGAGAACCCGCTACAGTGAGCACTCTCCCTTCGCCCACCGGCGGCAAAGCTCTGATTGTCACCGGTCAGCCATACGCCGGCGCTTGGTACAATGGCGATGCAGGAACAGAGGTCAAAGCCGATGGCGGGAAGGTCTTCACCCTCTCCTTCGATGCGTTTTTCCCCACCGATTATTCCTCGACCACCACTTCGATTTCTTTCTGGAACAATGCTTCGGCCACCCTCCTCCTCGATGCCAACATCAACGGCCAGATCGCCCCGTCGTCGCTTGGAGCCTGGCGGAGCTATCGCGTCCGCTACACCGCCACGGATGCCGAGTTTGCCGCTTTGGTGACGGGCAGAATGCGCCTGAAGGTCCAGACCGAAGGCCGGGTCGGAACAGCTCTGTTCGACAACTTTGTCCTCCGCCAGCAAACTGCCGCGGAAGTCGGCCCTCAGTTGGCGGTGAGCATTGCCGGAGCCGATTATGCGAACGGTTCATCGGGCATTTTCCCGCCGCTCATCGGGTATACGACCCCTTATGCGATTTCCTTGCGAAACGACGGCTCCGAGACTTTGGTCTGCCCCTCTGTCTCGATCTCTGGAGCGTCTTTCGTTTTGAGCGGGGACTCGAGCGCTACCCTCGAACCCGGAGAAAGCCGCAGTTTCATCGCGACGGCGACACCGACCGACAGCACCCCTCTGGCCGGCACCCTCACCGTGCTGAGCAATGACAAGGAAACCGCCGACCAGACCTACGTGGTGAATTTGCAAGCCACGCCGATCTCACTCGAGGACAATTTCGAGAGCGGCACAGCAACCGATCTCGGTTGGACTCCGGTCTATGACGCCGACGGCACCAATTTCGACCAAGATGCCACCGTTTCCGTGGCCAGCGGCGCGCTTAGACTAGCAGTTGACTCCTCCAACGCGCCCGCTTCTTGGTATTACGGCGTGCGCAAAGCGTTCGCTTCTCCCGGTTCGATCGATCTGGCCAACAGTTCGCTGATTGCCTCGCTTCGGGCCGTCGGCATTTTCATCGATCCTTTAGTTCCGAGGAATAAGGTTCAGGTATATCTCGAGTCGCTGAATAGCTCCGGGGCACCCACCGGCAAGATCTCGCTGGGCACATGGATCGATGAAACAACAGCCGGAGCAGTTCCGGGCATCGGAAACTACTATACACCGGATGGCATCTTTGACCGCGTGGTCGTTCTCTTGCCCGAGGGCGGGGACTACACCACGGAGGGCGGCCCCCTTCCTCCGGTGAATAACGAGGAATTCGACCCCAATGCGCCGGCCTTCCAGATTGTCGTGCTCATGACGGATTTCGAATTCTTCAACGACACTGGCAACATGGTGGAAATCGACGCGATGAATCTTGTTTTGGCTACCCAGCCCTTCTCCGTGGCGAACGGCGGCTTCGAGGGTGACAGCGCCGATTTCGGAACGGGGGCTGCTCCGGCCGGCTGGCTGCAATTCCCGCCCGATGGAGTCAGCAAAAACCTGGTGGACAACGGCGCGTCGGTCTACAGCGCCAGCTTGCAAGCCGAAGACACCAACGTGCCCTTTGCCGCTTATACGGGCACCAAATCCGCCAAAATTTACGCGCAAAACTTCTACAATGACCAAGGCGTCTGGGTGGGACCGAACCAGACCGGCACGATCTACCAAGAGTGGACTGTCGGCGGCACGGCGGGCCTGGCGGTTGGCGAGACAATCCACGCCCGCGGCGTGGCCAAAGTTTACGCCATCGACCCGCTGAGCGGCGGGAGCACGTTCCGTTACGGGTTCCGTTACATGGACGCTTTCAACGTGCCCGTTGACGCGGACAACGTGACAACTATCACGGCCTCGAACGCCCCCAACGACCGCTGGGAGCCGCTGGTGGCCAACGGCACCGTCCCCGCCGGTGCGGCCAAAGTGCAACTCATCGCCGAGTTTGTGCAATACAACTCGACCGACACCGGCGCGGTCTACCTCGACGACCTTACGGTTGGCTTCGGGCAAGTTCCGACCACGCAGGACGTCGG